>NZ_CP115182.1:3850000-4114005 GCF_027625375.1 Diaphorobacter sp. ED-3 | reverse complement strand
TTCAGGTGATTCTTGTTGTGGATAGGAGGAACGGTACAAGGCCCGCGATTCTAGCTTGTCAAGGAGTTATCCACAATCTGAGCGAGGCGGTAAGGGGGCATGCGCGGCCCTACATGCACCGGATCGCGAAGTAGGCCGATACGCCCCAGGCATTGCCAGGATTCACCGAGCCTGCAATAATCCGCGGTTTCCCTGAATGGTGTTCAGGGTGATCAAGCCCGGGCGGCTGCTTTTCGCGCATTCCATGCAGGATGCAGCAGGCCCGGCGGGTGCTGCCGATCGAAGCCGCGCCCGTAACTGAACCTTCAAGGATTGAGAACATGAAACGTACTTACCAGCCCTCCAAGACGCGCCGTGCGCGCACCCATGGCTTCCTCGTGCGCATGAAGACGCGCGGCGGCCGTGCCGTCATCAACGCTCGCCGCGCCAAGGGCCGCAAGCGTCTGGCCGTCTGAGGCCGGGCCGCTCGGCTTTCGGCCGCTTACGGGTTTGCACCGCCAGTTCCCTGCCGGGGACGCTGCACCCATGCATCGGCTGAAAACGCGCCCCCAGTTCCAGGCAGCCATGGCGGGAGGCACCGTCTCCCGCACGGCGCACTTCGCATTGCACCGGCTGGGTTTGCCGCCGGTGGCAACCGATGGAGTTCCGCCAGCCACAGGGCCCGATTCCTCGCCGCAGGCGCAGGGATCGCAGGCCCTGTTTCTCGTTGGAGGGCAGGCGGGCGGCGTGTGGCTGGGCGCCATGGTGCCCAAGCGCTGGGCCCGCCGCGCAGTCACGCGCAACACCATCAAGCGCCAGATCTACGCCGTGGCCAGCGGGTTCGAGGCGCGCATGCCCAGCGGCGCGCACGTGGTGCGCCTGCGCATGGGCTTTGATCGCAAGCAGTTCGTGAGCGCCACCTCCGAGGCTTTGAAGCAGGCCGTGCGCGCCGAACTGGAACAGCTCTTTGCCGCGGCCGAACGCCGCAGTAGGGTGGCCTCGACAGGGGCGCGACCATGATGCGCGCGCTGCTCATGGGGCTGGTGCGCGGCTACCGGCTGCTGCTAAGTCCCTGGATCGGGTCGGCCTGTCGCTTCGAGCCCACCTGCTCGGTGTACTCTCTGCAGGCGCTGGAGCAACATGGTGCCGCGGCCGGCAGCTACCTGACCGTGCGCCGCCTGGCGCGCTGCCATCCCTGGTGCGAGGGCGGGCTGGACCCCGTGCCGCAGGAGCTGCCGCGCGGCATGCGCCTGTTTTCACGGCTCACGCCTTCCGACGACACTCCCTCTTCCTCACGTAAGAAGACTTCATGAACGACATCCGCCGCACCATCCTGTGGGTGATCTTTGGCTTTTCCATGGTTCTGCTGTGGGACAAGTGGCAGATCCACAACGGCAACAAGGCCACCTTCTTCCCCACGCCGCCGGCGCAGACGGCCAGCACGCCCGCGGTAGCGGCCTCCGGCGCTGGCGCTGCCGACGTGCCGGTGGCCGCCGCCAGCGCCACGCCGGGCGCGGCGCCGCAGCCGCCCGCAGGCGCCAGCGTGCCGCCTGCCGCCATCCCGCGCGAGCGTGTGACGGTGAGCACCGACGTGCTGCGCCTGAGCTTTGACTCCGAAGGCGGTTCGCTGGTCCACGGAGAGCTGCTGCAGTATCCCGAGATGGAGGACAAGACCAAGCCCTTCCTGCTGCTGGACGAGAGCGCTTCGCGTGTTTATGTCGCGCAGACGGGCCTCATCGGCAACGGCGCCGGCGGCGCCTTCCCCACGCACAAGACCCCCATGGCGGTCGTGCCCGGTCCGCGCGAACTGCAGGACGGCCAGAACGAGCTGACCGTGCGTTTCGAGTCGGCCGACATGGGCGGCGTGAAGCTGGTCAAGACCTGGACGCTCAAGCGCGGCGCCTACGACGTGGCCGTGAAGCACGAGGTGGTCAACACGGGCACTGCCCCGGTATCGCCCCAGCTGTACCTGCAGTTGGTGCGCGATGGCAACAAGCCGGCGGGCGAGTCGTCGTTCTACTCCACGTTCACCGGTCCGGCCGTGTACACCGAGGCGAAGAAGTACCAAAAGGTGGAGTTCAAGGACATCGAGAATGGCAAGGCCGAGATCGACAAGTCTTCCAGCAACGGCTACGTGGCCATGGTGCAGCACTACTTCGCCACCGCGTGGCTGCTGGGCGACGGCGTGCAGCGCGACAACTTCGTGCGCAAGGTGGACACCAACCTGTACTCGGTGGGCATGATCACGCCGCTGGGCGAGATCGCCCCCGGCCAGTCGAAGGCCGTGGACGCGCGCCTGTTCGCCGGCCCGCAGATCGAGACGCTGCTGGAAAAGCTGGCCCCGGGCCTGGAGCTGGTCAAGGACTATGGCTGGCTGACCATCCTGGCCAAGCCGTTGTACTGGCTGCTGGACCAGTTGCACAAGGTGATCGCCAACTGGGGCTGGTCCATCGTGGCGCTGGTGTTCCTGCTGAAGATCGCCTTCTACTGGCTCAACGCTAAGGCCTATGCCAGCATGGCCAAGATGAAGGCCATCAACCCGCGCATCATGGAAATGCGCGAGCGCCTGAAGGACAAGCCTCAGCAGATGCAGCAGGAGATGATGCGCATCTACCGCGAGGAGAAGGTCAACCCCATGGGCGGCTGCCTGCCCATCATGATCCAGATCCCGGTGTTCATTGCGCTGTACTGGGTGCTGCTGTCCAGCGTGGAGATGCGCAATGCGCCGTGGATCGGCTGGATCAAGGACCTGTCCTCGCCCGACCCATTCTTCATCCTGCCGCTCCTGATGACGCTCTCTTCGCTGCTGCAGACCGCGCTGAACCCCGCGCCGCCGGACCCGATGCAGGCCAAGATGATGTGGCTGATGCCGCTGATGTTCAGCGTGATGTTCTTCTTCTTCCCGGCCGGCCTGGTGCTGTACTGGCTGACGAACAACATCCTGTCGATCGCGCAGCAGTGGATCATCAACACCCGCATGGGCGTGCCGCCGCAGTTCAACCTGCCCAAGTTCCGCTGACGGAGCGCGGCCTTCCCGGCCGCAATCCCCTGCTCCCCGCAACGGCCGCTCAGCGGCCGTTGTTGTTTTCGGTACGATGATTGCTACTACGTGATTCGGTAGTAACCATCAACACACAGGAGCCAGACGGATGATTCAACGTACCACCTTCAAACTGGGCTTGCTGGGGGCCGCCGTGCTCGTGGCCATGGGCACCGCCCACGCCGCCACCATGCGCTGGGCCGGCGCCAACGACATCCTCACCGTGGACCCCCACGCGCAGAACCACCAGACCACGCACGCCTTCCTGCAGCAGGTGTACGAGAGCCTGGTGCGCTATGACGACAAGTACCAGATCGAGCCCGCGCTGGCCACCAAGTGGACGCAGGTCTCCCCCACACAGGTGCGTTTTGAACTTCGCAAGGGCGTGAAATTCCATGATGGTGCGCCATTCACGGCCGATGACGTGGTGTTCTCGCTCACGCGCGCCGGCACGGCGCCGTCCAACATGATGTCCGCGGTGCAGAGCGTCAAGGAAGTCAAGAAGGTGGACGAGCACACGGTGGACGTGTTCCTCAAGGGCCCCAATCCCATCCTGCTGCGCGAGCTGACCGAGGCGCGCATCATGAACAAGGCCTGGGCCGAGAAGCACAACTCGGTGAAGTCGCAAGACTACGCGGGCAAGGAAGAGAACTACGCCTCGCGCAACGCCAACGGCACGGGCCCCTTCGTCATGGTGGGCTGGCAGCCGGACGTGAAGGTCACGCTCAAGAAGAACCCCAACTGGTGGGACAAGCCCAAGGGCAACATCGACGAGGTGGTGTTCACTCCCATCAAGTCGGCCGCCACGCGCTCGGCCGCGCTGATCTCGGGGCAGGTGGACTTCGTGGTCGACCCGCCGCCGCAGGACCTGGCGCGCATGAAGGCCAACCCCGACATCAAGCTCATCGAAGGGGCCGAGAACCGCACCATCTACCTGGGCCTGGACCAGTTCCGCGACGAGCTGCCCGGCGCGGGCACGGCCGGCAAGAACCCGCTCAAGGACAAGCGCGTGCGCCAGGCGCTGTACCAGGCCATCGACTCTGCGGGCCTGCACAGCCGCACCATGCGCAACCTGTCGGTGCCTGCGGGCACCATGATCGCTCCCATGGTGCATGGCTGGACCAAGCAACTGGACGAGCGTGCCGCCAAGTACGACGTGGAGGCCGCCAAGAAGCTGCTGGCCGACGCCGGCTACCCGAACGGCTTCTCGCTCAAGCTCGACTGCCCGAATGACCGCTACGTGAATGACGAGGCCATCTGCCAGGCCGTCACCGCCATGTGGACGCGCATCGGCGTCAAGACCAACCTGCAAACTGCGCCCATGGCGCAGTTCGTCACCCGCGTGATGAACAACGACGTGAGCGCCTACCTGTTCGGCTGGGGCGTGGCCACGTTCGACGCGCTGTATTCGCTGGACTCGCTGATGTCCACCAAGGACGGCAAGACCTCGGCTGGCGTCTACAACGGCGGGCGCTTTTCCGACGCCAAGCTCGACGGCATGATCCAGCAGATCAAGGTCGAGATGGATGCTCCCAAGCGCGACGCGCTGATCAACGACGCGCTCAAGCTGGTCAAGGACGAGTACTACTACCTGCCGCTGCACCACCAGATCCGCCCCTGGGCGATGCGCAAGAACGTGGACACGCCGCATCGCGCGGACGATCGCCCCATGCCCGCGTGGACGACCATCAAGTGATCGCGGCAAGCCGAAGGCCTTAAAAACGATAGCTGCCAGCGCTTGGCTACAAAGGTTTTCAGATACAAAAACCCCTGAAACCGACGTTGGACAAGCGCAAGCAGCTATCAAATATGCGTGACCCACGCCCCAGGCCCGCCCCGCGCGGGCCTTCTTCATGGCGCCGGGCGGGGCGCGGCTATCATGCGCTGCCCCTCTCCACCGCACCTGTAAGCCCATGCTGCCGCGCCACTCCGACCCCATCGTTGCCATTGCCACCGCGCCGGGGCGCGGCGCGGTGGGCATCGTGCGGGTCTCGGGCAAGCAGATCGGCGCACTGGTGCAGGCGCTGTGCGGCCGCGCGCTCAAGCCGCGCGAGGCCACCTACCTACCGTTTCGGGATGGCGCGGGCCAGGCCATCGACCAGGGGCTGGCGCTGTACTTTCCCGCGCCGCACAGCTACACCGGCGAGGACGTGCTGGAGCTGCAGGCCCATGGCGGCCCCGTGGTGCTGCAGCTGCTGCTGGCGCGCTGCCTGGAGGCGGCCACGGGCGGCGTGCTGGACCGCCTGCGGCTGGCCGAGCCCGGCGAGTTCACCGAGCGCGCCTTCCTCAACAACAAGATCGACCTGGCCCAGGCCGAGGCGATCGCCGACCTGATCGACGCCAGCACGGAGGCGGCCGCGCGCGGCGCCAGCCGTTCACTGTCGGGCGACTTCTCGCGCGAGATCCACACGCTGCGCGACGCGCTGGTGCACCTGCGCATGCTGGTGGAGGCGACGCTGGACTTTCCTGAAGAGGAAATCGACTTCCTGCGCAAGGCAGACGCGCGCGGGCAGCTATCGAATTTGCAGCAATCGCTGGCCCGCGTGATGCAGCGTGCCAGCCAGGGCGCGTTGCTGCGCGAGGGTATCAAGGTGGTGATCGCCGGGCAGCCCAACGCGGGCAAGAGCTCGCTGCTGAACGCGCTGGCAGGGGCGGAACTGGCCATCGTCACGCCGATCGCCGGCACCACGCGCGACAAGGTGCAGCAGACCATCCAGATCGAGGGCGTGCCGCTGCACGTGATCGACACGGCGGGCCTGCGCGAAAGCGACGACGAGGTCGAGCGCATCGGCATCGCCCGCGCCTGGGACGAGATCGCGGGCGCCGACGCGGTGCTGTTCCTGCACGACCTCACGCGCTGGGGCAGCGCGCAGTACCAGGACGACGACGCCGCCATTGCGCACACGCTCTCCAACCGGCTGCCCGCGGGCGTGCCGGTGGTCGACGTCTGGAACAAGGCCGACGCCGCCCCGCAGGCGGCGGCGCCTGCGCGCGAGGGTGAGAGCCAGGCGGTGCTGCTGTCCGCGCGCACCGGCCAGGGGCTGGATACGCTGCGTCGGCAATTGCTGCAAATCGCGGGTTGGCAGTCGGCTGCGGAGGGCGTGTACATCGCCCGCGCGCGCCACATCGAAGCCTTGCGCGCCGTGGACGCCCACCTCATGGAGGCGGCCGCGCAACTGGAAAGCGACGGGCCGGCGCTGGACCTGCTGGCCGAGGAGCTGCGCCTGGCGCAAAACGCCCTCAACACCATCACGGGCGAGTTCACGTCCGACGATCTGCTCGGTGTCATCTTCTCCAGCTTCTGTATCGGCAAATAGCCGCGCGGCGGGCGCGCAACGCCATGTGTAAGTAAGGGTAATGAGTGCTTGTGCAGATGACGGCGGCGCGTTACCGTTCGCGCCCGATGAATGCCATCACCGCTCCCTCCTCCAAAGTCGACCTTTCGGGTCTGATCCAGGCCATCACCCACGCGACGGCGGACGACAGCATGAACAACGTGCTCACAGCCGAGCAGTGGGATTGGCTGTCCGCCTACCTGTTGCCCATCAGCATCCCCTCGGGACAGGTGCTGTTTGCCAAGGGCACCAACGACCGCACCTTGTACCTGGTGGAAAGCGGCTCGCTCAGCGTGCACTTTGAGGACGAGAAGCAGCGGCTGCGCCTGGCCATTGTCGGCCCCGGCTCGATGGTGGGCGAGGGGGCGTTCTTTTCCCATCAGCCCCGCAGCGCCACGGTGCAGGCGGGCGCACCGAGCAAGCTCTGGAGCCTGCCCGCTCTGCGCTTTACGGAACTTTGCAATCGCCAACCGGCGGTAGCGCTGCACTTGGCGATGGCGGCCGGCGCCGTGCTGGCCAAGCGCCTGGGCAACCGCCGCCGCCGCATCGCGTCGACCTGAGCGCGGCGCGCGAGCGCCACGCTTTGTGACCACAGCGCCCATCGCGGCGCGGCCGACCCTGCAACTGTCACGCCTCGGCCGACGCGCGCGCAGTACACTTGCCGACGTTTTTGAGCGCTTCTTCGCGAAGGCAAGCATGTCATTGTTCAGCTGGTTCACCCGCAAATCCAAGCCTCCGGTCGCGCGTGCGCGCCCGGCACCCGCCGCTACCCAGGCCAATGGCACGGCCCCGGCGCGTGCAGGCAAACCCCTGCTGGAGCCGCAACCCGCCGCGGCCTCCGAGCCCGCCACGGGCCGCAAGAACGAACGCATGGAGCGCCGCGAGCTGCTGTACACCGTGGTGCGTGACGCCATGGTGCGTGCCGGCGTGCTGTCGGCGGGGTACAAGTTCAAGGTCCTGTCGCTGGACCAGCGTGGGGCGCAGTTCCTGGTGATGATGGACTTGGCGCCGGAGTACGGGCGGGACATGGCGCGGCTGGGCAAAATTGAAACCCTGGTGACGCAGACCGCCCGTTCTCGTTTCGACATCCTGGTGACCGCCGTGTATTGGCGCACCAACGACCAGATCAGCACGGGCGTGCAGCCGCGCACCCCGGCGGCCCAGGCGCCCGCGCCGCAGGCTTCTGCCACCCCCGCATCGCCCATCATTTCCGGGACGCCCCGGCCCGCCGCTGCCGCGTCGCAAGGAGCGGCACTACCCTCGCGTCCAGCGCCGCTGGTGCCACCCGCGCCCGCGCGCGCGGCGCCGCGGTTCGAGCCCATCGAGGCCGACGAGGTGGCGGCGTTCAAGCAGGCGCTCACCAGCGCTGTGGCGCGTGCGCCCGCGGCCGGGCCGGCCCTGGGCGTTACCACGCGCAGCGGCCCGCTGCTGCCACCAAGCCCCGCGCCCACGGGGTTCGAGGACACTGTCATGCCGGGGCAGGACGGCCGGTCGTCCGACCTCAGCTCCACGCAATACGGCGACCTGCGCTGAAGAACCGGCTGCGGGGACTGCGGCAGCCCAGCGGTCTAGTGGCCGCTGAAGTCCACCAGCGTGTACAGCGGCAGTCCGCTGGCACGCAGGCGTGCCGAGCCGCCGAGTTCCGGTAAATCCACGATGGCGGCGCCTTCCATGACGGTCGCGCCCAGTTTTTCCAGCAGTTTCTTGCCGGCCATCATCGTGCCGCCGGTGGCGATCAGGTCGTCGATCAGCAGCACCCGGTCGCCGGGCTGGACCGCGTCCGCGTGCAGTTCCACGGTCGCGCTGCCGTACTCGAGTTCGTAGGTTTCCTCGACGGTGGTGAAAGGCAGCTTGCCTTTCTTGCGAATGGGAACGAAGCCCACATTCAACTCATAGGCCACCACCGCGCCCAGGATGAAGCCGCGGGCGTCCAGTCCGGCCACCACATCGGGGCGCAGCGCGCGGTCCATGTAGCGGTGCACGAAGGCGTCGATCAGCACGCGGAACACTTTGGGGTTTTGCAGCAGGGGCGTGATATCGCGGAACTGCACCCCCGGCGCGGGCCAGTCAGGGACGGTGCGGATGTGCTGGCGCAGGTAGTCGTTGACGCTAAGGGCTGTCATGGGTGGGGCAAAAGAGAGAACGATTCGGATGTGCAGACCCTGCCGGGCACCGCCAGGGCGCACAGTGTAATCAGCCGCGCAGCAGCTTCTCCTCTGCCAGGCCCAGGGCGGTGGGATGGCCGGACAGCACCAGCGTGTCGCCTTCGGCCAGGGGCGTGCGGTCGTCGGGCGGGGACATGGCGCCGCTGGCGCGACGCACGTTGACCAGACGCACGCCGATGCCATGCAGGGGTAGGTCGGCCAGCGGCTTCCCCACCACGGCGGCTCCCGCGGGCAGGGACAGGGAGTACAGCCGCTCCTGGTCGCGTTCGGACGGCGTGTCGTCGTCCGCCCCGTGGAAGTAGCCGCGCAGCAGGCCGTAACGTGCATCGCGCTGGTCTTGCACCAGGCGCAGCACGCGGCGCATGGGCACGCCCACCAACGCCAGTGCGTGGCTGGCCAGCATCAGCGAGCCCTCGATGGCCTCGGGCACCACCTCGGTGGCGCCGGCCTCCTGCAACTTCTCCAGTTGAGAGTCGTCCTGGGTGCGCACGACCACGGGGAGCTGTGGCGCGTGGGTGCGCGCATGGTGAATCACCTTGAGCGCGGCGGGAGTGTCCAGGTAGGTGACGACCAGGGCGGCCGCACGCGCCAGGCCCGCTGCCTTGAGCGCCTGCAGGCGCGTGGCGTCGCCGAACACGACCGAGTTGCCCGCGGCGGCGGCCTGCCGCACGCGGTCGGGGTCCAGGTCCAGCGCCATGTAGGCGATGCCTTCGCGCTCCAGCATGCGTGCCAGATTCTGCCCCGAGCGGCCGTAGCCGCAGATCAGCACGTGCCCGCTGGTGTTGATGGCCTGGCGCGCGATGGTGGTCACCTGCAGCGACTGCTGCAGCCAGTCGCTGGCCACCAGCTTCATGACGATGCGGTTGCTGTACTGGATGAGGAATGGCGTAGCCAGCATGGACAGCACCATGGCCGCCAGCACCGGGTTCATCAGTGCGGGCTGCAGCAGGCCGTGGACCTGCATGAGCGACAGCAGCACGAAGCTGAACTCCCCTGCCTGCGCCACGTACAGCGCGGTGCGCAGCGATACGCCCGTTGTCGTCCCCAACCCGCGGGCCAGCGCGACGATGATGGCCGTCTTGATCAGCAGCGGCGCGGCCAGCAACACGAGCACCAGCGACCAGCGCTCCACCAGCACGTGCCAGTCGAGCATCATGCCCACCGTGATGAAGAACAACCCCAGCAGCACGTCGTGGAAGGGGCGGATGTCGGTGCCCACCTGGTGCCGGTATTCGGTCTCGGACACCAGCACGCCGGCGATGAAGGCGCCCAGGGCCAGCGAGAGGCCTGCCAGTTCGGTCAGCCAGGCCAGCCCCAGCGTGACCAGCAGCAGGTTGAGCATGAACAGTTCGTCGCTCTTGCGCCGCGCCACCTGCGTGAGCCACCAGCGCATCACGCGCTGGCCGCCAACCAGCAGTACCGCCACGAGTACTGTGGCCTTCAGCAGGGCGACCGCCAGCGCCGTCAGCAGTTGCTCGGGCTCGGACCCCAGCGCAGGCACCAGCACCAGCATGGGAACCACGGCCAAATCCTGGAACAGCAAAATACCCAACACCCTGCGCCCATGCTCGCTCTCCAGCTCGCCGCGCTCGGACATCAGCTTCACGACGATCGCTGTACTGCTCATTGCCAGCGTTCCGCCCAGCGCCAGTGCGGTCTGCCAGCCCATGTCCCACACGCCGCCGGTCAGCCGCGCCAGCAGCAGCAACCATGCGGAGAAGGCCGCCATGCACGCCAGCACCTGCAGCAGGCCCAGGCCGAACACGTGGCGGCGCATGGCACGCAGCTTGGGCAGGTTGAATTCCAGGCCGATGGTGAACATGAGGAACACCACTCCGAATTCGCCCAGGTGGCGCACGCCTTCGGAGTTCTGCGTCAAGGCCAGGGCATGCGGGCCGATGAGGATGCCCGCCGCCAGATAGCCCATCATCGGCGGCAACCGCAGGCTGCGGCATGCCACCACGCCCAGCACGGCGGCCAGCAGGTAAAGCAGGGTCAGGGCGAGAGAGGACATGTTTCATCGTAGCCGAGCCGCAGGTGGGCCGACCGATAGAATTCATCCATGCCTGTCGCTCCTGCCGCTACCTCGTCTTTCAATGCCGAACAGGCCCTGCGCCTGGGACGCGAGACCGTCCGCACGGAGGCCGAGGCGCTGCATGCCATGGGCGAGCGCCTGGGCGGCGGCTTCGTGCAGGTGGTACAGCGCGTGTTGGCAACCACGGGCCGCGTGGTGGTCATGGGCATGGGCAAGAGCGGCCACGTGGGGCGCAAGATCGCCGCCACCTTGGCCTCCACCGGCACGCCCGCGTTCTTCGTGCACCCTGCCGAGGCCAGCCATGGCGACCTGGGCATGGTGACCAACGGCGACTTGGTGCTGGCGCTCTCCAACAGCGGCGAAAGCAGCGAGATCACCGTGCTGCTACCGGTGCTCAAGCGCCTGGGCGTCCCGCTGATCGCGATGACGGGCGGGCTGCAGTCCACCCTGGCGCGCCACGCGGACCTGGTGCTGGACTGCAGCGTGCAGCGCGAGGCCTGCCCGCTGAACCTGGCGCCTACCACCAGCACCACGGCGCAGCTGGCCATGGGTGACGCGCTGGCGGTGGCGCTGCTCGACGCGCGCGGCTTTCGCCCCGAGGATTTCGCGCGGTCGCACCCCGGCGGTGCGCTGGGCCGCAAGCTGCTGACCCATGTGCGCGACGTCATGCGCGCGGGCGCCGACGTGCCGCACGTACCGCCCGATGCCAATTTCAGCACCCTGATGCGCGAGATGAGCGCCAAGGGCGTGGGCGCCACCGCGGTGGTAGACGATGCGGGCCGGCCCGTGGGTATCTTCACGGACGGCGACCTGCGCCGGCGCATCGAGGCCGGCGTGGACCTGCGCGAGACGCGCGCCCAGGACGTCATGCATGCCAGCCCGCGCACCATTGCAGCCGATGCCCTGGCGGCCGATGCGGCGCAGGCCATGGAGCATCACTCGATCACCAGCGTGCTGGTCACGGACGACGACGGCGTGCTGGTGGGCGTGGTGCACATCGGCGACCTGATGCGAGCCAAGGTGATCTGATGTCCCCGTCCAACGCCACGCCGCTGCCCCCCCTGCAACCGGCCCTGCAGTTCGATCCGCAACTCCTGCTGCTGGCGCAGCCGGTGCGCGTCGCCTTCTTCGACGTGGACGGTGTGTTGACCGACGGCGGCCTGTATTTCTCTGAAGTGGGCGAGACCCTCAAGCGTTTTCATACGCTTGACGGACACGGCATCAAGCTGCTGCAGCAGGCGGGCATCACGCCCGCGGTGGTCACGGGGCGTGATTCACCGGCGCTGCGGCTGCGCCTGAAGGCGCTGGGGGTGATGCATGCGCGTTTCGGCACCGAGGACAAGCGCCCGGCGGCCGAGTCCATCCTGGCCGAGCTGGGCCTGTCGTGGCCGCAGGCCGCCGCCATCGGAGACGACTGGCCCGACCTGCCGGTGATGCGCCGTGTGGCCTTCGCCTGCGCGCCCGCGCAGGCCCACATCGAGGCCCGCGCCGTCGCCCACCATGTCACCGCCGCGCCGGGTGGCGCGGGTGCGGCGCGGGAGTTCTGCGACCTGCTGCTGGTCGCCAGTGGCCGTTACGCCGGTCTGTTGGCCGCGCATGCCGCATGACCTCACGCCTACACCTGGCGTGGGAACGCCTGTCGCTCTACCTGCCCGTGCTGCTCATGGGGCTGCTGGCGCTGGGCTCCTGGTGGCTGGTGCGCAACGCGCCGCGGCCGCAGCAGCCGGCGCAGGAGCGCCCCGTGAGCCACGAGCCCGACTACTACATGCGCGACTTTGCGGTTAAAAGCTTTGATGCCACGGGCCGACTGCAGAGCGAGATCCGCGGCACCCTGGCGCGCCATTACGCGGACAACGACACGCTGGAGATCGACCAGGCGCGCATGCGCTCGGTAAACGAGGAGGGGCGCGTCGTTACCGCCCGTGCGAATCGTGCGCTGTCCAACGGGGACGGCAGCGAGGTTCAACTCTACGGCAATGCCATCGTCACGCGCGAGGCGTCTGCCCCCAAAGGCCGCGCGCCAGTGCCGCGGCTGGAGTTCCAGGGGGAGTTCCTGCATGCATGGGTGAATGAAGAGCGCGTGCGCTCCGACCAGCCCGTAACACTCAAGCGCGGCGCTGACACTTTCACCGCCGACAGCATGGACTACGACAACCTGGAGCAGGTCATGCAACTGCGCGGCCGCGTGCGGGGCACGCTGATGCCGGCACCCGTGCGCCGGTGACCGAGATGGCGCGTTCGGCTCCGCAAGACCGCCCGCTGGTGTTGATCACTGGAGCCTCCAGCGGCATCGGCCAGGCGCTGGCCGAGCGCTACCACCGGGCAGGGTGGCGGTTGGCCCTTGTGGCGCGGCGCGTCGATATGATCGAATCTTGGGCTAGAGCAGTAGGGATAAGCGCAAGTAGCTATGAAATATATAGCGCAGATGTAGCGCAGCCTGACAGCGTCATCGCGGCGTGCCACGCTTGTCTGGAGCGCCAAGGGCTGCCCGATGTGGTGGTGGCCAACGCGGGAATCAGCGTCGGGGTGGACACGGCGCAGCGCGGCGACCTCGATGTCATGGCGCAGACCTTTGCGACCAACAACCTGGGCATGGCGGCCACCTTTCATCCGTTCATCGATGCGATGGTCCGCCGCGGCGGCGGGCGGCTGGTGGGAATCGGCAGCGTGGCGGGTATCCGGGGCCTGCCTGGCCATGGAGCTTATTGCGCGAGCAAGGCGGCGGTGATCAGCTACTGCGAAAGCCTGCGGGGGGAACTGCGCGGCACCGGCGTGCAGGTGGTGACGATCTGCCCGGGCTATGTGGATACGCCGCTGACGCGGGAGAACCGGTATGCCATGCCCTTCCTATTGCCGCCACAGGCATTTGCGGACCGCGCGTTCCGTGCCATTGAGGCGGGGGCGACGTACCGGGTGATTCCCTGGCAGATGGGCGTAGTGGCCAAACTACTGCGCATATTGCCGGATGCCTGGTTCGACCGGCTGCTGGCGGGACGGCCACGCAAGCATCGCGCGGGGCAGGGCCGATCTTCCAATCCCTGAGGCCTGGAAGGACAAAAGGCTCCCGAGGGAGCCTTGTGATGGTGGAGCGCGCTTTTACCCGCGCCTGCCAAAATCAATATCCGTTGTTGCCGCCACCGCCGTAGCCGCCACGGCCACCGCCGCCGCCACGTGGACCGGAGCCGTAGGGGCTGCGAAAGCCGCCTTCGCTGCGGCCACCACCGCCGCCGCCGTAGCCGCCACCACCGCCGTAGCCGCCACCACCGCCGCTGCGGCCGCCGCCGTAGCCGCCGCCACCACCACCACCACCAAAGCCGCCACCGCTGCGGGGGGGGCGCGCTTCCATGGGACGGGCTTCATTCACGACAATGCTGCGGCCGCCGAGGGACTGGCCGTTCATGCCATTGATGGCCTCTTGGGCCTCGGCATCGCTGCCCATTTCCACGAAGCCAAAGCCTTTGGAGCGGCCGGTGTCGCGCTCCATCATGACCTTGGCGCTGGTCACCGCACCGAACTGGCTGAAGGCTTGCTCCAGATCTTGGTCACGCACCGAGTACGGCAGATTGCCGACGTACAGTTTGTTGCCCATTAAGGGACTCCTCAAAAACAATGGAATGAGCGACGGAGTCCCGAACCCGCAGCCAGTTAATCACAATGACGCCCTATGCGCGAAAACTGACGGATCACCGCAACCTCTACGAGGCAATAGCCTCGTCAAAACATTATGCGCCAGAACCTTTGTAAAGATGCAAGGGGTTTTCAACGCACGTGTCGTCAATCTGACGCAAAAAAAAGGAGCCCTAAGGCTCCTTTTTTTGACTCAGCGGAATATCAATAGCTGGAGCGACCGCCACCGTAGCCGCCGCCATAACCACCGCCACCGCCGCTGCGGCCACCGCCGTAGCCACCACCGCCACCAAAGCCGCCGCCGCTGCGGGGCGGGCGGGGTTCCATCGGACGGGCTTCGTTGACCACGAGGTCGCGGCCGCCGTAGTTCTGGCCATGCGCGCCGTGGATGGCGGCCTGGGCTTCAGCGTCGCTGCCCATTTCGACAAAGCCGAAACCTTTGGAGCGGCCGGTGTCGCGCTCCATCATGACCTTGGCGCTTTGCACGGCGCCGAATTGGCTGAAGGTCTGCTCCAGATCCTGGTCGCGGAAGGTATAGGGCAGGTTGCCCACGTAGAGTTTGTTGCCCATGATCGGACTCCTAGAAAAAACATGAAATGCGATGGAGCCCGACGCAATCAACAAACCTGTGACGACTTCAAAGACGCGAAACTGACCAGACACCGCAGCGTGCACTTCCGCATGGCAGAACTGCAGGGCCATTATCAAGCATTGCCATAACCCCAAGGATGTCGTAATTGCGCGCCTGCAACACTTTCCAGGGTAACTACTGTGTCTAGCTGGGCAAAAAGGTGCCTTCTTCCGCCGGATACAATCCTCCGCTGTCTTTGGGGAGTAGCCTGCCCCGCGCTAGTCCGCTGCGACTGCGACGCGAGAGGATGCATGCATCAACAGACTTGGGGCCCTTGGGCGCCATGGTGCATGGGACCCGCTGCCACAGCGGGTCGGGCGAGACCATTGACCGCGTACCGATCCATCAGGCCGGAGTCGGGGCGTGGTCAATGCTGTCCGATGTACTTCCGGCCGGAAATCTATTGCGACCGCCCCATGGAAGCCTTCCTCGTCTCCACCGCCATCGTCACCCTTGCCGAGATGGGTGACAAGACCCAGCTGCTGTCGCTGGTGCTCGCCGCACGCTTTCGCAAGCCCTGGCCCATCGTGCTGGGCATTTTCGTGGCCACGCTGGCCAACCACGCGCTGGCAGGCGCGGTGGGGTCGTGGGTGACTACCGTGCTGGGGCCGCAGGTGCTGCGCTGGGTGCTGGGTCTTTCCTTCATTGCCATGGCGGTGTGGATGCTGATTCCCGACAAGCTGGACGACGACGGTGACGGTGCGGCGCCGCGCTTCGGCGTGTTCGGCACGACGCTGGTGGCGTTCTTCCTGGCCGAGATGGGCGACAAGACGCAGGTCGCCACCGTCATGCTGGCTGCGCAGTACAGCGCCTACTTCTGGGTCGTGGCGGGTACTACGCTGGGCATGATGCTGGCCAATGCGCCCGTGGTCTGGCTGGGGGATCGTCTGGTGAAGAAGGTGCCGATCCGCGTGGTGCATCTGGTGTCTGCGTTGATCTTCCTGGTCTTGGGCCTGCTGGCGCTGTTTGCGGGAGATGCGACGCCTTTGGCATAATGGCCCGCAGACGCGCCGATTTGCACCGCTTGCGGGCGCTTTACAAATCCAGCTAAAGACGTGACCGATCGACACGCCTGCCACCCCAGCACGCACCCGGACCCGGCCTCGTTGTTTAGCGAAGCCGGGTTTTTTCATGTCGTTCATCGCCACACCGCAAACCATGCACTTCGCCGAGCCCCTGCCGCTGCAGTCGGGGGCCTCGATCCGCGACTACACCTTGGCCTACGAGACCTACGGCACGCTCAACGCCGACCGCTCCAACGCCGTACTGGTATGCCATGCGCTCAATGCCTCGCACCACGTCGCAGGCAGCTACGCAGGCCAGCCCAGGAGCGAGGGCTGGTGGGACAACATGATTGGGCCGGGCAAGTCTGTCGACACCAACCAGTTCTTCGTCATCGGCGTCAACAACCTGGGCTCGTGCTTCGGGTCCACGGGGCCCATGCACCGCCACCCGGACACGGGCGAGGTCTACGGTGCGGACTTCCCCGTCGTCACAGTGGAGGACTGGGTCGATGCGCAGGCGCGCCTGCTGGACCGCCTGGGCATCGCGCAACTGGCGGCGGTAATGGGCGGCAGCCTGGGCGGCATGCAAGCGCTTTCCTGGACGCTGCAGTACCCCGAACGCATGCGCCACGCCGTGGTCGTGGCCAGCGCCCCCAACCTCACGGCCGAGAACATCGCCTTCAACGAAGTGGCGCGCCGGGCCATCGTCACTGACCCGGACTTTCACGGCGGGCACTTCTACCGCCACGGCGTGATCCCCAAGCGCGGGCTGCGCATCGCGCGCATGATCGGCCACATCACCTACCTGAGCGACGACGTGATGAACGAGAAGTTCGGGCGCCAGTTGCGCGAGGGCATGGATCTGAAATACAGCACGCAGGACATCGAGTTCCAGATCGAGAGCTACCTGCGCTACCAGGGCGACAAGTTCAGCGACTATTTCGACGCCAACACCTACCTGCTCATCACGCGCGCGCTCGATTACTTCGACCCCGCGCGCCAGCATGGCGGCAATCTGGCGCAGGCGCTGGCCGTGGCGCGTGCCAAGTTCCTGCTGGTGAGTTTCACCACCGACTGGCGCTTCTCGCCCCAGCGCAGCCGCGAGATCGTGCACGCGCTGCTGGAAAACCGCCGCGACGTGAGCTACGCCGAGATCGACGCCCCGCACGGGCATGATGCGTTCTTGCTTGATGACCCGCGCTACATGAGCGTAGTGCGCTCTTATTTTGATAGTGTTGCCAAGGGGCTGCAGGGAGGACAACCATGAGCGACCACGCCACCATGCAAGCCATTGCGCGCCTGGTGCCCGAAGGCGCGCGCGTGCTCGACCTGGGGTGCGGTGATGGCGCGATGCTGGACTACCTGCAGCGCGAACGCGGCTGCAGCGGCTACGGCATCGAGATCGCCGACGCCAACGTGCTCGCCTGCGTGCGCCGCGGCGTGAACGTGATCCAGCTCAACCTCGACGAGGGGCTGGCGATGTTCGGCGATAACAGCTTCGACGTGGTGCTGCAGATCGATACGCTGCAGCACCTGCGCAATGCCGAGGTGATGCTGCGCGAGACTGCGCGCGTGGGCAAGAGCGGCATCGTCGCCTTCCCCAATTTCGCACACTGGCCCAACCGCGTGTCGGTGCTGCGCGGGCGCATGCCCGTCACCCGGCGCCTGCCCTACCAGTGGTACGACACGCCCAACATCCGCGTGGGCACGTTCAAGGACTTCGAGGTGCTGGCGCACAAGAACAAGCTGCGCATCCTGGACGCCTTCGGCCTGCAGGACGGGCGCGAGGTGCGCTGGCTGCCCAATGCGCGTGCGGGCACGGCAGTGTTCCGTTTCGAGCACGACTGATCGCACCGTCCAGCCCGGCGCGCAGGGGACATTTCTCGCCGGCGGGGTTTTTGCTATTATAATTGTAGCTGTTAGCGCTTGATGGATAAGCGCTAGCGGCCAAAATTCCCCTGTTCCCGATGCCGGGCCTCTGGGCGGGATGCGTGGTACGTGAGACCGCGTAAGGGATATTGTGAATAGATGTAGCGGCAGGCCTGCCGTAGATTTCCAGACAGACCGGGACGACCCGGCGCACCCCTTTTTCTGGAGACATGCATGGCCGCCGATTCGCTTGCCCACCATTCCGTTGCCCGCCGGGTCACGCTGACCGCCCTGGGGCTTGTGGCCCTGGTGCTGGTGGGCGTGGGGCTGGCCCTGGCGGTTCTGACCGAACGCAGCACGCGGGCGCAGCTGGTGCAGAGCATTGGCGGCACCACCCAGGCCGTCGCCCATTCGCTGGATGCGGCGGACAACACCAACCGTGAGCTGGTCCAGGCCACCATGCGCGGCTTTCGCCGCTACTTCGAGGCCACCATGCAACTCGACGAGGGCGCGGGGGAGCTGCGCAGCTTCGGCGCGCTGGTCAACGAGGACTACAGCGCGGTGGACAAGTTCGCCAACGAGACCGGCGGCGTGGCCACCGTGTTTGCGCGCAAGGGCGACGACTTCGTGCGCATCACCACCTCAGTGAAAGATGCGCAAGGTCAGCGCCAGCAGGGCATGCCGCTGGACCGTGCCGATCCTGCCTACGCGGCAGTCGTCAAGGGCGAGCCCTACACCGGCATCACCGTGGTCGCAGGCAAGCCCTACATGGGCCACTACCTGCCGGTCAAGGACACGGCAGGCAAGGTGGTGGCGCTGTTGTTCATCGGCAATGACGTCAGCATCTTCCACGCCATGCTGCAAAAGCAGGTGGAGCAGACACGCTTTTTCGAGCACGGCGGCGTGTACGTGATCAACCCCGGCGCCGGGCTGGAGCAGGCCGGCTTCGTGTACCACCCCACGGCGCGGGGCCAGCGGGTGCTGGAGGCCTTCCCCCAGTCACGGGCCTTCTTCGAGGCGTTGGTGGCTGCGCCAGAGGGCTTCGTGCGCGACGCGGCGGCGGTGTATTCGCCCGGCGCGCAGGACCCTTGGGCGCTGCTGCGCAAGACACAGGGCGGATGGTGGGTGGTTGCCGAGGTGCCGGACGCCGAGGCCATGGCCGGCCAGCGCCACGTCACCTGGGCCGTGTGGGGATTGATGGCATTGGCCGTCGGCTTGCTGGGCGTGGGTCTGTTCGTGATGCTGCGCCGCGGCGTCAGCCAGCCGCTGACCGGGCTCACGCAGGCCATCACGCTCGTCGCGCAGGGCGACCTGACGCAGAGCTTCGAGACCAGGCGGCGCGACGAGATCGGCACGCTGGTGCGGGAAGTGGAAGGCATGCGCCTGCGCTACGTGCAGATGCTGCAAGAGGTGCGCACGGCTGTGGACAGCATCGACACCGCCAGCGCCGAGATCGCCAGCGGCAACCAGGACCTGTCGGCACGCACGGAGGCCACTGCCGGCAGCCTGGCGCAGACGGCGCAGAGCATGGACCAGCTCACGGCCACCGTGCGCCAGTCCGCCGATGCGGCCCACCAGGCTAACCAGCTCGCGGCCTCCGCCGCGCAGGTGGCGGCCCGCGGCGGGCAGGTGGTGGGCGAGGTAGTGACCACCATGGACGACATCAACCAGAGCTCGCGCAAGATCGCCGACATCATCGGCGTGATCGACGGCATTGCCTTCCAGACCAACATCCTGGCGCTGAACGCCGCCGTGGAGGCTGCACGCGCCGGCGAACAGGGCCGCGGCTTTGCCGTGGTGGCGGGCGAGGTGCGCAGCCTGGCGGGCCGCAGCGCCGAGGCGGCGCGCGAGATCAAGCAGCTCATCCAGGCCTCGGTGGAGAAGGTGGAGACGGGCGCGCGCCTGGTGCAGGACGCCGGCAGCACCATGGGCGAGATCGTGGGCAGCGTGCAGCGCGTGGGCGACATCATTGGCGAGATCACGGCCGCAGCGTCTGAGCAGGCCGGCGGCATTGGCCAGGTCAACCAGGCCGTGGGCCAGCTGGACCAGATGACGCAGCAGAACGCCGCGCTGGTGGAGGAGTCCGCCGCCGCCGCGCACAGCCTGCGCGAGCAGGCGGCGCGCCTGGCCGCGGCCGTGCAGGTGTTCAGGCTGGGGCCGACCCTGGGCGACGCGTCCCTGATTGCGGCACCTGCGCATGCACCCGCGCCAATGGCTGAGGTGGCCGACCTGCGCGTGGGGGCCCTCGCGCTTACCTGAGTGCGGGCCTCGCCGGGGCGGGGCGGTTATCCTCGCGCGCTGCGCGCATGGCCCGGGGCGCCGCGAGGGCATCAGCCTGTGGGCGCTGGGGCTGATGATGCACACCTCCACGTACGTGCTGTACGCCCTGCGCGGCCTGGTGTCCGACTGGGCCAGCATCGTCCTGGCCAACACGCTGCTGTCGGGCACGTTCGCCATGGTGCTGGCGGCCGTGCACCAGTTCCAGGGGCGGGCGTTGCCGTGGCGCCGCATGGCGGTGCCGGTCGCGGCGACGGCGCTGTTGTTTGCGTTCTTCATTGACGACTACCGCGCACGCATCATCACGGCGGGCGTGGTGCCGCCGCTGCAGCTGGGCATGGTGCTGTGGTCCCTGTGGCGCGAGCGGCCGGCTGCGTCCCTGCGCGGCGCGACGCTGCTCAGCGTGGGCCTGGTGATGGAGGTATTGCTACTGGGGGTGCGCGGAATGCTCGCCGCCACGCGCGACATACCGGTCGAGGGGCTGATGCAGGGCAACGCCATGCAGTCCATCACCTTCATGGCGGCCTTCGTGGTGGTGATCCTGAGTTCGCTGGGCTTCATCCTCATGGGCAAGGACCGCTCCGATGCCGACAATCGCTATTTCGCCGCGCACGATGCGCTCACGGGGCTGGTCAACCGCCGTTCGCTCATCATGGCGCTGGAGCGCGATGTGGCCCGCGCCGTGCGCCTGCGCGAGCCTTACGCGGTGATGCTGGTGGACATCGATCACTTCAAGTTCGTCAACGACAGCCATGGCCACCTGGCGGGCGACAGCGTGCTGCGCCATGTGGCGGACCTGCTGCGCACGCGCCTGCGGGCGCAGGACCCGGTGGGTCGCTACGGGGGTGAAGAATTCATGGTCCTGTTGCCGCACACCCCGCTCGGCGGGGCCCTGGAGCTTGCCGAGACGCTGCGCCGCGCGGTGGAGCGTTTGCCCTGTGTGGGTGGCGGCAAGGAGATACCGGCGACCGTGAGCATCGGCGTTTGCGGCGGGCCCCTGCAGCCCGCGGACGGCTGGGACAGGCTCGTTCAGGGGGCCGACGAGGCGCTGTATGCGGCCAAGCTCGCGGGGCGCAACCGGGTGGAGTCCACGGCGCTGGCGGCACAGCGCCCCGCGCCCGCACCGGCGGTGGACTAATAGGGCAGCGTGCAGATCGCCGTCGCCGGGCGGCGGGTGTTGGCGTATCCTGCGCCTTTTGCGCACCGACAGAGGTTCTGCCATGAACGACCGCCTGCCCGCCGCCGCCCTGGATGCCGCACTCGCGCTGGAACGCGTGGGGCGGGTGTGGGACGAAGACATCCTGCGGCAGCTCACCGACTACATCCGCATCCCCGCCAAGTCGCCGGGCTTTGCGCCCGACTGGCGCGAACAGGGCCACCTGGAGACCGTGCTGCGCAATGCCGCGCACTGGGTCGAGGCGCAAAAGGTGGCCGGCCTGCAACTGGAGATCGTGCGCCTGCCGGGGCGCACTCCGGTGCTGTTCTTCGAGGTGGCGGCCACCCAGCCGCGGTCCACGCAGACCGTGCTGATGTACGGCCACTTGGACAAGCAGCCCGAATTCGAGGGCTGGCGCAGCGACCTGGGCCCGTGGACACCCAAGTACGAGGACGGCAAGCTCTACGGCCGGGGCGGCGCCGACGACGGCTACGCGGTCTACGCCAGCGTGGCCGCGGTGCAGGAGCTCAAGCGCCAGAACGTGCCGCACCCGCGCATCGTGGGCCTGATCGAAACCTGCGAGGAGAGCGGCTCCGCCGACCTGCTGCCTTACATCGACGCGCTGAAGACCCGCCTGGGCGACGTGGCGCTGGTGATCTGCCTGGACTCGGGTGCGGGCAACTACGACCAGCTGTGGCTCACCACCAGCCTGCGCGGCATGGCCAGCGGCACGCTCAAGGTCCAGATCCTCACCGAGGGGGTGCACTCGGGCGACTCATCGGGTCTGGTGCCGTCGTCGTTTCGCATCATGCGCCAGGTGCTCGACCGGCTGGAGGACTCGGCCACGGGCCGCCTGTTGCCTGCGCACTTCCACTGCGAGGTGCCACCCGACCGCCTGGCGCAGGCGCGGGCCACCGCCGCCATCCTGGGCGAGGAGGTCTACAAGCGTTTCCCCTGGGCGCATGCCGATTGCGGTGGCAGCACGGTGTTTGCCCTGCCCACCACCACCGACCCGGTACAGGCGCTGCTCAAGCGCACCTGGGAGCCCACGCTCAGCGTGACGGGGGCCGAGGGCTTCCCCGCCCTGAAGGACGCGGGCAACGTGCTGCGCCCCTACACGGCCTTCAAGCTGTCGTTGCGCCTGCCGCCGCTGGTGGACGCCGCCGCCTGCCTGCAGGAGATGAAGGCCGTGCTGGAGGACAACGCACCCTACCAGGCCAAGGTCACCTTCGCCCCCGATGGCGCGGCCAGCGGCTGGAACGCCCCGGCCATCACGCCGTGGTTCGAGCAGGCGCTCAACGCCGCGAGCCAGGCGCACTTCGGTGCGCCTTGCGGCTACATCGGCCAGGGCGGCACGATTCCGCTCATGAACATGCTGAGCCGCGGTTTCCCGACGGCGCAGATGATGGTCTGCGGCGTGCTCGGCCCCAAGAGCAATGCCCACGGCCCCAACGAGTTCCTGCACGTGCCCTACGCCAAGAAGCTCACCGCGGCCGTGGCGCAGGTGATCGCCAGCATGCCGGCCTGAAAACGCGCACGGCCATGCAGGAACTGAGCGAACCCACGCTGCGCCCCTTCACCGCCAGCGACGGCGAGAACCTCGCCGTACAGGACTGGCCGCTGCCCGCGCAGGAGCGCCGCGGCGCCGTGCTGCTGGTGCACGGCCTGGGCGAGCACGCGGGGCGCTACGAGGCCCTGGCCCAGCGCCTGAACGGCTGGGGCTTCAGCGTGCGCGGCTACGACCACTACGGCCACGGCGACTCCGGCGGGCCGCGAGGCGGCCTCACCAGCGACCTGCGCCTGCTGGCCGACCTGGCGGACCTGGTGGACGCCACACGCACGCGGCTGCGGCCCGGCGAGCCGCTGGTGCTGCTGGGCCACAGCATGGGCGGGCTGGTGGCGGCGAGCTTCGTGGCGCGGGGCGTGCGCCCCGTGGATGCGCTGGTGCTCTCGTCGCCCGCGCTGGCCACTTTCATGAACCCGCTGCAAAAGCTGCTGCTGGCCACGCTGCCCCGGCTGGTGCCCAACCTGCGCGTGGGCAACGGCCTGAACCCTGAACACCTGTCGCACGACCCGGCCGTGGTGGCCGCCTACCGGGCCGACCGGCGTTGCCACGACCGCATCAGCGCGCGGTTGGCGCGCTTCATTGCCGATGCCGGCCCCGCCACGCTGGCGCGCGCCGCGCGCTGGACGGTTCCTACGCTGCTGCTGTGGGGCGAGGACGACCGCATCGTCAATCCCGCGGGCAGCCGTGCCTTCGCGGCAGCGGCGCCCCCGGCCGTGGTGCATGCCCAGGGCTTTGCGGGGCTGTACCACGAGATCTTCAACGAGCGCGACGCGGCGCCCGTGTTCGCGCAATTGGAATCGTGGCTGGAGCAGCGCTGCCCGGTGCGCCGGGCGCAGCCCGTGGCGGCTTGAGCCAAATCGGCCTGCGGCGCTTGTTTAGCAAGTGCTAGCAGCTACTTTTTTAGGAGCAAACCCGCCCTCAGTGCGCGAGCAGCACGCGGTTGCGCCCCAGGCGCTTGGCGCCGTAGAGGGCCGCGTCCGCGCGCTGCAGCAGCGCGGCGGTGCTCTCGCCGTGGGCCAGTTCCGCCAGCCCGACCGACACCGTCAGAGACAGCTGCATGCCGCCTGGCAGGGCCACGGGCGTGGCGGCCACGGTGGCGCGCACGCGCTCCAGCAGACGCGTGCCGTCCGCCGGGTGGGTATTGGCCATGAGCAGCAGGAACTCCTCGCCGCCCCAGCGCGCCAGGAGGTCGCTGGCCCGCACGCAGCCGTGCACCGTCTGCGCGAACGACTGCAGCGCCACGTCGCCGGCCGCATGGCCGTGCGTGTCGTTCACCGCCTTGAAATGGTCCAGGTCCAGCTGCGCCAGCAGCAGGGGCTGCCGGCTGCGCTGCGCGCGCGCATGCTCCAGCCGCATCATCTCCAGCATGCAGCGGCGGTTGGGCAGGCCTGTGAGCTCGTCGCGGACGGCCAGTTCGCGGATCTGCTCCACGGCGGCGGCCAGCTCGCGCTGTTGGCTGCGCAGGCGGGCCCGCGCGCTGTGCACGCGCGTGGTGAGAAAGGTGCTGCTGGCCAGCACCACCGCGATCATGACCAGGTAGGCCGCCGACAGCGCCGGGGGCTGGCTGTCGGGCGATAGCCAAGCCGGATGCCACCACTGCACCACGGCGCCCGCTGCACCAAAGGCCACCAGCCCGTAGAGCGCCACGCCCACCATCTGGCGGGGGGTGAGCCCGAAGACGCCGAACATCATGATGACCGCGAGAATGGGCGGCGCAATGCCGCGCGCGGGGCCGGCGATCACATAGGCCGCCGCGTTGCAGGCAATCGCATAGACGATCTGGAACAGCGTGAGCGACGGGTCGGCAAAGCGCCGGCTGGCGCCGCTGCGGATGAGCACGAACACCGTGGTGATGCCCGCGCCGCACGCCAGGGTCCACCAGTACACCGGCACGGGATAGGTCAGGCCGGCGGCGGCCACCAGGTGCATCGCCCCGATGCAGCCCAGCATCAGCAGCGCCGACACCCCCGCCATGGCCAGGCGGATGCGCTGATGGGGATCGGTCGTGATGAGTGCATCCAGCGTCCGCTGGGCAAGGCCGCGGCGGCCCGTGGCCTCCTGGTTCACGCAAGCTCCTTTTCTCAGAGGCGCGGGGCTGCGGACCGCGCACGCTGTGTGCACTGTAAGCGGCCCGCGCGCGGTCTGAGAATAGGTAGTTGCCGTGAGCTGGAGGTCTGGCCTGCCAGGGGGCGATGAGTTGTCCCGATGCCCTGTCGTGGGACTGCGTTGACGGGCGGTACCGGCCGCTGTGCAGTGCGGCGCCGGTTGCGCTACAGCCAGAATTCCTGCTCAGCTTTGTGGCCTTGGGTTTGCAACGCGGTGCACAGGGTGCGCAGCGTGGCTGGCAGGTCGGGGTCGGCCTGCAGGCGCTGCAGCCAGGCATGGTCGTGTGCGCTCAGCGGGAGGCGCGGGGCCGCGCCCCAGTCTTGCGGCTGCATGCGGTGGGCCTGCCAAGGCAGGCCCACCGCATGCCACAGCGCACCTGCGGCCAGCGCGATGGCCACGCCCGCGGGGTCAGGGTCGCAGCTCACATCGGCTGGTGCGGGGGCTTGCTGTAGCAGCCACTGCATCGCCTCCCGCCAGCTCTGCGGCGGCTGGCCGGGCAGCCAGACCACGCAAGTGCCGGGCGCGGCCGCCAGTGCCTGGCGCTCGAAGCTTGCACGGTTCTCGATCAGCCAGTAGCGGCGGGGCGCCCGCACCCGAGCCGGCGCGCCAAACAGGCGCGTGGGCAGGCCGCACAGGCCGGCAGCCGCCACATCGATGCAGCCCCCGGGCGTATTCAGAGTGAGCGAGCCGCCCAGCCACAACAGCGGCGCGAAGCGGGCGATGCCCAGCGCTTCCAGCGGCACATGGGCTTGCAGCCATTTCCATTCAGTCGGGGTGATGGCCTTGGTGGTGCCGCGCGCGTGCTGGGCGAAATCCTGGCGCAACCCGAAGCGCTGGTCGGCCTGCCAACTGGCCAAGGCTTGCAGCAACTGCAGGCGCGCCTGGCGCAGCGTCTCGCCCTGGCGGCTGTCCAGACAGTGGCGCACAGCGCTTTCTAGCCAGGGCTCCTGCTCGCCCAGGGCCTGCAGTTGTGCTGCCAACTGCTGGCGAGCGCTCTCGCGGGTGGCTGCGCTGCGCAGGCCCACGGCCTCCTGCAGCACGGCCACATCGCTCCACACGATGCGTTCGACGCGCCACTGGGCGTGGATGAAGCGTTCCTTGGTGTGCAGCGCACCGGCATGCAGCAGCAGATCCAGGAGACCCTCGGCCAGCTCCAGCCGCTGCGCGCCCGCAATGTCCAACAGGGACTGCCATTGGCGTTCTGCCGCGTCGGCGCGCAGCCAGTCGCACAAAAGGGCCTGTTGGGCGGGGCGCAACGTTGGCAGGCTCGTCCACGGTGCGCCGTGCCGCGTACGGCGCCTGTTCCCGTTGGGTTGCGTGCGCAGGGCGATCATGCGCTGAGGGGTTTGAGCTCCGGCACGCCGCGCCGCTTGGCCACGGCGATGGGCGGCGCCCAGCGGCTGCCGGCGGGCTTCTTGCTGGTCACGAGGGTGATCTCGGCGGGCTCGAACACCTCCAGGTTGTGCGTGATGGGCGTGGTCAGCACGTACTGCGCGCGCGTGCTGCGCAGGAAGTGGCCCACGAGCTGGATGTTGCGCACGTCCAGGTGGGCGAAGGGCTCGTCGATGAAGACGAAGCCGCCCGAGCCGCTTTCCTCGTCTTTCAGCAGGCCCACCAGCAGGATCAGCGACTTGATGACCTGCTGCCCGCCCGAGGCCTCGCCGTCGTTCAGCCCGATGCTGCCCTTGCCGTCGAAGGCGAAATGCACTTTCAGGCCCGCCTGGGCGAGCACGGTGTCGTCGTTCTCCAGCAGGGGGAGGTCGGCCGCCACTTCCACACCGGCCAGCTGGCCCAGCTCCTGGATGTTCTTGCGGTAGCGGCGCACCGTGCTGCGCAGCACCTCGATGTAGCTCTCGCGCGCGTTCAGCACCGCCGTGGCGGCCTGGGCGTTCTTGACCTGGTGGTCCGACAGGCTGGCCGCCTGCTCGCGCACCGTCACGTCCATGCGGCGGTGGCGTTCTTCCACGGTGGCGTCCTGCTCCCAGGTGCCTTGCTCCAGCTCCTGCTCCACGGCATGCAGGCGCAGCTTGGCCTGGGTGTCGTTCACGTATTCGTCGACCAGCGCGCCCATGGCGGCGGGCGTGATCCAGCGCGCCGGGAACTGCGCGCGCTGGGCCTGGCTGCGGGCCACGGCCCCCTGTTGCTGGCGGCGGCGCGCGCTCCACTCCTGCGCGGCGCGCTCGCTGTCGCCGCGCGCGCGCTGCAGCTGCGCCTCCAGGCGCTTGTGCTCGTCGTTGAAGGCGCGGTGGCGGTCATGGGCGCGGGTGGATTCCTGCTCCAGGCGCTGCCACAGCTGGGCCGCGGCCACGCGCGCCTGCTTGGCGGCGGGCAACTGTTCGCGCGCCTGGGCAAACTCGTCGCTGCGGCGCGCCAGCTCCTCGGCGGCGCTGTGGCCTTCCAGGGCGCGGCGGGTGTCGGTGATCTGGCGCTTGAGGGCCATGAGCTGGTCCAGCACGGGTGCCAGCTGGGCATCGATGCGGGCCAGGTCGCGCTCGGCCGCGCTGCGGCGTGCCTGCACGGCGCTGGCGCCGAACTGGTGCTCATGCGCCTCCACCCACATGGAGCGCGCGCCGCGCCCGTCGTGCATGTAGGCCTGGGGTGTGATCCAGGTGCCGCCCAGCTTCTTGCCCTCGCGCGGGTCGGCCACGCAGCGCAGGTTCTGCAGTTGCTGCACCAGCCAGCGCGGCACGGGCGCGGTGAAGCGCACATGCTCCAGCAGCGTGCCGCTCTCGCCCTTCAGCGCCACGCTGCCCGGCTCGACGATGTAGTGGCGGTAGCGCTCGCGCTCGCCCAGCTCCCAGGCCTCGGCCAGGTCGTTGGCCTGGTCCAGCAGCACCACCCAGCGGTGGCCGCGCAGCACGCCCTCGATGGCGGCGCGCCAGCGCTCGTCCTGCACTTCCACGGTTTCGGCGACGAAGCGGTGGCCGATGCCGGCATTGGCCAGCTGTTTGCGAAAGCGCAGCACCTCGGGCGGCAGCGGCGGCAGGCTCTGGCCTTCGAGCGCGGCGAGCTGCGCGGCGGCCAGCTTGCGCCGCTGGGTGAGTTGGCTGCGCTCGTCCTGCAGCGCCGATTCCTTGTCCTGCAACTGGGCCAGGTGGGCCTGCAGTTCGTCGGCATTGCTGCCCTTGTCCACCAGCGCCAGCAGCTCCTGCTCACGCTGGGCCAGCTTTTCCAGCGGGGCCTCGTGGCGTGTGGCCTCGTCCAGCTGCGTGCGCGCCTGGTCGCGCTCTGCGCGCAGCTGCTCGGCTTGCTGCTGCGCGCGCGTGCCTTCCTCCAGCAGGTGCAGCAGGCGCTTGTTCTGCACCGCCTGCTCCGCCAGGGCCGCGCGGTGCTGGGCCTTCTGGCGGCGCAGCTCGCGCGATTGTTTGGTGAGCTGCTCGCGCTCGCCCCACCAGCCGAGCACGGGCAGCACCTCGGTGGCCAGGCGCTCGCGCTCGGCCAGGCGCATCTGCCAGGTCTTGTAGTTGGTCACGCGGTTGTGCAGTTCGGAGAGCTGCGCGCGGCTGTGGTCCAGCTCGCGCTCGGCCTGCGCCATCTCGCGCGCCAGCTGCTGCTGGTGCTCGCGCGCCTGGTCGTAGGCGTCCAGCACCTGCTGGTCGCCGAACACGTCGAACACCAGGCGCAGCAGCTCGCGCGGGCTGAATTCGCACAGCCGGTCGGTCTGGCCCTGCTCCAGCGAGAGCACGCGCGCAATCGCCGGCGACAGGCCGGCGGCGGCCAGCACGCGGCCCCAGGCCTCCACGCCCATGAAGCCCAGGTCCTTCTCGGGCATGTCCAGCAGCTGCTCGATGGAGACATCGCCCTCCACCAGGCAGTAGCGGCGCTGCCAGTCGCCCCCGTTCTTGTCGATGCGGCAGGCCAGCGTGACCTGGTCGCTGTAGAGCAGGCGGCGCGCAAACGGGCGGCTGGAGCTTTGCCGGCCCTGCGGCCGGTTGTCCACCACGGCGCGCAGCCAGGCGGTCTGCGCGCCGGCGTGGCGCGCATAGGTGCGGTAGTCGCGCGGGGCCGAGCAGCGCAGGCCCAGCAGGGTGCGCATGGCGTCCAGCAGCGTGGTCTTGCCCGAGCCGTTGGGGCCGGCAATCGTGATGATGGAGCCGTCCAGCGGCAGCGACACGCGCTGGCAGTAGTCCCAGTGAACGAGTTCCAGGGTTTGCAGGTGGAACATGGCGGTCAGTTCTCCTGCACCGTGGATGCTTCGTTATTCATAGCTGCTGGCGATTGCTGTTCGGGCGTTAGAGGCTGATTTGGCTCGGATTCCGGCGCAGCCGCGCGCTCGCGCAGCAGTACGTCGGCCAGCGCACCGTCCAGGATGCGCGGGGCGAGCACGTCGTAGTCCAGCAGCACGTCCAGCAGCGGCCCCTCGGCGATCTCGTCCTGGCGGCGCAGGATGAAGCCATGGCGCTCCAGCAGCTTGAGGTTGGCGTCCAGGCGCAGCTTCTTGCCCAGCTGCGGGCCGTAGTCCTCCAGCAGCGCCTTGTACGACAGCACGGGGCTGGCCACGCTGGCCTGGGGCAGGGGCTTGGCACCGGGGAAGAAGTCGTTCTGGCCCGCGTCGGCCTCCTGCACGCGGCTGGTCTGGCGCTCGCGCTTCGGTAAAACGATGAGCGCCCACAGCACGATGAGCAGCGCCTGCGCGTCGCGCGGCAGCTCCAGGTTGTTGTTGGCGTTCAGGCCGGACTCGCCCATCACCCCGTTCTGCGCGGCGCTCAAGAGGGCCACGCTCACGTGGTCGGCGTAGATGCTGTCCATCCAGCGCAGGCCGGATTGGGCCAGGCGCTGCTCCACCTGGGCAAAGAGTTCGGCATCGACCAGCGCGCGCTTCACACGCGGGTGGCTGCGGGGCAGCCAGCGGCGCGTGAGCAGCTCGGCGATCAGCAGGGCGGCGTCATCCATTCTTCACTTCCTCGGTGCCCTGGGGGCGGTCGGGTTCGGCCGGCACCAGCCGGCCACGGCTGAGCAGCTCCACCTGGTGGTGGTCCAGCGGCTCGGCCTGCGGCTGCCATTCGATGCGCCACGGCTGGCGCGCCAGCTCGCCCGTCAGGCCCGGCAGCACGGCGGCCTGCGGATCGCCCAGCAGGGGCATGAGCTGGGCCTTGTAGGCCAGCTGCGCGTAGCGCGTGGCGCCGGGGCGCGGGCCCAGCAGGGCCTCGGCCGCGGTGCGGGCGGTATCGGCATGGCCGCCGACGCGGGCCCATTCGGCGAGCAGCGCATTCAGGTCGCCCAGCTCGCGCGGCAGGGCCACGGCGGTCAGCGTGCCGGCGGGCGCGCTCTGCGCGCCGGGCAGGGCCTCGGCCAGCGCGGGCTGGGGGCGGTCGCGTTCGAACTCGGCCTCCACCACGTCCAGCAGCTCGTGCGGGGCCAGCGTGGCCAGTTGCGTGGGCTGGGCCACGGCGCCGTCCAGCAGGCGGTGCAGCTGCGGCGCGGCCTGCAGCCAGCGCTTCACGTCGGTGCTGGTGATGCCGGTGGTGCCCAGCGTCACGCGCTGGCGGTCCATCTGCTGCAGCGCACGGTTGAACTGGCTGGCCATGGCCAGCAGGCGCGACTGCGCCTGGCCCAGGCCGCGCGCCGCGCGCTCCAGCAGCAGGTGGCCGTGGCTGTTGCCGATGATGGCGGTGATGGCGTCGGAGGCGCGGTCGATGAGCTGGGCTGCGCGGTCGTAGCGCTTGCGCGCCTCGCGCAGGCGGAACTCGGAGCCGCTGGCGATGGCGTCGGCAAACTCGCCGTGCAAGCGTGCCAGCTGCGCCTGCAGCAGCTGCACCTGGCCGGCATCCACGCTGCCCAGCTGGTTGGCGCCCACCACCTGGCCCAGCAGGGCGGCGAGTTCGCCGCCGTCGGCGTGGTCGTCCTCGGGCGCGGGGCTGGTCAGCGGCGCCAGCAGGCCGGCCACGCGCTGGGCCAGCGCGGGCAGGTGGTAGCTGCGCTGGGTCTCGTCCCAGGCGAGCAGGCCCACGTCGCGCAGGCGCTTGAGCACCGTCTCCAGCGCTTCGGGGCGCAGCGCGTGAAAGAGTTCGTCGATGCGTTCGCGCGGCAGTTGCGCGTCGCCCTGCGCCGCCAGCTGCAGGAACACCCACACGCGCAGCTGCACCAGTGCCGCCGGGCCGTGGAACAGGCCGCTCAGCGCCTGCGTGAGCGGCTGCTGGCGCGACAGGTGCCACAGCAGCGGGGAGTCCTGCGCGGTATCGTCAAAACTGTAGGCGTCGCGAAAGAAGTCCGCGATGGCGCCCATGCCTACGCCCATGCCTGCGCCCACGCCGTTGTCCAGCGTGTCATCGCCGACCTGTGGCGCCAGGTCGTCCGGGGCCAGTGCGCGCATCAGGCCAGCCCCAGCAGCGCCAGCGCCGCCACCGAGGCAGTTTCCGCCCGCAGCACGCGCGCGCCCAGGCTGGCCGGCGCAAAGCCCTGGGCCAGCGCGGCGTCTTCCTCCTGCGCGGTCAGGCCGCCCTCGGGGCCGTGCAGCACCCAGACGGCGCCCGCCTCGGCCGCGGCTTCCCGCAGCGGGCGGCTGCCGCTGCGCAGCGACAGCAGCAGGCGTGCGGCGTCCGGTGCGAGTGCGTCGGCAGGGGGCTGGCGCAGCCAGTCGGCCAGGGACAGCGGCGCGTGCACGGAGGGCACGCGGTTGCGCCCGCATTGCTCGCAGGCCGCCACGGCGATGGCCTGCCAGTGTTGCTGGCGCTTGGCGGCGCGCTCGCCGGACAGCTTGAGCACGCTGCGTGCCGCGGCAATCGGCTGGATGCTCGCGGCACCCAGCTCGGTGGCCTTTTCCACCAGCCAGTCCATGCGCTCGTTGGCGGGCATGCCCACCACCAGGTGCACGGCGCGTGCGGCCTCGCGCTCCACGGCGCTGTGGCTGCCGACCTGCACCTGCACATCGCTGCGGCCCATGTGGGTGACGGTGGCGCTCCACTCGCCGCCCTCGCCGTTGAACAGCGTGACCGCGTCGCCCGGCTGCAGGCGCAGCACCTGCACATGGCGCGCGGCCGTCGGCGGCAGCGTGAGCTGCGCATCAGCGGCCAGGGGCAGGGGGCAGTGAAAACGGGGCATATCTTTCAAAAATAGTAGCTGCCAGCGCTTGATGGACAAGCGCTGGAGGCCGATTTGGCTTGTAAACCTAGACGCGCCCGAAGGCGTAGCCCATGGCGGCCTGCGTGCCTTCCAGTTCGTCCACCAGCCGCAGCAGCGGCGACAGCTCGCGGTAGCGGCCGGCCGTCTGGCGGATGTAGGCGATAAAGCGCGGCGCGTCGGCCAGGTACTTGGGCTTGCCGTCGCGCAGCGTCAGGCGCGCGAAGATGCCGGCCACCTTCAGGTGGCGCTGCAGCGCCATGAAGTCCACCGCGCGGTAGAAGTCGCCGAAGTCCGCACCCCAGCCGCTGCCGCTCGCGGCGCCGAGAATGCCCGCACGGCGGGCCTTCTCCCAGTAACGCACGGTAATGTCGATGACGAAGTCTTCTTCCCAGCTGATGAAGGCGTCGCGCATCAGGCTGGCGATGTCATAGGTCACGGGGCCGTAGACCGCGTCCTGGAAGTCCAGCACGCCCAGGCGCTCGTCCGCACCCACCATCAGGTTGCGCATCATGAAGTCGCGGTGCACGTACACGCTGGGGGCCGCCAGGTTCTGCGCCACGATGGCGTCGAAGGCGCGGGCCAGCGTGGTCTGCTGCGCATCGGTCAGCGTGGCCTGGCGGTGGCGGGCGATGTACCAGTCGGGAAAGAGCTGCAGCTCGCGGCGCAGCAGCGGCTCGTCGTAGGCCGGCAGCACACCGGGGCGCGAGGCGCGCTGCCAGTCGATGAGCAGGTCCACGGCCTGCAGGTACCAGGCGTGCGCGGCGGCCGGGTTGGCAGGGTCCAGGCGCTCGATGGCGGTCTGCGCGCCCAGGTCGGACAGCAGCATGAAGCCGTGCGCCTCGTCCCAGGCCAGGATCTGAGGCACGCGCAGGCCGGCGGCCTGCAGCAGCGCCTGCACCTGCACGAACGGGCGGCAATCTTCCTTGTCGGGCGGCGCGTCCATGACGATGCGGCTGGTGCCATCAACAGCGTCCAGGCGCAGGTAGCGGCGAAAGCTCGCGTCCGCGGACGCCGGGCGCAGGGACTCGGGCCGCAACTGGAGCGAGGCGGCCAGCGGGGCCAGCCAGGCGTTGAAGGCTGCCTGGCGGGCCGGGTCGGTCCAATGCACGGCGCTCGCATGCACGGCGCCCGCATGCACGGCGCCCGTGTGCACGGCGCCCGTGGCCGGCTCGGATGTGCCCGCAGGAGTGGGGGAAGAGGGGTGGCTCATGGATAATCGGATTCTACAAACCCGGCCTTCCCCGGCGGGGTGGCCCGCGGTGCCCGTGCCCAGCGGCCCGCCGTCCGTCGCAATCCATGGATCGTCTCCCCTTGCCCCACGCCCTGCACGTCCCGACGCACCGCCCATTCGCCGCGCCCCTGCCTCCGCGCCGCATGCTGGCGCGGCTGGCGGCCCTGATGCTGTGCGGCGTGCCACTGGCCGTGCTGGCCCAGGCACAGCCCGCGGCGGACGCTGTCCCGACCGAGCCTGCACCGGCGCTGCGCTCCAGCCCGCGCCTGCAGGAGGTGCTGCCCTACGGCATCCGCCAGCAACTGCCGGTGTTCGTGCGCGGAGACCGCGTGACGGGCCAACCGGACATCCAGGCCACGATTGAGGGCAACGCCGAGCTGCGCCGCGGCGACACGGTGGTGCATGCCGACCGCATGCAATACGACGTGGCCGATGACCGCGCGCGCGCCAGCGGCAACGTGCTCATCAACCGCGCGGGCAACCGGTATGAAGGCTCGCAGCTGGACCTGCGCGTGGAGGCCTTCACCGGCTTCTTCAGCGACGCGCGCTACCGCTTCCTGGAGACCGCGGCGCATGGCGAGGCCTCGCGCGTGGACTTCCTCGACCGCGACCGTTCCGTGGTGCACAACGCCACCTACACCACCTGCGAGCGCACCGACGAGGCCAGTTGGCAGCCCGACTGGATCCTGCGCGCCGAGCGCATCCACCTGGACCGCGTGGAGGACGTGGGCACGGCCGAGAATGGCGTGCTGGAGTTCAAGGGCGTGCCGGTGCTGCCGATTCCGCACATCACCTTCCCGCTGTCGGACCGGCGCAAGTCCGGCCTGCTGCCGCCCACGCTCGGGCTGGACAGCGTCAGCGGCTTCGAGTACGCGCAGCCGTACTACTGGAACATCGCGCCCAACCGCGACGCCACCATCACGCCTACGGTCATGACGCGGCGCGGCGTGGCCCTGGGCACGGAGTTCCGCTACCTGGAGCCGCGCTACAGCGGCGAGCTGACGGCCGACTACATGCCCAACGACCGGCTGCGCGACCGCGACCGCTGGGCCTACGGCATCAAGCACCGCGCTACCTTTGATACGCCCGCAGGCGGCGTGGGACTGGGCATCGACATCAAGCGCGTGAGCGACGACAACTACTGGCGCGATTTTTCCCAGCGCAACAGTGGCCGCAGCGGCGTGAACGACCAGCTCACCCAGCGCCTGCTGCCGGGCGACGCGACGCTGAACTGGGCGCGCGGCGAGCATTCGCTGCTGCTGCGCACCCTCAAGTGGCAAACGCTGCAGGACGTGAACGCGCCCATCATCCCGCCCTACGACCGCATGCCGCAGCTGCGCTGGGAGTACCGGCCGCTGCAGCTGGCCGGCGGGCTGGATGCGAGTGTCGAGGCCGACTACACCAGCTTTCACGCCGACCGCGCCTACACCGGCCAGCCCAACGCCAAGCGCAGCTACACCATGGCGCAGGTCAGCCGGCCGTTCCTGGCGCCGGCGGGTTTCATCACACCGCGCGTGCAGCTGCACAGCACGCACTACGAGTTCGATGCGCCGCTGGCCAACGGCCAGCGCACCGCCAGCCGCACGCTGCCCACGTTCAGCCTGGACAGCGGCCTGGTGTTCGAGCGCGACGCCCGCTATTTCGGCCGCGACTTCCTGCAGACCCTGGAGCCGCGCGCCTTCTATACCTACACCCCGTACCGCGACCAGCGCCTGCTGCCGATCTACGACACCGCGGTGAACGACTTCAACTTCGCGTCGATCTACACCGAGAACGCCTTTGGCGGACAGGACCGGCTGGCCGACAACAACCTGCTCACGCTGGGCGTGACCACGCGCCTGCTCGACCCCGACACCGGCGCCGAGGCCGCGCGCTTCGGCGTGGCACAGCGCGTGCGCTTCTCCGACCAGGAAGTCACCATGCCCGGCGGCTCGCCGGTGAACGAGCGGCTGTCGGACGTGCTGCTGGGCGCGGGCATCAACTGGACGCCGCAGTGGGGCTTCGACTCCACGGTGCAATACAACCCCAAGACCGGCCGGTCCCTGCGCACCACGGTGGGGGCGCGCTATTCGCCCGGCAACTACCGCACGGTGAGCGCGGCCTACCGCATGCAGAAGGTCACCGGCCTGATCACCGAGCCCAGCGAGCAGATCGATGTGGGCTGGCAGTGGCCGCTCAACGACCTGTGGGGCGACCGCGGCGACAAGCCCTCCTCTGCCGGGGGGCGCTGGTACAGCGTGGGGCGGCTGAACTACAGCCTGCAGGACCGCAAACTGGTGGACACCGTGGTGGGCCTGGAGTACGAGAGCTGCTGCTGGATCGGCCGCGTGGTGCTGGAGCGCCTGCAGCGCAGCGTTACGTCGTCCAACACCCGGCTCATGTTCCAGATCGAATTCATCGGCTTCTCGCGCCTGTCGCTGGGCTCCAACCCGCTGTCCAGCCTCAAGCAGAATGTGCCGCGCTACCAGTTCCTGCGCGAAAGCGTGTCCACCCCCAGCCGCTTCACCCAGTACGATTGATCGCCTTGCGCGCCGCCCCGCTGGGGCGACGCGCCGCCTTGCACCATGAATTTGCACCACGCCATGAAACACCGTGCCTTGACCCTGGGCCTGGTCTGCCTGACCGCCGTCGCACCGCTGGTGCCCATGAGCGCCCATGCGCAGGGGCTGCGCCCATCGGCCTCCGGCCAGCCGCGGCTGCCCTCCGCAGCGACGCTGCTGCCGCCGGCCGGGGCGACGGCCTCCAACGCGCCGCGGCAGGCGGACTACATCGTCGCCGTGGTCAATTCCGAGCCCATCACCAACAACGAGGTGCGCCAGCGCACCGAGCGCGTGGTGCAGCAGATCGCCAGCCAGGGCGGCAAGGTTCCGCCGCAGGAGCTCCTGGCCAAGGAGGTGCTGGAGCGCCTGATCCTGGAGAAGATCCAGGTGCAGCAGGCCAAGGAGACCGGCATCAAGGTGGACGACTATGCCGTCAACCAGGCCGAGCAGTCGGTGGCGCGGCAGAACAGCATCAGCGTGGACGAAATGCACCGGCGCCTGGCCGCCGATGGCATCAGCAAGGAGCGCTTTCGCGAAGAGCTGCGCAACCAGCTGCTGGCGCTGCGCCTGCGCGAGCGCGACGTGGAGTCGCGCGTGCGTGTGAGCGACCTGGAGGTGGACCAGTACCTGCGCGAGCAGCGGCAGGCCGCCGGCCCGGGCAAGTTGGAACTCAACCTGGGCCACATCCTGGTGAAAGTGCCTGAGAACGCCGGCCCGGACGAGGTGGCCCAGCGCTCGGCGCGCGCGCAGGAGGCGCTGGCCAAGGTGCAGGCGGGCGGCGACTTTGGCGCCGTGGCGCGCGAGTATTCCGATGCGCCCGAAGGCGCCAACGGCGGACTGCTGGGCCTGCGCCCGGCCGACCGCTATCCCGAGTTGTTCGTGAACGCCACGCAGCAAGCCAGCGTGGGCAGCGTGGTCGGCCCTGTGCGCTCGCCTGCGGGCTTTCACATCCTGAAGGTGGTGGACAAGACCCAGAGCGGCGTGCCCACCACGGCCGTGCAGAGCCACGCGCGCCACATTCTGCTGCGCACCAATGCCAACCTGTCGGAACGCCAGGCCGCTGAGCGGCTGGAGGATCTGCGCGATCGCGTCGCGCGCGGCGGCGCCGACTTCGCGGCGCTGGCACGCGAGTATTCGCAGGACGGCAGCGCCAAGGACGGCGGCGACCTGGGCTGGGCATCGCCCGGGCGCTACGTGCCCGAGTTTGAAGAGGCGCTCAATGCCCTGCGCCCTGGCGAGATCAGCCGCCCCGTGGTGTCGCGTTTTGGCGTGCACCTGATCCAGCTGCTGGAGCGCCGCGAGGCCAAGCTCACCCAGCGCGAGCAGCGTGACATGGTGCGCGACACCGTGCGCGAAAAGAAGCTCGACGAGGCCTTCGCCACCTGGATCCAGGAAGCCCGGGGCCGGGCCTACGTGGAATACCGCGACGCTCCGCAATGAAGCACATCCCGCGCAAGCGCTTCGGCCAGCACTTCCTGAGCGACTCGGGCATCATCGATGCGATCGTGCGCGCCATCGCGCCCGAGCCCGGGCAGCCCATGGTGGAGATCGGCCCGGGGCTGGCGGCGCTGACCCAGCCGCTGGTCGAACGCCTGGGCCGGCTCACGGTGGTCGAACTGGACCGCGACCTGGCCGCGCGGCTGCGTCAGCACGGGCAGCTCGATGTCATCGAGTCCGATGTGCTGAAAGTGGACTTTGCGCAGGTAGCGCAAGCGCTGAATGCTCCCAAGATAAGAGTGGTCGGCAACCTGCCCTACAACATCTCCACGCCCATCCTGTTCCATCTGCTGGCGCACGTGCGGGTCATTGCGGACCAGCATTTCATGCTGCAAAAGGAAGTCATCGACCGCATGGTGGCCGCGCCGGCGACCAGCGCCTATGGCCGGCTGTCGGTGATGCTGCAATGGCGCTACGCCATGGAGAACGTGCTGTTCGTGCCGCCCGAGAGCTTCGATCCGCCGCCGCGCGTGGACAGTGCGGTGGTGCGCATGGTGCCGCACGAAGCGCCCGAGGCGCTATCGATGCCCGTGCTGGAGGAGTTGGTGCAGGTGGCCTTTAGCCAGCGGCGCAAGCTGTTGCGCCACACGCTGGGCCGCTGGCTCGAAGCGCGGCAGTTTGCCGGCACGTTCGACACCCAGCGCCGGGCCGAGGAGGTGCCGGTGAGCGAGTATGTCGCATTGGCGCAGGAATGCTCCTGAAATAGGAGCTGCTCGCGCTTATTGGTAGGGCGCTAGCGCCCGATTTGATTCAAAGCGCAAAACCGTGACCGGCCGGAGCAGGGCTGCGGCCGGTCATGCTTCATCACGCGGCCGTGAGCCAGTAGCCAGCGTTGAAGGGGCTGCTCATGCGCAGCGCCATGGGGGAGACGTCCACCAGCTTGTCGGTGGGCATCTTCTCGCCCACGGGATCGATCGCGATCTCTATGGCCTGGGAGGCGGCACTGCCGTGCTCCTCCTGCGCCCGTTCCGCCTGGCCGGCGGTTGCAGAACGGGCTACAGAAAAGAATAGAAGCAGCGGAACGGGATCTTGCGGTCGCCCCAGTAGTCGGCGGCATCGCGGAAGATGTCCAGCAGCTGCTCGCGGGCTTCCTTGTCGAACTTGGCCGTGATCGGGATCTGCTCCAGCACCACGATGAAGCCCGGCTGCGGGCCCGACTTGTGCAGCGGATCGGTCATGCAGTCGTACAGCGCGTCGAAGTTCTTGCCGAAGTGCGCCGGGAAGGTGAACTGCGTGGCGATCAGGTCCAGGATGTCCTGCTTGGACTGCGCATGTGCCAGGTTGGCATACAGGAAGTGGTGGCCCATGGCGCGCGCCGTGTCCTGCAGGTCGTGCACCCGGAAGGCACGGATCGACTGCACGATATTGGGGCGCACACCGCGCAGAAGCGTTTCCTGGTCTTTACGAAGTGGCGTTTCCATCTCCGTTGCTCTTTCTTTTAGAGGTCCACGAATAAGAAGTATCCGACAGCCTGGCGAAGGCGGCTAGCGGAAGAAAAACCGTTGGTGCGATGCATCAGGGGCCTTGCCAGGGGATTTGCCGCAAGGGGCATTCCTGGCGTTCATTCCCTGATTTCTCGAAAGCTCGCGTAATGGTCGCTGGTGAAATAGCAGGCGTCCGGTGTGCGGGGAGCGCCCCCGCACACGATGCGCCGCGCTCCCCGGTGGCGCACGCCGGGCGTGCGCACCGTGTATTCGCGGTAATAGCCGCGTTTCTTCAGGGGGAGCAGACGCTCACGGTTGCCGAATACCGAACCATCCTTGTCGTACGGGAACGGCCCACCCTCATGGATCAGCGCATAGGTGGCCCGCCCCTGCGGGGGGAGCTCAGCCAGCGAGATGGGAGGATTGGCGGCAGTGTCAGGGAGCTGCCGCGCGGACACCACCACGGGCGCAAGCGTGACCGCAGCACCCAGAACGCACGCCCCCATTGCCTTATACGCCCGGATGGCGACAGCCTGCAACATCCACTACACCTTTCAGAAACTACGGGTTAACCCGAAATTTCGACCCGCTAGTGTGACAAAAAGGCGCACATAAGGCAAGCGCCTGCCCAAAAAATGGGCAGGAACGAAGGGCAATTGTCAGCGCCCACTCGTAGAGCGGCGCTTGTCATGGCCGTTATCGGGCCGCGTTGGCATCCGCCACGGTGAGGGCGGTCATATTGACGATGCGGCGCACCGTGGCGCTGGCGGTGAGAATGTGCACCGGCTCAGCCGCGCCCAGCAGCACCGGGCCAATGGCGATATTGCCGCCAGCGGCGGTCTTGAGCAGGTTGTAGGAGATGTTGGCCGCGTCGATGTTGGGCATGACCAGCAGGTTGGCGTCGCCCGCCAGCGTGCCATGGGGCATGAGGGCCGAGCGGGCCTTGCCGTCCAGCGCCACGTCGCCGTGCATTTCGCCGTCCACCTCCAGCCAGGGCGCCTGTACGCGCAGCAGGTCCAGCGTCTGGCGCATCTTCACCGCGCTGGGTTGGTTGCTGGACCCGAAGTTGGAGTGCGACAGCAACGCTGCCTTGGGCTTGATGCCGAAGCGCATCATCTCCTCGGCCGCCATGATGGTGATCTCGGCGAGCTGCTCGGCCGTGGGGTCGTAGTTCACATGGGTGTCCACCACGAAGACCTGGCGATCGGGCAGCAGCAGGCCGTTCATGCAGGCGTAGGTGTTCACGCCGGCGCGCTTGCCGATCACCTGGTCGATGTACTGCAGATGGTGCGATGTGTGGCCCCAGGTGCCGCAGATCAGGCCGTCCACCTCGCCCTTGTGCAACAGCATCGAGCCGATCAGCGTCAGGCGCCGGCGCATCTCGATCTTGGCGATGGGCACCGTCACGCCCTTGCGCTCGGTCATGCGGTGGTAGGTTTGCCAGAAGTCGCGGTAGCGGTGGTCCTGCTCCACGTTGACCACGTCGTAGTCCTGGCCCTCTTTCAGGCGCAAGCCGAATTTTTCGATGCGCTGGGCGATGATGGCCGGGCGGCCGATGAGCGTGGGGCGCGCGATCTTCTCGTCCACCACGATCTGCGCGGCGCGCAGCACGCGCTCTTCCTCGCCCTCGGAGAAGGCTACGCGCTTCTTGGGAGCCACCTTGGCCGCCGTGAAGATCGGCTTCATCGTGGTGCCGGAGGCGTAGACGAAGGTCTGCAGATGGTCGCGGTAGGCGTCCATGTCGGCCACGGGGCGCTGCGCCACGCCGCTGTCGGCCGCGGCCTGCGCCACCGCCGGCGCGATCTTCATCATCAGGCGCGGGTCGAACGGCTTGGGAATCAGGTAGTCCGGGCCGAAGGCCAGCGGCTCGCCGACATAGGCGGCAGCCACCACTTCGCTTTGCTCGGCCTGGGCCAGCTCGGCGATGGCATGAACGGCGGCGATCTCCATCTCGGTGGTGATCGTCGTGGCGCCGCAGTCCAGCGCGCCGCGGAAGATGTACGGGAAGCACAGGACGTTGTTGACCTGGTTCGGATAGTCGGTGCGGCCGGTGGCGATGATGGCGTCGTCGCGGACCGCCTTCACGTCTTCGGGCGAGATCTCGGGGTTGGGGTTGGCCAGCGCGAAGATCAGCGGGCGCGCGTTCATCTTGCGGACCATGTCTTGCTTGAGCACGCCGCCGGCCGACAGGCCGAGGAACACGTCGGCACCCTCGATCACCTCCGCCAGCGTGCGGGCGGACGTCTTCTGGGTGTATTGCACCTTGTCCTCGTCCATGAGCTCGGTGCGTCCTTCGTAGACCACGCCGGCCAGGTCGGTCACCCAGATGTTTTCCCGTGGAATGCCCAGCTTGACCAGCAGGCCCAGGCAGGCCAACGCGGCCGCGCCGGCGCCCGAGGTCACGAGCTTGATCTTCTTGGGGTCCTTGCCGGCCACCTTCAGGCCGTTGAGGATGGCGGCGCCCACGACGATGGCCGTGCCGTGCTGATCGTCATGGAACACCGGAATGCTCATGCGCTCGCGCAGCTTGCGCTCGATGTAGAAGCAGTCTGGGGCCTTGATGTCTTCCAGGTTGATGCCGCCGAACGTGGGCTCCAGCGAGGCAATGATCTCGATGAGCTTGTCCGGGTCCTTCTCGTTGATCTCGATGTCGAACACATCGATGCCCGAGAACTTCTTGAACAGGACGCCCTTGCCTTCCATCACCGGCTTGCCGGCCAGCGGGCCGATATCGCCCAGGCCCAGCACGGCCGTGCCGTTGGTCACCACGCCGACCAGGTTGCCGCGGGCGGTGTAGCGGAAGGCAGCGGCGGGGTCCTTGACGATCTCTTCGCAGGGCGCGGCCACGCCGGGGGAATAGGCCAGTGCCAGGTCATGCTGATTGACCATCTGCTTGGTCGCAGCAATCGTGATCTTGCCGGGCTGGGGAAACTCGTGATATTCGAGTGCGGCACGACGCAGCAGGGCGCGCTTGTCGGACGTGGGGGGGGCCGCGGGGGTATCGGGCATTGAGGCGTCTCCAGCTCAAAAGTCAGGGGGCTGACGCCGCGCCCGAACCGCCGGGGCGGGTTGTCAGCTGATCGCGAGCCTGCCGCGATCGCCTGCCGGCCTTCAAGGGCTGCGAAGCAGGAAAGGAGCGCAAACAGGCTCTGAGGGACCGCGATTGTAGGGGAGGCTTGCGTGGAAACCCTGGTACGCAGACATGCGTATGTGGGTGAAACAGTTTTACCGCAGGTTGCGATCGGACCTCGTATGCCCGACGGCTCAGGCCATCAACGTGCTGTCCGCCGTTTGCTCGGTGGGAGGCCTGGCACTACTGGTCACGCGATTGCGGCCGGCCTGTTTGGCAGCGTACATCGCCTGGTCGGCGCAAGCGATGAGCGCCTGGGGCGTATCGCCTTGGTCCGGGAAGGCCGCCACGCAGCAGGACAGGGTGGCAGTCAATTCCGCGCTTGGAGCACGGATACGAAGCGCTTCGAAAGCCCGCCGCAGTTCCTATGCGCGCTCGATCGCCACGGCCAGTGGGGTGTTGTCGAGCACCACCACGAACTCCTCGCCTCCCAGGCGGCAGGCTGTGTCCTCGGGGCGCACATGCTGCAGCAGCAACTGCGCCATTGCCTGCTGCACCAGGTCGCCGGTGCTATGGCCATGTGCATCGTTGATGCTCTTGAAATGGTCGATGTCGAGCAGCAACAGCGACAGCGGCTGTCCTTCGCTGCGGCAGCGTTCCAGCGTGGCCGCCAACACGGTGTCCAGATGGCGGCGGTTGGACAGCCCGGTCAGTGGGTCGCGCAGGGCTTGTTCGCTCAACTGGACCTGCAGCGACTGGATTTCCTCGCACTGTTTGCGCAACTGCGCATGCACCCTGCTGGGCTATGGCGCAGTGATAGCCATCGCTGGCGAATGCGAACAGATACAGCCCCATGGCCGTTATGCAGAGCAGGGAGGTGCGCAGGTCCGTGTCGGGCTTCTACGTCAGCGGGGCCACTATCGTCGCCAGTGCAACGCCGGTGGCAATTCCCACAACGAGGCGAATACCCCCTCGGGCGCCGTGGAAGACCACGACGTTGATGCAGCCCGATGCGACCAGCATGAAGGTGATCCACAGCGGGAAGCCCAGGATGCCAGCCCACAGGCCAAACAGGACGACGTCGGTGTCCAGGTTCTGCATTTCTGCGCGCAGCGGGTCGACCGCGTGTCGTGCCCGCCAGTAGGCGGCCTGGGGAAAGACCAGGTAGTTCAAGGCCAGCAACACCCACGTCCATCCTGGCGCGTCGGTGACGAGCAGATGCGAACCCAGCGCCAGAAAAAGCAACGGGTAGAAGATCGTGCGATCGCGCCGGTTCATGCGCACGGTCCAATGCACGCTGCTGCGGGAAGAGGGATCGGGGGCCAGCTTCATGGGCAGACAAATTGTTGTGAACAACTGTAATAGCGATGCCGACGCCTGCCCAGCAGCCGCATTTCTCAACCCCCGCCGTGCCGTCAGCGGCTGCTCGGGAAGCTGAACACCGCCCCCTCGCGCACGCCCGCCGAGGGCCAGCGCTGGGTGATCGTCTTGCGCTTGGTGTAGAAGCGCACGGCATCCGGCCCATAGGCGTGCAGGTCGCCGAACAGGCTGCGCTTCCAGCCGCCGAACGAGTGGTAGGCCACCGGCACGGGCAGCGGCACGTTCACGCCCACCATGCCGACCTGGATGTGGTCGGTGAAGTAGCGGGCGGCTTCGCCGTCGCGCGTGAAGATGCAGGTGCCGTTGCCGTATTCGTGGTCGTTGATGAGCTGCATGGCTTCCTGCAGCGTCTTCACGCGCACCACGCCGAGCACGGGGCCGAAGATTTCTTCCTGGTAAATCTTCATGCCGGGCTTGACGTTGTCGAACAGGCAGGCGCCCAGGAAGTAGCCTTCCTCGTGGCCCGCCACTTGCACGCCACGGCCGTCCACCACCAGCGTGGCGCCTTCGGCCACGCCGCTGTCCACATAGGCCTTCACCTTCTCGAAGTGGGGCTTGGTCACCAGCGGGCCCATGTCGTTGCTGTTGTCGGTGCCGGGGCCGACCTTCATCTTGGCGATTTCGGTCTTCAGGCCCGCAATCACGGCGTCGCCCACTTCGTCGCCCACGGCCACCAGCAGGGGGATGGCCATGCAGCGCTCGCCGCAGGAGCCATAGGCCGCACCCATCAGCGCGCTCACGGCGTTGGCCACGTCGGCGTCGGGCATGAGCACCGCATGGTTCTTGGCACCGCCCAGGGCCTGCACGCGCTTGCCGTGCTTGCAGCCTTCGGCGTAGATGTACTCGGCGATGGGGGTGGAGCCCACAAAGCTCACGGCTTTCACGCGCGGGTCTTGCAGCAGCGTGTCCACGGCCAGCTTGTCGCCGTTGACCACGTTCAGCACGCCGGGGGGCAGGCCCGCTTCCAGCGCCAGCTGGGCGATGAACAGGGTGCTGGTGGGGTCGCGCTCGGACGGCTTGAGCACAAAGGTGTTGCCGCAGGCCACGGCCATGGGCCACATCCACAGCGGCACCATGGCCGGGAAGTTGAACGGCGTGATGCCGGCGGTGACGCCCAGCGCCTGGAACTCGCTCCACGAGTCGATGCCGGGGCCCACGTTGCGGCTGTGCTCGCCCTTGAGCAGCTCGGGCGCGTAGCTCGCGTATTCCACGTTCTCGATGCCGCGCTGCAGCTCGCCGTGGGCATCGGCCAGCACCTTGCCGTGTTCGGCGGTGATCAGCGCAGCGATCTTGTCGGCGTTTTCTTCGAGCAGGACCTTGAGCTTGCTCATCACGCGCGCGCGCTTGAGCGGCGGCGTGTTGCGCCAGGCCGGGAAGGCGGCCTCGGCCGAAGCAATGGCGGCTTCCACCGTGGCCTTGCTCGCCAGCGCCACGCGGGTGGTCGATTGGCCGGTGGCGGGGTTGAACACCGGCTGCGTGCGTTCGGTGTCGGCAACGATCTTGCCGTCGATCAGGTGGCCGATGGTGGTGGTGACGTTCTTGTCGTGGTGCATGATGTTCTAAGCTAAAACGGGCTCTAGCGCTTATCCATCAAGCGCTAACAGCTATCAAAACAGGAGTTCAAACGGTTTCGTGCAGGGCATCGCCCAGGGCGCTGACCAGGCGGTCGATCTCGGCCTGGGTGCTGATGAACGGGGGCGCAAGCTGGATGGTGTCGCCACCGTAGCGCACGTAAAAGCCCTTGTCCCAGCACTTCATGGCGATCTCGTAGGGGCGCTTGGCGGGCTCGCCGGGCAGGGCGCTGATGGTGATGCCGGCGGCCAGGCCGTAGTTGCGGATGTCCGCCACGTGCTTGGCGCCTTTCAGGCCGTGCACGGCGTTCTCGAAGTAGGGCGCCAGCGCCTTCACGCGGCCGGGCATGTCTTCCTTTTGCAGTATGTCGAGCACCGCGTTGCCCGCCGCGCAGGCCACGGGATGGGCCGAGTAGGTGTAGCCGTGCGGGAACTCCAGCATGTACTCGGGGCCGCCCTGCGCCATGAAGGTGTCGTAAATCTCCTTGGCGGCGATCACGCCGCCCAGCGGCTGCGCACCGTTGGTCACCTGCTTGGCGAAGTTCAGGATGTCCGGCGTCACGCCGAAGGCCTCGGCCCCGGTCCAGGCACCGCAGCGGCCAAAGCCGGTGATGACCTCGTCAAAAATCAGCAGGATGTTGTTCTGCGTGCAGATCTCGCGGATGCGCTCCAGGTAGCCCTTCGGGGGAATCACCACGCCGGCCGAGCCCGAGAAGGGCTCCACGATCACGGCGGCGATGTTGGATGCGTCGTGCAGCGCGATCACGTCGAGCAGCTTGTCAGCCAACGCGCGGCCGCCGTCCTCGGCCATGCCCTTCTGGAAGGTGCCGGCCGGCGGCTGGGTGTGGGGAATGTGGTCCGCCTCCACGCCCTGGCCGAACAGCTTGCGGTTGCCAACGATGCCACCCACCGAGATGCCGCCGTAGTTCACGCCGTGGTAGCCCTTCTCGCGGCCGATCAGGCGCGTCTTGGTGCCCTGGCCCTTGGCGCGCCAGTAGGCGCGCGCCATCTTGAGTGAGGTGTCGGCCGACTCGGAGCCGGAGCCGGTGAAGAACACATAGTCCAGCCCGGCGGGCGTCAGTTCCTTGAGCTTGTTGGCCAGCGCGAACGACGCGGGGTGGCCGAACTGAAAGGCCGGCGCGTAGTCCAGCGTGGCGGCGGCGCGGCCGATGGCCTGGGCCACCTCCGTGCGGCCGTGGCCCAGGCCCGAGCACCACAGGCCCGAGAGGCCGTCAAAAATCTTGCGCCCTTCGGCGTCGGTGTAGTAGGCGCCCTGGCTGCTCACGATCATGCGCGGCTGGGCCTTGAAGTTGCGGTTGCCGGTGAAGGGCATCCAGTGGGCTTCCAGCCAGGCGGCGTCGGTGCGTACGGCGGCTGCGGGGTTGGGGTCGATGACGGCGAAGCTCATGGCGATCTCCTGAAGGGAATGCGCGCATTGTTGGTCATGGTAATAATCCGTTGAAGCAACAAATATCCACATTCACTTAGCAATCCATGCAAGTAAAAAACGCCCGCCGTCCGCGCGCCGTGCTGGGGCAGCTGTCCGACATGGACCTGCGCCTGCTGCAGGTGTTCAAGGCCGTGGTCGAGTGCGGCGGCATGGCCGCGGCCGAGCTGGAGCTGAACATCGGCACCAGCACCGTGAGCCGCCATGTGAAGGACCTGGAGACGCGCCTGGGCCTGACGCTGTGCCGGCGCGGGCGCGCGGGCTTTGCGCTCACGCCCGAGGGACAGCGGGTCTATGAGGAGACGCTGCGCCTGCTGGCCTCGGTGCGCGGCTTTCTGGGCAGCATCGACGACATCCACGACCGCATGGGCGGACAACTCGCCGTGGCGGTGTTCGACAAGACGGCGAGCAACCCGGCCGCGCGCATCGGCGACGCCATCGCCGCCTTCACGGCGGAAGCGCCCGACGTTCAGCTGCAGCTGCATGTGGGGTCGATCAACGCCATCGAGCGCGGCGTGATCGACGGCAGCTTCCAGGTGGGCATCATCCCCGCCCACCGCAGCTCGCAGAGCCTGGTCTATTCCGACCTGTTCGGCGAGACCATGCTGCTGTATTGCGGCGCGGGCCACCCGCTGTTCGGCGCACCCCACGACGATCTGGACTGGGACGCCGTGCGCCGCTACCCGTTCGCGGGGCTGGGCTACCACTCGCCCAACATGGAGCTGAGCCACGAGGCGCGCCTGACGCGCGCGGCCACGGGGTTTGACCAGGAGTCCATCGCCACGCTGGTGCTGTCGGGGCGCTTTCTGGGCTTTTTGCCCGACCACTATGCCGAGAGCTTCGAGCGCCAGGGCCGCATGCAGCCCGTGCGGCCCGCGGTGTTCCGCTACGACTGCCGCTTCGTCAGCCTGGTGCGCCGCTCACCCGCGCCCAGCCGGGCCGCGCAGCTGCTGCAGCGCTGCCTGCTGCAGGCGCATGGGGTCTGACGGCCCGCCCGGGTCGCTCAAGCGCCGGGCCGCGCTGCCGATAATGCAAGGCATATGACCACCCTTGCCGCCATCGCCCAATCCGGTCTGCAGGCCGCGCAGCTGCGCCTGGACAGCAGTGCCCACAACGTGGCCAACCTGAACACCCCGGGCTTTCGGCGCCAGACGGTGGACCAGCAGGCCGCACCGGCGCCGGGCGGCGTGCAGGCGCGCGTGGCAGCGCCTGCGGCCGCGCCCGGCGTGGCGCTGGAAGCGGAGGCCGTGGAGCAGATCAGTGCCACCTATGCCTTGCAGGCCAACCTGCTGGTGTTGCGCCGCGCCGATGAGATGGCGGGCGCGTTGCTGGACGTGCGGGCGTGACGCTGTCGGTTTAGACGAAAAGTGCCTCTGGCGCTTATCTGGCAAGCGCTAATAGCTACGTAAATAAGAGCAATCGCAACCCGCTAGCCCATCATGCGGCCCGGGCGAGGTGCGCGAGTTGCTGCGCCAGCCAGTCGGTAAACGACTCCGACCGCAGGTGGGCCGGGGTCTCAGGCGGCATGCGCATGGGCGGCCTCCGCAGGGGCGTGTGCCTGTGCCTCGCGGCGCTGGCGGGCGCGCTCCCAGGCCTTTTCATGGAAGAAGAAGGCCACAGCCTGCACCGTGGGCTCCAGCAGGCTGAGGGTGAGCGACGCAATCAGATTGCCCGTGACGGCATACGCCACCAGGGCGGCCACGCAGATGTGGATCACGTAATAGCTGCCGGTCTTGGCCAGCGTGGGCAGGTTGTGGCGGGCGGCGATGCGGATGCGGGACATGGTGTTCTCCTGTAGCGGTATATGGAGAATGCTAGTCATTCGCATTTGGTTTGGCCAATTGTTCCTGGCTAAGTTGCAGATAGAAACTGTCGAATCGCCGCGGATATGATGGCCGCTCTCTTTTTTTCAACCTCTCAACCGACCCGAACGGGAGCACCGCATGGCCCTCATGGACTTCATCAAGAAGCAGTTCATCGACATCCTCCAGTGGACCGAGGACGGCGATGGCACGCTGGCCTGGCGCTTCCCGATGGAGGGGATGGAAATCCAGAACGGCGGCACGCTGGTGGTGCGCGAGTCGCAGATGGCGGTGTTCGTCAACGAAGGCCAGGTGGCCGACGTGTTCGGCCCCGGCACCTACAAGCTGACCACGCAGACGCTGCCGGTGCTGACCTACCTGAAGAACTGGGACAAGCTGTTCCAGTCGCCGTTCAAGAGCGACGTGTACTTCTTCAGCACGCGCCAGCAGGTGGACCAGAAGTGGGGCACGCCCCAGCCCATCACCATCCGCGACAAGGACTTTGGCGCGGTGCGCCTGCGCGCCTTCGGCAACTATGCGTACCGCATCGCGGACCCGAAGCTGTTCCACACCGAGATCTCGGGCACGCGCGAGTCCTACTCCTCGGCGGACCTGGAGGGCCAGCTGCGCGGCCTGGTGCTGCAGAACATCAGCAACGCCATCGCGGGCAGCGGCCTGCCGTTCCTCGACCTCGCGGCCAACCAGGTGATGTTTGCCGACGCGCTGGCACACGAACTGCAGCCCGCGTTCGCCAAGATCGGCCTGAAGCTCGAATCGATGACGGTGCAGAACGTCTCGCTGCCCGAAGAGCTGCAGAAGATCCTCGACCAGAAGATCGGCATGGGCATGGTCGGCAACGACATGGGCAAGTTCATGCAGTACCAGACGGCGCAGGCCATCCCGAAGTTCGCCGAAGGCGCGGCGGGTGGTGGAAACGGTGGCGGCAGCGTGGCGGGCGACGCCATGGGCCTGGGCGCCGGCGTGGCGCTGGGCCAGGTGCTGGCGCAGAACCTGCAACAGGGCCTGCAGGGCGGCGCTGCGCCATCGGCCCCGCAGGCCGCGCCTGCCGCCGCGCCGGTGGGCGTGCGGCCCGAGGAAGTGATGGCCACGCTGGAGAAGCTGGGCGAGCTCAAGTCCAAGGGCATCCTCACGCAGGAGGAGTTCGACGCGAAGAAGGCGGAGCTGCTCAAGAAGCTCATCTGACGCGCGTACACTCTCTTTTTAGTAGCTGCCAGCGCTTGCCACACAAGCGCTGAAGGCCAAAAACACCTTAGATCCACGACGCATGGCCGACAGCGGCACCCAGCGGACCTACCGCGCGCCCTGCCCGGGCTGCGGGGCGCCGGTCGAATTCAAGAGCGCGCAATCCACCCATGCCATCTGCGCTTACTGCCACAGCACCGTGGTGCGCAGCGGCGAGGTGCTGCAGCGCCTGGGCCGCATGGCCGAGGTCTTCGACGACCACAGCCCGCTGCAGCTCCTGGCCAGCGGACGCATCGCGCTGGACGGCCAGACGCTGCCTTTCACGCTGATCGGCCGCCTGCAATACCAGGGCGAGGAAGGCCGCTGGACCGAGTGGGTTGCCTTCCTGCAGGACGGCAGCACCGCCACGCTCAGCGAGGACAACGGCGCCTATGTCTTCACCCGCCCGGCCACGCTGGGGCGGGAATTGCCCGAAGCCGAGCGCTTTCGCGTCGGCATGACCACGGCCGTGGCCGGCCAGCCGTTCAGCGTGGCGGCCAATGTGCGCGTACAACTCGTCGCGGCCGAGGGCGAGGTGCCGAAGCTGCCGCCGCTGGGCACGCCGTTCCAGGTGGTGGAGCTGCGCTCGGCCGACGGCGAGGTGCTCTCCATCGACTACGGCACCCAGCCGCCCCAGGTGCAGCGCGGCCGGGCGGTGCGGCTGGAGGATCTGCAGTTCCAGGGCCTGAAGGACGAGTCCGCCAAGGAGGAAAAGGGCCGCCAGTTCAGTTGCCCCCATTGCGGCGCGCCGGTGCAGGTGCAGCTGTCCAGCACCAAAAGCTGCACCTGCCCGTCGTGCCACAGCCTGATCGACCTGAGCGCGGGTTTGGGTGGCGAGCTGCGCCACGCCGCACAGTACGAACCGGTGCAGCCGCTGATCCCGCTGGGCAGCGTGGGCCAGTTCGAGGGCGCGCCATGGCAGGTGGTGGGCTTTCAGCACCGCACGGGCGTGGAGCCCGGGGATGATGAGCACTTCGGCTGGGAGGAATACCTGCTGTACCACCGCCAGCGGGGCTTCCTGTTCCTGGTGGACGCCAGCGATGGCTGGAGCCTGGTGCGCCCCGCCACGGGCGCGCCGCAGCACAAGCCGGGCGCGCCCACCGCCACCTACCTGGGCACGCAGTACCGCCTGACCTCCACCTACCAGGCCGAGACCAACTATGTGGCGGGCGAGTTCTACTGGCCCGTGGAGCGCGGCCAAAAGACCAGCAACAGCGACTTTGCCGCCGTGAACGGCAAGGGCCTGCTGTCGCGCGAGCAGTCGCGCAGCGAGGTCACCTGGTCGCACGGCAGCCGCATGGACAGCAGCGCCGTGGCCCAGGCCTTCAAGCTGGGCGACAAGGCGGCGCTGTTCCGCCGCCAGGACGCGGGGCCGGTGGCCGCGGGCTCTGGCATCGGCTGCGGCACGGTGATCGTGATCCTCATCGTGCTGATCATCCTGCTGGTGCTCATGAGCAATTGCTCGGGCTCTTCAGGCGGGTACTACCGCAGCTCGGGCGGCTCGTTCGGCGGCTACAGCACGGGCGGCGGCCACAAGTGACGACTTTTGTGACACCTTCTTCTCTCAACCCTTCCAAGGAGCAAACGCCATGATGGGAATCGAATGGCTTCGGCCCGCGGCCTTCCTCGGGTCCATCCTCTACGCGCTGATCGGCGTGGTCATCTTCTGGCTGTGCTTCTGGCTGATCGACAAGATCACGCCCACCGACCTGTGGGCCGAGATCGTGGAAAAGCAGAACCGCGCCCTGGCGATGGTGGTGGCCGCGATGTGCCTGGGCATCAGCATCATCGTGGCGGCGGCCATTCACTGAAGGCCCGGGCCGGGCAATGCCTGCACCACAATAGCGGGCTTGCCTTGCGCCCCCCGCTGCGGGCCTTTGACTGCCTGATATGCCCACCCTCGACTGGCTCAACCGCTCCACCGCCTTCACCACCGCCGCCCAGGTGCCCTACCGGCTGCTGGACACCGTCTCCACCCACGGCGATGCCGCCAGCGCGCAGGGCAACCTACTGATCCAGGGCGACAACCTCGAAGCCCTGAAGGCCCTGCTGCCGTTTTACCGAGGCAAGGTGAAGTGCATCTTCATCGACCCGCCGTACAACACGCAAAGCGCGTTCGAGCACTACGACGACCACCTGGAGCACAGCCAGTGGCTCAGCATGATGCTGCCGCGCCTGCAACTGCTGCGCGAGCTGCTGAGCGAGGACGGCTCGATCTGGGTGACCATCGACGACAACGAGGGGCATTACCTCAAGGTGTTGATGGATGAGGTGTTTGGGCGGCGGAATTTTGTGGCGAGTTGTGTTTGGCAAAAGCGCTATTCACGCGAGAACCGCGAAGCCATTGGCGATGTGCATGACTACCTGCATGTCTATGCGCGCAGTCCTGAGCGCTTCAAACGTGAGCGCAATCTGGTTCCCATGAATGAGGAGCAGGCCAAGGTCTATCGCAACCCCAACAACGACCCCAAAGGACGTTGGCGGCCGGTGCCGATGACGGCTCAAGCAGGTCATGCCACACCCGAACAGTTCTACGAGGTCATCACGCCCAGCGGCAAATCGTTTTACCCGCCAGAAGGACGTTGCTGGGGCATCGCCAGAGCAACCTACGAGCGTCTGCTTGGCGAGGGCAGGATCTACTTCGGCAAGAACGGGGATGCGCAGCCCAACATCATTCGCTACCTCTCCGAAGTTCCGGGACTGGCTCCTTGGACATGGTGGCCATCGGAAGAGGTTGGTCACACAGACGAAGCCAAGAAGGAAGCCAATACCCTTTTCGGTGGCGACACCAGTTTCGGCACCCCCAAACCCGAACGCCTGCTCCAACGTATCCTCCATATCGCATCCAACCCCGGCGACTTGGTTCTCGACAGCTTCCTCGGCTCCGGCACCACGGCCGCCGTAGCCCACAAGATGGGCCGCCGCTGGATCGGCATCGAGATGGGCGAGCACGCCGCCACGCACTGCCTGCCCCGGCTGGAGAAGGTGGTAGCGGGCGAGCAGGGCGGAATCAGCCAGGCGGTGGGCTGGCAGGGCGGCGGCGGCTTTCGCTTCGCCCGCCTGGGTGCTCCCGTTTTTGACGCACAAGGCTGCATCCACCCCGAGGTACGCTTCGCCACGCTGGCGGCTTTTGTCTGGCAACAGGAGACGGGCACCGCCTTCGACTCCGCCAACGGCCAGGCGGGCACGCCCTGGCTCGGTACGCACTCTGTTTTTGATAGCTTCTCGCGCTTGCCTGATGCACCCGAGGCCGCAATTCCACCTGAAACCGAGCCTCCCGAGCTGGTGCTGCGCAGCCGCACGGCCTACTACCTGCTCTTCAACGGCATCCTGGGCGACAAGCGCCCGGCCAGCGGCAATGTGCTCACGCGCGCCGTCCTCGATGCGCTCTTGCAACTGCACGCCGCTACGCCCCATCCCGAGGCGCCGCTGGTGGTCTATGGCGAGGCTAACCGCCTGGGCCCCGAGACGCTGGCGCGTGCGCGGGTGACGTTCAAGCACATTCCGTATGACGTGAAGGCGAGGTGAGGCGATGAATGCCCAGGAACTGCTGGAAAGCCTGAACCTGCTCGATGAAAACGAGCGCATTGAGGCCAAGCGTGCGCAGGAGCCGGGCAAATCATTGCTGGAAACCATCTGCGCCTTTGCCAATGAGCCCCATCTGGGCGGCGGCTGGCTGTTGCTGGGGGTGGTGCCGGACGAACAGGCGCTGTTCCCCGGTTATGCCGTGGAGGGCGTACCTCAGCCGGACAAGCTCAGCGCAGACCTGGCCAGCCAGTGCGCCACAACGTTCAACATGCCGCTGCGGGTGGATATCCGCACCGAAACGCTGGCGGGTGAACCCGTCGTCGTGTTCGTGCCCGAGGCTGCGCCACAGGACAAACCGATTTATTTCAAGGCAACCGGCCTACCCAAGGGCGCATTTCGCCGCATTGGCAGCACCGACCAGCGGTGTACCGAGGACGACCTGGAGATGCTGTACCAGTCGCGCCAACGCGAGAGCTTTGACGTGGGGCTGGTTTCTGGCGCCGAGCAGGACGATTTCGACGCCGCCGCCATTGCCGACTACCGCCAGGCCCGGGCCGAGGCCAACCCCGACGCCGAGGAACTGAGGTGGACGGACGCAGAGCTGTTGCAGGCGTTGAACGCGGTGCGGCGCGATGCGGCAGGCGACTGGAAGCCCACGGTGGCGGGCTTGTTGCTGTTTGGGAAGGCCGGGGCTTTGCGGCGCTGCTTCCCGATGACGCGGGTCGATTACATCCGGGTGCCGGGGCGGGAATGGGTGCCGCATCCCGATCGCCGCTTCGACACGGTCGAGCTGCGTGCGCCGCTGTTCACGCTGCTGCGCCGCACCCAGGCGGCCGTGCTGGACGACCTGCCCAAGGGTTTCAGGCTGGAAGAGGGCCAGTTGCAGCGCCGTGACAAGCCCGTCATCCCGCTGCGCGCGCTACGCGAGGCGTTGGTGAATGCCTTGATGCACCGCAGCTACCGTGTACAGGCGCCAGTGCAGGTGATTCGCTATGCCAACCGGCTCGAAATCCGCAACCCGGGTTTTTCGCTCAAGTCGCCCGATCACCTGGGCGAACCAGGCTCCATGCCGCGCAACCCCCACATCGCCGCCGTGCTGCACGAAACCCGCTTTGCCGAAACCAAGGGCAGCGGCATTCGGGCCATGCGCGAGGCGATGGACACAGCGGGGCTGGTGCCGCCCTTGTTCGAGTCCGATCGGGGGCAGGATCAGTTCACCACCCTGTTTTTCTTTCACCACTTTCTGGGGGAGGATGACATCCGCTGGCTGGCCCAGTTCAAGGCGCTGCACCTCAGCGACGAAGAGGCCCGCGCCCTGGTCGTGGCCCGCGAGGCCAACGCCATCGACAACGCGACCTACCGCGCTCTGAACAAGGTGGACACCCTCACCGCCAGTAGTGCCCTGCGGCGCTTGCGGGACGCGGGCCTGTTCAGCCAGCAGGGCCGCGGCTCGGCCACGTGGTACCGGCCTACGGACAGGCTGCTGGGCGGAGCGCCTGGCGCCTTGCCTGGCAAGCTGGACGCGCTATCCAGTAAGCCTGTCCCCTTATCCAGCATGACTGAGGTCTTATCCAGTAAGCCTGTCCCCTTATCCAGCATGACTGAGGTCTTATCCAGTAAGCCTGGGAGCCTATCCAGCAAGTCGGACCAGGAACGGAATGCGCTACTGGATGAAATTCCAGGTCAATTGGCTGCTCGTATCGGCGGCATAGGTCGGCGCCACCCACCGGAGCCGGTGCGCGAACTGGTGGTGGAGCTTTGCAGTCTGCGTGCATGGCGGGCCGAAGAACTGGCCCTGCTGCTGAGTCGCAAGCCCGAAACTATCCGGCAGGATTACCTGCGCCCGCTGCTGGCGCAAAAGCGCATCGCCATGACCCAACCGGACAAGCCCAAGTCACCGCAGCAGGCGTACCGCATCGCACAGGGAAACCATCTTCCATGACTCCCATCTCCCTCAAGACCTACCAGCAGACCGCGCTCGACACTCTGGCCGCCTTTGCCCGCGCGGCGCGGGTCAAGGGCCCCGTGAGTGCGTTCAGCGAACTGGCGGGCCGCCCCTGGCATGCGGGGGCGTTTGGCGACGATCTGCCCTGCGTGTGCCTGCGCATCCCCACGGGCGGTGGCAAGACGGTGCTGGCCGCGCATGCCGTGCCGCTCTTGGCGCGCGAGTGGGCGGCGGTGGATGCGCCGGTGACCGTCTGGCTGGTGCCCAGTGATGCCATCCGCCAGCAGACGCTGAAGGCCTTGCAGACGCCCGGCCACCCCTACCGCGCTGCGCTGGCCGATGCCTACGGTGAGGGGCTGCGCGTGTGCGTGTTGGAGGACGTGGCCCAGATTGCCCCGCCCGAGTGGGGGCGCAACGCCATCGTGGTGGTGGCGTCGATCCAGAGCTTTCGCATCGAGGATGCGGGCCAGCGCAACGTGTACAGCTTTTCAGAAAGTTTCGAGCCGCATTTCAGGGGCGTGGACGAGCGGGCGCTGGGCCGCCTGCGCGAGCTGCCCGACGCGCTGGTGACGCACGAGGATGTGGAGCGCGACGCCACCGGCGTGCTGGCAGGCTTTGCGGGCCAGCCGCGCTGGAGCCTGGCCAACTGGCTGGCGCTGCACCAGCCCCTCCTCATCGTGGACGAGGCGCACACCGCCAAGACGGACAAGAGCTTCACGGCGCTGCAGCGGCTCAACCCCTCGTTCATCCTGGAGCTGACGGCCACTCCCATTGCCGCCAAGACCAACGTGCTGTACCACGTCAGTGCGCAGGAGCTCGCGGCCGAGGACATGATCAAGCTGCCCATCGTACTGGCCGAGCACCCCGAGGGCTGGCCCGCCGCCGTATTCGGCGCGGTGCAAACCCAGCGCAAGCTGGAGGCCGAGGCACTGAAGGACGAGGCGGCGGGCGCGGGCTATGTGCGGCCCATCGTGCTCTTTCAGGCCCAGAACGCGGGCGAAGAAATGCCGCCCGAAAAGCTGCGCGATTATCTGGTCGATGAACTGAAGCTGCCGGCCCATCAGGTGGTCGTGGCCACCGGCAAGGAGCGTGGTCTGGATGACATCCCCCTGGCGGCGCGCGACTGCCCGGTGCGCTACGTCATCACCGTGCAGGCGCTGCGCGAGGGCTGGGACTGCCCGTTTGCCTATGTGCTGTGCAGCCTGCAGAAACTGAGCAGCGCCACGGCGGTGGAGCAACTGCTGGGCCGCGTGCTGCGCATGCCCTACGCCGCGCGCCGGGGGCGCGAGGCGCTCAACCGCGCCTACGCCCATGTGTGCGCGGCGGAGTTCTCACAAGCCGCGCATGCGCTGGCGGATCGGCTGATCGAGCACATGGGTTTTGAGGCGCTGGATGTGGCGAGCATGATCGCGCCACCGAGCAGCCTGCCGCTGTGGGACAACGATTTGGAGAAAAATCAGGCTCCAGCGCCCATCCAGCAAGCGCCAATAGCTACAAATTTTGAAGCAATTGCCGCCTCACCCAAGCTGTTGGCCCTGCCTGGCGTGCAGCAGCGGGCGATTGCCGGCGTGCAGCAGGTGGTGGTGACCGGCCACATCGGCCAGGACACCGAAGCGCTGCTGCTGGCCCAGGTGCGCGGCGCCAAGAAGCAGGAGCAAGTGCGCGAGCAGGTGGCACAGCACAACGCGCTGGTGGCGGCGCAAGCTGCGCCCGCATCGCGCAACATGCCCTTTGCGCCATTACCCACGCTGGGTTATCGGCTTGACGCGCAGGCCCCCCTGTGGCCGCTGGAGCGCGAGGCGGTGCTGGAGGCCGTGGAGCTGGACCTGCTGGCGCCGCAGGCGGTGCAGTTGCCCAGCTTTCAGGTGGCGCAGGAGTCGGACGTTTTCGAGATCGGCATGGACGGCGCCCGCGTGGCGCTGCGCCTTGCGGGCAGCGCGCAAATGGCCATGGACTGGGAGAGCAGTAGCATCGATGCCGACACCCTGGTGGGTTGGCTGGACCAGTCCCTGTTCAAGGCACCTGAACTGGCCGGGTTCACGCAGAGCCAGCGCCGCGCCTACCTGGCTGCCGTGGTGAACCACCAACTGCACGGCTGCGGCGTGCCGCTGGTGGTGCTGGCGCAGGCGCGCTTCAAGCTGACACGCGCCATCGAGGCTCATGTGGGCGACCTGCGCGAGGCGGCCACGCGGCGTGCCTTTCAGCAACAGGTGCTGGGTCTGGGGGATGGCGGTGCATGGCTGATCGAGCCCGATTGGGCGCACCCGCATGTGTTCGAGCCGGGCCGCTATCCCGCGCCCGTGGCCTCGCGTTACGGCGGGCGCTATCAGTTTGGCAAGCACTACTTCCCGGTGCTGGCCGATCTGAAGGATGGCGGGCAAGAGTTTCAATGTGCGCAGCTCATCGACCGCCACCCGAAGGTGCGCCACTGGGTGCGCAACCTGGACACCGCGCCCTGCGGCTTTGGCCTGCCCACCTCGCGCGGGCGCTTTTATGCCGACTTCGTGGCCGAGCTGGTGGACGGGCGCGTGGCACTGCTGGAGTTCAAAGGCGCGCACCTGCTGAACGACCCTTACGAAATCGAGAAACGCCAGGTCGGAGAGCTGTGGGCGCGCACCAGCGGCGCCCGCGCGGTGTTTGGCTGGCTAACCATCGAAGGCTTGGCGCAGCAACTGGACACGGCGCTGGCATGAGCACTCCTGGCGGCGCCCCTGGCATCACAACCCCGGCCGTACCCCTGCCGGGCCCCCGCCCCATCGACGTCGCCCTGCTGGCCAGCGTGTTCGTGGTGGCCGCTTGCGGGCTGCTGTACGAGCTGGCGGCCGGGGCGCTGGCGTCGTATGTGCTGGGCGACTCGGTGCTGCAGTTCTCCACCGTCATCGGCACCTATTTGTTCGCCATGGGCGTAGGCTCGTGGCTGTCGCGTTACTTCGAGCGGCAGTTGCCCGCGCATTTCCTGCGCATCGAGTTGCTGGTGGCGCTTATCGGCGGGGCGCTGCCTGCCGTGCTGTTCCTGGCCAATGCCTACGTGCCTAGCGCCTTCCGCGTGCTGCTGTACGGCATGGTGCTGCTGGTGGGCACGCTGGTGGGCTTGGAGATCCCGCTGGTCATGCGCATCCTGAAGCGCAACGTGCAGCTCAAGGACCTCGTGAGCCAGGTGCTCACCTTCGACTATCTTGGCGCGCTGGCCGTGTCGATGGCGTTCCCTTTGCTGCTGGTGCCGCAGTTGGGGCTGGTGCGCACGGGGCTGCTGTTCGGCTTCATGAACGCGGCCGTGGCCGTGTGGGCGCTGTGGCTGTTCCGGCATGAGCTGCGGCGCTTTGGCGCGCATGCGCTGGCCTGTGCGCTGGTGCTGGCGGCCCTGCTGGCGGGGCTGCTGGGGGCCGAGCACATCACGCGCTTTGCCGAGGACAAGTTCTACCAGGACCGCATCGTGCTCAGCAGCGCCTCGCCCTACCAGCGCATCGTGGTCACGCACGGGCGCGCGGGGCATCGCCTGTACCTGAACGGCAACCTGCAGTTCGCCGAGCGCGACGAATACCGCTACCACGAGGCCCTGGTGCACCCCGTGATGGCCGCGCACGGTCATCCGAAGCGCGTGGCGGTGCTCGGCGGCGGCGACGGCATGGCCGTGCGCGAGGTGCTCAAGTACCCCTCGGTGGAGTCGGTCACGCTGGTCGAGCTGGACCCGGCGATGACGCAGCTCTTCGGCAGCCACCCCACGCTGCGGCAGCTGAACGGCGATGCGCTGGCGTCACGCAAGCTCACCATCGTCAACACCGATGCCTTCCAGTGGCTGCAACAGGGAGATGACACCTATGACGTGATCGTGGTGGACTTTCCCGACCCCACCAACTTCGCCATCGGCAAGCTCTACACCAACAGCTTCTACGCGCTGCTGGACCAGCGCCTGGCCGCCAGCGGCTATGCGGTGGTGCAGACGACCTCGCCGCTGGTGGCGCGCAGGAGCTTCTGGACGGTGGTCACGACCATCGAGTCCGTGGGCCTGCAGGCGCGGCCCTACCACGCGCATGTGCCGAGCTTTGGCGAATGGGGCTTCGTCATCGCCAGCCGCCGCCCCTGGCGCGTGCCGGCCGAGCTGCCCGCGGGGTTGCGCTTTCTGGACGCGGCCGCGCTGCCCCTGCTGTTCGACTTCCCGCGGGACATGGCGCGCGTGCCCGCCGAGGTCAACCGCCTGTCCAACCAGGTGCTGGTGCACACCTACGAACAGGAGTGGGGCCAGGTCGCCCACTGATCCCTGGGCCGATGCTGCGGGACGACCCTGCCCCCTGCCGGCGGTGTCTGACGAACCCGGCCGGGGCCGATGCCGTACAGTGGGCGGCCCATGTCCCACCCCGCCCACACTCCTTTCTCTCACCGCCGGCGCCAGTTGCTGCAGGCCGGCGCCGCCCTGGCCGCGGGGCTCGGCCTGTCCGGCTGCGACAAGCCTGCGCCGGCCGACGTGCTGGGCGGTTACACCGGCATCGACATGGCGCGCGGCCATGCGCTGCGCGACCGGCTGGCCGAGGGCGCGCCCTACACGCCCGACATCGTGCGCCGCACCGAGGTGGTGATCGCGGGTGGCGGGGTGGCCGGGCTGGCGGCCGCACGCGCGCTGCGCCTGGCGGGTGTGGATGATTTCCAGTGCCTGGAGATGGAGGACCAGCCCGGCGGCAACAGCCGCGCCGGCAGCGTGAACGGCATTGCCTGCCCGCTGGGCGCGCATTACCTGCCCGTGCCCGGAGAGCATGCGCGCGAGGTGCAGGACCTGCTGGAGGAGCTGGGCCTGCGCCAGCGCGTGGCCGGCCGCTGGCGGTATGACGAACGCCACCTGAGCCACAGCCCGCAGGAGCGCCTCTACTTCCATGGCCACTGGCAGGAGGGCCTGCTGCCCGTCGCCGGGGTGGGGGAGTCCACGCTGGCGCAGTACCGGCGCTTTGCCGAGCAGGTGGCCGCGCTTTCGCGCGGCGTGCGCTTCACCATGCCGGTGCTCAAGAGTTGGGTGCCCAATAAGCCGTTGGCGTCCGCCCATCAAGCGCTGGATGCTATGACTTTCGATGCGTGGCTGGCGCAGCAGAGCCTGGATGACGCCCACCTGCGCTGGTACCTGGACTACTGCTGCCGCGACGACTATGGCGCCGGCACGGCGCGCGTCTCGGCCTGGGCCGGCATCCACTATTTCGCCAGCCGCCACGGCTTTCATGCCCCGGGCCTGGAGGCCGATGCCGGCGATGAGCGCGAGGGCGTGCTCACCTGGCCCGAGGGCAACGGCTGGCTCACCCAGCGCCTGGCCGCGCCGCTGGTGCAGGGCGGTCAGTTGCGCACCGGCGCCAGCGTGCTGCGCATCGCCGAGACGCGCCGCGGCGTGGAGGTGGATGTGTACCTGCATGCCACCGACAGCATCGAGCGCTGGCAGGCGCGCCGCTGCATCGTGGCGCTGCCGGTGTACGTCGCCGCGCGCGTGGTGCAGCCTGCGCCGGACTTCCTTGCCCAGGCCGCGCGCCGCCTGCAGTGGGCGCCGTGGCTGGTGGCCAATATCCATGTGAGTGCGCCGCTGGCCGACCGCGAGGGCGCCGCGCCCGCGTGGGACAACGTGCTCTATGCCGACCCCGTGCCCGGCGGCCTGGGTTACGTGCATGCCGGCCACCAGCGCCTGGACCCGCGCGCCGCCGCCAGCGGCCCCACGGTGCTCACCTACTACCAGGCGCTGGGCGACGTGCCGGGCGCCCGCCAGCAGCTGGCAGAGCAACCCTGGACGCACTGGCGCAGCGCCATCCTGGCGGCCCTGTCCGTGCCCCACCCGGACTTGCCCGAGCGCGCCACACGCATGGAGATCACACGCTACGGCCACGCCATGTCCATCCCCGTACCGGGCACGCAGGCTTTTTTGAGCCAAATCGGCCTCTCGCGCTTGTCTGGCAAGCGCTACCAGCTATTAAATGGAGAGCGTGTTCCCGTGCCGCCCACGCCGGGCACGCAGCGCCTGCTGTTCGCGCACGCCGACTGGTCGGGCTACTCGGTGTTCGAAGAAGCCTTCACGCGCGGCCATGCGGCGGGGCTGGCGGTGCGCTGGTGAATGCTCTGGTAAGCGCGGCGCGCCGCTGCCCCTAGCGCAGCTTGTAGGCCACGCCGTCGCGGCCGGGGTCGGCGCCCCCGTGCAGGCCGTCGGCGCACACCTGCACGCCATGCACCCAGGCGATGGTGTAGTTGTAGGGGTTGCGGCCGATGCGGTAGCCGGCGGACTCCAGCTCACGCGTGACATGGCGCGGAATGCGGTTGCACACGTCAATGGCGTTGCTGGTGGAGGAAAAGCGCGGCGCCGAGACGGCGGCCTGCATCTCCATGCCGTGGTCGATCACGTTGAGCAGCACCTGCAGCACGCCCATGGCGATCTGCGTGCCGCCGGGTGCTCCCAGCACGATGTCCAGCCGCCCGTCCTTGAAGGTCATGGTGGGGCAGGACGAGGTGAAGCGGCTCTTGCCGGGCTGCAGGCTGCCCGCGCGGCCCGGGCGCGGGTCGAAGACGCCCATGCAGCCGTTGTAGAGAAAGCCCATGCCTGGCGTGATGACGCCCGAGGGCATGGCCAGCGAGTGCGTCATGGACACGGCGTTGCCGTCGGCATCCACCACGCTCAGGTGCGTGGTGTCGCGCGGCACGGGCGCGCCGGGGTTCAGGCGTTCCACGGTGAAGCGCCGGCCCGCGCGGATCTGCTCGGCCACCTCGCGCGCCCTGTCCTTGGACAGCAGCAGTTCCAGCGGCACCTCGAAGAACCGCGGGTCGCCGATGTAGCGGTCCTTGTCCGACGTGGCCTGCTTCATGGCCTCGCACACGCGCTGGATGTAGGCCGGGCTGTTGTGCTCCATCGCCCCCAGGTCGAAATGCTCCAGGATGTTGAGCATCTCCAGCAGCATGGCGCCGCCGCCCGGCGGCTGGTTGGTGGTGACGGTGCGGTCGCGGTAGCTGCCCACCAGCGGTGCGTGGCGCTGCACCTGGTACCGGGCCAGGTCTTCCAGGGTGATGAGCGCGCCCTGCGACTGCAGGTGGGCCATCATCTCTTGGGCCAGGTCGCCGTGGTAGAACGGGTGCGACCCCTCGTCGGCGATCCGCTGCAGCACGCGCGCCATGCCCTCGTTGCGCAGCGGCGCGCCGATGGGCTTGGGCCGGCCGTCGGGGCGGCAGTAGAGTTGGCGGCCCTCCGGGCTGTACTGCAGCCGCTCCAGGTTGCCCACGCGGCCCATGGTGGGTTCGTCGATCCAGAAGGCGTGCATGCCGGGGCGCACGAAGAAGCCCTCGCTGGCCCAGCGGATGGCGGGCTCGACCACCGCTTTCCAGGGCAGGCGCCCGTGGGCCTGGTGCATGGCCTCCAGGCCCTTGAGCGTGGCGGGCGTGCCGATGGACTGCGGTCCGATGTCGTTGACCCGGCCCCGCAGGATGAACCCGAAGCCGTCCGGCGTCTCGCCCTCGAGCAGGTGCTCCCACATGTCCTCGCGCGCGGCCAGCGGCGCGGGGGAGTGGAAGTCGAAGTACTCGTGCACCTGGGAGCCGGGCAGGTACACGGCCGCGGTGCCAAAGCCGGCAATGCCGCACATCAGCGGATCGACCACGGTCTGGGCCAGCGCCGTGGCCACCGCGGCGTCCACCGCGTTGCCGCCGGCGCGCAGGATGTCGATACCCGATTCGGCGGCCTCGGGCTGGGGGCAGACGACCATTGCTTCTCGTGTCATGGCGTAGGAGGGCGGTTGACGGAAGGGGGAGGTTCGCGGCGTGCTTACTTGGCGCTGAGGTTCAACGCATCCAGCGTGGGGCCCCAGGCCTTGGTGTCGCGGGCGGTGGTCTCCATGACCAGCGAGGCCGGCCCGGAGACCGGAATCACGCCCATGGACTTGAGCTTAGCCTGGACCTGTTCGTTCTGGTGGAACGCCTGCGTGGCCTGGTTGAGCTTGTCCACGATGTCGGCCGGCGTGCCGGCGCGCGCCACGATGCCGCTCCAGCCCATGTTGTCGAAGCCCTTCACGCCCAGCTCGCTGGCGGTGGGCACGTCCGGCAGGTCCGGGGCGCGCTGGGGCGCGAGCACCACCAGGGGATTCAGCTTCCTGTTCTTGATGTGGGGCAGCGCGGTGCCGTACACCGGGGCCATGACCTCCGTCTGCCCGCCCATGGTGGCCAGGATGCCGTCCGCCTCGCCCTTGTAGGGAATGTGGGTCATCGAGATGTCCAGCGCCTTGGACAGCAGCTCCACCGCCAGGTGCGTGGAGTTGCCCAGGCCCGCCGAGGCGAAGTTCAGCTTGCCGGGCGCGGCCTTCGCCTTATCGGTCAGCTCCTTGAGCGACTTGATACCCGTGGCCGGGTTGGCCGAGAGCACGAAGGGCACCGTGGTGAGCATGGCGACGCCCGCGAAGTCTTTCTCGGGGGCGTACGGCAGCGGCTTGTAGGTGAACTGGTTGAGCACCATCAGCGACACGCTGCCGTACAGCAGCGTGTAGCCGTCGGCCGGCTGGCCCAGCACGTTCTGCGCCGCGATGATGCCGCCCGCCCCCGGCTTGTTCTCCACCACGATGGTGCCGCCCAACGCCTTGCCGGCATGCTCGGCCCACAGGCGCGCGATGGTGTCGGAACTGCCGCCCGCCGCTTGCGAGACCACCAGGCGCACCGGGCGGTTAGGGTAGGCGCCCTGCGCGTACGCGGACACCGCAGAGGCCACGAGGGCGGCCCCCACCAGGAACTTGGAAACATGGCTCAGAGCGTGCGACACGGCGATCCCTTCGTTGACGGCGGTAAAAGATGAACACATTGTCATGACGCCTGGAGGCATCCGCCAGTGAAAAGGCACAATACAACCATGAAGGTTTACTCATGAATGAACGGCCGACCGGCACCTCCTGGGCGCGTCGCCTGAAGGTGCGGCACCTGGAGTCCTTCCTCGTGCTGGAGGAGGCGGGCACGCTCACCGAGGCGGCGGCGCGGCTGCACATGACCCAGTCGGCAATGTCGCACTGGCTGGCGGAACTGGAGAGCGTGGTGGGCACGCCGCTCGTGGTGCGCGGGCGCAGGGTGCAGCTCACGCCCGCGGGGCACCTGCTCAAGCGCCTGGCGATCAATGTGCTGGGGGACATCGTGCGCACCGGCAGCGAGATGCATGCCGTCGCCGAGGGGCGCGTGCCGCGGCTGAACGTCGGCAGCGTCTGGGCGGGGATCGCCGGAGGCCTGCCCGAAGCCGTGAATGCCTTCCAGCAGGACCATGCGAACGTGGCCGTGTTCATCCACGACGGCCCGTTCGACAACCTGCTGAAGGGGCTGGAAACGCGCGCGCTGGACGCGGTGATCGGCGTGCTGGATGCGCGTGCCCACCGTCCGGGGCTGGAGCACCGTGTCCTGTTCGATGACCAGGTGGCCATCGTCATCGGCCGCGGCAGCCAGTACTGGGACCGCTGGGAAGGGCTGAGCTTTGCCGACCTGCTGGCCGAGAAATGGGTCATGCCGCCCGGCGGCACCCTGACCCGCATCCAGATGGACGCCTTCCTCATCGCCCAGGAGGCCTCGTGGCTCACCCCGAAGGTGGAGACGGCCTCGCTGGCGATGATGCAGGCCCTGCTGCACAAGGGCGACTATGTGGGCGTGTGCTCCGAATCCATGGCCGACCACCTGGGCGCGCTGGGGCTGTTCCGCAAGATCGCCATCGACTCGCGCATCCGTTTCGGGCCCATCACCGTGGTCTGGAACCGCGACCATGCCTCGACGACGCTGATGGACTTCATCGGCTGCCTGCTGACCCATGCGCGTGGCGCGGAGGCCCGGCCCGCGACGCCCGTGCCGGCATGAGGTTTTCCGGTTAAAAACGCCGCAAACGCTTGTCCATAAAGCGTCATAAGCTCCTGAAAAAAGAGCGAACGGCGGCTCAGCGGGCCGGGCCCGAAGAGGTGCCCGGTCGGGCGCCTGCCCCGCGGCGGGCGATCTGCCGCAGCCCCTCCAGCCAGGCCAGGCCCAGGGCCAGCACCGCGGCGCCGGCGCCCCAGGCGGCCAGGCCTGCGGGGGCCAGGCCCATCAGCGCACGCAGAGCGGGAATGCCCAGGAGCGCTGCCAGCAACAGGCCCACGGCCGCCGCCATGGGCGCCAGCCAGCGGTTGGCGCGCGGCTGAAGCACCAGCAGCGGCCGCGTCGGGTCACGCTGCGCCTGGATGAGCAGCAGCACGCACACCAGCAGTGTGCCCAGCACCACGGCGCGGCCCTGGGCGGCCTCCCAGCCCTGGGCATGCAGCCAGGCTTGCGTCGCCAGCAGCAGCGCGGCCACGCCCAGGCCTTGTGCCAGGGGCCCCAGCAGCGCACGCAGGGCAAAGGGCGAGTCCTGCACCGGGCGGGCAGGGCGTTGCATGGTGTCGGCCTGCTCGGGCTCGGCCTCGAAGACGACGGAGCAGGCCGGGTCGATGAGCAGCTCCAGCAGCACGATGTGCACCGGCAGCAGCAGCGCGGGCCAGTGCAGCAGGGTAGGCACCAGCGCCAGCGCGACGATGGGCACGTGCACGGCGAAGACGAAGCGTGTGGCCTTGCGCACGTTGTCGTCGATGCGCCGCCCCTGGCGGATCGCGGCGACGATGTGCGCAAAGCTGTCTTGCAGCAGCACCAGGGCCGCGGCCTCGCGCGCCACATCGGTGCCGCGCTCGCCCATGGCGATGCCCACGTCGGCGGCCTTGAGCGCGGGGGCGTCGTTCACGCCGTCGCCGGTCATGGCCACCACGGCACCATCGGCGCGCAGGGCCTGTACCAGGCGCAGCTTGTGCGCGGGCTTGAGGCGCGCACACAGGTCGGTGTGGCGCAGGCGCTCGCGTAGCGTGGCGTCGTCCAGCGCTTGCAGCTCATCGCCGGTGAGCACCTGCGGCCGTTCGGACAGGCCCACCTGCCGCGCGATGGCGCGGGCGGTGGCCGGGTGGTCGCCCGTCATCATCACCACGCGCACGCCCGCGCTGCGGCATTGGGCGATGGCCTCGGGCACCTCGGGCCGGGGCGGATCGGCCAGCGCCACGAGGCCGAGGAACTCGAAGTCGAAGTCGTGCTGGCTGCCGGGCCATGCCGGTGGCTCGCCCGGCGAGGCGCCCTCCCCCGTCCACTGCCCGCGTGCCACGCCGAGCACGCGCAGGCCGCGCTCGGCCAGGTCTTCCACCTGCCGGCGCAGCGCCGCACGCCGGTCCGCGTCCAGGTGGCACAGGTCGGCCACGGCCTCGGGCGCCCCCTTGGTGGCCAGCAGGTGCTGTTGGGGCGCGCCGGTGGCGTACACGCGGGTCATGGCCAGGATCTCGCCCGACAGGTCGTAGGCGAACTCGGGCTCGCGCCCGTCGTGCACGTGCTCCGTCCCCTGCAGCCAGGTGTGGCCGAAGTGCTGAATGGCCTTTTCCATGGGGTCGAACGGATCGCCCGGCGTGGCCAGCATGGCCCATTCGACCAGTGGGTGCAGCGCCTCGGGCAGCGCCTGGGCGCCCTCGGCGCCCTCGGCGCGCCACTGCAGCGTGGGCGTGGCCAGCTCGGCCACGGCCATGCGGTTCATGGTCAAGGTGCCGGTCTTGTCCACCGCCAGCACGGTGACCGCGCCCAGGGTCTCCACGGCCGTGATGCGCCGCGTCAGCACCTGCCGCTGGGCGATGCGCCAGGCCCCCAGCGCCAGGAACACGGTGAGGATCACCGGGATTTCCTCGGGCAGCAGCGCCATGGCCAGGGCAATGCCCGACAGCAGGCTGTCCAGCAGCGGGCGGCCCGCCCAGCCCCAGCCCAGCAGCACCTGGGCGCCGGCCAGCACGAGGGCCAGAAGCCCCAGGCTGCGCACCAGCCGGCGCGAGCGCTGCTGCAGCGGCGAGGACGGCGTCTGTGTGGTCGCCAGGTCCGCGCCGATGCGGCCCACGGCGGTATGCCCTGCTGTGGCATGCACCCGCGCGAGGCCCGTTCCGCGGGTGACCACGGTGCTGGCGAACACGCGGTCGCTATCGGTGTCAGCCTGCAGGGTGGACGCGCTTTCGCTGGCGCAGGGGTGCTTGGCGGCGGGTACGGATTCCCCTGTGAGCAGGGATTCATCCACCTCCAGCTGGCCGCTGAGCAACTGGGCATCGCCGGCGACCCGGTCGCCTTCGCGCAGCACCAGCAGGTCGCCACACACCACATCCCGTCCCGCAATGCGCAGCTGCACTCCATCGCGCAGCACGAGGGCGCGGGGTGCGGACAGGTCGCGCAGCGACTCCAGCGCGCGCTGCGTGCGGCGCTCCTGCACCAGCGTGATGCCGATGACCACGAAGACGAAGCTGAGCAGGAACAGCGCCTCGCCCTTGTCCCCCAGCGCCAGATAGACGCCGCCCGCGGCCAGCAGCATGAGGAACATGGGCTCGGTGAGCACCTCGCGCACGATGGCGAACGTCGACTTGGGTGCGTTGCCGGGTAACTGGTTCGGTCCGTCGCGTGCCAGGCGTTCGGCGGCTTCGGCACTGCTCAGGCCCTGCAGGCCGTGGCGATGTGAGGAGGACTGTTCTGCCATGCAAGAGCGCGCCAGAAGTACAAGGGATGGCGGCAGTGTAGGTGCTTGCGCCGGGGAAATGGGTGTGAACTTTGGATAGCCAGACTCTGTATGGCACTGGGCAAAGAGCCCGCGGGGATCACTCCCGCATCCACGCACCCATCAATCGATCGGGTTGGGGCACGGCGATCTTTCGCCCCGTGACCCGCAGCAGCCCGGCCTGCTGCAACTCCTGCAGGATGCGCGAAAAGTGTTCGGGCGTGAGGTTCAGTTGCGAGGCGATCGCGTTCTTGGCGGCCGGGAGCGTGGTTTCAAAAGGGGCGCCCGGATCGTCGCAGCGGTGCAGCAGATAGGCCACGAACCGCTCGGTGCCGTTGCTCAGTGCCTGCCGTTCCAACTCCTGCACCAGGCCTTCCACGCGCCGGCTCAGGCCCACGATCATGGCGCGTGCAAACGAAGGGCTGCTGTCCAGCTCGTTGAAGATGGCCGTGCGGGCAATGCGCAGCAGCAGCGCGTCGCTGGCGGCCTCGGCGGTCACGACCGCCGCACGCTCCAGGAACATCACCGGCTCGCCGAAACATTGCCCCGGACCGGCCATGCCGGTCAGGCGCGGTGCGCCCTTGGGTGTGCGGCCCCAGAGCTTGATTTCGCCATAGACCACGACATACATGCCTTCCACCGGGTCGCCCCGGCGGAACACCGGCTCCCCGCGTTTGAAGGGGTGCCGCGTCGTAACGGCCGCCAGGCGCGCCAGCGTCGCGGTATCCAGCGCCTGGAACAGCGGCAGGCGCGCCAGGAGCACTTCGCTGGGAATCTCGCGCCGCGCCATGGCTCAACGGGTCGCCACTGCTACCCACTCTGATTCGCCGCCAGGCTGCAGCAACTGGGCGACCCACGCGCTCCAGGCTGACGCGAAGGCACGCCGGGCGTCTTCGGGGGCCCCGCGCGCCAGCGCGTCGCGCATCAGCTGGGCCAGGGCGGCCGAGCGGGGTGCCGGGAATCCCCGGCGCACCCACGCTACGGACTTCGCGGTATCCGTGCGCGTAAAGCGGATGTCTCCGTCCATGGGGACAGCAAATTGCAGCAGGTCCTTGCGGCCGAACTGCCCGGCCAAGCCCTTGAACCCGCCGGCGTTGGCGGCGCCTGTGACCAGGGCGGCCACGCTGGCAACCACGCCGGTCACGCCCTCGTCCAGCGGCTGGCGCAGCTCTACCCGGATGTCGCCGCGCCGCGGCGTGCCACCGGGGTACAGCTGCGCCAGGGCGGCGCGAGTCATGAGCCAGGCGCCGGCCACCGTGGGGCAGGAATGACCGGTCAGCTTGACTGCGTCGATGTAGCGGTAGTCCAGCAGGCCATCTTCAGCAGAGCCGAGTATCTGGGCCAGCGGATCCACCATCACGATGGAGGGCACGGCGTCGTAATAGGCGGGAGTTTTCATGGTTGCCATGGGTGTGTGATTCCTCGCTGGAGTCCTTGCAGGTGCCGCGCGCAAGGCCATGCCACGATCCGCCCAAGGATGGCCTTGCGCGGCACGTAGGGGTCGCGCCAGGTGCGGCTGTCGCTGGAGGCGTCTCGATTGTCCCCCAGCAGAAAATAGTGGTCCGGCAGCACGCGGTAGCTGTCAGTAAACACCGAAGGGCTGGCATAAGGTTCTGGCAGCACGCGGCCATCGATATGGACAGCGCCAGCCTTCAGGGCTACCTTTTCACCTGGCAGGCCGATGATGCGCTTGACCATCGCGTGACCCTGCTCGCCTAGGCGCACGATCACCATGTCACCCCGCCGCAGGGGCGTGGTGCGCCCCAGGCGGCGCGTCAGCGCCAGGCTGCCATCGGGCAGCGTGGGCGCCATGGAGTGCGATCGCACCCGGGTGAGCCAGAACATCAATGGTGCCCGCAGCCGCCGGCGGCGTGCCCGTGGCCGGCGTGTGCATGGTGGTGTTCATGGTCGTGTCCTTCGGCGTATTTGAAGAACGCGACGTAGGCATCCATGTAGGTGCGCGCGGCCACCAGGTCGTTGGTGTCGAAGCGCTTGAGCGCGAGGGCGTGGTTGAAGCGCTTTTCCAGTTCGTCCCAGCGCGCCGTGTCGATGAGGCCGCGCAGCGGCTCGATCGTCCCGCGCTCCAGCGCCTCGTCGGCCGCGCGCACCTGTGCGGGGATCACCGTGCCAGCGGGCTTGATGCCGTCGTAGGCTGCGCCTTCACCGGCGCGGTGGATGCGCACCAGGTTCTCCAAGAACCACTGGTCCGCCAACACTGCCGCTTCGCCGCCCGCGGTGCGAACCCGCCGGGCGCGCTCGAAGGCGGTACGGACTTCGTTCTCATCCTCGGGGCGCACCCACTTCAGTGCGATGTTGACGTTGCCGCAGTCCAGCGCGCGGCGCCCATCGGTGACGGCGGGGCCATCGTTGGTGTCGCAGTGGGCCGAGGCGGGGCGGACGGCCCAGTGGGCGAGCGAGTCAGCGAGGTGGCGCACGAATGCTGCGAGTTGCATGAATTTCTCCTTCAAGAAATGGGCCAATCGACCGCAGGCGCATGGGTTGCTGATGCCGGCCATCTCATGGGCTCCGGCATGGGACCATATGCCTGCTCTACAAGATAGAGCGCCGGCCGCCGGGGCGTTCAACCCAATGCCCGGTTCCTTAGCAAAAATCAAGATCCAGGCCCTGTGAGCGCTCGCCCAGGCCGGCGCAGCGGGGCTGCGGTGTATAACCCCTGCGCCGGTCGTCGTGGCCTTTTCCGATCTATGCACGTGAGTAGTTCCCCCGGATTTTTCGAACACCAGCATGAGCGCCTGGAGGCGCAGCTGCATGCCCATCTGCTGGATGTCGTGGGCGCGGATTTCGAGGGCGCGCTGCGGCGCCTGCAGCGCTGGCGCGCCGACCTGGCCCAGCACATCGAGATCGAAAATACGCGGCTACTGCCCCATGTGCCGCCGGGTGCCCGCTGGGCCGCGCGGGTGTACCTGGTGGAGCACGACCGTATCGCGCTGCTGGCCGACGAGTACCTGCTGAAGGTGCGGGCAATGGCGCAGCAGCCGCCGCAGGGCGAGCAGGCCCGCCGCGCTGCGGTGCTGGGGCTGCTGGATGCGGCGCATGCGCTGCGGCATGTCCTGGAGCATCACCATGAGCGCGAGCACCAGGCGCTGGCGCATGAATTGCCCGAAAGCCTGCAGGCTGCGGCGTGGAATGGCGTGGAGCCCGGCGGCGCATAAGCGGCCTCGTGGGTTCCAGCTCCTTGCCTCGTCCCGTCAGACCTCCGTCTGCGCCGCGGCCACCCAGCGCAGGCCCCTGCCGCGGCTGAAGTAGTAGTCGCCCTGGGGGCTGATGACGACGGCGCGGCAGGCGGCAGGGTCCGAAAAATACTGCCACCCGTGGGCGCGCTCCTGGGCGCTTGCATTGTTGGGGATGGTCTGCATGCCCTGGCCTGCGTTGTCGTTGCAGCGCGTGACCATGGCGCGCTCACGCGGGTGGCGGCGGTCCTGGTGGTCGCGGTCCCCGGCAAATGCGGGGGCGCCGAGGGCGGCCACCAGCATTCCGATCGCGGCGAGAGAGAAGGTGGTGCGCATGATGAACTCCTTTGTGCCCGGTGATTGCAGCCGAAAGTGACTGTGCCTGCAGTCTGCGCGGGAGGCGGTGAATCAGTGCTGAACGCTGGATTCACCTGCCGTTCATACCCCGCTCGCCGGTGCGCCCGAGCCGAACCGGCCCAGCCCCAGCGTGACCAGTCCGTTGCCGCGCCTCAGCATCCACAGCACCTCCAGCCCCATGCGCTGGGCCAGCGCCAGCCCTTCGCCAGGGCCGGCCACCAGCAGCGCGGTGGCCCAGGCGTCGGCGTGCATGCACTGGCGCGCCAACACGGTGACAGAGGCGACTTCGTTGCGCACGGGGGCGCCACGGCGCGTGTCCATGGTGTGCGCCAGCCGTGCGTCGCCTACCCGGAGATAGTGCCGGTAGTCACCCGAGGTCGCCACAGCCAGGTCCTGCAGTTCGACCACGCTGTGCACGGCGCGGCGGCCGGTCTCGGGGCTTTCCACCGCGACGGCCCAGGGTTGGCCATCGGCCTGGCCGCCCACGGCGCGCAGCTCGCCGTCCAGCGCCACCAGGGCGTGCGGCACGCCGTTCTGCCGCAGCACGTCGGCCATGCGGTCCACGGCGTAGCCCTTGGCGATCCCGCACAGGTCCAGGTGCACGGGTGCGTGCTTGCGGGCGCGCAGCATGCCGCTGTCCAGCTCCAGCGCCTCGTACGTGGGGGTGCGCGCGACAGGTGCCGCGCTGGTGGCTGTGCGGATCGCCTTGGCGTCGGGAGCGTCGCGCACCGCTCCAAAGCCCCAGGCATCGACCAGCGCACCCGCGGCCGGGTCGAAGGCGCACGCACTCAGGCGGCAGACGTCCAGCGCGCAGACCAATACTTCCAGGATTTCAGCGGGCAGCGTGACCCAGGCCCCCACGGGGGCGTGGTTCAAGCGGTTGAGATCGCTGCCCGGCAGCCAGGGCGACATCTGCACATCCACGAGTTGCACGGCGGCGGCCAGCGCGGTTTGCAGCGCCTGCACATCGGTGTCTGGCGCCGCATCGCAGGTAACCGACCAGCGCGTGCCCATGGTGGGGCCATGCAGCGCCAGCCGCCGCGGGTCAGAACAGGTCTTCGGCATAGCGTCCCTGCTCTTTCAGTTGCGCCAGGCTCTGGCCCTGCGGGCCCAGCAGCGCATCCAGCACCTGTGCCACGCCCTGGGCCATGGCGCGGCTGCCGCACACACGCACGAGGGCGCCCTGCGCGATCAGTGCAAGCACCTGCGTGGCATCGCGGCGTAGGATTTCCTGCACATAGCCACCGCCCGGTGTACGGGAGAACGTGGTGTGCAGCCCGGCCAGGCGGCCGTCGGCCTGCCAGGACGGGAGCTCGGTGCCGAAGTAGAAGTCCCGTTCGGGATGGCGCGCGCCGTAGTACAGGTGCATGGGGCGGTGGCGCGTGTTGTCGCGTATGAAACCTGCCAGTGGCGCCACGCCCGTTCCCGCGCCGATCAGCAGTACTGGCGCGCGGCCCGCGGGCAGCACGAAGCCCGGGTTGGAGCGGATGAACGCCTGCACACTGTCGCCCGCCTGCAGCGCATGCAGGTGGCTGGAACACACGCCGCCGGGCATGCGGCGCACGCAGATTTCCACGAAGCCGTCGCGCGTGCCGCTGGCCAGCGAGTAGTAGCGCGGCACGGCCTGGCCGGGCGCGACGATGCCGATCAGGTCGCCCGCGGCGAAGCGGGGCAGGCCGCGGGCGGGCAGGGCAAAGCGCAGGATGGCCGCGGGTTCGCCCGCGCCGCCCGGAAAGTCTTGCCGCGCGGCGAGCGTCAGTGCCACCGTGCGCGGCAGGCGCGGCTGGTAGTCGATCTGCAGGGGCAGACCCAGTGCTTGCGACAAGGCCCGTCCCCAGCGTGCGAACTCCTGCGCGGACTGCTGATGGATGCGCTCCAGCGGCAGCAGCGTGGGCCAGCCCTGCGCGCACAGCGCCTGCTCCAGCGCCTCGGCATACGCGCAGAAGGCGGGAAACTGCCGGTCGCCAAAGCCCAGTACCGTGACTTGCGCTCCCGTGACGGGCTGGCGCGTGATGGCGTCCAGCGCGCGCGCCGCATGGGCCGGCGGCTGGCCGTCGCCATAGGTGGCCGCCAGCACATAGACCTGGCGTGCGGTCGGTGGCACGCGCCAGTGCTCCAGTGCCGTGGTGTGCACGCGCTGGCCTGTGGCGACCAGTGCGGCATGCAGGGCCTGGGCAAAGCCCCAGGTGGTGCCGCCTTCGCTGGCCACGAAGACCAGGCTGTCGGCTTGCGCGAGCGGGCTGTTGTTGGCCATGCGGGGGCGGCTGCGACGGGCCTGCCACCACAACACCACGCCCGTGGTCCAGAACAGCGGGATGCTGGCTCCCATGGCGCCCAGCACCAGCGCCCATACCCACGCGCCTTCGCCGGTGTGCAGCAGCAACGCCCAGTCGTGTACGCGCTGCGCCGCCGTGGCGTCCTGCCAGGCCAGGGTCTGGCCACTGTAGCGGTCTACCCAGCCCTGGCCCTGCGCGGTGGTCACGCGCCAGGTGTCTTGCGGATCGTCGGCCGCCGGCAGATTCAGCTTGCGCAGGTCCTGAACGCGCAGCTCCTGCAGCAGGGGCAATTGGTCGGCGCGCAGGGCGGCCTGGCTGCCCTGTACGGAGGCCACGTCGGGCTCTGCCAGGGCATCCAGCGGCAGCAGGCCGAAGGTGGCGGCGCTCATGACCAGGGCAGCAGCGGCGGACACCGCCAGCACCAACAGGATGACCCGTCCCGCCAGCACGTGCAGGCGCTGCGCCAGCGTGCCGCGCACCGGGCCGGCCAGTTGCCGCCAGCCGCCCATGCGGCGCAGCAGCAGCACCAGCCCCGAGACCGAGAGCACCAGCATGGCGAGCGCCACCACGGCCGCGGTCATGCGCCCGGCGTCGCCCAGCAGCAGGGAGCGGTGCAGGTTCTTCACCCAGCGTGGCAGCAGCGAGGGCTCGTAGCCGCCCAGCACGCGGCCGTCCACAGGGTCCACACGCAGGGCCTGGGCCTGGCCGTTGTCAAAGGCATGCACCACGATGCCACCCGAGGGCAGGTGGCGGATTTCCTCCGCGCCGGGCACGTTGGCCTGCACGCGCTGCACCAGCGTCGCCACCGGCAGGTCCTGCGCCGCGGGGGCTGCCTGCCAAGCGTTGCGCAGCGGGTCGAGGGCCAACAGTGTGCCCGTAATGCCCAGCACCAGCGCGAGCGCGCCGGCCACCAGGCCCAACCAGCGGTGGATCTGCCGCCAAACCATGGATGCCCCCTCGCTTATTTCAGTTGGTAGGTGAACGACTGGATGTACTGCTTGCCCGCCTGCGGCTTGCCGGCCTGGGCGGTGGACAGGGGCACGCGGATCTCCGACGGGCTGTCGCGCATGTCCTCGGCGGCGGCGTCGATGCGGATCTCGTAGCCCGCGTCGAGCAGCGCGTCGGCCAGGTCGGCCGTCACCTTGAGCGTGCGGCCCGCGCCCACGCTGGCGCCGGTCACGCCCTGCAGGCGCTTGCCGTCCTTGGCGGACAGGCGGTTCCAGTCGGCCAAGTGCTTGTAGTACTTGGCCTTGCCGCCGGCCACCCACAGCGTGCCCGCGTAGGCGCCCTTGGCGTCGGTGAGGTAGACGGCGAGGTAGGCGCCGTCGCCGCCGTAGTTCTTGAGGGTGGTCGAGAGCGTGACCTCGCGGCTGTGTGCCAAGGCGGGCAGGGTCAGCGCGCAGGCGGCGGCCACGGTGGTCAGCAGGGGTTTGGTGCTGGACATGGAGGTTCTCCGGTAAGAGCGTGTGGATGATTCAAAGGGTCATTCGATCTGGCTGCGTGGCGTGGTGCCGGGCGTCAGTACGGGGTTTTGGGCCGGCGCCGTCAGGGGTGCCGCAGTGTCCTGGGCGGGAGCCGCATCGCGGGACGGGGTGCGATCGCGCTCGCGCCGGCGTTCGCGCTCAGGTTCATGGCTGTCATCGCGCAGTTTCATCTTCACCACGCGCAGCGTCTGGGGGTCCAGCTTGGCCTTGAAGGCACGGCCCTGGGCGTCGCGGCCGCGCACTTCGTAGCAGCCGTCATCGATCTTGAGGCGCTGCACCTGCCAGCCCTGAGCGGCCGCGTGCCGCATCACGGCGTCGCGTGACTGCCAGTGCTGCACGGGGGCCTCGCAGTCATCGTCCGCCAGCGCAGGGGCTGCTGCTAGGGCCAGGCACAGGGCCAGCAACGGGGTCGGGTGTTTCATGGAAAGCTCCTTTCGGTGGATCAACGCATGGCAAAGGACTCGCGGTGCACGCGCCACGGGCGGGGGCCGCTGGCGTGCGCGTGCAGCGCATCGCCCAGACCCTGCGGACCGCAGAACCAGATGTCCAGCGGGCCGGGGGTGGCCTCCAGGTCCTGGGGCCTGAGGCGCTGGCCCTGGGCGTCGCCGTGCACCGTGAGCGTGACCGGTGGTTGGGCCTGCGCGCACAGCGTGCGCAGGCGCGGCAGCAGCGGATCGGTGGCGGCGTCGCGGGTGCAGTAGTGCATCTGCACCGGCTGCAGTTTGGAGGGCCCCGGCGTGGCGCCCGGCTGCCGGGCTTCCAGCAGTGCCAGGAAAGGCGTGATGCCCACGCCACCCGCCACCCACACCTGTTGGCGGCGGTGGCGGCCCCGGCCGTCGAAGCGGCCGTAGGGGCCTTCGATGTCCACGCGCTGCCCGGCCTGCAGGCGTCGGCCCAGGGTGCGGGTGTAGTCGCCCAGTGGCTTGATGACCAGACGCAGCAATGACTCGCCTTGCGCACTGGTGCCCAGGCTGCCCGGTGCGCTGGCGATGGTGAAGGGGTGCGCGCCTTCCGACGCATCAAAGCGCACGAAGGCGAACTGCCCCGCGCGGTGGCCTGGCCAGCTTGCCGGCAGGGCGCAGATCACCTCAACGGGCGCCGCCGCGCCGCCATCGCCCAGCGTGCGCACCGCATGGATGTGGCCGGCGTGGCTGCGTGCGCGGCCGATCCAGCCGGCCAGCGACCACACGGCGGCCAGGCTGCCCAGCGCCAGCAACGTGCCCATCAGCAGGCCCAGCGGGAGCGTCCAGAAGGTCAGCGGCATCAGCGCCACGGTATGCAGCGTGAGCGCCAGAAACACCAGCGGCATGGCGCGGTGCAGGAAGCGCCACGGCTTGTAGGCCAGCAGCCGGGTCAGCAGCGTGATGGCCACCATGGCCAGCAGCAGGTAAAAAGCCATCTCGCCCAGGTCCTTGGCAAAGCCCCGGGCGTCGGTGAGCCAGGGCAGAACGGCGTCACGTGCCGGCCGGCCGGCGCGGCCCCACAGGCCCTTGATCCAGTCGCTGGATGCATCGGCGCCCCAGTGCAGGATGGCCGTCAGCGCCGCACCGATGCCGGCCCACTTGTGCAGGCGGTAGACCTGGTCCATGCCGCCCAGCGGGCGCTCCAGCCAGGGCAGGCGCAGCGCCAGCACCATGGCCAGTGCCATCAGGCCGATGCTCCACAGACCCGAGAGATACAGCGCCTGTTGGCGCAGCTGCCACCAGCCAGTGGCCGCCCCCTGTGCATCCACAAGGGGGGAGACGCCCAGCTCGGGCGGCAGTACCGCGAGCCAGGCCAGCGTGATGGCCAGCAGCCAGCCTCCCAGGACGATCTTGATGCGCATGGCGTTTCCTTCTTGTGCGTTGAGCAAGTGGCCCGCCGGGTGTGTGGCGAGCGGCTTGGCAACGATTCTGGAAAAGCCACGATGAACTCGTGCTGAAGGCCGCGTTCATGCGACATTCATCGCCGTGCACGTATAAAAAACGCCCATGAACGCATTGCGCCGCCCCTTCGTGCTGATGGCCCTTGCGGTGGCCGCCGCCACCGCGGGCACTGCCGCGCAGGCCGCCGAGCGCGGCCATGGCGACCATGACCTGGCGCGCCAGGCCCTGGAGCGCGGCCAGGTGCTGCCGCTGCGTACCGTGCTCGAGAAGGTCGAGCGCGAGTACCAGGGCCAGGTGCTCAAGGTAGAGTTCGAGCATGATGACGGTCGCTTCCTCTACGAGATCCGCCTGCTGCAGCAGGACGGCCGCATGGCCAAGCTGAAGATCGACGCGGTCGATGGACGTGTGCTGCAGATCAAACGCAAGGAACATTGATGCGCATCCTCGTCGTGGAAGATGAACCTACGCTGCGGGACCAACTGGTGCAGGCGATCGCCGCGGCGGGCCACACGGTGGAAGCCGCCAGCGACGGCGCGCAGGCCCACTACCTGGGCGAGGTGGAAGACTTTGACGCCGTGGTGCTGGACCTGGGCCTGCCCGTGCTGGACGGCCTGTCGGTGCTGCGCCGCTGGCGCGCGGCGGGGCGCAACATGCCGGTGCTGATCCTTACCGCGCGCGCCGCCTGGCATGAGAAGGTGGCGGGCATGGACGCGGGCGCAGACGATTACCTGGCCAAGCCCTTCCACATGGAGGAGCTGCTCGCGCGCCTGCGTGCGCTGCTGCGCCGCCTGGGGGAGCACGCCAGCGCGCAGTGGCAGTGCGGCCCGATCTGGCTGGACACGCGCCAGGCGCGCGTGCTGGTGGACGGCCAGCCGCTCACGCTCACCAGCCATGAGTTCAAACTGCTCTCGCTCCTGATGCAGCGCAAGGGGCAGGTGCTGTCGCGCACCGAGCTGTCCGAGCACATCTACCCGCACGACAATGATCGTGACTCCAACACCATCGAGGTCTTCGTGGGCCGCCTGCGCAAGAAGCTGCCGCCGGGCAGCATCGAGACCGTGCGCGGCCTGGGCTACCGCCTGGCCGAGGCCGGCGCCACGGCATGAGGGTGGGCGGCTCTCTGCGCCTGCGCCTGCTGGCGGGCACGCTGGCGTGGATGCTGCTCAGCGTCGCGCTCGCGGGCTGGGCGCTGCGCACCTTGTTCCAAGACCACATCACCCAGCAGCTACAGGCGCAACTGGTGGTGCAGCTCGACCAGCTCAGCGCCTCGGTGGAATGGACCCCGCAGGGCGGCACGGCCGTGGCGCCGCTGGCCGGTGATGCGCGGCTGGCGCAGCCGCTGTCGGGCCTGTATTGGCAGGTGGACCAGGTGGGCGCGGCGCCGCAGGCCGCGGTGGCGCGCTCGCGCTCGCTGTGGGACCATGTGCTGGCGCTGCCGCCCGTGCCGGGCGACTACCCCGCGCGCGGCTACCGCGTGCTGCAGCTGCACGATGCGCAGGGCCATGCGCTGCTGTCCGTGGCACGCACTCTGCAGCTGCCCGAGGACGACGCCCCGCCGCTGCGCCTGGTCGTGGCGGGCGACACGGCCCTGCTGGCCGAGCCGCTGCAGCGTTTCACCCACCTGCTGCTGATCGCACTGGGCCTGCTGGCGCTGGGCCTGGCCATCGCCGTGGCGGTGCAGTTGCAGCTGGCACTGCGCCCGCTGCAACTGCTGCGCGAGCAGCTGGCCACCGTGCGCGGCGGGCGCGCCGCGAGGCTGGAGGGGTGCTTCCCGCAGGAGCTGCAGCCGCTGGTCAATGAGTTCAACCATGTGCTGGCCGAGAACGCCGACATGGTGCAGCGCGCGCGCACCCAGGCGGGCAACCTGGCGCATGCGGTGCACACGCCGCTGTCCATCCTGGCGAATGCCGCGGCACAAGAGAGCACGCCGCTGGCGCAGCTGGTGACCGAGCAGGTGGCCAGCGCGCGCCGCCAGGTGGACTACCACCTCGCCCGCGCCCGTGCCGCCGCCGCCGTGCGCGCCACGGGGCTGCGCACGCCGGTGCTGGCGCCCGTACAGGCCCTGCTGCGCACCATGCAGCGCCTGCATGCCGACCGGCAGTTGGCGTTCGAGCTGGCGCCGCAGGCGCAAGACGGCGCCTTTCGCGGCGAGGAGCAGGATCTGTACGAACTGCTGGGCAACCTGATCGACAACGCCGGCAAGTGGGCGCGCACGCGCGTGGTGGTGGACGTGCGGCGCGAGGGCGATCTGCTGTGCTTCACCGTGGACGACGACGGCCCCGGCATTCCGGAGGCGCTGCGCGACCGCATGTTCGAGCGCGGCGTGCAGTTGGACGAGCAGCGCCCCGGCTCGGGGCTGGGGCTGGACATCGTGCGCGCGCTGGCGCAGACCTATGGCGGCAGCGTGCAGGCGCAGGCCTCGCCGCTGGGCGGGGCGCGGCTGCGCCTGTGCCTGCCGGCGGCGGAGGGCGGCGGCGCTGCGTGAGTGCGGCTGGCACAATCCCGGAGTCTTCCGCTATCTGAATCCGCGCCATGTTCACAGGCATCGTCCAGGCCACCGCGCGCATCGCCGCCATCGACGACCGCGCCGGCCTGCGCACCTTCACCCTCGAATTCCCCGCTGGCTTCTGCCAGGACCTCGCCATCGGCGCCAGCGTGGCGACGGACGGCGTGTGCCTCACGGTGACCGAGATCCTCTCGCCCACGCGCGCCACGTTCGACGTGATGCTGCAAAGCCTGAACATCACCACGCTGGGCAGCTATGCCGTGGGCGACCGCGTGAACGTAGAGCGCGCCGCCAAGGACGGTGCCGAGATCGGTGGCCACCCGCTGTCGGGCCACGTGGATTTCACCGGCACGCTCGTGGAGCGCCGCGAACTGGAGAACAACCTTGTCTGGCGCGTGGCCGTGCCCGAGGCGTTTCGGCGCTACGTGTTTGCCAAGGGCTACATCGCCCTCCACGGCGCCAGCCTCACCGTGGCCGAGGTGGACCGCGCCGAGGGCTGGTTCGAGGTCTGGCTGATCCCCGAGACGCGCCGCGCCACCGTGTTCGAGGGCGTGCAGGTGGGCGACCGCCTGAACATCGAGATCGAGCGCAGCACCCAGGTGGTGGTGGATACCGTGCGCGAAGCGGTGCAGGAAAGCCTGGGCCGCCTGGCGCCGGTGCTGGAGGGGCTGCTGAAAGAGAAGGGCCTGTCGCTGGACGACTACCTTCCGCACCCGTCCAGGGCCCTGCCGCCGCAGCGATGACCGGCGCGCCGCGCGCCCTCACGCCGGCCGACCTGCCCGCGTTGCTGGCGGTGCAGCGCGCCTGCTACGGCGACGCCTACGTCGAAAGCGCCGAGGTGTTTGCCCGCCGCCTGGCCAGCCCCGCCAATTGCTCGCTGGTGCTGGAGCATGAGGGGCGCGTGGCCGCCTACCTGGCGGCCTACCACTCGCTGCTGGGCAAGGTCACGCCGCTGCACGGCGACTTCGATGCCGTGCCGGCGCCCGACACCCTGTACCTGCACGACATGGCGGTGCTGCCCGCCTGCGCCGGCCGGGGCCTGGCGCGTGCGTTGCTCACGCGGCTGCTGCCGCGGGCCCGCGCGGCGGGGCTGCGCCACACGGCGCTGGTGTCGGTGCAGGGCTCGCAAGCCTACTGGGCGCGCCAGGGCTATGCCGCGCACTTGGTGCAGGACGCCGCGCAGCAGCGCCACCTGGACAGCTACGGCGCTGGCGCGGTGTACATGGCGCAGGCACTGTAAAAACGATAGCTGTTAGCGCTTGCCATCAAAGGGTTTCAGCATGTTTTGTGCCTGAAAGCCCCATGCGGCAAGCGCGACCAGCTATCTTTTTAATTGCCTCCGAAGCCTAGAACTGCAGGTCCGCGCGCAGCCATAGCGTGCGGCCGGGTTCGTTGATGCGCACGCCGCCCGGGTAGCCGAAGCCGGCGTTGCCCGCCAGGTTCAGGTGCTCGGCGTAGTTCTTGTCCAGCAGGTTGTCCACCCCTGCGGCAAGCTTCAGCTGCGCGTTGATGCGGTAGCCCGCGTGCAGCGACAGCACGCCGAAGCCGGCGCTCGCGCCCAGGTCGCGGCCCACCACGTTGCCCTGGCCGTTGGCATGGCGGTGCTGCGCGGCCACCAGGCGCCACAGGCCGCCGGCGCTCCACGGGCCCTGGGCGTATTCCAGGCCCAGGCGCGCCTCCAGCGGCGGCATCTGCGGCAGCGGGCGGCCTTCACTGGTGTTGCGGCCCCAGCTGTAGGCCAGCGTGCCCTGCGCCGTCCACGCCGTGCCCAGGCGCTGGCTGGCGCCCAACTCCAGCCCGGCGGTGCGGGCGTCGACGTTGCGCACGGCCGATTTCATGCCGGTGTAGTCGAACAGGATGTAGTCGCGCACCACGCCCACATAGGCCGAGGTCCACAGCTGCCAGTCCGCGCCCTTCCACTGCGCGCCCATGTCCAGCTGCGTGGTCTTCTCGGGGCGCAGCGTGGCGAAGGCGTTGCCGGCGCTGGCCGCGCTGTTGCCGGGGGAGATCAGCTCCCAGTAGTCCGGAAAGCGCTGCACGTGCCCCAGGCCCGCGTAGACCAGCGCGCCCTGCGGCGCCAGCGTGCGTTCCCAGCGCACGAAGCCGCTGGGCATGGCCGAGCGCGTGCGGTGGTCCGCGCCGGCCGCCGGGGCCATGCCGCCCATGCCGCTCGGGGCAGGGTAGCGCCAGGCCTCGGCGCGGTCCAGGCGCAGGCCGCCCACCCAGCGCGTGTCGGCCTGGGCCTGCCATGACAGCTCGGCAAATGCGCCCAGGTTCTCGAACTTGGCGTCGCGCATCCAGGGCTTGCTGTCGTAGGGCACGCTGGGCGTGCCGCTGCGCTTGTCGTGCGGGCTGCGCTGCGCGTCCAGGCCCGTCTCCAGCTGCCAGTCGGGCTGCCACTGCAGCGTGGCGGCCACGCGCGCGCCCTCGGTGGTGCGCCGCACGTTGCTGGCCATGGGCATGGACATGCTGCCGCCAGGCTGGAAGGTGCGCAGCGTGAAGTTGTCCATCACGTGGTCGGCGCGGTTGCCGTAGACCTGTGCCTGCAGCTTGGCCAGCCAGGGTGTGAGGTGGCGTTTCTCAAAGCGCAGGCCCCAGCTCTCGCGCTTGAACTGTGTGCCGTCCATGCCGCGCCCGCCGTAGCGCGCCTCGCCGTCGCCCGTGCCGGCGCTCAGCTCCAGCAGCGTGTCGGCGTCGGGCGTGAAGCCCAGCGCCACGTCGGTGTTCCATTTGTCCCAGGCCGAGGGCACGCGCCGTCCGTCGCCGTCCTTGTAGTCCTGGCCGTGGGAATGGTTGGCGGTCACGCGCACGTACACCTGCGCGTTGCCGGCCTGAAAGTCCACGTTCTGGTCGTTGCGCCCGGCGCTGGCGCCCAGCAGGCTGGCGCTGAGGCGCACGCCGGGTTCGGTGAAGTCAGGGCGCTCGCGGTCAAAGCGCACCACGCCGGCCGAGGTGCCCGGCCCCCAGACGACGGTCTGCGGCCCCTTGACGACGGTGAGCGTGTCGTAGGTCTCGGGCGAGATGTAGGAGCTGGGCGCGTCCATGCGCCCCGGGCAGGCGCCCAGCAGCTGCGTGCCGTTGGTCAGCAGCGGCAGGCGCGAGCCGAACTGGCCGCGGAACACCGGGTCGCCGTTGGAGCCACCGCTGCGGATGGCCGAGAAGCCCGGGATGGTCTTGAGGTAGTCGGCCGCGTCGCTGGCCGGCACGGGCTGGCGCGGCTGCTTGGGGTCGGCCACCACCTGCACGGGCGAGTGGTCGTGCACGGCCGTGACGACCACGTCGCGCAGCGTGTGCTCGGGGGCCGCGGCCGCGTTGTTCACGGCGTCGTTCGCGGCCAGGGCCGGGCCTGCCAGCAGCAGCGCGCAGGCCAGCGCGCAGGGGGTGAGGTGCGAGGACAGGGGCGCGCACCGCAAGGCAGGCGCGCGGAAGGAATATGCAGTCATGAGAAATCCACGCCCGGCGCTGCTCGGCCGCGGGGGCGGCAGATCAGCGCGCAGGCAAACAACGGAAGGCGCCAGCCCCATGGGCCGGCGGGTGGTTGCAGTCAGGCGTGGGTGGAAGGCGGGCCGCGCGGGGGCAGCGGCGCCTGGGCGCGCCAGGCCGCCACGGCCGGCGCGCGGCTGCGCTGTGCGGGGTGCACGTGCGGGGCGGGCGGGCGCAGGGCGGCCAGCGTCAGCGCCGGCGGTGTGGCCAGGGCAATGCACAGCAGGCAGCCGGGGTCGGCATGGTGGCTGTCGTGCGCAGCCGGGTCGGCGTGCGGCGCGGGGCCACCCGCGGGTGCGGCGAAGCAGACGTCCAGGTGCGCCAGGTCGACTGCCGGCAGCGCCTGGCGCACCTGCACGTTGGCCCACAGCGCCACCAGCCACGCACACACGAACACCGCGAGGACCGCGGAGCCCAGGCGTCGGTGGTGGCGAATGCGCTGCAGCATGGGGTGGGGATTATCCCGAGCGCTGCGCGTTCGGGGCGCGCCGGAACTTGACCCAGCGCAAGCCGTCAGAAAGTGTCCACATGCGCTGGTGATAATCGCGGCTATGCCAAACCGCTGGAAACCCAACGTCACCGTGGCCGCCATCGTCGAGCGCGAGGGCCGCTTTCTGTTCGTCGAGGAAGACACGGCCGACGGGCTGCGGCTGAACAACCCCGCGGGCCACCTGGACCCGGGAGAGTCGCCCATCCAGGCCTGCGTGCGCGAGGTGCTGGAGGAGACGGCCTACGACTTCGAGCCCACGGCGCTGGTGGGCGTGTACCTGAACCGCTTCACGCGCACGCGCACGGGGGATGACATCACCTACCTGCGCTTTGCGTTTGCGGGCAATGTGGGCGCGCACCACGCCTGGCGGTCGCTGGACGACGGCATCCTGCGCGCCGTGTGGCTCACCCCCGAGGAGCTGCGCAGCTGCAGCGCGCGCCACCGCAGCCCGCTGGTGCTGCAGTGCGTCGAGGATTACCTGGCCGGCCGGCGCGCGCCGCTGGACTTGATCCACACCGACGCCAGCGTGCTGCGGACGCCGGGCTGAGGATCAGGGCGCTGGGCTTGGCTCGCAGCGCCAGCCAAGCCAGCAGACGCCGTGGCGCGGGCTTGGCACGGTCACTGGCCGTCGCCCCTCCTTCCGCAAAGCGAGAGCAGGGGGATGCGGCGCAGCTGCTCATGGGGAGGTCACTGCGCGGTGATCTTGCGCTCGCGCACGATGGCGCCCCACTGGTCGTATTCCTTCTTCATGAAGCTGGCGAGCTCGGCGCGCGTGGTGGGGTGGGGCGACAGGCCGTGCTTGTTCAGGGCCTCCTTCACGCCGGCGTCGTTGAGCGCCTTCACGATCTCCTTGTTCCAGCGCTCCAGCAGCGGCGCGGGCGTCTTGCCCGAGGCCACGAAGGCGTACCAGTTCAGCGCCTGAAAGCCCGGGAAGCCCGATTCCGCCACCGTGGGGATGTTCGGCAGGTAGGCCGGGCGCGTCAGGCCCGTGGTGGCCAGCGGGATCAGCTTGCCCGCCTCCACGTGCGGCATGGCGGTGGGCGGCGCGGCGAAGTAGCTGGTCACGCGCTCGCCCAGCAGGTCCTGCAGCGCGGGGGCGCCGCCCTTGTAGGGCACGTGGACCATGTCGATGCCGGCGCGCTGGTTGAATAGCTCGCCCGCCAGGTGCGAGGCCGAGCCCGCGCCGGTGGAGGCATAGTCCACGCTGCCGGGCTTGGCCTTGGACAGTTGCACGAACTCGGCCAGGGTCTTCACGCCCGCGCCCTTGTGCACCACCAGCACGTTGGGGAAGTACACCCCGCCCGAGATCGGCGCCAGGTCCTTGAACGGGTCGTAGGGCAGCTTCATGAGGTGCGGCGCGATGGTCAGCGGACCCACCGAGCCGAACAGCAGCACCGTGCCATCCGAAACGCCCGCGGCCACCTGCTGGTGGGCGATGTTGCCGCCCGCGCCGCCCTTGTTCTCCACCACCACGGACTGGCCGATGTTCTCGGCCAGCTTCTTGGCGATCAGGCGGGCCGCCGCGTCGGCTGCGCCCCCGGGCGCAAAGCCCACGACCAGCGTGACCGGCTTGGCCGGCGGAAAGTCCTGCGCCAGTGCCGGGCCGGCCCAGGCGACGGAGGTGAGGGCCACGGCGGCGGCCTGGATCAGGGTGCGTTTTTTCATGGCGAGGCTCCTTTAGTCGTTGTAAGTCAAATGTTGCTCTAGCGCTTATCCATCAAGCGCTAACAGCTATGGTTTTAGAAGCAATCAATCGCTGCCCAGCCCGATAGGGTTGGGCTGGCGCTTTTCGGTGGTGTGGCGCAGCAGCGCGGCGGTGCGGAACACGCCGTGGGCGAACTTGCCGTAGGGCAGCGTGGCAAAGAGGGCCATCACCGCGCCCAGGTGCAGGCACAGCACCAGGGCCAGCGCGGGCGCGGCCGACGGGGTGATGCGCACCAGCCACAGCGCCAGGCCGCTGGCGGCCACCAGGAACAGCAGGGCGATGAAGCCCAGGTCCATGGGCTTTTGCGCGGCGTCGCCGTGTGCGGGGTGGCGCGTGCGGTTCAGGTACCACAGGCCGATCGTGCCCAGCACCAGCATCACGCCGCCCGCCACGCCCAGCAGTTTGGGAATGCTGGGTGCCTCGTAGGGCGCCGGCCAGCCGAAAACGTAGTGGTACACCGTGGCCAGCGAGGTCGCGGCAAAGCACAGCAGGAAGCCGTAGAACGTGAGGTGGTGCGCGCGGCGGCGCTTGAGGGTGTAGGCGTCGTCCTCGTTGTGGCAGCCGTCGCCATGGCCGCCGTCCAGGTACTTCAGGCGCAGCACGTCGTGCGCGGCCTCGGTGGCGGCGGGGGCGCTCACGTCGGCGCCGCTGGTGGCGGGCTTCACGTCCTTCCAGAAGCGGCGCACGCCCATGGACAAGGCCAACACCACGAACAGGAACACCGGCGCGAACAGGCCCACCAGCAGGTTGTGCGGGAACAGGCGGTAGAAGTTGCCGCCCAGGTCCGCGCCCCACAGCGCGCCGAGCCCGCCGCCCTGCAGCGCGGCGCCCAGCACCAGGAACAGCGTGAGCGCGGCCACGAGGGCCAGCGACAGCGTGAGGCCGTTGCGGCGGTACAGCCGGCCCAGCGCGGGCGGCCAGGCGTAGTCGGCGTAGGTCTGGCCGCGCACCTGGGCCATGGCCTGCGGGATGTTCACGGCGAATTCGTGCGGCGGCGCGTACTGGCACGCGTGCAGGCAGGCGCCGCAGTTGTGGCACAGGTTGGCCAGGTAGTGCACGTCGGCCTGGGTGAAGTCCAGGCGGCGCGTCATGGCCGGGAACACGGCGCAAAAGCCCTCGCAGTAGCGGCAGGCGTTGCAGATCTGCATCTGCCGCGCCACCTCGGTCTCGGCGGCGCTCTGCGCCGGCGCGGGCACGATGGGAATCACGCGGGCGGGCCCGCCCTGGGCCAGGCCTATCGCTTCGTCGGTCAGGGATTTCAGGGTTTGCATGGTGTTCAGCCCTCGTCGTTCACCGCGCCGTGCGCGGCAGCCTGGCCCGCGGCGGCCAGCGCGGCGTTGCGCCCGGCGATGCGGCCGAAGGCCGTGCCGATCGACATGCCCACGCCGGCGGTGTAGCCCTTGCCCAGCACGTTGCCGGCCATCATTTCGCCCGCCACGAACAGGTTGCGGCTGGGTTGGTCGGCGAAGCGCACGGCGGCGGTGTCGTCGGTGTGCAGGCCCAGGTAGGTGAAGGTGACGCCGGGCTTGAGCGCGTAGCCGTAGAACGGCGCGGTGTCGATGGGCCGCGCCCAGTGGGTCTTGGCGGGCGCCAGGCCCTCGGTATGGCAGTCGTCCAGCGTGGTGTGGTCGAACTGGCCCATGCGGCAGGCGGCGTGGTAGGCGTTCAGCGTCTGCATGAAGGTCTCTGCGGGCAGGCCGAGCTTTTCGGCCAGCGCGGGCAGGCTGTCGGCCTTCACCCCGGGGAATACCGGCGGCATGAAACGGCCGATGGCCTTGCTGTCGATGATGGAGTAGCCGATCTGCCCCGGCTGCTGCGCCACCAGGCGCCCCCAGATGGCATAGCGCTTGGGCCAGAAGTCTTCGCCCTCGTCGTAGAAGCGCTCGCCCTCGCGGTTGACCACCACGCCCAGCGAAACGCAGTCGATGCGCGTGCAGATGCCGCCGTCGTACAGCGGCGCGCGTGCGTCGATGGCCACCATGTGCGCCTGCGTGGGGTCGCCGATGCGGTCGGCGCCGTGGTCGTCGAGCAGGTGCTTCAGCAGCACGCCGCGGTTGTAGGCCGTGCCACGGATCAGGAAGTTGTCGGCCGGCCACTCGCCGCGCGCGTTCTGGCCCCAGGCCTCGCGCAGCCATTCGCGGTTGGACTCGAAGCCGCCGGCGGCCAGCACGCAGCTCTTGCCGGTGATGCGCTGGCCCTTCACCCAGGCGGCCTGGAAGGTGCCGTTCTCGATCTCGATGCGCTCCACGGGCGATTCGTAGCGCACCTGCACGCCCAGCGCCTCGGCGCTGCGGTAGTAGGCATTCACCAGCGCCTTGCCGCCGCCCATGAAGAAGGCATTGGTGCGCGCCACGTGCAGCGTGCCGGCCAGCGCGGGCTGAAAGTGCACCCCGTGGCGGCGCATCCAGGGGCGGCAGGTGCTGGACGCGCGGATCACCAGGCGCGCCAGGTGCTCGTTGGTCTGGCCGCCGGTCACCTTCAGCAGGTCCTGCCAGTACTCTTCTTCAGGGTAGGCATCGACCAGCACGTCCTGCGGCGCGTCGTGCATGCAGCGCAGGTTGCGGGTGTGGGCGGAGTTGCCGCCGCGCCAGGCGCGCGGGGCCGATTCCAGCAGCAGCACGCGGCTGCCGGCCTCGCGGGCCATCAGCGCGGCGCACAGGGCGGCGTTGCCGCCGCCGATGACCAGGACATCGGTGTCCATCGGGGGAGATTGCATAGATTTCGCTCGTGGAGGCGCACCCGGTAGGGGCGAGGGGCGCAGCAGTCGAGCGTGGACTGTAGGCAGCGGCCCGCCAGCCGTGCAGCCGCGGGCGGGTATGGGGGTATCACGAACGGTGATGGCTGCGCGCCCGGGCGCGACGCCCGAAAGCAGCCGCTACGGGGCGGGAACCCCTGCCGGTGCCTGCGCAAGCAGTGAGGTGCCGATCCAGCGGCCCTCGGTGACCAGACCGCGGGCACAGTCCAGCAGCACCACGCGTGCAGCCAGTGCGGCGGGGGACAGCTCTTCGTCCGGCAGGCTGCACAGCAGGTTCACGCGCCGCGCCGGTGCGCCCGTGAGGCGCGCGCACTGAAAGCGCGTGGCCGCGTCCGGGTAGCGGCCCAGTGCCGCCCAGGGCTGCAGCGTGGAGCCCAGACCGGCGTCTACCGCGGCCATCACCATGGCCAGCGAGTCCACTTCCAGCACCACATGCGGCGCGATGCCCGCGCTGGCAAAGGCCGTGTCCAGCGTGCTGCGCAGGCCGTGCGGGCCGGTGGGCAGGATGAGCGGCTCCTCGCGCAGCTCAGTGATCGCCACCTCGGCGGCCAGGCGCGGGGCGGCGGCGCCGCGCATCAGGAACAGGTCTTCTTCCAGCAGCGGCTGGATTTGCCAGCGCTGGGTGCGTCCGGCCAGTTGCGCCTGGTGCAGGCGCGAGTCGAACAGCACGGCCAGGTCCAGCTCGCGCGCATGCAGCATGGCCGAGAGGTGGCCCGACATGCCCTCCACCATGTGCAGCCGCACGTCGGGGTAGCGCGCGCGCATGGCCTGCATCAGCGGCAGCCCCAGCAGCGCCGAGGTGGTGGGCGCCAGGCCCACGGTGACGGTGCCCGACAGCCGCGCCTGCTGGGCGGCGCGCACCGCCTGCTCGGCATGGCGCAGGGTGAGCTGCGCCTCGCGAAAGAACGCGGCCCCGGCCTCGGTGGGGGCCACGCCGCGCGGCGTGCGGTGCAGCAGGCGCGTGGCCAGCTCGCCCTCCAGCCGGGTGATCTGCTGGCTCAGCGCGGACTGCACCAGGTTCAGGTCCAACGCGGCGCGGCTCATGGAGCCCAGCTCCACCACCCGCACGAAATATCGCAATTGCCGCAGTTCCATCGTCTCCAACACCCGGTTGACCCCAGGCGCCGCCCGGCCGGGGTGGGCTGGGATAATCGCACACCTATGAAACATGCCCCCCACGCTCCTCACTTCGTGTGGTCGCTGCCCCCCAGAGGGGCCGCTTTTCCTCTTGGGGCGGCCGGGCGATGAAAAAACACCGGGTCGTGGTGGGCCTGTCGGGGGGCGTGGACTCCGCCGTCACGGCGCACCTTCTCAAGCAGCAGGGCCATGAGGTGGTCGGCATCTTCATGAAGAACTGGGAAGATGACGACGACAGCGAGTTCTGCTCCAGCCGCCAGGACTTCCTGGACGCGGCCAGCGTGGCCGACGTGATCGGCATCGAGATCGAGCACGTCAACTTTGCCGCCGAGTACAAGGACCGGGTGTTCGCCGAGTTCCTGCGCGAATACCAGGCCGGCCGCACGCCCAACCCGGACGTACTGTGCAACGCCGAGATCAAGTTCAAGGCCTTCCTGGACCACGCCATGCGCCTGGGCGCCGAGAAGATCGCCACCGGCCACTACGCGCGCGTGCGGCAGAACCCGGCCACGGGCCTGTTCGAGCTGCTCAAGGGGTTGGACCCGTCCAAGGACCAGAGCTACTTTCTGCACCGCCTGAACCAGGCGCAGCTGTCCAAGACGCTGTTCCCCGTGGGCGAGCTGCACAAGACCGAGGTGCGCCGCATCGCTGCCGACATCGGCCTGCCCAACGCCAAGAAGAAGGACTCCACCGGCATCTGCTTCATCGGCGAGCGACCGTTCCGCGAGTTCCTCAACCGCTACATCCAGCATGCACCCGGCCCCATCCTGGACGACCGCGGGCGCAAGCTGGGCCGCCACGTGGGCCTGTCGTTCTACACGCTGGGCCAGCGGCAGGGCTTGGGGATCGGCGGTGTCAAGGAAAAAGGCGCCGGGGCGAAAGCACCGTCTGGCCAGCCGGTGCGCGGCGGCGGCGACCATGCGCCCTGGTTCGTGGCCCGCAAGGAGCTGGAGACGAACACCCTGCGCGTGGTGCAGGGCCACGAGCACCCGTGGCTGCTGTCGCACCGCCTGGATGCGCAGGACGCGAGCTGGATTGCCGGCCATCCGCCCGCAGCAGGCGCCTGCGCCGCCAAGACGCGCTACCGCCAGCAGGACGCCGCCTGCACGGTGCTGGCCGCACAGGGCGACGCCTTCAGCCTGCAGTTCCCCGAGGCGCAGTGGGCCGTGACGCCGGGCCAGTCGGCCGTGCTGTACGACGGTGAGGTGTGCCTGGGCGGTGGGGTGATTGCGGCCGTGAACGGCTGAAAGCCCGCCCCGGGGGGTGTAGGCGGCATCAGGGGATACCCGAATAGCCGGGATGCCGGACCTGCGTCCTTGCTATGGTGTGAAATTGCTTCAGCATCGGTCTCCGGTTTTTTCACGCTGCGTCGCGGGCGGGCTTTCTACAGTCTCGTCCGCGCCGCTCCAGCCGGTTGACCTCCGGTACTGGGCGTGCGAGGCATTTCTCCTTCCAAAACCGGGACAACAACAGGGGGCACAGGCTAAGGTCTGGCAACAAATCTACGACCCACTGGGCAATATGGTCATCTCCACCGCACTGGCCGCGCTGCCAGTGGTGGTCATGCTCGCGGCCTTGGGCTTTTTCCACATCAAGGCGCATATCGCGGCAGGCATGGGCCTGATCACGGCGCTGCTCGTGGCGGTCTTCGTCTACGGCATGCCGGGCGACATGGCCGGCCGTGCGGCGCTGTTCGGTGGTTTCACCGGCCTGCTGCCCATCGGCTGGATCGTGCTGAACATCATCTTCCTGCACCAGCTCACCGAGCAGAACGGCAGCTTCGCCGTGCTGCAGGACTCGCTGTCGGGCATCACGGAAGACCGCCGCATCCAGCTCTTGCTGATCGCCTTTTGCTTCGGCGCGTTCTTTGAAGGCGCGGCCGGCTTCGGCACCCCCGTGGCGGTGACGGCCGCCATCCTCATCGGCCTGGGCTTCTCGCCGCTGGCGGCCTCGGGCCTGTCGCTGATCGCCAATACGGCGCCGGTGGCCTTTGGCGCCCTGGGCACGCCGGTGATCACGCTGGCCAAGGTGCACGGCTACGACCTGATGGAGGTGACGGCCATGATCGGCCGCCAACTGCCCTTCTTCTCGCTGCTGGTGCCGTTCTGGCTGATCTGGGCCTTCGCCGGCCGCAAGGGCATGATGGAAATCTGGCCGGCCATCCTGGTGACGGGTGTGTCCTTCGCCATTCCTCAGTTCCTGGTGTCCAACTACATCGGGCCAGAGCTGGTGGACATCATCGCCGCCATCGTCTCCATGGTCTGCCTGGTGGCCTTCCTGCGCGTGTGGAAGCCCAAGACGGTGTGGACGTCGCCCTCGCTGCGCGGGCATGACCCCAGCGCCGCAGAGGCCAAGCCGCCGCAGCCGGTCAAGCGCCACAGCACCCAGGCGCTGGTGGCCGCCTGGACCCCCTGGGTCATCCTGTCGGTGTTCGTGTTCATCTGGGGCCTGCCCTCGGTCAAGGCCTGGCTCAATGGCATCTTCGCGCCGGCCTTCCCCATGGCCGGGCTGCACAACCTGATCGAGAAGGTGCCGCCTGTGGTGCCCGCGCCGCACAAGGAGGCCGCCGTCTACACGCTGAACCTGCTGTCGGCCACCGGCACGGGCATCCTGCTGTCGGCCGTGGTGAGCGCGCTGGTCATGAAGTACAACCCGGTGGCCATCGTCACCACGTTCTTCCGCACCTTCTGGCTGGTGCGCTACTCGCTGCTCACCATCGTGCTGATGCTGGCGCTGGGTACGCTCACGCGCTATTCGGGCACCGACACCACGCTGGGCCTGGCTTTTGCCAACACCGGCGTGCTGTACCCGTTCTTTGGCACGCTCATGGGCTGGATCGGCGTGGCGCTCACGGGATCGGACACGGCCTCCAACGTGCTCTTCGGCGGCATGCAGAAGGTGGCAGCCGAGCAGCTGGGCCTGTCGCCCAACCTGATGGGCGCAGCCAACAGCTCGGGCGGCGTGATGGGCAAGATGATCGACGCGCAGTCCATCGTCGTGGCCTCCACCGCCACCCGCTGGTTCGACCACGAGGGCGACATCCTGCGCTACGTGTTCTTCCACTCCATCGCGCTGGCCTGCCTGGTGGGCCTGTACGTGACGATGCAGGCCTATGTCTGGCCGTTCTCCCTCATGGTGGTGCACTGATTTGAGTGTTTTCGGGCTGCAGCGCTTGTCCATCCAGCGCGAGCAGCTATCACTGCAATAGCAAACGGGCGCCCTGGGGCGCCCGTTGTGCTTGGTGCGAGGCCGAATCAGAACGGTTCTAAGCACAAGGAACTGTTGATACGCCGTTTTGCCCAATGCCCACGGGCGTCGCTGCGGTATCGCTGGTCGCAAGTGTGGGTTCAGCAGCCAGACGCTTCAAACTCTGCCCAAAATGGGCCTCGGATGGCCGAAGTGTGGGTAGGGTTGGGAGGTGCGTATTCCGACGCTCCCGTAGCACTCCGGTCCAGCGTCTGTTGAGCAACGAGTCCGGCGGCGGTCGATCCGGCACCCAGACATGTTGCGCAGGGCGGGTCAATGGACCGCTTCTGGCTGATCTGAGACGTTCGTGGCGCAGCGCCTGAGCGACCACTTCGGCTAGAACCTGCCACTGAACGCAGGCAACCTCGCCGGCCAGGGAGGGCAGCTGAAATACGACTCTCGGCAGCGCCGCTCCGGTCGGCTCAGGCGGTTGGCTACCCAGCTTCCTTGACGAGCGCAAGGACATCCTTGAACTTCGGATGCTTGCAGTCGTTCAGCCATTCGAAGATCACCATCTCGTGGGTAACGACGGTGGCGCCCGATCCTCCAAGCCGGTGCATCGCAGCGGCATGGTCGGACGGACGGCGCGAGCCGCTGGCGTTCTCCACCACCCAGACCTGCTTGCCCGCCGTTAGCAGACCCAGGACCGTCTGCAGCATGCAGACATGTGCCTCGCAGCCAGCAACGACGACCTGGGTGAAGCCGGGGCGCGCCGCATCCAACAGGCCGACCAGGCCGTCCTGGCAAGCATCGAAATGCGTCTTGGCCAGCGTCTGCGCACAGGCTGAGCGGACCCGCTCATCATTTGGCCCCAGGCCCGGAGGGTTCTGCTCCGTACCCAGGACGGGGATGTCCAGCAAGTGCGCAGCCTTGGCTAACAGCACCGCATTCGCGACGGCCCGTTCCGCGTCATGGATGGCCGGCATCAAGCGCCCCTGGTAGTCGACGAGCACCAGGACGCAATTGGAGGCTGTGATGACGTTCATTTGGGCGCCTTTGCTTTTCTGGCCGCACGGTCAACGAGCTGCGATAGGTACGTCGAGAACAGGTCGACTGATGCTTGCTTGAACATCCTGATCCGGCCGGTGTGGCTCATCACCAGGATGCCGACGATGTGGGCAAACAGCGCCGTTACCTCCTGGAGCGCGACCTTTGACGGCATGCCCAAGGCCTCCAGCTCCGCCTGCGTGGGCTGCAGCGCCTGAAGCAATCGGGAGTTCAGCATGTCATTGAGCTCTGGCGTGAGGCCGCGCGGCTTCATACCTTGGAACAAGTAGAAGCCCAGGTCCAGGTCTCGAGGGTTGGCGAGGTAGAAGTCGAAGAACGCGCCAGCTGCGGCGCGAAGGCGCTCCGCGCCCGTGGGTCCTTTGGCCAGCGCCGCCTGCACATGTTCGTTCAGACGGTCCAGCGACTCCGCGAGCAGCGCGCCATACATCTCCTCCTTGCTGGCGAAGTAGCTATAGATCGCGCCCGGCGTGTACCCCGCACGCTGAGCAATTTCGCGGATGCTGGTCTTCTCCATCCCCAGCTCGAAGAACGCCGACCGCGCGGCGTCCAGCACCAGTTCACGCCGGAGATCAGCAAGCGCCTGGTTGCGCGCCTGACGGGCACCGCTGGGTGCTTTCGCCTTCTTGGCTGCCGGGCGACGGGCAGTGTTGCTGGCTGAGATCATTGGTCAAGTATACGTTGACCAATAAATTGAACGGTGTTTAAACTAAATCGACACCGTTCAACAGGAGACATCATGAACGCCCCTCTCGAAGCCGCAGCGAGCCCCACCCGAGTCAACCTCATGACGGGGGACCAGTACCGTGAGTCACTGCGGGAATACAAGCCCAAGGTCTACGTCGATGGTCGCGAGGTCGAGAGCGTGGCCGACGAGCCGGCCTTCCGCCCCGGAGTCAATGCCCTGGCGTTCACCTACGACTACGCGCTTCGCGAGGAGCTGCAGCCCATCGCACTCGCCACCCAGGGCTCGCGCAACCGCGTCGTCAGCCGGATGCTTCACGTCAACGAGTCGGCCGGCGACCTGCTGAACAAGCTCGAAGCGGTGCGCGTGCTTTGCCAGGAGACCGGCTGCGCGCAGCGCTATCTCGCGCATGACGCGCTGAACGGCATTGCCCAGGTCTCTGCCACCCTCGACGACGCCAAGGGCAGCACCGAGCACCGCGCGCGCTTCGCGGAGTACCTGGCCCACGTTCAGGACAAGGACCTGTCGCTGGGCGTGGCGATGACCGACGCGAAGGGTGACCGCAGCAAGAAGCCGCACCAGCAGGCCAACCCCGACACCTACGTCCACATCGTCGAGCAAAACGGCAAGGGCATCGTCATCAGCGGTACCAAGGCCATCGTGACCGGCGGCCCCTACATGCATGAACTGCTGGTCATGCCGAGCCGCAACATGGGCCCCGAGGACGCGGATTTCGCGGTCTGCTGCGCGGTCCGTTGCGACGCCCCTGGCATCACCATCGTGTCGCGGCCCGCCGGCCGCCCTGGCGAGAGGCTTGAGCACGGCGACGCGCTGTTCTCGCGCAAGTATGGCCAGTCGACCGCGGTCGTCATCTTCGACAAGGTGTTCGTGCCCTGGGACCGTGTGTTCTACGCGGGCGACTGGGAGCACAGCCACGTCCTGACCTACAGCTACGCGACCCACCATCGCCATAGCTGTATTGGCGCGCGTGCTGGCTTCGGTGACCTGCTCATCGGGGCCGGCGCGCTGATGTGCGAGGCCAATGGCCTCGATCCGGCGAAGAAGAGCAACCTGCGCGACCCGATGGTCGAGCTCATCAAGATCACTGAAGGCTTCTACGCTTGCGGCGTGGCGGCCAGCGTCTACGCCACCCGCGACGAGCACAGCGGTTCGTACATGCCGGACCCTGTCTTCAGCAACATCGGCAAGCTGCTGCTGGCGACCCAGATTTACGACATGCACCGCATCGCGCACGAAGTCTCTGGTGGTCTCATCGTGGCGCTGCCTGGCCCGGACGAGGATCACAACCCCGCAACGGCTGCGAAGCTGTCCGAGGTGCTTCAAGCCAGCCCCAACATCCCCTATGACAAGCGCATCCAGACGGCGCGCTTCATCGAAGACCTCACCGCGTCCTACCAGGGCGGCTGGTACTCGATCATCAGCCTGCACGGTGGCGGCTCGCCAGCCGCGATGAAGCAGGAAATCTGGCGCAACTACCCGGTCGGCAGCAAGGTGGAACTGGTCGAGCGCCTGCTCGAGCGCGGTGTCCTCCATGACGAGAACCGTGCCATCACCAAAAACCGCCAGCCCGGCAAGTGCTGCGACACGGGTTGCACCACGCCCGGCCAGCCGGTCATGGTGCCGCTGCCTGTCAGCCCGAAGAACGCTTGAAGCCCGATGCCGCGCCTTTGAAGCGCGGCGTTGTCCCTCTTCTATCGCTCCTGGCGAGGCACGCCCATGGACTACTCATCTTTCTACCGCGAGTCCATCGAATCACCTGATGCGTTCTGGACCCGGGAAGCACAGACCATCGACTGGCATCACCCTTTCGAGACAGCACTTCACCCCACCCAACCCGAGTTCACCAACTGGTTCACCGGCGGCCAGCTCAACCTCTGTCACAACGCAGTAGACCGGCATCTCGCACAGCGCGCCGATCAAGTGGTGCTCGTTTGGCGGTCGACCGAGGTCAACCAGGAGGAGACCTTCACCTTCGCCGAGGTGCATGTCGAAGTACAGGCAATGGCAGCGGTGCTCACCGCGAACAACGTCCGCAAGGGCGACCGCGTGCTCATCTACATGCCGATGATCCCGGAGGCCGCGTTCGCCATGCTCGCCTGCGCGCGCATAGGCGCGGTGCACTCGGTCGTGTTCGGCGGCTTCGCGAGCGGCAGCCTGGCAACTCGCATCGAGGACTGCACACCAAGACTCGTCATCACCGCAGACGCAGGCATCCGCGACGGCAAGGTCATCGCGTACAAGCCTCTCCTCGATCGGGCCATCGAGCTGTCCAGTCACCAGCCACTTACCGTACTGATCGTCGACCGCGGACTCGCGGGCGCTGAGCTTCGGCCTGGCCGCGATGTGGTTTCACAATAGCATCAGTGGCTCTCAGCTCCACCAGCCATTGCAGGTAATTGGCGATATAGAGACCTCTTGTTCCAGCACTGCCGGTCTTCAGCTCACGAGTAGTTGCCCTTCCTCGTTTTCGCATCCGAGCGCGTTCAAGTGAAGAAACATTCGAAGCGCGAGTCGACGGAGGTTTCGGCTTCAATTGCTCCAGATCGTCCACCAAAGTACGGCAGTACCGAACGAGCGTTTCGATTTCTGAGAGAGTGAACAGCCGTCCACTTGCCATTCGCTCGTCAAGATCGATCTGGTGGTCGTTCAAGAAGCGCATCAGGACAATGATGGCCAGGCTGCTTTGGCCGATCGTTTCGCTCGCGCGGTTCTTCGTCCGAAGCCGGGTCAGCGCGTACAGCGTCGGCTTGTAGAGCGGCAGTCCTGTGGCCCGCTCGACGGGCACGGGAAAGCGCTCGCCTGAAGCGAGCACGACCTTGCGGATCACGTATGGGTTCTGTTGTTTACGCACCATGGGGGTGGACGATACCCAGCCCCAGCACCGAACAAGGAAGGCGATGTAAACAACGAAAAAGGCCCGCAGCTATTGGGCTGCGGGCCCGATGTTGACAACCAAGAGCTAAGTGTTTTTTAGAACGGAATGTCGTCGTCCATGTCGTCAAAGCCCGATGCGGCGCGCGGCGGCTGTGCCACGGGCGCGGGGGCGGGGCGGGCCGCGGGGGGGGCGGGGCGCGGCGCGGGTGCGGCGCGGCGCGGGGCCTCGTAGCCGCCACCACCGCCGCCGCCGTTGTCGCCGTAGCCGCTGTCGTCATAGCCGCCGCCCATGCCCTGGCGGCTGCCCAGCATCTGCATGGTGTCGGCGCGGATTTCGGTGGTGTAGCGCTCCTGGCCGCTCTGGTCGGTCCATTTGCGCGTGCGCAGGCTGCCTTCCACGTAGACCTGGGAGCCCTTGCGCAGGTACTGGCCGACGATCTCGGCCAGGCGGCCGTTGAAGACCACGCTGTGCCATTCGGTGGCTTCCTTGTTCTCGCCGGTGTTCTTGTCGCGCCAGCGGTCCGTCGTGGCGATGCGCACGTTGGCGACCTGGTCGCCGCTGGGGAAGGTGCGCATCTCGGGGTCGCGCCCCAGGTTGCCGACGATGATGACTTTGTTCACGGATGCCATGAAAAATCCTTGTGCTTAGCCCGGACGGCAGGGAAGGGTTCCGGGCCAGATGAGTCCAACAGGCGACCCCTGCGAGGCCGCAGGTGCGCAGCATAGCGGCTTGCACGCCGCCGGTGCGCCGGAGGGTGAAAAAATCAGTGGCCGCCGCCGCGTCCCACCGGCCGCAGCGGCCAGGTGATGAGCAGCCACAGGGCCGTGAGCACGGCGGTGGCGGTGAACAATCCCGGCGCGCCCGCCCACTTCGCCAGCGCGCCGCCCAGCGCGCCGCCCGCGAACAGGCCCAGCGACTGCAGCGTGTTGTAGGCGCCCAGCGCCGCGCCGCGCAGGTTGGCCGGCGCCATGCGCGACACCAGACTGGGCTGCGTGGCCTCCAGCGCGTTGAAGCCGCAGAAGAAGATGAACAGCAGCGCCGCCACCGGCATCAGCGATGGCGCAGCGCCTCCGGCCGCCAGCAGGCCAAAGCCCATCTGCACCACCAGCACCAGTCCAATGGCGACCAGCAGCGCCGCGCGCAGCCGTCCGCGCCGCTCCATGGCAAACAGCCCGCCCATGGCGACGAAGGACAGCACCACGGCCGGCAGGTACACCTGCCAGTGCGCGTCCTTGGGCAAGCCGGCCTGCACCAGCAGGGCCGGCACGGCCACCCACATGGCCATCTGCACCGTGTGCAGCACGAACACGCCCAGGTTCAGGCGCAGCAGGTCGGCATGGCGCCACACGTCGGCCAGGCGCCCGCGCGGTGCGTCGGCATGCTGCACCGGCTCGGGCGGCACCATCCACAGCACCACGGCCACGCCGCCCAGCGCCAGCGCGCAGGTCAGGCCGAAGAGGCCGGCCAGGCCGATGTGCGCGGCCAGCAGCGGCGCCGCCACCAGGGCGATGGCGAACATCAGCCCGATGCTGGCGCCCACCAGTGCCATGGCCTTGGTGCGCACCGCGTCGCGTGTCTGGTCGGCCAGCAGCGCCGTTACGGCGGCGGACACCGCGCCCGCACCTTGCAGCGCGCGCCCCACCAGCAGCCCCATCACCGAGTCGGCCAGCGCGGCGAGCAGGCTGCCCGCGGCAAACACCAGCAGCCCCAGGACGATGACACGCTTGCGCCCGAAGCGGTCCGACGCCATGCCCAGCGGCAGCTGCAGCACCGCCTGCGTGAGCCCGTATATCCCCATGGCCAGCCCCACCAGGGCGGGGTCGTCGCCGCCCGGGTACTTGCGGGCTTCGAGGGCAAAGACCGGCAGCACCAGGAACAGGCCCAGCATGCGCAGCGCGAAGATCAGCGCCAGGCTGACGCTGGCGCGGCGCTCCATCGGGGTCATGGCGGTGGAGGGCGGAGTGGGTGTGGTGGTGTCCGGCACGGGCGCGGGGGCAAGTCAAAGCACGGATTCTCACCCATGGCCGGGCCGCACGCGGCAGGGCGGGCCATCGCGGCGTGTGGCGAATTGGGCATGAAATCGCGGTCAGATGCAATACAGATGAGCGCAAACAGCTATTTTTTTGGGAGCATCTGCATGGCTTACCAGACTGACGCCCAGGGTGCTCCGGCCGCGGCTTCTGCGCGGGCGGGGTGGGTGACCTATCATCGTGCGTTTGCCTCCAGGCACGCGCGATGCCCACCTTCGAGCCACCCTCCGACGATCGCCACCCTTCGCCTGCCGATGCGGCCGGAGGGCGCCCACTGGCGCAGGTCCTGCGCGAGCAGCGCATCAGCATCCGCGGGGCGCGCACGCACAACCTCAAGAACATCGACCTGGACATCCCGCGCAACCAGCTCGTGGTGATCACCGGGCTGTCGGGCTCGGGCAAGTCCAGCCTGGCGTTCGATACGCTGTATGCCGAAGGGCAGCGCCGCTATGTGGAGAGCCTGTCGGCCTATGCGCGGCAGTTCCTGGGGCGGCTGGACAAGCCCGATGTGGACCTGATCGAGGGTCTGTCGCCGGCCATTTCCATCGAGCAGAAGGCCACCAGCCACAACCCGCGCTCCACCGTGGGCACGGTGACCGAGATCCACGACTACCTGCGCCTGCTGTTCGCGCGCGCGGGCACGCCGTACTGCCCGGACCACGGCCTGCCGCTGTCGTCGCAGACCGTGAGCCAGATGGTGGATGCGGTGCTGGCCTTGCCCGAGGACACCAAGCTCATGTTGCTGGCGCCCGTGGCGCGCCAGAAGAAGGGTGAGTTCGCCGAGCTGTTCATGCAGATGCAGGCGCTGGGCTACGTGCGCTTTCGCGTGGACGGGCAGATCTACGAGCACGAAAGCCTGCCGCAGCTCAAGAAGACCGAGAAGCACGACATCGACGTGGTGATCGACCGCTTGAAGGTGCGCCCCGACGCCCAGCAGCGCCTGGCCGAGAGCATCGAGGCCGCCCTGCGGGTGGGCGGGCACGAGGGCAACGGCCGGGTACTGGCGCTGGAGATGGACTCGGGCCAGGAGCACTTGTTTTCCAGCAAGTTCGCCTGCCCGGTGTGCAGCTACTCGCTGCCTGAGCTGGAGCCGCGCCTGTTCTCGTTCAACTCGCCCACGGGCGCCTGCCCCGCGTGCGACGGCCTGGGCCAGCAGGAGGTGTTCGACCCCGCGCGCGTGGTGGCTTTCCCGGCCATCAGCCTCGCCAGCGGCGCCATCAAGGGCTGGGACCGGCGCAACGGTTACTACTTCGCCATGCTGGAGAGCCTGGCGCGGCATTACGGCTTTGATGTGGAGACGCCCTTCGAGGAGTTGCCCGAACGCGTGCGCGAGGTCGTCCTGCACGGTTCGGGCGAGGAAGAGATCGCCTTCAGCTACCTGCTGGACAGCGGCCCGAACAAGGGCAAGCCCATCGTCAAGAAGCACCCCTTCGAGGGCATCCTGCCCAACATGGCGCGGCGCTACCGCGACACGGACTCGGCCGTGGTGCGCGAAGACCTCGCGCGCTACCGCAGCGCCCAGCCCTGCCCCGAATGCCACGGCGCACGCCTGCGCCGCGAAGCGCGCCATGTGAAGGTGGGCGAGGGCGACGCCGCGCTGGGCATCTACGACGTGAGCCACCGCACGCTGGCGGACGCGCTGCAGTGGTTCGAGTCGCTGCAGCTGGCCGGCGCCAAGGCCGAGATCGCCGGCAAGATCGTGCGCGAGATCGCCGCGCGCCTCACCTTCCTGAACGACGTGGGCCTGTCCTACCTGAGCCTGGACCGCAGCGCCGAGACGCTCTCGGGCGGCGAGGCGCAGCGCATTCGCCTGGCCTCGCAGATCGGCAGCGGCCTGACCGGCGTGATGTACGTGCTGGACGAGCCCAGCATCGGCTTGCACCAGCGCGACAACGACCGGCTGATCGCCACCCTCACGCGGCTGCGCGACCTGGGCAACAGCGTGATCGTGGTGGAGCACGATGAGGACATGATCCGCGCCGCCGACCACTGCGTGGACATGGGGCCCGGCGCGGGCGTGCATGGCGGTCGCGTGATGGCGCAGGGCACCTATGACGAGCTGTGCGCCAACCCGCAATCGCTCACCGGGCAGTACCTGAGCGGCGCCAAGACCCTGCCGGTGCCTGCGCGGCGCACGCCCTGGCTGCCCGTGTTGCAACAGAGCGCCGCAGCGCCCGAACCCGACAAGAAGCCCAAGTCGCGCTTTCCCGAGACGACTGCCAGCCTGCGCAAGAAAGAGCGCCTGGCCGAGCACCGCGCCACGCAGGGGCAATTGCAGGCGCTGCGCGTGGTGGGCGCCACGGGGCACAACCTGAAGGGCGTGAGCGTGCAGTTCCCGGTGGGGCTGTTCACCTGCGTGACGGGTGTGTCCGGCTCGGGTAAGAGCACGCTGGTCAACGACACGCTGCACAAGGCCGTGGCGCGCCAGCTCTACCGCGCGCACGACGAGCCCGAAGCGCATGAAACCATCGAGGGGCTGGAGTATTTCGACAAGGTCATCAACGTCGACCAGAGCCCCATCGGCCGCACGCCGCGCAGCAACCCGGCCACCTACACGGGCCTATTTACGCCGATCCGCGAACTGATGGCCGAGACCACCACCGCCAAGGAGCGCGGCTACGGCCCCGGGCGCTTCTCCTTCAACGTGGCGCAGGGCTCGGGGGGCGGGCGCTGCGAGGCCTGCCAGGGCGACGGCGTGGTGAAGGTGGAAATGCACTTCCTGCCCGACGTGTACGTGCCCTGCGACGTGTGCCACGGCCAGCGCTACAACCGCGAGACGCTGGAGGTGCAGTGGAAGGGCAAGAACATCGCCCAGATCCTGGACCTGACGGTGGAGGACGCCCACGCCTTCTTCAAGGACGTGCCCACGATCGCGCGCAAGCTGCAGACGCTGCTGGACGTGGGCTTGTCTTATATCCGCCTGGGCCAAAGCGCCACCACGCTCTCGGGCGGCGAAGCGCAGCGCGTGAAGCTGGCGCAGGAACTCTCCAAGCGCGACACCGGCCGTACGCTCTACATCCTGGACGAGCCCACCACCGGCCTGCATTTCGCCGACATCGACCTGCTGCTCAAGGTACTGCTGCAGCTGCGCGACGCGGGCAACACCATCATCGTCATCGAGCACAACCTGGACGTCATCAAGACCGCCGACTGGGTCATCGACATGGGCCCTGAGGGCGGGGCCGGCGGCGGCACCGTGGTGGCCGAGGGCACGCCCGAGCAGGTGGCCCACAATGCGGCCAGCCACACGGGCCGCTACCTGGCGCCATACCTGTCTGCCGCCCAAAATCAGTAGTAACCCTGAGGTTTTGCGCCGCCGGCAGTTACAGTTGCGCGCCGCGGCGGAGTGTTTCACTACGCCAGCGCGGCTTTATGGCGAATGAATGGGCGCGGGCTCTGGAATCATCGCGCCACTTCGCTGGCCGGCGCTTGTCGGCACGGCAGCCCCCGGCCTCCGCGCCGGCTTCCCCTCCACCTTTTTTTGGCAGGACTTCGCGGCGCGCAGCGCGCCCCGCGGGCCTGGACGTTTCATGAACCTGCTAGACCCGACCGTCATCACCTTCGGCATCTACCTGCTGGCCATGCTGTTCATCGGCTGGCTGGGCTACCGCGCGACGACCGACCTCTCCGACTACATCCTGGGCGGGCGCAGCCTGGGCAGCTTCGTCACCGCGCTGTCGGCCGGCGCGTCCGACATGAGCGGCTGGCTGCTCATGGGCCTGCCCGGCGCGGTGTACCTGAGCGGGCTGAGCGAGGCGTGGATCGCCATCGGCCTGACCATCGGCGCGTACCTCAACTGGCGCCTCGTGGCCGCGCGGCTGCGCCTGTACACCGAGCGCACCAACAACGCCCTCACGCTGCCCGACTACCTGGCCTCGCGCTTCGAGGACGGCTCCAACGTGCTGCGCCTGGTGACCACGGCGGTGATCCTGGTGTTCTTCACCATCTACTGCGCCTCGGGCGTGGTGGCCGGTGCGCGCCTGTTCGAGAGCATGTTCGGCCTGCCCTACCAGACGGCCCTGTGGGTGGGGGCGCTGTGCACCATCGCCTATGTGTTCATCGGCGGCTTCCTGGCGGTGAGCTGGACGGACACCATCCAGGCCTCGCTGATGATCACCGCGCTGATCCTGGCGCCCGTGGTGGCCTACTTCGCCATCACCGGCGAACTGCAGGCCGGCCAGAGCCTCACCGAGATGATCGGTGTGCAGAAGCTCGACCTGATGCACAACGCCAGCGTGATCGGCGTGGTCTCGCTCATGGCCTGGGGCCTGGGCTACTTCGGCCAGCCGCATATCCTGGTGCGCTTCATGGCGGCGGATTCGGTGGCATCCATCCCGCGCGCGCGCCGCATCGGCATGACCTGGATGGTGCTGTGCCTGGGCGGCGCGGTGGCTGTGGGCCTGGTCGGCATCCCGTACTTCGCGGTGCACACGCAGCAGGCTGCCGGCGTGCAGGCCAATGCCGAGACGGTGTTCATCGAGATCGCGCGCCAGCTCTTCAACCCCTGGATCGCCGGCCTGCTGCTGGCGGCCATTCTGGCGGCGGTGATGAGCACGCTGTCGTGCCAGTTGCTGGTGTGCTCCAGCGCGCTGACCGAGGACATCTACCGCGTGTTCCTGCGCAAGAACGCCACGCAGCGCGAGCTGGTGTGGGTGGGCCGAGCGATGGTGTTCGCCATCGCCGTGGTGGCGATCGTCATCGCGGGCAACCCCAACAGCCGCGTGCTGTCGATGGTGAGCTACGCCTGGGCGGGCTTCGGCGCGGCGTTCGGGCCGGTCATCCTGCTGTCGCTGTTCTGGCGCGGCATGACCCGTAACGGCGCGCTGGCCGGCATCGTGGTCGGTGCCGTGACGGTGGTGGTGTGGAAGCAGGGCGGCTGGCTGGGCCTGTACGAGATCGTGCCCGGCTTCGTTCTGGGCGCGCTGGCCGTGGTGCTGGTGAGCAAGCTGGGCAAGCAACCCTCGCCCGCCATGCTGCAGCGCCACGACGCGGTGGACGCCGAGATGGCGCGTCTGCAAGCCTGAGGCGAATGCGGGTTTGAGGCAAAGTGGCCTCAAACCCTTTATGGATAAGCGCTAACAGCTATTAATTGGATAGCGCAACGGCGTGCGGTCGTTCGCCCAGCTTGAACACCGCCACGCCCTCCACCAGCTCCTGCGCCTGGCTGCGCAGGCTGGCGGCGGCGGCGGCCATCTCTTCGACCAGCGCGGCGTTCTGCTGCGTGGTCTGGTCCATCTGGCTCACGGCCTCGCCCACCTGGGCCACGCCCAGCGACTGTTCGCGGCTGGCGTTGCTGATCTCGCCCATGATGTCGTTGACGCGGCGCACGGCGGTCACCACATCTTCCATGGTCTTGCCGGCGCGCTCCACCAGCGCATTGCCGCGTTCCACGTCATGCACGCTGGCGGAGATCAGCTCCTTGATCTCGCGCGCAGCGCCCGCGCTGCGCTGCGCCAGGCTGCGCACCTCGCTGGCCACCACGGCAAAGCCGCGGCCCTGCTCGCCGGCACGCGCGGCCTCCACGGCGGCGTTCAGCGCCAGGATGTTGGTCTGGAACGCGATGGAATCGATCACCCCGATGATGTCCGCGATCTTGCCGGACGAGCTGTGGATGCCGTGCATGGTCTGCACCACCTGCGCCACCACCTCGCCGCCCTGCGCGGCCACGCCGCTGGCGCTGGTGGCCAGCTCGCTGGCACGCGCGGCGCTGTCGGCGTTCTGGCGCACGGTCGCGGTCATCTGCTCCATCGATGCGGCGGTCTCTTCCAGGGCGCTGGCCTGGCTTTCGGTGCGGGCTGCCAGGTCGGTGTTGCCCTGCGCAATCTGCGCGCTGGCCGTGGCCACGCCCTCCGCGCCCTGGCGCACGCGGCCCACCACCTCGGTGAGCTGGCGGCGCATCTGTAACAGCGCGGCGATCAGGCGGCCCATCTCGTTGCTGCCGTGGGCGATGTCGCTGCCCGACAGGTCACCGCGCGCCACGGCGCGGGCCAGCTCCACGGCCTGCGCCACCGGCTGCGTGATGGAGCGCACGAAGACCAGCATCAGCACCGTGGCGCCCGCCAGCGTGCCCAGTAGCGCCAGCGCCTGCCACGCCAGCGTGGCGCGCAGGCGGTCGATACGCGCCTGCAGGGCCTCGTCCACGCCCTGCATGGCCTGGGCGTTCAGTGCGTACAGCGCGTCGATGGTGCGGGTGTAGGTGTCGAAATACTCCTGCGCGGGCAGCGTCAGCGTGTCGGCCTGCAGCAGGGCCTTGTCGGCCAGGGCCAGCGTGGCCGTGATTTGCGCGTCCAGCGTGCGCGCCGGGGTGCCCAGCGTGGCCGCAAAGGCAGGGCTCGCCTCGGTGGCGCGCGCCAGGTTGCGCAGCGTGTCGCCCTGCAGCTCCACCACGCGCTGGCGCAGCGACTGCAGCAGCCCCTTGGCCTCCGGCGGCAGTTCGCCGCCGCGGCCCAGGAAGCCCACGCCCTGGGCGCGCATCACGCCCAGCTTCTCACCCAGCTGCGGCGCATGCACCAGCGAGGCCTGGATCAGCGCGTTGGTGGCGAAGTCGGGGTCCAGCTGCAGCTCGTAGCTGTGCAGCAGCTGCTCGCCGGTCTGCAGCAGCGACGTGATCAGCGCCGTGTGCTGCGCCGTGCTTTGCGCGGCGGGCAGCGAGCGTGCGGCCACGGCCGGCTCCAGCTGCTGCCAGGCCTGCTGGGCGCGCTGCCAGGCGTCGCGCTGGGCCGCGGGCACCTGCGCCGCGTCCAGGCGGGCGGTGGCCTCGGCGAAGGCTTTGTTCACCGCATCGCGCGCGGCCGGGCGCCGCGCGGCCAGGGTCTCGTCGCCGCCCAGCATGCCGTTGGACAGGCCGCGGTGCACCTGCAGCCCCTGCACCACCTTGTGCAGCGCCAGCAGCGGCGGGGCGCCACGGGCCTCGTGGCGGGCGCGCGCCAGGTCGTCGAGCGCGCCGCTCACGAACAGCCAGGTGGGCACGGCGCTCATGAGGATGCCGGCGAGGCCCAGGATGAGGAATTTGTAAAGCAGCGGCAGGCGCTGAGAAAGCGAGGTCATAGCGGGAACCTTTCCTTGTCCGCGAGACCGCCGAGTGGGCGGGCGAGACAAAGAGATAGAGATGCCAAGGGCGTGTAACGTAATGTTATTCGGCAAAAACCGGTCTGTCCTTGAACGAGTTCAGCTTTTTGGGCGCGCGCTGGCGCCTTCCCGTCCCAGAGGTGTTGGGACGGGTTTGAGGGTGTTTTTGGCCATTAGGCCAATAAATACGGGCGCTAGCAGCTATCAGTATGGAAGCGAAACCTGCGCATGCCCCAGACGCTGCCACGCGGCCGGCCTGCCCTGCGCGGGGCGAAGCACCGGCCGCTGGCCGTGCCGCCTACAGCGGCCGCCGCGTGGCGAAGCGCACCACCGTCACGCCGGCACGCGCCTGGCGGGTGCTGGGCATGACCAGCACGCAGTCGTCGTACGGCGTCGTGACGGGCTCGCCATCGTTGTCGCCGATGACGGTACCGGCCTGGGGGATCACCTCCAGGCCCGTGAAGGGCTGGGTGAAACGAAAGCGCTCGCTCCTGGCGACCACCGGGCCGGTGACCTCCAGCGCCCACTGGCGCGGCGCGTCGGGCAGGCGCCAGCCGGGCAGCCCACGTGCCAGGGTGGCGGAATCCACCACGCCCGCCGCTTGCAGGAAGCGCACGCACTGGTCCTGCGCCACGGCGCGGCTGGCCGGGTCGCCATGGAAGCCGCATTCGACGAGCAGCGAGCGCGTGTCGCCGCCCTCGGCATCGGGCTGGCCGAAGCGGCCATAGTCGCGCATGCGCGTGCCGTCCTTGTGGCCCGCGTCCACCACGATGTGCTCGGGCGCGGCCAGGGTGCGCGCGAGGTGCAGGTTGCGCGGCTGCATGCCGGTGAGCAGCAGCGGCGCGCAGGGCTCGTGCATGGAGTGCAGGTCCAGCAGCCAGTCGGCCTCGGCCACGAAGGGGCGCAGCGCGGCCGCGCGCCGGCGCTCCAGCGTGTCGCCGGCGTCCATGCGCGCATCCACCCACTGGCGGTTGAGGTCTTCGTCCACGAAGCGGGCGGCGTCGTGGTGGTGGGGGTCGAACCGGTCGAACGCGGCCAGATTGCACAGCGCCAGCGTGAGCGTGCCGCGCGCGGGGCGCAGGCCGGCTTCCAGCAGGCCCTTGAGCGCCCAGGCGCCGCACAGCTCGTTACCGTGCACGAGGGCGCTGATCATCACGTGGCGGCCCGGCGTGCCGGAGTCGAAGCGCCACACGCCGTCGGTGCCGGTGTTGCCGGCGCGCCAGGCGCCGAGGTCGGGCGCGGTCAAAGTGAAAGGCAGGGGAGCGCTCATCATTCTTCGATCTTGGCGAACTCGATGATCTTCTTGTACTTGGCGACCTCTGCGGCGAGGAACTTGTCCACGTCCAGGCTGGGGGATGCCACGGTGGAGCCCGCGGCTTCCATTCGCTTGCGGAAGTCCGGCGACTCCAGCGTCTCGTTGAGCGCCTTCTTGAGCCGCTCGGCCACGGGCTTGGGCAGGTGGGCGGGCGCCATGAGGGCGAACCAGGTGCCGATGTCCACGTTCTTGTATTGCGCCGATTCGGCCAGCGCCGGAATGTCGGGCGCGACGGTCGAGCGCTTGGCCTCGGTGGTGCCCAGGGCGATCACTTTGCCGCTCTTGATGTGCGGCAGGCCGCTGGAGAGCACGAACACGCCGAATTCCAGGTTGTTGCCCACCAGGTCGTTGGTGAGCGGCGCCACGCCGCGGTAGGGGATGTGCGTCATGAACAGGCCCGCCTGCTCCTTGATCATCTCGCCGGCCAAGTGCAGCGCTGTGCCCACGCCCGAGCTGCCATAGCTGAACTTGCCGGGGTTCTTGCGCACGCGTTCGGTGAATTCGGCCAGGTTCTTCACGCCGGTGCCGGTGCTGGCCACCAGCACCAGGGGCTGCGAGGCTACGAGGCCGATGGCGGTGAAGTCCTTGATGTCGTACTTGACCTTCTTGGTCACCAGCTTGTTGATGGCGATCTCGTTGCTGGCGCCAACCAGCAGCGTGTAGCCGTCGGGCGCGCTGCTGGCCACCTTCTGCGCGCCAATGGCGCCGCCCGCGCCGCCCAGGTTCTCGATCACCACGGGCACGCCCAGGCGGTTGGACAGCTCCGCGCCCACGGCGCGGCCGGTCAGGTCGGTGCTGCCGCCGGGCGGGTAGCCCACGACGATGGTGATGGGCTTGCTGGGGTAGGCGGGCGCTTGCGCGAAAGCGGCAGGGCTGGCAGCGGCGAGCAGCGCGGCGCTGGCCAGCAGCGCGCGGCGCAACGGGGCGGGGGTGCGGGAAGTGTGCATGGCGTTTTCCATAGGCAGGTCGAGGTGGGTGCCATTGTGGAAAGCGCACCGTGGCTGCGTCGTGCCGAAGTGGCACCAGGCCGTGCATTGTGGGCACGTGGCCCGCGGGTTTCTCCGGGGATCACTGGCGCGCCAATGTGGCCCACAGCGCCTCGGCCCAGGGCGAGAGCCGGCGCTTGGGCCGGTACATGCGCACGTCGAAGCGCACCTGCATGCGCTCGTCGCCCGCGCGGGCCAACCGCCCCGACTGGCAGTCGGCATGCACCATGGACCAGGGCAGCCAGGCCACGCCCAGGCCGCGCAGCACGTACTCGTACTGCGCGTCGGCCGAGTCGCATTCCACCACGCGCGCCAGGCGCGGCGCCAGCGGGTCATGCGCCAGGCGGTCTTCCACCAGCCGACCGAGCGCCAGCGTGTGCGAGTAGGCGAGGTAGGGCACCGCATCCGTGCCGCCAAAGTGGTGCAGCGGCGCACCGCCGGCGCGGGCGCGGGAGACGGGCACCAAGCGGTCGCTGGCGAGCGTGAGGTGGGTGAACTGCCGTGCGTCCAGGCGCACGGCGAGCGAGGTGTGGTGGTAGGCCAGGGTGAAGTCGGCCTCGCCACGCTCGATCATGGCCACGGACTCATCCAGCGCACAGGTGCGCACGCGCAGCTCGCCGCCCGCCAACACGGGCTGTATGCGGGCCAGCCAGTCGGCCACCACGGTGCGTGCCAGGGTACGGCCGGTGGCCAGGGTGACGGTGCGCGCCTGCCGCCCCGCGATGGCGCGCAACTCCTCGTGCGAATGGGCCAGGTTCTGCGCCATCTGCTGCGCGGTTTCCAGGAAGGCCTGCCCCGCGGGCGTGAGCCGCACGGGCCCGCCGCCGTCGCGCTCCGTGAGCGGCGTGCCGGCCCACGCCTCCAGCGCGCGGATGCGCCGTCCGAACGCCGGGTGCGTCACATGGCGCAGTTCCGCCGCGCGGGTGAAGCTGCGCTCATGCGCCAGGGCGATGAAGTCCTCCAGCCACTTGAGTTGCATGGCCGGAAAACGCTGGGCTAGGCGCGCGCGGCGTTGAGCGCGGCGCGCGTGGCCTGGGCTGCGCTGCGTGCGGCCGCGGCAAAGTCCGCACCGCCCGAGGCATAGAGCACGGCGCGCGAGGAGTTCACGATGATTGGCCCGTGGGCGCGCAGCCCGGCGCGCACCGTGGCGGCTGCGTCGCCGCCCTGCGCGCCCACGCCGGGGATCAACAGCGGCAGCGTGGGCGCGAGCGCGCGCACGCGCTCTATTTCTTGTGGGTACGTGGCGCCCACCACCAGGCCGAGCTGGCCGTTCTTGTTCCAGGGGCCCTGCGCCTGGCGGGCCACGTGCTCGTACAGCAGCGGCTGGCCTTCGACGCTGGCCAGGCGCTGGGCCTGCAGGTCATCGCCACCGGGGTTGGAGGTGCGGCACAGCAGAAAGGCGCCCTTGCCGTGGTAGGCCAGATAGGGCTCGATGGAGTCAAAGCCCATGAAGGGCGAGAGCGTCACGGCATCCGCGCCATAGCGCTCGAAGGCCTCTTTGGCGTATTGCTCGGCCGTGGAGCCGATGTCGCCGCGCTTGGCGTCCAGGATCACGGGCACATGCGGGGCGTTGCAGCGCATGTGCTGCATCAGGCGCTCCAGCTGGTCCTCGGCACGGTGCGCGGCGAAGTAGGCGATCTGCGGCTTGAAGGCGCACACCAGGTCGGCCGTGGCGTCCACGATGGCGGCGCAGAAGTCGTAGATCTTGTGCGCCTCGCCACGCACGGACTCGGGAAAGCGCGTGGGTTCGGGGTCCAGGCCCACGCACAACAGGGAGTCGTTGCGCGTGGTGGCGTCGCGCAGCATGTCAAGAAAAGTCATGTCCGTGATTTTAGGCAACACCATGCCGGTGCCGTGCACCACGGCGTCCAGGTGTTTTCGCGGGCGGCTTCGGCAAGGACGGCGCCTGCCCGGCACAATCGCCGTCCATGCCTGCCCTTTCCCGCCGCCAGCTCGTCGTTCTTGCCCTGTTGACCCTGGTGTGGGGCCTCAACTGGCCGGTGATGAAGATGGGTGTGGCGCACTTTCCGCCGCTCACCTTCCGCATGGCCTCGCTGTGGCTGGGCCTGCCCATCCTGGCCGCGGTGATAGGGGTGCGCAAGCTGCCCTTCACTATTGCGCGCGCGCATTGGGGCCGCGTGGCGCTGCTGGCGCTGACCAACATGGTGCTCTGGCACGTGCTCATGATCCTGGCGATCCCGCAGCTGTCCAGCGGACGCGCGGCCATCCTGGGCTACACCATGCCCATCTTCTCGGCCGTGCTGGGCGCGCTGGTGTTCGGCGACCGCCTGGCCGGTCGTGCGTGGGTGGGCGTGGGCGCGGCGCTGGTGGGCGTGTTGCTGCTGCTGTGGCATGAGATCGGCGCGCTGGGCGGCAGGCCCCTGGGCGTGACGTTGATGCTGGTGTCTGCCGCGAGCTGGGCCATGGGCACGCAGCTGTTGCGGCGCCTGACCGTGCCGGTGCCGCTGCTTACGCTGTCGTTCTGGATGGTGGCCATCACCTGCGTGGTACTCACCGTGTTGGCGGTGGCGTTCGAGCGCGAGCGCTGGGTGGCACCCGACGCCCAGGCCTGGGCCGCCATTCTCTACAACGGGCTGCTGGCGCTGGGCTTTGCGCAGACGGCGTGGTTCTTCCTGGTGCGCACGCTGCCGCCCGTGGCCTCCACGCTCAGCGTGATGATGATTCCGGTGCTGGGCGTGTTCAGCGGCGCGCTGTGGCTGGGTGAGGTGCTGCATTGGCAGGACTGGAGCGCCGTGGGCCTGATGGCCGTGGCCATCGGCACCGTGCTGTGGCCGGCCCGCGCCGTGCAGGTGCAGGAGTGCAAGTAAAAAGAGCTGCTAGCGCTTATGCAATAAGCGCTAGCAGCTCTGATTTTTATAGCGTTCTGGGGCGGGATCAGCCTGCCGCGCGCTTTTGCAGTATTTCGATGGCCGGCAGGGGCTTGCCCTCCAGCACCTCCAGGAACGCGCCACCGCCGGTGGAGATGTAGCCCACGTCCTTCTCGATGCCGTACTTGGCAATCGCCGCCAGGGTGTCACCGCCGCCGGCGATGCTGAAGGCGCTGGATTCGGCGATGGCCTGCGCGATGGCCTTGGTGCCGCCCGCGAACTGGTCGAATTCGAACACGCCCACGGGGCCGTTCCAGACGATGGTGCCCGCGGCCTTGAGCTGCGCGGCCAGTTGGGCCGCCGTCTCGGGGCCGATGTCCAGGATCAGGTCGTCCTCGGCCACTTCGCTGGCCTTCTTCACGGTGGCGGGTGCGTCGGCCGCGAAGGCCTTGGCGACCACCACATCGGTGGGGATCGGCACCTCGGCGCCGCGCGCGGCCATGGCGGCGATCACGGCCTTGGCTTCGTTCACCAGGTCGGGCTCGGCCAGGCTCTTGCCGATGGGCAGGCCGGCCGCCAGCATGAAGGTGTTGGCAATGCCGCCGCCCACCACCAGGCCGTCCACGTTCTTGGACAGGCTTTGCAGGATGGTCAGCTTGGTCGAGACCTTGGAGCCGGCCACGATGGCGACCAGCGGGCGCTTCGGGTGGGCCAGCGCGGTCTGGATGGCGTCGATCTCGGCGGCCAGCAGCGGGCCGGCGCAGGCCACCTTCGCGTACTCGGCGATGCCGTAGGTCGTGCCCTCGGCGCGGTGGGCGGTGCCGAAGGCGTCGTTCACGTAGATGTCGCACAGCTGGGCCATCTTCTTCGCCAGCTCGGGGTCGTTTTTCTTCTCGCCCTTGTTCAAGCGGCAGTTTTCCAGCAGCACGACCTGGCCGGGCTGCACCTGCACACCGTCCACCCAGTCGGCCACCAGCGGCACCTCGCGGCCCAGCAGTTCGGACAGGCGCTGGGCCACCGGGGCCAGCGAATCCTCGGGCTTGAACTCGCCCTCGGTGGGGCGGCCCAGGTGGCTGGTCACCATCACGGCGGCGCCGGCTTCCAGCGCCATCTGGATGCAGGGCACGGAGGCACGGATGCGCGTGTCCTCGGTGATGCGGCCGGCGTCGTCTTGCGGCACGTTCAGGTCGGCACGGATGAACACGCGCTGGCCACGGGCCTGGCCTTGGGCGCAAAGGTCGGAAAAGCGAAGGATGTGCATGGGAACAGTGGGTGAGTGCGCCGCGCCGTCACGGTGCGGTCATGAAAACTGCGCGGATTGTAGGCGCCTGGTAACCGCGCCGTAACTCTCTACCAGCCCAGCCCGATGTGCAGCGGCAGGTACACCGCCATGCCCACGACGATGGTGCCCAGGATGCCGCGGCGCCAGAAGTAGTAGCCCGCGGCGGCGGCCACGGCGGGCAGTCGTGCGTCCTGCAGCGTCTGGATCAGCGCGCCCTGGCTCATGACCAGCTCGGGCGCGATGACCCCGGCCAGCGCGGCCAGCGGCGCGTACTTCAGGCCGCGGCGCAGCCAGTCGGGCATCGGCAGGTCGCGCTCGGGGATCATGAAGAACGCGCGCGTGAGCAGGGTGATGCCCGCCAGCCCCAGGATGGCGATGGCCGGCTCGATCCAGGCACCGTTCATGTGTCGCCTCCCACCGCGCGGGTACGCGCACGCCGCAGCGCGCGCTCGGCCGCTTCGGCGGCCAGCCCTGCGGTGACGGCTGCGGCGATCGCCACCAGGATGTTGAGCTTGAGCGGCAGCGCGAAGGTGGCCACCGCCGCCGTGCAGGCCACGGCCGTGGCGAGCCAGGTGGCGCGGTCGTTCAGCATGGACAGCAGGATGCCCAGCAGCGCCAGCACGCCCGCAAAGCCCAGCCCCCAGGACAGCGGGATGGCGTTGGCCAGCACGATGCCCGCAATGGACGGCACCTGCCAGGCCAGCCAGTTGGCCGAGGCCGCGCCCCAGAAATAGGGCACCTGCTCGGGCGCAGGCACGGGCTTGGGAAAACGCTTCATGAAGCTCACGAAGATCACATCGCCGCTGAAGTAGCCCAGCGCCAGCCGGTGGCGGCGCGGCAGGTGGGCGAAATAGCTGCGCCACATGCTGCTGAAGATCACGAAGCGCAGGTTCACACAGGTGGCCGTGAGCCACACCACCCACAGCGGTGCGCCCGCCACCATCAGCGGCAGCACGGCCAGCTGTGCGCTGCCGGCATACACCGCCAGCGACATGAACAGCGCCATCGGCAGCGACATGCCGCTCTTGGCCATGGCCACGCCCGTCACCAGGCCCCAGGCGCCGATGCCCAGGCAGGTGCCGGCCATGTCACTGACGCCCTGGCGGAAGGCCGGGTCGCGCAGCTGGGCGCGCAGGAAAGGCAGACTCATGGGGCGGCGCCCAGCACCATGCCTGGCGCCAGTGGGAAGCCGCGCAGGAAGTCCGCGGCGGGCAGCCGCTTGCCGCCCGCGCGTTGCAGCACCGTCAAGCGCAGCAGGCTGCCGGCGCCGCAGGCCACGCAGATGCCGTCGGCATCTATAGACAAAATCTGGCCGCAGGCCGCATCCAGCGTGCGCGAGCAGCTATCTATTTTGCAGCTCCATACCTTGATGGCATCGGCCCCCAGCGTGGTGGCCGCGCCGGGGAAGGGGTCGAAGGCACGCACGCGCCGGGCGATCACCTCCGCCGGCTGGTTCCAGTCGATGGTGCTTTCCGCCTTGTCGATCTTGTGCGCGTAGGTCACGCCCTCGGCCGGCTGCGGTGTGGGTTTGAGGCCCCCGCAGGCGGCCATCTCCAGCGCCTCCACGATCAGCCGCCCGCCCAGCTGCGCCAGCCGGTCGTGCAGCGTGGCGGTGGTATCGGCGGGGCTGATGGCGGTCTTTTCCAGCAACAGCATGTCGCCGGTATCCAGGCCCGCGTCCATCTGCATGATGGTCACGCCGGTTTCCGCGTCGCCGGCCTCGATGGCGCGGTGGATGGGCGCCGCGCCGCGCCAGCGCGGCAGCAGGCTGGCGTGGATGTTCAGGCAGCCGAGCCGGGGCGTGTTGAGCACCCACTGCGGCAGGATCAGCCCATAGGCGGCCACCACCATCACATCGGCCTGCGCAGCCTCGATGGAGGCTTTGGCGGCCGCTGCGTCCTCGGGGTACTTGCCATCCAGGCGCAGGCTCAGCGGCTGCGCCACGGCGATGCCGTGCTGCAGCGCGCACTGCTTGACGGGTGAAGCCTGCAGTTTCATGCCGCGGCCCGCGGGGCGGTCGGGCTGGGTCAACACCAGGGGCACGGTGAATCCCGCGGCCAGCAGGCGTTCCAGGGCCACGCGCGCAAACTCGGGCGTGCCGGCAAAAATGACTCTCATACAACGCGTGGAATAGCGGCCCCGGGGTGGGGCTCAGTGAAAGGGGTCGTTGTCGTTCAGCCGCTCGTCCGTGAACATCACGCGCTGCACGACGCCCGCCGGGTCGATGTGCACATGGGCCTGGCGGGGCTCTCCATTGTCACGAAAGCGGTAGGTCCAGATATCGCCATTGAAGCGCGCCACCTTCTCCACCAGCGCAGGCGGGCCGAAGGTGCGTCGCACGGCTGCGCGCGTATCGACGCCATTGCGCAGCGCATGGAAGCGCTCCAGCGTCAGTACCTGCTCCACCCGCACCAGGCGTTGCCGGGCGTCAAAGTCGAGGTGGTAGACCTGTTGGCCTGCGGGCTGGCGGCTGTAGACCAGCCGTTCTCCGCCTTCAGGGAGCATTACGGTCAGCGTGGGTGCGCCCATGGTGCGCTCGATGTCCGCACGCGGCGTGCCTGCTTTCTGCCATTCGGGTACGGCGCAGGCCGCCAAAAAAACAGCCAGCAGCAGTGCGCTCCAGCGGAGCCGGCGCGGTGCGGTTGCGTGCGCCGGCAGCGGGGTCATGCGCGTTCGGCCTGCTTTTGCTGCTTCAGCAGCTTGGTCTTGATGCGGTTGCGCTTCAAGGGCGACAGGTATTCCACGAACACCTTGCCCAGCAGGTGGTCCATCTCGTGCTGGATGCACACGGCCAGCAGGCCCTCGGCCTCGATCACGCGCGGCTGGCCGTCGCGGTCCAGCGCGCGCACGTGCACGGCAGTGGAGCGCTCCACGCCATCGTAGATGCCAGGCACCGACAGGCAGCCCTCGTCGCCCACCTGTTTCTCGGCACTGGCCCAGGTGATCTCGGGGTTGATCAACACCAGCGGCGTGTCGCGCTCTTCGGAGACGTCGATCACCACGATGCGCTCGTGCACATCGACCTGCGTGGCGGCCAGGCCGATGCCATGGGCGTCGTACATGGTGGCGAACATATCGTCCACGATGGCGCGCACGCGCTCATCCACCGCCGTCACGGGCTGGGCGACCTTGTGCAGGCGAGGATCGGGGTAACAGAGAATCGGAAGAATTGCCATGGCAGAGCGCTCAATATGTCGCTATTTTCGCCACTTTTGCCCGCCATTGCGGGGCCCAATCACAATAATCGTTGCCCGATCAAGGGCTTGGGCACAGAATCTCAAATGGTTTGTAATGTATTCGCGGCAGTTTCTTCTGTAAAACAATTAACTGCACCGCAGCGAGAGGGGCGTTTTTCCAATGAATGACACGAGGAACAATATGGCGGCTCAGGCCCGTATGCGCGTGACGGCGCTCGGCGCACTGGCTTTGTTGGCGGGTGCCGCCATGGCACCGGCGGCGCAGGCCCAGAATTACCCGATTACTTCCGAGCAGCGCGCCACCGCGCAGCAGGTGGCTTCACGCGGCGTTCCCCTGTCCGAATTGGCTGCCAATGCGCCCGATACCTACGTGGTGAAACGGGGAGACACGCTGTGGGGTATTTCCGGCATGTATTTGAAGCGCCCCTGGCGCTGGCCGGAACTGTGGGGCATGAATCTGCAGTCCATTCCCAACCCGCACCTGATTTTCCCGGGCCAGACGCTGTACCTGGAAAAGGTGGACGGCTATGCCCGCCTGAGCACCAGCCGCAAAGGCGCGCCCGAGACCGTGCGCGTGTCGCCGCGCACGCGCTATGACAGCCTGGCCGGCACGGCGCTGCCCACGCTCAAGCCGCACCTGATCGAACCCTTCCTCGTCGAGCCTCTGGTGGTGGACGAGCTCACACTGCAGCAGGCCCCGCGCATCGTGGCCACGCGCGACGAACGCATGATCATGGCCAACGGCGACCGCGCCTACGTGCGCGGCCCTGAAGGCAGCCCCCTCGTGATGGCGCCTGGCGTGCCGCGCCAGTACCGCGTGTTCCGCAACGCCATTCCGCTGAAGGATCCGCACACTGGTGAGGTGCTGGGCTACGAAGCGCAGTATGTCGGCCGCGCCGAACTGGTGCGCAGTGAAACTACCACTCCAGTGCCCCAGAGCGATGTAGCGCGGGGCAAGAGTTCCAGCGAGGGCCGGGGGGAAGTGCTGGAGGGGCAAGCCCACGGCACAGCGGTGGACATCGTTCCCGCCACGGTGGACCTGAGGGGCGCGAAGGAAGAGATCCGGGCCGGCGACCGCCTGCTGCCCGCACCACAGCGCAGCTTCAACAGCTACACCCCGCGGGCACCGCAGGGCCCCGTGGATGCCAGCGTGGTGTCGATCTACGGCAGCGCGGCCGTGGCCAACGCCGGCCAGAACCAGGTAATCACCATCAACCGCGGTACGCGCGACGGCATGGAAGCCGGCCATGTGCTGCAGCTGCTCACCAAGGGCGAGCGCTTCAAGGACAAGACCGACGAGCAGCGCGCCATGGTGCGCCTGCCCAGCGAGAGCAATGGCGTGGCGATGGTGTTCCTCACGTTCGACCGCGTGTCCTACGCCCTGATCCTGCAGTCGCAGCAGGCGGTGCGTGTGGGCGACCGTCTGGTCAACCCCGAGTAAGCCCCGGGCGCCGTCACCTGCGGGCGGCCGCTCCCCCGCCTTGTCACCGCGCATGCAACGCGACGAACTGGCCGCCTGGCTGCGACTGATGCTCACGCCTGGCGTGGGCAACGGTGCCGCGCGCAGGCTGCTGGCCGCGTTCGGCCTTCCCCAGAACATCTTTGCGCAGGGCGAGAGGGCCTGGCAGTCCTGCGTCACCACGGCGCAGGCGCGCGCGCTCGCCCGCGTGCCCGAGGAGCTGGAGGCGCTGACCGAGCGGACGTGGCAGTGGCTGCTGGACGGGCGGGCGCCCGCGCAGCCGGCGCACGGCATCGTCACGCTGGGTGACGAGGCCTATCCTCCTGCGTTGCTGGCCACCGAGGATCCGCCGCTGCTGCTGTACCTGCTGGGTGCTCCGCAGTTCGTGCAGGGCGGCGCGCCGTTCGCGCCGGCGCACAGCCTGGCCATGGTGGGTAGCCGCAACCCCACGGCCCAGGGGGCGGATCATGCGCGGCAGTTCGCACGCGCTCTGCGGGAGGCGGGTTTGTGCATCATCTCTGGGCTGGCGCTGGGCATCGACGCGGCGGCGCACGAGGGTGCGCTGATCGATCCGCCCGACGGCGCCGCGCCCGCCACCATTGCCATCGTGGGCACCGGGCTGGACCGGGTGTACCCGCGTGCCAACAAGGAGCTGGCCCACCGCATCGCGCGCCACGGCTTGCTGGTCAGCGAATACCCGTTGGGCACGCCGCCGTTGCCGGCCAACTTTCCCAAGCGCAACCGCATCATCTCCGGCCTGTCGCAGGGCACTCTGGTGGTGGAGGCGGCGCTGGCCTCGGGCTCGCTGATCACCGCGCGGCTCGCGGCCGAGCAGGGGCGCGAGGTGTTCGCCATACCCGGCTCCATCCACGCGCCCCAGTCGCGTGGTTGCCACGCGCTGATACGCCAGGGCGCCAAGCTGGTGGAGTCGGCGCAGGATGTGCTGGAAGAACTGCGCTGGCATGCGCCGGCAGCCGCCATCCCCGCAGCACAGGACGCGTCCGAGGAGCCCCTTGCGCCGTCTTATCAGTGTGTGCTGGATGCGCTGGGGTTCGATCCGCTGGGGCTGGACGCACTGGTGGCGCGCACGGGGCTGGATGCCGCCACGCTGCAGGTACGGCTGCTGGAGTTGGAACTGGAGGGGCGTGTCGCGCGCCTGCCCGGCGGGCTGTTCCAGCGCGTGGGGCAGGCCTGAAAGCAGCGACGGCAGTGCGTGCTTCGCGGCGCTCGCCTGCCGGGCGGGGGCATGCTGCGCAGCCTTGACCGCTCGGCGGATCAGCCGGCGCGGTACGGGCACGTGTTCGCTATATAAAAATGAGCTGCTTGCGCTTGCTGTACATCCATTTCAAAGGATTTTTCCGTTGAAACCTGGATGAAATAAGCGCAGGCAGCTATGTTTTTTGATGTTATAGCCCGAGCATCAACCGCAGGTTCTGCACCGCGGCGCCGCTCGCGCCCTTGCCCAGGTTGTCCAGGCGCGCCACCAGCACGGCGTGGCGGTAGCGCTCATTGGCGAACACGCGCAGTTCCAACTGGTTGGTGTCGTTGAGCGCGAGGGCATCGAGTTTGCCGTCCTCGGTGGGCGGCAGCACCTTCACCCACTGCTCGGGCGTATTGCTCTTGGCGTAATGGGCCGTCAGTGCGTCGTGCAGGTCCGCCGCCTTCGGCTGGCCGGGCAGCAGATCCAGATGCAGCGGCAGTTGCACCAGCATGCCCTGGCGGAAGTTGCCCACCGAGGGGATGAAGATCGGGCGGCGCGTGAGCCCGGTGTACTTCAGGATCTCGGGCAGGTGCTTGTGCGACAGGCCCAGCGCATACAGCTCAAAGGGCGCCGCCTGGCCTTGCTCGTAGGCCTCGATCATCGTACGGCCGCCGCCGGAGTAGCCGCTCACCGACGGCAGTGCCAGCGGGTGGTCGGCAGGCACCAGGCCGGCGTCGACCAGCGGGCGCAGCAGGGCGATGGCGCCGGTGGCATAGCAGCCGGGGTTGGATACGCGCGTGGCGTTGCGCACGGCCTCCAACTGGCCGGGCGCCAGTTCGGGAAAGCCGAACACCCAGCCCGGCGCCGTGCGGTGGGCGGTGGAGGCATCAATGATCTTGATGGCGCGGCCGGTCTCGGCAGTGATGGCGTCCACCAGCGCGACCGTTTCGCGCGCGGCATCGTCGTGCAGGCACAGCACAACCAGGTCCACACCGGCGATCAGTGCGCGCTTGGCGGCGGCGTCCTTGCGCAGTTCGGGGGCGATGCTGACCAACTCCACCTGGGGCATGGCCTGCAGGCGCTCACGAATCTGCAGGCCGGTGGTGCCTGCCTCGCCATCAATAAAGACCTTGGACATCAGTAGCTCCTGCAAGGGCCGGCCCAGAGGTGGGGCCGGGGGCGTAAGTTATATCCACATCAATGGTGCGTCGCAGCATGATACATTTACCGGTTGCCATTCCCGAGCATGCGGCTGTATTTCCGCTCTTCGGCAGAACGGGTACAAACACCATCCTTCCCCTGAGAGAGACCTCATGAAGATTCACGAATACCAAGGCAAGGAAATCTTGCGCAGTTTCGGCGTGCCCGTCCCGCGTGGCATCCCCGCTTTCACGGTGCAAGAAGCCGTGGAAGCCGCACAAAAGCTCGGCGGCCCCGTGTGGGTCGTGAAGGCCCAGATTCACGCCGGTGGCCGTGGCAAGGGCGGTGGCGTGAAGGTGGCCAAGACCATTGATGACGTGAAGGCACGCGCCAGCGAGATCCTGGGCATGCAACTGGTCACGCACCAGACCGGCCCTGAAGGGCAAAAGGTGCGCCGCCTGTACATTGAAGATGGCGCCGACATCAAGAACGAACTGTATGTGTCCCTGGTCACCGACCGCGGCACGCAGAAAGTGGCGCTGATCGCTTCCAGCGAAGGCGGCATGGACATCGAGGAAGTGGCCCACTCCACGCCCGAGAAGATCATCACCGAGATGATCGACCCCTTGACCGGCATCACGCCCGAGCAATCCAAGAAGGTGGCTGCCGCCATCGGCCTGACGGGCGCTTCGGTGGACCAGGCGGTGGACCTGTTCGCCAAGCTCTACAAGTGCTACATGGACACCGACGCGTCCCTGGTCGAGATCAACCCGCTGAATTGCGACTCCAAGGGCAACCTGATGGCCCTGGACGCGAAGTTCAACTTCGACGCCAACGCGCTGTTCCGTCACCCGGAAATCGTGGCCCTGCGCGACCTGGACGAGGAAGATCCGGCGGAAGTCGAGGCCTCCAAGTTCGATCTGGCCTACATCTCCCTGGACGGCAACATCGGCTGCCTGGTGAACGGCGCGGGCCTGGCCATGGCCACCATGGACACCATCAAGCTGTTTGGCGGCGAGCCGGCCAACTTCCTGGACGTGGGTGGCGGCGCCACCCCCGAGAAGGTCACCGAAGCCTTCAAGATCATGCTCAAGAACCCCAAGGTCAAGGGCATTCTGGTCAACATCTTCGGCGGCATCATGAAGTGCGACACCATCGCCACCGGCGTGATCACCGCCTGCAAAGCCGTGAACCTGCAGGTGCCGCTGGTCGTGCGCATGAAGGGCACGAACGAAGAGCTGGGCAAGAAGATGCTGGCCGAATCCGGCCTGCCCATCATCAGCGCCGACACCATGGCGGAAGCCGCCACGAAGATTGTCGAAGCCGTCCGTTAAGCAGGCCCGGAGATAAAACATGTCGATCTACATCAACAAAGACACCAAGGTCATCACCCAGGGCATCACCGGCAAGACCGGTCAGTTCCACACGGAAAAGTGCCAGGAATACGCAAACGGCAAGAACTGCTTCGTGGCGGGTGTGAACCCCAAGAAGGCCGGCGAGAAGATTTTTGACATTCCAATCTTTGGGTCGGTCAAGGACGCCGCCAAGGAAACCGGTGCTACCGTCTCCGTGATCTACGTGCCGCCCGCAGGCGCGGCCGCCGCCATCTGGGAAGCCGTCGAGGCCGACCTGGACCTGGCGATCTGCATCACCGAAGGCATTCCCGTGCGCGACATGCTTGAAGTGCGCAACAAGATGAAGGCCAAGGAAGCCGCTGGCGGCAAGCGCACGCTGCTGCTGGGCCCCAACTGCCCTGGCCTGATCACGCCGGACGAGATCAAGATCGGCATCATGCCCGGTCACATCCACAAGAAGGGCCGTGTGGGCGTGGTGAGCCGTTCCGGCACGCTGACCTACGAAGCCGTGGCACAGTTGACCGAACTGGGCATCGGCCAGTCGTCCGCCGTCGGCATCGGCGGCGACCCGATCAACGGCCTCAAGCACATCGACGTGATGAAGGCTTTCAACGACGATCCTGACACCGACGCCGTGATCATGATCGGCGAGATCGGCGGCCCCGACGAGGCAGAAGCTGCCCGCTGGTGCAAGGCCAATATGAAGAAGCCCATCGTGGGCTTCATTGCCGGCGTGACCGCTCCTCCGGGCAAGCGCATGGGCCATGCGGGTGCGCTGATCTCCGGCGGCGCCGATACGGCGGACGCCAAGCTGGCCATCATGGAAGAGTGCGGTTTCACCATTACCCGCAATCCTTCCGAGATGGGTCGCCTGCTCAAGGGCCTGCTGTAATCCGCGAGCCTGGCGCGGTAGCGCGCCAGGTTACGCAAAATTACGCACGCGCGCGAGGGTCGTCCCTCTCTACTCTGTCGGTTCCAACACAAAAGAAACGCCAGCTTGGTTTACCCAGGCTGGCGTTTTCGATTCATAACACTGGAGCCATCAATGGAGTACTTGAGCAATGCCGATTTCTGGATCGGCCTGGTGAAGATCGTCTGGATCAACATCATTTTGTCGGGCGACAACGCTGTCGTCATCGCCTTGGCGGCGCGTTCGCTGCCTGCGCAGCAGCAGAAGAAGGCCGTCATGTTCGGCTCCGGCGCGGCGGTGGTGCTGCGCATCGTATTGACGGTAGTGGCGGCCAAGCTGCTGGAGCTGTCCTTCCTGCAGATCGTCGGGGGCTGTCTGCTGCTGTGGATTGGTTATCAACTTCTCACGGGCGAAGAGGAAGATGACGGTGCTTCCAAATCCGCCGGGGGCATGTTCGCGGCCATCCGCACTATCCTGATTGCCGACCTGGTGATGAGCCTGGACAACGTCATAGCCGTCGCCGCGACCGCCCAGGGGAACATGGTGCTGCTCGTCCTGGGGCTGGCCATCAGCATACCGCTGGTGATCTTCGGCTCCACCCTGATGATCAAGCTCATGGAACGCTTTCCCGTCATCGTCACGCTGGGGGCCGCGTTGATCGGTTGGGTGGGAGGCGAGACCATCGTCAACGACAACTTGCTCCACGATTACGCGATGGGTCATCCGTGGCTCCACTACGTAGCCGCCCTAGCGGGCGCCGTACTGGTGGTGATGGTGGGCAAGCTGATGCAATCCCGCGGCGAACCTCGGCAGGCGTGAAAAGTCTGGCGCGCGGTAGTGCGACGGGAATGTGCCGCGACCTGACGGACATGTCCATGAAGTAGCAAAAATGGCAGCCAAGAAGGGCTGCGTAGGGCCTCTTTTGCAACACACGTCAACGGGCCTGGCTTGCACGCGTTCAACATCATGACGGACCTGTCGCCCCGTGCGCCTCGACTATGATGCGCAGTCCCGCAATGCTGGTTGTGAGGGATATGCAGCGATGCCCTCCTCAACCGCATGTAAAGCGCCTTCGCGTGAGGCGTATCGCGGGAGTCTCTTATGAAACCTCTGCCGATGCTGAGCTACGAATTCTGCGCGTTGACGGACACGGGGCGGGTGCGCTCCAACAACGAAGACGCTGTGGCCATCCATGAGACGGCGCAGATGGTCATCCTGGCCGACGGCATGGGGGGCTACAACGCGGGCGAGGTGGCTGCCGGGATGGCGATCACCTACATCGGCACCGAGATGGTCCGCTGGCTGCAAGGCGACGGCTCCGCGGCATCGCCTTCGGATGTACGGCATGCACTAGAGGCCTGTGTGGACAATGCGAACCACGCGATCCTCGGGGCCTCGATGTCCAACCCCCAGTACCTGGGAATGGGTACCACGCTGGTCGTCGGCGTGTTCCGTGACGACCGGCTCATTCTCGGCCACATCGGTGATTCGCGCTGCTACCGGTGGCGCGAGGGCCTCTTGCGGCAGATCACGCGCGACCACTCGTGGTTGCAGGAGCAGATCGACCTGGGACTGCTCACGCCGGCACAAGCAGCCGTTTCGGGGCAGCGCAACCTGGTGACACGGGCGCTGGGGGTGGATGTGTCCGTGCACATAGAAATCAACGAATTTCCTGTCGAGCCCGGTGACTTGTTCATTCTTTGCTCCGACGGCCTGACGGATATGTTGAGTGACGAAGATTTGGCCGAACTGGCGCGGATGCCCATTGCGCTACAAGATAAAGCGGCGCGCATGGTGGCCATGGCCAACGCCATGGGAGGGCGGGACAACATCAGCGTAGTGCTGGCGCAAACGCAACTCGCTCAGGACGCCAAAAAACGCGGCGGTCTCATGGCGCGCCTGCTGCGCACCTCGTGACCCTTCCGCCAAGCTCAGCCCGACCGCCAGGGCTTCGTTTGCCTGTGCCCGGAAATTGCTACTTCCCTCTACTAGCTAAGTTGTTTGGATAAGGAAAAGTGATCATGCCCAGAATGGTCGTGTCGATCGATGGAGTCGTCATCAAGGAAGTTACCTTCACCAAGGAACGCACAACGGTAGGCCGCCGCCCCTACAACGACGTGGTCATCGACAACCTTGCCGTCAGTGGTGAACATGCGGTCTTCCTCATGAATGGGGATGATGTGGAAGTAGAGGACCTGGGTAGCACCAACGGCACCTATGTCAATGGCAAGGCCATCAAGCGACAGCCTTTGCGCAACGGCGACACGGTGGAATTGGGGAAGTACAAGATCCGCTTCCTGCACGAAGAGCCTGGTCATGACTATGAGAAGACGATGGTCTTCAAGCCCGGCATGTTGCCGCCGCTGGCCAAGCCTGCGGCCCCTGCGCCAGTCGTGCTGAGCGCCGCCGTGCGGGTGATGAACGGCCCCGCCGCTGGCCGTGAGGTGGCGCTGACAAAAGTGGTTACCACCATTGGCAAGCCCGGCGTCGCCGTGGCATCCATCACCAAGCGGCACAGCGGCTTCGTGCTGGCTCATGTGGAGGGTGGGGACTTTCCGTTCCTGAACGGTACGCCCATTGGAGTGGACCCCATAACTCTCAAGAATGGTGACCGCATCGCTCTGGCCAGCACTGAGATGGAGTTTGTGCAAGGCTAGAGCGTGCAGAGGGCAACGGTAGTGTGGCGATCATTAGCGCTTCGCTCTTAAAAGCCGTTAGTGCCTGATGGGAGAAAGGGTGCTGCCGCGGGTCGCAGAATGCACCAATGTCACGCTGCGTCTAACAAACCGAGCTGCGTAGTTCTCCACGTAGAACACCTTGGGGTGACAAATGTGTCGACGTGTGACCGATTGATTAGGCTGTTCCTTTGCGGGGCCTAGGAAACTGGTGAAAAATGTCGCGCGCTGCAACGTTTGGTTGCATTCTGATGTTGGCACAGAAGCTGCTCAAGTTTTCTCAACCCGCAGGATTCCTCTGCGGGGGCTATTACCTAATTCCGAGGAGGATTTATGAAGCGTACCCTGCAACAAGGTTTCACCCTGATCGAATTGATGATCGTGGTGGCGATCATCGGTATTTTGGCTGCCGTGGCTTTGCCTGCTTACCAAGACTACAGCATTCGGGCCAAAGTATCGGAAGGTATTATCGCTGCCTCTTCCGCTAAAGCGGTACTGAGCGAGGCGTTTCAAACCGGTGGCGTGACTGCTCTGGACGCGGCTGCTGCGGGAATCAACTCCACCGACTTCAAGGAAAAGCAGTCCAAATATGTGGCTAACATCTGTGTTGACCAACCGCCGGCCGTTGGTGCTAACTGTGCAGCTCACGCTGGCGGTGCAACAGGACCTTGGCAAATCAACATGGGTATCGCTGCTACACCAGCTAACGGCATCCCCACTGGCATGAACGGTAACGTTGTCTCGTTCCTGCCATTGGTGCAAGGTGCAAAGCCGACAGCCACGGTGTCCGGTGCTGTTGATTGGGCTTGCGCTAGCTCCACCCAAGTTACAGCTAAAGCACGCTTCACCGGGGTGACGATCACTGTACCAGGGACGCCTCTGCCCGCAAAGTACGCACCGGCTGAGTGCCGTTAAGTAATTCATGCTAAGCCTTGCAGATCAGTAGGGCTTGACATGAGCTATGTAAGAGGGTGCCCCGCGGCACCCTCTTTTTTTCCCTACTTTTGGCGCTCCGTGTTTGGGATGAGGCTACCCTATGGCCGTACGCTCCATTAAAGGCTTTACTTTGATCGAACTGATGATTGTCGTGGCCATCATCGGCATTCTGGCCGCCATAGCCATACCTGCATACCAAGACTACGCCATCCGTGCAAAATTTGCGGAGGCATTGGTGGCTGGATCTGTGGCCAAGAATCATCTCGCTGAAGGCTATACGCAGAACCGTGCTGCAGGGTTGGATGCTGCCGCTACGGCTATAAATCTCAGTCCTGTGTTGGGTAAACAGTCAAAATACGTAGCTAATATCTGCGTGGGCGTCGCCGGAGCAGTTGGCGCTGCTTGTACGCCCTATGCCTCTGACGGGGCTTGGCCTATCTTCGTAACGGTGGCGGCCAATTCTGGCAATGGCATCCCCTCGGGGCGCAATGGGTTAACTTTCACCTTATCCCCTAATGTGAACAATGCTGCGCCTACTGCCGCCTCCAATGAGTCTATCGATTGGGCCTGCGCGGGGAATACGTCAATAACTGCTACAACGCGCGGTATGACCAATGTGACGCTTGGCACCCTACCGGCCAAATACCTGCCCGCTGAGTGCCGCTGACAGATTCTCCCATTTCATCATGTCGTTCTCTCTGCGTATTCGAGCCGCCGCCAGGGCTGCGTTGTTTCATTTCCTGGCCTCGATATTCGTGGCCGCGTTTGCAGCCGTACTCGTTTTTCTTGTTTGGTATCCCCACCCGTACGGCCTGCTCTCAGGAGGGCTTACTCTGTTCCTCATTTTGGTGAGCGTCGATGTGGTCTGCGGTCCCATGCTGACACTGGTGTTGTTCAATCCCAGAAAACCGCGCCGGGAATTGCTGACCGACATGTCGCTGGTGGTCTTCATTCAACTGGCAGCGTTGACCTATGGCGTCTATATAGTCCACCAGGCGCGCCCATTATTTCTGGTACACGAGGTGGATCGTTTCCGCGTCATTACATCAGGTGACTACGGCGACGCGGATGTACACCAAGCCATTGACCAGCTTGATGCGTCATTACGTCCGCATTGGCTAAAGGGGCCCGTGACAGTCGGTATCCGGGATCCCAGAGATGCGCAAGAACGCCAAGATGTGATGCTTGAATCGACGTTCGGTGGGCGGGATTACTCACAGCGACCCAACTTCTACATACCCTACGACACAGCATACCAAGCCAAGGCCTTGGCGCGTGCCAAACCGTTGAAAGCGTTTATTGTCAACTATCCAGCCACTGAGGATGATGCCAAGCACTTGCTGAGCCAGCATGGACTGACAGTGGACAAAGCATTATTTTTACCCGTATTGCACAAGCAGGAATGGGTGGCGGTGTTGGATAAATCCGCGCACGTTTTGGGTTTTTTGCCAGGAGATGGCTTCGAGGTGCACGAGTAAAGATTTTTTGCCACAAAGTGGACGACACGCACTTAGCGGAAACTGCGTCGTCACCGAGGCCAGAAAGCGAACCTACCAGCTTGGCTCTGGTGAGCTAGGGTACGGAGTCAAATTCGAATAGCAAGTGGGCGGCCGGTAGCCAATTGACGATGGGGCGGGTTTTGATTTATCTCACTTCACAAAGCTTCCCGATTTCCCGCCGTGCTTCTCTAGCACCCTCACCCCCGTCATCAACATCCGCTTGTCCGCCGCCTTGCACATGTCATAGACGGTGAGCAGCGCCACCTGCACGGCGGTCAGGGCCTCCATCTCCACCCCCGTAGGCCCCACCGTTTCCACGGTAGCCGTGCATTGCACAGCGTTGTCGGAAGGCAGCAGTTCGAACTCCACGGCCACGCGCGTCAGGGCCAGGGGGTGGCATAGCGGGATCAGCTCGCTGGTCTTCTTGGCTGCCATGATGCCGGCGATGCGCGCTACGCCGAGCACGTCGCCCTTCTTGGCGGTGCCCGACTCGACCAGCGCCAGTGTGGCGGGCTGCATCTCGATGCGGCCCGTGGCAATGGCCACGCGGTGCGTGGCCGGTTTGGCGCCCACGTCCACCATGTGGGCTTGGCCTTGGGCGTCGAAGTGGGTGAGGGGAGAGGGGGACGTTGTCATAAGGCGGGTTTACAACCGGGTGCGAAACATTCCAATGGCCGGGGCATCATACGGCCATGTGCAGATGGCCGCGATTGATGGCCGGCCCGTTCGCGCGGGTGAAGGAGTGTTGTGCAAGGTTCTCTACAAAATTGGCTTCCAGCGCCCAGCTGGAAAGCGCTGACAGCTTCTTTTTTTATAGCATTTGGCTCCCTGCAAGCACCGGCTGTGGTGGCACAGCCATCGCTGCCCACACTGGGAGACGGCCTGGAGATGACGACCAGCGCCGAGCGCAAGCTGGGCGACCGCATCATCCGCGAGCTGTACCGCGACCCGGATTACATCGATGACGCGGTGCTGAATGAGTATGTGCAGAGCCTGTTCCTGCCACTGGTGCAGGCTGCCAAGGCGCGGGGGGAATTGTCGCCCGAACTCGAGGAACGCTTTGCCTGGGAGATCTTGCTGGGCCGCGACCGTACGGTGAACGCATTTGCCCTGCCGGGCGGCTACTTTGGCGTGCACCTGGGGCTGATCGGCGTGGTGAGCACGCGCGACGAGCTCGCGTCGGTGCTGGCGCACGAACTCAGCCATGTCACCCAGCGCCACATTTCACGCCTGATCGCGCAGCAGGGGCGGCAGACGCCGCTGATGCTGGGTGCGCTGATCCTCGGCGCGCTGGCTGCGAGCCGCAGCCCCGATGCGGCCCAGGCCCTGATGGTGGGTGGGCAGGCGCTGGCCGTGCAGAGCCAGCTGAACTTCTCGCGCGACATGGAGCGCGAGGCCGACCGTGTGGGCTACGGCCTGATGGTGCCCGCTGGCTTTGCGCCGCAGGGCTTCGTGGGCATGTTCGACAAGCTGCAGCAGGCCAACCGCATCAACGACAACGGCAGTTGGCCCTACCTGCGCAGCCACCCCTTGACCACGCAGCGCATTGCGGACATGCACAGCCGCATCCCGCCGGGTGCGGCGCAGCCCGCGCGGGCTACGCTGGAGCACCTGATGATGGCTGCGCGCGCGCGCGTGCTGATGCGCCCCGGTGTCGACGCTTGGCGACAGTGGGTTGCCGAGCCGCAGGACGCCGGCTTTGCCGCACGGCCCGCACCGCAGCGGGTGGCGGCCTGGTATGCGGCCACCCTCAGCGCGGTGCAGTTGGGCGACATGGCGGCTGCGCGCAAGGCGTTGCGTGCGCTGCAGTCCAGCGCAGGTTCCGATGCTGCCGCGTTGCGCCAGGCGCGCCTGCTGGGTGCTGAGCTGGAGCTGGCTGCGGGCGATGCGCCCGCGGCGCTGACGTACCTGCAGGGCAGCGTCGTCACGGAAGGCAGCGGTGTGCCCAGCGCGCCCGCGCCCGCACGGCCAGAGATGCTGCTGCGCACCCAGGCCCTGCTGCGCACGGGCGCGGCAGGCGAGATGGCGGGGCCCTTGCAGACCTGGGTGGCCACGCATCCTCGGGACGCGACCGTCTGGCAGGCGCTGGCGCAGGTATGGCAACAGCAGGGGCAGCCCCTGCGCGCCGTGCGCGCCGAGGCCGAGGCACACGCCGCACGCTATGACTACGCGGCCGCGGTGGATCGTTTCAAGGCGGGGCAGGACCTTGCGCGGCGCAGCAGCGCGGCGGGGGATTACATCGAAGCGTCGATCATCGACACGCGCCTGCGTGCCGTGGAGTCACTTCTTAAGGAACAGGCCGCCGAGCGCTGATTCGATCAGCATGCCCAGCAGAGAGTAGATCAGCGAACCGATCAGCGCGGCGGTAAAGCCGTGTACCTGGAAACCGTCGCCCAGCACCGACGCGGCGGCCCAGAACATGAGCGCGTTGATCACGAAGAGGAACAGCCCGATGGTGACGATGGTCACCGGCAGCGTCAGCACCACGAGGACCGGGCGCAGCACCACGTTGAACAGGCCGATCACAAAGGCCGCGATCAGCGCAGCGCCGAAGCTGCGCACCTCCACGCCGCTGTAGAGGTAGGCCACGCAAAGCAGGGCGGCCGCGCTCAGCAGCCATTTGAGCAGTAGTCGCATGGCGCGCAGCATAGCACCGGGCCGGTGAATGCGCCGCGCCGCATGCGGCATGAGCGCGTGTAAAAAAAGCCGGCCCATCTGCGCTTGCACGCGATGGGCCGGCTGGGCTGAACAGTGGTTTTGCCGAGTCCTGCCGTGCCGATCAGTCGGCGGCCAGCATGAACAGCAGGCCCAGGCTGGCGAGCGAGCCGGGCACCGTCCAGCGCCGTGGCGGTTTGCGCACGATGACCGGCGCGGCGGCGGGCGCTGCGTCGGTCGGGGTGTTCACCTCCTGTTCCAGTTTGGGGCGACGGGCGTCTACCACCCTGCACGCGCCATGCTCGGCCTGCAGCTGCGCCAGCAGCTCGGGCAGCGGCCCCTTGGCCAGTACCGTGCTGATGGGCGCACCCTCCGCCCGCAGCCAGGGCTGCAGCTGGGCAAACAGCTTGTCCGCCCATTTGGCGCGCCAGTTCTCGCGTGCGCTATGGCTCACCCATTTGCTGATGCGGTGCGTCATGCGCGGTGCGCAGGCCACCAGCACCCAGTGGATCGTGCCCGCAGTGGCGGGGGTCGCCAGCGGCTCCAGGACTTGCCGCGCGTAGGCTGCGTCGTCCACATACACGATGACCTTGTCCATGGCGGATCTCCTGTCGGGCCTATGGGTGCGTGTGCAGGAAGGCCTGTTTCAGCCGTGCTGTGCAGGGGCCGTCTTGCCGCGCTGCGCGACGATGGCCTTGCCGACCACCAGCACCAGCAGGGCGCCGGCCACACTGGCGGCGTACTTCAGGGTGTCGGACTGCTCCAGCTTGAACATCCACTGCCACTTGTCGGGGTTGGCCAGCGCGGGGTCGGAGACCAGCATGCCGCCGGCGATCCAGCCCAGCAGCATGCCGCCGGCGGTGATGATGGCCGGGAAGCGCTCCATGAGCTTGATGACCAGTTGGCTGCCCCACACGATGATCGGGATGGAGATCAGCAGGCCCAGCACCACCAGCAGCAGCGAGTGGTCGCCCGCGTTCTGTGCGGCGCCGGCAATGGCGATCACGTTGTCCACGCTCATCACCAGGTCGGCCACGATGATGGTCTTGATGGCGGCCAGCAGCTTGTCGCTCTCGGCCACGCTGCCGTGGCCGTCCTCGTCGGGGGCCAGCAGTTTCACGCCGATCCACACCAGCAGGATGGCGCCCACCACTTTCAGGAAGGGCAGGTTCAGCAGCGTCATCGCGAAGGCGATCAGGACCACGCGCAGGATGATGGCGCCCGCCGTGCCCCAGATGATGCCCTTGGTGCGCTGCGCGGGCGGCAGCTTGCGGCAGGCCAGGGCGATCACCACGGCGTTGTCACCACCGAGCAGGATGTCGATGATGATGATCTGCCCCAGTGCAACCCAGAACTCGGGTGAAGTCAGAAATTCCATAAAGTCCTCGTTATCAGTAACCGAAAGGAGGCCCGCAGCCACTGTAGGTGGCGGTGGGCGGCTCCGCAAGAGAGACACTGCACGGTGACCAGGGACTCGTCCACCCGCGTGGGTTGCGACGCGCGAAGAGGTAAGGACGGCCTTGATCAGCCCCACAGGGCCATCAAAGGTCTTGCTCAGCCGCGTGCGATGCGTGGCGCATGCCGGGCCCGGGCTGCCGGAAGCGGTGCGCTTCGTACTGACGACAGACCGAGGGCCTCCGCACCCCGGGGCGATGGCCGTCAGGACTTGGAGGTCAGGAGCTACTCCCCTTCGAACCTGCGATTGGAACATGCCACGAGGGCGGCGCGCAAGCGGCAGGCGTTTTTTGCGCAAGGCGGTTTGAAGAAAATGTTGCCAGATGCGCGGCGGAATATGTCTGCCATGCTATTTAAAACATAGCGAATGGCCCTGGCGGCCCCGCCGCCATGCGCATGGAACACACCGGGACGGGCGGTATCATCGGCCCGCCCTTACCCGCCATGTCCTGCATCCACATCGCCGATATCGAAGCCGCCATCAATCATTGGCGCGCCCGCGCCCCATCGCCCGATGGCGTGGGACTGGCGCCGGAAATCGAGGCGCTGGCCGAGGTGTATGGCCGCATGGTGTTTGCGCGGGCCGAGGACGTGGCGCCGCAGCAGATGCCCGCCGCGGCGCTGGCGGCGTGGCTGGCCTGGTATGAGACCACGCCCGACACACCGTGCATCGCCATCTGCTCCACCAGCCAGGGGGATGAATGGTGCAAGGGCTGCGGGCGCAGCTTTGCCGAGGTGCAGCACTGGCTGGCGATGAGCCCGATGGACAAGCGCGCCGTGTGGCGGCGCATCACCCGCGAGGGCACGGCGCTGCGCTTCACGCGCTATGCCGAACGTGCGGCCGAGCGCCCCGCCGATTGCGCCGGCGGCGCTCCCGGCGCTGGTTGACCGGCTTTACGGCGGGGCGCGCGGCGGCTAAGGTGGCCGCATGCTGCGTTTGACCCAGGCCCCCGATATCGCCATGGCCACGCTGTGGCGCGACCTACTGTGCGAAGCCGGCATGCCCGCCAGCGTGCAGCGCCAGCATCTGGGCGCGGCGGCGGGCCACCTGCCGCCAGGAGAGTGCCTACCCGAGATCTGGCTGACGTACCCCGAACATGCAGAACGCGCCCGTGCGCTGTTGCGGGAGTTCCAGCATCTGCCGCAGCGCCAATGGCGCTGCCACGCGTGCGGTGAGGCGATCGAGGGCGGCTTCGAGCAGTGCTGGAATTGCGGCGCCTTGATGCCGCAGTAAATTGCTATTTATTCAGGAGCTGGTGGCGCTTGTTGGTCGGGCGCTAGAGGTGTTTTTGCTCAAAACGCCACGTTACTTCCAGCGCAGCGGTTCCACATGCACGCTGCCCAGGGTGCTGCTCAGCGTGAGGCCGCCTTCCTGCACCGTCGCCTGCAGCTGCATGCTGCGCTCGGCCAGTGTTGCCAGTTGCTGGGCGGCGTCGGCGGGCAGGCGCCAGACCTGCAGCTTGTCCAGCCGCGTGAGCTTGTTCTCGATGCCCTTCCACCACACCTCGGCTGCGTGGTGAAAACAATAAACGATGACCGCATCGGATTTGCTGCAGGCCTTGGTCAGCGGCTTGTCCTCGGGCTGCCCGACCTCGATCCACAACCGCTTGCGACCCGTGAAGTCGGTCAGCGATACGTCCGGGTCCTCCGGATCGGACAGGCCCGCGCCGAACGCCAGCGTGCCATCGCCCTGGCAGGTGTCCTGCAGTTCATGGGCCTGCAGCGCCAAGGCGGCCAGCCGCACCATCATGCGCTCGTCGGTCTCGCTGGGGTGGCGCGCCAGGGTGAGTGCATGGTCGGCGTAGTAGCCGTGGTCGATGTCCGCGATTTGCAGGTTCGCCTTGAAGATGGTGGACTTGAGGGCCATGGGATGCTTTCAAAATGAGAGCTGCCCGCGCTTGACTGGCAAGCGCGGGCAGGCAAAAGGCTCAAACCGGCTGGATCAGACGCGGCGCGCCAGCTCGGCCGCCTTGCCGGTATAGCTGCCCGGCGTCATGGCCAGCAGGCGGTCCTTGTCGGCTTGGGGGATCTCCAGGCCGTTGATCAGCGCGTGCAGCGCCTCGGCCGTCACGGTCTTGCCGCGCGTGACTTCCTTGAGCTTCTCGTACGCGCCCTGCACGCCGTAGCGGCGCATCACGGTTTGGATGGGCTCGGCCAGCACTTCCCAGCTGGTGTTGAGGTCGTCGGCCAGGGCTTCTTCGTTCAGCTCCAGCTTGTTCAGGCCGGTCATCAGCGAGGTATAGGCCAGCGCGGCGTAGCCCAGCGCCACGCCGATGTTGCGCAGCACGGTGCTGTCGGTGAGGTCGCGCTGCCAGCGGCTGATGGGCAGCTTTTCGGACAGGTGCCTGAGCAGCGCATTGGCCAGGCCCAGGTTGCCCTCGGCGTTCTCGAAGTCGATGGGATTGACTTTGTGGGGCATGGTGGACGAGCCGATCTCGCCCGCCTTGAGCTTTTGCTTGAAGTAGCCCAGGCTCACGTAGCCCCAGATGTCGCGCGAGAGGTCCACCAGGATGGTGTTGGCGCGGGCGATGGCGTCGAACAGCTCGGCCATGTAGTCGTGCGGCTCGATCTGGATGCTGTAGGGCTGGAAGGTGAGGCCCAGGCCCAGCGGCTCGGGCGTCTCCACGACCTTGCGGCTGAAGGCTTCCCAGTCGAAGTCGGGCCAGGCCGACAGGTGGGCGTTGTAGTTGCCCACGGCGCCGTTCATCTTGCCCAGGATCTTCACGGCCGCGATGCGCTCGCAGGCCGCCTGCAGGCGCACGACCACGTTGGCCAGCTCCTTGCCCACCGTGGTGGGGCTGGCGGTCTGGCCGTGGGTGCGGCTGAGCATGGGCACGTCGGCAAACTGGTGGGCCATCTCGCGCAGCTTGAGCACGATGCGGTCCAGGCCCGGCAGGATGACCTGGTCGCGGCCCGAGCGGATCTGCAGCGCATGGCTGGTGTTGTTGATGTCCTCGCTGGTGCAGGCGAAGTGCACGAACTCGGCAGCCTGCTCCAGTTCGGGGCGGGCCTCGAACTTGGACTTGATCCAGTATTCGACCGCCTTCACGTCGTGGTTGGTGGTCTTCTCGATGTCCTTGATGGCGCTCGCGTCGGCCTCGGAGAAGTTCTTCACCAGGCCCAGCAGGTAGGCGCGCGCGCCGGTGGACAGCGGCTTGAACTCCGCGAATCCCGCGTCCGACAGCGCGATGAACCAGGCCACCTCCACCTGCACGCGGCGGTGCATGTAGCCGTGCTCGCTCATGATGGGACGCAGGGCGGAGAGTTTGGCGGCGTAGCGGCCGTCAAGGGGCGACAGGGCGGTGATGGTGGACAGGCTCATGGGCCGTCATTGTAGGTGGGCGCCTGGAATGCTGAGGGGCTGCGGCCGGCGCGCCCGCCCCTAGAATCGCGCTCACCCGACCAACCCCATCCCCCCTAGGCGCTGCACACCACCATGAAACTGATCGGATCGAATACGAGCCCCTACGTGCGCAAGGTGCGCGTGGTGCTGGCCGAGAAAAAGCTGGATTACCAGTTCGTCGAGGAGAACGTGTGGGCCGACGATACGGCCATCAGCGCGTCCAACCCGCTGGGCAAGGTGCCCTGCCTGATCATGGAGGGCGGTGAGGCGGTGTTCGATTCGCGCGTGATCGTGGAGTACCTGGACACGCTGTCCCCCGTGGGCAAGCTCATTCCCGCCCTGGGGCGCGAGCGCGCCGAGGTCAAGACCTGGGAGGCGCTGGCCGACGGCCTGCTGGACGCCGCCATCCTCGCGCGCCTGGAGGCCACCTGGGCCGGCCGTCGGGACGGCGAGCGCAGCCAGGCGTGGATCGACCGGCAGCTCGCCAAGGCGCGCGCCAGCCTGCAGTCCATGAGCAAGGGGCTGGGCGACAAGCCTTATTGCAGCGGCATCCACCTTACGCTGTCGGACATTGCCGTCGGCAGCGCGCTCGGGTGGCTGGAGTTCCGCTTTCCTGACATCGCCTGGCGCACGGACCACCCCAACCTGGCCCGCCTGATGGACAAGCTGATGCAGCGCCAGAGTTTCATCGACACCCAGCCGCGCTGAACCGCCGACCCACTGGGCCTAAAGAAAAAGCGCGCCTTCCGTGAGGAAGTGCGCGCTTTTTGCTGCGGAATAAAAAAAGTTGCGAAGCGCCCCGAAACGAATGAAGAGAGGGAGGGAGGAGAAGCGCCCCAGGGTTGCAGCCAGGCCGGGCCTGGAAGGCTTCGCAACGTTAAAAACGGTTATTCGGATCACGCCGCGATGGATTCGCGGCCGCGGTTAGCTCCTAGAGTGGGGGTGATGGTAAAAAGTTCCAGATCTCACCCATAAAAAAATTCAAAAAAATTTCACCAAGCCTCAACGCGGCGCCGCCAGTTGCTGCTCGATGGCCTGGATCAGCGCTTTGCTGTGGGGTTCCACCGAACTTCCGTAGCTTCCCACCACCTTGCCCGAACGGCTGACCAGGTACTTGTGGAAGTTCCAGCGTGGCGTCTGGCCCGCGGACGCTGCGGCGAGCTGGCGGTACAGCGGCAGGGCTTCGCTGCCCTTTACGTGACTCTTGGCAAACATCGGGAAGCGCACGCCAAACGTATTTTCGCAGAACTGGGCGATCTCGGTGTTACTGCCGGTTTCTTGTGCAAAGTCGTTCGACGGAAAGCCCAGCACCACCAGCCCTTGGTCGCGGTAGCGCGCGTACAGCTCTTCCAGGCCCTGGTATTGGCCGGTGAAGCCGCAGTAGCTGGCCGTGTTGACCACCAGCAGCACCTTGCCGGCGTATTGGCACAAGGCCTGCGGCGCCTCGTCCTGCAGGCGCGGCACGGTGTGCTGCAGCAGGGCGGGGCAGGCCTGGGCGTCTACTGCGGGAGTTGCCGCAACATCCGCCGCCTGGGCGGCGGGGGGCCCAGCAGCGTGGCGCATAGGAGCAGCGGCAAGGTCAGGCGTGGCATGGTGCAGGGATGGCAGGGATGGCAGGGATGGCAGGGATGGCAGGGAGGGCAGGGAGGGCAAAAGCCCATACACGCCGCCATTGCACCATGTCTGCAGGCGGCGAAAAAGCTTTTGGCTATCGACCATGCTGAAAGCATGGGTTTCACCTTGTTGCGATCTGACCGCCCGCGATGCCGCGTATTTGCTATTAAAAATATAGCTTCTAGCGCTTGCTGTCAAAGCGCTGGAGCCCTAAAACATGCTAGACCCTAGCTGGGTGCCCGCGCCTCGCCTGCCTGCGCCTCGCGCGCATGGGGACGACGCAGTACCCGGTGGCGCAGCCATTGCTCGAAGTCGTCCACATAGGTGAACACCGCCGGCACCACCAGCAGGCTGAGCACCGTGGAGGTGATGAGGCCGCCGATCACGGCCACGGCCATGGGGGAGCGGAAGCTCATGTCCGCGCCGCCCAGCGCCAGGGCAATGGGCATCATGCCGGCGCCCATGGCCAGCGTGGTCATGATGATGGGGCGCGCGCGCTTGTGGCAGGCGTCCAGCAGCGCGTCCATGCGGCTCATGCCGTGGCGCCGCGCCACGATGGCGTATTCCACGAGCAGGATGGAGTTCTTCGTGGCGATGCCCATGAGCATGATGAGCCCGATGAGCGACGGCATCGAGAAGCTCTTGCCGGCCAGCAGCAGCGCGACGAACGCCCCGCCCAGCGACAGCGGCAGCGCCGCGAGGATGGTGACCGGCTGCAGGAAGTCCTTGAACAGCAGCACCAGCACGATATAGATGCACACCACGCCGGTGAGCATGGCCAGGCCGAAGCTGGCGAACAGCTCGCCCATCATCTCGGCGTCGCCCACGTCGATCAGGCGCACGCTGGCAGGCAGGCCCCGTACGGCGGGCAGCTGGCGCACGGCCTCGGTGACCTCGCCCAGGCCGCGCTCGCCCAGCTCGATCTCGAAGTTCACGTTGCGCGAGCGGTCGTAGCGGCTGATGACCGCGGGGCCGCCGGCCAGCGACAGCTCGGCCACCTCGCCCAGGCGCACCGGGCCGTGCGCGCCGGGCAGCGTGAGGCGCTCCAGCACCGACAGGTCTTCGCGCGCAGCATCCTCCAGGCGCACGACGATGGGCACCTGCCGCTGCGCCAGGTTGAGCTTGGGCAGGTACTGGTCGTAGTCGCCCACGGTGGCCACGCGCAGCGTCTCGGCGATGGCGCTGCTGGTGACCCCCAGGTCGGCGGCGCGGGCGAAGTCGGGACGCACGGCGATCTCCGGGCGCACCAGGCTCGCCGTGGAGCTCACGCCGCCAATGCCCGCGATGGTGCGGATGTCCCGCTCCACCGCGCGGGCGGCGGCCGCAAGCGCCTGCGGGTCTTCGCTGGCCAGCGCCAGGATGTACTTGTCGTTGGAGCCGCCCAGGCCCACCTTCACGCGCACGCCGGGCAGCTCTTGCATGGCGGCGCGCAGGCGCTGCTCGATCTCCTGCTTGCGCGGGCGCTCGCCCCGCGGCGTCATGCGCAGCGTGAGCGTGGCCTTGCGCGGGTCACCCGCACCCGCGCCGGCGAACGGGTCGGCCCCGGCCGAGCCGCCGCCGATCGTGGTGTAGATGCTCTCCACATGGCCCACGCCCATGGCGCGCTCGGTGGCCAGGGCCACCACGGCGCGCGTGTCGGCCAGCTTGGCGCCGGGCGGCAGCTCCAGCGTGACCTGGGTCTGGGCGTTGTCGTCCGCCGGGATGAAACCCGAGGGCAGCAGCGGGATCAGCGCCAGCGAGCCCACGAAGAACAGCAGCGCGCCCAACAGCGTGAGGACGCGGTGCTTCAGGCACCAGTGCGAGGCACGCATGTACGCGGCCAGCCAGCGCGGCTCCTTCTCGTGGCCCACCATGGGCTTCATGATGTAGGCGGCCATCATCGGCGTGAGCAGGCGCGCCACGACGAGCGAGGCGAACACCGCCAGCGCCGCCGTCCAGCCGAACTGTTTGAAGAACCGCCCGGCGATTCCGCTCATGAATGCGGTGGGCAGGAACACGGCGATCAGCGTGAAGGTGGTGGCGATCACGGCCAGGCCGATCTCGTCGGCTGCCTCCATGGCCGCCTGGTACGGCGTCTTGCCCATGCGCAGGTGGCGCACGATGTTCTCCACCTCCACGATGGCATCGTCCACCAGGATGCCCACCACCAGCGACAGCGCCAGCAGCGTGATGATGTTGATGGAAAAGCCCAGCAGGTGCATGCCGATGAAGGCCGGTATCACCGACAGCGGCAGCGCCACGGCGGACACGATGGTGGCGCGCCAGTCGCGCAGGAACAGCCACACCACCACCACCGCGAGGATGGCGCCCTCGTACAGCAGCTTCATCGAGCTGTCGTACTCGTCCTGTGCGATGTCCACGAAATCCACCGTGCGCGTGAGCTGCAGGTGCGGGTGGTCGGCCATCAACTGGTCCAGCGCGCGCTGCACGCCCGCGCCCACCTCCACCTCGCTGGCGCCGCGGCTGCGCGAGACCTCGAAGCCGATGACCGGTTTGTCGCCCAGCAGCGCGGCGGTGCGTGGCTCGGCCACGGTGTCGGTCACGGTGGCCACCTGGTCCAGGCGGACATGGCGGCCGCCGGACAGCGCGATCTCCAGCGCCGCGATCTCCTGCGCCGTCTGCACCGTGGCCAGCGTGCGCAGCGGCTGCTCGGCCCCGCCCAGCTCGGCGCGACCGCCCGCGCTTTCCACCTGCACCTGGCGCAGCTGGCGCGAGACTTCGGCCGCGGTGGCGCCCAGCGCCTGCAGCTTGAGCGGGTCCAGCGCCACGCGCACCTCGCGCGCCACGCCGCCCACGCGGTTCACCGCGCCCACGCCGGGCACGGCCAGCAGGCGGCGCGTGAGCGTGTCGTCCACGAACCACGACAGCGCCTCGTCGTCCAGCTTGTCGGATGCGATGGCGAACGCCAGGATGGGCTGGGCCGACAGCTCCAGCTTGGTGACGATGGGGTCGCGCAGGTCGGCCGGCATGTCGGCGCGCACGCGCGAGACGGCCGAGCGCACGTCGTCCACCGCCTCCTGCACGGGCTTTTCGAGCTGGAACTCGGCGGCGATGGTGGCCGTGCCGTCGGTCAGCGTGGAGGTGATGTGCTTGAGCCCCTGGGTGGTGGCGATGGCGTTCTCGATCTTGCGCGCCACGTCGCTCTCCAGCTGCCCCGGCGCCGCGCCGGGCAGGGAGGCCGTGACCATGACCACGGGCAGGTCCATGTCGGGAAAGTTCTGCACCTTCATGGACCGGAAGGCCAGCAGTCCGGCCAGCGTGAGCAGCACGAACAGCATGGCCGCCGGGATGGGGTTGCGGATCGACCAGGCGGAGAGGTTCATGGTCGCTCCTTATTTGCTAGCTGCTTGCGCTTGAGGGACGGGCGCTGCAGCCTCTTTTGGTGCTGAATCTGCGGCAGGCGCAGCCTGCACGCGCACCAGGTCGCCGTCGTTCAGGAAGGCGCCGCCTCGCGCCACGATGCGCGCCTGGGGCGCCAGGCCCGAGGTGATGGCCACGCGCTCGCCGCTGCGCTCACCGGTCTGCACGCGGTGCATGGCCACGCGCGAGTCCGTGCCTACCTCGAACACGTGCGAGAAGCCGTCGCGCACCACCACGGCCGACAGGGGCACCAGCAGCGCGTCGCGCTCGCCCAGCAGGAACTCGCCGCGCGCGAACATGCCCGCCCTTATCTCGCGGTGCGCCGGCAGGTCCACGTACACCAGCGCATTGCGCGTCTGCGGGTCCACCGTCGGGGCCAGCATGCGCACCGTGCCTTCCACCTGCGCGCCGCTGGCGGCCGTCACCACCGCCTTGGCACCGGGACGGATGCGGGGCAGCTCGCTGGAGGTGACCTCCGCGCGCCACTCCAGCCGGCCCTTGCGCACCATGCGAAACAGCTCGGTGCCTGCACCCACCACCGCGCCCACGGTGGCCGTGCGCGCGGAGATCACGCCACTGTCGGGCGCCAATACCTGGGTGTGTTTCAGGCGCAGCTGCTGGGCGTTGAGCGCCGCCTGTGCCGCCGCCACGCGGGCCTGTGCGGTCTGCGCGCCGGTGGCGTATTGCTGGATCTGCTGCTGGCTCAGCGCACCCGAGGCGCTCAGGGTGTTGGCGCGGTCGGCGTTGGCCTGCGCCTCGGCCTGGGCGGCGCGGGCCTCCAGCAGGCTGGCGCGGGCCTGGGCCACGTCGGCCTCGATGGTCTCGGGCGCGAAGGTGGCCAGCACCTGGCCGGCGCGCACCGTGTCGCCCACGTTCACGCGCACGTCGGTCAGCCGCAGGCCGCTCACCTCGGCGCCAATGCTGGCCTCCTGCCACGCGGCCACGTTGCCGTTGGCCGGCAGGCGCTGGGTCACGTTGCCGCGCTGCGGCTGGGTGGTGGCCACGGTGAGGGCGGGGCGCGGCCCCTCGGCCTGTGCGGAGTCCTCGACATGGGTGGGGCCGCTGCCCAGCAGGACGGCGGTGGTCGCGGCAAGCCCCAGCAAAGCCAGGGCGATCAGGGTGCGGGTCGGTGTCAGGCGCGGCATGGCGGTCGAAAGGGATTTAGTGCGAAGAAGAAGGGGGCGTGGTGGCCGCCTGCGTGGAAGTCTGGGCCGCCGGCGCGTCGGCCTCGGGCGTCCAGCCGCCGCCGGCCGCGCGGTACAGCGCCACCCAGGCGGCCATGCGCTCTTGCTCCAGCGCGACCACGGCGGTGTCCGAGGCGAGGGCGGTGCGGCGGGCATCCTCCAGTTCCACCAGGCTCGCCAGGCCGGCGCGCCAGCGCTCCTGCGTGGCGGTGAAGGAGCGGCGGTAGTCCTCGGCGGCGCGCCGGGCGTCGGTGCTGCGGCGCGCGGTGCTGTCCAGCCGCGCCAGGGCCTGCTCCACCTCGCTCACGGCCTGGCGCACCTGCGCGCGGTAGGCCTGCGCGGCGCTGTCGTAGCGCGCACGGGCGGCATCCACCTGCGCGGCGCGGCGACCGCCGTCGAACAGCGGCAGCGTGACGGCCAGCGGGCCGATGGACCAGGTGTTGCTGGTGGCTTGCACCCCCGCGGTGCGCACCAACCCGCGGCCAATGGTGCCGCTGAGCGTGAGGCGCGGGTAGCGCTGCGCCTGGGCGTCGCCCACCTCGGCACTGGCGGCCGCCACCTCGCGCTCGGCGGCGTACACGTCGGGCCGCTGCGCCAGCGTCTGCGCGGGCAGGCCGTCGATGCTGAACAGCTGCTCGGGCGGGTGCAGCGGCGGCGCGGCAGCCAGCTGCGTGCGCAGCAGGGGCTCGTCGCGCCCGGTGAGGGCCACCAGTGTCTTGACGATCACCTCGCACTGCAGGCGCTGCTGCTCGGCGCGCACCGCGCTGTCGGCCTGGCTGGCCGTGGCCAGCGCGGCAGTGGCGGGGGCGGTGAAGCCGGCGCGTTCGCTCTCGCGCGTGAGGCGGGCCGTTTCGCCGCGCGAGCGCGCATCCGCCTGCGCCACTTGCAACTGGCGCGCGCAGTGGTGCCAATTGCTGTACTGCAGAGCCGTCTCGGCCGCCACGGAAACGCGGGCCTCGTGCCACTGCGCCTGAGCACCGGCCAGGCGCTCGCGCGCGGCGTCCGCCACGGCGGCGTTGCGGCCGAACAGGTCGATCTCCCAGCCGGCCTGCAGCCCCGCCTGCGCGGTGGTGGCCACGCCGCGCACCTGCTCGTTGAAGCCGCGGCTGGCGCTGGCCTGCGCGTCCAGGCTGGGCAGCAGCGCCGCGCGTGCGGCCGTCTGCTGCGCGCGGGCCTGTGCCAGACGGGCGCCGGCCTCGGCCACCGTGGGACTGAGGGCCTGTGCGTCCACGATCAGCGCGCCCAGCAGCGGGTCGCTGTGGCGCTGCCACCAGTCGGCCAGATCGGCCACGCTGCCTTGGTGGGGCAGCGGTGCGTGCCAGGCGGCGGGTGCGGGTGCCTGCACGGCCGCGGGCGGGCGTTGCACGGCGCAGGCGGCCAGTGCCAGGGGCAGGGTGGAAAGCGCAAGGCGCTGGAGGACGGGGCGCTTCATGGTGCGGTAGACCTGCGGGCGGTGCGCCGGCGGGGCGTGGAAGAGGTCGAAGGAGAGGGCGAGGCCGGGGCCGAAGGGGTGGCAGGCTGAGCGCGCGTACGCCGGCGCCGCTCGGTGGCCACCATGGCCATGGCGTAGTCGGCCAGGCGTTCCGCCCACTGGTCCACGGCCGCCGGGGATGCGAGCAGCTGTGGCTGCATGGCGCACACCACTTCCTGGTGGCTCCACAGCTGAAAGGCCAGTCCGGTGACGGTGAGCGTGAGGCGGTGCAGGTCGTCGTCGGCCTGCGGCAGCCCCAGGTGCCGGCACAGCAGCGCGGCCATGGCCTCGTTGGGTGCGCGCACGTCTTTTGCCAGCTCGATCTGCCACTGCGCCGTGGGCTCCAGCATTTCACGGATGTGCAGCCGCACCACCTGGCGTGCCATCTCGCCGTCGTGCAGCGGCCCCAGCGCGCCCTGGTAGAAGCAGTGCAGCGCGGCGCGCAGGGACAGGCAGGGGCGCATGAAGTCGGGCACCAGCGATTGCAGCGAGCCGAAGGGCGCGGAAAACAGCGCCGCGTACAGCGCGGCCTTGTCGCCGAAGTAGTAGCTCACCGAGGCCACGTTGACCTGGGCCTCGGCGGCGATCGCGCGGATCGAGGTCTTGGCGTAGCCCTGTTCGGAAAAACAGTTTGAGCGCCGCCATCAGCAGCCGGGTGCGCGCCGGCGGCGGGCTGTCGCCGGGGGCGCCGGGGCGGGGGGGCGGGGGGGCGAGAGGGGGGGCGGACGTCGTCATCGCGGCGCATTAGACCGCGATGAATCAAACGTTTGTTTGATTTTTACGGGGCGCTACATCTGCGCACGAATGGAAATTCCATGTATCAAAAGTGCCCCTTGCGCTTTATGGGTAAGCGCTAATAGCTATGAAAAATATAGCTAAATGCCGTAGCCGACTCAGCCGAACACGGCGCGCCACAGCGCGCGCACGGCGCCTTGCTCGGCGGCCAACGTCTCGGGCGGCACGCGGGTGGGCTCTTCGTTGAGCCGCGCGCGGTGCTGCACGTGGCGCAGCGTGCGGTAGGCGTCGGCGGCGGCGCGGCCCACGCCCGCAGGCAACAGGCCGGCGGCCTCGGCGCGCTGCAGCAGCGCGATGTTGCCCACGTTGCCCTGCAGCTCGGGGTGCGCCGCGGAGTGCGCCAGCACCAGGTACTGCACGGCGAACTCGGCATCCACCATGCCGCCGGGGCTGTGCTTCACGTCGAACTGGTCCGCAGGCGCCGGGTGGGCGCTGCGCACGCGCTCGCGCATGGCGACGATCTCGCTGCGCAGCGCGGCGGCATCCCGCGGCGCGGTGATCACGGCCTGGCGCACGGCGTCGAAGCGCGCGTGCAGGCCTTCGCTGCCCATCACGAAACGCGCGCGCGTCATGGCCTGGTGCTCCCAGGTCCAGGCGGTGTTGCTGCCGCGCTGCTGCTGGTAGTCGGCATAGGCCTGGAAGCTGGTCACCAGCAGGCCCGAATTGCCGTTGGGCCGCAGGGCGGTGTCGATCTCGAACAGGTCGCCCTCGCCGGTCTTCACGGTGAGCCAGTTGATGAGCTTGCGCGCGAAGGCGGCGTAGACCTCGGGGGCACGCTCGTCGTCGTCGTCGAACACGAAGACGATGTCCAGGTCGCTGCCGTAGCCCAGTTCCTTGCCCCCCAGCTTGCCGTAGCCAATGATGGCGAACTGCGGCTGCTCACGGTGGCGGTTGCGCAGCCGGCCCCAGCACCACTCGGCCGTGACGCGCAGCACGCTGTCGGCCAGCGCGGACAGGTCGTCCGCCACCTGCTCCACGGTGATGCGCCGCTCCACGTCGCGCGCCAGCGTGCGGAAGGTCTCGGCATGGTGGGCGCGGCGCAGCAGGTCGAGCAGGTTCTCGTCGTCGTCCTCGCCCGTGGACTGCAGCGCGGCCAGGCGCAGTCCCAGTTCGCGTTCGAAGTCGGCGGGCACGAAGCGCTCGGACAGCAGGGCGTCGCCCGCCAGCTCGTCGATCACCCCGGGGTGCTGCATCATGTAGCGCGCGGGCCACCTGGCGGCGCCCAGCAGGTGCAGCAGATGCTCGTGCACCGAGGGGCGCTCCAGCAGCAGCGCCAGGTAGCTCTCGCGGCGCAGCAGTGGCTCCAGCCAGCCCACCAGGCGCACGGCGGCGTCCTCGTTGACCTGGCCCTCGGCCAGCCAGCGCCCGGTGCGTTGCACGATGCGAAACAGCCGCGCGCGCGCCTCATCGCGCAGGCCCTGCACGCGCGGATGGGTGCGCCACTCGGCCACGCGCTCGCGCACCTTGGCGGGCAGTTGCTCCAGCAGCGCCTCCAGGTCGGGGGCGGGCGACGCAGCCGCTGCGGCACGCGGGCCGCCGCATCCGCCATTGCTGCATTGCTTGTGGCCCGTGCCGCCGAGCAGGATGTCGAACTCCTGGGCCACCAGCTCGCGGTGCGCGTCCAGCGCGCGCAGGAAGTCGCAGCAGTTCAGGCCCAGGGTGCGTGCGATCCAGGCCAGATCATCGTCGCGCGTGGGCAGCACATGGGTCTGCTGGTCGTCCAGGTACTGGATACGGTGCTCCACGCGGCGCAGGAAGGTATAGGCGGCCGCCAGCTGCTCGGCCGTCTCCTGCGGCATGAGGCCGGCACGGGCCAGGCGTTCCAGGGCCTCCAGCGTGGGGCGGCAGCGCAGTTCGGGGAACTGGCCGCCGCGCACCACCTGCAGCAGTTGCACGGTGAACTCGATCTCGCGGATGCCGCCGCGCGAGAGCTTCACGTCATTGGCGCGCTCGGGGTGGCCGGCGCTGCGCTTGGCGGCGTGGTCGCGGATCTGGCGGTGCAGCGAACGCAGTGCATCGAACACGCTGTAGTCCAGGTAGCGGCGGAAGACGAAGGGCAGCACCACGCCGCGCAGCGCCTGCACGTTCGGCATGTCCAGGCAGTCCAGCGGCGCCACCACGCGGCTCTTGAGCCAGGCAAAGCGTTCCCATTCGCGGCCATGCACCAGCAGGTATTCCTCCAGCGACGCCAGCGACACGGCTGGTGGCCCCGAGTTGCCGTGCGGGCGCAGGGCCAGGTCCACGCGGAACACGAAGCCGTGCTCGGTGGTGTCGCCCAGCAGGCTGTAGATGGCCTTGACCGCGCGGGCGAAGTATTCGTGGTTGGAGAGCTTGCCGCGCCCGTCGGGCTGGCCGGCGGTTTCGCCCTCGTGTTCGTAGACGTAGATCAGGTCGATGTCGCTGGAGACGTTCAGCTCGCGCGCGCCGAGCTTGCCCATGCCCACGATCCACAGCTGCACGGGCTGGCCCTGGGGCCCCAGCGGCGCGCCGTGGCGCGCGTCCAGCTCGGCGCGGGCGTGCCGGCAGGCGCGGTCCAGTGCCAACTCTGCCAGCCGGGTCACGGCCAGGGTGATGTCGGACAGCGGTGCGGCCTGGTCGCAGTCCAGCGTGATCAGCCGCTCCATCACCAGTTGGCGCAGGATGCGCAGCGCCGCGCCCAGGTCGTGGCCGCGCGCCAGCAGGGCGTCGCAGGCCTGGGCCATGGTCTCGCGGGTGGGCACGCCCGGTGGCAGCAGAGCCAGCTCGGCCTGGTAACGGCGGTGCAGGCGCTGGTGGAAGCGCGAGTATTCCGACGGCGGGCTGCCGGCGGTCACGGGATCAGTCGAAGGCATCTGCATGGCAAGGGCTGCTCGGTGCGCTCGCGGGCCACGCCGGGGCGCGGCCGTACATAACGACACCGTGGGGTGCTGAACCCTCAGAGGATGTGCGGGTCATAATTCCTGCCATCGTTTCGCCCGCCATGACAGAGTCTCCGCCCCATCCCTCCCGCCTTCTCAAACTCGTGGCGGGCTGTGCGCGATGGGGATTGGTCGCCTTGGTGACCTTCTGGTTGCTGCTGGCGGCCGCCTGGGGGGGGCTGCATGGCTGGATTGTGCCGCGTATCGGCGACTTCCGTCCGCAGCTGGAACAGCAGGCCCAACGGGCACTGGGGGTACCTGTGCGCATCCATTCCATCAGCGCGCGCAGCGAAGGGCTGATCCCCTCGGTGGAGCTGAAGGACGTGGCCTTGCTGGACGCCCAGGGACGCGAGGCGCTGCGCCTGCCGCGCGTGATGGTGGCGCTGTCGCCGCGCTCGCTGCTGCGCTTTGGGTTCGAGCAGATCTATATCGAAGGCCCCGAGCTGGACATGCGCCGCGAGCGCGACGGGCGCATCGTCATCGCGGGCCTGGCCTTCCGCGACAGCGCCGAGGGCGACAGTGCGGCGGCCGACTGGCTGTTCTCCCAGGCCGAGGTGGCGATTCGCGCCGGCACGCTGCGCTGGACCGACGAGCAGCGTAGCGCCGAGCCGCTGGCGCTCACCGAGGTGAGTGTGGTGCTGCGCAACAGCGCGCGCCGCCACCAGGTGCGCCTGGACGCCACGCCGCCCGCCGAATGGGGCGCACCCTTTACCTTGCGCGGCCAGTTCCGCCAGCCGCTGCTGTCCACGCACAGCGGCGACTGGCAGCGCTGGAGCGGCGAGCTGTTCGCCCACTTCCCGCGCGTGGACGTGTCGCGCCTGCACCGGCACGCCGATCTGGAGGGGCTGCAGGTCGCGCAGGGCCGGGGCGCCGTGCGCGCGTGGGTGGATGTGCAGCGCGGCCAGATCGGCGGCGGCACGGTGGACATGGCACTCGACGAGGTCAACGCTACCCTGGGCAAGAACCTGCGCCCACTGGCGCTGCGCACAGTGACGGGGCGGGTGGGCGGTCGCTGGCTGGACCACGGCTTTGAGCTGTCCACCCAGAATCTGCAGTTCGTGGCCGACGATGGCTTGCGCTGGCCCGGCGGCAATCTGGCGCTGCGCCACAGCGGACAGGGCCAGGCAGGCCGAGAGCGTGGCGAACTGCAGGCAGACCGGCTGGACCTGGCCGCCCTGGCGCAGATCGCGAGCCGGCTGCCCCTGGGCGACACCGTGCACGGCGCGGTGCGCGACTATGCGCCGCGCGGTCTGGTGGAGCAGTTGCGGGCCGAATGGCAAGGGCCGCTGGCGCAGCCGCAGAAGTACCAGGTTCGCGGCAAGGTCGCAGGGTTGGCGCTGGCGGCGGACGACGCCGTGCCTACCGTCGCCGGCCTCAGTGGTGCGCAGGTGTCTTTCGATCTCACCCAGGCGGGGGGGCAGGCCGAGTTGGCCATGGCCGACGGGACTCTGCGCCTGCCCGGCGTGTTTGAAGAGCCCGTAGTGCCCGTGCAGCGGCTGGAAGCGGGGGTGCGCTGGCAGATCGAGGGCGAGCGCATCGCGGTCCAGACCAGCCAGCTGCGCTTTGCCAATGCGGACGCCCAGGGCGAGGCGCGGCTGAGCTGGCACACGGGCGACCCTGCGGCGTCGCCTGCGCGCGCGCGCTTTCCGGGGGTGCTGGACCTTTCGGGCACGCTGTCGCGGGCCGATGGCACGCGCGTGCATCGCTACCTGCCGCTCACCGTGCCAGCGGAGTCGCGGCACTATTTACGCGACGCCATCCTTGCGGGGACCGCCAGCCAGGTGCAGTTCCGCGTGAAGGGCGACCTGCACGACTTTCCCTATGGCCATGTTCCGCGCGAGGGCGAATTCCACATCGCAGCGCGTGTCAAGGACGTGACGTACGGCTATGTGCCACCGGCGCTGTTGCACGCGGGCGACCGGCCCTGGCCGGCTCTCACGGCACTGTCGGGGGAGCTAGTGTTTGACCGCGCGGGCATGGAAGTGCGCAACGCCACGGGGCGCTTTGCCGGGTATCCCGCGCTGCGGGTGCAGAAAGTGAACGCGAAGATCGCGGACCTGCAGCACACCGAAGTGGTGGTCGGGGCCGACGTGCGCGGCCCGCTGCCCGACATGCTGGCGCTGGTGAGCGCCTCGCCCATCTCCCGGCTTACGCAGGGGGCGCTGGACCGGGCCGCCGCCACCGGCGTGGCCGAACTGCAGCTGGGCCTGACGCTGCCCATCAGCCGTATTGACCAGTCCACCGTGCGCGGCAGCGTCACCCTGGCGGGCAACGACGTGCACTTTGTGCCCGAGGCGCCCCTGGTGAACGCGGCCCGGGGCGTGGTGCAGTTCAGCCAGAGCGGTTTCACGCTGGTTGGCGTGCAGGGACGCGCCCTGGGGGGCGAGGTACGGCTGGAAGGCGGCATGAATGCGGCGCCGGCGGGGGCTGGAGAGTCCTCGGTGCGCGTGCGTGCGCGCGGCACAGCCACCGCCCAGGGTCTGCGCGAGGCACAGCAGCTGGGCCTGGTGTCGCGGCTGGTGCGCGGCGCCAGTGGCAGCGCCGCCTACACGGTGGCCGTGGGGGTGCGGCGGGGAGTGGCCGAACTGCAGGTGGCCAGCGACCTCGTCGGTCTTTCGCTGACGGCGCCCGCGCCACTGGGCAAGGCAGCGCAGGCCCCGTTGCCCGTGCGCTTCGAGAACCGCTTGACGCCCGAGGCCGCAGCCTCGGATACCGCGCCCTTGCAGGACGAATTGACGCTGGAGTTGGGCGACGTGGGCAGGCTCAACTACCTGCGCGCACTGGACGGGCCGCAGGCGCGCGTGCTGCGCGGCGCGCTCGCCATCGGCGTGCCGCCGGCGCAGATGCCCGCGCCTCCCGTCCAGGGTGTCGCGGCACACGCCGTGTTGGGTGCGCTGGACGTGGATGCGTGGACGGCGCTGTTGCAAGAGCCCTCGGCACCGTCAGCACAGGCACAGGCAGTAGTGCCGGCACCCGCGCCCTCCGGGGAGGCACTGGCCACCGATTACCTGCCCACCAGCCTGGCCGTGCGTGCCGCCACGCTCACGCTGCACGGGCGCACGCTGCACGACGTGGTGGTGGGGGCGTCGCGGCAGGGCGCCGTGTGGCGTGCCAACGTGGATGCCGATGAGCTGGACGGGTACCTGGAGTACCGCCCTGCCGGCGCGTCCGCGCCGCGTGCCGATGCGGCCCAGGGGCTGCTGCACGCCCGGCTGGCGCGGCTGGCCATTCCGCAGATGGCCGAGACGCAGGTCAACGCGCTGCTCGATGCGCGCGAACCGGGCACGCTGCCGGCGCTGGACATCGTGGTGGAGGATTTCGAGTTGCGCGGACGGCGCCTGGGGCGCATCGAGATCGAGGCGCGCAACCGCGGCACGGAGGGCGGCCAGCGCGAGTGGCGCCTGTCCAAGTTCAATCTGACCGCCCCCGAGGCCGTGCTGACCTCGCAGGGCCACTGGGCGCTGGTGGGCAGCGGGGCGCAGGCGCAACGGCGCACGGTGATGGACTTCGAGCTGGACATCCGCGATTGCGGCGCCTTGCTGGCACGCTTTGGCATGGATGGCGTGGTGCGCCACGGCAAGGGACGCATCGGGGGCCAGGTGGGTTGGCTGGGCTCGCCGTTGTCACCCGACTACCGCACCATGAGCGGCCAGATAAATGTGAACGTGGAGGCAGGCCAGTTCCTCCAGGCCGACCCGGGACTGGCCAAGCTGCTGAGCGTGTTGAGCCTGCAATCCCTGCCGCGGCGCTTCGCGCTGGACTTCCGCGACGTGTTCAGCGAAGGCTTCGCATTCGACTTCGTGCGTGGCGACATGCGCATCGAAAACGGTGTGGCCACCACCAACAATCTGCAGATGAAGGGCGTGAATGCCGCCGTGCTCATGGAAGGCAGCGCCGACATCGAACGCGAGACGCAGGACCTGCACGTGGTGGTCGTGCCCGAAATCAACGCCATGACGGCTTCCCTCGTGGCCACGGCGATCAACCCCGTCATCGGCCTGGGCAGTTTCCTCGCGCAGGTTTTCCTGCGCGGCCCGCTGATCCAGGCCGCCACGCAGGAATTCCGCATCGACGGCACCTGGTCAGAACCGCGTGTGGAGCGCATCCAGCGCCGCAAGAGCGCTGCGCCGGAAGGCGCAGCGAGCCCTACCGTTCCACCGGCATCAGGAGACAAACCATGAAAGTCGCAGCCTTGCAAATGGTCTCTGGCGTCGCGCTGCAGGCCAACCTGGCGCAGGCGCGCCATCTGCTGGAGCAGGCGGCGCAGGCCGGCGCGGAGCTGGCGGTGCTGCCCGAGTATTTCTGCGCCATGGGCTTGGCCGATGCGGACAAGCTGGCGCTGCGCGAGACCATGGGCGACGGCGTGGTCCAGCGGTTTCTGGCGCAAGCGGCGCGCGAGCTGGGCCTGTGGGTGGTGGGCGGCACGCTGCCGCTGGTGTGCGACAGCGAAGAGCGCGTGCACAACACCACGCTGGTGTTCTCGCCCGCGGGCGACTGCGTGGCGCGTTACGACAAGATCCACCTGTTCCGCTTCGACAACGGCACTGAATGCTTCGATGAGGCGCGCGTGATCCAGGCCGGGCGCGAGAGCGTGCGCTTTGCCCTGCCGGCGCGGGATGGCAACGTGTGGCGCGTGGGGTTGTCGGTGTGCTACGACCTGCGCTTCCCCGAGCTGTACCGCCAGCACGCGCGCGCGGGTGCCGACCTGCTGCTGGTGCCCAGCGCCTTCACCTACACCACCGGCCGGGCCCACTGGGAGGTGCTGCTGCGTGCGCGCGCCGTGGAGAACCTGGCCTATGTGCTGGCGCCGGCGCAGGGCGGAACGCACGAGAACGGCCGGCGCACCTGGGGCCACAGCATGCTGGTGGACCCCTGGGGCAGCGTGCTGGCCCAGCAGCCCGAGGGCGCGGGCGTGGTCCTGGGTACGCTGGATGCGGCGCATCTGCGCCAGGTGCGGCGCCAGCTGCCGGCGCTTGAGCATTGCGTGCTCTGATGGGCGGCACCGTGGAGCGCGGCGGACCGGCGGGCGGGCGGGACAGAGATGCTGCGGGCCCGCAGCAGGGCCCGCAGTCGCTGCTGCCCCCTTCGGCGCCCCAAGACGGGCCCCAGGACAAGGTACCCCGTCGGTGGCGCCGCTGGGTGGGTGCGTGGCGGCGCTGGTCCCTGTGGACGCTGCTGGTGGCGCTGGTGGCGGGCATGCTGGTTACCCAGGTATGGCTGGCTGGCCGCTACGAGGCCAGCCAGGTGCAAAGCCGCCTGGAACGCGACACTGCCGACGCCGTGGCCGACATCCGCAACGCCTTCGCGCACAACCTGCAGAACCTGCAGGCGCTGCAGGCGGGCGACCCCGATCTGGCCGCGTGGGAGGCGCGCGCGGCCGAGCTGCTGAGCACGCGCCGCGAGCTGGTGCGCATCGAATGGCGGGACACGCAGCTGCTGCTGCGCGCACATGCGGAGTCGCCCTATCGCCCCCTGCCGTGGGACGCCACCACGCGCAGCGGCACGCATTCGGAGACCATGCTGGCCTGTACCAACGCCCGGCGCATCACCGGCCCGTCGTACTCCAGCAGCTATTTCCAGCCCCTGCCCGACGGCATGGGCGCCGAGATGATGGAGGTCTGCCTGCCGTTGATCCAGGACGGACGCGTGCGCGGCTTCCTGGTGGCTACCTACGCGCTGCAGACCGTGCTGCAGGACTTGGTGGCGCCCAGCCTGCAGCGCACCCAGGAGGTGTCGTTCACCGAGGCCGACGGCACGCGGCTGGCGCTGGTGGGCGCGCTGCGCCGCGGCTCGCGCATGTTCACGGCGCAGCAGCTGTTCGACCTGCCGGGCAACACCCTCGTGCTGCGCATGGACGGCTGGCACGCCGCGCCCAGCGTGTTTCCCAACGTCCTCACGGCCCTGGTCACGGCCATGTCGATCGCGCTGGTGTCGGTGCTGGTGGTGCTGGTGCGCGACAACCGGCGCCGCCTGCGCGCCGAGCGCGACCTGGGCGACGCGCTGGCTTTTCGCAAGGCGATGGAGGATTCGCTGGTCACGGGGCTGCGTGCGCGCGACCTCAACGGCCGCATCACCTATGTGAACCCGGCGTTCTGCGACATGGTGGGCTTTCCCGCATCCGAGCTGGTGGGCCAGACGTCGCCGCTGCCCTACTGGCCGCCCGAGCACGCGCAGGAATATGCGGAGCGGCAGGTGGTGCGTATGTCGGGCCGGCTCGACCCGCCGCGCGAAGGGTACGAATCCACCTTCATGCGCAGGGACGGCACGCGCTTTCCCGTCATGATCTACGAAGCGCCGTTGATCAACGCACAGGGTCTGCACACGGGGTGGATGGGCTCGTTTCTCGACGTGAGCGAGCAGCGGCGCGTGGAGGAGCTGTCGCGCACGTCGCTGGAGCGCCTGCAGGCCACGGCACGCCTGGCCACGGTGGGGGAGATGGCATCGCTGCTGAGCCATGAACTGAACCAGCCGCTGGCGGCCATCTCCAGCTATGCCAACGGCTCGCTCAACCTGCTGGAGCCGGCGCCGGGCGCCGAGTTGCCGTCGCCCCAGGACCTGCAGGACGTGCGCGTGGGCGTGCAGCGCATTGCAGCGCAGGCCGAGCGCGCGGGCCGCGTGATCAAGAGCGTGCACGACTTCGTGCGGCGCCGCGACCAGACCCGCGAGCCGGTCAGCGCGCAGGACCTGTTCGATGCGGTGCTGCCCATCATCCGGCTGCAGGCGCGCAAGCTGGGCGTGCGCGTGGTGCTGTCGATCGAGGACGGCCTGCCGCCCGCGCTGTGCGACCGCACCATGGTCGAGCAGGTGCTGTTGAACCTCACGCGCAACGCCATGCAGTCCATGGACGACCCGCAGATCCATCCGCGCATCCTCGATCTGCGGGTGCGGCGCGCGGCCTCCAATGCGTCCAACAGCTGGCTGGAGTTCTCGGTGGCCGACATGGGCATGGGCATTCCGGAGGACGTGGCCGAGAGACTGTTCACGCCGTTCTACACCACCCGCGTCGAAGGCATGGGCCTGGGGCTGAGCCTGTGCCGCACCGTGGTGGAGCAGCATGGAGGCTTTCTGGACCATGCGGCGCGTGAGCCGCGTGGTACGGTATTCACTTTCACCCTGCCCGCATTTCAGAAAGCCGACCCCTGATGGAACCCGCCTCCAACGCCACTGTGTACATCGTGGACGACGACGCCGAGGTGCGCGAGGCGCTGGCTTGGTTGCTGCGCTCGCGCCGTGTGCTCAGCGAGGCGTTCGCCAGCGCCGAAGCGTTCGAGACCATGCTGGCCGAGCGCACCGCCAGCGGCCTCATGCAGCGCCAGCCCTGCTGTCTGCTGCTGGACGTGCGCATGCCGGGCGGCATGAGCGGCCTGGCGCTGTTCGACAAGATGGTGGAGCGCGGCGACACCGCGGGCATGCCGGTGATCTTCCTCACGGGCCACGCCGACGTGCCCACCGCCGTGGCCACGGTCAAGCGCGGCGCGTTCGACTTCTGCGAGAAGCCGTTTTCCGACAATCAGCTCGTGGACCGCATACAAGCAGCGCTGGAGCTGTCGGCCCGGCACATCGAGGCCTGCCGCGCGCGCCACGAACTGCAGGACCGGCTGGCCGACCTGACCGACCGCGAGCGCGATGTGATGCGGTTGGTGGTCGAAGGCCTGCCCAACAAGCTCATCGCCGATCAGCTCGACATCAGCGTGCGCACGGTGGAGGTGCACCGCGCGCGCGTGTTCGACAAGATGCAGGTCAAGTCGGCGGTGGAGCTTGCCAACCTGCTGCGCGCCGCGCCACCGGCGTAAAAAAAGACGCGGGCCCTTGCGGGCGCGCGTCGTCTTCGTCTTCACATCGTCGGCGCGGGCAGGCTTGCCGCGCCGACGGCCCGCCGCAGATCAGCCGCGGCCCTGGCGCTCACCCACATAAATCTCCACGCGGCGGTTGCGGGCGCGCCCGTCGGAGGTGTCGTTGGAGGCCACAGGTTCACGCGAGCCACGGCCTTCCACGTGGATGCGGTTGCCGTTCACGCCACGCGCCGTGAGGTAGTTGCGCGTGCTCTCGGCGCGGTCCAGCGACAGCGGGTTGTTGATCGCATCGCTGCCGGTGGAGTCGGTGTGGCCGACGATGCGCACCTCGGTGTTCGGATTGTTGCGCAGGCCCTCGGCAAAGCGGTCCAGAATGGGGCGGAAGTTGGGCTGGATGTCCGAGCGGTTGGTGGCGAACGAGATATCGCTCGGGATGTCCAGCTTGAGCTGGTTGTCCGGCGTCTGCGTCACCGTCACACCGGTGCCCTGGGTGGCAGCCTGCATGTCCTGCTTTTGGCGCTCCATGTGCTGGGACCAGATGTAGGTGCCCAGGGCGCCCACGCCAGCGCCGATCACGGCGCCCTGCGCCGCATGGCCGCCCGTCATGGCGCCGATGGCTGCGCCGCCCAGCGCACCCACGCCGGCGCCGGTGGCGGTGCGGCGCTGGGTGTCGGTCATGTTGGCACAGCCCGTGGCCAGCATGACCACCGCGAGACTGCCGATGAGGAGAGGTTTGCGCATGAGAGAACTCCTTTGTTGTTGCTCGGTCGGCTCGCAGCCCTCCAGCGGGCGGCTGGGCCAGTGTGAGCAGCGTAGCAATCCGGCGACGCCTCGTCTGTAGGACGCGGCGCAACGCGCGTGCGCGACCTGGGGCCGATCGGCCTGCGTTCGATGGGCCGCGCAGATGCCAGGCCACAACCCGAGAACGACCTCAGTCGTTGCGCGGGGCGTCGTCCCGCGAGGGAGGCTCGCTGGGGGCCGCTGGCGGCTCGCCGCCCTTGCGGCCGCTGAACATGGTCCACCAGACAATGCCCACGAGGAGCACCAGTGCAAGCAATGCTTCAAGCAAAATCAGCCCCATGAATCTTCGTCTCCTGCGCCTGGTGGTATCGGCGCTGATTGTAGGAACGCTGGCCGCGTGCTCCACCCGTCCTCCGGCGCCCGTGGCGCCCAGCGTGCCGTCCGTGCAGCCGCCCGCCGCGCCCACTGTACCGGTGCCTGTGCCGGGCACGCTCACGCAGTCCAAGAGCCGCTGGGTGCCGGTGGGCTGGGGCGAGTTGCCGGGCTTTGAGGGCGATGCGCTGCACGAGGCCTGGAACGCCTGGCTGCGCAGCTGCGAGCGCCCCGCGCCGGCGTTCGCGCCGCTGTGCGGCGATGTGCGCCGCCTGAGCATCGCGTCGCCCGAGGAGCAGCGCGGCTGGATGATGCAGCGCCTGCAGCCCTACCGCGTCGAGTCGCTGGACGGAGCGGCCGACGGCCTGCTCACGGGCTACTTTGAGCCCTATCTGGACGCCGCGCGCCAACCGGGCAACGGCTTCAGCGTGCCTTTGTATGCACCCCCGGCCGATCTGGCGGCGCGCAAGCCCTGGTACACGCGCCAGCAGATCGACACCCTGCCGCAGGCCCAGGCGGCGCTGGCCGGCCGCGCGATCGCCTGGGTGCGCGACCCGGTGGAAGCCATGGTGCTGCACATCCAGGGCTCGGGCCGGCTGCGCGTGCAGGAGGCGGACGGCAGCGTGCGCCTGGTGCGCCTGGCCTTCGCGGGCACCAACGACCAGCCGTACAAGAGCGTGGGCAAGTGGCTGCTGGACCAGGGCCTGGTGCGCGATGCCACCTGGCCCGGCATCACCGCCTGGGTGCGGGCCAATCCGCAGCGCGTGAACGAGATGCTGTGGTCCAACCCGCGCTACGTGTTCTTCCGCGAGGAGCCGCTGGACGCGCTGGACGCCGCCTTCGGGCCTAAGGGCGCGCAGGGCGTGCCGCTCACGCCGGGGCGCTCGATCGCCGTGGACCGCCAGAGCATCCCCTACGGCACGCCGGTGTGGCTGGCCTCCAGCGGCCCCACGGCGCAGTTGTCGCGCCTGGTGCTGGCGCAGGACACGGGCAGCGCCATCCTGGGCGCGGTGCGCGCGGATTACTTCACCGGCTGGGGCCCCGAGGCGGGCGAGATTGCCGGGCGCCTGAAGCAGGGCCTGCGCCTGTGGGCGTTGTGGCCGCGGTAGCGCTATTGATTTGGAAGCTGTTCGAACTTGATTTATGGCGCTTTCAATACAAATTAATGCTGAAATGCCCGTAAGGCAAGCGCTGAAAGCTATCAATATGGTAGTGATTCATTCGCCCTCGACCACGTAGCGCGACACCACGGGCGGCGCGTCGCCCACGTGGAAGGCAAAGCGCCTGTCGCGCAGCGCCACGTCGGAGGCGGTGACGCGGTCAAAGCGCCGCAGGTGCTCCGTCCAGGATTCGTCCACCACGCGCTCCACGTAGCGGCGCGGGTCGGCGATGTCGTGCTGCAGCTCCCAGCTCAAGGCGCCCTGGCGCAGGCGCGCGCGGCGGCTTTCCTGCATCACGGCGCGGAATTCTGCCGCCCGTGCGGGGTTGATGAAGTATTCGATGCTGACCACCAGCCGCAGGCCGGCGGCGGGCGGGCTGTCGGCCCGCGGTGCCTGGAAGGCGCGCGAGGCGCTCAGGTCCTCCTCGCCATGGCGGTTGCTCACCAGGCGCTGTACCAGCGCCATCACCAGCACCCCGGTGAGTGCCGCCAATGCCAGGCTCATGTGCACGCTGGAGAGTGCGGCGACCTGCCCCCACAGCGCCGCGCCCACGGCCGTGGCGCCCATGATGGACATCTGGTAGATGGACATGCCGCGCGCGCGCACCCAGTTGGGCAGCGCCAGCTGTGCGGCCACCGTGAGCGAATTGGCGGTGGTGATCCACGCCGCCCCGCCCACCAGCATGGCCGGCACCGCCACGTACACGTTGGGCGCAATGGCGACCACGGCCGTGGCCAGCGCCTGCAGCAGCGTGCCGCGCGCCACCAGCTGGTCCAGCGACATCATCTGGCGCAGGCGCGGCAGGAACATGGCAGCGCTCACGGCGCCCGCGCCCATGGAGGCCAGCAGCAGCGTGAAGGTGCCCGCGCCGCCGCCCTGCAGGTCGCGCGCCACCAACGGCAGCAGCGCCAGCAGCGCCGTGGCATGCAGGAAGAAGATCGAGATGCGCCACAGCACGGCGCGCATCGGAGGCGACTCGCGCACGAACTGCAGACCCACGCGCATGGCACTGGTCAGGCGCTCGCGCCCCAGCGGGTTGGGCATGGGCTGGCGCCGCCAGCGCATGATGGTGAACCCCGCCACCAGCGACAGCACGGCATTCAGCACGAACACCCAGGCGCTGCCCGCGCTGGCGATGATGGCGCCGGCCACCAGCGGGCCAATAATGCGCGAGGCGTTCATGGCCACGCCATTGAGCGCCAGCGCCGCGGGCAACTGTTGGCGGTTCACTAGCTCCGGCACGATGGCCGCAAACACCGGCCAGCGCATCGCCAGCCCGATGCCGTTGGCGAAGGTCAGCGCCAGCAGCAGGTAGGGGTTGAGCCCACCCCAGAGGATGGCCACGCACAGCACCACCGCCACGGCCGCCACCCAGAACTGCGTGACCATGAAATAGCGCCGCCGGTCCAGGATGTCGGCCAGCGCGCCGCTGGGCAAGCCCAGCAGGAACACGGGCAGCGTCGAGGCCGTCTGCACCAGCGCCACCAGGGCAGGCGAATCGGTCAGCGTGGTCATCAGCCAGGCCGTGGCCACGTCGTTCATCCACATGCAGGTGTTGGCCGCCAGCCAGGTGAGCCACAGCATGCGGAACACCGGCACCGACAGCGGCGCGAAGGGCGACTGCGGCGCACGCTGCGCCGCGCTGTGCTGCAACTCGGCTGTGGCGGCGGCCTCGGCGGTGTGGGCGGCGGCGGAGGCCGCGTCGGGGCCTGGCGGTGTGGGTGGTGAACTCAGCGGTCCGCTGTCATGGAGGGGCTGGGGCGGCATGTGCGGCCATTGTGACGGGAATGCGGCGCGCTTGCTGTGCCGGGGCCGCAATCTCGGCGGGTGCGAAACGGTGTTCAGCCTCTGTTGGAATTGCCGTTGCCGTTGCCGTTGCCGTTGCCGTTGCCTCCGGCATTCCCGTTCCCGTTGCCGTTGGTGTTTGCGGGAGGAGGCAACGCGGATGGAGGGTCAACTACAGCCCTTTGCCGCACGCGTATCCGCTGCGCGACCAGCACGCCGTTGGCAGACATCCGGCCCGCCACTTCCAGCGTTGCGCCGTTGCGGATGTCATCAGCCCGCCCCCCGGTTATTTGCGCGCCCGAGCCATCGATATCCGTGCCTTGCAGCGCAAAGGATTGTGCAGAGGCGAAGTTCGTCACCACACCTTCCAGCACGACGGGCGTGTCTGCCTGGCGTGAGAGGCTGTGCGCTGGCCGCAGCACGCGGGCCACGAGCACGTTGCCGGACGGTGCCTGGGCTGCATGCACATACAGCGGCATGCCGTTGTCCAGCATGCCCGCCTCCAGACCGTTCAAAAAGGCAGCCTGTGCATACTGGATCTGCATCGTGCCCAACTGGAACCGGCGGGCCACCGTATCGAGGGCCTGCACGCTGCCCCACAGCACGGGCTGTACCGAGGGGAGCGTGGCGGTGGTCAGCTGCAGCCGGGTCGCGCGCATCAGCCCACTGCTGGTGGGCAACGCATGTACCTGCACGATCTGGCCGACTTGCAAGGCGGCCAAGCCGGACAGCCCGTCGAGCACGGTCTCGTCATCGACATATACCCGCGCACCCATTACCTCGATGCGCCCCAGCGCCGCGTCCACGGCATCCACCGCCCCCCGTAGCTCCGGTATCGACAGTACCTGCGCGGCCGTACCCGTGCTGAATCCGGTATCGAGGGTGCCGTTCACTTGCACGGTCATGCCAGGTTTCAGGCTGCTCTGGCCGCTCTTCAGGCTTTGCTGACCATTGGCGTCTTCCTGCGAGACGCCTTCCACTTCCACCTGGGCGTGGCTGATATCGAAGCGCACGCCGTTCACAACCATGTACGACCCGCTGGGTGATTCGCCGAGGCTGTCGACGCTGCCAATGGCCACGGAAGACATGGCGATGCCGGTGCCGCCCGAGCCCACGCCGTCGCCGCCTCCACAGGCTGCGAGCACCAGCCCCAGCGTGGTCATCAGCGCGTATATCCCAGTCCTCATGTTTTTTTCCTGCGCCTTGCAGAGCCTGCACGGGTGGTCGGCTTCACGTCCGGCGGCTCGTCCTCATGGTAGACATACACCCCTACGCGCATGCGTGCCGTTCCCATGCCTGCCGCAGAGGCATGGGCCTGGGTCATTTCCCGTACCAGGCGGTAATGCACGGAATCCCAATGTTCCCGCGCCAACTGGTGGATGCGTTCGCACTCCGACACGGTCAAGCCCGAGGCATAGACGGAGCGTTCCAGCATCCGGGGCTGCTGCCCCAAGGTATTGCTGACGGCGGCCAGCAGATGGTCCCGCACATTGTCCCCGGTGAAGGCCAGCATGTCCCGCAGACTGGTGCCCGGGATGAAACCGTCGCCCACCAGTTCCACCTCGCCTTCGCCGTCGCCCGTCAGCCCCCTGACCAAATTCAGGCGCTGAAGCTCCTCCAGCAGGGTTCTGTGGTGCACATCGCCGCGGGTGGCGAGACGCGCCACCAGTTCAAAGGAGGGGCCATGGCCGGTGTCCACAATAGGAAGGCGGCGCCGGCTGGGCTCCTCGGCGGCAAGCTGCAACCAGGCCGTGAAAGCCTTGGCGGCCGACGACCCTTCGGTGGCAGGCAAAGGATCGCGTACTTGGCGCACTCTGGCGGTCACGTCCTTGCGATTGAGACCGGTGGTGACCGAGATCTGGCTCAGGTTGGGGTCGGGAATGCCTTGGCTGCGCCAGAGATGGCGCGCCTCCTCCAGCAGCAGGTCCCTCAGGATTTCTTCGAGTTGGGCGTGCTTCAGTCCCATCGCCAACGCCAGCCTGACCGCGGGGCGAAGGATTCGTACCAGCGCGGACTGCGTCCATTTCAGGCGGTCTTGCATGGGAAGGTGAAAGGGCGAGAGGCTCGTCGCTCAAGTGTGACTGCTTATGCAGCCAGCGGTGCCTAAAAGATGCGAGTGTGCCATCTGCCTGACACCAGGAGAAGGACCGCCAGGCGCGATGGCCGTTGGCGTCATGTTCCCTGAACGCGCTGGAGTTTGACCTCGCTGGAACAACGCCGCCCCGATGCGCGGGCGGCTTCAGCGGGTTGCTGGGATCGTGGCGCCTGGGCACCAGTTGCAATGAAAATGTGATCAAACCCTTATAGGGAAAGCGGTGCCAGCTACTGAATTAGGAGTGGTCCTACGCTGCGGCGCCACGCACCACGGGCCGCACCGGGCCCAGGTGCGCCAACGGCAGCGCGCCGCCTGCCTTGACCTCGCCCAGCGAGAAGCTGGTGTGCATGTCCTTCACGTTGGGCAGGTTCAGCAGCACGGTGCGTGCGAACTGCGAGAAGCTGTCCAGGTCGCGTGCCACCACCTGCAGCTCGAAGGTGCCGGTGCCGCTGATGTAGTGGCATGAGACCACCTCGGGGATCTGGGCGATGGCCTGCTCCATGGCCAGCGTCAGGTCGCCGGTGTTGCGCTCGGCGTCCAGGCGCACGAACGCCAGTACGCCCAGGCCGATCTTGTGGCGGTCGATTTCCGCGTGATAGCCGCGGATGTAGCCCGCTTCCTCCAGGGCGCGTACGCGCCGCCAGCACGGTGCAGCGGACAGGCCTACGCGTTGCGCCAGCTCGGCGTTGGTCAGGCGCGCCTCGGCCTGCAGCTCGCGCAGGATGGCGATGTCGTATTTGTCCAAGGTTTCCATTTTTGGATTGTTTTAAGAAAGAAGCTTTCGCGCATCAGGGTAAACGCGGCAAATAAAGCAAACACATATCGGTGTCTCGCGCATACACTGCGCAGATCGGGTGGCGCCCACACGGCACCGTCCCGCACGCCGCGCCCAACAGAGGCGGCGGATCACAGAACCCACGGAGACAAGACATGAATGCCCCGCTGCCCGAACACGTCCGCCGCGCGCTGGAGACGGTCACCCTTGAGGACAAATACACGCTGGGCCACGGCCGCGCTTTCATGAGTGGGGTGCAGGCCCTCGTGCGCCTGCCCATGCTGCAGCGCCAGCGCGATGCAGCCGTGGGCCTGAATACCGCGGGCTTCGTGAGCGGCTACCGTGGCTCGCCCCTGGGCGGTTACGACCAGGCCCTGTGGGGCGCCCGCAAGCACCTGGCGGAGCACCACGTGGTCTTCCAGCCCGGCGTGAACGAGGAGCTGGCCGCCACCGCCGTCTGGGGCACGCAGCAACTGGACATCTACCCCCAGTCCAAGAAGTACGACGGCGTGTTTGGCATCTGGTACGGCAAGGGCCCGGGCGTGGACCGTTGCTCCGACGTGTTCAAGCATGCCAACATGGCCGGCACGGCGCGGCATGGCGGCGTGATCGCCGTGGCGGGCGACGACCACATCAGCAAGAGCAGCACGGCGGCACACCAGAGCGACCACATCTTCAAGGCCTGCGGCCTGCCGGTGTTCTTCCCCAGCAGCGTGCAGGACATTCTGGACATGGGGCTGCACGCCTTTGCCCTGAGCCGCTTCTCGGGCCTGTGGTCCGGACTCAAGACCATCCAGGAGGTGGTGGAGTCGTCCAGCAGCATCTCTGTGGACCCCGACCGCGTGAAGATCGTCATGCCCGAGGACTTCACCATGCCGCCCGGCGGCTTGCACATCCGCTGGCCCGATGCGCCGCTGGAGCAGGAGGCGCGCCTCATGGACTACAAGTGGTACGCGGCACTGGCGTACATCCGCGCCAACAAGCTCAACTACAACGTGATCCAGGGCCCGCAGGACCGCTTCGGCATCATCGCCAGCGGCAAGGCGTACAACGACACGCGCCAGGCACTGGTGGACCTGGGCCTGGACGACGACACCTGCCGTCAGCTGGGCATCCGCGTGCACAAGGTCAACGTGGTGTGGCCGCTCGAAGCCACCATCACGCGCGACTTCGCGCAGGGGCTGCAGGAGATCCTGGTGGTGGAGGAAAAACGCCAGGTCATCGAATACCAGATCAAGGAAGAGCTCTACAACTGGCGCGCCGACGTGCGTCCCAACGTGCTGGGCAAGTTCGACGAGATCGAGGGTGACAACTCCGGCGGCGAATGGAGCATGCCCAATCCCAGCCAGAACTGGCTGCTGCGGCCCAAGGCCGACCTGACGCCGGCCATCATCGCCAAGGCGATCGCCAAACGCCTGAAGAAGCTGGGCGTGCCCGAGGACATCGTGGCGCGCATGGACGCGCGCATCTCCGTGGTGGAGGCGCGCGAGTGCGGCCTGCTGGAGGTGAAGACCGACACCGGCGAGCGCATGCCGTGGTTCTGCAGCGGCTGCCCGCACAACACCAGCACCCGCGTGCCCGAGGGCTCGCGCGCCGTGGCCGGCATTGGTTGCCACTACATGGCCAACTGGATGCCCGACCGCGCCACGAGCACCTTCACGCAGATGGGCGGCGAGGGCGTGACCTGGGTGGGCCAGGCGCCGTTCACCAAGGACAAGCACGTGTTCGCCAACCTGGGCGACGGCACCTACTTCCACAGCGGCCTGCTGGCGATTCGCCAGAGCATCGCCTCGGGCGCCAACATCACCTACAAGATCCTCTACAACGACGCCGTGGCCATGACCGGCGGCCAGCAGGTGGGCGAGCGCCCCGAGGGGCATTCGGTGGCGCAGATCGCCCACAGCCTGCGCGCCGAGGGCGTGGTCCGGCTGGCGGTGGTGACGGACGAGCCCGAGAAGTACCACGGCCGCACGCACCCGGCCAACGCCGCGCGCACCGGCCACCCCGAGCTGCTCAACGACCTGCCGCCGGGCGTTGAAGTCTTCCACCGCGACGAGCTGGACCGCATCCAGCGTGAGTTCCGCGAGATCGCAGGCTGCACGGCCATCATCTATGACCAGACCTGCGCGACCGAGAAGCGCCGCCGCAGGAAGCGCGGCCTGCTGGCCACACCCGCCAAGACCGTGGTCATCAACGAGCTGGTGTGCGAGGGCTGCGGCGATTGCTCGGTGCAGTCCAACTGCCTGTCGGTGGAGCCGGTGGAGACCGAGTTCGGCCGCAAGCGCCGCATCAACCAGAGCACCTGCAACAAGGACTATTCCTGCGTGAAGGGCTTCTGCCCGAGCTTCGTCACCGTCGAGGGCGGCCAGCTCAAGAAGCCCAAGAAGGAGAAGAAGGGCGACCTGTCCACGATGGCGCCCATCCCCGAGCCGGTGCTGCCGGCGGCCGAGGCCGCGTGGGGCATCGTCGTGGCTGGCGTGGGCGGCACGGGCGTGATCACCATCGGGTCCCTGCTGGGCATGGCCGCGCACCTGGAGGGCAAGGGCGTCATCACGCAGGACGCGGCGGGCCTGGCGCAAAAGGGCGGCTCCACCTGGAGCCATGTGCAGATCGCCAACCGCCCCGAGGCCATCCACACCACCAAGGTGGACACGGCCAAGGCGGACCTGGTGATCGGCTGCGACCCCATCGTTGCCGCGAACAAGGCCACGCTGGCCGCCATGCAGCCGGGGCGCACCTTTGTCGCCCTCAACAGCCACGGCACACCGGCCGCGGCCTTTGTGCACAACCCCAATTGGCAGTTCCCGGCTGACGGCTGCGAGGCCGCCATCGCCCAGGCGGTGGGCGCCGAGCTGCTGGGCGTGTTCGACGCCGAGCAGGTGGCCAGCCAGTTGCTGGGTGACAGCATCTACACCAACCCGCTGATGCTGGGCTATGCGTGGCAGAAGGGCCGCGTGCCGCTGTCCCACGCCGCGCTCATGCGCGCCATGGAGCTCAATGGCGTACAGGTGGAGAACAACAAGGCCGCCTTCGAATGGGGACGCCGCTGCGCGCACAACCTGGCCGAGGTGCAGGCGCTGTTCCAGGCCGCGCAGGTGATCCAGTTCGTGAAGAAGCCCGGCTTGGCCGAGATGGTCGCCAAGCGTGTGGACTTCCTCACGGGCTACCAGAACGCCGCCTATGCGGCCGAGTACCAGGCCTTCGTGGACAAGGTGCGCGCGGCCGAGGATTCACTGGGCCAGGGCACGCGCCTCACCGAAGCGGTGGCGCGCTACCTGTTCAAGCTGATGGCCTACAAGGACGAGTACGAAGTGGCGCGGCTGCACACCGACAAGGCGTTCACCGACAAGATCGCCGCGATGTACGAAGGCGACTACAAGCTGGTGCACCACCTGGCGCCCCCGCTGCTGGCCAAGCACAACGACAAGGGTGAGTTGGTCAAGCAAAGCTACGGGCCCTGGATGCGCAAGGCCTTCGGCGTGCTGGTCCGCATGAAGGGGCTGCGCGGCACGGCGCTCGATGTCTTCGGCCGGACCGAGGAGCGCAAGACCGAGCGCGCGCTGATCCGCGAATACCGCGCCTGCATCGAGGAACTGCTGAAGGGCCTGACGGCCGAGCGCCTGGCGCTGGCGGTGGAGATCGCGCGTATCCCTGAGGACATCCGCGGCTACGGCCATGTGAAGGAGCGCCACCTGCAGGCCGCGCGCAAGAAGTGGTTCGCACTCATGGACCGCTGGCGCGCCCCACACGCGGGTGCGCCCCGCCAAGTGGCCTGAGACGGTGGGCGGGCCTGTCATGCCCGCCCATTCCTTCTGACCCCGCCCGTCGCCGCCTGCCCCTGCCCGAGGGCAACGCGGTCGTTCACGCGTTCTGAGGAATGGGCATGCCGGCCGCACTGGACGGGCCTTCCTGCCCGGCCGGCGGGTCGGCCAACTGCACGCGGCTGACCGGCACCGCCAGCCGCATGCCCAGCGCCTGCAGCCGGCCCAGCAACGCCAGGTTGATGCGCTGCTGCAGGTCCATGTAGAGGTTGTAGTCCGGGTCTTTGACGATGTAGACCACTTCGTAATCGAGCGAGCTGGCGCCAAATCCCTTGAAATGCGCGCGGTCGAAGCGCAGTTGCGGTTCGGCCTCGATGATGTCGCGCACCGCTTGTGCCAGGGCCTGCGCCTGCGCGGGCGAGGTGTCCTGCGCCACGCCAAAGCCAAACACGATGCGGCGCTCGCGCATGTGGCGATAGTTGTTGATGGTCTGCTTGAGCAACTCGGTGTTGCTCATCACCACCTGTTCCCCGCTCAGGGCGCGGATGCGCGTGGTCTTTACGCCCACCTGCTGCACGGTGCCTGCGATGGGACCCACGACGATGAAGTCGCCCACCTCGAAGGGCTTGTCCACCGCGATCGCCATGGAGGCGAACAGATCGCCCAGCACGCTTTGCACTGCCAGCGCCACCGCAATGCCGCCCACGCCCAGGCTGGCCACGAAGGCGGTGATGTTCACCCCCAGGTTCGAGAGGATGGCCAGCAGCACCGTGGCCCACACCAGCGTGCGCAGCCCCCAGGACATGAGCGTGGCCGAGGCGCTGATCTGCCCCGTGCCCGCGGCGCCATGGTGGCGCCGGTAGCGTTCGACCCCCAGACTGATGGCGCGCGTGCCCCACAGCCCCAGCTGCACCGCCACGGCCAGGAACCAGAGTTGGCTCACACGGTCATGCCAACGCCCGGGCAGGTCCAGCATGCCGGTGCCCACCAGCAGTGCTGCCAGCAGGATGAGCAGACGGCTGGTTCCGGCGAGCACCTGCGCCAGCAGGCTTGCCGCGCCGGCATCGCCGCCGCCGGATTTGCGGTCGGCATGCGCGACGGCCCAGCGCAGCAGCAGCGTGAGCGCCAGGTAGATGCCCATGGCCGTGGCCGCCGCCGCCAATACTTCGGCAGCGGACATGCCCCAGAACCACTCTGTCTCCAGCCAGGCGGATACCGATGCGAAATCCATGGAAAGCGTTTCCTTTCTTGACACGGGGGGTGGGAGGGAAGGGGCCGCGGCGCGGCGCCGGCCGCTGCGGGCGGCACACAGGCATGCTACGAAGCCCTGCCAGGCGCCGGCGTAGGCCCAGGCCGACGATGGGCGCGTCGCATCCGATGCATTAACCGCCCCTGGTCCGGGGCTTTATGCTATATATGTGATAGCTGTTGGCGCTCATTGGACGGGCGTTGCAAGGTGTTTTGATACTGAATCTCGGAGGGTGCCCGCAGCCCGCCGGCCGCCGGTGCGCGCAGCCCTGGCCGGCAGCCCCCCGCATACAATGGCCGGCTCACCGCCCGCAGGCCCTGGCGCCTCCCGGCGGAGCCCCTTTGCACCTATTACTACCATTGGAGTTCTTCCCGTGTTGATTTCTTCTGCTTTTGCACAGACCGCCCCCGCCGCAGCCGCCGAGGCCGGCCTGATGGGATCGCTCACCAGCATGCTGCCGCTGGTACTGATGTTCGTGGTGCTGTACTTCATCATGATCCGTCCCCAGATGAAGCGCCAGAAAGAGCACCGCGCCATGATCGACGCGCTGGCCAAGGGCGACGAAGTGGCCACGGCCGGCGGCTTGCTGGGCAAGGTGGTGGGCCTGAGCGAAGGCTACCTGCAACTGGAGATTGCGCCTGGCGTGCAGGTGCAGGTGCAGCGCAGCGCCGTGGCCCAGGTGCTGCCCAAGGGCACGGTCAAGTAAACCGTCCCAGCTGTAGGCCTACGGGCCTTGTTATGAGGGCAGTGCTGCGCCGCATCCCGCGTCCGCTGCCCCGCATGGATTGAAGAGCGCGATCATGAACCGTTATCCGGTCTGGAAGTACGCGATCCTGGTGATCGTGTTGCTCATTGGGGCCCTGTATACCCTGCCCAACTTCTTTGGCGAGGCGCCTGCGGTGCAGGTGTCGTCGGCCAAGGCCACGCTGAAGGTCGACGCCGCGGTCCAGCAGCGCGTCGAGGATGCGCTGAAAGCCGCCAACGTGGCCTCGGACTCCATCGTGTTCGACGGCAACTCGGTGCGCGCGCGCTTTGACACGCCGGACAACCAGCTCAAGGCCAAGGACGCGATCGAGAAGGCCCTGATCCCCGACCCGAGTGATCCTTCCTACATCGTGGCGCTGAACCTCGTGTCGCGCTCGCCCGACTGGCTCACCGCGCTGCATGCACGGCCCATGTACCTCGGCCTGGACCTGCGCGGCGGCGTGCACTTCATGCTGCAGGTGGACATGCAGGCGGCGATCACGAAGAAGATCGAGTCGTACGCAGGCGACCTGCGCAGCGCGCTGCGCGAGAAGAACATCCGGCACGGCGGCATCGGCCGCGAAGGGCAGGCCGTGGACATCCGCGTGCGCGACGAGGCCACGCTCACGGCGGCACGCAACCTGATCGCTGACCAGTTCCCGGACCTGGCGGTCGTGAGCAGCGCCGACGGCGACGGTATGCGCCTGCGCGCCACCATCAAGCCCGAGGCCCTGCGCAAGGTGCAAGAGCAGGCCTTGAAGCAGAACATGGTCACACTGCACAACCGTATCAACGAACTGGGCGTGGCCGAGCCCGTGATCCAGCAGCAGGGCCTGGACCGCATCGTGGTGCAGCTGCCCGGCGTGCAGGACACGGCCAAGGCCAAGGACATCCTGGGCCGCACCGCCACGCTGGAAGTGCGCATGGTGGACGAGGGCACCGAGGCGCGCGCCGCCGAAATGGGTACGGGCCCCGTGCCGTTCGGTACCGAGAAATACCTGGACCGCAACGGCCAGGCCGTGATCGTGAAGAAGCAGGTCGTGCTGACCGGCGAGAACCTCACCGACGCGCAGCCAGGATTCGACGGCCAGACCCAGGAGCCCACCGTGAACCTCACGCTGGACGCCAAGGGCTCGCGCATCTTCAAGGACATCACGCGCGAGAACGTGGGCAAGCGCATGGCCATCGTGCTGTTCGAAAAGGGCAAGGGCGAGGTGGTGACCGCGCCCGTGATCCGCAGCGAGATTGGCGGTGGTCGCGTGCAGATCTCCGGCCGCATGACCACGGCCGAGGCCAACGACACCGCACTGCTGCTGCGCGCCGGCTCGCTGGCCGCGCCCATGGAGATCATCGAGGAATACACCATCGGCCCGAGCCTGGGTGCCGACAACATCGAACGGGGTATCCAGTCGGTGGTTTGGGGCATGGTGGCCATCGCGGCCTTCATGTGCGTGTACTACAGGCTGTTCGGCGTGTTCTCCACGATCGCGCTGGGCGTGAACGTGCTGCTGCTGATCGCCATCCTGTCGATGCTGCAGGCCACGCTGACCCTGCCCGGCATCGCCGCCATGGCCCTGGCGCTGGGCGTGGCCATCGACTCCAACGTGCTGATCAACGAGCGCATCCGCGAGGAACTGCGCGCTGGCGTGGCCCCGCAGGCGGCGATCGCCACGGGCTACGAGCGCGCCTGGGCCACCATCCTGGACTCCAACGTCACCACGCTGATTGCGGGCCTGGCGCTGCTGGCCTTCGGCACGGGGCCGGTGCGCGGCTTTGCCGTGGTGCACTGCATCGGCATCCTGACCAGCATGTTCTCGGCGGTGTTCTTCTCGCGTGGCCTGGTCAACCTCTGGTATGGCCGCAAGAAGAAGCTCAAGAGCGTGTCCATCGGCCAGGTGTGGAAGCCCGAGGGCGATGAGCACCGCTCGGTGGCTGCCCGCGGCAACAGCAACTAAGAAAGGGGAAAACCATGGAGTTTTTCCGCATCAAAAAAGACATCCCGTTCATGAAGTACGCGTTGGTGCTCAACGCGGTGTCTTTCATCACTTTCGCGCTGGCGGTGTTCTTCCTGGTCACGCGGGGCCTGCACCTGTCGGTGGAGTTCACGGGTGGCACCGTCATGGAGGTGGCCTACACGCAGACGGCCGACATCGGCAAGGTGCGCGACACCGTCGCGGGCCTGGGCTATGCCGACGTGGTGGTGCAGAACTTCGGCACCTCGCGCGACGTGATGATCCGCCTGCCCGTGCAAAAGGGCGTCACCTCGGCCCAGCAAAGCGAGCAGGTGCTGAGCGCGCTGAAGGCGCAGGACCCTGAGGTCACGCTGCGGCGCACCGAGTTCGTGGGCCCGCAGGTGGGCGAAGAACTGGTGCACAGCGGCCTGATGGCGCTGGGCATGGTGGTGCTGGGCATCGTGATCTACCTGGCCTTCCGCTTCGAGTGGAAGTTCGGCGTGGCAGCGGTGATCGCCAACCTGCACGACGTGGTCATCATTCTGGGCTTCTTTGCGTTCTTCCAATGGGAGTTCTCGCTGTCGGTGCTGGCCGGCGTGCTGGCCGTGCTGGGCTATTCGGTGAACGAGTCGGTGGTGATCTTCGACCGTATCCGCGAGGCCTTCCGCAAGTTCCGCAAGCTCAACACGCAAGAGGTGATCGACCACGCCATCACCTCCACCATGAGCCGCACCATCATCACCCATGCCTCCACCGAGGCCATGGTGCTGTCCATGTTCTTCTTCGGGGGCCCCAGCCTGCACTACTTCGCACTGGCGCTGACCATCGGCATCCTGTTCGGCATCTACTCGTCGGTGTTCGTTGCCGCGGCCATCGCCATGTGGCTGGGCGTCAAGCGCGAAGACCTGGTCAAGGCGCCGACCCGCAAGGAAGGCGACCCGGCCGACCCGAACTCCGGCGCCGTGGTCTGACGATGCGCGTGCGCAGCCGCCTTGTCCGCGTGCCGATGCAAAGGCCGGGGCGCGACAGCGGCTGGGGCTAATATCGGAGCCCTATGGATTTTTCGCCCACTTCCTCTGCCCACCGACGGCTGGCCCACCTGGCCCGCCAGCGTTTCGTGGAGGGGCTGTGCACCGGCTTGCCGGCGCTGGACAAAACAGTCCATGACTTCCTGACCGAGTTGATGGGGCAGACCGCCACGCAGCGCGACATGCAGTTGCGGCGCGATGCCTGGATGGGCCATCAGGCCCACCGCAAGACCTGGGTGGAACATCTGGGCCGGGCCTGGCGGGAAAGCCTGGCGCCCCCGCCCGTCAAGGGGCGCGGCACCCTCAACGCGTCCAAGGCGTTCGATGGGCTTGAGCTGCTGGGCGACGACGTGCTGGAGAACAAGATCATCGCCTCGCGCATGGCGCTGACCCTCACCGAGCATGTGGCCGCTCCTTTCGATGCCGCGCGGCAGCGCACACAGCATCTGGAAGGCCGTGAGCTGGCCGGCACCGATATCCTGCGCCCCGAAACCCTGTGCCTGCATCTGGTCGAGCAGTGGTTGGAGGTGGGCCTGCAGCGCGACCATTTGCAGATGGTGATCGACCCGCTGCAGCGCGAACTGGCGGCGCTGGCGCTGGCGCAGTACCAGGCCCTTGTGAAGCTGTACGACGAACAGGGCGTCGTGGCGCAGGACGACCTGCGCGCCCGCGTGCGCCGCGCGGCCGCCGGCCCCAACACCGGCAGCCCCGGCGAGCCGCCGCCCGCGTCCGGTCCCGTGGGACTGGCCTCGCAGGCATTGCAGCAGTCGCGCGCCGCGCTGGGGCGGCCCACGGAATTTGCCCCCACGCGCCAGGCGGCGTCGGCCTTCATGCCCCCGCCCCCCGGCATGCGCGGGCAGCCGGTGATGGCCGGCATAGGCAGCCCGCTGGTGCGCGCGCGCCAGCGCGCCCAGGGCGTGATGATGCAGCTGCGGCGCTTGCTCACGCAGCCCACCACGGGCTACGACATGGTCAAGGCACCCCCCGCGTCCGCGGCGCTGGCCCATGCGCTGGCGGCGCACCGCGTCTCGGCCGACAGCTACTACAGCGACGTGGCCACGCTGGTCGAGGACTACAGCCCACAGGCCGTGGTCCGCGTGGCGAGCGCCGTGCGCGAGCGGTCCGTGGAGTTCAAGAAGAAGGCCAGTACCGCCAGCGAGAAGGCCATCATCGAGGTGGTGGCGCTGATGTTCCAAAGCATCCTGAGCGAAGACCGCATCCCGCCCTCGGTACGCGTGTGGTTTGCACGCCTGCAGGTGCCGGTGCTGCGCGTGGCGCTGGCCGAGCCCGAGTTCTTCAGCAACCTCACGCACCCCGCGCGCCAGCTCATCGACCGCATGGGCGCCTGCGTGCTGGGCTTTGACGCCAGCTCCATCAATGGCAGCGCGCTGGAGGCCGAGATCCGCCGCATCGTGCAGGTGATCGAGCAGTACCCCGAGACCGGCCAGCGCGTGTTCCAGCTGGTGCACGACGAGTTCGAGAAATTCCTCGCCAAATTCCTCACCGAGAAGCAGGGCACCTCGCGCATCGTCAGCGTGGCCCAGCAGGTGGAGCAGCGCGAGACGCTGGCGATCCAGTACACCATCGAACTGCGCGCGCTGCTCAAGGACATGCCGGTGCGCGACGAGATCCGCGAGTTCTTGTTCAAGACATGGGCCGAGGTGCTGGCGATGTCGGCCGTGCGCGACGGGGCCCAGCATGCCAGTACCGCCGCCTTCAAGCGCGCCGCGGCCGACCTGGTGTGGGCGGCGGGCGCCAAGCCCAACCGCGCCGACCGTGCGCTGGTCATCCAGAACCTGCCGGCGCTGCTGCAGAGCCTGCGCCAGGGGCTGGCGCTGATCGGCGTGGCGGGGCCCGAGCAGGACGCACAGATCAAGGGAATCACCGACACGCTGGCCGACGCTTTCCTCTCCAAGACGGCCTCGATCCCGCAGGCGCACATCGATGCCATGGCCAAACGCCTGGCGAACCTGGAGGACTACATTGGCGACGAGGCGCTGGGCGACATGCCGCTGAGTGCGGACAACATCGAGATGCTGCTGGGCATCGACGCCTCGTCCATCCACGTCATCGCCGACAACGGTGCGCCTGTGCAGGACGACATGGTGGCCTGGGCGCAGCAGCTGCCGCTGGGCACCTGGTTCACGCTGGACCACAACGGCGCGTCCACCCAGGTGCAATACGCCTGGCACAGCCAGCGCAAGCAACTGCACCTGTTTGCCACGCGCGATGGCGGCAGCTACCTCATCCAGCTGCGCCGGTTGGGGGCCTACCTGCAGGCGGGCCTGCTGGTGGCGCAGGAGGAGGAGAGCCTCACGCTGCGCGCCACGCGCGATGCGCTCACCAAGCTGGACGCCAACCCGGAGCGCCTGCTGGGTTGAGCGGTCGCGCAGCGGCCCAACGCGCTCAACGGGGGCCGGCTGCGCACAGCCGCGCCGCGGGCCTCAAGCCTCTGGCATGTCCGTGGCGGCGCTGAAGCCATCGCGCGTATTGCGCGGTTTGGCATTGCACGACGGCGCGGCGTTGCGGGATGCGACCGGTGGCGGACTGCGCGTCGACAGCTGCTATGGATGAAATAGCTTTGACGCCGGACAGAAGCGCGCCAAGCCCCGTTCTATTCCCATTCATCACCACCCCGCACCACGCGGCGCACCACGTCGGCGGCGAAGCCACGCGTGGCCAGAAAGCGCATCTGGCGCGCACGCTCCTGCGGCGTGTCGGCGGGCTGGTCGCCAAAGCGCTGGCGCCAGACGGCCCGGGCGCGCTGCAGTTCGGTGCCCGCCAGCTGGGCGGCGGTGCTGCGCACCAAATCCTCGTCCAGCCCCTTGCGCCGCAGCTCCTGCAGCACGCGCTGGGTGCCGAAGCGCTCCGCGCGGCGGTGCACCACGGACTCGGCCACGCGCTCTGCATTGATGAAGTCGCGTGCCTGCAGCTCGTCCAGCAGCGCCGGCAGATCGTCGCCCTCCTGCACGTGGCGCGCCAGCTTGGCCTGCAGTTCGCTGCGCGAATGCTCGCGCTGGGCGAGCAGGCGCAGCGCACGGCCCTTGAGGGAGAGGGCGGTGAATCCCATGAATGCTATTGAAAAAAGAGCTTCCAGCGCTTGATGGTCAAGCGCTGGAGGCAGATTTCGTTCAAAAACCCGGTGCGCGGTTACGCTTCGATCTCACCCGTCTTGTCGGCCTTCTTGCCGCGCGCAGGCTTGTCTTCGGGCAGGTCGGCCGCCGGGCTCGCGTGGCCCGTGGGCAGCAGTGCGATGCCCAGGCTCTCGCGCACCTTGTTCTCGATCTCCACGGCCAGGCCAGGGTTCTCGCGCAGGAACTCGCGGGCGTTGTCGCGGCCCTGGCCGATCTTTTCGCCGTTGTAGGCATACCAGGCGCCACTCTTTTCCAGGATGCGCGCGTTCACGCCCATGTCGATGATCTCGCCCTCGCGCGAGATGCCCTCGCCGAACAGGATGTCGAATTCGGCCGTCTTGAACGGGGGCGAGACCTTGTTCTTCACCACCTTCACCTTGGTCTCGTTGCCGATCGCCTCGTCGCCCTTCTTGATGGTGCCGGTGCGGCGGATGTCCAGGCGTACCGAGGCGTAGAACTTCAGCGCATTGCCGCCGGTGGTGGTCTCGGGGCTGCCGAACATCACGCCGATCTTCATGCGGATCTGGTTGATGAAGATGACCATGCAGTTGGTCTTCTTGATGGTGGCGGTGAGCTTGCGCAGTGCCTGGCTCATCAGGCGTGCCTGCAGGCCGGGCAGGGCGTCGCCCATCTCGCCCTCGATTTCGGCCTTGGGCGTGAGGGCGGCGACCGAGTCCACCACGATCAGGTCCACGGCGCCCGAGCGCACCAGGCTGTCCACGATCTCCAGCGCCTGCTCGCCCGTGTCCGGCTGGCTGATGAGCAGGTCGGTGAGCTGAACGCCGAGCTTGCTGGCGTACTGCACATCCAGCGCATGCTCGGCATCCACGAAAGCGCACTGGCCGCCTTGCTTCTGCATCTCGGCGATGACCTGCAGCGTGAGCGTGGTCTTGCCCGAGCTTTCCGGTCCGTAGATCTCGATCACGCGGCCGCGCGGCAGGCCGCCCACGCCCAGGGCGATGTCCAGGCCCAGCGAGCCGGTGGAGACCACCTGGATGTCCTCAATGGCCTCGCCCTCGCCCAGGCGCATGATGGTGCCCTTGCCGAACTGCTTTTCGATCTGCGCGAGGGCGGCTTGCAGGGCCTTGGCCTTTTCGCTGTTGACGGCGGTTGCGTTGCCTTTGACGGTGGCGTCCATGAAATGCTCCTTCGGGTCGGGATCACGGTGAAATCGTGTGCCTGCCTGGAAACTGTTTCCAATGACAGGCTGGATGCTTGAACAGTAGTTTATGGGCGGTTGATGCGTTATCCAATCAATTTTTGGTCAGTTTGGCTGACAATATGCGGATGACCGCTCCCCCCAGCCTCGACGACCGCTGGCGCCAGACCCACCTGGGCCGCCTGCTGGGCCATGCCATGCGGCGCTTCGATGCGCGCGTGCTGCAGCTCATGGCGCGCGACGTGCAGGTGCCGCTGGCGCTGTCCAACCTTGCGGCGCGCGACCAGGTGAGCGCCGCGCACATCCACATCACGCGGCATCTGTCGCTGCAGGGGGACCGCCTCACCGACCTGGCCGAGCGCGCGGGCATGGCCAAGCAGTCCATGGCCGCGCTGGTGGAGCAGTGCGCGGCCTGGGGCCTGGTCACGCGCGAGCCCGATCCGCGCGATGCGCGTGCGCGCCTGGTGCGCTTCACGCCCACGGGACTGGCGTGGCTGCAGGCGTTTCGCGCGGCGGTGGCGCAGGCCGAGGGCGAGTTCCGCGCCGAGGTGGGGCAGGACGTGGCCACGGTGGTCGCGCTGGGCCTGGAGGCCTATGCCGGCGGCGAGGGCACGGCGGCCTAAAATTCAGGCAGAGCGCAGGCCGGCGCACGACAACCAGGAGAGACACCCCATGCGCATCCTCATCGCCGAAGACGACCAGGTGCTTGCCGACGGGCTGCTGCGCACGCTGCGCGGCTCGGGCGCCGTGGTGGACCATGTGGCCAGCGGCACCGAGGTCGATACCGCGCTCCTGACCAACAACGAGTTCGACCTGCTGATCCTCGACCTGGGCCTGCCCAAGATGCACGGCCTGGAGGTGCTCAAGCGCCTGCGCGGGCGCGGCTCGGCGCTGCCGGTGCTGATCCTCACGGCGGCCGACAGCGTGGACGAGCGCGTGAAGGGCCTGGACCTGGGCGCCGACGACTACATGGCCAAGCCGTTCGCGCTGTCGGAGCTGGAGGCGCGCGTGCGTGCGCTCACGCGCCGCGGCATGGGCGGCACCAGCAGCGCCATCCGCCACGGGCCCCTGGTGTACGACCAGGCGGGCCGCGTGGCCACCATCGACGGCAAGATGGTGGAGCTGTCCGCGCGCGAGCTGGGCCTGCTGGAGGTGCTGCTGCAGCGCGCCGGCCGCCTGGTGAGCAAGGAGCAGCTGGTGGAGCGCCTGTGCGAGTGGGGCGAGGAGGTGAGCAACAACGCCATCGAGGTCTACATCCACCGCCTGCGCAAGAAGATCGAGCGCGGGCCGATCCGCATCGCCACCGTGCGCGGCCTGGGCTACTGCCTGGAAAAGATCCCCGGCTGACGGGACCCGTGGATGCTCTGTTATTGATAGCTGCTTGCGCTTGATGCATAAGCGCTAGCGGCCAAAAACACCCACCACCTTGAAAATCTTCCAGCGCGAGCAGCGCTCCCTCTTCGGCGAAATCCTGGACTGGATGCTCACGCCGCTGCTGCTGCTGTGGCCGGTGAGCCTGGCGCTGACCTGGCTGGTGGCCCAGGGCCTGGCCAACAAGCCCTTCGACCGCGCGCTGGAGTACAACGCCCATGCGTTGGCGCAGCTCGTCACGGTGCAGGACGGCAAGGTGCTGTTCAACCTGCCCCAGCCCGCCAGCGAGATCCTGCGCGCCGACGAGTCCGACATCGTCTATTACCAGGTGCTCTCGCCCACGGGCGACTACCTGTCGGGCGAACGCGACCTGCCGCGCCCGCCGCCCGAGGAGCAGGCGTTCTCCGGCGAGGTGCGGCTGCGCGACGCCGAGCTGCGCGGCATCGACATCCGCGTGGCCTACATCTGGGTGCGCGTGCCGCTGCCCGACGCGCCCGCCGCGCTGGTGCAGGTGGCCGAGACACGCGCCAAGCGCAGCGTGCTGGCCACCGAGATCATCAAGGGCGTGATGCTGCCGCAGTTCGTCATCCTGCCGCTGGCGGTGCTGCTGGTCTGGCTGGCGCTGGCGCGCGGCATCAAGCCGCTGCACCAGCTGGAGGAGCGCATCCGCGCGCGCAAGCCCGACGACCTCTCGCCGCTGGACCACAAGGCCGTTCCCATGGAGGTAGCGCCGCTGGTGGACTCGGTGAACGACCTGCTGCGGCGCCTGTCGGAATCCATGGCCACGCAAAAGCGCTTCCTGGCCGACGCCGCGCACCAGCTCAAGACCCCCCTGGCCGGGCTGCGCATGCAGGCCGACCTGGCGCAGCGCGAGGGCACCAGCACCGAGGAGCTCAAGCAGTCGCTCAAGCAGATCGGGCGTTCGTCCATCCGCGCCACGCACACCGTCAACCAGTTGCTGGCGCTGGCGCGGGCCGAGGGCGGCAGCGCCGTGGTGCAGCGCCAGCCGCTGGACCTGGCGCGGCTGGTGATCGAGGTGGTGCGCGACAGCGTGCCGCGCGCCATGGACAAGCACATCGACCTGGGCTACGACGGCGTCGAGCCCGGCACCAATGGCGTGTGGATGGACGGCAACCCCACGCTGCTGAAGGAACTGGTGCGCAACCTGGTGGACAACGCCATCAACTACACCCCGTCCAGCGCGCAGCAGCCCGGCGTGATCACCGCGCGCGTGCTGCCCGACCCGTTCAGCCATGTGCTGCTGCTTCAGGTGGAGGACTCGGGCCCCGGCGTGCCCGAGGCTGAGCGCGAACTGGTCTTCCAGCCCTTCTACCGCGCGCTGGGGACGGACGCCGACGGCTCCGGCCTGGGCCTGCCCATCGTGCGCGAGATTGCGCGCCAGCACGGTGCCGAGGTGGAGCTGGAGGACGTGCGCCCCGGCGCGGCCATGCCCGGCGCGCGCTTCAGCGTGCGTTTCGCGGCACGCGAATCGGGGCCATAGCGCTGCCGCTGTCCGATGCTATCGATTAAATAGCTGCTCGCGCTTGATGGGCAACCGCTGGAGGGCATTTTGAGGTGGATTCAAGCAGCCGGTGCGGCCGTGCCCGCCGCGGGGTCCGCCAGCGCCAGCAGCCAGTCGCGAAAGCGCACCAGCGTGGCCAGCTGCGCACGCGACTCGGGGTAGCACAGCCAGTAGCCCAGGTCGCTCGTGTAGCCGCCGCCGGGCAGCGGCTCGGTGACGGTGCCGGCGGCAATCTCGTCCTGCACCAGGCAGCGCGGCACCAGGGCCAGTCCCATGCCCACCGACACCGCGCGGATGATGGTCTGGAACTGGTCGAACTGCGGGCCGGCCAGCGGGTCCAGGCCGTTCACGCCGTGCGCCTCGGCCCAGTGCTGCCAGGCGCCGGGCACGCTCACGTGGCGCAGCAGCGTGTGGCGTGCCACGTCCTGCGGGCTGTGCAGGGGCGGCGCGCCGGCCAGCCCGGCGCGCGGGCCGATCAGGGCCACGTCGTTGCCCGTCAGGTAGTGCGCGCGTGCGCCCGGCCAGTGCCCATCGCCGAACAGGATGGAGCAGTCCAGCTCGGGGTCGGCAAAGTCGTAGCCGTGCACGTAGGGCACGAAGTGCAGCGTGATCTGCGGGTGCTGCGCACGCAGCTGCGGCAGGCGCGGAATCAGCCACTTGGCGGCCAGCGTGGGCAGCACCGACAGGTGCAGCGCGCCGCCCTCGTCACCGCTGGTGATCAGCTCCAGCGTGGCCGCCTCCAGGCGGGCGAGCAGGGCGCTCACGGCCTTTTCGTAGCGCTCTCCAGCGGGCGTGAGCGACAGGCGCTTGCGGCTGCGCTCGAACAGCGGAACGCCCACCCAGCGCTCCAGCTCCTGCACCTGCTTGCTCACCGCGCTCTGGGTGAGGTGCAGCGCCTCGGCCGCGCGCGAGATGCCCCCGAAGCGGGCCACGGTACAGAACGCCCGCAGCAGGTGCAGCGGCGGGTGAAGGCGGCGCAGGATCATGGGGTTTGCCGATCAAAACATTCCACAATGGAATGATAACAGGCACAGCTATTGCTTTTCCGTCCGCACCCCTTCGTTTATCTTTCGTGCACCATCAAAGGAGTGAGTCCATGCAACGTCGCAAACTGATTGCCGCGCTGGCGGTTACCTCTGTAGTTTCTGGAATGACCTTCGCCCAGGACAACAGCCGTCCCCTGCGCATCGTCGTGCCCTTCCCGCCGGGCGGCGCCACCGACATTGCCGGCCGCTCGCTGCAAGAACCCCTGCAGCGCCTGCTGGGCCAGCCGGTGGTGATCGAGAACAAGGCCGGTGCGGGCGGCTCCATCGGCATGGCCGAGGTGGCACGCGCCACCGACGGGCTGACCTTCGGCGTGGCCACGCTGTCTACCCACGGCGTGAACCCGGCCGTGCTGGGCAAGCTGCCCTACGACCCCATCAAGGACTTCGTCGGCGTGACCGAGATCGTCAAGGCGCCCGGCATCATCGTGGTCAACCCCAAGGTGCTGCCCGTCAAGGACTTCGCCGACCTCGTGAAGCACCTGAAGGCCCATCCCGGCAAGGTGGAATACGCGACGCCGGGCAACGGCACCATCGGCCACATGTGGGGCGAGCTGTTCAAGAGCGCCACGGGCACCAGCATGGTGCACATCCCCTACCGCGGTGCGGGTCCGGCCACCAACGACGTGCTGGGCGGCCAGGTGCCGGTGTATTTCGACCAAGTGGCCTCGTCGCTGCCGCACGTGAAGGCCGGCAAGCTCAAGGCCCTGGCCGTGTCCTGGCACGAACGCCTGGCCGTGCTGCCCGACGTGCCCACCTATGCCGAGCTGGGCTACAAGCAGGCCAACGATGCGTCGTGGTTCGGCCTGGTGGCGCCCAAATCCACCCCCGCGGCCCAGGTGCAGCGCGTGCAACAGGCCGTGGCCCAGGCCCTCAAGGAGCCGGCGGTGCGCGATCGCCTGGCGGCCCAGGGGCTGTATGCGTCGGGCACCACGCCCGCCGAGTTCTCCGCGCAGATCGCGCGTGAAATTGACAAGATGAAACAGGTGGCAGCCTATGCCAAGATCAAACTGGACTGATTTCCACGGAGTGTGCCTATGCAAGCAGTGCTGAAACTGATCCACAGCCAGTACCTGCAGGCCGAGCCCGGCGCAGCCGGCGCCCCTGCGGCGCCGCCCGCTGCGTCACCCGCACGCATGGTCTCCCGCATCGCGGGGCGCACGCCCCTGGTGCTGGATTCGCCGCATAGCGGCACCGTCTACCCCGCCGACTTCCGCGCTGCGCTGGACCTGCCCGTGCTGCGCCGTGCGGAGGACACCCACGTCGAAAAGCTCTACGCCTTCGCGCCCGGGCTGGGCGTGGGCTGGGTGGAGGCGCATTTCCCGCGCATCTACCTGGACGCCAACCGCGACACCACCGAACTGGACGCCACCCTGCTGGACGCGCCCTGGCCCGACCCGGTCACCACCGACCCCGTGGTGCTGCAGAAGGTGCGCCTGGGCAAGGGGCTGATCTGGAAGTTCACCGACGAGGGCGAGCCCATCTACGACCGCCCGCTGGGCGTGGACGAGGTGCGTGCACGCATCGAGCGCTGCTGGCGGCCCTACCACGCGGCGGTGGCGGCCGAGATCGACGCCGCCCACGCGCGCCATGGCTACAGCATCCACCTCAACTGCCACTCCATGCCCGCCGTGGCCGCCAGCCACGCCACGCTCTACCCGGGCCTGCACCATGCCGACTTCGTGGTGGGCGACCGCGACGGGGCCACCGCCAGCCCGGCGCTGTCGCAGCAGATCTGCGCGTTCCTGCGCGAGCGCGGCTACAGCGTGGACTACAACCATCCCTACAAGGGTGTGGAACTGGTGCGCCGCTACGGCAACCCGGCGCAGCACCGTCACAGCATTCAGGTGGAGATCAACCGCAAGCTCTACATGGACGAGCAGACGCTGGACATCCTGCCGGCAGGGTTCGACCGGCTGCGCGCCGACCTGCGCGCGCTGGTGGAGTCTCTGCTGGCGACCGACCCGCGCGGCTGACCGCTGGCGGCGGCCTCGGTCGGCTGTACCGAGGTTCCCAACGCAAGGCCCGTTCCCATGGACGGGCCTTTGTCATTCCACGCGCTTGTGCAGGCCAGTGGCGATAAAAACATAGCTGCTAGCGCTTACCAGGCAAGGGTGAATGCGGGATTTCTTCCCTACGGCCACCGGGCGCCGACGCGGTGTGCGCCGGCAGTGCATTCCGCATTGAAATGAGATGTGTCGCAATGCTCATTGGTCAGCGGCCCGCGGGGTTACCAGAATGGTTTGTTACCAAAGACCAACCTTGAGGGAGCATTGCATGCAGCGTAGAGACATCCTGACACTGGCGGCCGCTGGCGCCATCCCCGGCCTGGCGAGCGCCCAGGCCTCCAGCAGCACCCTGCGGCTGGTGGTCCCCTTCCCGCAGGGCGGCGCCACCGACATCACCGCGCGTGTGCTGGCCGGGCCGCTGTCGCGCATCCTCGGCATGCCCGTGAAGGTGGACAACCTGCCCGGCGCGGGCGGCGCCACCGGCATGCAGGCGGTGGCCAAGGCCGCGGCCGACGGGATGACGCTGGGCGTGGCCACGCTCTCCACGCATGGCGTGAACCCCGCCGTGTACAAGAAGCTGCCCTACGACGCGATCAAGGACTTTGCGGCGGTGACCGAGATCGTCAAGGCCCCGGGCGTGCTGGTGGTGCACCCCAGCGTGCCGGCGCAAAACTTCGAGCAGTTCATCAAGCTGATCAAGAGCCAGCCGGGCAAGATCACCTATGCCACGCCCGGTGCGGGCACCATCGGCCACATGTGGGCCGAGTTGCTGCAAAGCACCACCGGCACGTCCATGAAGCACGTGCCCTTCCGCGGCGCGGCGCCCGCCGTGGCCGACCTGCTGGAGGGCAAGGTGCAGGTGTACTGCGACCAGGTGGCGTCGTCGCTGCCTCATATCCAGGCGGGCAAGCTGCGCGCGCTGGCCGTGTCGTGGAATCAGCGCCTGGCCGTGCTGCCCAAGGTGCCCACCTATGCCGAGCTGAGCCTGTTCACCAACAACGATCCGTCGTGGTTCGGTCTGGTGGCACCCGCCGGCACGCCCGCCGTCGTGGTCCGCGCGCGCCGCAATGCCGTCGCACAGGCGCTGGAGGAGCCCGCCGTGCGCAAGGCGCTGGCCGACCACGGGCTGTTCCCCTCGGGCTCGCTGCCCGCGGAATTCGGGGCCCAGATTCAGAAGGAAGTGGACAAGATGCGGCGCGTGAGCCGCTTTGCGCAGATCAGCTTGGACGCGGGCTGACGGCTGACGGCGGGCCGGCAGCGGCGCTGCCGGCGCGAAGGCCGCCATCCATCAAGGCTGCCGCGCGCCATGCCGCGCAGGCCACCGCGGCCGGCAAACCGCGCCGGCGGCGCGTGCCAGGGATCAGGCGCAGGGGCGCAGCGTCTTGCCGGCCAGCGCCGGCTGCAGCGTGGTGTCCAGGCGTGTGCGCAGCGTGTCGTTCACGGCCGGCAGGCGCAGCATGAAGCCGGGCGCGTCGGCGCGCTCCTGCACCACGCGCGCGGTGCGCACGCCCTGGTTGGCCAGCAGGGCCATGCCGCGCTGCGCGGCCTCCTCGGTGGAAAAGCGCCCCAGCGACAGCCCCGGCTCCAGTGCCGCGCCGGGCCGGTCGTAGGGGATCTTGAGCGCGCGCAGCTCGGCGCGCTTCTTGGCCACCGCCTCTTCGTCGGGAAAGCGCCCCATGTACACCATCCAGCGGCCCGTGATCGGCGTGGGCTCCAGGGTCCAGCTGCCCTCGGGCAAGACGGCCGCCGCCTGGCGCAGCGCGTCGGCCTGGCGCGCGTCGAACACGCCCGCCTGCAGGCAGGCCGGGGGCTCCGCGGGCGCGGCGGCGGTTGCGGGGGATGACGCCGGGCCCGTCGGTGCCGCGGACGATGCGGCCCCCTTGCCGCCCTGGGGCAGCAGGCGCAGGTTCTGCGGGGCGATCTGCTGCTCCATGCGCTGCGGCTCGGACTCATCCACCGGCGCCAGGCCCCAGCCGCGCAGCAGCCCCTGCGACCAGGCGTAGTAGCCGGCGTTGGCCAGCAGCAGAAGCACGACGGCAAGGCGCAGCATGGCTCAGTCCTTCAGGGTGCGGGGGGCGCGCAAAAAGCGCGGGGAACGCGGCGTGGCGGTCATTGCGGGCGCACGCTGATCTCGGCGCTGGTGACGGGCTGCATGCCGCGCGCGGTGTGCACCAGCAGCGTGCCGTCCTCGGTCACGCCGTGGGCCGTGCCCTGCGTGCCGTCGCTCAGCGTGACGGCGCGCCCGGCCAGCAGGTCGCGCTGCGCAAAGCGTGCCTGGAAGGGGGCGAAGCCATGCTCGGCAAAACCCAGCAGTGCATGCACCAGCGGCGGCGCGATGCGCTGCAGCGCGCTGGCCGCGGTGAGCGTGGTGTCCACCTCGCGCAGGCACGCGGGGGGCGTGCGCAGCCCGTCGGCCAGCACGGGCAACACGTTCAGCCCGATGCCCACCACCACGTAGCGGCTCTGGCCCGCCACCAGCGGCGGCACGGCCGCGCCGGGCGCGGTCACGGTGGCCGTCTCCACCAGAATGCCGCCGAGCTTGCGCCCATCCTGGAGCCACAGGTCGTTGGGCCACTTGAGCAGGATGCGCGGGTGCCCGCTGCCTTCGGGGGGCAGGACGGGCTGCAGCGCCTGCGCCACGCTCACGCCCACGGCCAGCGACAGGCCCGACCAGTCGTGCGGCGCCAGCGGCAGGCCCAGCGAAAACGTGAGCGCGGGCACCACGCCGGTGTCGCGGTAGGTGGCGGCGCTGTGCCAGTCGCGCCCCAGGCGGCCACGGCCGGCGGTCTGCTCCTCCGTCACCAGCAGCGTGGGCTCCAGCCGGCCGTCGCGCGCGCGGCGCATGAGTTCGCTGTTGGTGGAGTCGATGCTGGGCAGGACCTCCACGGTGAAGCCGGGCAGCAGCGGCGCAATCGCCTCCCACAGGGCCTCGGCCGGCCAGCGCACGGGGGTGGCGGCGGGGCTCACCGCTGGGCGCTCCTGCGGCCCTGGCGGGGTTTCGCGGATTTGGCGGGCTTGCCGGCTTTGCTGCTGCCCTTGGCTTCCTCGGCCTTGCGGGTCTTTGGGGCCTTCCCGGCTTTTTCGGTGGGAGGTTGGGGTGCCAGGCCCGGCGGCGCCCAGCCGCGCTTGGGCGCCAGCAGCGTGCCGCGGCAATTCTTGCTGCCGCACCAGCAGGGGTATTCGGCCTTCAGCTTGGGCGTGTAGCGCTCTTCGATGATCAGGCCGTAGTCGTAGTTCAGCTCCTCGCCGGCGCGGATGTTGCGCAGCGCGGTGATGAAGATGCGGCCGCCCTGCTCGTCGGCAAAGCAGTTGGGGTCGCAGCTGTGGTTGATCCAGCGCGAGGAATTGCCGCCGAACTTTGCGTCGATCACGCGGTCTTCATCCACGTGGAAGTAGAAGGTGTGGTTGGGCTGCGCGGGGTCGTGCGGGTGGCGGTCCTGGGCTTCCTGCCAGCTGATGACCTCGCCCGTGTATTCGACGAGGACCTCGCCCTCGGCAATGTCCTGCACGGCGAACACACCCTTGCCATGCACGCCCGAGCGCCGGGTCTGGATGCGCCGACCGGCGGCGGGCGTGGGGGCGGCGGTGGAAGCGGTGCGGGGCATGGGGAAACTCTGTTACTTTGAATGTGTGCACACATGCGTGCGCGTGCGCGCGTGTGAGGCGGATTGTAGAAGCGCCAGCAGGGCGCGGTATGGCGTAAGAGACCCACAAAATGACCAAAACACTGGTAATTGCAGAAAAGCCCTCGGTGGCGCAGGACATCGTGCGCGCCCTCACGCCGGTTGCCGGCAAGTTCGAGAAGCACGAGGACCATTTCGAGAATGAGCGCTACGTGGTCACCAGCGCCGTGGGCCACCTGGTGGAGATCCAGGCGCCCGAGGAATTCGACGTCAAGCGCGGCAAGTGGAGCTTTGCCCACCTGCCGGTGATCCCGCCGTATTTCGACCTGAAGCCCGTGGACAAGACCAAGAGCCGCCTGAACGCGGTGGTCAAGCAGGCCAGGCGCAAGGACGTGACCGAACTGGTCAACGCCTGTGACGCGGGCCGCGAGGGGGAGTTGATCTTCCGCCTGATCGAACAGTACGCCGGTGGCGCCAAGGGCGGGCTGGGCAAGCCCGTGAAGCGCCTGTGGCTGCAGAGCATGACGCCCCAGGCCATCCGCGACGGCTTCGAGAACCTGCGCAGCGACCAGCAGATGCAGGGCCTGGCCAGCGCCGCGCGCAGCCGCTCCGAGGCCGACTGGCTGGTGGGCATCAACGGCACGCGCGCCATGACGGCCTTCAACTCGCGCGACGGCGGGTTCTTTTTGACCACCGTGGGCCGCGTGCAGACGCCCACGCTGTCGCTGGTGGTGGAGCGCGAGGAAAAAATCCGCAAGTTCGTCAGCCGCGACTACTGGGAAATCCACGCGGGCTTTCATGCCGAAGCCGGCGAATACCTGGGCAAGTGGTTCGACCCCAAGTGGAAGAAGAGCGACGACCCCGAGGCCCGCGCCGACCGTGTCTGGTCGCACCACCAGGCCAAGGAGATCGCCGACGCCGTGCGCGGCAAGGCCGCCACCGTCACCGAGGAAAGCAAGCCCACCACTCAGGCATCGCCGCTGCTGTTCGACCTGACCAGCCTGCAGCGCGAGGCCAACGGCAAGTTCGGCTTCTCCGCCAAGACCACGCTGGCCCTGGCGCAAAGCCTGTACGAACGCCACAAGGCGCTGACCTACCCGCGTACCGACTCGCGCGCGCTGCCCGAGGACTACCTGCCCGTGGCCAGGCAGACCTTCGGCATGCTGGCCGGCAGCGGCATGCGCCACCTGGCGCCGTTCGCGCAGCAGGCGCTGGACGACGGCTACGTGCGCCCGTCCAAGCGCATCTTCGACAACAGCAAGGTGAGCGACCACTTTGCCATCATCCCCACCACGCAGGCCCCCAGCGGCCTGTCCGAGGCCGAGCAAAAGCTCTACGACCTGGTGGTGCGCCGCTTCATGGCGGTGTTCTTCCCCAGTGCCGAATACCAGGTCACCACGCGCATCAGCCAGGTGGTGGGCCACTCGTTCAAGACCGAGGGCAAGGTGCTGGTCAAGCCCGGCTGGCTGGCCATCTACGGCAAGGAAGCCGCCAACGAGGTCGAAGACGGCAAGGCCGGCGACAAGGGCCAGCCGCTGGTGCCCGTCAAGCCCGGCGAGATGACCCACACCGAGTTCGCCGAGGCCAAGGGCCTGAAAACCAAGCCGCCCGCGCGCTACTCCGAAGCCACGCTGCTGGGCGCCATGGAAAGCGCCGGCAAGCAGATCGACGACGAAGAGCTGCGCGAAGCCATGCAGGAGAAAGGCCTGGGCACGCCGGCCACGCGCGCGGCCATCATCGAAGGCCTGCTGACCGAGAAATACATGCTGCGCGAGGGCCGTGAGCTGATCCCCACGGCCAAGGCCTTCCAGCTCATGACGCTGCTGCGCGGCCTGGATGTGCAGGAGCTGTGCCGCGCCGACCTGACGGGAGAATGGGAATTCAAGCTCGCGCAAATGGAAAAGGGCCAGCTGAGCCGCGAAGCCTTCATGCAGCAGATCCAGGCCATGACCGAGAAGCTGGTCAAGAAGGCCAAGGAATACGACCGCGACACCATCCCCGGCGACTACGCCACGCTGTCCACGCCGTGCCCCAACTGCGGCGGCGTGGTGAAGGAGAACTACCGCCGCTACGCCTGCACGGGCGCGAACGGCGCGGGCGAGGGCTGCGGCTTCTCGTTCACCAAGTCGCCCGCGGGCCGCACGTTTGAAACCGCCGAGGCCGAGCAGCTATTGCGCGACCGCCGCATCGGCCCGCTGGAGGGCTTCCGCTCCAAGGCCGGCTGGCCCTTCGTGGCCGAGGTCACCATTGCCCGCGACGAAGAGGCGGGCAACTACAAGCTCGAATTCGACTTTGGCGACGACAAAAACGCCGAGGAATCGGGCGAGATCGTGGACTTTACCGGCCAGGAAAGCTTAGGTGCCTGCCCCAGCTGCGGCGCCCCCGTGTATGAACACGGCAGCAACTACGTGTGCAGCAAATCCGTGCCCACCGCCCAGCAGCCCACGCCGTCGTGCACCTTCAAGAGCGGCAAGGTCATCCTGCAGCAGCCCGTGGAGCGCGCGCAGATGCAAAAGCTGCTGGCCACCGGCAAGACCGATCTGCTGGACAAGTTCGTCAGCATGCGCACGCGCCGCGCGTTCAAGGCCTTCCTGGCCTGGGACAAAGAGGCGGGCAAGGTCAACTTCGAGTTCGAGCAGCGCGAATCCAAATACCCGCCGCGCAAGACGGCTGCTGCAAAAACAGGAGCTGCCAGCGCACGCGGGACGGGCGCTGGAGCCGTAAAAGCCTCTAAACCTGCCACCAAGGCCGCCGCCAAGAAGGCCGCGGCCAAAACCACGGCCGCCAAGACCCCGCGCAAGGCCAGCACCGCCGCCGGCAAGGCGCCCAGCGCCCAACTGGCCGCCGTGATTGGCACTGAACCCGTGGCGCGCCCCGAGGCCGTCAAGAAGTTGTGGGACTACATCAAGGCCCACAACCTGCAGGACCCGCAGGACAAGCGCACCATCGTCGCCGACGACAAGCTGCGCGCCGTCTTCGGCAAGGACCGCGTCGGCATGTTCGAGCTGGCCGGCATCCTGAGCCAGCACCTGGCCTGACGCCATGCTGAGCCGCGGCGAGCGCATCTTCTGGGGCGGCCTGGCCGCCGCCGTCATTGCCGGCGCCGCCGCCGCGTGGTGGACGGCCGACCAATGGACGCCCCACGCCGCCCCCTGGGCCGCGCAGATGTGGCGCAAGATCACCCGCCCCGGCCCCGACACCCTGCCGCCGGGCAAGGCCGGCCGGCCCACGCCCGCCGCACAGGGCGCGGCCGGTGCCGCATCGGCCCCCATGGCGCCGCCGCGCAAATGCCAGCAACCCGACGGCCGCGTGATCTACACCGACCAACCGTGCCCGCGGGGCAGCCGCGAGCAGACGGTGGACGGGGCGGTCACGTCCCTGCCGGCGCGCTGAGCGGGCTTTGCGGCGGCGCCGGGGGCCGTGGTGCTCCCCTGATGCGCTTGGTGCAGCGCCGTGACTGCAGGGCATTGACGCCCTGAATTCATGTTGCTCCTGTTCCGATAGCTATTAGCGCTTACTGCATAAGCGCTAGGGGCCGTTTTTGTCTTAAGCCACGCACCGTGCCCCCATCCAGCCGGATGCCGCAGGCTCGGGGTTTTCGTCAGTTTGGAATCAGCTTCGCCGCCTATAAGGTTTCAATCCGAAACAAATGGGATGGGCGGGGAGGAATGGCGACGTTGATACCCGCACTTGGCTCATGCGCGGGGCGCATGCAGTCGGGTGAACGCAGGCTGGCCGAGCGGCTGGAACAGAAACTCGAGGACGACTACCTGCTGTGGTGGGACGTGCCCATTGGCCCCAAGCAGACGCGGCCCGACTTCGTGGTGCTGCACCCGCGGCGGGGCGCGCTGATCCTGGAGGTAAAGGACTGGCGCCTGGACACCATCCGCAGCGCCACGCGCGAGCGCTTCGAGATTGCGCCCGACGGGCAGCTCAAGGTCGTCATCAGCCCACTGCAACAGGCGCGGCACTGCGCCATTCAGGTGGTCAACGCGCTGGAGCGCGACCCACAGCTCGTGCAGGGCGCGGGGCCGTACCAGGGCAAGCTGGCCTTCCCCTGGGGCCATGGCGTGGTCTTCACCAACATCACGCGCAAGCAGTTTGAGGGCGCCGGCCTGGGCGAGGCCATCCCCCCGCACCTCGCCATCTGCAAGGACGAGATGTACGAGGACGTGGACGCCGAAGCCTTCCAGCAGCGGCTGTGGGCCATGTTCCCTCACAGCTTCGGCAAGGGCGCCATCACGCTGCCGCAGCTGGACCGCGTGCGCTGGATACTCTTTCCCGAAGTGCGCGTGCCCCAGCAGCAAAGCCTGTTTGGCACAGGTGCGGAGGGCGATGACGAAGACGCCCGCCTGCCCGACATCATGCGCGTGATGGACCTGCAACAAGAGCAGTTGGCCCGCAGCCTGGGTGACGGCCACCGCGTGATCCACGGCGTGGCGGGCTCGGGCAAGACCATGATTCTGGGCTACCGCGCCGAGCACCTGGCGCAAACGCAGACGCCCGGCAGCAAGCCCATCCTCATCCTTTGCTACAACGAGCCGCTGGCCGTGAAGCTGGCCGCCACCATGCAGGCCAAGGGGCTGGCGGAGCGCGTGCACGTGCGCCACTTCCACAAATGGTGCCGCGACCAACTCGTCGCCTACCACCTGCTGCCAGACAACACACGCGGCTGGCCCGTGGACAAGCTGATGCAGGAGTACGTGCAGCGCGTCATCAACGGCGTGGACGCGGGCCACATCCCCGCAGGCCAGTACCACGCCATCCTCATCGACGAGGGGCACGACTTCGCGCCTGAATGGCTCAAGCTGGTCACGCAGATGGTGGACCCCACCACCAACAGCCTGCTGCTGCTGTACGACGACGCGCAAAGCATCTACGACCGCACCAAGAAAAAGAACTTCAGCCTGAAGAGCGTGGGCATCCAGGCCGCCGGCCGCACCACCATCCTGAAGATCAACTACCGCAACACGCGGCAGATCCTGCAGCTGGCCCACCGCATGGCGGGCGACATGCTCAAGCCCGAAGACGCCGAGGGCGGCGACGACGGCATCCCCCTGTTGCAACCCCTGAGCTGCGGCCGCGAAGGCCCCGAGCCCATCGTCATCGACCTGCCCACCCTGCCCGAGCGCGTGGCACGCATGGCCGAACTACTGGCCGACCAGCACGCTCAGGGCCACGCCTGGGGCGACATGGCCGTGCTGTGCAGGCATCACAAGGAGATGGATGAATGCTCCACGGCTTTGGCGCGCAAGGGGCTGCCGCACCGGGTGCGCAAGCGCTCAGGCGATTACCGCCCCGAAGAAGACTCCATCAAAGTGATGACGATGCATGCGAGTAAGGGGTTGGAGTGGCCGGTGGTGGCGGTGATGACTGAAAAAGGCTCGGATGCAAAAGCCGCAGAAAACCAGGAAGCCATATTGGAGGCGCGGGTGGTTTATGTGGCCACGACGCGGGCTACGCAGAGATTGTTGGTTTTATAAATTCTGAAAGATGTTTGGTGGCTACTTTCGAATCTCTGCTGCCCTTCACTCACATTTCGAAAAGCAGCGCTTCAGATCTCAAATTCTTCTGTGGCATCCAGCGGGCTGACCGTGCCACCTGCAGCCACTTTCGGCAAGTGTGTATTGAGTTCGACACACGATAAACAATTGGGAAGGATAACCACATGAAACGGGGTCGCTACTATCTTTCGCGAGTTATTAAGCTCGGTGAACTAAATCAATCCCGCCTGCTTGATGCGATTGCCAAGGCCCCTGTTGTGCCAATCGGTGAGTTTGTTTGGACCATCACAGACGTAACGGATCGGCGAAGTGCAACTTCTCCCTATGTCTTCGGAAATCTCGCCAAATTCTCGCGTCAGGGTACGGTCAAACTCGTTGACGAGCCAACCAAGCAGCAAGTCGAGGCAGTTGCGCCTAACTTGCTGGAGGCCAGTGCGCCGTTTGTATATCTGCCTGAGTTCTCCGGTATTGCGTTTCTTCATGTTTGGAACGGAATTCAGGAGGATGTGTTTCCGCGCCGATTCAAGGCGATCATTGAAGCCGCCTACGACAACTTTTTTGTCGACTGCACGATTGAGCCCGTTGCCGACTACCGTGCGTTTCTTGAGAAGCTCAGTTCGTTGAACAAGATTACCGAGCTCTCTGCGCGTGTACACCCACCAAACCCTCTCTTCGGGCGCTTGTGGGGTAGTCTGGACAAGTATGTCAAACGACGACAAGCGACCGAAGTCGCCATACGGGAAACGACCGATAGCAGTAAGGGCCTATCGACCGAACTGGTGAAGCTGATCGAACGGATTCTTGAGAACCCGAAGTACCAGCCAAAGTCGGAGCCAGACATAACTGATGCAGCAATGCTCATGGCGGCCGATGGCTATGGACACGGAAAAGCCGTGGGCATAGAAGGAGATACAGAGGTCGTCGTCCGTACGGCAGAATCACAGAAGAGCTTTCTCTTCGAGAAGGAGCCTGAGCCTGAAATGCTGGCAACAGCCGCGAGAATGCATTTTGAGCGCGTCAGCGAAGAGCGGGACGAGGGTGTGCAGAATTTTGTGTAAACGGACAATCCACCGCCGGCGTAAGCCGGCCTGTCCGTAAGCACAATGAACACCAAGAAACACGACGTACCCGAAGAACTGCTGTCTGGCCTGCTGGCCAACTACAAGAAGCCCGAAGACCTCATCGGCGAGAACGGTCTGCTCAAGCAACTTACCAAGCTGCTGGTCGAGCGAGCCCTGGACGCTGAGCTGACTGAGCACCTGGGCCATGAACGCAACGAGGCGGTGGCCAACCCCGCTGGCAACACCCGCAACGGCAAGAGCAAGAAGACCCTCAAGGGCGAGTTCGGCGAATTGCCCATCGAAGTGCCACGCGACCGCCATGGCAGCTTCGAGCCTCAGCTCATCCCCAAGCACCAGACCCGCTGGGCCGGCTTCGACGACAAAATCATCTCGCTGTACGCCCGTGGCATGACGGTGCGCGAGATACAGGCCCACCTCGAAGAGATGTACGGCACCGAGGTCTCACCCAGCCTGATTTCCTCGGTGACAGATGCCGTGGCCGACGAGGTCAAGGCCTGGCAGGCCCGACCGCTGGAGCCGATTTATCCCATCGTCTATCTGGACTGCATCCATGTGAAGGTGCGCGAGGGCGCGGTGCGGGTCAAGGCGGTGTACCTGGCCATCGGCATCACCATGACGGGCGACAAGGAGGTGCTGGGCCTGTGGCTGGCCCAGACCGAGGGCGCCAAGTTCTGGCTGCAGGTGGTCACCGAGTTGCGCAACCGGGGCGTGCAGGACATCTTCATCGCCTGCGTCGATGGGCTCAAGGGCTTCCCTGACGCCATCGAGGCAGTCTTCCCCAAGGCGGTGGTGCAACTGTGCATCGTTCACATGGTGCGTCACAGCCTGAACTACGTCTCATGGAAGCGCCGCAAGGAAGTGGCGGCCGACCTGCGCCGTATCTACACGGCCGCCACCGCCGAGGAGGCCGAACTGATGCTCGCAGAGTTCGAGGCCCGATGGGATGCCGAGTACCTGCCCATCGGCCAGTCCTGGCGCAGGAACTGGAGCCGCTTGACCCCGTTCTTTGACTACCCGCCGGAAATCCGCAAGGTCATCTACACCACCAATGCCATCGAGTCGGTGAACATGAGCCTGAGGAAGCTGACCAAGAACCGGGGCTCGTTCCCCAGCGACGAGGCGCTGACCAAGCTGTTCTACCTGGCGCTGCGCAACATCAGCCAGAAGTGGACCATGCCCATCCGGGATTGGAAGGCCGCGCTGACCCGCTTTACCATTCAGTTCGGAGACCGCATCTCCGTCAATTGAAGTCCGACCCGTTTACACAAAAATTCGGACACGCCCAGCGGGACATGGGGCATTGATCAACAATGTTGCTCTACTGGATTCGCGTCATTGCCCTGAGCTTTGAGGCGCTTGTTCTTTTTGCTGCCGGAATGATCTGGCTTGTCTTTAAGCCAGAACTGGATTCGCTGGCGAATGCCCTGTCGCTGAGTGAAGAGTTCCTGAGGTACATGCTCGTGGCACCGGTCGGCATCGGCATGTGGGTGGTTAACGAATCTCGCCTTTTGCTGCAAGAAGACAAGGAGTCCATCAGAGTGCTCACCGAATGGCCGGACTACCCATTGCTCAAGGCTCACGTTTGGGTTGGTCTGATCTATTGCTTCATCTTCGCCGCTGTCTCCCTAGTCCCATGGGCCGCGAAATCCGGCATCAGCAACGGTACCGGTCTATTGCTCTTCTTGACCGCGATTGCAGGCCAGTTCATCGTCGCCTCAAGTGTTTACGCGGCTCGAATCAAGGTCCGGGAGTTGCTTGCTCATGCCAGTGCGGCCTAAGTGAGGCCTAACTCCTCGCTCAAACTGACCCGCTACGGCAGTCATCGCTTTGCCGCTCCAGACGTCTACGGCATCCTGCCCTTCGCTGCCAAACGCTTTCTACCCGAGCGGGCAGCTTAGCTCGAACATTGAAAGACTGGTTTCCCGTTTGACGACCGATTGCGCCTGGCCGATAGAGGTCCAATCATTGACCGTTTGGTCTTGCTCCTGCACTTTGTAGCGTTGCCGGCTACCATCCTCGGCGCGGCCTCAGCCGCTGCGCATCAGCCCACATAGGGCGCACCAACGCGCTTCACCAAGGATCAAGGAGACCCACCCCCATGTTCAGCCACGTCATGCTGGGAGCCAGCAACCCCGACCAATCCAAGCAGTTCTACGACGCCTTCCTGGGCGCCCTGGGTTGCAAGCCTGGCTTCACCGACCCCAAGGGCCGCACCTTTTGGCGCCACGCGGGCAACACCTTTGCCATCTCCGCGCCCATCAACGGCGAGCCGGCCTGCTTTGGTAACGGCGCCACGACGGGCTTTGCGGCCGAGTCGCCCGAGCAGGTGGATGCGGCGCATGCGGCGGGCGTGGCCAGCGGCGGCGTGACGTGTGAAGACCCGCCGGGCTGGCGCGAGCATGCGCCGGGTGGGCGGCTGTACCTGGCCTATCTGCGTGACCCGGCCGGCAACAAGCTGTGCGTGCTGCACCGCCCGCCCAAGGCCGCCTGACCCCCGGAGCGTTCACGCATGCAACTGTCTGAACAATGGGTGCTGGTCACGGGCGGCGCCCGGGGCCTGGGCCAGGCCATCACGCGCGCCGTGGCGCGCGAGGGCGCGGGCGTGGTCATCAACTACCACCGCAGCGATGCCGCCGCCCAGGCGCTGGCCGACGAGCTGGGCCCGCGCGCCATTGCGCTGCAGGCCGACGTGACCGATGCGGCCGCCGTGCAGCGCCTGTTTGCCACCGCGCGCGAGCGCACCGGCGCCCCCATCAGCGCCGTAGTGAACAACGCGCTGGCGCAGTTCTCGTTCGACGGCGATGCGCGCCCCAAGCTGGGCGAGATCACCTGGGCGCGCTTCAGCCAGCAGATCGAGGGCGCGGTCAAGGGCGCGCTCAACACCATGCAGGCCGCGCTGCCCGCCATGCGCGCGCAGGGCTTCGGGCGTGTCGTGAACGTGGGCACCAACCTGTTCCAGAACCCGGTGGTGCCGTACCACGACTACACGGCGGCCAAGGCAGCGCTGTTGTCGCTCACGCGCACGGCGGCGCACGATCTGGGGCCGGATGGGATCACGGTGAACATGGTGTCGGGCGGGCTGCTGCGCACCACCGACGCCAGCAGCGCCACGCCCGAGGCGGTGTTCGACCTGATCGCCAGCCTGACCCCGCTGCGCCGCGTGACCACGCCGGCCGAGTTTGCCGACGCGGTGCTGTTCTTCCTCTCGCCCTGGGGCCGCGCCGTGACGGGGCAGAACCTGGTGGTGGACTGCGGCCTCGTCAAGGATTGAAAAAGGAGTTGCCCATGGCATGGACCCACCCCATCACGGCCAAGTGGCCCGCCGCGCACCCCGACCGGCTGCAGCTGTATTCGCTGCCCACGCCCAATGGCGTGAAGGTGTCGATCCTGCTGGAAGAGACGGGGCTGCCGTACGAGCCGCACCTGGTGAGCTTTGAGACCAACGACCAGCTCTCGCCCGAGTTCCTCGCGCTCAACCCCAACAACAAGATCCCCGCCATCCTCGACCCCAACGGCCCCGGCGGCCAACCGCTGGCGCTGTTTGAGTCCGGCGCCATCCTGGTCTATCTGGCCGAGAAGACCGGGCGCTTTCTGCCGCAGGACGCCGCCGCGCGCTACGAGACGCTGCAGTGGCTGATGTGGCAGATGGGTGGCGTGGGGCCGATGTTTGGGCAGCTCGGGTTCTTCCACAAGTTCGCGGGCAAGGACTACGAGGACAAGCGCCCGCGCGACCGCTACGTGGCCGAATCCAAGCGCCTGCTGGGCGTGCTGGAGCAGCGCCTGACGGGCCGCGACTGGATCATGGGCAGCGACTACACCATCGCCGACATCGCCGTGTTCCCCTGGGTGCGCAACCTCGTGGGCTTCTACGGCGCGGGCGATCTGGTGGGCTTTGACGCCTTCCCGCAGGTGCAGCGCGTGCTGGCGGCCTTCGTGGCACGCCCCGCCGTGCAGCGGGGGCTGGAGATTCCGGCGCGGGGCATCCCGGCGCGGGGCTAACCCGGCGCGGGGCTGATCCGGCACGGGGCTAGTCAGGCGCGGGGCATCCCGGCGCGGGGCTGACCCGCCCGAGGCCCACCCCGCCCAGGGCGCACGCGTGGCGCGGCGAGCCCTCACGCATCCGGCCCGGCGCGGCACAAGCGCACGCACCAGGGTGGGCGTGCGCCGCGCCCCGGCCAGCGCGCCGGTTCATGGTCAAAAACGGCTCTAGCGCTTATGTAGCAAGCGCGAGCAGCTATGCTTTTGATACTTCCACCAGCGCATCCACCACCACGGCGCCCTGGCCTGCGGCGCCCACCATCACCGGGTTCAGGTCCAGCGATGCAATGGCGCCGCCGGCACCCGCGATCACCTGGCCCACGGCCACGGCGATGCGCGACAGGGCGGCCACGTCCAGCGGCGGCTCGCCGCGCACACCATCCAGCAGCGGGGCGATGCGCAGCGTGCGCAGCGCGGCCTGCACGTCGGCCTCGGAGAACGGGGGCAGCAGCACGGCGCAGTCCTTCAGCGCCTCCACGTACTTGCCGCCGTCGCCCACCACCACCACGGGGCCAAAGATCGGGTCCATGCGCGCGCCCACCATGAACTCGTGCTGGCCCTTGCGCGTGGCCGCCACGATCACCCCGTCGCGCTGCACGCCCATGGCGTCCATCTTGGCCCAGAAGCGCTCGAACAGCTCGGCCGCCTGCTCACGCGTCTGCACGTTGAGGGCCACGAGCCCGTGCTCGGACTTGTGCGGCACCTCGGCCGAGCAGGCCTTCACGACCGCGGGCGCGCCGATGGCGTCCAACGCTGCGCGCGCCTCGTCGGCGGTACGGCACAGGTGCATGGGCACCGTGGGCACGCCGTGGCGCGCCAGCAGGCCCAGGCTGTCCACCTCGTTGAGAAAGCCCTGTGCGCCGGCCGGCACCTGCACGTGGGGCAATGCGGGCCACGTGGCGCGCGGCTGGCGCATCCGTTCCGTGTGGCCGGCCACCTGGGCCAGCACGGCGATGGCCTCGCCCTCGTTGGGGAAGGTGGCGATGCCGTGCGCGCGAAAGGGCGCGGCCACGCTCTCTTGCCACGCGGCCACGGCCACGGGCTTGCCCGTCGCGGCCTCGAAGGCCGCGGCGTCGCGGGCGAACCGGTCCACGTCGTAGCCCGCGCCGGCCACGGGAATGTTCAGGAAGAACAGGTCCGCCGCCGGGTCCTGCGCCACGGCGGGCAGCACGTCGCCGAACAGGCCGCTGTTGGACAGCAGCGCGGCGGTGACGTCGATGGGGTTGCTGGCGGTGGCAAAGCCCGGCAGCTTGGAGGCCACGTCGGCTTGCGTGGCGGGGCTCAGCTCCGCCAGGGACAGGCCCATGTCTTCGGCGGCGTCGGCGCCCATCACGCAGCTGGCGCCGGAGTTGCTGATCACCACCAGGCGGCGGCCCTCGGGGCGCCAGCCCTTCAGGTAGGCGTGCGCGGCGCGTGCCTGCTCATGCGGGTCGCGCACGCGCCAGATGCCGTGGTGCTTGAAGAAGGCGTCCACCGTGCGGTCCTCGTTGGCCAGCGCGCCCGTGTGGGACGACGCGGCCTTCTGCCCGCTGGCCGACCGCCCGGCCTTCACCGCGACGATGGGCAGGTCGCGCTCGCGCGCGTAGGCGGCGGTGGCGGCCAGCATCTCGGGGTGGGCGATGTTCTCCAGGTACAGCAGCAGCAGTTGCACATCGGGGTCGTGCGCCACGGCCCAGGCCATCTCGGACGCGGTCACGTCGGCCTCGTTGCCCGTGGCATGCACATGGCGCACGCCCAGGCCGCGCCCGCGCAGCAGGCCGTAGGCCATGGCGCTCATGCCGCCGCTCTGGCTCACGATGCCCACGGGGCCGTCCATGGGCGGCACTTCGATGAACATGGTGGAAAAGCCCGCGATGGCGCCCGTGCCGAAGTTGGCCAGGCCCTGCGTGTTGGGGCCGTACAGGCGCATGCCGGCGGCGCGCGCGGTGGCCACCATGTGGTCCTGCAGCTCGCGCCCGGCGGGGCCCGTCTCGCCAAAGCCCGAGGCGATCACCACGGCGGACTTCACGCCTCGCGCGGCGCACTCCTCCACGGCGGCGACCGTCTTGTCGCCGCCCACGGCGATCAGCGCCAGGTCGGGCACCTCGGGCAGCGCGGCCAGGCCGGCGTAGCTCTTGTGGCCCTGCACTTCCTCGCGCGCCGGGTTGATGGGATAGATGGTGCCCCGGTAGCCGTGGCGCTGCATGTAGTGGATGGGCCGGCCGCCGATCTTGTGGATGTTCTCGGAGGCGCCAACGATGGCGACCGAGCGGGGGTTGAGTGCGGAGGTAAGAAGGTCAGACATGATGGGTTGCGAGACGTTGGGCGTTCAGTCGCCCCGCCGCTGGCAGGGCCGTGGAATGCAATGGCAGGGACAGGGGCGCGGCGCAGGCAGCCAGCACACGCCAGCTCGGCGGCAACCCGGCCGGGGCCTGAAGCCGGCCGCGCCGCCCCCGCAGCGCCCAGCGGGGCGAGCGTGTGGCGCGCGGCGCGGCCATTCAGCGGGCCTCAGTCAATCCGGGCGCCGGAGGCCTTGACCACCTTGCCCCACTTGTCCACCTCGGCCTGCAGGAAGCCGGCGTAGGCGGCGGGCGTGTTCCAGGCGGCGGCAAAGCCCTGGGCCTCGAAGCGCTGCTTCACCTCGGGGTTGTCCAGCGCCTTCTTCAGCTCGGCGTTCAGGCGGTCCACCACTTCCTTGGGCGTGCCCGCGGGCGCCAGCACGCCGTTCCAGGCGATGGCCTCGTAGCCGGGCAGGCCGGACTCGGCCACCGTGGGGATGTCCGGCGCGCTGGGCGAGCGCTGGCTGCTGGTGACGGCCAGCGCTTTCAACTTGCCGGCCTTCACGTGCGGCATGGACGAGAGCATGGTGTCGAACATCAGGTCCGCCTGGCCGCCCATCACGTCGGTGAGTGCGGGCGCGCTGCCCTTGTACGGCACATGCGCCATCTTCACGCCGGCCGACGCGCTGAACAGCTCGGCCGACAGGTGCGTGGACTGCCCGTTGCCGGACGACGCGTAATTGAGCCCGCCCTGCTTGGACTTGGCCAGCGCGATCAACTCTTTCACGTTGTTGGCCGGCGTGGCGGGGTGGGTCACGATGACCAGCGGCCCGCTGGTGAGCTGCGAGACAGGCGCGAAGTCCTTGGTGATGGAGTAGTTGAGCTTGCTGAACAGCGAGGGGTTGATGGCATGCGCCGTGGTGGCCACCACCAGCGTGTAGCCGTCCGCGGGGCTGCGGGCCACGGCTTCGGCGCCGATGTTGGCACCCGCGCCGGGGCGGTTGTCGATCACGAAGGGCTGGCCCATCTGCTCCTGGAGCTTCTGCGCCACCACGCGCGCCACGATGTCGGTGGGGCCGCCGGGCGGGTAGGGCACGACCAGCTTCACGGGCTTGTTCGGGTAGTCGCTGGCCCAGGCAAAGGGCGTGGCGGCGGCGCACAGCGCGGCGCAGGCCAGGCCCGTGAAGCGGCGGCGGTGTAAAGAGGTGAATGGCATGGTTTGTCTCCTTGTGATCTTTCAGTCGATGGATGAAAAGCGCGGCCGATGCAACTGGCGCAACCGAAACCAGGACAGCCGAGCAAGGGCCTGGGCCGGCCGCGCCGCCCCGCAGCGAGGGCTGCGTCCCCCTGCCCGCGTTGCGCAGCAATGCGAGAGCGGGGGGAGGACGCGAAGCGTCTCAGGGGGGTGTTGCTTCATCTGGCACGAAGCGCAGCAGCGGCCGGCCCAGGTGCTCGAAGAATTCGGCGCGCACGCGCTCGCCGATCTGCACGCCCGCGGCCGCGTGGCCCATGAGGCGCGGGCCCTCGTCGAGCTGCACGATCGCCAGCGTGTAGGGCGCCAGCGCGCGGAAGTCCTCCGAGGGCGCGCGCGCCACCACCGTGGTGGCGCGCACGGTGGCGGTGCCGGCGGCGTCGCGCCAGTCCAGCCCGTCGTGGCCGCAGCGTTGGCACGCGTAGCGCGCCAGGGTCTGGGCATGGCCGCAGGCGGCGCAGCTTTGAAAGCGCACCACGCCCGCGCGCAGGCCGTCGTTGAAAGGGGTTGCCAGCGAGGTCATGGCGGTCAGCCCTCCGTTGAAAGAATGAGGCTCACGTGGGACGACATCACGCCTCCGTCGGCATGGATGAAGGCGCGTTGCGGCGCACGGATCTGCCGCTCGCCCGCCTGGCCCGTCATCTGCCGCCAGGCCTCCACGGTGTGGGCCATGCCGCCGGCCACGCCGCAGTGGCCGAACGACAGCAGGCCGCCGTGCGTGTTCAGCGGCAGCGCGCCCGTGGGCGCGAAGTCGCCCGCGCGGGCCCGTGCGGCGGCGCCGGCGCGCGGCGCGAAGCCGATCTCTTCGAGCAGCATCACCAGCGTGATCGTGAAAGAGTCGTAGATGCCCAGGTAGTCGATGTCCGCAGGGGTCAGGCCGGCCTCGGCAAAGGCCTGGGCGGCGGCATCGGATGCGCCGCACCGCATCACGTCGGCCATGGCGGTGAGGTGCTGGTGGCGGTGCGCCTGGCCCGCGCCCGCCAGGCGCACAGGGGCGTGCGGGCCGGGCTCGGCCGAGACGACGAACGCCATGGCGCCGTCGGAAATGGGGCAGCAGTCCAGCAGCGACAGCGGCGCGGCGATGGGCTTGGCGGCCAGCACCTCGGCATGGGTGATGGGCGTGCGCAGGTGCGCCTCGGGGTGGCGCGCGGCGTTGGCGCGCATGAGCACGGCGAACTCGGCCAGGTCGGCGCTGGTGACGCCCGTGCGGTGCATGTATTCCGAGGCCATCAGCGCGTAGTACGCGGGCACGCTGGCGCCGTTGGGCACCTCGTAGTCGGCGTCGCCCACCTGGGCCAGGGTCTGGATGGAGCTGTCGCGCGACTGGCCCGTGAGGCGGTTCTCCCCCGCCACCACCAGCACGTTGCGGCAGCGGCCCGAGCGCACCAGCTCACGCGCGGCCATCAGCATGGCCGCGCCCGTGGCCCCGCCCAGCTGCATGCTGTGCGCGTAGTGCGGCGCCAGTGCGAAGCGCTCGCAGAACAGCGTGGACAGCATCAGGTGCGGCAGCGTGGTGGCGTAGCCGCACAGCACGCCGTCGATGTCGGCGCGCGCCAGGCCGGCGCTGGCCAGCGCCTGGTGCGCGGCGCCGGCCATCAGGTCGAGCGCGCCGCGCCCTTCGTGGCGGCCAAAGGGTGTGCTGCCCGCGCCGCGCAGGTAGGCGGGGGAGGGTGGGGTCATCGCAGGGTCTCCGGGAGGGTTCTTGAGGGGGAGGCTGCGCCGGCCTGGCGGCGGCTGGTGCGCACGGCCTCGGACCAGCGCACCTGGCATACGGTGGATTCGCGCATCAGCGCCTGGGCCATGGCGGCTTCCCGCGCGAGGATGCGGTCGTTCAGCGCGGCAATGCTCAGGGCCGCCACGGGGCGTCCCTCGGGGTCGAGTACGGGCACGGCGATGCCGCCCATGCGCTCGACGACCACGTCCAGCAGCACCACGTGGCCGCGTTCGCGCGCGTCGGCGATGCGCTCGCGCAGCAGCGCGGGCGTGATGCGCGGGTAGCGGCTCATCTGGCTGGCGAGGATTTCCAGCGCCGCCTCGCGCTCGGCCTCGGGCATCCAGGCCAGCAGTGCCAGGCTGCCGGCCCCGGCGCCCAGCGGGCGGCGGCTGCCCACGCGCAGGTAGTTGGCGCGGATGGGGTAGGTGCCTTCCTCCACGTCGATGCACAGCGACTCCACGCCGCTGGGGATGGACAGCACCACGCTGTCCTCGAACTGGCCCACCAGCCGCAGCAGGCTGGGGCGTGCCAGCGGCCGCGGGTCAAAGCGCCGCAGCGCGGCCGCGCCCAGCACCATGAGTTCGGGCCCCAGCGAGAACTGCTTGCTCTGCGCATCGCGCGCGACGAAGCCGTCGCGCACCATCACCTCCAGCAGGCGCAGTGTGGTGGCCTTGTCCAGTTCGGCCGCGGCGGCAATGTCGGTCAGGCGCGCGTTGCCGCCCTCGGACATCACCCGCAGCACGCGCATGGCGCGCTCCACGGTGGACGTGCTGCCACCGGGCAGGTGGTTCACCACGGCCTTGGGGCGTGCGCTGGAGGGGGTGGGGGGCATGGCGTGTGTTTCTTTGGATGAAACGTGATCTGTCATGAAATTTAGGCGTGGGTGCGGTAGTTGGTCAAAGACCGTGTTTTAAATTTCAATGGCTAAAACAGTTGCGCCGCGATGCGAGGGCTTACCCTGATGAAAGCGGCGGCCGCGCCGCGCGCATGCCCCACAATCGCCGGCTTGCCGACCCTTGTGCGCGCCCGTTGCGGCGCACGCCGCCCTTCCATGCCCCATGCCGTTTCCTTGCTGCGCGCCGCGCGCCTGGCCCGCAGCGCCAAGCCGTTCCTGGCGCGCGGCGGCTCGCGCCGCGAGCGTTGCGAGGGCTGCCGCCTGCCCCTGAGCCACTGCCAGTGCGCGCTGCGCCCGCAGCCCGCGGTGCGCGCGGGTATGTGCCTGCTGATGGCGGACACCGAGCCGCTCAAGCCCAGCAACACGGGCTGGCTGATCGCCGACCTGGTGCCCGACACCCACGCGTTTGGCTGGGCGCGCACCGAGGTCGATCCCGCCCTGCTGGCGCTGCTGGCCGACCCGCAGTGGCAGCCCTACGTGGTGTTCCCGGGTGAGTTCGCGCAGGCCGCGCGCGTGGTGCAGGCCGTGGCGCCGCAGGCCGACGCGGCTGTGCCCGCCGCTGCGCCGCAGGGCCCGCGCCCGCTGTTCGTGCTGCTGGACGCCACCTGGCCCGAGGCGCGCAAGATGTTCCGCAAAAGCCCCTATCTGGACCGCTTCCCGGTGCTGAGCCTGCACAGCGACGAGGCCTCGCGCTACCGCCTGCGCCGCTCCAAGCGCAGCGACCATTTCTGCACCGCCGAGGTGGCGGCGCTGTGCCTGGCGCAGGCGGGCGACACCCACGCGGCCGCGTTGCTGCTGGCCTGGCTGGACGTGTTCAGCGAGCGCTACCTGCTGGCCAAGCACCAGCGCCCCGTGGACCTGGACAGCGCTGCGCACCAGCAACTGCGCGCGCTGGCCGGCCCGCAGCACACCGGTTGACGCAGTTGGTTGCACCGCGGGCCGCGGCGCTGCGCACAATGCCAAGTCTTTCGCTGACAACGCCATGCACCGCCGACTCGCCCTCTCGCACGTACTGACCGCCGCCCTGGCACTGGCCGCCGGCTGTGCCAGCGCGCAGCCCAGCTACACCATCAGCACCCAGCAGCTGCAGCAGGCACTGGCCGAGCGTTTCCCGCGCAGCTACCCGCTGGGCGGGCTGCTGGACCTGCAGTTGCAGACGCCGCAACTCACGCTGCTGCCCGAGCGCAACCGCCTCAACGCCGTGCTGGACGTGGCGGCCAGCGGCGCGCTGCTGCAGGCGCGGCGATACACGGGCGCGTTCGATGTGGACTTCGGCCTGCGCTACGAACCCACCGACCGCACCATCCGCGCGCACGACCTGCATGTGAACGCGCTGCGCCTGGACGGTGTGCAGCCCTCTGCCGCCGGCATGCTGCAGCGCTACGGCCAGCAGTTGGCCGACCAGTCGCTGCGCGAGGTGGTGCTGCACCAGCTGCGCGACAAAGACCTGGCGCTGGCCGACGGCATGGGCCTGCAGCCCGAGAGCATCACCGTCACCCCGCGCGGGCTGCTGGTGCGCTTCGGCACCAAGCCGCTGTCGTGAATGCTGCGCTACCCATAGCGCTTCGCGCTGGATACGCAAGCGCTGCGGGCTGTTTGGATGCAAATGCGCAGCGTGAGGGCGGCTGTCCTACGCCGTTGCGCCGCCAGCGCGGTTACAAATAGGGTTTTGCCCTTCGTTGCGCCGCGCAGCGTCTGCGCGGCCCGCCGCACCATGACCACAGCTTTGCCCGCCAGCCCGTCCAGCGTCTTTGCGTCCTCGCCCAATCCGGTGGTGGTGATCACCGGCGCCTCCAGCGGTATCGGCCACGCCACGGCGCTGGCGTTTGCGCGCCGCGGCGCGCGCCTGGTGCTGGCCGCGCGCAACCCTGACACGCTGGCCCCTGTGGCGCTGGCCTGCCGCGCCGAGGGTGGGCAGGCGCTGGGCATTCCCACCGACGTGACCGACGCCGACGCGGTGCAGGCCCTGGCCGACAAGGCGGTGCGCCACTTCGGGCGCATCGATGTGTGGATCAACGGCGTGGGCGTGGGAGCCGTGGGGCGCTTTGACGATGTGCCGCTGGCCGCGCATCGCCGCGTGATCGAGTCCAACCTGCTGGGCCACGTGCACGGCGCGCACGCGGCGCTTACGCGCTTTCGCGCGCAGGGCCACGGCCTGCTGGTGAACCTGATCTCGCTGGGCGGCTGGGTGCCTGCGCCCTACGCGGCCGCCTACACGGCCAGCAAGTTCGGCCTGCGCGGCCTGTCCGAAAGCCTGCGCGCCGAGGTGGTCGACCTGCCCCAGGTGCATGTGTGCGACGTGGCGCCCACGTTCGTCGATTCGCCGGGCCTGTCGCATGGCGCCAACTACACGGGCCGGCGCATCCGCCCGCCGCTGCCCATGGTGGACCCGCGCGCGGTGGCCCAGGCCATCGTGGACCTGGCCGATGCGGCCCACCCGCGCGCCGTCACCTGGCTGGGCCTGGGCGCGATGCCCGGGCGTGTGGCGCATGCGCTGGCGCCGCAGGGCACGGCCCGCGCCATGCGCTGGTTCAGCGACCTGGGGCTGCGCCGGGCAGCGCCCGCGCCGCTCACCCAAGGCAATCTATTTGCCCCCTCGCACCAGACCTCCATCGACGGCGGCAACCGCCAGCGCATGGCGGGATCGGCCACGGTGGTGGCGGTGCTCGGTGTGGTCGGCCTGGCGGTGGGCTGGTGGTGGGGACGCGGACGGCGCTGATGCTCCTATTTGCATAGCTGTCAGCGCTTGATGGGCGGTGGCTGTAGGCCTTTTTTATGCAAAGCAGCAGCGCCCGGCGTTTTCCTACAGCCCGCGCGCGGCCGGCTGCCTACGATGGCGCTGCCGGGGCCGCATCATGTGTGGCGCGGCATCCCACCTGCCACCGCCAGGACGCCGCCATGACCTCTCGCCCCTCCCACACCGACGCCACCGACGCCACCGACGCCACCGACGCCGCGCCGCCGCCGGCCGAAAGCCACCCCGCCCACACCTTCACGCTGTACGCATCGGGCGGGCGCGTGTACGCCAGCAATGTGCGCGACAAGCTCATCGACCTGGGTGCCCTCGCACCGCAGGCGCAGGGCTGGGCCTACCAGCTGGATGGCGACGGGCGCGTGGAGGCCGAAGGCTTTGACGATGCGCGGCAAGCGCTGGCCCACATTGCCGCCAGCATCACCTTCCTGTACCTGGACGGGCAGTTCACCGCGCTGCAGGACCTGGGCGACCGCGCCCGCCCCGACGTGCGCGGGGCGCCGCAGATCCAGGTGGCGCTGGACCCGCGCGGACAGGCCCGGCCCGCCATCGGCGCGGCGGCGTAGGCGGTGCCTTTCAACCCCACGGCCCTTTGTGCGGAGAACGCGATGCAAGTCCAACCCTATCTGATGTTCGATGGCCGCTGCGAAGAGGCGCTGGCGTTCTACGCCCAGGCGCTGGGCGCGCAGACGCAGTTGCTGATGCGCTTTCGGGACAGCCCCGAGCCGCCCGCGGGCGAATGCTCCGTGTCGGCCGCCGTGCCCGGCGACAAGGTCATGCATGCGGAACTGCGCGTGGGGGAGACGACCCTCATGGCCTCGGACGGCATGGCGGGCGGCCACCCGGTGTTCAACGGCATCTCGCTCACGCTCTCGGTGGCCAGCGAGGTGGAGGCGCGCAGCAGGTTCGACGCGCTGGCCGACGGCGGCACGGTGGTGGCGCCGATGGCCAAGACCTTCTTTTCGCCCGCGTTCGGCATGGTCAACGACCGCTTTGGCGTGTCGTGGATGGTGCTGGCGGACTCCGCGCCGGGCTGAAGGCGCGGGGCAGGTGACGCGGGCGGGCCTTCGCTGCGGGAGCTGGGGCCCGCGCACAGGGCGCCAGGTTGCTCATGAAAAGGTAGCTGCCAGCGCTCAGCCCGACTGCCTTTGCGACGGTTTTTGCTCGAAGATTGGGCTGCCATCGTTCCACGCATGGGCCGCAGTGTCGCGCCGGCGCCCGCTGGGCAAATGGCCTTCCGTCCCCACATGATGCACAGTGCCTGCGCCGTGTCGCCGCGCCGGCCTTGGAAAGGAACCCCATGAACACCCGCGCCAGTCCCGTCCTGCAATCCCAGCCCCTGGGGCCGCTGTGGCCCACGCTCGATCCGTTCCTGTTCTGCGCCCACCATGACGACGCCTATCCCGCCGGCAACGGCGCCATGGGCGTGCAGGCGGTGGCGCTGGAGGGGCGCCAGATGGGCAGCGACTTCAGCCGCAAGGACGGCTTTTCGATGTACCACGGCGAGCACGTGCCCGGCTTTCCCGGCCACCCGCACCGGGGCTTCGAGACCGTCACGCTGGTGCGCAAGGGCCTGATCGACCATGCCGACTCGCTGGGCGCGGCCGCGCGCTTCGGTGGCGGCGACGTGCAGTGGGTCACCGCCGGCGCGGGCATCATGCACTCGGAGATGTTCCCGCTGCTGAACACCGACGCGCCCAATCCGCTGGAGCTGTTCCAAATCTGGCTGAACCTGCCCGCGCGCCACAAGATGGTGCGGCCGCACTTCACCATGCTGTGGAACGAACGCATCCCGCGCCTGGAGCATGCCGACGCGGCCGGCCTGCGCACCACGGTCACCGTGGTCGCCGGCGCGCTGGACGGCGCCGGCGCGCCGCTGCCGCCGCCCCCCGAGTCCTGGGCCGCGCAGGCGGACGCCGACGTCGCCATCTGGACGCTGCGCATGGAGCCCGGCGCGCATTGGACGCTGCCGGCGGCCCGCGGACAGGGCACGCGCCGCATGCTGTACTGGTTCGTGGGCGAAGGGCTCTCGATCGCCGGCGAGCCCCAGGGCGGCCACGCGGCGCTGGAGGTGGCGGCCGATCGGGCGCTGGAGCTGGTCAACACCGGCGGCGACACCGTGGAATGCCTGCTGCTGCAGGGCCGTCCCATCGGCGAGCCGGTGGTGCAGTACGGCCCGTTCGTGATGAACACCCAGCAGGAAATCATGCAGGCCATGCAGGACTTTCGCCGCACGCAGTTCGGCGGCTGGCCCTGGGATGCGAGCGACCCGGTGCACGGCAGCGCCCCCCGGCGCTTTGCGCGCCACCCGGGCAGCGCGCAGGACGAGGTGCCGCAGGCCTGAACGCCTGCGCAGCGGCCGGCCCGGCCGCCCGCGCGGCCTTGGCGTGTGCGGGACAATGGCGGCCTTGTGGCGGCGCCTGCCCGCGCCGCCGCCCTCCACGGAAACCAAGCCATGAACATTACCCAAGACACCGCCGTCACGCTCAGCTACCGCGTCACCGATCCCGCCACGGGCAAGCCGCTCGATGCCGGCAATGTGGCCTACCTGCACGGCGGCTACGAGAACATCTTCCCCAAGGTCGAGGCCGCGCTGGAAGGCCAGGCCCCGGGCCATGCCGTCACGCTGGAACTGGCGGTGGAGGACGCATTCGGCGCGCGCGACGAGAGCCTGGTGCGCACCATCCCCAAGAGCGAGTTCCCCCCCGGCGTGAAGGTGGGCGGCCAGTTGCAGGGGCCCGGCGCCGACGGCCAGCCGCAGATGTTCCACGTGGTCAAGATCAAGGGCCCCGTGGTGCACCTGGACGGCAACCACCCGCTGGCCGGCAAGGCGCTGCGTTTTGCCTGCAAGGTGACCGAGGTGCGCGCCGCCACGGCCGAGGAGATCGCCCACCGCCATGTGCATGGCGGGCACGGGCACCACCATTGATGCTGCGTTATTGATAGCTGTCAGCGCTTGCCTATCAAGCGCCAGCGACCATTTTGGTTAACGCCTGCGCAGCAATGCGCGGCGCAGCAGGCGCTCCGCGCGGTCGCGGATCTGCAGCGGGCTGTGGCCGGGTCGGGGCAGCACGCGCGCCCGGCTGCAGGCGGCCAGGAAGTCGTGCAGCAGCGGCGAGTCGTCCAGCGTGACGGCCGCGCTGGCGCGGAATTCCGGGTGCCACTGCGTCGCCGCGATGTAGCCGCGCCCGTGGCTCGGGTTGCGGCGTATCGCCTCGGGCACGCCGTCGGGGTAGCTCCAGGCCTCGATGTCGAAGCCGGGCGCCAGGTTCTTGATGCCCTGGTGGTGGATGCTGTTCACGGTGACGCGCGGCTGCTCCGGATACAGCCGCGCCAGCCGCGTGCCGGGCACGATGTCCACCTCGTGGAAGTGCTGGTCGTAGGTGCTCGGGTTGCGGTGCTGCAGCGCGCCGGGGTGCTGGGTCTCGATGTCCTGGTACAGCGTGCCGCCAAAAGCCACGTTGATGAGTTGCAGCCCGCGGCACACGCCGAAGATGGGCTTGCCGGCCTGCTCGAAGGCCTCCACGACCGCCAGGTCGTACAGGTCGCGCACGCGGTCGCCCAGCCATGCGTCCTTGAGCGGCACCTCGCCGTAGCTGCCGGGCCAGACGTCCGCCCCGCCGTGCATCACCACGCCGTCGAGCCACTCGGCGTAGTGCTTGAGCGTGACGTCGCCGCGCGCGGTCTCGCCCGTGGGGCAGGGCACCATCACTACTAGCGCCCCGGCCGACATGATCCAGTGCGCGATGGACTGCTCCACGTACTGCAGGGTCTTGTTGGTGAACAGCGGCCGGCCCGGGTCCGCATGCGAAAAGCACGCGGACAGGCCGATCTTCAGGCGCGGCTGGGAGGGCGTCACCGACGGCATGCGGTCGGGCTGTAGCCAGGGCGGCAGGACAGTCATCGACTCAGTTGTAACACCGCGCTTGCCCGCACGCTGTAGGAACGAGCCGCAGAGCGCGGCTGTGCGTTTTGCTTGATACGAATCAAGCATGCAGGCGCCTACTGGGGCATGATAAAGACAGGGGCGCTACCGTCCGCCCCATCGACCCATCCACTTCACGAAGGAGAAAACATGCAGATCCAGGTGCATACCGACGACCACATCCAGGGCGGCGAATCGCTGGCCCGCTGGGTGCAGGAAGAAGCCACCGCCAAGCTGGCGCGCTTTCGCGAGCACGTGACGCGCGTGGAGGTGTTCCTGTCCGATGTGGACGGCGGCAAGTCCGGCGCGGCCGACAAGCGCTGCGTGATCGAGGTGCGCCCCGCTGGCCGCCAGCCTGTGGCTGCGCGTGCCGAGGCGGCCAAGGTGGCCGATGCTTTCACGGCGGCCGTGGAGAAGCTGGTGCGCGCGCTGGGCGACGACATCGAGCGTGCCAAGGACCGCAACGGCCGCGACACCATCCGCACGGCGGAGTGAGCGGGCGCTATTGATGCAATAGCTGCCAGCGCCCGACAGTAGGGCGCTGCACCATGAAAAAGGCCGCAGGAGCGTGGGCTCCTGCGGCCTTTTGCCTTCAGAAGCTGCTGCCCGGCTGCTGCAGGAAGGCGAGCTCCTCGGCCGTGCTGGCGCGGCCCAGAGCGGCGTTGCGGTGCGGATAGCGGCCAAAGCGCGCAATGATGTCCCGGTGCGCATGCGCGAAGTGCAGGCTGCCCGGGTTGCCCAGCGCGGTGAACAGGCGCACCGATTCTTCCTGCACGCGCGGCGACTCGCTGTGCATGTAGGGCATGTACAGGAAGGCGCGCTGCGCGGGCTCCAGCCGCGCGTCCAGACCCTGTGCCAAGGCCTCCTGCGCCAGCACCAGGGCCATGCCGTCCTGCGAGAAGGCGGCGGGGGTGTCGCGGTGCAGGTTGCGCGAGAACTGGTCGAGCACCAGGATTTCCGCCAGGCGGCCCTGGGCATCGCCGCGCCAGTGCCACAACTCCCCCTGCGCGGCCTGCGCATGCAGCGCGGCGAAGCGGGTGCGGATGGCGGCGTCGAACGCGGCGTCCTTGGCGAACCATTGCTGCGGCGTGGCCTCGTCGAACCAAAAGCGCAGCACGTCGGCGGCGGTGGGGAGGGCGGGAGAGGTGGTCATGCCGCAAGTATGAGGCGCTGGCCGTGGACGTGCTTTGCTATTGAATAAATAGCTACCTGCGCTTGATGGATAAGCGCTGGAGGCGTATTTGACATAAAAAACGCGCCCGAAGGCGCGTTCTCTGTGAGCGGCGGAGGCTGCGGCTTACTTGCCGGCCATCACGCGCACCATCTCCAGGCACTTGTTGGAGTAGCCCCACTCGTTGTCGTACCAGGCCACGACCTTCACGAAGGTCTTGTCCAGGGCGATGCCGGCGTCGGCGTCGAACACCGAGGTGCAGGTCTCGCCCACGAAGTCGGTGGCCACCACCTTGTCCTCGGTGTAGCCCAGCACGCCCTTGAGTGCACCCTGCGACTGGGCCTTCATCTCGGCCTTGATCTCGTCGTAGCTGGCTTCCTTCTCCAGCTCCACCGTCAGGTCCACCACCGACACGTCGGAAGTGGGCACGCGGAAGGACATGCCGGTCAGCTTCTTGTTCAGCTCGGGGATCACCACGCCCACGGCCTTGGCGGCGCCGGTGCTGCTGGGGATGATGTTTTCCAGAATGCCGCGGCCGCCGCGCCAGTCCTTGTTGCTCGGGCCGTCCACGGTCTTTTGCGTGGCGGTGGCGGCGTGCACGGTGGTCATCAGGCCGCGCTTGATGCCCCACTTGTCATGCAGCACCTTGGCCACGGGGGCCAGGCAGTTGGTGGTGCAGGACGCGTTGGAGATGATGGCCTGGCCGGCGTAGGTGGCGTGGTTCACGCCGAACACGAACATGGGCGTGTCGTCCTTGGACGGGGCCGACATCAGCACCTTCTTGGCGCCGGCAGCGATGTGCTTCTCGGCGCTGGCCTTGTCCAGGAACAGGCCGGTGGACTCGATCACGATGTCGGCGCCGACTTCGTTCCACTTCAGGTTGGCGGGGTCGCGCTCCTGCGTCAGGCGGATCTTCTTGCCGTTGACGATCAGCGTGTTGCCCTCGACCGAAACCTCGCCCTTGAAGCGGCCATGCACGCTGTCATAGCGCAGCATGTACGCGAGGTACTCGGGCTCCAGCAGGTCGTTGATGCCAACGACTTCGATGTCGGAGAAGTTCTGCACGGCCGAGCGCAGTACGTTGCGGCCGATGCGGCCGAAGCCGTTGATGCCAATCTTGATCGTCATGGTGTGAGCCTCTAGGGATGGAAGGATTGCAAAAAAACGAGAACCGGGAGGGATCAGCGCGCGCGCTGCAGCGCGGCCAGCACCGTGTCAGCGACGTTCTCGGCCGTGAAGCCGAAGTGCTTGAACAGCACGCCGGCCGGGGCCGACTCGCCATAGGTGTCGATGCCGACCACCGCGGCGCAGCCGTACTTCCACCAGAAGTCGGACACGCCCATCTCGACGGCGATGCGCGGGATGCCGGCGGGCAGCACCAGTTGCTTGTACTTGGTGTCCTCGCGATCGAAGGTGGTGGTGCTGGGCATGGAAACCACGCGCACGGCGATCTTCTTGGCGGCCAGCAGTTGCTGCGCGGCCAGGGCCAGCTGCACCTCGGAGCCGGTGGCGATGATCACGGCCTGGGCCTTCTTCTTCAGACCCACGGCGGCGGGCTCGGAGAGGATGTAGGCGCCGCGCGAGATGTCGCCCAGGTCGCTCTTGGGCGCGTAGGGCAGGTTCTGGCGGGACAGCAGCAGCGCGGTGGGCTTGTCGCGGTTGGACAGGGCCACGCTCCAGGCCACGGCGGTCTCGGCCGTGTCGGCGGGGCGCCACACGTCCAGGCCGGGGATCAGGCGCAGGCTGGCGGCGTGCTCGATCGACTGGTGCGTGGGGCCGTCCTCGCCCAGGCCGATGGAGTCGTGCGTGAACACGTGGATCACGCGCTGCTTCATCAGCGCGGCCATGCGGATGGCGTTGCGGCTGTAGTCGCTGAACGTGAGGAAGGTGCCGCCGTAGGGGATGAAACCGCCGTGCAGCGCCAGGCCGTTCATGATGGCCGCCATGCCGAACTCGCGCACGCCGTAGTTGATGTGGCGGCCCACCTGGCCGGCCTCGGTCTTGGCCACGGCGCCGTTGGGCTCGATGCGCAGCGCGGGCGTGCTCTTGGTGTTGGTGAGGTTGGAGCCGGTCAGGTCGGCGCTGCCGCCCAGCAGTTCGGGCAGTGCGGCGGTGAAGGCTTCCAGTGCGATCTGGCTGGCCTTGCGGCTGGCCACGGTCTCGGCCTTGGTGTGCGCGGCCACCACGGTGTCCACCGCCACCTGGGCGAAGTGCTTGGGCAGGTCGCCAGCCATGCGGCGGGACAGCTCGAATGCCAGCTCGGGGTAGGCGGCCTCGTAGGCGGCAAAGCGCAGCGTCCACTCGGCTTCGGCGGCCTGGCCGGCCGCCTTGGCATCCCAGTCGGCGTACACCGACTCGGGGATCGCGAAGGGCTCGTGCGACCAGCCCAGGGCAGCGCGCGTGAGGTTGATTTCCTCGGCGCCCAGGGGCTCGCCATGGGCCTTGGCCGTGTTGGCGCGGTTGGGGCTGCCCTTGCCGATGACGGTCTTGCAGACGATCAGCGTGGGCTTGTCGGCGCTGGCCTTGGCTTGGCCGATGGCGGCGGCCACAGCTTCCACGTCATGCCCGTCCACGGCGTCGATCACGTTCCAGCCGCAGGCCATGAAGCGCTGCGGGGTGTTGTCGATGAACCAGGGCGCCACCTGGCCGTCGATGCTGATGCCGTTGTCGTCGTACAGCGCGATGAGCTTGTTGAGCTTCCACGCGCCGGCGAGAGCCACGGCCTCATGGCTGATGCCTTCCATCAGGCAGCCGTCGCCCAGGAACACGTAGGTGTGGTGGTCCACCACGGCGTGGCCTTCGCGGTTGAACTCGGCGGCCAGCAGCTTCTCGGCCAGCGCAAAGCCCACGGCGTTGGTCACGCCCTGGCCCAGCGGGCCGGTGGTGGTCTCCACGCCGGGGGTGATGCCGTGCTCGGGGTGGCCGGGGGTCTTGCTGTGCAGCTGGCGGAAGTTCTTCAGCTCCTGCAGGGGCAGGTCGTAGCCCGTGAGGTGCAGCAGCGAGTACAGCAGCATCGACGCGTGGCCGTTGGACAGCACGAAACGGTCGCGGTCCATCCACTGGGGGTTGGTGGGGTTGTGCTTCAGGTGCCGGCCCCACAACGCCACGGCCATGTCGGCCATGCCCATGGGGGCGCCGGGGTGGCCGGAGTTGGCTTGTTGAACGGCATCCATTGCGAGTGCGCGGATCGCATTCGCCATTTGTTGAGAGTTGGCCATGAGGGGTGGCTCCGCAGAGGGGGCGGTGTTCTTGTGAAGAAACCCGGGATTTTACCGGGGGCCCCGCAGCCTGGGCGGCGCGGAGGCTGATGGGCTGGTTGGCGGGGCGGCTGGCTGGCCTGTTGCACGGTTGCGCGGGGCGCATGCACTACAGTGCGCAGCCATGCCCACGGTGCCTTCCTGCTTCGCAGATTCCTCCATCACGACGGCCCCCGGCCCGGCGCACGGCTGGGCGCAAGTGCCGGCCCTGCTGCTCGCCGCCGGCCGCGGCGAGCGCATGCGCCCGCTGACCGACGCCTGCCCCAAGCCATTGCTCGAAGTGCGCGGTCGGCCGCTGCTGGAGTGGCACCTGCGTGCGTTGGTCGAAGCGGGTGTCGAGCGCGCCGTGATCAACACCGCGTGGCTGGGCGAGCGGATTGGCCACCGGTTTTCAGATGTTTTTGCCGTCGAAGGCAAGCAGGACAATCGCGAGCAGCTATCAATTTCATACTCCCATGAAGGCCGGGATTTCGGTCGCGCGCTGGAGACGGCCGGCGGTATCGCACGCGCGCTGCCGCAGCTGGGGCCGGTGTTCTGGCTGGCGGCGGGCGATGTGTTCGCGCCCGACTTCACCTTCGAGGCGCAGGCCGTGCAGCGGTTCGTGGCCGGCGATGCCCTGGCCCATCTGTGGCTCGTGCCCAACCCGCCGCACCACCCGCGCGGCGACTTTGGCCTGTCGCCCGAGGGGTTGGCGCTGAATCTGCCGGCGCAGGACCCGCGGCCGCGCTACACCTACAGCACCATCGCCCTGCTGCGCGCCGAGCTGTTCACCGCGCCCTGGTGCGACATCGCACCCGGCAACCCCGAGGGTGTGGCCGCGCCCCTGGCGCCGCTGCTGCGCCGCGCCATGGATGCGGGGCGGGTGACGGCGACGCTCCATACCGGGCGCTGGACCGATGTGGGTACGCCCGAGCGGCTCGCTGAGCTGAACGCCGGCTGAGGCAGCGTCCGTCGGCTATCGGCTCAGGCGCCTGGCGCGGATGCGGGGGCCGAGGCGGCGCCCGACGCGGGATCGGAGGGGTCTGATGCCGGCTCGGCGGGCGGCGGCGGAGGCAGCAACTCGGGCGCGGGCGCCAGCGCGGCGGCCGATGCGGGATGGGCGGGCTGCACATCGATGGCCGGGCCGTTCTCGCAGTTGCGGAACTGCCACTGGCTGGGCAGGAAGCGGGCCTGCGGCCCGTCGGGTGCGGGCTTGCCCACCTCGGCCTGCACGTCGTAGGGGATGTGCGGCACCTGGAACAGGGCGATCTGGCCCTGGCGGCACAGCAGCGCGGGTACCACCTTGTTCAGCTCCCAGTCCTTGGTGTCGGTGTTGTAGCGGTACAGCGGGCCAATACGCTGGTCCTGGGCCAGTTCTACGCGCATCGGCAGCACCTGCATCGCCTGGGCCCATACGCCGGCCACGAGCACGGGCTGCGAAAAGCGCACCGCCTCCAGGCCGCGCAGGGACACGGGCTGCACCGGCGCGCCGTTGTCGAAGGGGTCCAGCCGGTTGATCAGGCTGCCCGCGGGAATCACCAGTTCGCCGTACTGCACGTCGTGCGGCAGCACGAAGCGTTCGCGGTGGGTGCGATGCACGGCGCTGTCCTGGCGCGTCTGCTGCGCGCGTCCCGACAGGTACAGGCGCAGGCCCAGCCAGGCATCGCACACCACGGCCAGGGCGCACAGGGCGACCAGCACGCGCCGGTCCAGCCGCGGCTTGTTGGGAACATCGATATACCGCGCATAGAACGCGTAGAAAAGCAGGGCCACGGTCAGCACCAGGCCCAGCAGGGGGATGAGGGTGGTCAGCAGGAAGGACATGCGGCGAGTCTGCCACGGCGCCTGGGCGCCGCCGCGCGCGCCGGCCGTTGGGCCCACAATGGCAGCATGACCACGCCCAGCTCCCTCTACGCGCAGCGTCGCGCCCGCCTTGCCGCCCAGTTGGGCGCGGGCGGCATCGCCATCGTGCCCACCGCCCCGCTGCAGCAGCGCAACCGCGACAGCGAGTTTCTCTACCGCCACGACAGCTACTTCTACTACCTCACGGGCTTTGCCGAGCCGGGCGCGTGGCTGGTGCTGACCGCGGAAGGCCACAGCACGCTGTTTTGCCAGCCCAAGGACCTGGAACGCGAGATCTGGGATGGCTACCGCCTGGGGCCCGAGGCAGCCCTGGCCACCCTGGGCGTGGACGCCGCGCACTCCGTGGCCGATATCGACGCGCGCCTGCCGCGCCTGCTGGAAAACCGCGGCAGCGTCTGGTTCCCCTTCGCCACCCACCCAGGACTGGCTGCGCGTGTGGAAGGCTGGCTGAACCAGGTGCGCGCACGCGTGCGGTACGGCGCGCTGTGCCCCGCGCAGCAGGGTGATCTGTGCACGCTGCTCGACGAGATGCGCCTGATCAAGGACGCGCATGAGCAGGACCTGATGCGCCGCGCCGCCGCCATCAGCGCCCGCGCCCATGTGCGCGCCATGCAAAGAAGCGCCCGCATGCTGCGCGCCGGCCAGGACGTGCGCGAATACCACCTGGATGCGGAGCTGCTGCACGCGTTCCGCGAAGAGGGCTCGCAGTGCCCGGCGTATGGCTCCATCGTGGCTGCGGGGGCCAACGCCTGCGTGCTGCACTACCGCGCCGATGCCGCGCCGGTGCGCGCGGGCGAGCTGGTGCTGATCGACGCGGGCTGCGAGCTGGACGGCTACGCCTCGGACATCACGCGCACCTTTCCGGCCGATGGCCGTTTCACCGGCCCGCAGCGCGCGCTGTACGACCTGGTGCTGGAGAGCCAAAAGGCGGCCATCGCCGCCACGCGTGCAGGCAACCGCTTCAATGACCCGCACGACGCCACGGTGGCCGTGCTGGCGCAGGGCTTGCTGGACTTGGGCCTGCTGGACGCCAACAAGGTCGGCAGCGTGCAGGACGTGATCGCGAGCCGTGCGTACTTCCAGTTCTACATGCACCGCACCGGCCACTGGCTGGGCATGGATGTGCATGACTGCGGCAGCTACGTCGAGCCCTCAGAAGTGGGCCAGGTGAGCGAGCGGCGCGACCCGCTGTCGGGCGAGCTGATCCAGAACCGCCCCAGCCGCATCCTGCGCCCGGGCATGGTGCTGACCATCGAGCCCGGCTTGTACGTGCGCCCGGCGCCGGGCGTGCCCGAGGCCTTCCACCACATCGGCATCCGCATCGAGGACGACGCCATCGTCACGGAGACCGGCTGCGAACTGATCACCCGCGGGGTGCCCGTGGAGGGTGACGATATCGAGGCGCTGATGCGCGGCTGAGCGGGTGTTTTCAGGAACCGTGATGTAACTGATTTTGTGCAAAAATCGAAACTCGATTACATCCACGGAAAAGAGACACCCCCATGCAGATCCGCCGCGCCACCAAGATCGTTGCCACCCTGGGCCCCGCCTCCAGCGACCCGCAACTGCTGGAGCAGATGATCGCGGCGGGCGTGGACGTGGTGCGCCTGAACTTCAGCCATGGCAAGGCGCAGGACCATGTGGAGCGCGCCGCCATGGTGCGCGAGGCCGCCCAGCGCGCCGGGCGCGAGGTCGCCATCATGGCCGACCTGCAGGGGCCGAAGATTCGCGTGGGCAAGTTTGCCGAAGGACGGGTGATGCTGGAGCCGGGCCAGCCTTTCGTGCTGGACGCGTCGCGCAGCGAGCCCGGCGACCTGCAGGGCGTGGGCCTGGACTACAAGGAACTTCCCCGCGACGTGAAGCCCGGCGACGTGCTGCTGCTGAACGACGGCCTCATCGTGCTGCAGGTGGATGCCGTGCGCGGCGAGGCGGTGTACACCACCGTGAAGATCGGCGGCGAGCTGTCCAACAACAAGGGCATCAACAAGCAGGGGGGAGGCCTCACGGCGCCCGCCCTCACGGCCAAGGACATGGAGGACATCAAGACCGCCATGAGCTTCCAGGCCGACTATGTGGCCGTGAGCTTCCCCAAGAACGCCACCGACATGGAGATGGCGCGCCAGCTGTGCAACGTTGCCGCGGCCGAGTTCCGCCACAAGCCCGGCCTGATCGCGAAGATCGAGCGTGCAGAGGCCGTGCCGCTGCTGGAGGAGATCCTGCGCGTGTCCGACGGCATCATGGTGGCGCGCGGCGACCTGGCCGTGGAGGTGGGCAACGCCGCGGTGCCCGCGCTGCAGAAAAAGATGATCCGCATGGCGCGCGACATGAACAAGGTGGTGATCACCGCGACCCAGATGATGGAGAGCATGATCGCCAACCCCGTGCCCACGCGCGCCGAAGTGAGCGACGTGGCCAACGCCGTGCTGGACGGCACCGACGCCGTGATGCTCAGCGCCGAGACGGCGGCCGGCAAGTACCCGCTGGACACGGTGCGGGAGATGGCCGCCATCTGCGCCGCCGCGGAAGCGGCCGAAGACCTGGAGCGCGACTCCGACTTCATCGGCCAGACCCTGGGCCGCATCGACCAGTCCATCGCCATGGGTGCGCTGTTCACGGCGCACCACCTGGGTGCCAAGGCCATCGTGGCGATGACCGACAGCGGTTCCACGGCACTGTGGATGAGCCGCCACCGCATCCACATTCCCATCTATGCATTGACGCCGAAGGTGGCCACGCAGCGGCGCATGGCGATGTTCCGCAACGTGCGCCCGTTGCTCATGGACACCAGCGCCGACCGCGACACTGCACTGGACCAGGCCGAGAGCCACCTGAAGATGCGCAACATCGTGCAACAGGGCGACCTGTACGTGATCACATGCGGCGAGCCCATGGGTGCGCCCGGCGGCACGAACATGCTCAAGATCTGCCGCGCACGATGAACTCGCGGTAGCGCATCCTTTCACCCCGTGAACGCAGGCGGGGCGATGGGGGGTATTGGGGGCATGGGTCCAGGAAGCGGTAGGGCGGCTAAAATTACGGGTTACCAAGCGGTTACCGCCGCTCATCCATCAACCCTCGAACGGATCCACCCCATGCCTCTCGTCTCGATGCGCGAACTGCTCGACCATGCCGCCGACCACGGCTATGGCATTCCCGCCTTCAACGTCAACAACCTGGAGCAGGTGCAGGCCGTGATGGCCGCTGCCGACGAGGTGGGCGCGCCGGTGATCCTGCAAGCCAGCGCCGGCGCCCGCAAGTACGCCGGCGAGAGCTTTATCAAGCACCTGATCGCCGCCGCTGCCGAGGCGTATCCGCACATTCCTCTGGTCATGCACCAGGACCACGGCACCAGCCCCGCCATCTGCAAGGCCGCGCTGGAGCTGGGCTTCGGCTCGGTGATGATGGACGGCTCGCTGCGCGAAGACGGCAAGACCCCCGCAGACTTCGACTACAACGTGCGCGTCACCCAGGAAGTGGTGGCCATGGCGCACAAGATCGGCGCTACCGTCGAAGGCGAACTGGGCTGCCTGGGCAGCCTGGAGACCGGCGAGGCGGGTGAGGAAGACGGCGTCGGCGCGGCTGGCAAGCTCAGCCACGCCCAGCTGCTCACGGACCCCGAGGAGGCTGCGCAGTTCGTCAAGGCCACGCAACTGGACGCCCTGGCGATCGCCATCGGTACCAGCCATGGGGCCTACAAGTTCTCCCGCCCGCCCACGGGCGATGTGCTGTCGATCCAGCGCGTCAAGGAAATCCACGCGCGCATTCCCAACACCCACCTGGTGATGCATGGCTCGTCCAGCGTACCGCAGGATCTGCTGGCCCTCATCAACCAGTTTGGCGGCAAGATGAAGGAAACCTACGGCGTGCCCGTGGCCGAGATCCAGGAAGCCATCAAGCACGGCGTGCGCAAGATCAACATCGACACCGATATCCGCTTGGCCATGACCGGGGCGGTGCGCAAGTTCCAGGCCGAGAACCCGGACAAATTCGACATGCGCGAGTGGATGAAGCCCGCGCGCGAAGCCGCCAAGGCCATCTGCAAGCAACGCTACCTAGAGTTTGGCTGCGAGGGCCAGGGCGCGAAGGTGAAGGGCTATACCCTCAGCGAAATGGCTGCCAAATACGCCAGCGGCGCGCTGCAGCAGGTCGTGAACTGACGCAATGAAGCGCGCGGCGGAGCCGTCTGCCGCCCACGCTTTCCCAAGCCCGGCGCCCCATGGCCGCCGGGCTTTTTCTTTGGCCCCGCTCCGTGCCATGTCGCGCGTGCGTCGAAGGTGTGAAATTCTTCATGTAAGCTCACGGTAAGTAGAAATACGCAATGCTGCGTGGACCAACGCCGTAGGGCGCTCGCGTGCAGGAGGAGATGACATGCTGATAGGTGTGCCCGCCGAAACCCTGGCAGGCGAGACGCGGGTGGCCGCCACGCCAGAAACCGTCAAGAAACTCGTGGCCCAAGGCCACACGGTGCGGGTGCAGTCAGGCGCCGGCGTCTGCGCCAGCGTCACCGATGCCGGCTTTGCCGCCGTGGGAGCCGAGATCACCGACGCGGCCGGCGCCTGGGGCTGCGACCTGGTGCTCAAGGTGCGCGCGCCGCAAGAGGCCGAAGCCGGCCTGCTGCGCCAGGGCAGTACCTTGGTCGGCATGCTGAATCCGTTCGACGCCGCAGGTCTGCACCGCCTGGCCGCTGCCGGCGTCACCGCCTATGCACTGGAAGCTGCGCCGCGCACCACGCGCGCGCAGAGCATGGACGTACTCTCCTCGCAGGCCAACATCGCCGGCTACAAGGCCGTGGTGATGGCCGCTGATCGCTACCAGCGCTTCTTTCCCATGCTCATGACCGCAGCCGGCACCGTGAAGGCGGCCCGCGTGGTCATCCTCGGCGTGGGCGTGGCGGGCCTGCAGGCGATTGCCACGGCCAAGCGCCTGGGCGCGGTGATCGAGGCCAGCGATGTGCGCCCCAGCGTCAAGGAGCAGGTGGAGTCGCTGGGCGCGAAGTTCATCGACGTGCCCTACGAAACCGCCGAGGAGAAAGAAGCGGCCGAGGGCGTGGGCGGTTACGCCCGCCCCATGCCGCAAAGCTGGCTGGACCGCCAGAAGGCCGAGGTTGCCAAGCGTGTCGCGCAGGCCGACGTGGTCATCACCACGGCGCTGATCCCCGGCCGCGCCGCGCCGGTGCTGGTCACGCAGGAGATGGTGGAGTCCATGAAACCCGGCTCCGTCATCGTGGACCTGGCGGCCGCGCAGGGCGGCAACTGCCCGCTGACCCAGCCGGGTCAGACCGTCGTGCACCACGGCGTGACCCTGATCGGCGAGACCAACCTGCCCGCGCTCGTGGCGGCTGATGCCTCCGCGCTGTACGCGCGCAACGTGCTCGACTTTCTCAAACTCATCATCAACCCCGAAGGCGCCCTGCACCTCAACCGCGATGACGACATCGTGGCGGCCTGCTTGGTGGCGCATGAGGGGGCCGTCACGCGCGCGTGACCCTGTTCTGCCCGCAACCTTGGAGTGACTTTCTTGCGTCTTCGTTGGAACCCCTTTGTCCCCGCCATCGCGGCCCTGCTGTCGCTCGTTGCATGCGCGCCAGCGCAGCCGGACCTCGTACGGGTGGGCCGTGCCGAACTGCAGTTGCCCGCGGGCACCTGGCAGCCTTTGGGCGGCAACGCCGAGCAGTTTGACGTCCGCCCCGATGACACCGCGCACGATCTGCCCATGCAGACCCGCGCAGTGGCCCTGCGCGGCCGGGCCAAGGAACCGCTGGCGGTTCTGGTGGTGCAGACCAATGCCAGCAACCACCCGCGCGACACCACGCTGTGGACCGCGGCCTGCCTGCCGCAAAAGGGCGTGCAGGTGGAAGACGCGGCGCGCGGCAGTCCGGTGCGCATCGACTGCCTGCGCTACAAGCGCAGCGCGGGCACCGACGGCTACCTGGCCAGCGCGCGTCCGGCGCTTGCCCAGTGGCTGACGCAGCAGCAGGCCGTGCCAGCCAACCCGTATTCCCACGTCTCGTACCGCTACTCCACCCCCGAAGGTGGCTATGTGTCCGTGGATGTGCTGGCCGATCGGCGGTTGCTGCGGCCTACCGTGCGCAACAACGAGGAGTTCCTGCGTGCAGGCCGTCCTGCGCAGGAATGGATGGAGCAGCTCGCCCAAGCGGCCCGCCAGAGCATCACCATGCTGGACGGCCGTTTCGTCGTGCCCCCGTTCCCCCAGGCCTTGCCCGAATAGCTGTCAATTGGGGCCGTGTAAAGGTCCCCTTTCCGAAGGAGCGTCGAGATGGAGTCGGTTTCGCCCACGCTGATCAACCTGATCATCTTCGTGCTGGCCATCTACGTGGGCTACCACGTGGTCTGGAACGTCACGCCCGCGCTGCACACGCCCTTGATGGCGGTGACCAATGCCATCTCGGCCATCGTCATCGTCGGGGCCATGCTGGCCGCTGCGCTCACCGAAACGCCACTGGGCAAGACCATGGGCGTGCTGGCCGTGGCGCTGGCGGCGGTGAACGTGTTCGGCGGCTTCCTGGTCACCCGGCGCATGCTGGAGATGTTCAAGAAGAAAGAGCGCAAGGCGCCCGCCGAACAAGCGAAAGCAGCTACGAAATAAGGAGCGTTGGTATGAGCATGAACCTTGTCACGCTGCTGTACCTGGTCGCCAGCGTCTGTTTCATCCAGGCGCTCAAAGGCCTGTCGCACCCCACCACGTCGATCCGCGGCAACCTGTTCGGCATGGCGGGCATGGCGATCGCCGTGCTGACCACGGCGGCGCTCATCGTGGAGCTGGCCAGTGACAAGGGCGTGGGCATGACCTACGTGCTGGCCGGCCTGGTGGTGGGCGGCGGCGCGGGCGCGGTGATGGCCCAGCGCGTGGAGATGACCAAGATGCCCGAGCTGGTGGCCTTCATGCACAGCATGATCGGCCTGGCGGCGGTGTTCATCGCCGTGGCGGCCGTGGCCGAGCCCTGGGCCTTCCAGATCGTGGCGCATGGCCAGCCGATCCCCCTGGGCAACCGTCTGGAGCTGTTCCTGGGCGCGGCCATCGGCGCCATCACCTTCAGTGGCTCGGTGATCGCCTTCGGCAAGCTCTCGGGCAAGTACAAGTTCCGCCTGTTCCAGGGCGCGCCGGTGGTCTTCAAGGGGCAGCACCTGCTGAACCTGGTGCTGGGCCTGGCCACCGTCGGCCTGGGGCTGGTGTTCATGCTCACCGAGCGCTGGGATGCCTTCTTCGCCATGCTGGCGCTCGCCTTCGTGATGGGCGTGCTCATCATCATTCCCATCGGCGGCGCCGACATGCCCGTGGTGGTGTCCATGCTCAACAGCTACTCGGGCTGGGCAGCGGCGGGCATCGGCTTCTCGCTGAACAACAGCATGCTCATCATTGCGGGCTCGCTGGTAGGCAGCTCGGGCGCGATCCTGAGCTACATCATGTGCAAGGCCATGAACCGCTCGTTCTTCAACGTGATCCTGGGCGGCTTCGGCGGCGACGCGGCAGCTGCGGCCACGGGCGGCGGCGTGCAGCGCACGGCCAAGAGCGGCAGCGCCGACGATGCGGCCTTCATCCTGAGCCAGGCGGAGACCGTGGTCATCGTCCCCGGCTACGGCCTGGCCGTGGCGCGCGCGCAGCATGCGGTGAAGGAGCTGGCGCAAAAGCTCACCGACAAGGGCATCACCGTCAAGTACGCCATCCATCCGGTGGCGGGCCGCATGCCCGGCCATATGAACGTGCTGCTGGCCGAGGCCGAGGTGCCCTACGACCAGGTGTTCGAGATGGAGGACATCAACGGCGAGTTCGGCCAGGCCGACGTGGCCATCGTGCTGGGCGCCAACGATGTGGTGAACCCCGCCGCGCTGCACAAGGGCAGCCCCATCTACGGCATGCCGATCCTGGAGGCTTACAAGGCCAAGACCGTGATCGTCAACAAGCGCTCCATGGCCGCGGGCTACGCCGGCCTGGACAACGAACTGTTCTACATGGACAAGACCATGATGGTCTTCGGCGACGCCAAGAAGGTGGTCGAAGACATTGGCAAGGCCGTGGAGTAGTGCCGCATCCGCGCATGCCGGCGGGGCCGGCACGCTAGGGTAATTCCAGACGCGCTAACGCTGCAGGCCATCCACAATGCGCCGCACTTTGCCGTCATTCGTAACTAGAAGATTCCAGGAGAGACATCTATGACCGACCGCCCATGGCTTGGCGCCTACCCGCAGGGCGTTCCTGCCGACATCGACCCGACGCAGTACACGTCGCTGGTGGAGCTGATGGAGCAGGCCTTCCGCGACTATGCGGACCGCACGGCCTACAGCTTCATGGGCAAGGAGACCAGCTACCGCGAGACGGATGCGCTGAGTCGCCAGTTCGCGGCCTACCTGCAGAGCCTGGGCCTGGTGCGCGGCGACCGCGTGGCGCTCATGATGCCCAACGTGCCGCAGTACCCGATCGCCGTGGCGGCCGTGCTGCGCGCGGGCTTCGTGGTGGTCAACGTGAACCCGCTGTACACCCCGCGCGAACTGGAGCACCAGCTCAAGGACTCGGGTGCCAAGGCCATCGTCATCATCGAGAACTTCGCCGCCACGCTGCAGGCCTGCATCGCCAACACCCCCGTGCAGCACGTGGTGCTGTGCGCCATGGGCGACCGGCTGGGCCTGCCCAAGGGCCTGCTGGTCAACTACGTGGTGCGCAACGTCAAGAAGCTGGTGCCGGCCTACCAGCTTCCCGGCGCAGTGCGCTTCAACGACGCGCTGGCCAAGGGCGCGGGCCTGCAGTTGAACAAGCCGTCTTTGAAGAGCGACGACATCGCACTGCTGCAGTACACCGGCGGCACCACGGGCGTGAGCAAGGGCGCCGTGCTGCTGCACCGCAACGTGATCGCCAACGTGCTGCAGTCCGAGGCCTGGAACAAGCCCGCGACGAGCAAGATCCCCGAGAGCGAGCAGCCCACGGCCGTGTGCGCGCTGCCGCTGTACCACATCTTCGCGTTCACGGTGAACATGATGCTGTCCATGCGCACGGGCGGAAAAACCATCCTCATTCCTAATCCACGCGATCTGCCGGCCGTGCTCAAGGAGCTGTCCAAGCACACGTTCCACAGCTTCCCGGCGGTGAACACGCTGTTCAACGGCCTGGCCAACCATCCCGACTTCAACACGGTCAACTGGAAGAACCTCAAGGTTTCCGTGGGCGGCGGCATGGCTGTGCAGGCGGCCGTGGCCAAGCTCTGGCTGGACAAGACCGGCTGCCCGATCTGCGAAGGCTACGGCCTGTCGGAGACCAGCCCGTCGGCCAGTTGCAACCCGGTCACCGCCACGGAGTTCTCGGGCACCATCGGCGTGCCGTTGCCCAGCACCTCCATGCGCATCCTGGACGACGAGGGGCACGACATCTCCGCCACCGGCCAGGCGGGCGAGATCGCCATCAAGGGCCCGCAGGTCATGGCCGGCTACTGGCAGCGCCCCGACGAGACCGCCAAGGTCATGACCGAGGACGGCTACTTCAAGACCGGCGACATCGGCGTGATGGACGCACGCGGCTACTTCAAGGTGGTGGACCGCAAGAAGGACATGGTGCTGGTCAGCGGCTTCAACGTCTACCCCAACGAGGTGGAGGACGTGGTGGCGCTGATGCCCGGCGTGCTGGAATGCGCGGTGGTGGGCGTGCCCGACGAGAAGACGGGCGAGGCCGTGAAGCTGGTCATCGTCAAGAAGGACCCGGCGCTCACCGAGGCGCAGGTCAAGGACTTCTGCCGCGCCAACCTCACGGGCTACAAGCAGCCCAAGGTGATCGAGTTCCGTACCGAACTGCCCAAGACCCCCGTCGGCAAGATCCTGCGCCGCGAGCTGCGCGACAAGAAATAAGCCGAGAACCCGAGGGCCCCGCGCGGGCTCTCGCCGCTACAGCCGGGATAATCCCGGCTTTTTTACGTCCGGCCCTCACCCTCATGACCACTGCCATCCTCAGCGCCCTGCCCGAAGAGCAGGGCGGCCTCATGCACGCCCTGCAGCAACCTGAGCAACTGCAGCATGCGGGCCGCGTCTTCTGGCGCGGCCACCTGCATGGGCAGCCCGTGGTGCTGGCGCTGTCGGGCATTGGCAAGGTGGCGGCGGCCACCACGGCTGCAGCGCTGGCCGAGCGCTTCGGCGTGGCGCGCATGGTGTTCACCGGCGTGGCCGGCGGCGTGGGCAAGGGCGTGCAAGTGGGCGATGTGGTGGTCGCGCAGGACTACCTGCAGCATGACTTTGATGCCTCGCCCATCTTCCCGCGCTGGGAAGTGCCGGGCTACGGCCGTGCGCGCATGGACTGCGATGCGGCGCTGAATGCTCTGCTTCTGGAAGCTGCTCGCGCTTACCTGGCGGACGCTGGAGCCCATTTTTTTGCTGATCTTCCCAATGCTGCACGCGCCCCGCAGGTGCACCACGGCCTGATGGCCAGCGGCGACCGCTTCGTCTCCACGGCGCAGGAATCCAGCGCGCTGCGCGCGGCGCTGCTGGCGTCGGACCACGACGTGCTGGCCGTGGAGATGGAAGGCGCCGCCGTGGCCCAGGTCTGCCGCGACTACGGCCTGCCGTTTGCGGCGGTGCGCACCATCTCCGACCGCGCGGACGACAGTGCGCATGTCGACTTCGCCCACTTCGTGCAGAACGTGGCGAGCCGCTATGCCGACCACATCGTGCAACGCTTCGTGCAAATGCTCCCAAAATAAGAGCTGCTAGCGCTTGATGCGTAGGCGCCAGAGGCCGATTTTGTTTGAAATTGGCGCGCCCTTATCCATCCGATGGCCGCGGAGCAGGCCACCCCAGCAGACGCCGTGGAACTGGCTTTGCCAGGCCACCGGCGTCGTTCCCCTTCCCGCAGCGCGCAGCGATGCGAGAGAAGGGGGAAGCGGCGCAGCCGCTCAGGGGGATGTACTTATTTCAACCAGCCCCGCTTGCGGAAGTACAGCATCGGCCCCAGCGCGCTGGCCACCATCAGTGCCAGCACGTAGGGGTAGCCGTACTGCCAGTCCAGCTCGGGCATGAACTTGAAGTTCATGCCGTAGACGCTGGCGATCAGCGTCGGTGGCAGCAGGGCCACGCTGGCCACGGAGAAGATCTTGATGATCTTGTTCTGGTTGATGTTGATGAAACCGACCGTGGCGTCCATCAGGAAGTTGATCTTGTCGAACAGGAAGGCCGTGTGGCTGTCCAGCGATTCGATGTCGCGCAGAATCTGGCGCGCGTCCTCGAACTGCTCGGAGCTGAGCATGCGGCTGCGCATCATGAAGCTCACCGCGCGGCGCGTGTCCATCACGTTGCGGCGGATGCGGCCGTTCAAGTCCTCCTGACGCGCAATGGCCGCCAGCACCTCGCTGGCGCGTGCGTCGGTCACGTTGCCGGCCAGCACCTGGGTGCTCACCTCTTCCAGGTCGTCGTAGATGCCCTCCAGCGTGTCGGCGGAATACTCGGCATCGGTGTCGAAGAGGCTCAGCAGCACGTCCTTGGCATCGTCGATCAGGCCGGGGGCGCGGCGCGCGCGCATGCGCAGCAGGCGAAAGACGGGGATGTCCTCGTCGTGGATGGAAAACAGCACGCCCTTGCTCTTGAGGGTGTCGTTGACCAGGTTCAGGATGAAGGCCACGCGGGCCGAGGCGGGCTCGTCGTCCACATCCACCAGAAAGTCGCTGCGGATGTGCAGCTCGCCGTTGTCTTCCTCGTAAAAGCGCGCGGACTCTTCGATGTCCTCGTCCATCGCATCTTCGGGGATGGACAGGCCGTAGTGCTGCTTGATCCAGCGCTTTTCTTCCAGCGTGGGGGACTCCAGGTCCACCCAGATCGGCTGAAAGCGCGCCAGCTCTTCCAGGGACTCGATTTCTTCCTGGACGAGCCGGCCGTTGGCGAGCGTAAAGATGTTGAGCATGGCTCACTCTCCCGGTTGTCTTGTGGCGTCTGCAAAAGGGGCGGGGGGCGCTTTCAGTCCCTTCGGCATGTCAATGGGCCGGGAGGCTGAAAGCTACCAACTAGGGTAGGTTTCCACGGAGCTGTCTCCATACGTTGTGCAAGGCGGGAATTATCGCATCCGCTCCCCAATGGAAGCACCGCCGCATGACACGTTCTTGGCGCCTTTTCGGGGGAAAAGCGCCGCACCGCATCACCCCCCGCCGCGGTGCGTGTGCAGGTCCAGGTGCCGCATGAAAGCCTGGCGCTCGGCGGGCGGGACGCCGACGAACGCGAAGTGCAGGTGCAGCGTGGGCAGGCGCAGCAGCGCGATCTGGCGCGCAGGCCCCGGCGCCCACTGCAGCGTGAGCGCGCCCCCCGCGAGCGCGATGCGTACCTGGGCGTCGCCCTGTGCGGCCCAGTCGTGCCCCGCCAGCGCCCGCTGCAGCAGCCGCTGCCATTCGGCGGGCGCGCAGCTCATGTCGCGCGTGAAGTGGTCAGGCCAATCGCTCAAAAGGTGCGGGGAGGGTAGGAGGCTGCGATTCAGCCGCCGGCGATCGGCGGCCAGATGGCGAGCGCGTCGCCCTCGCGCAGCGTGGTGGTGGCGCGCGCCGCGGGGGCGATGTAGCGGCCGTTGACCAGCACCAGGTGCACCATGTCCGGCGGCAGGCGGAAAGGCGCGATGATCTGGCTGATGCTCTGCGTAGGGGTGACTTCCAGCGCCATCTGGTTGCCTGGGCGCACCTCGGGCGGCAGGTAGTCGGTGAGCGAGGCAAAGAGCTTGAAAGTGATGCGCATGTGCCTATCCGGTTTTCATGCCAAATCAGCCGTTTGCACTTGTGGGGTAAGCGCTGGCAGCTACTTTTAGCATAGCAAATTCCCTGGCCTCAGCGCCGGCGCGCGTCCTGCGCGCCGCTCCAGTGCCCCTGCGCCTGGGCGCAGGCCAGGTAGGCCTCCATCAGCCGCGTGGGGTCGCGGCGCAGGTGTTCCTTCCAGGGGCCCAGGCGCACCTGGCCTTCCACCAGGCCGCGCATGGCGCCTACGTGCTGCGTCATGCCCACGGAGTTGCAGCCGATGAGCCGGTCGCCCTCGAACTGCAGGCTCAGGTGTTTGCCGGCCGCCGCGTCGGTCAGCGCCACCTGTTCGCCGCCGGGCACGCCCTGCCAGTTGCCGAAGCTGGTGGAGATGAGCCCCAGCGTGTCCAGCACGTTGATCTGCGTGACCACCGCCAGCGCCGCGGGAAGCCCCAGCATGTTGAGCGCCGCCACGCGTGCCTGCTCGGCCGCGTTGGGCTGGATGGCGCTGACCACGGTCTTGCGCGTGAAGGGGTCGAACGCCTCGGCGCAGTCGCCCGCGGCATAGATGCCGGGCACGTTGGTCTGCATGCGCTCGTCGGTCAACACGCCCTGCAGGCAGGTGACGCCACTGCCTGCCAGAAAGCCGATGGCCGGGCGCACGCCCGTGGCGCTGATGACGAGGTCGGCATCCAGCACCCTGCCGCCCGACAGGTGCACGCGCAGCGCGTCGCCGCTGCCTTCACCTTGTGCGCGGTCGATGCGCTCGACCTTGTGGCCCGTGAACACCTGCACGCCCTGGCGCTCGCACCAGTCGCGGATCATGCCGCCGGCCACCGCGCCCATCATGCGCGGGACCATGCGGTCGCCCATCTCGACCACGCTGAGCTGCACGCCGCGCTTTTGCAGCGCCTCCATGATGATGCAGCCGATGAAGCCCGCGCCCATTTGCAGCACGCGCGCGCCGGGCCGGGCGCGCGCGGCGATGGCGCGCGCATCGGCCAGCGTCCAGCAGGTCTGCACGCCCGGCAGGTCCAGCCCGGGGATGGGCGGGCGCACGGGGTGGGAGCCGGTGGCGATGAGCAGCCGGTCGAAACCCAGCGTGACGCCACCCTCCAGCGCGACGGTGCGGGCCTGCACATCCACGCCCGCGGCGCGCGCGCTCAGGCGGTCGATGCGCTGCTGTGCGAAGTGGTCGGCGCGCTTGCGCAGGTAGGTGCCGCGCTCGTCGATGTCGCCCACCAACAGGTAGGGGATGGCCATGCGCGAGTAGGGCGGCTCGGCCTCGTCGCCCACGAGGGTGATGCGGTCGCCCGGCGCATGCTTGCGCAGGGTTTCCGCGGCGATGACGCCGGCCGGGCCGGCCCCGAGGATCAGGTGGTGCATAGGGATGCTCGGTTGCTACAATATTGATAGCTTCTAACGCAGGATAGGTAAGCGCTGCATGCCGATTTGCCTTTTATCCTTGCGCCGCGGGCAGGCCCCTGCCGTGGCCCGCGGCAGGTGGCCTCACAGTCCCAGGCGCGCGCGCGTCTCGGGTGTGGGCCGGCCTTCGGGGTCCCAGCCGCGCACGGCGTAGTACTTGGGCAGCATCTCCGGCAGGTGGCTCACCGTGCCCTTGGAGCCGCCGGTCTTGGCCGCCTCGGTCAGCAGGCGCCGGGGCAGGCTGTCGTCGGCCTTGGTGAAGCCCGCGGCGTTGTTGAACTCGCGCTCCATGTTCCAGATGCGCTCGCCGATCTTCTCCAGCTCCGGCACCGTGAAGCCTTCGTCGCATGCCGCCTGCAGTTGGGGGGCGAGGTCGGGCAGGCTCCAGGCGAAGGTGGTGAAGACGCATACGCCCGCCGAGTCAAACGCCGCCGTCGCATCCTGGAAGGCCTTGACCAGCTCGGGCTTGCCCTCGGTGGCCGTGGGCTCGGTCTTGACGGGGATGCCCAGGATCTCGGACGCGATGGTGTAGCCGCGCAGGTGGCAGCCGCCGCGGTTGCTGGTGGCGTAGGCCAGGCCGATGCCCTGGATGGCGCGGCCGTCGTAGGCGGGGAACTCCTGGCCCTTGGAGGACATGGACAAATCAGGATGGCCGTACTTGGTGCACAGGCGCTTGGAGCCCTGCCCCACCTCCTTGCCAAAGCCGCGGCCGTGGATGGTTTCTTCGGCCAGAAAGGCCAGCGCCTTGGCCGAGCCGAAGGGCGCCTCGATGCCGATCTGCTCGCGGGTGAGCACGCCCATTTCGTACAGCTCCATCACCGCGCCCACGGTGGCGCCGAAGCTGATGGGGTCGATCCCCTGCTCGTTGCACAGCAGGTTCACGTACTGCAGGCATTCCAGGTCGTTCACGCCGTTGGCCGCACCCAGGGCCCAGGCGGCCTCGTATTCCAGGCCGCCGCTGGCGCCCCAGTACTGCGGCTTGTTGACCACCGTGAAGTGCGTCTCGTCGATCTTGCTGATGCGCCCGCAGGCGATGGTGCAGCCAAAGCACGCCTGGTTGGTCACCAGGTGCTTCTTGCCGTCGCTGGCGCGCGGCGTGGCCATGGCCTCGGCGGAGATGTCCTTGGCGCCCTCGAACTGCACGTCGCGGTGGTTGCGCGTGGGCAGGGCGCCCACCTCGTTGATCACGTTCATCAGCACCTGCGTGCCGTAGGTGGGCAGGCCCTGGCCGGTGACGGCGTTGTCGTGCAGGATCTTCTTGCGCGCGAAGGTCTCGGCCATGAAGGCCTTGGGGTCGCGGATGTTGCCCACGCCCTTGGTGCCGCGCACGGCGATGGCCTTGAGGTTCTTGCTGCCCATGACCGCGCCCACGCCCGAGCGGCCCGCGGCGCGGTGCAGGTCATTGACCACTGCGGCGAACAGTACCTGGTTCTCGCCCGCGCGGCCGATGCCGGAGATGCGCGTGAGCGGGTCCTGCAGCGTGGTCTTGAGGTGCTCCTCGGTCTCCCACACGCTCTTGCCCCAGATGTCGGCGGCGTCGCGCAGCTCGGCCACGTCGTCGTTGATGTACAGGTACACGGGCTTGGGGGACTTGCCCTCGAAGATGACCATGTCCCAGCCGGCCATCTTCAGCTCGGCACCCCAGTAGCCGCCCGAGTTGGAGCAGGCGATGGCGCCGGTGAGCGGCCCCTTGGTGATGACGGTGTAGCGCCCGCCCGTGGAGGCCATGGTGCCCGTGAGCGGACCCGTGGCCCAGATGATCTTGTTGTCCGGCGACAGCGGGTCGACCTGGGGGTCGATCTCGCTGACCAGGTACTTGGTGCCCAGGCCGCGCGAACCCAGGTACTGGCGTGCCCAGTCCATGTTCAGCGGCTCGGGGGTAACGGTGCCCGCGCTCAGGTTGACGCGCAGAATCTTGCCAGCCCAGGACATGATGTGTGCTCCTTGATTGATAGCTGCTAGCGCTTGGTGGTCAAGCGCCAGCGGGCTGATTGGCTTGATTGCCCAGCTTGTCGGCCCACTGCTTCATGCGCTCCAGGCCGGTCCAGTTGGCGTCGATGTAGGTGATGGCCGTGGTCGGGCAGGCCTCCACGCAGGCCGGGCCCTCGGCGCGGTCGTGGCACAGGTCGCACTTTTGCACCTTGCCCGTGTCGGCCACGTAGTTGATGGTGCCGAAGGGGCAGGCGATGGTGCAGACCTTGCAGCCCACGCAGGTGGACTCGGACACGATCTTGGCGCCGCTCAGCTTGTCCACCGTGATCGCCTCCACCGGGCAGGCGTGCAGGCACCAGGCCTCGTCGCACTGGGTGCAGGTGTAGGGCACCTTCTTGCCCGTGGTGTGGAAGTCGAACACCTTGATGCGCGATTTGGCGGTGGCGTAGACGCCGTAGTTCTCGAAAGAGCAGGCCATCTCGCACTGCAGGCAGCCGGTGCACTTGTCGGCGTTGATGTGCAACACCTTTTGCATGAATGTCTCCTTGGGTACCGGCGCCCAGGGCAGGGGACGCCTTGCCTATGAAAAGATTTGCATAGGTATTGTAGGCAGCCCAGGGGAGGGGACTTGCAGAGGGGAAACCCGCGTCGGGTATGGGGTGCGCGCCGTACCCCGCCAGGCGCGTGCCGGGCGGGCCGTTCGGTCGCGGCGGGTCAGGGTGCGGTGCTGCGCCGCACCAGGGCCAGCGCCCGGCACAGGTCGGCCCAGGCGGCGGCCTTGGCATCGGGTGCGCGCAGCAGGTAGGCCGGGTCGTAGCTCACCACGGCGGGCGTGCCGTCTGGCAGGTGGTGCGCGGTGGCGCGCAGGCGCCCCAGGGGCTCGCGGCTGCCCAGCACCACGCGCGCCGCGCCCAGGCCCAGCACCAGCACCAGGGAGGGGCGCAGCGTCTGCAGCGCCTGTTGCAGGCCGGCGGCGGGCTCCAACCCCTCGGCGGTCAGGCCCGGCGCGTGCCGGTTCAGCGTGGCGACGAAGGTGCGCGGGTGCCGGTGCAGGCGCATGGCGCGCAGCATGTTGTCCAGCAGGCGGCCGCTGTCGCCCGCCAGCGGCTCGGCTGGCGTGGGGCTTTCCAGCACCACCAGCCAGCCGGCGCCCAGCTCGGGCGGAACGGCCTGGGGGTCGGCCTGCGGGTACAGCGCCACGGGCGCGCGCAGCAGCAGGCCGGTGGGCGCGGCGCCGGCCGTGCGCGGCTCGGACGCGGGTGCGGCAGGGGCAGCGGCATGCGCAGGCTGGCGCAGGGCGGATGGCGCGGCTGGCATGGGTTGCGCGTGCAGCACTGGCGTGGGCGCGGCGGCGGATGCGATGGCCGCTTCCGCTTCCGCTTCCGCTTGCGCAGGCGCGGCCACTGGGGGCGGCAGCGGGCGTGCCGGCGGCGGCGCCCAGACGGTGACGCCCATCTCTTGCAGCATGGCGCGTTGGCGCGTGTCCAGGGACAGGCTCATAGCAGCAGGCTCATCACCACGGCGTCCTCGCGCTCGCCGTCCGCGGCGGGGTAGTAGCGCTTGCGCTCGCCCACACGGCGGTAGCCGTGGACTTCATAGATGCGCCGCGCGCGCTCGTTGCTCGCGCGCACCTCCAGCCACAGCCATTGCGCGCCCTGGCCGCGCGCCCACACGGCCAGCGCGTCCAGCATCACATGGGCCCAGCCCTGGCGCTGGAAGGCGGGCGCCACGGTGATGTTGAGCAGGTGCACCTCGTCCACGCCGCGCATGGCGACGAAGTAGCCCAGGATCTGTCCATCGGCCACGAGCAACTGGGCCTGGTAGCCGGCGGCCATGGCGTCGATGAAGTTGCCGCGTGTCCAGGGATGGCTATAGGCGCTGTTCTCGATGGCCAGGAGCGCATCCAGCCGCGCGGGCGTCAGCGGCTCGAAGGCGGCCTCGAAGGCGTGGGGGGGCTGGACGATGGCGCTCATGTCTGGGGGGCCGGCGCGGCCTGGCGGGCGGCTTCTCGCTCGGCGGTGGTTTGCGCCACTTTATCGCGGATGTAGCGCGGCAGCGCTGCGTCGGCCGCCACGCCCGCGCCCGCCGCCATCAGCGCCGGTGCCAGCCGCAGCAGGGCCGCCGCCGTAGGCAGGGCGTGCATGTGCGGGGCCTGCGGCGCGAGGCGCTCGCCGTAGGCGGCGCGGGCATTGCCGGCGACCGTCCAACCATCCGGCACGGCCAGGGCCTCGGGCGCCAGCAGCTGGAAGTCCTGCGGCACCTGCCAGCGGCCGTCGGCCTGCCACTCAAAGGGTGCCGCGTAGACCTCGTTCATGCGGGCGTCCAGCGTCGCCACCACCCGCGTGCAGCCGTGCTGCGCGCGGGCCTCTTCGGCCACGGCGAGCAGCGTGTCCACCGGCAGCACGGGCACGCCCTGCCCGCCGCGCGCGCCAAAGGCCAGGCCCTGGGCCACCGCGCACGCGGTGCGCAGCCCCGTGAACGAGCCCGGGCCGCGCCCGAACACCACGGCATCCAGTTGGTCGAACGACAGTCCGGCCTGCGCGAGCAAGTCGCGGATGGCCGGGATCAGCGTGGCCGAGGCCTGGGCGCCGCCGGCGCCGCTGTGCTGCCACACGCGCGCGCCGTGTTGCACGGCGATGGACAGCGCGTCGGTACCGGTGTCGAAGGCAAGCAGGTTCATGGAGGGCGTGATTATCGGCTGCGCGCCAAGCCATGGCGGGGCGGGCGGCCATGGCGCCCCCTAAACTCGCCGCCATGTCGTTTTCTTTCCTTGGGCAGGCCCGCCGCCTGCGCTGTGCGGCCGGGTGGGCGCTGGCCCTGGCCTTCCTGACGCCCTGGGCGGGCGCCCAGCCTGTACCCGCCGATGCATCGGCCTTGCCCCCTTCCGTCGAGGCCGCGCTGCAGCGCGCCAAGGTGCCGCGCGAAGCACTCTCCGCCTTGGTGGTGGAGGTCGAGGGGCGCCAGCCGCGCCTGGCCCACCGCGCCGATGCGCCCGCCAACCCGGCCTCGGTCATGAAGCTGGTCACGACGTATGCGGCGCTGGACCTGCTGGGGCCGGCATTCACCTGGGAAACGCCCGTGTACCTGGACGCCGCGCCCCAGGGCGGCAGCCTGCGTGGCAACGTGTACATCAAGGGGCAGGGCGACCCCAAGCTGGTGGTGGAGCGCCTGTGGTTGCTCATGCGCCGCCTGCGTGCGACGGGGGTCGAGGTGATCCTGGGCGACATCGTGCTGGACCGCAGCGCCTTCGCGCTGCCGGCGCACGATCCGGCGCTGTTCGACGGCGAGCCCTGGCGCCCCTACAACGCCGCGCCCGACGCGCTGCTGCTCAACTACAAGGCGGTGTCCATCGGTTTCGTGCCGGATCTGGCGGCCGGCGTGGCGCGGCTGCGCTATGAGCCGCCGCTGGCCCAGGTGGAACTGCCCGCCACCGTGCCGCTGGCGGCGCAGGGCGCGTCCTGCGGCGATTGGCGTGCAGGGCTGCGGGCGGATTTCGCGGACCCTGCGCGCATCGCCTTCCAAGGCGTGTACCCGGCGGCCTGCGGCGAACGCGAGTGGTCCATCGCACCGGCCGACCCGGGCGGCTACGCGGCGCGCGCGGTGGAAGGCATGTGGCGCGAACTGGGCGGCAAGCTCACCGGCCGCGTGCGCGACGGCAAGGTGCCCGCGGGGCTGGCGCCGGCATTCGGCAGTACCTCGCCGCCGTTGTCGGAGGTGGTGCGCGACATCAACAAGTACAGCAACAACGTCATGACGCAGCAGGTGTTTTTGACGCTGGGGCTGCAAAAAGCCGGCGCGGGCAGCTTCGACCAGGCGCGCAGCGTGCTCGCACAGTGGTGGCGCCAGCGCCTGGGCGCCGCCGAGATGCCGGTGGTGGACAACGGCGCCGGCTTGAGCCGCGAGGCGCGCGTGAGCGCGCGGGCGCTTGCGCGCATGCTGCAGCATGCCTGGGCGTCGCCAGTGATGCCGGAATTCATGGCATCGCTGCCCATTGCCGGGGTGGACGGGACGCTGCGCCGCCGCCAGGGCCAGGCTGCGGGCTTCGCGCACCTCAAGACGGGTGCGCTGCGCGACGTGGTGGCGCTGGCCGGCTATGTGCATGCCGCGGGCGGCCGGCGCTATGTGCTGGTGGGCTTCGTCAACCACCCAAATGCCTCCGCGGCACGCCCGGCCCTGGACGCGCTGGTGGACTGGGCCGCGAGCGACCGCTGAGGCGGCGCAGCCGCCGTCCGCCATCGACCGCCTGGGCCGGCCCACCGGCAGACGTGTCGTGCCGCCCGCGCGGCGCGACGGGTTGCCTCCGATGTTGGTATTTACCCGCAGACGGCCGGTCGCGCTTCATCGGTAATATCCTTGAAAAAAAACGAACGTTCGTTCTATTCATAACAGGAATTCCTGATGAAACCACGCATGCAGTGGGTAGCCGTTGCCGTTTCCGCCGCCGTTCTGGCGGCCTGCGGGGGCGGCGGCGCCGACACCACGCCCGCCACGGCGGTCACCGCAGTCAAGGTGATGGGCGACAGCCTGGCGGACAGCGGCACCTTCGGGCTGAAGTTCACGGTCCAGGGCACGGCCCCTACGGGCGCGGGCTCCACGGCCATCTGGCCCGAGCGCGTGGCCGCCAGTTATGGCCGCACGCTGTGCCCGCACTATGTGTCCGCGGGGGGGAGCTTCAGCGCCAAGGCCGACTGCACCAACTACGCGGTAGGCGGCGGGCGCATCAACAACTTCAAGGCGCCCACCTCGCCCGTGTCCATCCTACAAGAGCTTCCTCAAGACCACGGCCCACTTGTCCAGCGGCCAGAGCATCGGCATGCGGCTGAACCCCAGCGTGGTGGCGGTGGGGGTGGGCTACCGGTTCTGAGAGCGCCCCAGGCGCCGAGGGAGGGGGCGCGCCGCGGGGTGCGCGAAGTGCCCCAGGTTTTCGTCTCCGAGGCTTGAGAAAGGCCGGCTCCTTGCGGAGCTGGCCTCTTTTTTTGGGGGCTCTGACGATCAGGGGAGCGAACGGGGGCGGATGCGCCCCCGTGGCTGGGCCGGCGCAGCACCGGTGTGGCCGCCGGCGGGTGCCCCGCGGGCGGGCGTGCTTGCTTACCAGCGGTTGCGCAGGCGGTCGTAGGCGTAGTTGCCGAATTCGCGGTGCGCGGCCGGAGTGATGTACACCTTGTCGGCGAACAGGAAGCGGTCCGGGTTGGCGTTGGGCAGCAGCGTGGCGGTGGTGCACAGCGCGGAGTTCACCTCGCCCGCGCCGATGCCGATGCCCGGGCCCGCGTCCACCGACGTGCACACGGGTGTGCTGCTATCGGTGAAGCCGTACCCGCCGGGCGATCCCTCGAACAGGTTCACGTAGTAGGCCACGTCCACGTAGAGCACGGTCTTGCCCATGTCCACGATGTTGACCAGCAGGTCGTCATTGAAGCGGCGGCTGGCGCTGCTGATGAGGCTTTCCTTCTTGATGGCCTTGGCCCAGGGTGTGCGGCTCAGGTCGTAGGTGCCGGTCATCAGGATGTGCATGGCGCCCGCGTCCGACAGGCGGCGCACTTGCGCGGCCAGCTCCTGGCCTGCCTTGCCAGCGGCAGCCACGTACTGCTCTTCGGTGAGCGTTCCGGCCTGCACCGCGGCCATGCCGGCGATGATGTCGCTCGCGCCGGCGCTCAGCATCACCAGATCAGTGTCGGCAAACTTGTTGGCAGCCAGGAACTGGTCGATCTGCTGCGTGACCGTGGGGGTGGCGGCGTTGCCTGCGGCGTCGGGGGTGGCCGTCACGCGGGCATTGCCCTGCGCGTAGCTCAAGCCGCCTGCCGACACGGGCTTCAAGGTGCCGCCGTAGTTGGAGGAGATGCGCAGCATCCAGTTGTTGATGCTGCCGTCGTTGATCGTGTAGCTGGAGCCCTTCTGGCCCACGTCGGCCAGGCCGTCGCCGAAGGCGATGAAGCGCTGGGGCGAGATTGCCGATTCAGTGCTGCTGGAACCGCAGGCCGCGAGCAGCGCGGCCGATGCACAGGCGGCGGCCACGAAAGTGCGGCGCATCCAATTTGCTGCCATGTATTTCTCCGATTGAAGTGGGCGAGAGTGTAACGAGGGTGCGGACAAGGCTTGTAGCTTGATGTAGGCGCGTCAGCCCGCGGCCGCGGCGCGCTGCAGGCGGTCGCGCACGCCTTCCCATGCGGGCGCATCGGGCGGCGTTTCGATCCAGATCAGCTTCACCCCGGCCTCGTCGAAGCCGCGCAGCGCGGCGAACAGCTGCTGCGCGGTGGCGGCGGCGTCATCGGGCATGCGCCGCACAAGGATCTTCGACGACGCCGCGCGCAGCGGCGCGCGTGCATACACGGCGATGTGGGCCGCGTCCGCCCCCAGCACATCCAGTCCGGCCTGCAGCTGCTTGGCGTCCATCAGGCGCACGCGCGCCGTTGGGGCGTAATGGGCTAAAAGTGTGCCTGAAGCCCGCGGGGTCAGTGCTGGAAGCTCTTCTTTCGATAGCGGTCGTTGGCCGCAGGCGCGCTGCACGTCCTCGCGCGAGATGGCGCCGGGGCGCAGCAGCACGGGCACGCCGCGCGTGCAGTCGATGATGGTGGACTCGATACCGACGGTGCAGGCGCCGCCGTCCAGCACCAGCAGGTCGTCGCCGAATTCCTCGGCCACATGCTGCGCGGTGGTCGGGCTCACGCGGCCGAAATGGTTGGCGCTGGGCGCGGCCACGCCCCACACGGGGGGCTCCAGCCGCTGGCAGGCTTGCAGCACCGCATGGGCCACCGGGTGCGCGGGGCAGCGCAGGCCCACGCTGTCCTGCCCGCCCGTGGAGGCCACGGCGGCGTGGGGCAGGCGCGGCAGGATAAGCGTGAGCGGGCCGGGCCAGAAGGCGTCGATGAGTTGCTGCGCGAACAGCGGCACTTCCTTGGCGTAGCGGGTGATGGCCGCGGCGTCGGCCACGTGCACGATCAGCGGGTGGCTGGCGGGGCGCCCCTTGGCGGCAAAGATCTGCGCCACGGCCGCGTCGTTGTCGGCGTCGGCCGCCAGGCCGTACACCGTCTCGGTGGGCAGGCCCAGCAGTTCGCCGCGCGCCAGGGCCTGCGCGGCGGCCTGCACCGAGGCGTCCAGGCGTCCATCCAGAATCATGCGGGCCTCGTTCAGAACGGCGCGATGCCGAGGAGGGCCGCCGCCTGCAGCGCCGTGGCGCGCACCGCCTCGGGCGTGGTGCCGGTGATGTTCAGGTGGCCCATCTTGCGGCCGCGCTTGGCCTCCACCTTGCCGTACAGGTGCAGGTGGCAGCCCGGCAGGGCCAGCACCGCATCCCACGCGGGGGCAGTCGGCGCCACGGGCTGGTCCCCCGTGAACCACAGGTCGCCCAACAGATTGAGCATGATGGCGGGGCTGTGCAGGCGCGGCTGGACCAGCGGCAGGCCGGTCATGCAGCGCACCTGCAGCTCGAACTGCGAGACGTCGCACGCGTTCTGGCTGTAGTGGCCGCTGTTGTGCGGGCGCGGGGCGATCTCGTTGACCACCAACGTGCCGTCCTGCAGCACGAAGAACTCCACGCACAGCACGCCCACGTAGTTCAGACCGTCTGCTACTGATTTTGCAGCTGTCAGCGCTTGACTGGTCTGCGCTGGAGGCAGATTTCCTTCGTAGACCTCGGTCACGGCCAGGATGCCGTCCCGGTGCAGGTTGCGCTGCACCGGCAGGTGCACCACGGTGCCGTCACGCCCGCGCGCGACGATGACGGAGCACTCGTGCGCCAGCGGCAGCATCTTTTCCAGCACGCAGGGGACGCGGCCCAGTTGCTCCCAGGCGCCGGCCAACTCGGCGGGCGTGGCCACGCGCACCTGGCCCTTACCGTCGTAGCCCATGCGGGCGGTTTTCAGAATGCCCGGCAGCAGATCAGCGGGAACGGCGGCGAGCTGCGCGGCGGTTTCGATCACGGCATGCGGCGCCACGGGCACGCCGCACTGCACGAAATGCGCCTTTTCACGCGCGCGGTCCTGGGCGATGGCCACGGCGCTGCCGGCGGGCGACACCGGCAGGCTGCGCGCCAGGGTGTCCAGCGCGGCGGCGGGCACGTTTTCAAACTCGGTGGTCACGGCGTCGCAGGCGCGGGCCAGCGTGGCCAGGCCCTGCGGGTCTTCGTAGCCGGTGCGGATGTGGTGGTGGCTCACCAGGCCGGCGGGGCTGGCCGCGTCCTCGTCCAGCACCGCGGTGAAGTAGCCCATGGCCTGGGCGGCGTGCACGAACATGCGCCCCAGCTGCCCGCCGCCCAGCACGCCCAGCGTGGCGCCGGGCAGGATCACGGTCTGGCGCTCGTTCATGCGGACACCGGCGGCAGCGTCATGGCGCGCGCGGCGGCGGTCTGCTCGGCGCGGAAGGCGTCCAGCTGCTCGCGCAGCGCCGGGTTCTCGTTGGCCAGCAGCGCCACGGCGAACAGCGCCGCGTTGGCCGCGCCGGCCGCGCCGATGGCGAACGTGGCCACGGGCACGCCCTTGGGCATCTGCACGATGGAGTGCAGCGAGTCCACACCCTGCAGGTGGCGGCTGGCGACCGGCACGCCCAGCACCGGCACGGTGGTCTTGGCGGCGATCATGCCGGGCAGGTGCGCGGCGCCGCCGGCGCCCGCGATGATGGCCTTCAGGCCCCGGCCGGCCGCGGCCTCGGCGTAGCGGAACATGTCGTCGGGCATGCGGTGGGCGGAGACCACCTGCGCCTCGTGCGCGATGCCGAATTGCTGGAGGATGGCAACTGCGTGCTGCATGGTCTCCCAGTCGCTGCTGGAGCCCATGACCACGCCGATCTGGATGGGGTTCATGTGGGGGTGCGCGCGGTGCGCTCGCCGGGGGTGAAGCCCGCGATTTTACTTTTTGTGCGTGCGCCCGGGGGTCAATGCGCCAGCAGGGCGGCGCTGGCGCCCAGCGTGATCGAGCGGACGGGCACGCGCGCGTCGCGCGGAATCTCGCCGGACAGCTGCAGCGCCAGGTAGCGCGTGCAGCACACGCGCAGGAACGAGGTGAAGTTGTCCACCGCGCCGTGCTCGGCCACCAGCTCGTCGTAGAGCTTGGTGCACAGCTGGGCCAGGCTGTAGCCGTCGCGCGCGGCGATCTCCTGCAGCACCTGCCAGAACAGGTTCTCCAGCCGGATGCTCGTGGCCACCCCGTGCAGCCGCACGGAGCGGGCGCGGTAGGCGTAGAGCTGTGGGTCGGCGCTGATGAAGACCTGGCACACGGCGGAACTCCTTCGGGCGTGGGGACGGCGGGCCATGGTGCGGCCCTCCGCCGGCGCCGTCAAGTCAGGAGGTAGGTGCTTTCAAAGTGATAGCTGCTCGCGCTTGATGGGTGAGCGCTGCAGCCCTTTTGCCTTCAGAGCGTGATGCGCGTGCCCAGCAGCGCCAGGAACTGTGCGATCCACGCGGGATGCGCGGGCCACGCGGGCGCGCTGACCAGGTTGCCCTCGGTGTGCGCCTGGTCCACGGGGATGTCGGCGTAACGGCCGCCGGCCAGTTCCACTTCGGCGCGGCAGGCGGGGTAGGCCGAGCAGGTGCGGCCCTTGAGCACGCCGGCACCCGCGAGGAGCTGGGCGCCGTGGCACACGGCGGCCACAGGCTTGCCCGCCTCGAAGAAATGGCGCACGGCGGTACACACGGCGGCGTCGTTGCGCAGGTACTCGGGGCCGCGCCCGCCGGGGATCACCAGCGCGTCGTAGCTTTGCGCCTGGACGTCCGCGAACGTGGCGTTCAGGGTGAAGTTGTGGCCGGGTTTCTCGCTGTAGGTCTGTGCGCCTTCGAAGTCGTGGATGGCCGTCTTGATGTGGTCGCCCGCTTTCTTGCCCGGGCAGACCGCATGCACCGTGTGGCCCACGGCCTGCAGCGCCTGGAACGGCACCATGGTCTCGTAGTCCTCGCAGTAGTCGCCGCAGATCATCAGAATCTTCTTGCCTGCCATGGGGGTCTCCTTTGCTGTGGGTGGCTGGGGTACAGACCATTGTGGGCAGCCTGCAGGCGCGGCAGGTATTAACCCGCTACTACAAGGGGCCCTGCGGGCTTGTACCTGTGGCGCGCGAAATTTGCCGCAGAATCCCCGTCACCATTGACCGGCGCCGTGCGCCGCACTACCGGGACCGCTACACATGATCGACGTCACCCTAGAGAATTTTGAAACCGAGGTGGTTGCCGCCTCGATGCAAGTGCCCGTGCTGGTGGACTTCTGGGCACCCTGGTGCGGCCCCTGCAAGACGCTGGGCCCGGTGCTGGAGAAGCTGGAGGTGGAATACGCCGGCCGCTTCACCCTGGCCAAGATCGACTCTGACCAGGAGCAGCAGCTGGCCGCCATGTTCGGCATCCGCAGCATTCCCACCTGCGTGCTGATGATGAATGGCCAGCCCGTGGATGGCTTCATGGGCGCCCAAACCGAGAGCCAACTGCGCGCCTTCCTGGACAAGCATGTGCCCAGCGCCGAGGAGCTGCAGGCCGAGGAGCAGGAAGAGGAAGCCCTGGATGCGCTCGCCGAGGGCGATACCGAGGGTGCGCTGGAAAAGCTGCAGCACGCCGTCGCCACCGACCCGGCCAACGACGACGCGCGCTTTGACTACGTCAAGCTGCTGCTGCAGCTGGGCCGCGAAGACGACGCCAAGGTGGCCTTCGCGCCGGTCATCGCCAAGGCCGAGGTCTCGCGCCGCCTGGGGGCGCTCAAGGCGTGGATGGATGCTCTTGATTTCGTAGCTTCTAGCGCTTATGGGGCGGGCGCTGGAGCCGAATTTGATGCAAAGATTGCGGCCAACAAGCGCGACTTCGAGACGCGCTTTGCACGCGCACGCTGGCTCATGGCCCAGCAGCGCTGGCAGGAGGCCATGGACGAGCTGCTGGAAATTCTCATGCGCGACAAGGCCTGGAACGACGATGCCGCGCGCAAGGCCTACGTGGCCGTGCTGGAGATCATCGAGCCCCCGAAGGTCAAGGTGGCCGACGGGCAGATCCCGCCCGAGGACCCGGTGGTGGCCAGCTACCGGCGGCGCTTGTCCAGCGTGGTGCTGAGCTGACCCACGCCGGGGGCGGGCGCGCGGTGGCGGGACTGCAGCGGTTGCACGCGGCCGGGCGGGCGGCGCTGCTGCTGGCCGCCGCGTGGCTGGCCGGCTGCGCCACGGCCCCGGGGCCCGATGCGCAGATCTCCGGCACCGTGATCTCGCGCGAGCGGCTTTACGTGCCGCCCGACGCGCTGTTCGAGGCAGCGCTCGTGGACGTGACGCGCGAGGGCCATCCGCCGCGGGTGCTGGGCCGCCAGCGCATCGACCCGGCCGGCCCGCTGCCCTACATGCTGCGCATTCCCTACCGCCAGGCAGACGTCCACGCCCAAGGCCGCTACGAGGTGCGCGCAGCGGTCACGCAGCAGGGGCGCCTGCTGCTGGACACGCCCCGCGTGCACCCGGTGCTGATCGACCCGGCCTTCCGCCATGTGGACGTCATCCTGGCGCGCGTGCCAGCGCTGCAAGCCACGGCGGCCGCATCCGTGCCGCTGCGCCAGACCTACTGGAAACTCGTGGAGGTGGTGGACGATGCGCCGGTGGACGCGCCAGCCGAGGGGCAGGCCGCGGCCCATCTGGTGCTGCAGCGCGATGCGGGGCGTGTGAGCGGTTCGGGAGGGTGCAACCGTTTCGTGGGGCAGTATGTGCAAGAGGGCGGGCAACTGCGGCTGTCCCGCATGAGCGCATCCCTGCGCCTGTGCCTTGCGGGCGGCGGATCGGAACCGGCCTTCTTCCAGCGCCTGGGCGCGGTGGCGTATTACCGGCAGCAAGGCCGGACGCTGGAGCTGCGCGGCGAGGACGGCACGCCCCTGCTGCGCTTCGTGGCCGAGGAATGGGGCGCGCCGCGGCCCGAGGACGACGAGCCACCCATGCAACCCCAGTGAGTGCGCTGCGACCCATGCCGCGGCGTTCGCCGTGGTTGATGCGGATGCGTGAAGGAAATGGGCCTCTAGCGCTTGGTGGGTGAGCGCCAGCCGCTACAAAAAAAGAAGTTCTGATGCGTGCATCGCGGCAGGCGCGGCATTTGCGCGACAGTGCTTTTTACAAATCGAGATGATAATGATTCCCATTTGTTGAAACCCAGGGAATTGTCGTCCATGAACCCCCATCCCCTCCGCCCCGTCGTGCGCTCCATCGCACTCATGACGTTGATCGTGCAGCCGCCCCTGATGGGCGCCGCATGGGCCCAGGCGAGTGCGCCCGTCGAGCCTACGCTGAAGGAGGTGACGATTGTCCAGCAGCGCGAGGACCGGGTGAGCAGCGGGGCGACCGGGCTGGATCTGGACATCAAGGAAACGCCGCAATCCATCAGCATCGTGACCACCGAGCAAATGCGCGATTTCGGCACCAGCAATCTCAACGAAGCGCTGCGATTGAGCACCGGCATCATCGTCGACGAGTGGGAGACCAACCGCACCACGTTCACCGCGCGCGGCTTTGACATCGCCAACACGCAGATCGACGGCGTCGGCCTGCCCAATGACTGGGGCATCGTCACCGGCGCCATGGATTCCTTCGGCTACGAAAAGATCGAAGTCATCCGCGGCGCCAACGGGCTGCTGACCGGCGTGGGCAATGCGGCGGGCACGATCAACTTCGTGCGCAAGCGTCCCACCAACAAGGAGCAGGGCTCATTGGGTCTGAGCTATGGGTCCTGGGGGACCACGCGCGTCGAGGCGGACTACTCGCGGCCGCTCACCGCCGATCGCCGCTGGGCGGGCCGGGTCGTGGCGGCACGCGAGGAGGGCGGCTCGCACCTGCGCAGTTTCGACCGCGAGCGCACGTTCCTCTACGGCGTTGTGGATGGGCAGGTGGGCGACAACGGCCTGTTGACGTTGGGCCTGTCCCATCAGCAGTCCGACTCCACGGGCAACATGTGGGGCGCCCTGACCTTCATGAATGCCGATGGCACCCAGAACGCATGGGGCCGCAACGCATCCACGACGCAGGACTGGACCCGCTGGGACACCACGACCAAGACGGCCTTCGTGGAATACGCCCACCAGATCGGTATGGACTGGCAGCTCAAGCTGGCCTACAACTACCGCGCCATCGACAACGACAGCAAGCTCTTTTACGCGTTTCCCTCGGGCTCCAGTCTGGTCGGCTATGCGTGGGGCGGCAAAGACACGATGGACGCGCACCTGGCCACCGCCACCGTCAACGGCCGCTTCGAGATGCTGGGACGGCAGCACGAGGCGCTGTTCGGTGTGAGCTGGGCCAAGAGCGAATACACGGGTAATGGATACGCCGGGTCGGACTGCGGCGCCAGTGCCTGCAGCGCCATCGCGCTGCCGGGCTTTCCTTACCCCGGCAACCTTGTTCCCGAGCTGCAGTGGGGCCCATTGGTCCTCGAAAGCACGCTGAACCAGAAACTGCAGCGCGCATTTGGCACCATGCGGTTCACGCTGACGGATCGGCTCAAGGCGGTGGTGGGAGTCAACCACGCGCAATACAGCCGCGACGGAACGAGCTATGGCGTGGCCTCCGACCTTTCACGCAGCAAGACCAGCCCCTATGCCGGGCTGACGTTCGAGTTCACGCCCAGCGTGCTGGGCTACGTGAGCTACTCTGACCTGTATTTCCCGCAGAGCCAGGCCGATGCGAACGACCGCTATCTCGACCCTAGCAAGGGCACCAACTACGAGGCGGGCCTGAAAGCCGACTGGCTGGACAAGCGCCTGCTGACCTCGGTCGCGGTGTTCCAGGCCAAACAGTCGGGCCTGGCCACGCCCACGGGCACCTATAACCAGAATGGCCAGGCGGTCTACGCGCCCGAAGACGTGAAGTCCACCGGCGTGGAGCTGGAAGCCGTGGGCCGGCTCAACAACCATATCGACCTGACAGCCGGCTATACCACCCTGAAGCTGACCGGCCCGGATGGCGGCGACACCTACGCCTGGGTACCGCGCCATACGGCCAATCTCGCGCTCAAGGCGCGTCTACCGAGCCTTCCCGCGCTGTCCTTTGGCACCAGCGCACGGTGGCAAAGCAAAATCTCCAACATGGAGGCCAGCGGCTTCACCGTGCGCCAGGGCAGCTATGCCGTGCTCAATGCCTTCGTCGCATGGCAGCTGCAGCCCAAGACGACGCTGCGCTTCAATGTGAACAACATCACCGACGAGAAGTACATCAACACCCTGCGCTACGCGGGCTACTACGGCGCGCCGCGCAGCTACCAGCTCTCGCTGAACCACCAGTTCTGAGCAAGCGTTGGCGATCCCCGGCCGATCCCCGGCCAGGGGCGTCGCGCAAGCAATCAGGCGGTCAGGCGCTCCAGCGCTTCGCGGTATTTGGCAGCGGTCTTTTCCACCACCTCGCGCGGCAGGCGCGGCGCGGGGGCGGTCTTGTTCCAGGGCTTGCCGCCCACCTGGGCCTGCTCCAGCCAGTCGCGCACGAACTGCTTGTCGTAGCTGGGAGGGTTCTCACCCTTGGCCAGGGCCTCGGCATAGCCCTCCACGGGCCAGTAGCGCGAGCTGTCGGGCGTGAGCACCTCGTCCATCAGCACCAGCGTGCCGTCGGGCGCCAGGCCGAACTCGAACTTGGTGTCGGCAATGATCATGCCCTTTTCCAGCGCGATGGCAGCGGCGGCCTCGTACAGCTGGATGGAGATGTCCCGGATCCTGGTGGCCAGATCCAGGCCCACGATCTCCACGGTGCGCTCAAAGCTGATGTTCTCATCGTGCTCGCCCATGGCGGCCTTGGCGGCGGGCGTGTAGATGGTCTGCGGCAGCTTGGCGGCATTGGTCAGGCCGTCTGGCAGCGGCACGCCGCAGACGGAGCGCGATTCCTGGTACTCCTTCCAGCCACTGCCGGCCAGGTAGCCGCGCACCACGGCTTCGATGGGGATGGGCTTGAGGCGCTGCACCAGCATGGAGCGGCCCCGCACCTGGGGGGCCTCCGCGGGCGTGACCACGCTCTCGGGCGCCTCGCCCGTGAGGTGGTTGGGCACGATGTGTCCCAGTTTGCCGAACCAGAACAGCGCCATCTGGGTGAGCAACTCGCCCTTGCCGGGGATGGGCTCGCCCATGATCACGTCAAAGGCCGAGAGGCGGTCGCTGGCCACCATCAGGATGCGGTCGTCCCCCACGGCGTAGTTGTCGCGCACCTTGCCGCGTGCCAGGAGCGGCAGCGAGGTCAGGGCGGAGGTGTGCAGTGCAGAGGTGCTGGGCTGGGTCATGGCGGTCGTACGGAAGGCGCTCGCGCAATGCAGGCGCGCGGTGGACGTTGGGGCAAGACGCCCCGCCGGTGGCGAGGTCGAAGGACGGGATTTTAGCGACGCGGCCCCCGTGCGGGCGCCTTGCACCCGCCACAAGGTACGTGGGTTGGAGAGGCTGGAGCCCCAGGTCGGCGCTGGAGGCAACCCAGCCATTGTGATGCGTTTCGGTCGGTTTGACACCTTCCTGTCATATCCCTTGTGCCATGCGCGGGAACGATTGATTTGCGCTGGCGGCGGGCGCATAGTGAACCCAGGCCTGAATGCATTCACGTTCGCAGACCGCCCCGCACCGGCAAGGGGCGGTGTTTTTCAACTGTGAGTCACAGGAGACTTGTCTATGAACTTGACGATCAGCGGCCATCACCTTGAAGTGACCCCCGCCTTGCGCAGCTATGTGACGTCCAAGTTGGACCGCATTACCCGCCACTTCGATCAGGTGGTGGATGTCAAGGTGCTACTGACCGTGGAGAAGCAGAAGGAAAAGGAAAAGCGCCAGCGCGCTGAATGCACCGTGCATGTGAAAGGAAATGACCTGTTCGTGGAAAGCACCCATTTCGACCTGTATGCCGCCGTGGACGAATTGATGGACAAGCTCGACCGCATGGTCGTGCGCCACAAGGACCGTCTGCAGGACCACCAAGCCGGCCTACGCCGCGCCACCATTCAGGCAGCAGCTGCCGCCACGGCTTGAACCGTCGCTTGACGGCCTGTGTACCGCCGGAACGCGCCGGCGGTGCCGCAACCGCCCAGCCAGGGCGGTTTTTTGTTGCCAGTGGATACACTCCCAGGGTTTCCGCTAGGCGTGCATAATCGTCGCTCAGACCATGAATCGACTTGCTTCCATACTGCCTCCCGCACAAGTGCTCGTGAGTGTCGATGTCACCAGCAAAAAACGTGCCTTTGAGGAGGCGGGCCTGTTGTTCGAAAGCCAGCACGGTTTGTCGCGGGCCTTGATCACCGACAGCCTGTTTGCGCGCGAACGCCTGGGTTCGACCGGGTTGGGCCATGGCGTGGCCATTCCCCATGGCCGCATCAAGGGGCTGAAGTCGCCCATGGCGGCGGTGTTCCAACTGGCGCAGCCGATCGGCTTCGACGCGCCTGACGAGCAACCCGTATCGCTGCTGATTTTTCTGCTGGTGCCCGAGGCGGCCACGCAAAAGCACTTGGAAATCCTCTCGGAAATCGCCGAACTGCTGAGCGACGGCGCCTTGCGCGAACGCCTCAAGACCCATACCGACGCGGCCAGCCTGCATGCGCTGATCGCGGGCTGGCAGTCCGCCCAGGGCGCCTGACGCCACCGCCATCGCGCCGCCGTGAAACCCAACGTCGTCAGCGCGGATGTGCTCTTCGAGGAGTTCCGCAACCTCCTGAAATGGGAGTGGGTGGCGGGCCTGGGCGCGTCCGAGCGGCGCTTTGCCGAGGTGGCGGTGCGTGCCGCCCGCTCGGGTGCGGACCTGGTGGGTTACCTGAACTACATCCATCCCTACCGTGCGCAGGTCCTGGGCGAGCGCGAGATTGCCTATCTGACCAACGCCACGCCGGAGGACTGCAAGCGCCGCATCGCGCGCATCGTCACGCTGGAGCCCCCCGTGCTTGTGCTGGCCGACGGCCAGGCCGCGCCGGACGAGGTGGTGTCCATGTGCGAACGCGCGCAGATCCCCATGTTTTCCACCCAGGAGTCCGCGGCCTTCGTGATCGATGTGCTGCGCGCCTACCTGTCCAAGCACTTTGCCGATCGCACCACCATGCACGGCGTGTTCATGGACATCCTGGGTCTGGGCGTGCTCATCACGGGCGAGTCGGGCCTGGGCAAGAGCGAGCTGGGGCTGGAACTGATCACGCGCGGCAATGGCCTGGTGGCCGACGACGCGGTGGACCTGTACCGCATCAACCAGACCACCATCGAGGGCAAGTGCCCCGAGTTGCTGCAGAACCTGCTGGAGGTGCGCGGCATCGGTCTGCTGGACATTCGCGCCATCTTCGGCGAAACGGCCGTGCGCCGGCGCATGCGGCTGAAGCTCATCGTGCACCTGGTGCGCAAGGAGACGCTGGAACGCGACTACGAGCGCCTGCCCTACGAGCCGCTCACGCAGGACGTACTGGGCGTGCCGGTGCTCAAGGTGGTGATTCAGGTGGTGGCGGGCCGCAACATCGCGGTGCTGGTGGAAGCGGCTGTGCGCAACACCATCCTGCAACTGCGCGGCATCGATACCTATCAGGAGTTCGTGGAGCGCCACCGGCGCGCCATGGAGCGGGGCGGCGCCTCCTGAGGGCGCCGGGCGCTTATTTTTTTGCGCAATTAGCGCACTGGCCGTAGAGCGCCATGGCGTGGTCGTGCACCACCCAGCCCTTGGCCTGGGCGATCAGGTTCTGGCGCTTTTCGATCTCGGGGTCGTAGAACTCCTCGACCTTGCCGCAGGCGGTGCAGACGAAGTGGTCGTGGTGCTGGCCCTCGTTCAGTTCGTAAACGGCCTTGCCGCTCTCGAAATTGCTGCGGATCAAAATGCCGGCCTGCTCGAACTGCGTGAGCACGCGGTACACGGTGGCCAGCCCGATGTCGGAGCGCTCGTCCAGCAGCACGCGGAATACGTCTTCGGCCGTCATGTGGCGCTGGGCGCCCTTCTGGAAGATCTCCAGGATCTTCAGCCGGGGCAGCGTGGCCTTGAGGCCGGTGCTTTTGAGTTCGTCGATGTTCGTCATGACAAGGTCTTTCGTGTGCCAGGGCGAAACCATGGATACCGGCGGCTTGCGCGCAAGGCCCAGAAGATCCAGCCGCTACAATGGGCCGGATCATATCCCCTATGCATAAACCCATGTTTGCACCCGCCCGTTGGGGCGCCCGCTGGGGCGCCATTGTGTTGATTGGTGCCGGGATGGCCGGCTGCGCGGGCACCGGCAGTCGCCTGGCCGGCATGGTCACGCCCTACAAGGTGGACGTGGTGCAGGGCAACTTCATCTCGCGCGAGCAGGTGCAGATGTTGCAGCCTGGCATGGGCCGCCAGCAGGTGCGTGAGATCCTGGGCACACCCCTCATGGTGAGCGTGTTCCACTCCGACCGCTGGGAATACGTCTTCACCCTCAAGCGCCCCGATGTCGAGGTGCAGACGCGCAAGCTCACCGTGTTCTTCAAGGACAACGTGATGGAGCGTGTCGAAGGCGACGAGATGCCCACCGAGGCCGAGTTCGTGGCCTCGCTCTCCACCAAGGTGTCCAAGCCCAAGGTGCCGCAGCTTGAGGCCACCGAGGCGCAGCTCGCGCGCTTTCCCAAGGCGGAGCCGGCCGCCGAGCCGGCCGCCGCGCCCGCTCTGCCACCCGCCACGAGCTATCCGCCGCTGGAATCTCCGCGCCGTTGAAAGCGGCCGGTGCGCCCGCTGCAGCGTGTCGCGCTGGACGCAGCAGAACCGCCCCCTGTTTGGATTGCGAACTGACATGACCTCTTCCTCCTCCGCACCCCGCCGCGTGGCCGTGGCCGGCGCTTCTGGCCGCATGGGCCGCATGCTCATCGAGGCGATTCAGGCGAGCGACGGCTGCGTGCTGGCCGGTGCGCTGGACCAGCCCGGCAACCCCGCCGTGGGCACGGACGCCGCCGCGTTTTTGGGGCGCGCGAGCGGTGTGGTCATCACCGCTGACCTGCGCGAGGGGCTCAAGGACGCCGACGTGCTGATCGACTTCACGCGCCCCGAGGGCACGCTGGCCCACCTGGCCGTGTGCGCGGAACTCGGCGTGCAGATGGTCATCGGCACCACGGGCTTTTCCGATGCGCAGAAGGTGCAGATCGAAGCCGCCGCGCAGAAGGTGGGCGTCGTGTTCGCGCCCAACATGAGCGTGGGCGTGAACGTCACGCTCAAGCTGCTGCAGATGGCCGCGCAGGCGCTGCGCACGGGCTATGACATCGAGATCATCGAGGCGCACCACAAGCACAAGGTGGACGCCCCCTCGGGCACGGCGCTGAAGATGGGCGAAGTGATTGCCGAGGCGCAGGGCACGCGGCTCGCCGACCGTGCCGTGTACGAGCGCTACGGCCACACGGGCGAGCGCAAGGCAGACACCATTGGCTTTGCCACCGTGCGCGGCGGCGACATCGTGGGCGACCACACGGTGCTGTTCGCCGGGACGGGTGAGCGGGTGGAGATCTCGCACAAGTCCAGCAGCCGCGCCGGCTACGCCCAGGGCAGCCTGCGCGCGGTGGGCTTCCTGGCCACGCAGCGCGCGGGCCTGTTCGACATGTTCGACGTGCTGAACCTCAAGTAACCTGCCCATGGACAGCCTGCACTGGTTGCGTCAGGGTGATGCGGTCACGCAGGCGTCGGCACTGCTGCTGCTGGCCATGTCGGTTGCCAGCTGGGTGGTGATTTTCTGGAAGCTGCGCCTGATGCGGCGCGCCCATGTGGACGTGCCGCGCAGCACGGCCGCGTTCTGGCAGGCGCCGTCGCTGGCCGTGGCGGCCGAGCGTCTGCCCGCCTTTGACCGTGAAGGGCTGGTGCTGCCGCTGGTGCGTGCCGCGCAGCAGGTGGAGCAGGCCGGCGCGGGCACGCTGGCCGGGCAGGGCGGCCTGTCGCAGCGGCTCACGCGCGTGTTGCGCGATGCGCTGCATGGCGTGCTGGGCAAGCTGCAGTTCGGCCAGGTGCTGCTGGCCACCGTGGGCTCCACGGCGCCGTTCGTGGGGCTGCTGGGCACGGTGTGGGGCATCTACCATGCGCTCACGGCCATGGCCGGCGCGGGGCAGATCAGCATCGAGCGCGTCGCCGGCCCGGTGGGCGAAGCGCTCATCATGACGGCCGCGGGCCTCACGGTGGCGATCCCCGCCGTGCTGGCCTACAACTGGTTCGGGCGTGTCATCGGCCGCATCGAGGCCGACCTCGAAGGCTTTGCCCGCGACCTGCGCGAGCTGGTCATCGACACCAACGCCGCCGACTCGGGCCGGTAAACGCCATGGCATTCGGCCGACTGGAGCGCACCCCGGGCCCGCAGCCCATGAGCGAGATCAACGTCACACCGCTGGTGGACGTGATGCTGGTGCTGGTGGTGATCTTCATCCTGACCGCGCCGCTGCTGGCCAGCAGCATCCGGCTGGAGCTGCCGCGCGCCGAAGGCGCGCAACCGGGCACGCCCGCGCATGCCGTGATGCTGGTGGTGGACACCGCCGGCCAGGCCTACCTGGACGATGAGCCCCTGGGCGCCGATGCGCTGGCGCAGCGCCTGCGCCAGATCGCCGCCGAGGCGCCGGACACCGAGGTGCAACTGCGCGCCGATACCGCCGTGCCCTACGGCCGCGTGGTGGAGGTGATGGGGGCTGCCCATGCGGCGGGCCTGCAGCGCATTGGTTTCGTCACGCAGCCCACCGATGGGGCCGAGCAAGGCACTCAAAATTAGGAGCTGCTCGCGCTTGATGTGCGGGTGTTTGCGGTAGAAAAGGAGCTGAGAACGCCAGCTGGCAAGCGCTGGCAGCTCTTGTTTTTATGGCAATGCGGCCATGGCTGTTGGGGCGCCGGGGCGCAGTCCCGCGCGGATGTCGTTGCCCGTGGGGCTCTGGAACAGGTGCAGGCCGAACTCCGGCAGCACGGCGATCAGGTGGTCGAAGATGTCGCCCTGGATGGCTTCGTACTCCACCCAGGCGGTGGTGGCTGTGAAGCAGTACAGCTCCAGCGGCACCCCCTCGGCCGTGGGCTCCAGCGTGCGCACGATGAGCAGCATCTGCTGGTGGATGCGCGGGTGCGCGCGCACATAGGCCTCGCAGTAGGCGCGGAAGGTACCGATGTTGGTCAGGCGGCGCTGGTTGGCGGGCTCCAGCGCCTGTGCACCCAGCTGCGCCTGCAGGGCGGCGTTGGTCTGCTGCACGTCGCGCAGCTTGCCTTCCAGGTAGGGGCGCAGCAGCGCGATGCGCGACAGGCGCTCGATCTCCGCCTCGGTGAGAAAGCGGATCGAGTTCGTGTCCAGCCGCAACGCGCGGCGGATGCGCCGCCCGCCCGAGCTGAACATGCCGCGCCAGTTCTTGAAGCTCTCGCTCATCAGCCGCCAGGTGGGGATGGTGGTGATGGTCTTGTCCCAGTTCTGCACCTTCACGGTGTGCAGTGCGATGTCCACCACGAAGCCGTCCGCGCCCACCTGGGGCATCTCGATCCAGTCGCCCACGCGCAGCATGTCGTTGGACGACAGCTGCACGCCCGCGGTGAACGAGAGGATGGTGTCCTTGAACACCAGCATCAGCACCGCCGACATGGCGCCCAGGCCGGACAGCAGGATCAGTGGCGAGCGGTCCACCAGCGCCGCCACGATGACGATGGTGCCCACCAGCGCCAGCAGCAGCTTGCCCAGCTGCACATAGCTCTTGATCGAGCGCGTGGCCGTGGGCACGCCGTCCGGGGCCTGCTCATGCTCGTGCAGCACGGCGTCCAGCAGCGCGATCAGCGTCCGCACCAGCTGCAGCACGGTGAGCGCCACGGCCACGTTGCCGATCACTGCGGCCGCCACGGGGTGCACATGGGGCACGGCGCCGATGCCTGCCTGGATGACGAGCGACGGTGCCACATGCGCCAGACGCCGCAACACCTGGTCGTGCCAGAACACCCGCGCCCAGCGCGCGCCCACGCGTTCGCGCAGGCGCGGCACGGTGTTCAGCAGCACGTATTGGGCGACGGACTGGAGGGCGAAGGCCAGCAGCACCAGGCCGCACAGGCCCAGGGCGGCCTGCAGCCAAGGATCCAGCTCGGCAATCAGCGGGGGCACGGACACAGGCAAGACAACTTTCCAGAAATGCAGGAAGCAGCCGGCCCAGGCGGGGCGGCCATGCAGGGGATGGGGGGATGAACGCCTAGAATTGGGCGCAGTACAGCCCATTGTGACCACTGCGCAGGTGCGCGGTTCTCCTTTTCCCAGCTTCCATGCAAGACAAATACAACCACACCGAGGTGGAGCGCGCCGCGCATGCCCACTGGAATGCCAACGACGCCTACCGCGTGACCGAGGACCAGGCCAAGCCCAAGTTCTACGCCTGCTCCATGCTGCCCTACCCCAGCGGCAAGCTGCACATGGGCCATGTGCGCAACTACACCATCAATGACATGCTCACGCGCAGCCTGCGCATGAAGGGCCACAACGTCCTCATGCCCATGGGCTGGGATGCCTTCGGCCTGCCGGCCGAGAACGCCGCCCTCAAGAACGGCGTGCCGCCCGCGCAGTGGACCTACGACAACATCGCCTACATGAAGAAGCAGATGCAGGCGATGGGGCTGGCCATCGACTGGAGCCGCGAGATCGCCACCTGCGACCCCGACTACTACAAGTGGAACCAGTGGCTGTTTTTGAAGATGCTGGACAAGGGCATCGCCTACCGCAAGACCCAGGTCGTGAATTGGGACCCGGTGGACCAGACCGTGCTGGCCAACGAGCAGGTGATCGACGGGCGCGGCTGGCGCACCGGCGCGCTGGTGGAAAAGCGCGAGATCCCCGGCTACTACCTGAAGATCACCGACTACGCGCAGGAGCTGCTGGACCATGTGCAGATCGGCAACGAGAAGGCCACGCTGACCGGCTGGCCCGACAAGGTGCGGCTGATGCAGGAGAACTGGATCGGCAAGTCGGCGGGCGTGCGCTTTGCGTTCCCGCACGACATCAGGGATGCGCAGGGCAACCTGATCCAGGATGGGAAGATGTACGTCTTCACGACCCGTGCCGACACCATCATGGGCGTGACCTTCTGCGCCGTGGCGCCCGAGCACCCGCTGGCCCAGCACGCCGCGGCGTCCAACGCCCCGCTGGCGGCCTTCATCGAGGAATGCAAGAAGGGCGGCACGACCGAGGCCGAGCTGGCCCTGAAGGAAAAAGAGGGCATGCCCACGGGCCTGTTCGTCACCCATCCGCTCACCGGCGAGCAGGTCGAGGTGTGGGTGGGCAACTACGTGCTCATGAGCTACGGCGACGGCGCCGTGATGGGCGTGCCCGCGCACGACGAGCGCGACTTTGCCTTCGCGCTCAAGTACCAGTTGCCCATCAAGCAAGTGGTGCTGGTGGACGGCGAGACCTTCGACTTCCACCAGTGGCAGGACTGGTACGGTGACAAGGAGCGCGGCGTCACCATCAATTCCGACAACTTCAGCGGCCTGTCGTACCAGGACGCCGTGGCCGCCGTGGCCCATGCGCTGGCCGAGAAGGGCCTGGGCGAGCTCAAGACCACCTGGCGCCTGCGCGACTGGGGCATCAGCCGCCAGCGCTACTGGGGCACGCCGATCCCCATCATCCACTGCGAGAGCTGCGGCGCCGTGCCCGTGCCCGAGAAGGACCTGCCCGTGGTGCTGCCGCAGGACCTGGTGCCCGACGGCAGCGGCAACCCGCTGGCCAAGTGCGAGGCCTTCCTGAAGGTGGACTGCCCCTGCTGCGGCAAGCCCGCGCGCCGCGAGACCGACACCATGGACACCTTCGTGGACTCGTCCTGGTACTTCATGCGCTACTGCGACCCGAAGAACCGCGACGCCATGGTGGCGGGCGGCACCGACTACTGGATGCGCGACCAGAAGGCCGCCACCGGCGGCAGCGGCATGGACCAGTACATCGGCGGCATCGAACACGCCATCCTGCACCTGCTGTATGCGCGCTTCTGGACCAAGGTGATGCGTGACCTGGGGCTGGTGAAGGTGGACGAGCCCTTCACCAAGCTGCTCACGCAAGGCATGGTGCTGAACCACATCTACAGCCGCCGCACGGCCAAGGGCGCCAAGGACTACTTCTGGCCGCACGACGTCGAGCACGTCTACGACGAGGCCGGCAAGATCGTTGGCGCCAAGCTCAAGAACCCCGCCGAGAGCGGCGACGGCCTGCTGCCCGTGGGCACGCCCATCGACTACGAGGGCGTGGGCACGATGTCCAAGTCCAAGAACAACGGCGTGGACCCGCAGCAGCTCATCGAGAAGTACGGCGCCGACACCGCGCGCCTGTACACCATGTTCACCGCGCCACCCGAGCTGACGCTGGAATGGAACGACGCCGCCGTGGAAGGCAGCTACCGCTTCCTGCGCCGCGTGTGGAACTTCGGCGTGAAGCTGTCCGCCATCGACAAGGACGCGGCCCTGGCCAGCGTGGCGGGCGCCGCCAGCCTGAAGGACGTGCAGTTCGGCAAGGAAGCCAAGGCGCTGCGCCTGGAGATCCACACCGTGCTCAAGCAGGTGGACTACGACTACCAGCGCATGCAGTACAACACCGTGGTCTCCGGCGCCATGAAGATGATCAACGCGCTGGAGGACTTCAAGGCCACGGACAGCGCCGGCGCCCAGGTGGCGCTGATCGAGGGCTTCGGCATCCTGCTGCGCGTGCTGTACCCGGCCACGCCGCACATCGCCCATGTGCTGTGGGACGAGCTGGGCTACGCCGGCACCCTGGGCGACCTGCTGGACGCCGCCTGGCCCCAGGTGGACCCCGATGCCCTGGTGCAGGACGAGCTGGAGCTGATGCTGCAGGTCAACGGCAAGCTGCGCGGCGCGATCCGCGTGGCCGCCTCGGCCGACAAGGCCGCCATCGAGCAGGCGGCCCTGGCGAGCGAGGACTTCCAGAAGTTCGCCGAGGGCAAGGCGCCCAAGAAGGTCATCATCGTGCCCGGCCGCCTGGTCAACGTCGTCGTCTGAGAGCCCTCCCGCCATGCACAAGCGCACCCTGCTCACCGCCGCGGCCCTGGCGCCGCTGGCCGCCCTCACCGCCTGCGGCTTTCGCCTGCGCGGCGCGCCGCAGTTCGCCTTCCGGTCCCTGTACGTGCAGGCGCAGCCCGGCTCGCCGCTGGCACGCGAGCTGATCCGCACGCTGCAGGGGGCGGGCGGGGACCTCGTGGTGCTGACGGCGCCCGCGCAGCTGCCCCAGGCCGAGGCGATCCTGGACGTGCTGTCCGAGCAGCAGGAGCGCGTGGTGGTGGGCCTGAACGCCTCGGGCCAGGTGCGCGAGCTGCAGCTGCGCCAGCGCGTGCGCATCCGCCTGCGCGGCCAGCAAGGCCAGGAATGGATCGCCGACACCGAGCTGCTGCAACAGCGCGACATCAGCTACAACGAAACCGTCGCCCTTTCCAAGGAAGGCGAGGAGGCCATGCTGTTTCGCAACATGCGCACCGACCTCGTGCAGCAGCTGATGCGCCGCCTGGCGGCAGTGAAATCGCTGTAACGCTCCTTATTTGATAGCTGTTTGCGCTTGCTGCACGGGCGCTAGCGGCATATTTGTTACTAGAACAGGCCGCATGCAAATCGCTTTGAACCAGCTCGGTGCGCAGCTGCACAAAGGCCTGCGCCCGCTCTACACGCTGCACGGCGACGAGGCGCTGTTGCAGCAGGAGGCGCTGGACGCCATCCGCGCCGCGGCACGTGCGCAGGGCTATACCGAGCGCAGCAGCTTCACCGTGGCCGGCGCGCATTTCGACTGGAGTGGCGTGCTGGCCGCGGGCGGGTCGTTGAGCCTGTTCGCCGACAAGCAGATCGTGGAGATCCGCATCCCCTCGGGCAAGCCCGGCAAGGACGGCGCCGCCGCGCTGCAGCAGATGGCTGCCGCCGCGCCGGGCAACGACAGCACGCTCACCGTGGTGGTGCTGCCGCGCCTGGACAAGGCCACGCGCACGGGCGCGTGGTTCGCGGCACTCGAAGCGCACGGCGCCACGGTGCAGATCGACCCCGTGGAGCGCGCGCAGCTGCCCGGCTGGATCGCCCAGCGCCTGGCCGCGCAAGGCCAGCGCGTGGTCGCGGGCGAAGAGGGGCAGCGCACGCTGCAGTTCTTCGCCGACCGGGTGGAGGGCAACCTGCTGGCCGCGCACCAGGAGATCCAGAAGCTCGCGCTGCTGCACCCCGAGGGGGAACTCACCTGGGCGCAGGTCGAAGCCGCCGTGCTCAACGTGGCGCGCTACGACGTGTTCAAGCTGTCCGAGGCGGTGCTCTCCGGCCAGGTGGCGCGCGTGCAGCGCATGCTGGACGGCCTGCAGGCCGAGGGCGAGGCCGAGGTGCTGGTGCACTGGGCGCTGGCCGAGGACATCCGCGCCCTCAAGCGCGTGAAAGACGCCATGAACGCCGGCAAGCCCCTGCCCATGGCCCTGCGCGAGAACCGCGTCTGGGGCGCGAAGGAGCGGTTGTTCGAGCGCCTGCTGCCCCAGGCCAGCGACGCCGCCCTGGCGCGGCTGCTGCAGTCCGCCCACACGGTGGACGGCATCGTCAAGGGCCTGAAGGCGCCCGACTGGCCGCAGGACGGCTGGCAGGCCCTCTCGCGGCTGGCGCTGCAGATGTGCAAGCTGGCGCGCTGAGATCGCAAGGAAATGTGAATCTAGCGCTTATGGGATAAGCGCTAGCAGCTATTGATTCAGGAGTGTTGGGCGACCAGTGCCGCACGCGCCTTGTCCGCCCACTGCTGCAGCTGGTCCACCAAGGCCTGGTGGCTGAAGGAGCAGCTCTCCTCGGTGAACAGCGCGCCGGCCTCCAGCCGGTCCAACAGGCCCAGCAGCACCTCGCCATAGCGCGGGGGCAGGGCGGCCAGCAGCACGGCGTGGCCGCGCGCGGCGGCGCTGAAGGCGTGGTTGCTGATGCGCTGCTCGCGCAGGGCGTGCAGGTCGGCCTGCAGGTTGTCGAGCTGGTGGGTGGCGAGTTCGGCGGTCATGGCGAGGGCACGGAGGGTGGCAAAGGCCTCAAGCGTAGCCGGAGTCCCCCGGCCAGCGTGGCGGCGGCGAACTGCGTCAGAATCACGCCCATGAACGCGCTGAACATCGCTGAATACACGCACACGCTTGGTTTGCAGGCAAAAACGGCCTCCGCCCAAATGGCGCGCGCGCCGGCAGCTATCAAAAACAAGGCATTGCTGGCCCTGGCGCGGCTGCTGCGCCAGAACGTGGACGCCCTGCAGGGGGACAATGCCCGCGACCTGGAGCGCGCGCGCGCCGCCGGCCTGGCCGAACCCATGGTGGACCGCCTCAAGCTGACCCCCAAGGTGCTGGAGACCTGCGCCCAAGGCTGCGAGCAGCTGGCGGCCATGCCGGACATCATTGGCGAGATCCAGGGCATGAAGCAGCAGCCCAGCGGCATCCGCGTGGGGCAGATGCGCGTGCCGATCGGCGTGTTCGGCATGATCTACGAGAGCCGGCCCAACGTGACCATCGAAGCCGCGAGCCTGTCCATCAAGAGCGGCAACGCCTGCATCCTGCGCGGCGGCTCCGAGGCCATCGACTCCAACAAGGCGCTGGGGCGCCTCGTGGCCCAGGCGCTGGCCGAGGCCGGCCTGCCCGAGCACGGCGTGCAACTGGTGCAGACCACCGACCGCGCCGCCGTGGGCCAGCTCATCGCCATGCCGCAATACGTGGACGTGATCATCCCGCGCGGCGGCAAGGGGCTGATCGAGCGCATCAGCGCCGAGGCCAAGGTGCCCGTGATCAAGCACCTGGACGGCAACTGCCACACCTATGTGGACGACCCCTGCGACATCGCCATGGCCGTGCAGGTGGCCGACAACGCCAAGACGCAGAAGTACAGCCCATGCAACGCCAGCGAGGGCCTGCTGGTGGCGCGCGGCGTGGCAGCGCAATTCCTGCCGCAGATCGGCGCCGTCTACGCCGCCAAGGGCGTGGAGATGCGCGGCTGCCCCGAGGCGCTGGCCATATTGCGCGCCGTTCCGGGCGTGCAGCTGGCCGAGGCCACCGAGGCCGACTGGAGCGAGGAATACCTGGCCCCCATCATCAGCGTGAAGGTGGTGGCAGGCGTGGATGAGGCCATCGCGCACATCAACCGCTACGGCAGCCACCACACCGACGCGATCCTCACGCGCGACCACATGCACGCCCAGCAGTTCCTGCGCGACGTGGATTCCGCCAGCGTGATGGTCAATGCCAGCACGCGCTTTGCCGACGGCTTCGAGTACGGGCTGGGAGCCGAGATCGGCATCAGCACCGACAAGTTCCACGCGCGCGGCCCGGTGGGCATCGAGGGCCTGACGTCGCTCAAGTGGGTGGTGTTGGGTGAGGGAGAGGTGCGGACTTGATGGGGTTGCTGCTAATTTGATAGCTGCTAGCGCCCGTCAACATTGGGATTGAGGCCAATTTCGCATGAAGATCATCATCCTGGGAGCGGGGCGCGTGGGCTACAGCGTGGCCGACAGCCTGGTGTCGGAGGAGAACGACATCACCGTCATCGACACCGACGCCGAGCGGCTGCGCGACCTGGAGGCGCGGTTTGACCTGCGCGGGGTGGTGGGCAACGGCATTGACCCCCAGGTGCTGGCCGAGGCCGGCGCGCGCGACACCGACCTGCTGATCGCCTGCGCCGCGCAGGACGAGACCAACCTGGTGTGCTGCAAGGTCGCGCAGCTGATGTTCAACATCCCCACGCGCATCGCGCGCGTGCGCTCGTCGGGCCTGGAACTGGAGCGCAACCAGGCGCTGCTGGGCAAGGAGGGCTTTGGCGTGGACCGCGTCATCTGTCCCGAGGAATCGCTCACGCGCTACATCGGCAAGCTGGTGGAATACCCCGAGGCGCTGCAGGTGCGCGAATTCGCGGGCGGGCGCGCCTGCCTGGTGTCGGTGCGCGCGCGCCCCGGCGCGCCCATGGTGGGCATGCGTATCGCCACCATGCGCGAAACCGCGCCCGACGTTGCCATGCGCATCGTGGCCATCTACCGGCGCTTTCCCGACGAGCCCGACCGCTTCCTGCCCTGCGACGGCGCCACGCGCGTGGAGCCGGGTGACGAGGTGTTCGTGCTGTCCGCGCGCGAGCAGATCCCGCAGGTGCTGGCCGCGCTGCACCGCCACCATGGGCACCCGGCGCGGCCCGTGCGCCGCATCATGATTGCAGGCGGCGGGCGCGTGGGCCTGCGGCTGGCGCGCCAGTTGGCCCAGCGGGGGGGCTTTCACATCAAGGTGGTGGAGGAAAGTGCCGAGCGCTGCGTGGCGCTGGCGGCCGAGTTGCCCTCCGACATCCTCGTGCTGCAGGGCGACGCCACCGACGAGGACCTGCTGGGCGACGAGAGCATCGAGGAGGTGGACCTCTTCCTCGCGCTCACCGACGACGACGAGGACAACATCATGGCCAGCCTGCTGGCCAAGCGCATGGGCGCGAGCCGCGTGCTGGCGCTTATCAACCGCCGCACCTATGCCGACCTGATGCACGGCACGCAGATCGATATTGCGCTGTCGCCCGCGCAGGCCATGCTGGGCGAGCTGCTGGCCTATGTGCGGCGCGGCGACGTGCAGGCAGTGCACAGCCTGCGCCGCGGCGTGGCCGAGGCGCTGGAGATCGTGGCCCGCGGCGACCGCAAGAATTCGCGCGTGGTGGGCCGCAAGGTCAGCGAGATCCACTTGCCCGCCGAGGTGCACATGGGCCTGATCGTGCGCGGTCTGCCCGAGGACGGTGGCGAGCCGCCGGCCGACGCACCGCCCCAGGTCATCATTCCGCGCAGCCACACCGTGATCGAGAGCAACGACCACGTGGTGTTCTTCCTGCCCCACAAGCGGCTGGTGCGCGAGGTGGAAAAGCAGTTCCGCGTGAGCGCCACCTTCTTCTGATCGGCAGGAGCCGCGATGTCCGACGTCCTGCCCGTCATGCGCGTACTCGGCGCCCTGCTGGCACTGTTTGCCGTGTCCATGGGGGTGCCGCTGGCGGCGTCGCTCTGGGCGCGGGAGGGCCTGTGGCAGCACTACGCCACGGCCATCGCCGTCACATCCATGGCCAGCGCGCTGCTGTGGGGCGGCCTGCGCGCGCACAAGCGCGAGCTGCTGCCGCGCCACGGCGTGATGCTGGTGTCGGTGGTGTGGGGGATCCTGCCGCTGTTCGCGGCGCTGCCGCTGCTGCTGGTGATGCACGCCATCGGCCGGCCGCTGTCGTTCACGCATGCCTACTTCGAATCGGTATCGGGCCTCACCACCACCGGCGCCACGGTGCTGGCCGAGCTGGATCGGCTCCCCCTGTCGGTGAACATGTGGCGCACGTTCATGCAGTGGATCGGCGGCATGGGCATCCTGATTCTTGCGGTGGCGGTGCTGCCGCTGCTGGGGGTGGGCGGCAGCCAGCTCTTCAAGGCCGAGGCTGCCGGCCCGGTGAAAGACACCAAGCTCACCCCGCGCATGACCGAGACGGCCAAGGGGCTGTGGGGCGTGTACGTGGTGTTCTCGCTGGTGTGCGCGCTCGCGTTCTGGCTGGGCGGCATGACGCCGCCGGACGCGATCATGCACATGTTCGCCACCGTCAGCCTGGGCGGGTTGTCGCCCCACGATGCGAGCTTTGCCTACTTCGAGTCGCCGCTGCTGGAAACCATCGCCCTGGTTTTCATGCTGTGCGCCAGCTGCAACTTCGCGCTGTACTTCATCGCGCTGCGCAAGGGCAACTGGCGGGGCTTCTGGCGCGACCCCGAGATGCGCGCCACGATCACCGCGCTGCTGGGCGGCGGGCTGTTGGTGGCGCTGCTGCTGTGGGCCAAGGGCGTGTACGACCCGCTGCAGGCGCTGCGCCACGGCATGTTCAACGTGGTGTCGGTGGCCACGACCACGGGCTTTGCCACCACCGACTACCTGGGCTGGCCGGTGTTCGCGCCCGTGTTCATGCTGCTGCTGTCGGGCGTGGCCACCAGCGCCGGGTCCACGGGCGGCGGCATCAAGATGGTGCGCATGCTGATCCTGCTGAAGCAGGCGCGCCGCGAGATGACGCGCATCGTGCACCCGCGTGCGGTGCAGCCCGTGCGCCTGGGCGACCGCGTGGTGGACAACCGCATGATCTTCTCGGTGCTGGCCTTCATGCTGGTCTACGGCGCCACAGTGATCACGCTGAGCATGGTGCTGCTGCTGACCGACCTGGACATGGTGACCGCCTTCTCGGCCGTGCTGGCCAGCGTGCACTGCATGGGGCCGGGGCTGGGAATGCTGGGGCCGGCCTCCAACTTCGCGGTGCTCACCGACTTCCAGCTCTGGGTCTGTACGCTGGCCATGCTGCTGGGACGCCTGGAGATCCTGAGCTTCATGGCCCTGCTCACCCCCGCATTCTGGCGGCGCTAGGGCGCACGTGGCCTTCCCTACAATCGTCGCCAACCTCTTTCCGTCTCCCATTTGAGGGCTCTTCATGGTTCCCCACCTCATCACCGCGCTCACCGGGCCAATCAACGAGTTGGAGCAGCGCATCCTCGACTCCATGCCAGCCATCGAGCGCTGGTTCCGTCTGGAGTGGATGGAACACACGCCGCCGTTCTACTCGTCGGTGGACATCCGCAACGCGGGGTTCAAGCTGGCGCCGGTGGACACCAACCTGTTCCCGGGCGGCTGGAACAACCTCACCAATGAAATGCTGCCGCTGGCGGTGCAGGCGGCCATGGCGGCCATCGAAAAGATCTGCCCCGAAGCGCGCAACCTCTTGATCATTCCCGAGAACCATTCGCGCAACACCTTCTACCTGGCGAACGTGGCGCAGCTGGTGCGCATCTTCAACATGGCCGGGCTGAACGTGCGCGTGGGCTCCATCAGCCCCGAGATCAAGAAGACCACCACCATCACGCTGCCCCATGGCGAGACCGTGACGCTGGAGCCGGTGATCCGCAGCAAGCGCCGTCTGGGGCTCAAGGACTTCGACCCCTGCACCATCTTGCTCAACAACGACCTGTCGGCCGGCGCGCCGGGCATCCTGGAAGAGTTGTACGAGCAATACGTTCTGCCGCCGCTGCACGCAGGCTGGAGCGTGCGCCGCAAGAGCCGCCACTTTCAAAGCTATGAAGAAGTGGCCAAGCGCTTTGGCAAGATGCTGGGCATAGACCCCTGGCTCATCAATCCGCTGTTCACCCGCTGCGAGGGCGTGGACTTCAACGAGGGCACCGGCATGGAGGCGCTGCGCAGCGCCGTCGATGCCACCCTGACCAAGGTGCGCCGCAAGTACAAGGAATACGGCATCAACGAAAAGCCGTTCGTGGTCGTCAAGGCCGACAACGGCACCTACGGCATGGGCATCATGACGGTGCGCGATGCCAAGGAACTGGACGGGCTGAATCGCAAGACCAAGAACAAGATGGCCGTGATCAAGGACGGCCAGGTCGTGCATGACGTGATCGTGCAGGAGGGTGTGCTCACCCAGGAGCGCGTGCACGAAGCGGTGGCCGAGCCGGTGGTCTACATGATGGACCGCTACGTGGTCGGGGGGTTCTACCGCATGCATGCCGAACGCGGCGTGGATGAGAACCTGAACATCCCCGGCGCGAGTTTCGTGCCGCTGGCGTTCGAGCACAGTACCCATCTGCCGCAGCCCGGTGCGCGTCCGGGCGCCAGTGCCCCCAACCGCTTTTACATGTACGGCGTCATCGCCCGCTTGGCGATGCTCGCGGCCAGCTACGAGCTGGAGGCCACGGACCCCGAGGCCGAGGTGTACGACTGATGCGCCGGATGTGCCGCCCTGCAGTTGCTGCATTGCAACATAGGCGGTACCCCGTATGTGCCCGAAGCGGGGGCGGCGCACAATGGCGCTCCTTTGGCATCCCCGTGGCCGCTGAGGCAGCAGCCCGGACCTGTTCACCGTGCACACTTCCAAATCGTCGTTAGCAGCGCTCACCCTGGGCGCGATCGGCGTCGTCTATGGCGACATCGGCACCAGCGTGCTGTATGCGGTCAAAGAGGTCTTCGGCTCCGGCCATGTGCCTTTCACGCATGCCAACGTGTACGGCGTGCTGTCCGTGCTGTTTTGGACGCTCACCGTGATCGTCTCGCTCAAGTACGTGGTGCTGGTGCTGCGCGCGGACAACCATGGCGAAGGCGGCCTCATCGCCATGCTGGCGCTGGCGTCGCAGGCGGTGAAGGACCGGCCGCGCCTGCGCGGCTGGCTGCTGGGCCTGGGCATCTTCGGCACGTCCCTGTTCTATGGCGACGGCGTGATCACGCCGGCGATCTCCGTGCTTTCGGCCATCGAGGGCCTGGAGGTGGTGTCGCCGCATTTCGGCAAGGCGGTGATTCCGCTCACGCTCGTGGTGCTGTTCGGGCTGTTCGCCGTGCAAAAGCGCGGCACGGCGGGGGTGGGCCGCTACTTCGGCCCGGTGACGCTGGTCTGGTTTTTTACGATCGCAGCCCTGGGCGTGCCGCACATCGTGGGCCATCCGGAGATCCTTGGCGCCCTGAGCCCGCACCATGCACTGGGCTTCATCCTGGGCAACCCGGGCATCAGCTTCATCATCCTGGGCGCGGTGGTGCTGTGCGTCACCGGCGCAGAGGCGCTGTACGCCGACCTGGGACATTTCGGCAAGCGCCCCATCCGCCTGGCGTGGTTCAGCGTGGCCATGCCGGCCCTCACGATCAACTACTTCGGCCAGGGCGCGCTGCTGCTGGCCGAGCCATCCGCCGTCAAGAACCCGTTTTACATGATGGCGCCCGACTGGGCGCTGGTGCCGTTGGTGGTGCTGGCCACCATGGCCACGGTGATTGCGTCGCAGGCGCTGATCACCGGCGCGTTCAGCGTGACCAAGCAGGTCATCCAGCTGGGCTACCTGCCGCGGCTGAACATCCAGCACACCAGCGTGCGCGAGACAGGCCAGATCTACTTGCCGTTCGTGAACTGGAGCCTGTTCGTCGCCATCGTGTTGGCGGTGGTCATGTTCCGCAACAGCAGCAACCTGGCGGCCGCCTATGGCATTGCGGTGACGCTGGACATGCTGATCACCACGGTGCTCACCTTCTTCGTGATCCGCTACGGCTGGGGCTATCCGCTGGCGCTGTGCGTGGCCACCACGGGCTTCTTCTTTGTCGTGGACCTGGCATTCTTCAGCTCCAACCTGCTCAAGCTGCTGCAAGGGGGCTGGTTCCCGCTGATGATCGGGGGGCTGGTGTTCACGCTCATGATGACCTGGAAGCGCGGACGCGAGTTGCTCAACGACAAGCTGCGCGAGGACTCCATAGGCCTGCAGGACTTCCTGGCCTCGGTGCAGGCCAACCCGCCCATGCGCGTGGACGGCACGGCGGTGTTCCTGAGCGCCGAGGCGGGCGTGGTGCCCAATGCACTGCTGCACAACCTCAAGCACAACAAGGTGCTGCACCGCCAGAACCTGTTCGTCACCGTGCGTTACCACGAGACCCCCTGGATCGGCCTGGACCAGCGCCTGCAGGTGGCGCCGTTGGGAGGCGACTGCTGGCAGGTCACCGTGAACTACGGTTTCAAGAATGAACTGGACCTGCCCAGCGCGCTGCGCCTGATGCACGGCCGCGGCTGCGAACTGGAAACCATGAGCACCAGCTATTTCCTCTCGCGCGACGTGGTCGTGCCTACCATCGGCAGCGGCATGGCGCCGTGGCGCGAAAAGCTGTTTGCGCAGATGCACCACAACGCCAGCGGGGTGGCGGCTTTCCTGCACCTGCCCAGCAACGCCGTCGTGGAGTTGGGCTCCAAGGTCGAGATCTGATTGGGCTGGTGGGTTTGTAAGGTTTTTGGCCTCTAGCGCTTAGCTGGCAAGCGCGAGCAGCTATATATTTTGATGAAGCAGGACAGAGGTTGCGCCAAGACCAATGCCACAATCCGCCGCCATGCAGTTTTTCAAAGACCTGAGCCTGTCCGCCTTCACCGCCGGTTTCGTGGCTGTGCTGGTAGGGTTCACCAGTTCGGTCGCCATCGTGTTCCAGGCGGCGCAGGCGTTCGGGGCGACGCCCGAGCAGATCACCTCCTGGATGTGGGCGCTGGGCCTGGGCATGGGACTGTGCTCGCTGATTCCCTCGCTCATCCTGCGCCAGCCGGTCATGGTGGCCTGGTCCACGCCCGGTGCAGCGGTGCTCGCCACCGCCGGCCTGGCCGGCTTCAGCATGGGCGAGGCGGTCGGCGCCTTCATGGTGTGTGCCTTGCTCATCACCCTGGCCGGAGTGACGGGTTGGTTCGAGCGCGTGATGAACCGTATTCCCATGGAACTGGCGTCGGCGCTGCTGGCCGGCGTGCTGGCGCGCTTTGGCATGCAGGCCTTCGCAGCCGTGCAGACCGCGCTGCCGCTGGTGCTGGTCATGCTGGCGTCCTACTTGTTTGCACGGCGGCTGCTGCCCCGCTATGCGGTTGTGCTCACGCTGGTGGCAGGCGTTGCCTGGGCCGCAGGCAATGGCCAGATGCGCTGGTCCGCGGTGCACTGGGCGCTGGCCACACCGGTCTTCACCACGCCGCAGTTCAGCCTACAGGCGCTCATGAGCCTGGCGCTGCCGCTGTTCATCGTGACCATGGCGTCGCAGAACCTTCCGGGTGTGGCCGTCATGCGGGCCACCGGATACCAACTGCCGGTGTCGCGGCTGATCACCCTGACGGGACTGGCCACCCTGGTGCTGGCACCGTTCGGCGCCTTCGCCCTCAACTTCAGCGCCATCACCGCAGCGATCTGCATGGGGCCCGAGGCGCACCCCGACCGCGCGCGGCGGTACACCGCCGCCGCATCGTGCGGACTGCTGTATATCGCAGTGGGCATCTTTGGTACGGTGGTCACGGGGCTGCTGACGGCGTTTCCACAGGAGCTGGTGGTGGCCATCGCTGGGCTGGCGCTGCTGGGCGCCATTGGAGGAGGGCTGGCGTCTGCGCTGCAGGCCGAAGCGCACCGGGAGGCGGCGTTGATCACTTTTCTGGTGACGTTGAGCGGTGTCACCATAGCCGGGATCGGATCGGCGTTTTGGGGGGTGGTCGCCGGCAGCATCACGCTATTTGTGCAACAGTATGGACGCCCGCGCGCGCCCCAGGCGCCGCGCTAGGGGCGCCGCCCTCTGCAATACAGCCCGTGCATTCCATGAATCTCCTCATCGTCGCCGACCCCATCGAGCAATTCAAGATCTACAAGGACACGACCTTCGCGATGATGCGCGAGGCGCAGCGCCGCGGCCACCGGCTCGCGGTCTGCGAGCCCCGGCACATCCACTGGTTGCGCGGTGGCCGGGTCACCGCACGAGTGCGCGACATCACTCTTACGGGCCACGCGGAGAACTGGTTTACTGCGGGCGAACTCCGCTTGGCGGCACTGGCGGA
>NZ_CP115182.1:3660000-3845000 GCF_027625375.1 Diaphorobacter sp. ED-3 | reverse complement strand
TTCGGGAGAAGGTATGCCGCAAGTAGGTGAACTTGTACAAAGGAAGCCCAAAGCGGTTGCAAAAAATCGGTGGCTGCGACTGTTTAATAAAAACACAGCACTCTGCAAACACGAAAGTGGACGTATAGGGTGTGACGCCTGCCCGGTGCTGGAAGATTAAATGATGGGGTGCAAGCTCTTGATTGAAGTCCCAGTAAACGGCGGCCGTAACTATAACGGTCCTAAGGTAGCGAAATTCCTTGTCGGGTAAGTTCCGACCTGCACGAATGGCGTAACGATGGCCACACTGTCTCCTCCTGAGACTCAGCGAAGTTGAAATGTTTGTGATGATGCAATCTCCCCGCGGAAAGACGGAAAGACCCCATGAACCTTTACTGTAGCTTTGTATTGGACTTTGAACGGATCTGTGTAGGATAGGTGGGAGGCTTTGAAGTGAGGTCGCTAGATCTCATGGAGCCAACGTTGAAATACCACCCTGGTGCGTTTGAGGTTCTAACCTAGGTCCATTAGCTGGATCGGGGACAGTGCATGGTAGGCAGTTTGACTGGGGCGGTCTCCTCCCAAAGCGTAACGGAGGAGTTCGAAGGTACGCTAGTTACGGTCGGACATCGTGACGATAGTGCAATGGCATAAGCGTGCTTAACTGCGAGACTGACAAGTCGAGCAGATGCGAAAGCAGGACATAGTGATCCGGTGGTTCTGTATGGAAGGGCCATCGCTCAACGGATAAAAGGTACTCTGGGGATAACAGGCTGATACCGCCCAAGAGTTCATATCGACGGCGGTGTTTGGCACCTCGATGTCGGCTCATCTCATCCTGGGGCTGTAGTCGGTCCCAAGGGTATGGCTGTTCGCCATTTAAAGAGGTACGTGAGCTGGGTTTAAAACGTCGTGAGACAGTTTGGTCCCTATCTTCCGTGGGCGCTGCAGATTTGAGGAAGCCTGCTCCTAGTACGAGAGGACCGGAGTGGACACACCTCTGGTGTATCGGTTGTCACGCCAGTGGCATTGCCGAGTAGCTAAGTGTGGAAGAGATAACCGCTGAAAGCATCTAAGCGGGAAACTCGTTTCAAGATGAGATCTGCCGGGGCCTTGAGCCCCCTGAAGGGTCGTTGTAGACCACGACGTTGATAGGCTGGGTGTGGAAGTGCAGCAATGCATTAAGCTAACCAGTACTAATTGCCCGTGCGGCTTGACCCTATAACTTTGACTGCCAATCGCAGTTCAAGACTGTTATGCCAAGTACGCAATCAAATCCACGCTGATTCACAGACTCTATGAATTCGCTGTGCAGTCCTCACTGCTCAGCAACCCTTTATGCCTGATGACCATAGCAAGTTGGTCCCACTCCTTCCCATCCCGAACAGGACAGTGAAACGACTTCGCGCCGATGATAGTGCGGGTTCCCGTGTGAAAGTAGGTCATCGTCAGGCTCTTACAGCCCAAACCGCCCTCCCACTAACATAGTGGGAGGGCGTTTTGCTTTGGGCTTGAGCGGTCAACATCAGCTGGCGCACAGCATTCAATGAATCGCCCCGGATTCCCTAGACACTTTTGAGCCGTTGGGAATGGCGTCTCTCGAACTCTACCGGCGAAGTATCTCCGGCAGTGCCATGGCGGCGCTTAGGGTTGTAGAACATCTCGATGTAGTTGAAGACATCGGCTCTCGCGTCATCGCGGGTCGGATAGATCTGGCGGCGGATGCGTTCGCGCTTGAGCAACTGGAAGAAGCTCTCGGCCACGGCGTTGTCGTGGCAGTTGCCGCGACGGCTCATGCTGCAGATCAGCTTGTGGTCGCGTAGGAAGTCCTGCCAGTCATGCCCAGTGAATTGACTGCCTTGATCCGAATGCACTGTGACTGGCTGCTCGGGTCGACGACGCCACAAGGCCATCACCAGCGCATCGAGCGCCAGCGCGGTATCGATGCGGCTACCCATTGACCAGCCGACCACCTGACGCGAGAACAGATCGACCACCACGGCCAGGTACAGCCAGCCCTCATGGGTGCGGATGTAGGTGATGTCGGTCACCCAGGATTGATTGGGCTGCGCCACGGAGAACTGGCGCTGCAGGTGGTTGGGCGCGACGACCGCGGGCTTGCCACCACGCATGCCAGGGCGACGGCGGTAGCCGGTCTGCGAGCGCAGTCCTTCGAGTTTGAGCAATCGGGCCACGCGGTGCTTGCCGCAGGACTCGCCTAGATCGCGCATGTCCAGGGTGAGCTTGCGGTAGCCGTACACGCCGCCGCTCTCCAACCACGCGTGCTTGAGCAGGCCCAGCACCCGTTGATCGTCCTGGGCGCGTGGGCTCACCGGATCGGCCTTCCAGGCGTAGTAGCCGCTGGGGTGCACCGTCATGATCTTGCACATGCGGCGCACGCTGTGCTCGTGTTCATGCCGCTCGATAAATGCGTACTTCACCCGGACTGCTTGGCAAAGTACGCTGCGGCCTTTTTTAAGATGTCGCGCTCCTCGGTCACACGCTTGAGCTCGGCCTTCAGGCGGCGCATCTCGTCGGCTTGCGAGCACTGCGCTTGGCGCTGGTCAGGCGACATCTGCTTGACTTTGATCCATTGATACAGACTGTGCTGGCTGACGCCAAGCCTGGCCGACACGTCGGCCACCTTGTGGCCTCGTTCGGTGATCTGCTTGACCGCTTCGATCTTGAATTCTTCGGGGTATCTCTGCTTGCTCATGGCACCTCCTATTGGGCCTCAGGTTTGAGGCTCAGAGGTGTCTAGAAAACCCGGGGCGATTCAAGGGAACAGGCAGCAGCCCACTCAACCAACAGCCGCCCCTGAGCAACCTCTTGGAACTCAACGGCTAGCTCGCCAAACTGATGCCACCGACTGCATAAAGATCCGCCACGCCTAAAACAAAAAATAGTGATATCGACGCAAGGATCAAAAAGGCTGTATACTTCTAAATTCTTCGGAGGGGTGCCCGAGTGGCTAAAGGGGGCAGACTGTAAATCTGTTGGCTTACGCCTACACTGGTTCGAATCCAGTCCCCTCCACCAGATTGTGGTTTGAAGGCGTTGGACCGTACTTGCACGAAATTCGGTCTTGCGGGAGTAGTTCAATGGTAGAACCCTAGCCTTCCAAGCTAATGACGCGGGTTCGATTCCCGTCTCCCGCTCCACGGTTTGGATAGGTTGGTTAAGAGGAGTTTGACTCCTTGTTGCCCATGTGGCTCAGTGGTAGAGCACTCCCTTGGTAAGGGAGAGGTCGCGGGTCCGATTCCCGCCATGGGCACCACAGTTTCAGGTGCGTCTCCGTTTGGGGTGCATCAATATTTGTCGTGTTGGTGTAGATTTTTTCGGAGTCGAAAAGATGGCAAAAGGTAAGTTTGAACGTACCAAGCCCCACGTGAACGTGGGCACGATCGGTCACGTGGACCATGGCAAGACGACGCTGACGGCGGCCATCGCCACCGTGCTGTCCAAGAAGTTCGGCGGCGAAGCCAAGGGCTACGACCAGATCGACAACGCCCCTGAAGAAAAGGCGCGCGGCATCACGATCAACACCTCGCACGTGGAATACGAAACGGCCACCCGCCACTACGCCCACGTCGACTGCCCCGGCCACGCCGACTACGTCAAGAACATGATCACCGGCGCCGCTCAGATGGACGGCGCCATCCTGGTGTGCTCGGCCGCTGACGGCCCGATGCCCCAGACGCGCGAGCACATCCTGCTGGCCCGTCAGGTGGGCGTGCCCTACATCATCGTGTTCCTGAACAAGTGCGACATGGTCGACGACGAGGAACTGCTCGAGCTGGTCGAGATGGAAGTGCGCGAACTGCTGGACAAGTACGACTTCCCCGGCGACGACACCCCCATCATCCGCGGTTCCGCCAAGCTGGCCCTGGAAGGTGACCAGTCCGACAAGGGTGAGCCCGCCATCATGCGCCTGGCCGAAGCCCTGGACACTTACATCCCCACGCCTGAGCGCGCCGTGGACGGCGCCTTCCTGATGCCCGTGGAAGACGTGTTCTCCATCTCCGGCCGCGGCACCGTGGTGACCGGCCGCATCGAGCGCGGCATCATCAAGGTCGGCGAAGAAATCGAAATCGTCGGTATCCGCGACACGCAAAAGACCACCGTCACCGGCGTGGAAATGTTCCGCAAGCTGCTGGACCAGGGCCAGGCTGGCGACAACGTGGGCCTGCTGCTGCGCGGCACCAAGCGCGAAGACGTCGAGCGCGGCCAAGTGCTGTGCAAGCCCGGCTCCATCAAGCCCCACACCCACTTCACGGCTGAGGTGTACGTGCTGAGCAAGGACGAAGGCGGCCGTCACACGCCCTTCTTCAACAACTACCGTCCCCAGTTCTACTTCCGCACCACCGACGTGACCGGCTCCATCGAACTGCCGGCCGACAAGGAAATGGTGATGCCCGGCGACAACGTGTCGATCACTGTGAAGCTGATCAACCCCATCGCCATGGAAGAAGGCCTGCGCTTCGCTATCCGCGAAGGCGGCCGTACCGTGGGCGCCGGCGTCGTTGCCAAGATCATTGCGTAATCTAGTGGGGATCGAAGGGGTATAGCTCAATTGGCAGAGCGTCGGTCTCCAAAACCGAAGGTTGTAGGTTCGATTCCTACTGCCCCTGCCACTTCAGGGTGGTAACAAATCAAGCCCGCCAGCCCCTGGCGGGCTTCGGCGTCTTGTAAGGCGCGATCAAATAGGCGAATTTATCTATGGCCACATCCCAGGTTGAGACGGTCACGACTGGTGCGGACAAGGCAAAGTTGTTCGCGGCAGTGGCGATTGTTCTCGCGTCCATTGCCGGTTTCTATTTGCTGGGTAAGCAAGGGCCCCTGATTCAATGGGGTGTGTTGCTGTTGGGGTTAGTGCTGGCTGTGGCGGTTTTTCTCGTTTCCGAGCATGGACGCCAGTTCGTCGGGTTTGCAAGCGATGCGTGGCGTGAGGTCAAGAAGGTTGTCTGGCCCACGCGCAAGGAAACGCTGCAAATGACGGGCTATGTGTTCGCTTTTGTGGTGGTGATGGCGCTATTCCTTTGGTTCACGGACAAGACCTTGGAATGGGTTCTGTACGACTTGATCTTGGGCTGGAGGAAGTGATGGTGGATGCCGTGGACACGAATGGTGTGCAGCCTCCGGTGGATGTTCCGGTGAATCCAGATCTGCGCTGGTACATCGTTCATGCCTATTCTGGTATGGAGAAGGCGGTAGAACGCAACATCCAGGAACGCATTGCGCGCGCCGGTATGCAGCAAAAGTTCGGCCGCATTCTGGTGCCCACTGAAGAAGTGGTGGAAATGAAGAATGGCCAGCGCAAGACTACCGAGCGTCGCCTTTTCCCTGGTTATGTGTTCGTCGAAATGGTGATGGACGATGACACCTGGCATTTGGTGAAGCACACCAGCAAAGTGACAGGATTCGTGGGCGGGGTGAAGAACCGCCCTGCGCCTATTTCCGAAGAAGAGGTGCAGAAGATTGTCAGTCAGATGCAGCAGGGAACGGACAAGCCGCGCCACAAGATCGAATTCATGGTGGGCGAGTTGGTGCGGGTCAAGGAAGGTCCGTTCACCGATTTCAACGGCTCCGTAGAAGAAGTGAATTACGAGAAGAATCGCTTGCGCGTTTCTGTGATGATCTTCGGCCGCTCCACCCCGGTGGAACTGGAATTTGCCCAGGTCGAAAAGACCTGAGCGTCATTGAAGTATTCGCGCTTTTCGACTCGGTGCGATGAGAGAAGAGAGTCGGTAACCCCGGGGAGCCTGGTGAACGATCAGGCGTTAATACCCGCAAGGAGCAAACATGGCGAAAAAAATCGTCGGCTTCATCAAGCTGCAAGTGCCAGCTGGTAAGGCCAATCCCTCCCCTCCGATTGGTCCCGCGCTGGGCCAACGCGGTCTCAACATCATGGAGTTCTGCAAGGCGTTCAACGCGCAAACCCAAGGTGTCGAGCCTGGTCTGCCGCTGCCCGTGGTGATCACGGCTTTTGCAGACAAGAGCTTTACTTTCGTCATCAAGACGCCGCCCGCAACGGTGCTGATCAAGAAGGCGATCAAGCTGGACAAGGGCTCTTCCAATGCCTTGAGCACCAAGGTGGGCAAGATCACCCGTGCACAGCTCGAAGAGATCGCCAAGACCAAGCTCAAGGACATGAATGCTGCTAGCGTTGACGCGGCAGTGCGCACGTTGGCTGGTTCTGCTCGCTCGATGGGCGTGACGGTGGAGGGTCTGTAAATGGCAAAGCTGACCAAGAAGCAAAAGGCCCTGCAGGGCAAGGTGGACTCTACCAAGCTGTACGCTTTCGCTGAGGCGGTGGCTCTGGTGAAGGAAGCCGCTACTGCCAAGTTCGACGAATCCATCGACGTTGCTGTGCAACTCGGCGTGGATGCCAAGAAGTCGGACCAAGTGGTGCGTGGTGCCGTGGTGCTGCCGAATGGCACGGGCAAGACGACGCGCGTTGCCGTGTTCGCCCAAGGCGCCAAGGCAGAAGAAGCCAAGGCCGCAGGTGCCGACATCGTGGGCATGGACGACCTGGCCGCTCAGGTCAAGGCTGGAGATATGCCGTTCGACGTGGTGATCGCTGCTCCCGATGCCATGCGCGTCGTGGGTACGCTGGGCCAGATCCTGGGCCCCCGCGGTCTGATGCCGAACCCCAAGGTAGGCACGGTGACGCCGGATGTGGCGACGGCCGTGAAGAACGCCAAGGCGGGTCAGGTGCAGTTCCGTGTCGACAAGGCCGGTATCGTGCACAGCACCATTGGCCGTCGGTCGTTCGACAACGACAAGTTGCAGGGCAACCTGGCAGCTCTGATCGAAGCGCTGAACAAGGCCAAGCCTGCGACCAGCAAGGGCGTGTACCTGCGCAAGGTAGCCGTGTCGTCCACGATGGGCGTCGGCGTCCGCGTGGATACGCAGACCATCGCGGCGTAATTGCGAAATCTTCAGACCTGGTGCGCCCATGAGGGCGGCAGGTCTGATGTGGTGGGCTGACAGCTCCTTTGAGGGCTGGCAGGCCATCCAAGACCGTTGGTGTGCAAGGTGCACTTAAACCTTTGGAGGCCAACGCAGATGGCGATCCCGCTGCAGATGGAATGCATGTTCCAAAACAGTTGGTCGCTGCAACAAGAGCGCGCACGGAGGCTTGTCCGAAGTGCGCATATGAAGGAGTAGACCTTGAGTCTTAATCGCAGTGAGAAAGAAGCGGTCATCAATGAAGTGACCAGCCTCGCCGCTAAAGCTCAAACGCTCGTGATCGCGGAATACCGTGGCATCACGGTGGCCGACATGACCAAACTGCGCGTGGAAGCTCGCAGCAAGGGTGTGAGCCTGAGTGTTCTGAAGAACACCCTGGCCCGCCGTGCTGTGGCTGGCAGCCAGTTTGACGTGGTGGCCGACCAGATGACCGGTCCTCTGATCTATGGCTTCTCCGAAGACGCTGTGGCCGCCGCCAAGGTGGTGGCCGATTTCGCGAAAACCAACGACAAGCTGGTGATTCGCGGCGGCGCTTTCGCGGGCAAGGCCCTGGACGTGAACGGCGTGAAGCAACTGGCCAACATTCCTACCAAGGAAGTACTGCTGGCCCAGCTGTGTGGCTTGCTGATGTCGCCGATCTCCCGCACCGCCGTGGTGCTGGGTGCCCTGGCGGCCAAAAAAGGCGAAGGCGAGCCTGCTGCTGCCTGAGGCAGCGTGGCAATCGTCCCCCCTCTCAACCAATTGTTAGGAAATCAAAATGGCATTCGATAAAGACGCATTCTTGACCGCGCTGGACAGCATGACGGTCCTGGAACTCAATGACCTGGTGAAGGCCATTGAAGAGAAGTTCGGCGTGAGCGCTGCCGCTATGGCTGCTCCCGCTGCTGGCGGCGCTGCCGGCGGCGGTGCTGCAGCTGCTGAAGAAAAGACCGAGTTCAACGTGGTGCTGGCTGACGCCGGCGCCAACAAGGTGGCGGTCATCAAGGCAGTGCGCGAAATCACCGGTCTGGGCCTCAAGGAAGCCAAGGACCTGGTGGACGGCGCTCCCAAGAACGTCAAGGAAGGCATTGCCAAGGCTGACGCCGAAGCTGCCGTCAAGAAGCTGGTGGAAGCCGGCGCCAAGGCCGAACTCAAGTAATCGACCTTGTCTCCTGGGCTGGGGGTCTTGCGAAAGGCCTCCAGCCTTTGGTGCTTATGGGACGCACTTTAGAGCGCACCAGAAAGCGGCCCCCGTGGACTGTTTTCTAGTGTCTTCTGAACCATCCGACAGCAGAAGACGCCTTGGTTCGGGCGATGTGCAACGCATCGCCGTCCGCCATGGTTGGTAGTGGCCAACCGCCAAGCCTGCAAGGTGGCCGCCTTGCAGGGCAGTCGTCGAAGATCCCATTCCATGTCCTTGCCCGGAGATCTCATGGCCCAAACATCCACGTACAGTTATACCGAACGCAAGCGCATTCGCAAGAGCTTCGGTAGCCGCGACAGTGTGCTCAAGGTCCCGTACCTGCTGCAGATGCAGCGGGATGCCTATACCGCGTTCCTGCAGGCCGACACGGCCCCGCAAAAACGCAGCAACGAAGGCCTGCAGGCCGCATTCAACTCCGCGTTTCCCATCGTTTCCCACAACGGCTTCGTGGAGATGAAGTTCGTTGAATACAACCTGGCCAAGCCGGCGTTCGACGTGCGCGAATGCCAGACCCGCGGCTTGACTTTTGCATCGGCCGTGCGTGCCAAGGTGCAGTTGATCATCTACGACCGCGAGTCCTCGACCTCGCAGTCCAAGGTGGTCAAGGAAGTGAAGGAGCAGGAGGTCTACATGGGCGAAGTGCCCCTGATGACTGACAAGGGCTCCTTCATCATCAACGGCACGGAGCGCGTGATCGTCTCCCAGCTGCACCGCTCGCCCGGCGTGTTCTTCGAGCACGACAAGGGCAAGACCCACAGCTCGGGCAAGTTGCTGTTCTCTGCGCGCATCATCCCCTACCGCGGCTCCTGGCTGGACTTCGAATTCGATCCGAAGGACATCCTGTACTTCCGCGTGGACCGTCGCCGCAAGATGCCGGTCACGATCCTGCTCAAGGCCATCGGCCTGAACCCCGAGTCCATCCTGGCGAACTTCTTCGTCAACGACAACTTCCGCCTGATGGACAGCGGTGCTCAGCTGGAGTTCGTGCCCGAGCGCCTGCGTGGCGAGGTGGCGCGCTTCGACATCACCGACAAGGCCGGCAAGGTGATTGTGGCCAAAGACAAGCGCGTGACGGCGCGCCACACGCGTGAGCTGGAGCAGTCCGGCACCACGCACATCAGCGTGCCTGAGGATTTCCTCATCGGCCGCGTGGTGGCCCGCAACATCGTGGACGGCGACACCGGCGAGATCCTGGCCAAGGCCAACGAAGAGCTGACCGAGGCGTTGCTCAAGAAGCTGCGCGCTGCTGGCGTGCAGGACCTGCAGGTCATCTACACCAACGAACTCGACCAGGGCGCCTACATTTCGCAGACGCTGCGCATCGACGAAACCGTGGATGAATTCGCCGCGCGCGTGGCCATCTACCGCATGATGCGCCCCGGCGAGCCGCCGACCGAGGATGCCGTGCAGGCCCTGTTCCAGCGCCTGTTCTACAACCCCGACACGTACGACCTGTCGCGCGTAGGCCGCATGAAGTTCAACGCCAAGATCGGCCGCGACGAAGCCACCGGCCCGATGGTGCTGTCCAACGACGACATCCTGGCCGTGGTCAAGATCCTGGTGGACCTGCGCAACGGCAAGGGCGAGGTGGACGACATTGACCACCTGGGCAACCGCCGCGTGCGCTGCGTGGGTGAACTGGCCGAAAACCAGTACCGCACGGGCCTGGCACGTATCGAAAAGGCCGTGAAGGAACGCCTGGGCCAGGCCGAGCAAGAGCCGCTGATGCCCCACGACCTGATCAACTCCAAGCCGATTTCCGCGGCGCTCAAGGAGTTCTTCGGTGCGTCCCAGCTGTCGCAGTTCATGGACCAGACCAACCCGCTGGCCGAGATCACGCACAAGCGCCGTGTTTCGGCCCTGGGCCCGGGCGGTCTGACCCGCGAGCGCGCCGGCTTCGAGGTGCGCGACGTGCACGTGACCCACTACGGCCGCGTGTGCCCGATCGAGACGCCTGAAGGTCCGAACATCGGTCTGATCAACTCGCTGGCCCTGTACGCGCGCCTGAACGAGTACGGCTTCATCGAGACTCCCTACCGCCGCGTGGTGGACGGCAAGGTCACGATGGAAATCGACTACCTGTCGGCCATCGAAGAAGGCAAGTACATCATCGCCCAGGCCAACGCCACGCTGGATGCCGAAGGGCGTCTGACGGGCGACCTGGTGTCGGCGCGCGAGAAGGGTGAATCGACCCTGGTGTCCGCCGACCGTGTGCAGTACATGGACGTGTCGCCTGCACAGATCGTGTCGGTGGCGGCTTCGCTCGTTCCGTTCCTGGAGCACGACGACGCGAACCGCGCGCTGATGGGCGCCAACATGTCGCGCCAGGCCGTGCCCGTGCTGCGTCCCGAAAAGCCCATGGTGGGCACGGGTATCGAGCGCGTGGCGGCCGTGGACTCCGGCACGGTGGTCACGGCCAACCGCGGCGGTGTGGTGGACTATGTGGACGCCACCCGTATCGTGGTGCGTGTGAACGACGACGAAGCCGTGGCCGGTGAAGTCGGCGTGGACATCTACAACCTCATCAAGTACCAGCGCTCCAACCAGAACACGAACATCCACCAGCGCCCCATCGTCAAGAAGGGCGACAAGCTGGCCAAGGGTGACGTGATTGCCGACGGCGCTTCGACCGACCTGGGCGAGATCGCCATCGGCCAGAACATGCTGATCGCGTTCATGCCCTGGAACGGCTACAACTTCGAGGACTCGATCCTGATCAGCGAGCGCGTGGTGGCCGAAGACCGCTACACCTCGATCCACATCGAGGAGTTGGTGGTGATGGCCCGCGACACGAAGCTGGGCGCGGAAGAAATCACCCGCGACATCCCGAACCTGTCCGAGCAGCAGCTGAACCGTCTGGACGAGTCCGGCATCATCTACGTGGGCGCCGAAGTGCAGCCCGGCGACACGCTGGTCGGCAAGGTCACGCCCAAGGGCGAAACCACCCTCACGCCTGAAGAGAAACTGCTGCGCGCCATCTTCGGCGAGAAGGCGTCCGATGTGAAGGACACCTCGCTGCGCGTGGACCAGGGCTCGCAGGGCACGGTGATCGACGTGCAGGTGTTCACCCGTGAAGGCATCCAGCGCGACAAGCGCGCCCAGCAGATCATCGACGATGAACTCAAGCGCTTCCGCCTGGACCTGAACGACCAGTTGCGCATCGTGGAGGCCGACGCCTTCGACCGTATCGAGAAGCTGCTGACCGGCCGCGTGGCCAACGGCGGCCCGCAAAAGCTGGCCAAGGGTACGAAGATCGACAAGGCCTACCTGGCCTCGGTGGAGAAGTTCCACTGGTTCGACATCCGCCCCGCCGAGGAAGAGGTCGCCACGCAGCTGGAGTCCATCAAGAACGCGCTGGAGCAGACCCGCCACAGCTTCGACCTGGCTTTCGAAGAAAAGCGCAAGAAGCTCACCCAGGGCGACGAGCTGCCGGCCGGCGTGCTGAAGATGGTCAAGGTGTACCTGGCCGTCAAGCGCCGCCTGCAGCCTGGCGACAAGATGGCCGGCCGCCACGGCAACAAGGGCGTGGTGTCCAAGATCGTTCCGGTCGAAGACATGCCCTACATGGCCGACGGCACCCCCGCCGACATCGTGCTCAACCCGCTGGGCGTGCCTTCGCGGATGAACATCGGCCAGGTGCTGGAAGTCCATCTGGGCTGGGCCGGCAAGGGCATGGGCCAGCGCATCGGCGACATGCTGCAGCGCGAGGCCAAGACGGCTGAGCTGCGCAAGTTCCTGGAAGAGATCTACAACTCGCGCGGCCGCAAGGAAGACCTGTCGCAGCTGAGCGATGACGAAATCCTGGCCATGGCGCGCGAGCTGACCTCGGGCGTTCCCTTCGCATCGCCCGTGTTCGACGGCGCGTCCGAAGAGGAAATCAAGGACATGCTCAAGTTGGCCTACCCGGACGACCTCGCCCAGGCCAAGGGCCTGACCGAGACGCGTACGCAGGCGTACCTGTACGACGGCCGCACGGGCGAGCGTTTCGAGCGCCCGACGACCGTGGGCTACATGCACTACCTGAAGCTGCACCACTTGGTGGACGACAAGATGCACGCCCGCTCGACCGGTCCGTACTCGCTCGTCACGCAGCAGCCGCTGGGCGGCAAGGCGCAGTTCGGTGGCCAGCGCTTCGGTGAGATGGAAGTGTGGGCGCTGGAAGCCTACGGCGCCGCCTACGTGCTGCAGGAAATGCTGACGGTGAAGTCCGACGACGTGCAGGGCCGTACCAAGGTGTACGAGAACATCGTCAAGGGCGAACACGCGATCGAAGCCGGCATGCCGGAGTCGTTCAACGTGCTGGTCAAGGAAATCCGTTCGCTGGGCCTGGACATCGAGTTGGAACGTTCCTGAGCAGGATCGAGTTTTTAAAAAAGTGAGCGGCTGGCGCTCACTCCCTCTGGGTTTGCAGGTGTTTTGTCTTGCAAATCCTTATGTGGCAAGCGCCAGCAGCTATGTTTTTAGGTGAAAAGGAAAGAGTCACATGAAATCGCTACTCGACCTGTTCAAGCAATTCACGCCCGATGAGCATTTCGATGCCATCAAGATCGGCATGGCTTCGCCCGAGAAGATCCGTTCGTGGTCTTTCGGCGAAGTGAAGAAGCCCGAGACCATCAACTACCGCACGTTCAAGCCCGAGCGCGACGGCCTGTTCTGCGCCAAAATCTTCGGGCCCATCAAGGACTACGAATGCCTGTGCGGCAAGTACAAGCGCCTGAAGCACCGCGGCGTGATCTGCGAAAAGTGCGGCGTTGAAGTCACGCAGACCAAGGTGCGCCGCGAGCGCATGGGCCATATCGACCTGGCCGCACCCTGCGCCCACATCTGGTTCCTGAAGTCGCTGCCTTCGCGCCTGGGCCTGGTGCTGGACATGACGCTGCGCGACATCGAACGCGTGCTGTACTTCGAAGCCTACGTGGTCACCGACCCCGGCATGACCCCGCTGAAGAAGTTCGGCATCATGTCCGAGGACGACTACGACGCCAAGCGCAAGGAATACGGCGACGAGTTCGTCGCCAAGATGGGCGCCGAGGGCATCAAGGAGCTGCTGGAAGGCATCGACATCGAGATCGAGATCGAGAAGCTGCGCGGCGACCTGACGGGCTCCGAAGTCAAGGTCAAGAAGAACGCCAAGCGCCTGAAGGTGCTGGAGGCCTTCAAGAAGTCCGGCATCAAGCCCGAGTGGATGATCCTGGAAGTGCTGCCCGTGCTGCCGCCGGACCTGCGTCCGCTGGTGCCGCTGGACGGCGGCCGCTTCGCCACGTCGGACCTGAACGACCTGTACCGCCGCGTCATCAACCGCAACTCGCGCCTGCGCCGCCTGCTGGAACTGAAGGCGCCCGAGATCATCGCGCGCAACGAAAAGCGCATGCTGCAGGAAGCCGTGGACAGCCTGCTGGACAACGGCCGCCGCGGCAAGGCGATGACGGGCGCCAACAAGCGCGCGCTGAAGTCGCTGGCCGACATGATCAAGGGCAAGTCGGGTCGCTTCCGCCAGAACCTGCTGGGCAAGCGCGTGGACTACTCGGGCCGTTCCGTGATCACCGTGGGTCCGACGCTCAAGCTGCACCAGTGCGGCCTGCCCAAGCTGATGGCCCTGGAGCTGTTCAAGCCCTTCATCTTCTCGCGCCTGGAGGCCATGGGCATTGCCACGACCATCAAGGCCGCCAAGAAGGAAGTGGAAGCCGGCACGCCCGTGGTGTGGGACATCCTGGAAGAGGTCATCAAGGAACACCCGGTGATGCTCAACCGTGCGCCTACGCTGCACCGCCTGGGCATCCAGGCGTTCGAGCCCATCCTGATCGAAGGCAAGGCCATCCAGCTGCACCCGCTGGTCTGCGCCGCGTTCAACGCCGACTTCGACGGTGACCAGATGGCCGTGCACGTGCCGCTGTCGGTGGAAGCGCAGCTGGAAGCCCGCACGCTGATGCTGGCCTCCAACAACGTGCTGTTCCCCGCGTCCGGCGAACCCTCCATCGTGCCCTCGCAGGACGTGGTGCTGGGCCTGTACCACGCCACCCGCGAGAAGATCAACGGCAAGGGCGAAGGCCTGGTGTTTGCCGACACCGGCGAAGTCCAGCGCGCGCTGGATGCGGGCGAGGCCGAGCTGCACGCCAAGATCAGCGTGCGCCTGACCGAGTGGACCAAGGACAAGGCGACGGGTGAGTTCGTGCCCGAGACCAAGCTCGTGGACACCACCGTGGGCCGTGCGCTGCTGTCGGAAATCCTGCCCAAGGGCCTGCCCTTCAGCAACCTGAACAAGGCGCTGAAGAAGAAGGAAATCTCCAAGCTCATCAACGCGTCGTTCCGCAAGTGCGGCCTGAAGGACACCGTGGTGTTCGCCGACAAGCTGCTGCAAAACGGCTTCCGCCTGGCCACGCACGCGGGCTTTTCCGTGGCGATCGACGACATGCTGGTGCCACCGCAGAAGGCCGAGATCCTGGCCCGCGCCGAAGCCGAGGTGAAGGAGATCGAGCAGCAGTACGTCTCCGGTCTGGTGACGGCCGGCGAGCGCTACAACAAGGTGGTGGACATCTGGGGCAAGGCCGGCGACGACGTGTCCAAGGTGATGATGGACCAGCTCAAGGTCCAGAAGACCATCGACCGCAACGGCAAAGAAGTGAACGAGGAATCGTTCAACGCCATCTACATGATGGCCGACTCCGGCGCCCGCGGCTCGGCGGCCCAGATCCGTCAGCTGGCCGGTATGCGCGGCCTGATGGCCAAGCCCGACGGCTCGATCATCGAGACGCCTATCACCGCGAACTTCCGCGAAGGCCTGAACGTGTTGCAGTACTTCATCTCCACCCACGGTGCCCGTAAGGGCCTGGCGGATACGGCGCTGAAGACCGCGAACTCGGGCTACCTGACCCGTCGCCTGGTGGACGTGACGCAGGACCTGGTGGTGACCGAGGACGACTGCGGCACCTCGAATGGTTCACTGATGCGCGCCATCGTCGAGGGCGGTGAAGTCATCGAGTCCCTGCGCGACCGTATCCTGGGCCGTACCGCGGCCGAGGAAGTGCTGCACCCCGAAACGCGTGCCGTGCTGGCGCAGCCGGGCCGGATGCTCGATGAAGACCTGATCGAAGAGCTCGAAGCCGCAGGCGTGGACGAAGTGAAGGTGCGTACCGCGCTGACCTGCGAAACCCGCTACGGCCTGTGCGCCAAGTGCTACGGCCGCGACCTGGGCCGCGGCGGCCTGATCAACCTCGGCGAAGCCGTGGGCGTGATCGCCGCGCAGTCCATCGGCGAGCCCGGCACGCAGCTGACCATGCGTACGTTCCACATCGGTGGTGCGGCATCGCGTGCGGCGGTGGCGTCCAGTGTGGAAGCCAAGTCCAACGGCATCATCGGCTTCAACGCCACGATGCGCTACGTGACCAACACCAAGGGCGAGCTGGTGGTGATTGCGCGCTCGGGTGAAATCATCATCCAGGACGAGCACGGCCGCGAGCGCGAGCGCCACAAGGTGCCGTACGGCGCGACGCTGACGGTGAAGGCCGACCAGAACATCAAGGCCGGCACCATCCTCGCCAACTGGGACCCGCTGACGCGCCCGATCATCACCGAATACGCAGGTACGGTGAAGTTCGAGAACGTCGAGGAAGGCCTCACGGTGGCCAAGCAGGTGGACGAGGTCACGGGCCTGTCCACGCTGGTGGTGATCGACCCCAAGCGCCGCGGCTCTGCCAAGGTGGTGCGTCCGCAGGTGAAGCTGGTGGATGCCGATGGCAAGGAAGTGAAGATCCCCGGTACCGACCACTCGGTGACGATCGGCTTCCAGGTCGGTGCGCTGATCCAGGTGCGCGACGGCCAGGAAGTGGGCCCCGGCGAAGTGCTGGCCCGCATCCCGATGGAAGGCCAGAAGACCCGCGACATTACCGGCGGTCTGCCCCGCGTGGCCGAGCTCTTTGAAGCCCGCAGCCCCAAGGACAAGGGCATGCTGGCCGAGATGACCGGCACGATCTCCTTTGGCAAGGAAACCAAGGGCAAGGTGCGCCTGCAGATCACCGATCCGGACGGCAAGGTCTGGGACGAGCTGGTGCCCAAGGAGAAGAACGTGCTGGTCCACGAAGGCCAGGTGGTCAACAAGGGCGAGCTGATCGTCGACGGCCCGGCCGATCCGCAGGACATCCTGCGCCTGCTGGGCATCGAGGAGCTGTCGCGCTACATCGTTGACGAAGTGCAGGACGTGTACCGCTTGCAGGGTGTGAAGATCAACGACAAGCACATCGAGGTGATCGTGCGCCAGATGCTGCGCCGCGTCGTGGTCGAGAACCCGGGCGAGTCCACCTACATCGCCGGCGAGCAGGTGGAGCGTTCCGAGATCCTCAACACCAACGAGGCGCTGCAGGCCGAAGGCAAGCTCCCTGCCACGTACTCCAACGTGCTGCTGGGCATCACCAAGGCGTCGCTGTCCACCGACTCGTTCATTTCCGCCGCGTCGTTCCAGGAAACGACCCGCGTGCTCACCGAGGCTGCCATCATGGGCAAGCGCGACGAGCTGCGCGGCCTGAAGGAGAACGTGATCGTGGGCCGTCTGATCCCCGCCGGCACGGGCTTGGCTTACCACCAGGCCCGCAAGGCCAAGGACGCCATGGACGAGGCCGAGCGCCGCGCCATCGCGGATGCCGAAGCCGCCGAGCTGGCCTCTGCCGGCACCGACGACGCAGCCGCCGAGATCGACGGCAGCGCCGACACGGCTGATTAAGCCGTTGCCAGTCCCGCCTCTCGCATGCGGGTACTGAACGCTCCCGGCTTGCCCATCCGGCAGGCCGGGAGTTTCTTTTTTGTCGTGTTACCAATCCCTCGGTTGGCAGGGGCCGTGCCCGCTGGCGCGAAGCCCCGGCTGTGAACATGTTGACCACCTGGATACTTCTCGCCCTGTTCCTGTTCTGGGCCGTGGGCGCCTACAACCGGCTCATCCGCCTGCGATCCGCGGCGCTGCAGGCCTTTGGCGGGCTGGACACCCACATGGTGCGCTGGATTGCCCTGCTGGGTGAGTACGAGGCTGCGCACGGAGCGCCTGGCGCGGTCCAGGCCATCGTGGGCGACGAACCGGCGCCGGCGGCGGGCGCGCATGACGCCCATGCCGCCCTTTGGGCCGCGGCCACGCAACTCGGCGCCTCGCTGGCAGTAGCGCGCGCGCGCCCGCTGGACAGCGGCGCCGCCGCCGCCCTGGCGGCCGCATCGCAGGTGCTGGAGAACGCCTGGCAGACCGTTGTGCGCGAAGCCGCGCAGGTAAGCGAAGGTGTGGCACCCCCTGCACTCGCCCCATGGGTGGTGCGGCGCGAACAGGTGGCGCTGCACAGCGACGAGGCGCGCCGCCTGTTCAACGATGCCGTGGCTCAGTACAACCATGCCATCGCCCAGTTTCCCGCCAGCTTGCTGGCGTGGCTGTTCGGCTTCAAGAAGGCGCAGACGCTGTGAACAAGCCTACTTCCCTCCCGACGCAGGGGGCTCCCGCGGTTGCGTTGAGCCAGTTGCTGGACGCCACCGCCTTGGCGCTGCAGGCGGTGCGCGCAGGGCAGTCGGGCACCGTGGCCCTGGAGACCACGGCTGCCGCGCTGCGCCCCGGCGTGCAGGCGCTGCTGTTCCAGGTGCTGCGCCACCTGGGGCGCGCGCAGGCCTTGCGCCGCCAGCTGGCACCCCGCAACCCACCGCCGCGGGTGGATGCGCTGCTGTGCACCGCCCTGGCACTGGCCTGGGACCCGCAGACTGCTCCCTACGCGCCGTTCACCCTGGTCAACCAGGCGGTCGAGGCCGCCAAGCGCCACCCCGCGACGCGGGCGCAGGCGTCTTTCGTCAACGCCTGCCTGCGGCGCTTCCTGCGTGAGCGCGACACGCTGGTGGCCGCCACGCAGGGCGACGAGGTCGCCGTGTGGAACCACCCCACATGGTGGATCCAGCGCCTGCGCCGCGACCACCCCGATCAGTGGCAGCAGATCCTGCAGGCGAACAATGCGCCCGCGCCCATGGTGCTGCGGATTTCTAAGTCAAAAAGCACTCCAGCGCTTTACCAGCAAGCGTTAGAAGCTATCAATATTGAAGCGATGGCGGTAGGCTCCGAAGGGCTGGCGCTGGCACGCCCCGTGCCGGTGCAGCAACTGCCTGGCTTTGCAGAGGGTGTTGTCTCGGTGCAGGATGCCGCCGCGCAGATGGCGGCGCCGCTGCTGCTCAACGGGCTGGACGCCGCGCAGCCGCTGCGCGTGCTGGATGCCTGCGCCGCCCCCGGCGGCAAGACCGCCCATTTGCTGGAATGGGCCGCCGCACTGCGGGCCCCCTGGCGGGTCACCGCGTTGGAGGTGGATGCGGCACGCGCCGAGCGCATCCATGACAACCTGCATCGCCTGGGGCTGAGCGCCCAGGTGCTGGTGGCCGATGCCGCCGTGCCCGCCGACTGGTGGCAGCAGGCCAGCGGTGGTGAGCCGTTCGACGCGATCTTGCTCGACGCGCCCTGTACCGCCTCGGGCATCGTGCGCCGCCATCCCGACGTGCGCTGGCTGCGGCGCGAGAGCGACGTGGCCCAGCTGGCCGCGCAGCAGTCGCGTCTGCTGGCGGCGCTGTGGCCGCTGCTGCGCCCTGGCGGGCGGCTGCTGTATTGCACCTGTTCGGTGTTCCGGGCCGAGGGCGACGGGCAGATCGCAGCGTTTCTTGCGCACAACACTGACGCACGCCTGCTGCCGTCGCCGGGCCATTTATTCCCCGGCAGCCCAGACAAGCGCGACGGGCTCCGTGACAATGGGCCGGGTGAACACGACGGTTTCTTTTACGCCCTGTTGCACAAGGCCTCCGCCTGAACGTGCCGGTCTGCGCAGGCCGGGCTGGCTGTGGGCCGCGCTGGTTTGTCTGCTGGCGCTGTGGATCGCGGCCATTCCCGCCGCCCACGCCCAACAGCACGGCGAGATTGTTGAACTGCAACTCGACCCGCTGCCCGAGGGACTGTATCTGTCGGCCACGCTGCAGCTGGAACTCCCCGAACTCGTCAAGGATGCGCTCTACAAGGGCATTTCCGTGTTCTTCATCACCGAGGCCGAGGTGGTGCGCCAGCGCTGGTACTGGTCCGACAAAGTGGTGGCGCAGGCCAGCCGTTTTCTGCGGTTGAGCTACCAGCCCCTTACGCGGCGCTGGCGTGTGGTGCAGTCGTCCACGCCCTTTGCACCGTCGGGCCTGGGCGTGTCGCTGGGCCAGAATTTCGACACGCTGCAGGATGCGCTGGCATCGATGCAGCGCATCGCGCGCTGGAAGATCGCCGACGAGGGGCAGGTCGATGAAGGCGTGACCTACGTCATGAACTTCCAGTTCCGGCTGGATACCTCGCAGTTGCCCCGGCCCTTGCAGATCGGTGCGGTGGGCCGCTCGGGCTGGAACATGGTGCTTGCGCGCAGCGTGCCGCTGAGCGTGGTGGAGGCTGCGCGGTGAAAGCGGGCGATCCGCGTCCCGCGGGTTCGGCCCGCCGCGCAGAGACACGCGCACGCGCCGTGCGATGGGCGCTGGGCCTCGGCACGGGGCTGATGTGCGCCATCGCATTGGTGCTGCTGTTCCTGCTGACGCTGGCCACCAACAACCGTGACCTGTACGAACGCAACTTCGCCTGGCTGCTGGGCGTGAACGTACTGGTGGCGCTGGTGCTGCTGGCCGTGTTGGTCTGGGGCGCCCTGCGCCTGGTGGTGCGCCTGAGGCGGGGGCGCTTCGGCAGCCGGCTGCTGCTCAAGCTCGCGGGCATCTTCGGGCTGGTGGGCGTGATCCCCGGGCTGCTGATTTACGTGGTGTCCTACCAGTTCGTCTCGCGCTCCATCGAGAGCTGGTTCGACGTCAAGGTCGAGGGCGCGTTGACCGCCGGTGTGAGCCTGGCGCGCGTCGCGCTCGACACCATTGCCAGCGACCTGGCCTCCAAGACGCGCACCGCCAGCAGCCAGTTGGCCCAGGTGCCCGATGCGGCCGCGGGCCTGGTGCTGGAGCGCATGCGGGACCAGTTGGGGGCCACCGACCTCGTGCTGTGGAACGCCGCGGGCCAGCCCGTCGCCGCCACCGGGCAATCGCGCTACATGCTCAACCCCGAGCGCCCGAGCGCGCAGCAGTTCCGCATGGCGCGGCAAGACCGCGTCACCTTCCAGATCGAGGGCCTGGACGACATCACCGACCCGCTGGCCGCGGAGAACGCGCGCGTGCGCGCGCTGGTGCTGGTGGCCAACCCCGGCGTGGGTCTGTTGGCCGAGCCGCGCTTCGTGCAGGCCACCGTGCCCTTGCCCCAGGCGCTGGTCGCCAACGCCATTGCGGTGCAGGAAGCGAACCGCGAATACCAGGAACGCGCGCTGGCGCGCGGCGGGCTGCGGCGCATGTACATCGGCACGCTGACGCTGAGCCTGTTCCTTGCCGTCTTTGGCGCGGTGCTGCTCGCCGTGGTGCTGGGCAACCAGCTTGCGCGGCCCCTGCTGGTGCTGGCCGACGGCGTGCGCGAGGTGGCGGCAGGCAACCTGTCCCCCAAGGCCGCGCTGCAGACCAAGGACGAGCTGGGCGGGCTGACGCGCTCTTTTGCCCTGATGACGCAGCAGCTTGCGGACGCCCGCGGCACGGTCGAGCAAAGCCTGAGCGCGCTGGACGCGGCGCGCGGGCACCTGCAGACCATCCTGGACAACCTCACGTCGGGAGTCATCGTGCTGGATGAAAAAGGCATTGTCCAGTCGTCCAACCCTGGTGCGACCCGTGTCCTGCGCGCGCCACTGGCGGCCTACGAAGGACGGCCGCTGGCTGAGGTGCCGGGGCTGGCGGATTTCGCGGCGGCCGTGCAGCGGCACTTCGATACCTTTTTGCAGGACCGTGACCACCACGGTCTGGACCACTGGCAGCAGACCTTTGAGCTGCACGCGGCGGGCGGTGGCGTCACCACGCAAGGCACCAGCCTGGTGGCGCGCGGCGCGCAACTGCCCAACGAGGCGCGGCTGCTGGTGTTCGACGACATCTCCGAAATCGTCTCCGCGCAGCGCGCCCAGGCGTGGGGCGAGGTCGCTCGGCGTCTGGCGCACGAGATCAAGAACCCGCTGACGCCGATCCAGCTCTCGGCCGAGCGTCTGGAGATCAAGCTCTCAGGCAAGCTGCCTGCGGCAGAGCAGGCCGTGCTGACCAAGTCGGTGAAGACCATCGTGGACCAGGTGGATGCGATGAAACGGCTGGTCAATGAATTCCGCGACTACGCGCGCCTGCCGTCTGCGGAACTGCACACGCTGGACCTGAACGCACTGGTTGCCGATGTGCTGCATTTGTATGGCGCCGAGACCGCGCAGGTGCCGGTCGAGGCCGAGTTGGACCCGCGCTGCCCCGCGATCTCGGGCGATGCCCAGCAATTGCGCCAAGTGGTGCACAACCTGCTGCAGAACGCCCAGGACGCGACACAGCAGGCGGCCGAGCAGGGGGGCGTTCCACCGTCGCCCGTGCGCATCAGCACACGCTGGGGTGAATCCGCGCAACGTGTGCGGCTGACGGTGTCGGACTGCGGGCCGGGCTTTCCTCCACACATCCTGCAGCGCGCCTTCGAGCCCTACGTCACGACCAAGCCTCGGGGCACCGGGCTGGGACTGGCCGTCGTCAAAAAAATCGCGGATGAACATCGCGCGCGGATCGATCTGGTCAACCGCGTGGAAGACGGCGTGGTGAAGGGCGCACAAGTGTCGCTATCATTCGCCCCTGAATCGGCGGTGGCGCTCTAACAACACCGCACGTGCAGCAAGGGTGCATTTACACACATGGCAAATATTCTGGTGGTCGACGACGAACTGGGGATCCGGGACCTGTTGTCAGAAATTCTGAACGACGAGGGGCATAGCGTCGACCTTGCCGAGAACGCCACGCAGGCCCGCAACGCGCGCTTGAATGGCAGCTATGACCTGGTGCTGCTGGATATCTGGATGCCCGATACCGACGGGGTATCGCTGCTCAAGGAATGGGCCATGGCCGGCACGCTGACCATGCCAGTGATCATGATGAGCGGCCACGCCACCATCGACACGGCCGTGGAAGCCACGCGCATCGGTGCCTTCTCCTTTCTCGAGAAGCCCATCACCATGCAGAAGCTGCTCAAGGCAGTGGAGCAGGGCCTGGCACGCAGTACGGCGCAGCCACCAGCAAGCGCTGCCGCGCCGGCCCAGACCAACACCGCACCTGCACCCGCAACAACCGGCGCCATTGCCAATGGCGCGCCGGCTCCTGCGCCTGTTGTTGCGGTGATGGAGCAGGCGCCCATGTCCCACCAGGGCTTCAATCTCGACCGACCCTTGCGAGAGGCGCGCGACGGTTTTGAGAAAGCCTACTTTGAATTCCATCTCGCCCGCGAAGGCGGCTCGATGACACGCGTCGCCGAAAAAACAGGATTGGAGCGCACACATCTTTACCGCAAGCTGCGCCAATTGGGGGTGGATCTCGGGCGCAACAAACGCAACACGTGAATTGGCAAAAATTTTGCAGCTTGGCGTCATGCCCCGATTTCTCGGGCTATAATTCAAGGCTCAGGCCCGGTAGCTCAGTTGGTAGAGCAGAGGATTGAAAATCCTTGTGTCGGCGGTTCGATTCCGTCCCAGGCCACCATCTTTCTTTCTCAGACGATCCCAAGTCAGCTCAGAAGTCCTTGTAAATCAAGGGCTTAGCCCGAAAAGGCGGCTCAAGCGGTATCGTTTAATCTCACAAAATCCTGTTCTTGCGTGTACCCAACGGTGTACCCCAGACTGCTTTTCAACCGCAGTCATTTTTGGGTACACCATGGGTCAACTCAACGAGCTTCAGATCAAGGCGGCAGCGCCGCGTGACAAGGAATATTTGCTGGCGGACGGCGATGGTCTTTACCTTCGCGTGCGGCCGACCGGCAAGGTGTGGGTCTACCGCTACAAGCAGTTCGGCAAAGAAGCCAAGCTGACCCTCGGCCACTACCCGGTGGTCTCGCTCGCGGCGGCGCGCAAGAAGGCGCGCGCCGAGGCCGAGAAGCGCGCTGACGGTATCGATCCCCGAGAGGCGCGGCGTGTGGAAGAGGAGCGCGAGCGCGTTTCTCGTCTGAACACCTTCGAACTCACGGCCCGCGCTTGGCACGCTCAGGCGAAGAAGGATCAGGAATGGTCGGACGGCTATGCCGTCAAGGTGATGCGCCATCTGGAACTGCACATCTTTCCGTGGATCGGCGCACTGGCGATGGAAGCCATTGCCCCCACGGAAGTGGTCCGGTGCCTGCACCGCATCAAGGAGCGCGGCCATTTGGAGACGGCGCAGCGGGTGCGCGAAGCGGTGCAGCACGTGTTCCAGTATGCGGTGGATGTGGGGACGCTGGGGGCGGGGCAAAACTTCGTGAACAAGCGCACCGGCGGTTTGCCGGCGCCGCGTGCCCGCCACTACGCGGCCATTACCGATCCACAGAAGCTGGGGCAGTTGCTGCGAGACATCCAGGCCTACAGCGGCAACGTCATCACCCGTGCGGCCCTGCAGCTTTCGCCGTTGCTATTCCAGCGCCCCGGCCAGTTGCGCCTCGCGCATTGGGAGGACGTGAACCTCGACCAAGCCGTGTGGCGTTGCCCACCGGAGAAGATGAAGCTGCGGGAATGGAAGAAGCGCGACAGCCGCACGCCGACCCACCTCGTGCCATTGCCTACCCAGGCCGTCGCTATCCTGCGGGATCTTCTCCCGCTGACCGGCCCCACCGGACCGATCTTCAAGAGCATGGCCAAGCGCTCGGAGAAGACGCGCTACATGAGCGACAACACCGTCAACAGCGCCTTGCGAACGCTCGGCTACGACACGAAGGAACAGATCACGGGGCATGGCTTCCGTGCCACGGCGCGCACCCTGATCCGCGAACTGCTGGGCTGGGACCGCGAGGTGATCGAGCGGCATCTGGCGCACGTGTCGGACGAGGAGCTGGGCGGCAGCTACGACAGGACGACGCACTTCGAGCAACGCCGCCGGATGATCCAGGTCTGGGCGGACCTGCTGGATCACCTTGCTGCGGGCAAGCCGGTGGGGCCGGTGCGCGACCTGCGTCAGACCGACCCGGTGCCGCAGGAACTCAAGGAATGCTTTGCCTCGTTTGCAAGTGCTGAAAACGGGGAGGGCTTTCTGGCTGAGGCGTAGCCGTCCGATAGCCTGCTGGATCGTCGATCCATGCCTGAAGCTCGAAGCTGGACCACGCGGAAGCCCGACCTCCCAGGTGAACCGGGGCAGGAAAGCGCCCTTCCGCAACACGTCGGTAGATCGTCGAGCGGCTGAGAGCAGAGATCCGCATCACGTCGCGCAAGCGGTAGTAGGCGGGCGGAGCCTTGGAGGTGTTCGGCTTGGGGAGGGTCTGGTGGAAGAGCATGGCGATTCCTTATCGGGCAATGCCGAAAGGATGCGTCTCATCAAGGCCCAGACCAACCCAGGGGAGAGAGGCTAAGCGTACGCGGTACGAAAGTAGGGCATCCGCAGCCACGTTTACGACCACTTGCGCGGAGCCGTTGACCCAACGCCCAAGCGCCAATGACAGCAACCTGAGCCGTCTGCGAGAAAAAGGCCTACGGTGCTGCTGTGGTCTGTATGGCCGCGGGCCGGGCCTTACGCTTCTTGATCGTGTCTGCGCTTCGCTTCTCGATCTGCCCACGCCATGTTTCCAGCGCCATGATGTCGGCGAGGAGTTCATCAGGTTCCGGAATGGCGACGCCACCCATGAGCGCTTTGTCGTGCGCATAGTTGGAGCACTTCGCCATGCCCGCATTCACCTGGGCGTAGTCGTCATCCTCGACCACCACACCTACCAGCCGCTGGGTCTCGACACCTGTAAGCGCACGGTCATCCCACCCTTGAGGTTCACGACGTAAGCGGCAACGATGGTGTCCACCAAACGAGTGAACCGACCCCCAAACCTTGGACAGTTATGGTTTCATGCGGGCGCCGCGGCGGCCTGCGTCCTGTACGCCACTGGGCTCAGGCCTCCGAGCCCGATCTTGATGCGATCCACGTTGTAGTAGCGAATGTAGTCGTGAAGGGCGGCCTTCAACGTCTCGGTCGTGTCGAACTTGTTGAGATGGAACAACTCGCACTTCAGCGTTCCGAAGAAGCTCTCCATGGCTGCGTTGTCATAGCAGTTGCCCTTCCGCGACATGCTCTGAACGACCCCGCTTTGATGCAGGCGTTGGCGGTACGCGGGCATGCGGTACTGCCATCCTTGGTCCGAATGCAGGATCGGTCGCTGGCCTGAGTCGAGCCGGTTGAACGCCTTGGTGAGCATGTTCTTGATCATGACCGGCAGTGGACGCTCTGCAATCTCGTACGACACGATCTCGCGGTTGTAGAGATCCATCACCGGCGACAGGTACAGCTTCTGGTTGTTCACCTTGAACTCGGTCACATCGGTCACCCACTTCTGATTGGGCTCATCAGCCGTGAAGTCGCGCTCCAAGCGGTCCGGGGCCGTCTCGGAAGCTGCGCCGTCATAGGCCTTGTAGCGTTTTGGGCGGACCAGCGACTTCAACTGCATCTCGACCATCAGCTTTTGGACCGTCTTGTGGTTGACGACGAGACCTTGCTGGCGCAGCTCAGCGGTGACCCGTCGATAGCCATATCGGCCTTTGTGACGGTTGAAGATCTCGCGGATCTTCGCTTTCAGGTCGCAGCGTTTGTCACCCGTGCGGATAGCCTTCAGCTGGTAGTAGAAGCTGCTGCGCGCCAGCTCAGCCGCGCGCAGCAGATCGGCGAGAGGGAAGTGCGGCCTCAACTCGAGCACGATCAACGTCCTTTCACGGGCGCCGAGCGCGACTTGGTTCGAGTCAAGGCCTGCACTTTTTTTAGGTAAGCATTCTCCGCGCGCAGTTGCTGGAGATCGCGTAGCAACTCTTCGCGGCTGCGTTGGTCGTTCGTCACCGCCTCGCGGTCATCGTGCCTGCTCGGCGGCTTGCTCATCCTCGTCTGTTCCCATTTCCAGCCAGGCTGCAAAGCTGCTGCCCCATGAGCGGCGTACAACCGGCTCCACTCCGCTACCAGGTCGAGGCGCCGGATGTTGAAGAGGGCCGCAACCTGCCTACACGACAGACCCTTATCCTGCATCCGGCGCAGGACCTCGAGCTTGAAGTTCAGATCGTAGATGACGCGCCTTTTCGCCACCAGACCAGCTTTCCCATTGGCCTCGTACGCGGCGATCCACGCCCTCAGCGAATCAACGCCGACGTCGTGCGCGCTGGCGGTGGCGCGCAAGCCGCCAGCGCCCTTCCGGTAGGCCGTGACGGCAGCAAACTTCTGTTTCTCTGTGTACCTGGTCACTTCGATTCCTCGAATTCGTCCAGGTTTCGGGGGTCAGATCACGAGATAGGTGGACACCATGAACGAAGCCAAGAACAAGACCCGTCGGCGCCACAGCGCCGAGCTCAAGCAACAGATCCTGGCCGAGTGCGCCCAGCCCGGTGCATCGGTGGCCAGGGTTGCGCTCTCGCACGGCATCAACGCCAACGTCGTGCACAAGTGGCGCCGACTGGCCCATGCCCCCAGCACAGATGTGCAAGTCCCCACCTTCGTGCCGGTGGCGCTGCCTGCGCCCAGTTGCGCGCCGGCCCCGGACATCCGCATCGAGTTGCGCCGTGGCGCCACAAGCGTCTCGCTGACGTGGCCGGTCGGTGCTGCCGAGCACTGCGCAGCCTGGATGCGGGAGCTGCTCAAGTGATCCGCATCGATGCCCTGTGGCTGGCCACCGATCCACTGGACATGCGTGCCGGCACAGACACCGCTGTGGCCCGAGTGGTGGCCGTCTTCGGTGCTGCGCGCCCGCATCACGCCTACCTGTTTGCCAACCGGCGAGCCAACCGCATGAAGGTGCTGGTGCACGACGGCATCGGGGTGTGGCTGGCAGCACGGCGCCTGAACAGCGGCAAGTTCGTCTGGCCTCGTGAGGGTGCGTTGACCGCCACGCTCAGTCGCTCGCAGTTCGATGCGCTGGTGCTGGGCCTGCCCTGGCAGCGTCTGGGCGATGGTGGCGTCATCACCGTGATCTGACTGGCCTGTGCGCAAGCACTTGCCAATTGGGGCATGCGCCGATGGTGCGGCTGCACCGGCGCTGGCACAGTCCTGCCCATGGTGGTCGATCCGCAATCGCTGGAGAGTCTGAGTGCAGAACAACTGCGCGAGCTGACCGCTCGGCTGATGGTTCAGGTTCGCCACCAGAGCGCGCTGCTGGACAAGCTCACCCACGAGAACGCGCTGCTCAAGCGCATGAAGTTCGCCGCCCAGTCCGAGCGATTCAACCCCGAGCAGAAGAGCCTGCTCGAAGACGAGATTGAAGCGGACCTGGCGGCCGTGGCCAGCGAGATCGACGCCCTGGCGCAGACGCAAGCACCGGCCACCTCCGAGAAGAAACAAGCCAAGCGGCTGCCCTTGCCAGCGCACCTGCCACGCCGCGAGATCCGCCACGAACCCACGTCCACCAAATGCGCGTGTGGGTGTCAGATGAAGCGCGTGGGCGAGGACGTGGCCGAGAAGCTGGACTATGTGCCCGGCGTCTTCAGCGTCGAGCGCCACATCCGCGGCAAGTGGGCCTGCGCCCGGTGCGAGACCATTCAACAGACACCGGTCGACGCGCACGTCATCGACAAAGGTATCCCCACCACCGGCCTGCTGGCCCAGGTGCTGGTGGGCAAGTACGCCGATCACCTGCCGCTGTACCGGCAGGAGGCGATCTTCGGCCGCGCCGGCCTGGCCATCCCGCGCTCGACCCTGGCGCAGTGGGTGGGCACCTGCGGGGTGCGGCTGCAGCCGCTGGTCGATGCACTGAAGACCGAGAGCCTGGGCCACCGGGTGCTGCACGCCGATGAGACACCGGTGGCCATGCTCAAGCCCGGCGAGGGCAAGACGCACCGCGCTTACCTCTGGGCCTATGCGCCGGGGGCCTTCGAAGGCATCAAGGCTGTGGTCTACGACTTCTGCGAGTCGCGCTCGGGCGAACACGCCCGGCGCTTCCTGGGCCACGGCACCGACAAGGCCTGGAAGGGCAGCCTGATCTGCGACGACTTCAGTGGCTACAAGGCGCTGATCGCCAGCGGCGTGACCGAGGTGGGTTGCCTGGCCCACGCAAGACGCAAGTTCTTCGACCTGCACGCGGCCAACCAGAGCCAGATCGCCGGATTCGCGCTGCAGCAGTTCGCCCGGGTCTATGAGATCGAGCGCGGGGTCAAAGAGTTGGACACCGAGCAGCGGCAAGCCGTTCGGCAGCAGCAGACCCGGCCGATCCTGGACGCCCTGCATGAATGGATGACGCTGCAACGGCGCCAGGTGCCCGACGGATCAGCAACCGCCAAGGCGCTGGACTACAGCCTGCGGCGCTGGGATGCGCTGACCCGATTCGTGGATGACGGACAACTGCCGGTGGACAACAACTGGATCGAGAACCAGATCCGGCCCATTGCCATCGGTCGCAACAACTGGCTGTTTGCCGGCAGCCTGCGTGCGGGCCAGCGAGCGGCCGCCGTCATGAGCCTGATTCAGTCGGCCCGCATGAACGGGCATGACCCATACGCCTACCTCAAGGACATCCTCACGCGACTGCCCACGCACAAGGCCAGCCGCATTGACCAGCTATTGCCGCACCGCTGGAAACCCGCCGACGCCTGATCATCAGCCTCTGTGGACCTGTGTTTGCCGGACGCTTACCGACACCTTTGCGGAAGCGAAGGATGACCTCACGCAGCAGCACCTCTTCGACGGCGCGCTCCCACGCCATGCGCAAACGGAAATAGGCTTCAACGGTCAGTCTCCGGCATTCCTGTTCTTCGCCGTCCTTGTGGAGCTTGGCGACGGTTTGATGCTGGGCCTTCAGGGCACCGATCCGCTTGCTCGCGGTTTTTCCCTCGAACGGCAGATCCGGATCGGCAATCCCAAAACCTTCGGCGCGCCGGATCAGGCTTTGGGTGGCAATCGAGACGCCAGCCAGTTTCGCCTCCTCGGCGAGCAGGCACAGGAAGTAGATGTCATGGGTGAATACGATGACTTGGCGTTGTGCTGCCTCGACGGCCAGGCGCCTCGCGACACGCTCGCGCCGGCGGTGGTCGAGGGATGACACTGGATCATCAAACACGATGCCGCCCTTGCCCCCGCTCAGTCCCACTTCGGCCAGAAAGGAGCCGATCGCGATTGCGCGTTGCTCCCCCTCGCTCAGGATGTCGCCCGGACTGCGGCTTTGCGGCAACTCCAGCTTGAGTTTGTGCAGGGCTTTGCCCCGGTCCGAACGGCTCTGCAACGTCACGCGCAGTGTCCCAACGCCCAGCGCCTTGAACTCGCGGTTCAGCGCCTCGGCCAATTCCTTGGATACCACCTTTTCCGCCAGTTCCGATGCCTTCAACGAGATGGCGTTGGTCTTCACGGCCGATAGACATTTCGTGAGTTTGGCTTGATGGGCGAGCCGAGCGACGGCCGTGACGACGGCATCCTTGACCTGGCTAAGCCGCACCCGTGCATCCAGTTCCACGAACTGCTTTTGCAAGGCTGCTCGGGCCTTCTCATCCGAGGCCTTCTCCAGGGTCTCGGCTTCGGCATTCAGCTTGTTCGCCAACGCCTGAAGCCGCTCTGCCGGATTGACCAGGGCCTGATCGAGGCTGTCCCACTGGTGCGAGAGCACGGCCGCTTTGATGGCCTCCTGGCGAGCCGTCAGAAGAGGCTCGAAAGCCTTGGCATCGGTGGCAAGTTGCGCGTCCAGGGCTTCGATCTCTCCATGCGTCACATCATCGAGGTTCAGCGTCAGGATCTGTGCAATGAACGGCTTGTATTCGGCGTACAAAGCGACACGGCGTGCCTGGGATGTTTTCTCCGCTTCTTGTTGAATGAAGGCTTCGAAGCGCAGCAAGCGGTCAGCACCTTCGGCGAGAGGTTGCTGGCAAAGGGGGCAAGGAGCTTCCGCGCCCAGCTCGGGAAACGCCTTGTCCGGATGGGATTCGACCGCGAACTTGCGAGCTGCATCGAAAAGTTCGCGCCATGCCTCGCCGCCGGTGCCCGGCAGCAAATTCTCACCTTCCTTGAATTGCTTCGCCGCGAGCGCGGCCGCAGCCTGCGCCGTGCGATAGCTGTCCGCCAGGCCTTTCAGTTTGGCGACAACGGCTTGATCTACCAGCGCGCCTTTGTTGGACGCATTCGTCGCGATGGCCGCCACACGACGGGCACGCAAGCGCAGTTGAGTGGCTTTCTCCTTCGGGTTGTTCTCCTTCAGACTTTTGTCCAGGGACACATGCTGGGCAAGTTCCTCCGGGGTCAACGTAGCGAGTGCATCGATCTGGGCTTGGGTCGTTTTGGCAGAAAGAGACGCGATCAGCTTGCCGACGAGCGTGTCGCCCTGCAGGGGCGCGAACGCCGTGAGATCGGCGGCGGAATGTGCATACTCAGTCTCTACCGCCGCCTTGAGCTGCTTGCAGATCTTCGCCAGTCCCTCGAACACATCAAGCCCGTAGGGCACATAGGAAAAATCGTCCTCGCTATCGAGGTACGCACGAGCGCAGCGCGAGTCGAAAATCGCAAACGATGACAGCGCAGCCGGAGCCGGCTTTCCATGCACCCAGTGTGCATCCTGCGCAACTCCGTCGATGGCAATCTGGAAGATGGCTTCGGGGTTCCCGGCCTTGCCTGCAGGCAGATTGGCGTTCGGATGAATCGGTTCCGTCCGGTCGCGCGCACGACATGCGCGTTTGAGCACGCGCGAGTATCCCGATTTGCCTGAACCGTTATCGCCATAGATGACTGTCATCCCGGAAGCGCCGAAAGGCAGATGCTGATTCTCCGCAATCGCATTGACATGCCGCATGTTCTTCATGGCATGCAGTTCAACGTGGGTTGTCACTTTTACCGGAGCTGGAATCTGCTCGGCTGTGAGTGGCTGGGGCTTGCGGTCCTTGGGGTCCGGAATGCCATGCGCGGCCTTGAGCAACGCGAACAGGTCGTCCTGGTCTTCTATCGTGAGCGCTTGCTTGGCCAGCAGGCGTGCCACGGCATCGCTCTGCCAGGCAGGCAATCCCTTCGTCCAGTCCAGTATTTCCTGCAGTATCGACATGGGTCTCCTCCAGTCGTCGCTGTCTTACCGTCCAGAAGGCACCCACCTGATTGCGGAATGGCGTAGAGCGACGTTCGATGTTTCAAGTAGAAACATTATGGTGTCCCGGCGTTCCGCCGTCGGGCTCGCGGGCTGCGCCCCGCGCTTCGTGCCGAATCGCGGCCATCCGGCTTTGATCCCTGACACCTCCGGCCCTTGAGGCCTGCGCGCTGCGCTTGCCAATGCAGGTGTGGTGTGTGGTGGGCTGGCTTGCTGGTCCCCTTCATCCTTGCACACCGTTCTCGCGCTCAAGGTCTACGCGTGCCTTGCACGCTGGCGTCCTGTCGGCCGTCTTCGAACCTGTGACCGCTGCGCTGCGGCGTGCCGGGTGCCGGTTCCGGGCAATTCCGCCCGAGCAACCGGAGATCGTCATGAACGACAAATCACACGTTTCGCTGGAACAACACGTCTGCCTGGTCTGCGGCGTGGCTTTCGACACCGGCGCCATCCTGCTGGACAAGCGCCTGCGCGCGAGCCTGGAGCGCCACACGGCGACCGGCTGGGGCCTGTGCGCCGAACACCAGAAACTGGCCGATGATGGCTTCGTCGCGCTGGTCGAATGCGATCCGCAGCGCAGCGGCTCGCCGGCGAGCAACGGCAACCTGAAGCCCGAGCAGGCGTATCGGACGGGACGGCTGGCCCATCTCAAGCGCGAGGTGTTCTCCAGGCTGTTCAACGTGCCGATTAAGGACAAGCAGGCTTGCGTCTTCGTCGAGCCAGGCGTGATTGAGCAGTTGCAGTCGATGGTGGCGTCGGCGGCGGATTGATCGACCGCTGACACCATCGGTGCGTCGTCTCGCGGGACGGCGCACTTTTTTTGCTGCGCCTGGTGTCGATGACTCCGCGCCTTCGGCGCTGCGCGCTGCGCTTGCCCTCCAGGGGATCGGCCAGTGGCCCATCCCCGCCGCGCTGCGCTTGGCGCCCCTGCAAGCCCGCCGAACCGGCTGCGCCGGATCGGCCACCCCACTGAACAGCCGAAGCGCACCCCGCACACAGGGGCGTGCAGTGGAGGCCGGTCTATGCCCGGCCTGGGTGACTTCTGTCCTCCCGCTCGAACGTGTTCTCTCCGGTGGCGGGACCCGCCACCTGCGCGCCGCCCTTGGCGGCTTGCCTGGCCTCTGCGGGTGCTCCTTCCGTCAAGGGCCGCTACGGCGCCCGTGTCCTCGGCTTCGCCTGCGGGCCGCGCCAGCGCCTTCGCTTCCTCCCTTGACGGCGCACCCGCGCCGGCCCCAGCCGGCCCTCAAGGCCGCGAAAGCGCTTCGCGGCCCCTGCGGAGCCCGAACTTCCAAGGAGAGCGCCTATGCAGAGCACCGAGTGATCCACCCACCCCTGTTTCTTTTCTTTCCATTCCTGTTGAACGTCCCCGAGAGGGACAAGGAGTCATCATCATGAATACCGTTTCCCATTCCGAATCCCAGGCCCTGCATGCCGTGGCCGCTGCTGCCGCTGCAGCAGCGGCAGGCGAAGCCATCACCTTCCCGGTGGCCGCGCCCTATGAACTGCACCTGATCGCACTGTCCAAACTGCGGCCCTCGGCGCGCAACGTGCGCAAGAGCGGCGGCACCGCGATTCCCGAACTCGCGGCTTCCATCGTCCGGGTCGGGCTGCTGCAGAACCTCACCGTGATCGCAGCGCCCGATGGCGAGCACTTCGAGGTGGTCGCGGGCAAGCGGCGGCTGGCGGCATTGAAACTGCTTGCCAAGCGGCACAAGCTCGGGAGGGACCATCCGGTGCCCTGCCTGCTGGTGCCCGATGCGTCGGCGCGCACCGTCAGCCTCACGGAAAACGTGCACCGCGAATCCATGTCGCCGGTGGATGAACTGTTCGCATGGAAGGCGCTGGCGTCGGAAGGGCGGGCGCTGGAAGACATCGCGGCGGACTTCGGCGTCACGCCGCTGGTGGTCCGACGGCGGCTGAAACTCGCCAACGTCTCGCCGCGTCTGCTGGCGGACTACCAGCAGGGGTCCGTCTCGCTGGAGCAGTTGATGGCACTCGCCATCACAGACGACCATAAGGCCCAAGAGGCTGCGTTCTATGAAGCCCCGCAGTGGCAGCGCAGCGCGGAATCGCTGCGCGATCACCTGACCTGCGAAGAGATCGACGCCAGCCGCGATGCGGTGGCGCGCTTCGTGGGGGTGGAAGCCTACGAAGCGGCGGGCGGCGGCATCCGGCGCGATCTGTTCTCGGACGAGCAGAACGGGGTGTTTCTCACCGATGCCGGGTTGCTGGACTCTCTTGCGCGGGACAAGCTCAGCGCCGTGGCCGAATCCGTGCGGGCCGAAGGCTGGGGCTGGGTGGAGGCCGCCCCGCGTGCCACGGCAGCGGAACTGCATGGCTTCCAGCGGGTGCGGCCCACGCGCCGGGAGCCGGGCAAGGCCGAGGCCAAGCGCATTGCCAAGCTGGAGGCCGAGCAGAGCCGCATTCAGGACAAGCTCGACGACGAGGACGCCGACCTGTCCGACGATGGTGTGCAGGCGCTGCACGAGGAGCTGGACCGGCTAGGCGATGAACTGGACGCCATCGAGCAGACCTTGATGGTGTACGCGCGGGGTGTGGTGCCGGTGGCCGGGGCCGTGGTGTCGGTCGATCACATGGGCGCGGTCGTGGTGCATCGTGGGCTGCTGCGCGAGGAACAGGCCAAGGCGTTGCGGGCGCGGGAGCGGCAGGAGGCCGGGGGGACGGCCAGCGAAGGCGCCAGCGGCGGCGCAGATGCGGAGGATGCCGAACCGGCCAAGCCGGGCATTTCGGAGAGGCTGGCGAAGCGGCTGAGTGCGCACCGCACCGCCGCCTTGCAGGCTGAGGTGGCCCGGCATCCGCACATCGCGCTGGTGGCCGTGGTGCATCAACTGGCGCACCGCGTCATCCTCGGCGGCTATGGCGGCACGCCCATCAACATCACGGCATCCGCGCAGGACAGGCTGGTGCAATACGCGCCGGACGTGGACGAGGCCCCAGCGGCGGTGGGCCTGCGCGAGGTGCGGGAGGCCTGGGCGGCACGCCTGCCCGGCAACCCGCAAGCGCTGTTCACCGAACTGCTGGCGATGCCGCAAAGCGAACTGCTGTCGCTGCTGGCCGTGTGCGTGGGTTACACCGTCTCGGCCATCGCCTCGCACGAAAGCGAGGTTCCCGCTGCCGCGCTGGCGCAGGCCGTGGGCCTGGACATGCACGGCTGGTGGACGCCGACCGCTGCGGGTTACTTCGATCACGTGTCGAAAGCCAAGGCACTGGAGGCGGTGCAGGTGTTCGCGCCGGGCGAGGTTCACCGGCTGGCCAAGCTCAAGAAGGCGCAGATCGCCAGCGAGGCCGAGCGGCTGGCGGCGGGGTCGGGGTGGCTGCCGGTCATGTTCAGGCAACCGGAGGCGGTTGCCGCCGTAGAGCAGGCCGGGGTTGACGCGGATGCGGACAGCGTGGAGCTTGACGCAGACGAAGGAGCGCATGCCACGGCGTGAATCGGTGCCCCGGCTTCGGCCGGGGCTTTCCGGTCTTGTCCCGCGCCTCGGCCTGCGGTCTCGGCGCGGCGCGCGCGGCGGGTGTGCCGCGCGCGTTTGAACTTCTGGATTCCAGCGGGCTTTGCCCGTGCCTCCTGGCAAGGCGCCTCGCCGTGTGGTGCGCGGGCTTGCGATCGGCCTTGCTGCACCCGGTTGTGCGTGAGGGCGCTGTCCTCGATGCTGGCAGGGCGCAATCGCCGTGATCGACGGTGGCTCGCCGACAGGCCGGATGCCATGCTGACTTCTCTGCCGCTGCTTTCTTCCTCTCTGCTGTCGGGCCGATGCGGCGGGGCGTTCTGCCCTGTCCCTGGACTCTCTGGTCAGCCGGCTTGGCGTTCGGCGGGGCCGAACCCATGCCGGAAGGCGGTTGCCGTGTGGATGTTGCCTGTGCTCGTGGTCCTTTGCGAGGCGTTGGTCCGCTCCCACGGCCTTGTCTTTGAGCGTGAATCCTGGCGCGGGCACGGCACCCCTTCTCTTCGCTGCCGCTGCGTTGCGGTGCGCCTCGGGCTTGTTCGCCGCAACCGGCCTGCCCAACAAATTTCCCCTGCGCTGCGCGCATTCCTCGCGAGGCAAATTTCCCGGGCCTGCCGGTCCTCCACGTTGTTTCGGCCCTTCGCTGCGCTGCGGGTGCGGCGCGCCCGGCACCTTGCCTGACCGGATCACCGCACAAGGCCGCGATGGGCGCGGACCTGGCACCACCTCGAAAGGAAATCATCATGAGCACCATCGGCAACTTCACCGTTTCGGGCAACGGCTTCACTGGCACGGTTCGCACCCTGACCTTGAACGTCAAGGTCCGCATCGTGCCCAGCGACAAGGGCAGCGAGCACGCCCCGGACTACCGCATCGTCGCGTCGGCGGGGCTGGAGATCGGCGCGGCCTGGAAGAAGGTCAGCAAGGCCGACCGGCCCTACCTGTCGGTGACGCTGGATGACCCGTCGTTCCCGGCGACGATCTACGCCCGCTTGGTCGAGGGCGAGGACGGCACGCACAACCTGATCTGGACGCGCAGCAAGGGCGACTGATTGCCGCCCCGGCGCCCCGCTTCGGCGGGGCGCCTTGTTGCGTTCGGCATCGACCTGGCGTCTCGCTCGGCGGTGGCGGGCGTTGTGTGGGGTGTGCTGGATGAAGTGGCTGGAGTTTCCCGTGGCCGTCGTAAAGATGATTTTGCTGCCTTGTGCTTTGACGGGTCGTCGTAAAGGCGTACAGCCGATTTCACTCTTCGTCGGGTTTCGGAGAAAGAGGTTCTGCGGTTCAACGATTCCGTGCGTCTCCGGCGATGCCGGACCGCGCTCTTGTGCTGCGCATCGAGCCGCCAGGCGTCTCGACCCATTCGGGCGCCGATCGCTGACGCCTTCGCGCCTGCGGCGCTGCGCGCTTCGCTTGCGGAAAACCGTGGCAGGCTGAGGGTGTGTGTGGGGCTGGCTAGCTGGTGAGCCCATCGTGCCACGGCGGTCTCGCCGTCAAGGTCTGCGCGTGCCTTGCACGCTGGCGGCCACCTTGCAGGATGGCCGTCTGCGAACCCTGACTGCTGCGCTGCGCCGTGACCCGGAGGGCTCGGGCAATCCCGCCCGGCTTCCTTTCGGAGATCCATCATGCAACTCGCATCCCGTTTCGCTCATCATTCCCCGTCGCTGCGCAGTAGCTCGCCGCTGACCGACGACCAGATCCGCGCGGTGGCGCCGTCCATCTTCGCCTTGGACAAGCACGCGAGCCGGTCCGACCGCTACACGTACATCCCGACCGGCGAGGTGCTGACCGCGCTGCGCAGGGAAGGCTTCGAGCCGTTCATGGTCTGCCAGACGCGCGTGCGGCAGGACGACCGGCGCGATTTCACCAAGCACATGGTGCGGCTGCGCCATGCGCGGCACATCGGCGATGCCGAGGCCAACGAGATCGTGCTGCTCAACTCGCACGACGGCACCAGCAGCTACCAGCTGATCGCGGGCTTGCTGCGCTATGCGTGCAGCAACGGACTGGTGTTCGGCGACACGTTCTCGGACGTGCGCGTGCACCACAAGGGGCAGATCGTGGACCGCGTGATCGAGGGCGCCTACGAGGTGCTCGACGGGTTCGACCTGGTGCGCGAACGCCGTGACGCAATGCGTGCGATCACGCTGGATGCCCAGGAGCAGGCGATCTTTGCGCGGGCGGCGCTGGCGCTGAAGTACGAGCCCGATCCGGTGCGGCCGGCACCGATCACCGAGACGCAGGTGCTGGAAGCCCGGCGCAGCGCCGATGCGCGTTCCGACCTGTGGTCCACGTTCAACCGGACCCAGGAGAACCTGCTGCAGGGAGGCATTCCGGGACGCAGCGCGACCGGGCGCCGGATGCGCACGCGGGCGGTGCAGGGCATCGACCAGAACCTGAAGCTCAACCGGGCGCTGTGGATGCTGGCCGAGGAGATGCGTCGGCTCAAGGGCTGATCATTGATGCGGTGCGCTCGCACCGCTTGACGTCTCATCGGGAGGAGTGCGCTGCTTCAGTGCTCCTTCCTCGACGAGTCGCTCATAGCTTTCCCGCAGCATTTCACGGAACCGGGCATGCTCTTCCTTGCAGGTGCCCTCCATTTCCTTGAAGCCGGTATCGATGGTGGATTCAGGGTGTTGAATCAATCGAATGGTGTCGCGCCCGAACCAACGCGAGTTCCATTTCGGTGTGATTTCAAGGACCAGGCCATCATGATGTAGCTTGAACTCCGCGTAGACCTTCGTGTGCCCCTGCACAAACTCGTAAATTTGAATCTCTGCGCTGTTTCCGAAATGAGAAATGGTGCCCCGTACAAGTTTGAAGTCCTTTGGAGGGAAGATTCCGCACAGCCTCTTTTCCGACATACCACCGTCAATGGTGTTGCCTGATGCCTGCAATGCCAGTGTCATCGATGAGTCGTTGGAAAGATTCATCTCCTCTAGGTTCACGATGCCTTCGAAGAAGTTGCTGAAGTAGCCGTGCCAAAGCTCCGTCTTGTAGTGCCACGCGACGATACGATCCGCATAGCGCTTGAACGTCTCCTCGTCGCTGGCATGAACCTTCAGCAGTGTCAGGAGGCCGGTGACCAACGCAACCAAGGTGACCAGCACGCCGACGAAGAGCTTTGTTTTGGTCAAAGCGCCTTCTGACAGACCGAAGCGCCACCATTTCTTGTTCTTGGGCGTCGCGCGAAGGGAACTGGGCTTTCGCAGTTTCTTCTGCGGGATACGCAGGCTGCTCTTGCGATTGCTGTGCATCTGTATCGCAGTCAATTGCCGGGTAGCCGGGCCTCGGTTTCAAGAATGAGTTCCCCCGCACTACGCCCCAGTGCCCGTGCGATTTTCAGGATCACCGCCAGCGTGGGCATGTGCTCGCCGCGCTCGATCTTGCCCATGTGCGAGCGTTCGATGCCGGCCAGATGCGCGAGGGTTTCCTGGGCGATGCCTTCCTCCGTGCGGATCGCGCGCACGGCTGCGCCAAAGGCCAGGGCCGGCGCGGCCTCGAAGGTCGTTGCGCCGACGGGTCTTCCACGCTGGATTCCTCGCTTTGCTTGCATCGCAGCAAGCGTCGCGATGGATGCCTATTAAAACCACGTTAAAGATAACTATTTTTCACCAATGCACGCGGGACGGACCTAGAATTCCCGCTTATGCAAAGGCAGGCACAGCGCTCACCCATGCCCCACGGTATGCCCGGCCTAGAGGCCGGCCCTCTTTGACTCCTGGAGCTTCCATGGCCTTTCTGACCGATGAGCAGCGCCGCCGGATGCTGGCCAACGGTGTTGCCAGGGCGCGCGGCGAAGACAGCGATCCGTATCCGGTGGTCAAGCTCTACACGCCGGATGCCGGCGCTGCCTGGGTGCTCACGGCCCTGGCCGCCGATGGCGACCTGGCCTACGGGCTCATCGACGCGGGTACCGGGTTCCCTGAGTTGGGCGAGGTGAGCCTGGCCATGCTGGCCGGCATCAAGGGTCCGAAGGGCCTGCCCGTGGCGGTGGAGCCGCAGTACCGCCCACGCAAGACCTTGTCCGCCTACGTGGCGGACGCGCAGCGCGACGGCATGATCACAGACTAAGGGCCACTGGTTTCCGGCGGATACGCTCGGATGCCGAAGTTACCGCGCAGGCGCACCGCGCTGCGCTGCCCCGACGGGAAAGCGGCCCACACCGGCCTGATCCATGGCAGCTTGCCATCTTCAACCGAAGGAGCTTGCCGCCATGACGATGCACAGCGATCTCACCCCCGCGCCCTGGGCTGCCTCGGCCGCCTACCTCTATGCGCTGGACCTGGATGGGCCGACGCTGGCATGGGAGTATCTGCGCCGGCATCCCGGCTACCGCGTGGCCTGGCTCGGCGCGCCCCGCAAGCGGCGCGCCGCCATCGCACCACGCTGGGGCTTGCGATGTCGATCTTGATCCGCGCCTGGATGCGCGCGAGGCGCATCCGGTCTGGATCGGCGCCGAAGACCGGTTGCCGCACCTGCGCCTCGCGCAGGTGCGCGGCAGCGTGGGCGATGGTCCGGTCTTCGGCCTGTGGCGCATCCGTGGCCGCAAGCACCTGCTGCATGCGGGAGCCGATCTGATTCTTTGCGCACTGGACGGCCGGCAAAGGTTGCAGACCAGCGTGTCTCCCGCCTTGGCCGAGGGCTCGGCTTGCCGACTCTCCCTGCCGCCTGGCGGCGAAGCCGCGGCGGCCTCCGCCGCGCTGCAGGTCTTGCGCGGCGAACACCACGCACCGGCCTTTCGCCATGTTTCGCGCATGGACCTGCTGCACATGCGCGGCCTGCAGGCACTCGATGCCTTGCAGGCCGGCTGCGGCCACCGGGAGATCGCGGAAGCGGTCTTCGGCGCCGATGCCGCTGCCGGCCGCTGGCACGCCGACAGCGACCTGCGCGCCCAGATGCGCCACATCCTCTCCCGTGCGAAGGCCTTGATGGCGGGCGGCTACCTCCGGCTCGCTGGCGTGCGCCCCGGTTAGCGCCTGCCCACGGAGACGAGACTGGCCACCGAATCTCCCTTCGCAGCCCACCCCCCTTTGCCCAGACTGCCTCCATCGGGCCGCGAATCGTTTGCGGCCCATCCACCGAGATGGAGGCCTTCATGGCAGCAGGACATTCGATCCCTTCGCGCGGCGCGGCAGCGGCTGCGCCGCAGCCCGCCCCTGCGGTGCCGGCTGCAGCCGCAAAACCTGAATTCCTGACCACCGACGAGGCAGCCGCGCTGCTGCGGCTGTCGCCGCGCACGCTGGAGAAGCACCGCGTGCTGGGCGGCGGACCGCGCTTTCGGAAATTCGGCGCGCGCGTGGTCTACGCCATGGCGGACCTGCGCACCTGGGCCGACAGCCACACCTACGGTATGACCTCGGACCCCGGCTACGTGATGCGGGATTCGGTGCGCTGAGCGGAAATCGAAGGTGTCTGCCATGTCCCGGCGCTCCAGCGAACGCGAACAGCTCGCGCTGTTCCGCGCGCTGCCGGGCGACGACATGGCCCTGCGCGACGCGCAGGACCTGATGGCCTATCCCTTCTTCAGCCTGGCCAAGTCCCGGCGCACCGTGCCCATCCGCTTCGATGCCGGTGGCGTCTCGCTTACCGTCGAAGGCGTGCCCGAGCACGGCATCGCCACCATCTGGGACGCCGACGTGCTGATCTGGGCCGCCAGCCAGATCGTGCAGGCGCGCGATGAGGGCCGGCCCACCTCGCGCCTGATGGCCGCCACGCCCTACGAGATCCTGCGCTTCGCCCAGCGCGCCACGGGCCGGACCGAATACCTCGGGCTGCGCGCATCGCTGGACCGGCTGCAGTCCACCACGGTGCTCACCTCGATCCGACAGGCCGGCAAGCGCATGCACCGCTTCTCGTGGATCAACGAATGGCAGGAGCACGTGCGGCCCGATGGCCGCTCCGACGGCATCGAGCTGATCCTGCCGGACTGGTTCTATTGCGGCGTGATGGACGACGCGCTGGTGCTCACGCTCGATCCCGCGTACTTCCGGCTCACTGGCGGCATCGAGCGCTGGCTGTACCGCCTCGTGCGCAAGCACGGCGGGCGCCAGCGCAACGGGTGGCGCTTCGACATGCGCCACCTGCACCAGAAGTCCGGCAGCCTGCAGCGCTACCGCGACTTCGCGCTGCACCTGCGCGGCCTGGTGCTGCGCCAGGCCTTGCCGGGCTACCGGCTCGCCATCGAATGGGCCGGCCGCACCGAGTGGCTGACCTTCCGGCCCGATCCCGGCACACCCGACCGGGGCGACTTATTCACAGCACCTGTTGAAGAAGCTGTGGATAGCGCGGGGACGGACTCGGGAGATCACCGGCGCGGGAGTCGGGAAATCGCCGACGCCGCCATCGGGAAATCACCGGCGCAAAACCTTCCGCAAGCCGCGCCCTGCAACGGTTTGGGCCTTCCTTAACTTTTATCCATAACAAGGACTAACTCTATGAATAAAAGATGGGGCGCCAACACCGCTGCGCAAAAAACAGGCAGTCTCGCATCCGGTGTATCTGAAAACAGCTTCCCAGAAACTCCGGCCAATGGGGTTGGCAAGGTCATCGCGCTGCTGAACCAGAAGGGCGGCGCAGGCAAGACCACGCTGTCCACGCACCTGGCCGGCGAGTTCGCCAGGCAGGGAAGGCGCGTGACGCTGATCGACGCCGATCCCCAGGGCTCGGCCTTGGACTGGGCACAGCGGCGCCTGCAGAGCGCCCAGGGGCGGCTCTACGGGGTTTTCGGGCTGGCGCGCGACACCCTGCACCGGGAAGTGCCCGAGATCGCCCTGCAGGCCGACTACGTGGTGATCGACGGCCCGCCCCGGGTCGCGGCGCTTGCGCGCTCCGCGCTGCTGGCCGCCGACCTGGTGCTGATCCCCGTGCAGCCCAGCGCCTACGACGTATGGGCGACGCAGGAGATGGTGGGTCTCATCACCGAGGCACGGGTGTTCCGGCCTGCGCTGCGCGCGGCCTTCGTCATCAACCGGCGCGTGGTCGGCACCGTGATCGGACGCGAGGCGCGTGCCGCGCTCGCGGATCAGCCGTTTCCAACGCTGCACGCCGACATTGCGCAGCGCATCGCGTTCGCCGACTGCGTGGCGGCGGGCAAGCTGGTGTGGGAGGTGTCGCCGAAGGGCGCGGCCGCGCGCGAGATCGCGGCGCTCGCACAGGCCGTGCAGAACGTGCAGAACGTGCTCGGCGATGCACTGGAAGAGAGCAGGGAGGTGCTGCGATGACAGGCACCGCCGATTCCCCGAAGCGGCGCCGCGCGCCGATCGGCCGCCGGCCTGCGGCCGATCCGGCCACGGCCTGGGTGCATCGTGAAGATGCCGCCGCTGCGCAGGCCAAGGCGGCGGTCTTCACCGCCCGGCTGACCATCGACGTGACGCCAGCGCTGCGCGGACGCATCAAGGTGATCGCGTTCCAGCGCGGCGTCACGGCCGCCGACATGCTGCGCGAACTGCTGGAGCGTGAATACCCGGAGGCACGGCCATGATGCCGGCGCGGGCACCTGGCATGCAGGCCTCGGCGCGGGCGGCGCTGCCGCCGCGCTTCACTCCTATGCGCGTGTCGCTCGCTTTCGTCGAGCACCGCGTGAACGTCTACTTGCGCTTCGGCCGGCCCGTGCGCGAAACCGTGCTGGACCGCTGGCGGCGCGCCGCGCTGTTCGCGCCGGGCGCGGTCTGCTGTCGCATCAAGTGGTTGGGCAACGACTACGGCACGGCACTGTGGCAGCTCATGGTGCTGCAGGCGCCCATGTCGTTTGATGACGCCCAGCGCGTGGCCGGCGTGTCGCCCGGCGCGCGCATTCTGCTGCGCGCCGATGGTGAACCGGCCGTCAAGGCGGTGCTCGCCGCCATCGATGCCATCGAGACGGACGGCATTGATCCGTGCGTGGTGGCCACCATCTACTGGCGCATGGTGGGAAACCGGCTGGCGGCACGCCGGCCGCTACCGGCGTATACGGCAGAGCGCCATGCGGCGCATCTCGCGCGCGAGGCGCTGCGATGACGCCGCGCATGTCTCGGGCGGCGCTGCTGGCCGTGGCAGGTATCGGCCTGGCGGCGCTGTGCGCGCCGGCCCTGATGCAACCTTCCGCGCGCATCGTCTACAACCCCAGCGCCAGCGTGGCGCGCGGCTGGTACCGCATCGCATCGCTTGCCCATCCCGGCTCGCTGCCGGTTGGCAGCATCGTGCTGGTCCGGCTTCCCGCCAGTGTGGCCACGTTCGCGGCGCAGCGCGGCTACCTGCCTGCGGGCGTGCCCATCCTCAAGCGCGTCGGCGCCGTAGCGCCGCAGCCGGTGTGTGTTCGGGGGCGCATCGTGCACGTCGATGGCGCTGTCGTCGCAACCGTGCTCGCGCACGACGGCGCGCATCGGCCTCTGCAGCCGTGGGCGCCATGCCGCGCACTGGCCGAGGGCGAACTGTTCCTGCTCAGCGACACGCATCCGGCCTCGTTCGACAGCCGCTACTTCGGGCCTGTCGATGCGTCCGCCGTACTCGGCGTTGCGCGGCCACTGTGGACATGGGGTGCACCATGAGCCTGTCGCCAGCCATGCACCGGCCGTGCGCCGATGCTGCATCCATCCGTGCGTCAGCCTTGCCGCCGAACTGCAGGCGAAGCCGCGCTTCGCCTGCACTCCAACGTGCAGGGATCCCGGCGCCAGCGTGCAGCGGACGCTGCACCCGCGCGGCCTTACGGGCTGCGCTGCGTGCCCCGTGCGCGGCTGGCGGCTCGCCGGAGCCGGGAGCGGATGCGGGGGCGCAGGCGGAGGGCAAGAGAAAAGGACCGGCACGTCTTCGCCCGCCTGCCCAGTCTGCACGTGGGTTGGGCACGGCACCGCGCCTGCGGCCGCGTGTGCCGTGCGGGAGCCGTTTCGCCATCGCTGCGGGCTGCCTGCGCGTGCCGTTCCCGATGCACTGCGCCCTGATGCGCTGGAGGTTCCACCATGGCATCCGCTGACGAAGACCACTTCCGCGTCCGCCCGAGCCCGCCCAAGGCGCGCTCCGGAGCGAAGCCGAAGGGCTTCGTGTCGCAAGTGCTCAAGGCCGTCTCCAAGTCCGGCGCCAAGGCCTCGGGCGCACGCGGCGCGCGCCCGGCATCGACCTTCGGCCGGGGCCGCGTGGCCGCTGGCATGGCGGGCCGCGGCCTGGGCGCGAACGCCCGGCGAGTGGTCATCAAGTCCCGCTTCGTGGTGCTCAGGCGCGCCGGCGCAACCGCCGTCTCGGCGCACCTGCGCTACATCGAGCGCGAGGGCGTCACCCGGGACGGCCAGAAGGGCCAGGCCTACGGTGCCGACACCGACGCGGCGGACCTCAGGGGCTTCGAGGAGCGCGGCCGGGGCGACCGCCACCAGTTCCGCTTCATCGTCTCGCCCGAGGACGCCGTGGACCTGGAAGACCTCAAGGGCTTTACCCGCCAGCTCATGCAACGCATGGAGACCGACCTGGAGACGCCGCTGGACTGGGTGGGGGTAGACCACTGGGATACCGACAACCCGCATACCCACATCGTGCTGCGGGGCTGGATCGGCAGCGGGCGCCAGGGCCGCGACCTGGTGATCGCGCCCGACTACATGGCCCACGGCATGCGGCTGCGAGCCAGCGAGATCACCACCGAATGGCTGGGCCCGCGCACCGAGGCCGAGATGCGTCGGAGCCTGCAGCGCGAGGTGGACCAGCATCGCCTGACCAGCCTGGACCGGCAACTGCAGCGGCAGGCCACAGTGAACGTCGTGGACCTGACTGAGGCGCCGGGCACTGCCCAGGGAGCGCAGCGCCAGACCCTGCTGCGCGCGCGACTGCAGCGGCTCGAAGCGATGGCTTTGGCCGAGCGCATCGATGCCAACCGCTGGCAGCTCTCGCCCAGCATGGAACAGACCCTGGCCGCCATGGGCGAGCGCGACGACATCCTGCGCACCATGCACCGCGCCATGAAGGGTGAGCAGCGGGAGCTGGTGACGGACCCGCCGGCGGATGCACCCGTCATCGGGCGCATCGCGGCCAAGGGCCTGGACGATGAACTGCACGACCGGCCCTATCTGGTGGTCGATGGCATCGACGGCCGGGCGCACTACCTGAAGCTGCCGGCCGGCACCGATCTGGCCGAGCTGCCCATCGACGGCATCGTGGAGGCCAGGCCACCTGCGCAGGTGAGGGCCGTGGACCGCAAGATCCTGGCGGTGGCCAGGGACGGCATCTACACCACGGCCAGCCACCAGGACCAGCTCGCGCAGATGGGCGACCGCGATCCGCAGGCCACGGCCGAAGTGCACGTGCGCCGGCTCGAAGCGCTGCGCCGCAGCGGCATCGTGGAGCGCGTGGCTGATGGCGTCTGGGCCGTGCCGCCAGATCTGCTGCAGAAGGCCCGGCAGCACGATGCGCACAAGGCCGCAGGGCATGCCATCGAACTGCGCTCGCACCTGCCTATCGAGCAGCAAGTCAAGGCGATGGGCGCGACCTGGCTGGACCGCGGTTTGGTGGCGGACGACGCCAACAGCCGACCGGCCGGGCAGGGCTTCGGCGCGCAGGTACGCGAGGCCATGGACCAGCGTGTGGACTTCCTGGTCCGGCAGGGGATGGCCGAGCGTCGGGGCCAGCGCGTCATCCTGGCGCGCAGCCTGCTGGCCATCCTGCGCGACCGCGAACTGGCCCAGGTGGGCCAGGAACTACAGCAGCAAACCGGCAAGGCCTGGCGCCCGGTGCAGGACGGTCAACTCGCCAGCGGCGTCTACCGCCAGTCCATCCAGCTCGCCAGTGGCCGCTTCGCCATGCTCGACGACGGCATGGGCTTCCAGCTGGTGCCGTGGAAGCCCGTGATCGAGCAGCGCCTGGGACAGCAGCTCAGCGCCGTGGTACGGGGATCGTCGGTAACCTGGAACCTTGGTCTTCAGCGCGGCGCTTCTCGTTGAGTCGGTCGTCTCGTGGATCGTTGTCAATCCGTGATGGCTCGAACTCGCCGTGTTGCGTTAACCCGGATATTTCGCGGCCACCATGCACATGGTCACGAGGCCGAGCGCGAGAAGCGTCATCTGGATTCTTCCTGCTCCTTTAGCAATCCGTTGGAACGGATTACATTGGCGGCTCGGCGAATGTGCTGCGAAAGCGCCGAAACCGCCTGATCCACATCACGGGCCATCGCGGCTTCGAAGATTGCCTTGTGCTCCTCGTGCACTTCGACAGGAAGTGGGCCTTGCGCACCGGACAACCTGCGATAGCGTTCGGAGTTGTGAAGCAAGATTCCTCTGAAGTTCGCGAGCCATTTGGACGGAGAGGCGGCCACGAGCGCGTTGTGGAATTCCTGGTTCCTCGTTTCCCAAGCGTCGAAGGCCTCTACCGGATCGGCTTCGAGCCACTCCTGCGCCCGAGCCAGTCGACGGAAACTGGTGACAAGCTGGTCTTCCCAGTCGCCGCCACCGAGTTGGATGCTCTCGACGAGGGCCGTGGTTTCCAACGTGATGCGTGCGTTCGTCAGGTCGTCGAGATCGCAAAGCGACATCGGGGCGACCTTGAACCCCTTCTGCCCTTCGGCGACGACGAAATGCTCTCCAATCAGGCGCGTTAATGCTTCGCGCAGCGTGCTTCCGCTGACACCCAGCGACGACTTGAGCGTTTCGAGGTGGAGCTTTGATCCCTGGGGGTAGCTTCCCTTGATGATCCGGTTGCGAAGGGTGGCATAGGTGGACTCGATGGCGGTTGAGGCTTTTCGCCTTTTCGGGCCGAGGTCGGGTTCCGCTGCTGGCCCTTCGGCCAGCTTTGCCGACTCAACCAATCGAGTCAGAACTGCTTGATCTTGCTGTGTCATGGTTTTCGTTTCGTTGTTTGGCCGCTATCGGCATTTTCCCGGTTGTGCGATCAACGGATGGAGTGGCCCCCTGTACGCGCGATGACGCAGGCCGCAAGACCGCTCCGCATGGTCGCCGTGGGTCGGTCCGTGCCACCCGAGGTCCGCCGTAGAAGCCAAAGCCGCCGCATGCCACACGCCGCGTCGCAGGACCAGCGTGCCGGCAGCCACACGAAGCAGCGGCAACGGCCGCCCACATGCCGTTGAAGCCTCGGGTAGCCAGACGGGCGGGCATGTGCTCTGAGTTGGCCACAACGCGGGGTTGCCGGTCTGCTCGTTCCCATCCGACTGAATGTCTGTGCCGAGAGGGTTCTTCCCCGGCTGATGCGCCGCAGCGCCTCTGCACTTCGGCGGAACCCCACTGAATGCCAAGTTGGCCCGTCGTTGGACTCTAGGCGTGAAGTGGAGGGTCGTCATAGGGTTATCCCTGTAGCTGAAAATTCGAGCATGCATGCAAAATCGTCTCATTGAAAGAATAACGTTATTTATTGAAAGTGACGACATGCTGATTGAAAAAAGACGCTTACGTATGGAGGCAATAGTGCCCTGCGGCGCTCATTCATGCAACCACATTGCGGCGATCGGAGGCAGCGCGCTGCCTCCGGCCGACTGCTGGGTCGCACCGCACCTGGAGTCCCGCAGATGACGAATGCAAACGCAGAAGTCGGTCGCATGGTGCGAGCCGGCGGCATCGACACCAATCTTCATGACGTCGGCGCCGGCAAGCCGGTCGTGCTCGTTCATGGTTCAGGCCCTGGCGTAACCGCCTGGGCGAACTGGAGGACGGTCTTGCCCGAGTTGTCCCGGCGCCGGCGCGTCATCGCACCGGACATGGTGGGCTTCGGCTTCACGGAACGGCCGCAGGGGATTCGCTATGGCCTCGATACGTGGGTCGAGCATCTGGCCGGGATCCTTGACGCCATGGAACTCGACAGTGTTGATCTCGTGGGGAATTCGTTCGGCGGTGGCTTGTCCCTGGCCTTTGCCGTCCGGTTTCCGCACCGGGTCCGCCGACTGGTGCTGATGGGATCGGCGGGCGTGAGCTTCAAGCTCACCGACGGACTGGAAGCCGTGTGGGGCTATGAGCCGTCCGCGCCGAACATGCGCAAGGTCATGGACTACTTTGCCTACGACCGAAGCCTCGTTTCCGATGAGTTGGCGGAACTGCGCTACGGCGCGAGCATCAGGCCCGGCTTCCAGGAGGCCTTCGCGTCCATGTTCCCCGCCCCGCGGCAGCGTTGGGTGGATGCGCTGGCCAGCTCCGATCAGGACATCCGGGCGATCCGGCATGAAACGCTGCTCCTGCATGGCCGCGACGACCGCGTGGTTCCCCTTGAAACGTCGTTGCGCCTCAACCAGCTGATCGAGCCCTCGCAGTTGCATGTCTTTGGAAGATGCGGCCATTGGGTGCAGATCGAGCAAAACCAAGGCTTCATCCGTTTGGTCGACGACTTCCTTGCCACGGAGGACTGATTTCAGGACCAAGGTGCCCATCGACTTCGAAAGCGCGCAATCACCCACTACCCCCATCCACCCCCATGAAAAGCGAGGAGACAATGAATCACACCGACACATCCCCCATCAAGCTGCGCAAGAACTGGAACGCCAGCGAAATGCAAGCGCTCTTTGACGAGCGCGCCGGACGTATCGATCCGCGCATCTATACCGATGAAGACCTGTACCAGCTCGAACTGGAGCGCGTCTTCGGCAGATCGTGGCTTCTGCTGGGGCATGAAAGCCAGATCAAGAAGCCGGGCGACTACACCACGAACTACATGGGCGAGGACCCGGTCCTGGTCGTGCGGCAGAAGGACGGCAGCATCGCCGTGTTCCTGAACCAGTGCCGCCACCGCGGCATGCGCATCTGCCGCTCCGATGCCGGCAACGCGAAGGCGTTCACTTGCAGCTACCACGGCTGGGCCTACGACACGGCGGGCAACCTCGTCAATGTTCCCTTCGAGGCCGAATCCTTCGCCTGTCTGAACAAGAAGGAGTGGAGCCCCTTGAAGGCCAGGGTCGCGACCTACAAAGGTCTGATATTCGCCAACTGGGACCCGGACGCACCGGACCTGGACACCTATCTGGGTGATGCAAAGTTCTACATGGACCACATGCTCGACCGAACCGAGGCCGGTACCGAAGCCATCCCGGGTGTGCAGAAGTGGGTCATCCCCTGCAACTGGAAATTTGCCGCCGAACAGTTCTGCAGCGACATGTACCACGCTGGAACGACCTCGCACCTTTCCGGCATCCTGGCTGGTCTGCCGGACGGCGTTGAGCTTGCCGATCTCGCTCCGCCGACAGTCGGCAAGCAATACCGTGCGTTGTGGGGTGGGCACGGAACGGGCTTCTATATCGGAGACCCCAATCTCCTGCTTGCCATCATGGGGCCGAAGATCACCAGCTATTGGACCGAAGGCCCCGCGTCGGAAAAGGCGGCCCAGCGCCTGGGCAGCGTCGAACGCGGCTCCAAACTCATGGCCGAGCACATGACCGTGTTTCCCACGTGCTCCTTCCTTCCAGGCATCAACACGGTTCGGACATGGCATCCACGCGGGCCGAACGAGGTGGAGGTGTGGGCGTTCACGGTGGTCGACGCCGATGCGCCTGACGACATCAAGGAAGAGTTCCGTCGCCAGACGCTGCGCACTTTCTCCGCCGGCGGTGTTTTCGAGCAGGACGACGGAGAGAACTGGGTCGAGATTCAGCACATCCTGCGCGGCCACAAGGCACGCAGTCGTCCGTTCAATGCGGAAATGAGCATGGGTCAGACCGTTGACAACGATCCGGTGTACCCCGGGCGCATCAGCAACGTCTACAGCGAAGAAGCGGCTCGTGGGATGTATGCCCAGTGGCTGCGGATGATGACCTCGCCTGACTGGGCCGCGCTGAACGCCACACGCTGAATCCGACGACACCTCGCATCGCGAAGCCGCGCTGGCCAAGGGCCACATTCCACTTCGAGCCGAGGTCGATACAGCGACCCTTCTTAAATTTCAAATCAACAAGGAATGACCATGCTTGATTCTGTCAAGAGATCCGACGTCTTTCTCCGCAAACCCGCGCCGGTGCCGCCCGAACTGCAGCACGAAATCGAGCAGTTCTACTACTGGGAGGCAAAACTGCTCAACGATCGTCGCTTCGAAGAGTGGTTTGCGCTGCTGGCTGCCGACATCCACTACTTCATGCCCATCCGCACCACGCGGATCATGCGGGATTCGCGCTTGGAGTATTCGGGCACTGGCGAGTACGCGCACTTCGACGACGACGCCGCGATGATGAAAGGCCGGATGCGCAAGATCACTTCCGACGTGAGCTGGTCGGAGAACCCGGCATCGCGCACCCGGCATCTCGTGAGCAACGTGATGATCGCGGATGGCGCGGTGGAAGGCGAGTACGAGATCTCCAGCGCCTTCATCGTGTATCGCAATCGTTTGGAACGGCAACTCGACATCTTTGCCGGCGAGCGCCGCGACACCCTGCGTCGCACCAAAACAGAGGCTGGGTTCGAGATCGTCAATCGGACCATCCTGATCGACCAGAGCACCATCCTGGCCAACAACCTCAGCTTCTTCTTCTAGGGTAGGTCATGGCTTGGACGTACATCATGCGGCAGTCTGACCTGCCGCCAGGCGAGATGCAGCGCCATGAAGGCGGCCCCGAGCCGGTGATGGTCTGTAACGTCGACGGCGAGTTCTTCGCAGTACAGGACACGTGTACGCATGGAAACTGGGCGCTGTCCGATGGTTATCTGGACGGTGGCATCGTCGAGTGCACGCTGCATTTCGGCAAGTTCTGCGTGCGGACCGGAAAGGTGAAGGCGCTGCCGGCCTGCAAGCCGCTCAAGGTGTTTCCCATCAAAGTGGAACACGGCGACGTGCACGTCGATCTCGACGCCGGCGAGGTGAAGTGATGGCGGTGCATGTGGCGATCATCGGCAATGGTGTGGCGGGCTTCACGACCGCACAAGCCCTGCGTGCCGAGGGCTTTGATGGGCGGATCTCGCTGATTGGAAGCGAACCGCATCTGCCCTATGACCGCCCGTCCTTGTCGAAAGACGTGCTCGGAGGCAGTCTCGAGCACCCCCCCGTATTGGCGGAGGCCGACTGGTACGGCGAGGCGCGCATCGAGATGCTGTCCGGCAGAAGCGTCACCGGCTTGAACGTGGACGCTCGAACGCTCAGCCTGGACGACGGAACCACGCTCGCTGCGGACGCCATTGTCATCGCCACGGGAAGCCGGGCACGAACGCTTGCGCTGCCTGGGAGTCAGTTGGCCGGCGTTGTCACGCTGCGCACCTACGACGACGTGCGGCCGTTGCGCCTGGGCTGGACCCCTTCAACGCGACTGGTGATCGCAGGTGGCGGATTGATCGGCTGTGAGGTCGCGACGACGGCGCGCAAGATCGGTCTGGCCGTGACGATTCTGGAAGCTGCCGATGAACTGCTGGTGCGTGTACTGGGCCGGCGCATCGGTGCCTGGCTGCGCGGCCTGCTGACGGAACTCGGCGTGCAGGTCGAGCTGGGAACGGGCGTGGCTGGCTTTTACGGCGACGAGCGGCTCGAAGAGGTACTGGCCAGCGACGGACGCCGCTTCGCTGCCGACAACGCGCTCATCTGCATCGGCGCCGAGCCCGCGGATCAACTCGCGCGTCAGGCGGGCCTGGCTTGCGACCGGGGCGTCATTGTCGATGACCACGGCGCGACGCTTGCCGAAGGGGTATTCGCAGTCGGCGATGCGGCCAGTTGGCCGCTGCGCGATGGCGGAAGGCGTTCGCTCGAAACCTACATGAACGCGCAGCGACAGGCCGCTGCGGTGGCAGCGGCCATTCTGGGAAAGCAGGGATCGGCGCCTCAGGTGCCCGTGTCCTGGACGGAAATCGCCGGGCATCGGATGCAGATGGCAGGCGATATCGAAGGACCTGGCGAGTTCGTCTTGCGCGGCACGCTGGGGGATGGCGCGGCCCTGCTGTTCCGGGTGCGGGACGGAAGGGTTCAGGCCGTCGTCGCGGTCGACGCGCCGCGTGACTTCGCGATGGCGGCCCGATTGGTGGAAGCGCGTGCGGCCATCGAGCCGGCACGGCTGGCAGATTTTTCAAACAGCATGCGGGATCTCGTGCGTGCACTTTAAGGAGACTGAGCATGAAACTCAAAGGTGAAGTGGCATTGGTGACCGGTGGCGGTGCCGGTCTGGGGCGAGCGATCGTGGATCGCTATGTCGCGGAAGGCGCCCGCGTCGCGGTGCTGGACAAGTCGGCGGCAGGCCTGGAGGAGATCAGGAAGCGCCATGGCGATGCCGTTGTTGGCGTGGAGGGCGATGTCCGGTCGCTTGACAGCCACCGCGAAGCCGTGGCCCGCTGCGCCGAGACCTTCGGCAAGCTCGACTGCCTGGTCGGCAATGCCGGCGTCTGGGACTACCTGACCCAACTGGCGGACATTCCCGACGACGGGATCTCGGAGGCCTTCGACGAGATGTTCGCGATCAACGTCAAGGGCTACATCCTGGCCGCCAAGGCCGCGTTGCCCGCGCTGTACAAGAGCAAAGGCAGTGCGATCTTCACCGTGTCGAATGCCGGTTTCTACCCTGGAGGCGGTGGCGTTCTCTACACCGCGGGCAAGCATGCCGTGATCGGACTGGTCAAGCAGCTCGCGCATGAATGGGGGCCTCGCATCCGTGTCAACGGCATTGCCCCTGGAGGGATCCTCGGCAGCGACCTGCGCGGGCTCAAGACGCTGGGTCTGCAAGGCCAAACCATTGCGACGATGCCGCTGGCCGACATGCTCAATCCCGTTCTGCCGACCGGACGGGTGGCCACGGCCGAGGAATACGCCGGAGCCTACGTCTTTTTCGCGACGCGCGCGGACACGGTTCCGCTCACCGGCAGCGTGCTGAACTTCGACGGCGGCATGGGCGTGCGCGGCTTGTTCGAAGCCAGTCTTGGCGCGCAGCTCGATAAACACTTCGCTTGATAAAGGAGAAATGACATGAGCATTCAAAGACTGGGCTATATGGGCTTCGAAGTTGCGGATGTGCCTGCGTGGCGCTCTTTCGTCACCGGCAAGCTAGGCGCGATGGAAGCCTCCGCCAGCGAGACGGAGGCAACGTTCCGGATCGACTCGCGCGCCTGGCGGCTGTCGGTCAACAAGGGCACGGCGGACGACTATCTGTTTGCCGGCTACGAAGTGGACAGTGAGACAGGCCTGCAAGAGGTCAAGGAGAGCCTGGAGGCCCACGGCGTTGCCGTCAAGGTCGAAGGTGCAGAGCTGGCCGCCAAGCGCGGTGTGCTCGGGCTGATTTCCTGTTCCGATCCGTTCGGCAATCGGGTCGAGGTCTACTACGGTGGCACCGAACTGTTCGAGCGGCCGTTCGCTTCGCCCACCGGCGTCACGGGATTCCAGACCGGCGATCAGGGCATCGGCCACTATGTGCTGAATGTCCCGGACGTGGACGCAGCACTCGCCTTCTATACCAAGGGGCTGGGTTTCCAGCTTGCCGACGTCATCGACTGGACGGTTGGCGAGGGGATGACCCTGACCGTCTACTTCCTCTACTGCAACGGCCGCCACCACACCTTCGCCTTTGGCAAGCTGCCCGGGCCGAAGAAGCTCCATCACTTCATGCTGCAAACCAACAGCATGGACGACGTTGGCTTGGCCTACGACAAGTTCGATGCAGACCGCGCGATCGTCATGACGCTCGGCCGGCATACGAACGACCACATGGTTTCGTTCTACGGGGCCACGCCTTCGGGCTTCGCGGTCGAGTATGGCTGGGGTGCCCGCGAGGTGACTCCCCGCTGGTCGGTGGTGCGCTACGACCGCATCAGCATCTGGGGGCACAAGTTCCAGCCGCCAGCATGAACCGCGAGCCTGGCGGGGCGTCAGGCTGACCTCCGCCTGCACCCGCCTATGCAGTCGATCCCGACCGACAGGGCAGGGCACACGGAAATCACAGAAGACATGAACCGAGGAGAAATATCGAATGAGCAAACCGGATACGGTGCCGACCAGCGCGGCAAGTGAAGTCGCCGACCTGTTGTACGAGGCCGCCCGGACCGGGGTGGCCGTGGCGCCGGTACGCAACCTGATCGGCGAGAAGGATCTCGAGGCAGCCTACGCGGTGCAGGAGATCAATACCCAGCGGGCGCTGGCGGCGGGGCGACGCCTGGTGGGGCGCAAGATCGGACTGACCTCCGTGGCCGTCCAGAAGCAGCTCGGGGTGGGACAGCCGGACTACGGCATGCTGTTCGCCGACATGGCACGTACCGAGGGTGAAGAGGTCTCCCTCAAGGACGTGCTTCAGCCCAAGGTCGAAGCCGAGATTGCCTTTGTATTCGGCCGTGACCTCGAAGGCGATCAACTGACCGTGGCAGATCTCTTTCGCGCCATCGAGTTCGCGGTTCCGGCGATCGAGATCGTGGGTTCGCGGATAGCCAACTGGGATATCCGCATCACCGACACCATTGCCGACAACGCCTCATCGGGGCTGTACGTGCTGGGTTCCACGCCGAAGCGGCTAAGTGACTTCGATGCGCGCCAGGCAGGCATGGTGATGGAACGGCAAGGCACGCCGGTGTCCTCTGGCGCAGGGTCGGCCTGCCTGGGTTCGCCGCTCAACGCAACGCTCTGGCTGGCCAAGGTCATGGCCCGGGCCGGTCGTCCGCTGCGTGCTGGCGATACCGTGCTTTCCGGTGCGCTGGGGCCGATGGTCGCCGTGGCGGGGGGCGATGTATTCGATGTACGCATAGCCGGACTTGGATCGGTGACCGCCGCCTTCGCGAAGGAATAAGTCTGTGCGAACGATCCCATTCACTGCCGGGGTCATCCCGGTCTCGCGCATACAGCAGCAGGCCTTGCGACCCGACGCGATGGCGAACTGATTCCAAGGAGCATCACCATGACCCGAAAACTCAAGGCTGCCATCATCGGCAGCGGCAATATCGGCACCGACCTGATGATCAAGATCCTCAGGCATGGCCAGCACATCGAAATGGGCGCCATGGTCGGCATCGACCCTGCCTCCGACGGCTTGGCGCGCGCGCAGCGCATGGGCGTGGCCATCACCCACGAAGGCGCCGAAGGCTTGACGCGCCTGCCGGTGTTCGCCGACATCGACGTTGTGTTCGACGCCACCAGCGCCGGCGCGCACGTGAAGAACGACGCCCTGCTGCGCCAGCACAAGCCCGGACTGCGCATGATCGACCTGACGCCGGCGGCCATCGGCTCCTATTGCATCCCGGTGGTCAACGGCGAGGCCCACCTTGACGCCAACAACGTCAACATGGTCACCTGCGGCGGCCAGGCCACCATTCCGATGGTGGCGGCGGTGTCGCGCGTGGCCAACGTGCACTACGGCGAGATCGTCGCCAGCATCTCCAGCAAGAGCGCGGGCCCCGGCACGCGCGCCAACATCGATGAGTTCACCGAAACCACGTCGAAGGCCATCGAGGTGGTCGGCGGCGCGGCCAAGGGCAAGGCCATCATTGTCCTGAATCCGGCCGAGCCGCCGCTGATCATGCGCGACACGGTCTATACCCTGAGCGACTTCGCCGACACCGACAAGATCGAGGATTCGGTGCAGCGCATGGCCGCCGCGGTGCAGGTCTACGTGCCCGGCTACCGCCTGAAGCAGCGCGTGCAGTTCGACCGTATCGAATCCGACCGGCCGATTCGCATCCCCGGCGTGGGCGACCGTCTCACCGGGCTGAAGACCTCGATCTTCCTGGAGGTCGAAGGCGCCGCCCACTACCTGCCGGCTTACGCCGGCAACCTGGACATCATGACCAGCGCCGCGCTGCGCACCGCCGAGAAGATGGCCGAGCGCTTGCTCGCCACCCTGGTTGCCTGAGGACACTTCCATGACACAGAAGAAGATATACATCTCTGACGTGACGCTGCGCGACGGCAGCCACGCCATCCGCCACCAGTACAGCGTTGAGAACGCCAGGACCATCGCCCGCGCGCTGGACGAGGCGAAGGTGGACTCCATCGAGGTCGCCCACGGCGATGGCCTGCAGGGCGGCAGCTTCAACTACGGCTTCGGCGCCCACACCGACCTGGAGTGGATCGAGGCCGTGGCCAGCGTGGTGAAGCACGCGAAGATCGCCACGCTGCTGCTGCCGGGCATCGGCACCATCCACGACCTGAAGGCCGCCTACGACGCCGGCGCGCGCATCGTGCGCGTGGCCACGCACTGCACCGAAGCCGACATCTCCAAACAACACATCGAGTACGCCCGCCACCTGGGCATGGAGGCCGTTGGCTTCCTGATGATGAGCCACATGAACACCCCGCAGGGCCTGGCCAAGCAGGCACAGTTGATGGAAAGCTACGGGGCAACCTGTTGCTACGTGGTCGACTCCGGCGGCGCCTTGTGCATGGATGACGTGCGGATGCGGTTCCGCGCCTTCAAGGACGTGCTCAAGCCCGAGACCGAAACCGGCATTCACGCCCACCACAACCTGAGCCTGGGCGTTGCCAACAGCATCGTGGCCGTGGAGGAAGGTTGCGACCGCGTCGATGCCAGCCTGGCCGGTATGGGCGCTGGCGCTGGCAACGCGCCGCTGGAGGTGTTCATCGCCGCCGCGGAACGCCTCGGCTGGGCTCATGGCTGTGACTTGTACAAGCTGATGGATGCGGCCGACGACATCGTGCGCCCGCTGCAGGACCGCCCGGTGCGGGTGGACCGCGAGACGCTGGCGCTGGGCTACGCCGGCGTGTACAGCAGCTTCCTGCGCCATTCGGAGGTGGCGGCCCAGAAGTACGGCTTGAAGACCGTGGACATCCTGGTGGAACTCGGAAAGCGCCGCATGGTCGGCGGCCAGGAAGACATGATCGTCGATGTCGCGCTGGACCTGCTCAAGCTGCAGAAGCACGAGCGCATCCATGCAGAGCCGGTTTCCAGCGAGGCGGGATGACGCCGTCAAGGGCACGATCATGGACACTACCGGACTGGAACGCAACGCGGCCAACCATGCGCCGCTCACTCCCCTCGTCTTCATCCGTCGTGCGGCCGAAGTTCACGGTGACCGCACGGCCATCGTCTATGGCAACGTGCGGCGCAATTGGCGCGAGACCTGGGCCCGTGTGCGGCGCCTTGCATCGGCCCTTCGTCGGCGTGGCATCGAGCCCGGCGACACGGTGGCGGCTTTGCTGCCGAACACGCCGGAGATGATTGAACTCCACTTCGCCGTGCCGTTGGCTGGCGCGGTGCTCAATGCGCTCAACACGCGTTTGGACGCAAACAGCATCCGCTACATGCTCGAACACGCCGAGGCACGAGTACTGCTGGTTGATCGCGAGTTCGCGCCGCTGGCCGACGAAGCCATCCGAGGCTGCGGGCAGTCGCTGCTCGTGGTGGATGTGGCTGATGCATCGTTTGGCGGCGAGCCGGCCGCGAGTGCCACAGTCGACTATGAAACGCTGCTGGCAGACGGCAACGAGCGTTTCGACGGTGTGCCCATCGCTGATGAATGGGATGCGATCTGCCTGAACTACACGTCGGGCACGACGGGCCGGCCAAAGGGCGTGGTCTACCACCACCGCGGGGCGTACCTCAACGCGGTGAGCAACATCCTGGAGTGGGATCTGCCGAGGCATCCCGTCTACCTGTGGACGCTGCCTCTGTTTCACTGCAACGGCTGGTGCTTTCCCTGGACCATCGCCGCGCGGGCCGGCGTCAATGTCTGCATGCGCAGGGTGGATGCGGAGAAAGCGCTGGCACTGATCGCAGAGCATCGCGTGACGCACTACTGCGGCGCACCGATCGTGCACAAGCTGCTGGCCAGCGCTCCCGCATCCTGCCGCGCGCACATCAGTCATCGGGTACATGCCATGGTGGCAGGCGCCGCGCCGCCTGCTGCACTGCTGGCGGAGATGTCGAGGATGGGCTTCGAACTGCGGCACGTCTACGGCCTGACGGAGGTCTATGGTCCCGCCGCCGTGTGCGAGCCGCAACTCGAATGGGATGGTCTCGATCCGGACGAACTGGCGCGCCTGAACGCCCGGCAAGGGGTGCGCTACCACTTGCAGGACGCCGTGGATGTGGTCGATCCAGAGACCATGGCGCCTGTGCCGGCGGACGGCGAAACGATTGGCGAGGTGGTTTTCCGCGGCAACATCGTCATGAAGGGGTATCTGAAGAACCCCGGAGCCACTGCGGATGCATTCGCCGGGGGCTGGTTCCGCACCGGGGACTTGGCGGTCAAGCATCCAGACGGCTATCTGAAGGTCAAAGACCGCAGCAAGGACATCATCATCTCCGGCGGCGAGAACATCTCGAGCATCGAGGTCGAAGATGTGCTGAGCCTTCACCCGGCAGTGCTGATGGCTGCGGTCGTGGCCTGTCCTGACGCGCACTGGGGCGAGACGCCCGGTGCTTTCGTCGAGCTGCTTCCCGGCGCCTCGGTGTCGGCGGAGGAATTGCGAGATCACTGCCGCCTTCACCTAGCCGGATTCAAGTTGCCGCGCCGATTCGAGTTCGGTGAATTGCCCAAGACGTCCACCGGCAAGGTCCAGAAGACCGTGCTGCGCGAAAAGATCAAGGCGGTGCACGCAATCGACGTTTGATCTGCCTTACGACAGTCTGCGCCAACGCTTCAAGTCAAGGCCGGCTTGCAGACGGAATGCAGGTCCGCGTCATTCAAACAGGTTCATCAGCATCGCTCTTTCGAAGCGATATCACACAAAGGAGGCACCTTATGTCAAAGCTGTTCTGGATGCGCATTGCATCCGCATTCTCGATGATGCTCACCCTGACCGCTCACGCGCAATCGGCCGACAAGAAGTTCTGGGCGCACGTCGGCCCGGTCGGGGTTCAGTTCAATACCGATACGCGACTGGTTGTCGCGGGCGCCCCTGTCAATGGCGCCAACGCCGATGCCAAGAACAATGTTTCGCTGGGCGTCGAGATAGGCTACGAAGTGGCTCCGTCCGTCATCGTGTCGCTGACCGCGGGCTTGCCGCCGACCACCACCTTGATCGGAAAGGGCGGCCCAGTCGATGGCTTGCAACTGGGCCGAGTGAAGTACGGTCCTGCGGTGCTGTCCGCGCACTATCACTTTGACGCCGGTTCGTTCAAACCCTATGTGGGAGCCGGCATCAACTACACGGCCGTACTGGAGTCCAAGGACGGTGCGGTCGCGGAGCTGGACGTGAAGAGTGCATGGGGCAGCGTGCTGCAGGTGGGGGTCGATGTGCCACTGTCCAACGGATGGGGGCTCTTTCTCGATATCAAGAAGATCTACGTGAAGACGACGGCCAGGGGCACGGTTCCTGCGTTCGGTGGCCCACCCGCGGAAGCCTCGATACGCCTGAACCCGCTGCTGGTCCATGCCGGCATTAGCTGGCGCTTCTGATTGGTTCCATTCAGATGGACGGACTCCATTCTCATTTGACCTCCCTCCCGGTCGTGAGGGGCGTGCGGCAGCGCATCCGAGCCTTGGGTGCGGCGCTTCTCTTCGCAGTTCTCGTGTGCAGCGTGTACGCGGCAGAGAAAGAAATCGTCGTTGCCCAAGTCGCGCCTTTCAGCGGTCCTGTGTCGTTCTACGCACGAGAAACTCAGTTGGGCGCGGCGGCCTATTTCTCAGCTGTCAACGCGAAGGGCGGTGTGCGTGGGGCCAAGATTCGCTTTGTCACCAGAGATGACGGATTGGATCCAACAAAGACCGTTGCGTTGTTTCGCGAGGTGGCCGGGGGCGAAGCGCCGGTCTACTCGCCTTGCAGCATTGATCATCCTTCTTGTGCACGTCGCGACTCTTCAATCACTTTGTCAGGGCAGTAGGCAATGTTCAAAGCCATCCTCATCGAAAAAGACGAATCCGGCTATCGCGCCACCTTGCGTGACATAGACGAAGGAATACTGTCGCAAGGCGACGTGACCGTGCAGGTTGAGCGCTCTACGCTGAACTATAAGGATGGGCTCGCCATCACTGGCAAGGCACCCATCGTCAAGCGCTTTCCAATGGTGCCAGGCATCGATCTATCTGGCACGGTGATCAAAAGTCAGCACCCGCGCTGGCAGTCAGGTGACCGCGTTGTGCTGAATGGCTGGGGCGTTGGTGAAGCGCATACGGGCGGTTTGGCACAGCGTGCGCGTTTGAGCGGCGATTGGCTTGTCCCGCTACCAGATGCGTTCACACCGGCGCAGGCGATGGCGATCGGGACTGCCGGCTACACCGCGATGCTGTGTGTGCTGGCGTTGGAACGGCATGGCGTCAAGCCCATAGATGGGCCTGTGGTGGTCACAGGCGCCGCAGGTGGTGTCGGCAGTGTTGCGGTGACTTTGCTCAGCCGGCTTGGCTATGCGGTAGCAGCGGTAACCGGGCGGCCACAGGAGGCCGATTATTTGAAGCAACTCGGAGCCAAGGAGATTCTGGCGCGGACTGACTTCAGTGCGCAGGGAAAGCCGCTGGAAGCGGAGCGCTGGGCAGGAGCCGTTGATACTGTCGGTAGCCACACGCTGGCCAATATTTGCGCGCAGATGAAGTATCGCGGCACTGTGACCGCCTGCGGGTTGGCCGGAGGCAGGGATTTTCCGGCGACGGTCGCTCCGTTCATTCTGCGCGGCGTGACGCTGGTGGGTATTGACAGTGTGATGTGCCCTCTGCCAGAGCGCCTGCTGGCTTGGCAGCGATTGGCGCGCGACCTTGATGTGACACAGCTGGCGTTGATGACGCGTGAGATTGGTCTCGGCGAGGCCATTGCCACTGCCTCCGAATTACTCGCCGGGCAAGTCCGTGGTCGCGTTGTGGTGGACGTAAACCGCTGACACAGAAGGCGCGAGAAGAAAGCCGGAGAAGGCCTTATCACGAGGCGACCGAAATGGGGTCACCAACATGCAGATTGGGTAGTCGCAGAATAGGTTCCCCCGAAGCATTGGTGAAGGTTCAGGGTGTGGACTTTTGAGTTTTTGATCTAAGGGGGAAAAGTGCGTGATCGAACTTCGCCACCTGCGCTACTTCATCGCTGTGGCGGAAGAACTGAACTTCACTCGGGCGGCCGAGCGCGTGCACATCGACCAGACGCCGCTGTCGCGCGCTGTGCGCGACCTGGAGGATGAACTGGGCGTGCAGCTGTTCGTGCGTAAGCCGCGCCAGCTGCTGCTGACCCCGGCTGGGGCGCGGCTGCTGGAGGAAGCGCGCAAGCTGTTCATCCGCTTCGAGCGGACCAAACGCGCTGTGCGCCAGACCCACTCCCTCTACCAGGCACCGCTGCGCATCGGCGTGGCCGATGGGATCTCGCAGCCTTTGCTTTCGGAGTGCTTCCTTCGTTGGCAGAGCGTTGCACCGGAAGTGCCGCTGGAGTTGATCGAGATGCGGGCGCGCGAACTGGCGGCCGCCTTGAAGCACGAAGATCTGGATATCGGCTTCTCGTTTGGCGTTCCCGAAGATGACGCGATCGCCCAGCGGCCGGCATGGAGGTACCGGCTCATGGCGATGCTGCCCTGTACCCATGAACTGGCTTCCCGCTCGGTGGTCTCGCTGCGGGAACTGCTGGCGTTTCCGCTGCTGTCGTGCAGTGAAGACCGCCTGCCGGGCATGTTTGCGCAGATGCGCGATATCGTGCGCCGCCACACGGAGCAGACCACCGTCGCCGACGTGGCATTTACAGCGCAGGGCTATGTCACCCGCATCGCTGCTGGCGTGGGGGTGGGACTTGCGGATGCGGGCCATGCCCAGACCTTGCATCGCAGCGACGTCGTGGTGATCCCGCTCGCGGAGGAGGAGCAGATCGTCACCTACGTGCTGCACAAGCATCAGCGCTTCGGCATCGCGGGGCCGGTGCAACGTTTCCTTACCCACGTCAGCACTCTGTCATAAACGTTACGCAACCCGGTGCTCCAGGGCATGGTCGCCTCTCCATCGGCCTTGGACTGTATGGCTCGCAGCGGAGATGCTTCATAGCCTGCGAAGCCGCGGGCCACCATGTCATCTGCTCCCAGGATTCCAGCCAGCCACCTGCGTTTTCTCTGACGCATCCGCCAGCCTGCGCTGCGCTACGCCCAGATGGGTGGCCTGTGCGACGCATCAATTCCAAACTCCTGCGATGCGTGCTGTGGGCACGCACGCACATGGCGCGCGCAGGCGCCGAAGGAACCAGCGGGCATGGCATCTCGATCCTATATCGGCGAGCACGGCGCATCCAGCGGGCACACGGGCATCCTGTTCGGCCAGATCGCGGCTGTCACGGCTGTTGCCCTGGGCGGCGTGTGGGCCGCCACGCAGTGGAGCGCACACGCGCTGGGCTACCAGGCGCGCTTGGGGCCGCCGTGGTTCTTCGCGGCGGATGTGCCGGTCTACGAACCCTGGAAGCTCTTCGAATGGTGGTACTGGTACGACGCTTATGCGCCAGAAGTGTTCTTGCGCGGAGGTGTCATCGCGGCGTCTAGCGGGTTGCTGGCCACGGGCGTGGCCATCAGCATGGCGGTATGGCGCTCGCGCATGGCCCGGCGCGTTACCACTTACGGCTCGGCCCGCTGGGCCGAGCACGAGGAGATAGCCAAGGCCGGGCTGACCGGCCCGGCAGGTGTCTTTCTGGGACGTGCGCCATCGAAGGAGGGCAGTTACTTGCGCCACGAGGGCCCGGAGCACGTGATGGCCTTCGCGCCCACGCGCTCGGGCAAGGGCGTCGGTTTGGTTGTGCCCACGCTGCTGTCCTGGCATGGCTCGGCCGTGATCCATGACATCAAGGGCGAGAACTGGCAGGTGACGGCCGGCTGGCGCTCGCGCTTCTCGCACTGCCTGCTGTTCAACCCGACCGATGCGAAGTCGGCAGCGTACAACCCCCTGCTCGAAGTGCGGCGCGGCGCGCACGAGGTGCGTGATGTGCAGAACATTGCGGACATCCTGGTGGATCCCGAAGGCGCGCTGGAGCGGCGCAACCACTGGGAGAAGACTTCGCACGCGCTGCTGGTCGGCGCCATCCTGCACGTGCTCTACGCCGTGGAAGACAAGACCTTGCGCGGCGTCGCCAACTTCCTGTCCGATCCCGCGTGCCCGTTCGAGGTGACATTGCACCGGATGATGACCACGCAGCATCTGAGCGATCAGGTGCACCCCGTCGTGGCCTCGGCCGCGCGTGAGGTCCTCAACAAGAGCGATAACGAGCGCTCGGGCGTGCTGTCCACCGCCATGAGCTTCCTGGGCCTGTACCGTGATCCGACGGTGGCCGAAGTCACCTCGCGCTGCGACTGGCGCATCGCAGACCTGATCTCGGCCGAGCATCCGGTGTCGCTGTACCTGGTGGTGCCGCCCTCGGACATCAGCCGCACCAAACCTCTGATCCGGCTGATCCTCAACCAGGTGGGCCGGCGCCTGACCGAATCGCTGGACGGCTCGGACGGCATCGCGCGGCGCCACAAGCTGCTCTTGATGCTCGACGAGTTTCCTGCGCTGGGCCGCCTGGATTTCTTTGAGTCGGCTTTGGCTTTCATGGCGGGCTATGGGCTGCGGGCCTTCCTGATCGCGCAATCGCTCAACCAGATCGACAAGGCCTATGGCCCGAACCACTCCATCCTCGACAACTGCCACGTGCGCATCGCGTTTGCCACCAACGACGAGCGCACGGCCAAACGGATCTCGGATTCGCTGGGCACCGCGACCGAGTTGCGTGCGCAACGCAACTACGCGGGGCACCGGCTCGCACCGTGGCTGGGGCACCTGATGGTGTCGCGCCAGGAGACGGCGCGCCCGCTGCTCACGCCCGGCGAGGTGATGCAACTACCGCCCGACGATGCGGTGGTGATGGTGTCGGGCCACCCTCCAATCCGTGCGAAGAAGCTGCGCTACTACCTGGACCGCAACTTCACGGCCAGAGTATCGCCAGCACCGGTCCTCGCGGGTGGGGTCTATGCGGATCGGCCCGTGGTGCGCCTGGACGACTGGAGCACGCTGCCCGTGCTTGTGGTTCAGTCAGCTGCAGGGGCCGGCGACGCTGCCGGCCTTGCCGACGAGGGCGGCCACCAGCTCAAGCCGGAATTGGAGGTGGTGGAGAAACCCATGCATGAGCCCGATGCCGGCGACCTGATCCTGCTCGACGACGAGCGCGATGACGATGGCGCGCCGCTGCTGCCGCGTGATTTCGACCGCCAGTTGGAGCGCGACTTGGTGCGCACTGCGCGTCTGGCCGCCCTGGACCCTGACGACGGGATCGCCCTATGACCCGCGCTCGCCTGAATATCTTCGTTGAGCCCGAGCATGCGAAGCGCCTGGAGGACTTCGCCGCGCACCGCGGGGTTTCGAAGTCGTCGGTGATCGCGGCAGCGCTGGCCTCGTTCCTGTCGCCCGATGCCATGGACCAGCGCGAGGCGGCCATGGCCAAGCGCTTGGACCGGCTCTCGCGCCAGTTCGACCGACTGGAGCGCGACCAGTCCATCCTGATCGAGACCCTGGCGCTGTACCTGCGCCATTACCTCACCCTGGCACTGCCGGTGCCCGAGCACCAGCAAGACGCCCTGCGCGCGCAGGGGCGAGCGCGCTATGCCCAGTTCATCGAACAGCTCGCGCGTCACATCCAGCGTGGGCGCAGCCTGGTGCGCGAGATCCATGAGGAGATGGGCCCGTCGGAGGAGGCTGCGCCAGTTGGAAACGAAGGCAATGGGGAGGGTATCGCATGAAACGCATCGACGGTTTGCCTGGCGATGAACCCGCTCAGCGCCGCATTCGCATGCTGCGCACTGCCATGGGGCAAGAGATCGCGGAAGCGCTCGAAGATCCTGAGGTGGTCGAGGTGCTGCTGAACCCGGACGGCTCGCTCTGGGTAGACCGGCTGGGCACCGGCCGCTCGCCCACGGGGCACGTGATCCCGCCGCCGGTGGCCGAACGCATCATCCGTCTGGTTGCCGCTCACGTGCGCGCCGAGGTGCATTCTGGCGCGCCGCTGCTGTCGGCCGAACTGCCCGAGACGGGCGAGCGCTTCATGGGTGCCTTGCCGCCCATCGTGCGTGCGCCGTCCTTCGCCATCCGCAAACGGGCGCTGCGCATCATGACGCTGGCCGACTACGTGGCCGATGGCGTCATGACCGGTGAACAGGCGGCCTTCCTGCGACAGGCCGTGCGGGAGCGCCAGAACATCGTCGTGGCCGGCGGCACCAGCACCGGCAAGACCACGCTGGCGAACGCGCTGCTCGATGAGATCGCGGTCACCGGCGACAGGGTGCTGATCCTCGAAGACACGGTGGAGCTGCAATGCCGCAGCGACGACTTTGTTGCCATGCGCACCGAACCGGGCGTCAGCACGATGGCCGACCTGGTACGCGCCACGCTGCGGCTGCGGCCGGACCGCATCGTGGTGGGCGAGGTGCGGGGCGCCGAAGCGCTGGACCTGCTCAAGGCCTGGGGCACCGGCCACCCCGGCGGCGTCGCCACCGTGCATGCGGGCTCGGCCCATGGCGCGCTCACGCGTCTCGAACAGCTCGTGCAGGAGGTCAGCGTGACCGTGCCGCGCGCACTGATCGCCGAAGCCGTGCACGTGATCGTCTTCATCGCCGGACGCGGCCATGCGCGCCGCGTGCGCGAGATCGTGCGCGTGATCGGCCACGGCAGCCAGGGCTACCAGCTCGATGCCTCTCTGGGGCCTGCGCTCCCCTCTATTTCCACACCACCGTCATCCACCACAGGAGAACCGACATGACGATTCCGCGTCTATCCGTAAAGCCGTATCTGCCAGCAGCGGCTCTGGCCGCATTGCTTCTGGTCGTGGCGCTGCCCGCGCACGCGGCCGGCTCCAGCATGCCCTGGGAGGCGCCGCTGCAGTCCATCCTCGAATCCATCCAGGGGCCGGTGGCCCGCATCGTGGCGGTGATCATCATCATCGCCACGGGGCTGGCGCTGGCCTTCGGCGATACCTCGGGCGGGTTCCGCAAGCTGATCCAGATCGTCTTCGGGTTGTCGATCGCCTTCGCGGCGTCCTCGTTCTTCCTGTCGTTCTTCTCGTTCTCGGGCGGGGCGGTGCTGGCATGAGCGCGCAGGGGATCGCTCCTGGGTTCGAGGTGCAGGGCTTTGAGGTTCCTCTTCACCGTTCGCTGACAGAGCCCATCCTGCTCGGCGGCGCGCCGCGCACGGTGGCGATCGCCAACGGCACGCTGGCCGCCGCCGTGGGCCTCGGGCTGCAGCTGTGGATTCCGGGCCTGGTGCTCTGGATCGCCGGCCATTCGCTGGCGGTCTGGGGCGCGCGCATGGATGCGCAGTTCATGGCCGTGTTCGCGCGGCACATCAAGCACCGTCCCTTGCTGGACGTGTGAAGGAGAGGCCGCTATGCTGAACCTCACCGAATACCGCCAGCGCCCGGCGCTGCTGGCCGACTGGCTGCCCTGGGCCGGCTTGGTCGCACCGGGTGTCGAGTTGAACAAGGACGGCTCGTTCCAGCGCACGGCGCGCTTTCGCGGACCGGACCTGGACAGCGCGACGCGGGGTGAACTCGTTGCCACGTCGGCGCGGCTGAACAACGTGCTGCGCCGCCTGGGTTCGGGCTGGGCGCTGTTCGTGGAAGCCGAGCGGTGCGAAGCCGCGGACTACCCCGAATCGTCCTTCCCGGAGCCGCTGTCATGGCTGGTGGACGAGGAGCGGCGCGCCGGCTTCGAGGATGCCGGGAGCCATTTCGAGAGCCACTACCACCTGACGCTGCTGTACCTGCCGCCGGAGGAATCGAGGGCGCGCGCGGGCCGGCTGCTGTACGAGAACCGCAAGACCGAAGGCGTGGACTGGCGGGAGCGTCTCGAAGCCTTCGTCGCCGAGTCCGAGCGCTTCCTGGGGCTGCTGGAAGGCGTGATGCCTGAGATCGGCTGGCTGGACGATGCGCAAACGCTGACCTATCTGCATGGCTGCATCTCGACGGCCCGGCATCCGGTGACCGTGCCCGAGGTGCCGATGCACCTCGATGCGCTGCTGGCGGACCGTCCGCTGGTGGGAGGGCTCGCGCCCATGCTGGGCGATGCCCATCTGCGCGTGCTGACGATCCGCGGCTTCCCGACCTCGACCTGGCCAGGGATCCTCGACGACCTCAATCGCCTGGGCTTCGCCTACCGCTGGAGCACGCGCTTCCTCTGTTTGGACAAGGCAGAAGCCGAGAAGGAACTGGGCCGCCTGCGCCGCCAGTGGTTCGCCAAGCGCAAGAACATCGTCGCGCTGCTGCGCGAGACGATCTTCAACCAGGAGAGCCCGCTGGTCGATACTGACGCGAGCAACAAGGCGTCCGATACCGACGCGGCGCTGCAGGAACTGGGCAGCGACCAGGTGGCCTTCGGCTACGTCACCGCCACCGTGACGGTGATGGACCGGGATGCTGCTGCCGCCGATGAGAAGCTGCGACAGGCCGAACGCGCGATCCAGGGGAGGGGCTTCGTCACCATCCCCGAGACCTTGAACGCCGTGGAGGCCTGGCTGTCCTCGATTCCGGGCAACGTCTACGCCAATGTGCGCCAGCCCATCATCTCGACGCTGAACCTCGCGCACCTGATGCCGCTGTCGGCCGTGTGGGCCGGGCAGGAGCGCAATGCACACCTCGACGGGCCGCCGCTGATCGTGACGCGCACCGACGGCGCGACGCCGTTCCGGCTGGTCACGCACATCGGGGACGTGGGCAACACGCTGCTGGTCGGCCCCATCGGCATGGGCAAGTCGGTGCTGCTGGCGACCCTGGCGCTGCAGTTCCGGCGCTATCCCGGCTCGCGCATCCTGGCCTTCGACATGGGCCGTTCCATTCGCGCCACCGTGCTGGGCCTGGGCGGCGATCACTACGACCTGGGCACGGATCCGGAGGATGGTGGAGCGATCGCCTTCCAGCCGCTCGCGCGCATCGACCGGGAGGGCTACCGCGCCTGGGCGGCCGAGTGGATCGAAGGGCGGCTGCTGCAGGAGGGCGTGGCCGTGGGGCCGCCCGAGAAGGATGCTGTCTGGTCGGCGCTGAACAGCCTGGCCAGCGCCCCGGTGGAGCAGCGCACGATGACCGGCCTGTCGGTGCTGCTGCAGAGCAACGCGCTGCGCCAGGCGCTGGCGCCCTACGTGCTGGGCGGCGCCCATGGGCGGCTGCTCGATGCCGATGCCGACCGGTTCGGCACGGCGGACGTGCAGGGCTTCGAGATGGAGGAACTGATGCCCAGCAAGGCCGCGGTCATGGCCGTGCTGGGCTACCTGTTCGCACGCTTCGGCGAGCGCTTCGACGGCGCGCCCACCCTGCTGATCCTCGACGAGGCCTGGCTGTTCCTGGATGACCCGGTGTTCGCGGCGCGCATCCGCCAGTGGCTCAAGACGCTGCGCAAGAAGAACGTGTCGGTCATCTTCGCCACGCAGAGCCTGGCGGACATCAAGGATTCCGCGATCGCGCCCGCGATCATCGAAAGCTGTGCGAGCCGCATTTTTCTGCCCAACTCGCAGGCGACCGAGCCACAGATCCGGGTGATCTACGAAGGGTTCGGGCTGAACAGCCGGCAGATCGACATCGTCGCTACGGCTCAGCCCAAGCGCGACTACTACTACCAGTCGCGGCTGGGCAATCGTGTTTTCGAGCTGGGCCTGGGGCCGGTGGCGCTGGCCTTCGCCGGGGCATCCACGCCAGAGGACCAGCGGGCCATCGATGCGGTGGTCTCCGCAGCCGGTGTGCCTGGCTTCGCATCGGCCTGGCTGCGCCATCGTGGCCTGGACTGGGCCGCCGATCTCATCCCTTCGTTTCCTTCACCACTTCAGGAGAACACGCCATGAAGAAGACTTTGCTTTCCCTCACCGCTGCCGCGCTCTTCGCGGCGGCTCCGGCCGCGCATGCGCAGTGGGTTGTGATCGACCCCACGAACCTCGCGCAGAACATCCTCACCGCCGCCAACACGCTGGAGCAGATCAACAACCAGATCCAGCAACTGCAGAACGAGGCCCAGATGCTGATGAACCAGGCGCGGAACCTGACCGGGCTGGATTTCAGCGCCTTGTCGCAACTGCGCTCGGCGCTGTCGGCGACGAACCGGCTGATCCGGCAGGCGCAGGGCCTGGCGTTCAACGTGCAGCAGATGGAGGTGCAGTTCAGCGAGCTGTATCCCGAGTCCTTCAGCGCTTCCGTCACCAGTGCCCAGATGGTGTTCGATGCGCGCAGGCGCTGGACCAACTCGCTGGAAGCGCTGCGCACCGCGACCCAGGTGCAGTCCCAGGCGGTGCAGAACTTCGCGGCGGACGAGCAGGCGCTGGCGGAGCTCGTGAACCGCAGCCAGTCCGCCGTGGGCGCGCTGCAGGCCATGCAGGCGACGAACCAGTTGCTCGCCTTGCAGTCCCGGCAGGCGATCCAGGCGCAGCAGCTGCAGCTCACGCAGGACCGGGCCGTCGCGCTGGAGCAGGCACGGCAGGTGGCCGTGCACGAGCGGGCCCGGGAGGTGCGGCGCCGCTTCCTGGGCAGCGGCACGCCGTACACGCCCCAGCCGGTGAATTTCTACGGCAACCCGTGAGGACACCATGAACAGACTTCTTGCCCTTACCGTAGCCCTCACGCTCGCTGCGTGCAGCAAGCCCGACCCCGTCGAATCGGTCGAATCGCTGGTCGCCAATCCCGAGCGCCTGAAGGAACTGCGCGCCGCCTGTAAGGCAGATCACGCCAAGGCGGGTGATGCGCAGTGCAACGCGGTGGCCGAGGCGACGCGCCAGCGCTTCATGCGGCCGACGCCCTCGCCGTACGCGAACGACCCCGTGAAGCCACCGCCGCCGCCCGCGTCGCCACCGGCGGCGAAGGACGGACCGCCGTGAACGACGTCTCGGTCATCGACCGCTTCCTGGACGTCTTCTCGCGCTACATCGACTCGGGCTTCGGCCTGCTGGGCGGGGAGGTCGCCTTTCTCACCGCCACCTTGGTGGCGATCGACATGACCTTGGCGGGCCTGTTCTGGGCCATGGGCCACGCCTCGGGCCAGGGTGACGACGTGATGGCCAGGCTCATCAAGAAGGTGCTCTACGTGGGTGCCTTCGCCTACATCCTGGGCAACTTCAACCGGCTCGCGGGCATCGTCTTCAACTCCTTCGCGAGCCTGGGCCTCACGGCCTCGGGTTCAGGCCTGTCGCAGGGACAACTGCTGCAGCCCGGACGTCTGGCGCAGGTGGGCATCGACGCGGGCCGGCCGATCATGGCGCAGCTCAGCGATCTGACGGGCTTCCCGGAGGTGTTCGCCAACCTCGACGTGATCGCCGTGCTGTTCCTCGCGTGGCTGGTGCTGATCGTGTGCTTCTTCGTCCTCGCGGTGCAGCTTTTCGTGACACTGATCGAGTTCAAGCTGACCACGCTCGCGGGCTTCGTGCTGGTGCCCTTCGCGCTCTGGAACAAGACCTCGTTCCTGGCCGAGAAGGTCCTGGGCAATGTGATCTCGTCCGGTATCAAGGTGCTGGTGCTCGCGGTGATCGTGGGCATCGGGACGGGGCTTTTCAGCGAGTTCACCGTGGCGCCAGGTGCGGACCCCAGCATCGATCATGCGCTGGTCATCATGCTCGCGGCGCTGGCCATGTTGGGCCTGGGGATCTTCGGGCCGGGGATCGCGACCGGGCTGGTGTCCGGCGCACCGCAGCTCGGCGCCGGGGCCGCAGCCGGGACAGCCATCGCGGCAGCGGGACTCGCTGTGGCCGGCGGAGCCGCCGTGGCGGGGGCGGGCTCCGCCGTCGCCGCGGGAGCCCGCATGGCGCCAGGAGCTGCGCGCGCGGCCATCGGCGGCGGTGCAGCGGCCGCGCGTTCGGCTTCCGCGTTGGCCAGCGGCGCCAAGGGCGCCTACCAGGCCGGCGCGGCCGCATCAGGCGGGGGGGCGGTTCGCGCAGCCGGTGCTGGCGTTGCCCATGTGGCGAAGGCCGGCGCCGCAGCTGTGGGACAGCGCATCGCTTCCGGTGCGAAGGCGGTCAAGGACCGCGCAGTCAACTTCGTGGCCGATACGGCGGCGCCGGCCACCGCTTCCGCAGCCAGTGCCGAGGTCGAGGCCTCGCCGGCTTCTGCCTCCGAACCCGCCTGGGCGCAGCGCATGCGCCGCAAGCAGCAGGCGACCCATGCGGCCATGACCACCGCGCACGTGCTGCGCTCGGGCGACCACGCGGGCGGCGGGACTGGCCCCAGCCTGCGCGACGACTCCAGTTCTTGACTTGAAAGGAATCTCCATGCGTTTCAAACGCCCCCTGGTGCGGTATTCGGACAGCCCCGTGCCTGCCACGCCGTACCAAGCTGCCGGCCAGGTGTGGGACGAGCGCATCGGCTCGGCCCGGGTGCAGGCACGGAACTGGCGGCTCATGGCCTTCGGTTCCTTGTCGCTCGCGTTGCTGATGGCTGGCGGCCTGCTGTGGCGCTCGGCGCAGTCCATCGTCACACCGTACGTCATCGAGGTGGACCCAGCCGGGCAGGTGCGGGCGGTGGGAGAAGCCGCTACGCCCTACAAGCCCAGCGACGCGCAGACGGCGCACCACCTGGCGCGCTTCATCTCGCTGGTGCGCTCCCTGTCCATCGATCCCATCATCGTGCGGCAGAGCTGGCTCGATGCCTACGACTACACGACCGACCGGGGGGCGGCCACGCTCAACGACTACGCCCGCGCGGCCGACCCGTTCTCGCGCGTGGGGCAGGAGTCCGTCACGGTGCAGGTCAACAGCGTCGTGCGCGCGAGCGATTCATCGTTCCAGGTGCGCTGGGCCGAGCGGCGCTACGTCAACGGCGCGGCCGCCGGGCTGGAGCACTGGACCGCTGTGCTGTCCATCGTGCTGCAGACGCCTCGTACCGAGGAGCGGCTGCGCAAGAACCCCCTGGGCATCTACGTCAACGGGCTGTCGTGGAGCCGTGAACTCGACGCCTCGCAAGGAGCAAAGCCATGAAGACACATTTGCACAAATCCGTACTGCCGGGGATCCCGCTGGCCGCATTCATGTTCCTCGTCGGCTGCGCCACGCAGGGCAAGCCGCCGCCGGTGATCTCGCTCGATGAGCCGGTGGCCGTTACGGCACAGCCGCTGCCCGACCCACCCAAGCCGATGGAGGTGGTTGCCGTGCCCCAGCCGCTGGCGCTGCCAGCGCAGTTGAAGCCCTTGCCGGAGATCGCGGAAACCAGGCCTGTGCCCGAATCGGCCGACGAGAAGATACGGGTGTCGCGCGCGAACGAGGAAGCGCGCGTGGCGCCCACGCGCGAGGGCTACGTCAATGCGATCCAGGTCTGGCCGTACAGCGACGGTGCGCTGTACCAGGTCTATGCGGCGCCAGGCCGCGTGACGGTGGTCTCGCTGCAGGCCGGCGAGGAGCTTGTGACAGTGGCCGCCGGCGACACGGTGCGCTGGATCGTGGGCGACACGTCCAGCGGCAGTGGCGATGCGTTGCGCGTCAACGTGCTGGTCAAGCCGGTGCGCTCGGGTTTGAAGACCAATCTGGTCATCACGACCAACCGGCGCACCTACCTGATCGAACTGACCTCGACCGAGAAGGTCTGGATGGCCTCGGTGTCCTGGGACTACCCCAAGGACCGCATGCTGGCCCTGCAGCGACAGGCGCACGCAGCGCAGGCGAGCGCGCCGGTCGATACCGGGTTGTCGCTGGAGAAGATCCGTTTCCGCTACGCGGTCAGCGGCAGCAATCCGTCGTGGAAGCCGCTGCGCGCCTTCGACGATGGCGAGAAGGTCTACATCCAGTTCCCGGCGGGCATTGCCCAGGGCGAGTTGCCGCCGCTGTTCGTGATTGGCGCGCAGGGCGACGGGCAGTTGGTGAACTACCGTTTCCGCTCGCCGTACTACGTCGTGGACCGGCTGTTCGGCGCGGCCGAACTGCGCCTGGGTGCCGACAAGGGCGACGTGGTGCGCATTGAACGCACCGATGGTGTGTCCGCTGCGTCGGCTTCGGTGCAAAGGGACTGACTATGAGCCAGGACGACACTTCCGGAATTGCCGCGCCGCCGGCGGGCAAGGTGGCACCCGAGGCGGTGGCGCTGCGCGCCCAGCCGCGCCCGGTGATGCGCCTGAACCGGCGCATGCTGGCGGTCCTGGCCGGTGGCGTTGCCGTGGCCGTGCTGGGCGCCACCATGTGGTCATTGCAGCCGCGCCAGCGTGGCGCCGGTGAGAACACCGAGCTTTACAACGTGGATCGCGTCTCGCGCTCCGATGGATTGAGCCAGCTTCCGTCCGACTACTCGAAGCTGCCGCCCTCGGTGCCCGAACTGGGGCCACCGTTGCCGGGCGATCTGGGGCCGGCCATCGTGAGGTCGCAGTCGCCGGTGGTGGCCAGCTATTCGCCGCCTGGTCATGACCCGGCTGCCGCCGAGCGCGATGCGTTGCGCAAGGAGGCCGATGCGGCGGCGGCTTCGTCGGTGTTCTTCCGGTCGGGCAACCAACGCGCGGCTGCGGTACCGGCGCAGGTCGCTGCGGCGCCAGCTTCCCGCCTCGCGGGCTTCGACCCGTTGGAGGCTGGTCCGGCTTCGACGGCCGCGCAGGCAGATCCGACAGCGGTGCAGAACCGGCAGGACCAGAAAGAGGCTTTCCTGAAAACCGGCTCCACGGAGACCCGCAATTCCGGCAGCCTCAAACTGCCGGCCTCACCGTACCAGGTGATGGCAGGCACGGTGATCGCGGGCGCGCTGGTGACGGGCATCAAGTCGGACCTGCCGGGTGACGTGATCGCCACCGTGACCGAGCCGGTCTACGACACGGCCACGGGGAAATACCTGCTGATCCCGCAGGGCTCGCGCATCCTGGGCAAGTACAACAGTCAGGTGAGCTACGGTCAGAGTCGCGTGCAAGTGGTGTGGAGCCGGGTCATCCTGCCGGACATGTCCTCGTTCCAGTTGGACAACCTCGTGGGCACGGACCCGGCCGGCTATGCCGGCCTGGAGGATAGTGTGGACTGGCATTGGGACCGCGTGTTCGCCGGCGCAGCGCTGACCACGCTGCTGGGCATCGGAGCCGAGCTGGCGGCACCCGAGAACCGCCAGGATGGCAACCGGGTGGTGATTGCCGGGCGCGACGGCCTGCAGGACAGCGTGAACCAGGTCGGACAGGAGATGACCCGGCGCAACATGAACATCCAGCCGACGCTGACCGCGCGGCCGGGGTTGCCGGTGCGCTTGCTTGTGAGCCGAGACATCGTATTGCGACCCTACCAGCCGCTGTTTTTCCAGAGGGGAGGAAGTCAATGAGCAAGGCAGGCCATCGCCTGAGCCTGGGGCCGATACCGAGGCCCGATGCGGTCAAGCTCACGATCACGCTGTCGGCGGAGCTGAAAGCGCAGCTCGATGCTTACGCGGAGGTGCATGGACGGATGCACCAGGCACCGGTGGATGCGGTGGCGCTGATCCCGCACATGCTGGCGGCGTTCATCGCGCGGGACCGGGGATTCAAGTCGAGGCTGAATGGCAAAAACCCAGCGGCCAAGGCTCAGACGCCTGCGGCGTGAGCTGGCTTGTTGTTTTCTGGCGCTGGCCACCATCTAGAATTTCGCCTATGGGGGGTGTTGATGCCCTCCAGTGGAAGGTGGCGTCGCCTCCCACCTGGGCGGTGTGTGCGCCCCCCGAAGAAGGATGCAGGGTAAGCACATCAAGCGATAGCACACGGAACATAGATAAGCGGGTGGGAGGTGCAGGTGCCTCCCTGGGGTACGGCCTGATCTCCGGGATCGCGGCCTTGGCTTGCTTATGCTGAGAGCCATCGAACGAACTGGAGATTGTCATGAGCGTTGCAGCAGTCGCACCTGTACCCGAGCTGGAATCCGATCCGAAGGCCGCGGTGCGAGAAAACGAAAAGAAATGGGGCAAGCCCCTGATGGATGCCGGCTGGACCTGCATTCCCAGCACCATCATCCTGCGTCAGCAGGCGCTGGGCCTGGACCCGGTTGACATGAATATCGTGCTGGTGATCGCGGCGCACTGGTGGAAGGCCAATCAGCTCGCATTTCCGTCCAAGAAGCTGATCGCCGACACGATCGGCAAAGACCCGACCACGGTGCGCCGGCGGCTGGCAAAGTTGGAAAAGGACGGAATGATCGAGCGCATCCTGCGGCCGCAGCCGGGCGGGCGCCACAACTCCAATGAGTATCGACTGACTGGCCTGATTGCTGGGGCGGAGCCGCTTGCGAAGGAGGAAATCGCCAAGCGCGCCGAGGGCAAGACTTACCGGAAGGCGCGTGCGGTCAAGAAGGGACTGGGCCTCGTGTCCGTGGTCAAACCATGATCGCATGGAGGCCATTCGTCCATGAGGGCACGAACTACGACCTGTCCCACCTGCACCCCTTCGTGCATACGTTCGAGCAGGCCGCACAGGCCGGCAAACCGGCGCGCGTTTATCCGGTCCAGGTGATCTTCAGCCTGCATTGCTTCACGCGCGGCGCGGACGGGATTGAGGACCCGAAGGGGCCACTGGGGTACGCGGATTCGCGCGAGACGCGCGTCTTTGATTTCGGGCGCTACGCACAGTCCCAGCAGTTGCCCGAGATCGTGCGTGCCTTGCCCACATCACCGTGTTTCCACACGGACCACGGCAACTTCTTCACAGTGAGGCTGCTCAACGCGGCGACTGGACAGGAGGACACCTACGAGGTGTACTTCACCGCCTCGCGGTCCAGCTCGAAGGCTGTCCCGTTGAACCTGTTCGTGCAGAGCGCCTACGTGCGCGACAGGCTGCATACCAACAGGCCGTCGCGCAAGAAGATCGGGTTCTTCGTGATCCTGCACAACACGCTGAACGGCCGGCCGATCAAGGCGCCGAAATGAAAACGCCCTCCACAGGGGAGGGCGTTGGAAAAAATCGGACCTCTTGGCTATCCCTACGCTTGGGTGGGGGCCCCTTACGGGGTGGGATCAACGCACAGCTTTCGCTGCTCCGTTCATACGCTGATGCATCGATGATAGCGCATCGGGGAGGACCACGCAACCGCCTCTGGGGGGCGCGGACGCCCGCCAGGGCGCTTGCCGGGGTTCGCCGCCGCCCTCTCTGGTGGCCCGGCATGCCCTCCGCTGGGATGCCCTTCTTCAGGGTACACGGACCGCCTGAATCGTGAGACAATCACATCCAGACTCGTGGTTCGATTCCACAGTTCCTCTTGGTTGGTCTGGTGTACCCAACGATGTACCCAGAGAACAGGAGAGATGAGAAAAGCTAGTGTTGGCACGGGTTGCGGACGATTTTTCGAACCAGTCCCAGGCCACCACATACAACGCCCAACCACTCGGTTGGGCGTTTTTGTTTCTGCACTGCCACGCTGCATGGAACGACGCAGTGGTTGCGTGTCCTCATCCTCCAGCGCTGCACAGGACCTCTCCGTGATTCGGGGCCTTGTTTCTTTCGCGGGACGGTAGTCCTTTCTTTGGGAGCCAGTACCTGCAGGCACGGGCGCGGGGGTACAGAAGCCAGGCACTCTCCCATGCCCCAAAGATCACGCGCTGCGGGCAGCTCTACGCAGGGCGACACTTCGGGCTGCATGTACGCCCATGTGTCATGAGCGTGTGACGGCTTTGAACTACAGTGACCGGATGCAAGACTTTTCACGCACGCTTTCGCTGACGGGGGCGTCCAACTTCCGTGATCTGGGAGGCTATCGGGGGCTGGATGGACGCACGGTACGCTGGCGCCGGTTGTTCCGCTCCGATCATCTGGCGGCCCTGACACCGCAGGACGCGCAGGTGCTGGCCGGTGTGGGGCTGACCCGCTCGGTGGACTTCCGCGGGCTGGTGGAGAGCGCGGCCCAGTCGTATGCGCTGCCGCAGGTGCGCTATCACGCGCTGCCGATCGAGCCGACCGTCGTGCAGCGCGCCAAGGAACTGGCGGTAGCGGGCCAACAGATCACGGCACCCGTTGCGGTAGGGCTGATGCAGGACACCTACCGCGCCTTTGTTTCCGACAACGCGCAGCAGTTTGCGGGCTTGTTCGAGCAGTTGCTGGCAGAGGATTCCCCCCTGGTCTTTCACTGCACTGCGGGCAAGGACCGCACCGGTTTCGCCGCGGCCCTGATTCTGCTGGCGCTCGGCGTGTCGCGCGAGGTGGTCATGCAGGACTACCTGTTGACTAACGCGCTGTACCGTCGGCCCGCGGGGCTGGTCAGCTCTGCGCCGCAGGAGGTGCTGAACGTGATCTGGCGCGTGCAGGAGGACTTCCTGGAGGCCGCATTGCAAGCCGTTGACCAGGACCACGGCGGCGTGCAGCGTTACCTGGAGCGTCGACTGGGCGTGGACGATGCTGCACGCAGCCGCCTGGCGCAGCTGTACCTGCAGCCGTTGCCGGACTGAGTAACCGTCTTCGAAGTCAAGCGCAATGAAGCGACTTGTCCCAAGGTTTTCCAGTGCGCACCATGGCGTTGAGCGTGGTGAGCAACTTGCGCATGCAAGCGACCAGGGCGACCTTGGGCAACTTGCCAGCGGCCTTCAGACGCTCGTAGAAGGCCTTGATGGCCGGGTTGTAGCGGGTGGCCGTGAGCGTTGCCATGTACAGCACGCGGCGGATCTCGAAGCGCCCGCCTTGTACGCGCCGCCTGCCCTTGCTGCCGCCGGAGTCATTGGCCATGGGCGCCACGCCCACCAATGCAGCGATCTCGCGCCGGTTCAGCCGGCCCAGCTCTGGCAGCTCGGCAATCATCGTGGCACTGGCCACCGGGCCGACTCCCGCAGCCGACTGCAGCAGCGTGTCGAGCTCCCCAAAGTGCTCGCGCACATGCGTGACCATCTGCTCTTCGATCTCATCGAGCTGCGCCTTGATCGCCGCCTCGATGGCCTCGATGCTGGCGTGCAGCTTCTTGGGCGTGATCTGCAGCCGTTGGCGCTCCGAATGGAGCATGGTCAGCAACTGGCGCCTGCGCGTGACCAGGGCCGCGAGCCACTGCTGGCGCTCATCGGCCAGGGGGCGCAAGAAGCGCTGCAGATCGTCGCGGCGCAGCAGCACCGCTGCCAGCTCGGCCAGCGTGCGCGCATCCACCGCGTCGGTCTTGGCCAGGCGTCCCATGGATTTGGCGAAGTCGCGCGCCTGGCGCGGGTTGATGACCGCCACGGGCAGGCCTGTGGCCTGCAGGGCACACGCTAACGCGGCCTCGTAGCCGCCGGTGGCCTCCATCACCACCAGACCCACGTCCAGGGGCTGCAGGGCAGCCGCCAGCGCCGAGTGGCCTTCGGCATCGTTGTCAAACCGCTGGGCGCTGCTCTTGGCACCCAGCACACAGACATCCACGTGCGCCTTGGCCACGTCGATGCCCACCGTCACAGAGGTAACAGACATGATCTTCAGATCCCTTGCTTGTGCATGCGCGCTCAATCAAGGCGCGCGTAACCGTTCGGGCTTCACGAAGACCAGCGCGGCGGCCATGCGTTCTGTACTCAGTCACGGGCTCTATCACCCCAGCGCCTACCAAACTGCACGGGCCGGTCTGGCCGCCTCAACGGCGTTCAGACTCTACCGCGCTGGTCTGGTTTAAAGATACAAGGCGCCGCGGCCGTGCGCCCTGGGCCGCTCGGGCATAAAAAAAGCAGCCCGGAGGCTGCTTTTTTTGCGAAACCCGCGCCACGGTGTCAGAGCGTGGCGTCCTTGAGTTTCTTCAGTGCGCGGGTCTTGATCTTGACCGACGCGGGCTTGGCGGGGAACCAGCGCTCTTCGCCGGTGAACGGGTCCTTGCCGAAGCGCTTCTTCTTGGCGGGCACTTGCTGCAGGCCGATCTTGAGCAGGCCGGGCAGCGTGAACTCGCCGGAGCCCTTCTTGTGCACGGAAGCCAGGATGGCCGTCTCCAGCGCGGCGAGCACGGCCTTGGCGGCCTTGGGCTCGACACCCGCCTGCGTGGCGAGGTGGGCGATCAGCGCGGTCTTGGTGAAGGCTTCCTTCACGGGCTTGATGGCAGCAGGAGCTGCGGGGGCGGCTGCCTTCTTGGCAGGTGCCGCAGCCTTTTTGGCGGCGGTCTTTTTCACCGGAGCGGTGGTCTTCTTTGCAGTTGCCATGATGTCGGATCGTTGTAAGGTGTATAGAAGCAGGCCAGCCAGGCTGGTGATCGGATTCTAGGCGCTGTCTGTGCGCGTGGGGTGCCCTATTCATGCGGGTTTGCGCGAGAAAACCACGCTATCGCGGGCCTGTGGACGGCACAGGGCACGCACATGCCGCACGGGTGGCGCGCATGCGGGTAAGCTGTGCAACCATTCCCTGATGCACCAGGAGCAGGCCATGAGCGATAGCACCCCTTTCGGCTTCGGGCGTTTCGTCCCGGGATTTGATTTCCTGCAGAACCTGGCCAAGGGCGCTGCGGCGGGTATGCCCACCATGCCGGGGCTGTCGGGCTGGGTGGCGCCCACGGTGAGTGTGGACGAGCTGGACAAGCGCATCCAGGACCTCAAGGCCGTGCAGTTCTGGCTGGAGCAGAACGCGCGCGCCCTGGCCGCCACCGTGCAGGCGCTGGAGGTGCAGAAGATGACGCTGGCCACGCTGCAGGATATGAACGTGGCGATGGGCGACCTGGCCGCGAGCTTCGGCGCCGCAGCAGGCCAGGACAAGGAGCGGCCCGCCGCACGAGCCGCCGAGCCACCGTCCGCGTTCCCGTTCACCTCTCCGCCCGCGCCCGCACCGGAGGCGCAATCCCCTGCAAACGACGCCTCGGCGGCGCGTAGCGCGCGAACACCACCGGACGATGAAGCAGCGCCCGAGCAGACCAAGGGCGTGGCCGACCCGATGCAATGGTGGGGTGCGCTGACCAGCCAGTTCCAGCAGATCGCGGCGCATGCCCTGCGGGATGCGGGCACGCACCAGGCGGCCTTCGACGCCACGCGCGAGATGGCCAGCGGCGCACTCAAGACCGCCTCCAGCATGGCGACGCAGATGGCCGCGCAGGGCATGCATGGCATGCGCGCGGCGGCGCAGGCCGCCGGTGCGGCGCCTGCGGCAACGCCCGCCCCTGCCGCCAGGAAGCCTTCCGCAAAGGCGGCCGCCCGGCCGGCGACCCAACCGGGCGGCAAGGCCAACGACAAGGCCAACGACAAGGCACGTCCGGCCGCCAAGCGGACTGCCGCGGCCAGCGCGGGCGCCAAGCGTGCCCCCGCACCATCGCCCACCCCAAAGGCTGCCGCGTCCCGCACGCGGCGGCCGGCAGGTTGAGCTGCGCGGCGGCGCCTGTACCCCATCGCAGGGCTGACACATGAGACTCTTTCCCAACGCACACGCCACCCATCCGCAGTGGCACATGGCCGCGGTGCTGGTGCTGGCGCAACTGCGGGCGCAGATGGCGCTGCCCCAGTACGCCAGTGCACCCACGCTGGGGCTGCTCTACATCACCGACCACTACGCGGACGATGCCGCGGCCCTGCTGGACCTGCTGCGGCGCGAACTGCCGACGGTCACCGACTGGGCAGGCGCGGTCGGCGTGGGCGTGGCGGGCAACAATGTCGAATATTTCGATGAACCCGCGCTCTCGCTGATGCTGTGCGACCTGCCGCGCGCGCACTACCGCGTGTTCTCGGGCGTGGCGCCGCTGGCGCACGGCGATGCGGCCGGGGCGGGCTTTGCGGCCCACACGGCGCTGGTGCATGCGGACGGGCAGACACCCGAACTGGCGGACCTGGTGGCCGAGATGGCGGGCCGCACCAGTAGCGGCTACCTGTTTGGCGGCGTGGTGGCCAGCCGCGGGGCGCAGGTGCAGCTGGCGCTGCCCGCCGGCGGCGAGGGCGACGGCGTGCTGCACGGCGGCCTGTCGGGCGTGGCCTTTGATGCGCAGGTGGAACTGGTCTCGCGCGTCACGCAGGGCTGCCAGCCCATCGGCGCGCAGGCGGTCATCACCGCCGCGCAGGACAACGTGGTGCTGGAGCTGGACGGCGAGCCCGCGCTGGACGTGCTGCTGGACACGCTGGGCGTGACGCTGCAGGGCGACGCCCAGGCCGCGCTGCGCGCCGTGCGCGCCACGCTGGCAGGGCTGGAGGACGCGGACGCACCGCAGCGCCAGCGCACGGGCCACTTTGGCGCCGACACGCGCGTGCGCCACATCGTCGGGCTGGACGCGACGCGCAGCGGCGTGGCGCTGGGTGACCATGTCGAGGTGGGCATGCGCCTGGCCTTCTGCCAGCGCAACGTCGGCGCGGCCCGTGCCGACCTGATGCGCATCTGCGCCGAGATCCGTGAGGAGCTATCGCCCCAGCTCGAAGAGGCGCAGGCGCTGCCCGCCGCAGGCAGCGCGCCGCATGCCGAGCCGACGGGCGGCCGGCGCATTTGCGGTGCGCTGTATGTGAGTTGCTCGGGCCGCGGCGGGCCGCACTTCGGTGGGCCCAGCGCCGAGCTGCAGATCGTGCGCCATGCGCTGGGCGACGTGCCCCTGGCGGGCTTCTTCGCCGGCGGCGAAATCGCCGCGCACCGGCTCTATGGCTACACGGGCGTGCTGACGGTGTTCGTCGCGCCGGACGGGGCTTTATAAGCCTTTTTGGCCTCTAGCGCCCGTCCACCAAGCGCAAGCAGCTATGCAATGCATAGCGCCGTGGCGCTTGCTCAAACGCCGATGACGGCGGGGCGGGGCGCCGCAGCAGGGCGCGGCAGGCCGCAGAACGCGAAGTCCAGCTCCGGCTCCAGCCCGCTCACGATGCGCGCGATGGACTTGCCCGAGCCGCAGGCGTGGGTCCAGCCCAGCGTGCCGTGGCCGGTGTTCAGGAACAGGTTGCCGTAGCGCGTCTTGCCGATCAGCGGCACGTTGCTCGGCGTGGCGGGGCGCAGGCCGCTCCAGAACTGCGCCTGGCTCGCATCGCCCGCGCCGGGAAAGAGCTGCTCCACGCGCCGCACGATGGCTTCGCAGCGCACGGCGTTCAGTGCGCGCTCGTAGCCGTTGAGCTCGGCCGTCCCCGCGATGCGCAGCCGGTCGCCCTGCGCGCTGGTGTAGCGCGAGAAGACCAGCTTGTACTCGTCGTCCGTCAGGCTCACCTGGTAGGCGGCGGCCGTGTCGCGCACCGGCAGCGTCACCGAATAGCCCTTGGCCGGGTAGATCGGCAGGCGCAGGCCCAGGGGCTGGGCCAGCAGCGGGCTGAATGCGCCCAGCGCCAGCACGTAGGCGTCGCCGCGCAAGCGCTCGTAGCCGCCGGCCTCGTTGGTGACCTCCACATGGTCGATGGCGCCGCCCGCCGGGTGCAGCGCGGTGATGTGGCAACCCAGGCGGAATTGCACGCCCGCGGCCTGGGCCACGCCGGCCAGCGCGCGCGTGAACAGGTGGGCGTCACCGGACTCGTCCTCCGCCGTGTAGGTGGCGCCCGCCAGCTGCGGGCGGACGTGGGCCAGGGCCGGCTCGATGCGCACGGCCTCGTCGGCATCCACCACGCGGCGGTGGCAGCCCAGCGCACGCATCTGCTCGGCGGGCGCCAGCGCGGCGTCGAACTCCTGGGCGCTGGTGTAGAAGTGCAGGATGCCCTGCGTGCGCTGGTCGTACTGCAGGCCCGTGTCGGTGCGCAGTTGCTGCAGCGTGCTGCGGCTGTAGCTGCCCAGGCTCACGATCTGCTCGATGTTGTGGCGCGTGCGCGCGGGCGTGCATTCGCGCAGGAATTGCAGGCCCCAAAGCCACTGGCGCATGTCCGCGCGCAGGCGAAACAACAGCGGCGCATCCTCTTTGCCCAGCCACTGCAGCACCTTGAGCGGCGCGCCGGGGTTGGCCCAGGGCTCGGCGTGGCTGACCGAGATCTGGCCGCCGTTGGCGAAGCTGGTTTCCGCACCGGGCACAGCCTGCCGGTCGATGACGGTGACCTCGTGGCCGAGTTGCTGGAGGAAGTACGCAGAGGTGGTGCCGACGACGCCGGCGCCGAGAACGATCACGCGCATGGTTTACAAGCCTTTTTCAAGGTTTGCGCAGGCAGGGCGCGCGCGAGCAGCTATTGAATGAATAGCGAACAGCGGGCACGACATGGCCTGGCTGCCGCTCCCCCTGTCCTTGGTACCTGAGAGATTCATGCCGCGCGGGACCGTGCGCGGCACTTGCTCCTTCGGTGCGCCACGGCGGGCGTGGCGGCTCTCCAGACGGCTGTGTGGGTGTGCAGTACGGAACCTGAGCGTGTATGGGAGTTTGCGCCTTCGGTGAAACGGCATGCAGCCGTTTGCTCTCCTGCGCCGGCCATCGTAGCGGCGCGGGCGCGGCGTCCCCAGCGGGCTAACCCTCAGACCATGAACACGCTCTCAGGGCGGGGCGCTGCGTGCATGCTCAGGGGTAGACCGCTTCGCCCAGGTTGAGCATGAGGCGGTTGGCCCAGGCGAACAGCGCGGCGGCGTGCACCGTGTCCAGGATTTCCAGGTTGCTCAGGCCCGCGGCGCGCAGCGGCGCGATGTGCTGCGGCCCGAATGCACCGGGCGCGCGCGTGAGCGCGGCGCTGGCCTGCGCCAGGGCGCGTTCGCGGGCGTTGGTGCCGGCGCTGTCGGGGTCGGCGAAGATCTGCGCGATCACGTCGTTGCGCTTGGCCAGCTGCTCGAAGCGCTGCGCATGCACCGACGCGCAGTACACGCAGCCGTTGATGCGCGAGACCACGGTGGTGGCCACCTCGCGCTCTGCGCGCGGCAGGCCGCCAGGCGCGTACATGATGGCGTTGAACGCCTCCGAGCGCTCGGCGAGCACGCGGGGCTGGTGCGCCAGCACGAGGTAGAAGTCCGACGTGCGTGCCTTGGGGTGGCTGGCGTCCAGCACGGCGTTCTGCTCGGCGCTGGCGGTTGCGGGGTCCACCACGGGCAGCCAGGCCTTCCAGTCCAGCGTCTCGCTGGTGTAGCCGGCCAGGCGCAGCGGCTCGCCGGGCGGGGGCAGGTTGGCGGGGTGCACGAAGGGCGCTTCTGGCGTGGCGGGTGCGACCGGCGCGGCTGCGGTGCCCGCGGGGCCGAGGGTGGCCAGCGCCGCCACGCCGGCCACCAACCGCGCCTGGTAGGCCACGAAGCCGATGAGCTGCGCGAGCAGCACCACGTCCGGCGTGGCGAGGCCCGCCTGGGGCAGGGCGAGCAGGGCCGCGCGGTCGGCCGCGGCGGGCTGCGTGGCCAGCAGCTGCGTGAAATGCGTGATGGCTTGCCAGCGCGCATCCGCCAGCGGGGCTGGCAGGCCGGCCAGGCGCGCGCCGTAATGGTCGGCCAGCGTTGCCACGCCGCTGGCGGCCGCCACGGCCTGGGCCACGGACAGGCGCTCGGCCAGCGCCAGGCCCCCGGGCAGTGCGGGCGCGAGCAGCAGGTCTTCGCAGGCCTGGGTGGCGGTGATGGCCTTGGCGCGCTGTTGGCGCGCGGCCTGGGCATGGGGGGCATGGCCCAGGCGGGCGAGTTGGTCGATGGTGTCGGTCATGGCGAAGGCAGGATGCGTTGGGAGGTGTCGGCGGGCGTCCATTCGTCGCCGAGCAGTTCGGGCTCGGCATAGGCCTGCAGCGCGGCGAAGTGGTGCTCCACGTCCTCGCGGTACAGCAGGCCGGCGATGCCGCTGGCCAGGCGCCGTGCGCCGTCGCTGATGGCGGGGATGTCGCCCGACACCGTGCCGTGTGACAGCGCCGCCGGGTAGCAGAAGCAGTGGATGCGGTCCAGGCCAGGGCAGGCGCCGGCGGCTTTCTCGCGGAATTCGAACACCGGGCCGAGGTCGGGCGAGTCGGACAGTTCGCGGTCTTCATCGCCGGCGGGCGGCTGGTAGCGCTCGCCCCAGGTGCGCACATGGCGCGCAAACGGCGCGAACTCGGGCTTTTGTGCCCAGTCGATCACGAAGCCTGTGGCGAGGACCAGGAAGTCGAACGCAAACGTGCCCTTGGCCGTCGCCACGTGCAGCGCGTCGCCCACCTGCGTGACGCCCTGCACCGCGCAACCGAAGTGGAAGAACGCATGGGCGTGCCGCGACACGCGCAGCGTGCTGCCGTGCGGCGGCGGCACCTGCTGCACGTTGATGTAATGGCGGATGCGCCACTTCCATGCGTCGGGCAGGTCGTGGTGCCCCTGCGTGAGGCCGGGCACGCCCGAGCCCTTGGACTTGTTCACCGTGGGCATCACCGCGCGGCGCGCGATCAGGTCCACGCTGGCGGCGCCGCATTCCAGCGCCGTGCCGGCGCTGTCCATGGCGGACGAGCCCATGCCGATCACGCCCACGCGCTTGCCCTTGAGCGTGGCGTAGTCCAGCACATCGGACGAATGCGCCCACAGGCCGCCCTGTGCGGCGTGGCGCACGCCGTGCATGAAGGCAGGGATCTGCGGGCCGCCCAGGCCGTCGCGGCCCGTGGCCAGCACCACGCGGCGCGCCAGCCAGGTGGCGTGGCCGGCGGGGGCCTGCACGTCCACCGCCACCAGGCCTTCGGCGCGTGGGTGCACGGCGGTGACGGTGTGTTCATTGCGCACGTCGGCCTGCGTCACGCGGCGGTACCAGCGCAGGTAGTCCATCCACTGCAGGCGCGGGATCTTGTCGAGCGCGGCCCAGGCCTCGCGGCCCCACTGGGCCTCGAACCAGGCGCGGAAGGTGAGCGAGGGCACGCCGAGCGCGGGGCCGGTGAGCTCCTTGGGCGAGCGCAGCGTGTCCATGCGCGCCGTGGTGGCCCAGGGGCCCTCGTAGTCGGCGGGCGCGCGGTCCAGCAGCACGGCGGCAATGCCCTGCTGCGCCAGCGCCATGCTGGCCGCCAGGCCGGCCTGGCCGGCACCGATGATGAGCACGTCGGTGACGGGCTGCCCTTCATGGGCGCGTGGCGGCAGCCATGCGCGGGCACGCCAGTTGAGGGTGAGCAGGTCGTGCCGCAGGCGGTCTTCGAGGGCGGCCAGGCCGGCCGCCCCCAGGGGAAGCGAAAGAGACATGGAGGGCGTCGAAGAAAGCGTGGAGGGCGAAATCAGTCGATGCTGATTTTGGCGTCCTTCACCACTTGCGCCCACTTCGCGCGGTCCTTGTGGACCGTCTGGCGGAACTGCTCGGGCGTTTCGATGCGCACCGTGTTGCCCTGCGACTCGAAGCGCTGGCGCACGTCGGGCTGCTCCAGCACCTCGCGCAAGGCGGTGTTCAGCTTCTGGACCACGGCTGGGTCGGTGCCCTTGGGCGCGAAGATGCCGAACCAGATCGAGCTGTCAAAGCCCTTGGTGCCGGGCAGGCCGCTGGCGCCGATGGGCGGCACCTCCTTCACGGCCGCCACGGGCTTGGCCGTGGTTACCCCCAGCAGGCGCACCTTGCCGGCCTTGTAGTGCGGCAGCACGGTCTGCACCTGGTTCATGATGCAGCAGGTCTCTCCGCGCAGCACGGAGGTGATGGCCTCGGGCCCACCTTTGTAGGGCACGTGCACCATGTTCAGGCCCAGGCGCGCATTCAGCTCGGCAAAGGCCATGTGCGTGCCCGTGCCGTTGCCGGTGGATGCGAAGTTGTACTTGCCCGGGTTGGCGCGCACGGTCTCGACGAACTCCTTGAGGTTCTTGGCGTCGATCACCGCGGGGTTGATGGTGAGCACGTTGGACACGTCGATCAGCGGGGCGACGGGCACGAAGTCGGCCTCCACGTCGAACGGCAGGTTCTTGTAAAGCGCGGCATTGCTGCCGTGCGTGGCGGCCGTGCCGAAGGCCAGGGTGTAGCCGTCGGCCTTGGCCCGGGCCACGTACTCACTGGCGATGTTGCCGGCCGCGCCGGACTTGTAGTCGATGACCACGGGCTGGCCGAGTTTCTGGCCCAGCGGCTCCTGCACCGCGCGCGCCACCACGTCCACGCCCGATCCGGCCGGAAAGCCCATGATCAGGGTGACGGGCTGCTTGGGCCAGTCCGTGGCCTGGGCGAGGGCGGATGTGACGGTCAGCAGCGTGGCCAGGGCGGCGGTGGCGTGGCGCAGGAGAGGCATGGCGAATTTCCTTGTGATGGGTCAGTGCAAGGCGGCGCCCTATCGTGTAGGCACAGCCGAAACACGCCCATTGTGGAGAAATTCACATGCAACGCGCTATATGCATATGGACGGCCCGTCGCCGTCCCGGGCCATGCTGGGCGCGGACGACCGGCGCTCGGCCGTTCATCTCCGGTAGGGGTTGTCGGGCCGGCGGTCGTGGCGGTTGGGCACGCCGTCGCCATCGCGGTCCCAGCCGCCGCGCACGAAGCGCCATTGGTCACCGCGCTGCACCCAACGCGGCTGGCGGTAATGGTGGCCGTGGCGCACCTGCATCCACTGGCCGGGCACCCACACATGGCGGTGGCCGCGCCATTCCCAGTGGCCCTGCGACCAGACCATGCCGCGGCGCGGTGCAGGCACGCGCTCGTAGCGTGGAGGCGGTGGCGCGTGGTATTGCACCGCATAGGCGGGCGGTGCCGAGTAGTGGGGCGTGCCGGCCTGGATCACGACGGTGGCGTTGGTGGCCGCATGCGCGGCGCCTGCCAATGACAGCAGGGCGACGAGGCTGCCGGCTGCGGCAAGGGTGGTGGTGCGGACCATGGCGTTCTCCTGTGTTGTGGGATGCGGCGCGGGGCGCTGCGGGAGACTCCATGCTGCGGGCCGCATGTCAACGTTTCGGGCGCGTTGTTGCATCCCCGGCAAAGGTTTGTGAGCAGGTGTGACGGCGGCCTTTCGGCGGGCAGGACACAGGTGCTGGTAGGGCTGAAGCCCTTGTCAGAGAAGCGGAACAAGCTCCTTTTTCAATAGTGAGAGAGGCGCGACCAGTGCGTGGCGAGGCGCCGCGGTGCTTGGCGCACCGCCCGCCACGCCACGATTGCTTGCATGTACCGTGGGATTGACCCCTCTGGGGCCGCCCCCCAAGATCAAATACCGCACACGGCTTGGAGAACTGGGGGGCTTGCATGGACACACCCAACTGGGCCCTGGTGGCCAATGGCTCGATGGCGCGCCTGCTGGAGCTTGACCCTGCGGCAGCCACGCACTGGACGGAAAGGCAATGCCTGACGCATCCGGCCGCCCGCCTGCATGGCAGTGCGGCGGGGCATGAGCCGCCCGGACATTCGATCGCAGGACGCAGCGGTCTGGCGCCGCGCAGCGAGGCCGCCGCGCAGGAGCGGCGCACCTTCGCGCGCGAGGTGGCCCACGCGCTGCGCGAGGCCGTGTTCGCGTCCAATCCCTTCCTGGGCGAGCTGATGGAACAGCTGGATGGTGTCACCCATCAGCGGCTGGTGGCCAGCCATGCAGAGGATCTGACGCACCTGAGCTTGCAGGAGTTGGCGCGGCATTTGCAGGCAGAACGCGGCGGCTGACACGGCCCCGGTGTGAGGACCGACCATGCGCGCCATGGTGCTGGACGGACCCGGCCAGCCGCTGCGGCTGGCGGAGTTGCCATGCCCCGTCCCGCAGGCAGGCCAGTTGCTGCTGGCGGTGCAAGCCTGCGGCGTGTGCCGCACGGATCTCCATCTGCGTGACGGCGAGCTGCCGGACGCGGTGTGGCCCCTTGTGCCGGGGCATGAGATCGTGGCCCGTGTCGCCGGCCTGGGGCCGGGCGTGCGGGGCTGGCGGCAGGGACCGCGGGTAGGCGTTCCTTGGCTGGGGTGGACCTGTGGGCACTGCCGGTTCTGCTCCAGTGGGCGCGAGAACCTGTGCGTGCAGGCGTGTGGGGGCGACGGATGGTCCAGTGTGGGCACCGCGAAGGGGGAAGTCAATGGCAGGCCGACTGCGTCGGGTTTTGGGTGTTTTAAGGCGCTGGCACCCGTCCATCAAGCGCCATAAGCTATTAATATAGGAGCATCACGGCCTTGCGGTGCGGCGCATCTGGGCAAAGGCCTCGAACTCCCAGCTGCGCATGGCCAGCAGCAGGGTGTAGCCCTCGCGCTCACGCTCGGGCAGGCGCTGGTCGGCCAGGTGCTGCTGCGCGAAATCCTGCGCCACGCGTTGCAGCCGCTCGGTGAAGGCCGGCGCCAGGCTGCGTGCGATGGAGCCGTGCACCAGCAGCACGCCCTCGCCCGGCGCCTCGAAGCCGCCGTTGAAGTAGTCCAGCAGTGCATGGTCGCGGAAGTAGTGCATCACCGGCCCGTGCGGGCGCCAGCGGAAGGTCTTGGCAAGCTTCAGGCGGTAGCGGTTGAGCGGGCGCAACTCGATGATGCCGATGCGGTCGAGCTGCGCCAGGTACTGGATGCCCTCGGCCTCGCTCAGCCGGTAGGTGGTGGTGATCTGCTCCAGGGTCCACTGGCTCAGCACGCAGATCGCCATCAGCAGCAGCTTCTTGTCGGCCACCACGGCCTTTTCCTGCTCCTGCGTCAGCTCGCTCAGCAGCGGCTGGCTGTCGGCCACGCGCCGCGCCAGGTCGGCAAAGTCCAGCCGCAGCACGCGGCAGATGGCGTCGATGCGCGACAGCGGCATGTCGCCCTTGGCCAGCATGCGCTTGACGCTGGACTCGGCCATGCCCAGCGCCTGTGCCAGGCCGGCATAGGTCATCTGGGCGGACTTGAGTTCCTTCTTCAGGGCGATGACGAGGTCGGCGGTGGTGCTCATGGGGCGTGGAACGTAAAAAGTATCGAATGGCGATACCCTAAGTGTGATCCAAGCCACAAAGGCCCACAAGCGGCTGGCCTGCGCGGGCTTTGTGCGCACAATGCGCGGCACCTTCACACCCCGCACACCGCATATGAGCGCGCAGCACCCCGTGACCTTGTCGCCCACCGCCCAGCCTGCCGAGGCGGCGCACCCCAACCAGTTCGCGCTGCTGCGCCAGCGCCGCTTCGCGCCGTTCTTCTGGACGCAGTTCGCCGGCGCGGCCAACGACAACCTGTTCAAGTTCGCCTTCACGGTGATGGTGACCTACCAGCTCAGCGTGTCGTGGATGCCGCCGGCGCTGGCGGGACTGGTGATCGGCGCGCTGTTCATCCTGCCGTTCCTGCTGTTCTCGGCCACGGCGGGGCAGCTCACGGACAAGTACGAGAAGACGCGCATCATCCGCTTCGTGAAGAACCTGGAGATCGCCATCATGCTGGTGGCGGGCGGGGGCTTCGTGGCCGGCAGCGCGGCCATCCTGCTGGGCTGCGTGTTCCTGATGGGGCTGCATTCCACGCTGTTCGGCCCCGTGAAGTTCGCCTACCTGCCGCAGGCCTTGAACGAGCGCGAGCTGACGGGCGGCAACGGCATGGTGGAGATGGGCACCTTCGTCGCCATCCTGCTGGGCAACGTCGCGGGCGGCCTGCTGGTGGCGCTGCCGGGCATCGGCCACACCACGGTGGCGTTGGCCTGTCTGGCGCTGGCTTTGCTGGGCCGCCTGGTGGCGCAGTTCATTCCGCCGGCCCCGGCCACCGACCCGGGCCTGACGGTGAACTGGAACCCGGTCAGCGAGACGTGGCGCAACCTGAAGCTGGCGCACGGCAACACCGTGGTGTTCCGCTCGCTGCTGGGCATCTCGTGGATGTGGTTCTTCGGCGCGGTGTTCCTGTCGCAGTTCCCCAGCTTCGCCAAGGACGTGCTGCATGGCAACGAACAGGTGGCGTCGCTGCTGCTGGTGGTGTTCTCGGTGGGCATCGGCATCGGCTCGCTGCTGTGCGAGGTGCTCTCGCGCCGGCATGTGGAGATCGGCCTGGTGCCGCTGGGCGCCATCGGCATGAGCGTTTTCGCCATCGACCTGTACTTCGCCTCGCGGGCCCTGCCGCCGTCGGAGGTGCTCACCCTGGCGGCCTTCGCGGCGCAGCCCGCGCACTGGCGCGTGATGGCCGACCTCCTGCTGCTGTCGCTGTTCGCGGGCCTGTACAGCGTGCCCATGTACGCGTTGATCCAGATGCGCAGCCAGCCCACGCACCGCGCGCGCATCATCGCCGCCAACAACATCCTCAACGCGCTGTTCATGATCGCCAGTGCCGTGCTCGCGGGGGCGCTGCTGTCGGCGGGCTTCACGGTGCCGCAGATCTTCCTGTTCACCGGCATCGCCAATGCGGTGGTGGCGTTCTACATCTTCCTGCTGGTGCCCGAGTACCTGCTGCGCTTCGTGGCCTGGGTGCTGTCGCGCTGCATCTACCGTTTCAAGGTGCGCGGCGACGAGCACATTCCCACGGAGGGCGCGGCCATCCTGGCCTGCAACCATGTGAGCTTCGTCGATGCCGTGCTGCTGATGGCGGCCAGCCCCCGCCCCATCTACTTCATCATGGACCACCGCATCTTCCGCATCCCGGTGCTGGGTGCGTTGTTCCGCCTGGCCAAGGCCATTCCCGTCGCGCCGCAAAAGGACGATGCCGCCACCTACGAAGCCGCGTTCGAGCGCGCGGCCCAGGTGCTGAAGGACGGCGACCTGCTCGCCATCTTCCCCGAGGGCGGCATCACGCGCGACGGGCAACTGCAGGCGTTCAAGGGCGGCATCATGAAGATCATCGAACGCGCGCAGGCCGACGGCGTCCAGGCGCCGGTGGTGCCCATGGCGCTGACCAACCTGTGGGGCTCGTTCTTCAGCCGCATCGAGCAGGGCGGCGCTATGGTGCGGCCGTTCCGCCGGGGCATGTTCAACCGCGTGGGGCTGAACGTCGGCGCACCGCTGCCGGCTGCCGAGGTGCAGCCCGCCCTGCTGCGTGAGCGGGTGGCGGGGCTGCTTCAGATCAGCGCCTGAGCCAGCAGGCGCCCCAGGGCCTGCGCATCCGCTGCGGCTTCAGCCGTTGCGAAAAAGAAAGCTGTACGCGTTCAGGGCCGGCACGCCGCCCAGATGCGCGTACAGCACCTTCGATCCGGCCGGGAATTCGCCGTTGCGCACCCGCTCGATCATGCCGTGCATGGACTTGCCCTCGTACACCGGGTCCGTGAGCATGCCCTCCTGGCGAGCGCACAGGCGGATGGCCTCCAGCGTGCCTTCATTGGGCAGGCCGTATTCCGGGCCGCCGTAGCGCGTGTCCAGCACCACATCCTCGGCGGTGATGTCCTGGCCCAGCTCCACCAGATCGGCGGTGCTCTGCGCGATGCGCAGGATCTGCGCGTGGGTCTTCTCGGGCGTGGCCGATGCGTCGATACCGATCACCCGGCTCGCGCGCCCGTCGGCGGCAAAGCCCACCACCATGCCCGCCTGCGTGCTGCCCGTGACCGAGCACACGACGATGTAGTCAAACCGAAAGCCCAGCTCCTTTTCCTGCTGGCGCACCTCTTCGGCAAAGCCGACGAAGCCCAGGCCGCCATAAGGGTGCTCGGAGCAGCCAGCAGGAATGGGAAAGGGCTTGCCGCCGGCCTGCTTCACGTCCGCCATGGCCTGCTCCCAGCTCGGGCGGATGCCGATGTCGAAGCCCGCCGCGTCCAGGCGCACGTCGGCGCCCAGGATGCGGCTCATCTCGATGTTGCCGACGCGGTCGTACACCGCGTCGCTGTAGTTGACCCAGTTCTCCTGCACCAGCACGCACTTGAGCCCCAAATGCGCGGCCACGGCGGCCACCTGGCGCGTCTGGTTGGACTGGATGCCGCCGATGGACACCAGCGTGTCGTAGCCGCCGGCAATCGCCTCGGGGATCAGGTACTCCAGCTTGCGCGTCTTGTTGCCGCCGAAGGCCAGGCCCGAGTTGCAGTCCTCGCGCTTGGCGTACAGCTCCACCTTGCCGCCCAGGTGCTGCGACAGGCGCCTGAGCGGCTGGATGGGCGTGGGGCCGAAGGTCAGGGGATGGCGGGGGAATTTCTGCAGGTTCATGGCGGTGTTCCGGTCGATGGGGAAGGTGCCTTGCATCGTAGGAAAACCGCGCATTAACAGGGTTGTGAAATAAGATGAACTCAAGAATCAAAAAGAGTACTCAACGCCAAAGAGCAGTATTTCATTTCTTAAATCAAGCCATGGCCGCAATAAAAAAACGCAACGTGAATGCCGCGGCAGAGGGTGCCGAGGTGGACCGCACCGACCGCGCCATCCTGCGCCTGCTGCAGCGCGACGCGTCGCTGTCCAACGTGGCCCTGGCGGCCAAGGTGCACCTGAGCCCGCCGGCCTGCCTGCGCCGCGTGGAGCGGCTCAAGCGGCTGGGCTTCATCGATGGCGTGGTGGCGCGGCTGAACCCGCAGGCGGTGGGTGCGGGCATGCTGGTGATGATCGGCGTGGTGCTGGACCGCTCCACGCCCGAGTCGTTCTCGGCCTTCGAGAAGGCGGCGGCCAAGATCTCGGGCTGCATGGAATGCCACGTGGTCACGGGCGAGTTCGACTACTTCATGCTGATCCGCACGCGCGACAGCGAGAGCTTCAACCGCCTGCATGCCGAGCAGCTGCTGTACCTGCCGGGCGTGCGGCAGGTGCGCTCGTTCATGGTGCTGCGCAACGTGCTGTCCACCACCGAGCTGCCGCTGGCGATCTGAATGCGGTATCGCATGGCGATACTTTTCGCTGCTGGATAGGTTACTGCGTCGGAATATCTGCTGCTTTGGCGCCGTGCGGCCGCAGCATCCGCCCCGTGTTCAACCAACGCCTGCGGGCACCGACCACCATGCATTCCTCTACCCCCACCCTCCAGCGCGACACGCGGGCCTGGCAGTTCCAGGTGTGGGCCTCGTTCGGCATCGCCGTGTTCCTGTGCGCCACCGGCCTGGCCTGGCTGCCGGGCGAGCGGCTGGAGGTGGCCTTCATGTTCATGGGCTACGTGTTCTGCCTGTCGGCGGCCTTCATGCTGGCCAAGTTCGTGCGCGACAACCAGGGCGCGCGCCGCGGCGCCGGCCAGGGTGGTGGCGACACCCCGCTGTGGAAGCTCGTCGTCTGGGGCGGCTTTGCGGTGGCCATGGGGCTCACCGGCTGGGGGCTGTGGGGCATGGCGATCAGCGCCACCTACAAGGCCTTTTTGGGCGTGAGCTGGCTGTACCTCATCACCTGCGCGTTCACGCTGGCCAAGATGCTGCGCGACCGCCACGAGGCGGATCTGGCCGACGCCCGCCTGCGCAGCCGCCTGCAGGCCCGCACCGAGGCCGCTGAATGATGCCCGCCGCGCAGGAGACCCACATGCCAACCCTTTTTCGCGAAACCTTCGCCCCCGCGCTGCTGGCGCTGGGCCTGCTGTGCGGCGCGGCGCTGCCGGCGCGGGCGCACAGCGAGGCCTCTGCAGCGCTGTCGCTGATGCCGGTGGCCTCCGTGGTCGTGGCCGCGGGCGGGGCGTCCGCGGCGGCGGGCGCCGTAGTGGCCCTGCCGGCGGCGCTGTCGGTGGGCGGCGCGGTGCTCACGGTGAAGGCCGTGCAGGCCTCGGCCACGGGCACGGTGTACCTGCTGGAGCGTGCATCGGACGGCGCCCAGGCCAGCGTGGAGGTCTCGGGCCGCGCCGCCGGTGCCGCCAGTGGTGCCGTGGGCACGGTGCTCACCTGCAGCGTGATCGGCACGGGCGTGATCCTGTCGGCCGCGGGCGAGGTGCTGGCCTTCGTGCCCAACGCGCTGGGCCGCGCGCTGCTGCACAACGAAAGGCTCTGACCATGCGCACCCTGCACTGGATCGCGGCCGCCGCCCTGGCACTGGCGGCCATGGCGGCACATGCGGGCCGCTCCTGCGAGCCGCGCCAACCCACGGCGCAGACCATCGCCCAGGGCATGCAGCTGGCGCAGCAGACGGCCCAGGCGCTGGACGCCAGCGGCGCCCGCGTGGTGGTGCTGGCGCGCGCGGGGCAGGACTTGTCCCGCTACGGCCTGCGCTACTCGCACCTGGGCTGGGCCTACAAGACGCCCGAGGGCCCGTGGCGCGTGGTGCACAAGCTCAACGACTGCGGCACCGCCGTGGCTGCCGTGTACCGCCAGGGGCTGGGCGAGTTCTTCCTGGACGACCTGTGGCGCCACGAGGCCGTGTGGGCCGTGCCCACGCCCGCCGTGCAGCAGGCGCTGCTGCCCGTGCTGGCCGACGGCGCGCGCGCCACGCGGCTGCACCAGCGTGCCTACAGCATGGTGAGCTATGCGTGGGGCACGACCTACCAGCAGTCCAACCAGTGGGCGCTGGAGACCCTGGCCCTCGCCATGGAGCCCGAGCGTGCCCAGACCCGCGCGCAGGCCCAGGCCTGGCTGCGGCTGCAGGGCTACCAGCCCACGGTGCTGCGCATCGGGCCGCTCACGCGGCTGGGCGGGCGCATGACGGCGGCCAACGTCGCCTTCGACGACCATCCGCCCGCGCAGCGCTACGCCGACCGCATCGAGACCGTGACGGTGGACTCCGCCCTCGCATGGCTGCAGCATGCGCGGCTGGCGGGCGCCCCGCAGGTGCAGGTGCTGGGCCCGGAGAAGTTTTAAGCAAAAATGGGCTCTTGCGCTTATCCATCAAGCGCGAGCAGCTGCTATTTCAATAGCAAACATCGTGAGGGATCACACATGAGCAAGGCATTGCGACTGTCGGAGAAATGGTTTCGCCGCGGCCTGTGGCTGGTGGCGCTGGTGTTCGCCAGCTTTCTGATCGGGCTGGGCGGCACCATCGTGGGCGACCTGCCCAAGGTGGAGGCGCCCCTGCAGCTGGACGACTTCCTGGACCGCAACGCCGCCCAGGCGCTGCGCGCCCAGGTCAAGGAAGCGCGCCAGGCCGAGCAGGAGGCCCAGACCGCGCTGGAGCAGGCCCGGCTGCAGCACGCCAAGGCGCGCAGCGAGACGCAGGCCGAGCGCGAGACCTTCAGCAACTGGCTGGCCGCACGCCGCGCCACCCAGCGCGCCGAGCACGACCCCGAGGTGATCGCGCGCACCCAGGCGCTGGACGCCCTCAAGGCCCAGGAGCGCCGGGCCCAGCAGGCCGTGCAGGCGCAGGACCAAGCCCTGCTGGACGCGCGCCAGGCCGCGCAGGCCGCGCAGCAGCGCCTGGGGCGCCTGGAGCAGGGCGGCTACGAGAAGATGGCCGCCGAGCGGCGCAAGGTGGAGCTGCGCGTGTTCCTCTACCGCCTGGCGCTCACGCTGCCGCTGCTGGTGGCGGCAGGCTGGCTGTTCGCCAAAAAGCGCAAGAGCACTTGGTGGCCGTTCGTGTGGGGCTTCATCTTCTTCGCGGTGTTCGCATTCTTCGTGGAGCTGGTGCCCTACCTGCCCAGCTATGGCGGTTACGTGCGCTACGTGGTGGGCATCGTGGTCACGGCGCTGGTGGGGCGCTACGCCATCCTTGCGCTCAACCGCTACCTGGAGCGCCAGAAGCAGGCCGAGGCCCTGCCCGAGCAGGAGCGCCGCAAGGAGCTGGGCTACGACGTGGCCCTGGCACGCCTGGCCAAGGGCGTGTGCCCGGGCTGCGAGCGGCTGGTGGACCTGAAGGACGGGGTGACCGACTTCTGCCCGCACTGTGGCATTGGCCTGTTTGACCGCTGCGGTGCCTGCGGCACGCGCAAGAGCGCCTTCGCCCGTTTCTGCCATGCCTGCGGGGCCGGTGCGGCGCCGTCCGGGATGGCCTCGCCCGGTGCGGCCCCTGCCGGTGCGGTCCCCTCGGGCATGCCGCCCGCCGGCGCGGCCCCCGCCGGTACGCCGCCCCACGGTGCGATGCCCGGCGCGGCAGGGAATCGCTAGGCGCAGGCCTGGTGCAGGTCCAGCGCGTTGGCAGCCGCCGCGCCGCTGGCCGTGTTGTCGAAGATGCACCACACGCTGCGCGCCGCCAGGGTGGCGACCCGCAGCCGTGCCGCTAGCGCGTCGACCAGCGCCGCGTCATAGGCCGAGTAGTACACGCGCGGTGCGCCGTGCAGCCGGCAGTAGACCAGGTCGGGCCAGCCGCCGGGCACTTCGCCGCCCGCGTGCAGCACCGGGTCGGCCAGCACGCGGCCGGCCTGCCAGGCGCGCAGCAGCGCGTCGCCCTCCGGCGTGAACCAGCTGGCGTGGCGCGGCTCCACGGCAACGCTGCCGTGGGGATGCCGTTCGCGCAGGCCGCGCAGGAACGCCTCGGCGACGGGCCGGTCGAGCCGCAGGCTGGGCGGCAATTGCACCAGCAGACAGCCCAGGCGCTCCCCCAGCCCCTGCGCCTGTTCCAGGAAAGCCTCCAGCAGCGCGTCCGTGCCCTCCAGGCGCGCCGTGTGCGTGATGCTGCGTGGCAGCTTGACGCTGAAGCGGAACGCTGGCGGCGTGGACGCGGCCCAGCGCTCGTAGGTGCTGCGCTGGTGGGGGCGGTAGAACGATGAATTGATCTCCACGGCGGGCAGCCGGGCGGCGTAGCGCTCCAGGTGCGAGCCTTCGGCCGGGAACCGGTGCCGGCTGCCCTGCGGCACGTTCCACCCCGCGGTGCCGATGTGCAGTGGCGCGGCCGTCGACGGTCGGGTGTCCATCGCGCCAGCATAGGAAGGATGGCGCGGCGCCGCGCGCGGCCTGCGCCGGCCCTCGCCGTCAGCCGCCGCCTACGCGGCGCTACACGCCGCGTGCGCGCTCGGCCTTGAAGCGCGCGCGGAATGCGCCGAACTGGCCGGCCTCCAGCGCTTCGCGCACCTCGCGCATCAGGTTCAGGTAGTAGTGCAGGTTGTGGATGGTGGTGAGCATGGGCCCCAGCATCTCGCCGCAGCGGTCCAGGTGGTGCAGGTAGGCGCGCGAGAAGCCGCCGCGGCCCCCGTCGTTCCAGCTTACGCCCTCGGTGCCGGCGCAGGCGTGGCAGGTGCAGCTTGGGTCCAGCGGCTGGTGGTCGGTCTTGTGGCGGGCGTTGCGGATTTTCAGGTCGCCATAGCGCGTGAACAGCGTGCCGTTGCGCGCATTGCGCGTGGGCATCACGCAGTCGAACATGTCCACGCCCTGGGCCACGCCCTCCACCAGGTCCTCGGGCGTGCCCACACCCATCAGGTAGCGGGGCTTGTGCGCGGGCAGGCGGTGGGGGGTGTGCGCCATGATGTCCAGCATCTCGTCCTTGGGCTCGCCCACGCTCACGCCGCCCACGGCGTAACCGGGGAAGTCCATCTCCACCAGGGCTTCGAGCGACTCCTGGCGCAGGTTCTTGTACATGCCGCCCTGCACGATGCCGAACAGCGCGTTGGGGTTGCCCAGGCGCTCGAATTCATTCTTGGAACGCACCGCCCAGCGGCGGCTCATCTCCATGCTCTTGCGCGCCTCGGCCTCGGTGGTCTTGTGGCCGTTGGTCTCGTAGGGCGTGCACTCGTCCAGCTGCATCACGATGTCGCTGTTGAGCGTGGTCTGGATCTGCATGCTCACCTCGGGCGACATGAACAGCTTGTCGCCGTTCACGGGCGAGGCGAAATGCACGCCTTCTTCGGTGATCTTGCGCATGCTGCCCAGGCTCCAGACCTGGAACCCGCCCGAGTCCGTGAGGATGGGCTTGTCCCATTGCTCGAAGCCGTGCAGGCCGCCAAAGCTCTGCATCACGTCCAGGCCGGGCCGCATCCACAGGTGGAAGGTGTTGCCCAGGATGATCTGCGCGCCCATCTCGCGCAGGCTGCGCGGCATCACGCCCTTGACGGTGCCGTAGGTGCCCACGGGCATGAAGATGGGGGTCTGCACCACGCCGTGGTTGAGCGTGAGCGTGCCGCGGCGCGCGTGGCTGGAGGTGTCGGTGGCCAGGATTTCAAACTTGAGCATGGGCGCGATTGTCCCAGACTGCACCGGCGGGGATTGGTGCCCGCAGCGCCCCGCGCGGCCTACACTGACCCTATCGACACAGCATTGCAAGGAGGTGCCCCCATGTTCCGAATCCTGATCGCCGTTGATGGCTCCGAACTCGCGCTCGACGCGGTGCGCCATGGCGTGGCCCTGGTGCGCCGCGGCGGCCTGCAGGCCACGCTGGTGCTGGGCCACGTGCAGGAAGAGGCCTCGCTGATCGAGCTGGCCACGCAGGGCGCGGACGCCGTGGCCGCCGCGAGCGTGGAGGCCGGCCAGCACCTGATGGCGTCGGCCGTGGCGATGGTGGAGGCCGCGGGCGTGCCGTATGAGACCGAGATCGGCCTGGGCCCCGTGGCGGCCACGCTGGTGGACATGGTGGAGCGCTGCGGCTGCGACGCGCTCATCATCGGCGCGCGCGGCCTGGGCGGGCTGCGCGGCACGCTGCTGGGCTCGGTGTCGCAGGCGCTGGTGCAGCAAAGTCCCGTGCCCGTCACCGTGGTCAAGCATGCGGAGCCGGAGGAGCTGCCCGAGGATGATGACCAGGACGACGACGTAGGTGCGCAGGACTGACACCAGAAACAACGGGTCCCGCGGGACCCGTTGTGCTATTGAATCAAGAGCTGCTGGCGCAGATGGGCAGGGCGATCAGGCCGCTTTTTTCCATTGCTGCGCCGCGCGCTGCAGCTTGCCGTGGGGCAGGCTGGCCAGGCGCGTGAACATGCGCCGGCAGTAGCCGCTGATCCACAGGCATTTGTTGAGCTCGTCCACGGGTAGCGGACCGGAGACGACCACGATGTCGTTGGCCACGTCCGCCGCGCCTGCGGCGCGCAGGCGCCGGCGCGTGTGCGTGGCCCAGGACTGGATGCGTGCCGGGCTGCCGTGCTGGTGCACCTCGCCGGTGTGCAGGTCGAAGGCAATGGCCACGGTGTCGGTCTTGAGCTTGAAGCGACGCTCGCCCGTGACTGCGCTGGGCGTTTCGCGCATGTCGTACAGGTAGTAGCTGCCGGCCTTCAGCTGGTATTGCAGGTCCATGGTCGTCGTCCTCCGGGCTGCATTGTGCGGACGGCGCTGGCCGGTGATGGGGCGAATACCGCGCGAAAGCAGGCGCTTATTGCGCAGGGCGCGGGCCCGCCCCCGGCGGCGCCGGGGTGCGCCCGATTGTGTCGGCGCACTGCGGCGCCTTCAACCCGCCGGCCCGGTCAAAGGGTAACCGGTTGTGATCGGGCCGGCAGGCGCGCGTGGCGCGCCCGCCCATCCATTCGCGCTGTGGGGTTCAGAAATCCACCAGGCTCAGGCCCACGCTGAACACGGTGCGCTTGCGGTTGTAGTCGATCAGGCTGTCGCCGTAGCCCGTGAACAGCTGGGTGTGCAGGCGCAGGTTGGTGCGGTTGCCCACCAGGCTGGTTCCGAGGGTTTGCAGCCATTCCAGCCGTGCCGAGCCGCGCCCGGTCGCCCCCAGCGAATGCCGTGCGGTCAGCGCCAGGGTGTTGTCCTTGTCCACGTTCCAGGTCAGGCCCAGCTCGGCCCGGCCCACGTAGTTGCTGATGCCGGGGTTGTCGTCGCTGTCCGCGCTCTCGTGCAGGCGCTTCCACAGGCGGCCGGTGACGGTCCAGCGGTTGTCCAGCTCCATGCCGGTCATCAGGTACACGCGGTTCCAGCTGCGCGACAGCGGCAGGCTCTGGCCGTTGGACTGGTGCACCAGGCCGATGCCGCTGTAGCGCCAGCGCCAGCCGAAGGGCAGCTTGGCGTCGGTGGGGTACACGTACATGATCTCGGGCTCGTGGTCCGTGTTGCGGAACGGCCGCGAGATGCCCGGCGAGAACAGCTGCCAGTACGACTGCTGCGTGTAGCCCGCCCACAGCGAGTCGCGCAGCGTGGGGTGGCCGCGCGTGAGCAGGCCCTGCGCGAGCTTGGTGCGCACCGACAGCTGCACGCGCATCTCGGTCTTGCGGTAGTCCACTTCGCTGGTGGCGTTGTTGTCCGGGCTGCCCGAGGTGGGCAGGCGGTTGACGCTGGTGGCGCCCACGACGGACACGCTCATGGGCCGGTAGCCGCGAAAGCGGAATGCCCCGCAGTCGCTGCCCGCCTCCAGCTCCCAGAAGCGCGACAGGGTGCTGTACTGGCCGTCGCGGCAGCCGTCCACCTGCGCCACGTCGATGATGCGCGTGGCCGGCAGCGTGGCGTCCACCGGCGGGGGCGGCGCCTGCGTGGCGGCGGCGGGCTGGGCGCTGGCCGAAGCGGGCGGCGCCTGCCAGCTCTGCTCGCCGGCCCACTGGTCAAAGCAGGCCAGGCGTGCCTGGCTGTCACCGGTGAGGGCGGCGCACTGGCGCCAGCCGGCCACCCGGTTGACGGCGGGGGCTGCGGCGGTTTCGGCCCAGCTGACCAGCGGCAGGGCCGTGCCCAGCAGCGCGGTGGCCAGGCCCAGGCGGGACAGGGGGTGTGAAGGCTGTGTCATGGTCGGATGATGCGCGTGGTCGGTGACGGCTGGCATGCAGGTCAGGGCCGGGAAGGGGCCTGCTTGCGCAGGGTGAAGGTGTAGGGCCGGTCGGCCTCGTCGGTCCATTCGCCGCGGATCTCGCGCGCGCAGCTGCCTTCGACGACGTCGCCGCTCCAGTTGCCGCTGACCCGCGTGCCGTCGCGCGACTCTTCCAGGGTGAGCCGGCCCTGGTGCACGTCGCCCACCACCACCGAGGTGAAGCCCGGCCACTGGATGCGTCCCTTCACCGTGCCGTCCCATTCGGGGTGGGGGCCCAGTTCCAGCAGCACGGGCTCGGCCATGCCGTCCAGCCGCGCCTGCCAGCGGCCCACCAGTTCGGGCTGCTCCATCTGCGCGGCCGTGGGGCAGGCCGGGCGGGGAGGTTGAGAGAGTTTTTGGGCGCAAGCGCTTGCCAGTAAAGCGCTGGCAGCTATCAAAAATATAGTTTTCAACATGGTGTTCAGGACGTGGCGGGGCTGGGGGCGGCCTGGGCCTTGCGCGCGAATTCCTCACGCAACTGGCGCAACTTGTCGCGTGGGTTCTCGCGCGCCGTGGCGGCGTCCAGTTTCATCTCGGCAATGAAGCGGCTGGGCTGGCAGGCCACCATCTCGCGCCCCTTCTTGCGCTTCTTGGTCCAGCTCACGGCCAGCGTGCGCTGGGCGCGGGTGATGCCCACGTACATCAGGCGGCGCTCCTCCTGCAGGCGCTGCAGGGTGTCGTCACTCACCTTCTGCTGGCGGCCATCGTCATCGTCCAGCTTGAAGGGCAGCATGCCCTCGGTCACGCCGGCCAGGATCACGTGCGGCCACTCCAGCCCCTTGCTGGCATGCAGCGTGGACAGCACCACCATGTCCTGCTCCTGTTCGCGCTCGGAGATGGTGGACAGCAGGGCGATGGTCTGCGCCACCTCCAGCAGGCTCTTGGTCGCGGCCTGCACCGTCGCGCCCGCGGTGTCGTCGATCTGGCCGCCCGCGCGCTGCGCCATCCAGTCGCAGAACTCCAGCACGTTGCTCCAGCGCGCTGCGGCCACCTTTTCGCTGTCCTCGCTGTCGTACAGGTGCTGCTCGTAGCCCATGTCCTTGAGCCAGTCGGCCAGGAAGGCACGCGCGGCTTCGTGGCCGTGCGTGTGGCGTGCGCGGTGCTCCAGGTCGTTGACGGTGCGGCCGAACTCCAGCAGGCCTTCCAGGCCCCGCTTGGGGATCACGGCGGGCAGCATGGCGTTGAACAGCGCGCCGAACATGCTTTGCTTGTGCTGCGTGGCGAACTCGCCCAGCGCCGCCAGCGTGGTGTGGCCCACGCCGCGCCGCGGGCTGGTGACGGCGCGCAGAAAGGCCGGGTCGTCGTCGTTGTTGATCCACAGGCGGAACCACGCGCACAGGTCCTTGATCTCGGCGCGGTCGAAGAAGCTGGTGCCGCCCGAGACCTTGTAGGGGATGTTGGCCTTGCGCAGGGCCTTCTCGAACGGTTTGGCCTGGTGGTTGGCGCGGTAGAGGATGGCGAAGTTCTTCCACGCCGGCGGTGGATTGCTGGCTGCCCGCAGGCCCTGGATGCGCGCCACGGCGCGCTCGGCCTCGTGCTCCTCGTTGTCGCAATCGACCACGCGCACGGGCTCGCCCTCGCCCAGCTCGCTGAACAGCGTCTTGGGAAACAGCTTGGGATTGGGCTGGATGACGTGGTTGGCCGCGCGCAGGATGGCGCTGGTCGAGCGGTAGTTCTGCTCCAGCTTGATGACGTTGAGCTGTGGGAAGTCCTGCGGCAGCTTCTTCAGGTTGTCCAGCGTGGCGCCGCGCCAGCCGTAGATGCTCTGGTCGTCGTCGCCCACGGCGGTGAAGCGCGCGCGCTCGCCCACCAGGTATTTCAGCAGCTCGTACTGCGTGGCGTTGGTGTCCTGGTATTCGTCCACCAGCACGTGGCCCAAGAGGCGCTGCCACTTCTCGCGCACCTCGGGGTGGTGGCGCAAGAGGCGCATGGGCATGCCGATCAGGTCGTCGAAATCCACGCTCTGGTAGGCCGTCAGGCGCTCCTCGTAGCGCTGCATGATCAGGGCGATGCTGCGCTCATGGTCGTCCTGGGCCATGGCCAGCGCCTTGCGCGCGTCCCAGCCCTGGTTCTTCCAGTTGCTGATGGTCCATTGCCATTGGCGCGCGGTGGCCAGGTCGGTGGTGCCGCCCGCGCAGTCCTTGAGGATGCCGGTCACGTCGTCCTGGTCCAGGATGCTGAACGAGGGCTTGAGGCCCAGCACATGGCCGTCCTCGCGCACCATGCGCACGCCCAGGGCGTGGAAGGTGCACACCAGCACGTCCTTGGCCTGGCGGCCGATCAGGCCGGCGGCGCGCTCGCGCATCTCGGCCGCGGCCTTGTTGGTGAAGGTGATGGCGGCAATGCGCCGGGGCGCCAGGCCCGTCTCGATCAGCCGCGCGATCTTGTGCGTGATCACCCGCGTCTTGCCCGAGCCCGCGCCCGCCAGCACCAGGCACGGGCCCTCGGTGTAGTGCACTGCCTGCAACTGAGCAAGATTGAGACCGGACATGGATGCAGCGGGAGGAACGGGGCGCGCCTGCGCCGCGGGTTGCGGCGGGCGGCGGGTGAGAGGGAGAACAGCGGGTGTGCATGATAGCGGCGTGCGCGCACCAGGGTGATTGCCCGGGGTGGCACGCCCGGTGACAAGGCGTTTCAGCGCGCGGCGGCGCTGCGACAATCGCGCCCGTGCTGTCCGTCCTGCTGATCACCTTCCCCTTCTTCGCCCTCGTGCTGTGCGGCTACCTGGCCACGCGGGCCGGGGCGCTGCCGGTGTCCGCCATCGGGGGGCTGAACAGCTTCGTGCTGTATTTCGCGCTGCCATGCATGCTGTACCGCTTCGGCGCCAGCACGCCCATCGCACAGCTGCTGGACCCGGCCGTCGCCGGGCTGTACCTGCTGTGTGCGCTGCTCATGGTGGGCGGCACGGTGGCCCTCACGCTGCGGCGCCGGGGGTGGAACGATGCGGCCTTTGGCGCGCTGGTGGCTGCCTTTCCCAACACCGGCTTCATGGGTGTTCCGCTGCTGGTGGCGTTGCTGGGCGAGGCCAGTGCCGGCACCGTGATCGTGGTGCTGGCGGTGGACCTGGTGATCACCAGTTCGGCGTGCATCGCGCTGTCGCGCCTGGATGGCGCGGGTGCGCACGGCGTGGCCGTGGCGCTGCGCAACGCGCTGCGCGGCATGGCTACCAACCCCATGCCCTGGTCCATCGTGCTGGGCGGCGTGGCGTCGGTCCTGCAGTGGCAGCTGCCGGGCCCCGTGGACCAGACCCTGGCCATGCTGGCGGGCGCGGCATCGCCGGTGGCGCTGTTCACCATTGGCGCGGTGCTGGCGCGCTCGCAGATGAACCAGCAGGAATACGTGCCGCCGGGCCAGTACGTGCCGATCGCGCTGGCCAAGCTCGTCGTGCACCCGCTGCTGGTGTGGTGCGTGGGGCGTGCGGCGATGGCGCTGGGGGTGGACCTGTCGCCGTTCACGCTCACGGTGATGGTGCTGCTGGCCGCGCTGCCCAGCGCGAGCAACGTGGCGCTGCTGGTGGAGCGCTTCGGGGCCCACGGCGGGCGCGTGGCGCGCATCATCCTGGTGAGTACGGCGCTGGCTTTCCTCAGCTTTTCGGCCGCCGTTGCGCTTTTGGTTCAAAAATGAGAGCGCTTGGCGCAGGGTGGGACTGCGCTAGGTGTCGATTTGGCTAAAAAATATCCACCTGAAGCGCAGCCGTTGTACCGCGTGCGCCAGACCGACGGCCATTGGGCAAGGACCTGGACCGGCCGCGCCGCGAGGGTGCCGTCCCCCTGCCCGTATTGCGATGCGAGGGGAGAGCAGGGGAAGGCCCGGGCGCCTGAGGGGCAGACCTCAATACTCCCAGAACATGCGCTGCAGTTCCTGCGTGCTGGCGCCCTTGGCCAGGGCGAGCATGGTCAGGATGCGCGCCTTTTCGGGGCGCAGATCGTGGGCCACCACCCAGTCGTGCTTGTCGTCGGGCTGCTCGGCGTTGCGCAGCACGAAGCCGTAGGGCACGCGCGCAGAACGCACGATGACCACGCCCTGGACGCGCGCGTCCTGCAGCGGCTTGACCATGCGGTCGGCCACTGAGCCGTTGCCCGTGCCGGCATGGATGATGGCCTTGGCGCCGCCGGCCACCAGCGCGTTCACGGCCGTGGGCTGCACGTTGCCGTAGGCATAGACGATGTCCACCTGGGGCAGCGAGGTGATGCTGTCGATGTCGAATTCCGATTGCGTGGTGTGGCGCTTCACCGGCGCGCGGAACCAGTAATTCTTCCCCTCCACCACCATGCCCAGCGGGCCCCACTGGCTCTTGAAGGCGCTGGTCTGGATGTTGATGTCCTTGTTCACGTCGCGCGCGGTGTTGATCTCGTCGTTCATGGTGACCAGCACGCCCTTGCCGCGCGCATCCTTGGAGGCCGCCACGCTCACGGCGTTGACCAGGTTCAGCGCGCCGTCGGCCGACAGGGCAGTACCCGGGCGCATGGAGCCGACCAGCGCGATCGGCTTGTCGGTGCGCACTGTCAGGCTCAGGAAGTAGGCGGTCTCGGCCAGCGTGTCGGTGCCATGGGTGATGACGATGCCGTCCACGTCGCCCTGCTTGGCCAGTTGCGACACGCGCTGGGCCAGCTTCAGCAGGTGTTCGTTGGTGAAGCTCTCGGAAGCGATCTGGAACACCTGTTCGCCCGACACCTGGGCGAAGTTGGACAGCTCGGGCAGGCCGGCCAACAGCTTGTCCACGGGCACCTTGGCGGCCGTGTAGGTGGCGCTGTTCATGGCCGAGGCGCCGGCGCCGGCGATCGTGCCGCCCGTGGCCAGCACTACCACGCGGGGCTTGGCGGCGGCCGGCTGGGCCTGCGTGGCCGCCGTGGCGCGCGTGTCCTGCGCGTGGGCGAGGGTGGGGGCGCCGGCAAAACCGGCAATGGTGATGGCAGCGGCCACCAGCGACATGCGAAACGCTTGGAAGGTCATTGTGGGTTCCAAAAAAGAAAAGCGGTCTCGTGGACCGGGGGCGGAACTTTGCCCCGATGGCGCAACGCATGCCATGCGAGAAAACCCGCGGGCACCGCCCGCAGCGGTGGGGGCCTCAGATCGCCTGCGGGTCCACGTCCACCAGCCAGCGCACCAGGCCGCGGTGGCGCGGGCGCTCGGCATGCAGCAGCGGCTGCCATGCGGCCAGAAAGCGCTGCAGCGCACCGCGCTGGGGACTTTCCAGCAGCATCTGCGCGCGCTCCACATTGGCCACGCGCTGGATGGCGAGCGGCACCGGCGGGAACAGGAAGACCTGGTCCAGCCCCGGCAGCCCGGCGGCGCGCGCGGCGTCGCTGGCGGCCTGCAGGAAGGCCTGGGCCGCCTCCTGCGTGCGGGCGTCCGCGCGCACCAGCGCCTGATAGGCGAAGGGCGGCATGCCGGCTTCCTGGCGTTCGGCCAGCTGGCGCGCGGCAAAGGCCGGGTAGTCGTGGCGGCGCAGCGCGGCATAGACGGCGTGGTCGGGGTGCCAGGTCTGGATCCACATCTCGGGCGGGCTGCCCTGCGCGGCCACATAGCGCGCATCGCGCCCCGCGCGGCCCGCGGCCTGCATCAGCAGGGCGAACATGCGCTCGGGCGCGCGGAAGTCGCTGCTGAAGAGCGCTCCGTCGGGCTGCACGGCCGCCACCAGGGTGATGCGCCGAAAGTCATGCCCCTTGGCCACCATCTGCGTGCCGACCAGCACGTCCACCTCGCCGCTGTGCACCTGGGCCAGTTGCTCCTCCAGCGCCCCCTTGGCGCGGGTGGTGTCGGCGTCGATGCGTGCCACGCGCGCGGCGCGGCGGTCCGGGGTGATCACGTTGCGCAGCAGGGCGGCCAGTTGCTCTTCCAGCTGCTCGGTGCCCCGGCCCAGGGGCAGGATGTCCGGGTTGCCGCAGCTGGGGCAGGCCCGCGGCACGCGTTGCGTAAAGCCACAGTGGTGGCAGCGCAGCGTGCGGTCGCTCTTGTGGAACACCTGGTGGGCGCTGCAGTGCGGGCAGTCGCTCTTCCAGCTGCAGTCATGGCAGTGCAGCACGGGTGCAAAGCCCCGGCGGTTGAGCAGCACCAGGCATTGCTCCCCGCGTTGCACCCGTTCGGTGATGGCGGCCAGCAGCGGGGGCGAGAACACGCCACCCGCCCCCGAGCTGCGCGGCTGTTGTCCCATGTCCACCAGGCGCACGCGCGGCAGCTCGCCTGTGCCGGCGCCGTCCCCTGAGCCGATACGGCCGGGCATGTGCAGGCGCAGGTAACGGCCCGGGCCCCCCTCGCTGGCCGGGGTGCTGGCATGCCAGCTCTCCAGCGACGGGGTGGCGCTGCCCAGGATCACCTTGGCGCCCTGCTCGCGTCCGCGCCACAGCGCCAGGTCGCGCGCGGAGTAGCGCGCGCCCTCCTGCTGCTTGTAGCTGGCGTCATGCTCCTCGTCCACCACGACCAGTGCCAGCCCCGGCAGGCTGGCGAACACCGCCATGCGCGTGCCGAGCACGATGCGCGCAGCGCCCGTATGCGCGGCGAGCCAGCTCTTCAGGCGCTGTGCCGGCGTCATCCCGCTGTGCATGCTGACCACGGCCGCCTCGCCGTACAGGGGCGCGAAGCGCTCGCGAAAGCGCGCCTCCAGCTGCGGGGTGAGGTTGATCTCGGGCACCATCACCAGTGCCTGTGCGGCGGGATGGCCGGCCAGGGCGCGCTGCACGCAGTGCAGGTACACCTCGGTCTTGCCGCTGCCCGTGCTGCCGAACAACAGGAAGGGGCCGCGCTCTGCATCGATTTGGGCCGTAGCGCTTGCCTGTTCTGCGGTAAGTGCTATTGTTTTTGTAACTGCTTCGGACGGGTGCGCCGGTGGTGCGGGGCGGCGCAGGCGCCGCGCCAACTGCTCGGGCGTGAGGTCGCGCAGCTGTGGGGGCAGGGCGGCCAGCGCCACCTCGCCCACCGCGCGTTGGTAGTAGCGCGCGGCGAAGGTCACCAGACGGCGCCAGGCGGCGTCCAGCGGCGCCACGCCTTCGAGCACGCCCGCCACCGTGCGCGGCACCATGCCCGGCGGTAGCGCCGCTGGCTCGGCGGGCGCGTCCCAGACCACGCCCAGCACCTCGCGCGCGCCCAGCGGCACGCGCACCAGTGTCCCGGCAGGCAGCGGGCGCGGGCTGGCGTAGCTCAGCGGTTCGCCCACGCCACTGTGCGCCGGCGTGCTCACGGCCACGCAGAGCAGGCAGGCGGCGCTGTCATGCGGCGAGGTCGGGGGCGGGGAACGGTCAGGCATGGGCGGTGGGTGAAAACGCGGGCGGCACCGGGGCGCGGCCCCGCATGATTCCACAAGCGTGCCCACTGCTATGAGAGGTGCTGTGGATAACTTTGTTGAAAAGCAGCGTGCAACAGGCTGCGGGGCGCGCCCCGGTTGGACTGGGCGCTAGCGGATTTGTAGACGGCGCGATGCAAAAAAAGCTTATGAATCAACGTTCTTTGCTGCGCCGCAAACAGTGCCGCAGCGGTTGTCGGGCGACGCTCTGCGCAGGGGGCCGCAGTTGCCAGCATGTGAACAACTGGCGCTGTCAATAGGGAAGAGCATCCCCGGATGTGGTAGGCGTTGCAGCCACTGTGGGACTTTTCCTTCACTTCGTGCGGCAAGTGCTTGATTTTGCGAGGGAAACACAGGAAGTTCAGATTTTCTGTGGATAACTTTGTTGATATCCCGGCTGGGCCGCCCGAAAGCCCTTGTCTGGCCGTGGTTTGCTTAGGGTGCCCACAAAATCGGCAGGCGCAGGACTTTCATATGAATCAACCACTTACGAGGTTCTGAGTGATTTGTTGCCGGTTGTTGCGCTGCTGGCTGCGGGCCGCGCGGCAAGCCGGATGCGGCTGCCGCAGTGTGAGTAAGTCATGCCGGCGCCGTGGCCCCTGGTAAGTAGGCATTCACCGCTGCCGCAGGCTGCGTGAATAGCCATGCACGGCTTCCACCAGCGCGGCCACGTGTTCGGGCGGGGTGAACTGGCTGATGCCGTGGCCCAGGTTGAAGATGTGCGTGGGGCCGGTGGTGGTCTTGTCGGTGTGCGGCGTGCCGAAGCTGTCGAGCACGGCGCGCACCTGGGCTGCCACGGCTTCGGGCGGGGCAAACAGCACGTTCGGGTCGATGTTGCCCTGCAGCGCCTTGCCCGGGCCGCCCACCTGCCCGCCGACGATGGCGCGCGCCTTGCCCAGGTGGGCCGTCCAGTCCAGGCCCACCACCTCGCAGTCGATGTCCTTCATGTCGTCGAGCCAGATGCCGCCGCCCTTGGTGAAGACGATGCGCGGCACGTCCTGGCCGTCCACGCCCGTGCGCTTGAGCTGCGCCAGCACGCGCCGGGTGTATTCCAGGCTGAAGTCCTGGAAGCACCCGTCGGCCAGCACGCCGCCCCAGCTGTCGAAGACCATTACCGCCTGGGCGCCGGCGTCGATCTGGGCATTCAGGTACGCGGCCACGGCGTCCGCATTCACCGCCAGGATGCGGTGCATCAGGTCCGGGCGGCTGTACATCAGGCTCTTGACCAGGCGGTAGTCGTCGCTGCCCTTGCCCTCGACCATGTAGCAGGCCAGGGTCCAGGGGCTGCCCGAGAAGCCGATCAGCGGCACGCGGCCATTCAAGGCCTTGCGGATGCTGGTCACGGCGTCGAACACGTAGCGCAGCTTGTCCATGTCGGGCACGGCCAGTTCGGCCACGGCGGCCTCGTCGCGCACCACCTTGGCAAAGCGCGGGCCTTCACCTTCGGCGAACGACAGGCCCAGGCCCATGGCGTCGGGCACGGTCAGGATGTCGCTGAACAGGATGGCGGCATCCAGCGGGAAGCGTTCCAGCGGCTGCAGCGTGACTTCGGTGGCGTAGTCCACGTTGGTGGCCAGGCCCATGAAGCTGCCGGCCTGGGCGCGCGTGGCCTTGTACTCGGGCAGGTAGCGCCCGGCCTGGCGCATCAGCCACAGCGGGGTGTAGTCGGTGGCCTGGCGACGGCAGGCCCGCAGGAAGGTGTCGTTCTGGAGGGGGGCGAAGCTCATGCGCTCGATTGTCGCAGGCCGGCTCCCGCAGGCCTTGGGCAAGCCCCGCGGGCTTGCCTCAGATCAAGGAAAGGGCGCTGCAGGACGATGCGCCGTCTCCTCACACGGGGGAACGGGTGGGGTCCGGGTTCCACAGCGTCCCATCGGCTCCGGCCTCCAGCAGCCGGGTCAGCAGCGGGTGCATCACCTTGCGGGCGCTGTAGATCAGGTGGAACTGCTCATGCACCTCGGGGGTGGTGCCCACGGGCACGAGGCCATGGGTCTGCTCCAGGTGCGCGCCCAGGGTCTCGGGCGCGGGCATCACGCCCATGCCAGTGGCTGCGAAGGTGCTGAGCAGGGCGCTGTCCTCGAATTCCCCTGCAATGCGCGGGCGGATGCGCTCGCGTTCCAGCCAGTGGTCGATGCGCGCGCGCAGCGCGGCGTGCTCGGTGGGCAGCAGCACGGGGACCACCGCCAGGCTGCGCGGGAATTCGTGGCGCGCGGCCTGCGCCCACAGCGGCGGGGCATACCAGCCAATGGCGCTGGTGCCCAGCAACTGGCTGGTGGTGCGCAGCGCCGGGTTGGGCGGGGCGGGGCGGTCGGCCAGCACCGCGTGCAGCTTGTGCAGCGCCAGCTCGCCCAGCAGGGGCTGGAATTCCCCCTCGTGGCACAGCAGGCGCAGGTGGGGCTCGTCCAGCACGGGAGTGAGCAGCCGGTGGACCGCCAGTTTGGCAATGCCGTCGGAGATGCCCAGGTTCAGGCGCAGTGTGGGGCCCGAGGCGGCCTCGCGCACGCGCTGGGGCAGCTGCTCGCCCAGCGCGAAGATGTGGTCGGCCTCGTGCAGCGCGGCCACGCCGGCCTCGGTCAGCATGAGGTTGCGGCCCTCGGAGCGCAGCAGGCTCACCCCCAGGGACTTCTCCAGCTCGCGCACCTGTGCGCTGATGGTCTGCACGGCCATGTCCAGCCGCTCGGCGGCCCGTGCCATGCCGCCCTCCTTGGCGACGACCCAGAAGTAGTACAGGTGGCGGTAGTTGAAGCTCTGGCTCATGGAGTTACTTCGTAAAAACCGAAGTAATAGTACTGATAAGGTAGGTTTTTTGGAATCCACGCGCCTCCTATATTGCACCCCTCGGGCGGTGGGCCCGTGTCAGTACAACCCCATTGGAGAAGGACGCATGGAAACGATAGGCACCTGGTGGATGTGGGCGGGCTTCGCCGCCTTTGTGGTCGTGGCGATCGCCGTGGACCTGCTGGTGATGGAGCGCCAGGGCGCGCACCGGGTGACGATGGGCGAGGCCGCGCGCTGGAGCCTGCTGTGGTTTGCGCTGGCGTTCGTGTTCGTGGGACTGCTGTGGTGGTACCTGGACAGCAGCCAGGGCCGCGACGTGGCCAACACGGTGTCGATGCAGTTCATCACCGGCTATCTCGTCGAAAAGAGCCTCTCGGTGGACAACATCTTTGTGTTCCTGATGCTGTTCAGCTACTTCGCCGTGCCGCCGCAGTACCAAAAGCGCGCCCTCATCATCGGCATCATCGGCGCCATCGTGTTGCGCACGCTGTTGATCCTGGCGGGCGCGTGGCTGCTGGCCACGTTCCACTGGCTGCTGTACGTGTTTGGCGCGTTCCTCGTGGTCACCGGCATCAAGATGTGGTTTGCAGCGGGGCAGGAGCCCGATATCGCGACCAACCCGGTGCTCAAGCTGCTGCGCCAGCGCATGCGCATCACCGACCGGTTCGACGGAGAGAAACTCTCCACCATGATCGACGGCGTCAAGCACTACACCCCGCTGTTCGTGGTGCTGGTGCTGATCGGCACCACCGACATCATCTTCGCGGTGGACAGCATCCCCGCCATCTTCGCCATCACCAGCGACCCGTTCATCGTGCTCACGGCCAACGTGTTCGCCATCCTGGGCCTGCGCGCGCTGTACTTCCTGCTGGCCGACCTGGCCAACCGCTTCCACCTGCTGGCCTACGGTCTGGCGCTGGTGCTGGTGTTCATCGGCACCAAGATGCTGCTGATTGACCTGGTGAAGATTCCCATCGGCTACGCGCTGCTGGTCACGGCGACGCTGATTGCCGGCTCCATCGTGCTGTCGCTGCGCGGCTCGGGGGGGAGCGCGGCGCGCCCCGCGCCCCCACTGCCGGGCAAGCGCTGACCTGCCCTGCGCGCCCCCGGTTGGGCGTGACCCCGGCCGTGGGTGGCCCGGTTCAGCGCGTGCGTGCCAGGGCCTGGTCGATATCCCAGAGGATGTCGTCCAACTCCTCGATGCCCACGCTCAGGCGCACCATGTCCGCGCGCACGCCGGCGCGGGCCAGCTCCTCCTCGTTGAGCTGGCGGTGCGTGGTGGAGGCGGGATGGATCACCAGCGTCTTCGCGTCGCCGATGTTGGCCAGGTGGCTCAGGAACTCGCAGGCGTCGATGAACCGCTCGCCCGCGGCTGCGCCGCCCTTCACCCCGAAGGTCAGGATGCCCGAGGCGCCGGGGCTGCCATCCACTGCGCGGAACTGTTTTTGCGCCAGCGCGTAGTGGGGCGAGTCCGGCAGGCCCGGGTAGTGGACCCAGGCCACCTGCGGGTGCTGCTGCAGGAACCGCGCGACGGCCAGCGCGTTGCGGCAATGCTCGCGCATGCGCAGGTGCAGCGTCTCGGCGCCCTGCAGCAGCAGCCAGGCGTTGAGGGGCGAGAGCACGCCGCCGAAGGTGCGGTTGACCTCCATGCGCGCCTTCATGGTGTAGCCAAAATCGCCGAAGGTCTCGTAGAACCTCACGCCGTGGTAGGCGCGGCTGGGCTCCACCATCTCGGGGAAGTGGCCGTTGTCCCAGGGGAATGTGCCACCCTCCACCACCACGCCACCCATGGTGGTGCCGTGGCCGCCGATGTACTTGGTGGCGCTGTGCACCACGATGTCGGCACCCAGGGCCAGCGGGTTGCACAGGTAGGGGCTGGCCACGGTGTTGTCGATGACCAGCGGCACGCCGTGGGCGTGGGCCACCTCCGCAATCGCCGCGATGTCGAGCACGTTGACCAGCGGGTTGCCGATGGTCTCGCCGTACACGGCGCGCGTGTTCGGGCGCATGGCGCGGGTGAAGTTCTCGGGGTCGGACGGGTCGACGAAGGTGGTCTCGATGCCCAGGCGGCTGAAGCCCACGCCCAGCTGCCCCACCGTGCCGCCATAGAGCGTGCTGGCGGCCACGATGTGGTCGCCGGCCTTCAGGATGGCCAGCAGCGCCGCCATCTGCGCAGCCATGCCGCTGGCGCAGGCGAGGGCCGCGCGGCCGCCCTCCAGGCTGGCCATGCGCTCCTCGAACACGGCGACCGTGGGGTTGCTGATGCGGCTGTAGACGTTGCCGAAGGTCTGCAGGTTGAACAGGCTGCTGGCGTGTTCGGCGTCGTCGAAGACGAAGCTCGTGGTCTGGTGGATGGGCGTGGCGCGCGCGCCGGTCACGGGGTCGGGCTGGGCGCCGGCGTGGATGGCGCGCGTGCCGAAGCCGAAGGCACGGTCGGCTCCAGAGCCGGGTGGGGTGGATGCGGTCATGGTGTTATAGGTCAAATAGGCCTCTAGCGCTTATCCATCAAGCGCTAGCAGCTATCAATATGGGAGCTTGCGCAGGCGCTTGGACGAGATCACCTGGGTGTTCACGCCCATCCAGCCCAGGCCGCCGAACAGGCGTGCGTGCTCGATCTTCACGCAGCGGTTCTGGATCACGCGCAGGCCCGCGGCCTCGGCCTGCGCGCCGGCGGCCTCGTTGAACACGCCCAGCTGCAGCCACAGGCATTGCGCGCCCACCGCGATGGCTTCAGCCGCCAGCGGCGGGATGTCCTCGCTCTTGCGAAAGCAATCCACCATATCGATGCGCGCGCCCTGCGCGGCCAGAGCGGCGGAGGCCTCGGTCACGCTGGCGTAGGCGGTCTCGCCCAGGATCTGACCGCCTTCGCGCGCGACCAGCGGGTTCACGGGAATCACGCGGTAGCCGTGCGCCTGCATGTACTTGGCGGCAAAGTGGCTGGGCCGGTGCCATTGTGGCGACAGGCCCACCACGGCGATGGTGTGGCACTGTGTGAGCACGTCACGCAAAGTGCTGATGGTGTCGGGTGTGCGGAGCATGGCGGCAGTGTATGCACAGCCGTGGGCCCACGGGTATCCGCGCCACCCCTCAGGCGGTCGTGGCGCGGCGCTGGAGCCACCACCCCCACGCCAGTCCCAGCAGCGCCGCCAGGCCCGAGGCCAGCAGCACGCCGCGCTTGGCGGCGTCCAGCAGCGCGGCGCTGTCGAACGCCAGGGTGGCGATGAAGATCGCCATGGTGAAGCCGATGCCCGCCAGCAGCCCGGTCAGCAGCAGCTCGCCCCAGCCCATGCCCGCGGGCAGGGCGCACAGGCGCAGGCGCACCGCCAGCCAGCAGGCCAGCAGCACGCCCAGCGGCTTGCCGGCCACCAGCGCCACGGCCACCGCGGCCATGAGCAGGCCGGTGCCCGGCGCCGCCGGTTGCGCGCCGCCTGCACTGCCCAGCGCCACGCCGGCATTGGCCAGCGCAAACAGCGGCATCACGCCAAAGGTCACCCACGGGTGCAGGCTGGCCTGCACGCGCTGCACCGGGGGCGCGGGCTCGCGCCCGGCCAGTGCGTGCACCGGCGTCACCAGGCCCAGCACCACGCCGGCCAGCGTGGGGTGGGCGCCCGTCTGCCAGATGCCCCACCACAGCACCGCGCCGGCCGGCACATAGGCCCAGGCGCGGCGCACACCCAGCTGCTGCAGCAGCAGCACGCCCGCCAGGCCCAGCGCGGCGATGCCGAACATCGGCCACTGCAGCCCGCCCGAGTAGAACAGCGCGATGATGAGCACGGCCACCAGGTCGTCGATGATGGCCAGCGTGAGCAGGAACACCCGCAGCACCGGCGGCAGGCCGCGCCCCAGCAGGGCCAGCACGCCCACCGCGAAGGCGATGTCGGTGGCGGTGGGCACGGCCCAGCCGCTGCGCAACGCGGGCGGCACGAGCGCCAGGTACAGCAGCGCCGGCACGGCCACGCCGCCCAGCGCGGCCAGCACGGGCAGCAGCGCATCGCGCGGGCGGGCCAGGGCGCCGCAGTGCAGTTCGCGCCGGATCTCCAGCCCCACCACGAGGAAGAACACCGTCATCAGCGCATCGTTCACCCAGAAATGCAGCGACTGCGTGAGCTGCCAGCCGCCCACGGCGACCGACAGCGGCACGTGCCACAGCGCGTGGTAGCTGGCGGCCCAGGGTGAATTGGCCCAGGCCAGCGCGGCGGCGGCCGCGATCAGCAGCACGATGCCGCCTGCGGCATCGGCATGCGACAGGCGCGAGAGCAGGGCCGTGCAGCGGTCGGCCAGGGGAAGCAGGGCGGGCTGGCGCGGCGCAGCGCGCCGCGGGGTAAGGCGGTCGGTCATGGGCAGGCGGGGCCGCATGCTGCGGCCCGTGGTGCACAGGCGGCCCGACCTGCGCTGCAACAATCCTGCCCTGCCGCCCCATGCGGTGGACACCCGCGGGCAGTATAGGAAGCCGCGCCCAGCGTGCCCGCGCAATGCCCCGGCCCTACACTGGCTTTTTTCGCATGCCCAGGAGTTTGCGATGGTCCGTGCCACCTCTGCCGCTTTGCAAGGCGTCTGTTTGGCGCTTGTCCTGGCCGCCAGCGCGGCGCAGGCGCAGCCGGCCGCGCCGGCCCTCTGGGTGAATGCGCTGGGCATGCCCTTCGTGCGCATCGCGCCGGGCAGCTTCCGCATGGGCAGCAGCGAGCCCGTCGACGCGTTGGCCCGTGCCTACCCGACGCTGGAGCGCTGGCGGTTTGAGCAGTTGGCCGACGAGGCGCCCGCCCATACCGTGCGCATCACGCGCGCCTTCTACCTGGGGCAGACGGAGGTCACGGTGGGGCAATTCCGCCGCTTCGTGCAGACCTCCGGCTACGTGCCCGAGTCCGAGGCCGACGGCACGGGCGGCTACGGCTACAACCCGGCCTACGACCCCGCCGCCAGCGCGCGCGGCGATGCATTCGAGGGGCGCGACCCGCGCTATTCCTGGCGCAACCCCGGCTTCGCCCAGGGCGACGACCACCCGGTGGTCAACATCACCTGGCACGACGCGCATGCGCTGGCCGCCTGGCTCAGCGCCACCGAGGGCCACCGCTACCGCCTGCCCACCGAGGCGGAGTGGGAATACGCCTGCCGCGCGGGCACGCGCACGCGCTACCCGCATGGCGACGACCCGGCCGCGCTGGCGCGCCACGCGAACGTGTTCGACGAGGATGCCGCGCCCTACTGGCCGCGCTGGCGGCCCCAGGCCGCGCCGGGGCATGACGGGCATGCGTTCACCGCGCCCGTGGGCCGCTACGCGCCCAACGCCTTCGGCGTGCATGACATGCTGGGCAACGTGTGGGAATGGGTGTCGGACTGGTATGCCGAGGAGGGCTATGCACACTCCCCGCGGGACGATCCGCAGGGCCCGGCCACCGGCCAGGTGCGCGTGCGCCGCGGCGGTTCCTGGCACACCTGGCCGCTGTACGCGCGCTGTGGGTTCCGCAACTGGAACACGCCCCAGACGCGCTACACCCTGGTGGGCCTGCGCCTGGTGCGCGAGATCGACCCGCCGCAATCGCCACGGCCACGCGGCGCGCGGCGGTGATCAGAGCGTGGACATGGCGGCGCGCAGTTCCGACTCGCCCAGGATCTCGGAGAACACCACCGGCGCCTTGCCCGGCGCATGCAGCACATAGACCGGCACGCCGCTGCGGCCGAGCTGCGCCAGCGCGGCGGTGATGGCGGGGTCGCGCCGCGTCCAGTCGGCGCGCAGCAGGGCCACGTTCTTCGTTGCAAAGTCCTGCAGCACCGCGGCGCTGGCCAGCGTGGTGTTCTTGTTGTACTGGCAGGTCACGCACCAGGCGGCCGTGTAGTCCACGAACACCGGGCGGCCCTGGGCCACCAGCTCGTCGGCCAGGCCAGGGCGCCAGGACTGCCAGGAGGTCACGCCGGCCACGCCGCTGGGGGCCGAGGCTGCGCCCATGGGTGTGCTTTCCAGTTCAATGATCTTTGGGCCCCAAAGCCATACCAGCCAAGCGCAAGCAGCTATTGAAAGAGGAGCGAGAACGGCCCGCGTGGCCCCGCGCAGCGTGAGCGCCCACACGGCCATGCTGAGCGCCACCAGCAGCGCCAGCAGCGCCGCCGCGCCGTTGATGCCGCTTTGCTGGCCCAACACCCACACCAGCCACACCACGGTGGCGAACATCGGGAACGCCAGCAGGCGGCGCAGCGTGTCCATCCACGCGCCCGGCCGCGGCAGCAGGCGGGCAAACGCGGGCAGCCAGCTTGCCAGCAGGTAGGGCAGGGCCAGGCCCAGGCCCAGCGCCGCGAAGATCGACAGTGCCTGCCCCGCGGGCAGCGTGGCCGTGAGGCCCAGCGATGCGCCCATGAACGGCGCCGTGCACGGCGAGGCCACGGCCACGGCGAGCACCCCGGTGAGGAAGGCATCCAGCACCGGGTGGCGCGCCTGCAGGCCCGCCAGCGACGAGGGCAGCATGCGCCCGAACTCGAAAACGCCCGCCAGGTTCAATCCGATCAACGTGAACAGCGCGGCGAGCGACGCCACCACCGCCGGCGACTGCAGCTGAAAGCCCCAGCCCACGGCCTCGCCCGCGGAGCGCAGGCCCAGCATCAGCGCGCCCAGCAGCAGGAACGACAGCACCACGCCCGCGGTGTAGGCCAGCCCGCCGATGCGGTGGGCGCGCTGGTTCTGCGCATGGCGCGCAAAGCCCACCACCTTGATTGCCAGCACCGGGAACACGCAGGGCATGAGGTTCAGGATCAGCCCGCCCAGCAGCGCGCCGGCCAGCGCGGCCAGCCAGGTGCCCAGCGGCGCGGGTGTCGCAGCGGCGGGGGCCGCGGGCGCGGCGGCATTGGCGGCGTTGGCTTTCAGCGCGGCCTCCAGCGCGGGCGACATGCCCTTCAGTGCCGCCACGGCGGGCCAGCCGCCCGGCACGGGCAGCTCGGCACGCCAGCCCTGGCCGCCATGGGCCAGCACCACCGGCATCGGCGCGGGCCCGTCGCTGCGCTGGGGCGACAGCGGCAGGCGCGCGGTCCACACCGCGCCGTCCCACTGCTGCGTGGGCGTGGCGGCGGTCTCCACCACGCCCGTGGTCTCGGGGAACACCTCCAGCGTCTGGCCCTGCAGCGCCGGGGGCAGGCCGGCCACGCGCAGCAGCACGGCGTCGCCCTCGACCTGCGCGCTGCTGCCGCCTAGAGCCGGCAGATCGCGCGGGTGGGCCGCGGCGGCGGCATCGAACGCGGCGGCATGCAACGCCGTCGTACCGCGCAAGGGCAATTGCAGCGTGAAGCTGCCCTCCTCGGGGATGCACTCCTGGCGGCACACCAGCCAAGAGGCCTTGAGCTGGAAGGTCGCTTCCTTGGCCAGCGGGCCGGGGTTGAAGGCCGGGGAGACGGTCATGGGCACGGGCAACAGCACCGTGCCCTCGTAGCCGTAGTTGGCCAGGTTGCCCAGCGGAATCTTCTTGGGCACGGGCCAGGCGACCTCGCCCGCGTCGATGCCCGCCGGCAGCTGCCACTCCAGTTGCGTGGGCAGGCCGGAGTCGCCCGGGTTCTTCCAGTAGGTGTGCCACTCGGGCTGGTGCGTGATCGACAGGCCCAGCCACAGCGGCTTGCCCGGGCCCACGCCGTCGGGCGCCTGGGCGACCAGCTCGGCGCGCACATGCGGCGTGACGACGCTGCTGCTGCCCGCGGCGGCGGTTGTCTTGAGCTGAATTTGGCCGATGGCGCCCGTGGATGCAGCGCAAGCAGCTATGAAAAAAAGAGTGTGCAGGGAGCGCTGCAAGGGGCGAAGGCAGGACATGGCGCAGGGTGGGAGCGGCGGGGACGGGGTTTGGTTCCTTGGGGGCTGGCGTTCAGGCGCCCAAGCCCAGCACCACGCGGCGCGACATGGCGCCCTTTTTCTCGATCTTGGTGACCACCACGGCGCCGATCTCGCCGGTGCGCGCCACATGCGTGCCGCCGCAGGGCTGCAGGTCGATCTGTGCGGCGTCGCCGTCGCAGGCGCCGCCCACGCGCACCGTGCGCACCGTGCCGGTGCCGCGCGGGGGCTGCACACTCATGCTCTTGACGAGCTGCGGGTTGGCGTCCAGTGCCGCGTCGCTGATCGCGCCGATGGTCACCGCATGGTCTTGCGCCACCAGGCGCGCGATGGCGGCGGTGAGCGCGTCCTTGTCCAGCGCACCGTCCATGTGGAAGTCCAGGCGCGCGTAGTCGGGCGTGATCGAGCAGCCGTTCACCGGCTGCGCGACGATGTGGCACAGCAGGTGCGTGGTGGTGTGAAAGCGCATCAGCCGGTGGCGGCGCTCCCAGTCGATGCGCGCCGTGACCGCGTCGCCCACCGCCAGTCCCAGCGCCTGGCCCGGCGCGGGCACATGCACGATGTCCGCGGTGGGCCGCCCCTCGGCGTCCTTGCCCTTGCGCGTGTCGGCGATGGCCAGTGCCGTGCCATCGGGGCGCAGCAGCACGCCGGCATCGCCGGCCTGGCCGCCGCCCAGCGGGTAGAACACGGTGCGGTCCAGCACCACGCCACCTTCGGGCGTGAGGGCGGTGACGGTGGCGCTGCATTCGCGCAGGTAGCTGTCGGCGCGGAAAAGGTCGTGGGTCATGGTGGGCAATGGTAGAGCGTCCGCCCAGGAGTGCGCGGACAGGCTCTAAGATGGCCCGCATGCGATATCCCTCCCGCTTTTGGGCCGATCTGTCCGCCCGCGACTTTGCCCAGGCGCAGGCCTCGGGCCTGGCCGCGCAGACCGTGGCGGTGCTGCCCGTGGCCGCCGTCGAGCAGCATGGGCCGCACCTGCCGCTGTCGGTCGATGCCACGCTGCTGGCCGGCGTGATCGACGCCGCCTTGCCGCTGCTGAGCGCTGACCTGCCCGTGCTGCTGCTGCCGCCGCAGAACGTGGGCCTGTCCACCGAGCACCTGTCCTACCCCGGCACGCTCACGCTGTCGCCCGCCACGCTGATCGCGCTGTGGACCGAGCTGGGCGCCTGCATCGCGCGCGCGGGGGTGAAGAAGCTCCTGCTGCTCAACGGCCACGGGGGCAACGTGGCGGCCATGGACATCGTGGCGCGCGAGCTGCGCCAGCGCCACGGGCTGCTGGTGTACGGCAGCAGCTGGTTCAACCTGGTGGACGAGGCCACCAACGCACGTGTTGCTGCGCAGGAGCACCGCTTCGGCATCCACGGCGGCGAGATCGAGACGTCCATGATGCTGCACCTGGCGCCCGCCACCGTGCGCATGGAGCATGCGCAGCATTTCCCCTCGACCTCGCAGGACCGCGCGGCGCGCTACGGGCTGCTGGGCAACGGCAAGAGCGCCAAGATGGGCTGGGCCATCGAGGACTACAACCCCGCTGGCGCCGTTGGCAATGCCGCGGCCGCCACTGCCGCCCAGGGGCAGGCCATGGTGCAGGCTGCCGCAAGGGGGCTGGCCCAGTTGCTGGGCGAGCTGCATGCGCTGCCGCCCGAGACCGTGGCAAAAATTTAAGCAAAAAGCGGCTCTAGCGCTTATCCATCAAGCGCTAACAGCTCACTTTTCAATAGCAAACGTTCTCAGGCGTGCGTTGCCCAGCCGCGGTGTTCGGGCGTGTCCAGGTGCGGCAGCGTGTTGAAGGTTTGCAGCATCAGGCGTTTGGGGCTGATGCTGAACTCCGTGACCGCGCTGTTGCGGATGCGCATGTTCAGCGCGATCGTGACCTCGGGAGGGGTGCAGAGCACCTCGCCCACGGCGGCGGCGATGGGCCCGCCGCTGGAGACCAGCAGCACGTTGTGTCCCGTGTGCTGGCGCCGTACATGGTCCAGCGCCGCGCGCACCCCGCCAGAGAAATCGTCCCAGCAGGGCATGCCCGCCGGGCTGATGGTGCCCGCCATCCACTGCGCCATGGCATCGCACAGCAGGCGAAAGTGCTGCTTGTACAGCTCGGGCGTGTCGGGGCGCGGCAACGGCATGGGATGCACGCAGTGGATCAGCGCATGGCTGTCGTATTCGTTGAGTCCCGGCATCAGCAGGGGCTCGGGCGTGCCCTCCAGCCCTTGCTGGATGCCTTGCAGCGTCTGCGCATGGCGCCGCAGCGTGCCGCACAGCACCGCATCGAACTGCAGCCCGCGCTCGCGCCAGTACGCGCCCAGGCGCACCGCCTGCTCATGGCCGCGCGGGCTGAGCTGGTCATAGTCGTCCGCGCCAAACGAGGCCTGGCCGTGGCGCACGAGGTAGAGGGTTCCCATGGTCTGGAATTGTGGCGAGGCCGCTGCCGCGCGCTTGTCGCGGCTGCGACCGGCGGCGCGCTAGGCGGCAAGCGCCGCCCGCGCCTGCGCCGCCGAGGGCAGCAGGCGGCGCTGCTGCAACTGGCCGAACCATTTGCGGAACATGTCCTCGGTGTCCATGCACGCATGAAAGCCCGCCTGGCGGATCTTCACCGAACTCATGATCACCGGCGGCAGCGGGGCGGCCCTGCCGTGGTTCATCTGGAAGTCGGCGTACGCTGCGCCCTGGCCGATGAAGGCGGTCAGATCGCGCGGCGCCGCCAGCTGGTACTTGTCCACCAGGCGTTCCCACGCGGGCTGCTGGTCGGCCAGCGCGGTGGCCAGCGACTGGGGCTCGGGCTCGCCCACGGGCATGCCCAGCGCGTCGGCGATGGTGGGCCAGACGTTCTGCCAGACGAACACGTCGCCGTTATCCAGGTTGAAGGTTTCGTTGCGTGCGTTGGGCGCCTGCGCAGCCCAGGCGCAGGCCTGGGCGATCAGGTCGGCGTCGATGGCCTGGTTCACGCGCGCCGGGCCGCCGGGGTAGGCCAGCGGCAGGCCCTGTTCATGGCGCAGCCAGGCATAGACGCCGATGGCCGGGATGGGGTTCATGTTGCTGCCCGCCGCGTCGCCGAACACGATGCGCGGGCGCATGATGGTGAAGTGCCACGGGCCCTCGGCCTGGCGCTCGCGCAGGAAGTCCTCCTGCAGCCAGTAGAAGTTCTCGTGGGGGTCGCGCGGCCAGCGTTCGCGTGCGGGCACGGCGATTTGCGGTTGGATGTGCACGCCGTAGGCCTTGCCGCCCTGCATGATGGTCACATGGCGCAGCGCACCGCCCGGGCGGTCCAGCGGCTCGACCACGTTGCGCAGCATTTGCAGGTTGATGCGCATCTGCTCCTGGTCGCGCCAGCCGCCCACGAGACCCCCGGGCTGCTCGTACACGGCGGCATAGACCACATGGGTGATGTCGTCCCGCGCGCCCAGCGCAGCCTGGCAGGCCGCTGCGTCCTGCAGGTCCAGCTGCAGCGCGGTGGCGCCCGCGGGCAGGGCGATGGCGCGGCGCGCCACGCCCACGGCGCGCCAGCCGGGCAGGGCGGCGAAGTGGCGCAGGCAGGCCTGGCCCACGACGCCGGTGGCGCCCACGACGAGTACGGTGTTCGTCATTTCTTCACCATGGGGCACTTGGACTGCGACAGTGGCAGGAAGGCCTTGTCGCCGGGCACGGTGGCCACGAGCTTGTAGTAGTCCCACGGGTACTTGGACTCGGCCTGCGACTTGACCTCGAACAGGTACATGTCATGCACCATGCGGCCGTCCTCGCGGATGCGGCCGTTCTTGGCGAAGAAGTCGTTGATGGGCGTGGCCTTCATCTTGGCCATGACCTGGGCCGTGTCGTCGGTCTTGGCGGCCTGCACGGCCTTCAGGTAATGCATGGTCGAGGAATAGGCGCCCGCCTGGCTCATGTTGGGCATCTTCTTCATCTTCTCGAAGTAGCGCTTGGACCAGGCGCGCGTCTCGTCGTTCATGTCCCAGTAGAAGCCCTCGGTCAGCATCAGGCCGCCGGCGGTGCGCAGGCCGATGGCGTGGATGTCATTGATGTACATGAGCAGGCCGGCCAGGGTCTGTTTGTTCTTGCCCGTGGTCAGGCCGAACTCGCGCGCGGCCTTGATGGTGTTCACCGTATCGCCCCCCGCGTTGGCCAGGCCGACGACCTGGGCCTTGCTGTTCTGCGCGCTGATCAGGAACGAGGCGAAGTCGGTCGCCGCGATCGGGTGGCGGGCCGCGCCCAGCACCTTGCCGCCCTGGGCCGTGACCACGGCGCTGGCCTGCTCCTGCAGGCTGTGCCCGAAGGCGTAGTCGGCGGTGATGAAGAACCAGTCCTTTCCGCCGCGTGCGGTGATGGCGCTGGCCGTTACGTTGGCCAGGGCGTAGGTGTCGTACACGTAGTGCACGGTACTGGGCATGCACAGGTCGCCCGTGAGGCGGTCCAGGCCGGGGCCGTTGAAGATGACGACCTTCTGCTTTTGCTTGGCCACCTCCAGCACCGCCAGCGCGGGCGCGGAGACGGCCACGTCCATGATGGCGTCCACCTTGCCGGTATCGAACCACTCGCGCGCCTTGCTGGAGGCGATGTCGGCCTTGTTCTGGTGATCGGCCACCACCAGTTCGATCTTCTTGCCCGCTACCTTGCCGCCGAAGTCGTCGATGGCCATCTGGATGGCGGCGGCGCTGCCGGGGCCGGTGATGTCGGCAAACGGGCCGTTCAGGTCGGTGAGGATGCCCAGGCGCACCACGTCGTCAGAAATTGCCGTGCCCTGGGCGGTGACGGTGGCCGTGGCGGCCAGCAGGACAAGGCCCGTGCACAGCGCGCGGCAGGCGCGGGTCAGGGGACGCGGAGTGAGGTGGACGGGGCGGTTCATGGTTGTCTCCTTCGTTGGTGTGTGTAGGGGGAATCACAGGGTGGCAATGGGGGTCACGGGCGAGCCCACGGCGCCCGGCAGGCGCAGCGGTGGCGCGGTGAGCAGGAAGCGGGTGCGCCCGAGGGCGTGCAGGTGGTCGGCCAGTTCTTTCAGGTACCACAGCTCGCCCAGCGGCAGGCCCAGCTTGAACAGGCAGTGCTCGTGCAGCGGCAGCACGGGGTAGGGCGCACCGTCCTCGGGCACGCGGCGTGGCGGGTGGCGCTCCACGGCGTAGTTGTCGGCGATCAGCGCGGCGATGCCGCTGTCGGTGATCCACTGCAGCAGCTTTTCGTCGCCGCCGTCCAGCGCGGCGCAGCTGTGGTGCAGGCGGTGCGCGTCGGGCTGGAGCTGCATGGACAGCACCAGCTCGGCAAAGCCGGTGCGCAGCAGCAGCATGTCGCCGGGCTCCACGCTGGCGCCGCTGCGCTCCATGGCACGCATGAGTTCGTCGTAGCCGATGTCCCGAAAGTCGGTGCCGTAGGCGCGCTCCAGGTCCACCAGGACGCCGCGCCCCTGCATGCCCTTCACGGCCAGGTGTTCCACGCCCAGCGCGCGGGCCACGCTTTCGTCCGGTGCGCGGCCGGCGCAGCACACGGGCTGGTAACGCGCCGCCGCGCCGTCGCCGTCGCGCGCGGGAATGCCATGGTCCTGCGGACCCAGGATGTGCTCGTGGCCGCGGTAGCCGTTGTAGTACAACGTGCGCGGCTGGCCATCGCCGTCGGGGTCGAACAGCGCGCCCACATGCGCCAGCGAGTCCCATTGCGTGGAGTACTGCAACGACAGCAGCACCTGGTCGTCGCTGACCACGTCGGTGGCGCCGGGGTACACATGGCCCAGCGGAAAGTTGACGTACGGAATGCCTTCGCGCCGCGTGGGGCGCAGTTGGGGCGGCAGGCGGCGCGCGTTCAGCACGTTGCCGCCAGGGTAGTCCAGCGGCAGCGACAGGCACAGGCTGATGCCCTCGCGCACTTCCTGCACGCCCTTGCGCACCTGCTCCGGGCCGATCAGGTTGGTGCGGCCCAACTGGTCGTCGGGCCCGAAGTCACCCCAGTTGGAGCCGGCGGGGCGTTGTCTCCATCGCATATTGGTGTCTCCAGCGCCGCGGATGGGTGCGGCTTGGAAGCAATGGTGTTGGCGCAGGCAGGGGTGCGTCAAACACCGCGATGAAAGTTTTGTTGGTTGAAATCACCCGCCGGGAAAACCCTGGCGTTCTCTGGCCGGCCTCGTGCGGCGTGTTTTGCAGGTCGAAACCCGCAGTCACTGCCCCATCAGTACCCGGGCGAACAACGCCGCATCCACATTCCCGCCCGTGAGCGGCAGGCCCACGCACTGGCCGCGCAGGGCTTCCCGCTCCTGCAGCGCGGCAGCCAGTGCCGCCGCGCCCGCGCCCTCGGCCACGTTGTGGGTGTCCGTGAACAGCGCGCGCATGGCGGCGGCCACTGCGTCATCGTTGACCTGCACCACCCGGTCCAGTTCAGGCAGCAGCACGGCCAATGCGTCCGGGTCGGCCATGCGCACCGCCAGGCCGTCGGCGATCTGCGTGCTGACGGGCGACGCCACCACATGGCCCGCGGCGAACGAGTCGGCATAGGTGGTGGCGTGGCAGCTCACCACGCCCACCAGGCGCACTCCATGTCCCAATGCCCGCTTGGCCGCCACGGCAGCGCAGGCGCCGGAACCCAGGCCGATGGGCACATAGGCCACATCCATGTGCGGCACGGCGCGCAGGAATTCCCACCAGTAGGTGGCCACGCCGCGCACCAGGTCGGGGTGGTAGCTGGGCACCATGTGGGCGCCGCGTTCGACGGCCAGTTGCAGGGCGTGCTCGCGGGCGGCCTGGAAGTCGTCGCCGTGCTCCACCAGGTTCACACCCAGTGCGCGCATGGCCGCGTTCTTCTCCACCGAATTGCCGTGCGGCACGACGATGGTGCAGGCCACGCCATGGCGTCGCGCGGCCCAGCCGATGCTCTGGCCGTGGTTGCCGCGCGTGGCGCTGATGACCTCGCGCGGCAGCTCACCCCGCTGCGCCAGCCGGTCGAAGTACGTCAGGCCGCCGCGGATCTTGAACGCGCCCACCGGGTTGTGGTTCTCGTGCTTGAGCCAGCACTCCGTGCCGAGGCGCTCGCCCAGCAGGCCCCAGCGGTACTGCGGCGTGGGCTGGAACTCCTGGTAGACGGTGCGTGCCGCGGCTTCGATGTCGGCCAGCGTGGGCAGCGGTGCTGCGGCGCGCGTCACAGCCGCACCTCGCCGCGCACGCAGGTGACGGAGTGGCCGCCCACCCAGATCTGCGGGCCGTCCTGCTGCACATGCACGCGCCCGGCGCGGCCCAGCGCCGTGCCCTGGCTGGCCACATAGCGGCTGGGCGCCAGGCCCGCGCCGATGAGCCATTGCGCCAGCGCCGCGTTCAGGCTGCCGGTGACGGGGTCTTCCGCCAGACCGTTGTTGCCCGGGAAGAAGGCGCGCACCTCGAACGCAATGCCCCCGGCATCGCTGGCACCCACCACGCCGACCTTGCCGCGCGGCCCCACCACGCCCACGTCCAGCCCGGCCAGTACCGCGCCGTCGGGCCTGAGCCCGAGTACCTGCTCGGCCGAGCGCAGCATCACGCCGCGCCAGTTGGGGCCGTTGTCGCACCAGGCATGCGCCACGATGTCGTCCCGCACCACGCCCAGGCCGCGCGCGATGAGCTGCACGTCCTCCTCGGCCAGCGGGCCGCTCTTGACGAGCGGGGGCGCGGCAAAGGCAAGCTGCTCGCCGTCGCGCCGCAGCGTGACCAGCCCCACACCGCATTCCTGCACGATGCGCCCCGTGGCGCGCGGCTGGCCGCCTGCCTGCAGCCAGGCGTGGCAGGTACCCAGCGTGGGGTGGCCGGCAAAGGGCAGCTCGCGCCCGGGGCAGAAGATGCGCACGCGGTAGTCCGCGCCGGCCGCATGACCCTCGGGCGTCGGCGGCAGCACGAAGGTGGCCTCGGACAGGTTGGTCCAGTTGGTGAACCGCTGCATCTCCTCGGTGGACAGGCCCTCGCCGTCCAGCACCACGGCCAGCGGGTTGCCGAGGTAGGGCGTGGCGGTGAAGACATCGACTTGCTGGAACGGGCGCAGGCGCATGGAAAGGCTCCGGAGATGGGGTGGAAATGGGTGTGGGCATGCGGCGGCGGCACCTGCGCGTGCGCAGGGCTGCAGCCACCTTCCCGCGCGGGAAGGTCAGGGTTTGAAGGGCGTCAGGCCGCTTCGCGGATGGCGGCGGCCAGCGCGGCAATCGCGGTGCGGATCTGGCCCTGCGAGGCCGTCACGAAGGACAGCCGCAGCGCGCGGTCGTCCGGCTGGTCGGCGTAGAAGGCCGCGCCGGGCACGAAGGCCACGTTGCGCTCCACCGCGCGCGGCAGCAGTTGCAGCGCGCTCATGCCTTCGGGCAGGCGCAGCCACAGGAACATGCCGCCGTCGGGGCGGTTCCAGGTCACGCCCAGGCCCTGCATCTCCTGCTCCAGCGCGGCCACCATGGCCTGGCACTGCTCCTTGTAGAGCTGGCGGATGGTGGGCACGTGGCGGTCCAGGAAGCCGTTCTTGATGACCTCGGACACCAGGCGCTGGTTGAAGCTGGGCGTGTGCAGGTCGGCCGCCTGCTTGGCCTGCAGCAGCTTGGGGTACATCTGGCGCGGCGCGACGACGTAGCCCAGGCGCAGGCCGGGGGCCAGCACCTTGGAGAACGAACCCATGTAGATGCAGCCCTCGGGGTTGCGCGCCGTCAGGGGTTGGGGGGGCGCCTGGTCGAACCACAGGTCGCCATAGGGGTTGTCTTCCACCAGCGGCAGGTTCAGCGCGGCGGCCTGGGCCACCAGGGCCTCGCGGCGGGCTTCGCTCATGGTGCGGCCCGTGGGGTTCTGGAAGTTGGGCAGCACGTACAGGAAGCGCGCCTTGTCCGCGCCGCTGCCGGCCTTGGCCGCCAGGTCGTCGATCAGCACGCCCTCGCTGTCGCTGGCCACCGACACCACCTGGGGTTCCATGGGCGCGAAGGCCTGCAGCGCGCCCAGGTAGGTGGGCGTTTCCACCAGCACGCGGCTGCCCGCGTCGATGAGCACCTTGCCGATCAGGTCCAGCGCCTGCTGCGATCCGGTGGTGATCAGCACTTGGTCGGGGTGCACGTCCCAGGGCAGGAATGCGGCAATGGCCTCGCGCAGCGGGGTATAGCCCTCACTGGCCGCGTACTGCAGCGCCGATGCGCCGTCGGTGGCCAGCACGGACGCGGCCGCGGCGGCGAAGGATTCGATCGGGAAGGTCTTGGGCGAGGGCAGCCCGCCGGCCAGGCTGATGATGCCGGGCTTCTCGGTCACCTTCAGGATTTCCCGGATCACCGAGGGGTTCATCTTTTCGGCGCGTGCGGCCAGGGTCCAGTTCGTCATTCGTTTATCTCCAATGGCGCGCTGCTGCGCGCCGTCTATCCACTCAGAAATGCCGTTGTGCGGCGGTGTGCGGCCCTGCGGGTGGGGCAGCGCGCGCAGCATACGGCAACGGCGCACCGCCCGAGGGGCGCGGCGCCGGGTCCAGGGTTTTCACGGGGCGGCGGTTCACCGGCGCACCGGCATGCGCCGCCCCAGGGCCACGGTGGCCAGCACTGCCAGGCCAAACGACACGCTCACCGCGTCCAGCGACTCGCCCAGCAGCGGCACGGCAAACAGCATGCTCATGAACGGCTGGGCCAGTTGCACCTGGCTCACCCGCACCGTGCCGCCCAGGGCCAGGCCGCGGTACCAGGCGAAGAAGCCCAGCCACATCGAAAATACCGCCACGTAGGCAAAACCGCCCCAGGCCGCGGCAGGCACCGCCGCCTGCGGCCATGCCAGCCAGGCCAGCGGCAGCGATACGGGCAGCGACAGCACCAGGGCCCAGCAGATCACCGCATCGGCGCGCATGTGCTGCGCCAGTCGCCCGCCCCAGGCGTAGCCCACTGCGGCGCAGGCCACGGCGGCCATCAGCAGTAGATCGGCCGGATGCAGCGACAGGCCCTGCTGGCCCGAGCGCAGCACCGCGAACACCACCACCAGCGCCGAGCCCAGCAGCGCGCAGGCCCAGAACGCGGCAGACGGTCGCTGGCGGTGCAGCAGCGCGCCCGCGGTGGCGGTCGCCAGCGGCAGCAGGCCGATGATCACGGCCGCGTGCACGGCGCCCACGTAGCGCATGGCGATGGAGGTGAGCAGCGGAAAGCCGAACACCACGCCCAGCGCCGTCACGGCCAGCGGCCACCAGTCGCCGCGCTGCGGCAATGGCGCGCGCTGCCACAGCAGCAGCGCGGCCGACAGCAGCCCGGCCACTGCCGCGCGGCCCATGGCCAGGAACAGGCCGGACATCAGCGGTGCCTCGGGCGTGCCGACGGCCAGGCGCGTCATGGGCAGGGTGAGCGCGAAGATCGCCACGCCCAGCAAGCCCAGCAGCAGGCCCCGTGATTCCGAATCACCCCCTGAGTCGCTTCGCGCCTTCCCCCTCCAGGGGGACGCCGCCGGTGGCCTGGCCAAGCCAGCTCCACGGCGTCCGCTGGCTTGGCCTGCTCCGCGGCCTTTCGACCAATGAGGATGCGCCGGTCTCATGCCGCCACCATCCACAGCGCCGTGGCCAGCAGCACGACGGCCATCGCGCGGTTGAACCACAGCAGGCGCTGCCCGTGGGCCAGCCAGTGGCGCAGCAGCGCGCCGGTGGCCGCATAGGTGAAGTTGCTGGTCAGTGCGAAGAAGGCCATTGCCGGCAGCACCACGGCCATGCGCTGCAGGCTGTCGTCGCGCCCGATGACCCAGCCGGCCACGATGGTCAGCGCGAGCAGCCAGGCCTTGATGTTCACGAACTGCAGCGCCACGCCCTGCCAGAAGCCCACCGACAGGCGTGCCGCATCGGCCTCGGACAGGCGGCCCGTGTTCGACAGCTTGAACGCGAGCCACAGCAGGTAGCCGATGCCCAGGGCCTTGATGGCCCAGCGCAGCGCCGGCACCGCCACCACCACCGCACCCAGCCCGGCGGCGCACAGCACCAGCAGCAGGCTCCAGCCCACGGGCACCGCCACCACGAAGCGCATGGCGGCGGGCAGGCCGCGGTTGGCGGCCAGCGCGGTGGACAGGGTGGTGTTGGGCCCGGGGGTAAAGCTCATGGCGGTGGCCAGCACCAGCAGGGCGGTGAATTCAACCAGGGGCATGGGTGGGGTCCATCGTTGGGAATGAAGTTATGCGATGCACTGTAGGGGCAAAGTCCATTACAGTACCAATACAGTCAAACCCCACAATTTCATGCACTGTATCGGCAATTGCATTGGCACAGTGCCGGCTCAGGAAACGCCTCCATGCTGACCCGCACCCCCGACCGCACCCTGACCGAACAGCTCGCCGAGCGCTTTGCCGAGCGCATCCGCGCGCGGCTGCTGCCCGCGGGCGCGCGCCTGCCGTCGGTGCGCGAATGCGCGCGCCAGCAGGGCGTGAGCCCCTACACCGTGGTGGCAGCCTACGACAAGCTGCTGGCCCAGGGGCTGGTAGAGGCACGGCGCCAGCGTGGCTTCTTCGTGCGCGATTTTGTGCAAAAACAGGCTCTGACGCCCGATGGGCAAGCGCTGACAGCTCCTACAAAAGGAGCAAAAAATGTGTCGCCGCTGACCGGTGTCGGCATGCGCCTGTCGGGCTCGCACATCAACGCCACGGCGCTGATCCGCGGCATGTTCCACCAGGCGTCGAGCAAGCCCCAGCCCGGTGCGGGCGTGCTGCCCATCGGCTGGCTGGACGAGGCGCGCTTCATGGGCGCCGCGGTGCGCAAGATCACCGGCAGCAGCGCGCTGCGCGACGGCTCGCTGAGCTACGGCGAGCCCATGGGCGAGCCCGCGCTGCGCGAGGCGCTGGCACGGCGCATGGCCGACATCAATATCCACGCCCAGCCCGATCAGATCATGACCACCGTGGGCGCCACGCAGGCGCTGGACATCGTGAGCCGCACGCTGCTCAAGGCGGGCGACCCGGTGATGGTGGAGGAGCCCGGCTGGTCGGTGGAGTTCGCGCGCCTGGACGCGCTGGGCATGCGCGTGCTGCCCGTGCCGCGCGGCCCCGAGGGGCCGGACCTCGCCGTCATGGCGCGCTACTGCGAGCTGCATGCGCCCAAGCTGTTCGTGAGCGTGAGCGTGCTGCACAACCCCACGGGCTACAGCCTGTCGCCGGGCAGCGCGCACCAGGTGCTGCAGCTGGCGCAGCAGTACAACTTCCACGTGGTCGAGGACGACACCTATGGCCACATCGCCGCCGACCACGCCACGCGCCTGACGGCGTTGGACGGGCTGCGCCGCACCATCTACGTGAGCGGCTTCGCCAAGATCTTGGCGCCCAACTGGCGCGTGGGCTACCTGGCCGCGCCGCCCGACCTGGTGGAGCGACTGCTGGACACCAAGCTGCTGTCCACGCTGACCACGCCCTCGCTGCTGGAAAAGGCCCTCGCGCTGTGCATCGAGCAGGGCCAGCTACGCCGCCATGCCGACCGCATGCGGCTGCGCCTGGCGCAGGCCCGCGCGCGCAGCGTGCAACTGGCGCTGGAGGCGGGCTGCAGCTTTGCCGCCGAGCCCGCGGGCATGTTCGGCTGGGTGGAAACCGGCGTGGACACCGACATGCTGGCCCAGCGCATGCTGGACGAGGGCTACCTCATCGCACCCGGCGCACTGTTCCACGCCACGCGCCGCCCCTGCACGCTGATGCGCATCAACTTCTGCACCACGCAGGACCCGGCGTTCTGGCGTACGTGGAAGAGAGTGGTCCAATCGGGCTGAAGCGCTTGATGGGCAAGCGCAAGCAGCTCTCTTTTACGTAGCGCTGGCGTCAACGCCGCGGCGGCGTGAGCCCCAAGGCGGTGTTCACCTTGTCCAGGTTGTCCACGTGTGCCTGCAGCATCTCTTGCAGCCCGGCGCGGATGCCCGCATCGTCCACCAGCGGCAGCAGTTCACGCAGCTTCTTGGCCACCCAGCCCTGGCCGCGGTTGAGGAAGGCCAGGCGCTCGCGCAGGTCGGGCACGGCCATGGCCTTGTCGTAGAAGTCGCCCGTGCGGCTGCCGGGCGTGCCCTCCAGCGTGCGGATGGCGCGCATCAGCATGCCGCACCACTTCACTTCGTCGCGGTGGATGGCGTCGATCAGCGCGCGCAGCGCTTCGTCCTCGGTTTCGGTGCGGCTGCGCAGCGCCACGCGCGCGCCGGCGCGCTCGGCCTCCAGCAGCTCGTCCAGCCGCGCGATGAGTGGGGCGTGGCGCTCGCGCTCCGCATCCCCCGCGTAGCACACGGGCGACGCCACGGCCACGGGCGTGTCGTTCAGCAGCCGCAGGTGTGCGGCGGCCTCGGCGGCGATGCGGCGCAGCCGCTCGCCCGCGGGTTCGATGGCCGTGATGCGCCCCACACCCTGGCCGGCGTACAGCGCCATGGCCTCGAAGTCGCCGGTCATGGAGCGCAGCGGCGAGTCGGTGCTGAACAGGTAGATGGGCCGGCCTTCCTCGTCGCCGATCACCGTGCGTTGGATGTCGCCTGTGGCGGCGAACGGGTCGCCGCGCTCGCGCCGCGTGACGCTGTTGGCCAGCACACGCACCGCGGCGTGGGGCGGCCAGTTGATGTGGAAGTCCTCGGTCAGCACAGTGTCGCCGGCCTGCGCGGCCACCAGCCGCTGCTTGTGCGCGTCGTGGGCGAAGGACTCGTGCGTGGCCATCAAGGCGGTCCCCAGCACCGCGGCCTGCGCGCCCTGGGCCAGTACATGCGCCACGCCCTGCCCATCGGCCAGGCCGCCCGCGGCGGCCACGGGGACGCTGGCCATCGCCAGTACCTCGGACAACAGCTCGGCCAGCGGCTGGCGCCCGCGCACATGGCCGCCGGCCTCCACGCCCTGCGCGATGAGAGCCTGCGCGCCGGCCTCCTGCGCCTGCAGCGCCTCGGCGGCGGAGCCGATCTGGTGCACCACGGTGATGCCCGCTGCGCGCAGCCGCGCGATCACGCCGGCATCCACGTCCCAGAACAGGCTGACCACGGGCACCTGCAGCGCGATCAGCAGGTCCACCTGCGCGCGCAGCAGGGGCGCGGGCGTGGCCGCGGGGATCAGGTTCACGCCGAAGGGCAAGGCCGTGCGCTGGCGCACCTGCGCCACCTCGCGCTCGATCAGCGCCAGCGGCTCGCGCACCATGCCCAGGAAGCCGAACCCGCCGGCCTCGGTCACCGCAGCCACCAGTTCGCTGCGCGACACGCCGCCCATACCCGCGAGCACCAGCGGCAGGCGGCAGCCCAGCAGGCGGCACAGGGGGGTGGCGGGCGGGGCGTCGTGCATGGGGTTCTCCTGTGGGCTGGCGGCTATGGAAGAGCCGGCCATCATGCGTCCTGCGCCACGCACGGCGCAAAGGCCATGCCGGCGCCATGGATGGCGTGCGCTATGAAAAAACTAGCTGCTTGCGCTCGCCAGGAAAGGGTTGCGCGGTGTTTTAGCTCAAAACGCCGAGGTGCCGCGCCGTCACGCGCCGGAGAACACCCCCAGCCCCGCGAGCATGACCAGCAGGATCAGCACCGGCGTGACCCAGCGCAGCAGCAGGCTCACGACGCGGGCCAGCCCCTGGTTGCCCAACTGCCCGTGGTTGGAGAGTTGCGCCGCGAATGCGCGCTCGCCCCAGGCCCAGCCGACGAAGAGCGCGATGGCGATGCCCCCCGCGGGCAGCAGCAGGTTGGACGAGAGGTAGTCCGCCCAGTCGAACAGGGTGCGCCCGCCCGGCTGGAAGGCGGCCAGCGTGCTCTGGCTCAGGGCGCAGCCCGCGCCCAGCAGCCCCAGGATCAGCAGCGTGAGCAGCGTGGCCCGGGGCCGGCTCAGGCCCCAGCGCTCGTGCAGGATGACGACCGGCACCTCCATCAGGGAGAGCATGGCGCCCGTCGCGGCGATGGCGGTGAGGAGGAAGAACGCCGCCAGCAGCACCGAGCCACCCGGCATCTGCGCGAACACCGCGGGGATCGTGATGAACACCAGGGATGGCCCCGCCGACGGCTGGAAGCCGAAGCTGAACACCGCGGGGAAGATCGCCATGCCCGCCAGCAGCGACACCGACAGGTCGGCCAGCATCACGCGCGTGGCGGTGGCCGGGATGTTCTGCTCGGCGGTGAAGTAGCTGCCGTAGGTCATCATCGTGCCCATGCCGATGGACAGCTTGAAGAACGCCAGGCCCATGGCGGTCAGCACCACCGCGGGCGTGATCTTGTGCCACTCGGGCGCGAACAGGAACGACAGCGCCTGGCCCGCGCCGGGCAGCGTCAGGCTGTAGCCGCCCAGCAGCACCAGCAGCAGGAACAGCAGCGGCATCAGCCGTTTGGTGGCCGCCTCGATGCCGCGGGTGACGCCCAGCAGCAGGATGCCGCCGATGAAGGCCAGCACCACCCACTGCCACAGCAGCGCCTGCACCGGGTCCCGCACCAGGGCATCGAAGCTGGCCTGCGTCTGCACCGGGTCGCTGGACAGCAGGCTGCCCGACAGGGCCTTGGCCACGTAGGCAAACACCCAGGCGACGACCTCGGAATAGAACGCCATGATCAGGAACGCCGCCGCCATGCCTGCCACGCCGATCAACCACCACGGCGCGCCGCGGGGCTGCAGCTGGCGCAGCGCAGAGATGGGATTGGCGCGCGCCTGGCGGCCGATGGCGATCTCGGCCACCATGAGCGGCAGGCCGATGAACAGCGTCGAGAGCAGGTAGATCAGCAGAAAGCCCGCGCCGCCGTTGGCGCCGGTGAGCGAGGGGAACTTCCAGATGTTGCCCAGCCCGACGGCGGAACCCAGCGTGGCGGCGAGCACGCCCAGGCTGGAGGAGAAGGCGCCGCGGCTGGTGGCTGCGTGGGCGCGGGAGGCGTCGGTGCTTGAAGGGCCGGATTTGCTCATGATTTGATAGTGGTCTGCGCGCCTGGATTGTGCGCTACGGCCCAAAAACACCACGGGCCGTGAGTCGCCATCAGTGCGCGTGCGGGCGCTCCACCACCAGCTCGGACAGCACGCGCAGCAGCGCGCGGTTGACGTATTCCAGCTCCAGCTCATGCGTCTCGCACAGCTGGCGGATGGCGCCCGCGTCGTCGCTCTCCAGCGCGCAGGCCATCTCCAGGCTGGGGGCGTAGGGGCCGGTGCGCAGCACGGCCGCGTCGTACACCCGCTCGGACAGCGGCACGCGGCGCAGGATGGTGCCCAGAGGCTCGCGCAGCACCTCGTCCAGCTGCGAGAACAGGCCGCTCAGGTACACCTCGCGGCGCAGGTCTTTGCCCACGCCAGCGTCCAGCAGGTGCTCGGTCAGGCGCGCGCGCAGCACCATGCTGGCGCGGATGGGGCGCAGATCGGGTTCGGTGGCAGCGTGCGGCAACTGGTCGGCCAGCCAGCGCCCCAGCGAGCCGTAGCCCATCATCACCAGACCTCGGCGCAGCGAATCCACGCCGGTGGACAGGCCGAGCGCAGCGGAGTTGGTGTAGACCATGAAGCGGTAGGCCAGCAGCGGATCCTCGCCCAGGATCTGCTCGAAGCGGTCGATGGACTGCTCGTCGTCGATGGCCTTCATGAGCTTGAGCACCACCTCGTGCGCGGGCTGGGGCTGGCGATGGCGCAGGTTGTAGAGCACGTCCTCCACGGGCCAGCCGGCCACGGCCAGCGCGCCGCCTTCGTCCAGGCAGTGCGTGAGCAGCGCGCGGCTGGCCACGTTGTCATACACCTGCCCGGCGATCAGCGGACTGCGCTGGCCGGCGGCACGGGGGCTGGCATCGCTGCGCCCCGCAGCCGCGGCCTGCAGGGCCTGCACGGCGTCGCTGCTGGACAGGTGCAGCAGGCTGTTGTCGAACAGCCGCGCGGTGTCGGCGTCGGGCAGGTGGTCCAGCTCGCCGCGCCACACCAGGCGCAGGCCGCGGGCGTGGGCCTGGCGCGCGCGCTCGCGGATCGCGGGCACGTCCAGCCAGGCCTGGGGCACTTCGATCCAGGGCGCGCCGCGAGGGGCATGCTCCAGCAGGTCCACCAGCAGCTGCTGCGAGCGAGCGGACAGCAGCAGCGGCGGCGAGCTGGAGGTCCACAGTTCCTGGATGGTGCGCAGCAGGTGCGGCGCATCCACCAGGGTGGCGCCCTCGCTGTGAACGTACAGCTGGATGCCGGCCAGCCGGCGCGCGGCATTCCAGAGGGGCCGGTAGCCCAGCACCAGGCTGCCAAGAACGGATTGGACCATGGGGTAGAAATGTGGTCAGAGCGGGATGCCGGCCATTGTCACGCCAGTCGCGCGGGCGCGCACGTGGCGAAACCCTGCGTGCGCGGCGTCAGCTGATGAAATTGAAGAGCGACAGGCGCTGCACCTGCGCGTAGGACTTGAGCGCGGCCTCGTAGCCCACGCTGGCGTTCTGAAAGTCCGAGATACCCTGCACCATGTCGAGGTCCTCCGCGCGCGAGCGGTCGGCTTCGAGCTGGATCGAGCGCTTGTCCTGGTCGCCGGTGATGCGGTCGGCGCGGTTGAGCAGCTCGCCCGCATAGCCGCGCATGTTGTGCAGGCGTTCCATGCCGGCGTCGATGTTGGCCAGGGCCTGGCCGACGGCCTGGGACGCGGCCACGCTGTCGGTGGCGTCGGTGATCCCGCGGATCGCGCTGTCGATGGTGCCCATCAGGCTGGAGCTGGGCTGCAGGGCAACGCTGTCGCCCGCCGCGGGCGTGCCCGTCAGGCTGAACGACATGACCGTGTCCGGGCCCTCGTTGATGGTGATGGGAATGGGCTGGCCGGTCTTGACGGGCGCGGTGGTCACGTTCGAGGTGGTCACCGTCCCGTCCTTGGCGGTCTTGGTCAGCGTGTAGTCGACGACGGTGGTGCCCGCTACCGGGTCCACCGTGACGGTGTTCACGGCCAGCGCATACTGCGCGCCGTCCAGTGCCTCGCGGTTGGAGGTCGTGATGGCGCTCGTTACCAGGGAACTGCCCGCGCCGCGCGTGACGGTGGCGGTGTACACGCCGTCGCGCACCGGGTCGAACATCAGCGCGGCATGCCCGTCCACGGTGGTGGGAATCGACGTGCCGCCGCTGGCTGCCTGCCCCGGCAGTCCGGCGAACAGGTAGTCGGGGTTGCTCAGCAGCGGGCCGGTGAAGGGCTCCAGCGCGCTGCCCAGCGCGCCCAGCAGCGGCACGCCGTTGGTGTCCTTGCGGTTGATCACCTGCGTGAGCTGCTCGCGCAGGCTCTGGATCTGGTTGGCGTAGGTCTTGCGGTCCTCGGGCTTGAGCGCGCCGCCGCCAGCGGCCACGACCAGCTGGCGAATCTCTTGCACCAGTCCCACGGCGTCGCCCAGGGTGGACTCGGCCTGCGCGATGGCGTTGCGCTGCACGTCCAGCGCGCGTTGCTCGGTCTGGATGCGGCTGATGCGCGTGAGCGCGCGCTCGGCCTGGGCGGCGGCCACGGGGTCGTCGCTGGGGCGCACCACGCGCTTGCCCGCGGTGAGGTTCTCCTGCAGGTCCACCAGGGTCTTTTGCCGCGCGCTCAGGTTGCGCAGCGTGGCGTCGTACATGTTGGCGGTGCTGACGCGATAGAAAGAGCTGCTCATGGCGGTTCCTTTCAGCGGCCCATGGACTGGATCAGGTTGTCGAAAATGTTCTGCGCGATCTGCAGCATCTTGGCGGATGCCTGGTAGGCCTGCTGGTACTGGATCAGCCGCGCGGCCTCCTCGTCCAGGTTCACACCGGAGACGGCCGTGCGGCTGGCTTCCAGATTGCTGGCGATGGAGTCCGAGAGCTTGGCCGCGTACTGGGCGCTCTGCGTGCGCGTGCCCACCTGGGCCATCAGCCCGGCGTAGCCGTCGGACAGCGTGGACTCGTCGAACATCTTCACGTCGCGCAGCGCCATGAGGGCCGATGCGTTGCCGGCGTTGCGGGTGTACCAGTCGCCACTGAGCTTGGCATCCCCAACGGTTACCGTGTCCCCGTCCTTGGGGGTGCCCTGCAGAGTGATGGACCAGCCGTCGATCCGAAGCGGCTCTCCTGGCACATAGGGAACGACGGTCGTACCCGGGGTGTAGGGTGCTGGCGGAGGAAGGTTCAGCGGCTGATCATTGGTACCCGTGATGACAAATCCTGAGGGTGGCCCGTCGCGGTACGTGAGCTGCACCCCTCCAGCGGGTGGGAGATTGAGCACGCCAGTGGCAACCACCTTGCCTGCAGTCGCATCCCAATGCTGGCCAGTGGCCTTCAGTTCCGCCAGTTGCAGCGAGCCCGCGTTGGAGGTGCCCATGGCCGAACTGATGGGGTTTGCCGCAGCCAGCTCGCGCGGCGAGTACACCAGTGCCTGTATGTTGGCCGCGGCGCTGGCAAAGGGCTTGAATAGCACGCGCTCGTTGACGGCGCCCGCGGTGCTGAACTTGAAGGTTAGCCCGTCCATTTGTGTACCCGCTGAGGCCATCAGATTCGCTACGTTGATGGTCTTGCCGTCGGATAGCCGAATGATTTGCCCTGGAACCTCGCCAGTGGGAGTGGGTCCCCCCGTAAACCGCACCTCGTAGTCCGATGCGGCGAACTCGGAGGTGCCCAAAGGCGTTTGAAAATCGATGAATCCTTGTGCCGTTCCGCTGGTATAGCCCGGCGCCTTATCGGGTTCGGAGAACAGTGGCTTGCCGGCCTGTCCGTCCAGTGTCAGGCCCATGCCCTGTTGGTAGTTCATCGTCCGGCCGATGGCCAGCGCCATGCGCCCCAGCAGGTTGCGGCCCTCGGCCAGGTCCTGGTTGGCAAAGCGCAGCAGGCCGGCCACTTCGCCGCCGCCCAGCATGCCCTCGTTCAACTCCACGGGCGCGCCGCCCGCGGGCTTGAAGAACAGCTGCGTGAGCTGGCTCCCCGGGAACTGCTGGGATTCCGCCACCAGCACCTCGCTGGCCTTGCCGCCCAGCACCAGCGCCTGGCTGCCGCCGATGAACACGCCCACCGTGCCATCGTCGGCCGGGATCTGCGTGGTCTGGATGAACTGGTTGAGTTCGCGGATCAGCTGGTCGCGCTTGTCCAGCAGGTCGTTGGGAGTCTGGCCGTTGCCCTTGACGCGGGCGATCTGCTCGTTCACGTCGGCGATGCTCTTGGCCAGCGAGTTGATGCGCGTGGCGTCGTTCTGCAACTGTTCATTGACCGAATAGGCGATTTCGTGCAGCTGCTCCGCGCTGCTGCGCATGCGAGCGGCCATCTCGTCCATGCGGGTGAGCGTGACGGTGCGTGCCGTGATGTCGGTGGGCGACGCCACCACATCGGCCAGCGAGTTCAGCATGTCGGTGATGGCTGCCCCCAGGCCGCTGGTGCCCCCCTGGAATACGTCCTGCAGCTGCCCCAGGCGCTCGGCGCGCACCGTGTCGCCCGCCTGTACCGCCTGGGCGGCCGCGGCCTGGCGCGTCAGCAGCTCGCTGTGGTTGCGCAGGATGGTGGCCACCTGCACGCCGTTGCCGATGTAGCCTGAGCCGGTGAACTGGCCCTGCACGGTCTCCATCGCCACGTTCTGGCGCGAATATCCGGCCGTGCTGACGTTGGCGATGTTGTGCCCGGTGGTCTGCAAGGCGACCTGGTTGGAGAGGAGGGCGCGGGCGCCGACGTTCAGAAGACTCATGGTTCAGTGCGTTGGTTCTTATGGGTTCAGGCCTGCGTGCCGGATGCCTGGGCCAGCACGGGCGCGCTGGGGGTGCGCGCCACGCCCAGCGTGCTCTGGATGGCGCGGCTGAGCTTGGCGGCGTATTGCGGATCGGTGGCGTAGCCGGCCTTCTGCAGCTCCGTGGCGTAGGCGACGGCGGAATGGGTCTTCTCGCGCGCCTTCTCGTAGCGCGGGTTGTCGTTGATCAGGCGTGCGTAGTCGCGGAACGACTCCTCGAACGAGTCGTAGGCGCGGAACTTGGCGACCACCTTGCGCGGCGCGCCGTTGATGTATTCGGTGGTGGTCACCTCGGCCACCTTGCCGGTCCAGCCCTTGCCGGCCTTGATGCCGAACAGGTTGAAGGAGTTGCTGCCGTCCTTGTGACGGATCTCGCCCTTGCCCCAGCCTGTCTCGTGCCCGGCCTGGCCCAGCATGAAGCTGGCGGGGATGCCGCTGCTGCGCGCCACGCGCTCGGCCGCGGCGCGGTGGTGCTGCACGAAGTCGTCACGCCCCTTGGGCGACGCCGCGCGCGGATTGTCGGCAGGCGCAGCCTTGCGCAGCGCGACGTCCATGCTCAGCGTGGAGCCCGGCACCAGCGTGGTCTGGCCGTCGCCGCCCAACTGGCGCGAGAGCTGGCGCTGGATGGCCTCGGCCAGCCCACCGGGCTGACCCGCCATCTGCACCGACAGCTGCTGGTCGAACAGGTCGCTGGCCAGGTTGCCCTCGGCGCCCTCCAGCAGGCCGGACTTCATCGTGGCCTCGCGCATGCTCTTGATGAGCTCGCGCATGAACAGGGATTCGAGCTGCTTGGCCGCCTCCAGCGTGGCGTCCTGGGTGGCCTGGGCGTCGCCCTGGCTGGCTTGCGCCTTGAGGCTGTTGAGTGCGCGGCCGTCCACGGCCAGCGCCTGGCGTGCGGACGGTGTGCCTGCATTGGGGAGCGAAAGGCTCATGTCCACCTCCCGTCGCGCCGCACGCGGCATGGACCTTGAATGGAAGCGGCGCCGCCGCGGGGAAGGACGCGCAGGAGCGGCATCAGATCACCTCCAGCTCGGCGTTGAGAGCGCCTGCGGCCTTGATGGCCTGCAGGATGGCCAGCAGGTCCTGCGGTGTGGCGCCCAGCGTGTTGAGCGCGCGCACCACGTCGGCCAGCTGCGGCGAGGCGGGCACCTGCATCACCTTGCCGCCGTCCTGCTGGATGGCGATGTCGCTCTTTTGCGCCACCACGGTCACGCCGCGCGACAGCGGGCTGGGCTGGCTGATGACTGGCGTGGTGCTGATGGTGATGGACAGGTTGCCGTGCGCGATGGCGCAGGGGCCCAGCGTCACCGCCTGGTTGAGCACGATGGAGCCGGTGCGCGCGTTGATGACCACCTTGGCCGCGGGCGTGGAGTCGGGCAGTTGCAGCTCCTCCAGCTCGGCGATGAAATTCACCCGCGCGCCGGGGTCCTGCGGCGCGCGCACCTGCACGGTGCGCCCGTCCAGCGCCACGGCGGTATCCGGGCCCGAGCGGGCGTTGATGGCCAGCGCCACCTTGCGCGCGGCCTGGAAGTCCGAGGCATTCAGGCCCAGGGTGATGGTGTCGCTGTCGTGCAGCGGCGTGGGCACGGCGCGCTCGACCTGGGCGCCATCGGGGATGCGTCCGGCGCTCAGGTGGTTGATCTGCACCTTGCTGCCGCCGGCCGATGCGCCCGCCCCGCCCACCACCACGTTGCCCTGCGCCAGGGCGTAGATCTCGCCGTCCGCGCCGCGCAGCGGCGTGGCGATCAGCGTGCCGCCCTTGAGCGACTTGGCGTTGCCGATGGAGGACACCGCCACGTCGATCATCTGCCCCGGCTGGGCGAAGGCGGGCAACTGCGCCGTGATCACCACCGTGGCCACGTTCTTGAGCTGTGGCGCCGTGGTGCCCGGCGGCAGGCTGATGCCCGCCTGCTGCAGGTAGTTGGACATGGCCTGCGCGGTGAACGGCATCTGCGTGGACTGGTCGCCCGTGCCGTCCAGGCCCACCACCAGGCCGTAGCCGGACAACTGGTTGCTGCGCACGCCCTGCACGGCCGCGATTTCCTTCAGGCGCACGGCCTGCGCGGGCGCGGCCAGGCCCAGGGCGGTGGCCAGGGCCACCAGGCAATGGACGATGCGGGAGTAGGGCAAGGCTTTCATGCCCCCGATTGTGGGCAGCCGGGCCTTTGGGCAATGCGCGGAAAAGCGGGGGCTTTTGGGGCGTTTATCGGCGCTGGGGCGGCGGGTGCGGCGTGGCTTGCCGGTGGCGCAGCGCTGATAGCAAAATTGGCCTCCAGCGCTTTACCATCAAGCGCTAGTAGCTATAAAAGTAATAGTTTACTTGCGCGTGCGCGCGGCCCTGGCGGGCGCTGCGGCATGGCGGATGCAGTAGTAGTAGCCGTTGGGCACGCTGGCCAGGTGGTTGGGCCGCGCGCGGCCCGCGCCGTCGTGCGCAAGCGCCGTGTCGTACAGGCCCGCCTGCACGTGGTACACGCCGGCCGGCTGCAGGGCCACGCCGCCGCCGTAGAAGCCCGCGGCCTCGGCGGTTTCCAGTTCTGCCGCCGTGGGCAGCGCGGCGTTCTGCGACTGGCAGTAGCGCAAGGCCGCGTCGCGCGACACCAGCCGGTCGGCATGGCCCGGCGCGGCCGTGAGCCACTGCGCGCTGCCCAGCGGGTTCTGGTGGGCCGTGAAGCGCGTGCCCTGGAAGTAGTCGAACAGGTCGCGCGCCAGCGCCTCGGCCAATAGCGGCGCGGGCGCCGTGGCGGTGAAGCTCTGCGACGCACCGCTGCGCAGCTTGACCAGCGTGGCCGTGGCCTGCACCAGCGCGCCGTCCAGCCGCGTGTAGGTGATGTAGGCGGCCAGCGTGATGCGGCCCACGCGGCTGGGAAGGTCGTCCCGTGCGGAGGGGCGCTGCAGCTGCTCGGGGGTGATGTCGGCGAAGTCGAAGCGCAGTTTGGGGTTGCGCGTGTTGATGCGCCGCGCCTGCCGGTCCAGCTCGGCGATCAGCTGTACGTTGAGGCTGCGCCCCAGCTCGGCCAGGGCCGCGCGCTCGTGGTGGGCCTGCAGGCCGTCCACCGCCTGCAGCGCGGCGGCCACCTTGGCGGGGTCGGCCTTGTCGGCATGCAGGTCGGCAATGATCTGGCGGTCCTGGCCGTAGTCGCCGAGGTCGGAGGCGCGGATCACCGGGATGTTGGGCCACACGGTGAAGGGCTGGTCCACCGGGTCGCGGAAGTCCTGCGCGCCTGCCGGAGCGCAGGCCAGTGCCGCCACCAGCGCGGCCGCGCGCAGGGCACCTGCCCACAAGCGTTGCAGCGTCATTTAGAACGGGCTGATGGTGTTGAACGCGCGCGCCAGCCAGCCCATGGCCTGGGCCTCGGCCTGCTCGCCCAGGCCGCGCGAGATCACGCGCACATTGGCCACGTAGCGCGAGTCGATCACGCTGCCCGGATGGCCCGGCTGGCCGCGGCGCAGGTGGCGGGGATCGACGATGCCCGAGAAGCGCAGCACATCCACGCTGCGGTTCACGCCCACCTGCTTCTCGCCGGTGATGACCAGGTGCCCGTTGGGCAGCACTTCGGTGACGAGGGTGGTGATGTTGCTCTTGAACTCGTTCTTGCTGGCGGTGTTGCCGCTGCCGTTGAAGGTGTTCTCGTAGCCCGCGCCCAGGCCCGATCGCGCGGCCAGCTTGCCCACCGTGGAGGGGGCCAGCAGCGGCAGCGCCGTGATGCTGCCCTTGGTGTCGCCGTTGCGGTTGACGTTGGACTTGGTGTCCTGCTTGGCGTCGATGCTCTCCAGGATCTCGATGGTGACCATGTCGCCCACCAGGCGCGCGCGTTGATCCTCGAAAGCAGGCCGGTAGCTGGCGGCATGGAACAGGCTTCCCGAGGCTGGGCCGGCGGGCCGCGGCAGGGCGGCCATCGGGGGCGGCGTGGTGGGCAGCACGTCCACCGGCGGGGGAGGGTTGATGCTGGCGCAGCCAGCGGCGAGCGCGGCAGCGGTGGCCGCTGCCAGAAGGCGCAGGAGGGAGGTGGTCATGGCAGGGTTCCTTGTCGTGCGGCTCACAGCTGCGACAGCTTGGCCAGCATCTGGTCGGACGTCTGGATAGCCTTGGAATTCATCTCGTAGGCGCGCTGGGTCTGGATCATGGTGACCAGTTCCTCCACCACGTTGACGTTGGAGTTCTCCAGGAAGCCCTGCTTGATGATGCCCAGGCCGTTGGTGCCCGGCTCGGCCTGCTGCGGCGCGCCGGAGGCGGCGGACTCGCGGTACAGGTTCTGGCCCACAGGCTCCAGGCCTGCGGAGTTGATGAAGCTGGACATGCCCAGCTGGCCGATCTGCTGGGGGTTGGGGTTGCCCGCCACGGTCACGCTCACCATGCCGCGCTCGCTGATGCTGATGCTCTTGGCGTCCGCCGGCACGGTGATGCCGGGCGCCACGGGCAGACCGCTGGAGGTGACCACGCGGCCCTGCGAGTCGAGCTTGAACGCGCCGTCGCGCGTGTAGCCGGTGGTGCCGTCGGGCAACTGGACCTCGAAGAAGCCGTTGCCGTCGATGGCCACGTCCAGGCTGTTGCCCGACTGCTGCAGGCTGCCCTGCGTGAAGTTGCGGCTGGTGGCGACCACGTTCACGCCCAGGCCCAGGTGCAGGCCCGTGGGCAACTGGTTCTCCTCGGTGGTCTGGCTGCCGACCTGGCGCAGGTTTTGGTAGATCAGGTCCTCGAACACCGCGTTGTTGCGCTTGAAGCCCGTGGTGGACACGTTGGCGAGGTTGTGCGAGATCACATCCAGCTGGGTCTGCTGGGCGGTCATGCCGGTCTTGGCGATCCACAGCGAATTCATCATGGCGGTAGTCCTTCAGGGTTAGCCGTTGAGGCTCAGCAGCTGGCCTGCGCTCTTGTCGTCGCTCTCGGCGGTCTGCAGCAGGCGCATTTGTTGTTCGAACTGGCGGGCGGCGGCGATCATGCCGACCATGCATTCCACCGGGTTCACGTTGGATCCCTCCAGCACGCCCGAGCGCAGGCGCGCGTTGGGGTCGGCGGGCAGCGGGTCGCCGCCGGCCGTGCGGAACAGCCCGTCGTCGCCGCGCGTGAGCGGGTTGTCCGCCGCGGGCGTGGCCAGTTTCAGGCGGGCCACGGGCTGGGGTACTTCGCCCGCCAGGCGGGCGGTGATGGTGCCGTCGGCGCCCAGCGTCACTTCGGCATTAGGGGGCACGTCGATGGGTGCGCCGCCGTCCGAGAGCACGGCCATGCCGGTGCTGGTGACCAGCTGTCCGGCGGCAGTGACCTGAAAGGACCCGGCGCGCGTGTAGGTTTCCACGCCGTCCAGCCCCTGCACGGCGAACCAGGCATTGCCCACGGCCATGGCGTCCAGCGGACGGCCCGTGGTCTGCGCGGGGCCGGGTGTGTCCACATGGCCCGAGGTGGCCTCCAGCGCGAACACGCGCGTCGTGGAGCCGCCGCCTTGCAGCGGCACCGAGCGGAAGTTGGACATCTCGGCGCGAAAGCCGGTGGTGGAGGCGTTGGCCAGGTTGTTGGCCAGCACCGCCTGCCGGTGCGCGGCGGCATTCGCGCCGGTCATGGAGGTGTAGATGATGCGGTCCATGGCGTGGCCTCGGCGTCAGTGGGTTATCAGCGCAGGTTGACGAGGGTGGACATCACCTGGTCCTGCGTCTTGATGGTCTGGGCGTTGGCCTGGTAGGCGCGCTGGGCGGTCATCATGTTGACCAGCTCGGCCGTCAGGTCCACGTTGGAGTCTTCCAGGGCGCCGGCGCGCAGCGCGCCGAAGTTGCCATCCGTGGGCGCACCCAGCACGGGCTGGCCCGATTCGTAGGTCTCCACCCAGTTGTTGCCGCCCACGGCCGCCAGGCCCTGCGTGTTGCGAAAGCTCGCCAGCGCGACCTGGCCCTCGGCGCGCGTGACGCCGTTGGAATAGCGGGTCATGATCATGCCGTTGTTCTCGACATTGATGCCCGTGAGCTCGCCTGAGGTGTAGCCGTCCTGTGAGAGCTCGGAAACGGCGAACTTGGTGCCGAACTGGGTGACATTGTTCAAGTCCAGCGTGACAGGGAACTCGCTTGGCGCGGGGTTGCTGCCCGGTGCGGTGGGGCTGTTGGGGTTGGCGGGACTAGGGTTGACCATGAGTGCCAGCTCGAACGACTGCTTGGCTGCTGCTGGAGCCGTCTTGAGGTCTGCGGGTGTGACGGTTGCTGTTCCGCGCGACGCTGGAACGGGCGCAGGGAGTGTCCAGTTACCGGTGGTTGCGTCACGAGTAATCAGGTCCTCCCGGAGACGGGCAGAGGCAACCACGCTATTGGTGGGGCTGTCAGAGTAGGAGAAGTCCCAGGCGGCGTCCGGACTACTCGCACTCACCGTAGCCTCGCGGATGGCGTAAACGCCTTGAGCATCGGGGCCGTAGAAATGAAACTTGAATGAAGTAGGGTAGTCTGTCTTGGCTGTCCCGCCATTCTTAGTCGGGTCGCTCGGCTCAAGGCTCGCCGTAATCGCTCCCGCTTTGTCGAAAATCACACGACCGGCGACGGGTGGGATGGTTGGCGGTGTGGTGGTCAGGTCGTTCAGCTGGTTGTAGATGTCCCAGGTGTTGGCGCCGTTCTTTTCGAAGTAGAAGCTCAGAGGTGTGGCCACGCCTTGGCTGTCGTATACGTTCAGCGAGGTGCCGTAGGTGGTGCGCGGCGTTTCGGGCACGGGCGGCGTAGCGCTGGAATCGCCCTTGGCATTGGGCGTGCGGGCATCGAGGTTGAAGGCCGTCTTGATGGCCGTGGTCTGCCGGGCCGGGATGGGCGCCGTGGTGGGGAAGGTCAGCGGCACGGCCGTGCTGGAGGTGCGCAGGCCGGTCACGGGGTCGATGGGGTAGCCCATGACCTGGGCGCCGTCATTGGTGACCACGTTGCCCACGTTGTCCAGCTTGAAGTTGCCGGCGCGCGTGTAGGCACGCGAGCCATCCGGCATCTGCAGCGTGAAAAAGCCGTTGCCGTTGATGGCCACGTCCAGGCTGTTGCCTGTGACGGTGAGGTTGCCTTGGTTGAACTGCTGTGCGATGGCCGAGACCTCCACGCCAATGCCGGAGTTGGTGCCGCTGGCCGCGCCGATGGCCGAGGCGATCATGGCCGCGAATTCGGTGCGCGAGGCCTTGAAGCCCGTGGTGTTGGAGTTGGCGATGTTGTGGCCGATCACATCGAGGTTCTTGGCCGACGCGTTCAGGCCCGAGAGGCCTTGCTGGAAACCCATGGTGTTCTCCTGAAGGAAAGCGCGGCTCTCAGAGCACGCTGTGAATGCGGAAGTAGTTGACGATGTCGCCGTTGTCCAGCGTGAGCGTCAGCGCACCGGCGTTGGAGCCCGTGGCGACCACCTGCGCCTCGGACAGCCCCGTCGCGGTGACCGCCGTCTCGCCCGACGTGGCCCGCACGCGGAACCGCAGGTCGGCGGCGTTGCCGCTGGAGCCGGCAGCGTCCCACTCGAAAGAGCGGCGGCCCTTGTCCTGTGCGCCGAGGTCCACGGTGTCCACCACCACGCCGCCGGGCGTGACGATGTCCACCTGCACGTCGGTGGCGGTGTTGTCCAGGTTGAAGTAGCCCTTGCCCTTGCCGTCGCTGACGCTCAGGCGGTCGCCCTCGGTCAGCACCGAGCGGCCGATGAGCGAGATGCCCTGGATCTGCTGCATGGTCGAGAACTCCTCGGCCATGGTTTGCATGGTGAGGTTGAGCGTCTGGATGCCGGTGACGGTGTTGATCTGCGCCATCTGCGTGGTCATCTGCGCGTTGTCCAGGGGGTTCATGGGGTCCTGGTTGTTCAACTGCGCGACCAGCAGCTTGAGGAAGCGGTCTTGCATGGCCGCGGGGTCGTTGGTCGCGTTGGCCGAAGCGCCGGTGTTGGTCGTGGCGGTGGTGCCGATGGGGTTGAGGATCATGGCGTGCTTTCGGAGGGCGGTTTACTGGCCCATCTGCAGGGTCTTGAGCAGCAGCGTCTTGGCCGTGTTCATGACCTCCACGTTGTTCTGGTACGAGCGCGAGGCCGAGATCATGTTGACCATCTCCTCCACGGCGTTCACGTTGGAGTGGGTCACGTAGCCCTCGGCGTCGGCCATGGGGTTGGCCGGGTCGTGCACGCGGCGGCCGGGCTGGTCGCTCTCCTGGATGGACGACACGCGCACGCCCGCGGCGCTCTCGGGTCCCATGGGCGCGGTCTGGAAGACCACCTGGCGCGCCTTGTACGCCTGGCCGTCGGGGCCGGCCACGGCGTCCACGTTGGCCAGGTTGCTGGCCACGACGTTCAGCCGCTGCGACTGTGCGCTGATGGCGCTGCCCGAGACGTTGAAGATGGAGAACATGGACATTGGCGGGTGCTCTCTTTCGGGATTACTGGCCCTGGATGGCGCTGAGCATGGTCTTGGACTGGCCATTGATGAAGCGCAGCGTGGCCTCGTAGCGCACGGCGTTGTCCACGAACGCGGCGCGCTCGCGGTCCATGTCCACGGTGTTGTTGTCCAGGCTCGGCTGGGTCTGCAGGGCATAGCCCAGCGTGCTGTCCGAGCTGCCACTGGCGGCTGCCGGCAGCGGGATGTGGCGCGGGTCGCTCACGCTCTGGCTGCGCAGGGGGCTGGGGGCCTGGGCTTCGTTCACGGCACGCATGGCATCGGCAAACTTGAAGTCGCGCGCCACGTAGCCGGGCGTGTCCGCGTTGGCGATGTTGCTCGCGATGGCACGCTGGCGCTCCGAGCGCAGCAGCAAGGCGCTTCCGTGAAAGTCCAGGCGGTTGGTCATCTTGTCGAGCATGTGGGCCTCGGCGTGTAAAAAAAGGGGTTCGGCCGCCATGGCCCAGGGGGCTTGTGGCGTGCGTCGATTATGGAAATCGCCCCGTTTTTCTAAAGCGCGAAGAGCGCTGGGATTGGCCCGTTGTTCCGCGCTTGGCGCATGCGGTGGCCGGCCTACAGTGGCAGGTGTGAAAAGGCGTCCGGGGCCCGTTGTGCCGGACCGCCGTCAGACCCGTTGGAGTCCCGTCATGCCGCTTCCTATCCTGCGCTCATCCCGCCTTGCCTGCCTTCGCTTCCTGATGGGCGGCGCGCTGGCGCTGGGCTCTGCCCTGGCGCTGCCCGCCCATGCCCAGCAGGGAGGCGATCAGACCGCCGAGCTGGGCTCGATCACCCAGCACTGGCTGGACGATGCGCTGGCCCAGGCGCAGGCTGGGGGGCTGCCGCTGCGCATGGAAGTCAGTGTGGGCACGCTGGATTCGCGCCTGCGCCTGGCGCCCTGCGCGCGCGTGGAACCCTATCTGCCCGCTGGTGCCCGCCTGTGGGGGCGCACCCGCCTGGGCCTGCGCTGCGTGGACGGCCCCACCCGCTGGAACGTGTTCCTGCCCATCACGGTCAAGGCTTTCGGCCCCGCTTGGGTGCTGGCCGGCAATGTGGGCACCGGCGCAGTACTGAGCGAGCAAGATGCCATCGAGGCCGAGGTGGACTGGGCCGCAGAACCCGCGGCCATCGTGGCCAACCGCAAGGACTGGGTGGGGCAGACCGCCACCCGTCCGCTGTCCGCCGGCCAGGCGCTGCGCCAGAACATGGTGCGCGCCCCCGACCTGTTCAAGGCTGGCTCTGCGGTGCGCGTGGTGGTGCAGGGGCCGGGTTATGCGGTCACCTCCTCGGGCCAGGCCATGAGCGCGGGCGCTCAAGGACAGAATGTGCGCGTTCGCATGGCTAATGGGCGCATTATTGGGGGTACTGTGCTTGAGGATGGGACAATAGAGGCCACTTTGTGAGCCGCGAAGCACCACAAAGCGCTAAAGTCTGCTCCCTGCCGGCCGAAAACATGGCTACTGGCCCCACATCTCACAGGGGTGGTGGAGAGTGCGATGAAGATTGGACACAACCCGGATACTGCGACTGCGCTGTCAAAGGCCGCTGCCAACAAGCAGCAGGCCAAGGCCGCCGCACCTGCGCCGGCCGCTGAAGAAGCGGCCCAGGGCGCGACGCGCGCCGCCGCAGGCGTGCCCGTCACGCTGTCGGCCGCCGCCCGCGGGGTGGACGCCACCAAGTCCACGGCCGACTTCGACACCGCCAAGGTCAAAGCGATCAAGGCCGCCATCGAAAAAGGCACCTTCCGCGTGGACGCCGAAGCCGTGGCCGACAAGCTGCTGTCCAGCGCCTACGAAACCCTGTCCCACTCGCGGGGCTGACCCGCCCTCCTGGGCCCGGCTGGCCCGCCGGGGTGACAGGCTCTAGACTTGCACCCCATGTCACTCGACGACACCCTCACCTCCATCGAAGCGCAGCTGCAGGACATGCAGGCTGCGCTTCTTGCTTCCAACCCCCAGACTTTTGAAGACACTGCGGTGCAGCTGCGCGGCGCTGCCATGGCGCTGGCCCAGGCGCTGGCGCCTGTGGCGGGCGCGCTGGAGCCCGCCGCCGCGCAACGCGTGCAGACCATCGGCCGGCAATTGACGCTGGTGCGCGACCAACTGGCGCGGGTGATGGCGCTGACCGAGCGACAGGTGGCGTCGCTGCTGCCGCCGGTGGAGGGGGTGACTTATGGGCCTTCGTCCGGCGCCGCGGGGGCGCGGATTTATCGGGCACCGGGGTGACTTTTAGCCCGAATTGCTGGCTGGGGCTTATGGGATAAGCGCTGGCAGCTATCTTTTTTGATTGGCTCTGGGGGTTTGATGTTGTTGCCCGGGATCCGCCCCGGCGAGCGCATATCCCGGCCCGCGCCATGAAAAGCCGCACCACAAGCTCAAAAAAATAGCTGCCCGCGCTTGTCCAGCAAGCGCAAAACAGCTATTTCATCCAAAAAATCAGTGCCCCCGCATCTTCGTCCGCAACCGCGCAATCGCCTGGCTGTGCAGCTGGCACACGCGCGATTCGGTCACGCCCAGGACGGCGGCGATTTCCTTCAGGTTCATGTCGTGCTCGTAGTACATGCCCATGATGTACTGCTCGCGCTCGGGCAGGGCCTTGATGGCCTCGACCAGCGAGGCGCGCAGGCGCTGGTCGCGCAGCACGGCCATGGGATCGGCGCCCTCGTCGGCCACGTGGCGGTCCAGGAAGCCCTCGTCCTCGTCATCGTGGTGAAAGTCTTCCAGGTACACCAGCTGCGTGCCGCGCACCTTGCTCAGCAGGGCCTGGTAGTCCTCCAGGCTCATGCCCAGTTCGGCGGCGATCTCGGACTCGATGGGGCTGCGGCCCAGGCGCTGCTCCACGCGGTGCAGGGCATGCTCGATGTCCTTCTGGCTCTTGCGCGAGCTGCGGCTCATCCAGTCGCCCTCGCGCAGCTCGTCGAGCATGGCGCCGCGGATGCGCTGGCTGGCAAAGGTCTCGAACTGCACGCCCTGCGCGACTTCGTAGCGCGAGAGCGCGTCGTTCAGACCGATCATGCCGACCTGGATCAGGTCGTCCAGCTCCACGTTGGGCGGGAGCTTGGCGATCATGTGGTGGGCGATGCGCCGCACCAGGGGCACGTGCTGGTGGAACAGCGCGTCCCGGTCGAGCTGGCCTTTCGCGGTGTACATCGGGTCAGTGGCTCCGGTCCAGGGGCGAGAGGGAGGCGCACAGGCTGTGCGGGGGCAGCAGGGGCATGGCAGCGTCAATGGTGCATGCGTTTTCCAGCAGTTGCAAGGCCAGCCGCTGGATGTCCTGCGCGCGTGCGGCGGCCACGGTGGTGGTGTGGACCTGCAGGCCCAGGTGGGTGCGCGCGCTGCGCTGCAGCGTGTCCAGCGCCTCGGCGGTCTGGCGGTGCTGCACAGGCTCCTGCGGCGCGAGGATGGACGCCACCGTGCAGCGCACGCCGGCGTGCAGCGCCATGTGCTTGAGCTGGCGGTAGCTGCGCACCATGCCTTGCGCGCCGGGGCCGGTCATGATCAGCGGTACGCTGGCGCTGCCGCGCAGCAGCGGCGCCAGTTGCTCGGGCGGCGCATGCAGCACCACCAGCGCGTAGGCGCGAAACAAGGGCTGCAGGCGCTGCAGCACGGCGGCGCCATGGTGTTCGGACTGCTGCGCGAGGCGGGCCAGCCCGCGGGCCGCGGGCACCACGGCCAGCGACGCGCCGGTGGCGGAGGCCAGCGTCTGCGCGCCGTTCCAGGGAGCCGGGTGCAGCAGCTGGTCCAGGCCGGGCATGTGCGGGCTCTCGAGCGCCGTGCCGTCCAGCACCACGACGGGGTAGCCCAGGCGCTGCAGGCTGGAGCACAGCTGCCACAGCATTTCCAGCCACGGGCCGTTGCCCGGCTGGCTCAGCACGGCCAGCAGGCGCAGGTCCTGCTGGGGGGTGTAGCTGTGTAGGCCCGCGGCCTGGTGCAAAGCGGTATCAAGCAACATCGGCCATCCCCCGCTCATCGGCCGTTTCCGTGGCGTGCGAGAAGAAGAAGTTCAACTCGGCGGCCTTGGGGTCGAAGGCCGACTTCACGCTCGTGCGCATGGAGGCGCTCACCAGCTTGCGGGCGTCGGCCGCTTCCCAGTCCTCGGGCACGCGCTGGCCGTTGGTCACGCCGCGCAGCACCATCTGGTGGCGGATCAGCGCATCGATGGCGGGGCCCAGCTTCACGGCCTCGTCCACCTTGGACAGGATGGCCTGCTGCGAGCCGGTGGTCTTGAAGCCGGTGAGCACGTCGTCCAGCGTATCGCCGTGGCTGCTGGCGTTGAGCACCAGCAGGCGCTTGACACCGGGCAGCGCCAGCACGTCCAGCAGGTCGCGCTTGCGCGGGTCGCGCGGGGCCACGCCCGTGGTGTCGATGAGCACCATCTTCTTGGACGACAGCAGGCCCAGCAGGTCCTGCAGCGCCGCGCGGTCGTGCGCCAGGTGCGCCACCACGCCCAGCATGCGGCCGTAGGAGCGCAGTTGCTCGTGCGCGCCCACGCGGTAGGTGTCCAGCGTGATCAGGCCCACGCTGGCGGGGCCGTGGATGCGCGCGCACAAGGCGGCCAGCTTGGCGGTGGTGGTGGTCTTGCCCACGCCGGTGGCGCCCACCATGGCGAAGATGCCGCCTTCCTCGTACAGCGGCAGCGTCTGCGCGTCGGTGCGCAGGTTGCGCTCCAGCACTTCCATGAGCCAGCGCACGGCGTCCTGGGCGCCCAGATGCTCGGGCAGGTGTTCCAGCACCGCGCGCGAGAGGGCGGGCGAATAGCCCGCACGGATGAGCTTGAGCATCAGCGTGGACTGGATCGGGTTCTGGCGGGCCTGGCCCAGCCAGGCCAGGGTGTTGAAGCGGTCCTCGATCAGCTCCTTCATGGACTGCAGTTCCTTCATGAGGTTCTGCTGTCCCAGGCCGGCCGCCAGCGTGGGCGCGGCTGTGGCGGGCGCCTCGGCGCGGCGCGGCGTGAGCTGCTCGGCGCCCAGGGCGGCATGCATGGGCCGCAATGGGTTGTGGCGTGCCACCGGGGCATTCGCGGGCTGTGGCGCGGGTGGCTCGGGCAGGCGCTCGGCGCGGGGTTCGAAGCGTGGCTCGGGCAGGCCGCGCTCCAGCGCGGCGCGCTCGTTCAGCGGCGCGGGGGCGCTCGTGCCGTTCAGGGCCTCGTGGCGGCGGCGCAGCATGCGCTCGCGCACATAGTCCTGGAACGACAGCGTGCTCATGGCCAGTTGCTCGGTGTCGTGCGCCACGGTGCTGCGTGCCGCGGGCGCCGGCTGGCGTGCGGGCTGCGGGACAGGGGCTGCATGGGGCTGCGTCTGGGACATGCGCACCGGCTGGCTCGCGGCCAGGTCGTCGGCGCGCTCCTGCAGACGGTTGGGTGCCGGCTCGGCACCGCCGTGCAGGGACGACAGCGCGTCCTCGGCCGTGGCCACCACCTCGACGCCGCCCGCCGTGGGGCGGTTGGACAGGATCAGCGTGCCGTCACCGAAGGCCATGCGCGCCTTGGCCAGGGCCTCCCGTGCGGTGGGAGCGGTAAAGCGTTTGATGTTCATGCGGATGCACCTTTGAGGATCGGGCCGATGCGGATGGTGTGGGTCTCAGGAATCTCGCTGTGGGCGAGCACCTGCAAGCGGGGAGCCACGCGCCGCACCAGGCGGGCGATGGCGTTGCGGATCTGGTCGGGCACCAGCAGGCAGGCGGGCATGCCCAGCTCTTCCTGCTGCAGGGCGACTTCGGCGGCCTTGTGGGTGAGCAGGTCGGCCACGCCGGGGTCCAGCGCCGGGCCGCTGGCATTGCCCAGGGCCTGCATCAGCAGGCGCTCCAGCCCGGGCTCGATGGCGATGACGCTGAGCTCGCGCGTGGGGCCGTAGATCTGCTGCACGATGGCGGGGGACAGGGCGATGCGCACGCGGCGCGCCAGTTCCACGGGGTCTTGCGTGCTGCCGGCGTGTTCCGCCAGCGTCTCGATGATGGTGCGGATGTCGCGGATGTGCACGGACTCCTCCAGCAACAGCTGCAGCACTTTCTGGAATGTTGTGATGGACACCATCTTGGGCACGACTTCTTCGATGAGTTTGGGTGCCAGCCGGGTCACATGCTCCACGAGCTGCTGCGTCTCGGTGCGGCTCAGGAGCTTGGCGGCGTGCACTTGCATCAAGTGTGACAAATGGGTCGCCATCACGGTTTCCGAATCAACCACGGTAAAGCCCGCCATTTGTGCCGCTTCCTTCTGCGCGGCGTCGATCCAGTGCGCGGGCAGGCCGAAGGCGGGGTCGGTGGTGGGAGTGCCGATCAGCGGCGTGGAGATGCCGCCGGGGTTGATGGCCAGGTACATGCCGGGGAATGCCTCGCCTTCGCCCACCACCACACCGCGCAGCGTGATGCGGTAGGCGCTGGGCTTGAGCTCCAGGTTGTCGCGCACATGCACGGCTGGCGGCAGGAAGCCCACCTCCTGCGCAAACTTGCGGCGCACGCCCTTGATGCGCGTGAGCAGGTCGCCCTGGCGGCTCTTGTCCACCAAGGCGATCAGGCGGTAGCCCAGCTCCAGGCCCAGCAGGTCCACGGGCTGCAGGTCGTCCCAGCTGGCCTCGCCGTCGCTCACGGGCGCGGGGGCTTCTTCCACCGGGGCGGGGCGGCGCTGGCGCTGCAGCAGCATCCAGGCGCCGTAGCCGAGGAGGCTGCCCATGACCAGGAACACGGTGTGCGGCATGCCGGGGATGAGGCCCAGCAGGATCAGCACGCCCGCGGTCACGCCCAGCACGCGTGGCGACATGAGCAACTGCTGCACGATCTGCTGGCCCATGTCGGAGTCCTTGCCCACGCGCGAGATCACCATCGCGGCTGCGACGGAAATCAGCAGGCCGGGAATCTGGGCTACCAGCGCATCGCCCACGGCCAGCAGGATGTAACTGTTGGCGGCATCGTTGGCCGACAGGCCATGCTGCAGCATGCCGATGGCGAAGCCGCCCACGATGTTGATGATCAGGATCAGGATGCCGGCGACGGCATCGCCGCGCACGAACTTGCTCGCGCCGTCCATGGAGCCGAAGAAGTTGGCTTCTTCCTGCACCTCGGCGCGGCGGCGCTTGGCTTCTTTCTCGTCGATCAGGCCGGCGTTCAGGTCGGCGTCCACGGCCATCTGCTTGCCGGGCATGGCGTCCAGCGTGAAGCGGGCCGACACCTCGGCGATGCGCTCCGCGCCCTTGGTCACCACCACGAAGTTGATCACCACCAGGATCGCGAACACGATCAGGCCCACGGCGAAGTTGCCGCCGATCAAGAAGTGGCCGAAGGCCTCGATCACCGCGCCTGCCGCGCCCGGGCCGGTGTGGCCTTCCAGCAGCACCACGCGGGTGGACGCCACGTTCAGCGACAGGCGCATCAGCGTGGTGAGCAGCAGCACCGAAGGGAAGGCCGCGAAGTCCAGCGGCTTGATCATGTACGCGGCCACCATCATCACCATCAGCGCCACGGCGATGTTGAGGGTGAAGAAGGTGTCCAGCATCCAGGGCGGCACGGGCAGCACCATCAGCGCCAGGATGGCCACTACCAGCAGCGGGGCCGACAGCCCCTGCAGTGCCGGGCCGTGGTTGCCGGCCCATTGCCGGACGGAATGGATCGAGGGGGACGTCATCTTGCGTTACCTGTGGCGGGTGCGGGGCGCAGGGTGTGGTGGGCGTTGTGGGGGTCAAGCTCGGGCGGCACGTAGGGATCGGGCTGGGCCTCGGGCATGCGGCCATCGCCGCGCAGCGCGGCCTTCAGGCGATACACGTAGGCCAGCACCTGGGCCACGGCGGTGTACAGCTGTGCGGGAATCGGTTGCTCCAGCTCGGCGTGCGCATACAGCGCGCGCGCCAGCATGGGCGACTGCAGCACGGGCACGCCATGCGCCTGGGCCACTTCGCGGATCTTGAAGGCCAGCAGGTCGGTGCCCTTGGAGACGACCTGGGGTGCGCCCATGGTGGCGTCGTCGTACTTCAGGGCGACGGCGTAGTGCGTGGGGTTCATGACCACGAAGTCGGCCTTGGGCACGGCGGTGATGCTGGCGCCGTCGGCGATCTCGCGCGCGCGCTGGCGCTGGCGGCCCTTGAGCTGCGGGTTGCCGTCGGATTCCTTGTGCTCCTGCTTGACTTCCTCGTGTGACATCTTCAGGCGCGACTTGAAGAAGAACGCCTGCAGCGGCACGTCCACCACGGCGAACAGGAACACCACCAGCAGCAGCAGGCTGGTGCCCGAGACGATCCAGTCGCCCACGTGGCGCAGCGACATGGGCGAAGGCTGCAGCACCAGCGCGGCCATCTTCTCGATGCTCTGGCCCATGAAGTTCCAGGCCACGAACGACAGGATGCCGGTCATGAGCACCATCTTGCTCACGTTGGCGAGTTGCTGCTTGGAAAACAGGTTGGTGAAGCCGGTCAGCGGGTTGAGCCGGTTGAACTGCGGCGTGATGGGCTTGAAGCTGAACACCCAGCCGCCGGCGCCCACGGCGCTCAGCAGCGCCGCGCCGCCGGTGAGCGCGGCGAAGCTGGCGCTGGCCAGCAGGCCCACGCCCGCCATGGTCTGCAGGCGCTCCAGCATGTGGCCGGGCGCCTGCACAGTGGCCGCGTTGAATGCGAGCTGCTGGCGCATCGCGCGCTGCAGGTATTCCACGAACCAGGGCGCGAGCACCAGCAGCGCCAGCGCGCCCATGCCCAGGATGGCCAGGTGCGACAGGTCCCGCGAGCGCGCGGCCTGGCCGTCGCTGCGCGCTTTCTGGAGCTTGCGCTCGGTTGCTGGGAGGTTTTTGTCTTGGCTCGAGCTCATGGCGGCGTGACTGCTGGGTCACGCCATTGTCGGGAGCCGGGGCGAAAGCTAAAGCCCGAATAAAGGGGTTGCGCCGGCGTTATTCGCGGCGGTGGCGGCGGGTGCGCTGACGATTAGTTTGCTATTAAAAAAATAGCTGTTTGCGCTTGCCCAGTGGGCGTGAGGGCCTGATTTGGCTGATTTTTATGTCATGCACCGGGCTCCTGCCCGGGCCCGGCCGCGTCAGAACCCCAGACTGGCCAGCAGGTCGTCCACCTGCGACTGGCTGGTCACCACGTCGGGTGCGGACTCGGGATTGACCACGGGCCCCTGCAGTTGGTCGCGCCGCGGCTCGGGCGCGATGGGTGTTTGCGCCTGCGGCGGCGCGGTCTGGATCAGCAACTGCACCAGCTGCTGCTCGATCGTCGCCGCCAGGTTGACCACGCGCGCGATCACCTGGCCGGTGAGATCGTGGAAGTCCTGCGCCATCATGATCTCGGTCAGGTGGCTGTCGGCCTCCTGCGTGGCGCGCTCCACATCGGTCAGGAAGTTGTAGATCTCGCCCTTGGCCACCGCGGCCACGGGGTCGGCCACCAGCGAGGTGACCACGCGGCGCGTTTCCGAGGCCACGTGGTCGTGCAGCGACTTGGCCTGCTCCACCCGGCCCAGCACCTTCTCGGCCGCCTCGCCTGTCAAGCGGGCGATGTAGGACAGGCGGCTTTGCGCATCGGGCAGCTCACCCATGGTGCCGCGCAACTGGTCCGCGTAGCCGAGCTCGTTCAGGGCGGAATGCAGTTGCCGCGTGAGCTGGCCTATCTTGTGGTGGACGTCGTCTGTCCCGTCGGCTGGCGCGCCGTTTTCTGCCGCCGTCATGCTCACAGCCCCATTTTCTTGAGGATCAGGTTGACCTTCTCTTCCAGCGTGGCCTTGGTGAAGGGCTTGACGATGTAGCCGGCGGCGCCGCCCTGGGCGGCGGCGACGATGTCTTCCTTGCGCGCCTCGGCCGTCACCATCAGCACGGGCAGGTGCTTGAGCTTGTCGTCCTTCTTGATCTCGCCCAGCAACTGGAAGCCGTTCATGTTCGGCATGTTGATGTCGGTGACCACGAAGTCGAACTTGCCGTTGCGCAGCTTGTTCAGTGCCGCCACGCCGTCTTCGGCCTCGTCGGCATCAGCGAAACCGCTTTCCTTGAGCAAGTTGCGGACGATGCGCCGCATGGTGGAAAAGTCGTCAACGATCAGAAAGCGAAGGGCGGAGGACACAAAGGACCCTTTCGGTGAATATGGGGCTATTGTCGTAAGTCATCAGCAACGTGACAAGTTGTTACTGATTCGGCGATGAGGAAGCTGGATTGTCCTGCTTTTCTGCCACGGGCGACGGTAACGGAAATACCATGTTCTTTTTACCCATGAGCCGCTCTTCGGCTTCATGGGTGAGTACGGTGATGGTGATACGCCGGTTCACGGCGGCGCGGGGGTTCTGGGGCTCCAGCAGATCGCTGGCGGCCATGCCCACCACGCGGCCCAGCTTGGCGTCGGGCATGCCCGCGGCCACCAGTTCGCGACGCGAGGCGTTGGCGCGGTCGGCCGACAGCTCCCAGTTGCTGTAGCCGCGGTCGCCGTTGCCATAGGGCACGGCATCCGTGTGGCCGGAAAGGCTGATGCGGTTTTCTACCCCGCCCAAAGCTGCACCAATCTGGTGCAGGATGTCGCGCATGTAGGGTTTGACCAGCGCGCTGCCACTGTCGAACATCGGACGGTTCTGATCGTCCACGATCTGGATCTGCAGGCCGTCGGGCGTCAGGTCCAGCCGGATCTGCGAACGGTATTCGTTCAGGCGAGGGCTCTCGGTGATCATTGCCTCGATCTTGGTCTGCAGCGCCTTGATGCGCTGTGCGTCCTGCCGGGCACGCTCGGCGCGCGAGGCCTCCACGCTGGAGCGCATGTTGGTGGAGCTGTCGGCATTGGAGCGGCGCACCTGCCCGTGCACCTTGGACAAGTCGTTGCCGCCACCCGGGATCACGCTGGAGCTGTTGCCCGCCCCGTCGCCGCCCTGCATCGCCACCTTGAGCGGCGACGAAAAGTAGGCCGCAATGCCCTGCAGCTCGCCCTTGGCGGTGGAGCCCAGCAGCCACATCAGCAGGAAGAAGGCCATCATGGCCGTCACGAAGTCGGCGTAGGCGATCTTCCATGCGCCGCCGTGCGGCGCATGGGGGCGCTTCTTGGCGCGCTTGATGATGATGGGCTGGAGCTTCTTTTCGGCCATGGCAAAGGCGGTTCAGGCGTGGCGCGTCACTTTTTGCCCTTGACGTGGGCTTCCAGCTCGACGAAGCCCGGGCGGTCCCCGGAGAACAACACCTTGCGGCCGAACTCGATGGAGGTGGCGGGGTTGTAGCCCTGCATGCTGGCCAGCAGGGTGGACTTGATGCACTCGTATTCCTTGGCGGCGTCAGCGGCCTTTTGCTCCAGCAGCCCGGCCAGCGGCTCCACCGCGCCGTAGGCCAGCAGAATGCCCAGGAAGGTGCCCACCAGCGCCGACGCAATCATGCCCCCCAGCACGGCGGGCGGCTGGCCCACCGAGCCCATGGTGTTCACCACCCCGAGCACCGCGGCCACGATACCGAAGGCCGGCAGGGCGCCGGCCAGTCGCGTGAGCGCCGCCACGGGGGCGTGCGCCTCGGCGTGGTGGGTCTCGATCTCGCTGTCCATCAGCGCCTCGATCTCGTGGGCGTTCAGGTTGCCCGAGACCATCATGCGCAGGTAGTCGGTGGTGAATTCGATCACGTGCGGGTCGCTGCCCACGGTAGGGAATTTCTTGAACAGCTCTGATTCCTTGGGCGACTCCACGTCCTGCTCGATCGACATCAGCCCTTCCTTGCGGGCCTTCTGCAGGATCTCGTAGAGCATGGCCATCAGCTCCATGTAGCGCGCCTTGGTGTATTTGTTGCCTTTGAACACCTGGGGCAGGGTGGCCATGGTGGCCTTGAGCACCTTGGGCTGGTTGGTCACGATGAATGAGCCCAGCGCGGCCCCGCCGATGGTGATCATTTCAAAGGGCAGGGCCGTCAGCAGCACCTGAACGTTGCCGCCATGGGCGACGAACACGCCGAAGACGCAGCCGAAGGTGATGAGGTAGCCGAGGATGACGAGCATGCTGGGGTTCTAAACGGGCAAAGCGGGCATGGGAGCCCCGCAGCCTTGCATAAGGGAATGACTTTTGTATCGGATTGTCGCGAGAAAAATGAAGCCGGCTTGACCGGGTTCCCTTGTCAAGGGTCGGTGATTCCTATGAAAAAGAGCTGTAGTGCCCACGGTCAGGGCGCTGACAGCTCTTATTTTGGAAGCAGTAACCGACCGCCTTATTTCAGCAAGGCCAGCACGCCCTGCGGGATCTGGTTGGCCTGGGCCACCATGGCGGTGCCGGCCTGCTGCAGGATCTGGGTGCGCGACAGGTTGGCCGTTTCGGCGGCGAAGTCGGCGTCCTGGATGCGGCCACGCGAGGCGGACATGTTCTCCGAAGAGGTGTTCAGGTTCGCGATCGTCGTCTCGAAGCGGGCCTGCAAGGCGCCGAAGCTGGCGCGCTGGCCGTTCACGGCCGCCAGGGCCGAATCGATGATCTTCAGCGCCTTGGTGGAGCCGTCCACGGTGGACACGTCAATGGTATTGACGGAGTTTAGCGTGGAAGGCGTTGCCGTGACGGGGGGCGTGCCGGTCAGGTTCCCAATGGAGAAGCCTTTGTCGGAGTTCATTTCCAGGTAACCGCGGGCCGTTGCGTACCCTCCCGCCGGCGCGGCGGCCACGCCGGCCACAAAAGTTGGGGTTCCCGAGCTGGCAGACGTCACGGCATCGTAGGCGCCGACGGCAAGCGTGTTGCCGGCCGCGGAATTGTTCTGGATCTGGATGTCGGCCCCCGACTCGTTGATCAGGATGATGCCGTCCCCGTCCGCATTCAGCTTGGCGGTGATGCCCGTCTGGGAGGACACGTCATTGAAGGCCTTAATGCCCTCGGCCAGGCCTGCCGCGGTTGCGCCTGCGGTGCTGACGCTGAAGGTGACGTTTGCCGCGGTGGCGTTGTCGCCCACCACGGCGAGGGAATAGGAACCACCGGCCACAAAGGTCGTCAGCTCGACCTGGTTGCGTGCGGACGCCGTCACTCCGGTGGCTTCCGACGCCGCATTGATTTTGGCTGCCGCTGTCGCCAGGGTGTCCGTAGCGGTGAGGTTGATAGTCTTGGTCTGGAGCCCCGCCACGTCGAACGTGCCGGTCAGCGGCGTAGGGGTATTGGTGGCAGTGACAACCACTGGGGCGGACTGCTTCAACTGCGCGCCGTAGGTGGTGGTGCGGAAGTTACCCGTGGTGGCGGTGATGGTCTGGTTGGCATTCGCGCCCACCTGGAAGGTGGCGGAGCCGAACGAGCCGTCCAGCAGCTTCTGGCCGTTGAACTCGGTGGTCACGGCCAGCCGGTCCAACTCGGACAGCAGCTGGCCCACTTCGGCCTGCAGGGCCTTGCGGTCGGAGGCGCTGTTGGTGGCGTTGGCCGACTGCACGGACAGTTCACGCACGCGCTGCAGGATGTTGCCCGCTCCCGCCAGGGCGCTTTCGGCCACCTGCGCCAGCGAGATACCGTCATTGGCGTTGCGTGCCGCCTGGTTCAGGCCGCGGATCTGGCTGGTGAAGCGCTCGGAGATGGCCAGACCGGCGGCGTCGTCCTTGGCGCTGTTGATGCGCAGACCCGACGACAGGCGCTGGATGGAGGTATTGAGCGAACCCTGGCTGACCCCCAGATTGCGCTGGGCGGTCAACGAGGCGACGTTGGTATTGATGGTAGCTGCCATGGCGGAACTCCTGCGTGGCTGGAAACGATGATTTCTGCCGGCTTAAGCGTGGCCCCTCCGGCGGACTGTGCGGGAACGATGGGCAGATTGTGGAGAGCCGGCGTAGGGGCGTTGCCGCGATAAGTGGCGCAAAAACCGTCCAGTCCGTGCGTTTGTCCCTAAAGTTTTCCAGCCACAGCCCGAAAACACATTCAACGGGCCGTTTGAAACAAGAAGTGACGACCCGCCGTTCAACAAGGCGCCCATGGGGGCCCTGTGAACCCTGAGGCCAGACGGTTCTGGGCCCAGATGGCGGTAACGCCTTATTCAGTCAGTTCTTTCAGGAGATTTGCAATGGCATCGACCATCAATACCAACGTCGCCTCGTTGACCGCCCAGCGCAACCTGGGCATGAGCCAGGCCTCCCTCAACACCTCCATCCAGCGCCTGTCGTCGGGCCTGCGCATCAACAGCGCCAAGGACGACGCCGCCGGCCTGGCCATCTCCGAGCGCTTCACCAGCCAGATCCGCGGCCTGAACCAGGCCGTGCGCAACGCCAACGACGGCATCTCGCTGGCCCAGACGGCTGAAGGCGCACTGAAGGCGTCCGGCGACATCCTGCAGCGTGTGCGCGAACTGTCCGTGCAGTCGGCCAACGCCACCAACAGCGCCTCCGACCGCAAGGCCATCCAGGCTGAAGTGGGCCAGCTGCTGTCCGAACTGGACCGCATCTCCGTGACCACCGAGTTCAACGGCCAGAAGCTGCTGGACGGCTCGTTCGGCTCGGCCACCTTCCAGGTGGGTGCCAACGCCAATCAGACGATCACGGCCACCACCGGCAACTTCCGTACGACGACGTATGGTGCGAATTTGAATACTTCTGCTGCTGTGCAGGCTACTGCTACGGCTGCTACAAGCGGCACGGCTCAAACGGTGGTAATCAATGGGCTTGAGTCTGCAACCGCCAATGTGGATTCGGGTGACACGGCTGCAAAAGTGGCGGCAGCGGTAAATGCGCAGTCGGCAAAGACCGGCGTGACGGCTACGGCACGCAACGTGTCCGAAATCAAGATCACCACTGCCGGTTCATTCTCCTTGGCGGTCAAAGGGGACGACACGACTACGGCGTCGACCATCACATTCAATGCCAAGGACGCGAAAGACTTTTCTGAGGCTGTCAAGGCGTTCAATGATGTGTCCTCGAAAACTGGTATTACTGCCAAGGTGAATGCTGGCGGGGATGGCATTGTTCTTACCAACGAGTCTGGTGCCAATATCGACATTACGAATAGCAGTCCCGCGACTGGTGGTGGCGCCTTGAGTTTGGCTTCGCTTGATGCAGTCGCCACTGCGGCAGCGACCGATGGCTCGTTCAAGTTTGCAGCCACGGCGCTACCTGTTGCCGCTAACGGTGGCACGGGTGTATCGCGCGGCACGGTGGAGTTCACTTCCGATAAGGGGTTCTCGCTGGACGGCACCTCTACATTTGTGGCCACTTTGGCGACTAAGGCATCTGCATTGAAGTCTGTCAATACGATCGATGTCTCTACCGTGGAAGGCTCCACCAAGGCCCTGAAGATCATCGACTCGGCCCTGGCTGCCGTGAACGGCCAGCGCGCCAGCTTCGGTGCCCTGCAGTCCCGCTTCGAGACCGCCGTGAACAATCTGCAGACTTCTTCCGAAAATATGTCCGCCTCGCGTGGCCGTATCCAGGACGCCGACTTCGCGGCCGAAACGGCCAATCTGTCGCGCACCCAGATCCTGCAGCAGGCCGGCACCGCCATGGTGGCCCAGGCCAACCAGCTGCCCCAGGGCGTGCTGGCCCTGCTGCGCTGATACGGCAGCCTTCAGGTGAGACGCGGGATTCGTTCCCGCATCTCTCCCCGAGCGCGGCAGTGAGATTCTCACGGCCGCGCTTTCCCGCTTGTGGGGTGGCATGGCGAGCGTGACGTGCGGGATTAGCAGGATTCTTCCGTCCTATTCAACGAGACGCACAGGGCCCTTCGGCTTGATAATTTCTGGCGTTACCGGCACGCATGCCGGTTTGCATGCATACGGAGATGGTCATGGCAAGTTTTTCCTCGATCGGTATCGGCCTGGGCGGCAATGTGGACGTCAATGGGCTGATCAAGGCGTCGGTAGATGCCGTCAAGCTGCCCATCACGAAGACCAACGGCCTGCAACAGCAGGCGGCGCTCACCAGTGCCAAGGTGTCTACCTTCGGCCAATTCAAGTCGCTGGTGTCCACGCTGGCGGATGCGGCCAGCAAACTCACCAGCGTCACCGGGTGGAATGGCGTCAAGGCCACTTCCTCCAATGCCGACGCGGTATCCGTCAGCGCGGTGGGCGGCGCAGCGGTCACGTCCTTCAGTGTGCAGGTGCAGAACCTGGCGATGGCCCAGTCGTCCATGTCGGCCGCGTTGCAGCCCACCAAGCAGCCGGTGGGTGCGGGCACGCTGACGCTGGCCACGGGAACCTGGGCGGGCGATCCCAAGGCATTCACCGCGGGTAGCGGCGAGGCGGTCAACCTCGAGATCAGCGCCACCGACACGCTGGCCGACGTGGCCAGCAAGATCAACGGGTCCAAGGCCGGGGTGACCGCCACGGTGTTGAACGACGCGTCGGGCGAGCGGCTGCTGCTGCGCAGCAAGACCACCGGCGAGGCGGCCGGGTTCCAACTGAGCGTGGCCGACGCGGACGGCAACCTGGCCGACGGCGCCGGCCTGTCGCGCCTGTCCACTGGAATGACCACGGAATACGCACGCAATGCCAACGCCACGGTGAACGGCATCGCCGTCAGTTCCGCGACCAATGCGTTCGCCGACACCGTGGCGGGCGTGACCTTCACGGCCAACAAGGTCACCACGGAGGCCGTGACGTTGACCGTGGAGAAGGACACTTCGGCGGTCAAGAAGAACATCGAGGCCTTCGTTGCCGCGTACAACGCCGTCAACAGCGCGCTCAACGAAAGCACCAAGTACGACAAAGAGACGCAGACCGCCGGCCTGCTCCAGGGGGACTCCACCGTGCTGGCCCTGCAGAACACGCTGCGCATGGCGTTGCAGTCCGTCAACAGCTCGGGTGCGTTGCGCAACCTGTCGGCCGTCGGCGTGGTGTCCGCGGGTGGTCTGGGGCTGGGCAACGTTTCGCCGGACGGCTCTCTGGAGCTCAACGCCACGAAATTCAACAAGGCGATGGAAGACCCCGACGCCGTGAAGGAGTTCTTCCGCGGGCCCGAGGGCGGGCGCGTGGAAGACGGCTTTGCCGGCAAGTTCAAGGCCATGACGTCCCAGCTGCTCGACACGGACGGGTTCTTTGCCTCCAAGACCAAGCTGTACGAGAGCGCACTCAAGCTCAACGCCAAGGAGATCGAGCGCATCACCGACCGCGCCGACCGCCTGGAAAAGAGCCTGACGCAACGCTACACGGCGCTGGACACGAAGATGGCGTCGCTCAATGCGTTGAACGCCTACATCGCCCAGCAGGTCACCACCTGGAACAAGTCCTCGGGCTGAAAGCGCTTCAGTTTGACGGCGCGATGCCGATAAATTGAATAGCAGCCAGCTCAAGGATTACCGCCATGTTCAGTGCCCTCAACCCCCGCGCAGCGTCCGCCTACCAGCGGATCAACGTCGAAACCAGCATGCACACGATCGACCAGCACCAGCTGGTCAGCCTGCTGCTGGATGGCGTGCTGAGTGCCGTGGCCACCGCCCGTGGCGCGCTGGCGCGCAGCGACGTGCTGACCAAGTGCAACAGCATCTCCAAGGCGGTGCGTATCCTGGAAGAGGGCCTGATGACCGCGCTGGACCGCGAGTCCGGCGGCGAGGTGGCGGCGAACCTGGAGGCGGTGTACGACTACGCGCTGCGCCGACTTGTCGAGGCGAATGCCGGCAACGACGACGCCAAGATGCAGGAGGTGGCCCGCCTGATCGAGCCGATCGCGCTGGCCTGGAAAGAGATGAAGAAGAGTACCGAGGCGGCCAACGACGTGGCGCAGCCCGCGCTGGCGGAGGCCTGAAGAATGCCCGACATGCTGATTGACTACTACAAGGCCATCGAGGACAGCAGCGCCAAGATGCTGGAGGCGGCCAAGCTCAAGGACTGGGACGGCGTGGTGCGCTACGAGGGCACCTGCGCGGTGCTCATCGAGCAGTTGCGCTACCAGTCGCAGCAGCAGGAACTGGCGCCTGAGCACCGCAAGGAGAAGGCCCGCATCATGCAGCGCATCCTGCGCAACGATGCCCAGATCCGCTGCCTGGCCGAGCCCTGGCTGGCGCAGTTCGAGCACCTGTTCGACGGGCAGCCGCAGATGATGCACTGACGTTGTGCTTTCCTTCCCTGGCTGCGGCGTGGTGGCGCCGGGCGGGGGGGCTCCAGGGGCAACGCAAAAAGCCGGCACCGCAAGGTGGCCGGCTTTTTTATATGCGAAATATGCCTCTAGCGCTTATCCATTAAGCGCTAGCAGCTATTAAATCATGAGCTAAAGTCGCGTCGATGCGCGCCTTACACCTGCATGTTCATGATGTCGGTGTAGGCCTGCACCATGCGGTTGCGCACATGCAGCGTGGCCTGGAAGCCGATCTGCGCCTTCTGCATGGCGACCATGGTTTCCTCGATGCTGACGTTGGGGTTTTCCAGTTGCACTTCGCGCTGCAGACCGCTGGCCTGGTCCTGCGCTGCGCTCACGGACTGCAGCGCGTTCTTGAACGCCGAGGAAAAGCCGGCCTCCCGCACGCCTTCCTGCGGCGCGGTGACGCGGCGCGCCACCTGGGTGCCGGTGAGGGGAAACTGGGTGCTGTTGATGCGCAGGTCCATGGTGGGATCGGGAAATGTCAGGAATGGCGCAATCGTAGGGCGCCGTGGGGCGCGCAGAGGCGGGAAATGATGGCCAAAGCCACGCTTTATCGGCTGAACGGCGGACGGGGCGGATTCCATAATCGCCGCACGCCAGAGCCTCGCCTGGCGCCCGTCTTTTTGTGGAAAACCCGATGTCTGCAGTTGCCGAAGTTCCCGTCGCTCCGCCTCCCGTCGCCAGCCCTGGCTGGCCTCAGCGGCTGGCCTCGCTCGACCGTGCCGCACGCCTGCGCCTGGGGGGGGTGGCAGCGCTGCTGGTCGCGGCGCTGCTGGCCGCATTCTTCTACAGCCGCCAGCCCGACTACCGGGTGCTGTTCTCCGGCCTGAACGACAAGGACGGCGGCGCCATCGTGGCGCAGCTGTCGCAGATGAATGTGCCTTACAAGTACACCGAAGGGGGCGGTGCCATCCTCGTGCCGGCCGAGCGCGTGCACGACGTGCGCCTGCGCCTGGCCACGCAGGGCCTGCCCAAGGGATCGGTGACCGGGTTCGAGCTGATGGAGACCAACCGCTTCGGTGTCACCCAGTTCCAGGAGCGCCTGAACTTCCAGCGCGGGCTGGAGGGGGAGCTGACGCGCTCGATCCAGGCGCTGGCCTCGGTGCAGAGCGCACGCGTGCACCTGGCGCTGCCACAGCAAAACGGTTTCTTCCGCGAGCAGCAAAAGCCCTCGGCCTCGGTGTTGCTCAGCCTGTACCCCGGGCGCTTCCTGGACCGCGCGCAGCTCGCAGGCATCGTGCACCTGGTGGCCTCCAGCGTGCCGGAACTCGCTCCCTCAGCCGTGAGCGTGCTGGACGATACCGGCAAGCTGCTGTCGCAGACGCCCGACATGGCCGGCGCCGGCGTGGACGCGCAGCAACTGGCCTATGTGCAGCAGATCGAGCAGCAGTACGCACGCCGCATCCTGGACCTGCTGGAGCCCGTCGTGGGCAAGAACAACGTGAAGGCCCAGGTGACCGCCGAAGTGGACTTCAACCAGACCGAGTCCACCGTCGAGCAGCACAAGCCCAACCTGGCGCCCGATGCCAGCGCCGTGCGCAGCCAGCAGGTGGTGGAAAGCGGCGGCACGCCCGGCGCGCAGCCACCCACGGGCGTGCCTGGCGCGGTGACCAACCAGCCGCCGCAGGCCTCCGCGGCTCCCATCAACGGCGCCAACCCCGCGCCCACGGCGGCCGGCGGTGCGCCGGGCAGCGGCGCTGCGGGCCAGGCCAAGCGCGAGTCCATCACCAACTATGAGGTGGACAAGACCACCCAGGTGACGCGCGGCGGTGCCGGCGCCATCAAGCGTGTGAACGCGGCCGTGGTGGTGAACTACCAGCCCGTGAGCGAAGGGCCGGGCAAGCCCGCGGTGAACAAGGCGCTGACGCCTGAACAGCTGGAGCAGATGACGGCGCTGGTGCGCGAGACGATCGGCTTCAACAAGGAGCGCGGCGATTCCGTCAACCTCATGAATGCCCCCTTCCTGGTGGAGGAGGTCCCCCCGGGCGAACTGCCGCTGTGGAAGCAGCCCGAAACGATCGAGTTGGCCAAGACGCTGGGCTGGCCGCTGGGCATCTCGCTGGCCGCGGCCATCCTGCTGCTGGGGCTGCTGCGCCCGGCGCTCAAGGCCCGCGCCCGCGCCGTGCAGATGGCGGCGCAGCAGCCGGCGGGGGCGCAGCTGAGTGCCATCGCCTCCGAAGAATTGCAGCGCCCCGGCCTGCCGGGGCCTGCGCAACCCGAAGAGCTGCAGCCCACGGCGGAACAACTGCGCCTGGAAGAGGCGCGCCAACTGGCCCGCGACAACCCCGTCGCCGTGGCCAGTATCCTCAAAACCTGGGTCAATGGCGACTGACGCCGCCGGCCCGCACCGAATCACGAGACTGTCATGGACGAGCAAGGCCTGAACGACGCCGCCATCATGCTGATGTCCCTGGGCGAGGAAGAGGCCGCCGAGGTCTTCAAGCACCTGTCGCCCAAGGAAGTGCAAAAGCTGGGCGAGACCATCGCGCGCATGCGCACCGTCTCCCGCGAGAAGGTGGACGAGGTGCTCAACCGTTTCACCAGCGACGCGGCCGCGCAAAGCCTGCTGGTGTCCGACACCAGCAACTACGTGCGTGCCGTGCTCAAGCGCGCCCTGGGCGACGACAAGGCCGCGTTGCTGATCGACCGCATCCTGCAGGGCGGCGACGTGTCGGGCATCGAAAGCCTGAAGTGGATGGATCCGCTGTCGGTGGCCGAGCTGCTGCGCAACGAGCATCCGCAGATCGTCGCGGCCATCCTGGTGCACCTGGACGCGGAGCAGTCCTCGGCCATCCTGATGCACCTGACCGAGCGACAGCGCAGCGAAGTGATGCTGCGCATCGCCACGCTGGAGGGCATACAGCCCACGGCCTTGAAGGACCTGAACGAGGTGCTGTTCAAGGTGCTGGCCGGCGGCGACAAGGTGCGCAAGAGCTCGCTGGGCGGCATTAAGGCGGCGGCCGAGATCATCAACCTGCTGGGCTCGGGCATGGATGCGGCGGTGCTGGAGTCCATCCGCGGCTACGACATGGACCTGGCCCAGAAGATCATGGACAAGATGTTCGTGTTCGACGACATCGTCAAGCTCGACAACCGCGCCATCCAGACCGTGCTGCGCGAAGTGGCTTCCGAGACCCTGGTGGTTGCGCTCAAGGGGGCGCAGCCCGAGGTGCGCGACAAGATTCTGTCCAACATGTCCTCGCGCGCCGCAGAGGCGCTGCGCGAAGACCTGGAGTCGCGCGGCCCGATGCGCCTGTCCGAGGTGGAGGCGCAGCAAAAGGAAATCCTCAAGACGGTGCGGCGCCTGGCCGACGAGGGCCAGATCGCGCTGGCCAGCGGCGGCGACGACGCCTTTGTGTAGGACTGATCAATGACCCGGTCCCTGCGTTATTACACCCGCTTCATCCCGCGCGAAGAGGTGGGCGACGTCACCCGTTGGGAGTTCGGTGACGTGGAGTTTCCCCCGGGCAGCCAGCCGCTGGCGCCCGAGCCGCCGGTGCTGGAGCCCGAGGCGGCGCCCGTGGAGCCTGGCATCGACGAGGCGCAGCACCAGGCCCTGGTGCAGCAGGCGCGCGAGGAGGGCTATGCCCAGGGCCTGGCCGAAGGCCAGGAGCAGACGCGGCTGCAGTGGCAGCAGCGCATGGACGACTACGTGGCCGGCCAGGGGCGCGAAGGCGCCGAGCGGCTGGCCCGGCTCGCCCAGGCGCTGGAAGAAAGCTTCACCGGCATGCAGCAGGGCATGGCGCAGGAGGTATTGCAACTGGCCTGCGACATCGCGCGCCAGGTGGTGCGCCAGGAGGTCGCGGGCAATCCCCAGGCGGTACTGCCCGTGGTGCGCGAGGCGCTGGGCATGCTGGTCAGCGAGGCGCGGCCCGCCACCGTGCGCCTGAACCCGGGCGACTGGGCCGCGCTGGAGCAGCCGCTGCGCGAGGAGTTTCCCGCCGGCCGCATCCAGTGGCTGGCCGACACCGCCGTGGAGCCTGGCGACTGCCAGGTGGAGTCGGGCGGCATGGTGGTGGACGGGTCGCTGGACAAGCGCTGGCGCCGCGCCATTGCCGCGCTGGGTCTGACCGCGGCCTGGAAGGACGTGGACCATGGCGATTGAGCCGGCCCGCGCCTGGGATGATTTCCTGGCACAGGCGCGCGCGCGCCTGGCGCCGGAGCAGCCGCTGGAGACGCGCGGCACGCTCACCCGCCTGACCGGCCTGGTACTCGAAGCCACCGGCATCCGCGTGCCCGTGGGGTCGCAGTGCCAGGTGCAGATGAACGGCCAGGAGCCAGTGCTGGCCGAGGTGGTGGGGTTCGCGGGCGACACGGCCTACCTGATGCCCGCGGGAGACATCCATGGCCTGTCTAGCGGCGCCAGCGTGATGCCGGCTCCCGCCTACGTCCCGGCGTTGCAGCTGGGCGCGGCGCCGGTGGAGGAAGCCGGCGCGGGCGTGGGCGCACTGCTTCTTCCCATGGGTGACGGCCTGCTGGGCCGTGTGGTGGATTCGCAGGGCAACCCCCTGGACCATGCGGGACCGCTGGCGCAGGTGACGGCGCAGCCCATGGACCGCCGCCCCATCAATGCCATGGAGCGCGACCCGGTGCGCGAGCCGCTGGACACCGGCGTGCGCGCCATCAATGCCCTGCTCACCGTGGGCCGTGGCCAGCGGCTGGGCCTGTTCGCCGGCTCGGGCGTGGGCAAGAGCGTCCTGCTGGGCATGATGGCCCGCTACACCCAGGCAGACGTGATCGTGGTCGGCCTGATCGGTGAGCGCGGGCGCGAGGTCAAGGAATTCGTCGAAGACATCCTGGGCGTGCAGGACCGCGGCCGCGCCGTGGTGGTGGCCGCACCGGCCGATGCACCGCCGCTCCTGCGCATGCAGGGCGCGGCCTATGCCACGGCGATTGCCGAGCACTTCCGCGACAAGGGCCAGCATGTGCTGCTGCTCATGGACTCGCTCACGCGCTACGCCATGGCGCAGCGCGAGATCGCCCTGGCGATCGGTGAGCCCCCGGCCACCAAGGGCTACCCGCCCAGCTGCTTCGCCAAGCTGCCGGCGTTGGTGGAGCGCAGCGGCAACGGACTGAACGGCGTGGGCTCCATTACCGCCTTCTACACCGTACTGTCCGAGGGCGACGACCAGCAGGACCCGATCGCCGACGCAGCACGCGCGATTCTGGACGGGCACATCGTGCTGTCGCGCGCGCTGGCCGAAAGCGGGCACTACCCGGCCATCGACATCGAGCAATCTGCCTCGCGCGTGATGCACAACGTCGTGCCGCGCGCGCACTTCGAGCTGGCGCGCGGCTTCCGCGCGGTGTACTCGCGCTATCAAAAGAGCCGCGATTTGATCCAGGTCGGCGCATACATGAGCGGATCCGACCCGCAGCTGGACGAGGCGATCCGCCTGCAGCCGGGCATGACCGCCTTTTTGCAGCAGAGCATGTTCGAGGCCGCCCCCATGGACGACAGCATCGCCGCCATGGGCCAGGCGCTGGAAGGCGCGTGAGGCTAGGGCGATGGAAGGGCACGCCGCATGTCGTCGCTGAAGGCCTTCGAGGTGGCGGTGGAGCTGGCCGAACGCCGGCGCGACGCCGCGCGCCAGGCGCTCAAGAACGTGCAGGACGCGCGCCATGCCGCGCAGGCGCAGCTGGAGCAGCTCACGGGCTACGCCGCGGAAACGCAAGGCCGCTGGGGCATGAAGGCCGACAGCGCCATGCAACCCGAGGTGATGTACCACCACTACCAATTCATGGGCCGGCTGGACCATGCCATCGGCCTGCAGACGGGCGTGGTGAGCGGGCAGGACGTGCGTGTGGACAAGGCCCGGCAGGCGCTGCTGGAGGCCGAACTGCGCCTGGCCAGCCTGCGCAAGGTGCTGGAGCGGCGGCGCGCCGAGGTGGCCTTACAGCAGCAGCGCCGTGAGCAGAAACAAACCGATGAGCGCGCCGCGTTGCGCGCCGGGCGGGGGGCACGCTCCCCGCAGGATCAGGAGTATTGACCATGGAACAGACCCGTATTTCCTCCTCGCCTTCCCCGGCTGCGCACGAGGCGCGCGGCGCCCGGGGCGCCTCCAAGGCAGGCGGTGCCACCGACGACCAGGCGGCAGCGCAGGGCGACGGCTTTGCCCTGCTGCTGGCCGCTCTGGGCGGCGGCGAGGGCGCGGCCACGGTGCTGGACACGCTGGCGGTGGCTGGCGAGGCATTGCAGTCGCCCGAGGCGCTGCCGGACGCGGGCGCGCTGGCAGCCTGGGCGGCGGGTTTTAAGCCGGGAGCCGCGCTCGCGCAGCGGACGGGTGAGTCGATCGCAGCCGAGGCGGATGCCCTGGCCGGCCGCCTGGGCCTGGGCCTGGTGCGCGCGGGGCAGGATACGCTGGTGGGGCAGACCGCCCTGCTGGACGGCGCAGTGGAGCGGGCGGCTCTGCAGGGCGGGGCCTCCATGGCGGGGCCCGGCAGCGCCGCGGGCCGCGGCACAGCCTGGCGCGCGCAAGGCATGGCACTGCAGGCTGCGGCACAGGACGCCGCCAGCGCCGCAGGGGATGCCTTGCGCGCCGGTGTCCATGCGGCGCGCTCTGGTCTGCAACACGCAGCGGATGCGGTGTCGCACCTTGCGGCGCAGGTGTCCCAGGCCGTGGATGCGACCGCGCAGCGGCGCGACGCCGTGCCGGTCGCTGGTGCGCCGTTGCAGGCCCAGCCCGGCGAATGGATGGCTGCGCAGGCAGCCCCCGCGGGCATCTCGGGCGCCGCACCTGGCTCCGCAGCGGCGGGCGCGGGCGGGGCCGCCACCCCCGCGGGACTGCGGGGTGCGGACGCTGCCGCGGGCACTTCGGGCGCGGAGCCTTTCAGGTCACCTGCCGAGGGGGCCGGGCTGGAGTCGGCCGACGCCACGCTGGCGGGCATGGCCGGGGCAGAGGACGCCCTGGCGGATCAGTTGGCCGAGCAGGTGGCCTACTGGGTGCACCAGAAAACCCAGAATGCCGAACTGACGCTGGACCAGGATGGCCGGCCCGTGGAGGTAAGGGTGGCGCTCACGGGCGACGAGACGCATGTGACCTTCCGCAGCGACCAAGCCGATGCGCGCCAGTGGCTGGACGGCAGCACGGCCCAGCTGCGGGAGATGCTGCAGCGCGAGGGGCTGCAGCTCGCCGGCGTGACGGTGGACACGGCGGGTGGCGGTGCCGCCGACCGGCAGGGCCGGCGGGACGAGGGCCGCCCGGGCGCGCGCCAGGCCGCCGTGCAGGCCGCCGCGCCTGCGGGGCAGGCCGGCGGCGGACGGGGCGTGGCCGAGCGCTCGGTGGATATCTTCGTCTGACGCATCCCCCGGATGGCCCCTGTGCCGCACCGGGGGCACCGGCGGCAGCGGCGCGCACCGGGCGCATGCGGCTGAAAACCCGGGTTTTGGGCGCTTATTCGGGCTTTCGCGGGTGCCGGGGCGTTCAATAATCGGCCATCACTGCGGGGAAGGGCCTTTCGGCCCGCCGCCCGCAGCCCACTTCCCCTGCCCTTGTTGCGCAAGAAAGCCCCAACGTGTCCGACAACACTGCTGCCCCGGCCAAAAGCAAGAAACTGATCATCATCCTGGCCGTTCTCGCCCTGGTGCTGGTGGCGGGCGGCGCCGCAGCCTGGATGATGCTGTCCCAGCGCCACGCGGCCGAGGACGAGGAGGGCGGCGGCCGGGCGGTCGCCCAGGCAGGCACGCCCAAGACACCTCCCACCTTCCTGCCCATGGACAACATGGTGGTCAACCTGGCCGACCCCGGTGGCGACCGCTTTGCCCAGGTGGGCATCACGCTGGAGCTGGCCGACGGCAAGACGGCGGACCAGGTAAAGGCCTACATGCCCACCATCCGCAGCGGCGTATTGCTGCTGCTGTCGCAGCGTACGACCGACGAGTTGCTGACGCGCGAGGGCAAGGAGAAGCTGGCGGTGGACATCCGCCGAGAAGTGTCGCGCCCGCTGGGCTACAGCGTGCCCAAGCCGCGCAAGCGCTCGGCCAGCCGCGATCCCTTGGACGAGGATGTCGAAGAAGAAGAACCCCGTCCCCGCGCCGACACCAATCCGGTGCGGCAGGTGCTGTTCTCCAGCTTCATCATCCAGTGAGGAAAGGTTGCAGCCATGAGTGAGTCCTTTCTGTCCCAGGAAGAAGTCGATGCCCTGCTGGAGGGCGTGACGGGCGAAAGCCAGAAGACCGTCAAGGAGGAGATCGAGGCCGGCGCCGTCCGCAACTACGACATCTCCAGCCAGGAGCGCATCGTGCGCGGCCGCATGCCGACGATGGAAATCGTCAACGAGCGGTTTGCGCGCAACTTCCGCATCGGCCTGTTCAATTTCATCCGCCGCAGCCCTGAGATCTCCGTGGGCACCGTGTCGGTGCAGCGCTACAGCGCCTTCCTGCGCGAGCTGGTGGTGCCGACCAACTTCAACATCGTCGCTATTCGTCCGCTGCGCGGCAGCGGCCTGGTCGTGTGCGAACCGTCGCTCGTGTTCGGCATCATCGACACGCTGTACGGCGGCGTGGGCAAGTTCCAGACCCGCATCGAAGGGCGTGACTTCTCGGCCACCGAACAGCGCGTGATCAACCGCCTGGTGGACGTGATCTGCGCAGAGTACAAGAAGGCCTGGCAAGGCATCTACCCCCTGGAGCTGGCCTACCAGCGCTCGGAGATGCAGCCGCAGTTCGCCAACATCGCCACGCCCAGCGAGATCGTGGTGTCCACCGCCTTCCAGCTGGAGATCGGCGACCTGGCCGGCGCGATCCACATCTGCATGCCGTATGCCACGCTGGAGCCCATCCGCGACGTGCTGTACTCGTCGGTGCAGGGTGACGCGATCGAGGTGGACCGGCGCTGGGTGCGCGTGCTCACGCGCGAGATCCAGGCCGCCGAGGTCACCCTGGTGGCCGAGCTGGCGCGCGCCGACGCCACGGTGGAGCAACTGCTGGCCATGAAGCCGGGCGACTTCATCGAACTGGAGCGCGAGCCGCGCATCCGCGCCTCCATCGAGGGGGTGCCCGTTTTCGAGTGCCAGTACGGCACGCACAACTCCAAGTACGCGATCCGCATCGAGGAATGCCTGCGCGGTGCCGAAGCGCACTGGATGGGAGAAAAGAATGTCAACTGAATCCGACAACAACGACAACTCTGGCGGGTCCGCTGCGGACGACCCGTTTGCCGGCTGGGCCGAGGCACTGGAAGAGCAAAAGCGCGTCGACGGGCAGACCATCGATGCCGAGCAGGGAGGCCCGTTGTCGGGCGAGCCCGCGCGCCCCTATGCCGCCGGCGGCGAGCCGCAGGTGCACGACATCAACATGGTGCTGGACATTCCGGTGCAGCTGTCGGTGGAACTGGGCCGCACCAAGGTGCCGATCAAATACATCCTACAGCTGGCCCAGGGCTCGGTGGTGGAGCTGGACGCGCTGGCCGGCGAGCCCATGGACGTGCTGGTCAACGGCTACCTCATCGCCCAGGGCGAAGTGGTGGTGGTGAACGACAAGTTCGGTATCCGCCTGACCGACGTGGTCACGCCTTCGGAGCGGCTGCGCCGCGTCAGCCGTGGATAGCGTGGGTATGACGCAGACGCTGCTGCTGGTGGTGCTGTTCGTCGGCGCGCTGGCGGCCTTGCCGTGGCTGATTCGCCGGCTGCAGCAGCGCCAAGCCGGCTTGCAGGCCCATGCGGGAGGCGCCTCGCGTGTGCTTTCGGCGGTGGCCGTGGGGCCGCAGCAGCGCGTGGTGACCGTGGAGGTCGGCCCGCCGCAGCAGCGCACACTGCTGGTGCTGGGCGTGACCGCGCAGCAGATCAACTGCCTGCATGTACTGCCGGCGGCTGCAGCGCCGGGGTCGGCGCCAGCGCCTTCGTTTGCCGCCGAGATGGCGGCCGCGCGCGCGCAGACCGTACAGCCGGCGCATGCGGGCGGAGCCGGCCATGCATAAGGCCGTGCGCGGCATTGCGGCCGGTGCGGCAGGCCTGCTGCTGGCGGGCGCCGCCTGGGCGCAGCAGCAGCCCGCGGGCGCGCTGCCGCTGGTGATCGGCTCGGGGCCGGGCGGCACGAGCTACTCGGTGCCCATCCAGACGCTGCTGTTCTTCACGGCGCTGTCGTTCCTGCCGGCCGTGCTGCTCATGATGACGGGCTTCACGCGCATCGTGATCGTGCTGTCGCTGCTGCGCCAGGCCATCGGCACGCAGTCCGCGCCGCCCAACCAGGTCATCATCGGCCTGTCGCTGTTCCTCACGCTGTTCGTCATGGGGCCCACGTTGGACAAGGTGTACCAGGAGGCCTACGTGCCCTACACCACCAACGCCATCACCTTCGAGCAGGCCATCCAGAAGGCCGAGGCGCCCATGCGCGGCTTCATGCTCAAGCAGACGCGCCAGTCCGACTTCGCGCTGTTCGCACGCCTGGCCAAGCTGGACGAGGGCGTGACGGCCGAGACCGCGCCGCTGCGCGTGCTGGTGCCGGCCTTCGTGACCAGCGAGCTGAAGTCGGCCTTCCAGATCGGCTTCATGATCTTCATTCCGTTCCTGATCATCGACATGGTGGTCTCCAGCGTGCTCATGTCGCTGGGCATGATGATGCTGTCGCCGGTGCTGGTGGCGCTGCCGTTCAAGCTCATGCTGTTCGTGCTGGCCGATGGCTGGAACCTGCTCATTGGCTCGCTGGCCGCGAGCTTCGCGACGTGAAGGATTCCGCATGACCTCCCAGTTCGTGCTCACCATGGGCCGCGATGCGCTCACCCTGCTGCTGATGATCTCCATGCCGGTGCTGGGCGTGGTGATGGCCGTGGGCCTGCTGGTGAGCATCTTCCAGGCCGTGACGCAGATCCACGAGGCCACGCTGGCCTTCGTGCCCAAGCTGATCGCGGCCGTGGTGGTGTTCGCGATCGCCGGGCCGTGGATGCTGACCACGCTGGTGGACTTCCTGCGCCGCACAATCGAGGCCATTCCGTCCGTCGTCGGGTAGGCATCTTGATCACTTTCACCGAGGCGCAGATCATGGCCTGGCTGTCGCCGGTGCTGTGGCCGTTCCTGCGCGTGCTGGCGCTGTTCACGTCGGCGCCGGTGTTCTCGATGCGCGTGATCCCGGTGCGCACGCGCATCGGGCTGGCCTTTTTGGTGGCGGTGTGCGCGCAGGCTGTGCTGCCCGAGCAGCCGGTCATCAGCCTGAATAGCCGCGAGGCTGCGGGCGCGGTGGTGCAGCAGGTGGGGATTGGCCTGGCGATGGGCTTTGCGGTGCGTCTGGTGTTCGCGGCCGTGGAACTGGCCGGCGAAATCATCGGCCTGCAGATGGGCCTGAACTTTGCCTCGTTCTTTGACCCCGCGAGCAATGCGCAGGTGAGCGCGGTGGCGCGCTTCTTCGGCAACATCTCCATGCTGCTGTTCGTGGTGATCAACGGCCACCTGATGGTGTTGATGGCCGTGGTCAAGAGTTTCGACAGCTTCCCCGTGGGCGGCAACTTTCTGCAGGCCATCGGGCAGATGCGGCTGCACGAGCTGGGCGCGTCGCTGTTCTCCAGCGCCTTGTGGATCGCGCTGCCCATGATTGCGCTGCTGCTGTTTGTGAACCTGACCCTGGGCATCATCTCGCGCGTGGCGCCGCAGATGAACATCTATGCCGTGGGCTTCCCGGTCACGCTCACGGTGGGCATGCTGGGCATCACGGCCACGCTGCCGATGCTGGAGCAACCCATGCTGGCGCTGCTGCAGCAGTCCATCGACCTGTTCGCCGCGCCGCGTTAGCCGGTCAAAAAAGAGAGCTGCCAGCGCTTGCTGCAAGCCATTCCCAATATCAAAATATATTGAAATGCTTGTGTATCAAGCGGTAGTAGCTATTGTTTTCATACCAACCGATTGCGGATCGCGTACACCGTCAGCTCCGCGTTGTTGGCCAGCTTGAGCTTTTCCAGCACCCGCGCGCGGTACACGCTCACGGTCTTGGGGCTGAGCATCAGCTCCTCGGCGATGTCCGACAGGCGCTTGCCCGAGGCGATCTTCACCAGCGTCTGCAGCTCGCGCTCCGACAGCGATTCATGCGGCAGCTCAAGCGTGGGCTGCGCCAGGCTGTCGGCCAGCAACTGCGCCACCTCGGGCGTGAGGTACTTGCGTCCCTGCACGATGGTCTGCACCGCGGCGATGAGCTGCACCGGGTCGCCCGCCTTGTTGGCGTAGCCGTGCGCCCCGGCCTTCAGGCAGCGCAGCGCGTACTGGTCCTCGGGATACATCGAGACGATCAGCACCTTGATGTCCGGGTGCGTCTCCTTCACGCTGGCCATCACCTCCAGGCCGCTGCGCCCGGGCAGGTTCAGGTCCAGCAGCAGCACGTCGCAGGCGGCCGTGCGCAGCACCTCGCGCAACTCGGGATAACTGCCGGCCTCGCCGGTCACGTGGATATCGGGCGACTCGGTCAGCGTGTCGCGTATGCCGCGCCGCAGCACGGCATGGTCATCGCATAGCACCACCTGGATCACTGCACATCTCCTGCTTTGCCTGCGGGCGATGTTAGCGGCACGGTCATGATCACCGACGTGCCATGCCCCGGCCGGCTGCTGATGTCCAGCCAGCCGCCCGCGCGCCGCGCGCGCTCCTGCAGGCCCTGCAGGCCGAAGGAGCGGGGCTTCTTGCGCATCTCGGGCGCCATGCCGCGGCCGTCGTCGGCCACCTCCAGCGTCAGCACGTCCTCGTGGTCCGACAGATCGATGCGCACGTGGCCGGCCTGCGCGTGCTTTTGCACGTTGGTCAGCGCCTCTTGCGCGGTGCGGTAGGCCACCAGTTGCAGCGCGGGCGGCACGTCCAGCGCCTCGCGGCTGGCGGTGACGCGCACGGGGATGCGCGTGCGGCGCTCGAAGGTCTCGGCCAGCCAGCGCACGGCGGCGACGAGGCCCTGGTCCAGCACGGGCGGGCGCAGGTTCATCATGAGGCGCTGTGCCGCGTCGATGGCGTGCTGCAGCATCTCGGTGGCGGTGCTGGCATGCTCGCGCAGGCCGTCCTCACCGGCGTGGCGGCCGATCCACGCCAGGTCGAACTTCACCGCGGCCAGAGCGCCGCCGATGTCGTCATGGATCTCGCGCGCGATGGCGGCGCGCTCCTCCTCGATGGAGGTCTGCAGGTGCTCGGCCAGGTCGGCCAACTGCTGCCGGGACTCGGCCAACTCGGCCGCGGCCTCCTCGCGCGCGCGGCGGGCCTGCGCGACCTCCATCGCTCGCGCCAGCACATGCGGCAGGCGCGCCATGTCGTCCTTGAGCAGGTAGTCGGCAAAGCCCAGCCGCATGGCGTCCACCGCCGCAGCCTCGCCGATCGCGCCGGACAACAGCACGAAGGGCGGGTGCCCCGGGCATTGGTCCACGATGCGCCAGGCATCCAGCGCCGTGAAGCCGGGCAGGCGGTAGTCCGCCAGGATCACGTCGAACGATTCCCGCTCCAGCCACCCGGTGAAGGCCTCCAGGGAGTCCACTTGGTGGATCTCATGGGACAGCCCGGCGCGCCGCAGCGTCAGCCGCACCAGCGCGTGGTCGGCGGTTGAGTCCTCGAGATGCAGCACTCGCACGGGTCTTTTCGGGACCTCAAGATCGGTGGGAGTGGGTATCATAGGATACATATTGGAACAAATTGGGCCCGAAACGGTCATTCCAGCCTGTGGCGCGGTACAACGGATGCCGTAATGCTGCAGCACAGGCGGCAGGATTGGGCCCCGGACGATGGTGCCGCCGGCTGTGCGCCAGCAGCAATGGAGAAACGATGCAATCTACGCTAAATACGCCAGATGGGCCTGCCGTGCAGGTGCCCGTCATGGTGGCGGCCGAGTTGCAGGATTCCCTGCTGATGGCCATGCACGACCTGCACCGGCTGGAAGGGCTGCTCAACCACGCCACCGAGAACCTGCTCGCGCGTTTCGGCGAGGCCAACGCCTCGCTGACGGATGAGCTCATCGGCGCGTCGGCAGAGCTGGCCGATTTGCGCACCGCCTTGCGCAGTGCAGTGACGGAGTTGCAGTTTCACGACATGGCGACCCAGCTCATCATCCACACTACCAAGGTGTTGCAGGGATGCGCCTTTCGCCTGGCGGCCGAGACCATGGGACAAGAAGAGGGGGAGGACGCCGCGCCGCTGGAGGGCGTGGTGCCCGATCGGCCCAACCCTGTCACGCAAAGCGAGATGGAGGCCGGCTCGATCGAGCTGTTCTGATCCAGGCGCGGTTCCCGTATCTCCCAACCCATTAACCTTATTCAAATCAAAAGTCGTTGGAGCTTTACATGCAGTCCATTCTTGCGGTCGATGATTCTCCGTCCATGCGGAAAATGGTTTCCTTCACGCTCACCGGAGCGGGGTACCACGTGGTGGAAGCGGTGGATGGCCAGGACGCGCTGGAAAAGGCCGAGACCCACGACATCCATCTGGTGCTGGCCGACCAGAACATGCCGCGCCTGGACGGCATCGGCCTCACGCGCAAGCTGCGCGAGCATCCGCGCTTCAAGAGCATTCCCATCCTCATCCTCACGACGGAATCCAGCGACCAGATGAAGCAGGCCGGCCGCAGCGCGGGCGCCACCGGCTGGCTGGTCAAGCCGTTCGACCCCACGCGCCTCATCGAAGTGATCCAAAAGGTCATCCGCTGATCGCGCCGGCCACACCAACACCTACGACGTAGCACACAGGAACTCGGGACCATGGCGGATACCTACCAAGAGGGCGCAGGCGCGGACTTTGACCTCAGCCAGTTCTATCAGATCTTCTTCGAAGAGGCCGGCGAGAACCTGGACCAGATGGAGCAGATGTTGCTGGACCTGGACGTGGATGCCGCCAACGACGAAGAGCTGAACGGCATCTTCCGCTGCGCGCATTCCATCAAGGGCGGCTCGGCCACCTTCGGTTTTTCGGATGTGGCGGAACTCACGCACCAAATGGAATCGCTGCTGGACCGGCTGCGTCGCCACGAACTGCAGCTGATCCCGCAGATGGTGGACGTGCTGCTGGAGTCGGCGGACGCCTCGCGCAGCCTGCTGGCACGCCATCAGGCGGGCGGGCAGGGTGAGGCGGTTTCCACGCATGACCTCGTGCGCCGCATCAGCGAACTGGCAGCCGGCGCCGTGCCAGCGGCAGCGCCCGCCGCAGCGGTACCCGCTCCAGCGCCTGTGGTTGCTGCGGCACCTGCGCCCACGCCCGCGGTGGCGCCGGTGGTGCCCGCTGCGGCGGTCCCCGGCGGCGCTCGCTCGCTGGAGATCCACATCGGTCCATTGGCCCAGGTGACATTGGCCGATGCGATCAAGGACCTGTTCCGCGACATCCCGGGCTTGGGCAGCATCAACGATCTGCCGGAAGACCGCCCCGGCATGCGCCGGTTCGCAGTGCAGACCACGTCCACGGACGAGGATCTGCTGGACCTGTTCGCATTCCATGTGGCGAAGGAGCAGGTGGCCATCCACGACGCGGCGACCTCCGCGGCGCCTGCCGCGCAAGAGGCCCATGAGCCGCTGGAGCCATCCGCTGCGGCCCTGGCCGAGCCGTACGGCTTCTTTGCCGGCGCGCCGGGCGTGCCTGTCGAGGCCGCTCCTGCCGCCGCACCGGCCAGTGCTGCTGAGCGGCCCGCCGCGCGTGCCGCCTCCGCCGAGGCCAAGGGCGGCGCGCAGGCCTCCATGGAATCGTCCACCATCCGCGTGGCGGTGAGCAAGGTGGATCAGCTCATCAACCTGGTGGGCGAACTGGTCATCACCCAGGCCATGCTGGCGCAGAACAGCCGTGGCCTGGATGCGGGCGTCTACCAGCAACTGCTGGCAGGCCTGGCCGACCTGGACCGCAACACGCGCGACCTGCAGGAATCCGTGATGTCGATCCGCATGATTCCCATGTCGATCGTGTTCAACCGATTCCCGCGCATGCTGCGTGACTTGGCGGGCAAGCTGGGCAAGAAGGTGGATTTCGTCACCCACGGCGAGGCGACCGAACTGGACAAGAGCCTGGTCGAGAAGATCACCGACCCGCTGACCCACCTGGTGCGCAACAGCTGCGACCACGGCATCGAGATGCCCGCCGACCGCCTGGCTGCGGGCAAGCCAGAACACGGCACCATCACGCTGTCGGCATCGCACCAGGGGGGCTCCATCGTGATCGAGGTGCGCGACGACGGCAAGGGCATGTCGCGCGAGAAGATCCTCAAGAAGGCGCGCGAGCGTGGGCTGGATGTTTCCGACTCCATGCCCGACAGCGAGGTCTGGAACCTGATCTTCGCGCCCGGGTTCTCCACGGCGGATGTGGTGACCGATGTCTCGGGCCGCGGCGTGGGCATGGACGTGGTCAAGCGCAACATCACCGCGCTGGGCGGTTCGGTGGAGATTGATTCCGCTGAAGGCTACGGCATGCGTGTGTCCGTGCGCCTACCGCTGACGCTGGCCATCATGGACGGCATGTCGGTGGGCGTGAGCGACGAGGTGTACATCCTGCCGCTGTCGTCGGTGGTGGAGTCGTTCCAGGTCAACGGTGGCGAAGTGAACACCGTGGCCCAGGGCTCCCAACTGGTGAAGGTGCGCGACGAATACATGCCCGTGGTGGCGCTGGAGAAGATCTTCCAGGTGCCGCGCCCCGACGCGAATTCCACCAGCAGCATCATGGTGGTGGTGGAGGCCGATGGCAGCCGCGTGGCGGTGCTGGTCGACGAACTGCTGGGGCAGCATCAGGTGGTGGTGAAGAACCTGGAGACCAACTACCGCAAGGTGCCCAACGTGTCGGGCGCCACCATTCTGGGGGATGGCACCGTGGCCTTGATTCTGGACACGGCTGCCCTGGTGCGCCGTGCGCGCCACTGAATTGCGAAACGCTGAACGACGAGGAGTGAGGGCATGAGTCTGGTGGACAAGGGCGCAGAGACCACGGCTGCGGGCGCGAGGGAATACCTGACGTTCCGCCTGGGCCAGGAGGAATACGGCATCGACATCCTCAAGGTGCAGGAAATCCGCGGCTATGAAAACCCCACGCGCATCGCCCATGCGCCGGCTTTCATCAAAGGGGTGACCAACCTGCGAGGCACCATCGTGCCGATCGTGGACATGCGGCTGCGCTTCAACTGTGCGCAGGCCGAGTACAACAGCTTCACGGTCGTCATCATCCTGAACCTGCGCGAGCGGGTGGTGGGCATCGTGGTGGATTCCGTGAGCGACGTGATGGAGCTGACGCCCGAGCAGGTACGCACGGCCCCGGACATCGAGAGCTCCATCGACGCGCAGTGCATCCGCGGGCTTGGCTCGGTGGGCGACCGCATGCTCATCCTGCTGGACATTGAAAAACTCATGGCCGGCATGGACATGGGCCTTGCCATGGCCGGGGACTGATGCGGCGAGCCGCAGCCTTCCCGCTATACACACGTTGACGAGCGCGCCATGAGCCTGACCGCCAGCCCCACCGCCGCGCCACGGCGCCCGGCCCGCCCCGCTGCGGGGGCTGCTGCTCCCGTGGCCGAGAGTGGCGAAGGGCGCGAGTTCGCCTGGACCCATCAGGACTTCGCGCGGGTGCAGTCCCTGATCTACCAGCGCGCCGGCATCAGCCTGCATGATGGCAAGCACGCCATGGTGTACAGCCGCCTGTCGCGCCGCTTGCGCGATACCGGGTACGACAGCTTTCATGAGTACCTGAGCTGGCTGGAAGGCCACGACGGGCCGGAGTGGCAGGAGTTCGTGAACGCCCTGACCACCAACCTCACGGCGTTCTTTCGCGAGCAACACCATTTCGAGATCCTGGCGTCGCTGCTGCGCATGCGCTCTGCCGGGCCATGGAACATCTGGTGCAATGCGGCTTCGACCGGCGAAGAACCTTACTCGATCGCCATGACCGTCCTGGAAACCCTGGGCAACAACGCGTCTTTCAAGCTGACGGCCAGCGACATCGATTCGCGGGTGCTGGCCACGGCCGCCCGCGGGGTCTATCGCCTCGACGGTCTGAAGGGCTTGAGCCAAGAGCGTCTGCAGCGCTTCTTTCTGCGCGGCAAGGGCGGCAACGCCGGGCTGGCACGTGTGCGCCCCGAGTTGCGCAAACCCATCGAGTTCCTGAGCGTGAACCTGATCCGCGACGACTGGCCGTTCCGCGAGCCCTTCGACGTGGTCTTTTGCCGCAACGTGATGATTTATTTTGACGGCCCCACCCAGCGACGGGTGCTGGAGCGCATCCACCGTGTGCTCAAGCCCGGCGGCATGCTGTTCGTGGGACATGCCGAGAACTTCAGCGATTCGCGCGACCTTTTTGCCCTGCGGGGCAAGACGGTGTACGAACGCATCTGATGCGGGCATTTTTGACCTACCGCGAGGCGCTGGCCATCCATGAGCATCACACCCGGAGCTGATCCACGGCCCTCTGCCTTGCCGGGCGGGGGCCTGGAGCGCCGGCGCACGCCCCGCATCACGCCTCTGCCTGTGAATGCCTCCGCAGGTACCGCGCCTGCCATGACGCTCCAGGAGCTCAAGGCCTGTCCGCGCAGGCCGGGTGAGGCATCGTTCTTCTTTTTCGATCACCATTTCCAGCACAACGCGGTGAAGGTCTTGCCAGGCGAGTTTTTTGTCTCGCACGACAGCCTGGCCATCATGACGGTGCTGGGATCGTGCATTGCCGCCTGCCTGTGGGACAGCCGCATGCGCGTGGGAGGCATGAACCACTTCATGCTGCCCGAGGGGGACAGCGCCGATGCGTCGGGCCGGTACGGTTCCTACGCCATGGAACTGCTCATCAATGAGATGATGAAGCTGGGCGCTCGCCGCGAGACGCTGCAGGCCAAGATCTTCGGCGGTGCCCAGGTGATGCACAACTTCACCACGCTCAACGTGGGCGAGCGCAACACCCGCTTTGTGCAAGACTATCTGGCTACGGAGCGCATTCCGGTGGTGTCGGAGGACGTGCTCGACATCTATCCGCGCAAAGTGGTGTTCTTTCCGGTGACGGGCAAGGTGATGGTCAAGCGCCTGGCGCATGCCCATCCCGAAACGCTGGAGCAGGAAGTGGTGCGCGGCAACGCAGCTACCGTGGCGCGCGCCACCAGCGGAGGCTCCGTGGATCTGTTCTGATCGGCGGCACTAACAACACAGCAAGGATTTGAAAGGCATGAGCGGCAAGATCAGGGTGATCGTGGTGGACGATTCGGCATTGGTGCGCAGCCTGCTGTCGGAGATCATCAACCGCCAGAGCGACATGGAGTGCATCGGCACGGCCAACGACCCGCTGATTGCGCGCGAGATGATCCGCGAGAAAAATCCCGACGTGATCACGCTCGATGTGGAGATGCCGCGCATGGACGGCATCGACTTCCTGGGGCGCTTGATGCGCCTGCGGCCGATGCCCGTGGTGATGATCTCGACCCTGACCGAGCGCGGCGCCGAAGTGACCATGCGGGCGCTCGAACTGGGGGCCGTGGATTTCGTCGCCAAGCCACGCGTGGGGCTGTCCAGCGGACTGAACGAATTGGCGGCTCAGATCGTGGACAAGATCCGCGTTGCGGCCGTGGCCCATGTGCGGCGCGCCCCCGCGCGCAGCGCTGCCGCCATTGTCCACCCCGATGCAGGTGCCGCTCCCGCGGCGGCCCCCGCTCCCACGGCGTCGGCTCTGCTGGGGCGCGTCTCTACCGAAAAGGTGATCTGCATTGGCGCGTCGACCGGCGGCACCGAGGCCATCCGCGAGGTCCTGATCCATATGCCGGCGGACTCTCCGGCCATCGTGATCACCCAGCACATGCCGCCAGGGTTCACCACCAGTTTTGCAGCGAGGCTCAACAGCCTGTGCCAGATCACGGTCAAAGAGGCGGTGAACGGCGAGCGGATTCTGCCCGGCCATGCCTATATTGCGCCGGGGGGGCGGCAGTTCTACCTGGCACGCAGCGGCGCCAACTATGTAGCGGTGGTGGATGACAGCCCGCCGGTCAACCGGCACAAGCCTTCGGTGGAGGTGCTGTTCAAGTCGGCAGCCGCCGTGGTGGGGCGCAATGCCTACGGCATCATGCTCACCGGCATGGGCGGCGATGGCGCTGCTGCCATGCGTGAGATGCGCGACGCAGGCAGCTACAACTACGTGCAGGACGAAGCCAGTTGTATCGTCTTCGGCATGCCGCGCGAGGCCATCGCCCATGGCGCTGCCGACGAGGTGCTGCCGCTGTCGCAGATTGCACAGGCGCTGATTGCGCGCCTGCGCGGTTCCACCGACCGGT
>NZ_CP115182.1:1342500-3655000 GCF_027625375.1 Diaphorobacter sp. ED-3 | reverse complement strand
CTAAATACTCATCATCGACCGATAGTGAACCAGTACCGTGAGGGAAAGGCGAAAAGAACCCCGGGAGGGGAGTGAAATAGATCCTGAAACCGCATGCTTACAAAAAGTCGGAGCCCTTAGGGGTGACGGCGTACCTTTTGTATAATGGGTCAGCGACTTACATTCAGTGGCGAGCTTAACCGAATAGGGGAGGCGTAGAGAAATCGAGTCCGAACAGGGCGTTCAGTCGCTGGGTGTAGACCCGAAACCAAGTGATCTATCCATGGCCAGGATGAAGGTGCCGTAACAGGTACTGGAGGTCCGAACCGACTAGTGTTGCAAAACTAGCGGATGAGCTGTGGATAGGGGTGAAAGGCTAAACAAACTTGGAAATAGCTGGTTCTCTCCGAAAACTATTTAGGTAGTGCCTCAAGTATTACCTGCGGGGGTAGAGCACTGTTTTGGCTAGGGGGTCATGGCGACTTACCAAACCAAGGCAAACTCCGAATACTGCAGAGTACAGCTTGGGAGACAGAGCACCGGGTGCTAACGTCCGGACTCAAGAGGGAAACAACCCAGACCGCCAGCTAAGGTCCCTAAAATTGGCTAAGTGGGAAACGAAGTGGGAAGGCTAAAACAGTCAGGATGTTGGCTTAGAAGCAGCCATCATTTAAAGAAAGCGTAATAGCTCACTGATCGAGTCGTCCTGCGCGGAAGATGTAACGGGGCTAAGCCAGTTACCGAAGCTGCGGATGTGCAATTTATTGCACGTGGTAGGAGAGCGTTCTGTAAGCCTGTGAAGGTGTCTGGTAACGGATGCTGGAGGTATCAGAAGTGCGAATGCTGACATGAGTAGCGTTAAAGCGGGTGAAAAGCCCGCTCGCCGTAAGCGCAAGGTTTCCTACGCAACGTTCATCGGCGTAGGGTGAGTCGGCCCCTAAGGCGAGGCAGAGATGCGTAGCTGATGGGAAACAGGTCAATATTCCTGTACCGATCAATAGTGCGATGTGGGGACGGAGAAGGTTAGCTCAGCCAACTGTTGGATATGTTGGTTCAAGCCTGTAGTCGTGCCTGGTAGGCAAATCCGCCGGGCTTAGATGAGGGGTGATAACGAGTCTGCTTGCAGACGAAGTGAGTGATACCCTGCTTCCAGGAAAAGCCACTAAGCTTCAGCTATTGACGACCGTACCGCAAACCGACACTGGTGCGCGAGATGAGTATTCTAAGGCGCTTGAGAGAACTCAGGAGAAGGAACTCGGCAAATTGATACCGTAACTTCGGGAGAAGGTATGCCGCAAGTAGGTGAACTTGTACAAAGGAAGCCCAAAGCGGTTGCAAAAAATCGGTGGCTGCGACTGTTTAATAAAAACACAGCACTCTGCAAACACGAAAGTGGACGTATAGGGTGTGACGCCTGCCCGGTGCTGGAAGATTAAATGATGGGGTGCAAGCTCTTGATTGAAGTCCCAGTAAACGGCGGCCGTAACTATAACGGTCCTAAGGTAGCGAAATTCCTTGTCGGGTAAGTTCCGACCTGCACGAATGGCGTAACGATGGCCACACTGTCTCCTCCTGAGACTCAGCGAAGTTGAAATGTTTGTGATGATGCAATCTCCCCGCGGAAAGACGGAAAGACCCCATGAACCTTTACTGTAGCTTTGTATTGGACTTTGAACGGATCTGTGTAGGATAGGTGGGAGGCTTTGAAGTGAGGTCGCTAGATCTCATGGAGCCAACGTTGAAATACCACCCTGGTGCGTTTGAGGTTCTAACCTAGGTCCATTAGCTGGATCGGGGACAGTGCATGGTAGGCAGTTTGACTGGGGCGGTCTCCTCCCAAAGCGTAACGGAGGAGTTCGAAGGTACGCTAGTTACGGTCGGACATCGTGACGATAGTGCAATGGCATAAGCGTGCTTAACTGCGAGACTGACAAGTCGAGCAGATGCGAAAGCAGGACATAGTGATCCGGTGGTTCTGTATGGAAGGGCCATCGCTCAACGGATAAAAGGTACTCTGGGGATAACAGGCTGATACCGCCCAAGAGTTCATATCGACGGCGGTGTTTGGCACCTCGATGTCGGCTCATCTCATCCTGGGGCTGTAGTCGGTCCCAAGGGTATGGCTGTTCGCCATTTAAAGAGGTACGTGAGCTGGGTTTAAAACGTCGTGAGACAGTTTGGTCCCTATCTTCCGTGGGCGCTGCAGATTTGAGGAAGCCTGCTCCTAGTACGAGAGGACCGGAGTGGACACACCTCTGGTGTATCGGTTGTCACGCCAGTGGCATTGCCGAGTAGCTAAGTGTGGAAGAGATAACCGCTGAAAGCATCTAAGCGGGAAACTCGTTTCAAGATGAGATCTGCCGGGGCCTTGAGCCCCCTGAAGGGTCGTTGTAGACCACGACGTTGATAGGCTGGGTGTGGAAGTGCAGCAATGCATTAAGCTAACCAGTACTAATTGCCCGTGCGGCTTGACCCTATAACTTTGACTGCCAATCGCAGTTCAAGACTGTTATGCCAAGTACGCAATCAAATCCACGCTGATTCACAGACTCTATGAATTCGCTGTGCAGTCCTCACTGCTCAGCAACCCTTTATGCCTGATGACCATAGCAAGTTGGTCCCACTCCTTCCCATCCCGAACAGGACAGTGAAACGACTTCGCGCCGATGATAGTGCGGGTTCCCGTGTGAAAGTAGGTCATCGTCAGGCTCTTACAGCCCAAACCGCCCTCCCACTAAAACAGTGGGAGGGCGTTTTGCTTTGGGCTTGAGCGGTCTCAACATCGACTGGCGCACAGCATTCAACAACTCCCAGTTGTCCTGTAGATCTGCAGCCGCTTGGTGTGTTGACGAGGATGTATCTGCTGTAGCATTGACGTTCACGTCAACTAATACGCTACATTGGAGCAGATCTCCCGGTCTGCAATGCATGGCTACCTACACCATCAGTGACCTTGCCAAAGAATTCGATCTCACGACTCGCGCCATGCGGTTCTACGAGGACATGGGCTTGCTGCGTCCGGAACGGGCAGGTCCCGGGGGACGGAATCGGATTTACAGCGCACGCGATCGCACGCGGCTCAAATTGACACTGCGGGCAAAGCGCCTGGGTCTATCGCTCACCGAAGCCAAAGAAATCATCGACCTCTACGACAGCCCTCGTGACACGGGGGTGCAACTGCGCAAGTTCCTAGAGGTTCTTGCGGTGCATCGCAGGCAGTTGGAGTCCCAGATGACGGATCTGCAAGCCAATCTGGACGAGGTGCGGGAGCATGAGCGCGAGGCTCAGGAACTGCTTCAAAAAATTGAGGCCCCAACGCCCAAAGTCGTGGATAATTGACGTTTACGTAAACGTCATATTTGCGCGTCCTGGCTTTGTCCGGCCTGTAGCGTCGTCGTCTTGGGCGTATCGCAGTGGGGACATATCGAGCCAACGACCCGTGAGAGATCATCTTCCGAGGAGACACCCATGAGCACCGCCACCCAGTTGCCAGGCCTGAACTTTCAGTTGGGCGAAGACATTGACGCCCTGCGCGACGCGGTGCGCGAATTCGCGCAAGCCGAGATTGCGCCTCGCGCTGCCGAGATCGACCGCAACGACCAGTTTCCCATGGACCTGTGGCGCAAGTTCGGTGATCTGGGCGTGCTGGGTATTACCGTGCCGGAGCAATACGGTGGTGCCGACATGGGCTACCTCGCGCACATGGTGGCCATGGAGGAGATTTCTCGCGCCAGCGCATCCGTGGGTTTGAGCTACGGTGCGCACAGCAACCTGTGCGTGAACCAGATCAACCGCAATGGCAACGAAGCACAGCGTAAGAAATACCTGCCCAAGCTGATCAGCGGGGAACACGTTGGCGCCCTCGCCATGAGCGAGCCCGGTGCCGGCTCCGACGTGATCAGCATGAAGCTGCGTGCGGAGGACAAGGGCGGCTACTACCTGCTCAACGGTTCCAAGATGTGGATCACCAATGGTCCGGATGCCGACACGCTGGTGGTGTACGCCAAGACCGAGCCTGAACTGGGTGCGCGCGGCGTGACTGCCTTCCTTATCGAAAAAGGCATGCAAGGCTTCAGCATTGCGCAGAAGCTCGACAAACTCGGCATGCGCGGCAGTCATACGGGGGAACTGGTGTTCCAGAACGTCGAGGTACCGGCTGAGAACGTGCTGGGCGGCGTGAACAACGGTGCCAAAGTGCTGATGAGCGGCCTGGACTACGAGCGCGCCGTACTGACGGGTGGGCCGCTGGGCATCATGCAGAGCGTGATGGACAACGTGGTGCCCTACATCCACGACCGCAAGCAGTTCGGCCAGAGCATTGGCGAGTTCCAGCTCATCCAGGGCAAGGTGGCCGACATGTACACCGTGCTGCAGGCGGGCCGCTCGTTCGCCTACACGGTGGCCAAGAACCTGGACATGCTGGGTTCCGACCACGTGCGCCGGGTGCGCAAGGATTGCGCCAGCGTCATCCTCTGGTGCGCCGAGAAAGCCACTTGGATGGCCGGCGAAGGTGTGCAGATCTACGGCGGCAACGGCTATATCAACGAATATCCGCTCGGTCGCCTTTGGCGGGATGCGAAACTCTACGAAATCGGCGCCGGTACCAGCGAGATCCGCCGCATGCTGATCGGCCGGGAGCTGTTTGCCGAAACCTGCTGATGGCCCGCGCCGACGCCGCTCATTCATTCACAGCAAGAAGATAAAGGATTGCCTTTATGACCACCGCCTCCATCGACGAGCTGTTTGCCCACAACCGTGAGTGGGCGGAACGGATGGAGCGTGACCGGCCGGGTTTCTTCACCGGCTTGTTGGCGCAGCAGAAACCGCGCTACATGTGGATCGGTTGCTCCGACAGCCGCGTACCGGCCAACCAGATCACGGGGTTGGAGCCGGGCGAGGTGTTCGTCCACCGCAACATCGCCAACGTGGTCGTGCCCACCGACCTCAACTGCCTGTCGACCATCCAGTACGCGGTCGACCAGCTCAAGGTCGAGCACCTGATGGTCGTGGGCCACTACGGCTGCGGTGGCGTACTGGCGGCGCTGCAGGACGCACGCATTGGTTTGGCGGACAACTGGATCCGCCATGTGAAGGACGTGCGCGACAAGCACGCCGCCCTGCTTGAAGGCATGGACGTGCAGTGGCGCCACGACGCGCTGTGCGAACTCAACGCGATCGAGCAGGTGATGAACATCGCCCACTCCACGGTGATGCAGGATGCCTGGGCGCGTGGTCAGAAGGTGCAGTTGCACGGATGGTGCTACAGCCTGAACAACGGCTTGATCACCAATCTGCAGATGTCCGTACCTGACGTGGCGGGGCTCGGCGAGGCGCACCGCCAGGCGGTGGCCCTGGTGGCCAGCCGCGTGCGCCAATAGGGCGCACCGCACTGCGCGCGGTTCTGCAGGCACGGTCATGTTTCCCGAGCGACTTGATGCCCCGCAGGCCTACGACATCGCCAAGGCGATGATGGATGGCTTCAACCGCCACTACCGCCTGTTTCGCGCCGAGTCTGCGCGCGCCAAGCACCGCTTCGAGACCGCCGACTGGCATGGCCAGCAACGCGCCCAGCGCGAGCGCATCGAGTTCTACGATCTGCGCGTCAAGGAGTGCGTGCGCCGCCTCGACAAGGAGTTCCACGCGGGCGACCAGTCCATGGAGGTGTGGCACCAGATCAAGCTGCACTACATCGGGCTCATGGTGAACCACCTGCAGCCCGAGCTGGCCGAGACCTTCTTCAATTCGGTCACCACCAAGATCCTGCACCGCACGCACTTCCACAACGACTTCATCTTCGTGCGACCCGCGGTGAGCACGGAGTACATCGAAAGCGACGACCCAGGGGCGCGGCCCACCTATCGCGCCTACTACCCGTCGCGCGACAACCTGCACGAAACCGTCGTGCGCATCGTCGAGCACTGCGCGCTGCAGCGGGACTTCGAGAACCTGCCGCGCGATGCGGGCTACGTGGTGCAGGCCCTGCAGCAGCGCCTGGGCGCGGTCAAGCTGCGCACCAACTTTCAGGTCCAGGTGCTGTCCAGCCTGTTCTTTCGCAACAAGGGTGCGTACCTGGTCGGCAAGGTCATCAACGGCTACAACGAACTGCCGTTTGCGTTGCCCATCCTGCATGGTGAGGATGGTCGCCTGCTGATCGACGCGGTGCTGTTCGGCGAGAACGACCTGCAGATGCTGTTCTCCTTTGCGCGGGCCTACTTCATGGTGGACATGGAGATCCCCAGTGCCTACGTGCAGTTCTTGCGCAGCCTCATGCCGCGCAAGCCCCGTGCCGAGCTCTACACCGCGGTGGGCTTGGCCAAGCAAGGCAAAACGCTGTTCTACCGCGATTTCCTGCACCACCTGCGTTATTCCACCGACAAATTCCGCATCGCCCCCGGCATCAAGGGCATGGTGATGCTGGTGTTCGACCTGCCGAGCTTTCCCTACGTCTTCAAGCTCATCAAGGACCAGTTCCCAGCACCGAAGGACACCACGCGTGAACAGGTGCAGGGCAAGTACCTGCTGGTCAAGCAGCACGACCGCGTGGGGCGGATGGCCGACACGCTGGAGTACAGCCTGGTCGCCTTCCCGCGTGAGCGTTTCTCCGACGAACTCATCGAGGAGATCCGCAGGCATGCGCCGAGCCAGATCGAGATCAGCGACCGCGACGGCGATGGCCGCCAGGAGGTCATCATTGCGCACCTGTACATCGAGCGGCGCATGATCCCGCTGAACATCCACCTGCAGGAATGCTTCGATACCGGGCTGGACAAGCCCGAGGCACGCAGCGCGCTGGAGCATGCCGTCACCGAATACGGCAACGCCATCAAGGACATGGTCGCCGCCAACATCTTCCCCGGGGACATGCTCTGGAAGAACTTCGGCATCACCCGCAATGGCAAGGTCGTGTTTTACGACTACGACGAGATTGAGTACCTCACCGACTGCAACTTCCGCCGCGTGCCGCCGCCGCGTTGCGAGGAGGACGAAGTGTCTGGCGAGGTCTGGTGGCCCGTGGGGCCGCACGATGTGTTCCCCGAGACCTTCGGCCCGTTCCTGCTGGGTAACGACGCCGTGCGCGAGGCGTTCATGCGCCACCACGCCGACCTGCTGGACGTGGAGTTCTGGCAGTCGCACAAGGAACGCATCCAGGCCGGCCACGTGTACGACGTGTTTCCCTATGACAGTGCGCGGCGCTTTCGCTGCGCAAACCCTTCCTCATTTCAAACCCAAGGAGATTCCACATGAGCCAACACCACGACCCCGTCGTCATCGTCAGCGCCGCGCGCACGCCCATGGGCGCTTTCATGAGCGACTTTGCCGACCTCGCGGCGCATGACTTGGGCGGCGCCGCCATCAAGGCCGCCGTCGAGCGTGCCGGCATTGCCCCCGAGAAGGTGGACGAAGTGCTGTTCGGCAACTGTTTGATGGCCGGCCAGGGCCAGGCGCCTGCGCGCCAGGCGGGCTTCAAGGGTGGGTTGCCGCAGAGCACCGGCGCGGTGACGCTGTCCAAGATGTGCGGCGCGGGCATGGAGGCCACCATCTTGGCCCATGACCAGCTGATCGCCGGCAGCCGCGATGTGATGGTCTCCGGCGGTATGGAGAGCATGACCAACGCCCCCTACCTGCTCAAGAAGGGGCGCGGCGGCTACCGCATGGGCCATGACAAGGTGTACGACCACATGATGCTCGATGGCCTGGAAGACGCCTACGAGGCTGGCCGCTCCATGGGCACCTTCGGTGAGGACTGCGCCGCCAAGTACAGCTTCACGCGCGAGCAGCAGGACGCCTTTGCCATCGAAAGCGTCAAGCGCGCGCAGCAGGCGACGCAAAGCGGCGCCTTCGCCACCGAGATCACACCCGTCACGGTCAAAACCCGCAAGGGCGATGTGACGGTGAGCATCGACGAAGGCCCGGCCAAGGCCAAGCTGGACAAGATCGCCGGCCTCAGGCCCGCGTTCAAGAAGGACGGCACCATCACCGCCGCCTCCAGCTCCAGCATCAACGACGGCGCCGCCGCCCTGGTGCTGATGCGCCAGTCCACCGCCCAGCAACTGGGCTGCAAGCCCCTGGCCAAGATCGTGGCGCACGCTACGCATTCGCAAGCGCCCGAGTGGTTCACCACCGCCCCCGTGGGTGCAACCCAGAAGGCCCTGAAGAAGGCCGGCTGGAAGGTCGAGGACGTGGACCTGTGGGAAGTGAACGAGGCCTTCGCCGTCGTGCCCATGGCGCTGATGGCCGAGCTGAACGTGCCGCACGACAAGGTCAACGTGCATGGCGGCGCTTGCGCTCTGGGCCACCCCATCGGCGCCAGCGGCGCGCGCATCATCGTTACATTGATCCACGCGCTGCAGCGCCATGGCAAGAAGAAGGGCCTGGCCACGCTGTGCATTGGCGGCGGCGAAGGCACGGCCATGGCCATCGAACTGGTCTGACCCTCCAGCCATGGGCGCCCCTGCACACGCAGTGGCGCTCTTTTTTCAATAGCTGTTAGCGCTTGCTGAATAAGCGCTGGCGGCCTATTTGGCTTATCACTTATGTCCACAGTCCTGGTGATTGGAGCGTCGCGCGGCATCGGTCTGGAGCTGGTGCGCCAGTACGCGGCCGACGGCTGGCGCGTGCTGGCCACGGTGCGTGACGAAGCCGGCCGCGCGCGCGTGCAGGCGCTGGGCGCGCAGGCCCTCACCGTGGACGTGGCCCAGCCCGCCAGCGTAAGCGGACTGGCCTGGATGCTGGACGGCGAAAAGCCCGACCTGGCGTTGTATGTCGCAGGCGTGATGCGCCGCCCCGGTGCGCGCACCCCGCCCACGCGCGAGGACTTCGACGCCGTCATGCACACCAACGTGCTGGGCTCCATGCAGGTCATTCCGCAGGTGGCGCCGCTGGTGGAGGCCGCGGGCGGCGTGTTTGCCTTCGTGTCCTCGTCCATGTCGCTGATCGGCGGCGTGCCGGACAGCAACGCCTGGCTGTACCGCACCAGCAAGGCGGCGCTGAACATGGCCGTGGCAGCGGCGCAGCACGATTACCCAGCCGCGACGCTCGTCACCATCGACCCCGGCTGGGTGCAGACCGACATGGGCGGCGAGGCCGCTCCGCTCACCGTGGCCGACAGCGTGCGGGGCATGCGCGCGGTGCTGGCCCAGGTCACGCCCCAAGACAAGGGGCGCCTGCTGCACCACGACGGCCGGCGCGCCACGCACTGGTAAGCCCGCGCAACGCGCCACTTCAAGAACCACTGAACCCTACGGAGACACGATGCTGCTGACCCAAGACCAGGAAATGATCCGCGACGCCGTGCGCGACTTCGCCCAGCAGGAGCTGTGGCCGAATGCCGCGCGCTGGGACAAGGAACACCACTTTCCACGCGAGGCGCACCAGGGCCTGGCCGCACTGGGCGCTTACGGCATCTGCGTGCCCGAGGAGCTGGGCGGTGCGGGCCTGGACTACCTGACGCTGGCCCTGGTGCTGGAGGAGATCGCCGCTGGCGACGGTGGTACCAGCACCGCGATCAGCGTGACCAACTGCCCGGTCAACGCCATCCTCATGCGCTACGGCAACGCGCAGCAGCAGCGCGACTGGCTCACGCCCCTGGCGCGCGGCGAGATGCTGGGCGCGTTCTGCCTGACCGAGCCGCATGTGGGCTCCGACGCTTCGGCCCTGCGCACGACGGCCGTCAAAGAAGGCAACGAGTACGTCATCAACGGCGTCAAGCAGTTCATCACCAGTGGCAAGAACGGGCATGTGGCCATCGTGATTGCCGTGACCGACAAGGGCGCGGGCAAGAAAGGCATGAGCGCCTTCCTGGTGCCCACGAATACGCCCGGCTACGTGGTCGCGCGCCTGGAGGACAAGCTGGGCCAGCACAGCAGCGACACGGCGCAGATCAACTTCGACCACTGCCGCATCCCGGCCGAGAACCTCATTGGCGCGGAGGGCGAGGGCTACAAGATCGCGCTGGGCGCGCTCGAAGGTGGCCGCATCGGTATCGCCGCGCAAAGCGTGGGCATGGCACGCAGCGCGTTTGATGCGGCGCTGGCGTACTCGAAAGAGCGCGAGAGCTTCGGCCAGCCCATCTTCAACCACCAGGCCGTGGGCTTTCGCCTGGCCGACTGCGCCACGCAGATCGAGGCCGCGCGCCAGCTCATCTGGCACGCCGCTGCGCTGCGCGACGCGGGCCGCCCCTGCTTGAAGGAAGCCGCCATGGCCAAGCTGTTTGCCAGCGAGATGGCCGAGCGCGTGTGCAGCGCCGCCATCCAGACATTGGGCGGCTATGGCGTGGTGAACGACTTCCCGGTGGAGCGCATCTACCGCGACGTGCGCGTGTGCCAGATCTACGAAGGCACCAGCGACGTGCAGAAGATCATCATCCAGCGCGCGCTGGCTTGAATGCTATAAATATAATAGCTAATAGCGCTTGATGCATAAGCGCTAGAGGCCAAAAACACCTGATAAGTTGATGAACTACGAAGCCCTTCTGTTTGACTGCGACGGCGTGCTGGTGGACAGCGAGGCCATCACCAATGGCGTGCTGTGCGCCATGCTGAACGAGGCCGGCTGGGCGCTGGCGCCTGACGAGTGCATGCGGATCTTCATTGGCAAGACGGTGCGCAGCGAGGCCGCGCGCATCGAGGCGCACACCGGCCAGCCGCTGACCGACGCCTGGATGGCCGCGTTTTACGCGCGCCGCAACGCGCTGCTGGAGGCCGAGCTGCAGCCGATCGAAGGCGCCATTGAGGCCGTGCGCGCCGTGCATGCGCGCCTGGGCGGGCGCATTGCCTGCGCCTCGGGGGCCGACCGCTACAAGGTTGAAATGCAGCTGCAGAAAGTGGGCTTGGCGCCGTACTTTGGTGCCAACGTGTTCAGCGGCCACGAAATGCCGCGCACCAAGCCCGCGCCCGATGTGTACCTGGCCGCTGCCGCCGCACTGGGCGTGCCGCCGCAGCGCTGTCTGGTGGTGGAAGACACGGTGACGGGCGTTGCCGCCGGGGTGGCCGCCGGCGCCACGGTGGTGGGCTTCAGCCCCTCGCTGGTGGGGCACGGCGCACCCGAGGCCCTGCTTGCCGCCGGGGCGGTGCGCGTCATTGCCCACATGAGCGAGTTGCCCGCCCTGCTGGGCTGAAAGGCTGAGAGGCGGAGGCTCTATGGCCCCTGCCCGCCTTGCACGCCACAGCGCGCCGGACCCGTGCCGTCAATGCCCCGCCATCGCCTGTTGGGCCATGGCCTTGCTTTGCGCCTTGATCAGGGGTGTTGACGCGCCGTGCGGGCACGGCCGAAAAAACCTCGGCCTTTGACGCGTCTGCGGCGGGCGCTGCTGGCGCGGCAGGTTCCCGGCTTTCAGTGCGGCAATGCAATGCAGCCCGCCCGCGCAGGGCCGGGCTGCAACCGGTGCCTTAAAACGATTCCCAGTCGTCCTCTGCGCCTGCACTGGCGGTCTTGACGGATTTTGGCGGATTGGGGGCGCGCAGTGCGGCCGGTTTGGCGGGCGCTGCCTTGAAGGCCGTGGGCTTGCGTGCCGGTGCGGGCATGCGCACCGGGGCAGCGTTGGGTGCGGGGCGGGCTGTGGGCGTGCTGTAAGCGCTGGCGCCGCTCTGGCTGGCATCGAGCTTGAACACCGCCACGGCCTGCACCAGTTCTTGCGCCTGGCTGCTCAGGCTGCCTGCGGCGGCAGCCATCTCTTCAACCAGCGCGGCATTTTGCTGCGTGGCCTGGTCCATCTGCGTCACGGCTTCGCCCACCTGGGCCACGCCGCTGGCCTGCTCGGAGCTGGCCGCGTTGATCTCGCCCATCAGGTCGGTCACGCGGCGAATGCTCTGCACCACCTCGGTCATGGTCTCGCCCGCCTGGTCGGCCATGGCGCTGCCTTGCTCCACGCGCTCCACACTGGCGCTGATGAGCTGCTTGATCTCTTTGGCGGCCTCGGCGCTGCGCCCGGCCAGGCTGCGCACCTCGCTGGCCACCACGGCAAAACCCCGGCCCTGCTCGCCGGCACGCGCGGCTTCCACGGCGGCGTTCAGCGCCAGGATGTTGGTCTGAAAAGCAATGCCGTCGATCACGCCAATGATGTCGGCAATGCGCTGTGAGCTCTCGTTGATGCCCTTCATGGTCTGCACCACCTGGCCTACAACCTCGCCGCCGCGCACGGCCACGTCCGAAGCGCTGCGTGCCAAGGCGTTGGCCTGGCTGGCACTTTCGGCGTTCTGGCGCACGGTGGCGCCCAGCTGCTCCATGGAGGCAGCGGTTTCTTCCAGTGCGCTGGCCAGCCTGGCTCTCGGTGCGGGCCGACAAGTCCTGGTTGCCCTGGGCGATCTCCGAGCTGGCCATGGCTACGCTGTCTGAGCTGCGCCGCACCTGCGCGACGACTTGGGCAAGGCCTTCTTTCATGGCGGCAAGCTGGGCCATCAGGCTGGTGGTGTCGCCGTCTTTGACGGCAATGGGCTGGGTGAAGTCGCCCCCGGCCACGGCACGGGCCACGTCGGCCGCAGTGCGGGGCTCGCCGCCCAGCTCACGCACCAGGCTGCGCGTGGTGAGCCAGCCCAGGGCCGCTGCCAGCAGCAAGGCCGCAATGCCCAGACCGATGAGGGTGGTGCGTGCGCTGTTGGCGGTTTGCTGTGCATCCGTGCCGGCCTGCACGATGGCGTTCTTCTCGTATTCCATCAGCGTGCCAATGGCGGTCTTGTAGCTGGCAAGTACCGGGCGCAGCTTGTTCGCGAGGTAATCGCGGCTCTGGTCTGTCTGGTCGCTCTTGATCAGGCCCAGCAATTCTTCCTGCCCGGCCAGGTAGAGCGCCCGTTGTTCCTGCACTTTCTGCAGCAGCGCATGGACCTTGGGGTCCGTCAGCGTTTTGTTGAGAGCATCCAGTTGCTTGGTGATTTCCTGGCGGGACTGGGAGATGACCTGAACCTGGCGCTCGCGGTCGGCCGCGTCGGGGTTCAGCATCATGTTGCGCAGCGCAATGGCGATGGCGTCGGTTTGCGTTAAAACGTTGGCAGACGCTACGATGCGCGGTAAGTGGTCGCTTACCACCGACTGGAGGTTGGTGCCAATGCGACCCATGGCCATCAGGCCCATGAGCACAGAGACCACCAGCAAGACACAGACCACGCCAAAACCAACGGTCAGGCGCGTGCGCACGCGCCAGGAAGAAAAATCAAACACGGCAACTCCAGATGAGGGGGTAGGTACCTGCAAGGCAATCCGACGACGCTCGCCGCAGGCGGGTCAGCCACTTCACCTTGGAGGATTGAAAATACAGCACCTGCGCAGGTTGCAGTAGTGCAGTTGTTACTCAATTTTACATTTTAGGGGTTTTCCCTTGGTTTGGCTACCGGCGTGGCATGGTCTGGATCAAGGCGAACACTTGCGCGCGGTTGTATGTGCTCATCTCGGTGCGTCCGTGGGGCCCCGGGCTGCACAGACGGCATTCAATAATCAGAGGGTTGTCCCGCCGATTGCTTCCACCGCCCGTCTGCCATGCCCCAAACCCCGCACCCACCCCAGTTTTTGTCCGCCTCTCCCTGTCCCTGCGGCGCTTTGTCGCCCCGGCAAAAAGCCCTGGTCTACGCCGACTGCTGCGGGCGTTATGTGGAGGATTTCGATGCCACGCCCGCGCCCGACGCCGAGCGGTTGATGCGCTCGCGCTATAGCGCTTTTGTGTTGCAACGGCGCGACTATTTGCTGGCCACCTGGCACGCCAGCCAGCGCCCGGCCACGCTGGAGTTCGAGCCCGGCGCGCACTGGCTGGGCCTTGCGGTGCGCAGCCACCGCGTGCTGGATGCCGACCACGCCGAGGTCGAGTTTGTGGCCCGCTACCGTGTGGCCGGGCGCGCCGTGCGACTGCACGAATGCAGCCGCTTCGTGCGCGAGGCCGGGCGCTGGTACTACGTGGATGGTGACAGCCGCTGAGTTGAGGCCAAAAATGGCTCTAGCCCTTATGGAGTAAGCGCAAGCAGCTATCAAAAACAAAGTGCTTGCGGTGCAGGCCGTTGGAAAAAAAGAAATTTCAATGAAAACTGCCCCAAGCGCTTATGGAACAAGCGCCCTTAGCTATTTATTACAGAGCAATTTTGTCGCGCCGTGGGGCAGGAAGAGGGGACATCGGTGGCGCGGCCACACTGCGGGTGGCGCCCGGTCAGCGGCCCGTCACAACACCACGGGCGCACACGGCACACTCGGGGGAGTTTCCCGTTTTTTCTTCAAGGAGCACTCCATGCAACGACGCCAATTCCAGGCCTGTAGTTTTGCCGCACTGATCGCCCTGGCCACCACGCGGGCGCAGGCCCTGTCGCTGGGTGAGCTCAGCAATGCCGACGCCAGCAGCGGCGTGAAGGCCGCGCTAGAGCAGGGCGCGCTGGCGGCTGTGGGCTTGCTGGGCCAATCTGGCGGGTTTTTGAACAACCCCAAGGTGCGCATTCCGCTGCCGGGTTACCTCAACGACGCGGCCAAGCTGATGAAGCGATTTGGCCAGGGCCAGCGCATCGAAGAGCTGGAAACCTCGATCAACCGCGCCGCCGAAGCCGCCGTGCCCATGGGCAAGGACCTGCTGGTCGGCGCCGTGCGCAGCATGACGGTGACCGATGCCAAAAACATCCTGGCGGGCGGCGACACGTCGGTCACGCAGTTCTTTTCCGAAAAAACCCGCGCCCCGCTGGGCCAGAAGTTTCTGCCCGTCGTCACCCAGGCCACCAAGAAGGTAGGCCTGGCCCAGCAGTACAACGCCTTTGCGGGCAAGGCGGCGGGTTTTGGCCTGGTGAAGAAGGAAGACGCGACCATCGAGCAGTACGTGACTGGCAAGACGCTGGACGGGCTGTTCCTGGTGATCGGCGAGCAAGAGCAGCAACTGCGCCAGAACCCGGCGGCAGCGGGCAGCGCCATCCTGAAGAAGGTGTTTGGGGCGCTGAAGTAAGGGGATAGAGGCGGCGAAAAGGGTTTGAGCCAAATCGGGCTCTAGCGCTTATCTGGTAAGCGCCAGAAGCTATTATTTAAATAGCATCTGCCCGGGCAAAGCGCACGCAGCCAGCCCCGTCACCCCGCCTGCCGCTTCTTGAGCGCGCACAAATCCACCATGCCCGCCAGCGCCCGCGGGTCGCTGCCCGCCGGGAAGATGCGGTGCTTCTGGATCTTCTGGGTGCCGGTGGTCGGGATCTCGTCGGCAAACCACCACCAGCCCGGCGCCTTGTAGTAAGCCAGCTCGCGCAGGCAGAACGCCTGCAGGGTGTGCGCCGCGTCGGCGTGTGCCATGCCCGCTGCGGCAGCGGGGTCGAGCACCACGCAGGCCAGCACTTCCTCTTCGCGCACCGCGTCGGGCACAGCCATCACGGCCGCCTGGTGCACCAGCGGGTGGGTGAGCAGGAGCGCCTCGACCTCGGCGGCGGCAATGTTCTCGCCCGAGCGGCGGATGATGTTCTTGCGCCGGTCCATGAAGCGCAGCATGCCGCTGGCATCGCGCGTGACGATGTCGCCGGTGTGAAACCAGCCGCCGCGCCAGGCGGCCTCGGTGGCCTCGGGGTCGTTCAGGTAACCGCTGAAAAAGTCCTTGCGCGGCGTGGCCGCCGAATGGCGCACCCACATCTCGCCGGGCTGGCCGTCGGCCACCTCGGTGCCCGCTTCGTCCACCACGCACACCTCCAGGCCGGGCTCGGCGCGGCCAAAGGCGCGCGTGCCGATCTGGCGCGGCGCGTGGTGGTCGGAGATGACGCGCACGATCTCGGTCATGCCCCACAGCTCCACCAAGGGCAGGCCAAAGCGCTCTTCGAATACGGTGTGCAACTGCGGCTCGACACCGGCGCCGTAGCCAAAGCGCACGCTGTGCGCGCGCTCCAGCGGACTGGCAGGCTGGGCCAGCAGCATGGGCACCACCACGCCCAGGTAATGCACGATGGTGGCCCGGCTCTCGCACACCTCCTGCCACCAGCGCGACGGTGCAAAGCGGTCGGTCTGCACCTGGCAGCCGCCGGTCAGCAGCATGCAATAGAACGACAGGATGGACGCGTTCACATGGAACAGCGGCAGCGGGTTGTACAGCCGCTCCTGGCCTTCGCGGATGGCCACCATGCCACCCCGGCGCGCATACCAGTCGCCGGCCGCCAGCTCGTAGCGGTGCGAGAGCACGCAGCCCTTGGGCTGTCCGGTGGTGCCCGAGGTGTAAAGGATGCTGGCGGGCGTGTCGGCCTGCGGCGCGCCAGCCTGTGCGGGCTGTGCCGGTGGCGGCAGCGCAGCCATGTCATCGGGTGTGGCCACTGGCGGCTGGTGGCGCGCCTCGGCCAGCGCGGCGCGCACGGCGGGCAGGCGCGTGGGCAGGGCCACCACCAGGTCCACGCGCGCATGGTCGATCAGATAGGCCAGCTCGCGCGGGCGGTAGTCGCGGTTGATGGGCACCACGCACACACCCAGGGTGTTCAGCGCCAGTTTGTGCAGCAGGTGCTCGGGCCGGCTTTCCAGAAACAGGCCCACGCGGTGGCCCAGACCATAGCCGGCGGCGCGGTAGTGCTGCATGAGTGCGCGCACGGCGCTGGCGGCCTCGTCATAGCGGATCTCGCGGCCTTGCGGGTCGTAGCTGCGCGCCGGGTTGGCGGGCACGGCCAGCAGGCTGTTGGGCCCGTAGGCTGCGGCGGCGCGCTCGAAGGCGTCGCCGATGGTGGTGGCGGTGTCGATGGAAATCTTGGCGCGGAATTGGGAGGGACGCTCAAGGGCGAATATCGGGCGAGGGTTGGGGCGAAACGCCCTGGTCCAGTGCCGCCTGGTGCTGCACCGCCAGCGCGCGCTGATAGGCCGGACGCTGTTGAAGGCGCTCCCAGTAGGCGCGCGTGGCAGACCCCCACTGCGTGTGAAGGCCCAGGTGCTGCGCCAGTAAAAGCGCGTAACCCACGGCCACATCGGCAGCGGTGAAGCGGCCGGCGCAGAGCCAGTCGCTGTGCGCCGTGGCGCTTTCCACCGCCCGCAGCCGTGCCAGAAACCAGCGCGTGTAATCCTCCACCACCTGCGGCTGCTGCCGCTCTGCGGGCTCAAACTGGCCGTAGCGCAGCACCAGCGTCTGCGGAAAGGTCAGCGTGGCATCGCTCATGTGCAGCCAGTTCAGGTAGGCGCCATAGGCGGGGTCGGTGGGCGGTACATCCAGGCCCGCGTCGGGGTGCGTGGCGGCGAGGTACTGGCACATCGCGGCGGATTCGGTCATGCGCACATCGCCCTGGGTCAGCAGCGGCACCGTGCCCAGTGGGTTCAGTTCCAGAAAGCTGCGCGCCAGCGCCCGAGGCGGAAAGGGCAGCATGTGCAGCTGGTAGGGCAGTTGCAGCTCTTCGAGCATCCACAGGGGGCGGAAGGAGCGGGCGCTGATGCAGTGGTGGAGGTGGAGCATGGGAAAGTTGGGTACGTCGCCCCATGGCAAATAGTGAGCGGGGCCTTCGGCGCGATTGAACTTCAGCTTTGCCCTCGAAGCTTCTGCTCGATTGCACGTAGTGTGTTCTGTAGCTCGCGCTCTTTGAGTTCAGGGTCTACGTCTTGGATGTACTCCATCACTGAGAAATCGTCCCCTCTTTTTCGATTTTGAGGAGGCTCAAGTGCCTCGATCAATAACGCCTCAAGCGTCGCAATCAATGAGGGAAGTGTTACTTGAATCGGGATTTCTTCCAGTGTTCCGTCGTCTGTCACATCAAGGAGGCCAAACCAAGAGAAGCGATCCCAGCGACTACCTAACCGGTCAATGGTGTGTTCATAGAGGCGTTTGCCCAAGGGACGGTCCACAGAGCGCCCCACATATACGACAGTGTGGTGGTCGTAAAGGATGTAAATGCCTCTCTGATTACCGAAGTCCACTGGCTTGGACGAGGCTTGCTGCTTTCCAAATACTCGGGGCGTATTCTTCCAAACGACTAGATCCCGTTGCCAGTACATCCCGAGGCAGCGTATGACCGACTCGTCTGAATTCTCCTCAACCGTTGCCGTTTGAGCTTCTTTCAGAACAAGCGGTGTCGGGGGTGGGAGAGTGACGGGAGGCTTGCTGACTGATTGATCCAGCGGGGCAGCTTTACGTAGCGCAAACGTGCCTCGACTCACTTTCAGGAATGGCGATTTTTCGCCTTCGTGCTTGATGGAACTTGTTATTTGAGCATTTACTGTCGCATCGGGAGTCGCGCCTTCCGTTTTGTAGTACCCCTTCGAAAGAATTAGCTCAGAGATTTCGGAGTAGTGAAGCGCGCGCGCTTCCTCTTGAAGAACGCGTTCTATTGCTTCGCGCCATGACATAGCCATATGTGCTTCCTCAAATTTAAATGAGCCTTGCGGCCTCGTGCGCCTGCGGCTCTCGACCGGGAGTATGGTCGTTGTGTTAGGAGCAGAGGTCCAAAATCGTACGCAGACGATGGCGATTCTCACATCCTCACCACCCTCCGAAACTCCGCCGGCGACTGCCCCGTCCACCCCCGAAACGCCCGGATAAAACTCTTCTCGTTCTCAAACCCCGCCGCCTCGGCCACCTGCTTGATGGGGCGCTGCGTACGGTGCAGCAGCCCCACCGCGCGGGTGCGGCGCACCTCGTCCTTCAGGCCCTGCAGCGTGGCGCCTTCTTCCTTCAATTGCCGGTGCAGGGTGCGTGGCGACACATGCAGCAGTGCGGCCAGGGATTCGGCGCTGTGCTGGGGCAGGGCGTGGGCCGGTTGCCCCGGCAGGGGCGCGGCCAGCAGCTGGCGCACGCGCTGCACCAGCAGGCGGTCGCGGCGGTAGTGCAGTACCGTCAGGGGCAGGGCGTGCTGCAGCATCTGGCGCAGGGCCTGCTCGTCGCGGCGCAGGGGCAGGTGCAGATAGCGGGCGTCGAAGTGGATGGCGGTGCGCGGGGCGCTGAAGGTGACGGGGCCGCGGAACAGCACGGCATACGCATCGGCATGCAGCGGCGCGTCAAACGCAAATTCGGCGGCGATGAGGGGGATACGCGAGTCCACCATCCAGCAGGCCAGGCCGTGGGCATTGCGCAGCACGGATACCAGGCAGAACTCGCGCAGCACGCCCAGGTCGCGGGCCTCGGTGATGGCCAGGGTGGCGGTGTCGCCTTGGGTGGTGAGGTGCAGCGCAATGTCGTCCGCCAGCAGGCCGTGGTGGCGGCACCAGCGGGCCAGGGCCACCTGCAGCGTGGGCGAGCTGATGCTGGCGCGCGCCAGCAGGCCGTAGCTGCCCCAGGGCAGGCGGCGGCTGAACCAGCCCAGGGCTTCGTCGTCCAGCTCGCGCATCGCAGCGGCGGACAGCATCTCCATCTGCTGCGCCGTGATGCGGCCCGCAGAGTTGCCAACCTGCTCTGGCGGGATTTGTGCCAGCGCCAGCACCTGCGCCGCGTCCATTCCGCGCGCTGCGTAGGCCTGCACGATGGCCTGCACAAACGCCATGGGCGTGGCGGCAGTGGGTGTAGCGAGGAGTGCGGTGGGTGCGGGCGGTGGCGGCGCGGGGTCAGGGTGGTCGGGCATGCGTGGAGTCTGCAACTCTGTGGCGCAATTTGCAACCTTTCTGACCCATCCCGGTCACCGCGCGTGCGGGGGTGCGGCGTATGCTGTGCAGCCTGTTGCCGGGCCCCGCGCGGGCGCTGGCCCACCCCGACCAGGAGACAAGCCCATGGAACCCGCATCCACCCCATCGGCCGCGTTGAGCCATGCGCGTGGCAGTGCCGCCACCCCCCTCATCGAGCAGACGCTGGGCGACTTCTTCGCCGGCATGGCGCAGCGCCAGCCCACGCGCGAGGCACTGGTCAGCCGCCACCAGGGCCTGCGCTACACCTACGCCGAGCTGCACCAGGCGGCCCGCCAACTGGCTAGCGCGCTGCTGGGCCTGGGGCTCGCCAAGGGCGACCGCATCGGCATCTGGTCGCACAACAATGCCGAATGGGTGCTGATGCAACTGGCCACGGCGCAGGTGGGCCTCATCCTGGTGAACATCAACCCGGCTTACCGCACGGCCGAGGTGGAGTACGCGCTGAACAAGGTCGGCTGCAAGGCGCTGGTGGCCATGCCGCAGTTCAAGACCAGCGACTATCTGGGCATGCTGCGCGAGCTGGCACCCGAGTTGGCCGCGTCCCAGCCCGGCGCACTGCAGGCCGCGCGCCTGCCCACGCTGCGCACGGTGGTGTGGATCGATGCGGCCGGCGCAGGTGTGGCGGGCCAAGGCGACGAACAGCCGGGCATGCTGCGGTTTTCCACGCTGATGGCGCGGGGCGACGCGCAGGACGCGCGCATCGACGCCATTGCCGCCCAGCTGCACAACACCGACCCCATCAACATCCAGTTCACCAGCGGCACCACCGGGTTCCCGAAGGGCGCCACGCTCACGCACCGCAACATCCTGAACAACGGTTTTTTCATCGGCGAGTGCATGCGCCTCACGCCCGAGGACCGGCTGTGCATTCCCGTGCCGCTGTACCACTGCTTCGGCATGGTGCTGGGCAACCTGGCCTGCCTCACGCACGGCAGCACCATCGTGTACCCCAACGACGGCTTCGACGCCCTGACCGTGCTGGAGACCGTGCAGGCCGAGCGCTGCACCGGCCTGCACGGCGTGCCCACCATGTTCATTGCCGAGCTGGACCACCCGCGCTTTGCCGAGTTCGACCTGCGCACCCTGCGTACCGGCATCATGGCTGGCAGCCCGTGCCCGATCGAGGTGATGAAGCGCGTGGTGGGCGACATGCACCTGTCGGAGATCACCATCGCCTATGGCATGACCGAGACCAGCCCCGTGAGCTGCCAGAGCGACGCCGAAACGCCGCTGGCCAAGCGCGTGTCCACCGTGGGCCGCGTGCAGCCGCACCTGGAGGTGAAGATCATCGACCCCGAGACCGGCGCCGTGGTGCCGCGCGGCGAGCGCGGCGAACTGTGCACCCAGGGCTACTCCGTCATGCACGGCTACTGGGGCGACGATGCCAAGACCCGCGAGGCGATCGACGAAGGCGGCTGGATGCACACGGGCGACCTGGCCACCATGGACGACGAGGGCTACGTGAATATCGTCGGCCGCATCAAGGACATGGTGATCCGCGGCGGCGAGAACGTGTACCCGCGCGAGATCGAGGAATTTCTCTACCGCCACCCCATGGTGCAGGACGTGCAGGTGGTGGGCGTGCCCGACCAGCGCTTCGGCGAGGAGCTGTGCGCCTGGATCATCGCCAAGCCCGGCACGCGCCCCAGCGAGGACGACATCCGTGCCTTCTGCAAAGGCCAGATCGCACACTACAAGGTGCCGCGCTACATCCGCTTCGTTACCAGCTTCCCGATGACGGTGACGGGCAAGATCCAGAAGTTCAAGATCCGCGACGTCATGAAAGACGAGCTGGGCCTTGCCGAAGACAAAACCGCTTGAAACGAGCCACCGCCATGATTCTTGAATCCCAACTCAACCCGCGCTCGGCCGACTTTCAGGCCAATGCCGCCGCCATGCGCGCCGTGGTGGAGGACCTGCGCGCCCAGATCGAGCGCGTGTCCCAGGGCGGCGGCGAGGCCGCCCGCGCCAAGCACGTGGCGCGCGGCAAGCTGCTGCCGCGCGAGCGCGTGGAGATGCTGCTGGACCCCGGCACGCCGTTCCTGGAGATCGCCCCGCTGGCAGCCCTCAACATGTACGGCAACGACGCGCCCGGCGCGGGCCTGATCGCGGGCATCGGCAGCGTGGCCGGCATCGCCTGCATGATCGTGTGCAACGACGCCACGGTGAAGGGCGGCACCTACTACCCCATGACGGTGAAGAAGCACCTGCGCGCGCAAGAGATCGCGCAGCAGAACTGCCTGCCGTGCATCTACCTGGTGGACTCGGGCGGCGCCAACCTGCCCAACCAGGACGAGGTCTTCCCCGACCGCGACCACTTCGGCCGCATCTTCTACAACCAGGCCAACATGAGCGCGCAGGGCCTGGCGCAGATCGCCGTGGTCATGGGTTCGTGCACGGCCGGCGGCGCCTACGTGCCGGCCATGAGCGACGAGACCATCATCGTCAAGAACCAGGGCACCATCTTCCTGGGCGGCCCGCCGCTGGTGAAGGCCGCCACGGGCGAGGTCGTCAGCAGCGAAGACCTGGGCGGCGGCGACGTGCACACGCGCCTGTCCGGCGTGGCCGACCACCTGGCACAGAATGACCTGCATGCGCTCTCGCTGGCGCGCGGGGCCGTCAAGAATTTGAATAGAAATCAGCCCGTAGCGCCCGCGGATCAAGCGCCAGTAGCTCCTAAATATGCAGCAGAAGAGCTGTATGGCGTGATCCCCGTGGACACGCGCAAGCCCTTCGACGTGCGCGAGATCATCGCCCGCATCGTGGACGGCAGTGCGTTCGACGAGTTCAAGGCGCGCTACGGCAACACCCTGGTGTGCGGCTTCGCGCGCATCGAGGGCATGGCCGTGGGCATCGTGGCCAACAACGGCATCCTGTTCAGCGAGAGCGCGCAGAAGGGCGCGCACTTCATCGAGCTGTGCTGCCAGCGCAAGATTCCGCTCGTCTTCCTGCAGAACATCACCGGCTTCATGGTCGGGCGCAAGTACGAGAACGAGGGCATCGCCCGCCACGGCGCCAAGATGGTCACGGCGGTGGCCACGGCCAACGTGCCCAAGTTCACGGTGATCATCGGCGGCAGCTTCGGCGCGGGCAACTACGGCATGTGCGGCCGCGCGTACTCGCCGCGCTTTCTGTGGATGTGGCCCAACGCGCGCATCAGCGTGATGGGCGGCGAGCAGGCCGCCAGCGTGCTGGCCACCGTCAAGCGCGACGGCATCGAGGGCAAGGGCGGCAGCTGGAGCATGGAGGAAGAAGAGGCCTTCAAGACGCCCATCCGCCGCCAGTACGAGGAACAGGGCCACCCCTACTACGCCACCGCCCGCCTGTGGGACGACGGCATCATCGACCCCGCCGACACGCGCCGCGTGCTGGCGCTGGCGCTGGCGGCTTCGCGCCATGCGCCGATCGAAGACATGAAGTTCGGCGTGTTCCGCATGTAAGGCGCGTCCATGGATGCCGTCACCCATTTCAGCCTGCTCGCGCGCTACAACGTGTGGGCCACGGCGCGCCTGCTGGCAGCCGTGCAGGTGCTGCCCGAGGCGGACTACCGGCGCGACATGGGCCTGTTCTTTCGCAGCATCCATGGCACGCTCAACCATCTGCTGGTGGGCGAGCACCTGCTGTGGTTCGCGCGCTTTGCCGAAGGCGCGTCGCCCCGCATGGCGCTGGATGCCGAGGTGGAGAGCGATCGCGCGCGCCTGGCCGAGCGGCTACGGGAAGGCGCCGCGCGCTGGGAGCCGCTGATCGCCGGCTTTGCGCCAGCGCGCTGGGAGGGTGCGCTGTCTTACACCACCACGCGCGGCACGCCCGCCGTGCTGCCGTTTGCCGCCACGCTGGCGCATGTGTTCAACCACGGCACGCACCACCGCGGACAGATCACGGCGGCACTCACCGCGCTGGGCCAGCCGTGCCCGACGCTCGACCTTGTCTATTTCCTGCAGAACCCGGATACGCCATGAGCCAGAACCTTTCCATCACCCAGTTGGGCGCGGTGGCGCGCATCACGCTGACGCAGCCCGAAATCCGCAATGCCTTCAGCGACGAAGTGATCGCAGAGATCACCGCGGCCTTCACGGAAGTCGGGGGCCGCGCGGACGTGCGCGCCGTGGTGCTGGCCGCCGAGGGGCCGGCCTTCTGCGCGGGTGCCAATCTGAACTGGATGCGCCGCATGGCCGACTACACGCGGCAAGAGAACCTTGCCGACGCCGCCAAGCTGGCCGAGATGCTGCGCGTGATCTACGAATGCCCCAAGCCCACCGTGGCGCGCGTGCAGGGTGACGTGTACGCCGGCGGCATGGGGCTGGTCGCGGCCTGCGACATGGCGGTGGCGGTCGATACCGCGGGCTTTTGCCTGTCCGAGGTGAAGATCGGCCTGATCCCCGCCACCATCAGCCCCTACGTGATCCGCGCCATGGGCGCGCGCGCCGCGCACCGGTACTTCCTCACGGCGGAACGCTTCAGCGCGGCCGAGGCCCTGCGCATCGGTTTCGTGCACCAAGTGGTCGGCGCAGAGCAGCTCGACGCCCAGGTGGACGAGCTGCTCAAGGCACTGACGGCCGCGAGCCCGAACGCCGTGCGCGCCTGCAAGACGCTGGTGCGCGACGTGGCCGGGCGCGAGATTGACGCCGCACTCATCGCCGCCACGGTGGAGGGCATTGCCGACATCCGCGCGAGCAGCGAGGGCCGCGAGGGCGTGCAGTCGTTCCTGCAAAAGCGCAAGCCGTCCTGGCTGGGCTGATCCGCCATGGACGCGCTCTGGCTCCAGATCGTGCAGTGGCTCCACGGCGTGGGGCTGCATGTCGATGCGGGTGCCGCCCAGGCGGTGGCCGAAGGGGCTGCGCGCGCCACGCAGCAGCTGGACATGCCCGCCCTGCTGGCGCTGGCCGCCGCACTGGGCTGGGCCAGCGGCTTTCGCCTGTACGCCGTGGTGTTCCTGGTGGGCATGATGGGCGTGGCCGGCTGGCTGGCGCTGCCGCCGGGGCTGGCGCTGCTGCAGCACCCGCTGGTGCTGATGGCCAGCGGCTTCATGCTGCTGGTGGAGTTCTTCGCCGACAAGGTGCCCTGGTTCGACAGCGCCTGGGATGCCATCCATGCCTTCATCCGCGTGCCCGCCGGCGCGCTGCTGGCCGCCGGCGTGTTCGGTGCCGACAACGCCACCATGGCGCTGGCCGCGGGGCTGCTGGGCGGCTCGCTCTCGGCCACGGCGCTGGCCACCAAGATGACCACGCGGGCGGCGGCCAACACCTCGCCCGAGCCGTTTTCCAACTGGGGCCTGTCGTTCTTTGAGGACGGCCTGGTCGTCGGCGTGGTCTGGCTGGCTACGCAGTATCCGCTGGCCTTCGGCATTGCGCTGGTGGTGATGCTGGCGTTGTCGGCGCTGCTGCTGGTGGTGCTGTTCAAGTTCCTGCGCGCCGTGCTGCGGCGCATTTCCTCTTTCTTTTCCGATTCCGCCAAGGTGGCCTGAATGTTCCAAAAAATCCTGATTGCCAATCGTGGGGAGATCGCCTGCCGCGTGGCCGCAACCGCCCGCCGCATGGGCGTGAAGACCGTGGCCGTGTACTCCGACGCCGATGCCCAGGCCAAGCACGTGGCCGCCTGCGACGAGGCCGTGCATATCGGCGGCAGCGCCCCCAAGGACAGCTACCTGCGCTGGGAGCGCATCATCGAGGCCGCCCAGGCCACGGGTGCGCAAGCCATCCACCCAGGCTACGGCTTCCTGAGCGAGAACGAAGACTTCGCCCAGGCCTGTGCCGCTGCGGGGCTGGTGTTCATCGGCCCGCCGCCTTCGGCCATCAAGGACATGGGTTTGAAGGCCGAGTCCAAGCAGCTGATGGAGAAGGCGGGCGTGCCGCTGGTGCCTGGCTACCACGGCAAGGACCAGGACCCGCAACTGCTGCAGCGCGAGGCCGACCGTATCGGCTACCCCGTGCTCATCAAGGCCAGCGCCGGTGGCGGCGGCAAGGGCATGCGCCTGGTGGAAAAGAGCGAGGACTTTGCCGCGGCGCTGGCCAGCTGCCAGCGCGAGGCCATCAACAGCTTTGGCGATGATGCCGTGCTGGTCGAGAAATACGTGCTGCGCCCGCGCCACATCGAGATCCAGGTGTTCGGCGACACGCAGGGCAACTGCGTCTATCTGTTCGAGCGCGATTGCTCCGTGCAGCGCCGCCACCAGAAGGTGCTGGAAGAAGCCCCCGCCCCCGGCATGACCGAGGCCCTGCGCCGCCAGATGGGCGAGGCTGCCGTGGCAGCCGCCAAGGCCGTGGGCTACGTGGGCGCGGGCACGGTGGAGTTCATCGTGGAACAGCCCGGCGGCTACGACGCGCCCGAGCAGATGAAGTTCTACTTCATGGAGATGAACACCCGCCTGCAGGTGGAGCACCCCGTGACCGAGGCCATCACCGGCGAAGACCTGGTGGAGTGGCAGCTGTGCGTGGCCAGCGGGCAGCCTTTGCCCAAGCGCCAGGACGAGCTGAAGATCATCGGCCACGCCATCGAGGCGCGTATCTGCGCCGAGAACCCTGACAACAACTTCCTGCCCGCCACCGGCCAGCTGCACGTGTACCGCAAGCCGGCATGCACCAGCTTCGAACGGGGCAGCGTGCGCGTGGATGACGGCGTGCGCGAGGGCGACGCCATCAGCCCCTTCTACGACAGCATGATCGCCAAGCTCATCGTGCACGGCGACACGCGCGCGCAGGCCCTGGCGCGGCTGGACGATGCGCTGGCGCAGACCCACATCGTGGGCCTGGCGACCAACGTGCAGTTCCTGCGCCATGTGGTGAAGAGCGATTCGTTCGCCCAGGCGCGGCTGGACACCGCGCTGATCCCGCGCGAAGAGGCCGTGTTGTTCGGCCAGGAGCGCGTAGGTCTGCCTTTGGCCGCAGCCGCCGCCGTGGCCAGCCAGTTGCAGCGTGAGCAGGCGCAGGAAGGCGCCAATCCGTTCAGCCGCCGCGACGGCTGGCGTTCGCTCGTAGCGTGCCGCCGGCGTTTCGAGTTCGACTTCAATGGCACACATGCCAAGGCCTGGCTGACCTATGAACGCGATGGCGGCTACCAACTGACCGTGGGAGAAGGCGAGGGAGCCGCGCAGGGTCCGCTGGCTTTCACGCCCTGGGCGGGCGGCCTGGACCTGCAATACGCCGGCCAGCGCACCCGCGCAACGGTCTATGCCCAGGGCGAGACCGACCACATCTTCACCCCCCGTGGCGCCACGCGCATCGAGGCATTGGACCTGCTGGCCCATGCGGGCGAAGCCGCCAGCGAGGGCGGGCGTCTCACCGCGCCCATGCCGGGCAAGGTGGTGTCGTTTGCCGTGCAGGCCGGCGACAAGGTGACCAAGGGCCAGCCCCTGGCGGTGATGGAGGCCATGAAGATGGAGCACACCATCGCCGCCCCCGCCGATGGCGTGGTGCAGGAGCTGCTCTACGCGCCAGGCGACCAGGTGGCCGAAGGCGCAGAACTGCTGCGGCTTTCCGCCGAGTGACGGCGGGGGCTTGCCCAGCCGCGGTACGCTCGTTGGCCATGAAGATCACCTTTTGCTGTACCGATACCAAGGCCGAACCCTGGCTGCAGGGGCTGGCCGCCGCCCTGCCGGGAGCCGACATTACCGTCTGGCAACCCGGAGCCCCGCAGGCCGACTACGCCGTGGTCTGGGCACCGCCCCAGCAGTTCATCGACGAACAGCCCGCCTTGCGGGCGCTGTTCAACATCGGCGCGGGGGTGGATGCGCTGCTCAAGCTGCGCCTGCCGCCGTCCGTGCGCGTCGTGCGTCTGGATGACGCCGGCATGGCCGTGCAGATGGCCGAATACGTGTGCCACGCGCTGATCCGGCATTTCCGCGAGTTTGACCAGTACGAGGCCGCCATGCAGGCGGGCCAGTGGAGCTACCGCAAGCCGCGCCTGCGCCAGGACTTCCCCGTGGGCGTGATGGGCCTGGGCGTACTGGGCGAGCGCGTGGCGCGCGCGGTGGCGCAGTTCGACTTTCCCGTGCTCGGCTGGAGCCGCAGTCCGAAGCAGATGGCGGGCGTGCGCTGTTTCAGTGGGCAGGAGGGCTTCAACGAGTTCCTGGCCGCTACCCGCGTGTTGGTCAATCTGCTCCCGCTCACGCCCGAGACGCAGGGCATCATGAACCGCGACACGCTGGCCCGCCTCCTGCCCGGCGCCTACGTGATCAATGTGGCGCGTGGCGCGCACCTGGTCGAGGAGGACCTGCTCGCGCTGATCGGCGCCGGCCATGTGGCGGGCGCCACGCTGGACGTGTTCCGCACCGAGCCGTTGCCGGCCGGGCATCCCTTCTGGGGACATCCCAAGATCACCCTCACACCCCACACTTCGGCACGCACGCTGCGCGACGAGAGCATCGCCCAGATCGCCGGCAAGATCGCGGCGCTCGCGCGCGGCGAGGCCGTGGCCGGCGTGGTGGATGCCGGACGCGGCTACTGACGAATCCCTCACCCAAGGACACCCACCGATGAACCCGAACATCCCCTCCCGCGTCAAGCTTGTGGACGTGGGCCCGCGCGACGGGCTGCAAAATGAGAAGCAGCCGGTGCCGGCGGCCGTCAAGATCGAATTGGTACACCGCCTGCAGCAGGCGGGCCTCAAGGAAATCGAGGTCACCAGCTACGTTTCTCCGAAGTGGGTGCCGCAGATGTCCGACAACCATGAGGTCATGCAAGGCATTACACGCATGCCCGGCGTGCGCTATTCAGTGCTGACGCCCAACCTGAAAGGCTGGGAGGCGGCCGTGCTCGACAAGCCTGACGAGATCGTGGTCTTCGGCGCTGCCAGCGAGGCCTTCAGCCAGAAGAACATCAACTGCAGCATTGCCGAGAGCATCGAGCGCTTCGCCCCCGTGGTCGAAGCCGCGCGCGCCGCTGGCGTATATGTGCGTGGCGCCATGAGCTGCACCGTGGGCTGCCCCTACGAGGGCGAGATTGCGCCCGAGCGCGTGGAATACCTGGCCGGGCTCATGAAGGGCATCGGCGTGCAGCACATCGGCGTGGCCGATACCATTGGCGTGGGTACGCCGCGCAAGGTGCAACGCGCCATCGAGGCAACGCTCAAGCACTACGACCTGAACGACGTGTCCGGCCACTTCCACGACACCTACGGCCAGGCGCTGGCCAACACGCTGGCGGCGCTGGAGCTGGGCGTGTGGCAGTTCGACACGTCCGTGGCCGGCCTGGGCGGCTGTCCCTATGCGAAGGGCGCCACGGGTAACGTGGCCACCGAGGACGTGGTCTACATGCTGCACGGCATGGGCATCGAGACCGGCATCGATCTGGACCAGCTGATCGACGCCGGCGCCTACATCAGCGACTTCCTGGGCCGCAAGCCGCAGTCGCGCGTGGCCGTGGCGGTGCTCACCAAGCGCAAGGGCTGAGCGGCCAGCCGGCGTCAGGCCAACGGCAGAGCCGGCGCTGCCGGGTGCTGCGCCGCGTCCTTGTGCGCCTGCTTGGCCTGGTACATGCGCTGGTCGGCGCAGCGCATCAGCTCCGTCAGCGTGGGGCCGTCCTGCGGGCTGTGCGCAACGCCCGTGCTGCCGCCCACGCACAGTTCCTGGTGCTGGAAGTACACCGGCTGGCAGATAGCCAGCTCCAGATACTTGACCAGCGCCGTCAGGTCGTCGCCCGCGGGCGCGTGGGCCAGCATGACCACGAACTCGTCGCCGCCCAGCCGGGCCACGATGTCGCCGGACCGCGTGTGCGTCTGCAGCCGTGTGGCAACGGCGCGCAGCACCTCGTCGCCGGCGTCATGGCCATAGGTGTCGTTGATGGGTTTGAAGCGGTCCAGGTCGAGCAGCAGCAGGGCGTGCGTGCCCCCTTCCGACAGTAGTTGCGTTGCGCCCTGGGTCAGCCCCATGCGGTTGGTCAGGCCCGTGAGAGGGTCGGTGGTCGCGGCCTTGGCCAGATGGTCCGCGCGCAGCCGCAGGGCGATCTGGGAGGCGTTCAGGCTGTCGATGCGGGTGCTCAACGCAACGGCGAACACCACCATCTCGGCCGCCACGCCGATCTGCAGGCCGTTGGCGAGCATGAAGGGCGCGTCGATCACCTTCCAGTTGCTCAGCACCACGCCGGCCACCGTGACGAACAGCAGCGCCTGCGCGCCCAGGTACCAGCGCGCGGGCGTGAAGCCCCGGCGCAGCACCAGAATGGCCGCGAGCGACGCGGCCGCGATGCCGGCGCTGGCCAGCAGTTCGTTCTGCGTCTGGGCGATGGCAAATTGCCCGAGCCCGCCGAGCACGGCGGTGAGCGCCGCCAGCAGGCCGATTGCCACCAGCACTCCGTCCATCAAGGGCGTCTGCCGGGTGTCCAGGAAACTGCGCGTGAACAGCGCGCCGAAGAACAGCCACAGGCTGGGCAATACGAAATAGCTGCGCTCCTGCCACCACGGCGCGTCGCCCCGCAGGTAATGGGCCGTGTGGCCGTTGAAGGTGGCCAGCGTCAACAGCGCGAAGATGCACTGGCCGACGTGGAAGGTGTACGTGGTGTCCCGGAAGATGCCCACGAGCGTGAGGTTGTAGACCAGCAGTGCGATCAGGATGCCGTAGCAGATGCCGTCGAACAGCCGCTTGTGCTGGCGCCATTGCAGGTATTCGGCCGTGTCCCAGACGGACAGGTCGAAGGACGGCGCCGTCTCGCTGTACAGCCGGGCGTAGACCGTGTAGGTGCCCGGGCCCGGGGGCTGCAGGCGCATGAGGTAGCGCTCGCTGCCCAGGGGCCGCGTGGCGAAGGGCTGCGCCAGGCCCGTATGCACTGGCGGCGCAAGCGCCGTGCCCGACGCATCGAACGGGCCGTAGAACCGCACGTCCTGCAAAGACGTGGTCTGGGTGGCCAGCACCCAGTCGCCGCTGGCCGCGCGCTGCTCCAGGACCACTTTGAACCAGTGGTAGGCCGGTGTGGCCCCGCGCAGCGGCATGCGGGGGGGGCGGGCCGAAGCGCGCATCGGTAGCCGCTGCGCGCACATCGTCGATGGAGAGGGTGCCCAGGTCGTCCACGAGCCACAAAAGCTGGCCGGTGCTTCCCAGCGATAGGCCCTTGCGGTGATCGTCCAGCACCGCAGGGGCGCCACCGGCCCAGGCCAGTTTGCCGACGAGAAGCCACAAGAGCAGGCAGGCGCGAAGCAGGTTCATGGACAATGGATGGCAGCTATCACGCTGTAACCCCGCCTGGGGCTTGTGGTTGCGCCGAGGCACTCCGCATCCGTGCGTGCGCTTCGCCGTCCCAGGCCCCGGATTGCCCTGTTATGCACGCATTACCTGAAAGCACCCAGCGGGTGGCTGCCGAGTTGCAGCGCCTGCGCCACCCCCACGCGCCGCGCATGCTTGACGACGCCGCGCGCACCGCGCAGCAGGCGGCTGACGGGCTGGGCGTGGCGCTGGGGCAGATCGCCAAGAGCATCATCTTCCGGCGCAAGAGCGATGACGCAGCCGTGCTGGTGGTTACCTCCGGTGACCGGCGCGTGGACGAGAAGAAGGTCGACGCCCTCGTGGGCAAGACGTGCCGCGCCGACGCGGAGTTCGTCAAGGCCAAGACCGGATTCGCCATCGGCGGCGTCTCGCCCGTGGCCCATTCCACCGCGCCTGTCACCCTCATCGACCGCGAGCTGTTCCGCTTCGATGTGATCTGGGCTGCCGCCGGCCATCCCCACGGCGTGTTCCAGTTGAGTCCGCACGATCTGCAGCGGCTCACCGGTGCCCCGGTGGCTGACGTGGTGCAGGAGGCCAGCGCATGAGCGACGCCGCAGTGAATGCTTCTGAATTAATAGCTGCTCGCGCTGGTGAAATAAGCGCTAGAGGCCAATTTGGCTTAAATTCCCAGGAGCCGGTTCCGTCGCCCTGTGTGTCGGTCTGCCGCATGACGGCCGACCGCAGCCATTGCGAGGGGTGCTTCCGTACGATCGACGAGATCCGCGCCTGGTCGCAAGCCGATGGCGCCGCGCGCCGCGCGATCTGGACCGCCGCATTGCAACGCGCGGGGGTGGACCTTCCCGAAGAGTTGGAGCCACTGGCATGAAGCACATCACGTTCTACCTGGATTTCGTCTCGCCGTACGCGTGGCTGGCCTTCGAGCGGCTGCCGCAGGTACTGGAGGGGCTGAGCTACCACCTGCACTACAAGCCGGTGTTGTTGGGCGCGCTGCTGCAGCAGCATGCCAACCCCGGGCCGGCCGGCGTGCCGCCCAAGCGCGACTGGACGTACCGGCACGCCACCTGGCTGGGCCATGCGCTGGGCTGCGGTCTGGACATGCCGGCGCGCCACCCCTTCAATCCGCTGCCGTTGCTGCGCCAGGCGCTGGCGTGCAGCGACGATGGCACGGTCAACCGCTATGTCGCCGGCACCGTGCTGCGGCATGTCTGGCTGGGTGGGCAGGATGCGCTGGACCCCGCGCGCCTGGACGTGCTGGCGCAGGCCCTGGCAGAGCAGTTGCGGCCCGACGCCGAAGGCGCGGGCGCCCTGCCCAAGGCCCTGCTGCGCGCCAACACGGACGAGGCGTCGGCCCGTGGCGTGTTTGGCGTGCCGGCCTTTGAGGTGGAGGGGCGCCTGTTCTGGGGGCTCGACAGCCTGCCCATGTTGCGCGCCTACCTGGACGGCGACGCGTGGTTTGACGGGCCGGCATGGGATGCGGCCCCCGCGGTGCCATCGGGCCTGCCTTCCGTGCGCTGAAGCGCATTCCTCGGCAGCGGCCGACGGGGCCGCGGCAGGCGTTCCAAGGCGCCGCAGACAGCGTTCTGCGGCGCCTTTTTGCATGGGGCCGTGCCCAGCACTGTGCGGCGGGTGTGGGTTTGTCATGCGTCAAGGGTTTGTCCTAGGGAGGGCAAACCCTGGCGAAAAACTGCGGGGTTACCCGTGTCTGGTGCCGTGCGCGGGACTCACCGCAGCCTCGCGCAGTCCAATTTTTCGCATCAAGAAAAACGATCTGCGGGTTGCCACGGAGTTTGTCAGATGGCCGTAAGACTGGGGTGGCGGCAGCGTTTGGCGCATGTCAGCTTTCGGTCAGATGGCGGCCCGATATTGCGTCGCAAGCACCGCAGAGTGCTTCAGATCGTCGGTTTTTCGCGCTTTCTTACGCGCATTTTCGATTCCATCCCAATAAGCAGGAGACAGCATTCATGGCTACCAGCACTGCATACGCCGGCCGCCCCGGCGCTGCCCCCCGACCGATGTCGGCGGAAGAAAAGAAGGTGATCTTCGCCTCGTCCCTCGGCACCGTGTTCGAGTGGTACGACTTCTACCTCTACGGCTCGCTCGCGGCCATCATTGCCAAGCAGTTCTTCAGCGGGCTGGATGCTGGCGCGGCGTTCATCTTCGCGCTGCTGGCCTTCGCGGCCGGCTTCCTGGTGCGCCCGTTCGGCGCGCTGGTGTTCGGCCGCCTGGGCGACATGATCGGGCGCAAGTACACCTTCCTGGTGACCATCCTGATCATGGGCATCTCGACCTTCATCGTCGGCGTGCTGCCCAGCTACGCCAGCATCGGCATCGCGGCACCGGTCATCCTGATCGCGCTGCGCATGCTGCAAGGCCTGGCGCTGGGCGGTGAATACGGCGGTGCGGCCACCTACGTGGCCGAGCACGCCCCGCACGGCCGCCGTGGTGCCTACACCTCGTGGATCCAGACCACGGCCACGCTGGGCCTGTTCCTGTCGCTGCTGGTCATCCTGGGCACGCGCACCGCCATGGGCGAGGCGGCGTTCAACGACTGGGGCTGGCGCATTCCGTTCCTGGTGTCGATCCTGCTGCTGGGCATCTCGGTGTGGATCCGCTTGTCGCTGTCCGAGTCGCCCGCCTTCCAGAAGATGAAGGCCGAGGGCAAGACCTCCAAGGCGCCCCTGTCCGAATCGTTCGGCCAGTGGAAGAACCTGAAGATCGTGATCCTGGCGCTGGTGGGCCTGACGGCTGGTCAGGCCGTGGTCTGGTACACCGGCCAGTTCTACGCGCTGTTCTTCCTGACGCAGCAACTCAAGGTGGACGCCGTCACGGCCAACCTGATGATCGCCGCGGCCCTGCTGATCGGCACCCCGTTCTTCGTGGTGTTCGGCTCGCTGTCCGACAAGATCGGCCGCAAGCCCATCATCATGCTGGGTTGCGTGCTGGCCGTGCTGACCTACTTCCCGGCCTTCAAGATGCTGACGGAAGCCGCCAACCCCGACCTGGCCAAGGCCCAGGCGACAGCGGGTGTCGTGGTGATCGCCGATCCCGCCACCTGCTCGTTCCAGGGCAACCCCGTGGCACGCGAGATCGACTTCAAGAGCTCCTGCGACATCGCCAAGCGTTACCTGGTGCAGAACTCGGTGAGCTATGAGAACGTGGCCGGCCCCGCGGGCTCGCCCGCGGTCGTGAAGATCGGCGAAAAGACCATCACCGCGCCCACCGGCAACGTGGTCAACCACAAGTTCGACGAGGCAAGCGTGAAGGCCATCGCCGCCTTCAAGAAGGAGATGGCCGAATACCTGAAGCTCGCCGGCTACCCCTCCAAGGCCGATCCCGCCAAGATGAACAAGGTGATGATGATCGTCATCCTGACGTATCTGGTGATCCTGGTGACCATGGTGTACGGCCCCATCGCGGCCATGCTGGTGGAACTGTTCCCCACGCGCATCCGCTATACCTCCATGAGCCTGCCGTACCACATTGGCAATGGCTGGTTCGGCGGCCTGCTGCCCACGACATCGTTCGCCATCGTGGCGTCCACCGGCAATATGTATAACGGCTTGTGGTACCCCATCATCATCGCCGGCATGACGGCAGTGATCGGCACGCTGTTCATCCGCGAAACCAAGGACGTGGACATCTACGCCAACGACTGACCTCGTTCCGCTCTTTTGTCAGGGTTTTCCCTGGCTGAGCCCTGCCGCCACACCTTTGCCTGTGCGAAAGTGTGGCGGCAATACGTCAGGGGTATTACAGGCGGGACTTTCCCCTGTGTTGGCCCAGATGGTTACACCTAGAATTTGCGCCGTAGCTGCACATTGTGCTAACCGGCTCCCTGCGGGCGGCGAGCTGTGCCTACCACAACTGATGGACACAAGCATTCAAGGAACTCAAATGCAAAAACCAAGTCGTTTGCTGCTCGCTACCCTGGCTCTGCTGGGTACTTCCGCTGTTTTCGCGCAAAGCAGCGTGACCCTGTACGGCCGCGTGAACACGTCGGTGGAACGCCAGAAGGTCGGCGGTACCAGCAACACCGTCATGCAGAACAACTCCTCGCGCTTCGGCTTCAAGGGCACTGAGGACCTGGGCGGCGGCCTGAAGGCCGGCTTCCAGCTGGAAAGCGGCTTCAACTCCGATACCGGCACGGGCTCGGGCTGGACCCACCCCACGACCGGCATGACCTTCGCCCGCCAGAGCGAAGTGAACCTGTCCGGCGGCTTCGGCATGATCCGCCTGGGCAACTTCATGCCCGAGTCCTATTTCGCCACCGCCGACTACGTGAGCATGCACAACCATGACACGGGCACGTCTTCGGACGCTCTGTACTACGATCCCGTGTGGTTCGGCGGCCTGAGCACCACCAACAAGATCGGCTATCGCACGCCCAGCTTCGGTGGGCTGACGGTCGACGCTTCCGTCTCGTTGCATGAGAAAAACGCTGCCATTCCGCAAAAGAATGGCTATGACCTGGCTGCCAACTACAACATCGGCGCGCTGAACCTGGGCGCCGGCTACAGCCAAGTGGACAGCAATCGCCAGCTGGGCCTGCGCGCGTTGTACACCTTCGGCCAGTTCGTCGTGGGTGGCTACTACCAGCGTAACAAGGACGACAACCAGCTCCTCGCCACGGGCGCAGGCAACCGCAACAACTTCCGCCTGGCGGGCGCCTACATGATGGGTGCTTCCGAGTTCCACGTGAACGTGGGCCGCGCCGGCAAGTGGAGCGACATTGCCGACAGCTCCGCTACGCAGTGGACCCTGGGCTACAACTACAACTTCAGCAAGCGCACCAAGGTGTACGCTTTCTACACGAAGGTGGACAACAAGGCAGGTGCTACCTACATGACGGGCGCCGCCGGCCAGGACTTCAGCTCGCTGGCGCTGGGCGTTCGCCACAACTTCTGATGCACCGGCAGCGTAAGCTGCCTGCAATGCAAGCCTGATTCAATGGAGTCGGGCTTGCGATCAGACAGGCCTCACACGATGGTGTGAGGCTTTTTTATTGGTGCCGCCCTTTTCCGTCGACAACAATTTTCAGGAGATGAGCATGTGGAAGATCGTGGTGGGTTTCGTGGTGTTCGCAGTGATCATGCTGTTCGTGATCATGAAGGCAGGAGACCAGGTGGACATGAGCGGTGAAAAGCATGGGGTGGAAGCGACGCACGTGCCCGAGTCCGCAGCTGCTCCCGCATCCGGCGCCAGCGCAGCGCAGTGAACCGGCCCCACCCATCCAAAACGCGGAGCCAGGCTCCGCGTTTTGGATGGGGCGGTGGACTCCGCCGCCGTGGCGTTACGACCCGCTCAGCGCTGGAATCGGCCGTCCGCTCCGATGATGGACAGGTCGGCGAAGTCCAGCCCCGAGTGTTCCTTTGCGCTGTAGGAAAGCTCCAGGCCCCCCAGGTCGAATTTGCTCAGGCTTTCCAGGGCCGCGTGCAGCCGCGCACGGTCCGGCTTGGGGCCGGCGCGGCGCAGGCCCTCGGCCAGCACCTTGGCGTTCACGAAGCCCTCGACCATGGCCGGAGTGAGTTCCTTCAGCCCCTGCGCCTTCGCCAATTCCAGGGCTTCCTTGATCACCGGGTAGTTCAGCGACCGCTCGGACGGAAAGACCTGCGTGACGATGACGCCGCGCGCTTGGTCGCCCAGCGCCTTGGTGAAGCCCCCCGACGCATTGTTTGACAGCGTGACGATCTGCCCGCCCACGCCGGCCGCGCGCAGTGCCTTGATGCCGTCCACGACCGCCGCGCCCGTGCCGATGAAGATGACGGCCTGAGGTTCCTGCGCACGCACGCGCGGGGCGATGGCTGAGAAATCGGGCTTCGCCCGGTCGAACTTCTCCACGAACAAGGCGGGCAGCTTGTTGTTCTGCAGGCCCTTTTGCGCACCGGCCAGGCCGTCCTGGCCGAAGGCGTCATCCACATGCACGATGCCGATGCGCTGAACTCCCAGCAGCGCAAGGTGGGCGATGGCTTTCTCCACCTCGCGCTGGTAGGGCGCGCGGACGTTGAAGATATTGCGGGAAACGGGCTGGTGCAGCGCCATGGCGCCCGTGGAGGGCCCCACCAGCGGCACGCCGTACTTGTCCAGCAGCGCAACAATGCCCTGGGTGTGGGGTGTGCCGCGCGTCATGAACAGTGCCAGCACACCCTTGTCCTCGATGAGCGTGCGGGCGTTGTCCTGCGTCAGCTTGGGGTCGAACTTGTCGTCGAGCGCGACGAGTTCGATCTTCTGCCCGTTCACGCCGCCGCGGGCGTTGACGTGGTCCAGGTACAGCGACGCGCCCAGCATCGATTCCTTGACGGTTGCCGCCGCGGACCCGGTGATGCCGACGGTCTGACCCACGAGCAACTGCGCGTGGGCCAATGATGAGGCCGCACTGACCACCGCCAGGGCGCACGCTGCGCCCCACTTCTTCCAATGTGTCTTCATGAGGTGTCTCTTCCCTGTGTATTTGCGCGCGAGTGCGAGCAGGGGCGAGTGTATCGGCGGCAGCCTACGCTGGAATGACGTGCCGCAGACGCCGCGCGATCACCCGGGCGGCGTCTGACCTCACGAAAAGGGCTTCAGCGGCGGAACTTGCCGTCCGTGCCGATGATGGAAAGATCGGCGAAGTCCAGGCCCGTGTGATCGTCGGGGCCGTAGGAGATGTCCAGCCCGCCCAGATCGAACTTCTGGATGGATTCCAGGGCCGTCTGAATCTTCTCGCGCGACGGCTTCGGGCCGGCGCGGCGCAGGCCTTCGACCAGCACCTTGGCGGCGGCAAAACCTTCGAGCATGGCCGGGCTGACCTCGGTCATTCCCTTGGCCTTGGCCAGGTCGATAGCTTCCTTGACCAGCGGGAAGGTCAGGCTGCGCTCGTTCGGGTAGACCTGCGTGACGATCACGCCGCGGGCATTTTCGCCCAGGCTCTTGATGAAGCCGCCCGAGGCATTGTTGGACAGCGTGACCACCTGTGCCGTGGAGCCCGCCTGGCGCAGCGCGTTGTAGCCATCCACCACCGACGTGCCCGAGGCGACCATCAGGACGGCCTGGGCCTGCGCCTGGGAGATCTTGGCCACCAGCGGGGTGAAGTCCGGCTTGGCGCGATTGAACTTCTCCAGCACCACGGGCTGCAGCTTGGCCTGGGCCAGGCCTTTTTGCGCGCCCGTCACGCCATCGGCGCCGAAGCTGTCGTCCGCATACAGCACGGCGATGCGCGTGATGCCCATCGAGGCCAGGTGGGTCATGGCCTTCTCGGCCTCGCGCTGGTAGGTGGCGCGCACGTTGAAGATGTGCTTGCGCACCGGCTGGTGCAGCACCATGGCGCCCGTGGACGGGCCCACCAGGGCCACGCCATGCTTGTCCAGGTGCGGGATCATGGATTCGGTGTGGGGCGTGCCGCGCGTGAGGAACATGACATGCACGTTCTTGTCCTCGATCAGCGTGCGCGCGTTCTCGCCGGCGGTCTTGGGGTCGAACTTGTCGTCCATCGAGATCAGTTCGATCTTCTGCCCGTGCACTCCGCCCTTGCCATTGACCGCGTCCAGGAACAGCTTGGCGCCCTGCGTGGTCTCCTGCACCCCTGCGGCCACCTGGCCGGAGAACCCGGCCGTCTGCCCCACCAGGATCTGTGCATGGCTTGCGCCCAGCGTTGCGCCCAGGACCAGGGCGGCCCCCCATTTATGCCATGGCTGCATGGCGTCTCCTCTCTTTGGTTGTTGGTGCGGCGCAGTCTAACGGATAGGGCCGGATGCGCCATCACCTGCGTGACCGGCTGTGGTGTGGTGTCCACCCGGTCGATGCGGAATCCGGCTCGTCCCTAGAATGTTCCGCCTCATTGCAGAAAGACCCGCTCATGACCCAGGGACTGATCCGTATCCACGGCGCGCGCCAGCACAACCTCAAGAACATCGACCTGGACATCCGCACGGGCGAGCTCACCGTGGTCACCGGTCCCAGCGGCTCCGGCAAGTCCAGCCTGGTGTTCGACACGCTGTATGCCGAGGGCCAGCGCCGCTATGTGGAGACCTTCAGCGCCTACGCGCGCCAGTTCCTGGACCGCATGGACAAGCCCGCCGTGGACAAGGTGGAGGGCGTGCCCCCGGCCATCGCCATCGACCAGACCAACCCGGTGCGCTCGTCGCGCTCCACCGTGGGCACGATGACCGAGCTGAACGACCACCTCAAGCTGCTGTTCGCGCGCGCTGGCCAGCTCTTCGACCGCGAGACGGCGCTGCCCGTGCGCCACGATTCGCCGGACACCATCCATGCCGAGTTGCAGCGGCGCTGCGCCGCCGAGGGCGACCCGCGCATCGTGCTCACTTTTCCCGTGGAACTGCCCGCGGGCACCACCGCGGAACAGCTGGAGCAATGGCTGTCGGCCAGTGGCTTCACCAAGGTGCAGGCCGAGCGCGAGGTGGCCACGCCCACCGGCCCGCGCAAGCTGCTGGACGTGGTGGCCGACCGCTTCCGCATGGGCAACGTGGAGCGCGCGCGCGCGGTCGAGGCGATCGAGGTCGCGCTCAAGCGCGGCGGGGGGCGGCTCAATGTCTATCGCCTGCGGGACGATGGCGAAGCGGACCTGTGGCGCTTCTCCACCGGCCTGCATTGCCCCGAGAGCGACCTGCGCTACGCCGAACCCATCGCGTCCATGTTCTCGTTCAACTCCGCCGTGGGCGCCTGCGACACCTGCCGGGGCTTCGGCCGCGTGATCGGCGTGGACTACGGCCTGGTCATTCCCAACGACAAGCTCACGCTGCGCGCCGGTGCGATCAAGACCATCCAGACCCCCGCCTGGAAAGAAGCGCAGGACGACCTCATGCGCCACGCCGAGGCCGCCGGTATCCCGCGCGACACACCCTGGTACAAGCTCACCGCGGAGCAAAAGCACTGGGTGATCGAAGGCACACCCGGCTTCAAGAACGGCAACTGGAACAAGCAGTGGTACGGCATCCGCCGCTTCTTCGAGTACCTGGAGAGCAAGGCCTACAAGATGCACATCCGCGTGCTGCTGTCCAAGTACCGCAGCTACACGCCATGCCCGGTGTGCGCCGGCGCGCGCCTGAAGACCGAGAGCCTGCTGTGGCGGCTGGGCAGCAAGGAGGACGCCGATGCCGTGCTCGACCCCGCGCAGCGCTTCCTGCCGCAGGGCGTGGCCTGGACGCGCGCGCAGCTGGAGGCGCTGCCCGGCCTGTGCCTGCACGACCTGATGTTGCTGCCCATCGACCGCCTGCGGCGCTTCTTCGCGCGCATGGCGGGTGTGCAGAATGCTCCTGTTTCAATAGCTGGTGGCGCTCTACAGGTAAGCGCTACAGGCCAAAACGACTCTCAGGCTGGCGATCGTCAGGCGCTGCAGCTGCTGCATGACGAGATCGCCACGCGCCTCAAGTACCTGTGCGACGTGGGCATCGGCTACCTCACGCTGGACCGGCAAAGCCGCACGCTGTCGGGTGGCGAGGTGCAGCGCATCAACCTCACCACGGCGTTGGGCACCTCGCTGGTGAACACGCTGTTCGTGCTGGATGAGCCCAGCATCGGCCTGCACCCGCGCGACATGCACCGCATCACCGAGGCCATGCTGCGCCTGCGCGACGCGGGCAACACGCTGGTGGTGGTGGAGCACGACCCCGCCGTGATGCTCGCGGCCGACCGCGTCCTCGACTTCGGCCCGGGGCCCGGCGAGCGCGGCGGACGGATCGTGTTCGACGGCACGGTGGGCGAGTTGCGCCGCGCGCCCACGCTGACCGGCCAGTACCTCGGCGGGCACAAACAGATCGGCACCGGGCTCAAGCGCCTGGTGACGGATGCGACGCCGCGCCTGGTGCTGGAGGGTGCGCGCGAGCACAACCTGCGCGATGTGAGCGTGGAGTTCCCGCTGCAGCGCCTGGTCACCATCACCGGCGTGTCGGGCTCGGGCAAGTCCACGCTGATCCAGGACGTGCTGGCGCCCGCGCTCATGCGCCACTTCGGCAAGGCCACGGAGACGCCCGGCGCGCATGAGCGCCTGCTGGGCGCCGACCACCTGAGCGACGTGGTGTTCGTGGACCAGTCGCCCATTGGCAAGACGGCGCGCTCCAACCCCGTGAGCTATGTGGGTGCGTGGGATGCCATCCGCGAGCTGTTCGCCGTGGCGCCGCTGGCCCGCGAACGCAGCTACACCGCGGCCAAGTTCAGCTTCAACTCGGGCGACGGGCGCTGCCCCACCTGCGGCGGCTCGGGTTTCGAGCATGTGGAGATGCAGTTCCTGTCGGACGTGTACCTGCGCTGCCCCGACTGCGACGGCAAGCGCTACCGGCCCGAGATCCTGGAGGTGCGCATCGAACGCGGTGGCAGGCTGTTCAACGTGGCGGACGTACTGGATCTCACCGTGCACGAGGCGGCAGAGCTGTTTGCGAAAGACCGCGAGGTGATCCGCGCGCTGCAGCCCATCGTGGACGTGGGGCTGGAGTACGTGAAGCTGGGCCAGCCTGTGCCCACGCTGAGCGGTGGCGAGGCGCAGCGCCTGAAGCTGGCGGGCTTCCTGGCCGAGGCGGCCCGGAGCCAGGCCAAGTCGCGCCAGCCGCTGGCCCGCAAGGGCACGCTGTTCCTGTTCGACGAGCCCACCACCGGCCTGCACTTCGACGACATCGCCAAGCTCATGCGCGCGCTGCGCAAGCTGCTGGACGCGGGGCATTCGCTCATCGTCATCGAGCACAACCTGGACGTGATCCGCGCCAGCGACTGGCTCATCGACCTGGGGCCCGAAGGCGGCGACGCCGGCGGCCAGGTGGTGGCCGAGGGCGCACCCGAGGAGGTGCGCCAGCACCCCACGTCGCACACCGCGCAAGCGCTGCGCGAGTACGAACTGGCGCTGGGCGAGGGCGGCCATTCGGTGCACGAGCAGCAGGCGGTGCTACGAAAAGAGAAGCTGCTCGCGCTGGATGGAAAAGCGCCAGAGGCCAAAAACGCCATAGAGATCGTGAACGCGCGTGAGCACAACCTGCGGCACCTCACGCTGGACATTCCTCGCGGCCGGTTCAACGTGATCACGGGCGTGAGCGGCTCGGGCAAGTCCACGCTGGCGTTCGACATCCTGTTCAACGAGGGCCAGCGCCGCTACCTGGAGAGCCTGAACGCCTACGCCCGCAGCATCGTGCAGCCGGCCGGGCGGCCCGAGGTGGACGCGGTGTACGGCATACCGCCCACCGTGGCCATCGAGCAGCGCCTGTCGCGCGGCGGGCGCAAGAGCACCGTGGGCACGACCACCGAGGTGTGGCATTTCCTGCGCCTGCTGTATGTGAAGCTGGGCGTGCAGCACTGCGTGCACGACGGCGCGGCGGTGCAGCCACAGACCAGCGAGAGCATCGCCGCGCAACTGCTGCGCGACTACCGCGGCCAGCACATCGGCCTGCTCGCGCCCCTGGTCGTGAACCGCAAGGGCGTCTATACCGAACTGGCCGACTGGGCGCGCCCGCGTGGCTACACCCACCTGCGCGTGGACGGCCACTTCCTGCCGACCGCGGGTTTTCCGCGCATCGACCGCTTCAAGGAGCACACCATTGAGCTGCCCGTGGCCAGCGTGGACGTGTCGCCGGAGCATGAAGACACGCTGCGCACGCAACTGTCCAAGGCGCTGGAGCTGGGCAAGGGCGTGGTGCATGTGCTGAGCGGCCTGGACGGCCTGCAGCAGGCGCTGCAGGACGGAGCGCCCACGGCACACATCGGGCGGCTGCAGGTGTTTTCCACCAAGCGCGCCTGCCCCGTGTGCGCCACCAGCTATGCCGAGCTGGACCCGCGCCTGTTCTCCTACAACAGCAAGCATGGCTGGTGCCCCGACTGCGTGGGCACGGGCGTCAAGCTCACATCGGCGCAGCGCAAGGTGTTGGACGACTCCGTGCAGTCGGAGGACAACCGCGGCCGCGAGCAAACCTTTTCCGAGCCCGAAGTGGAGGACGTGGCCGACGCCGCCTGTCCCACCTGCCAGGGCACGCGCCTGAACCCGGTGGCGCGCGCCGTGCGGTTCGCCGGCACGCCGATCACCGAGGTGGCGCGCCTGTCGGTGGCCGAGGTGCGGCAGTGGATCGCCGGGCTGCAGCTGTCGGGGCGCGAGGCGGAGATTGCGCGCGACCTTGTGCCCGAGATCCAGAGCCGGCTGGAATTCCTGGAGGAAGTCGGGCTGTCCTACCTCACGCTGGACCGCGGCGCGCCCACGCTCAGCGGCGGCGAGGCGCAGCGCATCCGCCTGGCGGCGCAGCTGGGCAGCAACCTGCAGGGCGTGTGCTATGTGCTGGACGAGCCGACCATCGGCCTGCACGCGCGCGACAACCAGATCCTGCTGAACGCCCTGCACAAGCTCGGCGACAAGGGCAACACCCTGGTGGTGGTGGAGCACGACGAGGACACCATCCGCCGCGCCGACCACATCATCGACATCGGCCCCAGCGCGGGCAAGCGCGGCGGGCGCCTGGTGGCCCAGGGCACGGTGGCCGACGTGCAGGCGGCTGCGGACTCGCAGACCGGCCGCTACCTGCTGCATGCCATGCGCCACCCGCTGCAGGCGCGTCGTCCGGTAGATGCTATTGAAAAAGTAGCTGATGGCGCCCATCCGGCGGGCGCTGGAGGCCAAAACGATGCGGAACCCCTGCGCTGGCTCACCGTGCACGGCGCGCACCTTCACAACCTGCAGCAGGTCACTGCACGCGTGCCGCTGCAGCGGCTGGTGGCCGTCACGGGCGTGAGCGGCTCGGGCAAGTCCACGCTGGCGCGCGACGTGTTGCTGGCCAACGTGGCCGCCTGGGTGGGCCAGCGCGCCACCAAGGCCGGGCGCGACGCCATGGATGCGGGCAAGGCGCCGCCGCTGGCTGGCTGCACCGGCCTGTCGGGCTTCGAGACCATCGACCGCGTGCTGGAGGTGGACCAGACGCCCATCGGCAAGACGCCGCGCAGTTGCCCCGCCACCTACATCGGCTTCTGGGACACCATCCGCAAGTTGTTCGCCGAGACGCTGGAGGCCAAGGCGCGGGGCTATGCGCCCGGGCGCTTCAGCTTCAACACCGGCGAGGGGCGCTGCCCGGCCTGCGAAGGGCAGGGCGTGCGCACCATCGAGATGAGCTTCCTGCCCGATGTGAAGGTGCCCTGCGAGGTCTGCCACGGCGCGCGCTTCAACCCCGAGACGCTGGCCGTCACCTGGCGCGGCAAGAGCATCGGCGATGTGCTGCAGCTGGAGGTGGACGAGGCCGTGGAGTTCTTCGCCAGCATGCCCGGCATTGCCCACCCACTGCAGCTCTTGAAGGACGTGGGCCTGGGCTACCTCACGCTGGGCCAGCCCAGCCCCACGCTCAGCGGCGGCGAGGCACAGCGCATCAAGCTGGTGACCGAGCTCACCAAGGTGCGCGACGACGTAGGCCGGCGCGGGCAGAAAAGCCCGCACACGCTCTACGTGCTGGATGAGCCCACCGTGGGCCTGCACATGGCCGACGTGCACAAGCTCATCCAGGTGCTGCACCGCCTGGTGAACGGCGGCCACAGCGTGGTCGTGATCGAGCACGACCTGGACGTGATTGCCGAGGCCGACTGGATCATTGACCTGGGCCCCGAAGGCGGCAAGGACGGCGGGCGCATCGTGGCCGCGGCCACGCCGGAGGACGTGGTGCGCCAGGGCACGCACACCGGCAAGGCGCTGGCACCGGTGTTGGCGCGCTGACCGGGCCGCGGGGGCTTTTCCTACAGGGTGCGGCGTGCGTGGCTCACACGCCGCCCCTGGGCGCGCTTTCTAGGATCGAACCCATGTTGCCAGCACGCGTTGCTGGCGGTGTTCAACCCCCAACAGCACACAGCGCCATGAATTCCTTTGTCAGAACCTCCTGCGCCGCGGCGGTGGCCGCCGCCACTGCCCTTCTTCTCAGCGCCTGCGGCGGAGGCAACGACGACGATCCCACGCCCAGCGACCAACTGGGCGTGTTGACCGTCACCGGCTCCACCGTGGACGGCCTCAACGGGGTGTATGGCGACGGCAACATCAACCTCACCGATGTGGACAAGAAGAACCCCATCGGCTCCTACCCCGAGGTGTGCACCTTCCGCTTCGATGGTGCCAACCGCGTGGGCGGCAGCGGCCAGGCGTTTGGCGACATCCGCTACCGGCCCGATGCCACGTCGGTGTACGAGGCCTTCTTCACCTTCATGGACCGCGAGTTCCGCGCCGACGACGGCTGGAGCGACGTGGCCGTGGTGCGCGACACCGATCGCATCCGCCTGGTCAACAAGACGCTGACGGCCACCGACGGCTCGGGCGCACGGGTGACGGTATCAGGCGTGATCCCCATGCGGCCCAACCGCCCGTCGGGCTGCTGAGCACCGGTTCCTTCCGCTCTTTTACGGCTCTCTTTTGCTTACCCCTCGCCCCTACTACGGGGTTTGCCCCGGCCCGCTACGGCGCCGGGGCTCTTTTTTGCGCGTGTTGCGCACGTAGTGGATGGGACAATGCGGTCCATGACCGCCACCACCGACACCCTCACGATCACCCGCCCCGACGACTGGCACCTGCACGTGCGCGACGGGGAGCCGCTGCGCACCGTGGTGCCGCACACGGCCGCGCAGTTCGGCCGCGCCATCATCATGCCCAACCTGCGACCGCCGGTGACCACGGCGCAGCAGGCCGCTGAGTACAAGCAGCGCATCCTCGCCGCCGTCCCCGAGGGGGTGGCCTTCGAGCCGTTGATGACGCTCTACCTCACCGACAACCTGCCGCCCGACGAGATCGCGCGCGCCAGGGATGCGGGCGTGGTCGCCGCCAAGCTCTACCCCGCAGGCGCCACCACCAACAGCGACGCGGGCGTGACCGATCTGCGCAAGACCTACAAGACGCTGGAGGCCATGCAGGAGGCGGGTCTGCTGCTGCTGGTGCATGGCGAGGTGACCAGCAGCGACATCGACCTGTTCGACCGCGAGGCGGTGTTCATCGAGCAGCAACTCATTCCGCTGCGCCGCCACTTCCCCGAACTGAAGATCGTCTTCGAGCACATCACCACGAAAGAGGCGGCGCAGTACGTGCAGGAGGCTGGCCGCTTTACGGCCGCCACCATCACCGCGCACCACCTGCTGTACAACCGCAACGCCATCTTCACCGGCGGCATCCGCCCGCACTACTACTGCCTGCCCGTGCTCAAGCGCGAGGTGCACCGCCAGGCGCTGGTGCAAGCGGCCACCAGCGGCAGCGACAAGTTCTTCCTGGGCACCGACAGCGCGCCGCACCCCGCGCACCTGAAGGAGCATGCCACCGGCTGCGCGGGCTGCTATACCGCGCACGCCGCCATCGAGATGTACGCCGAGGCCTTCGACAACGCGGGCGCGCTGGACAAGTTGGAAGGCTTTGCCAGCTTCCACGGCCCGGCGTTCTACGGTCTGCCGCGCAACACGGGCACGGTCACGCTGCGCCGCGAGAGCTGGACGCCGCCCGACAGCTTCGCCTTCGGCGAAGCCGCGCTCAAGCCGCTGCGCGCGGGCGAGGCGCTGCCCTGGCGCCTGGTGGCATAAAAAAAGTCACAACCCACACAGGGGGAGGTCACCCATGGCGGAACGCCAATTGCGCATTGCGCTGCTGATCGACGCCGACAACGCACCGGCCGACAAGATCGACGAGATCCTCACCGAACTGTCCACGCTGGGCGAAATCAACGTGCGCCGCGCCTACGGCAACTGGACCAAGTCCGGCCTGGGCGGCTGGCAGCAGCGGCTGCTGGAGTTCGCCATCCGACCGATCCAGCAGTTCGACTACTCCAAGCGCAAGAACGCCACCGACATGGCGATGACGGTGGACGCGATGGAACTGCTCTATTCAGAGCGGCCCGACGCGTTCGGCCTCGTGTCGTCCGACGCTGACTTCACCCCCTTGGTCATGCACCTGCGGGCCAAGGGCTCGGCGGTGTACGGCTTTGGCGCCGCGCAGACGCCCAAGCCTTTCGTGAACGCCTGCTCGCGTTTCCTGTACCTGGAGTCGCTGGTCAGCGAAGAAGACGCCGAGGGCGCACCCCTGCCGGCGCAGCCCGAGGCCACGGCCGCGCCCGCGCAACCCGCCCCCGCCAAGACCGAGGATGTGCCCGCCCCCGGCGTGCCGCTGTGCCCCGCAACGCTGCGCGTGCCCACGGCCCAACTGCGCCAGGACACGCGCCTCATGAACCTGCTGCGTGATGCCGTGCAGGCGTGCGCGGACGAAACCGGCTGGGCCCGCGTGGGCGCGGTGGGCACACAGATTGGCAACAAGACCTCGTTCGATGCCCGCAACTACGGCTATGCCTCACTGTCCAAGCTGCTGGCGGCCACGCAGGCCTTCGAGTTCCGCGACGAGGGCACCTCGCGCGTGGCCGTGCGCGACAAGCGCGCGGCGCGTGCTCCGGCCCCGCTCGTCGGTGGGCCGGCCAGCACGTGAGCGAACTCTCCGCCGCGCAGGCGTTGGCGGCCATCGACTGGCAACGCCCCTGGCTTGCGCCGCTGGCGGTTCTGGGGCTACAGGTGGCGGCGCGCGTGCAGGCCGGCGCCAGCGTGGCCGACGCGCTCAACGCTGCCATGGACTGCGCGGGGCTGGCGCCGGGTATTCGCTTCGCGCCGCAGCAGGCACTCCCAGTGGGCGAGGCCTATGAACAGTTCGTCCATGGCCAGCGCCGCGTGCCCACGCGCGATAACCTGCATGACTTCTTCAACGGCCTGATCTGGCTGCACTACCCGGCTACCAAGCGGCGCCTCAACGACTTGCAGGCCCGCGCCATCGCTGCGCAGGGCGTGGGCGCGGTGCGCGGGCCGCTGCGTGACGCGGTCACGGTGTTCGACGAGAACGGCGCCGTGCTGCTGGCGCCGCAACCCCTGCACGAAGCCCTGGCCGCGCGCGAGTGGCGCCGGCTGTGCGTGGAACTGCGCCCGCTGTGGCGGCAGGCGCGGCTGCTGGTCCTGGGCCATGCCCTGCTGGAAAAACTGGTTTCACCCCGAAAATCGATCACAGCGCACGTCTATCAAGCGCAGGCAGCTATCAAAAACGAAGCAATGGTGGACCAGGCGCTGGCGCGAGACCTCAGCGCGCCATGGCTCGCGGCCAAGCCGTTCAATCCCCTGCCGATTCTGGGGGTGCCGGGCTGGTGGCCCGAGAACGAGAACTTTTGCTTCTATGATGACTCCCTCGTTTTCCGCAGCGCGCGCGTCGCATAACGCAACCACAACAGGCGCACCCTTCGCTGCCCGCGCGGCTTGAAGCGCCGCGCTCCATCCCCAACTTGTTTTCTGCCCGCCGCGCCTGTCCGCGGCCTTACCGTCGCTTTCCACGGAGAAGCCATCGATGAAACGCATTGCGCTCTTTTTGCTGACCAACGTCGCCGTCGTGGTGGTGCTGGGCATCGTTGCCAGCCTGCTGGGGGTGAACCGCTACCTGACGGCCAACGGCCTGAACCTGGGCGCCCTGCTGGGCTTTGCCTTCATCATGGGTTTTGGCGGCGCCATCATCTCGCTGCTCATGAGCAAGCCCATGGCCAAGATGAGCATGGGCGTGCAGATCATCAACGCGCCGCGCAATGCCGACGAGGCCTGGATCGTCGAGACCGTGCGCCGCTTCTCCGAAAAGGCTGGCATCCAGATGCCCGAAGTCGGCATTTACGAGGGCGAGCCCAATGCCTTCGCCACGGGCGCGTTCAAGAACTCGGCCCTGGTCGCCGTCTCCACGGGTCTCTTGCAGGGCATGACGCGCGAGGAGGTCGAGGCCGTGATCGGCCACGAGGTCGCGCACGTGGCCAATGGAGACATGGTCACCATGGCGCTGATCCAGGGCGTGATGAACACCTTCGTGGTGTTCCTGTCGCGCGTGATCGGCTACGCGGTGGACAGCTTCCTGCGCAGGAACGACGAGAACAGCTCGGGCCCCGGCATCGGCTACATGATCACCACCATCGTGCTGGACATCGTGCTGGGCTTCCTGGCTGCCATCATCGTGGCCTGGTTCTCGCGCCAGCGCGAGTTCCGCGCCGACGCCGGCGCCGCCCAGCTCATGGGGCGCAAGCAGCCCATGATCAACGCGCTGCGCCGTCTGGGCGGCATGCGCCCGGGCGCCATGCCCCCGAGCCTGCAGGCCATGGGCATCACGGGCAACATCGGCAAGCTGTTCAGCTCGCACCCGCCCATCGAGGAGCGCGTGGCCGCACTGCAAAACAGCCCGAGCGCCTGATCCAGCGCACGGTCTTTACCTTCGCTTCACAAGCCCCTGTCAACAACCGGCAGGGGCTTTTGCGTTGTAAAAGCATGACTGCCAGGAATGCGCCATGACGATGAACTTCCCTGTTTCTCTGGGCATGCGCCGCGTGCTGCCAGCCGTGGCGCTCGCCAGCGCCATCGCGGCACTGACCGGCTGCGTGGTGGCTCCGGCGTATCCCGTCGTGCCGCAGGGCGAGGTGGTGTATGCGCCGGCGCCCCCGCCGCCGCTGCGCACCGAGGTGATTCCTGTCGCGCCCTCGCCGGTGCATGTGTGGATCAACGGTTACTGGGGTTGGGGTGGCGGGCGCTATGCATGGACGCCGGGCTACTGGGCCGTGCCGCCGCACCGCGGCCACGTGTGGCACCCCTACCGCTGGCAACAGGGCCCGCAGGGCTGGTACCGCGGCGGCGGGCGCTGGGGGCCGCGCTGAACCCGACCGGCGATCAACCGCCGGTCGCTGCTGCCTCTGGCGCCGCCTGCGGGGCGGGCGGCAGCGCACTGCGGCCGGCCTTGGCCAACAGGAAGTCGATGCAGGTGCGCACCGCGCGCGTCTGGTGCCGGTTGGGCATGTACAGCAGGTACATGTGGGTGCCGAAGATGCTCAGCCGGTAGTCCTGCAGCGTGGTCAGCACCTCGCCGCTGGCGATCTTGTCCTGCACCACATAGTCCGGCACCACGCCCACGCCCAAGCCCGCCAACACTCCCTGGCGCAGGAAGGGAAAGTGCTCTGAGATCAGCGTGGGCTCCAGCATCACCTCTTGCCGCTCCAGCCCCTGGTAGGCCGCCAGGCGCAATTGGCGCCCCATCACGCCGGCCGTGATCACCGGGGCATTGCGCAGCTCCAGCAGCGTGCGCGGCAGGCCGTGGCGGGCGGCGTAGTCCAGCGATGCGCAGGCCACATAGCGCACGTCGCCCAGGCTGCGCGCCACCACCGACAGCGGCGGCTCCTGGATCACGCGGATGGCGATGTCCACCTCGTCGCGCAGGTTGTCGGCGCGGTTCTCGAACAGCACGTCCAGCACGATGCCTGGGTACAGCTGCTTGAACTCGATCAGCCAGTCGCTCATCACCATCTGGCCGTAGCCGCTGGGCACGCTGATGCCCACGCGCCCGCGCAGCTCCTGGCCCAGGCTGGTGATGGTCTCCTGTGCGGCGGCCAACTCGTTGCGCACATTGCGGCCATGTTCATACAGGCGCAGCCCCACCTCGGTGGGCTCCACGCGGCGCGTGGTGCGCTTGACCAGCTGCACGCCCAGCGACTTCTCCAGCTGCGCCAGGTGGTAGCTGACGTTGGCGCGGGTCATCTTCAGCTTGCGCGCGGCCTGGCTCAGGTTGCCGCTGTCCACGATCTCCACCAGCAGGGTCAGGGCATTCAGGTCCATGTCAGGCTCCGGTGGAAGGTAGGTATTTGTTCAAAAAGATTTGACGCTCTGTCAATTTGACTGTGGATTGTAAAGAATCATTATCAGAACAAGAATGCGACTTTTCCGTTACGAGACACCGGAGACGTACGCATGAGCCCTGCCGCCCAGGCCCCTGAGGTCCAGACCCGCCGCGAAGGCGCGGTGCTGGTGGTCAGCATCAACAACCCGCCCGTCAATGCCCTGGGGCAGGCGGTGCGCGCCGGCCTGCTGGCCGCGGTGGAGCAGGCCGAGGGCGATGCCGCCGTGCGCGCCCTGCTGATCGTGGGCGAGGGCAAGGCCTTCATCGCCGGTGCCGACATCCGCGAGTTCGGCAAGCCCCCGGTGCCGCCGTCGCTGCCCGAGGTGTGCAACCGCCTGGAGTCCTGCGGCAAGCTGGTGGTCGCCGCCATCCACGGCGCCGCGCTGGGCGGCGGGCTGGAAGTGGCGCTGTCTGCGCACTACCGCCTGGCCTTGCCCGCGGCCAGCCTGGGCCTGCCCGAGGTGAACCTGGGCCTGCTGCCCGGCGCCGGCGGCACCCAGCGCGCGCCGCGCCTGATGGGCGTGAAGGCGGCAGCCGAGCTGATGCTCAGCGGCAAGCATTTGAGCGCCAAGGCCGCCGCCGCGGCGGGCCTGGTGGACCGACTGGTCGAAGGCACCGACCCCGTGGCCGCCGGCCTGGCCTACGCCAACGAGCTGCTGGCCCAGGGCGCGCAGCCGCGCCGCACGCGGGACCTGAAGATTGCCGACCAGGCCGCCGCGCTGGCCGAGCTGGACGCGCTGGCGCTTGAGACCGCCAAGAAGACCCGCGGCCTGTTCTCGCCCGGCAAGATCGTGGAATGCGTGCGAGCCGCTGTGGAGCTGCCGTTCGACGAGGGCATCGCCAAGGAGCGCGCGCTGTTCGTCGAATGCCTGAACAGCCCGCAGCGCCAGGGCCTGGTGCACGCGTTCTTCGCCGAGCGCGAGACCGCCAAGATCCCCGAGGCGCAGGCCGCCGCGCCGCGCCACTTTGCCAAGATCGCCATCATCGGCGGCGGCACCATGGGCGCAGGCATCACCGTCGCCGCGCTGGACGCCGGCCTCACCGTGACCATGATCGAACGCGACGCCGAGTCCATCGCGCGCGGCCAGAAGAACGTCGAGAAGGTCTACGACGGCCTGATCGCCAAGGGCCGCATGACCGCGGAAGGCAAGGCCGCCATCCTGGCGCGCTACACGCCCAGCACCCGCTACGACGACATCGCCGATGTGGACCTGGTGATCGAGGCCGTGTTCGAGGACCTGGAGGTCAAGAAGGCCGTGTTCAAGGAGCTGGACCGCGTATGCAAGCCGGGCGCGGTGCTGGCCACCAACACCTCGTACCTGGACATCGACGCGATTGCCGCCGTCACCTCGCGCCCGCAGGATGTGATCGGCCTGCATTTCTTCAGCCCGGCGAACATCATGAAGCTGCTGGAGATCGTGGTGCCCGCCAAGGTGGCGCCCGACGTGGTGACCACCGCCTTCGCGCTGGCCAAGAAGATGAAGAAGGTGCCCGTGCGCGCCGGCGTGTGCGACGGCTTCATCGGCAACCGCATCCTGGCCGTGTACAAGCAGGCGGCTGACTACCTGATGGAAGACGGCGCCAGCCCCTACGAGATCGACGAGGCCGTGCGCGGCTTCGGCTTTGCGATGGGCCCGTTCCAGGTGACTGACCTGGCCGGTGGCGACATCGGCTGGGCCACGCGCAAGCGGCGCGCCGCCACGCGCGACCCCCAGGCCCGGTACGTCGAGGTGGCCGACCGCGTCTGCGAGCGCGGCTGGTTCGGCCAGAAGACCGGCCGGGGCTTTTACCTCTACCCGCAGGGCGCCCGCGTGGGCCAGCCCGACCCCGAGGTGCTGGCCATCGTGGACGCCGAGCGCGCCAAGAAGGGCATCACGCCGCGCCAATTCACGGCCGACGAGATCATGCGCCGCTACATGGCCGCCATGGTCAACGAAGGCGCCAAGGTGGTGCAAGAGGGCATTGCCCTGCGCCCGCTGGATGTGGACGTGACCTTCCTGTCCGGCTACGGTTTTCCGCGCTGGCGCGGCGGCCCGATGAAGTGGGCCGACATGACGGGCCTGGACAAGGTGCTGGCCGACATCCGCGCCTTCGAGAAGGAAGACCCGCTGTTCTGGAAGCCCGCGCCGCTGCTGGAAAAGCTGGTGGCCGAGGGCCGCAACTTCGACAGCCTGAACAAGGCAGCTTGATTCTCTGGCCGATTATCAAAAACAGGAGCTGCCAGCGCTTGTCATTCAAAGGTTTCAATGGGTTTTCATGCTTGAAGGCCCGTTGAACAAGCGCTAGCAGCTATCAAAAACACAGCATCCCGAGACACCCAGGAGACCCGCCATGCGCGAAGCCGTCATCGTTTCCACCGCCCGCACGCCGCTCACCAAGTCGCACCGCGGCGAATTCAACCAAACCCCGGGCGCCCAGCTGGGGGCCTTCTCGGTGCAGGCCGCCGTGCAGCGCGCCGGCATCGACCCCGGCCTGATCGAAGACCTGGTCTGGGGCTGTGGCTACCCCGAGGGCACCACCGGCCGCAACATCGGCCGCCAGACTGCGCTGCGCGCCGGCCTGCCGGTGACGGTGGGCGGCACGGTGATCAACCGCTTCTGCTCCTCGGGCCTGCAGGCGATCGCCGTGGCCGCAGGCCGCATCGTGCTGGAGGGCGTGCCGGCCATGGTCGCCGGCGGCGTGGAGAGTATCTCGCTCATGAACCCCGCCGGCCGCAGCGGCGCCTCGCACCTGGACCCCTGGCTGGTGGAGCACAAGCCCGCGCTGTTCATGGAGATGATCGACACCGCCGACGTGGTGGCCCAGCGCTACGGCATCACGCGCGAGGACCAGGACGCGTTTTCGCTGCAGAGCCAGCAGCGCACGGCGGCCGCGCAGGCCAGTGGCGTGTTCGACAACGAGATCGTGCCCTGCGCCACCACCATGGCCGAGAAGAACAAGGAAACCGGCGAGGTGACCTACCGCGAGGTGGTCGCCACCATGGACAACTGCAACCGCCCCGGCACCACGCTCGAAGGCCTGGCCAAGCTGGAGCCCGTGAAGGGCGCGGGCAAGTTCGTCACGGCGGGCAATGCCTCGCAGCTGTCCGACGGCTCGGCCGCCTGCGTGATGATGGAAGCCAAAGAGGCCGAGCGCCGCGGCCTGCAGGCCCTGGGCGCTTTCCGCGGCTTTGCGGTGGCGGGCTGCGAGCCCGACGAGATGGGCATCGGCCCCGTGTTCGCGGTGCCGCGCCTGCTGGAGCGCGCGGGCCTGAAGGTCGAAGACATCGCCCTGTGGGAGCTGAACGAGGCCTTTGCCTCGCAGGCCCTGTACTGCCAGCGACAACTGGGCATTCCCATGGAGCGGCTGAACGTCAACGGCGGCGCGATTTCCATCGGCCACCCGTTCGGTATGACGGGCGCGCGGCTGGCCGGCCACGTCTTGCTGGAAGGCCAGCGCCGCAAGGCCAAGGACCCGTCCGTGAAATGGGCCGTGGTGACCATGTGCATCGGCGGCGGCCAGGGCGCGGCCGGGCTGTTTGAAATTTTCTGAAGAGACTCCCATGGATCTGCAATTCACCCCCGAGGAGCAGGCATTTCGCGACGAAGTGCGTGCGTTCCTGAAAGACAAGCTGCCCGCGCGCATCGCCGCCAAGGTCAAGGCCGGCCAGCGCCTGACCAAGGAAGACCAGGAGGAATGGCACGCCATCCTCAACGAGCGCGGCTGGCTGGCCAACCATTGGCCCCAGGAGCACGGCGGCCCCGGCTGGGGCGCGGTGCAGAAGTTCATTTTCGACACCGAATGCGCGCTGGCCGGCGGCCCGCGCATCGTGCCGTTTGGCGTGAACATGCTCGGCCCGGTGCTGATCAAGTACGGCAACGAGCAGCAAAAGAAGTACTGGCTGCCGCGCATCCTGAACGGCGATGACTGGTGGTGCCAGGGCTATTCGGAGCCCGGCGCGGGTTCCGATCTGGCCTCGGTCAAGACCACGGCCGTGCGCGACGGCGACCACTACATCGTCAACGGGCAAAAGACCTGGACCACCCAGGGCCAGCACGCCAACATGATCTTCTGCCTGGTGCGCACCAACAAGGAAGCCAAGGCGCAGGCCGGTATCAGCTTCCTGCTGGTGGACATGACGGCGCCCGGCGTGGAGCTGCGCCCCATCCGCACGCTGGACGGCGACAAGGAAGTCAACGAGGTGTTCTTCACCGACGTGAAGGTGCCCGTGGAAAACCTGGTCGGCGAAGAGAACAAGGGCTGGACCTACGCCAAGTACCTGCTGACGTATGAGCGCACCGGCATCGCCGGCGTGGGCTTTTGCATCTCGGCGCTGGCCAAGCTCAAGGTCATCGCCGCCAAGGTGCACAAGAACGGCAAGCCTTTGAGCCAGGACCCGCTGTTCGCCGCGCGCATGGCGCGCGTGGAGATCGACCTGGAGAACATGAAGACCACCAACCTGCGCGTGATCGCCGCCGTGGCCGGCGGCGGCGTGCCCGGTGCGGAAAGCTCCATGCTGAAGATCCGTGGCACCGAGATCCGCCAGGAAATCCTGTCGCTGATCCGCCGCGCCATGGGGCCGTATGCCGTGCCCTACATCGACGAGGCCCAGTACGAGGGCTGGAACGAGGCGCCCGTGGGCGGCATCGACGAGGCGGCCACGGCCGCGGCCAGCTACTTCAACTACCGCAAGCTGTCGATCTTCGGCGGCTCCAACGAAATCCAGAAGAACATCATCTCCAAGATGATCCTGGGCCTGTGACCTGATCGCGCGGGAAGAAAAGCACATGAACTTCGCACACACCGAAGACCGCCGCATGCTGGCGGACACGCTCGGCCGCTTCGTCTCCGAGCAGTACGCCATCGAGGCGCGCAACCGCATCGCCTATGGCGACGAGGGCCACAGCCCGCAGCTGTATGCGCAGCTGGCCGAGCTGGGCGCCATCGGCGCGCTGTTTCCCGAGTCCGAAGGCGGCTTTGGCGGCGCGGGCTTTGACATCAGCGTGGTGTTCGAGAGCCTGGGCCGCGGCCTGGTGGCCGAACCCCTGCTGGGCGCGCTGGTGGTGGGCCAGGCGCTGATCGCCGCGGGCAGCGACGCGCAGAAGGCGCGGCTGGAAGACCTCGTGGCGGGCACCGCCATCGCCGCGCTGGCGCATGACGAGCCCGGCGGCCACTACGAGCTGAACCGCGTGACCACCACTGCCGCACGCACGGCCAGCGGCTGGGAGCTGAACGGCGCCAAGGGCGTGGTCGCCTTCGGCGAAAAGGCCGACCTGCTGCTGGTTTCGGCACGCACGGCCTGCGGGCCGCTGGACGAGGCGGGCATCAGCCTGTTCCTGGTCGATGGCAACGCGGCCGGCATCGCCAAGCGCGCCTACAACCGTTTTGAGGGCGGCCGTGCGGCCGAACTCACCTTCAACAATGTGCAATTGCCGGCCGATGCGCTGCTGGGCGCCGAGGGCGAGGGCCACGCCGTGCTGCAGCACATCGCGGGCTATGCGCTGCTGGCGCTGTCCGCCGAGTCGCTGGGCGCGATGGACGTGGCCAAGGACCAGACGCTGGAATACCTGCGCACGCGCAAGCAGTTCGGCGTGGCCATCGGCACCTTCCAGGCCCTGCAGCACCGCATGGCCGACCTGCTGCTGGAAGTCGAGCAGGCGCGCTCGGCCGTGATCAACGCCGCCGACGCCATCGACAACGCCCAGGGGGCCGCGCGCGACCGGGCGCTGTCCGCCGCCAAGTACACCGTGGGCTACGTGGGCACGCAGGTGGCCGAGGAGAGCATCCAGCTGCACGGCGGCATCGGCATGACCTGGGAACTGCCGCTGGCGCACTACGCCAAGCGCCTGGTGATGATCGACCACCAGTTTGGCGACGAGGACCACCACCTGCAGCGCTTCATGGCCCTGGCGGCCTGAGGCGGGTCTCTGGAGCCCCTTCTTCGTTGGAAGAGGGGGTTAAGCATAAAAATAGCCACGAGCCATTGCGCATCAAGCGCGGATAGCTACAAAATAAATAGCATAGGAGATGCCCGTGACCGACAAAGCCCTGGATGGCGCGCCAGACGGCGTCCTGCGCACCCGCCGCGAAGGCGCGGTACTCGTGTTGTCCCACAACAATGTGGCGGCGCGCAATGCGTTGTCGCCCGCGTTCTATGCCGCCGTCACCCAGGCCCTGGTGGACGCGGTGGCAGACCCCGCCATCGGCGCCGTGGTGCTGACCGGTGAGGGCGGGCACTTCTGCGCAGGGGGCGACCTGCGCCAGCTGGCCAAGCGCCGCGAGCTGCCCATCGCGGAGCGCCGCGCCAAGCTGGAAGGCCTGCACGACCTGATCCGCGCCGTGCGCGACTGCCCCAAGCCCGTGATCGCCGCGGTGGAGGGCGCGGCCGCGGGCGCCGGCCTGTCGCTGGCGCTGGCCTGCGACATGCTGGTGGCGGCAAAGAACGCGGTGTTCTCCGTGGCCTACGTCAAGGTGGGCCTCACGCCCGACGGCGGCGCCACGGCTTTCCTGGCCGAGTTCGTCTCCCGCCAGGTGCTCACCGAGCTGTGCCTGACGGGTGAGCGCATCAGCGGCGAGCGCATGCACCAGCTCGGCCCGGTGAACCGGCTGTCCGAGCCTGGCCAGGCACTGGCCGATGCGGTGGCGCTGGCCGCGCAGGTGGCCAGCGGCCCCGCGTGGACCATGGCCCGCATCAAGGAGCTGTGCCGCGCCGCGCCGCGCACCACGCTGGAGCAGCAGCTGGAGCTGGAGGCGCAGTGCATGGTGCGCGCGCAGGAGACCGCCGAATCGCGCGAGGGCATCGGGGCCTTTCTGGAAAAGCGCGCACCCGACTACACGAAACTGCGCGGCGCGCACTGATTTTCGTATTGGCCGATATCCAAGGAGACAAGCCCATGGCATCCAACGCACCGACCCACGACATCGACTTTCCGCTCGACGGCGTGAGGGTGCTTGATCTTTCCCGCGTGTTCGCCGGGCCGCTGTGCGGCCAGGTACTGGCGGACCTGGGGGCCGAGGTCATCAAGGTGGAACACCCGGGCCGCGGCGACGATACCCGCGACTGGGGCATGCGCATCGGCAAGACCGAGACCACCTACTACAACAGCATGAACCGCAACAAGCGGTCCATCACCCTCGACCTGCAAAGCCCCGAGGGGCTGAAGATCGTCCACGAGCTGCTGCCGCAGTGCGACGTGGTGATCCACAACTTCAAGACCGGTGGCGCCGAGAAGCTGGGCCTGGGCTACGAGCAGCTCAAAGCGATCAAGCCAGATCTGATTTACTGCGCCGTGGCCGGCTACGACACCAGCGGCCCCGAGGCCAAGCGCCCCGGCTACGACCTGGTGATCCAGGGCGAGACCGGCCTCATGGCGCTCAACGGCGAGGCGGGCACGCCGCCGCTGAAGTTCGGTGTCGCCGTGGTGGACCTGATGACCGGCATGTACGCCGGCCAGGCCGTGCTGGCGGCGCTGTTCCAGCGCAGCAGAACGGGGCGCGGGCGCCTGATCGAGATGGCGCTGTACGACTGCGGCCTCACCATCACCGGCTACTACGGCCTGGACGCGCTCAAGCTCGGGCACGACCCCGAGCGCTACGGCAACGCGCACCCGTCCATCGTGCCGTACGGCATGTACGAGTCCGCTGACGGCCCGCTGATCATTGCGGTGGGCAACAACGCGCAGTTCGACAAGTTCTGCCGCCAGGTGATCGAGCGGCCCGACATCGTCGAGGACCCGCGCTTTGCCACCAACGTGAACCGCGCCAAGCACCGGCTGGAGCTGGGTCCCATGCTCAAGGAGCTGATCGCCACCTTCCCGCGCGACCTGCTGCTGCAGCGCCTGACCGCGGCCGGCATCCCCTGCGGCAAGGTGGCAGGCTTGCACGAAGCGCTGACCAGCGAGCGCACGCGCCGCGGCCGCCTGGTGCAGGACATGCCGCACCCCGTCGAGGGCACCACGCCGGTGTTCGCACCGCCGTACCGGCTGGACGGCCAGCGCCTGCCGATCCGCAATGCCCCGCCCACGCTGGGAGAGGGCACGCGTGAGGTCTTGCACCGGCTGCTGGCGCTCAGCGATGAGCAGCTGCAGGCCTTGCAGGCGCAGGGCGTGCTGACGCTGCCGCCGCAGTGAGCTATCTAAAAGATAGCTGCCAGCGCTTGATGGGTCAGCGCTGGAACCATTTTTTATTCTAGGAGACGTCATGAAATTTTCTGCAATCACCCGCCGCACCGCACTGGCCCTGGCCGCCGCGCCCCTGCTCGCCAGTGTGGCCGGCGGAGCCCTGGCGCAGGCCGCCTGGCCCGACAAGATGGTCAAGCTGATCGTCCCGTTCCCGGCGGGCGGACCTACCGACACGGCCTCGCGCATCGTGGGCCAGAAGCTGGCCGACCGCCTCAAGCAGCCCGTGGTAGTGGAAAACCGCGCTGGTGCCTCCGGCTCGATCGCTGCCGCACAGGTCGCCAAGAGCCCGGCCGACGGCTACACGCTGATGATGCTGGCCACCCCCACGCTGCTGGCGCCGCATCTGTACAAGAAGGCGGGCTACGACACGGTGAAGGACTTCACCCCCGTGGCCATGGTGTACGACCTGCCCATCGTGGTCGTGGTGAACCCCACGCAGCTGCCCAACGTCACCGACCTGGGCTCGCTCATCCAGCATGCCAAGGCGCAGAAGGTGCCGATGAACTACACCAGCTCGGGCACGGGCAGCTTCGGCCACCTGAGCATGGAACTGCTCAAGCAGATGGGCGGCTTCGACATGCAGCACGTGCCCTACAAGGGCAGCGCCCCTGCCATCACCGACACCATCGGCGGCCAGGTGCCCGTGATGTACTCGGACCTCATCGCCGCGCTGCCGCACATCCAGGCCGGCAAGCTGCGCGCCATCGCCGTGGGCTCGCCCCAGCGCGTGGGCGTGGTGCCCGATGTGAAGACCATTGCCGAGCAAGGCTTCAAGGGCTACGAGGCCGTGTCCTGGGGCGGCTTGGTGGCGCCCTCGGGCACGCCCAAGGCCGTCGTGGACCGCGTGGCCCATGAGGTGCGCCAGATCCTGGCCGAGAAGGAAGTGCAGGACCGCCTGCTGGGCGCCGGGGCCATTGCCCATTTCATGGACCCCGCCCAGATGGGCCAGCGCGTGCAGCAGGACTACACCCGCTGGGGCCAGGTGATCCGCGACAAGGGCATCGCCAACGACTGAGCGAGCGCGCCATGAAGACCCGCATCACCGAGCTCTTCGGCATAGAGCACCCGATCCTCCAGGGCGGCATGCACCACGTGGGGTATGCCGAGCTGGCCGCAGCCGTCTCCAATGCCGGCGGGCTGGGCATCATCACCGGCCTCACGCAGAAGACGCCCGAGTTGCTGGCGCAGGAGATCGCACGCTGCCGCACGATGACCGACAAGCCGTTTGGCGTGAATCTCACGTTCCTGCCGTCGGTGAATCCGCCCGACTACCCGGGCTATGTGAAGGCGATCATCGAGGGTGGCGTGAAGATCGTCGAGACGGCAGGCAACAACCCGCAGAAGTGGATGCCCGCGCTGAAGGAGGCCGGCATCAAGGTCATCCACAAGTGCACCTCGGTGCGCCACGCGCTCAAGGCCGAGTCCATCGGCTGCGACGCGATCAGCGTGGACGGCTTCGAATGCGGCGGCCACCCGGGCGAGGATGACATTCCCAACTTCATCCTGCTGCCGCGCGCGGCCGAAGAACTCAAGATCCCCTTCGTCGCCTCGGGCGGCATGGCCGATGGGCGCAGCCTGGTGGCCGCGCTGGCGCTTGGCGCTGACGGCATCAACATGGGCACGCGCTTCATCGCCACCCAGGAAGCGCCGGTGCACGAGAACGTGAAGCAGGCGATCGTTGCGGCCTCCGAACTGGATACGCGGCTCATCATGCGCCCGCTGCGCAATACCGAGCGCGTGCTCACCAACAGCGCCACCGAGCGCGTGCTGGACAAGGAGCGCGCACTGGGCGCCGCCATCACCTTCGCGGACATTGCGCCCGAGGTGGCCGGCGTCTACCCGCGCATCATGCAGCAGGGCGACATGCAGGCCGGCGTGTGGTCCTGCGGCATGGTTGCCGGGCTGATCCATGACGTGCCCAGCGTGCAGCAGCTCATCGACTCCATCATGTCCCAGGCCGAAGCGCTGATCTCCCAGCGCCTGGCGGGCATGCTCCGATAACCCAGCAGAAAGAGACTTGTTATGAAAATCCTCGTCCCCGTCAAGCGCGTGGTGGACTACAACGTGAAGGTCCGGGTGAAGTCGGACGGCACGGGCGTAGACATCGCGAACGTGAAGATGAGCATGAACCCCTTTGACGAAATCGCCGTGGAAGAGGCGGTGCGGCTCAAAGAAAAAGGCGTGGCCACGGAAGTGATCGCGGTGAGCTGCGGCGTGGCGCAATGCCAGGAAACGCTGCGCACGGCCATGGCCATCGGCGCCGACCGCGGCATCCTGGTCGAAACCAGCGAAGAGCTGCAACCCCTGGCCGTGGCCAAGCTGCTCAAGGCCCTGGTGGACAAAGAGCAACCGGGCCTGATCATCCTGGGCAAGCAAGCCATCGACGACGACGCCAACCAGACCGGCCAGATGCTGGCGGCCCTGGCCGACCTGCCCCAGGCCACCTTCGCCAGCAAAGTCGAAGTCGCCGGCGACAAAGTGAGCGTCACACGCGAAGTCGACGGCGGCCTGGAAACCCTGCAACTGACCACCCCGGCCGTCATCACCACCGACCTGCGCCTGAACGAGCCGCGCTACGTCACGCTGCCCAACATCATGAAGGCCAAGAAAAAGCCGCTGGACACCGTCAAACCCGAAGACCTCGGCGTAGACGTGGCCCCGCGCCTCAAGACCCTCAAGGTGGCCGAACCCCCGAAGCGCGGCGCCGGCGTGAAAGTGCCCGACGTCGCCACGCTGGTGGACAAGCTCAAGAACGAAGCCAAGGTCATCTAAAGGCAGGACAGGAGAAACAACATGACCGTACTCGTCATTGCAGAACACGACAACGCCAGCCTCAAGGCCGCCACCCTGAACACCGTCACCGCCGCACTCGCCTGCGGGGGCGACGTGCACGTGCTCGTAGCCGGTGAAGGCGCGCAGGCCGCCGCCCAGGCCGCCTCCCAAATCGCCGGCGTCGCCAAAGTCCTGCACGCCGACGGCGCCAGCCTGAAGGACGGCCTGGCCGAGAACCTGGCCGCCCAGGTGCTGCAGATTGCCGGCAACTACAGCCACATCCTGTTCCCGGCCACCGCCAGCGGCAAGAACGTCGCCCCGCGCGTGGCCGCCAAGCTGGACGTGGCGCAGATCAGCGACATCACCAAAGTGATCTCCGCCGACACCTTCGAGCGCCCCATCTACGCGGGCAACGCCATCGCCACCGTGCAAAGCGCGGACAGCGTCAAGGTCATCACCGTGCGCGGCACCGGCTTTGACGCGGCGCCCGCCACGGGTGGCAGCGCCGCGGTGGAAACCACCGCCGCCGTGGCCGACGCCGGCAAGAGCAGCTTTGCAGGACGCGAAGTCACCAAGAGCGACCGCCCCGAGCTCACCGCCGCCAAGATCATCGTCTCGGGCGGCCGGGCGCTGGGCAGCAGCGAGAAGTTCAACGAAGTCATGACCCCGCTGGCGGACAAGCTGGGCGCGGCCATTGGCGCCAGCCGCGCAGCGGTGGACGCGGGCTACGCCCCGAACGACCTGCAGGTGGGGCAAACGGGCAAGATCGTTGCGCCGCAGCTGTACATCGCGGCGGGGATCTCGGGGGCCATCCAGCACCTGGCAGGGATGAAGGACAGCAAGGTGATCGTGGCGATCAACAAAGACCCGGAGGCGCCGATCTTTGCGGTGGCCGACTACGGGCTGGAGGCCGATCTGTTCCAGGCCGTGCCGGAGATGGCCTCTCGGTTGTAACCGGGCGCACCCGCACGGCACTGGGGTGCCGTGCGGGATCGAACCTCTCGTTCTTCCTCAGGCTCCTGAGCGACGATCCGCGGGACCTTCTTGATCCCCCAGCTTGGCGTCGGAGTGGGCATTTCCGGCCGCATCGCGCTGCGCCGCCTGCCCCCAGCGGCATTCGTGTGCTGCCAGTAGTGTTTTGCGCATCGACCGCGGACGGTGGTGTCGTGCGGCGACAGAATGCGGCACAGTTGCACACGCACACCCATCCTCCTGGGGATGGTGACGGCCGTCGGCGGCGGCGTGGTGCGCGACGTGCTGCTCAACCGCGTACCGATCATCCTGCACAAGGAGATCTACGCGCTTCCGGCATTGCTGGCGGCGGCGATCCAAGTGATGGGGCAGCACATGGAATGGTGGGTGACGCTGACGCCCTGGTTTGCCGCGTCGGTCTGCCTGGCCGTGCGTCTGCTGGCGTTGCGGTATTCGTGGAGCCTTCCGCCGGTCTGGAGAAAGGCGCCGCCGCAGTGAACTGGCCCCGGCTCAGGCCGCGCCGCCCGAACCGCGCGTGCCCGAGGAGGGCAGCGGCAGACCCAGCATGGCACAGGCCACGGCTTCGCCGACCTTGATGCCGTCCACGCCGGCCGAGAGGATGCCGCCCGCGTAGCCCGCGCCCTCGCCGGCGGGGTACAGGCCGGCGGTGTTCAGGCTCTGGAAGTCGTCGCCGCGGCCGATGCGCAGCGGTGACGAGGTGCGCGTTTCCACGCCGGTCAGCACCGCGTCGTGCATGTCGTAGCCACGGATCTTGCGGCCGAAGGCGGGCAGGGCCTCGCGCATGGCCTCGGTGGCGAAGGCGGGCAGGGCGTCGTCCATGCCGACCAGCGTGACGCCGGGCTTGTACGAGGGCTGCACGTCCCCCAGCGCGGTGGATGCGCGGCGCGCCAGAAAATCGCCCACGCGCTGCGCGGGGGCGTTGTAGTTGCCGCCGCCCAGGCGGTAGGCGTTCGACTCCAGCTGGCGCTGCAGAACGATACCGGCCAGCGGATGCACCTGCCCGGCGGGCAACGTGTCCACGCCGTGGGAGGTGCCCAGCGCGGCCTCGAAGGCCGCGGGGTCGCGCGGATAATCCTGCGGGTCCACGCCCACCACCATACCGGCGTTGGCGTTGCGCTCGGCGCGCGAATACTGGCTCATGCCGTTGGTGACCACGCGCCCGGGCTCGCTGGTGGCGGCCACCACGGTGCCGCCGGGGCACATGCAGAAGCTGTACACGGTGCGCCCCTGGCTGGCGTGGTGCACCAGCTTGTAGTCGGCCGCGCCCAGCAGCGGGTGGCCTGCATGCTTGCCCCAGCGCGCGCGGTCGATCACGCTCTGCGGATGCTCGATGCGCACGCCCACGGAGAACGGCTTGGCCTCCATGGCCACACCGTGCGTGTGCAGCATGGCGAAGCTGTCGCGCGCGCTGTGTCCCAGGGCCATGACCACGTGATCGGCGCGCAGCTCCTGCACTGCGCCGCTGGCCAGATCGCGCACGCGCAGGCCGCGCAGGTGGCGCCGGCCGGCGGTGTCGGTTTCGATGACCACGTCGTCCACACGCTGCTCGAAGCGCACCTCGCCGCCCAGCGCGATGATCTGTGCGCGCAGCGACTCCACCACTTTCACCAGCTTGAAGGTGCCGATGTGCGGGTGGGCCACGTACAGAATCTCGGGCGGGGCGCCCGCTGCGACGAATTCCTCCATCACCTTGCGGCCCAGGTGACGCGGGTCCTTGATCTGGCTGTAGAGCTTGCCGTCGCTGAAGGTGCCGGCGCCGCCTTCGCCGAACTGCACGTTGGACTCGGGGTTCAGTGCGCGCTTGCGCCACAGGCCCCAGGTGTCTTTGGTGCGCTCGCGCACGGGCTTGCCGCGCTCCAGCACGATGGGCCGGAACCCCATCTGCGCCAGCACCAGCGCCGCGAAGATGCCGCAGGGCCCGAAGCCCACCACCACCGGGCGCTGTGCGGGCGCTTCGCCAGCGCAGTCCACCGGGTGCCAGGCCATGTCGGGCGTGGGCTGGATGTGCGGGTGGCCGGCATGGCGTGCCAGCAGGGCGCCGGCCTGGGACGCGTCCGCGAGCTGCAGGTCCAGGATGTACACCGCCATCAGGTCGGCCTTGCGCGCGTCGAAGCTGCGCTTGTGCACGTGCAGGGCGGCGATGGCGGACTGGGGCACGCCCAGCACCTGTGCGGCCTGGGCGCGCAGCAGGGCGTCGGGGTGGGTGTCGGCGTCGTCGGCGCCGGCGGGCAGGGCTGCCAGCGGCAGCTTGATTTCGGAGAGGCGGATCATGGGGTGCGGCCCGTGACTATCGGGCGGTGCCAAAGAGGAGGGCGATCATAAGGGAGCGCCGCACGGTCATGACCGGTGCGGAGAACTCAATTTGCTATTGTATTAATAGCTGCTTGCGCTTGTCTGAAAAGCGCTAGGGGCTGTTTTTCTTGAGAACTGGTGGTCGGCTGATGTCGCCGCCACCACAGCTCGGTCGCCAGCAGGGCCAGCGCCGCGGGCGCGAGCGGCGCGAAGTAGTACACCGCGCGGAAGGCCAGCACCACGGCCAGCGCCTGGCTCACGGGCAGGTGCACGGCCAGCACGGCCGTGCCCACGGCCTCCAGCACACCCAGGCCGGCGGGGATGCGCGAGACCAGCCCGGCCACCGCGCCCAGCAGCACCGTGGCCAGCGCCGCGGCGTAGGGCACCTGCTGGCGCGCCAGCACCCACACGGACGCGGCCATCAACGCCCAGTGGGTGCACGACAGCACCAACTGCAGCAGCGCCACGCGCCAGGTCGGTAGCGGCAGGCGTCGCCCGCGCAGCATCAGCGGTCGGTGCCCGCCGCGCCGCGCGCACAGCGCCAGGTAGCCCAGCGCGACGCAGGCCAGCACCGTGCCCAACCAAGGGAGCTGGCCGCTGCCCATACGCCAACCCTCGGGCAGCGGCGGTGTCCAGGCCCAGAACAGCGCACAGGCCAGCACGCAGTAGCCCAGCCAGTTGGTGGCGATGGACAGGCTGATCACCTGCGCGATCTGCCCCACGTCCAAGCCCTGGCGCGAATACAACCGGTAGCGCACCGAAGCGCCGCCGATCAGCGAGCCCAGGTTGAGCGTGAAGGGGTAGGCGATCAGCGTGACGCCCATGGTGCGGGCGACGCCCAGCCCGTGGCGTACCACGTGGCGACCGAACAGGTCGAAGCACCCGTACACCAGGTGACCGGCCCAGGCCAGGGCCGCGGCTGCAGCCAGCGTGGGCACAGGCAGCGCGCGCAGCGCCTGCCACACGCCGGGCCAGTCCACCTGCAGGCCCTGGCGCACCAGCAGCCATACCACCAGAGCGGCCACCGCTGCCATGGCGAGCCCGGCCAGCCAGCGCCAGCCCCGTAACCGGCGCCACCCGCTGCGGCGCTGGCGGCGCGCGGTGTGGACAGGCGAAGTGGCAGGGCCGTGCATGGGCTGCCTTGCCTCAGGACGCGCGCGCCGTTTGGTCAGCGGGCGGCTCGGCCTGCATGACGGCGATGGCGGGCTCGTGTCGTGGCAGCCAGCCCGCCCAGGCGGGAAACCAGCGCATGAGGTGGTACACGCAGTAGCCGCGCAGCAGGCGCAGGGCCTCCCAGGCGCCGCGCGGAGCGGGCTCCACCTGGCGGCAGTGCCGCTGCATCAGGCGCGACAGGCGCTGATACAACAGCGCATTGAAGGAGGCATCGCGGATGACGACGTTCGCCTCCAGGTTGAGCGACAGGCTGAGGGGGTCGAGGTTGCTGGAGCCCACGGTGGACCACTCGCGGTCCACCAGCGCCACCTTGCCGTGCAGCGGGCGCTCGCAGTACTCGTAGATGCGCACCCCCGCGCGCAGCAGGTGGTCGTACAGCAGGCCGGCCGCGGTCTTCACGATGGGCATGTCGGGTTCGCCCTGCAGGATCAGGCGCACGTCCACCCCGCGCCGCGCGGCGCGGCGCAGTTCGCGCACCAGCCGGTAGCCGGGGAAGAAATACGCGTTGGCGATCACCACGCGCTCGCGCGCGGCGCGCAGGGCGATACGGTAGTGGCGCTCGATGTCGTTGGTATGCCGGTGGTTGTCGCGCGTGACGAACATGGCGTGGGCCGAGCCCGCTGCGGGCAGCTGCGGCAGCGGCTCGTGGCGGTGGGTGCGCTGGACAGACGGGGGCAGGACCGCCGTGCGGGTGAAGCGGTGCATGTGCGCCACGATGGGGCCATGCACCTCGACGGCATAGTCTTGCTTGGCCTGCGGGCCGAAGTCCGCCACATGGTCCGCCGAGTAGTTGATGCCGCCGATGAAGCCCAGCGTGCCGTCCACCACCACAATCTTGCGGTGCATGCGCCGCAGCAGGTTCAGGCGCTGGCCGAAGAGGCGCCGCCCTGGGTCGAACACACGAAAACGCACGCCCGCCTGCACCAGGCTGTCGACAAAATGATCAGGCAGGTCGGGCGAGCCAAAGCCGTCCACCAGCAGGTGCACCGACACGCCGCGCCGCGCCGCCTGCAGCAGCGCCGCGTGCAGCCCCTGGCCGATGTGGTCGTCGAACAGGATGAAGGTCTCCACCATCACCTCGCGCTGCGCCTGGGCAATGGCCTCGAACACGCGCGGGAAGAACTCCTCGCCGTTTTCCAGCAGGCGAAAGTGGTTGCCGGGTATCCAGCGCGAGGACGGGCGCGGGCGCATCACAGGAGGATCTCCGCGGCCAGCGGCGCATGGTCCGACAGGCGGTTCCAGGGCCTGCGCGGCAGGCTCATCGGCGTGTGCACCGAGGTGCCGCGCACATAGATGCGGTCCAGCGGCAGCAGCGGCAGTGATGCGGGAAAGGTGCGCACGGCACGCCCGCAGGCTTGCACGAACACTTCATGCAGGCCGGCTTCGCGCTGCAGCACGTCGTGCGCGCGGCCGCGCCAGTCGTTGAAGTCACCCGCGACGATCACCGGGTCCTGCGCGGGAAACGAATGCACCAGCGCGGACACGCGGCGCAACTGCTGCTGGCGGTGCGCCTCCTGCAGGCCCAGGTGTACGCAGATGGCATGGACCGGCCGTGAATGCTGGGGCGGCTGCAGCACGCAGTGCAGCATGCCCCGGCGCTCCGGGCCGCTGACCGAGATGTCGTGGTTCTCGTAGTGCACGATCGGGAACTTGGACAGCAACGCGTTGCCGTGGTGCCCATCGGTGTAGACCGCATTGCGGCCATAGGCGTACTGCGTCCAGATGGAGTCGGCCAGGAACTCGTAGTGCGGCTCCTGTGGGAAATTGGTCACGCGCCCCGCATGGCGCTGGTGCGTGCCCAGCACCTCCTGCAGGAACACGAGGTCGGCCGATACCTGGCGCACCGCCTCGCGCAACTCGTGCAACATGAAGCGGCGGTTGAAGGACGTGAACCCCTTGTGCACGTTCACGGTCAGCACCTTGAACGCGACGGGGGAGGAAGAGGGCGGGTTCTGAGTCATGGGGAAATCCAATGCCGGCCCGCTGCCGGGGGCGCACCGCAGCGCGGCAGCGGAGGGCGATGGGGCATTGTTTCCCTGGCGGCCGGCACGCGGCTGTAGGACGGTGGACCATGCCGGTGCGTGAACATGCCGCGTCGTTGCGTTGGCGGCAAGGCATAAAAAAGGCCCCTTGCGGGGCCTTGTCAAAAAGGTGCGCCAGGCGTGTCAGGCGGGCAGGAAACCCTCTACCGACAGATAGCGTTCGCCGGTGTCGTAGTTGAAGCCCAGCACCCGCGCGCCCGCGGGCAACTCGGGCAGCTTCTGGGCAATGGCGGCCAGTGTGGCGCCGGAGGAAATGCCCACCAGCAGCCCTTCCTCGCGCGTGGCGCGGCGGGCGTATTCACGCGCGGGCTCGGCCTCGACCTGGATCACGCCGTCCAGCAGGCTGGTGTCCATGATCTGCGGCACGAAGCCCGCACCCAGGCCCTGGATGGGGTGCGGGCCGGGCTGGCCGCCCGACAGCACGGGCGATTGCGAAGGCTCCACAGCGAACACCTTGAGCTGCGGAAACTGCGCCTTGAGCACGCGCGCCACGCCCGTGATGTGCCCGCCCGTGCCCACACCGGTGACGAGTGCGTCCAGCCCGTCGGGGAAGTCGGCGGCGATTTCCTGCGCCGTGGTGCGCATGTGCACCTCGACGTTGGCCGGGTTTTCGAACTGTTGGGGCATCCAACTGCCGGGTGTCGCGGCCACCAGTTCCTGCGCGCGGGCGATGGCGCCTTTCATGCCCTTTTCCTTGGGCGTGAGGTCGAAGCGGGCGCCGTAGGCCAGCATCAGGCGGCGGCGTTCGATGGACATGCTGTCAGGCATCACCAGCACCAGCTGGTAGCCCTTGACGGCCGCTACCAGCGCCAAGCCAATGCCGGTGTTGCCCGAGGTGGGCTCGATGATGGTGCCGCCTGGCTGCAGAGCGCCACTGCGCTCGGCCGCCTCGACCATCGCCAGGGCGATGCGATCCTTGATGGAACCGCCGGGGTTGGCGCGCTCGGACTTCACCCACACGTTGGCACCCGCGCCGAACAGGCGATTGATGCGCACATGGGGGGTGTTGCCGATGGTGTGCAGGATGTTGTCGACTCGCATGGTGTCTCCAGGGTAGAGGGTGGGAATCCGGCAAAGCGGGAGAGGCGTCCATTGTGGGGGAGTCGTTCAGCGGCGTCGCGATATGGATATTCCCGCTGTGGATATGGTGCCGGCGTGAATCGTCCGCCTGTGGGTTGGCTCGATTGATGTGCATCAAGATTTGCCGGCGCGTGCGCGCCTGCCTGCGCCATCGGTCGGGTGTGCGCGCGACAATGGTCTCGTCTTCACTTTCCCTTCTGCGCCATGACCTTGCTGCATACCACCATGCTCATGCTCACCGCGAGCTGTGCGCTGATGCTGATCGGTTTCTCGGCGCGCGAGTCGCGCTGGGGCCCGGCGCTGATGATGGTGGGCATCGTGGGCGCGCTGCTGCTCATCGCCTACAACATCTTCCAGTTATTGCCCGCGCATTGAGCGCGCCGGCCGCGCGCCGCAGCGGAGAAACGCGGATAATTGCGCCCGTGAAGCACGCCAGACCGCCGCTGGTGCAATCTGGGAAACCAGGCACTGGAGGAACGTCCGGACTGCACAGGACAGCGTAGCAGCTAACGGCTGCCCACCGTGAGGTGAGGATCAGAGCAACAGAGACGAGTCCCGGGGGAGTGCCTGCGAAGGCAGACCACTGGGGGTGAAACGGGCAATCTCTACGCGCAGCAATACCAAGTAGGCCAGCGTTGACGTGGTTCCGCGGAGCTGGCGGGTAGGTAGCATCGAGCCGTGGTGGTGACACCCGGCCCAGATTAATGGCGGTCACGCTGCGGGCAACCGCAGTGCACAGAATCCGGCTTATCGGCGCGCTTCACACTTTTATGCAAAAACAGCTGCCAGCCCTTGCCAGTAAAGCGCTGGCAGCTCTTTTTTCAGGAGCACTCAGGAGCAATACGGCGCACGGCCGGCGCGCAGCGCGGTGGCGCGCTCCAGCGTGTCCGGATGGGTGCTCAGCAGCGTCCACAGGCCGTGGGATTGCGGCGGGTCCTCGGGCGTGGACGGGGCCTTGCCGGCCTGCGGGGAGGGGGTTGCGGAATCCTCGTCCCGCAGCATGGCCAACAGCAGGTCGCCCATCGGTGCGGTGGGCAGGCCGGCATGGCGCATCAGTGCGAGCGCATGGCAGTCGGCCTCGCGCTCATGGCTGCGGCTGTAGGCCAAGCCCGTGAGCAACGAACTGCCCGTGGCCACCAGGCCGGACACGTCACCCAGCGCCAGCCCCAGACCCACCTGCAGCACCCCCTGCTCGACGAGCATGCGCGTGGTATGCCGGTGGGCCACATGGCCGATCTCGTGTGCCAGCACGCCCACCAGCGCGTCGTCGTCCAGGCGTTGCGCGCGGGCGGTTTCCACCAGCGCATCGGTCATCACCACCGTGCCGCCGGGCAAGGCGAAGGCATTGGGCCCCAGGCCGGAGCGGAACGCGAGCGTGAAGTGCGGCGCGTAACCGCCATAGCGCTGCAGCGCCGCGGGCGAAGCGGCCAGCAGTGCATCGAAACGTGCGCGCAGCGCGGCTTGGCGCGCAGGCGTGAGCGTGGTGGGCTTGAGCGTGCCCGCGTCCATCTGCGCCAGCGCACTCTGGGCCAGCGCCACCTCCCAGGCCAGCGGCACATGGCGCGTGAGCTGCGCGGCCAGCCAGGGCGTGCCGTGGCGGTAGAACGCGAACAACCCGGCCACGGCCAGCACCAGGACGACGGCAAACACGCCCCAGCGCGTTTGCATGCGCTGCGCCAGCCCCGGCCGGTGGCCGGCCGCATCCAGCGCGGCCTGCCAGGCGGCGGGGTCGTCGATCTCCAGGCTACCGTCGTCGCCCAGATCGGCCACGAGTTTTGATTGCGGACGCCAGGCGTTCCAGGACTCGGGCCAGGTCACGTCTCGGTGGGCAAAGCGGCGCGGCGGCGCACCGGGCACATGCAGTTCCAGCGCGGGGCCGTCGGGCGCGGGCAGCAGCCGCACCTGCACCGCGCGCGGTCGGCTGCTGCGCCCGTCGAACCAATGGGCGAGCACCATGCCCGTCAATGGCGTCTCCGCGAGGGGGCGCCGGGCGAAGGTGTTTTGGGGCGGCCGGTCATCCGATCAGGTCCAGGCCCGCCGCGTCAGCCAGTGCGTCGCCGATGCCGCCCGGCTGCTGCCGGCCCAGGCGCCCCGCCACCTGGTCCACGCCGCCCTTGACATGGACGGTGACGGATTCGAGCTTCATGCGGTATTCGCTCACCATGGCGAATGGGCGGAAGAACCCCAGCGTCAGTACCGTGAGCAGCATGTTGCGCAGCCGCAGCAGCACATAGCCGCCCGTGCTGAGGTTGCACTTGAAGCGCGCGATGCGGCTCACACCGATGTTGCTCCAGGTCAGGCGAAACAGCGCGGCCTCGCGATAGGCGCGTGCCGGTGCGGTGGCCAGCATCATCGCCAGCAGCGCGCCCACGAAGGCCGCCATGATCAGCACGAAGATGCCCAGCCCCATCCCGCCCTTGCCCAGCTTGGACACGAGTCCGAGCGAGCCCGTGAAGAGGCCCGCGACCAGCGCGACGAGCACCAGCAGCGAGACGAGAAACACCGCCAGCGTGGCCAGCCACAGCTTCACGAAATCCATGTACACGGGCTTCCAGCGGCCGGCCTCGTTGCCGATGCGTGAGCGCAGCACCAGGAGGCTGCGGTAGTTGAACTCCAGCCGGATGATGCACAGCACCGTGAGCAGCAGGCCCAGCGCCACTAGACCTATCAGCGGCGCGGTGACCTCGGGCAGCTTGCGGCCGGTTTCTTCGTTCACCACCGCGGCCGGGGCCAGGGACTGCAGGCCCCAGAACACGCCCAGCCACACCAGTGCCAGAGCGAACACGGGCCAGCTGGCGGTGTAGACCTCGCGCCAGCTCGCCACGAACTGCAGACGCAGCCCGCGCCAGCGCGTGTTGGCCAGGCGAAAGCGCATGGCGCTGCCCCAGATCAGCGGCGACAGGGCCGCGCCGCCCAGGATGAAAAGGCCCACGGCCGTGTCCTGCCCCGTGTTGACGGCCAACTGGTAGGCGACCGTGAGCAGCAGCAGCACGACGAAGCCCACCACCATGCGCCGCTGCTGCGCGGTGAATTCCAGGGGGCTGCCTGCCACCAGCGTGTGGCCGTAGAAGTACTGAGCCGTACGCCGCCGCGCCCAGGGGGTGTACAGGCCCAGCGTCAGAATGCTCAGCAGTACGTTCACGATCCACACGCGGAAGTACTCGCCGCCGCTGCCCGTGAAGCGCATGGCGTGTGGCTCGATGTCTTGTGACTCGAAGGACGAGCGCAGCCCAGAGCGCGCCCGCGCGCGCTCGGACGATACCTGGACGTCCATGGTTTTTCCCTCTCTGGTGGTTGTTGGCGCGCAGTGTAGCGCAGCGCCCAGATGGAATTTTTCTAGACGTAGAAAGCTGGAACCGCCGCCATATCACCGCTGGCAGCTATAGCTAATGTAGCGAGATTGACGACCGGGACACGCTGTGGCGGGCGGTTTGGTAGGCGGAAGCGCCGACCGCGCGGGCGGCGCTCGGGGTCAGTAGCTCGTGGCGACGGGCCCGCGTGCGCCTGGCCGGAAGCGCGCGGCCAGCCCGTCCGCGGCCTGGCGCAGCAGGAGCATGTCCATGCCCACGGCCACGAACTGCGCGCCCAGGGCCAGGCATTCGCGCGCCCGGGCTTCGTCCACCACGAGGATGCCCGGTGCCTTGCCGGCCGCGCGGATGCGGCGGATCGCGTCGTCGATCGCGGCGCGCACCGTGGGGTGGTTGGCCTCACCCGGGAAGCCCATGCTGGCGGACAGGTCGGCCGGGCCAATGAAGATGCCGTCCACGCCCTCCACCGCGGCGATGGCCTCAATATGCTCCAGCGCCTCGGCCGTCTCCACCTGCACCAGCAGGCAGAGCTCGTTCTCCGCATCGCGTACATAGGCCGCGTCGCGGCCGAAGTCCGAGGCGCGCATGGAGCCGCCCATGCCGCGGATGCCGCGCGGCGCGTAGCGCATGGCGGCCACGGCGGCGCGCGCCTCGTCCGCGTTCTGCACGAAGGGCAGCAGCAGCGTTTGCGCGCCGATGTCCAGGTAGCGCTTGATCAGTACCAGATCGTTCCAGGCCGGGCGCACCACGCCGTGCGTGTGGTTCCGGCAGCCGGCGGCCACAGCCTGCAGCTGCTGCACCATGAGCGGTACGTCGCTGGGCGTGTGTTCCGTGTCCAGCAGCACCCAGTCAAAGCCCGATCCCGCGATCAGCTCGGTGACCAGGGGTGATGGCAGGGTGGACCAGATACCGATCTGCGCCTGACCGGCGGCCAGTGCGTGCTTGAAGGGGTTGCGAACGGGCATGGCAGGTGGTCTGGGTCAGGTCAGTACTGGTACACGCCGCGGCCGGTCTTGCGGCCCAGGCGGCCGGCGGCCACCATCTCCTTGAGCAGCGGGCAGGGGCGGTACTTGCTGTCGCCGAACTCGGTCAGGTACACATCCATCACGGCCAGGCACACGTCCAGGCCGATCATGTCGGCCAGCGCCAGCGGGCCGATGGGCTGGTTGCAGCCGAGCTTCATGCCGGCGTCGATGTCCTCGGGCGTTGCCAGGCCCTCTGCCAGCACGAAGAAGGCCTCGTTGATCATGGGCACCAGGATGCGGTTGACCACGAAGCCGGGGGCGTTCTTCACGGTGATAGGCGACTTGCCCAGGCGCTCGGAGAGCTGCTTCACCGTGTCGTGCGTGGCGTCGGAAGTCTGCAGGCCGCGAATGATCTCCACCAGCGCCATCATCGGCACGGGGTTGAAGAAATGCATGCCGATGAACCGGTCGGCGCGCGACGTGGCGGCCGCCAGCTTGGTGATGGAGATCGAAGAGGTGTTGGACGCAATGATCACTTCGGGCGCCACCAGCGCGTCCACCTGCTTGAGGATCTTGAGCTTGAGTTCGTAGTTCTCGGTGGCAGCCTCGATCACGATCTGGGCGGCCTTCAGGTCGTCGTAGCTGGTGGAGGTTTTGATGCGCGCGAGGGCGGCGCTCTTGTCGGCTTCGGTGATCTTTTCTTTCTTGATCAGGCGGTCCAGGCTACCCGCCACGGTGGCCACGCCCTTTTGCACGGCAGCGTCGGAGATGTCCACCATCACCACATTGATGCCCGACACAGCGCATGCCTGGGCAATGCCGTTGCCCATGGTGCCCGCGCCGATGATGCCAACGGTCGAAATCGTCATATAAATGTCCCTTGAAAGTGTAGTAGTGAGAAAAAAACGATGCCGTGATGGTATCGGCAATCGCGCGTCTGCTGCTGCGTTGCAGCATCGCCATACAACGAGGGGACACTGCATGCGTGAGTTCGACTATGTCGTGATCGGTGGCGGCTCGGCGGGCTGCGTGCTGGCGGGGCGGCTGAGCGAGGACCCCACGGTGCGCGTGTGCCTGCTGGAGGCGGGCGGCAGCGATGCCAGTGTGCTCATCCATTGCCCGGCGGGGCTGGCCGCCATGGCGCGCAGCGGCGCCTTCAACTGGGGGCTGCACACCACGCCGCAGGCGGGCCTGGGCGGGCGTCGGGGCTACCAGCCGCGCGGCAAGGTGCTGGGTGGCTCCAGCTCGGTCAACGCCATGATCTACGCGCGCGGCCACGCCAGCGACTACGACCACTGGGCTGCGGCCGGCAATGCAGGCTGGGGCTGGAACGACGTGCTGCCGTACTTCCTTCGGGCCGAGCGCAACGAGCGCGGTGCAAGCGCCTGGCACGGCACGGACGGGCCGCTGAATGTGACGGACCTGCAGTCGCCGCAGCGTGCCAGCCGCGCCTTCGTCGAAGCCGGCGTGCAGGCTGGCCATCCACGCAATGACGACTTCAACGGCGCGCAACTGGAGGGCGTAGGTCTCTACCAGGTCACGCACCGGGCGGGCGAACGCTTCAGCGTGGCCAAGGCCTACCTCACGCCCCACCTGGGCCGGACCAATCTGCAGGTGGTGACCGGCGCGCAGGCCACGCGCATCCTGTTCGAGGGCCGGCGCGCCACGGGCGTGGAATACCGCCGGGGCGGCCAGACGCAGCAGGTGCGCGCCACGCGTGAAGTGCTGCTGTCGGCGGGGGCGCTGCTGTCACCGCAATTGCTCATGCTCTCGGGTGTGGGGCCGGGCGCGCAGTTGCAGAGCCACGGCATTGGCGTGGTGCACGATCTGCCGGGCGTGGGCGCGCATCTGCACGACCATCCCGACGTGGTGCAGGTGATGGACGCACCGCGGTTGACGGATCTTTTCGGCCTGTCGCTGCCCGGGGCGCTGAACGTGCTGCGCGGCGTGCGGGAGTGGCGTGCGCACCGCGGCGGCATGCTGACCACCAACTTCGCCGAGGCTGGCGGCTTCATCAAGAGTCGCCCCGAGGAGCCATTGCCCGACCTGCAGCTGCACTTCGTGGTCGGCAAGCTGCTGGACCACGGCCGGCGGGTCACATGGGGCCATGGCTATTCCTGCCATGTATGCCTGCTGCAGCCCCGAAGCCGCGGCCGGGTGACGCTGGCCAGCGCCGACCCGGCGGCCGCTCCGCGGGTGGACCCGGCATTCTTCAGTGATCCCGACGACATGCGGCGCATGGTGCGCGGCGTGCGGCGCATGCGCGAGATCCTGGCGCAGCCCGCTCTGGCCAGCCTGGGCGCGCGTGAGCTGCCCCATTCGTCCCGCGCGCAAAGCGATGCACAGATCGAGCAGTTCATCCGCGACTGGGCCGACACCATCTACCACCCCGTGGGCACGTGCCGCATGGGCTGCGGTCCGCTGGACGTGGTGGATGCCCAACTGCGTGTGCATGGCCTGCAGGCTCTGCGTGTGGTGGACGCATCCATCATGCCGCGCATTGTGAGCGGCAACACGAATGCACCCACGGTGATGATTGCCGAGCGCGCTGTGGACTTGCTGCGCCAGGCTGCATGACGCGCTCCGGTTCGGCAGTGCGCGCTTAAGAAATTTTGAGGGTTCGCATAAGCGTTTTTTAGCAGCACGCGCGCTGCACCGTTCCTAGACTGCACAGCACCTGTGAGACACACGATGTGCCGCATGGGAAGGCGAGGCTCCCAAGCCGCAACACCACAAGAACCGGAACCGACGATGCAATTCAACCCTCAGGAAATCACCGCGCTCGCGCAGGCCGACGCCGCCGCACCGCGCATGGACCTCTATGCCTTCATCCACAAGGCCTTGCGTGCCTATATGGTCGACACACTCTTGGGCCTGGGTCGTGTGGACGCCGAGGACGACCTCGAACTGTCCCAGGCCGGCGCACGCGTGCTGCAGCTGCTGAGCTTTTGCCGCGCGCACCTGTACCACGAGAAAACCTACGTGCATCCCGCCATGGAGCGCCATGCACCTGGCAGCGCCGCCGCGGTTGAGCAGGAACATGATGGTCATGGGCAGGCGATTGCGGCGCTGGCGGATGCGGCGCAGCAGCTCATGCAATGCCCGCGCGAGCGGCGAGCGCGCGTGGCCCACGCGCTGTACCAGCAGCTGGCGCTGTTCGTGGCACACAACTTCGAGCACATGCAGTTGGAGGAGACGGCGCACAACGCGGTGCTCTGGGCGCATTACAGCGACGCGGAACTGGCTGCCATCGAGGGTGCGCTGGTCGCGTCGATACCGCCGGACGAGATGCTCGTCACGCTGCGCTGGATGCTGCCCAGCATGACCCCGAGCGATAGGGCCATGGTGCTCGGTGACATGCGGCGCAATGCGCCTCCCGGCATCTTTGACACGGCATTGAGTGTCATGCGTCCGCACCTGTCGAATGGCCAGTGGGGCAAACTGGCACGTGCTTTGGAGCTTGCGCGATGAGCCATGGGTTGCTGCGCCATACCCTGGCTGCATTCTGGCTTTGCGTGGCCAGCGCGAGTGCCCTGGCTGCGGCCCCCCCGCCCCCCGAACGCTTTCGGCTCACGCCCCAATTGCTGGAGCGCATGGAGGCACTGCAGGCTGCGTCGCCAGAAGCCGCACGTCCCGGCGACGACGACGAGCCGGACGCGCAGTCCGTTCAGGAGCTGGCGCGTCAGCTGGATGCGGATCCGCGCATCCGTGCCTTGCTGGCCCGCCACCGGGTCAGCAGTATCGAGTACGCCTCGGCGGTGTATGCCGCACTGCACGCGGGCATGTTCCTCGCCATGGAATCGCTGGCTGACAAGGCTTCGCGCACCAGCGCGCTGGCATCCTTCACCCCAGAGCAGCGCGCCAACATCGAGTTGCTGCGCCGGCGCCCAATCAAGTGAGCGCCGCGGCGGCGCGACCTTCAACCGCCGGCCATCTCTTCCAACTGCACAGGTGCGTCCAGCCGCAGCCGCAGTCGCCCACGGCCGGTCTTGTCGATATGGATGCCGGTGTCGCTTTCCTGCAGTCGGCGCTGCAGCAACAGCAGGCGCGCCTCCAGGTTGTCGGCCACGCCTGGCAGGCGCAGGCTGGGGTCCAGGCGCAGTTCGCGGTTGCTGAAGTCCTGCCGTCCGGTGCGCTCATGGTCGCGCAGCAGCTTCCACAGGATCGCGCCCGCCACGCCCTTGATAAGGTAGGTGTCATTGACGAACACGCTGTCGTTCACCGCGAAATGCCGCACCCGCACGGGCGCCCCCCGCGGTGCCGGCGCGGGCGCGGATTCTTGCGATGCCTCCGTGGCTTCGTCGGCCGATTGCAGCAGGTCGATCGCGGCGGCCAGCTGTCCTGCCAGCGCCACCAGCGCGTCTTCCTCAGGGTAGCGGAACTGCAAGTCCAGCGGGCTTTCCGCGAACAGCACACCCAGCGTGCGGCCGCAGCTCAACAGGGGCACGGCCAGCTGGCTGTGCGGTGCGGGCAGGCCCGGGTAGGGAATCTCGTGCGCGGGCGCGCTCTGTCCCAGGCTGCTGCGCATGGCATGGCTGTACAGCGCGGCATGGGTCATGTGGCTGATGCGTACCGGCGTGGCTTCGCGCGCGGCCACGCCTATTACGCCCTGGCCCAGCTTGATCTCCGAGCCCACGCCCGAATGTGTGTAGCCATGGCTTGCCACGGTGTACAGGTGGCCCGCTTGCGCATCCAGCATGAGCACCATCGCATGCTGCACGTGCAGATGCTCGTGCAGGCCCGCCAGCAGTGTCTGTAGCAGCTCGTCGAGCGTGGTGCAGCGCGCCAGGCGCTGGCTGCACAGGCGCACGGCGCCCAGCAGATCGGCGCGTGGCAGTTGCGCGGGGCTGGGTGCCAGTCCTTCTCCGGGCACGGGTTCGATGCGCTCGACGGCGTAGACATCCGATCCCTTGAGTTCAAAGACGCCCTCCATGCCGTTGTGCGAGGCGATGCCCGCCAGCTGCGCGCGCATGCGCTCGAACAGTGCGCCTTCCGCCTCCGTGCGCAGGAAGCGCAGGTGCAGGCGAAAGCAGCGTGCTGTCACGGGGTCCAGCACCAGCACGCTGGCATAGGGGTTGGCGAGGATGTTGGCGCGCGTCTTGTTGAAGAACTGGAACGACAGGGCCACATGCTGCTCATCGACGTAGACCACCTGTCAGATGTAGGCCACGTTGGGCGTGCCGTCGGAGGCGCAGGTGGCCATGATGGCAGGAATCGCGCCCTCCAGGCAGGCGCGGATGGAGCGCAGGGTGGGCGGCACGTTCACGGCTGACGCTCCTTGCGCAACGGTTCGCCGGCATGTGGGCCGGGGGTCTGGTCGAACGCGGCTTCGGGCGAAAACTCCACTGCCACCAGATCGTCCCGTGGTGCATTCAGCATGGCCGCGGTGTACTGCGGGCCATAGCCCACCTGGGCCACGGCATGCTGCATGGCGGACAGGTAGCTTTGCAGCGCGGGTTCGTCGGCCGGCAGCACGGCACGTTGCACGGCGGCGGTGGCCTTGACCTGCACCGTGCGGTGCGAGGGCGGGTCACTGAAGACCACGGCAATGTGGCCGGTGGTGGCGATGTCGGCCAGAAGCTGTCGTGACTGGCTTCGCCGCAGGAAGACCGTGATGCGCTGGCCGTTGGTGCTGATGCGCGCGCCTACGGCGCGCATCACGCTGGGGCGCAACTGCGTGTCGCGAGAGGCCACGATGGTGGAGACGCCCCGGTCCACCAGGGCGATGTATTCGGCGCTCAGAAGCGTAGGCATGCGTGAAAGGCTCAGGCGCGAAAGCGCTTGCGGGTGAGCGCCAGGGCCACCCAGTACGCGGCCACGGTGGTCACGGCGATCACCAGGCCGTGGCGCAGCGGGTGCTGCGGCCACTGGTCCATGAAGAGAGGGCGCACCAGCTCCACGGCATTGGTGAGCGGCAGCCAGTCCGAGGCGAGGCGTATGGCTGTGGGCAGCTGTTCGCGCGGGAAGAAAACACCCGACAGGAACATCATGGGCGTGAGCACCAGCGTGAAGTAATAGGTGAAGAAGTCGTAGCCCTTGGCCAGCGCATTGAAGATGAGCGCGATGCTGGAAAACATGATGCCCACGCACAGCAGCACCGGCCAGGCCACGATCAGCTTGGGGCTGTAGCTGATGCCCAGCGCCAGCATCACCCCCAGGATGGCGGTGGTGGTGAAAAGCGCCTTGAATGCGGCCCACAGCATCTCGGCCAGCAGCACGCTGTCCAGGCTGATGGGGGCGTTCATGATGCCGTCCCAGGTCTTTTGCACATGCATGCGCGAGAAGGCCGAGTACAGCGCTTCGAAGCTGGCCGCATTCATGGCGCTCATGCAGATCGACCCGCTGGCCAGGAACAGGATGTAGGGCACGTTCTGCCCGCCCACCTGCACCTGTCCCACGAGCGCCCCCATGCCGTAGCCGAAGGCCACCAGCCACATCAGCGGCTCGGCGATGTTGCCCAGCAGGCTGGGCACCGCCAGCTTGCGCCACACCAGCAGGTTGCGCAGGAACACGGGCCACCAGCGCGTCGACAGGTCGGGCGCGCGCCAGGGGCTGGGCGTGGTGGGCGTGGGCATGTCAGCCTTCCTCGCGGATTTGACGTCCGGTGAGCTTGAGGAACAGGTCCTCCAGGTTCGCGGGCCGGTGCAGGGTGCGCAGGCTGCCGTGGGCCGACAGCGCCTGCAGCAGCGGGCGTGCGTCCTGCGTGTAGAAGAACACGGTCTCGCCGCTGACTTCCACACGCCGCGCCAGCGGACGCAACTGCGCATCCTGCGCCAGGGCCAGCGCGCCCGGGCCGTAGGCCTCGACCACGTCGGGTTCCAGGTGCTCGGCGATCAGCGCGCGCGGCGTGCCTTCGGCGATCTTGCGGCCATGGTCCAGCACCAGCAGGCGCGAGCACAGGCGCTCGGCCTCATCCATGAAGTGCGTCGTCAGCAGGATGGCCTTGCCGCCCTGCAGCAGCTGCTGCAGCCGCTCCCACATCAGGTGGCGCGCCTGCGGGTCCAGGCCGGTGGTGGGCTCGTCCAGCAGCAGCAGGCGCGGGTCGTTGACCAGGGCGCGCGCCAGCGACAGGCGCCGGCGCATGCCCCCCGACAGTTCGCCCGGCCGCGCGTCGGCCTTGGCCGTGAGCGCGGCGAACTCCAGCAGCGGCGCGATGCGCTGTGCCATGGCCGCGCCCTTCAGGCCGAAGTAGCGCCCGAACACGCGCAGGTTTTCGGCGCAGCTGAAGTCCGGGTCCAGGCTGTCGAACTGCATCACCACGCCCAGTTGGGCCTTGATGGCCAGCGCGTCTTGCGGCATGGCGAGCGGCGCAGCGCCGCCGCCAGGGTGAAAGTGCACGCTGCCCTCGTCGGGCGCGGTGAGGCCCAGGCACATGCGCAGGGTGGTGGTCTTGCCCGCGCCGTTGGGGCCGATCACGCCCAGGCACTCCCCCGGAGCGATGGCGAACGACAGCCCATCCACCACGGTGGCGGTGCCATAGCGCTTGCGCAGGTCGCGGGCTTCCAGAAGCACTTGCATGGCGCGATTGTGGGGGGAAGACCGCGCCATTGCAGAGGTTTATGAGAAAAATGGCGCTGGTGCTTTACTGACAAGCGCTGATAGCTATCAAAACCAGAGTGTTCTGAGAGTGGGGCGCCCTTTGGATGCCCGCTTTCCATGGTCCAATCGTCAAAGCCAACCAACCACGATGAACACCATGGACACAACCGGCTTTCAGGACACGCTGGCCGTTCTGGCGGGCGCCCTGGGCAGCGGCCTGCTGATGGGTATCGAGCGCGAACGGCGCAAGGGCCAGGGCCCGTTGCGCGCGCTCGCGGGCGTGCGCTCGTTCACGCTGGCGGCGGTGTCGGGTGCGACGGCGGCGCTGCTGGGCAGCGAGGCGCTGGTGGCGGTGGGCGCGGTGTTCATTGCGCTGCTGGGCGTGGTGGCCTATGCGCGCGACCGCTCCGAAGACCCCGGCGTGACCACCGAGATCGCGCTGCTGCTGGCCTACCTGATCGGCGTGCTGTGCACGCAGAGCCTGCCCGTGGCGGCGGGGCTGGCCGTCGCCGTGACCAGCCTGCTGACGGCGCGTGAGGCGCTGCATGAGTTTTCACGCGAGTGGCTGCGCCAGGGCGAGGTGCGGGGCGGGCTGATCCTGGCTGCGCTGGCGCTGCTGGTATTGCCGCTTGCGCCCAATCAGCCCCTGTGGGGGGAGGCGCTGAACCCCCAGGTGCTGGTGCGCCTGGTGGTGGTGCTGCTGGTAATCCAGGCGCTGGCGCATCTGGCGCGCCGGCTCATGGACGCGCGCCGCGCGAACGCCCTGTCGGCGCTGGCCTCGGGTTTCATCTCCAGCACCGCCACCATCGCCAGCCTGGGCGTGGCCGTGCGCGAGGGGCGCGAGCCCGTGCGCGCGCAGGGGGGCGCGGCCGTGCTGTCGTGCGTGGCGACCATGGCGCAGATCCTGGTGGTGGCGGCCACCGTGCAGCCCCAGTGGCTGGTGCGGTTGTGGGCGCCGGCCCTGGCGGGCGGGGTGGTGGCGCTGGTCTGGGGGTGGGCGCTGCTGCGAAGCATGCCCGCGGGTGAGGCGCCGGCCCCGGCGGACGTGGACGGCACGGCGCTATTCAAGCTGCGCGACGCGCTGCTGATCGCCGCGCTGCTCACGGCTGTGCAGGTGCTGGTGCAGGCACTGCGCGGCTGGTGGGGCGACGCGGGCCTGCTGGCCGGTGCCCTGGTGGCGGCGCTGGCCGACGTCCATGCGGCCGCCGCGGCCATCATGTCGCAGGGCCGGCCGCTGGACCCCGTGGGGCCCAGCCTGGTGAGCGCGCTGGCGGCGGGGCTGAGCGTGCACGCCGTCAGCAAATGCGTGACGGCCCTGGTCAGCGGGGGCTGGCGTTATGCCGTGGCGGCCGGTGGCGGCGTGGTGCTGCACACGCTGGCTTTCGTCGCGGTGTTGTTGCTACTCTAAATTGATAAAAAGCGGCTCAAACGCTTATGGGATAAGCGCGAGCAGCTATCGATGAAGTAGCAATGGCTGCGGCTACTGGAACGCCACTTCGGCAAAGCTGCGCAGCTTGCGGCTGTGCAGCCGGTGCACACCACCCGCGCGCAGGATGTCGATGGCGCGCATGCCGATGCGCAGATGCTGGTCCACGCGTTCGCGGTAGAAATGGTTGGCCATGCCGGGCAGCTTGATCTCGCCGTGCAGCGGCTTGTCGCTCACGCACAGCAGGGTGCCGTAGGGCACGCGGAAGCGAAAACCGTTGGCGGCGATGGTGGCGCTTTCCATGTCCAGCGCCACTGCGCGGCTTTGGCTGAAGCGGCGCTGGGGCATGTTGTCGGGCAGCAATTCCCAGTTGCGGTTGTCGGTGCTGGCCACGGTGCCGGTGCGCATGATGCGCTTGAGCTGGTCCTGCGGCATCTGCGTCACGTCGGCCACGGCCTGCTGCAGCGCCATCTGGATCTCGGCCAGCGCGGGGATGGGCACCCACAGCGGCAGCTCCTCGTCCAGCACATGGTCCTCGCGCACGTAGGCGTGGGCCAGCACGTAGTCGCCCAGCTGCTGGCTGTTGCGCAGGCCCGCGCAGTGGCCCAGCATCATCCAGGCGTGGGGGCGCAGCACGGCGATGTGGTCGGTGATGGTCTTGGCGTTGCTCGGGCCCACGCCGATGTTGACCATGGTGATGCCGCTGCGGTCCGCGCGCACGAGGTGGTAGGCGGGCATCTGCGGCAGGCGGGCCGGGGCCACGCCCAGGTCGTCGCCGACCTGCGCGGGCAGGCCCGTGCGGCGCGTGACCACGTTGCCCGGCTCAATGAAGGCGATGTACTTGCTGTCGGGCTTGGCCATCTCGGCATGGCCCAGGCGCACGAACTCGTCGATGTAGAACTGGTAATTGGTGAACAGCACGAAGTTCTGGAACCACTCGGGCTGCGTGCCGGTGTAGTGGCGCAGGCGGTGCAGCGAATAGTCCACGCGCGGCGCGGTAAACAGCGACAGCGGCTGCGGCTCGCCAGCGCGCGGCGACCAGGTGCCGTTGGCAATGCCGTCGTCCATGGCCTCCAGGTCGGGCAGGTCGAACACGTCGCGCATCAGCATGCGCCGCTCGGGGCTGAGCGTGCCTTCGATGTGGTCGTGCTCGGCGAACGAGAAGTGGATGGGGATGGGCTGATTGCTCACGCCCACTTCCAGCTCGACGTTGTGGCTGGCGCGCAACAGGCGCAGCTGCTCCGTGTAGTAGTCGGCGAACAGGTCAGGCCGCGTGAGCGTGGTCTCGTAGCGCCCGGGCCCCTCCACGAAGCCATAGGCCAGGTGCGTGGGCGCGCGCGCCACGGTGCTGGTCTGCACACGCACGAAGGGATAGAACGCGCGCACTGGCGCGGCGGGCGTCTCTCCCGCCACGAAGCGCTGCATGGCGCTGCGCAGATGGTCGATCTGCTGCTGGTAGATGCGCTGCACCTGGGCCAGCGCCTCGGTCTCGGTCGTGTGGAAGGTGGGATCGGGAAGTGCGGGGATCTGAGCCATGGTGCCTATTGTCCACGCCGCCTGTGTCAGCGTGGGCACGGCGCCGGGCCGGGCCGGCTGCTCACTCGGCCTGGGCGCGCAGCCACTCGCGGGCGCGCTGCGCATCCATGGGCGGTGCGATGCCAAAGCCCTGCGCCAGTTCGCAGCCCAGGCGCTGCAGCAGCGCGAGCTGCTCCGCGGTCTCCACGCCTTCGGCCACGGGCTGCAGCTGCAGGCTGTGCGCGAGCTGGATGATGGCGGTGACGATGGCCACGTCTTCGCTGTCGGCAGGCGTGTCGGTGACGAAGGAGCGGTCCACCTTGATCTTGTCCAGCGGGTAGCGTTTGAGGTAGGCCAGCGACGAGTAGCCCGTGCCGAAGTCGTCCACCGTTACGGCAACGCCCAGGGCCTGCAGGGCCTGCAGGGTGGTGCGCGTGTGGTCGGCCTGCTGCATGAGGGCGGATTCGGTGATCTCCACCTCCAGGTACTGCGGTGCGAGGCCCGCCGACTGCAGCACCTGGGCGATCTCGCCCACCACGTCGCGCTGGCGGAACTCGATGGCAGAGAGGTTCACCGCCACCGGCACCCGGGGCAGCCCTTCGTCGTGCCATGCCTTGAGCTGGCGGCAGGCCTCGCGCAGCACCCAGCGGCCAATGGGCGTGATGAGCCCGCGCGATTCGGCGAGGGGAATGAACTCATCCGGCCCCACGAGGCCGCGCACCGGGTGTCGCCAACGCACCAGCGCCTCAAAGCCCACCAGCCGGCCGTCGGCCACCCGCACCTGGGGCTGGTAGTGCAGTGCGAAGGCCCCTTGGAACACAGCCTCGCGCAGCAGGTGCTCTTGCTGCAGCAGCTCCGTGGGTTGGCCTTCCATGCCCGGTTCATAGAACATGCGCATGCCCCGCCCGCTTTCCTTGGTGTGGTGCATGGCCGCGTCGGCGCGCCGCAGCAGCTCGTCGGGGCTGTAGCCGTCGTCCGGAAAGACGCTGATGCCGATGGAGGGTGATAGCGACAGCGGCGTGCCACCGATGGCGAACTCGGCGCGCACGCGCGCCAGCAGCGCATCGGCCACTTCGGCCGCTGCGGCGCGGTTGGCCAGGTCGGGCAGCAGCACGATGAATTGGTCGCCGCCCACACGCGCGACGAAGTCGGTGGCCTTCACCCCGTCCTGCAGGCGCCGCGCAATCTCTATCAGCAGCTGGTCGCCGGCCTGGTTTCCCAGCGACTCGTTGACCGTCTTGAAGTGGTCCAGGTCGATGAACAGCACGGCGGCGCGGGTCTGCCGCTCCTGCGCGGCACTCGCCATGCGTGCCAACTGCATCATGAGGTGGCGCCGGTTGGGCAGTTGGGTCAGCGTGTCATGCAGCACCAGGAAGCGCGCCTGCTCCTGCGCCTGCTTGCGCGCCGTGATGTCGCGCACCACCACCACGCGGTAGTCACCCTCCTGCTGGGGCATGGTCTTGCCCACCACCTCGATCGGGATCACGCGGCCGTCCTTGTGGCGCATGGCGAGCTCGTAGGGCTTCTCGCTGCCGCGGCGCGTGTATTCCACGGCCAGCGCGCGGTACTCGGGCAGCGCGAAATCGAAGATGGATTGGCCTACGAGCTCGGCCAGCGAATAGCCAACCATGCGCTGCAGCGCTTCGTTGGCATCCAGAATGCGCCCGTCGCGGTGAAAGGCAAGTCCCTCCTCGGTAGCGATGGCGAACTTGCGCATGCGCTCCTCGCTCTGGCGCACGGCGCGCTCGGCCTCCCAGTGGTGGGCGATGTCGTTGATGAGCACGAATGCACCCACCATCGCGTTGCGTCCTTCGTGCACCCCGAAGTGCGGCTGCAGGCTGATCTCCAGCATATGCGCGCGCCCCTGCGGGCCGGCGTATTCGCGGGTGTACTGAACGCTCTCCCCAGCCAGCGCGCGCTGCACGTAGGGCAGGATCTCCTGCCAGGCCTTTTCGCCGATCGCCTCGCGCACCGTCTTGCCGATGATGCTCTGCACCGTTTGCCCGCTGAAGGCGGCGTAGCGCTGGTTGGCGAACACGCAGCGCAGGCTGGTTGATTCGTAATAGGCCAGCATGACGGGCACCGAGTCGGCGATGAGCCGCAGCAGCGCATCACTGGCGCGGGGGCCCAGGTCGGGCAGGGAGGGGGAGGCAGGGGGGCGAGGGGAGGGCATATCCAGTGGGCGGTCGGTCCCGGAGCTTATATCCCAACGCCTGGCCTTTGGCGAGCAGGCGCGTCCGGCGGCGCGCCGGGCGCTTGTGTGCCAGCAGGGCGGCAAGGCGGCGGGATAATCGCTGCATGCCTTCCGCACCCTCCGGCCCCTTGAGCGTTCCCGCGTGGATGACGCCCCACAACCTGCTGCGCGCCTCGGTGGGCGTGGCCCTGCTCACCATCGTGCTCAAGACGCTGGCCTGGTGGGTCAGCGGCTCGGTGGGCCTGCTGTCGGATGCGCTGGAGTCGTTCGTCAATCTGGCGGGCGCGATGTTCGCGCTGGCCATGGTGACCATTGCGCGCCGCCCGGCGGACGAGGACCACCCCTACGGACACCACAAGGCGGAATATTTCTCGTCCGGCTTCGAGGGCATTCTCATCGTGGGGGCCAGCATCGCCATCCTCTGGGCGGCCGTGCTGCGGCTGATGCACCCGCAACCGCTGGAGCAACTGGGCTGGGGCATGGGCCTGTCGCTGTTGAGCACGGCCTGCAACGGCCTGCTCGCATGGGGCATGCTGCGCGCGGCGCAGGTGCACCGGTCGCTGGCGCTGGAAGGCGATGCGCGGCACCTGATGACCGATGTGTGGACCTCCATCGGCGTGGTGGGCGGGCTACTGGCCGCTGGCGCCACCGGTTGGCTGTGGCTGGACCCGCTGGTGGCGATCGCGGTGGCGTTGAACATCCTGCGCGAAGGGGGCGCGCTGATCTGGCGCGCCTCGCAGGGTCTCATGGACGAAGCCATGGAGCCTGGCCTGCTGGCGCGCGTGTTCACGGTGTTGGGCGAGCACAACCACGCCAGCGCAGGGGTGGTGTATTTCGACAGCCTCACCTCGCGCCGCGCCGGCGCGCGCAACTACGTGGATCTGCACATGCATGTGCCCGCGCACTGGACGCTGGGGCATGCCGCCGAGCAGCGCACCGCCGTCGAGCAGGCCCTGATGCAGGCCGTGCCCGGCCTGCGCGCCACCATCGAACTACTGCCCGAAGGGCAGGCTACGGTGTTCGAGACCGCCGAGGCGGCCGCGCCGGGAGGAGCCGGCACATGATCGGCCTGCTGCAGCGCGTGCGCGAGGCGCGCGTGGAAGTGGCCGGCGAGATCGTGGGCCGCATCGGCCCGGGGCTGCTGGCGCTGGTGTGCGCCGAGCAGGGCGACAGCGAGGCGCAGGCCGACAAGCTGCTGGCCAAAATGCTCAAGCTGCGCATCTTCAGCGACGAGGCCGGCAAGATGAACCGCAGCGTGCAGGACCTGGACGGGCAGGGCACCTGCGGCGGCCTGCTCATCGTCAGCCAGTTCACCCTGGCCGCCGACACGCGCGGCGGCAACCGGCCCAGCTTCACGCAGGCGGCACCGCCGGCGCAGGGGGAGCGGCTGTACGACTACTTCGTCGCCCAGGCGCGCGCCGTGCACCCCATGGTGGCCACGGGCCGCTTTGCCGCCGACATGCAGGTGCACCTGGTCAACGACGGACCGGTGACCCTTCCGCTGCGGATAGCGCCGGGATAATTGGCGACCATGACCATCTCTTCAGGCGCGTCGCCTGCCCCGTCCGCCACCGCCTTCTCATCGCTGCCTCTGCCCCCTGAAATGCTGGCCAACCTGCAGCAGCTGGGCTATGCGCAGATGACGCCCATCCAGGCCGCCAGCCTGCCTTTCAGCCTGCAGGGCCGTGATCTGATCGCCCAGGCCAGCACCGGCAGCGGCAAGACAGCGGCCTTTGGCTTGGCCATGGTTGATCGGCTGAACCCGCGCTGGTTCGCCGTCCAGGGCCTGGTACTGTGCCCCACGCGCGAGCTGGCCGATCAGGTGGCCACCGAGATCCGCCGCTTGGCGCGTGCGCAAGACAACATCAAGGTCGTCACTGTGTACGGGGGCGTGCCTTCGCGCGGCCAGATTGCTTCGCTGGAGAACGGTGCCCACATCGTGGTGGGCACGCCGGGCCGCGTGATGGACCTGATGGAGCGCGGCAAGCTCGACATCGCCAACCTCAAGACCTTGGTGCTTGACGAGGCCGACCGCATGCTGGACATGGGCTTCCTGGCCGATATTGAGACCGTGGTGCGCCAATGTCCGGCCGAGCGCCAGACCCTGCTGTTCTCCGCCACCTATCCCGACGGCATTGCGGGACTGGCACAGCGTTTCATGCGCGCGCCCCAGATGGTGAAGGTGGCCGCCCAGCACGGTGCAGGCAAGATCGCGCAGCGCTGGTATGAGGTGGATGCACGCGAGAAGGTCGACGTGGTGGCGCGCATGCTCGCGCACTTTCGCCCTGCGTCGAGCATTGCCTTCTGCAATACCAAGCAGCAGTGCCGTAACGTGGTGACTGCGCTGCAGAGCCAGGGATTCAGTGCCCTCGCCCTGTTTGGCGAGTTGGAGCAGCGCGAGCGTGACGAGGTGCTGGTGCAGTTTGCCAACAAGAGCTGCAGCGTGCTCGTGGCCACCGACGTGGCGGCGCGCGGCATCGATATTGCCGACCTCTCGGCCGTGATCAACGTCGACGTGACGCCCGATCCCGAGGTGCACATCCACCGCATCGGCCGCACGGGCCGTGGCGATGCCGAGGGGCTGGCGCTGAACCTGGTCAGCATGGATGAGATGGGCAGCGTGGGCAAGATCGAATTGCTGCAAGGCCGTGCCTGCGAGTTCTTTCCGGTGGATGAACTCACCCCTACGGCAGGGGGCGAACTGCAGCCACCCATGTGCACCATCCAAATCATCGGCGGGCGCAGGGAGAAGATCCGCGCCGGCGACGTGATGGGCGCCATGTGCGCCGACTTCGGCTATGCGCGCGAGCAGATCGGCAAGATCAGCGTCAACGATTTTTCCACCTATGTGGCCGTGGACCGCGCCATCGCGGCCCAGGCCTGCGCCAAGCTGAATGCGGGCCGTGTCAAAGGCAAGATGGTGAAGGCGCGCTTGCTGTAGCGCGCCTGGAGCCTTGGGGGCGGGGTTCAGCCCTTCAGGAAGAACAGCCCCGCCATCGCCAGCCCCGTGGCCACAATGCCCCAGCGCAGCACCGGCGCGGGCAGTTGGCGTGCCACGCGCGCGCCGCCATAGCCGCCCAACGTGGCGGCCACCATCATCACCAGGGCCTGCGGCCACAGCACGATGCCGCCCGCGGCATAGATGGCCACGGCAATCGCCGTGAGCAGGGCCGACACGAGGTTCTTCATGCCGTTCATGGCGTTGAGCTGTGTCTGCCCCAGCAGCCCGAACAGCGCCAGCAGCAGGATGCCCAGGCCCCCGTTGAAATAGCCCCCGTAGGCCGCCACCGCCAGCATGCCCGCGCCGGCTTTCAGGGCAGAGGGCGTGCCATGGCCGGCTTTGCCGGCCCATTGCCGCAGCTGCGGGCCAAAGGCGAAGAGTGCCGTGGCCGCCAGCAGCAGCCAGGGCACGACCTTGCGGAAGGTGGCGTCGGGCGTGAACAGCAGCAGCGCCGCACCGGCCGAGCCGCCGATGAGCGACAGCACGACCACGGCGCGCATCGACAGGCCCGGCGGCGGTTGCATGTCTTCCCGAAAGCCCCAGGCACCGGCCATGTAGCCGGGCAGCAAGGCCACAGTGCCGGTGGCGTTGGCGACCACGGGCGGCACGCCGGTGAACACCAGCGCGGGCAGGGTGAGGAAGCTGCCGCCGCCGGCTACCGCGTTGAGCGCACCGGCGATGAATGCGGCGGTGAGCAGAAGTGCCAAGTGGCCGATGGAGGTCGTCCAGCCCAGGATGTCCATGCGTGGGTTCTTCCCTTAAGAGATGGTCGCCGCGTGAGAGGCGGACCTGCAGGACGCAGGTCGCGCGGCATCTTAGGCCGCACCGGCGGGCGCGTTTGTGACCTGGGCGCAAAACAGCTTTCCGCACCCCGGCGCCCGCGGTGGTGAGCGCCCGCCAGTTATGCCGCGTAGGGGTCCGCGAAGCCCAACTCCTGCAGGATGGCGGTCTCGTACGCCTCCATTTCCTGCGCGTCCTGTTCGCTGGTTTCGTGGTCCCAGCCCTGGGCGTGCAGCGTGCCGTGCACCAGCAGGTGGGCGTAGTGCTCCTCTAGCGTCTTGTTCTGCTCGCGGGCCTCGCGCTCGACCACGGGGGCGCAGAGCACCAGATCGGCCACGGCCACGGGCTCTTGCTGGTAGTCGAAGGTGAGCACGTTGGTGGCGTAGTCCTTGTGGCGGAACTCGCGGTTCAAGCGCTGGCCTTCCTCGGCGCCCACGATGCGCACCGTGATCTCGGCATCCACGGCCAGGGCGTGGCGGATCCAGCGCGCAACCGCGTGGCGGGGCAGGGTGGCGCGGTGCGCGGTGGCATCCGCGTCGCGTGCAAATTGGAGGGACAAGGACAATTGGTTCAAAGCCATTTTGGCCTCCAGCGCTTATCTATCAAGCGCGAGTAGCTACGAATTTGTGAGCTTTTGGCCGGCGACTACTCGCCTGCGCCGCGGCGGCTGCGCTGCGCGTCGTAGGCATCCACGATGCGCGCCACCAGCGGGTGGCGCACCACGTCGGCGCTGGTGAAGCGCGTGACGGCGATGCCCTTGACGCGCTTCAAAACCCGCTCGGCGTCGATCAGGCCGCTCATCGCGCCCTTGGGCAAGTCGATCTGGCTCACGTCGCCTGTGACCACCGCGCGCGCGCCGAAGCCGATGCGCGTGAGGAACATCTTCATCTGCTCGGGCGTGGTGTTCTGCGCCTCGTCGAGGATGACGAAGGCATTGTTCAGCGTGCGCCCGCGCATGAAGGCCAGCGGCGCGATCTCGAGCGCATTGCGCTCGAAGGCCTTCTGCACGCGGTCAAAGCCCATCAGGTCGTACAGCGCGTCATACAGTGGGCGCAGGTACGGGTCCACCTTCTGCGTCAGGTCGCCCGGCAGGAAGCCCAGGCGCTCGCCAGCTTCCACGGCCGGGCGGGTGAGCACGATGCGCTGCACGCTGCTGCGCTCCAGCGCATCCACCGCGCAGGCCACGGCCAGGTACGTCTTGCCGGTGCCCGCCGGGCCGATGCCGAAGGTGATGTCGTGCGTGGCGATGTTTTCCAGGTAGGTGGCCTGCGTGGGCGTGCGCGCGCGCAGGTCGGCGCGGCGCGTGGTGAGCTGGATGGCGCTGGCTTCGTCATCGCCCTGCATGCTGGCGTCGCCGGCCAGCATGAGCTGCAGGTGTTCTTCCTTGATGGGGCGATCCGCCATCTCGTACAGCGCCTGCAGCAACTCCATGGCCTGCGTGGCCTTGGCCTTGGGGCCGTCCACCTTGAACTGCTCGTGCCGGTGGGCGATGGAGACCTGCAGCGCCGCCTCGATGGTGCGCAGGTGCACATCGGCGGGGCCGCACAGATGGGTCAGGCGCGTGTTGTTATGGGGGGTGAAGGTGTGGCGCAGGATCACGCTGATAATTCCGGTCGAAGTTCCGCGGCGGGTGTCCGGCGCGGCAAAGGACATCCATGATAGGCAAATTGACCGGCACGCTGCTGGAAAAGAACCCCCCCGAGGTGCTGATGGACTGCCACGGCGTGGGCTACGAGGTGCAGGTCAGCATGAGCACCTTCTACAACCTGCCCGCCGTGGGTGAGCGGGTGAGCCTGCTCACGCAGTTCATCGTGCGCGAGGATGCGCAGCTGCTGTACGGCTTTGGTACGGCGCAGGAGCGCCAGGCGTTTCGCGAACTCATCAAGATCAGCGGCGTGGGGCCGCGCACAGCGCTGTCCATCCTCTCAGGCATGGGCGTGGCGGACCTGGCGCAGGCCGTTTCGCTGCAGGAAGCAGGGCGCCTGGTCAAAGTGCCGGGTATCGGCAAGAAAACCGCCGAGCGGCTGCTGCTGGAGCTGAAAGGCAAGCTGGGCGCGGACGTCGGCGTGCGCGCGCATGCCGCCAACGACAACCAGGCCGACATCCTGCAGGCGCTGCTGGCCCTGGGCTATAACGACAAGGAGGCCGCCGCTGCGCTCAAGGCGCTGCCGGCGGATGTGGGAGTAAGCGAGGGGATCAAGCTGGCGCTGAAATCGCTATCCAAATAGTTCTTACGTAGAGGAGAGAGCAATGCAATTACTGACAACAACTGCGGCGCAATGGGCCGCGATACCCCTGGTGCTGGCCTTGTCCGCTTGCGGTGGAGGTGGCGGCGGCAACGACACTCCCTCTCCTGCGCCTCCGGTGGCGGGCGACCGCATCGAGCCCTACGACCCCAGCGGCACGGCCAAGGTGGCCACCTCGCAGCAGGCGGTGAGCCCGGTCGCCAGTGCACAGGCAACCCGCACCATCGCCCTCGGCGCGCTCACGGCCGTGAAGGGCGTGGTCTCCGCCACTCCCGGAACGCCCTTGCAGATCGGCGAGGCGCGCAGCGTGGCGGACACCGCCACCGTCGCGGCCACTGCGGCCCTGCTGCGCTGGCAACCGACGGCGCGGGGCACGCAGGCCGCTGCGCTGCGCTTCACGGCCGACGGAGCGCATGGCGTGCGTCTGGGCGTGCTCGTGCAGTCGCTGCCCGAGGGCGCGGTGCTGCGCTTCTACGGCGAGCAGGGCGCGGGGGCCATGGAGGTGCGCGCGTCCGAGCTGCAGGACATCGCCGCGCGCAATGCGCGTGGCGGTGCGGATGACACCACCGCGCGCACCTATTGGAGCCCGGACTTCAGCGGCCCGCAAACCACACTGGAAGTGGAGATTCCCGCTGCGGCCTCGCCAGCGGCCGTCCGACTGTCCGTGCCGCGGCTGTCGCATTTCACGCTGGCGCCCGCACAGGCCGAGCAGGCCCTTGCCCAGAAGGTGGGCGAGTCGGGCAGCTGCAACGTGGACGCGACCTGCCGGCCGGAGTTCAACGACCAGAGCCGCTCGGTGGCGCGCATGATCTTTGTGCGCGACGATGGCAAGAGCTACCTGTGCACCGGCACGCTGCTCAACGATGCCGCGTCCAGCGGTACGCCCTACTTCCTGAGCGCCAACCATTGCATTTCCACGCAGCCCGTGGCGTCCACGCTCACCACGGACTGGTTCTACCGTTCCGGCAGCTGCGGCACCGCCACCGAGAACCCCGCCGCCGTGCGCGTCACAGGCGGTGCGGCGCTGCTGTACGCGTCCGCCACCACGGACACGGCCTTCATGCAGCTCAACAGCCAGGCGCCTGCCGGCATCGTCTATGCAGGCTCGTACTTTGGCGGGGTGGACGTTGGCACGGCGCTGGCGGGTGTGCACCATCCCCAGGGCGATCTGCAGAAGGTCAGCCTGGGCTCCATGCAGCGCTACAGCACGTGCGTGGACAACAGTTGCCGTTCCAGTAATGCGGACGACGGCACCTTCCTTACGCTGGGCTGGCAGGAGGGCACGACGGAGGGCGGCAGCAGCGGCTCGGCCGCGTTCGTGACGTTTGGCGAGCGCCGCTATGTGGTGGGCCAGCTTCTGGGCGGAACCGCCAGCTGCGCTGCGCGCGACGGCGTGGACCATTACGGTCGTTTCGACACCAGCTACCGCACGGCGCTGCGGCGCTGGCTGAATCCGACGGCGGCCAACTAACCCACCAGCACCAGCCCGGGCGGCAGGCTGTCGCCCAGGCTGCGCTGCTGGTCCTCGGCCTCCATGGCCGTGGGCTGTTCCACCAGCGCGATCCAGCGTGCGGGCGCGTGGGTGGCGCGCATCTTTTCCAGCACTTCGGTGCGCAGAGCGTCGGGCAGGTCGCGGGCGCGGTCGCCGGTCATGCGGGCGATCTGCACGGCGGCGAACAGGGCATGCTCGTTGTGGCGCCAGTCCTCGCGCAGCGTGGCATGCAGAAACTCGGCCGCGGCCTCGGGCGGCATCACGCGGTGGGCGTTGGCTGCCAGCGGCTGGCGCGCGGCCAGGCGGCCGATGGCCCACCAGGTCTGTGCGGACTCATCGGGCCGCAGCAGGCGCTGCAGCATCCACTGGCCCATTTCCTGGCGGTACTGCCAGGGCACGGCCTCCATGGCGGCGAACAGGCGCAGCATGTCGTCGTAGCTGCCCCACGCGGCCTTGCCCTGGCTGCGTTGCACGGTCTTTTGCATGCAGCCGGCCACCGCTTCCAGCACCTGCATCTGCTGCGCCTCGTCCAGACCCGCGGCCACACGGCGCCAGAACACCCACCATTCGGTCCAGTTGGCGGCGTCCTGGCCGTGGCCCAGGCCCTGGGGGTAGAGCTGCCAGACCTGCGCGATGCGCCACGCGTCCAGCTCGGCGCCCACCCCCGGGCGCAAGCACCAGCCTGCCAGGTTGAGCCACGTGCGTTCGTGCTCGGGCGTGCGCCGGCGGCGGCGCGCACGCGCCAGCAATGCATCGAACAGCGCGCGCAGCAAGGCCACGTCCCAGCCGGCGCGCGGGCCCAGGATTTTTTCCAGCGACTGGCGCAGCTGGCGCACCTCCCTGGGCGCCACGTCCTGTGCCTGGGTGCCGAAGATGCGGTCGATCAGCGCCAGCGCCTGGGGCAGGCGTGAGGCTTTACCCTCCGAGCCTTTTTGGCCGCTGACGCTTTCCGATTCTGCGCTGGCAGCTATCGATTTGGAAGCGCCATCGGTGCCCGCCGCGCCGCGCACGGCGAAGGGCAGCAGCCAGGATTGGTCCGCCTCCTGCGTTGCCACGCAGCGCACCTCCAGCGTGCCCACCTCGGTCATGCAGGCCTGCAGCTGCACCTCCACCTGGGCGGTGGCGCGGCCTTCGGGTGCGGGCAGCACCGTGGCCAGCGGCGGCAATTCCGCCCAGCCGTCGCCCTCCAGCGGTGCGATCTGCCCGGCCTGCGCCTGGCCCTGGCTGCGCGCCACCAGCGCGAAGCGCACGGCCTGGCCCAGCCGCAGCGCGAAGCGCCGGCTCGTCAGGACCAGGCGCACGCCTTCTTCGGTGCCGCGGGGCAGCAGGCAGATGCCCTGCGGCGCAGTGCCCGCCTTGCCCGGCAGCACCAGCCAGTAGCTGCGCGCCGAGCCGCCGCCGATGCGTGGGACTATGGTTTTAGGAGCTGCTGGCGCTTGTCCTGACTGGGCTGTGTGCGTATTTGATGATGAATGCTGCGCCAACCCGTACGCCGCAGCGCCGCGCGCCACGGCCCAGTCGGGGTGCGGGTTGTGCAGCACGCGGGGCAGTGCGCCGCGCCAGTGCGCAAGCACCTCCGCGAGCCGCTGCACCAGCGCCGGTGCATGGAATACCCCGCCGTTGAGCAGCAGGGTGTCGGGCAAGTCGCCCCCGGCGTGCTGCGCCAGGAACTGCGCCAGATGGCGCGTGATGGCCGCGTCGGCGGGGTAGGGCAGGCCCAGCCCGCGCAGCGCACCCTGGCGGCGCGCCGGGCGATCGCCGATCGGCACCTGCGGCAGAAAGCCGTCCACCACGCATTGCAGCACCTGCGCGCGCGTGAGCGTGGCCGTGTGTGTCTGCGCCAGCATGCGGCTGCCCGTGCCCAGCAGCGTGACTGCGGCGCTGTCGGGGGCGCCGTCGGCCAGCAGCAACTCCTTGGCCTGCCGGCAGCGCTGCACCAGTTGGGCAAAGCGCGCGGCGGGCAAACGCGCGGCGGGTAACCGCGCGGCGGGCAGGTGGCCACCGTCGCCGGCGAACTGCGGCTCCAGCAGGTGCGCCAGCGCCAGGTCCATGTTGTCGCCGCCCAGCATCAGGTGCTCTCCCACGGCGATGCGCGTCAGCCGGGGCGTGCCATCGGCCTGCGTGTCCACGCGGATCAGCGTGAGGTCCGTGGTGCCGCCGCCCACGTCCACCACCAGCACCAGGCGGCAGCCCGCCAATTGCGCGGCCAGTTGTTCGCCTTGCAGCGCCAGCCAGTCGTGGAATGCGGCCTTGGGCTCTTCCAAGAGCTGCAGCGCTGGCAAGCCGGCCAGGCGTGCGGCTTCCAGCGTGAGCGCGCGCGCGCCCTCGTCGAACGAAGCCGGCACGGTGAGCACCAGGTCTTGCGCATGCAGCGGCGCATCGGGGTGGGCGGCGTCCCATGCCGCGCGCACATGTGCCAGGTACGACGCGCTGGCCTGCACCGGCGAGACCCGGGCCACGTCCTGCGGCGCGCCCCAGGGCAGGATGGGCGCCGTGCGGTCCACGCCTGGGTGGGACAACCAGCTTTTGGCGCTTTCCACCAGCCGCCCTGGCACGGCTGCACCCAGGTCGCGTGCCCAGCGGCCGAGGGTGGCGGGGGTGTCGTCCGTGGCCTCCAGGGGCGGCCAGGGCTGTCGCCACGCCTCGCCCAACTCGCCGGGTGCCGCCTGGTAGCGCGCCGAGGGCAGCAGCGGCTGCGCCTGCACGTCGCCCGCCGAGAGGCGCTGCGGGATGGGCAGCAGTGCGATGTCCGCCGCGCGGCCTTCCAGCGGCGCATAGGCGCAGGCGGTGTGGCTGGTGCCCAGGTCGATGCCGACGGTGTAGCGCTTCACCCGGCTAAGCCCACGAAGACAGCGCGCGTGCGATGCGCGCGTTGAACCGCAGCACCTGGGCGGCGGACAGGCGCTCGGCGCCGTAGAGCGAGAGCATGTCGAAGGCACTGCGTGGCGCGCAGGTGCCCAGCAGCGCGGTCTTGAGCACGCGCCGCACAGGCCGGCGCAGCACCAGCCGGTCCACCCACCAGGGCGACCCCAATGTGGTGATGGCCAGCGTCGTGCGCAGCCGGTGCAGGCGGGGGCGGATGGGCCCCAGGTCGCTCGCATGGTCGTAAGCCACGCCGGGCGCCCATACGCGGTCGAACCAGCCCTTGAGCACCGCCGGAAAGCCGAACCACCAGGTCGGAAAGACCAGCACCAGCGCCTCGGCCTGCAGCAGCCGGTCGATCTGCGCTTGCACAGCGCCGCCGTCGAAGGCCGTGCCGTAGTAGCTGCGGCGCTCCGCCGCCGTGAGCGCGGGCGCGAAGCCCGTGCGGCACAGGTCCTCCACCTGCACCGTGTGCCCTGCGGCGGTGAGGGTGCGGATGGCTTCCTGCGCCAGCGAATGGCACAGGCTGTCTTCCAGCGGATGCGCGATGACGACCAGGCAGTGCATGGCGCCGGCGTCAGGCCTGTGTCTGGGCGCGCACGTCGAACTCCACCTTCCAGCGCTCATGGCCTCCCACGGGCACGGCGCTCAGCTCCAGCGTGCCGATGTCGGTCACGCGGGCGTGCAGGGTGACGGGTACGACCTCGCCGGGCGTGCGGCCCTCGGGGGGCAGGTGGGCCTCGATCTCCTGCAGTTCCACCAGCTCTTCGGGTCCCCAGAAGTCCAGCAGCGTGCCCACGGTGTCGCCGCGGCGCACGCTGGAGCCGAAGAAGCGCAGCCGCACCGGCTCGCCCACCACCAGGCCGAATTCCTGGGCATGAAGCGCGACCTCGGTGCCTTCCTCCATGCCGAACGGCGCCAGGCACAGTGCGCTCAGGGGCGGCTCCATGCCGGGAATGGCGGGCATGTTGCTCTCCACGCCCACGTAGTAGCTTTGCGCCGTGCCGCCGCGGATGCGCACGCCGCGCCCCGCCGCAGTGACATGGCCGAAGTACGCCGCGCCGCGTGCCACGGCCAGGTCCAGATGGGCGCCTTCCAGCAGCCGGGCCGGGGCGGCGCCCTCGGCAGCCAGCCAGCCGTTGATGACGCCGACGATGCGCTCAGCGATCTGGGGGGCCTTCAGCACGCCGCCGTTGAACAGAAGGGCCGTGGGGTGCAGGAAGCTGGCGCCCCCCGCTTGCCTGCCGGCCAGGCCAGGGATCTGTGCCGTGGCATCCAGCTGGCGCGACAGGAAGGCCGCCAGGTGGCGCGTGACGGCCGCGTCCTGCGCGTAGGGCAGGCCCAGTTGCGTGAGCGCGCCGCGCGCGCGGGTCAGCGGCTTGTCGCCCACGGCCACCTGCGGGAAGAACCCATCGACCAGCAGCGCCTGCACTTCGGCGCGCGTCACCTCGGTGCGGATGCTGCCGCCGATCAGCTTGCTACCGCGGCTGGGGACGACCACGGGCACGGATGGCAGCGCCTCGTCGGCCAGCAGCAGCTCCTTGGCTGCGCGGCAGCCATGGGCCAGGGCGCGGGTCTGCCAGGCGTCCAGCGGCTTGCCCTCCTGGGCCAGCTTGCGCGCCACGCCATAGGCCAGGGCCAGGTCCATGTTGTCGCCGCCCAGCAGGATGTGCTCTCCCACCGCCACGCGCTGCAGTTCCAGGGCGCCGTCCTTCTCCAGCACCGCGATCAACGACAGGTCCGTGGTGCCGCCGCCCACGTCCACCACCAGGATGACGTCGCCGCTCGCGACCTGCTTGCGCCATCCGCCGCCGCTGGCCTGGATCCAGCTGTACAGCGCGGCCTGGGGCTCTTCCAGCAGCGTCAGGCGCTCCAGGCCGGCGGCGCGGCAGGCCTCGGCCGTCAACTCGCGCGCGGCCGGGTCGAACGATGCGGGAATGGTGACGGTGATGTCCTGCTGCTCCAGCGGCGCCTCGGGGTGGGCCTGGTTCCAGGCCCAGCGCAGGTGCGACAGGTAGCGCGCCGATGCGGCCAGGGGCGACACGCGCGGCACCTCCGGCGGCGCATCGGGCGGCAGGATGGGCGCACGCCGGTCCACGCCCGGGTGGCACAGCCAGCTCTTGGCGCTGGACACCAGACGGATCGGCGTGGCCGCGCCGCGCGTGCGCGCCAGCTCGCCCACCACGCAGTCCTGGCCTGCGCCGCCACCGGGCAGCGCCGTGTCGGCGGCGCTCAACTCGCTCTCATGCGGCAGGTATAGGAAGGAGGGCAGCAGCGGCCGCGCCTCCACGCTGGCCGGTCCGGTGAGCTGCGGAATATCCAGCACCTGCTGCACGACGGTGTCGCCGTCGCTGGCGTGCCGGTCCACGTACGACAGCGCGCAGTGCGTGGTGCCCAGATCGATGCCGATGCTGTACTGGGCGTTATTTTTGCCTGTAGCGCTTGCAGGGTAAGCGCTGGCAGCTATGGTTTCAGGAGCGTTGGGCATATCCGCGTTCACAGCTCCACCTCGGCCTGGGCCAGCACGGCGGCGGCCCGCGGGTCGGTGAGCTGCGGCAGGCGCACGGCGGTCGCCTTCCAGCCGCGGTGGGTCAGCTGGCCCGTGAACGGCGCCTGGCCCAGCACATTGCCCGTGAGGCGCACGGCCGTGGCGTCAAAGCCGACCGGCAGGGTGACGTGGCTGCCCTCGCCCTCGGGGCGCACGGCCTCGATGGTGAAATGCTCGCGCAGCACCTTGCGGCAGCCCTCGTGGACCACGCGCGCGGCGGCGCCGATCTCGGTGTCGGAGTAGGGCGCCACGTCTTCCTGCAGAAAGTCCACCAGGCGCGCCTCGCGCTGCAGCAGGCCCAGCAGCTGCAGCGCGGCGGTGTCGGTGGCGACTTCGACGCGCTTTTCCACCACTTTCTCGACGGGCACCTCCACGCGGACCTCGACGATCTTCTCCACGATTGTTTCCACGGGCACTTCCACCCGCACTGCCTTGGGAGCCGGCGGCGCTACGTCGGCGGCCAGCGCTTCACCCGCGCGCAGGCGCTGGATGTCGGCGGCCAGGCGGCCGTTGCCCAGGATGGCGAAAAAGCTGCCGATGGCGATGGCCATGCGGCTCAGGAAGGAGGGGGGTGCTGGAGTGTTCATGGGCTGTCGCTGCAAGGGGGGCGCCGGGCCGAGGCGGCGCGGCGCACAGGGGCGGGTGCGGCGTTCGAGTGGTCCGGGAGGGGGGCGGTCGCCCGCGCGCGGCGCGCGAAGGCGGCGATGTTACCGAAAGGCGGCTATCCCTGGCCCGCGCGGGGTGGCGGGGCGGCCCGGCAGCGCGGGGGAATGGGGGACAATGCACGCGCCCTTCCTGGTCCGCTTCGCATGACGATCCATACCGACGACTTTGCCCCCTCTCCCCCTCCGGCGCGCGAGCGCGTGGTGTCGGCCGCGCCGGCCTCCTCGCAGGAGGAAGCGCTGGAGCGTGCGCTGCGCCCCAAGCTGCTGCAGGAGTACGTGGGCCAGGCCAAGGCGCGCGAACAGCTCGAGATCTTCATCGGCGCGGCCAAGAAGCGCGGCGAGGCGCTGGACCATGTGCTGCTGTTCGGCCCGCCGGGCTTGGGAAAAACCACGCTCAGCCACATCATCGCCACCGAACTCGGCGTGAACCTGCGCCAGACCAGCGGCCCCGTGCTGGAAAAGCCCAAGGATCTGGCAGCGCTGCTCACCAACCTGGAACGCAACGACGTTCTCTTCATCGACGAGATCCACCGCCTTTCGCCCGTGGTCGAGGAAATCCTCTACCCCGCGCTGGAGGACTACCAGATCGACATCATGATCGGCGAGGGGCCGGCCGCGCGCAGCATCAAGCTGGACCTGCAGCCCTTCACGCTGGTGGGCGCCACCACGCGCGCGGGCATGCTCACCAACCCGCTGCGCGACCGCTTCGGCATCGTCGCGCGGCTGGAGTTCTACACGCCCGATGAATTGGCGCGCATCGTCATGCGCTCGGCCGGCTTGCTGGGCGCGCCCATCGACGCCGAGGGCGGCATGGAAATCGCGCGCCGCTCGCGCGGCACGCCGCGCATCGCCAACCGCCTGCTGCGCCGCGTGCGCGACTATGCCGAGGTGAAGGGTTCGGGCCACATCACCCTGGACATTGCCAACCGCGCGCTGACCATGCTGGACGTGGATCCGCAGGGCTTCGACGTAATGGACCGCAAGCTGCTGGAGGCCGTGGTGCATCGCTTCGACGGCGGCCCCGTGGGACTGGACAACATTGCTGCCAGCATCGGCGAGGAGAGCGGCACCATCGAGGACGTCATCGAGCCCTACCTGATTCAGCAGGGCTATCTGCAGCGCACACCGCGCGGGCGCGTGGCCACGCTGGCCGCCTACCGCCACCTGGGCGTGGCGCCGCCGCGCGCCGCGGGCGGGCTGTTCGAGTCCGCCTGATCGCTCAAGCCGCGTGGGGGGTGAGCGGCTGCGTCCGCGCGTCGGCTTGGTGCGCCGCGCCGCGGGTCAGCGCTGTGACCATCCCACTCACGATGAGCACCTGGGCCGCATAGTAGGTGGCCAGCACCCACAACTGCGACAAGGGCAGCGGCTGCACGAAACGGTTGGTGGCCAGCAGCGAATCGCTGAGCATGAAGCAGCACGCGCCCAGCGCCACCGCAAGCGACGAGCGCTCGCGCAGCGCCGCGTGGCGCCCCCAGGCCTGCGCCGCCATCAGCGCGATCACCACCACATACACGGCCACCGGCACCCGCAGCGCGGCCGGCAATCCGCCCTGCCGCAGGAAGGCGTACATGCCGATGCCCAGCGCCAGCGTACCCCCGAGTGCCCCGCGGTGGCCGAACCACCCCACGCCCTGCTTGAACAGCGCGATGTAGCACAGGTGCGCCAGCAGGAAGCTCACCAGGCCGGGAATGAACAGGTGCTCTGACAGCATCAGGAACACGTCGCCCGCCAGCGAACCCAGCAGCGCGCCCAGCAGCAGCCAGCATGATCGGTTCAAGCCAAAACGGCCTGTAGCGCTCATTGGATAAGCGTGATTAGCTACATAAACAATAGCAATCGCCATGGTCAGCGGCTTGAACAGCAGGTGCCACGCCGTGAACCCCAGCGCGCTGGTCGCCGTGGCCAGCGCCCCGGCTTCGATCATCAGCGCCAACCCCATGCCAATGCGCCCCTGCATGGCCGCGCCCAGCGCCCACTGGCAGGCCAGCAGCGTGGCGAACCACACGGCGTTGGTCGCCAGCGGTGCGCCGTCGGCCTGCCACAGGAATGCCGCCACGCCCGCCAGCAGCAGCACGAACTGCACGCCGGCAAACCAGCGCAGCGGCGCGGACAGGGGTGGGTCGAACAGGGGCATGTCGTGGAAGTTGAAGGCCGGCTTGGGAAAGCGATGCGCCACGTCGGCGGGGCGCCAGCCCGGGGCTTTCAGCCACACGCGCAGCTTGTCCGCCCAGCGGCGGGCGTGCCAGCTGTCGTGCAGCAGGCCTGCATACACCTGGGCGTTGGCCCAGAGCGGGTCCCAGCTGTTGAGCAGGCCGCGCGTGCCGTACACGCATTTCTCCCGCGGGTCCTCGTCCTTGAAGGTACCGAACAGCCGGTCCCACACGATCAGGATGCCGCCGTAGTTCTTGTCGAGGTAGCTGTCGTTCACGGCGTGGTGCACGCGGTGGTTGCTGGGGCTGCAGAACCAGCGGTCGAACCAGCCCAGCCGCCCCACCTGCTCGGTATGCACCCAGAACTGGTACAGCAGGTCGACCAGCCCCACCACCACGAACACGAGCGGCGGCACGCCCGCCAGCGCCATCGGCAGGTAGAACACCCAGCCCAGGACCGCGCCGGAACTGGTCTGGCGCAGCGCGGTGGACAGGTTGTAGTCCTGGCTCTGGTGGTGCACCGCATGCGCGGCCCACAGCACGGCCACTTCGTGCCCCATGCGGTGCAGCCAGTAGTAGCAGAAGTCGTAGAACACCAGCGCGATGAGCCAGCCGTACCAGGTGGTCCAGAACGCCTCGCTGCGCCACAGCGCCAGGTGCTCATAGGCCAGCGTGTACAGCCCCACGCGCAGCAGCACGGTGAACACCGCGCTGGTCTGGCTGAGCATGCCCAGGTTGACGCTGCTCACCGCATCAGCCAGCCGCAACGCGGGCCGCCCGCGCCAACGGCCGATGGCCCATTCCAGCGCCATGAGGGCGAGGAACACCGGGGTGACGAGGACGATGATCTGGCTGCCGGACATGGGAACGATTGTGGGCTGCAGCCAAGTCCGCCGCGAGGAGGGCAACCCTTAAGCGCCTGCGCCTGAAAATCGGGTAGGTGGGCCTGGTTGCGCTGAAGGGGGCCGCGCCCTTCCACGCCGCCGCAAGGCGACCCGCGTCGCCGTCATCGCTGTCCGCCCCGGCCGCCGGGGCCCGCGTCCGCTCAGAAACGCTCCCACGGCTGCAGGTAGCGCCACTGCCCCTCGGGCACCTTGGCGAGCGGCACGCGGCCGATGCGGATGCGCTTGATGGCCCGCACGGACAGGCCCACGGCTTCGCACATGGCCGGGATCTGGCCGGGGCGGATGCCTTTGAGCGCGAAGCGCAGGCGTGTCTCGCTTTGCCAGCTGACCTTGATGGGCGGCAGTGGCCGGCCGTTGAAGCTCAGGCCGTGGCAGAGCTTTTGCAGTCCGCCGTCCGCGATCTGGCCTGCCACCTCCACGATGCACTCCTGTTCCAGCGTTTCGATGTCTTCCTGCAGCTTGCGGGCCACGCGCCGGTCCTGCGTGTAGACCACCAGGCCGCTGGCCTCGGTGGGCAGCGGCGTGAAGCATTCGAGCTGTTTGAAATGGCGCAGCAGCACGCGCGTGCCGGCGGCGTCTTCGGGCAGGTGCGACTGCGCGTTGAGCAGCGTGACGGCTTGCGGCGCGCCCTGGCTGCGGCTGCCGTGCGCGCCCGGTGCGCCGTGCGTCGCGCCAGTGACCAGGCCCAGCCCCGCCTCGTAGCCCGGCGGCTTGTGCAGCAGCAGGGTGACGGGGGTGAGTTCCATCAGATTGGCGTCTGGCGCCAGCACCACGCTTTGCGCGGACGCCACGCGCGCACCGGGCAGCTCGACCACCTGGCCGTCCACCGACACCCATCCGCCCTCGATGTACTGCTCTGCCGTGGTGCGCGAGCACTGGAACTGCTGCGCCACGCGCTTGGACAGGCGCACCGCGTCCGTTGGATGGCTGGACTCAGTCATTGCCGGGCTCCAGCATGCGGATGCGCTCCACATGCGCGAGCAGCGAGCGCTGCGCGATGGGCCACATGCGCGGCGGCACGTCGTCGTAGGCCAGGCGCACCCAGTCGTCCATGCTGCCTTCGGGCTGGGCCTGCATGGCGGCCAGCACCTTGGCTTCGCGCGCCAGGCGGTGGGCCTTCAGGCGTGCGATGGCGGTGCGCGCCCCATCTTCCGGGCCTCCCAGCACGTAGCCGTGCGCGGGCAGGATGAATTCGGCGCCGTGCTCGGCGCACAGCGCGTCCAGCCGGTCCAGCGAATCCAGGTAGTCCGCCATGTTGCCGTCGGGCGGGTCGATGACCGTGGTGCTGCCGTTCAGGATGTGGTCGCCCGAGAACAGCAACCCGTCCTCGCGCAGCAGCAGGCACAGATGGTTGGCCGCGTGGCCGGGCGCGTGGATGACCTGCAGGGTATGGGTGATTTCGCCGTCCGGCCCTTGTCCAGCAAGCGTGAGCAGCTCATTATCTTGTAGCGAGCGATCGGGCGTGAATTGGCTGGCTGCACGCGCCGTGGGCGCCGAGGGCAGTCCCAGGATGGGCGGTGCGGCGCGCCCGGCGCGCACGCACATCGCCTGCAGCGGCGCGGCGCCGGGAGAGTGGTCGGGGTGCGAATGGGTGCACACGATCATGCGGATGTCCCCCCCCGCGGCGCGCCAGAGCTTGTCCAGGTGCTCGGTGTCGGCCGGACCGGGGTCGATGGCGATGTAGCCCGTGGCCGGGTCGCCCACCAGGTAGCTGTTGGTGCCGGGGCCGGTCATCACGCCGGGGTTGGGGGCGGTGAGGCGCTGCACGTTCTTCAGCAGCGGCACGGGCGTCTCGCTCTGCCAGTCCAGCGCATGCTCGCCGCGGCCCGTGGGCGTGACCAGCGCCAGCTCGCCGAAGGGCGCCTCATCCTCCATGAAGCGCGCCTCCTTGCCGCCCAGCAGGCCCGAGCGCGGGCTGCTGACCCACAGAGGCTGCTCGTGCGCGACGGCGGCGAGCACGGCGTCCACGTCCGCAAACTGCGCCAGGCGCTGCAGCGTGCGGATGGTGGGGAAGATCATGAAGAACTGCCCCGCCTCGTGGCGCGCCAGCGCGTCGGCCGGGCTCACCCACACGGGCTCGAACTGCTCGGACTCGTCGGCCACGGGCTCCTGCCCCTCGGGCATGCGCGCGACGAGAAAGGGCACGGCGAAGCGCTTCGGTAAATTGCGGTCGGCCGTCCAGTGGGCCAGCCAGTACACGCGGTCGGCCGCCAGGCGCAGGCCGCGCGCGGCGCATTGCGCGGCGAACGTGGTGCCGGCCGGTGCTTGGCGTGCGATGGCGGCGATGTCGTCGGCCCCGGCCCAGCGGCCGTCGCCGTGGCGCGCCAGCAGCACGCCCAACTCCTCGAAGCTTTCGCGGATGGCGGCCAGCGCGTCGGTCAGGCGCGCGGCGGTCTGCGCCGGGCGGTGGTCGGCCAGGGCGTGGGTGGCGGGGTCGGCGTCCTGCGTCTCGATGCCGCCGCCGGGGAACACGTAGGCGCCGGGCACGAAGCTGGCCTTGTCCGAGCGGCGCGTCATCAGCACCTGCAGCGTGCTGCCGCCGCCGGGTTGGGGCGCATCGCGCAGCAGCAGCACGGTGGCCGCGTGAAGGGGGGTGACCGGCTCGCGGTGGGGGTGTAGTTGTTGGCTCAGGCGTGGCATCGGCGCATTATCGGCAGGCGCACGCTGCCCGCCATCAGCCCTGCAGCGGGCGCAGCTGGGACAGGCGCTCCAGCACCGGGCCGATCAGCGGCTTGGCGCGCGGGATGCCCACGCTCCAGAGCATCTCCAGCAGCTCGATCAGCGCGGCGCCGTCGGCGCTGCGCTGCACGAGATGGGTGGCGGTGGCAACGTCTTCGGCGTGCAGCCGGTCAAGTACGTCAACGGTCAGAGTCATGGTGGCCTCGCTCTCTCTTTTCTGGGGGCGATCAAAGGGACAACCTGCCCATGCCGGCCGAACCGCATCCGCGGCGGACGTGTTCAATCCGTGGGACGCAGCTGCAGCAGCCGCTGGAGCACGGGCTCCAGCAACTGCGGCGCGCGCGGAATGCCGCAGTTCCACAGCATCTCCAGCAGTTCGATGAGCGCCACGGCGTCGGCGCTGTCTTGCACCAGTTCCGTCGCGGCATTCGGGTCGGCGGCATGCAGCCGGTCGAGTACATCCATCGTCAGGGTCATCGCACCTCCGTTGTCGTTATCGTGGCCCGCCGCGGCCGGCAGGGCGGCGCGGCGGGAACCCCGGATGCTCCCCATGCAGCCCAGGGGCGGGCTGATCGAAATCAATAGCCGAGCAAAAAACTCGGATGTCAGCCGTGCGGGGTTTCCCCGTGGTTGCACCCAGGCGACGCGCGCATGCGGCGGATAATCGCGCCATGCACATCCGCTTCACCAAGATGCAGGGCGCGGGCAACGACTTCGTGGTGCTCGACGAGACGCAGGGACGCCTGGGGCTCACGCCCGCGCAGTACCGCTTTCTGGCCGACCGCCACTTCGGCGTGGGCGCCGACCAGATCCTCACCGTGCGCCCCTCGCCCGGCGCGGGCATCGACTTCGAATACGTGATCCACAACGCCGACGGCGGCCAGGTGGAGCAGTGCGGCAACGGCGCGCGCTGTTTCGCGCGCTATGTGCGCGACAAGGGCCTCACCGCGCAGGACACGATCCGCGTGCAGACCATGGCCGGCGTGATCGCCCCGCACCTGACCGCCGACGGCCGTGTGACGGTGGACATGGGCCGCCCCGAGCTGGAGCCGGCGCGCGTGCCGTTCGACACCACGGGCCTCGCGCCCGTGTCGCAAGGTTCAGGCCAAAAATGGCCCCTGGCGCTTGATGGACAGGCGTCAGCAGCTACGCTATTAGTAGCAGTGGTGTCCATGGGCAACCCGCACGCCGTCCAGTTGGTCGACGATGTGGATACTGCCCCCGTGGCGCAGACCGGGCCCTTGATCGAAAGCCACCCGCGCTTTCCCCAGCGCGTGAACGCGGGCTACCTGCAGATCGTGAACCGTGGTGAAGTGCGCCTGCGCGTGTACGAGCGCGGCGCGGGCGAGACGCTGGCCTGCGGCACGGGCGCCTGCGCCGCCGTGGTGGCCGGCATCCGCCTGGGGCTGCTGGATGCGCGCGTGCAGGTGCACACGCGGGGCGGCCTGCTCACCATCGACTGGGCCGGCGGCTTGCAAGACCCCGTGTTCATGACCGGCCCCGCTACCACCGTCTTCGAAGGCGAGATCGACATTCCGGACGCTTTATGACCTCTTCCTCTCCCGTATCCCCCATCACCGAAGACGACATCGCGCACTTCCTGGCGAACACGCCGGGCTTCTTCGAGCGCCATGCCGAGTTGCTGGCGAGTGTCACCATCGCCAGCCCCCACGGCCAGCGCGCCGTGAGCCTGCACGAGCGCCAGGCCGAGATGCTGCGCGAGAAGATCAAGGGCCTGGAACACCGCGTGATGGAGATGGTGCGCCACGGCACCGAGAACGCCGCCATCACCCAGAAGATCCACCAGTGGACGCGCGAGGTGGCCGCCGTGCGCGATGCGGCCCGCCTGCCGCGCGCCGTGGAGAACGGCCTGCGCACGCTGTTCGACGTGCCACAGGTCGCGCTGCGGGTGTGGAACGTCGCGCCCGAGCACGCGGGCCTCGTCGCCACCCAGCCGGTGAGCGAGGACCTGCGCCTGTTCGCCTCGTCGCTGACCATGCCGTTCTGCGGGCCCAACCTGGGTTTCGAGGCCACGGCCTGGCTGCCCCAGGCGGGCGAGGTGCAGTCGCTGGCGCTGCTGCCGCTGCGCGAAGGCGCGATCGACAGCGCCGACCAGCCGGCCTTCGGCCTGATCGTGCTGGGCTCGCACGACCCGCACCGCTTCGAGGCCACCATGGGCACCGAATTCCTCTCGCGCATGGCCGAGCTGGCCAGCTCGGCACTGTCGCGCATGCGATGAAAAAGTGAGCGGCTTGCGCTGAATGGATAAGGGTTTGCGTAGGCTTTTTGCCTGAAAACACCACGCATCAAGCGCAAGAAGCTCCTTATTCAGTAGCAAATGAACGACACGCCAGTTGCCCTGCACCTGCCGCCTGAGGCGTTGCAGTACCTGGAGCATGTGCGCGTGGAAAAGCGCCTGGCCGCGCGCACCCTCACGCTCTACACGCTGGACCTGCAGCGCCTGGCCGCCATGGCCGCGGGCGTGGATCTGCCGCTGCTGCGCCTGACCAGCGCGCACATCCGCCGCTTCGTGGCGCAGATGCATGCCAGCGGGCGCAGCGGGCGCGGCATCGCGCTCATCCTCTCGGGCTGGCGGGGGTTCTACACCTGGGCCGCGCGCCAGGGGCTGGTGCCGCACAACCCCGTGCAGGACGTGCGCGCGCCCAAGGCGCCCAAGCCCCTGCCCAAGGCCCTGCCCGTGGACGAAGCGGTGCGCCTGGCCGAGCACCAAGAGACGGGCGCCGACCCCTGGCTGGAGGCGCGCGACGCGGCCATCGTCGAGCTGCTCTACGGCTGCGGCCTGCGCGTGGGCGAACTGGTGGGCCTGGACGTGGCGCCCAGCCCCGCCGCGCACCAGCAGGGGCGCGGCTGGGTGGACCTGCAGGCGGGCGAGGCGCATGTCTTCGGCAAGGGCTCCAAGCGACGCAGCGTGCCCGTGGGCCGCGCCGCGGCCGCGGCGCTGCAGGCCTGGCTGGCGCAGCGCGCGCTGCCGTTGGGCGCCGCGGGCGCGGCGCGGCTGGAGCCGGCGCTGTTCATCGGCCGGCGCGGCGCGCGGCTCACGGCGCAGTCCGTCTGGTCGCGCCTGCGCCAGCGCAGCCAGGTGGCGGGCCTGACCACGCCCGTGCACCCGCACATGCTGCGCCACTCGTTCGCCAGCCACCTGCTGCAGTCCAGCGGCGACCTGCGTGCCGTGCAGGAGCTGCTGGGCCACGCCAACATCACCACCACCCAGGTCTACACGCGGCTGGACTTCCAACACCTGGCGCGGGTGTACGACGCGGCGCACCCGCGCGCGCGGCGCAAGCCCTAGGTGGCGGGCGGCGGGCGGTAGCCTGGTCCCGCACGCTCTGCGTCCGGCCGGTGCGACAAAAGCGCTCACCCGCGCGCGCACAATCCGGGGATGAAAACCATTCGACTGAAACCCGGCAAGGAGCGTTCGCTGCAGCGCCGCCATCCCTGGATTTTTGAAGGTGCCATCGCCAAGGGCGGCGGCGACAGCGGCGAGACGGTGCGGGTGGAGTCGGCGGAGGGCCAGTTTCTTGCCTGGGCGGCGTTCAGCCCCCAGTCGCGCATCCGTGCCCGGGTGTGGAGCTTTGACGAGAAGCAGCGCATCGATGATTCTTTTTTTATAGCTGCTTGCGCCCGATCCATAAGCGCTAGAGGCCGTTTTTCTATTGAAAGCAATGGCGTGCGGCTGGTCCATGGCGAATCCGATGGGCTGCCGGGACTGATCGTCGACCGCTACGAGGACACGCTGGTGGCCCAGTTCACCAGCGCGGGCACGGAGCGCTGGAAGGCCGTCATCGCCGATGCGCTGCTTCAGGCGACAGGCCTGCCGCGCCTGTACGAGCGCTCCGACGCCAGCGTGCGCCAGTTGGAAGGCCTGGCGCCGGCCACCGGCTGGCTGCGCGGGCAGGGGCCGCAGGAGCTGACGATCCGCGAGCATGGCTGGCGGCTCACGCTCGATATTGCCGAAGGGCACAAGACGGGCTTCTACCTCGACCAGCGCGACAGCCGGCACCATTTCTTTCGCACGGTGCAGCGCCTGGGCCTGCAGCGCGTACTCAACTGCTATTGCTATACCGGCGGCTTCACGGTGGCGGCGCTGGCCGGCGGCGCGGGGCAGGTCACGTCCATCGATTCTTCCGGTCCCGCGCTGGAGCGTGCGCGGGCGCACGTGCAATTGAACGGGTTCGACGCGGCGCGGGCCGAATTTCTGGATGCCGACGTGAATGGATCCCTGCGCCGCTTCCTGGTCGAAGGGCGGCGCTTTGACGCCATCGTGCTCGACCCGCCGAAGTTCGCCCCCACCGCGGCGCATGCCGAGCGTGCGGCGCGCGCGTACAAGGACATCAACCGCCTTGCGCTGCAACTGCTGGAGCCTGGCGGCGTGCTGTATACCTTTTCCTGCTCGGGCGGCATCAGCGCCGACCTGTTTCACAAGATCGTGGCCTCGGCGGGGGCGGATGCGGGCGTGGACGGCTACGTGCTGGGGCGCCTGGCCGGCGCGCCCGACCACCCGATGACGCTGGAGTTCCCCGAGGGCGAGTACCTCAAGGGTCTGGCCATCATGCGCAAGCCGGCATGACGCTGCGGGCGCGAAGGTCTTGACAGGCTCTGTACACTGAAATTCGATTCCCATGCGGCGGTCGTCCAGGCCGCCGTTTTGCGTTTGCACTCCACGGAAAGCGACCCATGGCCCTGATTCCCGTCACCATCCTCACCGGCTTCCTCGGCTCCGGCAAGACCACGCTGCTCAAGCGCGTGCTGTCCGAAATGCACGGCCAGAAGATCGCCGTGATCGAAAACGAGTTCGGCGAGGAAAACATCGACACCGACATCCTCAAGACAGAGTCCAAAGAGCAGATTCTGCAGATGAGCAACGGCTGCATCTGCTGCACCATCCGCGAGGATCTGCGCGAAACCCTGCAGCTGTTGGCTGCCAAGCGCCGCAAGGGGCTGGTGGCGTTCGACCGCGTGGTGATCGAGACCACGGGGCTTGCCGACCCCGGCCCCGTGGCGCAGACTTTTTTCATGGACGATGAGATCGCCGAGACCTATCTCATCGATTCCATCATTACTTTGGTGGACGCCAAGCACGCCCAGCAGCAGCTGGACGACCGCCAGGAAGCACGCCGGCAGGTGGGCTTTGCCGACCAGATCTTCCTGTCCAAGACCGACCTGGTGAGCGAGGAGGAAAAGAACGACCTGATCCACCGCCTCAAGCACATGAACCCGCGCGCGCCCATCCGCGCGGTGCATTTTGGCGATGTGCCGCTGGCCGAGGTGCTGGACCTGCGTGGCTTCAATCTCAACGCCAAGCTGGACATCGACCCGGACTTCCTGAAGGAGGAAGACGCGCACGACCACAGCCATTGCGACCATGACCACGGGCACTGCGAACACGAGCACGACCATGGGCATGACCATGCGCACGGCGAGCACGGCGGCCACGACCATGGCCATGAGCACAAGCATGACGAGCACTGCAAGCACCCGCATCACCACCACCATGACGACGACGTCAAGAGCTTTGTCTACCGCGCCGACCGAGCCTTCGATCCGGCCAAGCTGGAGGACTTCCTGGGCGCCATCGTCAATATCTACGGCCCGCGCATGCTGCGCTACAAGGGCGTGCTGAATATGAAAGGCACCGATCGCAAGGTGATCTTCCAGGGCGTGCACCAGCTCATGGGCAGCGACCTGGGCCCCCAGTGGGCCGAAGGCGAGGCGCGCCAGAGCAAGATGGTGTTCATCGGCATCGACCTGCCGCAGGACATCCTGCAGCAGGGGCTGGAGCAGTGCCTGGTGTGAGACCCGTGGTGGCTGGCGGTAAAGTGCACTACGCCTGTGTGGTATCCACAACGTTTTGCGCTCGGCCAGCGCAGGTCTATACAATCGCGCCCCGGCAAAAACGCCCCCTGGGGCGCGTGCCATTCGCACCGTGCTGCACGAGGGGCCCTGGGCCCCGCACGCAGGCGGAAAAAGCCCGAACTGCGAGGAGACAGGAAGTGAAAGCCCAGTCCAGCAAAGCCCAGGCTGCGGCCCAGGCCAAGCGCGCGGGCGACGAACCCGCGCAGGTAACCGCGCGGCGCCTCCGGCCTTCTCCTTCCGGTTCCGGGCAATTGACCGTACCATCCAAGGCCACCGCGGCGGCGCCCGGCGCCCCCGAAGCCAGCTTTACCAAAACTATGCCTACGACCCTGCAAACCCCTGTGGCGGCCGCCAAGAAAGATCCCAAGCTGGCCAACAACTGGAAGACCAAGTCTGCCGAAGACCTGACGGATGCCGAAGTGCTGGCCATGCCCGAGAGCGAGTACATGAATGAGAAGCAGCTGGCGTTCTTCCGCCACAAGCTGACTCAGCTCAAGCAGAACATGCACCACAACGCGGGCGAAACCACCGAGCACCTGCGCGAGGACACCGTGGTGGTCCCTGATCCAGCCGACCGCGCGACGATCGAGGAAGAGCACGCGCTGGAACTGCGCACGCGCGACCGCGAGCGCAAGCTGCTCAAGAAGATCGAGCAGTCCATCGCGCGCATCGACGCCGGCGACTACGGTTATTGCGACGAGACGGGCGAGCCCATCGGCGTAGGCCGCCTGCTGGCGCGCCCCACGGCCACGCTGTCGCTGGAGGCGCAGCAGCGCCGCGAACTCAAGCAGAAAATGTTTGGCGACTGATCCAGCGGTCGATTGCCGCGAGACGTCCGCACTGCGCACGCCCATTTGCATCCATGAGCAAGGAAGACTGCACCACCACATCCGGCGGCCTGCTGTCCAAGATGGTGCGGTTCGTGCGCAATCCCACCGTCAACTGGTCCGATCTCGATGCGGTCGAGGCGGACCGCGAGAGCCAGTACAGCAAGCAGATGCTCAAGGAGATGATCGAGCGCAAGCGGCGCAACGATTTCGTGCGCCGCCGCGAGTTCGATCAGCTGCGCAAGCTGCGCCAGCGCGAGGCCCTGCACGGCCAGCGCCCTGAAGACATCACTGCGCGCACGTCGTTCTTCCAGACCAGCATGACCTCGCCCGATGAGCGGGCCGTCACGCTCAAGAAGATCGACGAGATCGAGGCGCAGATGTCGCAGCAATGGTGGAAGGGCAAAGGGTCGGGCGAAACCCCGGCCCCAACCCCTGCGGCGCCCGCGCCTGACGGTGCGGCGCTGCCCGCAGCGTCCGCAGCCCCCGCGCCGCGACCCGCACCGGTGGCTGCCGCGGCTTTTGCCGCCGCACCCACCGCAGGACAACCGTCGCCTGCGGCCGCGGCCATGGCGGCGGCGCTGGCCTCCAGCGGGCTGGCCGGCGACCCTGCGCGCGCCTTTGCGCCGACGGCGCCGCTGAGCCTGCCGCCGACGCTCGACAAGGCGCCCGCCGTCGAGCCGATGTTCCACGACGCGAGCCCGGTGGTCGTACCCCCGCCGCTCGCGGAGGACGCGCCGCAACCCGCGCCGTCCCAACCGGAGAAGTTCGTGCACGAACCCGACCTGGAAGAGGCCGCGATCCGCTTTGCCAATGGCGACTATGCCGGCGCGGAGTCGGGCCTGAAGGAAGTGCTGGTCCAACACCAGCACAGTGACCCCCAGCAGCAGCATGACATCTGGATGACCCTGTTTGACCTGTACCGGGCCACGGGCCAGCAGGAGCCTTTCGACGCGCTGGCCATTGACTATGCCGCTCGTTTCGGTCGCTCGGCGCCGCTGTGGTTCTCGTTGCCCGAACAGCTGGGTTTGAAGGCCATGACGCCTGACGTGGGTGCACCCGCCATCCCGCAGAGGGAACTGAGCTGGAGTGCGCAATCCACCCTCACGCAGCGGTCGATTGCGGCGCTGCAGGCCTCGCTGGCGCGTTCCGCGCCGCCCTGGACCCTGAACTGGACGCGGCTGACCGCGATCGATCTGCCGGCGGTCACCGCGCTGGCCGAGCTGTTCGAGGCCTGCGCGGAGCGGGATGTGCAGATCCACTTCGTTGGCACCGCCGCGCTGCAGGGGGTCCTGCAGGCCCACACCCAGTCGGGGGACCGCGGCGCCGATCCACAGTGGTGGCGGCTGCGCATGGCGGCACTGCGGCTCATGGGGCTGCCCGATGAATTCGAACTCGTCGCGCTGGACTACTGCGTCACCTACGAGGTCTCGCCGCCATCGTGGGTGCCTCCGCGCTGCGGCTACAGCGGCGACGACGGTGCGCAGCCACCGGCCACGCCAGACGCGGCCGACAGCGCGCTGTACGCGTCGGGGTTCGCGCTGTCGCAGCCGGGCGGCGTGGACGAGGGGCCTGCCGCCACGCTCGAAGGCCACATCGAGGGGGATGCGGCCTCCGTCCTGGAGCCGCTGGAGCCTCTCGTGCGCCCCGGCGTGCCGCTGAACGTGGCCTGCGACCGGCTGATCCGCATCGATTTCGCTGCCGTGGGCTCGGTGCTGAACTGGGCGGCCACCCAGCAGGCGCAAGGGCATGTGGTGCAGTTCACCAACCTGCACCGGTTGGTCGCCGTGTTCTTCAACGTGATCGGCGTGAACGAGCACGCCTGGGTGGTGCCCCGCAAGAACTGAGGCCGCACCGGCTATTTGCCACTCCGGGGCCGTTGCCGAGAAGGTGCTCTGCCGTGCTTGCAAGGCGGCGCAGCGCCCCCATATGCACGAGCTATGGAACAGTACCACGGCACCACCATCCTCAGCGTCCGGCGCCAGACGGCGGACGGCATCCAGGTCGCCCTTGGCGGCGACGGCCAGGTCACCCTGGGCAACATCGTTGTCAAGGGCACGGCGCGCAAGGTGCGCAAGCTCTACCAGGGGCGGGTTCTGGCAGGCTTTGCCGGCGCCACGGCCGATGCGTTCACGCTGTTCGAACGTTTCGAGGCCAAGCTGGAAAAGCACCAGGGCCAACTGACGCGCGCGGCCATCGAACTCACCAAGGATTGGCGTACCGACCGCGTGCTGCGCCGCCTGGAGGCCATGCTGGCCGTGGCGGACCATTCCGCGTCCCTCATCATCACCGGCAACGGCGACGTGCTGGAGCCCGAGCAGGGCATCGTCGCCATCGGCTCGGGCGGCGCCTACGCCCACTCGGCCGCCAAGGCGCTCTTGAGCAACACCGACCTGCCCGCGGCCGAGATCGTCAAGAAGTCGCTGGAGATCGCTGGCGAGCTGTGCATCTACACCAACATGCACCACACCATCGAGACGTTGTAGGCGTCGTGTGGTTGGCTATCTTTTTTGTAGCTGTTTGCGCTTGTCTATCAAGCGCTAGCGGCTCATTTGACTCATAAAGACAGGCAGGCTGCAGCATGTCCTCCATGACTCCCCAGGAAATCGTCTCCGAGCTCGACCGCCACATCGTCGGCCAGAACGGCGCCAAGCGCGCCGTGGCCATTGCACTGCGCAACCGCTGGCGCCGCCAGCAGGTGGACGCCAGCCTGCGGCACGAGATCACGCCCAAGAACATCCTCATGATCGGCCCCACGGGCGTGGGCAAGACCGAGATCGCGCGGCGCCTGGCGCGCCTGGCGGACGCGCCGTTCATCAAGGTCGAGGCCACCAAGTTCACCGAGGTGGGCTACGTGGGCAAGGACGTGGATTCCATCGTCCGCGATCTGGTGGAAGTGGCCGTGAAACAGACGCGCGAAGCCGACATGAAGAAGGTGCGCGTGCGTGCCGAAGACGCCGCCGAGGACCGCATCTTGGACGTGCTCATTCCTCCGGCGCGCGGCGCCAGCGTCGATACCGCGCGCACCGGCGAGCCCGCGGGTGACAGCACGGCGCGCCAGGTGTTCCGCAAGAAACTGCGCGAGGGCCAGCTGGACGACAAGGAGATCGAGATCGACCTGGCCGATGCGCGGCCGCAGTTCGAAATCATGAGCCCGGCCGGCATGGAGGAGATGACCGAGCAGTTGCGTGGCATGTTCAGCCAGATGGGCCAGGAGCGGCGTCGCGCGCGCAAGCTCAAGATCGCCGAGGCCATGAAGCTGCTGGTCGAGGAAGAGGCCGCCAAGCTGGTCAATGAGGAAGAAGTCAAGACGCGGGCGCTGGCCAACGCCGAGCAGAACGGTATTGTTTTCATCGACGAGATCGACAAGGTCGCGTCGCGCCAGGAGGCCGGCGGCGCCGACGTCTCGCGCCAGGGCGTGCAGCGCGACCTGCTGCCGCTGGTGGAAGGCACCACGGTGTCCACCAAGTACGGCATGGTCAAGACCGACCACATCCTGTTCATCGCCTCGGGGGCGTTCCACCTCGCCAAGCCGAGCGACCTGATCCCCGAGCTGCAGGGGCGCTTCCCGATACGCGTGGAACTCACCTCGCTGTCTGTACAGGACTTCGAAGCCATCCTCACGCAGACCCACGCGTCGCTGGTCAAGCAGTACCAGGCGCTGCTGGAGACGGAAGGCGTCACCCTGGATTTCACGCCCGAGGGCATCACCCGTCTGGCCCACATTGCCTTCGAGGTGAACGAGCGCACCGAAAACATCGGCGCGCGCCGCCTGTCCACGGTGATGGAGCGGCTGCTGGACGAGGTGAGTTATGACGCCACGCGCCTGTCGGGGCAGACCGTGGTGGTGGATGCCGGCTACGTGAATGCACGGCTGCAGTCGCTGAGCCAGGACGAAGACTTGTCCCGATACATCCTGTGATGCCTGGTTGCGTGGGGCGTCAAGCCTTCATAAACCACTTGCATACCTGCAGCTAAGTGCTTAATCAATAAGGACATTTGCCCGATTCTCACCTTGGAAATCGGCGCTAAGTCCTTGATTTCATTGCAAAATTTTGTTGCGGCGCCTCTTGCCTGGTGTTCTTTTCCTGCTACAGTGCAAAAAAGTGCAATTAAGTGGTGAAAAGTGCCCTTTGCACCCTCTCTCGGGGTGGAAAGCGGCAGTAGCGGGCAAGGGGTTCCATCGGTGTTTCAAGGGGCGTCATCGCTGAGTCTGGATGCAAAGGGGCGGCTGTCCGTGCCGACCCGGCATCGTGACGCCCTCACGGCGCAGGCGGGCGGCCAGCTCACGCTCACCAAGCACCCCGATGGCTGCCTGATGGTCTTCCCCCGTCCCGAGTGGGAGAAGTTCCGCGAGCGCATTGCCCAGCTGCCCATGTCCGCGCAATGGTGGAAGCGCATCTTCCTCGGCAACGCGATGGACGTAGAGATGGACGGCACCGGCCGGGTGCTGGTCTCGCCCGAATTGCGCGAGGCGGCCGGCCTGTCCAAGGACGCCATCCTGCTGGGCATGGGCAACCACTTCGAGCTGTGGGACAAGGCCACCTACGAGGCCAAGGAAGCCGCGGCCATGCAGGCCGAGATGCCCGATGTCTTCAAGGATTTCTCTTTCTAGGGGCCGCGTGTGAACCAGCCCCTGCAACACACCACGGTCCTGCTCGACGAGGCGGTGCACGCCTTGCTGGGCGAGGGCGATGCGCCTGCGGGCACCTTCGTGGACGGCACCTTTGGCAGGGGAGGGCATTCGCGGCTCATCCTGCAGCGGTTGGGGCCGCAAGGCCGCCTGGTGGCGTTCGACAAGGACACCGAAGCCATTCAAGCAGCGGCGCGCATCACGGATGCGCGCTTTTCCATTCGGCACCAGGGGTTCAGCCATCTCGGGGAACTGCCCGCCGCCAGCGTGTCCGGTGTGCTGCTGGACCTGGGCGTGAGCTCCCCGCAGATCGACGACCCGCAGCGCGGGTTCAGTTTTCGTTTCGATGGTCCGCTGGACATGCGCATGGACACCACGCGTGGCCAGAGCGTGGCCGAGTGGCTGGCAGATGCCGAAGCGGCACAGATTGCGGAGGTGATACGTGACTACGGTGAAGAACGGTTTGCTGGCCCCATTGCAAAGGCGATTGTTGCTCGGCGCACGGAACGCGGCCCCATTGCAGGCACCGCCGAACTGGCCGACATCGTGGCTGGCGCGGTCAAGACCCGCGAGCCGGGCCAGAACCCTGCAACGCGCACATTTCAGGCTCTTCGGATTTTCATCAACGCCGAGCTTGAGGAGCTGCAGCAGGCGCTAGAGGGTAGCCTGCATGTGCTGCGGCCCGGTGGCCGGCTGGTGGTCATCAGCTTCCATTCGCTGGAGGACCGCATCGTCAAGCAGTTCATCGCACAGCACTCCAAGGAGGTCTACGACCGCCGTGCGCCGTTCGCGCCGCCCCAGCCGATGCGGCTCAGGGCGCTGGAGCGCATCAAGCCAAGCACGGACGAGGTGGCCGCCAACGCGCGTGCGCGCAGCGCCGTGATGCGGGTGGCAGAACGCACGGAGGTGCCCGCATGAGCGACGCGCGGATGTGCCATGTCGCCACGCCGCTGCACGCGCATGCGCGGGGCGGGCTCGCTTCGCGGCACAGTCCTTCGAGCGTTGCAGGGCACACGGGAGGCGGGCGATGACGCGCATCAGCCTTGTGCTGCTGCTGGCGGTGATGGCCAGCGCGCTATACCTCGTGCATACGCAATACCAGTCGCGAAGGCTGTTCACCGAACTCGATCGCGCGGTGGCTGAGTCGCGCCGCCTGGAAACCGAGCACCAGCGCCTGCAGGTGGACAAGCGCGCGCAGGCCACGCCGCTGCGCGTGGAGCGCCTGGCGCGCGACCGGCTGCAGATGCGTACCGCCACGCCGGCCATTACCGAATACGTGACCGACGGCGGTAACGTCGCCGTGCCAGCCGGCGAGGGGCGCGCGCCGTGAGCAGCCGCAGCGTCAACTACACCTCCAGCCCTCTGCTGGCCAGCAAGACACCTGTCTGGCGCAGCAAGTTCATCGTCGCCCTGGTGGCGCTGGGTTTCGTGGGCCTGGCGGGGCGCGCCGCCTACGTGCAGGTGATTGGCAACGACTTCTTTCAGCGCCAGGGCGAGGTGCGCTTTGCGCGCACGCTGGAGCTGCCGGCCAACCGGGGCCGCATCCTCGACCGCAATGGCCTCATCCTCGCTTCCAGCGTTCCGGCGGCCAGCATCTGGGCCATCCCTGAAGATGTGGAAATGGCCAAACCCGAGGTGCGCGCCAAGCTCAAGGACCTGGCGCGTCTCATGGACATGCCGCTGTCCACGCTGCAGGGCAAGCTGGCCGACGAGGACAAGACCTTCGTCTGGATCAAGCGCCAGCTCGACTGGGACGTGGGCCAGCAGGTCACCGCCCTGGGGCTGAAGGGCATCTACCTGCGCAAGGAATACAAGCGCCAGTATCCCGAGGGCGAAGCCGCCGCGCACGTGGTGGGCTTCACGAACGTGGAAGACCACGGCCAGGAAGGCATGGAGCTGGCCTTCGACAAGGATCTGGCGGGCAAGCCGGGGTCGCGCCGCGTGATCAAGGATCGCCTGGGCCGCGTGGTGGAGGGCGTAGGCGCCGAAGTGCCGCCCGTGGATGGCAAGGACATGCAGCTGTCCATCGACAGCAAGGTGCAGTTCTTCGCCTACCAGAAGTTGCGCGACACCGTGCAGGCGCACAAGGCCAAGGCCGGCAGCGTGGTGGTGCTGGATGCGCGCACGGGCGAGGTGCTGGCCTTGGCCAACTACCCCAGCTATGTGCCCGACAAGCGCCAGAACCTGACGGGCGAGCAACTGCGCAACCGCGCGCTCACCGACGTGTTCGAACCCGGCTCCACCATCAAGCCCATCACGGTGGGGCTGGCGCTGGAGAGCGGCCGCTTCAAGCCCGAAACCAGCGTGGACACCACGCCAGGCCGCTTGACCATCACCGGCTCGACGATCAGCGACACGCACAACTACGGGCTGTTGACCGTGGAGGGCGTGATCCAGAAGTCCAGCAACGTGGGTACCACGAAGATCGCGATGCAGCTGCCGGCGCAGGAAATGTGGGAAACCTTCTCTGCCGTCGGCTTCGGGCAAAAGCCGCAGATCGCCTTTCCGGGGGTGGCGAGCGGGCGGCTGCGCCCCTACAAAAGCTGGCGTCCTATCGAGCAGGCCACCATGTCCTACGGCTACGGGCTGTCGGCCAGCCTGTTCCAGATGGCGCGCTCCTATACCGTGTTTTCCAACGGCGGCAAGGTGATTCCCGCCACCATGCTGAAGACCCACGAAGCGCCCGTGGGCGTGCCCGTGTTCTCCGAACGCACCGCCAACCAGGTGCGCAAGATGCTGCAGATGGCCGCGGGGCCCGGCGGCACGGGCCAGAAGGCGCAGACGGTGGGCTATTCCGTGGGCGGCAAGTCCGGCACGGCGCGCAAGCAGGTGGGCAAGAGCTACGCCTCGGGCAAGTACCGCGCCTGGTTCACCGGGCTTGCGCCCATCGACCACCCGCGCATCATCGTGGCCGTGATGGTCGACGAACCCAGCAACGGCGTGATCTACGGCGGTGCGGTCGCGGCGCCGGTGTTCAGTGAAGTGGTGCAGCAGACCCTGCGCATGATGGGCGTGGCGCCCGACATGGCCGTCAAGCCGCTCATCGTCTCCAACGGTGTGGAGGAATCGCTGTGAACGCACTGCACACGCTCACCACCCTGCATGAGGCCGTGGACTGGCTGCGCCAGCGCGTCACGGGTACGCTGCAGACGGACAGCCGCCTGATCCAGCCAGGCGATGGGTTCATCGCCTGGCCCGGCGCGGCCACGGACGGGCGCGCCCACGTGGGCGACGCCGTGGCGCGCGGCGCTGCCGCCTGCTTGGTGGAGTGCGAGGGCGTGGAGCCCTTCGCCCTCGCGGGAGACCACATCGCGGCGCTGCGCGGCCTCAAGGCCGCGACCGGCATGATTGCCTCCGAGTGGTTCGGCCACCCTACCCAGCGCCTGCAGGTGTTGGCCGTGACCGGCACCAACGGCAAGACCAGCACGGCCTGGTGGCTGGCGGATGCGCTCAATCAGCTATCAAAAAAAGAGCTGCCAGCGCTTGCTGGATGCGCGCTGGTGGGTACTTTGGGTATGGGCGTGCCGCCAGCGTTGCAGACCACGGGCATGACGACCCCCGACCCGGTGCGCCTGCAGCGCGCCTTCGCGCAGTTTGCGGAAGCGGGCCATCGCGCCTGCGCCATCGAGGCATCGTCTATCGGCCTGGCCGAGCACCGCCTGGACGGCACACGCATTCACGTGGCGCTGTTCACCAACTTCACGCAGGACCACCTGGACTACCACCCGGGCATGGCCGCCTACTGGCAGGCCAAGCGCGCACTGTTCGACTGGCCGGGGCTGCGCGCATCTGTGGTGAATGTGGACGACCCGCAGGGCGCCGCTCTGCACGCCGAGCTGCAGGGCAGCGACCTGGATCTGTGGAGCGTCTCTCTGCAGGGCCCCGCCCGCCTGCAGGCCAAGCACATCGTGCACACGGGTGCCGGCCTGGCCTTCACGGTGGCCGAAGGCGCGCATACCGAGGTGCTGCAAACCCAGGTCATCGGCCTGTACAACGTGTCCAACCTGCTGGGCGTGATTGCAGGCATGCGTGCGCTGGGGGTGCCCCTGGCGCAGGCGCTCCAGGCCTGTGCGCGCCTGCGGCCCGTGCCCGGGCGCATGGAGCAGTTGGCGGCCGCTGGCCAGCCGCTGGTGGCTGTGGACTATGCCCACACGCCCGATGCGCTGCACCAGGCGCTGGCCGCGCTCAAGCCCGTGGCGGCGCAGCGCGGAGGGCGGCTGTGGTGCGTGTTCGGCTGCGGTGGCAACCGCGACGCCGGCAAGCGTCCGCTGATGGGAGCCGTGGCACAGCGCGAGGCCGACGAGGTCATCGTCACCAGCGATAACCCGCGGGGTGAGGAGCCGCAATCCATCATCCATCAGATCCTGCTGGGCACGATTGCAGGCACCAGCGTGCGTGCCGAGGTCGACCGCGCCGCGGCCATCGCGCAAGCGCTGGCCGATGCCGGCGCCAACGATGTGGTGCTGATTGCCGGCAAGGGCCATGAGGACTACCAGGAGACGGCGGGCCAGCGTGTGCCGTTCTCCGACATGGCGCACGCGCGTGCAGCGCTCGCGCGCCGAGGAGGCGTGGCATGAGCCACCACCAGAACAACTCCCCCATGATGACGCTGCAACAGGCGTTTGATCTGCTGCGCTCCCGCATTCCTGGTGCGCGACTGATCGGCGAAGGTGCCACGCCGCTCGCGCGCGCGCACACCGATACCCGCACCCTGGCCGCAGGTGACCTGTTCGTGGCGCTCAAGGGTGAGCGTTTCGATGCGCACCAGTTCCTGTCCCAGGCGCGAGCGGCCGGCGCCGCGGCGGCCATTGCGCATGCGGGCCTGGCCGACGCCGGTCTGCCCGGCATCGAGGTCCCCGACACCCTGGCCGCCCTGGGAGCGCTAGCCGCTGGCTGGCGCGCGCAGCGGGATCTGCCGCTGATCGCCGTGACCGGCAGCAACGGCAAGACCACGGTCACGCAAATGATCGCGGCGGTGCTGCGGGCCTGGAAAGGCGACGCCGCGCTGGCCACGCAGGGCAACTTCAATAACGACGTGGGCGTGCCCCTCACGCTGCTGCGCCTGCGGCCGGGCCATGAGGCTGCGGTGGTCGAGTTGGGCATGAACCATCCCGGCGAGATCGCGAATCTGGCGGACATTGCCCGGCCCACCGTGGCCCTGGTCAACAACGCCCAGCGCGAGCACCTGGAATTCATGCACACGGTGGAGGCCGTGGCGCGCGAGAACGGCAGCGTGCTGTCTGCCCTGACGGCCGATGGCACGGCTGTGTTCCCGGCGGCAGATGCCTTCACGCCCTTGTGGCGCGAGCTGGCCGACACGCGGCACTGCCTGACCTTTGGCGAGGCCGCGGGCGAGGTGCGCTGCGCCGCAGCGCAATGGGGCGACGGCGCATGGCAGGTGCGCATCGACACCCCCAACGGCGCATTCGATACGCGGCTGGCCATCGCAGGGCGCCACAACGTCACCAATGCCCTGGCCGCCACGGCTTGCGCGCTGGCGGCCGGGGTGCCTCTGGCGAGCATTGGGCAAGGGCTGGCGGCTTTCGCGCCGGTCAACGGGCGCTCGCGCGCACTGGCCGTGCGTTGTGGGGGACGTTCCATCACGGTGGTGGACGACAGCTACAACGCCAACCCTGACTCGGTGCATGCGGCCATCGAGGTGTTGGCCGCACTGCCTGCCCCGCGCCTGCTGGTGCTGGGGGACATGGGCGAGGTGGGCGACCAGGGGTCGCAGTTCCACGCCGAGGCCGGTGCGCACGCCCGTGCGCGCGGCATTGAGCAGCTGTTTGCGCTGGGCGACCTGAGCGCCCACGCCGTGCAGGCCTGTGGGACGGCCGCACGGCATTTCAAGGACATGGCCACGCTGCAGGCCGCAGTGGGGCAGGCCCTGCCCACGGTGGGCAGCGTGCTGGTGAAGGGATCGCGATTCATGAAGATGGAACAGGTCGTGCAGGCGCTGCAGGCACTGCATGAGGACGGCGCCGCAGGCGCTGCCGCGCAAGGGGGAGCCGCATGCTGCTGATGCTGACCCAATGGCTGCAAGGCCTGTCGCCCGAGCTGAGCTTTCTGCGGGTGTTCCAGTACCTCACGCTGCGGGCGGTGATGGCGGCGCTGACGGCGCTGCTCATCGGGCTGATCGCGGGGCCGAAGGTCATCCGCATGCTGACCTCGCTCAAGATCGGCCAGCCGATCCGCGGCTACGCCATGCAGACGCACCTGTCCAAGAGCGGCACGCCCACCATGGGCGGCGTGTTGATTCTGGGCTCCATTGCCATCTCCACGCTGCTGTGGTTCGACCTGTCCAACCGTTTCGTGTGGATCGTGCTGGCCGTGACGCTGGGGTTTGGCGCCATCGGCTGGGTGGACGACTGGCGTAAGGTGGTCAACAAGGACCCCGAGGGCATGCGTTCGCGCGAGAAGTATTTCTGGCAGTCGGTGATCGGGCTGCTGGCCGCGCTGTACCTCGTATTCAGCATTTCCGAGAACTCCAACACGCGGGTGTTCGAGCTGTTCATCACCTGGGTGCAGTCCGGCTTTTCGATGGACCTGCCGCCCAAGGCAGGCCTGCTGGTGCCGTTCTTCAAGGAAGTGAGCTACCCGCTGGGGGTGCTGGGCTTCGTGATCCTGACCTACCTGGTGATCGTGGGCTCCAGCAACGCCGTGAACCTGACCGATGGCCTGGATGGCCTGGCCATCATGCCCGTGATCATGGTGGGCGCCTCGCTGGGCATCTTCGCCTACGTGACCGGTAACGCGGGCTATGCGAAATACCTGCTGTTCCCTTATATCGCCGGCTCGGGCGAGCTGTTGATCTTCTGCGCCGCCATGGCGGGCGCGGGCCTCGCCTTCCTGTGGTTCAACACCCACCCCGCCCAGGTTTTCATGGGCGACGTCGGCGCGCTGGCTTTGGGCGCTGCGCTGGGCACGATCGCGGTCATCGTGCGCCAGGAGATCGTGCTGGCCATCATGGGCGGCATCTTCGTGGTGGAAGCGCTGTCGGTGATGCTGCAGGTGACCTGGTTCAAGTACACCAAGCGCAAGTATGGCGAGGGCCGGCGCCTCCTCAAGATGGCGCCGCTGCACCACCACTTTGAGAAGAGCGGCTGGAAGGAGACGCAGGTCGTCGTGCGCTTCTGGATCATCACCATGCTGTTGTGCCTCGTGGGTCTGACCACGCTGAAGCTGCGATGAACACTGGCCACCACGATCCCCTGCACCCCGACGCATTCGGCGCCGCAGCGACGACTGTGCCGCCGGCGCCCGCGTCCGCGCCCGGGGAGCGGGACGACGCGTTGCCGCAGGATGCGGCGCACGACAGTCCGCCGCAGGATCTATCGCCCTTGCCAGCGCCCGCGCAAGATGCAGCGGCGCGCTATGACTACACCGCACCCGCGGTGTCAGCCGCGGCCGCCGCGGCCGAGTTCGTGGCGCGCATCTTTGCCGACGCGGCTCCGGCGGACGGTGGCGCTGGCGCGTCTGCTGAAGACACACCCGTTTCTCCGGCTGCGGACCACGCCGTTGAGGAGCCCGCCGCCGCGTCCGAGGAGGCCCCGCAGGCGCCGCCCGCGCTTGCCGGCAAGCAGGTGCTGGTGCTGGGTCTGGGCGCCTCGGGCCTGGCCATGACGCGCTGGTGTGTGCGCTGTGGTGCGCAGGTCACCGTGGCCGACACGCGCAGCAGTCCGCCGCAGCTGGCGGTGCTGCGCGCAGAACTGCCCCAGGTGGAGTTCATCGCTGGCGCCTTCGATGAGACCCTGGTGCAGGGGCGCGCGCTGCACGCGGTATACCGCTCGCCAGGTCTGAGTCCGAATGAGATTGCTCCTGTTGTTATAGCTGCTCGCGCCCGCCAGATAAGCGTGGAAGGCGAATTGGGTTTGTATGCGCAGGCGCTGCGCGAGCTGCGCGCCGGTCAGGGCTACGCGCCCGCGGTGCTGGCCATCACTGGCACCAATGGCAAGACCACCGTGACCTCGCTCACGGGGCTGCTGGTGGAGTGCGCGGACAAGCGCGTGGCGGTGGCCGGCAACATCGGCCCCACGCTGCTGGATACGCTGGCGCAGCACATCGACGCGGGCACGCTGCCCGAGGTGTGGGTGCTGGAGCTGTCGAGCTTTCAGCTCGATGGCGTGCAGGGCTTCGAGCCCACGGCCGCGGCCGTGCTCAACATCACGCAGGACCACCTGGACTGGCACGGCAGCCTGCAGGCCTACGCACAGGCCAAGGGGCGCATCTTCGGCGAAACCGGCCTCATGGTGCTCAACCGCGAGGACGCGGAAGTCATGGCCCTGCTGCCGCCGCCAGTGCGCGTGAAGCTGCAAAAACCCCAGTTGCGCGCACACGTGACCTTCGGTGGCGACATGCCGCAGCGCCCGGGGGACTTCGGCATCGAGGTGGTCAGCGGCATGGCCTGGCTGGTGCGTGCACACGAGGCGGACGAAACGGCCAAGCGCGGCAAGGCGCAGGACGCCGAGCTGCACATCCAGCGCCTGATGCCCGCCGACGCGCTGCGCATCCGCGGGCGGCACAACGCCATCAATGCCCTGGCTGCGCTGGCGCTGGCCCAGGCTGCGGGCTGCCCGCTCGCGCCCATGCTCTACGGCCTGCGCGAATACCGCGGTGAGCCGCACCGCGTGGAGTCCGTGGGCATCGTGCACGAGGTGGAGTACTTCGACGACAGCAAGGGCACCAACGTGGGCGCCACGGTGGCTGCGCTGACCGGACTGGGCGCCGACCGGCGCCTAGTGGTGATCCTGGGTGGCGACGGCAAGGGTCAGGACTTCTCGCCGCTGGCCGCGCCCGTGGCGCGCTATGCGCGCGCGGTGGTGTTGATCGGGCGCGACGCGCCGCAGATCCGCGCCGCGCTGCAGGGCTGCGGCGTGCCGCTGCAGGACGCCGCCACGCTGCCCGAGGCCGTGCAGTTGGCCACACAGCGCGCCCATGCGGGCGACGCCGTGCTGCTGTCGCCCGCCTGCGCCAGCCTGGACATGTTCGACAATTACGCGCACCGCGCTCGCGTTTTCTGCGAAGCCGTGCAGGCGCTGGCCGAAGACGCCGGCCAGACGCTGGAAGGAGGGACGGCATGACCGCCGCGACCGCCGCTTCCCGTCCCTCGTTGTGGCAGCGCATGCGGGCCTGGGCGGGTGCCGCGCCGGCCGCAAACGCCGACGTCCTGCCCGTGCGCGTGGGCGGCACCGAATACCGTCGCACGGCCGCCACGCCCGCGCGCGTGCTGGGCTTCGACCAGGCGCTGTTGTGGGTGGTGGTCCTGCTGCTGGCCTTCAGCGTGGTGATGGTGTATTCGGCCTCGATCGCCATGCCGGACAACCCGCGCTTTGGCAACATCGCGCCCACGCACTTTCTGCTGCGCCACGCGATTGCCATCGGCGTGGGGTTCGTCGCGGCACTGATCGCGTTCCAGGTATCGATGGACACCTGGGAGCGCATGGCGCCGTGGTTGTTCGTGGCCTCCATCGTGCTGTTGATCGCGGTGCTGATACCGCACGTGGGCACCATGGTGAACGGCGCGCGGCGCTGGCTCAGCCTGGGGTTCATGAACTTCCAGCCGTCCGAGCTGGCGAAGTTCGCGGTGCTGATCTACGCCTCGGACTACATGGTGCGCAAGATGGAGGTCAAGGAGCGGTTCTTTCGCGCCGTGCTGCCCATGGCCGCCGCCGTGGCGGTGGTGGGTGCGCTGCTGCTGGCAGAGCCCGACATGGGCGCCTTCATGGTGATCGCGGTGATCGCCATGGGCATCCTGTTCCTGGGGGGCGTGAACGCGCGCATGTTCTTCCTGATTGCGGGTGTGCTGGTGGCGGCCTTCGCCATCATGATCGCCAGCTCACCCTGGCGCCGCGAGCGCGTGTTTGCCTACCTCGATCCGTTCAGCGAGCAACATGCCCTGGGCAAGGGCTACCAGCTCTCGCATGCACTGATCGCCATCGGCCGCGGCGAGATCTTCGGTGTGGGGCTGGGTGGCAGCGTCGAGAAGCTGCACTGGCTGCCCGAGGCGCATACCGACTTCCTGCTGGCGGTGATCGGCGAAGAATTTGGCCTGGTGGGTGTGCTCACGCTGATCGTCGCCTTCCTGTGGATGACGCGGCGCATCATGCACATCGGCCGCCAGGCCATCGCGCTGGACCGCGTGTTCTCGGGCCTCGTAGCCCAGGGCGTGGCGATCTGGGTGGGCTTTCAGGCCTTCATCAACATGGGAGTGAACCTGGGGGCGCTGCCCACCAAGGGGCTGACGCTGCCGCTGATGAGCTTTGGCGGATCGGCCATCCTGATGAACCTGGTCGCCATCGCGGTGGTCCTGCGTGTGGATTACGAAAACAAGCTGCTCATGCGCGGAGGCCGTGCATGAGGAACCTTATTTACCGCCCCGGGCTTGTGGCAGTGCGTCGGTACTGCCGGCTTGCCATGCCCCTGCGCGCGCGCCGCGCACCAGGAGCGCCGACATGACGTCACGTTTCGGCCACAGCCAGCACCCCCGCCGTGGGCGATCCGCGCGCGCGCGGGCCGGACGGCGCGAGGGCGTTCAGTCCAATTTTCCCGCGACGCAGGTCCTGGAGCGCTCTGCGCACTCCCTTCCCGCGCGCCAACGCACGGCGCTGGTCATGGCCGGTGGCACGGGCGGACATATCTTTCCTGGGCTGGCACTGGCCGAGGCGCTGCGCGAACGTGGCTGGCAGGTGCATTGGCTGGGCACGCCCGGCAGCATGGAAGAGCGCCTGGTGCCGCCGCGCGGTTTCGCGTTCGAGGCCATCGACTTCTCCGGCGTGCGCGGCAAGGGCCTGAAGACACTGCTGGCCTTGCCACTGCGGCTGGCACGCGCATGCCTGCAGGCGCGCGCGGTCGTGCGCCGGCTGCAGCCGGACGTGGTGATCGGCCTGGGCGGGTACGTCACCTTCCCTGGCGGCATTGCCGCGCGCCTGGCGCGCAAGCCGCTGCTGCTGCACGAGCAGAACTCAGTGCCCGGCATGGCCAACAAGCTGCTGTCGCGGCTGGCCACGCGGGTCTACACGGCCTTTCCCAATGTGCTGCCCGATGCGCAGTGGGTGGGCAACCCCATGCGGCGCGCCTTCACGCGCCAGCCCCGTCCCGAGCGGCGCCTTGCCGGGCGCGAAGGTCCGCTGCGCCTGCTGGTGGTGGGCGGCAGTCTGGGCGCCAAGGCGCTCAACGACATCGTGCCCCAGGCGCTGGCATGGATCCATGAGCAGGACCGACCCATCGTCACCCACCAGAGCGGAGAGTCCCAGATCGAGGCGCTGCGCCGCAGCTACGCGGCGGCGGGCGTCGAGGCCACGCTCACGCCGTTCATCGAGGACACCGCAGCCGCGTTCGCCGAAGCGGACCTGGTGCTGTGCCGCGCGGGCGCCAGCACGGTGACGGAGATTGCGGCCGTGGGGGCTGCGGCGGTGTTCGTGCCATTCCCGCACGCGGTGGACGACCACCAGACCACCAACGCGCAGTACCTGGTGAAGGTGGGCGGGGGCTGGCTGGTGCAGCAGGCCGACCTGACCGCCCACGGCCTGGCCGAGATGCTGCAGAACATGAAGCGCCAGGATCTGCTGGCCAAGGCGCAAAAGGCACGCACGATGCGAAAGATCAACGCAACCCGCGACATCGTCGCGGCATGTGAAAGGCTGGCACGATGAAGCAGGCCATTCGCCACATCCACTTCGTCGGCATCGGCGGCTCCGGCATGTGCGGCATTGCCGAGGTGTTGCACAACCTGGGCTATGTGGTTTCCGGCTCCGACCTGGCCGACAGCCCCACGCTGCGCCGCCTGCAGTCACTGGGCGTGGCCACCCATGTGGGCCACGCGGCGGCGCACATCGCTGGTGCGGACGCCGTCGTGACCTCCACCGCTGTGCAGGCTGACAACCCCGAGGTGCTGGCCGCACGTGAGCGCAAGATTCCCGTGGTGCCGCGCGCGTTGATGCTGACCGAGCTGATGCGCCTGCGCAAGGGCATCGCCATTGCCGGCGCACACGGCAAGACCACCACCACCAGCCTGGTGGCCAGCGTGCTGGGGGAGGCGGGGCTGGACCCGACCTTCGTGATCGGCGGGCGGCTGAACAGCGCGGGCACCAATGCCAAGCTGGGCCAGGGCGAGTACATCGTGGTCGAGGCCGACGAGTCGGATGGCTCGTTCCTCAACCTGCTGCCCGTGATGGCGGTGGTCACCAACATCGATGCCGATCACATGGAGACCTACGGCCACGACTTCGGCCGGCTCAAGCAGGCGTTCGTGGACTTCCTGCACCGCATGCCGTTTTACGGCACGGCCATCCTGTGCATCGACAACCCGGCGGTGCGCGACATCCTGCCGCTGGTGACCTGCCCGGTGACGAGCTACGGCCTGTCCGAAGATGCCGAGGTGCGCGCCGTGGATCTGCGTGCCGTGGGCACGCAGATGCATTTCACCGTGCAGCGACGCAACGGCGTGACGCTGCCGGACCTGCAGGTCGTGCTCAACCTGGCCGGCGAGCACAACGTGCTCAACGCCCTGGCGGTGATCGCCGTGGCGGCCGAGCTGAACGTGCCCGACGAGGCCCTGCTGCGCGCACTCGCTGGTTTCACCGGGGTGGGGCGGCGCTTCCAGCGCCACGGCGACCTGCCCGCGCAGGGTGGGGGGCACTTCACGCTCATCGAGGACTACGGGCACCACCCGGTGGAGATGGCGGCCACGCTTGCGGCCGCGCGCGGGGCGTATCCGGGGCGGCGCCTGGTGCTGGCCTTCCAGCCGCACCGCTACAGCCGCACGCGCGACTGCTTCGAGGACTTCGTCAAGGTGCTGGGCACAGCCGACGCGGTGCTGCTGACCGAGGTCTATGCCGCGGGCGAGGCGCCCATCGTGGCGGCCGACGGCCGGTCGCTGGCACGCGCACTGCGCGTGGCCGGGACGGTGGAGCCGGTGTTCATCGACAACGTGGCCGACATGCCGCAGCGCATTGCCGCGGGCGCCCGGGATGGTGATGTGGTGCTGTGCATGGGGGCGGGCTCGATCGGTGGCGTACCCGCCAAGGTGGTTGATTTGCTGCAAAAAAATGAGCTGCTAGCGCAGGAAGGACGGGCGCAATGAGCCAAAACGACCCCAAGATTGATGTGAAGGCGCTGGGCAAAGTGGCTGTGCTCATGGGGGGCACGTCGGCCGAGCGTGAGGTGTCGCTGATGTCTGGCGGCGGCGTGCTGCAGGCGCTGCGCTCGCGCGGCGTGGACGCGCATGCGTTCGACCCCGCGCACAGTGATCTGTCGGAGCTCAAGGCCCACGGCTACAGCCGCTGCTTCATCGCGCTGCACGGCCGCCATGGCGAGGACGGTACGGTGCAGGGCGCGCTGGAGCTGCTGGGCATTCCGTACACCGGTCCCGGCGTGATGGCGTCCAGCATCGCCATGGACAAGATCATGACCAAGCGCATCTGGCGCGCGGACGGCCTGCCCACGCCAGACTGGCGCCTGGTGTCCAGCAGTGCGGAGACGGCCCAGGCCTTCCAGGAGCTGGGCGCGCCGATGATCGTCAAGCCCTCGCGCGAGGGCTCCACCATCGGCCTGACCAAGGTCACTTCGCTGGGGCAGTGCGAACAGGCGTATCGGCTGGCCGCGCAGCATGACCCCGAGGTGCTGTGCGAGCAGTTCATCGATGGTGACGAGACCACCTGTCCCATACTGGGCCAAGGCGCCGAGGCGCGCGCGCTGCCGGTGATCCGCATCGAGGCGCCCCAGGGCAACTACGACTACCAGAACAAGTACTTCACCGACGTCACGCAGTACCACTGCCCGAGCGGCCTGCCCGAGGCCGAGGAGCGCGAGATCCAGCGCATCGTCGTGCAGGCTTACCGTACGCTGGGTTGCCGCGGCTGGGCGCGCGCCGACATCATGATCCGCGCGAGCGACCGCAAGCCCTTCCTGCTGGAAATCAACACCTCGCCCGGCATGACCGGCCACTCGCTGGTGCCGATGTCGGCCAATGCCAGCGGCGTCAGCTACCCCGATCTGTGCCTGCGCATCCTGGCGAGCGCGTCGCTGGACGCGCTGCAGGGCCGGGCCGGTGCGGCAGGAGGACGGGAGCCGGTATGAACAACACGCTGCCCGCACCGCTGGACGTTCGCCTCATGAACATGACCGCCACGGTCCTGTTCCTGGGCTGCGCCCTGGCCGTGCTGGCGGTGGGCGGGGGCTGGCTGCTGCGCCATCCCGCGTTCTCGATCGGGCGCATCGTGGTGGAGGGCGACCTCGTGCACACCAGCGCGTTGAGCCTGCGTGCCAACGTTGCGCCGCAACTCGTGGGCAACTTCTTCACCATCGACCTGCAGGCCGCGCGCCGCGCCTTCGAGCAGGTGCCCTGGGTGCGGCAGGCATATGTGCGCCGCGAGTTCCCCAGTGGATTGCGCGTGCAGCTGCAGGAGCACGACGTGGTCGCCTACTGGGGCGCCGAAGGCAGTGACACCCTGGTCAATAGCCGGGGCGAGGTCTTTGAAGCCGACGCGGGCGACCTGGAGCAAGACAACCTGCCGCGCCTGATGGGCACGCCCGAGCGCTCCGCGGAGTTGCTGCAGATGTACCGCCAGCTGGCCCCCGCGTTGGCGCCGCTGGGTTCCGGCATCGACTCGTTGCAGCTCACGGGGAATGGAGGCTGGCGGGTCACGCTGGACAGCGGTGCGGTGCTGGAGCTGGGGAGTGGCTCGACGCAATTGCTGATGCAGCGCGTGTCGCGCTTGGTGCACACGCTGCCGGACGTGGCGCAGCGGCAGGGGCGTCGTGTGGATGCGCTGGAGTACGCCGACTTGCGGCATGAAAGCGGCTATGCGCTGCGCCTGCGCGGCGTCACCACCGTGAGTACGGATGCACAGAAGGCGGCTGCGCTGCGCGCGGCGTCGCGTGCGCGCAGGGCGGGGCAGAACAACTGAGGGCAGGACAGAGAACTATGGCAAGAGAATACAAAGACGTGGTCGTGGGGCTGGACATCGGCACCGCCAAGGTCATGGCAGTCGTCGCTGAAGTGCTGCCCGGGGGCGAGCTGAAGCTGGCCGGCCTGGGCGTAGCCCCCAGCAATGGCTTGAAGCGCGGCGTGGTGGTGAACATCGACGCCACGGTGCAGAGCATCCAGCAGGCGCTGAAGGAGGCCGAGTTGATGGCCGACTGCAAGATCCAGCGCGTCTATACCGGCATCACGGGCAGCCATATCCGCGGCCTCAACTCCAGCGGCATGGTGGCCGTGAAGGACAAGGAGGTCACGCCGGCGGACGTGGCGCGCGTGGTGGAGACGGCCAAGGCCATCAACATCTCCAGCGACCAGCGGCTGCTGCTGGTGGAGCCGCAGGAGTTCGTGATCGACGGGCAGGATGTCAAAGAGCCCATCGGCATGAGCGGCATCCGCCTGGAGGCCAAGATCCACATCGTGACCGGCGCGCAGAGCGCGGCCGAGAACATCATCAAGTGCGTGCGCCGCTGCGGCCTGGAAGTGGAGCAGCTGATGCTGAACCCGCTGGCGAGCAGCCAGGCCGTCCTTACCGATGACGAGCGCGAACTGGGCGTGGCCGTGGTGGACATTGGCGCGGGCACCACCGATGTGGCCATCTTCACCGGGGGGGCGATCCGCCACACGGCGGTGATCCCGATCGCGGGCGACCTGATCACCAGCGATATCGCGATGGCGCTGCGCACACCCACCAAGGACGCCGAGGACATCAAGGTGGAGAGCGGCTATGCCAAGCAGTTGCTCGCCGACCCTGAGGCGCAGGTCGAGGTGCCGGGCCTGGGCGACCGCAGCCCGCGCATGCTGTCCAAGCAGGCGCTGGCGGGTGTGATCGAACCGCGCGTGGAGGAGATCTTCTCGCTGGTGCAGCAGGTGATCCGCGAGTCCGGGTATGAGGAGGTGCTGTCCTCGGGCATCGTGATCACGGGCGGCAGCTCCGTCATGCCGGGCATGGTGGAGCTGGGCGAGGACATCTTCCTCAAGCCCGTGCGCCGCGGCATCCCGAAGTACTCCAGCGCGCTGGCCGACATGATTGCCCAGCCGCGCGCCGCCACGGTCATGGGCCTGCTGGAAGAGGCGCGCCTGGCGCGCCTGCGCGGCTTCAAGGTGGCAGCCAAGAGCGGGTCGGTGAAGACCGCATTTGGCCGGTTCAAGGACTTCATCGTGGGGAACTTCTGACATGACCTTTCCCCCGCTCTGGATGGCACGCGCCAGTCCGCCGCCGCGGCGCCGCGGGCGATGGCGAAGTACCGCGCCTCCGCCCGACGGCAATGACCGTCCCCTAACAAACACCAACCTACGGCAATTGCAAATCACAACCCAAGTTTCAGGAGCACCATCATGACCATCGAAATGATCGAGTCCGAAGAGTTCAACCAGGGCACGCAGATCAAGGTGATCGGTGTCGGCGGGGGCGGCGGCAACGCCGTCGAGCACATGATCTCGCGCAACGTGCAGGGCGTGGAGTTCGTCACGGCCAACACCGACGCGCAGGCGCTCACCCGCAGCACGGCGCATCGCACCATCCAACTGGGCGCAAGCGGCTTGGGCGCGGGCAGCAAGCCCGACAAGGGCCGCGAGGCCGCCGAGGCTGCGCAGGAGGACATCCGGCAGGCCATCCAGGGCTCGCACATGCTGTTCATTACCGCCGGCATGGGCGGCGGCACGGGCACGGGCGCTGCGCCCGTGATCGCGCGCGTGGCCAAGGAGATGGGCATCCTCACGGTGGGCGTGGTCACCAAGCCCTTCGACTGGGAGGGCGGGCGCCGCATGAAGAACGCCGACGATGGGCTGGCCGAGCTCGAAGCCAACGTTGATTCGCTGATCGTCGTGCTCAACGAGAAGCTGCTGGAGGTGCTGGGCGATGACATCACCCAGGAAGAAGCCTTCGCGCACGCCAACGATGTGCTCAAGAACGCGGTCGGCGGTATCGCCGAGATCATCAACGAGTACGGCCAGGTGAACGTGGACTTCGAGGACGTGCGCACCGTGATGGGTGAACCCGGCAAGGCGATGATGGGCACGGCCACGGCCAGCGGCCCGGATCGCGCGCGCATCGCGGCCGAACAGGCGATTGCCTGCCCGCTGCTCGAAGGTATCGACCTGTCGGGCGCCAAGGGCGTGCTGGTGCTGGTCACTGCAAGCAAGGGCAGCCTCAAGCTGGCCGAATCGCGGCTGGCAATGAACACCATCAACGCCTACGCCTCGCCGGACGCGCATGTGATCTTCGGCGCGGCATACGACGACACGCTGGGTGACGAGATCCGCGTGACCGTGGTGGCCACGGGCCTGTCGCGCCAGAACGCGCGCCGCCAGCCCATGCAGGTGGTGCAGGGCAGCCTGCGCACCGGCACGGACAACGTGGCGTACCAGATGCCGATGGCCGGCGCAGCGGTCGGAGTTTCCGCCGGCATGGTGGGCGGTGCGGCCCAGGCCGACTACGGCAGCATGGCCGTGCCGAGCGTCTGGCGCACCAACCGTTCCGTGGCCACGGCGCGCGTGGATGCGCTGTCTTCGGGCGGCATGGATGAACTGGAGATTCCGGCCTTCCTGCGCAAGCAGGCGGACTGAAGCTCCACCGGCGCCACGACCAAGGTGCCTGAATGAAAAAGCCGCTGGCGTGCCAGCGGCTTTTTCATGTGCGGTCGCTCATCCGCATGACGTGCGCTACACGGCGCGCGCTGGCGCCTGCGGGCGCCGCACGGATCGGCGTCAGAACGATTCCCAGTCGCCGTCGTCCGGGCCGGCGCCGGGCGCCTTGGCGGGCTTGGCCTGTAGCGCGGGTGCCGCGGGAGTGGACAGAGTGCGAGGTGCGCTTGCGGCCGGGCGCGCCGCGGGGGGTGCAGCACGCGTGGGCGCCGTGGCGGGGCGGGGCCGCTGTACCTCGCCTGCCTGCACGCGGAACAGCGCCACCACGTCCGTCAGCTTCATGGCCTGCTCGCGCAGGCTGGCCGCCGCGGCGGTGGATTCCTCCACCAGCGCGGAGTTCTGCTGCGTCATCTGGTCAAGCTGGTGCATGGCGGTGCTGACCTGGGCAATGCCCTGGCTTTGCTCGGAGGTGGCGGCGCGCACTTCGCCAATGATGTCCGTCACCCGCTGAACGCTGCTGACGATCTCGGTCATGGTGCTGCCGGCGCTGTCCACCAGTGTCGTGCCGGAGCGGACCTTTTCCACCGAATCGTTGATCAACGCCTTGATTTCCTTGGCGGCTTGCGCACTGCGCTGCGCGAGTGTGCGGACTTCTCCGGCCACCACGGCAAAGCCCCGGCCTTGTTCGCCGGCGCGCGCGGCCTCCACGGCAGCGTTGAGCGCCAGGATGTTGGTCTGGAAGGCGATACCGTCGATCACGCCGATGATGTCGCTGATCTTGCCGCTGCTGGCGTTGATGCCTTCCATGGTGCTCACCACCTGGGATACCACGTCCCCGCCGCGTGCCGCCACCTGCGCGGCCGATGCGGCCAATTGGTTGGCGGTCTGGGTGGCGTCGGAGGTCTGGCGCACCGTGCTGGAGAGCTCTTCCATGCTGCTGGCCGTGGCCTGCAGGTTGCTGGCCGTGTCCTCGGTGCGATGGGCCAGGTCGTTGTTGCCCTGCGCGATCTCACTGGCCGCGGTGGCAATGCTGTCTGAGGCGCTGCGCACCTCAACCACGAGGCGGCGCAGCGAGGCCACCATCTGCGACAGCCCATCCATCAGCGATCCTGCGGGCGCGGGAGGGATGGCGGTGTCCAGATGGCCCTGCGCGACTTCCGACATGACGCTCATGGCGTGGGCAGGTTCGCCGCCGATCTGGCGCACCACCGAGCGGAACACCGCAAAACCGACCACTCCCACGGCAAGGGTGACGAGCGCGACCACCAGCAGGTCGGTCAGCAGCGCCTGGCGCACTGCGGCATTGATATCGTCGGTGTACAGGCCGGAGCCCACCATCCAGTTCCATCCATCGATGCGCACGGCGTATTGCAGCTTGGGTGCGAGCGTCTGCTCGCCAGGGCGCATGAACCTGGCAGAGACATACGCCTTGCCATCCTTGCTGCGCTGCAGTGCGTCCGTGATCTGCTTGAGCAGGTCGTTGCCATCGCCGTCCTTGAGCTTGCCGGCCATGTCCTGGCCTTCCCACTCGGGCTTGATGGGGTGCATCACGCCGCGGCTGTCCATGGTCCAGATGTAGAAATACTCGGTCTTGCCTTCCGCACCGCCGTAGCGCGACAGGCGCAGGGATTCCTTGGCGGCCTTCTGCGCGTCCTCTACGCTCATCGCGCCCTTGTCGGCCGCTTCCTTGTAAGCGGCGACGATGCTGTGCGCCGTCTGCACGGCGGTGGTCAGGGTTTCCTTGCGGGCGTCGATGATGAGCTTGCGCTCCTGCAGCAACGACAGGGTCGACATCACGATCAGCGCGAGCAGCGCCGTTCCCAGCATGGCAAGAATCTTCATCTTGAGGCTGAGCTTGGTCATGGGGGGCTTTCTCCGAAATTCGCCAAAATGGCGAGTTTTGTAAACATTTATTAACATAATTACCTCATTTGTTCCAATTTTGTTCGGCGACGCGCTCGTTGTCCGTATGTCAGCGCTTCTGCAGATCGACGCGCAGCGCAGGCGGCAGAACGTTTCGCTGCTATCAACGTCATAGAAAAGGGGTACTGCCGGCCCGTGTCTGGCGGCCTAGAATCGGCGGATGCTTCAGCAACGCACCATCAAGACCCTGACCCGCGCCGTGGGCGTAGGCCTGCACAGCGGCCAGCGGGTCGAGTTGACGTTGCGCCCGGCACAGCCGGACACGGGGATCGTGTTCCGCCGCGTGGATCTGCCGGAGCCGGTGGACATTCCCATTACCGCCACGGCCGTCGTGGATACGCGCATGGCCTCGACCATTGGCGCCGGCGGTGCGAAGGTGCATACCGTGGAGCACCTCATGTCGGCCTGCGCAGGGCTGGGGCTGGACAACCTCTACATCGACATCACGGCGGAGGAGGTGCCGATCCTCGACGGATCGTCCGCTTCCTTCGTGTTCCTGCTGCAAAGCGCGGGGGTGGAGTTGCAGAACGCGCCCAAGCGCTTCATACGGGTCAAGCGCCCCGTGGAAGTGCGTGAAGGCACGGGCCAGCAGCTCAAGTGGGCGCGGCTGGAGCCCTACCATGGCTTCAAGCTGCGCTTCGACATCGACTTCGCCCACCCCGCCGTGGACTCCACCGGGCAGAGCGCGGAGTTCGATCTGGGCGAAGGCAACTACGCGCGCGACATTGCGCGCGCCCGCACCTTCGGCTTCACGAAGGACGTGGAGATGCTGCGCTCCAGCGGCCTGGCGCTGGGTGGCGGGCTGGACAACGCCATCGTCATGGACGACTACAAGGTGCTCAACGCCGATGGTCTGCGCTACGACGCCGAGTTCGCCCGCCACAAGATCCTCGATGCCATGGGTGACCTGTACCTCGTTGGCAAGCCGCTGCTGGCGGCCTATAGCGCCTTCCGCTCGGGCCACGCCATGAACAACCTGCTGTTGCGCGAACTGCTGGCCCACGAGGATGCGTGGGAGATCGTGACCTTCGAGAATGAGCGCCAGGCGCCCGCAGGTTTCACACAGCCGGTGCGTGCCTGGTAATGGACGGGGGACGCGTGCATGTTGATCTTCCGATGGGCTGTCCTTCTGCTGCTGCTGGCTGCCGGCGTGTCGTTTGCCTTTTTTGCCGCTACGGGACAGCAGCGCTACAAGCGTTTTGGACTGGTCATCGTCAAATGGACCGTGATCGCGGCGTCCATGTTCTTCCTGGTGCTGATCCTCGAGCGTCTGCTGTAAGGCACCTTGCTGGCGGTCAAGTCGCCTATACTCGGCCCCGCTCCGGGGTGCACGTAACGGCGTGCTGAGATGGCGGACCTGACCGCCGGAACCGCGAACTTGATCTGGTTCATGCCAGCGTAAGAAGAGCTGCAGTCGGATAGGGGGGAACGGGTACACCCGCAAGAAGGGTCGTGCTCCGTCCGTCCATCCGATCGATAGCGGAGCAATTCCATCCATCCCGCCGATGAAGGAGCTGCCCGCCATGAATGCCCCCGACAAGTTCGCCAGCCTGCTTGCGCTCACGCGCGAACCCTTTCCCGCTTCCACCAAGTCCTACCTCGCCGGCAGCCAGCCCGGGCTGCGCGTGCCGGTGCGCGACATTCAGCTCACCAACGGCGAAGTGGTGAGCGTGTACGACACGTCCGGCCCCTATACCGATCCTGCCGTGCAGATCGACGTGCGCAAGGGCCTTGCGAGCGTGCGGGGCGAATGGATTGCCGCGCGCGGTGACACCGAGGGCTATGAGGGTCGCGTGCGCAAGGCGCTGGACGACGGCCAGAAGGCCGAGGATGGCGACCGCCTGGCCCAGCTGCGCGCCGAGGCTGCGGCGCTGCAGCGCCAGCCGCTGCGCGCCAGGAGCGGCGCCAACGTCACGCAGATGCACTACGCGAAGAAGGGCATCGTCACTCCCGAGATGGAATACGTGGCCTTGCGCGAGAACGGTCGCCGTGAGTGGATGCAGCAATACATGCAGGACGCCGCGCGCGAGCAGCGCCTGGCCGGCAACCCGCTGGGTGCGAGCATCCCGAAAATCATCACGCCCGAGTTCGTGCGCGACGAGGTCGCCCGTGGCCGCGCCATCATTCCCGCCAACATCAACCACCCCGAAGTGGAGCCCATGGCCATCGGGCGCAACTTCAAGGTGAAGATCAACGCCAACATCGGCAACTCCGCCGTCACGTCGAGCATCGAGGAAGAGGTGGAGAAGCTCGTCTGGGCCATCCGCTGGGGCGCCGACAACGTGATGGACTTGTCCACCGGCAAGAACATCCACACCACGCGCGACTGGATCGTGCGCAACTCGCCCGTGCCCATCGGCACGGTGCCTATCTACCAGGCGCTGGAAAAGGTCGGCGGCATTGCCGAGGACCTGACCTGGGAGATCTTCCGCGACACGCTGGTCGAGCAGGCCGAGCAGGGCGTGGACTATTTCACCATCCACGCGGGCGTGCGCCTGGCCTACATCCAGCTCACCGCCGCGCGCCGCACGGGCATCGTGTCCCGTGGCGGCTCCATCATGGCCAAGTGGTGCATGGCGCACCACAAGGAGAGCTTCCTCTACACGCACTTCGAGGACATCTGCGACATCATGAAGGCGTACGACGTGTCGTTCAGCCTGGGCGATGGCCTGCGCCCCGGCTGCGCCTCGGACGCCAACGACGAAGCCCAGTTTGCCGAGCTGCACACGCTGGGCGAGCTGACGCAGATTGCCTGGAAGCACGACGTGCAGACCATGATCGAAGGCCCCGGCCACGTGCCCATGCACATGATCCAGGCCAACATGACGGAGCAGCTCAAGACCTGCCACGAGGCGCCGTTCTACACCCTGGGCCCGCTGACCATCGACATCGCCCCCGGCTACGACCACATCGCCAGCGCCATCGGTGCCGCCATGATCGGCTGGATGGGCACGGCCATGCTGTGCTACGTGACCCCGAAGGAGCACCTGGGCCTGCCCGACCGCGACGATGTCAAGCAGGGCATCATTGCCTACAAGATTGCCGCGCACGCGGCCGACGTGGCCAAGGGCCACCCGGGCGCCCGCGCGCGTGACGATGCGCTCAGCCAGGCGCGGTTCGACTTCCGCTGGCAGGACCAGTTCAACCTGGGCCTGGACCCCGATACGGCCAAGGAATACCACGACGAGACCCTGCCCAAGGACAGCGCCAAGGTGGCGCACTTCTGCTCCATGTGCGGGCCGAAGTTCTGCTCGATGAAGATCACGCAGGAAGTGCGCGAATTCGCCCAACAGGGCCTGCAGTCCAAGGCCGAGGAGTTCAACCGCACGGGCGGCGAGCTCTACGTGCCCATCCACCGCGCCGACTGACCCGCGCAAAGCCGCCGGCCTGCCATGCCAGGCCGGCTCCAAGTGGCCGTATCAGGCCGCGGCCAGCAGCCGGGTGGGCATGGGCGACGGCAGTGCGTGCGCCAGTTCACCCGGCAGGCGAAAGCGGCTGACCTGCGCCGCCAGCTCATGGGCCTGGCCGCGCAAGCTCTCGGTGGCGGCCGCGGACTCTTCCACGAGGGCCGCGTTCTGCTGGGTCATCTGGTCCAGCCGCGACAGGGCCGAGTGGATGGAGAGGATGTCCTGCTGCTGCGCATGGTGGCTGGAGCGTATGTCGGCCATCGTGCGCGCGGCGTCCTGGATGGCCGCCACCACCTGCGCCATGGTTCGCCCCGCATCAGCGGCCAGGGTGGCGCCGGCATCCACCTGCTGCACGGATGCCTGGATCAATGCCTTGATCTCGCGCGCGGCCTCGGCCGAGCGGTTCGCCAGGCTGCGCACTTCGCTGGCCACCACCGCGAAACCGCGGCCCTGTTCACCGGCACGTGCGGCTTCCACCGCGGCGTTCAACGCCAGGATGTTGGTCTGGAACGCGATCGAGTCGATCATGCCCGTGATGTCGCCGATCTGGTGCGCGCTGTGGGCCACTTGCTGCATGGTCTGCTCCATGCGCGTCACCACGTTGCTGCCTTCGTGCGCGGTGGCTGCCGCCTGTGCGGCGCGTGCCTCGGCATGCTCGGCGGTCTCGGCCGATTGTTGAACGGCGCGTGTCACATGCTCCAGCGCGGCGGCCGTTTCCTGCAGGCTGGCTGCGGCCTCCTCGGTGCGGGTGGACAGGTGGGCGTTGCCGTTGGCCATCTCGGACGAAGCCGTGTGCAGGCTGTGCACGGAGGTGCTCACCTGTCCGGCAAGGCTGCGCAGCGCGGACTGCATGACCGACAGGGACGTTAGCATGTGCCCGGTTTCATCCCGGTCGTGGCCCACGATGTCCTGGCGCAGGTCCAGCCCCGCAACACGCTGCGCGGTGTCGCTGGCCAGTGCAATGGGCTGCGTGATGCTGCGCACCAGCCACAGCGCGAGCAGGGTGCCCAGCACCAGGGACAGGCTGCCGAACGCCAGCAGCGACCAGCGCGCCTGCTGGCTCCAGCCGCCCACGGCCAGGGCGGCCGTGTCGATGGACTGGCGCTGCGACTGCGTGAGCGCATCCAGCGACCCCAGCAATGCCTGGGACGCGGGCAGGAAGCGTTCGCCATACACCTGCTGAATGCGTGACGTGAGGCCGAAGTCGCGTGCCTGCACCAGTGCGGCCTGGGCCTCGTGGAAGTCGGCGGCCCGCGCCTTCACGCGGGACAGCAGTTCCTCGTCGGCTGTGCCGGCCAGCCGCTGCGCCAGGGTGGCTACCAGCCTGTCGTACTGCTGCTGCGTAGCGGCAATGTCGGCGCCGATGGCTTGCCCCACCTCGGGTTCTGAACTCAAGGCCACGGCCTTGTAGCGCTCGGCATTGATGGCCTGCAGCCGATAGGCGTCGGCCACCAGTCGTTCGTTGGCCACGCTGTGCTGAACCATGTCGTCCGTCGACTGGCCGATGTGCCGCAGCGACCACACGCCGATGGCCGAGCCGACCAGACTCAGCGCCAGCACCGTCATGAACAGGCCCAGCAGCCGGCGACCCAGCGGGCCGATGGAAAGAGAGCGGGTAGGGGAAGAAGAGAAGGACATGCGCGTGTTCGGGGTGACCAAAGCCTTAGGGCCGAACCGCACTATGGACAAAGATTGTGACAATATGTTTTCTAGGCATGCCTTGCCGCGCTGCCTAAGCCCCATCTCACCAGAGACAACGGGACCGTGATTACCCTGCCTTGGGATTGAGCGCTTGCAACATACAGTTGCATTCCGGTCCGCCCACGAGGCGGTATCTCTGCCATGGCGTGGAACTTGCACACGCCGGTCATCATGTTCAGCAAAGGAATGCCATGAGGGTTCTGGGGCAGCTTTCCATTCGCGCGCGGCTGTATTTCGCCACGACTTTTTCCCTGGTCCTGCTGACTGCAGTGGGCGCTCTGGGCTACGTTGCGCTCGACCGCTCGCGCAGCACGCTGCAAGAGCTGTTCGCGCGCCAGGTGCAGACGCTCACCGACATGGCCGAACTTCGCACCGGCTTGGGGCACCTGCGCCGCGCCGAGAAGGACATCATCATCAACTTCAACAACGCCGTGGAGGTGCAGGCGCTGCGTGAGGGCTGGAGCCGCCAATTGGATGCGCTGCGCAAGAGCATGGCGCAGGTGCGCGAGGTGCAGGCCGGCAACGTGGAATTCACCGGCGCACTGGACAAAGCGCTGGCCGAGGTCGGGCAGTACGAAGGCGGGCTCGTGCCGATCTTCGACCAGATCGAGCGCGCCCTGCTTGATGGCGCGGGCGCGGGGGCGTATGCCGAGCGTTTCAAGGCCCACATGGACACCACCGATGCCCTGCTGGCCAGCCTGGCCACGCAGGCGCGCGGCCACATGGAAGAGGCGCGCGCCGCCCTGGACCAGCGCACCGCCACCATGTCCATGCTGATTGCTGCAGCCGTGCTGTTGGGGTTGGCGGTGCTGGTGCCGCTGACGTTGTTCAGCGTGCGTTCCATCACGCAATCGCTGGAGCAGGCGCGCGCGCTGGCCGAGCGCATTGCCGCGGGCGACCTGTCGCATGCGGTGCAGTCCCGCCAGCGTGACGAGATCGGCAGCCTCGTCGCTGCCATGGGCCGCATGCAGGATGCGCTGCGCACCCTGGTGGGCCAGGTGCAGCAGGCTGCGGGCAGCATCGCCACGGCCAGTGCGAGATCGCCCTGGGCAACCAGGACCTGAGCCAGCGCACCGAGCAGACCGCCGCCAGCCTGCAGCAGACCGCCTCGTCCATGGAGTTGCTCACCGGCACGGTGCAGCACAGTGCCGAATCGTCCCGCCAGGCCAGCGGGCTCGCGGCCAACGCGGCCGAGGTGGCGGTGCGCGGCGGCGCGGTGGTTGCGCAGGTGGTGCAGACGATGGGCGAGATTTCCGACAGCTCGCGGCGCATCGGCGACATCACGGGCGTGATCGACTCCATCGCGTTCCAGACCAACATCCTGGCACTCAATGCCGCCGTGGAGGCCGCGCGCGCCGGTGAACAGGGCCGGGGCTTTGCCGTCGTGGCCAGCGAGGTGCGCAGCCTGGCGCAACGCAGCGCCGACGCCGCCAAGGAAATCAAGGCGCTGATCGGCGCCTCCGTCGAGCGGGTGGAGGGCGGCTCGCGCCTGGTGGCGCAGGCGGGCGAGACCATGACCGAGATCGTGGCCAGCGTGCGCCGGGTTTCCGACATCGTGGCCGAGATCACCAGCGCGGCCGCCGAGCAGGCGGGCAGCATTGGCCAGGTAGGCCAATCGGTCAGCCACCTGGATCAGATGACGCAGCAGAACGCCGCGCTGGTGGAAGAGTCCGCAGCCGCGTCGCAGTCGCTGCGCGACCAGGCGGGCCGACTGACCGAGGCGGTCAGCCGCTTCAAGCTGCAGGGCGGCGCGCCGCAGCCGGGGGCCGTGGCGTTGGCGCGCGCAACCGCCGGGCGGGAAATGGCGGAGAAGGACGTTGGCTTGCCCGCGCTTGCTGCGTAGGGAAAGGCCCCAGAGGCAAGGGCCGCGTTCAGTCGTTCAGTAACTGCGCCCGGCCTTGTACATGGCGTGCTGGCGCCGCGTGAGCTGCGCGACCTCGCCCACGCGGGCCATGGCCGCCCCGGCATGCGCGTGGGTGATGGCCAGGCCCAGGGCGTCGGCGGCATCGGTGCCCGGCAGGCCGGGCAATTCCAGCAGGCGGCGCACCATCTCCTGCACCTGCGACTTGGCCGCGCGGCCGTGGCCTACCACGGCCTTCTTCATCTGCAGCGCGGTGTATTCGGCCACGGGCAGGTTGGCATTCACCAGCGCGGTGAGCGCCGCGCCGCGCGCCTGGCCCAGCAGCAGCGTGGACTGCGGGTTGACGTTGACGAAGATGATTTCCACCGCCGCCGTGCTGGGCTGGTAGCGCGCTGCCACCTCGCTCACGCCGTCGAACAGCACCTTGAGGCGGCCCGGCAGATCCCCCAGCGCGAGGCCCGTGGCGCGCCCCGTGGTGCGGACGGTGCCGCTGGCCACGTAGCGCAGGCGATGGCCGTCCACGTCCACCACGCCGAAGCCCGTGGTCTGCAGTCCGGGGTCGATGCCAAGGATTCTCATGGACTATTAAATTTATAGCTGTTCGCGCTTGCTGCTATTGGTTTTTAGGCCGATTTTGCTTGTATGAATGACATGTGGTTCAGGGCAACTCGCTGCGCCCCATGCGCGCCAGCAGCGCGCGCGTGCGCCCGGCCAGGTAGGCCGAGCCGGGCGCCTTCTCGAAGCGTTTGGGCGCCGGCAGCATCACGGCCAGGCGCGCGGCCTCGGGCGCGGTGAGCTGGCGCGCGCTCTTGCCGAAGTAGCGCTGCGCGGCGGCCTCGGCGCCGAACACGCCTGCCCCCCATTCCACGTTGTTCAGGTAGATCTCCAGGATGCGCTGCTTGGGCAGGAGTTGCTCCAGCGCCAGGGAGAGCACGAATTCCTGCCCCTTGCGCACCAGGTTGCGCTCGCCCGACAGCAGCAGGTTCTTGGCCAGTTGCTGGGTGATGGTGGAGCCGCCGCGGATCTTGGGCGCGCGGCCCGTGGCCGACGGCCGGGCGGCCAGCTGCGCCTCGATGCGCGCATTGCGCTCCCAGGCCTTTTCGATGGCATCCCAGTCCACGCCGTCGTGGTTGACGAAGTTGTCGTCCTCCGATGCGACCACCGCGCGCTTGAGGTGGTCGGATATCTGTGCGTACGGCACCCACTGCTGGCGCCAGCGCATGCCGCTGCCTTGGGACCATTGCGCCCAGGCCTCGGACCGCTGGAAGGTGGTGGATTCCGGGTCGATCACCGCCATGGCCGCGATGCGCGCTACGAAGAACAGCTGCAGCGCCAGCAGTGCCAGCAGCACCAGCATGCACCAGCGCAGTGCGCCCCGCATGCCTCAGGCCCCCGCGGCGATGGCCGCGCGCAGCTCCTGCAGCACCGGGGCCGACGGCGGGCGCACGCCGCGCCAGAGCAGGAACGCCTCGGCCGCCTGCTCCACCAGCATGCCCAGCCCGTCGCGCGCGGTGGCGCCGTGGGCCGTGGCCCAGTCCAGAAAGGGCTGCGCCGCGGGGCCGTACATCATGTCGTAGGCCAGGCTCCCGGGGCGCAGCACGCTGGCGGGCACGGGCACCGGGCCGCCTTCCAGGCTGCTGGCCGTGGCGTTGATGATCACATCGAAATCGGCCCCTGGCGCTTGCATGTCCAGCGCCAGTAGCTCTGTTTTTTGTAGCGCTGCGAGCGCGGCGTGGCTGTCCACCAGTGCCTGGGCGCGCGCGGGCGTGCGGTTCACGACGGCGATGCGCCGGGGGTGCTGCCGCAGCAGCGGGCCCAGCACGCCGGCGGCCGCGCCGCCCGCGCCCACCAGCAACACGTCGCGCCCGGCGAGTGGAGCGCCCGCGCCTTGCGTGATGTCGGCCACCAGGCCCAGGCCGTCGGTGTTGTCGGCATGGATGCTGCCGCCGTCGAACACGAGGGTATTGGCCGCGCCGGCCAGCTGCACGCGCTCGCTGCGCGTGGTGGCCAGCTGCGCGGCCTCCAGCTTGAACGGCACGGTGATGTTGCAGCCGCGCCCGCCTTCGGCGGCGAAGCTCTGCAGCGCCTGGGCGAAGCCGTCCAGCGGAACCAGGCGGCGCTCGTAGTGCAGCGACTGGCCCGTCAGTTGGGCAAAGCGCGCGTGGATCCACGGCGAGCGGCTATGGGCGATGGGATTGCCCATCACGCAGTAGAGGTCGGCGGCGGCGGTCATCAGCGCAGGTCGGTTTCCAGGGTCTGGTCGCGCGTGAACTTGAAGCGCGAGACCACGGCGATCTGATCGGCCTTGGCGCGCATCGCCGGGCCGAAGTGGCCAAAGGGCCCCGCGGCGCGGGCGATGGCCTCGGCGCGGCGGTCCAGCAGGCGGTTGCCCGAGCCCTGCACCACCTCGGTGGCCAGCACGCGGCCGTCATGGTTCACTGTCAGGATCATGATCAGCTCGCCGTAGAGCTTCTTGCCGCCCTGCTCGGGGAAGTTCTGCGTGCCCTTGTCCTCGACCTTGCGGCGCAGCGCGTCGTAGTACACGGCGTACACCTCCTCGCGCGTGGCGGGGCTGATGTAGCGCTTGCGCGGGCGGGCGTTTTCCTCGTTGATGCGCTTTTCGATCTCGGCCAGCAGCTTCACCAACTGGCGGCGCTTTTCTTCCTGGGCCTGGCTGTCGGTGCTCTGGCTGGGCTTGCGCGGGTCGGGCTCGGGCAGCACGGCGAGCTGCTTGCGCAGCTGGGCCAGCATCTGGGTCTGCTGCTCCAGCATCTGGTCCATCTTGCGCTGGGCTTCCTCCAGGTCGTCGCCGATCGTGGTGAGGGCCGAGTAAGGCAGGGGGCTGGTGGCGCGTCCCTTGGCGGCCTCGCCGCCACCGGCCAGCGACGCCTGCGCGATGGCCTGCGCCTTGTCGGGGCGCTCGTTGGACTGCGCGTTGACCAGGATCACCTCCAGCGGCGTGTCCTGGAACACGCGGTTGAAGCTCTCGGGGTCCACGAAGCGCACCGTGAGCAGTGCGGCATGCACGGCGATGGAGACGCCCAGCGCGATCTGCAGCGTCGTCAGGCGTTGAAGCAGGGTGGAGATTTTCATCGTCGGGCCGCCATCACTGCAGGCCGCGGCGCCCCTGTGGGGCGGCGCGCTGCATGGCGGTGGAGCAAGGGAGCGGTTGTCACGGCGCCCGATTATCAGCGGTGCCGCCGGTGCCCTCGCCCTCGGCCTCGTTGACATCGACCGCGATGGCGATCGGGCCGGCCACGGCCTCCTCGTCGCCCTCGTCCTCGTCCACCGGGCCGTCGTCGCTGGCATCCAGCGGGTCGTCCAGGCGCGCCACCAGGGTGCCCGCCACGTCCAGCGTGATCTCGTCGATCTCGCCGAGCTTGACGCGCACGCGTGCGCCGCGCGGCAGCTGCTGCGCGCCCAGCACGGGCAGCACCAGTGGCAGGGTGTCGGCGCGCACCAGGAAGCTGCCGTTCGGCCCTTCCTTGAACACGGTGGCTTCCAGCTCGGTGATCTGGTTCTGCTGCAGGTACTTGAGCGTCCAGAAGCGCTCCATGCCGGCCTGGTAGCCGTTGTAGGCGCTGTAGGCGGCATCGAAGCTGCTGATGATGGAGAACAGCTCCGCGTCCTTGGGCTTGAACGGTGCGGCCAGTGCAGCGGTCTTGCCGTGGCGCGCGCAGGCAATGATCTGCCACTGGTTCACCAGGTCCACGTAGCGGCGAAGCGGCGAGGTGGCCCAGGCGTAGCTCTTCACGCCGATGCCGGCGTGCGGCAGCGCCTTGGTGGACATGCGCACCTTCACACCGGGCGCCAGGCTCGCCTGGCTGCGGTAGATGCCGGGCACGCCGTGCTCGGCCAGCATGTTGCCCCAGGTGCTGTTGGCGACGATGGCGGCCTCGGCCACGATCAGGTCCAGCGGCGCGCCGCGCTTGCGGGTGGTGATGTCCACCGTTTCGCTGCCGTTGGGCTCGGCGCCGTCGTTGCCGGCGAGGCGGAAGGTGTAGTCGGGGCGGTTGAAGGTTTCGGGCTTGCCGCGCACGACTTCGCGCTGGGCCTTGAGCTGCTTGGCCAGTCGGTGCAAAAAGGAGAGCTGCTCGCGCAGATCCAGCAAGGCCTGTGGCGTGTTTTCATGTTGAATGGTTGGGTCGGCCAACCACTCTTCCGTCACGATGTGGTCCAGCTGGTCGTGGCGCAGGTTCACCGTCACGGGCACGCGCTCCAGGCGCGTCTCGGTGGCGGTGATGGCCAGCGTGGCCTCGTCGATCGTCACATACAGCGACACGGCCGGGTTGGCGCGCCCCTCGTCCAGCGTGTAGATCTGCACCACCTCGTCGGGCAGCATGGTGATCTTGTAGCCCGGCATGTAGACGGTGGACAGGCGTGTGCGCCCCAGCTTGTCCAGGTCGCCCCCGGGCTGGATCGCCAGGCCCGGCGCGGCAATGTGGATGCCCAGCGTCACGGTGCCGGTGCCCAGGCCCTGCACCGACAGGGCGTCGTCGATCTCGGTGGTGGCCGAATCGTCGATGGAATAGGCCTGTACATCCGCCAGCGGCAGGTCGGCCGGCGGCTGGGGTGCCGCCAGCTGGGGAAAGCCCGTGCCCTTGGGGAAGTTGTCGAACAAGAAGCGCTTCCAGTGGAACTGGTAGCTGGAGTCGATCGCACCCGCGGCCTGCAACAGGTCCAGCGGAGCCTTCTGCGCGCTGCGGCTGGCCTCGACCACGGCCTTGTACTCGGGCGCGTTCTTGTCGGGGCGGAACAGAATTTTGTAGAGCTGCTCGCGCACGGGTTGCGGGCAGGTGCCGGCGACGAGTTCGGCGGCCCAGGCGTCGATCTGCGCCTGAATCTGCTTTTTCTTCTCGATGGCGGCGAGGGCCTGCTGCAGCACCTCGGCCGACGCCTTGCGAAAACGCCCCTTGCCCGCGCGGCGGAAGTAGTGCGGCGCCTCGAACAGCGCCACCAGCATGCCGGCTTGCTCGGTCACTGGCGCCTGGGCAGAAAAATAGTCGCGCGCCAACTCGGCGAAGCCGAACTCCTCCTCGGGCGCGAACTCCCAGGCCAGCGGAAGCTCCACGCCGGCGGCGATCTCGCGCGCCTGCGCCAGCAGCTCGGCCGGGGCGGGCTTGTCGAACTTCAACAGGATGTTGGCGGCCTTGACCTTGACGCGTTTACCCGAGTCGAGCTCAATCTGTGCCGAGCTTTCGGCTTCGGAGAGGATGCGGCCGGCCAGGAACTTGCCGGCTTCGTCGAACAGTGCATGCATAGGGGCGCGATTTTCCCATGGCGGCGGGCAGCGCCCCTGTTCGTGGCAGGTGATTGCGGGTGTTTGTCACGCCAGGCCTTCGGCGTGCGTCCAATGGGCAAAGGGTCTCAACGAAAGCGAGGCGAGCCATGCACCCATCCGAGGACCTGCCGCAGGCGGCGGTTGCCACTGCCATCCCCACCACCGACCGTGCGGCGGACGCGGCCTTGGTGACGCGCGCCCTCGCCGGCGAGGCGGGAGCCTTCGCCGCCATCATGCGGCGCCACAACCGGCTGATGTTTCGCGCCGCGCGCGGCGTGGTGCATGACGACGCCGAGGCGCAGGACGTGGTGCAGGAGGCCTATTTGCGCGCCTTCACGCGGCTGCGGGCCTTCCGCGGCGATGCCGCGCTGGGCACCTGGCTGGCGCGCATCTGCCTGCGCACGGCCTTGGACGTCTTGCGCCGGCGTGCGCGCAGCGTGGCCATCGACCCCGCGCAGGCCAGCGACCAGGAGCCGCAGCCGGAGGATGCCATGTCCTATTCCGCCCCGCCCGACGACGCGCCCGACCAGGCACTTGCGCGTGCCCAGTTGCGCGCCCTGCTGGAGTCGGCCGTGCACAGCCTGCCGCCGCTGTACCGCAGCGTGTTCCTCCTGCGTGCCGTGCAGGAGATGAGCGTGCAGGAGGCGGCCTTCTGCCTGGACATCAGCGAAGAGCTGGTGCGCACCCGCTACCTGCGTTCGCGCGCCATGTTGCGCGACGCGCTGGGCGCGCGGGTGGAAGCCTGCGCCGACAGCGTCTTTCCGTTTGCGGGCGCGCGCTGCGACCAGGTCGTGCAGCAGGTGCTGGACGCACTGGCGCGGCGCGGGCTGCTGGCCTGACGGGCCGGCGCCACCCCGCCCACGCCTATGGCCTGCGCGCCGCTGTGCGCCGCGCCGATTACCCGCGCCGCCGGCGCGGCCCTTGTCCCTTTCTTCAAGGAGATGACCATGAACCGCTCTTCCTTCTTCCTGCCTCCTTCTTCTACTTCTGCGCTGCTAGCGCGCCGTCGCACGTTGGGCGCGGCCGTGCTCTCGGCCTCGGCCGTGGCGTTGCTGGGTGGGCGCGACGCGCTGGCCGCCGCTGCCAAGACCGATGCGCGACAGCATGAGGCCGACGTACGCATCCTCAACACCGCGCTGGCGGCGGAGTACGAGGCCGTGGCCGCCTACCAGGTGGGCGCCGAGAGCGGTCTGCTCACCTCCGGCGTGCTGCCGCTGGCGCAGCAATTCCAGGGCCACCACAAGGAGCATGCCGACGCGATCGCCGGCGCCGTGCAGAAGATGGGCGGCAAGCCCGTGCAGGCCAAGGCGCAGTACGGCTTTCCGACCGACAAGCTCAAGGCCGAAGCCGACGTGCTGCGCTTTGCCGCCGGACTGGAGCGCGGCGCCGTGTCGGCCTACCTGGGCGCGGTGCCGCTGTTTGCCGACCGTGCCCTGGCGCAGGCGGCCGCCAGCATCCTGGGCGACGAGGCCATGCACTGGGCCGTGCTGCGCCAGGCCCTGGGTGAGGCGCCGGTGCCCTCGGCGTTCCTGTCATGACCCGAGTCCAGGCGGGTGGGCGCAGGCGGGCCTGGGCATTGGTGGGCGGATTGGCGCTTGGTGCTGCGGGCATGGCGGTCGCCGGGCCCGCACCGGCAACGCCAGCGCCGGCCGCGCCCCAGCCCATGGCGCCTGACGCAGCCCAGCTGGCACGCGGCCAGCAGATCTACGCGCGCTGCGCGGGGTGCCACGCCATCGAGGGCCACCGCACGGGACCGCAGCACTGCGGCCTGTTCGGCCGCCGCGCGGGCACGGCGCCGGGGTTCGTCGGCTACTCCCCGGCCATGAAGGCCAGCGGCATCGTCTGGGACGAGCGCACGCTGCAGCGCTTCCTGATGGACCCGCCAGCCACCGTGCCGGGCACGTCCATGGGCTACACGGGCGTGAAGGACGATGGCGAGCGTGCGGCGCTCATCGCCTGGCTGCGCAGCCGCCTGCACGCCCAGGTAACCCATTGCTCTGCCTTTGATAGCTACCAGCGCTTGCTGCAAAAGCGCTGGAGGCATTTTTGGCTTGAAGTGCGGCTGGTGCCATGGCGGCGCCTATGATGGGCGCCACCATGACGCCCACGATCGCCTTTGCAGCACCGCCCCGCCATGCGTCCTGATTTCACGCCGCTGGCGATTTTGGCGATGGCGCTGCCCTTCGTCTTTGGCATTACCGAGGCTCCGTATTCCAACTTTTGGCCGCTGCTGGCCAGCGGCGCCTGCGCCTGGCTGCTGGCGGCGCTGGCCTGGTGCGGCGCCTGGCGTCCCAGTGCCGCGCGCCTGGGCGCCCATCTGGCGGCGGGTCTGCTGCTGGCGGCGCTGGTGGCCGCGGCCATCGGCCTGGTGCAGTTCTTCATGGGCGACCCGGGGTGGGCGCCGTGGGTGCATGCCTCCAGCCCGGGCCTGGCCTTCGGCAACTTGCGCCAGCGCAACCAGCAGGCCACGTTGCTGGCGCTGGGCGTGTGGGCGCTGCTGTGGTGGGTGGCGCGCCTGCAGGAGCAGGTGGACGGCAACCCGGTGCTGGGAGGGCGCGGCGCGCGCTGGCCGGTGCTGGCGGCGGTCGCGGTGCCCTGGGCCATGGTGCTGCTGGCCACTGCGGGCGCGGCCACGGCCTCGCGCACGGGGGCGCTGGAGTGGCTGGTGGTGTTGGCGCTGCTCGTCGTGTGGCGGCGTAGCAGTGGCGCACTGGCGCTGGGCATGGCCGGCGTGGGGCTGGCGGTTTATGCGGTGGCGGCGTGGGGCTTGCCGCAGCTGCTGCTGCGGTGGACGGGCATGCGCATGGACGGCCTGTTCATGCGGATGGCCGATGGCTCCCAGACCTGCGTCGGCCGCGCTACGCTGTGGTCCAACGTGCTGGAGCTGATCGCCCAGCGGCCCTGGGCCGGCTGGGGCTGGGGCGAGCTGGACTACGCGCACTACATCCACCCGTTTGCGGGAGAGCGTTTTTGCGTGCTGCTGGACAACGCCCACAACCTGCCGCTGCATCTGGCGGTGGAACTGGGCCTGCCGGCTGCGCTGCTGCTGTGCGGCGTGCCGCTGTGGGCCGCGCTGCGCGCGCGCCCCTGGCGCGAGGCGCAGCCCCACCGCCAACTGGCCTGGGGCGTGCTGGCCCTTGTGGGCGTGCACAGCCTGCTGGAGTTCCCGCTGTGGTACGGGCCGTTCCAGCTGGCCACCGCACTGGCCGTGCTGGTGCTGCTGGCACCCTGGCTGTCGCGTGCGGCGCGCTGGCGCCCCGTGGGTGCGGTGGTGGTGGGCGCGGCACTGCTGGCGGCACCGGCCATGGGGTTCGTGCTGGTACGGGACTACGCGCGCGTGAGCGCGCTGTACCGTCCCACGGCCGAGCGGCCCGCGGCGCTGCGCGCGCTGACGGCTGCCGACGCGGCGCGGCAGGTGTGGTTCTTCCGCGCGCCAGCGCAGTTCGCGCAACTCACCACTGCGGTGGTCACGCCCGCCAATGCGGCCGAGATGCATGCCCTGGCGTTGCAACTGCTGCACTACTCGCCCGAGCCGCGCGTGATCGAGAAGCTCATCGCCAGCGCGCGGCTGCTGGGCCGCGAGGACGAGGTGGCGCTGCACACCGACCGCTACCGCCGCGCCTATCCGTACGAATTCGGGCGCTGGCAGCGCGGCCAGCCTTCCGGTGGCCCGCCGCTGGAGCGCTGATCAGGCCAGGTTGCAGAACGCCAGCACCTCGGGCAGGTGCTGGGCGAAGTCGCTCAGCGCGTGGTCGCCGCCGGGCAGTACGCGCTGGGTGGCTTGCGGGTAGCGCGCGACCATCTCGCGCCAGTCCAGCAGTTCGTCACCCTGCGCGGCGATCAGCAGCTCCGGCCCCGCGGGCGGCAGGTGGCGCACGTCCAGCGCCTGCAGCTCGGCGATGTACTCGGGGCGGAAGAAGAACCGCTCTTCGGGGTTGTGCCACGCGGTCTGCTCGCCGATGTAGCGTTCCAGGTCGCGCGCGGGGTGGACGGCGGGGTTGAGCAGCACGCTGGTACAGCGCGCCTGTTGCGCCACCCAGCTGGCGTAGTAGCCGCCGAGCGACGAGCCGACCACCGCCATGCGCGGTCCCTGCGGCCAGGTGGCGATGCCGCCTGCGACCAGCGCCATCGCCGCGCGCGGCGAAGGGGGCAGCTGTGGGCACCAGAACGTCACGCCCGGGTGGTGCTGGGCCACGTGCGCGGCCACCTGGCGGGCCTTGGTGGACTGGGGCGAGGAGCGAAAGCCGTGCAGGTACAGCAGGTGGGTGGTGGGCATGGCTGTCAGCGTCGGCGCTGTCGAAAGGCAAATGCCGGTCCGGCAACGGTTTTTGGTGGATGATGCGTGGATCTTGTAGCCAGCTTACGCCATGCCCGATTCCGTTTCCCGTCCGGCCACCCTGGGCGCTGCAGCGGGCGCCATGCCCGCTCGCCAGCGCCTGGGGCGATTCGAGTTGCTGCACGTGCTGGGCCGGGGCGCGCAGGCGACCGTGTGGCTGGCGCGGGACACGCGCCTGCACCGCGAGGTCGCGGTCAAGTGGCTGGCCGACGGCGGCGACGCGCAGGCGCAGGAGCAGTGGCTGCGCGAGGCGCGCCATGTGGGCCGGCTGTCGCACCCGCGCATCGTGCCGGTGTTCGAGGCCGACGTGCACGAAGGCCAGCCCGACCTGGTGTTCGAATATGTGCCAGGCTGCACGCTGGCCGAGCATCTGGCGCATCAGGGCCGCTGTGCGGTGCACGACGCGGTGGAGCTGATGGTGGACGTGCTCGAAGGACTGCAGGCGGCGCATGAGGCCGGCATCGTGCACTGCGACCTGAAGCCGTCGAACGTGATGGTGGATGCCCAGCGCCATGCGCGGATCATGGATTTCGGCATCGCCGCGGCCATGGCCAGCCCTGGGGGCGGCCCCGTTGCGCGCGGCACGCCGGCCTACATTGGCGCCAGAAGCGGTGGCGGGCGCGGCGCCCGCGCCCGCGTCGGACATCTACGCCGCTGCGCTGGTGCTCGTGGAACTGCTCACCGGCAGGCGTTTGATTACTGAGCGCGATCCGGCGCAGGCGCTCGCGCATGTCGCCCGGCACGCGCCGCAGCTGCCCGACGATCTGGGCGCAGGCGTGGACGATGGCCTGCGCTCCATCCTGCGCCGGGCCCTGGCGCGCGACCCTGCCGAGCGCTACGCCAGCGCGCAGGAAATGTGCGATGCCTTGCGTGCCTGGGCGGCGCCGGTGAGCGCCCCTACCGCGGCAAGCAATGCCGCGCTGGACTTCCTGCTGCGGCGCATGCGCCACAAGAGTGACTTTCCGGCGCTGTCCGATTCGGTGGCGCGCATCCAGCGCATGACCCACTCGGAGGACGACAGCATTGCTGATCTGACCAACGAGATCCTCAAGAGCGTTGCCCTCACCAACAAGCTGCTGCGATTGGTCAACAGCGCCCCCTTTTCCCACCTGGGGGGCGGCATCGGCACGGTCTCGCGCGCGGTGAGCCTGGTGGGCTTCAATGCGGTGCGCAACATGGCGCTGTCGCTGGTGCTGCTGGAGCACATGCAGGACCGGGGGCATGCCAAGCAGATGCGCGAGGAATTCTTGCGCACCATGATGGCCGGCGCCGTGGCGGCGCAGCTGTGCGGGCCGAGTGACCAGCGCGAGGAAGCGTTTCTCGGCGCGATGTTCCAGGGCTTGGGGCGCATGCTGTGCTCGTTTTATTTCCCGGAGGAGGCGGCCCGGATCGGTGCGCTGGTGGCCTCTGACCGGCCGTCGGGGGGCGATGAGGCCGCGGCTTTGCAGGTGCTGGGACTGAGCCTGGAAGACCTGGGTGTCGGCGTGGCGCGTGTGTGGAGCCTGCCCGATTCCCTGCAGCGCTGCATACGACCGCCGCAGGGGCGGCCGCCGCAGCGCCCGCCCGAGGGCGTGGAGCGGTTGCGCTGGGTGGGACGTGCCGCGAACGAGGCGGCCACCATCATGCTGCAGCATGAGCCGGAACCCGCGGGCGCCCGCCTGCAGCAGCTGGCGGCGCACTATGCGGTCGCTTTCTCGATGACGCAGCAGGAGTTCGTCAAGGCCACGGTGCTGGCACGCGAGCAGCTCATCGCCATGGCCGACGCCCTGGACTTGCGCGTGGACAAGGGCTCGCCCGCGGCGCGCCTGCTGGCTCCGCCCGCCGCCCTGGATGCGCCGCCGGTATGGGCCGACCCGGCCACGGGCCATGAGCTGCATTACGACGCCCTGCAGACCCTGCCCCTGACGCTGGCGCCGTCCACTGATGCGGCGCCTTCCGTCAGCCAGGCGGCCGAGGTGCTGGCCGCTGGCATCCAGGAGGTCAGCAACGCCATGGTGGAGGACTTCCGCCTGAATGACATCGTGCGCATGGTGCTGGAAACCATGCTGCGTGCGCTGGGCGCGCGGCGCATCGTGTTCTGCCTGCGCGAGGTCAAGACCGAGCGCATGACCGGGCGCTTCGGACTGGGCGAAGGCAGCGCAGACGCCGTGCGCGCCCTGGCCGTGCCCCTGAAGGACGCGGATGACCTGTTTGCCGCCGTGTGCCAGCGGGGCGCCGATACCCTGATTGCCGACGCTACCGAGGAGCGTGTGCGAGCGCGTCTGCCGGCATGGTTCCTCGGCAGCTTCGATGCCACCAGCTTTCTGCTGCTGCCGCTGTCGATCAAGCAGCGTCCCTTTGCTCTCATCTATGCCGACCATGAGCGCCCTGGCGGCCTGGTGGTGGACGACAAGGTGCAGGGGCAGCTGCGCACGCTGCGCAACCAGTTGGTGCTGGCGTTTCGCCAGGCCGACTGATGCCTAGTCCTGGAATCACGCCGGGGGCTTGGCCGGGCGCCCGATAATCGCGCCCCATGGCCGCCGCTTTCGACAAACCTTCCCTGCCGCAACGCCTCCTGCCGCTGCTGCGCGGCTTTGACTGGCCGCTCATCGCGTTGCTGCTGGCGCTGTCTTCCATCGGCCTGGTGGCCATGTATTCGTCGGGTTTCGACCACGGCACGCGCTTTTACGACCATGGCCGCAACATGCTGCTGGCCGCGGGCATCCTGTTCGTGGTGGCCCAGGTGCCGCCGCAGCGGCTGATGATGCTGGCCGTGCCGTTGTACACGCTGGGCGTGGCGCTGCTGGTGGGCGTGGCGCTGTTCGGCATCACCAAGAAGGGGGCGCAGCGCTGGATCAACGTGGGTGTGGTGATCCAGCCCAGCGAGCTGCTGAAGATCGCCACCCCACTGATGCTGGCCTGGTGGTTCCAGAAGCGCGAGGGCCAGCTGCGTGCGCTGGACTTCGTGGTGGCGGGGGCGCTGCTCATGGTGCCCGTGGGCCTGATCATGAAACAGCCCGACCTGGGCACCTCGCTGCTGGTGATGGCCGCGGGGCTGTCGGTGATTTTCTTTGCGGGCCTGCCCTGGAAGCTGGTGGTGCCGCCGGTGCTGCTGGGCGCGGTGGGCATTGCGCTCATCGTCTGGTTCGAGCCGCAACTGTGCGCCGAGGGCGTGCGCTGGCCGGTGCTGCACGACTATCAGCAACAGCGCATCTGCACGTTACTGGACCCCACGCGCGATCCGCTGGGCAAGGGCTTTCACATCATCCAGGGCATGATCGCCATCGGCTCGGGCGGCGTGTGGGGCAAGGGGTTCATGGCCGGCACGCAGACGCACCTGGAGTTCATCCCCGAGCGCACGACCGACTTCATCTTCGCCGCGTTCTCCGAGGAGTTCGGCCTGGTGGGCAACCTCACCCTGATCGTCTGCTTTGTGCTGCTGGTGTGGCGCGGGCTGGCGATTGCGGCCAACGCCAATACGCTGTTCGGGCGCCTCATGGCGAGTGCCGTGGCGATGATCTTCTTCACCTATGCCTTCGTGAACATGGGCATGGTCAGCGGCATCCTGCCCGTGGTGGGGGTGCCGCTGCCGTTCGTCAGTTACGGCGGCACGGCCATGGTCACGCTGGGGCTTGCGCTGGGGGTGCTGATGTCGGTGGCACGCGCACAGCACCAGCCCGAGCAGGGGCCGCCGCGGGCGCGGTAGCGGGGCTGCGGGGGGAACCTGCGTGCACGCAGGGTCTAGGGCGCCTGCCTACAATCGGCCGATGATTTCCCGCGAACCCACCATTGAACGCCTGGGCCTGGCCCGTGAGCTGCTGCTCACCCCCTTCGGCCTGGACGAGTCCCACCTCTCCCGCGCCCTGGCGGAGATCCGCGCGCACCGCGTGGACGACGCCGACCTGTACTTCCAGTACACGCGCAGCGAAGGCTGGAGCCTGGAAGAGGGCATCGTCAAGACGGGCTCGTTCTCCATCGACCAGGGCGTGGGCGTGCGCGCGGTGAGCGGCGAGAAGACGGCCTTCGCCTACTCGGATGATATTTCCGAGGCCTCGCTGCTCGACGCGGCCCGTACCGTGCGGACCATTTCGGCCGCGGATAAGGTGGGACGTGCGCGAGTAGCTTCCAAGAAGATAGCAAAAAGCCGTTCACTGTACCCGCACATCGACCCCATCGCCTCGATGGACAGCACCGACAAGGTGCGCCTGCTGGAGCGCGCCGAGCAATGTGCCCGCGCCAAGGACCCGCGCGTGGTGCAGGTCATGGCGGGCCTGGCCAGCGAGTACGACGTGGTGCTGGTGGCGCGTGCCGATGGGCTGATGGCCGCCGATGTGCGCCCGCTGGTGCGCCTGTCGATCACCGTCATCGCCGAGCAGAACGGCCGCCGCGAGGTGGGCTCGGCCGGCGGGGGCGGGCGCTTCGGTCTGGCCTATTTCACCGACGAGCAGATCGGGCAGTATGTCCATGAAGCCGTGAATGCTGCGTTGGTCAACCTGGAGTCGCGCCCCGCGCCCGCGGGCGAGATGACCGTGGTGCTGGGCCCCGGTTGGCCCGGTGTGCTGCTGCACGAGGCCGTGGGCCACGGGCTGGAGGGCGACTTCAACCGCAAGGGGTCGAGTGCCTTCAGCGGCCGCATCGGCCAGCGCGTGGCGGCCAAGGGCGTCACCGTGCTAGACGATGGCACGCTGGCCGACCGCCGCGGCTCGCTCAACGTGGACGATGAGGGTCACGCCACGCAGCGCAACGTGCTCATCGAGGACGGCATATTGAAGGGCTACATCCAGGACGCGATGAATGCGCGCCTCATGGGTGTCAAGCCTACGGGCAACGGCCGGCGCGAGAGCTATGCCCACATCCCCATGCCACGCATGACCAATACCTACATGCTGGGCGGCGACAAGGACCCGCAGGAGATCGTCGCCAGCATCAAGAAGGGCCTGTACGCCACCAACTTCGGCGGCGGACAGGTGGACATCACCAGCGGCAAGTTCGTGTTCTCCGCGAGCGAGGCCTACTGGGTGGAAAACGGCAAGATCCAGTACCCTGTGAAGGGCGCGACCATCGTCGGCAGCGGCCCGGAGTCGCTCAAGAAGGTGACCATGATCGGCAACGACATGCGCCTGGACAGCGGTGTGGGCACCTGCGGCAAGGAAGGCCAGAGCGTGCCCGTGGGGGTGGGCCAACCCACCATGCGCATCGATGGCCTGACGGTGGGCGGCACGGCCTGAGCGCCGCGGCCGGTTGTGTGCCATGCCCGCGCCACACTCCAGCCGCCCGCAGACTTTCACCGATCCGGACCGTAACCCGCACGGCGGCGAGGCGGACGAGGACGCGCGTGCGCTGCGCGACAGCCTGGGCGAGCTGGCCCAGCATATCGAGGCCGCCACGCGCGCGCGCCGGGGGCAGCTGGGGCCCGAGGCCGTGCGGCGCAGCGCAGAGGCGCTGGCGCATTGCGCAAGGCGCCACCAGTTGCACCTCACTGGCATGGGGTCGGCCTGGCATGCGCTGTATGAATTCGGTGTCTACCAGCGCGCGTTGCGCGAATTGCGCGATGCCCTGGCGCAATGGCAGCAGGCCTTGCAGCAGCGCAGCCCCTCTGAGGCCGAGCGCTTCAGTACTTTCGAGCGGCAGGCCTGGCGCACGCTGGGAGAGGCGCGGCTGGTGCTCGACATCTATATGCAGGGCGACCCCTGCATGGAGCGATCGGCGCCCGACACCCGGCCTGCCGCGGAGCGCCCAACGCGTGCGCCACTGCTGGCGCGCCTGCGCCGGTGGTGGTTCGAGGGACGGCATCCGTAAGCGGTTGTAGCGCGACGGCAACACGGTGCCTATGTTGCGGTGCCGCAATACGTGCTACATTGGTTCGCATGTCAGTTCACAGCGCGTTTTACTTTTACTTTTGGTTCTCTGTCCCTGGCGGATGAGAGGTACGCGCGCACCCAGACTGAGCCCCCTTCTCTAAGAAACCGCCGAAGCTGAAAAGCCCGGCGGTTTTTTGTTATCTGTTCTCCGTTTTCCATCTTCACCCCCACACACCCGAGAGGAAGCACCCATGAACGCCCATGTCTCCAGCAGCGATGCCTGGTATCCCAACGTCGAGAAAACCAGCGAAACCGACGACCAACGCATCAAGGACATCACCGTGCTTCCTCCTCCAGACCACCTGATTCGCTTCTTCCCGATCCGCGGGTCGGAGGTGGAGTCGCTGATTGCCAACACACGCCGCAGCATCCAGCGCATCATGAGCGGCGAGGACGACCGGCTGCTCGTCATCATCGGCCCCTGTTCGATCCACGACCCGCACGCCGCGGTGGACTATGCGCGCAAGCTCAAGGCGGTGCGTGAGCAGTACAAGGACCAGCTGGAAGTGGTGATGCGCGTGTACTTCGAGAAGCCCCGCACCACCGTGGGCTGGAAGGGCCTGATCAACGACCCCTACCTGGACGGCAGCTACCGCATCGACGAGGGCCTGCGCATCGCGCGCCAGCTGCTCATCGACATCAACCGCCTGGGCGTGCCGGCGGGCAGCGAGTTCCTGGACGTGATCTCGCCCCAGTACATCGGCGACCTGATCAGTTGGGGCGCCATCGGCGCGCGCACCACCGAAAGCCAGGTCCACCGCGAACTGGCCTCCGGCATTTCGGCCCCCATCGGCTTCAAGAACGGCACCGATGGCAACATCCGCATCGCCACCGATGCCATCCAGTCCGCCAGCCGCGGCCACCACTTCCTGTCGGTGCACAAGAACGGCCAGGTGGCCATCGTGCACACCGCGGGCAACAAGGATTGCCATGTGATCCTGCGCGGCGGCAAGGCGCCCAACTACGACGCAGCCAGCGTTGCCGCGGCCTGCAAGGACCTGGAGGCCGCCGGCCTGCCGGCGTCGCTGATGGTGGACTGCAGCCATGCCAACAGCAGCAAGCAGCACGAGAAGCAGCGCGATGTGGCGCGCGACATCGCCGCGCAGATCGCAGGCGGCTCGCGCAGCGTGTTCGGCGTGATGGTGGAAAGCCACCTGCAGCCCGGAGCGCAGAAGTTCACGCCGGGCAAGGACGATGCCACGGCGCTGGAATACGGCAAGAGCATCACCGACGCCTGCCTGGGATGGGACGACTCCGTTGCCTGCCTGGCCGAGCTGGCGGCCGCCGTGCAAGCGCGGCGCGCGCGCTGAAGCGGGCGCGGTGTAAGCTCGCGGCACGGGAATGGCGCGGCCGCGCCGTCCCGTTCACCCGTCAACACTATTCCATCAAAAGGCGAGACAGCTCATGCACAGCGAAGTATTGGTCACCCTGAGCCCCGATCAGGAATTCCGTCTGGACGCGCAGGGGGGACAGCCCCTGTCGCACGAGGACGCACGCCGCTGGCTGGACGATGAATTTCTACGCCTGGAATGCGAACCGCTGCGCGCCAGCGGCAAGGTGCTGCTGGCCGACAAGGTGCTGACCGTGGCCCGTGCCGCGGGGGCGACGCTGCTGGCCGATCCTGCATGGTCCGGCCAGTTTGCCCGCGCCACCGTCGCTGCGCTTGCCAGGCCCGTCGTGCGCGTGGACGTGCCGGGCATGGCTGTCAGCTTCTAAGTTTCAAGCCAAAAAGGCTGCTAGCGCTTATTAATCAAGCGATAGCAGCTATTGTTTTGATAGTTCTGCGAGCAGTTGGGCGTGCACTCCGCCAAAGCTGCCGTTGCTCATGCAGACGATGTGGTCGCCCGGCTGCACCACCGCGCGGATCTGGCCCACGAGCGTGGGCAGGTCGCCCGCCGTCTGCGCGCGCGCACCCATGGGGGCCAGCGCCGCAGCGGCGTCCCAGTCCAGGCCGGCGGTATGGCAGAAGGCCAGGTCGGCCGGCTCCAGCGCCCAGGGCAACTGCGCCTTCATGGTGCCCAGCTTCATGGTGTTGCTGCGCGGCTCGAACACCGCCAGGATGCGCCCGCGGCCTTCGCCCTTGGGGCCCACGCGCCGGCGCAGTCCGTCCAGCGTGGTGCGCAGCGCCGTGGGATGGTGCGCAAAGTCGTCATAGACAGCGATGCCCCGCACCGTGCCGCGCAGCTCCATGCGGCGCTTGACGTTCTCGAAGCGCGCCAGCGCCTCGGCCGCCTGGGCCGGCGTCACGCCCACATGCTCGGCGGCCGCGATGGCAGCGAGGGCATTGAGCTGGTTGTGCACGCCCGTCAGCGTCCACTGCACGCGTGCCACTGTGCGGCCCCGCTGCAGCACCTCGAAATCGTGCGGCGCGCCTTGCGCGCCGAAGTCGCTCACCGCGGTGCCAAAGTTGGCCACGCCGCTCCAGCAGCCGGCGTGCAGTACGCGTGCCAGGCTCTCCTCCAGCCCATTGACCACCACGCGGCCCGAGGGCGGCACCGTGCGCACCAAGTGGTGGAACTGCCGTTCGATCTGGCCCAGGTCGTCAAAGATGTCGGCGTGATCGAACTCCAGGTTGTTCAGCACGGCGGTGCGGGGGCGGTAGTGCACGAATTTGCTGCGCTTGTCGAAGAACGCGGTGTCGTACTCATCCGCCTCGATCACGAACAGCGGCGCCGTGGCGAGCGGTCCTGGCCCGGCCAGGGGCCGTACGGGTGCGCCCAGACGCGCGGATACGCCGAAGTTCATCGGCACACCGCCCACCAGGAAGCCGGGCGCCAGGCCCGCGCATTCCAGAATCCAGGCCAGCATGGACGTGGTGGTCGTCTTGCCGTGCGTGCCGGCGACGGCCAGCACATGGCGGCCCTGCAGCACATGCTCGGCCAGCCATTGCGGCCCGCTGGTATAGGGCGCGCCCGCGTCGAGGATGGCCTCCATCAGCGGAAACTTCGGCGTGCCGTCCGCCAGCCGCGCGCGGCTGACCACGTTGCCCACCACGAACATGTCAGGCTTCAGCGCGAGCTGGTCGGCGCCATAGCCTTCGATCAACTCTATTCCCAAGGCGCGCAACTGGTCGCTCATGGGAGGGTAGACGCCGGCGTCGCAGCCGGTGACACGGTGGCCCGCCTCGCGCGCCAGCGCGGCCAGGCCGCCCATGAACGTGCCGCAGATGCCCAGGATGTGTATATGCATGGCTCCCGATTCTATGGACCTCGGTGGAACCTCCAGGATTTATGAGAAAAATGGTTCTAACGCCCGTTGATAAAGCGCGAACAGCTATCGAATAAGGAGCAAATGGCGGATGCATGGTGCATTGCCCCTGCGGCGGGTGCGCCGTCACGGTTGCGTCAACGGTATTGCGGGGCATTGGGGCGACAATGGACGTCCTGCGTTCTGGACCGTGCCGCCATGCAAAACGCCCTTGCCATCGAAATCGCCAATGCCGCAGCCCGCCTGGTGGTCGAGGAGGGGCTGGAATGGGGGGCGGCCAAGCGCCGCGCGGTCAAGGAACTGGGGCTGCCCCAGCGCACGCCGCTGCCCGACAACGACCTCGTCGAGGACGCCGTGCGGGAGTACATCGGCCTGTTTTGCGCCGATACCCAACCCACCGAATTGCGGGCGCTGCGCGAATTGGCACTGGTGTGGATGCAACGCATGCAGGACTTCCGCCCCTACCTGGGCGGTGCGGTCTGGCACGGCACGGCCACACGGCTGTCCGACATCTACCTGGCGCTGTTCTGCGACGATCCCAAATCGGCCGAGATTGCCCTCATCGACCACCATGTGAATTACGAGCCGCGCACCGTCATGGGTTTCCGGGGCGAGCCGGTCGATGCCTTGAGTCTGAGCAGCCGATCCGCCGCGTTGCACGAAGAGATCGGGGTGCATCTGCTGATCTATGACCTGGACGACCTGCGTGGCGCGCTGCGCCCCGACGCCCGGGGGCGCGCGCCCCGGGGTGATCTGCAAGCCGTGCGCCGGTTGCTGCAGGAAATGCCTATTTCCACCCTGTCTTCATGAACGAGCCCACTCTTTCCTCTTCGGCGTCTGCCGATTCCGCAAAAGCGCCGACCGCCCATCCGCCCCGCCGCCGCTGGCTGCTGGTGGGGGCCGGTGCCCTTGCCGCCCTGGGGGGCGCGGGGCTGGCGGCCTGGCGGCTGCGGCCGGGCCCGGTGCAAGAGGGCGTGTCCGACGCCGTCTGGGGCGCTCAGTTTGAAGGCCCGGCGGGCGAAGTGCTGTCCATGGCCGCCTTGCGGGGTCGCCCCCTGCTGTTGAATTTTTGGGCCACCTGGTGCCCCCCGTGCGTGGAAGAACTGCCGCTGCTCAATGCCTTTTATGGGGAACACCGCGCCAAAGGGTGGCAGGTTGTGGGCTTGGCGATCGATCAGCCTTCCAACGTGCGCAAATTTCTAGAGCGCATGCCTCTCGATTTCCCAATCGCCTTGGGGGGGCTGGGCGGCACCGACCTGGCACGCCGGCTGGGCAACGAAAAGGGCGGGCTGCCCTTTACCGTACTGTTTGGCGCAAATGGCAGCATTTTGAAGCGTAAAATGGGCCAACTGACGGCGCAGGATCTCCAAGGCTGGTCCACAACGTGGTGAGCGTCTGTGTTTCCTCAATGGAGATGGTGGCAATTGGGGTCGTTTCGGTGAAATAGTCCGAAATTAGGGTAAATTCGCTCCCCATTCCGTTTCTAGCCGTTGGAGCCCCCATGGATTTGCGAAAACTCAAGACCCTCATCGATCTGGTCTCCGAGTCGAATGTTTCTGAACTCGAGATCACCGAAGCCGAGGGCAAGGTCCGCATCGTGAAGAGCGGCGGGGCCGTGGTGCAGCAGTTCGTCGCCGCTCCCGTCCAAACCCCCATGGCCGCCGCGCCCGTAGCGGCCGCGCCCACCGCGCCCGTCGCCGAATTGCCTGCCCCCGCGGCGGCGGCCCCTTCTGGCCATATCGTCAAGTCGCCCATGGTGGGTACGTTCTATCGCGCGTCCAGCCCGGGCGCGAAGCCGTTTGTCGAGGTGGGCAGCAAGGTCAAGGAAGGTGACACGGTGTGCATCGTCGAAGCCATGAAGATCCTGAACGAGATCGAGGCCGACAAGTCCGGCACGGTGACCCGCATCCTAGGTGAGAACGGGCAGGCGGTGGAATACGGGCAGCCGCTGTTCGTCATCGAGTAAGCCGCGCATGAGCGCTTCAGCCCCCGCCGCATGCGCTCGTTGCGCGTGCATGGCAGCACCAGGCGCTGGCGCGGGTTTTTGTCTGCATGCGGCCTTGAGCCGCGAGGCCAACCATGTTTAAGAAGATTTTGGTCGCCAATCGCGGCGAGATTGCCCTGCGAATCCAGCGTGCCTGCCACGAACTGGGCGTGAAGGCCGTGATGGTCTATTCCGAGGCCGACCGCGACGCCAAATATGTCAAGCTGGCGGAGGAGGCTGTGTGCATCGGCCCCGCGCCCTCGCCGCTGTCCTACCTCAACATGCCTGCCATCATTTCGGCGGCCGAGGTGACGGACGCCGAGGCCATTCACCCGGGGTATGGCTTCCTGTCGGAAAACGCCGATTTCGCCGAACGGGTGGAAAAGAGCGGGTTCCAGTTCATCGGCCCGACGCCCGACTCCATCCGCATGATGGGTGACAAGGTGTCGGCCAAGCAGGCCATGATCCGCGCGGGCGTACCCTGCGTGCCGGGCTCCGATGGCGAGTTGCCGGATGATCCGGTGCAGATCCGCCGCATTGCCAAGAGCATCGGTTACCCGGTCATCATCAAGGCCGCTGGCGGTGGTGGCGGCCGTGGCATGCGGGTGGTGCACACCGAGGCGGCGCTGGTCAACGCGGTGCAGATGACCAAGGCCGAGGCGCAGGCCGCCTTTGGCAACCCGGCCGTGTACATGGAGAAATTCCTCCAGAACCCGCGCCATATAGAGATCCAGATACTGGCCGACAAGTACCGCAATGCCGTGTACTTGGGCGAGCGCGACTGCTCCATGCAGCGTCGCCACCAGAAGGTGATCGAGGAAGCGCCGGCACCGGGTATTCCGCGCAAGCTGATCGAGAAGATTGGCGAACGCTGCGTGGCCGCCTGCAAGAAGATCGGCTACCGCGGTGCGGGTACGTTCGAGTTCCTGTACGAGAACGGCGAGTTCTACTTCATCGAGATGAACACCCGCGTGCAGGTGGAGCACCCGGTGACCGAGTGGATCACGGGCGTGGACATCGTGCGCACGCAAATCATGGTGGCTGCAGGCGAAAAACTGCCGTTCACTCAGCGCCAGGTTCAGATCCATGGCCATGCGATCGAATGCCGGGTGAACGCCGAGGACCCCTACAAGTTCATCCCGTCGCCGGGCCGCATCACGATGTGGCACGCGCCTGGCGGCCCGGGCGTGCGCGTGGACTCGCACGCCTATACGAACTACTACGTGCCGCCGAATTACGACTCCATGATCGGCAAGATCATCGTGCACGGCGATACGCGCGAGCAAGCCCTGGCGCGCATGCGCACGGCACTGTCGGAAACGGTGATCGAAGGCATCAATACCAACGTGGCGCTGCACCGCGAACTCATGGTGGACGCCAAGTTCGTAGCGGGCGGCACCAACATCCACTACCTGGAGGAGTGGCTGTCGCAGCGCCAGCGCTGATCGCCAGCACTTCTGACCTGCCCGCTGGCATCCGGAAACGGATGCCAGCTTTTTTCATGGATCGCGTGCAAGGAGGCTGATCCCATGTTCGAGCTGAACCTGTTGTGCCCCGAGGAACGGGTGGAGACCGTGAGCGATGCGCTCGATGCGCTGGAAGCCTTGAGCGTGTCCGTGGAAGATGCCGACGCGCACACCGATGCCGAGCAGGCGCTTTTTGGAGAACCTGGCATGCCGCCCCCGCGTGAGGGTTGGCAGCGTAGCCGCATCACTGCCCTGTTTCCTACGCAAGAGGCGGCCGAGGAGGCGCGGCAACTGTTGCAGGCCCAGGATTTCTTCGAGGGCTGCATCGTGCAGGGGGTGAGTGTGGTGCAGGAGCAGGACTGGGTCCGGCTCACGCAATCCCAGTTCGCGCCGGTGGACATCACGCCCGATTTCTGGATCGTGCCGACGTGGCACGAGATGCCCGCGGCTGCGCGCCGTAGCATCCGCCTGGATCCAGGGCTGGCCTTTGGCACGGGAACCCACCCAACCACGCGCATGTGCCTGCGCTGGATTGCCAAACATGGCGACGCGGCCGGGCAGGCGCTGGGGCGCGTGCTCGACTATGGCTGCGGCTCCGGCATCCTGGCGATCGGCGCCGCGAAATTTGGCGCCACAGAGATCGACGCGGTGGACATTGACGCGGCAGCCGTGGAATCCACGCGACAAAATGCGCAAGCCAACGGCGTGCAGGTGAACGCGGGTCTGCCCGAGCGCGCGCAAGGGCAATACCAGACCGTGTTGGCGAATATTCTGGCGACGCCGCTGAAGGTGCTGGCGCCCTTGCTCAGCGGCCATGTTGCGCAGGGCGGGCACCTTGTGCTGGCCGGCATCCTGGAGCGGCAGGCGGAGGAGCTGCAGGAGGCCTATGCGCCGTGGCTGCAGCTGCAGGTGTCGGACCGTGAGGATGGCTGGATCCTGATGACCGCGCGTCGCTAACCGCGCGGGCTGCGCGGGGCCGTAGAGGGGCCCCTACAATCCACAGCCGATGAGCCAGATCACCCGCTGCCCCCACTGCTCCACCACCTTTCGGGTGGTTGCCGATCAGCTGCGGATATCGGAAGGCTGGGTGCGATGCGGGCACTGCAAGGAGGTGTTCGATGCATCGCAGCACTTGCAGGTGCAGGAGGCGGAGCCGTTGCTTTCCGACCTGCTTCTGGATGCGCTCAAGCCTCCGCCACAGCCCGTCGGTAAAGCCTCGGAAGGCATTCAGGTCTGGGGCAGCGCGCGGCATGTGGAGGCTCCAACGTCGCTTGCGCCGGACCCGGTGATGTCTGCAGCGGCCGCGTGCGCACCGCAGGAAGTGGTTCCCGCGGCGGATGAAGGCCTGCGTACGGAAAGCGAACCTCCACCATGGGTTCCCCCACCGCCCCCGGTCCCCGCCTTTCTGCTGGCGAATCCGGAGGGCGCAGCGCCTGCGAAGACGCCGAAAGCAATGGCTGCGCCCCCGGTGGATGCCGATGCGGCGCCCCTGTCTCCAGCCGCGCGCGATATTCCCGCCCCGCCAGTCCATACGCTCCCGCGGGGTTACGAGTTACCGGCGGCGCCTCTTGAGGAGGATGCGGAATCGGAGGAACCCAGCAGCCAGGAATCCGCGGAAGCATCTGCCGTCCTGGTTTCACCGATACCCACAGAGGAGGGGGGCACGTCCGCTGCGGGGAGGGCGGCGCAGGAAACCATCGAATCACCAGAGATGGCGCCCAGCCCGGCTGAACCGCTGGAGTCCCTGGCGCCATCGGAGGATGCAGGCGCGCCATCGCTGGAGCGGGAAGAAGGGCACGCCGACGACCGCACGGATCCCGTCATTGAACCTGGCTTCGTGAAGGCTGCGCGGCGCAACGCGTTCTGGCGCAGGCCCTCCGTGCGTGTGGGCCTGTCCTTGGTCGGCTTGACGTTGGTGGTGGCCTTGCTTCTCCAAATCACCATCCAGGAACGGGACGACATCGCATCGCGTCATCCCGCGGCCCGCGCCTGGATGGAACGACTGTGCGGGCGCTTGCAGTGCGTGCTGCAACCTCCACGGCACATCACGGCCGTGGTCATCGACAGCTCATCGTTTCTGAAGGCGCGCCACGATCCGTCCGGGTACCAGTTGCAGATGAGCGTGAAGAATACGTCGACCCAGGCCGTTGCGATGCCGGCGCTGGAACTCACGCTGACGGATGCGCAAGACCAACCCATTGTGCGGCGCGTATTGCTGCGTGACGAACTGGGGGCCCCCCTGGAATTGGCACCAGGTTTCGTGTGGAGCGGTGCACTGCCGTTGCAGGTGATCCAGGGCGCTGCGCAGGTGGCCGGCTATCGGCTGGTGGCCTTCTATCCCTGATTTTTTACTCTTGAGCTTTGACCCTATGGCTGCGCTGATTTGCGGTTCCCTGGCCTTCGACACCATCATGACGTTCGATGGGCGTTTTGCAGAGCAAATATTGCCCGAGCAACTGCATATCCTGAATGTGTCGTTTCTCGTTCCCACATTGCGCCGCGACTTTGGAGGATGCGCTGGCAATATCGCATACAGCCTCAAGCTGTTGGGAGGCAACCCGCTGCCCATGGCCATGCTGGGCGCTGATGGCGGCGAATACTTGGCGCGACTGCAGCAACTCGGCGTCGACACCCGCTTTGTCGGCCGCGTGGAGGATACATACACCGCCCAGGCGATGATCATGACCGATCGGGACAACAACCAGATCACGGCGTTCCACCCCGGTGCCATGATGCAGGCCCACCTGCATCGCATTCCGCCCGGGGCGGGTGCGCACGTGGGCATCATCGCACCGGACGGCCGTGAGGCCATGCTGCAGCACGCGGCGCAATTCGCCGAGGCGGGCATTCCGTTCGTGTTCGATCCGGGACAGGGGTTGCCCATGTTCGATGGCGCAGACCTGCGTCGATTCATCGAGCAGGCGAGCTGGATCGCCGTCAATGACTACGAAGGCAAGATGTTGTGCGACCGTACGGGCTGGATCCTGGCAGAGATCTCGCATCGGGTCCGCGGCCTGATCGTCACACTGGGAGCACAGGGATGTGAAATATGGGAACAGGGTGTCAGGACGCATGTTCCCCCTGTGCAACCGGCGCAGGTGGTGGACCCCACGGGCTGCGGGGATGCCTGGCGTGGCGGTTTGCTCTACGGCCTGGAGAAGGGGTGGACCCTGGCACGTTGCGCTCAGTTGGGCAACCGGCTGGGCGCGCTCAAGATCGCACAGCGTGGTCCGCAGAATTACCAGCTGGACTTTCAACCCGACTGAGCGAGTGGCTGGGATCGAAGAAGCGTTTCTGACTGCGGATTCGCCATAAAAAAACCCGGTGCAAGCACCGGGTCGTAGGCTGGACTGTCCCGTAGCCTTATGGCTTGCCACCCGTAGGGAAGGGCCATGCGGCTTGCGGGTTCAGCGTTGTTTGCGCGACAGGAGCGGGCGCTGCGGCAGGAGCCTTAGCCTTCTTCGCGGGCGCGGCTGCCTTCTTGGCGGGTGCTGCCTTCTTGGCTGCTACGGCCTTTTTGGCAGGAGCGGCTGCCTTCTTGGCGGGTGCTGCCTTCTTGGCTGCTACGGCCTTTTTGGCAGGAGCGGCTGCCTTCTTGGCGGGTGCTGCCTTCTTGGCTGCTACGGCCTTTTTGGCAGGAGCGGCTGCCTTCTTGGCAGGTGCTGCCTTCTTGGCTGCTACGGCCTTTTTGGCAGGAGCGGCTGCCTTCTTGGCGGGTGCTGCCTTCTTGGCTGCTACAGCCTTTTTGGCAGGAGCGGCTGCCTTCTTGGCGGGTGCTGCCTTCTTGGCTGCTACGGCCTTTTTGGCAGGAGCGGCTGCCTTCTTGGCGGGTGCTGCCTTCTTGGCTGCTACGGCCTTTTTGGCAGGAGCGGCTGCCTTCTTGGCTGGAGCCGTCTTCTTAGCGGGAGCTGCTTTCTTTGCAGCGGGTTTCTTCGCAGTTGCCATCATTTTCTCCTTGGGTCGATTTGCAAAGAGCACCCCACGCCTGCATTGGGCGTGGAGCGATCCATGGCGACGACTGAATATGCGTCACCACGAATGCGGAAACGCCCCAAGGCCGCAGCGCCGAACGGTGCTGTGTGCGCGGAGCGTGGTTGAAAAATCATGGCCTGGTCTACGAAGATGTCAGTCCCAGGACAAGGCGCCGCCCGACTGGTACTCGATGACGCGCGTCTCGAAGAAGTTGCGTTCCTTCTTCAGATCAATCATCTCGCTCATCCAGGGGAACGGATTCTCTTCATTCGGAAAGAGCGCTTCCAGCCCGATCTGTGTGGCGCGGCGGTTCGCGATGTAGCGCAGGTAGCCTTTGAACATGGAGGCGTTCATACCCAGCACGCCACGCGGCATGGTGTCTTCGGCATAACGGTATTCCAGTTCCACTGCCTTGATGAACAGGGCCTTGATCTCGTCCTTGAACTCGGCCGTCCACAGATGTGGGTTTTCGAGCTTGAGCTGGTTGATCAGATCGATGCCGAAGTTGCAGTGCATGGACTCGTCGCGCAGGATGTACTGGTACTGCTCGGCAGCGCCGGTCATCTTGTTCTGGCGGCCGAGTGCCAGGATTTGCGTGAAACCCACGTAGAAGAACAGACCTTCCATCAGGCAGGCAAAAACGATCAGCGACTTGAGTAGTGTCTGGTCGCTCTCGGGTGTGCCGGTCGTGAAGCGCGGATCCATGATCGCTTCGATGAAGGGGATCAGGAACTCGTCCTTGTCGCGGATGGACTGGACCTCGTTGTAGGCGTTGAAAATCTCGCCTTCGTCCAAGCCCAGTGACTCCACGATGTACTGGTACGCATGGGTGTGGATGGCTTCCTCGAACGCCTGGCGCAACAGGAACTGCCGGCATTCCGGCGCCGTGATGTGGCGGTAGGTGCCCAGCACGATGTTGTTGGCGGCCAGCGAGTCGGCCGTGACGAAGAAGCCCAGGTTGCGCTTGACGATGCGCCGTTCGTCCTCGGTCAGGCCGTTCGGGTCCTTCCAGAGTGCGATGTCCCGCGTCATGTTCACTTCCTGCGGCATCCAGTGGTTGGCGCAGGTGGCGAGGTATTTCTCCCACGCCCACTTGTACTTGAACGGCACCAACTGGTTGACGTCGGTCTGGCCGTTGATGATGCGTTTGTCGACCGCAGACACGCGGCGGTGTTGGGGTGCTGCAGACGTAGTAGGGGCAGTGCGCGTCGAAGTGCTGGCGACGGACTGCAACACGGGTGCTTGGAAACCGTTTGGCGGAGGCTCCACAGGGCGGTCGTTGGAGTGACTGCCGTCCAAGAGTTTTTGCGATGAGGGCTTGACTTCGTCGTCCCAGGTGAGCATAGGTTTTCCAGTGGTCGGATTATGGAAGCAGTGCTTCAAAATGAAAAGCACCGAAGCGTTGCCAGGCGTGATCTGTTGCTTCACGACACATGCGAACGAGGCGACGATGTGTCACGCTGCGCCCGCATGCGCACGGCATTACTGGCAGGCTTCGCAGCCGGGGTCGTCAATGGCGCAGAACTTCACGTCGGTCGCAGGGATGGCAGCAGCCTGCGCTTGCGCTGCGGCCACGGCAGCGTTCAGTGCCGAGCTTGGTGCCATCGTTCCCTCCCCCGTGTCGCTTGCGCCAGACGCGACGGCATTGAGCTGGCGTGTGTTCACGGTGCTCATCTCCACATGCGTCGCGCTCTGCGTGCGCAGGTAGTAAGTGGTCTTCAGACCGCGTATCCACGCAAGCTTGTATGTCTCGTCGAGCTTCTTGCCTGAGGCGCCGGCCATATAGATGTTCAGGCTCTGCGCCTGGTCGATCCATTTCTGTCGACGCGCCGCCGCTTCGACGAGCCAGGTGGGAGCGACTTCGAAGGCGGTGGCATACAGTGCCTTGACGGTGAGGGGAACGCGGTCGATCGCGTGCAGCGATCCCTTGAAGTGCTTGAGATCCATGAGCATCACGTCGTCCCACAGGCCCAGCTGCTTCAGGTCGCGCACCAGGTACTGGTTGATGACCGTGAACTCTCCCGAGAGGTTGGATTTGACGGAGAGATTGCCGAAGGAGGGCTCAATGGAGGCGTCCACGCCAACGATGTTCGAGATGGTGGCTGTGGGCGCAATGGCGATGCAGTTGGAGTTGCGCATGCCGTCTTGCGCGATCTTGGCGCGCAGCATGTCCCAGTCCAGACGGGTCGTACGGTCCACCTCCACGTACCCGCCACGTTCCTGCTCCAGCAACTGCAGTGAATCCAGCGGCAGGATGCCCTGGGACCACAGAGAACCCTGGTAACTGGAGTATTGGCCCCGTTCTTGGGCGAGATCGGTTGAGGCCCAGTAGGCGTAATAGCAGAGAGCCTCCATGGAGGTATCGGCAAACTCCACTGCGGCGTCGCTTGCGTAGGGAATGCGCAGTTCATACAGCGCGTCCTGGAACCCCATCAGGCCCAGGCCGACGGGGCGGTGGCGCAGGTTGGAATCCTTGGCCTTCTGTACGGCGTAGTAGTTGATGTCAATCACGTTGTCCAGCATGCGCATGGCCGTGCTCACGGTTTTGCGCAGCTTGTCGTGGTCGATGCCTCCGTCCTTGAGATGGCGCGCGAGGTTCACCGATCCCAGGTTGCACACGGCCGTCTCGGCATCGCTGGTGTTAAGCGTGATCTCGGTACAGAGATTGGAACTGTGCACTACGCCTACATGCTGCTGGGGAGAGCGGATGTTGCACGGGTCCTTGAAGGTGATCCAGGGATGCCCGGTCTCGAACAGCATGGAAAGCATCTTGCGCCAGAGGTCGACGGCCGGTACGCGTTTGAACAGAGGCAGCTCGCCGCTCTCGGCCTTGGCCTCGTAGGCGATGTAGGCTTTTTCGAAGGCCTGTCCGTACAGGTCGTGCAGATCAGGGACATCCGAGGGGGAAAACAGTGTCCACAGGCCCTTTTCCATTACGCGTTTCATGAACAGGTCGGGAATCCAGTTGGCCGTGTTCATGTCGTGTGTGCGTCGCCGGTCGTCGCCGGTGTTCTTGCGCAGCTCCAGGAATTCTTCGATGTCCAGGTGCCAGCTTTCCAGGTAGGTGCAGACGGCACCCTTGCGCTTGCCGCCCTGGTTCACGGCCACGGCCGTGTCGTTGACCACCTTGAGGAACGGCACCACGCCTTGCGACTCGCCGTTCGTGCCCTTGATGCGTGCACCGAGGGCGCGTACGCGTGTCCAGTCGTTACCCAGGCCGCCCGCGAACTTGGACAGCAGGGCGTTTTCCTTGATGGATTCGTAGATGCCCTCCAGCTCGTCGGGCACCGTCGTCAGGTAGCAGCTGGACAGCTGCGAGCGCAATGTCCCGCTGTTGAACAGCGTGGGCGTGCTGCTCATGAAATCGAAGGAGCTGAGCAGTTCGTAGAACTCGATGGCACGGGCGTTGCGGTCGTCCTCGCGCAGCGCCAGGCCCATGGCCACGCGCATGAAAAAGGTCTGAGGCAGCTCGATGCGCGTTTTGCGCACATGCAGGAAGTAGCGGTCGTACAGCGTCTGTAGGCCAAGATAGTCGAACTGCAGGTCGCGCTCGGCCTTCAGTGCGCTTCCCAGGCGTTGCAGGTCGAATTCCATCAGGCGCGGGTCGAGCAACTCGTTGTCCACGCCCTGGCGGATGAACTGTGGAAAATTCTCGGCGTAGGCCAGGGCCATGTCGGCGGGATTCACGTCGCGGCCTAACACCTCGCGCACGATGGTGTGCAGCAACAGTCGTGCCGTCGCGTAGGTGTAGCCGGGATCTTTCTCGATCAGGGTGCGCGCCGCGAGGATGGATGCCTTGTACACCTCGTCCATGGGTACGCCGTCGTACAGGTTGCGCATCGTCTCCGCGATGATGGGCGCGGCCTGGACGTCCGATCCCAGGCCCGTGCATGCGGCTTCCACCAGGCTCTGCAGGCGCAGAATGTCAAGCTCCACGCGCTGACCTTGGTCCTGTACATACAGGGCCGGCATCTGGGGTAGCAGTTGTTCCTTCTTCTGTGCGCGTTCTTGCGCGCGGCGCTCGCGGTAGAGCACGTAGGCGCGTGCCACCTCATGATGGCTGCCTCGCATCAGGCCCAGCTCCACCTGGTCCTGCACGTCCTCAATGTGGAACGTTCCTCCCGCGGGGCGCGAGCGCATCAGCGCGCGCACGACTGCCTGGGTCAGCTGATCCACCACTTCGCGCACGCTCGCCGAGGCTGCTCCCTGTGCCCCGTGAACGGCCAGGAATGCTTTCATCATCGCCACGGCGATTTTTTGCGGCTCGAAGGGCACCACGGCGCCGTTGCGGCGAATGATCTGGTAGTGCATCAGTGGATGGGCCCCGGTCGGCGTGGCTGACGGGGTGGCCCGTGCAGGCGATGGGGTGTCAACAGGAACGGATAGGGGCGCAGCGTGCATGGAGGTCCTCGGAGGTGTTCGGAGAAATGGCCAGGCGGACGGGTAGTCACCTTCGGCCGGCGAAACGGCGGCTTAGACTGTCGCCGCACACTATATCTAGTGTGTCTTGATGGTTCAAGACACTAGGGGTAGTGTATCCCCATAAGAGGCTGGCGAGATCGTTTCGTCGTGATTGAACGCCTGGGCCTTCTACTGCCGTCGCAGCCTCCGTAGGGTCAGGCCCGCATCCGACGGCTTGAGCCATGGTGCGGCATGCTGGCCGATCTTGCGCGCAAACGCGCGTGCAACTTCATCCTGAGCAGTGAAGGCGAGGCGAAGGCGCAAAGTGCGGCAATGCGTCCGGGTGGCTGGAGGGATCAGCACCCTGGCGGAAAAAGAACACCCGTGCCGGCGAAGGCTCCATGAAGTACACGCCAGTCAAACCCAGGGCCTGGGTCGTGTTTGCGTTCAGGCGCGATGTGCTCATGCCCTGCGATGTAGCGCACGGGGTAGCGCTGCCGCAGCGCCTTGCAAAGGGTCACAAGGGTGGCGTATTGCGCCTGCTCGAAGCTTCCACCTTCCAGCCCCTCCAGCTCAACGCCGATCGAGTCGTCGTTGCAGGCATCGCGCCCTCGGTAGTGGGAACGGCCCGCGTGCCAGGCGCGTCGGCCCACGTCCACGAACTGCCACAGCACACCTGCGCGCGTGATGAAGAAATGCGTCGACACTTCCAGGCCGCGAATCTGCTGGAAATAAGGATGGGCGTCCCAGTCCAGCCGGTTCATGAAAAGCCGGTGGACATGGTCCCCGCCAAACTCTCCGGGGGGAAGGCTGATGGAATGCACCACGATGAGGTCCACGCTGGCCTGCGGGGGGCGTGGCCCGTGGTTGGGCGAGTCCATGCGTCTCGCATTCGCGTACCAGCCGCCGTGCCAGGCGGGCCGCCGGGCCGCAGGCTCAGGGCTGCGCGTCGCCATGGCTGTCGCCGTCTTGCGGTACCTCGATGTGCAGCCGGGCAATCCGGTAACGGATCTGGCGCAGGCTGATGCCCAGGCGGGCTGCGGTGGCCGTGCGGTTGAAACTCGCCTCGCGCAGGGCGCGCACGAGTATTTCCCGTTCCTGCTGGTCGAGCCAGGCTTGCAGATCGTTGGGCAGGGGCATGCCTTCGCTGATGCCGGACCAACGAGGGGGCGCGTGCGGCTCAGCGGGCTGCGCGATGGCTGGTGCGGACGGTACGGGCTGCGGTAGGGGCGGCGGTGCCTCCACGGTGGAGGCTGGCGCGCCTTCAACGTGCAGCTCATGGCCATCGCTGAGGGCTACCGCGCGATGCAGCAGGTTTTCCAGCTCGCGCACATTGCCGGTGAGCGGGTGCTGTGCGATGCACTGCAGCGCTTCCTCTGTCAGGTGGGGAACGGCCACCCCCGATTCTTGCTCGATACGGGCCAGCAAGGCCTCGCACAGCGCGGGCAGGTCCTCTCGCCGCTCGCGCAACGGTGGGATCAGCAGTTCGATGACATTCAGCCGGTAATACAGATCCTGGCGGAAGCGCCCCGCCTGCACGTCAGCGGCCAGGTCTCGGTGCGTGGCGCTGACGATGCGCACGTCCACGGCTTCTTCCTGCGTGGAGCCCAGGGGCCGTACCGTGCGCTCCTGGATCGCACGCAGCAGTTTGGATTGCATGGGCAGCGGCAGGTCGCCAATTTCGTCAAGGAACAGCGTGCCTCCACGGGCGGCCTGGAAGTAGCCCTCCCGGTCGTGCGTAGAGCCGGTGTAGGAACCCTTGCGCGCGCCAAAGAACTCTGCCTCCAGCAGGTTCTCGGGAATTGCGCCGCAGTTGACGGCGATCAGCGGGCCTTCGGAGCGCTGGCTGCTGGCATGCAGCGCGCGGGCCACCAGTTCCTTGCCCGTGCCTGACTCGCCACGCACCAGCACGGGGGCCATGCTGCGCGCCACCTTGGCGATGCGCTGCTTCACATTGCGCATGGCTTCGGAGTCGCCGATCAGGCGATCCAGCACAGGATCTTGCATGTCCGGCCACTGCGTGGCGTTGCGTGCGCCGGGGCGGGTGGCTTTGGGCGCCGCCAGTACGGCGCCAATACCCTGCACCGCCGAGGCCACCACGGCACGGAATTGCTTCAGGTCCACGGGCTTGGTCAGGTAGTCGAACGCGCCCGCGCGCAGCGCCTCCACCGCGTTCTCGGCCGATCCATAGGCCGTCATGACCACGCAGCGTTCACGCCGCTGCTGGCTGCGCAGGCCGTGCAGCAAGTCCATGCCGAAGCCGTCGGGCAGCCGCATGTCGGTGATCACGACGTCGAACTTCTGCGTCTGCAGCTGTTGGCGCGCGTCGTCCACGCTGGCGGCGGTCTCCACGCGGTAGCCTTCGCGCAGCAGGGTCAGCTCATAGAGGGTGCGCAGATCGGGTTCGTCATCGACGACAAGGATGGAGGCGGTGGATGCATTCATGGTCTGTGGGCCGTGTCAGACCACGATTGTGTCAAACAGTGATGCGCTGTCTGCAGGGCGCGAAAGGCTGCGGAAGGTCACAGTGAAGGCGTTTCCCGCCACCTCGCCGCGCGCCAGGCTGCGTGTGGTGCGCTGGTGACCGATGTCCGCCCCGTGGCGCTGGCACAGCTCGCGGCAGATGTACAAGCCCAGCCCGCTGGAGCGGCTTTCGGATGAGAAGAAAGGCTCGAACAGATGCCGCTCCACCGATTTGTCCAGCGGTGCGCCATCGCTCCACACCTGCACGCCGGCCTTCCCGCCGGGGGTGGCGCGCGTCGCGAGGCACAGCGAATCGGGTTCGGGTCCCTTGTAGCGCAATGCGTTGTCCAGCAGGTTCACTAGCACACGCCGCAGGTGCTCGGCGTCGAACTCCACCTGCGCCGAGCCCGCGTCCAGTATCAGTTGCCCCTGGCGGCGTGCGGGGTCCTGCGCCGTCCAGTCGTTCCACACCTGCTGCACCGTGGCATCCAGTGCCACGGTGGAGGAGCTGGCCTGGTGGATCTGGTGCTGCACGCGCGCAATGTCCAGTACGTCCTCCGTGATGCGCACCAGCCGGTCGGCGTTTTGACGCACCATGTGTGTCAGGCGCTTCTGTGTGGGGTCGTCCAGGTCTTCTTCCAGCAGTTCGTTGGCCTGCACGATCGCTGCCAGCGGGTTGCGGATCTCATGTGCCACGGCGGCCGACATGCGCCCCATGGCGGCCAGCTTCTCGGTGCGCAGGCGCGCTTCCATTTCGCGCAGGTCGTGCAGGAACATCACGCACAGCGGCTCCCCCGGAGAGTCGTCCGGGGCGTCCTGCGTGTGGGTGAGCCATGCGCGCACGCGCAGGGCCATGGGGATCTGGCCATCGTGCAGGACGTTGACATCGGCATGCTGGGGACGCTCCATCTGGAAAGTGGCGCACGCCAGATCCATGAGGGGTTTGAAGGCCGCCGTGTGCGTGAGCGTCAGGGAGGAATCTCCGGAGATCTTGTGGCCGAGCATCAGCAACGCCGCGGGGTTGGCCAGGCGGACCTGGCCATGCAGGTCCAGCACCAGCACGCCATCGGCCACGTGCTGCATCACCAGGGCACTGACCGCGCGGTGGGTGCGCGCATCCATCTGGCTGCGCCGGGCCATCTGCTGCTCGCTGGTGAGCTTGGCGGCCAGCAGGTGCACCAGATAGGCGACGATGAAGTAGCCGGTGCCTGTCAACGCCGCCTGCAGGTAGCGCTGCGTGCCGTCTCCGGCGCCGCCGTATGTGCCCAGCCACCAGGCCCAGGCCAGCAGCAGCAGCGTGGCGCCGGCCGTGGTTGCCAGAGCCAGTGTCAAGGATCCCAGCACGCCTGCCATCAGGACCGGAAGTCCGAACAACGGCGTGAAATTCAAGCCGCCCGACTGCTGCAGCGCCTGCAGCACGCTGACCAGCAACAGATCCAGCCCGATGGACGGCAACCACTGGATGCCGGGCCGCGGATCAGGGACGGCGCCGTGCCCCCACACCCGCAGCGCCACCGTGGCCACCAGGTAGCCCAGGCAGATGCTGAACAGCAGCGGTTCGCCGGCCTGGTTGAGTGCAATGCCCAGCAACTGCAGCAGCAGCAGCGCCAGCGCCACCATCACGCGCGCTGTGAGGAAGGCATTCCACAGGCGATGAAAGGGCAGGGGAGAGGCGGCGGCTGCCAGCTTGGAGGGCATCGGCTCAGGCGGGCCCACGGTCCCGGTGGGCGGTGCTGCAGTAGTACATATGCGCCCCCCCGGGCACGGCATCGCCACGTGGCAGGTGCACGCCGCAGTGGGCGCAGCGCACCATGTCCTGTGGCGGTGCGATGGGCGGACGCTGGGTGTTGCCTTGCCGCGGCGCAGACGCACGGCGCTGCGCGCGCCACACCGCGTAGACCACGGCCAGCACAGCGAACAGGACCAGGTATTTCATGCCGCCCGCCCCAGCACCACTTCCATCACGAAGCGCGAGCCCACGTAGGCCAGCAGCAGCAGTGCCGTGCCTGCATACAGCACGCGCACGGCGCTGCGGCCGCGCCAGCCAAAGCGCGAGCGGCCCAGCAGCAGCACTGCGAAGGTGATCCAGGCCAGCAGCGAGAACACGGCCTTGTGGTCCCACAGCCAGGCGCGGCCGTAGAGCTGCTCGCTGAACAGCCAGCCCGCCACCAGCGTGGCCGAGAGCAGCACAAAGCCCGCCGTCACGAAGCGGAACGTGAGCCGCTCCAGCGTCAGCAGCGGCATGCCGCTGTGCGAATCGGCTGCCAGGCGCATCTGGCGCTCGGCACGGCTCATGAGCCAGGCGTGCACCACCGCTGCGGCAAACAGGCCATAGCAGGCAATGCCCAGCGTGAGGTGCAGCGGCAGCCAGGGCGAGGCGGATACGTGCAGTGGCCGGCCCGGAAACAGCGCCGCCACCAACACGGCCGCGCCGCCCAGTGCGCACAGCACCCAGCGCGCGCGCATCTGCGGAAACAGCTGCCGCTCAACGGCGTAGGTGGTCAGTACCAGCCAGGCCGTCATCGACAAGGCAGCGGCAAAGCCGAAATGCGGCGTGCTGCCCAGCAGGCCCCAGACCAGCGCAGCGCCATGCAGCATCCAGGCAGGGGCCATGATGGCCAGTTGGCCGCGGCCTGTGGAGGTGCGCGGCGCCAGGGCCGCCGCCAGCGCGTAGGCGGCGGCGGTGGCCAGGGCGAGCAGCCAGCCGAGCGGGGAAGCACTGGGTAAAATCATGGGTTCGCAGTTTAGCCTTTCGCCCCTGGTCGTCGGGGCTGTGCCATCGGCCGGCATTACGCCCGGGCCGGTGCATCTGGAGCATTTGGCCATGGCCTCCGCACTCACCGAAAAACTCACCCGTCTCGTCAAGGAGATGCGCGGCCAGGCCCGCATCACCGAAGCCAACGTGCAGGACATGCTGCGCGAGGTGCGCATGGCCCTGCTGGAGGCCGACGTGGCGCTGCCCGTGGTGCGCGACTTCATCGCCCGCGTGAAGGAAAAAGCCCTGGGCCAGGAGGTGCTGGGTAGCCTGAAGCCCGGCCAGGCGCTGGTGGGCATCGTGAACAAGGAGCTGGCCGCGACCATGGGCGAGGGCGTGGCGGACATCAACCTCAACGCGCAGCCGCCGGCGGTGATCCTGATGGCCGGCCTGCAGGGCGCGGGCAAGACCACCACCACGGCCAAGCTGGCCAAGCACCTGATCGAAAAGCGCAAGAAGAAGGTGCTGACCGTCTCGGGCGACGTGTACCGCCCCGCCGCCATCGAGCAGCTCAAGACCGTGACCAAGCAGGCCGGCGCCGAGTGGTTCCCCAGCACGCCCGACCAGAAGCCGCGCGACATCGCCCTTGGAGCGCTGGACTACGCCAAGAAGCACTTCTTCGACGTGCTGTTGGTGGACACGGCCGGCCGCCTGGCCATCGACGAGGTGCTGATGCAGGAAATCAAGGACCTGCATGCCGTGCTGAACCCGGTGGAGACGCTGTTTGTCGTCGATGCCATGCAGGGCCAGGACGCGGTGAACACCGCCAAGGCTTTCAAGGAAGCGCTGCCGCTCACGGGCATCGTGCTCACCAAACTAGACGGTGACTCGCGCGGCGGTGCGGCGCTGTCGGTGCGCCAGGTGACGGGCGCGCCGATCAAGTTTGCCGGCGTGTCCGAAAAAATCGACGGCCTGGAGGTGTTCGACGCCGAGCGCCACGCGGGCCGCATCCTGGGCATGGGCGACATCGTCGCGCTGGTCGAGCAGGTCACGGCCGGCGTGGACATGGAGGCGGCGCAAAAGCTCGCCGCGAAGGTCAAGAGCGGCGACGGGTTCGATCTGAACGACTTCCTGGCCCAGTTGCAGCAGATGAAGCAGATGGGCGGCCTGTCCAGCCTCATGGACAAGCTGCCCGCGCAGCTCACGGCCAAGGCCGGTCAGGTAGACATGGACAAGGCCGAGCGCGACATCCGCCGCAAGGAGGGCATCATCTGCAGCATGACGGCGCTGGAGCGCCGCAAGCCCGAGCTCATCAAGGCCACACGCAAGAAGCGCATCGCCCAGGGCGCCGGCGTGCAGGTGCAGGAGGTCAACCGCCTGCTCAACGAGTTCGAGCAGATGCAGGGCATGATGAAGAAGATGAAGGGCGGCGGCCTCATGAAGCTCATGAAGAAGATGGGCGGCATGAAGGGCGGCCTGCCGGGCATGGGAGGCATGCCGCGGTTCTGAACAGGGGAGCGGTGACCGCTCCTATAAATAGAGCTGCTCGCGCTGGTATTTCAAGGATTTCAGGCGGAAAACCATTGGAAATCCAGAGTTAGCAAGCGCTGGTAGCTATGGTTTTTGAGGGTCATCCGACTGCGGTCGTGACCTCGCCCGTCACCACCTCGCCGCGCAGCGTGTAGGTACGCGCCTCGGTGATCTTCACGTCGATCATCTGGCCGATCAGCCGCTCCTGGCCGGGGAAGTTGACGACGCGGTTGCATTCGGTGCGGCCCATCAGCTCGCTGCCGTCGCGCTTGGACACGCCCTCCACCAGCAGACGCTGCACCGTGCCCACGCGCTCCTGGCTGATCTCCAGGATGTTGCGGTTGATCACGGCCTGCAGCTCCTGCAGGCGGCGCAGTTTCACCTCATGCGGCGTGTCGTCGTGCAGGTTGGCGGCGGGCGTGCCGGGGCGCGGGCTGAAGATGAAGCTGAAGGAATTGTCGAAGCGCACATCGTCGATCAGCTTCATCATCTTCTGGAAGTCTTCCTCGGTCTCGCCCGGGAAGCCCACGATGAAGTCGCTGCTCATCGCCATGTCGGGGCGGATGGAGCGCAGCTTGCGGATGGTGCTCTTGTATTCCATGGCCGTGTAGCCGCGCTTCATGGCCATCAGGATGCGGTCGCTGCCGTGCTGCACGGGCAGGTGCAGGTGGCTCACCAGCTTCGGGATCTTGGCGTAGGCCTCGATCAGGCGCGGCGTGAACTCGTTGGGATGGCTGGTGGTGAAGCGGATGCGCTCGATACCGGGGATCTCGGCCACGTACTCCAGCAGCAGCGCAAAGTCGGCTTTCTCCGCGGTGTCGCCCATGGCGCCCAGATAGGCGTTCACGTTCTGGCCCAGCAGCGTGACTTCGCGCACGCCCTGGTCGGCCAGGCCGGCGACCTCCACCAACACGTCCTCGAACGGGCGGCTGACCTCTTCGCCGCGCGTGTAGGGCACCACGCAGTAGCTGCAGTACTTGGAGCAGCCTTCCATGATCGACACGAACGCGCTGGCGCCCTCCACGCGCGCGGGCGGCAGGTGGTCGAACTTCTCGATCTCAGGGAAGGAAATATCCACCTGCGGCCTGGCCTTGGCGGCGCGGGCGTTGAGCAGATCGGGCAGGCGGTGCAGCGTCTGCGGGCCGAAGACCACATCCACGAACGGGGCGCGCTTGATGATCTCCTCGCCCTCCTGGCTGGCCACGCAGCCGCCCACGCCGATGAGCACGCCCTTGTCCTTGAGGTGCTTGACGCGGCCGAGGTCGCTGAACACCTTCTCCTGCGCTTTCTCGCGCACCGAGCAGGTGTTGAACAGGATCAGGTCGGCTTGCTCCGGGTCGTCGGTGGGCTCATAGCCCTGGGCTGCGCCCAGCACATCGGCCATCTTGTCCGAGTCGTACTCGTTCATTTGGCAGCCGAAGGTCTTGATGAAAACTTTCTTGGACATGGCTTGTGTCTCTTCAATCTCGCGAAAGACCAGCCACCGCGGCGCAGGCGGCAGCGGGGCGGTTGCGGGCTGGCCAGCGGGGCCGGCGAAACGCGAACGCGCGCCGGGCTTCAGCGCGGTGGATCAGCGCGGGTGTGTCAGCGCAGCGCGGCGGGCTTGGTGTCCCACTCGAAACGCACGTTGGTTTCGGTGTCGCTGCCCTTGCGGGGCAAGGCGGCCTCGGCGGGCGTGAGGATCCAGGCGGTGAGCAGCATGCCCGTGCTGGCCTCGGTCACGTAGTTCACCTTCAGGGGCTTGCCCTGCACGGTGTGGGTCATGACCAGCGCGTTCTGCGGGCTGAACAGGCGCATGCCCGGCGCCACCTGGATGGCATTGCCGTTGAGCAGGGCCGTCGTGCGGTCTTGGAAGTTCAGCGTGCCGCGCAGCGCATTGGCGGGGAAGGTGCGCGCAAGGCCGGTGGCCGCCACCGTCTGGGCCGTGGCGGCCGTGGACGCGGCGCCGCCCAGCAGTGCCAGGCATGCGAGGGTCGCCAGCCAGGCGCCGCGGGTGCGGGTGGACGCGAAGGTGAGGGTGTTGCAGCGATTCATGGTGTACATCCAGGGGCTGAAACGAAAATTCTAGTGGCAGGCGCCGGCCCGCCACGCGGCTAAAGAAAAACCCGCAGCACCTGGGGCGCTGCGGGTTGTATCTGGTGGTGGTACCGGGACTTGAACCTGGGACATCAGCATTATGAATGCTGCGCTCTAACCAACTGAGCTATACCACCGAAGCCGCGAATTATAGAACAAAAATTTATTGGTGCGTGAAGACTGCGGCGCGCTTGTTCACGAAGGCGTCCATGCCTTCCTTCTGGTCCTGGGTGGCGAACAGCGCATGGAACAGGCGGCGCTCGAACATCACGCCATCGCTCAAAGTCCCTTCGAAGGCGCGGTTCACCGATTCCTTGGCGGCCATCACGGCGATCTGCGAGAAACCGCTGATGACGAGGGCCGCGCCCAGGGCTTCTTCCATCAGCTTGTCCAGCGGCACCACGCGGCTGACGAGGCCGGAGCGCTCGGCTTCCGTGGCGTCCATCATGCGGCCGGTGAGGGCCATGTCCATGGCCTTGGCCTTGCCCACGGCGCGCGGCAGGCGCTGCGTGCCGCCCGCGCCGGGGATCACGCCCAGCTTGATTTCGGGCTGTCCGAACTTGGCATTGTCCGCCGCGATGATGAAGTCGCACATCATCGCCAGCTCGCAGCCGCCGCCTAGCGCGTAGCCGCTCACCGCCGCGATGACGGGCTTGCGGATGCTGCGGATCTGCTCCCAGTTGCGCGTGATGTAGTCGCCCTTGTACGCATCGGCAAAGCTGTACTTGGCCATGGCGCCGATGTCGGCGCCCGCGGCGAAGGCCTTCTCGCTGCCCGTCAGGATGATGCAGCCGATCTTCTCGTCGGCGTCGAACGCCTTGAGGGCCTCGCCCAGCTCGGTCATGAGCTGGTCGTTGAGCGCGTTGAGCTGTTTTGGACGGGCGAGCGTGATGATGCCGACCTTGTCCGCTTCGGTGCGGACTTCGATGCATTCGTAGGCCAAGGTGATCTCCTGTTTGTAGTGGGTGGGATGCCGGGAATATACCCAAGCCTTCATGCCTGAGGACCCGGCTGGGCCGGCCCCAGCCAGCGCTGGGCCGCGGCGGCGTCCTGCACGTCCAGGCGCACCGTGTCAGAGGCCGCGCCGGCGCCTGGCAGAGTGAGCGCCAGGCGCATCAGACGCTGGTCGCGCGCCACCAGGGCCGTGATCTGGGTGGCGCTGGCGGCGTACAGCGGCACATCGTCCAACTTGTGCAGGCGCCAGGCCTGGCCCGGCGTTTCCAGCGCCAGCCATTCGTCGCCGGCCATGAAGCCGGCTGCCTCTGCCGCACCGCCGCGCAGCACGGTCTTGATGTGTACGCCGTGGTTCTCGTTCACGCGCAGGCCCAGGCGCTGGGCGATCTGCGCGGGCTCCGCCTGCAGCCGGATGCCATGGGCAGCCAGCAGCTCGGCCAGCGGCAGCTCCGCCGTGCCGTGCGCCCACTGCCCGATCTCGCCGGACCAGTCGCGCCCCGACAACTCCTGCAAAACGGCCAGCAGGTCGGTCTCGGCCATGGGGCCGCCGCCGGTGCGCTGCCACAACGCGCGCATCACGTCGTCCAGCGTGGTGCGGCCTTCGCGGCGCAGCGCGAGGTCCAGGCACAGGCCCACCAGCGCGCCCTTGGTGTAGTAGCTCACGGTGCTGTTGGGCGTGTTCTCATCCTGGCGGTAGTACTTGACCCAGGCGTCGAAGCTGGCCTGCGCCACCGACTGCACCTGGCGGCCCGGCGTCTGCAGCATCTGGTTGATGTTCTTGGTCAGCAGACGCAGGTAGGTGGCGTGGTCCACCAGGCCCGCGCGGCGCAGCAGCAGGTCGTCGTAATAGCTGGTGAAGCCTTCGAAAAACCACAGCAGCTCGGTGTAGTTCTCGCGCGTGTAGTCGTAGCGCGCGAATTCGGCGGGGCGCAGGCGCTTGACGTTCCAGGTGTGGAAGTACTCATGGCTGATGAGGCCGAGCAGGGTGGTGTAGCCCTCGGGCGTGGCGGCCTCGCCCACGCGCGGCAGGTCGCGCCGGCCGCAGATGAGGGCGGTGGAGTTGCCGTGTTCCAGCCCGCCGTAGCCGTCGTGCACCACGTTGAGCAGGAACACATAGCGTGTGAACGGCGGCTGCTGCGCGCCATGCCAAAAGCGGATGGCCTCCTCGCAGATGCGCTGCACGTCGCGCAGCAGGCGCTCGCCATCCAACGACGGCGCGGCGCCCGCCACCACCAGCTGGTGCGTCACGCCGCAGGCGGTGAATTGGGCGCTCCAGAACGGGCCCATCTCCACGGGGCAGTCGACCAGTTCGTCATAGTTGCGTGCGCGGTACAGCCCGAAGCCGGACGGTGCGACCGCCACCGGCTCCAGCCCCGTAGCCAGCGACCAGCCGGCCAGCGCGGGCCGGCACGCGACCTCCAGCGTGTGCGGCGCCTCCTCTTGCCCGTGCACGCGCAGGCACAGGCTGGTGCCGTTGAAGAAGCCCCGCGTGGCGTCCAGCCAGGCGGTGCGCACCGAGGTGTCGTAGGCGGCCACCTCGTAGCTCAGCACCAGCGGCGTGCCCGCCGTGCACTGCGCGCGCCAGCGGTGCTTGTCCAGCTGTTGCAGGGGCACGGGGGCGCCGCCCTGCTGCGCCTGCAGCGACTGCAGGTTCTTGGAGAACTCGCGCACCAGGTAACTGCCCGGAATCCACACCGGCAGCGACAGTTCCTGCTGCGCCGCCGGCACCGCCACGGTGAGCGTGACGCGGTACAGGTGGGCGTGGGTCTGCGTGGGGTCGATGCGGTAATGGACGGCGGCGGTGCTGGCGGCAAGAGACATGGCGGAATGCAGCGAGAGGGGTGATGTCAAAAAAAATAGCTGCTTGCGCTTACTACACAAGGGTATCAATATGAAATGTATTGAAAGTCCTCAGTGAGCAAGCGCTAGCAGCTCTCATATTTGCAGCGCATGCCGGTGAAGGATGCGCGGTGGGCGGCAGTGGCGCCTTACTTCCCGGCAGCGGCCAGGCGCTTTTCCACGTCCTGCGCGCCGATGGCGCCGGGCACGCGCGAGCCGTCGGCAAAGATCAGCGTGGGCGTGCCGGTGATCTTGTGCTTGCGCCCGAACGCCAGGTTGCGCTGCAGCGCTGCCGTGTCGCAGCTGGCCGCTGCGGGCGTCTTGTCGCGCAGCATGTGGTCGTCCCACGCGGCCGCGCGGTCCTTGGCGCACCAGATGTTGCGCGACTTCTCGGCCGAGTCGGGGCTAAGGATGGGGTAGAGGAACAGGTACACCGTCACGTTGTCCACGTTCTGCATGTCCTTCTCGAAGCGCTTGCAGTAACCGCAGTTCGGGTCCTCGAACACCGCCAGCTTGCGCTCGCCGTTGCCACGCACCAGGGTGAAGGCGTCCTGCAGCGGCAGGGCCTTGAAGTCCACCGCCGTCAGTTTGTTGATGCGGTCCTCTGTCAGGTTGCGCCGCGCCTTGGTGTCGATCAGCTCGCCCTGGATCAGGTAGTTGCCCTGGGCGTCGGTGTAGAACAGGTCGGTGCCGATGCGCACCTCGTACAGCCCCTTCATGGGCGTGGAGCGCACTTCGTCGATCTGCTGCAGCTGCGGGATGCGCTCGGCCAGCGCCTTGCGGATCGCGGCGTCCTGTGCCGATGCGTTCAGGCCCAGGCACAGGGCAGTGGCGGCCAGCAAGGTGGGGAGGAGTTTCATTGCGTTGGTTTCCGTTCTACTCAGAAAAAGGGGCTCGTCGTATCAGTCAGCGCCCATGGCCTGGCGGGCCACCCAGGCCTTGAGCGGGCCGCTGCGCTCGAAGCCCTTCATGCCCCAGTTGCGCAGCGCGGCCAGCGCGCCCTCGCGCCGGGTGAAGAGTTGCTGCAGACCGTCCATGGCCATGCCCATCGGCAGCAGCGCGGCCTTGCGTTCGCGCTCGTAGCTGCGCAGCAGGCGCAGATCGCCCACGCTGCGCCAAGCCGCGCGCTCGTGCAGCACACGCGCCAGCGTGCGCGCGTCGCCCAGGCCCAGGTTCAGGCCCTGGCCGGCCAGGGGGTGCACGTTGTGTGCGGCGTCGCCGGCCAGTGCCCAGCTGCGGCGCGCACCCAGGGCGGACTGGCCGGGCAGGGCGCCGCACCAGTGGCGCGCCTGGGCCTGCTGCAGCGGCCAGCTGGCGCGCGGGCCCGCGAGCTGCAAAGCGCCCAGCGCATCGCGGCTGGCTTCGCGCAGGCGCTGGGTGAAGCTGCCTTCGTCGGCCTGCAGCCAGTGCGGAGCCTGCTCCTGCGGCACCGACCACACCACGGCCACGGTGCGCCCCTGGGCGCCGTCCAGCGGCAGGAAGGCGAGGATGCCGCCGTCGGGCAGGAACCACTGGCGCGCCACCTGGCCGTGGGGCCGCTCGCACACCAGCCGCGTGGCGATCGCGTGCTGGGCGTAGGGGGTGATGTCGAATTCGGCACCGAACTCGGCGCGCGTGCGGCTGGCGCGGCCTTCGCACACCACGGTGAGCGCGGCGTCCACGGGTGCGGCGACCGGCTCCACCAGCGGCTGAAAGCGCACGGCATCTGCCAGGCGCGCCTCCAGCGCGGGCACGTCCACGATCCAGGCCAGCGCCTCGTGGCCCTGCTGGGCCGCGTCAAAGCGCACCTGGCCGTCCTGGTCGGCGTGCACCTGCATCTGCAGCACGGCCGTCGCATGCTGCGCGTCGGGCCAGCCGCGCACGGATTCCAGCAGCGCGCGCGAGGCGGCATTGAGCGCGTAGGCGCGCACGTCGCCGTCGGAGGGGGAGCCCTCCGGCGGGCCCACCAGCGCCACGCGCAGGCGGTCGCGCGCCAGCAAGAGTGCCAAGGTGCGGCCCACCACGCCCGCGCCGCGGATACATACGTCAAATGTCTGCGCCATCCCGGGATTGTAGGAGCCGCGCTACGCCCCTGCGCCGGGTGGGGCGGCGGCACAATCGCGGGCCAATCCCCTCATCCATCGACAGCGACAGGAGCAGCAGCGTGAGCTTTCGTGCAGACCATGACTTGACCGGTACCGTGGCCCGGCTGTTCATCCATCCCGTGAAGTCCTGCGCGGGCATCGAGGTGCAGCAGGCTCTGCTGACCGATACCGGGCTGGACCTGGACCGCGCCTGGATGGTGGTCGACGCGCAGGGCGTGTTCCTGTCGCAGCGCACGCTGCCGCGCATGGCGCTGATTCGCCCGCAGTTGCGCAGCGACGACCTGGTGCTGCGCGCGCCCGGCATGCTGGCGCTGCATGTGGCGCTGGACCGGGTCGAGCAGCCGGCCACCGTGCAGGTGTGGGACGACACCGTGCCCGCCTGGGACATGGGCGACCTGGCCGCGCAGTGGTTTTCGGACTTTTTGGGGCTGCGCTGCCGGCTGGTGCGGTTTGACCCGGAGCACCGCCGGCTGTCCAGCCTGCGGTGGACCGGCGGCATCGAGGCGCCCACCCAGTTCGCGGACGGCTTTCCGCTGCTGGTGGCGAGCCAGGGGTCGCTGGACGGCCTCAACGAGCGGCTGCTGGCCGCGGGCGAGGGGGCGGTGGGCATGGAGCGCTTTCGGCCCAACCTGGTGATTGCCGGGGTCGAGGCGCACGACGAAGACCGCATCGACGAGCTTTTCATCGGCACGGGCGAAGGCGATGTGCGGCTGCAGCTCGTCAAGCCGTGCACGCGCTGCCCCATCCCCAACATCGACCCCGCCACGGCCGAGAGCACCCCGGCCGTCAGCACGGCCCTGCGCCGTTACCGCCAGGACCCGCGCATGGACGGCGCGATCACCTTCGCCATGAATGCCATCGTGCGCGAGGGCTCTGGCACGGTGCTGCGCGTGGGCCAGCCCGTGGCGGCCAACCTGCGGTTCGACTGAGGGGGCCCTGCGGGGGCGCCTGGCGAGGGGAGCGCCTGCGGGGCATTGGCGCGCGCGCGCTTCGCTGCATACCCCCTCCCGTAAAATGGCGGGTTTGTCTCCCGAACCTACGAAAGCCCTGCCATGAGCCTGAAATGCGGCATCGTGGGCCTGCCCAACGTCGGCAAGTCCACCCTCTTTAACGCCCTCACCAAGGCCGGCATTGCCGCCGAGAACTACCCTTTTTGCACCATCGAGCCCAACACCGGCGTGGTGGAGGTGCCCGATCCGCGCCTGCAGCAGCTGGCAGAGATCATCAATCCCGAGCGCATCGTGCCCGCCATCGTCGAGTTCGTCGACATCGCGGGCCTGGTGGCCGGTGCCTCCAAGGGCGAAGGCCTGGGCAACCAGTTCCTGGCGCACATCCGCGAGACCGATGCCATCGTCAACGTGGTGCGTTGCTTCGAGGACCCGAACGTGATCCACGTGGCAGGCCGCGTGGATCCCATCGCCGACATCGAGGTCATCCAGACCGAGCTGTGCCTGGCCGACCTGGCCACCGTCGAGAAGGCCCTGCAGCGCTACAGCAAGGCGGCCAAGAGCGGCAACGACAAGGAAGCCGCCAAGCTGGTGCAACTGCTCACGCCCATCCAGGCTGCGCTGGATGAGGGCAAGCCGGCGCGCACCGTGCCGGTGTCCAAGGAAGACGCGCCGCTGCTCAAGCAGTTCTGCCTGATCACCGCCAAGCCGGCGATGTTCGTGGGCAACGTGGCCGAGGACGGCTTCGAGAACAACCCCCTGCTGGACAAGCTCAAGGCCTATGCCGAGGCCCAGGGCGCGCCCGTGGTCGCCATCTGCGCCAAGATCGAGGCCGAGATGGCCGAGATGGGCGACGAGGACCGCGACATGTTCCTGCAGGAAATGGGGCTGGAGGAGCCGGGCCTGAACCGCCTGATCCGCGCGGGCTTCAAGCTGCTGGGCCTGCAGACCTACTTCACGGCCGGCGTGAAGGAAGTGCGCGCCTGGACCATCCACGTGGGCGATACCGCGCCGCAGGCGGCCGGCGTGATCCACGGCGACTTCGAGCGCGGCTTCATCCGCGCGCAGACCATCGCGTTCGAGGATTTCAGCCAGTACAAGGGCGAGCAGGGCGCCAAGGACGCGGGCAAGATGCGCGCCGAAGGCAAGGAATACGTCGTCAAGGACGGCGACGTGATGAACTTCCTCTTCAACGTCTGACCCGCACTTCGGCTGGCAGCGCCCGCTTGTCGGGCACAAAGGCCCAGGAAAGTCCGCGGTGCCTGGTGTGCATGCGTGGGGAGCCAGCACCCGCGCTGCCGCACTTGCTGAAGCTGTGGCGCGCCGTGCGTCCCCTCGCGTGACCCCCGGCGCCGGGTGCGAGTGCCGCGCCCGTATGCCGTGCGATCAGGGATACAGCCAGCGTACCCAGTCGCCCGGCACCAGGTACAGCAGGCCGGCCGTCATGCTGGCATAGCGGAAGAACTTGCCAATCGCCATGTAGACCAGGCAGGGCCAGAACGGCATGCGCAGCCAGCCGGCCACGGCGCACAGCGGGTCGCCCACCACGGGCAGCCAGCTCAGCAGGCAGGTCTTGGGCCCCCAGCGGCGCAGCCACACGCGGGCGCGCCGTTCGGTGCGGCTCAGTTCGCGGGCGGGCTTGGCGGGGGGCTGCGCATGGCCCGCGTGGCGGTGCCGGCGCGCGGCGTCCCAGGCGCGGTGCGCGCCCAGGCCCATCCACCAGCTGACCGCGCCGCCCAGCGTGTTGCCGGCCGTAGCCACCAGGATCGCGGGCCAGAGCAGTTCGGGGTTCAGCTTGACCAGGCCGAACACCGCCGGCTCCGAGCCCACGGGCAGCAGCGTGGCGGAGATGAAGGCCACGATGAACACCGTGCTCAGGCCGAATTGGGGCAGAGCCAGCAGGTCCAGCAGTTGGTGCATCCAGATTTCCATAGCAGGGCTGCAAGTGTAGGGGCAGCGGTGCGCTGGCTGCGTCGCCACCCGCGGGCGCAACATGCGCAATCGCAGTGCTGGCTTTTCGGTTGCTGAAATTTTGGGCAGGTAGAATCCGCCCCTTCGCCCACACACCCCCAGCCCGCCCGTACCGTCCATGCAGATCGGCCCCATTCCCTTGGCCAACCGCCTGTTCGTCGCCCCCATGGCGGGCGTGACGGACCGGCCGTTTCGCCAGCTGTGCAAGCGGCTGGGCGCGGGCTATGCGGTGAGTGAGATGGTGACCTCGCGCAAGGACCTGTGGAACAGCCTCAAGACCAGCCGCCGCGCCAACCACGAGGGCGAGCCCGGCCCGATCGCGGTGCAGATCGCCGGCACCGACGCGGACATGATGGCCGAGGCCGCGCTCTACAACATCGACCGCGGCGCACAGATCATCGACATCAACATGGGCTGCCCCGCCAAGAAGGTCTGCAACAAGTGGGCGGGCTCCGCCCTGATGCAGAACGAAGCCCTGGCCGTGGAGATCGCCGAGGCCGTGGTGGCCGCCTGCGCACCGCGCGGCGTGCCGGTCACGCTGAAGATGCGCACCGGCTGGTGCCAGCAGCACAAGAACGCCGTGGTGCTGGCGCGCCGCTTCGAGGACGTGGGCATCCAGATGCTGACCGTGCACGGCCGCACGCGCGAGCAGGGGTACAAGGGCCAGGCGGAGTACGACACCATCGCTGCCGTGAAGGCCGCGGTGCGCGTGCCCGTGGTGGCCAATGGCGACATCACGTCGCCCGAGAAAGCCCGGGCGGTGCTGGCCGCCACAGGTGCCGACGCGGTCATGATCGGGCGCGCGGCCCAGGGCCGGCCGTGGATCTTCCGCGAGATCGGCCACTACCTCGCCACTGGCGAGCACCTCGCGCCGCCGCTGGTGGCCGAGGTGCGCCGCCTGCTGCTGGAGCACCTGCAGGACCACTACGGCCTGTACGGCGAGGCCAGCGGCGTGCGCAGTGCGCGCAAGCACATCGCCTGGTATGTGCGCGCGCTGCCGGGCGGCGAGGCACTGCGACAACACATCAACACCATCGAGGACTGCGCGGCGCAGTGGCAGGCGGTGGCCGATTTCTTCAGCGCGCTGGGCGCGCAGATGGACCGGCTGCCGTCCGCACACGACGGCGCCGACGCGGTCCCGCCCGTGAGGGAAACAGAGCATGAGCCGGAACAACATTGAACAATGCGTGCGCGAGAGCCTGCAGGGCTACTTTCGCGACCTGGGCGGCGAGACGCCCGACGGCGTGTACGACATGGTCGTGCGCCTGGTGGAAAAGCCGCTGCTGGAGGTGGTGATGAGCCACGCCGACAACAACCAGTCCCGCGCCGCCGAATGGCTGGGGCTGAACCGCAACACGCTGCGCAAGAAGCTGGTGGAGCACAAGCTGCTCTGATGTTGCTTCTAAAAGAATAGCTGGTGGCGCTTTCCCATCAAGCGCTACAGCCCGATTTCATCAAAACCATCACGAGTCCCCCATGAACGCACTCCTCTCCGTCTCCGACAAGACCGGCATCGTCGAATTTGCCCAGGCACTGCATGCGCTGGGCATCCGCCTGCTGTCCACCGGCGGCACCGCCAAGCTGCTGGCCGAGAGCGGCCTGCCCGTCACCGAGGTGGCCGAGGTCACGCAGTTCCCCGAGATGCTGGACGGCCGCGTGAAGACGCTGCACCCCAAGGTGCATGGCGGCCTGCTGGCGCGCCGCGAGCTGCCTGCGCACATGGCGGCGCTGAAGGAGCACGGCATCGACACCATCGACCTGCTGGTGGTCAACCTCTACCCGTTCGAGGCCACGGTGGCCAAGGCCGGCTGCACGCTGGCCGACGCCATCGAGAACATCGACATCGGCGGCCCCGCCATGGTGCGCAGCGCTGCCAAGAACTGGAAGGACGTGGGCGTGGTCACCTCGGCCGACCAGTACGACGCGGTGCTGGGCGAGTTGAAGGCCGCGGGCAAGCTGTCCGACAAGCTGCGCTTCGCGCTGTCGGTGGCGGCGTTCAACCGCATCGCGCAGTACGACGGCGCCATCAGCGACTACCTGTCGTCCATCCAGTTCGACGAGGCCAAGCTGTCCGAGAGCTACGTGCCCGAACGCGCGCTGTTTCCCGGCCAGAGCAACGGCATCTTCACCAAGATCCAGGACCTGCGCTACGGCGAGAACAGCCACCAGCAGGCCGCGCTGTACCGCGACCTGCACCCCGCGCCCGGCTCCATCGTCACCGGCGTGCAGCTGCAGGGCAAGGAACTCTCGTACAACAACATTGCCGACGCCGACGCCGCCTGGGAATGCGTCAAGAGCTTCAAGCTGCCGGCCTGCGTGATCGTCAAGCACGCCAACCCCTGCGGCGTGGCCGTGGGCACGAGCGCGCTGGAGGCCTACAGCAAGGCCTTCCAGACCGACCCGACGAGCGCCTTCGGCGGCATCATCGCGCTGAACCGCCCCGTGGACGGCGCGGCCGCGCAGCAGATCGCCAAGCAGTTCGTCGAAGTGCTGATGGCGCCCGACTTCACGCCCGAGGCGCTGGAGGTGTTCAAGGCCAAGGCCAACGTGCGCCTGATGAAGATCGCGTTGCCTGCCTCCGGCGGTGCCACGGCGTGGGAGCAGGGGCGCAACCTGATGGACGCCAAGCGCGTGGGCTCGGGCCTGCTGCTGCAGACGGCCGACAACCATGAGCTGCAACTGCCCGATGTGAAGGTGGTGACCCTCAAGCAGCCCACGCAGGAAGAGATGCAGGACCTGCTGTTCGCCTGGAAGGTGGCCAAGTACGTCAAGAGCAACGCCATCGTGTTCGTGAAGGGCGGCATGACCATGGGCGTGGGTGCGGGCCAGATGAGCCGGCTGGATTCGGCGCGCATCGCCAGCATCAAGGCGCAGGCCGCGGGCCTGTCCCTGCAGAACACCGTGGTGGCCAGCGACGCCTTCTTCCCGTTCCGCGATGGGCTGGACGTGGTGGTCGACGCGGGCGCGACCTGCGTGGCCCAGCCCGGTGGTTCCATGCGCGACCAGGAGGTCATCGACGCGGCCAACGAGCGCGGCGTGGCCATGGTCTTCACGGGCGTGCGCCACTTCCGCCACTGACACGCGCTGACCACGCCGCATGCCGGTGGACCCAGACCCGCTGCACGACGACACACCGCCGCCCCGGCCCCGCTGGCTGGGCTGGGTGCTGATGGTGTTCATGGTGCTGGTGGTGCTGGGGGTGCTCAACGTGGGCTGGCGCATCCTGCAGCCGGGGCCCGCAGCCCAGGCGCTGGGCGCCGCCCAGCAGGCGCACCCGGAACGGGCCGCGGGCCGCGCGCTGGTCGAGGCATCGGATTGCCTGCGTTGCCATGGCCTGGAGCGGCACGCCGTAGGCCCGGGCTTTCGCCAGATCGCCGCGCGCTACGCCGGCCGCAGTGATGCGGCCGCGTACCTGGCCGGCAGGATCCGCGAGGGCAGCGTGGGCGTGTGGGGCCGCACGCTGATGCCGCGCCATCCCCAGATCACCGAGGCGCAGGCCCTGCAGATGGCGCAGTGGCTGTTGGCGCTGCCGCCCGCCGAGGGTGGTGTGCTATTGAATCAATAGCTGTTAGCGCTTATTGGACGGGCGTTAGAGTCAGAAAACGCTGTAAACCACTCGCGTGGACGGCGGCACCGCTTGCGCCGTCCCGCTCACACCTTCAGCAGGCGGCCCGGCGTGCCGGCCTGTACGGCCAGCGTGGTCTCGGCGCTGGTGGTGAACTGGCGGCTGGTAATGGTGTTCACGTACACCCACTGCGCGCGGCATTCGGTGGCCGTGGCGGTCACCACCATGTAGCCGCGGCGCGCGGTGTCGCAGTACTTGAGTGGCTCCACCAGCTGCAGCAGCGCCGCCGACAGCGTGGCCGGGTTTTCATTGGGCAGGTATTCCTCGAAGCCGGGCGAGCTCACCGACGAGGTGGCGAACTCCACGCCCACGGGGTTGCCGTTCATGTCGTTCAGCTCGCTGGCCCAGGCATTGTGCGTGTCGCCCGCCAGCACCACCAGGTTCTTGTTCATGGCGCGGGCCATGCCCAGCACCGTCTCGCGGGCGGCCTGGTAGCCGTCCCACGCGTCCAGGTTGTAGGGGATGGAGGGCTGCGCCAGGATGGCCTGCTCTTCGGGCGTGAGCGTGGCGGGCGCCGTGCGCGCCTTGGCGACGATGGCCGCGTAGCGCGACACCGTCACGCCGCTGCCCGGCTGCAGCGTTTCCATGAGGATGGGCGCGGGGATGTTCATGCGGCCCATCAGCACCTGCTGGCCCAGCATCTGCCAGGTGGCGCTGGAGGCGGCCATCTGCTGCTGCAGCCATTGCGTCTGCGCGGTGCCCAGCAACTGGCGCGCGGGATTGCCCACGGCCGCGGTGAAGCCCGCTGCGTCGAAGCCGCCGGGCTTGAAGAAGGCGGCGTAGTCGACCTGCGCATCGCGTCCCACCACGCGCGTGTCCAGCATGTGCAGCGCCAGCAGGTTGCCGAAGGCGAAGCTGCGGTAGATGACGTCCGGCTGCGCATTGCGTGTGGGCATCCACTCGTGGTACGCCTGCAGCGCCACGGCCTTGCGCGCGGTAAAGCTGCCTTCGGCGGCTTGGTGGTTTTCCGCGCCGTTCATCCAGGTGTCGTTGGCGATCTCGTGGTCGTCCCACACGGCGATCATGGGCGCGGCGGCGTGCAGCGCCTGCAGGTCGGCATCGGTCCGGTACTGGGCATGGCGCGTGCGGTAGTCGGCAAGGCTCAGGATCTCGTTGGCCGGCTGGGACAGGCGGCTCAGCGCCGCCGCGTTGCCCGAGGCGTAGCCGCCCTGGCCGTATTCGTAGAGGTAGTCGCCCAGGTGCACGGTGGCATCCAGGTCGCCGCGCCGGGCGGCATCGGCGTACACGTTGAAGTAGCCGGCCGGGTAGTTGGCGCACGAGAACACGGCCAGCTTCACCTGGGCCACGCTGCCCGTGGGCAGGGTGCGGGTACGTCCCGTGGGCGAGGTGGCCTCGAAGGCCTTGAAGCGGTAGTGGTAGGCGGTGGCGGGCTTCAGGCCCGTGGCGTCCACCTTGACCGTGTAGTCGCGCGCGGCGCTGGTGCGCACCTCGCCGCGCGCCACGATGCTGGCGAAGGCGGCGTCGCTGGCCACCTCCCACTGCACGGGGATCTCGGCGCTGAAGTCGGCGGGCGGCGTGACGCGCGTCCAGAGCATGACGCGGTCGGCCAGCGGGTCGCCGCTGGCCACGCCGTGCGCGAACTGTACGGCGGGTGCGTCATCGTCGCCGCCGCCACAGGCCGCCAGGGGCAGGGTGCCCAGCGCGGCGGCGCCCAGCGTGATCTGCCGCACGAAACGACGGCGCCCGCCGTCTGCGGCGGGCGGGGTGCTGGCGTGCGCAGCCTGCAGGAGGTTGGTGAGGGGCTTGGAATCGTCGTGTCGCTGCATGGCGGGCGGGTGAAAGGTGATGAACCCGCCAAGGCTCGCAGCAAGGGATGACGGTTTCATGAACCACCGTCGCGCACGCGTCAATGCGCCCATCCGCCGGTCACCCGCAAGGATGGGTGCGGGCGAGTAAGCACGTTTTATGCCTCCAGCGCTCTCCCATCAAGCGCTGGAAGCTATGAAAACTATAGCTTTTGGAACACGTCGCGCGCCACGGCCACGGTGTCGGCGATGTCCTTCTCGGTGTGGGCGGCACTCACAAAGCCGGCTTCGTAGAGCGCCGGGGCAATGTAGACGCCGCCGTCCAGCAGGCCGTGGAACAGCGTGTTGAAGCGCATGCCGTCGGTGTTGAGCACCTCGGGGTAGTTCTGCGGCAGTTGCGGCAGCAGGAAGAAGCCGAACATGCCGCCCTGGGTGTCGCCGCAGAACGGCACACCCGCAGCGCTGGCAGCGCCCGCGAGGCCGTCGATCAGGGCGCGGGTGCGAGCGCCCAGGGCGTCGTAGAAACCGGGCTTGGCGATCTCGCGCAGTGTGGCCAGTCCGCAGGCCGTGGCCACCGGGTTGCCCGACAGCGTGCCCGCCTGGTAGACCGGGCCCAGCGGCGCAAGCTGCTCCATCACGGCGCGCGAGCCGCCGAAGGCCGCCAGCGGCATGCCGCCACCGATGACCTTGCCGAGCACGGTGATGTCCGGCTTGAAGCCCGGGATGGCCTGGGCGTACAGGCTTTGCGCCCCGCCCAGCGCCACGCGAAAGCCGGTCATGACCTCGTCGATGACCAGCAACGCGCCGTGCTGCGTGCACAGCTCGCGCGCGCGGCGCATGAAGGGCACGCTGGCGCGCACGAAGTTCATGTTGCCGGCGATGGGCTCCATGATCACGCAGGCGACGTCGGGGCCGTGCAGCGTGAAGGCCTCCTCCAGTTGGGCCACGTCGTTGTATTCCAGCACCAGGGTGTGCTGCACCACCTCTTGCGGCACGCCGGCGCTGGTGGCGTGGCCGAAGGTGGCCAGGCCCGAGCCGGCCTTGACCAGCAGCGAGTCGGCATGGCCGTGGTAGCAGCCGTTGAACTTGATGATCTTGTTGCGCCGGGTGGCGCCGCGCGCGAGGCGGATGGCGCTCATGCCGGCCTCGGTGCCCGAGCTGACCAGGCGGATCATCTCCATGGACGGCACGTGGCGGATGATCTCCTCGGCCAGCTCCACTTCACGCTCGGTTGGCGCGCCGAAGCTGAAGCCCTCCAGAGCTGCTTTCTGCACGGACTCCAGCACGGCGGGGTGGCCATGGCCCAGGATCATGGGTCCCCAGGAGCCGATGTAGTCGATGAAGCGCTGGCCGTTGGCGTCCCACATGTAGGCGCCCTGGGCACGCGTGATAAAGCGGGGCGTGCCGCCCACGGCGCGGAAGGCGCGCACCGGCGAATTCACGCCGCCGGGGATGAGCGCCTTGGCGCGTTCGAAAAGGGGGAGATTGAGATCAGTGTTGTGTGTCATGGGGTGGCAAATCGAAGCCCTCCACCACCGCGGAGGGAGATACGTCGTCGTCGGTGTCCTCGTCGTCGGGCTGGGCCCAGAACATGCGGTCGGGCAGCACATGGCCCATGCCGGGGCGGAATCCGTGCTGCAGGCAGCCGTCCAGGTAAGTGAGCGCTTCGCTCGTGGCCTCGCCCAGGTCGCTGCCGGTGGCAATGAGCGCCGCCAGGGTGGCCGACAGGGTGTCGCCCGCTCCGATGAAAGTCACTTCAAAGCGTTCGAAGCGCCCGCTGCCCAGCACCGTTTGCGGTGAGGCGAGCACATTGTCGATATGCCGCTCCGCCGCGGGAATGCCGGTCACCAATAGGTAGGGCACGCCTATCTCCGCGACTGCCATGGCCAGGTCGCGTGCCGAGGGTGGGCGCTCACTGCCCCAGTCCGGCAGCAGCCAGCGCCACAGGGTGCTGTGGTTTCCAACCAACACCGATGTCTGCGGCAGCAACAGCTCGCGGAAGGCGTCGTGGTACTGGTCGATGAGGTCGTCCTGCCACCACGACAGGTCCGGCATGAAGGCGATGACGGGCACGTCCGCATAGTCGGCGGCGATCTCGGAGATGGCGCTCAGGTTCTCGGGGCTCCCCACGAAGCCGACCTTGATCGCGTGCAGCGGCATATCCTCCAGCACTGCACGGGCCTGCTCGGCGACCGTCTCGTCTTCAAAGGCGTAATGGTCGAATATCTCGGCGCTGTCACGCACATAGGTCCCGGTCACCACTGGCGCGACATGCCCCCCGACCGAGGACACCGCCGAAATATCGGCCGCCAATCCTCCCGCGCCGCTGGGGTCGTTTGCATTGAAAACCATCACGCAGATGGTGGGGGCGGTGGATTCGCTGTCATCCGCCGTCAAGCTTTGGCTGTCGGGTTCTGAAGGGGTATTCGATTGCATGGGTGGGTGCCAGCGTAACCGGTGGCACGAAAGCTGCATCCGGCAGTGATGACTAGATACAATCGTTGCATTCTATGTGAAGGCCCCTTAAGCTGTGACGGACCCAAAAACTTGGATGTGTTTGATTTGCGGTTGGATATATGACGAAGCTGCGGGCTGCCCCGAGCACGGCATTGCCCCCAACACCCGCTGGGCAGACGTTCCCATGAACTGGACCTGTCCCGAATGCGGCGCCCGCAAGGAAGACTTCGAGATGGTCGAGATTTGAGGCGCGGCTCCTGCCAGCGTTGTTTTTTCGTTCCTCAGGAGCAGTGAGAAATTGGCTACGACGACGACCGGTCCCACCTTCCGTGTCCTGGTGGTGGACGACAGCAATACCATACGGCGCAGCGCCGAAATTTTCCTCAAGCAGGGAGGGCACGAGGTTTTATTGGCCGACGATGGTTTCGATGCCTTGGCCAAAGTCAATGATTACCAGCCTCAGCTGATTTTCTGCGACATCCTCATGCCCAAGCTGGATGGTTATCAGACCTGCGCCATCATCAAACGCAACGCGCATTTTGCTGATACGCCCGTGGTAATGCTTTCATCCAAGGACGGGGTTTTCGATAAGGCGCGCGGCCGCATGGTCGGTTGCCAGGAATATCTGACCAAACCATTTACCAAAGACCAGTTGCTGCAGGCTGTGCAGCAATTTGGAAATGCCCAATAAGGAGTTTTGTAATGCCGATTCAGAAAGTTTTGGTCGTGGACGACTCGAAGACCGAGTTGATGTTTCTGACCGACTTGCTGCAGAAAAAGGGCATGCAAGTGCGTACCGCCGAGAATGCCGAAGAGGCATTTCGCCGTCTGGCCGAGGAAAAGCCGGACCTGATCCTGATGGACGTGGTCATGCCCGGCCAAAACGGTTTCCAGCTGACCCGTGCCATTACCCGCGATCCGCAGTATGCGGATGTGCCCATCATCATGTGCACGAGCAAGAACCAGGAAACCGATCGCGTGTGGGGCATGCGCCAGGGCGCGCGCGGCTACATCACCAAGCCAGTCGATCCTGCAGAACTGCAGGCCAAGATCGACGCGCTGAACTGAGGCCGGCTGCATACCCATGGCTAACCGCGAAGCCCTGAAAGAGCTACAGACACGACTTGCCGCCCGGCTGCAGGCTGCCAGAGGCGAGGGTGTGTCCGTGTCGTCCTGGTTGGCCGTGGAGTCTGCCGGACGCTATTTCCTTCTCCCTCTTGGACAATCGGGGGAGATCTTCTCCTGGGGCGGGGTGCAGCCCGTTCCGTATACCCAACCGTGGTTCCTGGGCGTGGCCAACCTGCGTGGCGCGCTCACCGGCGTGGTGGATCTGGCGGGCCTCCTTGGCGCCGCGCAGATGCGCACGGAGCAGGCCTTGTCAGAATCCAGCCTGCTGGCCTTCAATGGTGCGCTGGACGTGAATGCCGCCTTGCTCGTGGACCGGCTGTCCGGCCTGCGGGGAATGGAGGCCTTCGTCGCCTCCGAGCCGCCGGAGGCCGATGCGCCCCCCTATTTCGGCACCACCTATCTTGATGCACAGGGCACGCGTTGGCAGGAATTGAACCTGCACGCTCTTTCCCAGCATCCCGCTTTTCTCAGCATCAGCGCTTGATTATTTCTGTAAGGCAGCACCATGTCCGTCGTCAATCCATTTGGAAAATTGTTTAACCGCAAGCCCGCCGACCCGGATGCTGAGCTGAACCCCACTGACTTGGCGCAGCACCCGACGGGCGGACTGCTTGCCGATGCGTACCAGACCGATGGCATGGCCAGCGTGCAGGGCGATCCCGGCGATGCGGCGCAATATCCCGAAGGGGAGTTTGCGGATGAAGACTTGGTCTCGCTGCCTCTGCTGGGCCGCGCAACCACTGCCGTCCACCAGCGCCGCCTGCTGATGCTGCTGGGTGTTGGCTTGGTGGTGCTCGCCTTGATTGCCGGCTGGGTGCTGCAGCAAGCCAACCGCTCGGCGCAGCAGCTGACGGCGACCGGCCAGTCGCTGATGCAGTCGCAGCGGCTTGCAAAGTCCGTGTCGCAGGCCTTGGTGGGCAGCCCCCAGGCCTTCCCCGACGTGGTGGAGAGCTCGGGCGTGCTGGCGCGCAACGTGCGCGCACTCAACGGCGGCGACAACGAACTGGATGTGCAGGCACTGGGCGAGCCTTTCCGCCCCGAACTGGATGCCATCACGCCGCTGGTGGAGCGTGCCGAGCGTAACGCGGGCGTGGTGATGGGGCAGCAAAAGATCCTGACGCAGGTGGGCGACGCTCTGCGTACCATCAACCGCCAGTCCTCGGACCTGCTGGAGATCGCGGAGACGGTCTCGTCCCTGAAGCTTCAGCAAAATGCGCCCGCCTCCGAGATTTCTGCCGCAGGCCAGCTCGTGATGTTGACCCAGCGTATCGGCAAGTCGGCTAACGAGTTCCAAACGACGGAGGGCGTGAGCCCTGAGGCGGTGTTCCTGCTCGGCAAGGACTTGAACTCCTTCAAGGAAATCGCACAGGGCATGCTGGACGGTAGCGCCGACCTCCGCCTGGCTGCCACCCGCGATGCCCAGACCCGCGAGCAACTGGAGTCGCTCATCAAGCTGTATGAGCAGACGCGTACACAAGCCGGCGCCATCCTGGGCAACCTCCAGGGTCTGGTGTCCGCACGTGAGGCGCAGTCGGCCATCCTGGCAGACAGCGAACCGCTGCGCCGTCAACTGGAAGGCCTGCAGAGCAAGCTGTCGGCACAATCGGGCATGGGTGCGGGCCAGTTCGCCGCGCTCGCCGTGGCCGGTATCTTCGTGCTGCTGTGCGGCGTGGGTATTTCGCGCGTGCAGCTGCTGGACAGCCGCAGCCGCCAAGCCACGGCCGAAGCACAGCAGCGTGATGCCAAGCGCCAGGAACAGGAAGCCAAGCGCATCAACGACGCCAACCAGGCGGCCATTCTGCGACTGATGAACGAACTGCAATCGGTCGCTGAAGGGGACCTGACGCAGGAAGCCACCGTGACGGAGGACATCACGGGCGCCATCGCCGACTCGGTGAACTACACGGTGGAAGAGCTCCGCCAGCTGGTGGGCAACGTGCAGAACACCGCGGCCCGGATGGCCCAGACCACCGCGCAGGTGGACAGCACCTCTACGGAACTGCTGGCGGCTTCGACCGAGCAGCTGCGTGAAATCCGTGAAACGGGCCGTTCGGTGCTCGAGATGGCAACGCGTATTAACGACGTGTCTTCGCAAGCGCAGGAATCCGCCTCGGTGGCCCGCCAGTCGCTGCAGGCCGCCGACCAGGGTCTGCAGGCCGTGCAAAACGCCATCGGTGGTATGAACGCCATCCGCGACCAGATCCAGGATACGTCCAAGCGCATCAAGCGCCTGGGCGAGTCATCCCAGGAGATTGGCGAAATCACCGAGCTGATCTCGGACATTACCGAGCAGACCAACGTGCTGGCTCTGAACGCGGCCATCCAGGCTGCCTCCGCCGGTGAAGCCGGTCGCGGCTTCTCGGTGGTGGCGGAAGAAGTGCAGCGTCTCGCGGAGCGCTCCGCAGACGCCACGCGCCAGATCTCGGCGCTCGTGAAGGCCATTCAGACCGACACCCAGGACGCGGTGGCCGCTATGGAGCGTTCCACCCAGGGCGTGGTGGAAGGAGCGCGTCTGTCGGACAGCGCAGGAACGGCGCTTTCGGAGATCGACCGCGTGTCGCGGCGGCTGGCCGAGCTGATTGAGCAGATCTCATCGTCAGCCTCCCGCGAAGCGGACCTCGCCAACGGCGTGGCAGACAACATCCAGCATATTTTTGCGGTGACGGAGCAGACCGGAGAAGGTACCCGTACGACTGCGCAGCAGGTGCGTGAACTGTCTCACGTGGCCGAGGAACTGCGCCAGTCGGTGGCGCGATTCAAGATTGCCTGACGTCTTCCATTAACGAACTTGCTCCGGATCAGCCGGGGACGAATCCATGTCATCTGTTGACGCCGCAAACGCACAGGGCGCCGATTGGGCCCAGGGCGAGCAGGATCTTGGGCCGCTCGCATGGGTGCTCGATGAACTGCGCAAATCCTTGGATGGTGCCGTCAAGGCCATGCGCCGTTTCGTGCGCGATGCCGAGATAGCGCGGGAGTCCGATCTCGCCTCACTGGACGCGGGGCCTTTGCGCATCGCACGCCAGCAACTCCACCAGGCCAGCGGCGCGCTGGAGATGGTGGGCATGGCGCCTCCGGCCCTGGTGTTGCGCGCCATGGAAACGGCGGTCCAGCGGTTCGTTCAGCGGCCGGAGACCTGCAGCGATGATGCAGCGGCCGTCATCGAGCGCGCCAGCTTTGCCTTGATCGAATACCTGGAGCATGTGCTCGCAGGCAAGTCCGTGTCGCCGGTGGCGCTGTTTCCCCAGTACCGCGAGGCGCAGACGCTGGCGGGGGGCGAGCGGGTGCATCCAGCGGACTTGTGGCCCGTGGAGCGGCGCTTCCATGATCCTGACGTGCCGGTTGCCGCTGCGCCGCTGCCCTATGGATCGGAAGCGCGTGCGCGGCTGGACAGCGCTGTACTGCGGCTGGTGAAGAATGCGGACCCGGGCGCCGCTGCAGACATGCAGACAACCTGCCTGGGCTTCGCTGCGGCGCAGACCGACCGCCAGGCTCGCGCTTTCTGGAAGATCTGTGCAGGCTTTTTCGAGGCGTTGGCGCAGCAGGCACTCAATCCGGACCTGTATGCCAAGCGCGTCGCTTCGCGCGTGCTGATGCAATACGCCACCCTGGCCAAGGGGGACACGGCGATCAGCGACCGTCTGGTGCAGGATCTTCTGTTCTTCTGCGCCCAGGCCGTGGTGCCTGCGACGGCGGATGCAGCTTCCCGCATGCCGGTACTGACGGCCGTGCGGCGCGCGTTTGATTTGAATCGCTACCAGCCGGTGGACTATGACCAGCCGCGCTTCGGTCTTTTCGACCCTGCCATTCTTGCGCAGGCGCGCAAGCGCATTGCCGCGGCCACGGAAACCTGGTCCGCACTTGCGGGTGGAGACCGCAACAAGCTCAAACCGGCAGCGGACCAGTTCAGCCTGGTGTGCGATTCATTGCGCAAACTGCACCCGGACAGCGAAAGCCTGGCACTGGCCCTGACGCGTGCCCTGGAGGCCACCACGCGGTCGGGCGAGCCTCCTTCGGCAGCGCTGGCCATGGAAGTGGCCACCTCTGTGCTGTATCTGCAGGCGTCCTTCGAGGAGCTGGATGCCGCCCAGCAGTACATGGCGGAGCGAGCTGCGCGGCTGTCCGAGCGACTGGACAGCGTGGTTGCCGGCGGGGAATCGCAGCCTCTTGAACCCTGGATGGAAGAGCTGTATCGCCGCGTCAGTGACCACCAGACCATGGGTAGCGTGGTCGGTGAACTGCGTGCGACTCTGGCAGAGGCAGAGAAGTCCATGGACCAGTTCTTCCGCAGCCCGGAAGACATGAGCCTGCTTGCCTCCGTGCCTGGCAGCTTGCAGCAGATGCGCGGCGTGCTGTCCGTGCTGGGACTGGATCAGGCCTCCTTGGCCGTGGTGCGCATGCGCGACACGGTCGAGCGCATGCTGACCAACGACCTGCCCGAGGAAGAGCGCCCGCAGGTTTTCGAGAAACTGGGCAACAGCCTAGGAGCGCTGGGCTTTCTCATCGACATGCTGAGCTATCAGCGTGCCATGGCGCGCAAGCTCTTCGTTTACGACGAAGAGCTGGGCGAGTTGCGTGTCCTCATGGGGCGGGCGCGTGCGCAACTGCCTCATCCGGGCGCGCATGATCAGGAAGCGCCAGCCGTGCCCGCGTTGGAGCTCCCATTCCCCGACGCACCCGAACCCGCGGCTGCGGCTGTGGTCGAGAGCGCCACGCCGTCTGCACTGGCGGACATTGATTTTTCGCTGCTTGACGTGGACGTGGCGACGTCGGAAGGCGCCGTTTCGGCGGTGGTCGCTCCGGAAGAGCCCGCGCTTCCAGTGGTTCCTTCGAGCAACGTCGCTGCCGCAGCCCTGCCGGAGGACGATGGCGAGGATGAACTGCTCGACATCTTCCTGGAAGAGGCGCGCGAAGTTGTCGCCACCGGCTTGTCGGCCATCGACGCGCTGCGTGCTGCACCGGGTGACCTGAGCGAGCAGACCACGCTGCGGCGGGCCTTCCATACCCTCAAGGGTAGCTCGCGCATGGTGGGACTGAACGAATTTGGTGAAGCCGCGTGGTCCATGGAGCAGACGCTCAATGCCTGGCTGGCCGAGCAAAAACCCATCAAGGAAGCGCTGCTGCAACTCTCCTCCGAGGCGTTGGGCGCCTTCGGTCGATGGGCCGATGACATCGCAGCAGGAGCTGCCGACCCGTGGAAGGCCGAAGCCTTCCGGGTTGCGGCGGATGCGATGCGCACGGATGGCACGCTGCTGCCACTGGGCGTGCCCTCCTCCGACTCCGCGGACACCACTGCGGTCGTGGCGCCGCAAGTGCCCGCAGAACCGCTGCTGCCTGACGAGCCCGTGTTGTCGGTGCCAGACCTTCCGGAGCCCGCGGCCGAACCACAAGCATTTGCCATTGAACCGCCTGCACCGCTCGAAGCGGTTGACGCCCACGCCAACGCTGCCGCGCTGGAGTTTGATCTGGTGCTGCCGGATGTCGACGTGCCGTCTCAGGACGCGACGGCGGGCCATGAGGAAGTGGGCGGCGACTTTGTCGACACCTTCATCGATGCGGATGAGGCCGACCAGGCCGTGTTGCCGGTGGAGGAGGTGCCCGCAGCTCCCGAGACGGTGACGGAGGAGGTGGATTTCTCCCTGTTCGAGGCTGCGCTGCAAGCCACCGATGCGCCAGCGCAGGAGGTCGGCCAACCCGCTTCAACAGTAGCGGCTGACACGGTGGCGGAGCCGGCGGATAACGCATCGGCGGTGCGGCAGGACGAGACATTCTTTATCGGCACGGATGGCGTCCAACCCGAGTTCATCCTGGACGAGGAGCCAGCGGCGGACGTACCGTCTGCGCAAGCCGCTGAAACCGCGGCTGGGACGGACGGTCCGGTGGAGGAAGCGGTCGACGAAGCGGTCAAGGTCATCGAGCACCTGCGCATCGGCATACCGCTGTACAACGTGTACCTCAACGAGGCCGACGAATGGTCGCGCCGCCTCGTGACTGCGTTGCAGGAATGGTCGCTGGAATTGCACCAGCCGCTGCCGGACAGCGCGGTGGCGTTGGCGCACTCGCTGGCAGGCAGCTCTGCCACTGTCGGGTTCTTGGCACTGTCCAATCTTGCGCGTACCCTGGAACATACGCTGCAGCATGTTCAACTGCTGCAGCAGGGTCTCCCCGAGCATGCGCAGGCATTCAACGCCGCTGCCGAGGACATCCGGAGGCTGCTGCACCAATTCGCCGCAGGCTTCCTGAAGGAGCCCAGCGCCTCGGTGCTGGAACAGCTCAACGAGATCCTGCAGACCGAAGTGATCAGCGGCATGGTGTCGCTGGAAGACCGTGCTTTCGCCGAGGCAGAGGCACAGGCACAGGCACAGGCATTTGAGACGCTGGAGCCGGCTCCGGCAACGCCTCAGGGCACCGCGCATGTGACCGCCGTCGACGAGCCGGCTGCCCCATCGCCCGTGGTGGCGCCTACGCTCCCCGTAGGCCACGACCGCGTGATTGGCGATACTGTCGCACCTGCCGTGTCGACCACCGTCGATATCGATGACGACATCGATGCGCTGGACAACATCGACCCCGATCTGTTTCCCATTTTCGAGGAAGAAGCGGTTGAACTGCTGCCCACGCTGGGTGGGGCGTTGCGCCAGTGGTCGTCGCGGCCGGAGAACCTGGGCGCACGCAGCGAACTGCTGCGCGCCCTGCACACCCTCAAGGGCAGTGCGCGCCTGGCAGGCGCGATGCGGCTTGGCGAAATGGCGCACCGCATGGAAACGGCCGTGGAGCAGATCGACACGGAAACCGTGGCGGCCGCAGACATTGAGCCCTTGCTGGTCAACTTCGACGCATTGCAGGCGAGTTTCGACGCACTGCGCGCAACTGGAGCGGAGCCGGCGGTACCGGCCGCTGAGCATGGACAGGACGCACAGGTGGTCCAATCCGCTCCCGCGCCAGGGCTTTCCCAGCCGCTCGCTCCGCCCGTTGCGTTGCGTGCGCCGTTGGGTGCAGTCCCTGCGCCGGCCCCCCTGCGTGCGGCAGGTGGGCATTCCGTGCGCGTACGTTCGCAGTTGCTCGACCGGCTGGTGAACCAGGCTGGCGAAGTGATGATCGCGCGTTCGCGGCTGGACGTGCGCATGTCGCAACTGCGCAGTTCGCTGACCGATTTGTCGGGCAACCTGGAGCGCCTGCGCCAGCAGTTGCGTGACATCGAGGTACAGGCGGAATCGCAGATGCAGTCCCGCTTGGCCCTGTCCAAGGACATGGCGGCGGGCTTCGATCCGCTGGAATTCGACCGATTCACCCGCGTTCAGGAACTGACGCGCATGATGGCGGAGTCGGTCAACGACGTGGCCACCGTGCAGCGCAACATGCAACGTGCGATGGAAGACGCCGAAGACGATCTGATCGCCCAGGGCCGGCAGGCACGTGAGTTGCAGCGCGACCTGCTGCGCACGCGCATGGTGGAGTTCGAGGGCATCTCGGAACGCCTCTATGCGGTGGTGCGCCAGGCATCCAAGGAAACCGGCAAGCAGATCAAGCTGGACATTTCGGGCGGTTCCATCGAAATGGACCGCGGTGTGCTGGACCGCATGACCCCTGCGTTCGAACACCTGCTGCGCAACTGCGTTGGGCACGGCATCGAGGAACCCGAGACGCGCGCTGCTGCCGGCAAGGCTCCTGTGGGCTCGATCTCCATCGACTTGCGGCACGAGGGCAACGACGTGTCGGTGGCGTTCCGCGACGACGGGGCAGGCCTGAACATCGCCCGCATCCGGGACAAGGCCGTGGCGCAAGGGTTGATTGCCCCCGATGCGCAGCTGAGCGATGGCGAGGCGGCCAACCTGATCTTCATGCCGGGCTTCTCCACGGCGTCGGAGATCACGGGCCTTTCCGGCCGTGGTATCGGCATGGACGTGGTGCGCTCGGAGGTGAATGCCCTGGGTGGCCGTATCGAGACCTCTACCGAGGCGGGCAAGGGAACGTCCTTCCGCATGGTGCTGCCGCTCACGACAGCGGTGACCCAGGTGGTGATGCTGCGCGCGGGCAACCTGACCATCGGCGTGCCAGCCAACCTGGTGGAGATCGTGCGCCGCAGTTCCGGCACGGAGCTCGACGCTGCCTACGCCAGCCATACCATCTCGGATGGCCTGGAGGATCTGCCCTTCTACTGGGCGGGTGCATTGCTCCAGTCGTCCTCGCGCAGCACGGAGGTCACGGGCAAGAGCCGCCCCGTGGTGATCCTGCGCAGCGCGTCTCAGCGCATCGCGATGCACGTGGACGAAGTGCTGGGCAACCAGGAAGTCGTGGTGAAGAACCTGGGGCCGCAGCTGTCGCGTCTGCCAGGCCTCGCGGGCATGTCCGTGCTGGCTTCGGGCGCCGTGGTGCTGATCTACAACCCGGTGGCGCTGGCCACGGTGTACGGCGACCAGGTGCGCGCGGCCACGCACGCACCGGCGGTGGACCAAGCCGGCGCGGTGGTGGCTGCCGAGGGCGGCACGCCCGCCGCTTCGCTGCTGGTGCCGGTGCAGCAGGTGCCGTTGATCCTGGTGGTGGACGACTCGATCACCGTGCGCCGCGTCACGCAGCGCCTGCTGCAGCGCGAAGGCTACCGAGTGGCCCTGGCGGCCGACGGCCTGCAGGCGCTGGAGCGCCTGCAGGAAGAGCGCCCCGCGGTCGTGTTGTCCGACATCGAGATGCCGCGCATGGACGGTTTTGACCTCGCGCGCAACATCCGCTCCGACGCTGCGCTGCAGGACCTGCCGATCATCATGATCACTTCGCGCATTGCGCAGAAGCACCGCGACCATGCGATGGAACTCGGCGTGAACCACTACCTGGGCAAGCCCTACTCCGACGAGGAGCTGATGAGCCTGGTGCGCCACTACGCCAGCCTGAACTCAGAGGCAGTGACCGCCTGACGGCGACGCAGTCCAGCGTCACCCAGGCCCGGCAGGCTGCACGCCTGCCGGGCCTTGTCTTTTGTGCACCGGGGCGATGCCCTCGGATAACGGGGCGATGCGGTGGTTGGCCGTAAAATTGCCGCATGCCTGCCGATACCGCGCCCATGAATCTGACGCACCACTTCCTGATCGCCATGCCGGGCGTGGAAGATGCCTCTTTTTCGCGCAGTGTGGTGTATTTGTGTGAGCACAGCGAGCGCGGCGCGCTGGGGTTGATCATCAACAAACCCACGCCTATCAGCCTGGAAGGGCTGTTCGAGAAGGTGGACCTGTCCCTCGGGCGAGAGGATCTCACGCTGCAGCCGGTATTCCAGGGCGGCCCGGTACAGACCGAGCGCGGCTTCGTGCTGCACGAGGCCATGCGCGGCCCGCAAGAGAGCGAGGACGAGTCGCCCTACGCCTCCACGATGACCATCCCCGGCGGGCTGGAAATGACCACTTCCAAGGATGTGCTGGAGGCGCTGGCCCATGGTGCGGGCCCACGGCGCGTCCTCGTGACGCTGGGCTACTCGGCCTGGGGCGAAGGCCAACTGGAGTCCGAATTGGCCGAGAACAGCTGGCTCACCGTGGGTGCGGACGTGTCGGTCATCTTCGAAACGCCTGTGCAAGAGCGCTATGACCGTGCACTGGGGTTGCTGGGCCTGCAGTCGTGGATGCTGTCGCCCGAAGCGGGGCATGCATGAGCGGCCAGCCTGCTCCAGCCGTCGTCCCCGCGCATTTCCAATCCTTTCTGGCTTTCGATTACGGGCTCAAGCGCACCGGCGTCGCCGTGGGTACGCGCATGCTGCGCAGCGCCACGCCCCAGGGCACGATCCGCGCGGAGGGCGATGCCCGCTTCGCCCAGGTGGCCGAGCGCATCCGCGAGTGGCAGCCCGATGCCCTGGTGGTGGGCGTGCCGCTGCATCCCGACGGGGCTGCCCATGAGAACACCGCCCGTGCGCTCAAGTTCGCGCGCCAGCTGCGCGGGCGCTTCGGCCTGCCGGTCTTCGAGGTTGACGAGCGCTACAGCACCACCGAGGCCCTTTCTGCGGGCGCGGCTGATGCCGACGCCGCGTCGGCCTGCATCATCCTGGAACAGTTTTTGAGGAACCTGCCATGAGTTCTGCTACGACCCCGCCGGGTGCCACGCGCCCGGGCCATCTCACGCTGGATGCCGAGGCGCTGTACGCCGAGCTGCTGCGCGGCGTGCGCATGCTGCGCGAATCTGACACTTACTTGGCGGGCATCGCCTCGGGCGGCGCTTGGCTGGCCGAGCGTCTGCAAAAGGACCTTAGCTTGCCGGGCCAGGCCGGGGTGCTGTCGTCCGCCATGCACCGCGACGATTTCTCCCAGCGGGGCCTGGCCTCCAGCGCGCAGACCACGCTGCCGTTCGACGTGAATGGCGCGGACATCCTGGTGCTGGACGATGTGCTCTACACCGGCCGCACCATCCGCGCCGTACTCAATGAGCTGTTCGACTACGGCCGCCCGGCGCGCGTGCGCCTGGCGGTGCTGGTGGACCGCGGCGGCCGCGAGCTGCCGGTGGCCGCCGAGTTCGCTGCGGCGCGCGTGGCGCTGCCGCCCACGCAATCGCTGGCACTGGCCCGCAGCGAGGCCGGCGCTTTCCATTTCGACGTCAAAGAGGTCTGACGGTGCTGTACAAGCGCAACCCCCAACTCAACAAGAACGGCGAGCTGATCCACCTGCTGTCGATCGAGGGCCTGCCCAAGGACATCGTCACGCACATCCTGGACACGGCCACCAACTTCGTCAGCGTCCAGGAGCGCGAGGTCAAGAAGGTGCCGCTGCTGCGCGGCAAGAGCGTGTTCAACCTGTTCTTCGAGAACAGCACGCGCACGCGCACCACGTTCGAGATCGCGGCCAAGCGCCTGTCGGCCGACGTGTTCAATCTGGATATCGCGCGCAGCTCCACCGCCAAGGGCGAGACGCTGCTGGACACCATCGACAACCTGAGCGCCATGGCGGCGGACATCTTCGTCGTGCGCCACAGCGAATCGGGCGCGCCCTACCTGATCGCACAGCATGTGGCACCGCACGTGCACGTGGTGAACGCAGGGGACGGCCGGCACTCGCACCCCACGCAGGGGCTGCTGGACATGTACACCATCCGCCACTACAAGAAGGACTTCTCCAACCTCACGGTGGCCATCGTGGGCGACGTGCTGCATTCGCGCGTGGCGCGATCGGACATCCATGCCCTGACCACTCTGGGCGCAGCCGAGGTGCGCGTGGTGGGCCCACGCACGCTGGTGCCTTCCGACATGGCGCAGATGGGCGTGCGGGTGTTCCACAACCTGGAGGAAGGCATCAAAGGCTGCGACGTGGTCATCACACTGCGCCTGCAGAACGAGCGCATGAGCGGTGCGCTGCTGCCTTCCAGCCAAGAGTACTTCAAGAGCTTCGGACTCACGCCCGAGAAGCTGCGGCTGGCCAAACCCGATGCCATCGTCATGCACCCGGGCCCCATCAACCGCGGCGTGGAGATCGACTCCGCCGTGGTGGACGGTCCGCAGGCCGTGATCCTGCCGCAGGTCACCTTCGGCATCGCGGTGCGCATGGCGGTCATGTCCATCGTGGCAGGGAATGAAGCATGACCTCGCTGAGCCGCTTCGCGCAATCCCCCCCGGGGGACGCCGCGAACGCGGCGGGGCGGCCCTTGCACGGTGGCCCTGACCTGGGTTGCCCCAGTTTCATGGGGTGTGGGTGGCGCACGGCGCCATGGATCACCCGGATGACTCATTTGCTATTGTTTTGATAGCTGCTAGCGCTTGTGGGACGGGCGCTAACGGCCAATTTGGCTTAGAACCATGAAAATCCTCATCCAGAACGGCCGCGTCATCGACCCCGCCAGCGGCCTCGACAAGGTGTGCAACGTGGCGCTGGCCGCGGGCCGCATCATCGCGGTGGACCGCGAGCCCCAGGGTTTCACGCCCACCCGCGTGATCGATGCCAGCGGCTGCCTGGTGCTGCCGGGTCTGGTGGACCTGGCGGCGCGCCTGCGCGAGCCGGGGCATGAGCATGAGGGCATGCTGGAATCCGAGATGGCGGCGGCCGTCGCGGGTGGCGTGACCAGCCTGGTCTGCCCGCCCGACACCGACCCGGTGCTCGACGAGCCTGGTCTGGTGCAGATGCTCAAGTTCCGCGCCGAGAAGCTGCACCAGGCGCGGCTGTTCCCGTTGGGCGCAGTCACGCGCGGGCTGGCCGGCGAGGTGCTGACCGAGATGGCCGAGCTGACGGAGTCCGGCTGCGTGGGCTTCAGCCAGGCCGAGGTGCCGCTGACCAGCACCCAGGTGCTGCAGCGCGCGCTGCAGTACGCCGCGACCTACGGCTACACCGTCTGGCTGCGCCCGCAGGAACTGCACCTGGGCAAGGGCGTGGCCGCCAGCGGCCCCCTGGCCACACGGTTGGGCCTGTCGGGCGTGCCCGTGGCGGCGGAGACGATTGCACTGCACACCATCTTCGAGTTGCTCAAAACCACGGGCGCGCGCGTGCACCTGTGCCGCCTGTCCAGCAGCGCGGGGGTGGATCTGGTGCGGCAGGCCAAGGCGGCCGGCCTGCCGGTGAGCTGCGACGTGAGCATCAACTCGCTCATGCTCACCGATGCGGACATCGGCTACTTCGACAGCCGCGCGCGCCTCACGCCGCCGCTGCGCCAGCAGCGCGACCGCGATGCGCTGGCCGCGGCGCTGCTGGATGGCACCATCGACGCGTTGGTGTCCGACCACACGCCTGTGGACGAGGATGCCAAAGCTTTGCCATTTGCCGAGGCCGAGCCCGGCGCGACGGGGCTGGAGTTGCTTCTGTCCGTGGCGCTCAAGTGGTCGCAGGAAGGCGGCGCGCCGCTGCAGCGTGCGCTGGCCGTGGTCACCGCAGAGCCCGCGCGGGTGCTGGGCACGTCGCTGGGCACGCTGCAGGCCAGCGTGGGCCGCATTATCGAAGGCGGGGTGGGCGACCTGTGCGTGCTGGACCCTGCGGCGCATTGGACCGTGCAGGCCGACGCACTGGCCAGCCAGGGCAAGCACACGCCGTTCTCGACCTATGAACTGCCGGGCCGGGTGCGCTGCACGCTGGTGGGCGGCCAAGTCGCGTTCGAGCGCGGCTGAGCGACGCCGGCACACGCACATGCTGCGGGGATTACGGGCCTGCTGGCGGGTGTTGCGGCTGGTGCTGCACGCTGCACAGGGGCTGCTCGTGGTGGCGTTGCGCTTCCCACGCCTATCGGTGGAGCAGCAGCAGGCGCGGGTGCAGGCGTGGGCGCTGGGCCTGCTGGCCTGCGCGGGGGTCACGCTGGAGGTGCGCGGCACCCCGCCGAGCCAGGGGCCGGTGCTGCTGGTGGCCAACCATCTGTCCTGGCTCGACATCCCGGTGATGCATGCGGCGCGCTACTGCCGCTTCATCTCCAAGTCCGACGTGCAGGCTTGGCCCATCGTCGGCACGCTCGCCACGGCAGCGGGCACGCTGTACATCGAGCGCGCGTCGCGGCGCGATGCCCTGCGCATGGTGGGCAGCATGCGGGATGCCCTGTTGCGGGGCGAAATACTCGCGGTGTTTCCCGAAGGCACGACCGGCGACGGGCGCACGCTGCTGCCCTTTCACCCCAACCTGCTGCAGGCTGCACTGCAGGCGGACGTGCCCGTGCAGCCCATCGGCCTGCGCTTCGTGGACCGCGCAAGCGGCCAGACCACCCACGCCCCGAGCTATATCGGCGACGAAACGCTGGTGGGCTCCATCTGGCGCACGCTCACCGCGCCGCCCATCACGGCGGTGGCGCATTTCGGCATGCCCGAGCGTGCGCAGGGGCGCGACCGCCGGGTGTGGGGCCAGGCATTGCATGCCGCAGTGGACGATCTGCGCCAACGCTGAATAGCCTCCTGCTGTCGCCAAAAGTGCACATGTGTGTGCAACGGGGCTGTAACGGTCTGTTTACATCCATCGCATCGACATGCGCCTGCAGTATGGTGCGCCTCTTTGCCAATAACCGAGGGAGGGATGCATGCAACTGATGGAGCGCGTGAAGGGGATTTTGCTCAAGCCCCGCGAGACCTGGGCCGCCATTGATGGAGAGCCTGCCGATACGGCACGCCTGTTCACGGGCTACCTGATGATCCTCGCGGCCATTCCGGCCGTCTGCGGATTCATCGGCATGTCGCTGATCGGCATGGGAGGCTTTGGCTTCAGCATGCGCGTGCCGGTGCTCGCCGGGCTTGCCAACATGGCCGTGTCCTATGTGTTGAGCCTGGTCGGCGTGTATGTGCTGGCCCTGGTCATCAATGCGTTGGCACCCACGTTCGGCGGCACCCAGAACCAGGGACAGGCGCTCAAGGTCGCGGTCTACGCCAGCACGGCCGCCATGCTGGGCGGCGTGTTCAGCCTGTTGCCGGCGCTGGCCATCCTGGGCCTGGTGGCGGCGCTGTATTCGCTGTACCTGCTGTACCTGGGGCTGCCGCTGCTGATGCGCAGCCCGGCTGCGCGCGCCGTGCCCTATACGGCGGTGGTCGTGGTGGTGGCCATCGTGCTGGGCATCGTCATTGCGGCCATCGGTTCGCTGTTCATGCCGCATGGCCCCGCCATGTGGGGCAGTGCGGGCGGCCCGGCCGTGGTCATCGACACGCCGCGTGGGCAGGTCACGCTGGACACCGCCAAGCTGGAAGAGGCCGGCAAGAAGATGGAAGAGGCTGCCCGCCGTATGGAGCAGGCGCACAAGAGCGGCGATACCCAACAGATGACCGAAGCCGCAGGGCAGGCGATGGCGGCGGCCATGGGAGGTGCCAAGCACCAGACGGTGGGGGTCGATGCGCTCAAGGCCGCGCTGCCCGCCAAGCTGGGATCGCTGGAACGCACCAGCTATGAGGTCCACGACGGCGCTGCCACAGGCCTGCCGACCAGCCAGGCGGAGGCCGAGTACGGCAACGGTGACAAGGTTGTGCGCATTTCGGTCGTGGATGCGGGTGCATTCGGCCAGTTGGCCCAACTGGCGGGCATGGTGCAGGGCGAGCGCGAGAGCGACGGCATCGTGGAAAAGACCTGGCAGGAGAATGGCCGCACGTTGCACCACAGCTACGCCAAGGACGGCAGCCAGGCGGAACTGCGCGCGGTGCTCAAGAACGGCGTGGTGGTCACGGTGGAGGCAGAGAACCTGCCGTTGAAGGACGTACAGGGCTTCATGGGCCAGATCGACCTGGCCGCGCTGGAGAACCTGCCGCGCAAGGACAAGTCTTGAGCCTGGCGCCCCCCGACGGCAGGGGCGCTTGAGGGGGCCGCGGTCAGCGTGCGGCGTTCTCCCGTGCGAACGCCACCACGTGGTCGACCTGCGTGCGGATGCCGATCCATTCGCCCATGGCATGGTCATGGTGGCTGGGCACGTGGGCCATCACGGTGAGGCCGTTGGCCAGTTCCAGCGTGTACAGAAATTCCGAGCCGCGGAAGGCCTTGCGCACGATGCGCGCCCGCACGGGTGAGCTGTCGTCATGCACCACGTCGTCGGCACGCAGCAGCACGTCGCATTCGCCGCCGGGGTAGCTTGCCGGCAGCAGGCAGCCGTCGATGTCGGTCAGGTCGCCCAGCGGGGTGCGCGCCACCACATGGCTGCCCTGCTGCACCAGCGTGGCGGGGGCGAACACGCCATGGCCGATGAAGTCGGCCACGAAGCGCGTGGCGGGGCGGTGGTAGAGGGAGTAGGCATCGTCCCACTGGTGCAGGTGGCCGCCCTCCAGCACGCCGATGCGGTCGCCGATGGCGAAGGCCTCCAACTGGTCGTGCGTGACGAACAGTGCCGTGGCGCCGGCGGTCTTGAGGATGCTGCGCACCTCGTGGGCCAGTCGCTCGCGCAAGTCCACATCCAGATTGGAAAACGGCTCGTCCAGCAGCATCAGCCGCGGGCGCGGTGCCAACGCGCGCGCCAATGCCACGCGCTGCTGCTGGCCGCCCGAGAGCTCGTGCGGAAAGCGCGCCTCGCTGCCCTCCAGACCCACCAGAGCCAGGGACTCGCGCACGCGTTCGGCCTGCTCCGCGCGGGGGAGTGCGTGGATGCCGAAGGCCACGTTGCGCCCGACGCTGAGGTGCGGAAACAGCGCATAGTCCTGGAACACCATGCCCATGCGCCGCTGCTCGGGGGGCATGCTGCGCCCCGGTGCGCCCACCACCTCGCCCCCCAGGCGGATGGCTCCTTCGGTGACGGGTTCCAGCCCCGCCACCGCGCGCAGCAGGGTGGTCTTGCCGCAGCCCGAGGGGCCGATGAGCACACCGATCTCGCCGGCGGCCAGGCCCAGGGTCACGCCGCGCACGGCGGCTTGCGGGCGGTTGGCGTACCGCACTTCCAATTGAGACACTTCCAGAAACATGGCGTGAGTTTAGGGCGTGTCCTGCCCTGAATGACCCCACGCCACAGCGCCGTACTGCGCAGGCGTGGCCCCGCGCTGCGCCGCCTGGGCGCGCCGCCCCAGGGCCCACATGCCGGCGGGGGCGCGGCCGACCTGCGGCCCGCGGTTGCGTAGAATTGTTCCCATTTGCATCACAGCCGCCACGGTTCACCAGGCAGGCGGTGGATGCGCTCTCTTCGCCTTGCACCTCGCTACCGGCCGTCCCTTGCTGCCACGAATCCGCCGCGCCCTGCGCTCCACTTCACTGATCCTGTTGGCCTTGCTGCTCACGCTGCCCCTGCTGGCCGTGCTGGGGGCGTGGCTGCCCTGGGGCGAGGGCGGCGCGCAGTCCGGCGCCATTCTGCGCGCCATGGCCACCACGGTGCTGCCGGGGTACCTGTGGACCACGCTGTGGCTGGGTCTCGCCGTGGCCGTGGGCGCGGCCGTGGTGGGCACGGCCTGCGCTGCGGCGGTCACGCTGTTCGACTTCCGTGGCCGGCGCTCGCTGGAGTGGCTGCTGCTGCTGCCCCTGGCCATGCCGGCCTATGTGACGGCCTACGCGTATACCGACTTCCTGCAATTCAGCGGCCCGCTGCAGGTCTGGCTGCGCGCCACGTTCGGCCTGGAGGGCCGCCTGCTGCCCGAGGTGCGCAGCCTGGGCGGTGCGGTGTGGGTGTTCATCTTCTCGCTCTACCCCTACGTGTACCTGCTGGCGCGCACGGCGCTGGGCGAGCGTGCTGCGCACCTCATGGAGGCGGCGCGCCTGCTGGGCGCATCGCCCGCGCGGCGCATCCGCAGCGTGGCGCTGCCGCTGGCACGCCCGGCGGTGGCCGCGGGCGTGGCGCTGGTGCTCATGGAGACGCTGGCCGACTTCGGCGTCGCGGCGTACTTCGGCATCCAGACCTTCACCACGGGCATCTACAAGGCCTGGCTGTCCATGGACGACCGGCTCGCCGCAGCGCAGTTGGCCACCGTGCTGCTGGTGCTGGTGGTGCTGCTGCTGCAGCTGGAGCTGCGCGCGCAGCGGCGCATGCGCTTTGCCACGGGCGGCGTGGGCCGCGCCGGCTCGACCGAGGCGCAGCCCACGCGGCTGCACGGTGCAAGCGCCGTGGCGGCGTGGCTGGTGTGCGCCCTGCCAGTACTGATGGGCTTCGTGGCGCCGGTGCTGTTCATGCTGCGGCCGCTGGCGGCCGACTGGTCGGTGCTGCCCTGGTCGCGTTTCATCGAATGGGCGGGCAACAGTGTGCGGCTGGGGGGCATTACGGCCGTGCTGGCCGTGGGCATTGCCCTGGTGCTGGCGTTTGCCGTGCGCCGCCGGCGCGATGCGCTCACGCGTGGCGTGGTGCAGCTGGTCAGCCTGGGCTACGCCGTGCCCGGGGCGGTGATCGTCGTGGGTCTGCTGCTGCCCGTGGGCTGGATGCAGGCCGCGGCGCCCGGCTGGGGGCTGCCCGCGATCATCACCGCCACGGCCGTGGGCATCGTCTGGGCCTACCTGGTGCGTTTTTGCGCGGTAGCGCTGCAGTCGGTGCAAAGCGGCTACGCGCGCGTCTCGCCCAGCCTGGACGACTCGGCGCGCATGCTGGGCGTGGGCAGCCTGGGCGTGCTCACGCGCGTGCATTGGCCGCTGCTCAAGCGCTCCACTGCGGCGGCGGCGCTGCTGGTGTTTGTGGACGTGATGAAGGAGCTGCCGGCCACCATGGTGCTGCGCCCCTTCAACAGCGACACCCTGGCCGTGGTGGCCTACCAGCTGGCCCGCGACGAGCGCCTGGGCGAGGCCGCGCTGCCCTCGCTGGCGCTGGTGGCCGTGGGGCTGGTGCCGGTGATCCTGCTGAGCCGCACGCTGCGCGCGTCGTCGCGCTGACCCGGCGCCGCCTCATTGGACACCGAGGCGGCCCGGTACGGCCCAGCGTGGCGGCCTACACTGCGCGCATGACCCCTGCCGACATCACCATCTACCACAACGCCCGCTGCAGCAATTCGCGCGGCGCCTTGGCGCTGCTGCGCGAGCGCGGCATCGAGCCCACCGTCGTGGACTATCTCGCCCAGCCGCTGGATGCCGTCCAGCTCACCGCCTTGGTGGCGCGCCTGGGCGTGCCCGTGCGCGAAGTCATGCGCACCAAGGAGGCCGCCTACACCGCGCTGGATCTGGCCGACCCGGGCCGCACCGATGCCGAGCTCATCGCCGCCATCGCCGCGCACCCGGTGCTGCTCAACCGCCCCATCGTCGTGACGCCGCGCGGTGCCCTGCTGTGCCGCCCGCCCGAGCGGGTGCTGGAGTTGCTCTGATACCGGGCCATCGGAATTTCGGGTATTTCGGTTAAATTGGCCTGTAACGCTTATGTTTAAAGCGCTAATAGCTATTAAATAAATAGCAAAAAGACCCATTCCCTGGCGCCGCGCCGCTGTCCTACAGTCGCGCGCGGCGCCGGGCCGATATGCTGGGCGGCATGCTGCCTGTTCCGGGCCGTGGGAGAGCGCCATGACACCACCCGTACCGCCAGAAGAATGCGCCCCGCATGCGGGGCCCATGCATGCGGTCGCTGGCCGTGCGGCCGCGGCGCGCGCTGTGCAGCAATGGTCGTTGGCGGGCCCTCGCCGCGTGCTCCACCCCCGCGCATGATCCGCGTGGCCGTGCTCTCGGGCCTGGGCCACGCGATCTTCGTGGCCGTGGGGCTGCTGGTGTACGTGATGGGCACGCGCATCGGCCACCAGCGCCGCCACCCCTCGGCCGCGATGGGCTGGGTGCTGGGCATCGTCACGTTTCCCTATCTGGTCGTACCGCTGTTCCTCTTGTTCGGCACGCGCAAGTTCGCGCGGCCCGCGCGTCGCCCGCACGACCCGCCGCTGGAGGCAACGGAAGGCGGGCCGCCCTGGGCCACGCGGCTGCTGGCCAGCCTGGAGCTGGCGCCCGCCGTGCGCAATGCGCGGGTGGTGCTGCATGCCGACGGCACGCAGGCGCTGCAGGGGCTGCTGGCCACCATTGCGTCGGCCCGCCACCGGCTGGACCTGTGCACCTACGTGTTTGCCTACGACGAGGTGGGGCGCGAGGTGGCGCGCGCGCTGCTGGACTGCGTGCACCGCGGCGTGCGCGTGCGCCTGCTGGTGGACGCCTTGGGCAGCATGCGCACGCCGCCCGGCATGCTGCGCGCGCTGCGGCGCCAGGGCCTGCAGGTGCGCCGCTTCATGCCGCTGCTGCACAACCCGCTGCACGGGCGCACCAACCTGCGCAACCACCGCAAGCTGGTCGTGGCCGACGGCGAGCGGCTGTGGAGCGGCGGGCGCAACCTGGCCTGCGAGTACTTCATCGACCGGCCGGGCCACCCCGCCTGGGCGGACTTGAGCTACGAGGTCCATGGCCCGCTGGCCGCGCAGGCGCAGGCCCAGTTCGCCACCGACTGGCGTGTGGCGCGCGGCCTGGTGCTGCGCCGCCGCCGCAAGGCGCGGAGCACCGCCGCGCCGGCGCTGCCCGCGCCGACCGCACACGGCCCGTTGGCGCAGTGGCTGCCCAGCGGTCCCGACCATGCCGACGACACCGTGCATGCGCTGCTGCTGGCGGCTGCCTACCATGCCCAGCGGCGCATCGTGGCCGTCACGCCGTACTTCGTGCCCGACGACGCGCTGCTGGACGCCTGGTGCCTGGCCTGCCGGCGCGGCGTGCAGGTCAGCGTGGTGGTGCCGGCGCGCTCCAACCACCGCCTGGCGGACCTGGCCCGCGAGCGCGCGCTGCGCCAGCTGGCCGCCGCGGGTGCGCGGGTATGGCTGTCCCCGGCCATGGTGCATGCCAAGGCGGTGCTCATCGACGACGAACTGGCTCTCGTCGGCTCGCTCAACCTGGACGCGCGCAGCCTGTTCCTGAACTACGAGGCCATGACCGTGTTCTACGGCCCGCAGGAACTGCACTGGCTGGCGCAGTGGAGCGACCAGCTGCTGGCCCGCGCGCGCCCCTACCACGCGCGTGCGCCCTCCTGGCTGCGCGACGTCATCGAAGGCGTGGTGCGCTCGGTGGGCTTTCAGCTCTAGGCGGCTGTCGCGCCCGTGCAGGCGAAGGGTAGGCCGGCGCGTTCGCTGCTGGGCGGCGCGGCTGCGATGGGTAGTCGTGGTGCCCGGGTTGCCCGGCACAGGTGCGCCGCACGTCCCTTCGGACCCATGGGGCGTGGGATGCGCGATCGGGGCCGTGCAGTGATGCGGTGGCGCCCTCGTCCGACACGCCTGCGGCCGGCTGGCGGGCACGCCCGCAGCCACCTCCACACTACAACGGGGGTATCGGGCGCACGCAGCGTGCGTCCACCACTGTTTTAAGGAGTGCGCCATGAACGCCACCGATCCGCGATTTCCCCAGAACCCACCCATCGACCCCGACCTGGCCGAACAGGCACGACCCGGCCACGGCGTGCCGTCGCAAGACCCGGAGCCGCAGGCACAGCAGCCCCTGCCGCCCGAAGACCAGGAGCGTGAATCCAAATCGGTGCTGATGGGCGGCGGCGCGATGGCGGGCGCAGCTGCGGGCGCGGCCGTAGGCGCTGCCACGGCGGGGCCGGTGGGCGTCTTTGTGGGCACCCTGGCGGGCAGTGTGGCGGGGGCGCTGGGCGGCGCTGCGGCGGGCCGGCTGGTGGACACCGACCCCACCGCACCGGAAACCGACCCCAAGTCTGGGACGGATGGCGAGCGCTAGATCCTGCGCCGGCATCTGCCCGGAAAGTGGTCCCTCCGACAGGAATCGAACCTGTATCTAGCGCTTAGGAGGCGCTCGTTCTATCCATTGAACTACGGAGAGGGAGGCAAGATTGTAAGGGCGGTGCCATGCCGCCCTTTTGCTATTGAGTTAATAGCTGCTTGCGCTTGAAGGGAAAGCGTTACGGCCGATTTTTGGCATAGAACTTCAGTCGTAGCGCACCGTGTAGATCAGGTCCACCGCGCTTTGCATGCCCGTCTGGCCGCGCAGCGTGAGGTGCTGCGACAGGTCGTAGAAGATGTACAGCGTGCCCAGCACGCCCGAGAGGCTGCGCTCGTAGGTCACGTACAGGTCCTTGGACAGGCGTTTGCCGAAGGTGAGGGCGGCGGCGCTCGCGTCCTCGCCCGTGCCGGGGCCCTTGAAGCCGATCTCGTCCAGACCTACGCGCTTGGCGATACCGCCGGTGCCGCTGCCGGAGCCCCCGCCCAGCAGAGCCAGCGCGGCCTGCTGCAGCAGCGCGGCCTCGGCGCCGCCGCTGGCGGCGCTGCGGCCCAGCACCACCCACGAGAGCTTCTCGGCGTCCGGCAGGTCGGGGTCGGCATACAGGCGCACGCGCGGCGACTGGGCCGTGCCCGTGACCTGCACGCCGGCGCGCACGCTGATGTTGGGCCGGATGGCCAGCACGTCCAGCGACGGGTTGTCGTAGGGGCCGTTGAAGCGCAGCAAGCCCGTTTCCACGTCCAGCGCCTGGCCCCAGGCGCGGTAGCGGCCCTGCACGGTGCGCACCTCGCCGGTCACGCGCGGCGGGGCGCCGGCCGTGCCGCTGCTGCGGATGTCCAGCTGCCCCGTCAGGCGTGTGGTGATGCCGTGGCCCTGCAGGGCGAAGTCGTTGCCCAGGTCCAGCGTGACGGCGATGTCGGGCGGGCGCGCGGCCTGCACCTGCCCGCCGGCCTCGGCCTTCTGGGCCTGCTGCGCGTCGCGCGCGGCCTTGGCGGCGGCTTGCTTGTCCAATGCGGCGGAGCGCACCACCACGTCGCTGCCCAGCGTGGGCGCGCCCGCCTCGGGCAGGATGATGGTGGCGCGGTCGGTAGTGAGCTGGCCGCGCAGCGTGAATTGCCCGCCCTGCAGCCGCGCCGTGAGGTCGCCCGAGACGCTGACCTGCCGGTCGGCGCGCACCAGCAGCTGCAGCGCGCGCGCCTGCGCGCGCAGATCCATGCGGATGCCGGAGCTACCTTCGCCCGCCGTGCCCCACGATACGGTGCCGCTGCCGGTGAGCGTGCCGCCGTCCTGCGGCGCCGCGGTGCGGTTGCCGCTGTAGCCCGCGATGCGTGCGCGGCTGCCCTGGCCGCCGTGCAGGCTCAGCTCGGTGATGGTGAGCCGGTCGCCCTGCAGCGCGGCGCGCAGGCGCCCGTCTTGCAGGTCCACGCCGTCCAGCAGCGAGCGGATGGCGAATTGGTCCGCCGCCAGCTGTCCGCTCCACTGCGGCGCGGTGCGCGTGCCGGACAGGCGCGCGTCGGCGCTCAGCGTGCCGCGCACGCGCCAGCCCGGCGGCGCCAGGGCGGACCACACGCCCACGTCGGGCAGTTCGGCACGCACGGTGGCGGCCAGTGGGGCCTCGGCGGGCCAGGTCCAGCCGTCGGGCGTGCGCGCCAGTTGGGTGCTGCCTTCGGCGTGCAACTGGCCGGCGCGCTCACTGTCCCAGGCCAGTCGGGCACGCAACGCCGGGCCTTCGGCGCTGACCGTGAGTTCGGCCTGGCGCACGCCGGCGGGCGTGCCGCGCGTGGGCGTGGCTTGGGCCGCCTGGGCGCCCTTGCCCTGGCCGCTGCTGTGCACCACGGTGGTGGGCGCGGCATCCAGCGTGAGGATGCGCAGGTCGCCGCTGCTGCGCCGCAGGCTGGCGCTGGCGCGCAGCGTGTCGCCGGCGTCGATGTCCCAGGTGCCGTCCAGCAGCAGGTCGCCCGCCAGGCCCGCCCGCTCCAGCATGCCGTCGCCGTCCATGCGCCAGGCGTTGGCCCAGTCCAGCGGCAGGCCCTTCAGTTCGCCCTGGCTGCGCAGCTGCAGGGCACCCTGCGCGCCCTGGGCATAGCGCAGGGGTTGCCAGCGCAGTTGCAGATGACCGGGTCGCGGCCCTTCGACGAAGGCCTGGCCGGCGCCGGCCTCCACCACCAGCTGGGGGGACTGGCGCAGCTGGATGGCCACCGGCTCGGCCAGGCGCAGCTTCCACGGGCCGGGCTGGCCGGCCGCGTCGGCCTGCATCTGCAGGGATTCCAACTGGGCCTGCCATTGGCCCGCGCCGCGGCTGGCCGCCGTGGCGCGCAGGCGCAGCTGGGCACGCTGGCCCGTGAGGGTGGCGCTGCGGGCGGAAGGGCCCTCGTCAGGCTGCGGGCCGTGGCGCAGCTCGCCATCCCAGTCGAGCGCGGCGCGCGCCAACGAGCCCTGCAGCGTGGCGGTGGTGCGCCGCAGCTCCAGCGTGAGCGGGCCCGCGTCCGTGCCGGGCTGGGGTGCGCGCGCGATCTGCAGGCGCGGCGCGGACAGCTGGGCCTGCAGGTCAAAGCGCTGCGGCGCGGTTGCGGCAGCCACGGCCGTGCCTGCCGGCAGGCCCGCGGCCTGCAGTTGGCGCTGCAGGTCGTGCCAGCCGCCGCGCCAGGTGGCGGCCAGCGTGGCGTTGCCGTCCAGGCTCCAGCCCGCCAATGCGGCGGGCAGGCCCGGCAGGCCCTGCAGCCAGCGCTGCGCGCGTTGCGCGTCCGTCATGCGCAGGTCCAGCGTGCCGTTGCCGCGCTGGGGTGCGAGTTGCCCGTCGAACTGCGCGCTGGCGCCGGGCAGCGTGGCCTGTAGCGCGCCTTGCACGGCCGGTCCCGCCAGGTCGATGCGCAGCGCCTGGGCGCGCACTTGCGCCCGCAGGGCGTCCAGCTGCAGGCGGGCGATGTCGATCCGATCGCCCTGCCACTGGCCCTGCACGGTCAACTGGTCCAGGCGCAGCGGCGCGGGGGCGCCCGCCTTCGCCGCGGCCGTGGGGGCGGGGCGGCCGGCGGCGCGCAGGTCGGCGCTGAAGCGCACGGCGCCGCCCTCGGCAGCGTCGCGGCTTTCGGCGCTGGCGGCGCCGTTCACGGGCGCAGCGTCCAGCAGGGTGTGCAGCGCCGCAGGGTTGAGGGCGCGCACCTCGGCTTGGCCCTGCAGCGCGCGCGTGGCGGGCGTGTAGGCGCCCTGCAGCGTGACGCTGCCGCTGCCCACCCGCGCCAGCGATTCGGACACGGTCCAGGTGGTGCCGTCGAACGCGGCGCGGGCCTGCAGTGTGTCGACAGGCAGGCGCTGCTGGTCCCACGGGCCGGGCAGGGCGTTGCGCAGCGCGGCCTGAATCTGCCAGCCGGGCGCGTTGGCCTCGGCGGGCTCCAGCGCGGCGGTGCCGCTGAGTTGGGTGGCGGGCGCCTGCGGCCACAGCGCGGCGAGGTCCAGGGCCTGCACCTCGGCCGCGGCCTGCAGCAGCGGTTGGTCGGCCCAGGGGGCGATGCGCGCTTGCAGGTCGGCACGCAGCGGTGGATGAGCGGGGCCTGCGCCATCGGTGCCGCGCAGCTGGGCCGTGAGCTGGATCTGTGCACCCGCGCCGGCCAGCGTGCCCTGCGCGCTGGCCTGGGCCAGGGCCTGCAAGGGTTGCGCGCTGCCGGGCACTGGCGTGCGCAGCGTGCCGTTGAGCGTGGCGGTGAGCGCCATGGGCGCCTGGGCCTGCAACGTGGCCAGCAGCGCGTAGCGGCCCTGGGCCAGCGTGACCTGGTCCACCGCCAGGCGGTGCTGCTCGCCGTCGTAGCGGTAGGTGCCCTCCAGTTGCTCGGCGACGGTGTTGCCGGCCCAGTCGATGCGGTCCGCGTGGAAGGGCAACTCGATCCGCAGCGGCAGCACCAGTTGCTGCAGCGGCGGGGTGGGCTCCTGCGGGCCGGGCGCATCCTGCGGCGTGATGAGCACCTGCGCGGCCCGCACCTCGCCCAGGCGCAGTTGGCGGCGCAGCAGCGGCGCGACGCTCCAGGCGATGCGCGCGTCGCGCACCTCCACGGCCAGCGTGGGGCTGCTCCAGCGCAGCCAGCCAATCGTGCCGCCCGAGCGCAGCGAGCCGCTCACGTCGCGCGCCTGCAGGCTCTGCCCCTCGGGCAGGTATTGCGCCGCGCGCGCCAGTGCGCTGGCCAGCGAGGTGTTGCTGCCGGCCCACCACCACAGCCCGCCCAGCAGCACCAGCGCCGCCATGAGCAGGCCCCCCAGCGCAGCCAGCACCCAGCGCCCGGCGCGGCGGCGCGGCGGCGGCCGCGGCGTGGGCGTCGCGCCTGCGGCGTAGGGCTGGTGGCTGGAGGGGTGGGTCATGGAGGTTTAAAAACAATAGCTGCTAGCGCTTGCCAGTAAAGGAATTCGAAAAGAAAACCATCAGAATCCCTTGTGTATCAATCGCTGGCAGCTCACTTTTTTGCATATCAGAACGTGTAGCCCAGCCGCAGGTGCAGCCGTACCTGGTGCGTGTGCAGGCCATAGGCCAGGTCGGCCTGCAGCGGGCCCACCGGGCTTTGCCAGCGCAGGCCTGCACCCACGCCCACGCGCGCCGTGAGATCGCCAGGTGTGTCGGCCACGGCGCCGGCGTCGATGAACAGGGCGCTCTCAAAGTCGGTGCGGTTGCCGCGCACGGTGATGGGGCGCTGCCATTCGGCGCTGCCCACGGCCATGTAGCGCCCGCCGAAGAGCTTGTCCGCGTCGGTGCGCGCGCCGATGCTGCGGTAGCCGTAGCCGCGCACGGTGGTGTCGCCGCCGGTCAGGAACAGCTGGGTGACGGGGATGTCGGCGCCGTCGCGCGCCAGCACCGCGCCGCCCTCCAGGCGCAGCGACAGGCGGCTGCCGCGGCGCACGTTGTTCCCCAGGTCTACGCGGCCCAGGCCGACGAAGGACTGCCAGCGCAGCAGCGTGCGCACGAAGGGGTCGCGCTCCGGGCGCAGCGTGGTGCCCACGCCTAGCTCGGCCGCTAGGCCCCAGCCGCGCGTGGGGTTGGTATTGCTGTTGAAGTAGCGCCCCGTCCAGCCGTAGTTGGCGGAAATCGCACTGCTGGATGGCGGCGCGTCCTCGCCGCGGTTCTTGGCCGTGTCGTGCTGCAGGAAGTAGCTGCGGTCGATGCGGTCCGTGCTCTTGGTGCGCCCGGCGCGCAGCCGCGAGCTGTCCACGTCGTAGCTGCCCGTGGCCTCGCGCTGCAGCTGCAGGCCGGTGAACCAGCGCCAGCCGTTCGCATGCGGCAGCCCGGTCCAGTCGGTGGACAGCAGCTTGCGCTTGTTGTCCACCGCCACCTTGCTCACGGCGCGCCAGCCCAAGCCCGGCAGGCGGTTGTGCGTGTGGTCCATGGACAGGCGCGGTCCGCTGTCGGTGGAGATACCGACGCCGAAGACCATTTTTTGCAGCGGCGCGTCGCGCACCTGGGCAATCACGGGCGCGGCCTGCGGATCGCCGTGCTCGGTGTCCAGCGTGAGGAACACCGCGTCGTAATAGCCGCTGCTGGCCAGGCGCTGCTGGGTGTCCAGCAGGCGCGCCTCGCTGTAGACCTCGCCCGTGGGCAGGCGCGCAATGCGGCGCAGGCCCTCGTTGTCGTAACGCTCGCCACCCTGGATCTGCAGGGTGCCAAAACGGTAAGCCGGGCCAGGCGCGTAGGCCACCTGCAGCTTGGCCTCGGCGCGGTCGGCGTCCACCTCGGCGCGGCTGCTGGCGATGCGCGCCGTGGGGTAGCGGCGCGCCTGCAGATCGCGCAGGCCCTGGTTCTTGGCACTGTCCCAGCCCTCCTGCGTGAACGGCTCGCCGGGCGGCAGCGACCAGCCGCGCTGCAACCGGGCCTGGCGGCGCGCCAGCTCGGTTGCGTCGGCACCGTGGCCGTCCTCGCCCATCAGCGTGATGTCGGCGCTGGCGATGTGCGTGCGCGGGCCGGGCGACACGCTGACCAGCACGGTGCGCGGTGGCGCGTCGGCGTCGGTGGCCTGCTCGCGCAGCTCGATGGTGATCTCGGGACTGAAGTAGCCCTGCGTGGCCAGCAGGTCGCGGGCGTTCGCGTCGGCCGAACCCAACAGCCGCGTGAGTTCATGCGCCTGCAGGTCGGGCAGTTGGCGAAAGCGCTGCAGCTCCAGATGGCGCGTGAGGTACTCGCGCAGGGTGTCGTCCTCCACCTGCACATCCAGCGCGAACGCATCGGGGCCGGAGTCCGGGACCGCCTCGGAGGTGATGGAAGAGGGTGCGTCGTGCGGCGCGGGGGAGGGGCGCTGCAGCAGGCTGCAGCCCTGCAAGAGGGCCAGGCCGATCAGCAGAAACAGCAACGCCGACCACCGGGCCGGCGCTGAGCTTGGCTTGGTCATGCGGGCTATTTTGACAAAAGCCGCATCGTTTCTTCGAGGCCTTTGAGTGACAAAGGGTACATGCGATCGCCCATGAGCTGCTGGATGATGCTGATGCTCTGGCGGTACTGCCACACGCCCTGGGGTTCGGGGTTGATCCACGCGAACCGGGGGAAGGCGTGCGTGAGGCGCTGCAACCACTCTGCGCCGGGCTCCTCGTTGTTGTATTCCACGCTGCCGCCGGGCTGCAGGATCTCGTACGGGCTCATGGTGGCGTCGCCCACAAAGATGAGTTTGTAGTCCTTGTTGTACTTGCGGATGATGTCCCAGGTTGGGAACTTCTCGGCAAAGCGGCGGCGGTTGTTCTTCCACATGAAGTCGTAAACGCAGTTGTGGAAGTAGTAGAACTCCAGGTGCTTGAACTCGCTCTTCACGGCAGAAAAGAGTTCCTCCACGCGCTGGATGTGTTCGTCCATGGTGCCGCCCACGTCCATCAGCAGCAGCACCTTCACGTTGTTGTGGCGCTCGGGCACCATCTTGATGTCCAGCCAGCCCGCGTTGGCCGCCGTGGCGCGGATGGTGTCCGGCAGGTCCAGCTCCAGCTCATGCCCCTCGCGTGCGAACTTGCGCAGGCGGCGCAGCGCCACCTTGATGTTGCGCGTGCCCAGCTCCTGCGTGTCGTCGTAGTCGCGGTAGGCGCGCTGCTCCCACACCTTCACGGCGCTCTTGTTCTTGCCCGCGCCGCCGATGCGGATGCCCTGCGGGTTGTAGCCGCCGTGGCCGAAGGGGCTGGTGCCGCCCGTGCCGATCCACTTGTTGCCGCCTTCGTGGCGCTCCTTCTGCTCCTCCAGGCGCTTCTTGAGCGTCTCCATCAGCTCGTCCCAGCCCATCTTCTCGATGGCGGCCTTCTGCTCGGGCGTCAGCTCGCGCTCCAGCATCTTGCGCAGCCAGTCGGCGGGGATCTCCTTGCGGAAGTCGGCCAGCATTTCCACGCCCTTGAAGTAGGCCGCGAACGCGCGGTCGAACTTGTCGAAGTGCTTTTCGTCCTTCACCAGCGCGGTGCGCGCGAGGTAGTAGAAGTCGTCCAGGCTCCAGGCGTCGTCGGACTTGGGGCCGACCACGCCGGCCTGCAGCGCCTCCAGCAGCGTGAGGAATTCCTTCACGGACACCGGCAGCTTGCCGGCGCGCAGGGTGTAGAAGAAGTCGATCAACATGAAACAGGCCTCCAGCGCTTATTCAGCGGGCGCATGGCGCTGCAGAAGGTATAGCAACTGCGCGCGCGCTTCGGGCCATTCGCCGCTGCGCATGCTGTACATCACCGTGTCGCGGATGGTGCCGTCGCGGCGCAGCGCATGGCCGCGGATCACGCCGTCCTTCTTCGCGCCCAGGCGTTCGATGGCGCGCTGCGATGCAAAGTTGAAGTTGTCCGTGCGCCAGCCCACCACGTGGCAGCCCAGCGTGTCGAAGGCATGGCCCATCATCAGCAGCTTGGCAGTGGTGTTCACATGCGTGCGCTGCACGCTCTGGCGGTACCAGGTGTAGCCGATCTCCACCCGCTTCACGGCGGGCAGGATGTCGTGGTAGCTCGTCGTGCCCAGCACGCGGCCCGTGGCATCGTCGAGCACGGCAAACGCGAAACGGTTGCCTTCGTCGCGCATGCGCAGCGCCGTCTCGATGTAGGCGCGCGTGTCCTGCGGCTCGGGCACGCTGGTGACGCGCAGTCTCCACAGCTCGCCGTCGGCCGCGGCGGCGGCGAGGCCGGCTTCATGCGCCAGGGCCAGGGGCTCCAGCCGCAGGCCGCTCTGGCGCAGGGTGACGGGCTCGACGAAGGCCATGGACTGTCGCTCCTTGCTCATTCTTTCCGCGCGCTGCGGGCCGCACGCCAGCGCCGTGCCAGGTGCAGGCCCAGCCCGCCCCCGATGCCCACCAGGGCGATGCCTGCAATGCTGGCCGCCCCGTAGCCCTCGCTGAAGATATCCATCCCCAGCAGCAGGCCCACGCCATAGCCCGCGAGCGCGCCGCCCACGAACCCTATCGCGTCGGACGCACCTTCCATCAGAAGCCGCTGTGCAGTGCTCATGACGGGCTCCGGCTCAGCGGTTGCGCTGGTTCATGAAGACCAGCTTCTCGAACAGGCTCACGTCCTGCTCGTTCTTGAGCAGCGCGCCCACCAGCGGCGGCACGGCCACCTTGTTGTCGGCGCTTTGCAGGGCTTCGAGAGGGATCTCCTCGGCCACCAGCAGCTTGAGCCAGTCGATGAGCTCACTGGTCGAGGGCTTCTTCTTCAGGCCGGGCAGGTTGCGCACGTCGTAGAAGGTCTTCATCGCCACGGTGAGCAGTTCGCTCTTGAGCGTGGGGAAGTGCACGTCGACGATCTTCTTCATCGTCTCGGCCTCGGGGAACTTGATGTAGTGGAAGAAGCAGCGGCGCAGGAAAGCGTCGGGCAGCTCCTTCTCGTTGTTGGAGGTGATGAACACCAGCGGGCGGTGCTTGGCCCGGATCATCTCGCGCGTTTCGTAGCAGTAGAACTCCATGCGGTCGAGTTCGCGCAGCAGGTCGTTGGGGAATTCGATGTCGGCCTTGTCGATCTCGTCGATCAGCAGGGCCACCGGCTTGTCGGCCGTGAAGGCCTGCCACAGCACGCCCTTGACGATGTAGTTGTGGATGTCCTTGACCCGCTCTTCGCCCAGTTGCGAGTCGCGCAGGCGGCTCACCGCGTCATATTCGTACAGGCCCTGCTGCGCCTTGGTGGTGGACTTGATGTGCCACTGCAGGAGCGGCATGTCCAGCGCCTGGGCCACTTCCTCGGCCAGCATGGTCTTGCCCGTGCCGGGCTCGCCCTTGACCAGCAGCGGGCGCTGGAGTGTGATGGCTGCATTCACCGCGAGCATCAGGTCCTGGGTGGCAACGTAATTCTGGGATCCTTGGAATTTCATGGGCCTGGGAATAGGGAAATCGTTGATGAAAGGGCTTGACAAGCGCTGGCTATAATCGTCCACGAACTAGAACGCGGAGACAACCAATCGCCTGATTGTGCGCGCAAAATGAAGAAGACACTGACCACGATATTCGGCCTGTCTGTCGCTTGTGCGACCGGTTTTCTCCATGCCGAGGAGATCAAGGGAGATGCCAAGGCTGGGGCGCAAAAGATCGCCATGTGCATCGGGTGCCACGGCATCCCGGGCTACCAGGCCAGCTTCCCCGAAGTGCACAAGGTGCCGATGATTTCCGGCCAGGGTGCCAAGTACATCGCCTCCGCACTCGACGCCTACAAGAAGGGCGATCGCAAGCATCCCACCATGCGCGGCATCGCCGATTCGCTGTCCGAGCAGGACATCGCCGATGTGTCGGCCTACTATGCCGAGCACGGCACGAGCGCCGGGGCACCCGCTAAGCCCTCGCGCGAACCCAATGCCCAGGTGGCGCAGCTGCTGCAAAAGGGCGCTTGCGTGTCCTGCCACGGCGAGAACTTCGCCAAGCCCATCGACCCGTCCTATCCCAAGATCGCGGGCCAGCATGCGGACTACCTGTTCGTGGCGCTCAAGTCGTACAAGACCGACAAGGGCGCGTACGTGGGCCGCAGCAACGGCGTGATGGCCGGCATCGCCAAGCAGTTTTCCAACGCCGAGCTGAAGGCGCTGGCGGGTTACCTGGGTTCGCTTGATGGAGACCTGCAGGTCGTTCCGCAGCCGCGCTTTCGCTGACCGTGGCACGCACCCGAAGAAGCCCGCCAACGCGGGTTTTTTTACGCCCGGGTGAGGCACGCGGGCCGGGTTCCCTTATCTGGCACGCCCAGGTGCGGAATGGTTGCCCCGGAGGGAGGGACTTCCTACAATCGGCACTATGCGTTTCCTGGTTTCCACCCCGTGCGTCCGTATCGCGCGGCTTGCATCTGCAGCCGTCGTGATGGCGCGCGCCATGCGCAGGATGGGTGTTCTGAAACCAGCTTCGCCGGCCGCAGATCACTAGGCCCGGCGGTTCTCCACTCCTTTCATCCAAGCGTCACGCGTACCGCCGGGCAGCCAGCTCCGGTGCGCGGGGGCCTGCTTGCCGCGCGCGCCGCCGTGCGGCACCCCGGATGCGCACCTTCTTCCCGCCGATGACGCGCCGCTGACGGTCGCTTTGTGCGCCGTTGTTCCCGCTTGTTGACCAGGAGTTTTGACCATGCGCCTTCAGACCATTGTGGCCCTCACCGATTTCTCGACCGCGGCGGAGCATGCGCTTGACCGTGCCGCGCTGTTGGCTGCCGAGCACAAGGCGCGCCTGCATCTTCTGTTTGGTGCGGAGCAGCCGGACCCGAAGTTCGTCGACCCGCAGGCGCGGTTGGAGCAGCGCGCGCGCCAACTGGCGCGCCGCCACGACCTGCCGGTCAAGGCCCTGGCGTACCGCGGCGCCGGCGTGGTGGATGAGGTCTTGCGCGCGGCCGAGGGCGCCGACCTGCTGGTGCTGGACAAGCGCGCGCACCAGGGCGTGGAGCAGTTGTGGCGCGGTGGCACGTTGAGCCAGATCCTGCGGCGCAGTCCGTGCCCCGTGCTGGTGGTGCAGCGTGCGGCGCGCGAGGCTTATGCGCATGTGCTGCTGGCCGTGGATTTTTCGCCGGCGGCCGATGCCATGGTGCGCTACGCGAGCGGGCTGGACACTGCCGCTGCGGTGGAGCTGTTCCATTCCGTGGACCTGCGCGATGAGGCCAAGCTGCGCAGTGCCGAGGCATCGGCCCAGGCCGTGCGCGCGTGGCGCGCGCAAATGCAGCGGCATGCGCACGACCGGCTGGTGCGGCTGTCCGATGCCTTCGAGGCGCGGCGCAATCGTGTGGGAATGACCGTCGGCATGGGCGATGTGGCGCGGCAGGTGGCCGTGCAGCAGGAGCGCTCGGGCGCGGAGCTGGTGGCGCTGATGCACCGGCGCCGGGGATGGATGCTGGATCTGCTGCTGGGCGGCGTAGCCCAGCGGCTGCTGGGGGGCGTGGGCTGCGACGTGCTGGTGTACCCGCACGACTACGCGGGCGCCGCACCGCGCGGCACCACGGCTCAGCCCCGCGTGGCGCGCCGCTGGACGCAGGCGATATAGGCGTTGCCGTCGGGTGCCCGACCCGCGCGCTGGGCCTCCCACAGCATGGTGCCCAGGCACTCCATGGCGGCGTGGTGCGCGTCGTGCAACGATCCCAGGCGCGCGGCCAGCAGCTCCACGGCCTGGCGGATGCCGCGCGGCTGGTCGATGCTGCACTGCTCGCTGATCGAGAGGTGCATCGACAGGTGCAGGAAGGGGTTGGTGCGGTCCGGCGTCTCGTCGTAGTTGCGCGCCAGGGCGGTGTCCACATCGGCCAGCTCGGGCTGGTACTCGGGGTGCTCCGCGATCCACAGGCCGGCCAGCGTCTCGATGGCCTCCATGGGCTGGCCGGCCTGCTGCTTGGCATGCGTGGCGCAGAAGAAGCGGCGTACGTCGGCTTGGGTGGGATTGAACATGGATTCCAGAGTAGCATGCAACGTGGCGGGTCTGCCGCGGGATGTCGCGGTGGCCTCCTACGCCGGCGGGGTTACGCCCAGCTCTACAGTAGCGGCGGGCGCCGCAGGCGGCTGCCGACCCTACGACCAACATAAAAAAGAGGTGGACACCATGACGGGCATGCGCATTCTGGGCGTGATCTTGCTGATTCTGGGCCTGGCCGGGTTCTTCACCGGGGGCTTCAGCTTCACCAAGGAAACCACGCAGGCCCGCATTGGGCCGCTGGAGCTGTCGGTGAAGGAAAAGGAATCCGTCAATGTGCCTCAATGGCTCAGCATTGGCGCGATCGCCGTGGGCGCCCTGGTGCTGGTACTCAGCATGCGCAAGCCCTGACGCAGGTTCCATGGCCGCGCACGGTTTGCGCCGTGCGCGCGGGCGTTGGCCCAGGTCCTACGTGCGTCAGGGCCGGCGCGTGCCCAGCATGCGCGAGATGGTCTGGGCCGTGGCCAGCAGTTCGGGCAGCAACTGCTCGCGCAGCATTTCGGTGCTGGTGCGATTGGCCTGGCCGCTGATGTTCAGGGCCGCCACCACCTGGCCCGCCCGGTTCTTGAGTGGCGCTGCCACCGAAATCAAACCCTCTTCCAGTTCCTGATCCACCAGGCACCAGCCCTGGGCGCGTGCCTGGGCGATGCGCGCGAGCAGCGTCGCATCGTCCAGCACCGTGTGGCGCGTGAACTGCTGGCGCGGCAGCGCGGCCAGTCGGGCGCGCAGTTCCTGCTCGGGCAGTTCGGCCAGCAGCACGCGGCCCAGCGATGTCCAGAACGCCGGCAGGCGTGAGCCCACGGCCAGGTTGGTGCTCATGATCTTGTGGGTGTGTACGCGCAGCACATAGACGATGTCCAGCACGTCCAGCACGGCGGCGGAGCAGGACTCGTGCACGCGGTCGGTGAGGGCCTCCATCAGTGGCTCGGCCAGGTCCCAGATGGGCATGGAACTGAGGTAGGCAAAGCCCAGGTCCAGGATGCGCGGCGTGAGGCGGAACAGCCGGCCATCGCTCTCCAGATACCCGAGCGTCTGCAGCGTTAGCAAGATGCGGCGCGCGCCCGCGCGCGTCAGGCCGGTGCGTGCCGCGACTTCGCTCAGGGTCTGCTGCGGCGCCGCCGCGCTGAAGGAGCGGATCACCTCCAGCCCGCGTGCAAACGACTGCACGTAGCTATCCCCCGGCTTGTGGGTATTACTTACGGAAAGGGGGGTGTCATCCATGGCAGTTCGTCCTAAAATTCATTATACGAACATTTGTTCTATATACGAACAAAGTGACACGATCACGATAGCCAGCCGGCCCGGGCCGGCTCCTTTTCCCTCACTGGACCAGCAACACATGATCAACAAGATTGCGGATTCCGTTGCCGAGGCGCTCGCGGGCGTGCAGGACGGCGCCACCGTACTGATTGGCGGCTTTGGCACTTCGGGCAACCCCATTGAACTGATCAACGGCCTGATCGCCCAAGGCGCGCGCGACCTCACCGTGGTCAACAACAACGCCGGCAACGGCGATGCCGGCCTGGCCGCGCTGCTCAAGAGCGGGCAGGTGCGCAAGATCATCTGCAGCTTCCCGCGCCAGGTGGACAGCTATGTGTTCGACGAGCTGTACCGCAGCGGCAAGATCGAACTGGAACTGGTGCCCCAGGGCAACCTGGCCGAGCGCATGCGCGCCGCGGGCGCCGGCATCGGCGCCTTCTTCTGCCCCACGGCCTATGGCACGCAGCTGGCCGAAGGCAAGGAAACCCGCGAGATCAACGGCAAGCACTACGTGCTGGAGTACCCCATCTACGGCGATGTGGCCTTGGTCAAGGCCGAGAAGGGCGACCGCTGGGGCAACCTGACCTACCGCATGTCGGCGCGCAACTTCGGCCCCGTGTGCGCCATGGCGGCCAAGTACACCGTGGCGACCGTGCACGAACTGGTGGAGCTGGGCGAGATGGACCCCGAGGCCGTGGTCACCCCCGGCATCTACGTGAGCAAGGTCGTCCAGGTGCCGCGCGTGGCCACCCAGGCCGGTGGATTCAAGAAGTAAAGCCCGTTCAGCCCAAGGAGATACAGCGTGAGCAGCTATCAAAAACGAACCAAGGACGAACTGGCCGCACGAGTGGCACAGGACATCTTCGACGGTGCCTATGTGAACCTGGGCATCGGACAGCCGACCCTGGTGGCCAACCACATCCCCGCAGGCCGCGAGGTGGTGCTGCATTCCGAGAACGGCATCCTGGGCATGGGCCCCGCGCCCGCCAAGGGCCAGGAGGACTATGACCTGACCAACGCCGGCAAGCAGCCCGTGACGCTGCTGCCCGGTGGCTGCTACTTCCACCATGCCGACAGCTTCGCGATGATGCGCGGCGGCCACCTGGACATCTGCGTGCTGGGCGCCTTCCAGGTGTCGGCCACGGGCGACCTGGCCAACTGGAGCACCGGCGAGCCCGGCGCCATTCCCGCCGTGGGCGGCGCCATGGACCTGGCCGTGGGCGCCAAGTCCACCTGGGTGATGATGGACCTGGTTAGCAAGACCGGCGAATGCAAGGTGGTCCAGGCCTGCAGCTACCCCCTGACGGGCCTGGCCTGCGTCAAGCGCATCTACACCGACCTGTGCACGCTGGAATGCACGCCCCAGGGCCTGCGCCTGATCGACACCGTGCCCGGCCTCTCGCACGAGGAACTGGAGCGCATCGTCGGCCTGCCGATCCAGCCCGCACAGCAATAAGTACCAAAACGGCCTCCAGCGCTTGATGGACAAGCGCTGGCAGCTCACTTTTTTGATATTCCCCTCGGAGACACCATGAGCAACGCCCGCCAAGCCTTCATCTGCGACGCGATCCGCACCCCCTTCGGCCGCTACGGCGGCGCCCTCTCCAGCGTGCGCACCGACGACCTGGGCGCGTTGCCCATCAAGGCGCTGATGGAGCGCAACCCTGGCGTGGACTGGGCAGCGGTGGATGACGTGCTGTATGGCAACGCCAACCAGGCCGGCGAGGACAACCGCAACGTGGCGCGCATGTCCAGCCTGCTGGCCGGCCTGCCCATCGACGTGCCCGGCGCCACCATCAACCGCCTGTGCGGCTCGGGCCTGGACGCCGTGGGCTCCGCCGCGCGCGCCATCAAGTCGGGCGAGGCGCGCTTGATGATCGCTGGCGGCGTCGAGTCCATGAGCCGCGCGCCCTTCGTGATGCCCAAGGCGGAAAGCGCCTTCAGCCGCAGCAACGCGGTGTACGACACCACCATCGGCTGGCGCTTCATCAACAAGCTGATGAAGGCTCAGTACGGCGTGGACTCCATGCCCGAGACGGCCGAGAACGTGGCCGACGATTTCAAGATCGAGCGCGAGGCCCAGGACCGCATGGCCCTGGCCAGCCAACAGAAGGCGGCCGCCGCGATGGCCGCCGGCTACCTGGCCAAGGAAATCGTCAACGTCGTCATTCCCCAGAAGAAGGGCGACGCCGTCGTGGTCAGCCAGGACGAGCATCCCCGCGCCACCACGCTGGAGGCGCTGGCCAAGCTCAAGGGCGTGGTGCGCGAGGGCGGCACCGTCACGGCCGGCAACGCCAGCGGCGTGAACGACGGCGCCTGCGCGCTGCTGCTGGCCGACGAAGCGGCCGCCCAGCAATACAACCTGGTGCCCCGCGCCCGCGTGGTGGGCATGGCCGTGGCCGGCGTGGCGCCGCGCATCATGGGCTTTGGCCCCGCGCCCGCCGTGCGCAAGGTGCTGGCCCAGACCGGCCTGACGCTGGACCAGATGGACGTGATCGAGCTGAACGAAGCCTTCGCCGCACAGGGCCTGGCCGTGCTGCGCGACCTGGGTGTTGCCGATGACGACAAGCGCGTCAACCAGTGGGGCGGCGCCATCGCCCTGGGCCACCCGCTGGGGGCCTCGGGCGCGCGCCTGGCCACCACCGCCGTGAACCAGCTGCACACGCTGGGCGGCCGCTACGCGCTGTGCACCATGTGCATCGGCGTGGGCCAGGGCATCGCCGTGGTGCTGGAGCGCGTGTAAGCGCGCGGCGTGACCCGAGGAGCGAGCATGAACAAGCAAGAACGCTGGGTGGACGTGCAAGGCGGGCGCCTGCGCGTGTGCGTGCAAGGCCCCGAGGGCGCCCCGGCCCTGGTGTTTTCCAACTCCCTGGGCACCACGCTGGAGATGTGGGACGCGCAGGCCGCGCGCTTCGCCCAGGACTTCCGCGTGGTGCGCTACGACACGCGCGGCCACGGCGCGAGCGTGGTGACACCCGGCCCCTACACCTTCGAACTGCTGGGCGGCGACGTGGTCGCGGTGCTGGATGCGCTGCGGATCGAGCGTGCGCACTTCTGCGGCATCTCCATGGGCGGCTTCACGGGCCTGTGGCTGGGCGTGCACCAGCCCCAGCGCCTGCTGAGCCTGGCCGTGTGCAACAGCGCCGCCAAGATCGGCACGGCCGAAGGCTGGCAGGCCCGCGCCGCGCTGGTGCGCGAAAAGGGCCGTGACGCCATGGCGGAGCTGGCCGCATCGTCACCCGCGCGCTGGTTCACCCCAGCCTTCTGCGCGGCCGAGCCGGACGTGGTGCTGCGCGCGCAGAGCTGGATTGCCGGCATCGCCCCCGAGGGCTATGCCGCCTGCTGCGAAGCCCTGGCGCTGGCCGACCTGCGCTCACAGGTCGGTGGCATCGACCTGCCCACGCTGATCGTGGCCGGCAGCGCCGACCCCGTGACCACCGTGGCCGACGGCCGCTTCATGCAGGCGGCCATTGCCGGTGCGCGGCTGGCCGAGGTGCCGGCTTCGCACCTGTCCAACCTGGAAGCGCCGCAGGCCTTTGACGAGGCCCTGGCGCAGTTCCTGCGCGGCTGAGACCGCAGGTAGCGATGCAGTGCGGCTTGCTGCGCTGCCCACGCCGCTCCCTTCCATTCATCCAATCCTAGAGAAAGAGGAAACAAGCATGACCAACCTTCATCACACCACCCGCCGCACGCTGCTGGCCTCCCTGGCCGTGGCCGCCGCCGGCGCGCTGCCCCTGGGCGCCCTGGCGCAGAACTTCCCCACCAAGCCCATCACCATCATCGTGCCGTTCTCGGCCGGCGGCACCACCGACATCCTGGCGCGCATCGTGGGCCAGGGCCTCACCACCGAGCTGGGCCAGTCCGTCGTGGTGGACAACAAGCCCGGCGCGGGCGGCAACATTGGCGGATCGCTGGCCGCCAAGGCCGCAGCCGACGGCTACACCCTGTTCATGGGCACGGTGGGCACGCACGCCATCAACCAGTCGCTGTACAAGAAGATGCCCTTCGACCCGGTGAAGGACTTTGCACCGCTGTCGCGCGTGGCCACGGTGCCCAACCTGCTGGTGGCCCACCCCAGCCAGCCGTTCAAGACCGTGAAGGAAATGATCGCCTACGCCAAGGCCAACCCCGGCAAGATCACCTTTGGCTCGCCCGGCAGCGGCGCGTCGCCCCACGTGTCGGGCGAGCTCTTCAAGAGCATGACCGGCACCGACCTGCTGCACATCCCCTACAAGGGCAGCGCCCCCGCCATGACCGACCTGCTGGGCGGCCAGACCTCCGTCATGTTCGACAACATGCCCTCGGCCATCCAGCACGTGCGCTCGGGCAAGCTGCGCCCCATCGCCGTGACCACCGCCAAGCGCTCGCCCGAGCTGCCTGACGTGCCGACCATCGCCGAAGCCGGCGTGCCCGGCTACGAGGCAACCTCCTGGTTCGGCATGTTTGCCCCGGCCGGCACGCCCAAGCCGGTGCTGGACAAGCTGCACGCCGCGCTGATCAAGGTGCTGAACCAGGCCGACGTGAAGAAGAAGATCGCGGAGCAGGGCGGTGACGTGGTGGCCGAGACACCCGAGCAGTTCGCCGCCTTCATCAAGGCCGAAAGCGTGAAGTGGGGCAAGGTGGTGAAGGAGTCCGGCGCGACGGCCGACTGACCCTTCGCTGAGCGGTGCAGCCGCTTACCCCTCCCTCACACGGCGTGTGGAGGGGTAGCGGTAATCTGCTATTGATACGAGAGCTTGTAGCGCTTGATAGGCGGGCGCTACAGGCTCTTTTGTTATGGAGCCTTGGGTGCCTGGGGCACATCGGGCGGCAGGCCGGCGCCAGCCTCCGCCGCGGCCAGGCGTTCCTGGCGCTCCTTGGCCATCTGCTCCACCAGCTGGGCGCGGCCCTGCTTGGCGACGGCGATCATGGCCTCGCGGTCGTTGTGGTGCTCGTACATGCGGTTGGACAGCGCCATGTTGTGCGCGCGGAAGCGCTCGGCCAAGGTGTCGGCCTCCTGCGCCGACAGGCCGTTGAGCTCCAGCACGGTGCGTGCGGTGCGCAGGCTGGACTCGAACACCTCGCGCTCCACATGCTCCACGCCCAGATCGCGCAGCGCGTGCCAGTGCGTCACGTCGCGCGCGCGCGCCACGATCTGCAACTGGGGAAAGTGCTTCTTCGCCAGTTGCACGATCTTGAGCGACTGCTCCGGCGCATCCACCGCCACCACCAGGATGCGCGCATGCTCGGCGCCGGCCATGCGCAGCAGGTTCACGCGCGTGGCGTCGCCATAGAACACACGGTAGCCAAAGGTGTGGGCCACCTCCAGCATCTCCACGCTATGGTCCAGCACCGTGGCGGGCACGCCTTGCGCCAGCATCATGCGCGCCACGATCTGCCCATAGCGCCCGAAGCCGGCAATGATCACCGGGGCCGACTGCGGCTCGGAGATCTCCTGCGCCTGCGGGGCGGTCTTCAGCGTGGCAAAGCGCTTGAGCAGCACCCGGTCCAGCAGCACCAGCAGCAGCGGGCTGATCAGCATGGACAAGGCTACCGCGCCGATCAGCAGCGACGCCATCTCGGCCGGAATCGCGCGAAAGCCCGCGCCGGCCTGGAACACCACGAAGGCGAACTCGCCGCCCTGCGCCAGCAGCAGCGTGAACACCGGCCGCTCCTGGTAGGGCATGGCGGTCACGCGCGCCAGCGTCCAGATCACCAGTGCCTTGATGCCCAGGAAGCCCAGCAGCAGCGCCAGCATGCCCCAGGGCGTGCGCAGGATCACGCCGAAGTCGATGCTCATACCCACGGCGATGAAGAACAGGCCGAGCAGCAGGCCCTTGAAGGGCTCGATGTCGGTCTCCAGCTCGCGGCGGAACTCGCTGTCGGCCAGCAGCACGCCGGCAAGGAACGCGCCCAGCGCCATCGACAGGCCCACCGACAGCATCAGCATGGCGATGCCCACCACCAGGAACAGCGAGGTGGCGGTGAAGATCTCGGGCGTCTTGCTCTTGGCGATCCAGCGCAGCAGCGGGCGCAGCGCGAGCCGCCCGCCGAGCACGATGGCGCCCACCACGCCCAGGATCTTGGCCGCCTCCAGCAGCAGCTCCTGCACTTCGTGCGGATGGTCCAGCTCGGCCGCGCGCGCGGCCACGCCCAGCAGCGGCAGCAGCGCCAGGATGGGGATCGCCGCCACGTCCTGGAACAGCAGGATCGAGAAGGCCTTCTGCCCGCTGTCCGTGCGCATCAGGTTGCGCTCGTGGATCACCTGCAGCGCGATGGCGGTGGACGACAGCGCCAGCCCGAGCGCGCCCACCAGCCCCACGCGCCACGGCAGCCCGAAGGCCCAGGCCGCGGCCCACAGCAGTGCGGCGCAGCCCACCATCTGGGCCGTGCCCAGGCCGAAGATGGGGCGGCGCAGGCTCCACAGGCGGCTGGGCTGCAGCTCCAGCCCCACCAGAAACAGCATCAGCACCACGCCGAACTCCGCGAAATGCAGGATGTCCTGCACATTGCTCACCAGCGCCAGGCCCCAGGGGCCGATGGCGATGCCCGCGGCCAGGTAGCCGATGATGGCGCCCAGCCCCAGCGCGCGGGCGATGGGGACGGCGATCACGGCCGCGGCGAGATAGGTGAATCCGTAGGTGAGCCAGACGGGGGCTTGGGCCATGGTGTGTAGGAAGAGGGCGCGAAAAGTGATGCGGGGAGTGCGTGCGCCGCACTCGGGCGCGGGCAGAAATTGTGCACCCGGCCCGCGGGCGGCGCAGGCGCGGGGGGCCGCCGGGCGGGCAGGGTGCTGTAGATGCTCTGGTTTTGATAGCTGTTAGCGCTGGATGGAAAAGCGCTAGGCCGCATTTTCATGCCGGACGCCCGAGGACCGCCGCGCAGCGTGCCGGCTGCGTCGGCCGATAGAATCGCCGCATTCCTTCCCCCTCATTTCCCAACGGACCACGACATGGACTGGCATACCTGGATGGCTTTTTTTGCGGCGTCGTGGGTGATCGCCATCTCGCCGGGCTCGGGCGCCGTGCTGTCCATGAGCCACGGGCTGTCCTACGGCGTGCGCAAGGCGGGCGCCACGATCCTGGGGCTGGAGCTGGGCCTGTTGCTGATCCTGGTGGTGGCCGGCGCGGGCGTGGGCTCGCTGCTGGTGGCGTCGGAACTGGCCTTCAGCATCGTCAAGGTGCTGGGTGCGTGCTACCTGATCTACCTGGGCTTCATGCAGTGGCGCGCGGGCGCCGCCGGCACGCTGCAGGGCGACCTGCAGGCGCAGCCCGCGAGCTGGCACCGCCGCGTGCTCACCGGCCTGCTGACCAATGCCACCAACCCCAAGGGCATCATCTTCATGGTGGCCGTGCTGCCGCAGTTCATGACCGACACGCGCCCGCTGTGGAGCCAGCTGCTGGTGATGGCCGTCACCATGCTCTCGGTGGACCTGATCGTGATGAACGGCTACGCCGCCAGCGCCAGCGCGCTGCGCACGCTGATGCGCAGCGGCCGCGCCATGCGCACGCAGAACCGCGTGTTTGGCGGCCTGCTGATGCTGGTGGGCGCAGGGCTGTTTTTCGTCAAGCGCGGCACGCAGCACGGATAGCCGGTGGTTAGCTATTTTTATGATAGCTATTGGCGCTTGATGGACGGGCGCTAAGGCCTGTTTTTGCTTATGTGGAGCCAGCGGCCGTGACCGCCGGCACTACGATGCGGGCTGGCCCCGCGCGGGTACGGAACACAGGAGGCAGGCATGACCGTGGTCGCAGTTGCAAATCCCAAGGGCGGCGTGGGCAAGTCCACGCTGGCCACCAACATCGCCGGCTACTACGCCAGCCGCGGGCATGCGGTGGTGCTGGGCGATGTGGACCGCCAGCAGTCCGCGCGGCTGTGGCTGCAGCAACGCCCGGCCGCGGCGCGCCCCATCGGCGCGTGGGACGTGGAGCCCGATCGCTTCGACAAGCCGCCCAAGCACGCCACCCACGCCGTGCTCGACACGCCCGCGGGCCTGCACGGCTGGCGGTTGAAGGACATGCTCAAGCTGGCCGACCGTGTCATCGTGCCGCTGCAGCCCAGCGTGTTCGACATCTTCGCCACGCGCCAGTTTCTGGACGAGCTGGCCGCGCACCGTCGCAGCGCGGGCGTGCCGATCGGCATCGTGGGCATGCGCGTGGACGCGCGCACCATCGCGGCGGACAAGCTGCATGCCTTCGTGGACAGCCTGGGCCTGCCGGTGCTGGGCTACCTGCGCGACACGCAGAACTACATCCACCTGGCGGCGCACGGCCTGTCGCTGTTCGATCTGTCGCCCGGCCGCGTGGCGCGCGACCTGGAGCAGTGGCAGGGCATCTGCGCCTGGCTGGACGGCGCCTGACGCGCGCGCTGGCCGAGTTCCAGCGCCTGGGCTGTCGCGGTGCCGACAGGCGCCCGCGCGCGCAGGCCGCTACAGTGGCCGCATGAAAACCTTCCGCAGCTATTCCGAAGTGGCCTCCTGCGTCGGGCAGGAAGTGGCCGTCACCGACTGGGTGGAAGTCACCCAGGCGCAGATCGACCGGTTTGCCGACGCCACGGGCGACCACCAGTGGCTCCATGTGGACCCGCAGCGCGCAGCGCAGGGGCCGTTCGGCACCACCATCGCGCACGGCTTTCTGACACTGTCGCTGCTGCCGCGCTTCATGGAGGCATCGTTTGCCATCACCGGCGCGCGCATGGGCGTGAACTACGGACTCAACCGGGTGCGCTTCCCCGCTCCCGTGCCCGTGGGCAGCCGGCTGCGCGCGCACATGGTGCTGGCAGCGGCCGAGCCCGTCGCGCCCGACGGCATGCAGATGACCTGGGAGGTGACCCTGGAGCGCGAGGGTGGCGACAAGCCCGTGTGCGTGGCAGAGGCGCTGGTGCGCAGCTACGGCGCACCCGCCTGAAGGGCCTGCGCCGGGGGCCTGCCGGTCCGGTTCAGGCAGGCTGGGTCTGCGTGGGCGGAGTGAGAAAGCTGTTTTGCCGCCACGCCTCGTAGACCGTCACGGCCACGGCGTTGGACAGATTCAGGCTGCGCTGGTTGGGCAGCATCGGCAGGCGCAGGCGCTGCGCGGGCGGGAACGTCTCGCGCAGTTCCGGCGGCAGGCCGCGCGATTCGGCACCGAACACGAACCAGTCGCCCGGCAGGAAGCCCGTGTCGTACACCGACTGCGTGCCATGGGTGGTCAGCGCGAACATGCGCGACAGGTCGGGCTGCATGTCGCGCAGCAGGGCCGTCCAGCCCGGGTGGCGGCGCACCTCTGCGTACTCGTGGTAGTCCAGCCCCGCGCGGCGCATGAGAGGGTCTTCCATGGAGAAGCCCAGCGGTTCCACCAGATGCAGCATGCAGCCGGTATTGGCAGCCAGGCGGATCACGTTGCCAGTGTTGGGCGGAATCTCAGGCTCGACGAGGACGATGTGAAACATGGTGGCTATTGTCGGCGGCCGCGGGTGGCGGGCTGACGGATGAGGCGGCAGATGGTGATGAATCGTATACCGGCGGCCATGCCCGCGCGTCACGGCGTGCGGGCCAGCACCAGCGCGCAGACCTGCAGCGCACCCGCATCGCGCAGGGGCGCTGCGGCCGCATGCAGCGTGGCGCCGGTGGTCATCACGTCGTCCACCAGCAGCACCCGCTTGCCGGCCAGTTGCGCGGCCCGCAGCGGGTCGGGCACGAAGGCGCCGCGCAGGTTGCGCAGCCGTTCGGCACGCGCCAGGTGGCTCTGCGCCTCGGTATCGCGCACGCGCAGCAGCATCCGCGCGTGCACCTGTGGGTGGCCCAGCGCGCGCGCCAGCAGCAGGGCCTGGTTGTAGCCGCGCTGGCGCAATCGCTCGGGTGACAGCGGCACGGGCAACACCAGGTCGGCCTGGGCCAGCGCTGCCTGCGCGCCTGGGGCACGCGCCATCAGTTGCGCCAGGGCGCCGGCCCAGCCGGGCTCCGCATGGAACTTGAACTGGGCCAGCAGGTCGGCCCAAGGAAAGGCGTAGCTCACTGCGGCCACGCAGGCATCCAGCGGCGGTGGGTGGCGCAGGCAGTCGCCGCACTGCGCGACGCCGTGGGGCAGCAACCGCGCGCAGGTGGCGCAGCGCGGGAGCGGCGGAGCAAACTGCATGCGGCAGGCGTCGCACACGGGGCGCGCGGGCCAGGCATGGCAGACCGCGCAGCGGCTGGGCACTGCCGCGCCCATGCGGGCCAGGCCGCGCGATATCCCTGCCAGGTGCGTGGCCAGATGCGTGAATAGCATGGGCTCAATATACTCGCGGCCATTTGCGGCCCGCCATGTCCGAACACCTTCCGCCCACCATCGACCCGGTTGCCGCTGCACGCTGGCATGCCATGGTGCCCGAGGTCTCGCCCTGGTTGCACGAAGAGGTGGCGCAGCGCATGCAGGAGCGGCTGCAGTGGATCGTGCAGGCGCCGCAGGCCTGGTGCGACTGGGATCCGCTGCGCGGCGGCGTGCAGGGCCATGGCCTGGTGGGCCAGCATTTCGAACAAGCCGCCAGCCATATCACCGAGACTTCATCGCCCGCGGGGGAGGCGCTGGCGCGCGTGCGCTTCGCAAAGCCCTGGTGGAGCCCCGCGCGCTGGTCCGCTGCGGCGCCGCGCTTCGGGGTGCCGCCCGAGGGCAGCGTCCAGATGCTGTGGTCCAACATGGCCCTGCACATGGCGGCGGACCCGCAGGCGCTGATCACCCAGTGGCATCGGGCACTGGCGGTGGACGGTTATCTGATGTTCTCGTGCCTGGGCCCTGACACGCTGCGCGAGCTGCACGCGCTGTATGCCGAGCTGGGCTGGCCCGCCGCCGGCCACGCCATGACCGACATGCACGACTGGGGCGACATGCTGGTGCATGCGGGGTTTGCCGAGCCTGTCATGGACATGGAACGCATCACGCTCACCTTTGCCACGCCCGAGCGGCTGCTGCAGGAGCTGCGCGGCCTGGGGCGCAACCTGCATCCGCAGCGCTTTCCCGCGTTGCGCGGGCGCCAGTGGCGCCAGCGACTGGAAGAGGCGCTGGCCCAGCGGCTGGCCGACCCTCGCCACGAGGGGCAGCTTGCATTGACCTTCGAGGTCGTCTACGGCCATGCCTTCAAGCCCGCGCCCCGCGTGCGCGTGGAGGGCAGCAGCGCGGTGTCGCTGCAGGACATGCGCGCCATGCTCCACGCAGGACGCACGGTGCCGCGCTGAGGGGGCTGCGGCGCAATTTGCGCTGTCAATGACCTCAATCAATGCAGGCTACAATTCTTTAAGATTGCAGATTCGGAACTCTCTTGGCGCGCCTGCATCGGGTGGTCGCCCGCGGCCGGCGTCGCGTCTTCTGGGGTTCTGATGGCGCCGCGCGGCGCTCTCAGGCCTCCTTTCTGCGTCACTTCTTGGCAGTGTTCTCTCGGGACTAACGTGTATTGCAGCCATGTCCCGTGCTGGGCATGCTGAATGCGATCAAGAGAGTCCGTGTTGGATTGCGGAGACAACAGGCTGCCAGGAAAGCGGTCTGGACTGATTGGTGAAAGCGGGTGCACGGCATGCCCGCATGGCTTTGTGCGCCGCCTGACCCCACGCAGGTGCGCACCGAGGGATTGGTCAATTGGAGCTTAGAAGCAAGTGAGAACTATGAAGAGCATTTCCAACAAGCTGGCTTCTGGGCTGCTGATGGCCGGAGCATGGGTGGGCACGGCGGCCCATGCGGTTCAGAGCCTGCCCGGCGGCCCGGCGGTGAACCAGCTGAACTTGCACCCCCCCGTGACCAAGATCGCCGAGGAGCAGCACTTCCTGCATTGGATGATGCTCATCATCTGCACGGTGATCTTCGTCGGCGTGTTCTCGGTGATGTTCTATTCGATCTGGAAGCACCGCAAGTCGCGCGGCGCCCAGGCCGCCAATTTCCACGAGTCCGTCACCGTCGAGGTGGTTTGGACGGTGATCCCCTTCATCATCGTGGTCCTCATGGCCCTGCCGGCCACCAAGGTGTTGGTGGCGCAAAAGGACACGACCAATGCCGACCTCACGGTGAAGGTGACCGGCTACCAGTGGATGTGGGGCTACGACTATCTGTCGGGCGAGGGCGAGGGCCTGTCTTTCATCTCCACGCTGGACAGCAGCCATCGCCGGATGTCCGACAGCGGCAACGTGGCCAATGCACCAGCCGACTACCTGCTGAAGGTGGACGCACCCCTGGTGGTGCCGGTGGGCAAGAAGGTGCGCGTGATCACCACGGCCAACGACGTGATCCACGCCTTCATGGTGCCGGCATTCGGCATCAAGCAGGACGCGATCCCCGGCTTCGTGCGCGACACCTGGTTCCGCGCGGAAAAGGTGGGTGACTACTACGGCCAGTGCGCCGAGTTGTGCGGCAAGGAGCACGCCTACATGCCGATCCACGTCAAGGTAGTGTCCGCACAGGAATACACGCAGTGGGTGGATGGCGAGAAGAAGAAGGCCGCCGCCAAGCTGGACGATCCCAGCAAGGTCTGGACGCTGGACGCGCTGCTGCCGCGCGGCGAGAAGGTCTACGCCGCCAACTGCGCCGCCTGTCACCAGGCCAACGGCAAGGGGGCCGGCCCCATCAAGCCGCTGGACGGTTCGGCCATCGTCACCGACGCCGACCACGCCAAGCAGATCCAGGTGGTGCTCAAGGGCGCTGCCAACGGCGCCATGCCCGCCTGGGCGCAACTCAGCGACACCGATCTGGCCGCCGTGGTGACCTACACCAAGAACGCCTGGTCCAACAAGACGGGTCAGCTGGTGCAGCCGTCTGAAATCGTGGCCCAGCGAGGCAAGTGAACCGCAACGCCCAACGCATTGAGGAATCGAACATGAGCGCAGTTCTGGACAATCACGGGCACGCCGGCGGCCACGCACACGACCACGGTGACCACCACCACGGCCCCACCGGCTGGCGCCGTTGGGTGTTTGCCACCAACCACAAGGACATCGGGACGCTGTACCTGCTGTTCTCGTTCACCATGCTGATGATCGGCGGCGTGCTCGCGCTGCTGATCCGTGCCGAGCTGTTCCAGCCCGGGCTGCAGGTGGTGAACCCCGAGCTGTTCAACCAACTCACCACCATGCACGGGCTGATCATGGTGTTCGGCGCCATCATGCCGGCCTTCGTGGGTTTCGCGAACTGGATGATCCCGCTGCAGATCGGCGCGTCCGACATGGCGTTCGCGCGCATGAACAACTTCAGCTTCTGGCTGATGATCCCCGCGGCCATCATGCTGGTGTCGTCGTTCTTCATGCCCGGTGGCGCGCCTGCCGCGGGTTGGACGCTGTATGCGCCGCTGACCCTGCAGATGGGGCCGTCCATGGACGTGGGTATCTTTGCCATGCACATCCTGGGCGCCAGTTCCATCATGGGGTCGATCAACATCATCGTGACCATCCTGAACATGCGCGCGCCGGGCATGACGCTCATGAAGATGCCCATGTTCGCCTGGACCTGGCTGATCACGGCCTACCTGCTGATCGCCGTGATGCCCGTGCTGGCCGGCGCGATCACCATGACGCTGACCGACCGCCACTTCGGCACCAGCTTCTTCAATCCGGCCGGCGGCGGCGATCCGGTGATGTACCAGCACATCTTCTGGTTCTTCGGCCACCCCGAGGTGTACATCATGATCCTGCCGGCCTTCGGCATCATCAGCCAGGTCGTTCCCGCCTTTAGCCGCAAGAAGCTGTTCGGCTACGCCTCCATGGTGTACGCCACCTCGTCCATCGCGATCCTGTCGTTCATCGTGTGGGCGCACCACATGTTCACCACGGGCATGCCAGTCACGGGCCAGCTGTTCTTCATGTACGCCACGATGCTGATCTCCGTGCCCACCGCCGTGAAGATCTTCAACTGGACGGCGACCATGTGGCGCGGCTCCATGACCTTCGAAACGCCCATGCTCTGGGCCGTGGGCTTCATCTTCGTGTTCACCATCGGCGGCTTCACGGGCCTGATCCTGGCCATGGCGCCGATCGATATCCAGCTGCAGGATACCTACTACGTGGTGGCCCACTTCCACTACGTGCTGGTGGCCGGTTCGTTGTTCGCCATGTTCTCGGCCTACTACTACTGGAGCCCCAAGTGGACGGGCATCATGTACTCGGAGACGCGCGGCAAGATCCACTTCTGGGGCTCGCTGATCACCTTCAACATCACCTTCTTCCCCATGCACTTTCTGGGGTTGGCGGGCATGCCGCGCCGCTATGCCGACTACCCCATGCAGTTTGCCGACTTCAACGCGCTGGCGTCCGTCGGGGCGCTGGGCTTTGGACTGATGCAGGTGTACTTCTTCCTGTTCGTCGTGCTGCCGGCCATGCGCGGGCGGGGCGTGAAGGCGCCGCAAAAGCCCTGGGAAGCCGCTGAAGGCCTCGAATGGGAAGTGCCGTCGCCCGCGCCGTTCCACACCTTTGAAGTGCCGCCCAAGCTGGACGCTACGGCCACGCGGGTGATCGGCTGACATTGCGGGAGATCGCCATGACCACGCCGGAGCAAAAAAAATCCAACCTGCGCATGGCGCTGATCCTGGCGTCGGTGGCGGCGGTGTTCTTCATCGGCTTCATAGTGAAGATCGCCTGGCTGCATTGACGAAAGGGCGGGACCATGGGTGCGCGTAGCGAGAACCTGAAGATGGTGGGCAAGCTGGCCGTGGTGACGGTCGGCATGTTCGCCTTCGGCTACGTGCTGATCCCGATCTACAAGCACATTTGCGAGATGACGGGCATCAACATCTTGTCGCTGTCGGAGCGGCAGGTGCCCGGCAATGGCACGGCCGGCCGCAACGCCCAGGTGCCCGCCAACAGCCAGGTGGACAAGACCCGCCTCATCACTGTGGAGTTCGATGCGAACGCGCGTGGTCCGTGGCAGTTCCGGCCCGCGCAGCGCTCCGTGCAGGTGCACCCGGGCGAGCTGGCCACGGTGATGTACGAGTTCCAGAACGTGCAGGACCGCCGCATGGCCGCGCAGGCCATCCCCAGCTATGCGCCGCGCCAGGCGGCCGCCCACTTCACCAAGCTGGAGTGCTTCTGCTTCAACCAATACACCCTGGAGCCCGGCGAGAAGAAGGAATGGCCCGTGGCCTTCGTGATCGACCCGCGCCTGTCCAAGGACGTCACCACGATCACGCTGTCCTACACCTTCTTCGAAGTCGGCGGCAAGACGCCGGCCGCGCCCCAGTCCACGGCCGCCGCACTGCCGGCGACTTCCGCGGAGGCCGGTTCATGAGCCCCACGCCCCCGCGTCCGCCGCGCAAGGGATCGCTGTTGCGCACCCTGCGTGCCGTGGCATGGTCGCTGATCGGGTTGCGCAAGGGGGATCAGTACCAGCGCGACCAGGAGATGCTGCAGCCGCTGCACATCGTCTTCGTAGGATTGGTCGCTCTGTTTGTGCTGGTGCTGCTGCTGATCGGACTGGTGAACTGGATTGCTTGAGGCCTGCCGCCGCTGATAACAACGAGACAACCGAGAACTTTGAGAACGAGGAGCTGAAATGAGTGCATCTACCCACGGCACGACGCCTTACTACTACGTCCCCGCGGAGTCTCGCCACCCCGTGCTGGCGGCGGCGGGGTTGTTCTTTGTCCTCCTCGGCGCGAGCCAGTGGATCAACGGCCATGACTGGGGCAAGTATTCGCTGGCCTTCGGCCTGGCGTGGTGGCTGTTCGTGCTGTACCAGTGGTTCCGCGATGCTGCGCGCGAGAGCGAGGGCGGGCTGTATGGCCGCAAGATCGACATCTCGTACCGCTGGAGCATGAGCTGGTTCATCTTCTCGGAGGTGATGTTCTTCGGCGCCTTCTTCACCGCGCTGTGGTGGGCGCGTGCGCATTCCGTGCCGGCCCTGGGCAGCCTGGACAACGCTCTGCTGTGGCCCGACTTCAAGGCGGTCTGGCCCAGCCTGGCGGCCGGGGCGACCGCCTCTCCGGCCAACACCGTGGAGCCGTTCCAGACCGTGGGCCCATTCTGGCTGCCCACCATCAACACCGCGCTGCTGCTGACGTCGGGCGTCACGCTCACCATTGCCCACCACGCGCTGCGCGAAGGCCAGCGCGCCAAGACGATCGGCTTCATGTGGGTCACGGTGCTGCTGGGCTTCGTGTTCCTGTGCGTGCAGGGCTACGAGTACTTCCACCTCTACACCGACCTGAACCTCAAGCTCACCTCGGGCGTGTACGGCTCCATCTTCTTCATGCTCACGGGCTTCCACGGTTTCCACGTGTTCGTGGGCATGCTGATGCTGCTGTTCATCACGCTGCGCCTGCACAGCGGCCACTTCACGGCCGAGCGCCACTTCGGCTTCGAGGGCGCGGCCTGGTACTGGCACTTCGTGGACGTGGTCTGGCTGGGCCTGTACATCCTGGTGTATTGGATGTAATCCCGTCTCCGGATCGGGAAAAAGCGCCGCAAGGCGCTTTTTTTACGCGGAGGTGGTTGCTTCAAAAACAGGAGCTGCCTGCGCTTGATAGATAAGCACTTTGGATATAAATACTATTGAAAGCCCTGTGCACCAAGCGCAAGGCGCTCACTTTTTTGATGGCCATCGGCGTGCGCCTCAGCGCACTGCGGCGGGCAGCCCGGTTGGCTGGATGTACCCCAGCTTCCAGGCCAGCAGCAGGCACAGGAACAGCACGATGGACAGCCCCACGCGCAGCCCCAGCGCGCGGGCCATGCGCTTGCCCTGTTGCCGGTCGTCGCCCTTGCCGCGCATCATGAAAAACAGCGCCGAGCCCAAGCTTGCGATGATGGCGAGAAACGCCAATGCCACCAGAATCTTCATGAGGCCCATTATCCGGTGAACCCTGCCCGACAACCCTTCGGCCTGCGCTTCTGGCTGGTGACCCTCGCGGCGCTGGTCGCCATGGTGTTGACTGCGTCCCTGGGCCGCTGGCAACTGTCGCGTGCCGCGCAGAAGACCGCGCTGCAGGCGGCCATGGACGAACGCCAGTCCCGCGCACCGCTGCAGGGTGCCGAACTGGCACAGGCGCTGCAGTCGGCATCGCAGGAGGCCACCGCGCCGCTGCTGCACCGCCGCGCCGAGCTGCGCGGCCAGTGGCTGCCCGAGGCCACGGTGTTCCTGGAGAACCGCCAGATGTACGGGCGTCCGGGCTTTTTCGTGTTCACGCCCCTGCAACTGGCGGACAGCCCGCGCGTGGTGCTGGTACAGCGCGGCTGGGCGCCGCGCAACTTCCTGGAGCGCACGCGCCTGCCGGAGATCACCACCCCTGCCGGACCGGTGCAGTTGGAGGGGCGGCTCGCCGGACCGCCGGCGCGGTTGTATGAGTTCGCACCCACCGCCCAGGGCGAGGGGTCTTCGCGCATCCGGCAGAATCTGGACCTGGCCGCCTATGGGGCCGAGACCGGCCTGGCGCTGGCGCCCCTGACCGTCGTGCAGACCGGCGCCGCCAGCGACGGGCTGCAGCGCGACTGGGCGCCCATCGACAGCGGCGTCGACAAGCATTACGGCTACGCATTCCAATGGTTCGGGCTTTGCGGCCTGGTGGCAATCCTCTATGTCTGGTTCCAATTCGTCCGACGCTTCCTTCGCCCAGGCCGCCAGCGTGGTGCCTGAGACCGGCGGCCAGCAGCCGCTGGGCCTCACGGTGCACAGCCTGCCCCAGGCCGGCGATGCCATGGCGGCGCTGCAGCGCTCGCGCAGCGGCCGCTGGCAGATGCTGGGGCTGTTGCTGGTGTGCGCGGCGCCCGTGATCGCTTCGTACTTCACCTATTACGTGCTGCGTCCCGAGGGCCGGCGCAACTTTGGCGAGCTCATCGAACCCCAGCGCGCCTTGCCCGCGCAGGCCGCAGCCACCGCATTGGACGGCACGGCGCATACGCTGGGCGAGCTGCGTGGCCAGTGGCTGCTGGTGAGCGTGGCACCCGGCGCCTGCGACGACGGCTGCCGCAACAACCTGTACCTGCAGCGCCAGTTGCGCGAAACCATGGGCCGCGAGAAGGAGCGCATGGACTGGGTCTGGCTGGTGTCCGACGGCGCCGTGCCCCCGGCGGAGATCGCCCCCGGCCTGCAGGGCGCCACCGTGCGCCGCGTGGATGCCGCCACCTTGGCCACCTGGCTGCAACCCGCGCCCGGCCATACGCTGGAAGAACACCTGTACGTCGTAGACCCGCAGGGCCATTGGATGATGCGCTTTCCCGCGCGGCTGGACCGCGCTGGCGCGGCCAAGGCCAAGCGCGACCTGGACCGGCTGCTGCGCGCCTCAGCATCATGGGACCAGCCGGGCCGCTTGCAGGAGGCCCCGTGACGGACATGCAGCCGCTGTACGACCTGGCGCCGGCCCTGGAGCTGATGGCACTGGGCATCGTGATCGCCCTGGGCCCGCTGGCCTGGGTGTGGTGGCGCGGGCGGGGCGGCACACCGGTGCGGCGCTTGCAGGCGCTCACCGTGCTCACGCTGTTCCTCACCTTCGACCTGGTGCTGTTCGGCGCCTTCACGCGCCTGACGGACTCCGGCCTGGGCTGCCCCGACTGGCCGGGCTGCTACGGCAACGCCAGCCCGGTGGGCGCGCGTGCGGAGATCTCCGCCGCACAGGAAGCCATGCCCACCGGCCCCGTCACCCACGGCAAGGCCTGGGTGGAGATGATCCACCGTTACCTTGCCACCGGCGTGGGCGTGCTGATCATCGCGCTCACCGTGGGCGCGTGGCGCCAACGCCGCGCAGCCGCACAGTTGCCTCAGTTGGCAGGGGCGGCGCCCGCGCTGAGCCCCTGGTGGCCCACCGCCACGCTGGTGTGGGTGTGCCTGCAGGGCGCGTTTGGAGCGCTCACGGTGACCATGAAGCTGTTCCCGGCCATCGTCACGCTACACCTCATCGGCGGGCTGGTGCTGTTGGCGCTGCTGTGCGTGCAGGCCGTGCGCCAGACGCAGATGACGCAGGGCGTGGTGCCCGTGGCGCTGCCACGCGGCCTGCGCTGGCTGCTGGGCGTGACGGCGGCGCTGGTGGCGCTGCAGGTCGTGCTGGGCGGCTGGGTCAGCACCAATTACGCGGTGCTGGCCTGCACCACTTTCCCGCAGTGCCAGGGCAGCTGGTGGCCCGACATGGCGTTTGCCGAGGGCTTTCAGGTCTGGCGCGCGCTGGGCCTGCTGCAGGACGGCAGCCACATCAGCTTCGCCGGGCTCACGGCCATCCATTACGTGCACCGGCTCGCGGCCTACCTGGTGCTGGCGGCGCTGGTGGTGCTGGCCTGGCGCCTGCGCCGCGCGGGCGTGTTGCGCGACCCGGCGCGCTGGCTCGCAGGCCTGGCGCTGCTGCAGTTTGTCACCGGCCTGTCCAACGTGGTGCTGGACTGGCCGCTGGTGGCCGCCGTGCTGCACACGGGCGGCGCTGCCGCGTTGGTGGTGGTGCTGACCTGGGCGCTCACGGCCAGCCGCGCCACTGCCGGCGCCACGGCTTCGCAGCCGCGCGCCGGTGCCGATTCCGTCGAGAGAGTTTCCGCATGAGTGCCGCTCCTGCTCCCGCCCCCGCCGCCGCAGCGCCGCGCGCTCTGCCGTCGCGGCTGTCCCAGTTCTACGCGCTGACCAAGCCGCGTGTGGTGCAGCTCATCGTGTTCTGCGCCTTCATCGGCATGGTGCTGGCCGTGCCGGGCATGCCCAGCGGCGCGCAGTGGGCGTTGATGGCCGTGGCCAGCGCGGGCATCTGGCTCGTGGCTGGTGCGGCGGCGGCGTTCAACTGCATCGTGGAGCAGGGCATCGACGCCAAGATGAAGCGCACGGCCTGGCGCCCCACGGCCAAGGGCGAGCTGTCCAACACGCAGACGCTGCTGTTCTCGGCGCTGCTGTGCGCGGCGGGCTCGGCGCTGCTGTACTGGTGGGTCAACCCGCTGACCATGTGGCTGACGTTCGCCACGTTTGTCGGCTATGCGGTGATCTACACGGTGATCCTCAAGCCGCTCACGCCGCAGAACATCGTGATCGGCGGCGCCAGCGGCGCCATGCCGCCCGTGCTGGGCTGGGCCGCGATGACCGGCGAGGTGGGCCCCGAGGCACTGATCCTGTTCCTCATCATTTTCCTGTGGACGCCGCCGCACTTCTGGGCACTGGCGCTGTACCGCGTGGAGGACTATCGCAAGTCCGGCCTGCCCATGCTGCCCGTCACCCACGGCAACGAGTTCACGCGCCTGCAGGTGTTTCTCTATACCTTGATCCTGTTCGCAGGCTGCCTCATGCCTTTCGTGTACGGTATGAGTTCGTGGATCTACCTTGCAGCCGCCGTGGTGCTGAGCGCGGGCTTTTGCCTGTACGGCTTCCGGCTGTGGCGCGACTACTCCGACACGCTGGCGCGCAAGACCTTTCGTTTCTCGCTGATCCACCTGAGCCTGCTGTTCGCGGCGCTGCTGGTGGACCACTACCTCCTGTGAAGCAAGCTTATGGATAAACGTGATGCTCTGAAAAAAATAGCTGCTGGCGCTCTCTGGATGGGCGTTGCAGGCACTTTTGCCGCATGTTCTCCGAAGGCGCCCAAGTTCCAGGGGGTGGACCTCACGGGTGCCGAGTACGCGCGCGACCTGCAGTTGACCGACCACAACGGCCAGCCGCGCAGCCTCAAGGACTTCGCGGGCAAGGTGGTGGTGGTGTTCTTCGGCTACACGCAGTGCCCGGACGTTTGCCCCACGTCGATGTCCGAACTGGCCGACGTCAAGCGCGCCCTGGGCGCGGACGGCGACAAGCTGCAAGGCATCTTCGTCAGCGTGGACCCCGAGCGCGACACGCCCGAGGTACTCAAGGCCTACATGGCCAACTTCGATCCCAGCTTCCTCGCGCTGCGCGGCACGCCCGAGCAACTGGCCGCCGTGGCCAAGGACTTCAAGATCTACTACAAGCGCGTGGAGGGCCAGACCCCCACGAGCTACACCATGGACCATTCCGCCGGCAGCTATGTCTACGACCCCGCCGGCCGCCTGCGCGTGTACCACCGCTACGGCAGTGGGGCACAGAGCCTGGCGGCCGACGTACGCGCGCTGCTGGACGAAACGCGCTGATTCCACGCGCCCAGGGGCTGGCGTGTGGCAAAAACCACATTGCCCGTAGGGCCTGAATTGACGTGTGCGTCACCTTGGGTGGCGATAGGCGCCAGGAGAGCGCCGCGCCTGCCTAGAGTGCATAGTGGCTGGCCGCCAGGCGCATCGACGGTGATGGCGCAGGCGCCGGCCACGGCCTCAACCTACCGACGCCCTACCGACGCGCCATGGATTCCTTTGCCCCTGCCGCCCGCCCCCGGTCCGAGGACGGCGTGACGCACCCGCCGCCCCATCGGACCGATGACGCCGCCGACGACAGTGCGGCGGCCTTCCTGCAGCGCATCGGCAGCCTGAGCGCGGGCACGCTGGAACGCGCTGCCATGGATGCGGCGCCCGACGGCATCGTGCTGGCCGACCGACAGGGCCGCATCCTCATGGTCAACGCCCCCATGGAGACCATCAGCGGCTACACCAACGCGCAGTTGTGCGGCCAGTCCATCGACCTGCTGGTGCCGGCGCACGCGCGGCCCGAGCATGGCCAGCATATGCAGCGCTACCACCAGTCTCCCAGCCGCCGGCCCATGGGCATGGGGCGCGACCTGTGGTTGCAGCGACGCGACGGTAGCCAGGTGCCGGTGGACATCGCCCTCGGCCATTCCTCCTCCCACGGGGGCACGGTGGTGGCTTTTGTGCGCGACGTCTCCGACCTGCGGCGCCTGGAGGCGCGCATGCACTACCAGGCCACGCACGACACGCTGACCGGCCTGCTCAACCGCTGGACGTTCGGCCAGCGGCTGGAACAGGCGATCGCGGAGCAGGCGGCAGCGCAAAGCCCGCCCTTCGCGCTGCTGCTGCTCGATCTGGACGACTTCAAGGCCATCAACGATGGCTACGGCCATGCCGCCGGCGACCAGGTGCTGCAGGAGGTGGCGCGGCGCCTGCGGGGTGCGCTGGGCACGGGCGACATCCTTGCGCGCCTGGGCGGCGACGAGTTCACCGTGCTGTTGCCCGGGGTGGCCTGCGCCGCGCAGGCCGAGGGCGTGGCCGCGCGGCTGATGCAGGCGCTGTGCGTGCCCTGCCGCGTGCAGGGGTTCGAACTGAACTTCGGCGCCAGCATGGGCATCGCGCTGTGCCCGCAGGATGCGGGCGACGCCGCCACGTTGCTGCGCTATGCCGACATGGCCATGTACCACGCCAAGCACCGCGGGCGCGCCAACTTCGCGTTCTACGCTCCGTCCATGGGCCGCAAGATGGCCGAGAAGATCCAGTTGCACGACCGGCTCAAGCTGGCGCTGGCCTACGGCGGGCTGACGCTGCATTACCAGCCGCAGGTCGAGGTGGCCACCAACCGCATGGTGGGGGTGGAGGCCCTGCTGCGCTGGCACGACCCGCAGCTGGGCGAGGTGTCGCCCGAGCGCTTCGTGCCCGTGGCGGAGGCCACGGGACTGATCCTGGAGTTGGGCGCCTGGGTCATGGCCGCGGCCTGTCGCCAGATCGCGGCGTGGGAGCGCCAGGGCATGCGTCTGCGCGTGGCGGTGAACCTGTCCGCCCAGCAGCTGCGGCAGACCGACCTCGTCGAGCAGGTGGCGCGCAACCTGCGCACCCACCATGTCCCGCCCGAGTTGCTGGAACTGGAGGTGACCGAGTCCGAAGCCCTGGCGGACCCCGAGCAGGCCTGCCAGGTGCTGAACGAGCTGCGTGCGCTGGGCGTGGCCGTGGCGCTGGACGACTTCGGCACGGGCCACTCGTCGCTGGCCTACCTCAAGCGCCTGCCGGTGTCGCACATCAAGGTGGACCGGGAATTCATGCGCAACGTGCCTGCCAGCGGAGGCGACACCACGCTGGTGCGCGCCGTGGTCGCGCTGGCGCACACCATGGGGCTGCGGGTGGTCGTGGAGGGCGTGGAAACGCGCGAGCAGTTGCAGTTTTTGCGCGAGATGCAGTGCGCCTGCTACCAAGGCTGGCTGTTTGCCAAGGCGCTGGCTCCCGACGACGTGGCGCTGCTGTACGCGGCCGGTGCCGACGTGGCGGCGGAAGGTGCGCTGGGCTGAGGTGCCGGCAGCGACGCTGGCTTACAGCGCGGCGTGCACCGGCGCTTGCGCCGCAGGGGTGGTGCGCGCAGCCGCACGCGCCTGGTACAGGTTGGCCGCCGAGCGGCGGCCGCCGCGCGTGAGCGCCAGCAGCGGCGCGCGCTGGATCTCGCAGTGCCAGCGGTCGCGCCGCAGCACGCCTTGCTCCTGCGCCAGCAGCGCCAGGGCGCGCGCCACGGACTCGCGCGTGGTGGCGAGCAGGGCAGCCAGCACCGTATGGCTGGGCAGGCGCACCAGCGTGCTGCGCTGCAGCTCGGCCAGTTGCAGCAGCGCGCCCGCCAGTTGGCCCACCACGCCGCGGATGCGGGCGATGCGGCCCCAGTCGGACAGGCGCGCGTTGGCGTTCAGTTGTTCGCGCGCCAGTTCCAGCAGGAATTCGCCTTGGAACTGGCGACCGGCCCCCAGCAGGGGCGCCAGGTCCAGTTGGCAGACGCGCCCCGGCGTGACCGCCACGTAGGACAGGTCCGCCGGCTGCTGCAGCAGCGCGGGGGCGCCCAGGGCCTCGCAGCAGCCCGCCATGCCTACGGGGTGCTCCACTCCATCGTCGCCGCGGCGTTGCACCAGCAGCGTACCGATCTTGACCACCTGCACACTGTGGATGCTCTCGCCCTGGCGCTGCAGCATCTCGCCCTTGCGAAAGCGCCGCTCCGTCAGGTGCCCGCGCCAGCCCGCGCGCGTTTGCGGGTCCAGGCGGCCCAGCAGGCACTGCTGCTGGCAGGCGCAGTCGTTGCAGGTATGGCCGCCGGAGGACGGATGGTCGGTCATGAGTACAAGCCAAAATGGGCTTCAGCGCTTGTCTGGCAAGCGGTGGAAGCTATGAATACCGTAGCGCCTCGTAGAGGGCCGGTCAGCGGCCTCGGAGTGCTGGGGATTGGCGGAGAGTGTGCAAGGCGGGGCCGTCCTGCCCCGTGACCTAGGTCAACGTTTGGGACCAAGTGCTTGCACTGCGCGCCGCAGGCCGCGCCCCCGGCCGGCCTTACCGGCGTGGCCGCCGCGCTGCGGCGGTGCGCGGTCACTCGGCGCGGATGCCCTGTTCGCGGATGACGCGGCTCATGGTGGCCGTGTCGGCCTGGATCCGGTTGGCCAGCCCCTCGGCCGACGAGCCAATGGCCTGCCAGCCCTGCTGGAACAGCTTGGCGCGCACTTCGGGGCTGCGGGCGATCTCGCCGATCACGCGGGACAGCCGTGCGCGCACCGGGGCGGGCATGGACGCGGGTGCGGCAAAGGCGTTCCAGATCTCCAGCTGGAAATCGCGCACGCCGGCCTCCGCCAGGCTGGGCACCTCGGGCGCCAGCGTGCTGCGGCCCGCGGAGGTCACGCCGATCAGGCGCAGCTTGCCCGCCCGTGCCTGGGCCTGCGCGAGCGCGGGCGGCAGCAGCGCCATTTGCAACTGGCCACCCAGCATGGCGGTGGCCACCTGCGGGTAGCCGGGGTACGGTACGTGCACCGGTGCAATGCCGGTGCGCGCCTTGAGCAGCTCGGTGCCCAGGTGGCCTACGGTGCCCACGCCGGGGGTGCCGTAGCTCCAGCGGTCGCCCGCGGTGCGCGCGGCCTGCAGGAAGGCGCGTGCGTCGGCGCCCGCGGGCACGTCGGGCTGGTTCACGGGAGCGGTCAGGACCAGGGGCGATACGCCGATCAGCGACAGCGGCGCGAAATCCTTCACGGGGTCGTAGGGCACGTGCGCGTTGAGCAGCTTGGCGATCGTCAGGTTGCCGTTGATGAACAGGCCGATGGTGTGGCCGTCCTGCGCCTTGGCGACCGCATCGGCGCCGATGTTGCCGCCCGCACCCACCTTGTTTTCCACGACCACGGGTTGGCCCAGGGCCTGGGACAGTGGCTCGGAGAAGGTGCGCGCCGTCAGGTCGGGCGAAGAACCCGGTGGGAAGCCCACGATGATGCGCAGGGGCTTGGCGGGCCAGCCGGGGGTGGCGGGCGCGGCATCCTTCTGGGCCACGGCGGCGCCGCAGGCCGAAGCCAGGGCCAGTGCCAGCAGGCCGCGGCGGGCGAGGGGGTGGGGGAACATGGGTGGCGATCTCCAGTCTGGGCCGGGCAGCCAGGTGCAGCCCCGCCGGCAAAGAAAAAGGCGCGTAGCCGGTGAGGGCTGCGCGCCTGGATTATCTGCCCGCGATCCGGGCTGCTGGGCGACGGCTCAGGCGTATTCGGCCAGCGCCTTCTTCATCTTTTTCATGGCGGCCACCTCGATCTGGCGGATGCGCTCCGCGCTCACGCCATACTCGGCCGCCAACTCGTGCAGTGTCATGCCGCCCGAGCCATCGTCGTTCACCTGCAGCCAGCGCTGCTCCACGATGCGGCGGCTGCGTGCGTCCAGGCTGTCCAGGGCGGTGGCAATACCGTCCGTGGCCAGCGCGTCACGCTGGCGCGCCTCGATCATGGCGGTGGGCTCATGGCCCGCGTCGGCGAGGTAGGCGATGGGGCCAAAGGCCTGCTCCCCGTCGTCGCTGGGAGCGGGGTCCAGCAGCACGTCGCCACCGGACAGGCGCGTTTCCATCTCGATGACTTCCTCGCGCTTCACGTTGAGCTGCTCGGCCACCAGGTCGATCTCGTGGTCGGATAAGGTTTCGCGGTGCGTGTCGGCGTCCAGCGCGTCGGCCTTGAAGCCCTGCTTCATGGAGCGCAGGTTGAAGAACAGCTTGCGCTGCGCCTTGGTCGTTGCTACTTTGACCATGCGCCAGTTCTTCAGGATGTACTCGTGGATCTCGGCCTTGATCCAATGCATGGCGTAGCTCACCAGGCGAACGCCCTGGTCAGGGTCAAAGCGCTTGACGGCCTTCATCAGGCCCACGTTGCCTTCCTGAATGAGGTCGCCATGCGGCAGGCCGTAGCCCAGGTACTGGCGCGAGATGGACACGACCAGGCGCAGGTGCGACAGCACCAGGCGGCCGGCAGCCTCGACATTGTTGTCATCCTTGAGCTGGCGCGCGTAGCGCTGCTCCTCCTCCTGCGTGAGCAGGGGAAGGCGGTTGACGGCGGAGATATAGGCGTCCAGGTTGCCCAGCGGGGGAACCAGCGCCCACGGGTTCGCGGGCGAGAGGGTCGTCACGGAGGTTGCAGTCTGGAGTGCCATATCGGTAGTCCTTTCTTCCATGCAAATCATATTAGCACTCCATTGGATAGAGTGCTAAAGGCATAGTTCCCCTACGGATGTAGGAAATAACCACCAAGAGGCGCAACGACGGCCCTTAAAACGCAGGTGCGGCTGCTTCCCCGCGCGTCAAGGGCCGTTGTGCAGTTACGCCTTGTGCCAGACTTCGATCATGACATCTTCCCCAGACGCCCAGATCGCCGTTGTGACCACCACCGTGGGCGACGCCGCCGCCGCACACCGACTGGCCAGGGGCGCTGTCCAGGCGCGCCTGGCCGCCTGCGTGCAGGTGGAGGCCATCACCTCGCACTATGTCTGGCAGGGGGTGCAGCAGGCGGAAGCAGAGTGGCGGCTGGTGTGCAAGACGCTGTTGTCTGCCGCGCCCGCCTTGCGGGACTGGCTGCGTGCCCAGCACCCCTACGAAGTGCCGCAACTGCTCACCCACGCCGTGCAGGCAGAGCAGGACTATGTGCTGTGGGTGGCGCAGCAGGTGGACCCGGCCTCGATAGCCGGGCCTGCTCAAGCGCCGCGTTGAAGCAATGGCTGGCGGATGCCGCCTGCATCCGCCCACAGGGGGTAACTATCTCAGGTCAGCAGGGCCTGGGCGAATTCGCGTGCGCTGAAGGTCTCCAGGTCTTCCACTTTCTCGCCCACGCCAATGAAGTACACGGGCACGGGCCGCTCCTGCGCGATGGCGGCCAGCACGCCGCCCTTGGCCGTGCCGTCCAGTTTGGTGACGATCAGGCCGGTGAGTTGAAGCGCGTCGTCGAACGCGCGCACCTGCGCCAGGGCGTTCTGGCCGGTGTTGCCGTCGATCACCAGTAGCACCTCGTGCGGGGCGCTGGCATCGGCCTTGGTGACCACGCGGCGGATCTTCTTCAGCTCTTCCATCAGGTGCAGCTGCGTAGGCAGGCGGCCGGCGGTGTCCACCAGCACCACATCTTTGCCGCGCGCGCGGCCGGCGGTAACGGCGTCAAAGCTCACGGCGGCAGGGTCGCCCCCTTCCTGGCTGACGATCTCCACCGTGTTGCGCGTGGCCCAGACACCCAACTGCTCGCGCGCCGCGGCGCGGAAGGTATCGGCGGCGGCCAGCAGCACGCTCTCGCCATGGTCGGCCAGGTGCTTGGTGAGCTTGCCGATGGAGGTGGTCTTGCCTGCGCCGTTCACGCCGGCCACCATGATCACGGTGGGTGTGTGCTCGCCGATCACCAGCGGCTTTTCCAGCGGCCGCAGCAGGTCGGCCAGCGCATCGGCCAGCAGTCCCTTTACGGCAGCAGGCTCGGTGGTCTTGGTCTCTTTCACGCGGCGCTTGAGGTCCTCCAGCAGGTGCTGTGTGGCTTTCACCCCGGTGTCGGCCATGAGCAGGGCTTCCTCCAGTTCGTCGTACAGCGCGTCGTTGATCTGCGTGCCCGTGAAGACGGTCGCGATGCTGCTGCCGGTCTTGCGCAGGCCGGATTTCAGCCGGTCCATCCAGCCCTGGCGTGCGCCCCCGGGCTTCGGGGTGGGCTCGGGGACGGCAAGGGGCACGTCGATGGCTGCGGGGGCGCCGGCCGAAGGGGCAGCCGGCTCCGCCACGCTGGTGGCGCCTGCGCCAAAGGGCTTGCGCAGCCAGCCGAATGCTCCGCCACTGGCGGGGGCGTCGGCCGCGGGCGGCGCCGCAGGGCTGGCCACGTCCTCGGGTGCAAGGGCGGGTTCGGCGGGGGCGGGCGATTTTTTCTTGAAAAAACTGAACATTGGCGGGTTCTTAGAATCGCAGCCATTCTATGAAACGCGCTATCACCCTTGTGGGCCTGCTGGCCTGTCTGCACGCCTGGGCGCAAAACCCGGCGCATGTATCCCAACCTGCTGCGTCTGCCGCGGCGGCGCACGCCCAGGCCACCACGGCCAGCGGTGCGCAGCAATTCACCCTGAAGAACGGCATGCAGCTCATCGTGCAGCCCGACCGGCGCGCGCCCACGGCGGTGCACATGGTCTGGTTGCGCGTAGGCGCCATGGACGAGGTGGACGGCACCTCGGGCGTGGCGCATGTGCTGGAGCACATGATGTTCAAGGGCTCGAAGGCCGTGCCGCCGGGCGAGTTCTCGCGCCGCGTGGCGGCGCTGGGCGGGCAGGAGAACGCCTTCACCAGCCGCGACTACACCGGCTACTACCAGCAGATCCCGGCCGGGCGGCTGGCCGACGTGATGCAGCTCGAATCCGACCGCTTCGCCCACAACCAGTGGCCCGACGCGGAGTTCACCAAGGAGATCGAGGTCGTCAAGGAAGAGCGCCGCATGCGCACCGAGGACCAGCCGCGCGCCGCGCTCATCGAGCAGCTGTTCGCCTCCACCTTCATCGCTTCGCCCTACCGTCGCCCGGTGGTGGGCTGGATGAGCGACCTGGACTCCATGACCCCCGACGACGTGCGCCGCTTTTACCGCGACTGGTACGTGCCCGGCAATGCCGCCGTGGTGGTGGCGGGCGACGTGGACCCGGCGCAGGTGCTGGCCCTGGCGGAGAAGACCTACGGCACCATTCCCGCACGTGCCCTGCCGGCGCGCAAGCCGCGCACCGAGCCGGCGCAGCAGGGCCTGCGCCGCATCGCCTTCAAGGCGCCGGCCGAGCAGGCCTACGTGGCGCTGGCCTTCCGCGTGCCGGGTGTCACGCGCCTGGAGGACATGACCGATGCCGACCGTGACGGCCTGGCGCTGCTGGTGCTGTCGGCCGTGCTCAGCGGCTACGACGGCGCGCGCCTGGAGCGAGCCCTCACGCAGGGTGCGGACCGTGTGGCCGACGGCGCGGACAGCCAGGCGTCCATCCTCGGACGCGGGCCGGCGCTGTTTCTCATGACCGGCGTGCCCGCCGCGGGCAAGACCTCGGCCCAGGTCGAGGAGGCGCTGCGCGCCGAGGTGGCCCGCGTGGCGCGCGAGGGCGTGAGCGAGGCCGAGCTCTCGCGCGTGAAGACGCAGTGGGCGGCCTCCACCATCTACGCGCGCGATTCGCTTTACAGCCAAGCCAGCGATCTGGGCAGCAACTGGGTGCAGGGCCTGCCGCTGGACGCGGACGAGCGCATGCTCAAGCTGCTGCGCGCGGTCACGCCGCAACAGGTGCAATCCGTGGCGGCGCGTTACTTCGGCGACGATCAGCTCACCGTTGCCACGCTGCTGCCCCAGCCCGTGGCGGCAGGCACCAAGCGTGCCGCCCCAGCACCCGACGCTGCCGGTGGCCGCGTGCATTGAGCCAAGGTGTCAGCGATGTACAAAACTCTTAAAACGATAGCTGCTCGCGCTTTGTTGATAAGCGCTGGAGCCATTTTTTATACCCAATCCGCGTGGGCGCTGCTGCCCATCCAGCACTGGACCGAGCCCAGCGGCGCGCGCGTGTGGCTGGTGGAAAGCCCGGCCATTCCGATGGTGGACGTGCAGGTCGACTTCGATGCCGGCGCGCGCCGTGATCCCGCGCCGCAGGCGGGCCTGGCTGCGGCGGCGGCCCTGATGAGTTCCAAGGGCGTGAATGCGGGCGGGCCGAACGAGCCCCCGATGGACGAGAACGAACTGGGCGAGGCCTGGGCCGACCTGGGCGCCAGCTTCGAGGCTGGCGCCGAGCGCGACGGCCTGGCGTTCTCGCTGCGCTCGCTGACCGAGCCCGACTTGCTGGACCGTGCCGCGCGCCTGGCCGCGCGCCAGCTGGGCCAGCCCAGCTATGCACCGGACGTGTGGCAGCGCGAGCGGGCGCGCTGGAGCGCCGCCATCAAGGAGGCCGACACACGCCCCGGCACCGTGGCCAGCAAGGCCTTCAACGCCGCAGTGTTCGGCGGCCACCCTTACGGCCAGCGCGCCACGGCCGAGACACTGAACAACATCCAGCCGGCCGATCTGCAGGCTTTCCATGCCCAGTACCTGCAGGCCTGCCGTGCGCGGGTGAGCATCGTGGGAGCCCTCACGCGTTCCCAGGCGCAAACGTTGGTGCAGACGCTGCTGTCGCGCCTGCCTGCGCCCCAGGCCGGGGCCTGCGCGCCGTTGCCACCCGTGGCCGAGGTGCAGCCGCTGGCACGCGCCGTGCAGGTGGATGTGCCCTTCGCTTCGGCACAGGCCCATGTGCTCATCGGCCAGCCGGGCTTTGTGCGCCGGGATCCGGACTTCCTCGCGTTGCTGGTGGGCAACCACATCCTGGGTGGCAGTGGCTTCACCTCGCGCCTGACCAATGAGGTGCGCGAGAAGCGCGGCCTTTCCTACAGCGTGGGCAGCAGCTTCTCGCCTGGCTTGAACGCCGGGGCCTTCGTCGTCGGCCTGCAGACCCGGCCCGATCAGGCCGCCCAGGCCGTGCAGGTCACGCGCGATGTCCTCGCCCGCTTCGTGGCCGAAGGGCCCACCGAGGCCGAGCTGCGCGCCGCCAAGGACAACCTCGTCGGTGGCTTTGCACTGCGCATCGACAGCAACCGCAAGCTGCTGGCCAACGTGGTCAACATCGCCTGGAATGACCTGCCGCTGGACTACCTGGAGCACTGGACCGACCGCGTGGAGGCCCTCACCGTGGCCGACATCCGCGCCGCCCTGCAGCGCAAGCTGCAGCCCGAGCGCATGGTGACCGTTATCGTGGGCGCGCAGCCGGCCGCCACGGCAAAGGCCCGGCCATGAACCGGCGTGCCGCGGCGCCAGCCGCCCCGCGCATAGCCACACGTACTGCAGTGCGTGCGCCCGCCAAGGGCGCCGGCGAGGTGCGCATCATCGGCGGGCAGTGGAAACGCACGCGCCTGCCGGTGCTGGACAAGCCCGGCCTGCGTCCCACGCCCGATCGCGTGCGCGAGACACTTTTCAACTGGCTGGGCCAGGACCTGACGGGCTGGCGCTGCCTGGATGCCTTCGCCGGCACCGGCGCCTTGGGTTTCGAGGCCGCCTCGCGCGGGGCGGCCAGCGTGCTGCTGGTGGAGGGCGACGCCGCACTGGCCGCGCAACTGGAGACGCTGCGCCAGCGCCTGCAGACGAGCGCCGTGCGCGTACAGCGTGGCGACGGCGTGGCCGCGCTGCGCCAGTGCGCGCCGGCCAGCATGCACCTGCTGCTCATCGACCCGCCCTTTGGCGGCGAGCTGTTCGCCCCTGCGCTGCAGGCCGCCGCACAGGCCGTGGCGCCCGTCGGCTTCATCTACCTGGAGGCGCCTGCAGCCTGGACGCAGGAGCAGCTCGGCCCGCTGGGGCTGGCGCTGCACCGGCACCTGAAGGCCGGGGCCGTGCATGCGCACCTGCTCCACAAAGCCTGATTGCTATTGATATAGGAGCTGCTCGTGCTTGTTGGTAGGGCGCTGGAGGCTGATTTGGCTTCAATGGCCCATGGGCAGGCGTGCGCTGCATAATCCGCCCCACGGAGCCCGTGCGGGCTCCGCCACTGCAAGGAGACCCCACACCATGGCGCATGTGCTCGCCATTTATCCCGGAACCTTCGACCCCATCACGCTGGGGCATGAGGATCTGGTGCGCCGCGCGGCAAGACTGTTCGACCGCGTAATCGTGGCCGTGGCCATTGCCCACCACAAGAAAACCCTGTTCAGCCTGGACGAGCGCATGGAGATGGCGCGCCAGGCGCTTGCCGACTGTCCGCAGGTGCAGGTCGAGTCCTTCGAGGGGCTGGTGACGGAGTTCACTGCCGCGCGCGGCGGCACGGCCATGGTGCGCGGGCTGCGCTCGGGCACGGACTTCGATTACGAGTTCCAGCTTGCCGGCATGAACCGCGCGCTGGTGCCCGGCGTCGAGACGGTGTTTCTCACACCCGCGAGCCAGTACCAGTTCATCAGCAGCACGCTGGTGCGCGAGATCGGCACGCTGGGCGGCGACGTGGCGCAGTTTGTCTCGCCCGGCGTACACGAGCGCCTCTTGCACAAGCTGGGCCGCACCGCCGCGGCGTGATCAGCGCCGCGCCACGGTGTCGTGTACGAAGCGCAGCTTGCGCAGCGCGCCCGTGGACAGGGCAAACGGATAGGCATCGCGCTGGCCCATGCTGCGGTTCAGGCTGTTGAGTAGCAGCGTCAGCGGCATCCACGCCGAGACCATGGCATCAAAACCGGGCGCCGGCTGTGCAAACGGGTCGGGCATGGCGTAGTGCTGCGCGTGATCGGGTGTCGTGCCGGGAATGGCCATGCGGGTCTGAAAGCTGGCGGCCGTCTCCAGCAGATCGACCAGGTGCAGGTAATGCGCCCACGTTTCGGCCCAGTCCTCCCAGGGGTGCGCGGCGGCATAGGCGCTGACGTGCTGCGGCTGCCATTGCGCAGCGGGCAGGGGGGCACGCTGGTAGTGCGCCTGCAGCGCCTGGGCGTAGTCGCGCCGCTCGTCGCCGAAGAGTGCGCGGAAGGCCTCCACATGTCCGGCGCGCAGCACCAACTCTTCCCAGTAGTAGTGGCCGGATTCATGCCGCAGGTGACCCAGCAGCGTGCGGTAGGGCTCATGCATGGCCTGGCGCCGGCGCGCGCGCTCGTCGTCATCGGCCTCGGCCACGTTGAGGGTCACGACACCCTGGGCATGCCCCGTCATGACGGGCGGCGCGCCCGCCACGTCCGCCAGGAATTCATACACCGGCCCGGGCTGCTGCGTGCTCAACAGTCCCAGGCGCGCCAGCGTGTAGAACAGGTGCCGCTTGGCGCTCTCTATCTGCGACCAGCGGCGCAGGTTGTCGGGCAGGGACAGGTCCGGTAGCACGCGCGTCCGGCGGCAGGCGGCGCACAGCCCGCCGTGCGCCTGGGCATCTGCGGCCGGTAGCGCAAAGGTGCAGGCGCCGTAGGTGGTGCGGTTGGTGCATAGCTGGTAGTGGGCCGGTGGCGCAGTGCCGTCGCTGCCGCGTGTAGGAACACGCTGCCAGGTGCGCGACAGGGTGTGGTCGCCGTCGTCCGCAGGCGCGAGCGCCAACATGGCCATGTCTTCGGGAGAGAACGCCAGCGTGCAGCCGCAGTGCACGCATTGCACGCTCTCGAAGAACACGAGGGAGCCGCATTGGCCGCAGTGGAACAGTCGCATGCGTAGGGATTCTGACGCAGGTAGTGCGCGTCACCTACCAGCCGAAAAAAAACGCCGCCCAGAGGGCGGCGTTCCTGCGCAGTCGCGTGCGTCACGGGCGCACGACGATGCTGTTGCGCACCTCGCGCACATGCTTGGTGTTGCGCGCGATGGCTTCGGCGCGGTCCTTCTCGGCCTGGGTCTTGGCAAAGCCCGAGAGCTGGACGGTGCCGTTCAGCGTCTCCACGCTGATGGCGGTGGCAGAGACGCTCTTGTCCTCTGCCATCTTGGCCTTCACGGCGGTGGTGATACCTGCGTCGTCCATGTAGGAGCCCACGGTTTGCTGGTTGCGTGCTACCGAGCAGCCCGTGGAAACGATGGTGGCGCCTGCAAGCAGGGAAAAGGCGATGGCACGTGCGTATTTCATGGTTGTGTCCTTAGGTTATGGTTGAAAACACGGGTGCTGGGATAACCCCGCTGCGGCCTGTTGCACCCTCCGGTGGCCTCAACGGTTGGGAAAGGGAGGCTAGCGGTGCAGCCAGTCCTTCAGTTCATCCGCATGCTCCTCCTCGTCGGCCAGGATGCCTTCGAGCATGCGCCGCGTGGTGGGATCCTTGTCGCCGATCAACTGGATCATCTGGCGATAGGCCTCCACCGCGATGCGCTCCGCCACCAGGTTGGCGCGCACCATGTCTTGCAAATCGGACGACTCATCGTATTGCGCATGGCTGCGCGACAGCAGCGTAGAAGGGGAGAAGTCCGGCGATCCGCCCAACTGCACGATGCGTTGGGCGAGCAGATCGGCATGGGCTGCCTCCTCGTTGGCGTGCACCAGGAACTCTGCGGCGATCGCCGGTGACTCGCGGCCGTCCGCCGTGAAATAGTGCCGCTTGTAGCGCAGCACGCAGACCAACTCGGTCGCCAGAGCGTCGTTGAGCAGGGCAATGATGGCATCGCGGTGTGGGCCGTACGCGGGCGTCACGGCGCCTTCGTCCAGATCCGCGGTGGCTGCCTGGCGGAGCGCGGCTTCGTCAAGCTGAAGCGCGCTGGCGTGGGTATCGCTGTGCATCATCGGGTCGGTTCCTGCGGTGGTCTCAATAACGCTCGCTGCGGTGGCGTGTCCACATCAGCGCAGTGGCAAAGGCGGCGCCCGCGGCTGCGGCGATCAGCAGGGACTTGCCGGGTTGTTCCGCGACGTAGCGGTTCGTGGCGTCCGCAGCCTGGTGAAACTGGCGCCGCGCGCGTTCGCCGGTGTGCGCGCAGTACGAAATGCCGCGCGTGGCCAGATCCTGCGCCTTGGCGGCCAGGTCGTCGATCATCGGGTCCACGCCCTCTTGCATGCGCTGCATGCGGGTCTCGGCCTTGTCGATGGACTCATTGGTCATCCGGCGGGTGGACTGCAGTGTTTCGGACGCCTTGTCGAACACGCCTTCGGCCACGTTGTGCGCCGTCTCTGCCGCCTTCTGGGTGGTGGTTTGGATCGTCATTGGGGGAGTTCCTTTCTGTGGTGGCATTTGCCTGGCGGGCCAGGTTGCTGGGGCGTCAGCCCCTCTTCAACAAGCTGAGCACGAAGGTCACAACAGCCATGATCACGAACACGAAGAACAGGATCTTCGCGATGCCCACGGCGCCGGCGGCGATGCCGCCAAATCCGAACAGGGCGGCCACCAAGGCGATGACCAGGAATACCACTGCGTAATGCAACATAACCAGCTCCTTGTTTTCGGCGCGGTGCGCCGGGGTTGCGAATGCGCCTGAGCACATGGCTTGACTGTAGGGAGGCTGGCGTTGCATGAGTGCCGGTGGCTGGCGCACCCCGCTGTAGGACGCCACCGATCAGATGAGCAGCCCGGACGCAGGGCTGGGAACGCGTCAGGTGAGCGTGTGCGGCAGCACGGCGCTGACCAGGGTGCCCTCGCCGGGCGTGGACGTGACCGTGAGCTTGCCGCCCGCCGCCTCGACACGGTGGCGCATGCCGAACAGACCATACGCGTCGGGGGCGATGCTTGAGATGTCGAACCCGTCGCCGTCATCCCGCACCTGTACCGATACATGGTTGGGATAGCTGTGGACCGACACCAGCACCTTGCGCGCGTTGGCGTATTTGCTGATGTTGGTCAGGGACTCCTGCACCAGCCGGTAGACGGTGAGCCGCGCTGCGTCGGACAGCTTGGCGGACTCCAGGCTGGTGTCTATCTGCAGGTTGCTGCGCTGCGCGAAGTCGCGCGTGAGGATTTCCAGCGACGTGGTGAGCCCGAGATTGGAGAGCGACGAAGGGCGCAGGTCCTCGATGATGCGCCGCTTGAGCGCGATGCCGCTGTTGAGCGTTTCGGTGAGGTGCTGCACGCGCTCGGCGTTCTCGGGGGTGTGCAAATCGATGCGCGACTTCAGGCGCGCCACGTCCAGCTTGGCGGCCGTGAGCAAAGCACCCAGCTCGTCGTGCAGCTCGCGCGCCAGGTGTGCGCGCTCTTCCTCGCGTACTTGCTGCAGATGGCTGGCCAACTCGGAGAGCGCGGCAGTGCGTTCACGTACCAACTGCTCCAGTCGGTCGCGTTCGCGCGCCAACACCTCCTGTTCGCGCGCATGCGCAGCCTGCAAGGCGCTGGTCTGGCGCAGGTACAGGTAGAACGCCAGCAGCCCCACCACCGCCACGGCGGCGATGCCGATGCGCGAGAGCATCAGCGAATGCAGGATCTCCTGCGTGCTGTGTTCCGTTTGCTGGGCGCTGCGCGCCACCAGTCGGGCTGCGATCGCCCGAATGGCATCCATGTTCTCCTTGCCCACGTCGGTGGAGAGCACGAACTTCCAGGCGTCATCGTTGTCCTGGCGGCGCAGCTTGAGGCTGAGGTCGAGTTCGGAAAGCTTGCGCGTGATCTGCTGCGAAAGCTGGGAAAAGTCGTCCAGGTCCTGCGGTGCGTGCCGGTAGGTCTGGCGCAGCTCGTCAAGGTTGGTATTGATGGTGGCGACCGCCTGCTCGTAGGGCTGCAGATAGCGCTCGTCGCCAGTGAGCAGGTAGCCGCGCAGCCCCGTCTCGGCGTTGAGCATGTTCTGCAGCAGCCGGTCGAGCGCAGCGCGCGTGGCGTGCGAGCGGGCCAGGTCGCCCACGGCCGCGTGCGAGCGCATGTACCCGGTTTCGTTGATGCCAACCAGCAGGGCCACAGCCAGCAATGCCAGCGGCAGACTGACGGCGATCTTGCGAAAACGGGACCAACTCATGCTTGGGCTTCTCCACGGGGACTGGCAGGGCACGGTTGAAAATGCATATCATCGGCCTGCGCTGCCATGCTAGTGCAATGCAGAGCAGATGGGCAGATCTTCAGACCATACCTTACCGGGGAGCAAGGCGCTCTCCTCTTGAAAGAAGGCTCAATGATCAAGATTGGCATTGTGGATGACCATGCGATAGTCCGTGCCGGGCTACGCCAATTTCTCTCGGAACATGTGGACCTGCGGATCGTTGGCGAGGCAAGCAACGGCAGGGAAGCCATCGATCTGGTGCGCGTTCACGAGATCGACGTGCTGGTGATGGACCTGTCCATGCCCGGCCAGAGCGGCTTGGATGCGCTGGCCATGCTGCGCGCCAAGGCGCCCGACATGGGCATTCTTATCCTCAGCGGCTACCCCGAGGAGCACTATGCGATCAATCTGATCCGCCAGGGTGCGAGCGGCTATCTGAACAAGGAATGCGAGCCCAAGGAGATCGTGGAGGCCATCCGCACCATCGCCCTGGGTCGCCGCTACCTGACCCCGTCCGTGGCCGACCTGCTGGCCCAGCAGCTCAACCGCAAGGACGATGCGCCGCCCCACGAGCAGCTGTCGGAGCGCGAGTTCCAGGTGTTCCTCAAGCTGGCCAAGGGCGAGACGGCGGGTGACATCGCCAAGTCGCTGTCGCTGAGCGTGAAAACCGTGAGCACCTACCGCACGCGGCTCATGGAAAAGATGGGGCTGTCCTCCAACAGCGATCTGACGTACTACGCGCTCAAGAACAAGCTCATCGATTGAGTGCAGAGGTTTGAGAGTAAGGATGGGCGCGTGTCAAAGTGCAGATGGGCCCGCGCAGCGCCTCCTTCAATTGGTGGCTGCGGAGCTGGAGGCTGCCCGATGCGTGCTGTTGCTGTGTTCGATGCAATAGTCCACCAGCGCCTCGATCTCGTTGGATTTGTCAAATACGGCGTCCACCCCCAACTGCGCACAGCGCATGCGCACGTCGGGTGTTGCGTAGTTGCTCAGCACCACCATCTTCTGCGCTGAAAGGCGGTTGCGGCAGGCGGCCAACACGCCCAGCCCGCTGCCTTGGCGTAGGAACAGGTCCACGATCGCCAGGTCCCACTGGGAGGTGTGCGAGGTAAGCCACTCCTTGCCCTCGTCCTCCGTCTCGGCGATGCCGACGGCTTCCACCTCCGCCAGTTCTTCGAGCGTTCCGATCAGGTTTTCGCGGATGGTGGCGTTGTCTTCGACGATGTACGTGCGCAGTTTCACGGTGCTTCCTGTTCGGCCGGGAACGAAAAATAGGGCATCGGCGCTACTGTATGAAAACAGGCTGGCGGATTCTGCCAGCAGCCGGGTGCAGTGCCCGTAGGTGCATTCCTACCGGGCGGGTGCGTGCAGGGATCCGCATACCGGGCAGGCCGGGTCGCGCTCGGTGCGCACTTCGGTCCACTGCATGTCGCGCCCGTCCAGCATCAGCAGCCGGCCTGCGAGCGAGCTTCCGACTCCCACGAGCAGCTTGAGCGCCTCGGCCGCCTGCATGGTGCCGATGATGCCGACCATGGGCGCGAACACGCCCATGGTGGCGCACTGCACCTCCTCAAAACCGGCGGTGGGCGAGAACAGGCAGGCATAGCAGGGCGTGTCATCCCGGCGGGGGTCGTACACGGAAATCTGCCCGTCGAAGCGGATGGCCGCGCCTGCCACCAGGGGCTTGCGTTGGCGTACGCACGCGGCGTTGATGGCCTGGCGCGTCTGGTAGTTGTCCGTGCAGTCGAGCACCACGTCTGCGGCGTTGACCAGCCCATCCAGCGCGGCGGCGTCCACACGCTGGCGCACGGTGCGCACTGAAACCAGGGGGTTGATGGCCTGCACGGCCTGGGCCGCGGAGTCGACCTTGGGCGTGCCGACGCGCGCCGTGGTATGGGCGATCTGGCGCTGCAGGTTCGTGAGGTCCACCACGTCGTCGTCCACCAGCGTCAGGGTCCCCACGCCTGCGGAGCCGAGAAACAGCGCGGCCGGCGAGCCCAGACCGCCGGCACCGATGACGAGTACGTGGGCTGCCAGGATGCGTTCCTGCCCCTCGATACCGATCTCGTCGAGCAGGATGTGGCGGGAATAGCGCAGCAGTTGATCGTCGTTCATGGGGTGGTGGGCGTGAAAAAGGCCGGGCTCCGCGGGAGTCCCGGCCTGGTTGCCAAGAAAGACAGCGTCAGTTGTCCTTCTTCTCTTCCTTGCGTTCCGTGAGGGTCTTGCTGGCCAGCACGGTGCGGCCCTTGAGCTGGTTGAGTGCCTGGCTGAGCTGGAAGTCCTTGTCCGAACCGTACTCGGGCAGCTTGCGCTCGGACACGGGCTTCTTGGCCTCTTCCTCGAGGCGCTTGCGGGCCTCCTCGCGCGCCTTCTCACGGCCGGCGTCCTTCGCTTCCTCGCCCTGGCCGCTGGTCAGGTGTTTTTCCAGGTCGGCTTCGCGCATGCGCAGCGATGCGTAGATGTCGCCCTCGGCGGTCTCGTCGAGCATGACGTCTGGCACGATCCCCTTGGCCTGGATCGATTTGCCCGATGGCGTGTAGTAGCGCGCCGTCGTGAGCTTGATGCCCGTGTCGGGGCCCAGCGGCCGCACGGTTTGCACCGAGCCCTTGCCGAAGGTCTGGCTGCCCATGATGGTGGCGCGCTTGTGGTCTTGCAGCGCCCCCGCGACGATCTCGCTGGCCGAAGCCGAGCCTTCGTTGACCAGCACCACCAGGGGCACGGTCTTGATGGCGGCGGGCAGGCGTTTGAGCGGGTCGCCGCTGCCGCGGCGCAGATAGAACTCGGGCGAGGCCTTGAAGGTGGCTTTGCTCTCGGCCAGCTGGCCGTTGGTGGAGACCACCGTCACGTTCTCCGGCAGGAAGGCAGCCGACACGGCCACGGCTGCATCCAGCAGGCCGCCGGGGTCGTTGCGCAGATCCAGCACCAGCCCCTTGAGGCGGGGATCCTGCTTGTAGACCTCTTCGACCTTGCGCACGAAGTCGTCCACCGTGCGTTCCTGGAACTGCGACAGGCGGATCCAGGCGTAGCCCGGCTCGACGATCTTGCCCTTGACCGATTGGGTCTTGATCTCCTCGCGCGTGATCGTGACGGGAAAGCTGCGGCTCTCGTCGCGGCGCAGGATGGTTAGCGTCACCTGCGTGTTCGGCTCGCCCCGCATGCGTTTGACCGCGTCGTTGAGCGATAGGCCCTTCACGGCCGTATCGTCGATTTTCGTGATGAGGTCGTTGGTCTTGAGCCCCGCGCGGTCGGCGGGGGAGCCCTCGATGGGGGAGACAATCTTGATCAGGCCGTCTTCCTGGGTGATTTCGATGCCCACGCCCACGAAGCGGCCGGTGGTGCCTTCGCGGAATTCCTTGAACGACTTCTTGTCGAAGTACTGCGAATGCGGGTCGAGGCTGGCGACCATGCCACCGATGGCATCGGTGATGAGCTTGCGATCATCGACCGGCTCTACATAGTCGGTCTTGATCAGGCCGAACACGGCCGAGAGCTGCTGGATTTCCTCCAGCGGCAGCGGGGTCATGGCGCCGCGTGCCACGGTCTGCAGCGAGACGGTCGTGAGCGCTCCGGCCACCACGCCCACCGATATCCATCCAGCAATTTTGAGTTTGTGGCCCATAGAACACCTCTACCGATTCAATATACACCTTGGAAGGGCTGCGGCCTGGGCAGTTCCTTCAGGATCTGCCTATTTTTCAAGCAAGACCGCGCTACGCTTTCCAGAAGGCGGCGGCTCAGGCCTTGCCTTGCGATGCCACCGCGGCTGCGGCCTTGGCGGCGGCCTCGGCGTCGCCCAGGTAGTAGCTGCGCAGGGGCTTGAGTTCCGCGTCCAGCTCGTACACCAGCGGAATGCCGTTGGGAATGTTCAGGCCCACGATGTCTTGGTCGGAGATGCCGTCCAGGTACTTGACCAGCGCGCGGATGGAGTTGCCGTGCGCTGCGATCAGCACACGCTTGCCCGAGCGGATCGTTGGCGCGATGGCTTCGTTCCAGTAGGGCAGCACGCGCGCCACCGTGTCCTTGAGGCACTCGGTCAGCGGCACCTGCTCGGGCGCCAGGCCCGCGTAGCGGATGTCGCCGCGCTCGCAGCGCGGGTCGGTGGGCTCCAGGGCCGGCGGCGGCGTGTCGTAGCTGCGGCGCCAGACCAGCACTTGCGCGTCGCCATACTGCTTGGCCATGTCGGCCTTGTTCAGGCCCTGCAGAGCGCCGTAGTGGCGCTCGTTCAGGCGCCAGCTGTGCTCCACGGGCAGCCAGGTGCGGTCCATCTCGTCCAGGCAGTGCCACAGCGTGCGCGTGGCGCGCTTGAGCACACTGGTGTAGGCCAGGTCAAAATCGTAGCCCTCGGCCTTGAGCAGGCGGCCGGCATTCTTGGCCTGCTCGATGCCCGTGGGGGTCAGATCCACATCGGTCCAGCCGGTGAAGCGGTTTTCCAGATTCCACGTGGATTCGCCGTGGCGGATCAGAACGAGTTTGTGCATGGTGTCCCTTGGGGCTTCAGGTCAAAAACCCGACATTCTAGAATTGCGCGGTTTGCATACCCCAAGGAACCCCGTGAATTTCGTTCTCGACAATTGGTATTTGATCTTCCTCGCGCTGGCCTCGGGCGTCATGCTGCTGCTGCCGGCCCTCAAGGGGGCCGGGGCCGGTACCCTGGGCACGGCGCAGGCCGTACAGCTCATCAACCGTGAGAAGGCGGTGGTGATCGACGTGTGCGAGCCTGAGGAGTTCGCCGCGGGCCACGTGGGTGGCGCCAAGAACATCCCGTTGGGGCAGTTGCAGGAGCGCCTGCCGCAGGTGGTCAAGAACAAGGCCGTGCCCATCATCCTCGTCTGTGCCAAGGGCGCCCGCGCCTCGCGGGCTGCAGGCATCGCCAAGGGCCTGGGCTACGAGAAGGCGCAGGCGCTGGCCGGCGGCCTGGCCGCTTGGCGCGAGGCCAACCTGCCGGTTGAAAAGGCCTGAGGCGCCCGCATCTACCAGCATTGTTCGTTACGCAGAAAGGTCGCCGTCCATGCAAGCCGTGAAGATGTACACCACCGCCGTGTGCCCCTACTGCATCCGCGCCAAGCAGTTGCTGAAGCTGAAGGGTGTGGATCAGATCGAGGAAATCCGCGTGGACACCGACCCCGCCGCGCGCCAGCACATGATGGAGATCACCGGCCGGCGCACCGTGCCGCAGATCTTCATTGGTGACACCCACGTCGGCGGACACGACGACCTCGTGGCCCTGGACAGCCGTGGCGGTCTGGTGCCGCTGCTGGGCGCCTGAGCCTTTGCCGCCATTGGCGCGTTGCATAATGCGCCCCATGTTGCCCGCTGCGGGAGCCTCTCCCGGGCGGGCTTTGTTTTGACCGAAAGACCGAGACCACCATGGCCGAAGAAACCCCCGTGTTCCAGATTCAGCGCGTGTACCTGAAGGACCTGTCGTTGGAGCAGCCCAATTCGCCCGCGATCCTGCTGGAGCAGGAGCAGCCCAGCGTGGACATCCAGTTGGGGGTCGAGGCCACACCCGTGGTCGAAGGCATCTTTGAAGTGGCCGTGACCGCCACCGTGCAGACCAAGATCAAGGACAAGACTGTGTTCCTGGTGGAGGCCAAGCAGGCCGGCATCTTCGAGATCCGCAACGTGCCCGAGGACCAGATGGGCGCCATCATCGGCATTGCCTGCCCCCAGATCATCTACCCCTACCTGCGCGGCAACGTGGCCGACACCGTGACGCGTGCGGGCTTTCCGCCCGTGCACCTGGCCGAGATCAACTTCCAGGCCATGTACGAGCAGCAACAGGCCGCAGCCGCCGAGGCTGCCACCAGCACGGCCCAGTAACGGCTTCTTGGTCGTAACGGGTGTTAGAGCTATTTAAGGCTCTAGCGCCCGCCTGATAAGCGCGAGTAGCTATGAAAATAGTAGTCCTTGGCGCAGGCGCCTGGGGCACTGCCCTGGCCATGAGCGCGGCTGCGCACGCAGCCTGCCATGAGGTGACGCTGTGGGCCCGTGACGCACAGCAGGCGCAGGCCATGCAGGCGAAGCGGCAGAACCAGCGCTACCTGCCCGGCCTTGCGTTCCCGCCCGGCCTGCACGTGGCGTCGGGTGACATGGGCGCGCTGGCCGCTGACGCCGACCTCGTCGTCGTCGGCACGCCCATGGCGGCGCTGCGCGGCATGCTGGAACGGCTGGACGGCTGCGCGGCGCCCATCGCGTGGCTGTGCAAGGGCTTCGAGGCCGACACGGGGCTGATGGCGCATGAAGTGTGCGCGCAGGTCGCACCGCGGCTGCACAGTGGTGTGTTCAGCGGCCCCAGCTTCGCCCAGGAGGTCGCCACCGCCCAGCCCACGGCCATGGTGGCCGCCAGCCCCCGCGCCACGGTGCGCGACGCCTTGGTGCAGGCCTTCCACGGGCCCGCGTTGCGCGTGTACGCCAGCGAGGACATCGTAGGCGTGGAAGTCGGCGGTGCGGTCAAGAACGTATTGGCGATTGCCACCGGCCTGTGCGACGGGCTGCAACTGGGGATGAATGCGCGTGCGGCATTGATTACCCGCGGTTTGGCGGAAATGACCCGCTTAGGCCTTGCCCTGGGCGCGCGGCCCGAGACCTTCATGGGCCTGTCGGGCCTGGGGGATCTGGTGCTGACCGCTACAGGCGACCTGTCGCGCAACCGCCGTGTGGGGTTGTTGCTGGCCGAGGGGCGGACCTTGGCACAGGCGGTGGAGTCGCTGGGCCATGTGGCTGAGGGGGTGTACAGCGCCCGCACCGTGGTACAGCGCGCGCGCGCGGTGGGCGTTGAGATGCCTATTGCGGAGTGTGTCGTCGCGCTGCTCGACGGTGAACTGCGCGCTGCCGAGGCGGTGGCCCGGCTCATGGAGCGCGAGCCTACCGTCGAGCGCCATTGATGCGCACACATCTCCAGTGAACAGCAAAAAGCGGCCTGCGGGCCGCTTTTTGTCGTGCGCGGTTCAGGGTGCTTGGGTCACAGGACACCGAACAGCATCAGCAGCAAAACGATACTCAGCGGGACACCCAGAAGCCAAAGAATGATCGGCATGTACGCCTCCTATAGGGATGGTTGAAACATGCCTTCACCTTAGCGATGGGCCAGACGCCTCGATGTCCGTCCAGGCTGCCACGCCGCGTAGGTCATCGCGGTCCTGTGCTTGTGCGAGTGCGCCTACGCCTACGCACGGACTGCCGCCGCGCGCGGTCTCAGAATTCCAGGTTGTCGATCAGCCGCGTGCTGCCCAGGCGTGCCGCGCCCAGCGCCACCAGCGTACCGGCGGCTGCGCCTGCAGCGGGGGGCTGAAGATCGTGGCGCTGGCGCACGGTGAGGTAGTCGGGCGCCCAACCTTGCTGCGCCAGGGTCTGCAGGGCCTGTTGTTCCAGGGCGGCCAGCGGGGGGGCGCCGGGTGCCTGCGCCGCCTGGGCCAGCGCGCGCAGCGCCGCGGACAGTTGCACGGCCTGGACGCGCTCGGCGGTGCTCAGGTAGCCGTTGCGTGAGCTCAGGGCCAACCCATCGTCGGCGCGGGCCGTCTCGCCTGCCACCACCTCTACGGGCAGCGCGAACTGCTGCACCATGCGGCGGATCACCATGAGCTGCTGGTAGTCCTTCTTGCCGAACACGGCCGTGCCGCCGCCGCTGGCGAAGAACACTGCGGAAAACAGCTTCATGACCACGGTGCACACGCCCGTGAAGAAGCCTGGGCGGAAATGTCCTTCCAGGATGTCGGCCAGTTGCGGGTCGGGCTGCAGCTTGAAGGTCTGGGGCTCGGGGTAGAGATCGCTCTCGCGCGGCGCGAAGACGATGTCGCAGCCCGCGGCCTCCAGCTTGGCGCAATCGGCCTCCCAGGTGCGGGGGTAGCTGTCGAAGTCCTCGTGCGGGAGGAATTGCAGGCGGTTCACAAAAATGCTGGCGACCAGCACGTCGCCCAGCGGCCGGGCCTGGCGCACCAGGGCGATGTGGCCGTCGTGCAGATTGCCCATGGTGGGCACGAAGGCGGGGCGCTTGCTGGGGCGGCCTGCGCCGGGATGCGCGGCGATGGCGGCGCGCAGTTCGGGAATGGTGCGGACGGTGATCATGGGTGAAGGTGTTTGGTCAGTTCCAGGCGTGCAGTGCGTCGTCGGGAAAGCGCCCTTGCTTGACGGCCTGCACATAAGCCTCGATGGCGCCGCGCACGCTGCCCGCATCCCGCATGAAGTCGTGCACGAACTTCGGGTTCTTGCCCAGGTTGATGCCCAGCATGTCGTGCATCACCAGCACCTGGCCGGCCGTGCCGCTGCCCGCGCCGATGCCGATGGTGTGGCAGCGTGGCAGGGCCTGCGTGAGGTCGCGTGCCAGGGGAGTCGGCACCATCTCCAGCACCAGCATGGCGGCGCCGGCGTCCTGCAGCTCCAGTGCCTGGCGGCGCAGCTGCTGGGCGGCCTGATCGCCCTTGCCCTGCACACGGTAGCCGCCCAGGGCGTGCACCGTCTGCGGGGTGAGGCCCAGGTGCGCGCACACGGGCACGCCGCGCTCCACAAGGAACTGCACCGTGGGCGCGGTCCAGCCGCCGCCTTCGAGCTTGACCATGTGGGCGCCCGCCTGCATGAGCTGGCAGGCACTGCGCAGCGCTTGCTCGCGGCTCTCGGCATAGCTGCCGTAGGGCAGGTCGGCGATCAGCCAGGCCGTGCCCTGTACGCGGTGCAGGCCGCGTGCCACGCTGGCCGTGTGGTAGGCCATGTGCTCCAGCGTCACGCCCACGGTGCTGGGCAGGCCCTGGCAGACCATGCCCAGCGAATCGCCCACCAGGATGCACTCCACACCCGCCGCATCAGCCACGGCTGCGAAGGTGGCGTCGTAAGCGGTGAGCATGGTGATCTTCTCGCCCGTCTCGCGCATCTGCGCCAGGCGGGGCAGGCTCACGGGGCGCCTCTGGGGCAGCGGCGACGCGGGCGGCAGCGTGCCATAGGGCGTGCCGGCGGTGGGGGAGTCGGTCATGGCGCTTGGGATCCGTCGGGTTGCAAAAGTGCGGCGAGTCTATGCGATGCGGCTATGCTCGCCCCATGACGACGAGAGACTTGTTTGGCGCCGACGCGCTCGCGGCGCTGGCCCGTGCCGATGTGGACCGCGCCCTGCAGGAAGACGGGGGCAGCGGCGACCTGACGGCCGGCCTGATCGACCCCGCGCGCCGCGTGCGTGCGCGCATCCTCGCGCGCGAAGCCGCCGTGATCTGCGGCGCTCCTTGGGTCGAGGCTGCGCTGCGTGCGCTGGACCCCGGTGTGAAGCTGACCTGGCATGTGGCCGAGGGCGCGCGCTGCGCCACCGACCAGGTGGTATTGGAGATTGAAGGCCAGGCGCGCGCGCTGCTGAGCGCCGAGCGCACGGCGCTCAACTTCCTGCAGCTGCTGTCGGCCGTAGCCACCAAGACGCGCACCTATGTGGATGCCGTGGCCGGCACCCGCGCCCACATCGTGGACACGCGCAAGACGTTGCCGGGCCTGCGCCTGGCGCAGAAGTACGCCGTGCGCACAGGCGGTGGCACCAACCATCGCATCGGCCTGCACGATGCCGTGCTCATCAAGGAAAACCACATCGCTGCCGCCGGCGGCGTGACGGCGGTGCTGCGGGCCGCCCAGGCGGTGGCTGCGCAGGCTGCATTCATCGAGATCGAGGTGGAAACGCTGGCGCAGCTGCAGGAGGCGCTCGATGCGGGCGCGACGATGGTGCTGCTGGACAACATGCCGCTGGCACAGTTGCGCGAGGCCGTGCGCATCAACGCGGCGCATGCGGGCGGGGGCGCCATCCTGGAGATCTCGGGCGGCGTCACGCTGGAAGGTCTGCGTGCGCTGGCCGAGACGGGCGTGGACCGCATCTCCATTGGCACGCTGACCAAGGATGTGAAGGCCACGGATTTCTCCATGCGCCTGCAGGATTTGGCCTGACACGGCGTAGCGTCTTCCAAGACGCGACAATCGATTCCCCCTCGTAAAGCCGTCGCGCCCCGGCGGCGAGAGCATTGCCATGAATACGACCGCCATCAAGGACGTCGAGTACGAACAGCCCCTCGCGGGCGCGGACGGCGCCACCTGCTCCACCAAGCACGCCTGGGCGCGTGTGCCGCCCGAGTTATCGCCCGCCGAGCGTGCGGCGCTCAAGGACAAGATCCGCCGCCTGCTGAAAGAGAAGAACGCGGTGATGGTGTCGCACTACTACGTGCACCCGGACCTGCAGGATCTGGCCGAGGAAACCGGCGGCATCGTCAGCGATTCGCTAGAGATGGCGCGCTTTGGCCGCGACCACGCGGCGCAAACGTTGGTGGTGAGCGGCGTGCGCTTCATGGGCGAGACGGCCAAGATCCTCAGCCCCGAGAAGACCGTGCTCATGCCCGACCTGGACGCGACCTGCTCGCTGGACCTGGGCTGCCCCATCGACGAGTTCAGCGCTTTCTGCGACCAGCACCCCGACCGCACGGTGGTGGTCTACGCCAACACCAGCGCCGCCGTGAAGGCGCGTGCCGACTGGCTGGTCACGTCCAGCTGCGCGCTGGACATCGTGCGTGCGCTCAAGGATGCGGGCCAACGAATCCTGTGGGCCCCCGACCGCCACCTGGGCGCCTACATCGAGCGCGAAACGGGCGCCGACATGGTGTTCTGGAACGGTGCATGCATCGTGCACGACGAGTTCAAGGCGCTGGAGCTGGAGTTGCTCAAGAAGGACCACCCGCAAGCCAAGGTGCTCGTGCACCCCGAGAGCCCGCCCGAGGTCGTGGCCCTGGCCGACGCCGTGGGTTCGACGTCCGCCATCCTCCAGGCTGCGCGTGAAATGGACGCGCGCGAGTTCATCGTCGCCACCGACAGCGGCATGATGCACAAGCTGCGCAGGCTCAACCCCGGCAAGACCTTCCACGAGGCCCCCACCGCCGGCAACAGCGCCACCTGCAAGAGCTGCGCGCATTGCCCCTGGATGGCCATGAACGGACTGGCCGACGTGGCGCGCGTGCTGGAGACCGGCGCCAACGCCATCCATGTGGACCCCGCGCTGATCCCGCGCGCGCGCCAACCCATCGACCGCATGCTGGCCTTCACCGCGGCGCTCAAGAGCGGACAGCCCGCGGGTGCGCTGGTGCCGCATTTCGGGGCGGCCTGACGGGGTGTTTGGTTGCTATAAATTGAGTAGCTGTTTGCGCTTGATGGATAAGCGCTACGGCCTGTTTTCATGCCCACCACATCGCTGATCGATTTTGCCGACCCGCGCGACGCCGCCGCGCCGCGCCTGCGCCACGCCTTCGCGTCGCCGCGCCAGGTGCTGGTGGCTGCACGTCTGCAGGAAGTGACGGGTGTGTTGCATGCGGTGGAAGCCGCGGCGCGCGCCGGCCACTGGTGCGTGGGCTGGGTGCGCTACGAGGCCGCGCCCGCGTTCGACCCGGCATTGGCGGTGCATGCCGACGCGCAAGGGGAGGGCGCGCCCGCGCTCGCCTGGTTCGCGGTGTACGACGCCCCCGCGCCCTGGCCCGCGCACGAGGCCGCGGGAACGGCGTCCATCGACTGGACTCAGGCGCTGCCACGCGCCGCATTCGATGCAGCGCTGTCGCAGATCCAGCAGGGCATCGCGGCGGGACGCTACTACCAGGTCAACTACACCGCACCGCTCATGGGCACATGGCAAGGCGACGCACAGGCACTGTTCGCGGCGTTGCGCCGCGCGCAGCCCGGCGGTTACGCGGCGCACCTTGACGACGGCGTAGGCACGCAGGTGCTGTCGGTGTCGCCCGAGCTGTTCTTCGATTGGCGCTCCGGGCCCACGGGCGCGGGCGGCATCCTCACCCGTCCCATGAAGGGCACGGCCGCGCGCGGCGCCACGCCCGAGGCCGATGCGGCGCAGGCCGCAGCGCTGCGCGGCAGCCCCAAGGAACGCGCCGAGAACGTGATGATCGTGGATCTGCTGCGCAACGACCTCTCGCGCATCGCCGCGCCGCACAGCGTGCGCGTGCCGGCGCTGTTCCACACCGAGCAGTTGCCCACTGTCTGGCAGATGACCTCCGACGTGGTGGCGCGCACGCGCACCGGCACGCGGCTGGCCGACGTGTTCGGCGCGCTGTTTCCCTGCGGTTCGGTCACGGGTGCGCCCAAGGTGGAGGCCATGCGCGCGATTGCCGCGCTGGAGACCGGCCCGCGCGCCGTGTACTGCGGCGCGGTGGGCGTGGTGCGGCCCGATCCGGCGGCGGGCGAGGGCGCCATCGCCGCCACCTTCAACGTCCCCATCCGTACCGTGGAGCTGCGGGGCGGCCGCGCGCGCTGCGGCATCGGCAGCGGCATCGTCTGGGGCGCCGACCCGGCGGCCGAGTGGGGCGAGTGGGCGGCCAAGCGTGCCTTCGTGGATCGCGCCAGCGCGCCGTTCGACCTGTTGGAAACGCTGGGGCTGCATGCCGGCGTGCTGCGCCACCGCGCGGAGCACCTGGCGCGCATGCAGGCCGCCGCCGTGCACTTTGGCTATCCCTGGAATGCCGCGCGCGTGCAGGCCTGCCTGGATGCACTGGCCGCTGCCCATGCGCAGGGCGACTGGCGTGTGCGCCTGCTGCTGAACGCACACGGCGTGCCGCGCGCCGAAGCCTTCGCGTTGGCCGCGACGCCCATGCCCGTGCGGCTGGCACTGGCCGATCGCCCCTTCACCCGGGCGCACAGCGAATTCACGCGGCACAAGACCACGCGCCGCGCGCACTACGCCGCTTTCGCACCGGCGGCGGGCGGCGGTGTGTTCGACACCGTGCTCTACAACGCTGCGGGTGAGATCACCGAGGGCACCTTCGGCAACCTGGCGTTGCTGCTGGACGGTCGCTGGGTCACGCCGCCGCTGGCCTGCGGCCTGCTGCCCGGTGTGGGCCGCGCCGTCGCCCTGCGTGAGGGACGCATGGTGGAAGCCGTGGTGCGCTTGCAGGATCTGCCGCGCGTGCAGGGCTGGGCCTTCATCAACAGCCTGCGCGGCTGGCTGGACGCGACGTTGGACGGGGCGCCTTAAGCGGGGCCCCCTGCTAAGGCGGTGGTTCCGCACCTGCGCATATCGGCGTTTACGGCAAAACCCGCTGAACCTGCTGAACCCGCCGGATGTCCCACCTGGTGCAGGATTGCGCGAAGTTGTTTGTTCCATAGGCTCGGCCCCACCGCAGGGACTGACCGGGTAGTGGGGACGCGCGCACGGAGGCAGCGCGGGGGCGTGCGTAAGCAGCCTGCACATGCCGTGCGCCGTGCCTCGGCCGCGTTCTCCCGGTGAGGAACGGCCGGGCCGGGCAGGCACCCCAACCGCTGTGACTCTCAGAGCACAGCGGTTTCTTTTTTACGTTCCGGATCCCCAGGTGCTTACAGGCGTTCCTTCACGTAGCTCGGCCGGTCCATGTCCACGATCTCCACGCTGAGCTGTACCAGCACGCCCGCAGGGTGCGGGGTGTGGCGGCGCAACACCTCGGCGATGCGCCCCGCCAGGTCCTTTTTGGCTTCGGGGCTACGGCCGGACAGTAGGCGCAGCTGCGCATGCACGAACGCGCGGTTGGCGGGCTGCGTGCCGATCTGGAAGCTGCCGCTGGTGCGCACGAAGCGCGACTTGAGGTCGGCTTCGTCCAGGATCTCGGGGCTGGCGCACAGGGACGCGTTGAGATCGGCCAGTGCCTGGGCCTCGGGATAGCCGGGCAGGTTGCTGGAGTATTCGATGGTCAGATGGGGCATGGTGTGTTCCCGGTGGTGGAAGGGTGATGGATCAAAGTGCCTGCGTGGGTACGTGGTGGCGCAGTTCCACCTGGCGGTTCTGGTCGTTCACGAACACCAGTTGCGGCTGGTGTGCGGCCACGTCGGCTTCTGCCACTTGGGCGAAGGCCGCGATGATGAGCAGGTCGCCCACGCAGGCGCGCCGCGCGGCCGATCCGTTCACCGAGATCATGCCGCTGCCGCGCTGGCCCTTGATGGCGTAGGTGACGAAGCGTTCGCCGTTGTCCACGTTCCAGATGTGCACCTGTTCGTTCTCGCAGATGTTGGCGGCCTCCAGCAGGTCTTCGTCGATGGCGCACGAGCCTTCGTAGTGCAACTCGCAGTGCGTGGTCTTGACGCGGTGGATCTTGGACTTGAGCAGGGTGCGGTACATGGAATCTCCTTGGATTGTGAAAAGGGGTCAGCGTGCGGGCGGCACCAGGATGGTGGGCGCGGCGGGGGCGGCCACGTCGGGCCAGTCGCGGCTGAAGTGCAGGCCGCGGCTTTCATGGCGCATCTGCGCGCTTTTCACGATCAGGTCGGCCACCTGCACCAGGTTGCGCAGTTCCAGCAGGTCGCGCGTGACGTGGAAGTTGGCATAGAACTCCTGGATCTCGCCCTGCAGCAGCGCGATGCGGTGCGCCGCGCGCTCCAGCCGCTTGGTGGTACGCACGATGCCCACGTAATCCCACATGAAGCGGCGCAGCTCGTCCCAGTTGTGGGAGATAACCACGCACTCGTCGGCGTCGGTCACGCGGCTGTCGTCCCACGCGGGCAGCGCGGGCAGGTCCGCGCGCTGCGCCTGCTGGATGTGCGCGGCCGCGGCGCGCGCGAACACCATGCATTCCAGCAGCGAGTTGCTGGCCAGGCGGTTGGCGCCGTGCAGGCCGGTGCAGGCGGTCTCGCCAATGGCGAAGAGGCCGTGCAGGTCGGTGCGGCCCGCCAGGTCGGTGAGCACGCCGCCACAGGTGTAGTGCGCGGCGGGCACCACGGGGATGGGCTCGCGCGTGATGTCGATGCCCAGCTCCGCGCAGCGCGCGAGGATGGTGGGAAAGTGCTCCTGCAGGAACGCGGGGCTTTGGTGCGAGATGTCCAGGTGCACGCAGTCCAGGCCGTGCTTTTTCATCTCGAAGTCGATGGCGCGCGCCACGATGTCGCGCGGCGCCAGCTCGGCGCGCGCGTCGTGCTGGGGCATGAAGCGCGTGCCGCCGGCCTGCGGCGGCAGCTTGAGTTGCCCGCCCTCGCCACGCACGGCCTCGGTGATGAGGAAGCTCTTGACGTGCGGGTGGTACAGGCACGTGGGGTGGAACTGGATGAACTCCAGGTTGGACACGCGGCAGCCCGCGCGCCAGGCCGCGGCAATGCCGTCGCCCGTGGCCGTGTCGGGGTTGGTGGTGTACAGGTACACCTTGCCCGCGCCGCCCGTGGCCAGGATGGTGTGCGGTGCGCGAAAGGTGAGCACCTCGTCGGTGGCCTCGTCCAGCGCGTACAGGCCCAGGCAGCGCTGCGCGCCAGCCAGTCCCAGCTTGGCGCTGGTGATCAGGTCCACCAGGGTGTGGTGTTCGAACAGCGTGATGCCGGGGGTGGCGCGCACCACGTCGATCAGCGTGCGCTGCACGGCCGCGCCCGTGGCGTCGGTGGCGTGCACGATGCGCCGCGCGCTGTGGCCGCCTTCGCGCGTGAGGTGCAGGGCGCCCTCTTCCTGCGAGAACGGCACGCCCAGGCCCTGCAGCCAGCGGATGGCCTGCGGCGCGTTCTCCACCACGAAGCGTGTGGCCGCCAGATCGCACAGGCCGGCGCCGGCCACCAGCGTGTCCTGCACGTGCGACTCGAAGCTGTCGCCCTCCGCCAGCACCGCGGCGATGCCGCCCTGGGCCCAGCCGCTGGCGCCGTCGGCCAGCTGGCGCTTGGTGAGGACGGCCACGCGGTGGGTGGGCGCCAGCTGCAGCGCGGCGGTCAGCCCTGCGAGGCCGCTGCCTACGATGAGTACGTCGAAGTCGTGTGAGGTCATGGCAATGTGCGCCGCAGCCACCCGGCCGTGGCGAGGGGGATGGGGGCGATCAGACAGGCGTATAGGCCAGGCGCACGTAGATGGGTGCGAACGCCTCGGCCTGGGTGATCTCGATGAGGGTTTCCTTGGCCAGCTCCAGCAGCGCGATGAAGGTCACCACGAGCACGGTGCCGCCCTTCTCGGGCTGGAACAGTTCCTCGAATTCCACGAAGCGCCGGCCCTGCAGCGCCTTGAGCACATGGCTCATGTATTCGCGCACCGAGAGTTCCTCGCGCGTGATCTTGTGGTGCTGCACCAGCTTGGCGCGCTTCAAGATGTCGCGCCAGGCTTCCTGCAGGTCGGTCAGGCTCACGTCCGGAAAGCGCGGCTGCAGGCTCTGCTCGATGGTGACCTGCGCGCGGAGGAAGTCGCGGCCGTACTGCGGCACCTGGTTCAGGTGCATGGCGGCCAGCTTGATCTGCTCGTACTCCAGCAGGCGGCGTACCAGTTCGGCGCGCGGGTCCTCGGGCTCGGCGCTGCCTTCCTGCTTCTTGGGCGGCAGCAGCATGCGCGACTTGATCTCGATGAGCATCGCCGCCATCAGCAGGTACTCGGCCGCCAGCTCCAGGTTGCGGCTGCGGATCTCCTCCACGTAGCCCAGGTACTGGCGTGTGACATCCAGCATGGGGATGTCCAGGATGTTGAAGTTCTGCTTGCGGATCAGGTACAGCAGCAGATCCAGCGGGCCTTCGAAGGCCTCCAGGAACACCTCCAGCGCGTCGGGGGGGATGTACAGGTCCTGCGGCAGCGCGAACAGGGGCTCGCCATACAGGCGCGCCAGCGCCACCTGGTCCACCACCTGCGGCAGGCCGGCGCCAGAGGCCGGCGGCGCACCGTCGTCGGCAGTCGCGGCGAGACGCGGGGCGGCCATGGAGCTTACTATTTATTCAATAGCTGCCAGCGCTTGCTGCATGGGCGCTGGAGCCTGATTTGATGTGTGGCGCGCTCAGGAGCGCGACTGGTACACGTAGGGCTGCTGGGGGATGCGCCCGGCGTTGTAGTCCTGCCAGGCATCGCGGTCCACCTGCTTGTCCCACAGCAGGGCGCGGCCGGCCTGCTGCTGGGCATCCAGCTCGGGCTTCTGGGCCTTGAGCTGCTTGATGAACTGGGTGGTGTCGGATTCGTAGTCGGGGCGGCGAAAGAAGGACATGGTGCGGTGCGTGAGCCTCTTGGTAACCGCGCATTTTAGCCCCGGCCCCTGGGTGAGGGCCCGTGCGGCAGGCCCGTGGACGCTCTACAGTGCAGCCTGTGCGCCGCGACCGGGCGGCCGATCACCATGAGGATGGACCTACCGATGGCTTTTCACCACTGGCTCAAGGGCGCGGGCGCCTCCCTGCTGGCCGTGCTCACCCTGCTGGCGGGCTGCGACGAGCAGCGCATCCGCGAATTGGAAGAGGGCGTCTCCACCGAGCAAGACGTACGCGCGCGCTTTGGCGAGCCCGAGCAGGTCTGGCAGGAGGCCGACGGCTCGCGCACCCTGGAGTACAACCGCCAGCCGGCCGGGCGGCGCAACTACATGATCACCATCGGCACCGACGGCAAGATGAGCGCGCTGCGCCAGGTGCTGGCACCGCACCACTTCGCCAAGGTGCAGCCCGGCATGACGCAGGAGCAGGTGCGCCGCCTGCTGGGCAAGCCCGGCAAGCAGGTGACCTACGAGCTCAAGCAGGAGACCGAGTGGGACTGGCATTGGACCGACGCCCCCGCGCAGGAGAAGCTGTTCACCGTGGTGTTCGGCGCCGACGGGCGCGTGCTGCGTGCGGCCAGCACCGAGAAGCTGCACGACGGCCCTTGAGCCGATCCTGGGCCGCCTCCTTGGAGCCGCCCTGAAATGCGCGAGCGGGGAGGGACGGGCGCTGGCGCCCAGCAGACCTAGGGTTTTCCATGAGATGATTGCGCCTCGGCGCCACCAGCGCCGACCCGCAGGATGCTCAGGAACCACACTATGGCCAGCCGCACCGCACACACTTTGCACGCCCAATCGTCTCTTTCCGCACTCGCGCCCGATGGCGCGGCGCAGGTTCCCTCTTCCAACGCCACCCTGCGCCACGGCCCGTTCGAGGACGCCCAGGCGCTGTTCGCCGGCTCGCTGTTTGTCGGGCTGGCCATGCTCATGTACGCCCAGGCCGGGCTGCTCACGGGCAGCACGGCGGGGCTGGCGTTCGTGCTGCACTACGCCACGGGCTGGTCGTTCGGCGCGGTGTACTTCCTCATCAACCTGCCGTTTTACTGGTTTGCCTGGCGCCACCTGGGGCGCGCCTTCACGCTCAAGACCTTCGTCTGCGTGGCCATGCTGTCGCTGGTGATGGTGCTGGCGCCGAACGTGTTCCACATCGACTACCTGCACCCGGCGTTCGCCGCGGTGGCCGGAGGGCTGCTGATGGGCACGGGCGTGCTGTTCCTGGCGCGCCACCAGTCCAGCCTGGGCGGCGCGACCATCGTGTCGCTCTACGCGCAGCAGCGCCACGGCATCCGGGCTGGCAAGGTGCAGTTGGGCATCGACTGCTGCGTGGTGCTGCTGGCGCTGTGCGTGGTGCCATGGCAGCGCGTGGCCTGGTCGGTGCTCGCCACGGTGGTGATGTGCGTGTTCCTGTGGGTCAGCCACCGGCCGGGACGCTACCAGGGCGGTTGATGCCGTTGATATGAAAAAGTGAGCTGCTCGCGCTTGTCTGGAAAGCGCTAGAGGCCAAAATCATTCATATAAAGAAAGCCCCGCGGTGCAGGGCTTTCTTGCGTGGGGCTCTCGGCCGCCTCACGGCGCGATCTTGCGCTTGAGCGCGCGCGCCACCTGCGGCGGCAGGCTGGGCAGGGCGCGCAGCAGCCAGGGCAGCACCTTGCGCTTCGGGCCGGCGAGCGACTCGGGCACCAGTGCTTCGATCAGGTGCGGCCCGGGGTGCGCCAGCGCGTATTCCAGCGCCTGGCAAAAGTCCTCGGCCGTGCTGGCGCGCACCGCATGCACGCCCATGCCCTGCGCGAGCTGGGCGAAGTTGAGTACCGGGCCCTTCAGGTCGAGCTGCGACTTGGCCTTGGGGCCCGCTTGCTCAGCGCCCACGCGCTCCAGCTCCACGTTCAGCACCGAGTAGCTGGCGTTGTTGAAGATGACCGACACCACATGCAGGTTCTCACGCGCCATGCTCCACAGCGCCTGGAGGGTGTACATCGCCGTGCCGTCGCCGATCAGTGCGATCACCGGGCGGTCGGGGCAGGCGATGGCCGCGCCCACGGCATTGGGCAGGCCCTGGCCGATGGCCCCGCCGGTCAGCGTGATCAGGTCGTGGCGCGGGCAGCCCGCCGTCATCACGCCCAGCATCAGGCCGGAGGTGATGGCCTCGTCGATGAGGATGGCGTTCTCGGGCAGCAGGTGGCCCACGGCCTTGCACACCTTGGGCGCGGTGAGCGGCCCGCGCGGGCGGCCGGGGCGCTGCGCCGGGGCCAGGGGCGGCTGCGTGGCGCTGGCGCCCAGCGCGGCGGACAGCTTGTCCAGGCTCGCCGCCGCGTCCTGCGCCGGGCTGCACAGGGTGTGCACCGTGCAGCCTGCGGGCACCAGGTCGCTGGCCTTGCCGGGGTAGGCGAAGAACGAGACGGGCGACTTCGCATCGACCAGCACCAGGTGCCGTGCGCCCGCCAGTTGCACGCCTGCCAGCTCGGCCAGGTAGGCCACGCGCTCCACGGCGGGCAGGCCCGCGCCGCGCTCCATGCGGGTGGGAAACACCTCGGCGAGCAACTGCACGCCGCTGTGGGCCGCAATGCGCGCGGCGCTGCGCAGCGCCCCCTCGCGCAGCGCCTGGCCGCCCAGCAGCACGATGGTCTTCTCGCCCGAGCGGATGGCCTGTGCGATGGCCTGCACGGCCTCGTCGCTGGCGGCCGCGGGCGCGGGCACCTCCGGGGGCGGGCAGGGCTGGCCGCCCTCGCCCCACGACACGTCGGCCGGCAGGACCAGCGTGGCCACCTGGCCCGGCAGGCCGCGCGCGGCAGCAATGGCGTCTGCCGCGTCCTGGCACAGGGCCGCAGTGCTTTGCGCGGTGCGCACGAAGCCGGGCGAGACGTTGCGCGCCACGGTCTCGATGTCGGACTGCAGCTGCGCGTCGTACTGCGTGTGGTACGTGGCGTGGTCGCCCACGATGTTGACCACCGGCACCTTGCCCTTGCGTGCGTTGTGCAGGTTGGCCAGGCCGTTGCCCAGGCCGCAGCCCAGGTGCAGCAGCGTGGCGGCGGGCTTGCCGGCCATGCGTGCGTAGCCGTCGGCCGCGCCGGTGGCCACGCCCTCGAACAGCGCCAGCACGGCGCGCATGCGCGGCTCGCTGTCCAGCGCGGCGACGAAGTGCATCTCGCTCGTGCCAGGGTTGGTGAAGCAGACCTCGATACCGGCATCGGCCAGGGTCTTGAGCAGGGCTTGTGCGCCGTTCATGGGAATCTCCTTGCTTCTTTATTCATAGCTTCTGGCGCTGATGGGTAAGCGCTGGAGCCGTTTTTCGTTATCAATCCGTGTCGAGGTGCTGGGGGCCGATGTCGGCCACGCGCGTCACGCCCGCCAGCGTCATTGCCAGCAGCAGCTCGCGCTGCCACTGGGCCAGCAGGGTGCGCACGCCCGCCTCGCCCTGCGCCGCCAGCGCCCACACCCAGGGGCGGCCGATGAGCACACCGCGCGCGCCCAGGGCCAGGGCCTTGAACACATCCACGCCGCTGCGCACGCCGCCGTCCACCAGCACCTCAGTCTGCGCGCCCACGGCCTGGGCGATGGCGGGCAGCTTGGCGGCGGTGGAGGCCACGCTGTCGAGCTGGCGCCCGCCGTGGTTGGAGACGACGATGCCGTCCGCGCCCACCTGCACGGCGGCCTGGGCGTCCTGCACGTCCAGAATGCCCTTGAGCAGCAGGCGGCCCTGCCACTGGCCGCGCAGCCAGTCGATGTCTTTCCACGTCACGCTGGGGTCGAACTGCGCGTCCACCCAGGCCTTGAAGGCGCCCAGGTCGCGCGCGCCGGGCACCTGCGCCGTCAGGTTGCCAAAGCGCAGCGGCTTGCCGCGCAGCGCCACGTCCCGCACCCAGCCGGGGCGCGCCAGCACCTGTGCGGCGCGGATGAGCGCAGGGCGCGCGCCACTCGCGGCCATGCCGTGGCGGATGTCGCGCAGGCGCATGCCGGGCAGCGGCAGATCCACCGTGAAGACCAGCGTGCGGCAGCCGGCGGCCCAGGCACCGTCCAGCAGTGCGCGCACGGCGCCGCGGTCGCGCAGCATGTAGAGCTGGAACCAGGGCGGTGCGCCGGCTGCAGCCGCCACCTCGGAGATGGGGCAGATGCCCACGGTGGAGAGCGTGAACGGCACGCCCGCCGCGTGCGCCGCGCGCGCGGCCTGCGCTTCGCCCCGGCGCGCGGCCATGCCCGCCAGACCGATGGGCGCCAGCGCCACTGGCAGCGCGCAGGGTTGGCCTGCCAGGGTGGCGCGCGTGTCCACCTGGGCCACGTCCACCAGCACGCGCTGGCGCAGGCGCAGGGCGGCGAAGTCCTGCACGTTGGCGGCCAGCGTGCGCTCGTCGCTGGCGCCGCCGTCGATGTAGTCGAACAGAAAGCGCGGCAGGCGCCTCTCGGCCTGGCGGCGCCAGTCGGCGACCGATGCGGGGTAGTGGGTCATGCGCCGGCCCTCCCGGTGATGGCGCGCGCCGCGGCGCGTGCGGTGAGGATGCAGCCGGGCAAAAAGGTGCCTTCCAGCGAGCGCTTGCCGTTCGCACCGCCGCCGCCGAAGCCCGCCGCCTCGCCCACGCAGTACAGGCCGTCGATGGGCTGGCCTGCGCCGTCGAGAACGCGGCTGTGCAGGTCCGTTTGCAGCCCGCCCAGGCTTTTGCGCGTAATGAGCTGCATCTGGATGGCGATGAACGGCCCCGCGCCGGGCTTTTGCAGCGGCGCGGGTGCGCAGGTGCGCAGCCGGTCGGGGCCCCACTGGCGCGCGTGCAGGATGCGGCGGATCTGGTCGTCGTTGTGCAGCTTGGCGCCGTGGGCAAAGTTGGCGTCGAAGGCGTCGGCCGTGGCCTGCAGTACCTCGGGGCGCACATCGAGCGAGGCGGTGAGTGCGTTCATCTTCGCGGCCAGCCCCGCCAGGGTGTCGTCCACCAGGAAATGCGGGCTTTGCCGCTGCATCTGGCGCACCAGGCGGTGGTTGCCCAACAGCGTTTCCTTGAGGAACTGCGGGAACTGCCTGTCGCGGATGCGCTGGTTGTGCTCGGCGCCGGAGATGGCGAACTCCTTGGCTGCGATGCGCCAGTTGAGCAGGTGCCAGGTCCAGGGCTTTTCCTGCGCGGCCACACGCTGGCACAGCCAGTGCGTGTCGAAGCCGGTGACCAGCGGCGCAGGGCCGATGCGCTCGCCCCGGTGGTTCAGCCACAGCGCCGACTTGCAGGGAATGGCCGACAGGCCGTGCCCGTCGAAATGCGGAAACGGGTGCGGAAAGCCGGCGGCGTAGTTCCACATCTCGCCCGCGTGCGTGATCTGCGCGCCCAGGCGGGCGGCGTGGCGGTGCAATTTGCCATCGGCGAAGGGGTGTGCGCCGTTGAGCATGGCGGCGGGGCGCGGCCGGCCTTGGGGCCAGTTGGCACGGGTCTCCTCGTGCCCGCCGTTGATGCCGCCCATGGCCAGCACCACCACCGGGGCTTGCAGGCGTACTTCCTCGCCCGTGGCTTCGTTCACCGCCACGGCGCCGGCGATCCGTCCGCCCTGGTGGTCCAGTGCCGTGGCGCGGTGGCCGTGCAGCAGTGTGAGCCTGCTGCCTTCACCCGCACGGCGCAGCGCCGCGATCAGGCACCGCGTGAGTTCGCGCGAGGTACCCCAGACGATGTGGTAACGCGGCAGGCTGTTGCCGTCGCCGTGCAGCCCGCGCTCCACCCAGTTCACCGCGGGCATGAACTTCACGCCCTCCTGCAGCAGCCAGTCGTGCACCTGCGCGCGCGAATGCTCCACGTAGTGCCGCGCCCAAGCGCGGGGCCAGTGGTGGTCAGCGTCCAGCTCGCCAAAGCGCAGCCAGTCGGCCAGCGCACGCTCGGGCGTGTCGGGGATCTTCATCTTTGCCTGCAGCGGCGTGCCCACCAGGGCCATGCCGCCGAAGGCCCACAGCGCCAGGCCGCCGAAGCGTTCAGGCGTGTCGCGGTCCACCAGCGTGACGCGCTGGCCCGCGCGCAGCAGCTCCAGCGCGGCCACGATGCCGGCCAGACCGCCGCCAATGACGACGGTGTCGGAATGTTGGGTTGCCATGCGGCTGTCTCCTTGCGCGCTCTGTGTGGCGCACTGCCGGCCAAGATAGCGGCATATCATGGCGCGGCATAGACTTTGGAGGCCATGGAAATTGACCTTGCAGGCCAGCGTTTCGATGAGTTGGGTGAACACCGTGCTGGCCGCCGCCGAGCGCGCGGGCGTGGCGCGCGAGCGCCTGCTGGCGCAGGCGGGCATCGCACCGGCCGAGCTGGCGCACGAGCGCTGGCCCATTGACCACATCACGCGGCTGTGGCGCGCAGCCGTGCACTGCACGCAGGATTCGGGTTTTGGCCTCAAGGTGGGGGCACAGGTGGGGCCGGGCAGTTTCAATGTGGTGAGCTACCTGCTGCAGTCCGCGTCCAGCCTGCGCGCGGCCATTGCCGCGGTGCAGCAGTACCAGCGCCTCATCAGCGACGGCGGGCGTTTCCAGATGATCGCGGGCGAAACCGCCAGCTGGGTGGTGTACCACCCGCGCCAGGGCGCGCTGGCATTCAGCCCGCACCAGATCGAGGCGGTGCTGGCCGCGGTCGTGGCGTTTGCGCGCTGGGTCACGGGACAGGTGGTGCGTCCGCGGCAGGTGCAGTTCAGCCAGGCACGCATCGGGCCGCTGGCGGGCTACCGCGAGGCCTTCGGCTGCGCCGTGGAATTCGAGCAGGCCTTCAGCGGCGTGCTGTTGGACAACGCGCTGCTGGACGCGCCGCTGCCCCAGGCCGACGAGCAGCTCGCGCGCCTGCACCGCGAACATGCGACGACACGGCTGGCGGCACTGTCAGCGCCGGCCGACCTGGCGCAGGCGCTGCGCGCGTGGATGGCTGACCAATTGCAAGCGCCGCTGCACGGCAAGGCGCCCGAACGCGCCCAGGCCGCGGCAGCGCTGGGACTGAGCGAGCGCACCCTGGCGCGACGCATGCAGGCGCTGGGCTTGAGCTACACCGCCGTACTGGACGCGGCGCGGCACCAGGCCGCACTGCACGCGCTGGCGCAGGCGGACCGCCCGCTGGGCGAGATCAGCCAGTCGCTGGGGTTCGCGGAGCCCAGCGTGTTCAACCGGGCCTTTCGCCGCTGGACAGGCTGCACACCGGGGCAGTGGCGGCAGGCCGCGCGGCCACCGGGCGAACCCTCGGCGTGACCATGCGTACGTCCTGTGGCGGGTGCCGCCAGGCAACGCGCGCAGCGGCTACGGCAGCGCCTCAGGCGTGGGTGCCGCCTGCTCCTGCGGCGGGGCATCCGGCAGCGGCTGCGGTGCGCCGCCTTCGCGGTAGCGGATGGTGATGCCGCTGTGGTCTTCTTCGTCGGTCATCGCGTCATAGGCCTTGCCCACGCCTTTACCGACGACCTTGGCTGTGCCCACGGCGGCGTCGGCCGCCAGCCCCACAGCGGTCGCCGTGACACTGACGGCGGCTGCACCCACCGCCACCACCGTGCACCCCGAAAGCAAGGCGCACAAAAAAACCCATGCAGCCGCAAGGCGCAGGGGCTGGCGCGATCGCCGAGGCTGGGGCATCAGTGGATGCGCATGCCCGGCTGCGCGCCGGGGAAGGGCTCCAGTACGAAGATGCCGGGGTGCGCCTTCTCGTCGGCGTGGCTGGCGGCCAGCACCATGCCCTCGCTCAGGCCGAACTTCATCTTGCGCGGCGCCAGATTGGCCACCATCACCGTGAGCTTGCCCTGCAGGTCCTCGGGCTTGTACATGCTGGCGATGCCGCTGAAGACGTTGCGTGTCTGCCCTTCGCCCACATCCAGTGTCAGGCGCAGCAGCTTGGTGGAGCCTTCCACGGCCTCGCATTTCACGATCTTCGCGATGCGCAGGTCCACCTTGGCGAAGTCGTCGATGGTGATCGTCGGGGCGATTTCCTCTCCGCCAGGGATGACCTTTTCGACTGCGGGAGCAGGGGGTTCGAACAGCGCGTCCAGTTGCTCCTGCGTCACGCGCTGCATCAGGTGCTGGTACTGGCCGATCTGGTGGCCGGCGCCCAGGGGCTGGGCCACTTCGGCAAACTGCTCGGGCGGCACGATGAGAAAGCGCGCCACGTCGGCCGCCACCTGCGGCAGGATGGGCTTGAGGTAGATCGTCAGGATGCGGAAGGCCTCGATGCAGGTGGTGCAGACGTCCTGCAGGCGCGCCTCCATGCCCTCCTGCTTGGCCAGCTCCCAGGGCTTGTTGGCGTCCACGTAGCTGTTCACGCGGTCGCACAGCAGCATGGTCTCGCGCACGGCGCGGGCCGTGTCGCGCGCCTCGTAGGCCGCAACGATGGGACCGGCCTGTTCGCGCAGCTGCGCCAGCAGCGCCTGGCCATCGGCGCTGACTTCGCCCAGCTTGCCGCCGAAGCGCTTGTAGATGAAGCCCGCGGCACGGCTGGCGATGTTCACGTACTTGCCGATCAGGTCGGAATTCACGCGGGCCATGAAGTCTTCGGGGTTGAAGTCGATGTCTTCGTTCTTGCCGTTGAGCTTGGCGCCCAGGTAGTAGCGCAGCCACTCGGGGTTCATGCCCAGGGCCAGGTATTTGAGCGGGTCCAGCCCCGTGCCGCGGCTCTTGCTCATCTTCTCGCCGTTGTTCACGGTCATGAAGCCGTGCACGCAGATCTTCGTGGGCGTCTTGCGGCCGCTGAACTTCAGCATGGCGGGCCAGAACAGCGTGTGGAAGGTGATGATGTCCTTGCCGATGAAGTGGTACTGCTCCAGCTGCGGGTCGGCCATGTAGGCGTCGTAGTCCTCGCCGCGCTTGTTCAAGAGGTTCTTGAGCGAGGCCAGGTAGCCCACGGGGGCGTCCAGCCACACGTAGAAGTACTTGCCCGGCGCATCGGGGATCTCGATGCCGAAATAGGGGGCGTCGCGGGAGATGTCCCAGTCGTCCAGACCTTCGCTGGTCGTGCCGTCGGGATTGGTGCGCGTGCCGAACCATTCCTTGATCTTGGCGGCCACTTCGGGCTGCACATGCTGGCCGTTCTGCGTCCACTCGGTCAGGAACTCCACCGCGCGCGGGTCGGAGAGCTTGAAGAAGAAGTGCTCGGAGGTCTTGAGCACCGGCTTGGCGCCCGACAGCGCCGAGTACGGGTTGATCAGGTCGGTGGGCGCGTAGACCGAGCTGCAGACCTCGCAGTTGTCGCCGTACTGGTCCTTGGCATGGCAGCGCGGGCACTCGCCCTTGATGAAGCGGTCGGGCAGGAACATGTTCTTCTCCGGGTCGAAGAACTGCTCGATGGTGCGCGTCTCGATGAAGCCAGCGGCCTTCAGGTCCAGGTAGATCTGCTGGGACAGCTCGTGGTTTTCCGGGCTGTCGGTGTTGCTCCAGTTGTCGAAGGCAATGTGAAAGCCATCCAGGTACTGCTTGCGCCCGGCGGCGATGTCGGCCACGAACTGCTGGGGTGTCTTGCCCGCCTTCTCGGCGGCGATCATGATGGGCGCGCCGTGGGCGTCGTCCGCGCCCACGAAGTTGACCGCGTTGCCCTGCATGCGCTGCGCGCGCACCCAGGTGTCGGCCTGGATGTACTCCATGATGTGGCCGATGTGGAAATTGCCGTTGGCATACGGCAGGGCGGTGGTGACGAAGATCTTGCGTGCGGTCATCGGGGGCGGCTCTCCAGTCGCCTCGGGTTTCGAGGCGCAACCCTCGATTTTAGGGCGTGTCAGTTCCGCGGCGCCCGCACGGGATTGCCGTGGTCCTGCCAGCCGAAGAAGGCGCAGATCTCGCTGCGCCGCGCCATCGCGTCCCCGTGGCCCAGTGCCATGAGCTCTTGCGTGTAGCCGCGCTCGAACAGCAGGTAGCTGACCAGCGCGCCGGTGCCCGCGTCGGGTCGGTCGGCACGCACGCCCAGCGCTCTGAGCAGGGTGCGGATGGTCCCCGGCAGGTCGCACACATGCCGCGCCGCCATCTCGTCCAGGTTGCGCGAGGGGGCGAACACCAGCAGCTCCAGCGGCCGCAGCGGGCTGTGGCTGCGCGCCTCGGGCGGAATCAGCGCCAGCGTCTGGTTGATGCGCTGGGCGCGCTCGATATCCACCGACAGCGCATCCAGAAAGATGTTGGACAGCGTGTGGCCCGCCACCTGGGCCAGCGCCGGGTAGGGCTGCTGCGTGCCAGCCATGCAGGGGCGCGGCGGCTCATAGGTGCGGCTGGTGCCCACCACCAGCAGGCGCTACGCGCCCAGGTGGATGGCGGGCGCCAGCAGCGGCGCGGTCTGGCGCATGGAGCCGTCGCCGAAGTATTCGGTGTGTCCGTCGATGGCCAGTGGCGCTGCCGGGAACATGAACGGAATGGCCGACGAGGCCAGCAGGTGGTTGCGCGTGATGGGGCCGCGCGCGGATTTGCGCAATGAGCGTACCCAGGGCTCCTGGGCGTCTCCGGCGTCAAAGAACGCCACATGCTGGCCCGAGCTGTAGCTGGACGCGGTCACCGCCAGGGCGCGCAGGTGGCCCGCGCGGATCAGCCGCGGCACGCGCGCCAGTGGCACCAACTGGTCCAGCAGTTGCGCGAGCGGCGCGTTGTCCAGCAGCGAGTGCGGGCGCATGCGGCTCCAGCGGGTGAGGGCCCAGCCCAGCGACAGCAGCGTGAGCCAGCGTGCGCCGCTGCGCATCACACTCAGGGAGTCGGCGCGGTACACCTGTCGGGCATGGAACTGGGTCCACACGCGCGCCAGGCGCCGCACCGTGCGGTCGAACTGGTCCGCGCCACAGGCCATGGCCGCCGCGTTGATGGCGCCGGCCGAGGTGCCGGTGAGGATGCCGAATGGCCCCGGCCCACGCCGCTCGCCGCAAGCCAGCCGCAGGTCGGCAATCGCCTGCAGCACGCCCACCTGGTAGGCGGCACGCGCGCCGCCGCCCATCAGCACCAGGCCGGTGTGCGCAGGGGCAGGGGAGTGGGTCATGGAGCCACGCGGCTTGGGTTGCGCTTTTTTTAACCTGCGGGCGTGGCCTTGAGCAGCAGGGCAGCCAGGGCATCGCCCTCCAGCAGCACCACGCCATGCTCGCGCGCAAAGCTGCGTGCGGTCTCGCTCACGGTGCCGGTCAGCGCCACGTACACGGCCTGCGCGCCTTGCTGCTGCGCTTGGGCGTGCAGTTCACGCAGGGGTTCCACGCCATGCGTGGCGGCCTTCCAGCGGCGTGCGGCCACCAGCACCGCGCGGTCACCCTGCGTGATGCGCAGGTCCGCGTGCAGGCCGGCCAGGCGCTGCACCTCGTGCCCCTCGGTGCGCCATGCGCGCTCCAGCGTGTTGGCGAAATCCTTCCACGGCATGGCGGCAGCGGCCTGCAGGGCGCCCTGAACGCGCGCGGCGCTGGGGGCACGCCACTGGCGCCACGCGGCGATGCAGCCGATCACGGCGATCGGCAGCGCGCCCATGGCGGCGAACGGGGCGATGTCCCTCGGCAGCAGTGCGCCGCAGACGAGCACGATGGCGGCGGCGATGGCAAAGCTCACCCACCAGGGCGAGCGCAGCAGGATTGCGAAGCCCGAGTTCGGGGCCATCTTCAATTTCACAAAGGAGTCCTTGAGGAATGAGGTGGGTTTGAGCCTAGCCGAAGGCGGCGTGTTCCCGTACGAATCGCCGGGATTTCATGTGCGCGAGAGGGTTTCAAAAATGATAGCTGCTTGCGCTTATCCATAAAGCGCTGCAGCCTGATTTGATGCCTAACTATTCCAGCGCCAGCACGGCCTGCGCCACGCTGGCGATGCCCTCGGGCGACAGGTCCGGCGCGACCACGCGCTGGCGTGTCTCCCAGTGCGTGAAGTTGCGCGCCTGCGAGCGTCCGTAGTGCGGGTCGTAGTGCAGCAGCATCAGCTCGGCGAACAGCGCGGACAGCTCCCCCGCCCGGGCCCAGGCCTGCCAGCGCTGCACGACTTCCTTGCCCTGCAGCTCGGTGAGCGTGCCCAGGCGCTTGGCCAGTGCATCGGGGTCGTCGCCTAGGTAAGCGTAGTCGCGCAGCAGGTAGGCCAGGCGCTCTTCGGGCGTGGCTTCGATCTCGATGCACGCGGCGGCGCGCAGACGTTGCACCAGCGGCACGGGTACCGTGAGGCGGCCGATGCGCGCGCTCTCACCCTCCACATACACGGGGCGGGACAGGTCCAGCGCCTCCAGTGCGGTGGCGATCTGTGTCTCGAAATTTTTCTGCGATGGTTGGGGCACGCCCGGCAGCGCGCCGAGCAGCGAGCCCTTGTGGCGGGCGTAGTGCTCCAGGTCCAGCACCTGCGCGCCCATGCCGGCCAGCTGCTGCAGTACGCGCGTCTTGGCGCTGCCGGTGGCGCCCACCAGCACGCGCAGCTCCAGCTGCGGCACCAGGTTCTCGATCTGCGTCATCACATGGCGGCGAAAGGACTTGTAGCCGCCGGCGAGCTGCTGCGCGTCCCAGCCCACCAGGCGCATCCACTGCACCATGGAGCCGCTGCGCATGCCGCCGCGCCAGCAGTAGACCAGCGGGCGCCAGTGTGCGGGCTTGTCGGCGAAATGCGTGCGCAGGTGGTGCGCCAGGTTGGCCGCCACCATGGCCCCGCCCACGCGGCGCGCCTCGAAGGCGCTTTGCTGCACGTAGATGGTGCCGACGATGGCGCGCTCCTCGTCGTTCAGCACCGGGCAGTTGATCGCGCCGGGGATGTGGTCCTCGGCGTATTCGGCGGGCGAGCGCGCGTCGATGAGGGTGTCGAACTGGTGGCGGTCTTCGGGACGGATGGGGCGGTGGTGGGACACGGGAATGCGGTGCTGAACAAAGCCGGGCAGGTGCGAATCTGGGATGATGCGCGCGGCGCGCCCGCGGCACACTTTTTTGCGTCGGGGCAGGCGCCATTGTCCGTCACCGCGCTTTTTCCCTGTTTGCCATGAATGCTTCCGCCCCCACCGCCGCCCCTTCCCATCCGCGCCTGACCTCGCTATCGCATGGCGGCGGTTGCGGCTGCAAGATCGCGCCGGGCGTGCTGTCGCAGATCCTGCAGCAAAGCGGCGCGGGCGCCGTCATGCCGCCCGAGTTGATGGTGGGCATCGAGACCTCGGACGACGCGGCCGTGTACCGACTGAACGAGAGCCAGGCGCTGGTGGCTACCACGGACTTCTTCATGCCTATCGTGGACGACCCGTACGAGTTCGGCCGCATCGCTGCCACCAACGCGCTGTCCGACGTGTACGCCATGGGCGGCAAGCCCATCATGGCGCTGGCGCTGGTGGCCATGCCGGTGAACACGCTGCCGCTGGACGTGATCGGCGCCATCGTGCGCGGCGGGCAGGACGTGTGCCGCGCGGCGGGCATCCCGATCGCGGGCGGCCACACCATCGACTCGGTCGAGCCCATCTACGGCCTGGTAGCCATGGGCCTGGTGCACCCGGACCGGGTGCGCCGCAACGCCGGCGCCCAGCCGGGCGACGTGCTGGTGCTAGGCAAACCGCTGGGCGTGGGCGTGTATTCGGCCGCGCTGAAGAAGGAGCAACTGGCCGACGCCCACTACCGCGAGATGATTGCCGCCACCACGCGCCTGAACACCCCCGGCCCGCTGCTGGCCGAGCTGCCCGGCGTGCACGCCATCACCGACGTGACGGGCTTCGGCCTGGCCGGCCATGCGCTGGAGGTGGCGCGCGGCGCGGGCGTCACGGTGCAGATCGACTGGGCGCGCGTGCCACTGCTGCCCGGCGTGGCGGACCTGGCTGCTGCGGGCTTCGTGACCGGTGCCAGCGGCCGCAACTGGGCCGGCTATGGCGAGGGCGTGGCGCTGGACGCCGGCCTGCCGGCCACCGCACAGGCGCTGGTGACGGACCCGCAGACCTCGGGCGGCCTGCTGGTGGCCTGCGCGCCGGACAGCGTGCAGGACGTGCTCGGGGTGTTCGCGCGCGAGGGTTTCGCGCAGGCGGCGGTGATCGGCAGCGTGCAGGCGGGGCCGGCACGGCTGGAGCTGCGTTGAACACGCCGCCGGGGTCGCCGCCGCAGCTGGCTACTCCGGCGGGGCAGGGGGGATTGCGCGAGCTGTCGCCTGCCTACTTCGGCCTGGTCATGGCCACAGGCATCGTTTCACTGGTTGCGGACATGCTGGGCCATCCCCTGCTGGCGCGCGCGTTGCTGGCCCTGAATGCCGTGCAGTACGTGGTGCTGTGGGCCTTGTATGTACTGCGGGCCTGGCGCTATCCCCGGCGTTTCTTTGGCGACATGGTGGACCACGCGCGCGGGACCGGCTACTTCACCATGGTGGCGGCCACGGGCATCCTGGCCAGCCAGTGCATCGTGCTGCTGGGCCATGTGCCGCTGGGCTTCGCGCTATGGGCGCTGGCGGCGCTGCTGTGGCTGGTGTTGACCTACACCATCTTCACGGCCTTCACCATCCGCCGGGACAAGCCCCCGCTGGACCGGGGCATCAGCGGTGCCTGGCTGCTGGCCGTGGTGTCCACGCAGGCGCTGGCCGTGTCCAGCGCCCTGCTGGCCGCGCGCATCGGCCAGCCGCTGCGGCTGGAACTCAACCTGCTGGCGCTGTCCATGTGGCTGTGGGGCGGCATGCTCTACATCTGGATGATGGCGCTGATCTTCTACCGCTACCTGTTCTTTCCCTTCTCGCCGGGCGACTTGTCGCCGCCGTACTGGATCAACATGGGGGCCATGGCCATTTCCACGCTGGCCGGATCGCTGCTGATCCTGAACGCGCCACAGGCGCCGTTCCTGGTGTCGCTGCTGCCGTTCCTCAAGGGCTTCACGGTGTTCTACTGGGCCGCGGGCACCTGGTGGATTCCCATGCTGGTGCTGCTGGGCATCTGGCGCCACGGCGTGCGCCGCTTTCCGCTGCGCTACGACCCACTGTACTGGGGCGCAGTGTTTCCGCTGGGCATGTACGCGGCCTGCACCTGGCAGATGGACCAGGCCATGGCCTTTGGCTTTCTGGATGCGCTGCCCCGGCTGTTCTTTGCCGTGGCGCTGCTGGCCTGGCTGCTGGCTTTCATCGGCATGCTGCGCAGCGTGGCGCGCCAGCTGCGTGGGCTGTAGGCAAACAAAGGCACAGGCGCGCCAGTGCCAAGGCCGCTTGGCTAGACTCCGGCTTTCTCTTCAGCAAACCACACAACCATGGCACTCACAGAACAGGCATTGTTGGCGGCGATCGCCGGCGTCCAGGATCCGCACACGGGCAAGGACTTCGTGAGCACGCGCGCGGTGCGCAATGTGCAGATCAACGGCGGCGATGTCGCCTTCGACGTGGAGCTGGGGTACCCCGCCAAGAGCCTGGTGCCCGAGTTGCGCCGCCAGTTCATCGCCGTTGCCAAGGCAGTGGCGGGTGTGGAGAACGTGTCGGTCAACATCAACACCAAGGTGATCGCACACGCGGTGCAGCGGGGCGTACAGCTGCTGCCGCAGGTGAAGAACATCATCGCCGTGGCCTCGGGCAAGGGCGGCGTGGGCAAGAGCACCACGGCCGCCAACCTGGCCCTGGCGCTGGCCGCTGAAGGCGCCCGCGTGGGCGTGCTGGATGCCGACATCTACGGCCCCAGCCAGCCCATGATGCTGGGCATCAGCCGCCGCCCGGAGAGCGAGGACGGCAAGACCATGGAGCCGCTCGAGAACTACGGCGTGCAGGTCATGTCCATCGGCTTCCTGGTGGATCAGGACGAGGCCATGATCTGGCGCGGCCCCATGGCTACGCAGGCGCTGGAGCAGCTGCTGCGCCAGACCAACTGGAAGAACCTGGATTACCTCATCATCGACATGCCGCCGGGTACGGGCGACATCCAGCTCACGCTCTCCCAGCGCGTGCCCATGACCGGCGCGGTGATCGTCACCACGCCGCAGGACATTGCGCTGCTGGACGCCAAGAAGGGTATCAAGATGTTCGAGAAGGTGGGCGTGCCCATCCTGGGCATCGTGGAGAACATGGCCGTGCACGTGTGCAGCAACTGCGGCCATGTGGAGCACATCTTCGGCGCCGACGGCGGCAAGAAGATGGCCGCCGACTATGGCATGGACTACCTGGGCGCGCTGCCGCTGGACATGCACATCCGCCTACAGGCCGACAGCGGCAAGCCCACCGTGGTGGCCGACCCTGACGGCGAGGTCGCGCAGATCTACAAGAAGGTGGCGCGCGATGTAGCCGTGAAGATCGCGCAGCAGGCCAAGGACTTCTCCAGCAAGTTCCCCACCATCTCGATCAGCAAGAACACCTGATCTGCCAGGGCGCGCGGCTCAGCGCAGCGCGAGCCGCGCGCCCGCGCCTTCCTCTGCTTCGCCCATCACGGGCAGCGGCTTGCCGTCCGGTGCGCGCACCGTGCTCAGCAGCGCCACCACGCGGGCCTGCGTCTCGGCGGGCAGTGGCGCAAAGCCGGTGCCGGCCACCGCGCGGTCGCCCATCAGGAACGAGCGATAGAAGAAGTTGAGCGCGCGTGCCGTGCGCTCGGGCGCGGCGGGCTTGCTGTCGATCACGATGTAGGTGGCCGACACGATGGGCCAGGCCATTGGGGTGTCCACGTCCACCAGCGGCGGCGCGTTCAGGCCGTCACGAAACAGGTTGGCGCCGCGCACGGCGGCGCGGTAACTCGCCAGCGAAGGGGTCACCCATTCGCCGCGCCGGTTGCGCAGCGCGACGGCGGCGGGACCGTCGCCCACCACATAGTCCGATGACACGTAGCCCAGGGCACCAGCGGTGGCCTGCACCGCCGCCACCATCTTGCTGGAACCCTCCACGGCCTGGATCGCGCCGCCGGCGGGCCAATTCGCACGTCCGTCCTTGAGGGGGATGGCGCTGTCGTCCGCGGCCGCGGCCAGCCGCAGGTAGGCGATCAGCACTTGCGTGGTGCCCGAGCCGTCGGCCCGCACGACGCGCGTGATCGGCAGGTTGGGCAGCTTCAATTCAGGGTTCAGCGCGGCAATCGCCTTGTCGTTCCAGTGGTCGATGCGTGCGGCGAAGATGGCGGCCAGCACGTGCGCATCCAGGCGCAGCCGCCCGCTGGCTACGCCCGGCAGGTTCACGACCGGCACCACACCGCCCACCAGCGTGGGGAACTGGATCAGGTGATGCTGGGCCAGTTCCTGCTGCGACAGGGGAATGTCGGTGGCGCCGAAGTCGACCTGCTGCGCCTTGATCTGCTGCACGCCTTGGGTAGAGCCGACGGCTGCGTACTGGACCTTGGTGCCGCGCTCCTGCGCATAGTGGCTGGCCCACTGGGCATACACCTTGGCAGGAAAGGATGCGCCCGCGCCACGCAGGGTGATGTCTTGGGCCAGTGCGGGTGCGGCCAGGCCGAGGCTGACCAGCGCGGGGGCGGCGATCAGCGCGATACGCGATCGGAAAGTCGTTTGCATAGCGAGAAAGCGTCGGAAAGAGTGGTAGGGCAGGGCCCGCATGCGCCGCAATCCAGGGGTGCGGCGGGGGCCTGCAGGGCCGGGCGGGAGCCAGGAGCGGAGCGCGGCTTTGAAGGGCGCGTATCTTACCGGCCTTTGCAAAGAGGCAGGACGGCTGGGTGAAATGCCATGCAGCGAGAGCGGTATGGGGCCAAGGTGCCGAGGGCAAGCGAAATGCGGCGGGGCGGTGTGCCGGACAGCAGGGCCCCGCCTTAGTCCTGCCCGGTGGGACGGCGTGCATTGACGCCGCGGGGGGCGCGGCGCACACTGCCTGCGCTTCCTTTTCCCCGCGATTCCATGATCTCCCGACCCGAATTCACCGCCGTGCCCGTGGCCACGGCAGACGATCTGCGCGAGCGCCTGCGCCGCAAGGCTCACCTCAAAGGCCGCCAGCCCGAGGCCTTTGCCCTGGCCGAGGTGCAGACGCTGATCGGCGCGCGCCCGCCCGAGGGCTATGCGCGCGACCGGCTTATCGAGCACCTGCACCTGATCAACGATCGCCACGGCGCGCTGTACGAGCGGCACCTGGTGGCGCTGGCGCGCCTGATGAACCTGCCCATGGCCGAGGTGTACGAGGTGGCAAGCTTCTACCACCACTTCGAGGTGCTGCGCGACGCCGACGGGCCGCCGCGCCTGGTGCTGCGCGTGTGCAACGGGCTGTCCTGCTGCATGGCCGGGGCCGACGCGTTGCTGGCCGAACTGCCTGGGCGGCTGAGCGCCGCGGGCCATGGCGACGTGCGTGTGCAGGCCGCGCCGTGCGTGGGCCGCTGTGAGCAGGCGCCTGTGGCCGTGGTGCACCAGTGCCCGGTGCCGCGTGCCACGCTGGGGGCGGTGCTGGAGCGGGTCGATTTGATGCCGGATCGGGCTCAGGCCCAGCACCCTCAAGCGCCGACAGCTCCTGTTTTTGAAGCGCTGCCGCAAACGGCGATCACGCGCGGGCCGGAGGCGGTCGCGCCGCCGTGGGTGGGATTGGCCGCCTATCGGGCGCGCGGCGGCTATGCGTTGGCCGCCGGCCTGGCGCAGGGGCACGTGCCGGCCGACGGCGTGCTTGCGGCCATGGAGGACTCGGGCCTGCGCGGCCTGGGCGGTGCGGGTTTCCCGGCGGGGCGCAAGTGGCGCATCGTGCGCGAGCAGGCGGCCCTTGCCGGGCGCCAGGCCGCCCCAAGCGAGGCAGCGGCCCCCTCGGCGGGCAGCGGACCACGCGAAGCCGGGGAGCGTGGGGGCGTGGCCCTCATGGCGGTGAACATCGACGAGGGTGAGCCCGGCACGTTCAAGGACCGCACTTACCTGGAGCGTGACCCCCACCGTTTCCTGGAGGGTGTGCTGGTGGCTGCACAGGTGGTGGGCACCGCGCAGGTGTACATCTACCTGCGCGACGAATACCACGGCTGCCGCGCCCTCCTGCAGGCAGCGATTGCCGAACTGCAGGCCGACCCGCCGTGCGCCTTGCCGCGCATTGAGCTGCGCCGCGGGGCAGGCGCCTACATCTGCGGCGAGGAGTCCGCGATGATCGAGAGCATCGAAGGCAAGCGCGGCGAGCCGCGCATGCGCCCGCCCTATATCGCCCAGGTGGGGTTGTTCGGCCGGCCCACGCTGGAGCACAACTTTGAGACGCTGTACTGGGTGCGCGACATCGTGGAAAAGGGCCCCCAGTGGTTTGCCAGCTTCGGCCGCCACGGGCGCAGGGGGCTGCGCAGCTTCAGCGTGAGCGGGCGGGTGAAGGAACCCGGCGTGAAGCTGGCGCCCGCGGGCATCACGCTGCGTGAACTGGTGGATGAATACTGCGGCGGCATGGCCGACGGGCACGTGCTGTATGCCTACCTGCCAGGTGGCGCGTCGGGCGGCATCCTGCCGGCGCGGCTGGCCGATGTGCCGCTGGACTTCGACACGCTGCAGCCGCACGGCTGCTTCATCGGATCGGCGGCCGTGATCGTGCTCAGCCAGCACGACCGCGCGCGCGATGCGGCGCTGAACATGATGCGTTTTTTTGCGCACGAGAGCTGCGGCCAGTGCACGCCGTGCCGCGTGGGAACGGCCAAGGCCGCGCAGCTCATGCAGGCACCGCTGTGGGACGAGGACACGCTGGACGACCTGGCGCAGGTGATGGCCGACGCTTCCATCTGCGGGCTGGGGCAGGCGGCACCCAACCCGATCCGCTGCATCCACAAGTACTTTGCGCATGAGGTGGGCGAGGGCCCCTGGCCCGGTGACCTGCCGCTGCCGCGTGGCGGCGTGCGCACCGAGCGCATTCCGCCCGCCGCAGTGCCGGAGGATCGCCCATGAGCGCCGCACCGCACACCGGCGCAGGCGCCGTGCCGTTCGAGCTCGACGGCGAACTCTTGCAGGCCCTTCCGGGCGAAACCCTGTGGCAGGCCGCGCGCCGCCACGGCGTGCAGATCCCCCACCTGTGCCACACCGATGGCCTGCGGCCCGACGGTAACTGCCGCGCCTGCGTGGTGGAGATCGAGGGCGAGCGCACGCTGGCGCCCAGCTGCTGCCGCGCGCCCACGCCCGGCATGCGCGTGCACGCCCAGAGCCCCCGCGCGCTCAAGAGCCAGCAGATGGTGCTGGAACTGCTGCTGTCCGACATGCCAGAGACCGGCTACAAGTGGAACGACGCTACAAAAATAATAGCTGATAGCGCTTACCAGGAGAGCGCTGGAGCACAATTTGACCAAGTACCAACGCCCCCGGGGCAGCATGGCGAGTTGAGCGCCTGGGCCGATGCGCTGGGCGTGGCCGTGCGCCCCGCACTGGCCGCACTGCGCCGCGCGCAGCCAGCGCCTGACCTGAGCCACCCGGCCATGGCCGTGCACCTGGACGCGTGCATCCAGTGCAACCGCTGCGTGCGCGCCTGCCGCGAGGAACAGGTCAACGACGTGATCGGCTATGCACTGCGCGGAGCCGACAGCAAGATCGTCTTCGACCTGGACGACTCCATGGGCGCCAGCACCTGTGTGGCCTGCGGCGAATGCGTGCAGGCCTGCCCCACGGGCGCGCTGAGTCCCAAGACCCACATCGGCCCGCAGAAGGTGGACCGCACGGTGGACTCGGTCTGCCCGTTCTGCGGCGTGGGCTGCCTCGTCACCTACCACGTGAAGGACGAAAAAATCGTGCGCGTGGACGGCCGTGACGGCCCGGCCAACCGGGGCCGCCTGTGCGTGAAGGGGCGCTTCGGCTTTGACTACGCGCACCACCCGCAGCGCCTCACGGTGCCGCTGGTGCGCAAACCTGGCGTTCCCAAGGACTGGCAGGGCGCTGTGAGGCCCGAGGACTGGCGCGAGGTCTTCCGCGAGGCGACCTGGGACGAGGCACTGCAGCGCGCCGCAGGCGGACTGCGTGCGCTGCGCGATGCGCACGGCCCCAAGGCGCTGGCGGGGTTTGGCTCGGCCAAGGGCAGCAACGAAGAGGCCTACCTGTTCCAGAAGCTGGTGCGCACCGGCTTTGGCAGCAACAACGTGGACCATTGCACGCGCCTGTGTCACGCCTCCAGCGTGGCGGCGCTGCTGGAGGGCGTGGGCTCGGGCGCGGTGAGCAACCCGGTGAGCGACGTGGCGCATGCCGAGGTTATTCTGGTGATCGGCTCCAACCCCACATCCAACCACCCCGTGGCCGCCACATGGATCAAGAATGCCGCCCGGCGGGGTGCAAAGATCGTGCTGGCCGACCCGCGCGTGACCGACATCGGGCGCCACGCCTGGCGCGTGCTGCAGTTCCGGCCCGACACCGATGTGGCCGTGCTCAACGCGCTGATCCACACGGTGATCGAGGAGGGCCTGGCCGACGAGGCCTTCATCCGTGACCGTGCGCTCAACTACGAGGCCCTGCGAGAGAACGTGCGCGCCTACAGCCCTGAGGCCATGGCGCCGCTCTGCGGCATTCCCGCGGACACGCTGCGTGAGGTGGCGCGCGCGTTCGCCACGGCCAAGGCTTCGATGATCCTCTGGGGCATGGGCGTGAGCCAGCATGTGCATGGCACCGACAACGTGCGCTGCCTGATTGCCCTCGCCACCGTCACCGGGCAAATCGGCCGGCCCGGCACGGGCTTGCATCCGCTGCGCGGCCAGAACAACGTGCAGGGCGCAAGCGACGCGGGCCTGATCCCGATGATGTTCCCCAACTACCAGCGCGTGGACAACGCCGAGGCGCGCGCGTGGTTCGAGCAGTTCTGGGGCTTGCCGCTGGACGACGCGCCGGGTTACACCGTGGTCGAGATCATGCACAAGGCCCTGGCCCATGAGGCCGACCCGCACAAGGTGCGCGGCATGTACATCATGGGCGAGAACCCGGCCATGAGCGACCCTGACCTGAACCATGCGCGCCAGGCGCTCGCGAGCCTGGCGCACCTCGTGGTGCAGGACATCTTCTTGACCGAAACCGCCTGGCTGGCCGACGTGGTGCTGCCCGCCAGCGCCTGGCCCGAGAAGACCGGCAGCGTGAGCAACACCGACCGCATGGTGCAGCTGGGCCGGCGCGCGCTCACGCCACCGGGTGACGCGCGGCCCGATCTGTGGATCGTGCAACAGATGGCGAAGGGCATGGGCCTGGCCTGGGACTACGAGGGCGCAGAAGCTGGCGTGGCTGCCGTCTACGAGGAAATGCGCCAGGCCATGGCCGGCGCCATCGCGGGTATCAGTTGGGACCGGCTAGAGCGCGAGTCCAGCGTGACCTACCCCTGCCTCTCGGCCGAGGACCCGGGCCAGCCCATCGTATTCACCGAGCGCTTTCCCACCCCCACGGGCCGTGTGACGCTGGTGCCGGCCGACATCATCCCGGCCGACGAGCGGCCCGATGCCGACTACCCGCTGGTGCTCATCACGGGCCGCCAGCTGGAGCACTGGCACACGGGCAGCATGACGCGGCGATCGGCCGTGCTCGACGCCATCGAGCCGCACGCCACGGCCTCGCTGCACGGCGACGAACTGGCGCGCCTAGGGCTGGCGCCGGGCGACTGGGCGGCGATCCGCTCGCGCCGCGGTGCCGTGCAGGTGCGTGTGCGCCGCGACGACGGCACGCCGCGCGGTGCGGTGTTCATGCCGTTTGCCTATGTGGAAGCGGCGGCCAACCTGCTCACCAATGCGGCGCTGGACCCGTTCGGGAAGATCCCCGAGTTCAAGTATTGCGCCGTGGCCGTGCGGGGCATTGCGCCGCCGCAGGGGCAGGGCGGCTGACTCCGGCGTACAGTGGCGCGCATGTCCTCCCGCCCCTTTATCTCCGTTGCTGTGGTCATGCGCCGCGAGCACCTGAACAACCGCTGGCAGCCCTGGCGCTGGTCCCTGGGCGAGGTCGTGCCGCATGAAGACGTGTTTGGCACCACGCCCCGCCTGTTGCGCCAGAGCGAGGCCGAGGAGCACTGGCTGTTCCCCGGTTTCGCCGTGGAGCTGTTCCGCGACGATATCGAGGGCTACCACCTCAATCTGAGCGCGCCCGAGCCCTGTTGGTTCGTGCACTGGCGCATGGACGAGGAGCCCGGCGCGGACGGGCACCAGCTGGCGCGTCCGGTCGATGTGAGCCTGAGCTACCACGATGCGGGCCGATGGCTGGATGCGCAGGAAAACGTGGACCAGGTGCCCGCGCCCGGCCCGGTGCGCGAATGGCTTCAGGCCTTCGTGACGGAGCACTACCAGCCCGAGCCCAAGCGCCGCCGCCGGCCCGAGAGCTTCCGCCCACTGACCGACCGGTTCGGCAACCCCGCTTCCATCTCCACGGGCAAGACGCGCGGAGGCGGCGGTGGCGGTGGCGCGCCGGCAGAAGGCGAGGGCGGTCATGGCTGAGGGCTTCCTGGGCCGCTGGTCGCGGCGCAAGCAGGAGGCGCGAGACCCCGAAACCGCTTCCCAGACCGAGGTGGAGGTTGCTGCGGCGCCCGATCTGCCGCCGCAGCGTGAAGCACCTGCGGCACCCGTGCAGCAACTCACCGCACAGCCAGCAGCGCAACCGGCAGCCGCAGCGCGGCCGTTGCCTACGCTGCAGGACGTGCAGGCGCTCACGCCAGAGTCCGACTTCTCCAGTTTCGTGACGCGCGGCGTGGCGCCGGAGGTTCGCAACGCCGCCATGAAGAAGCTGTTCAGCGACCCGCACTTCAATGTGATGGACGGGCTGGATGTCTATATCGACGACTACACCCAGCCCACGCCGCTGCCGCTGAGCACGCTGCGCCAGCTCGCCAGCGCCAAGGTGCTGGGACTGGTGCAGGAGGACGCGCCGCAGGAGCGCGCCAGCGCGGCAAAGGCCAGCCAGGGTGCTGGGGTGATCGCGACGCCGCAGGCCGCGGGCGACCTCGATGTGGCACAGTCCGGCGTATGCAACGCCATTCCTAGCCCGCAGGCGCCGGATGCTGCACCGCAGCAGACCGCGCCCGCCAGCCACCTACCCGATGCCCAAGACGCTGATATGCGATTGCAACCGGACCATGCCTCTGGACCCCAGGGCACTGGGAACGGCTCTGCATGAGGAGCTGACGCTCCACTCCACCCTGTGCCGCCGCGAGGCCGGCGCCTTCCAGCAGGCCGTGCGCAGCGGCGAGACGGTGCTTGTCGCCTGCACCCAGGAACAACGCCTGTTCACCGAACTGGCCGAGCAGACCGAAGGGGCCACTTCGCCCCTGCGCTTCGTCAACATTCGCGAGACTGGCGGCTGGAGCCGCGATGCGCGCCAGGCCGGCCCCAAGATCGCTGCGTTGCTGGCGGCGGCCCATCTGCCAGAGCCCGAGCCTGTGCCCACCGTGAGCTTTCGCAGTGGTGGACGTCTGCTGATCATCGGCGCGCTGGATGCCGCCGAGCGTGCGGCCACGCTGCTGGCCGACGTGCTGGACGTGACGCTGTTCGCGCAAGGCCCCGGTGATGCCGGTGGCCGGCAAGAGCGGCGCTTTCCCGTGCTGGGCGGGCGCGTTGTGTCACTCAAGGGTTGGCTGGGGCGATTTGCGCTGCAATGGACGGCGGACAACCCCATCGACCTGGACCTGTGCACGCGCTGCAATGCCTGCGTGACCGCCTGCCCCGAGAACGCCATCGGGCTCGATTACCAGATTGACATGACGGCTTGTACCGGCCACCGCGATTGCGTGAAGGTCTGCGTGGTGGCGGGTGCCATCCGCTTCGAGCGCGAGGCCGAGGTGCAGTCGCAGGACTTTGATCTGGTGCTGGACCTGCGTCCTGCCGGCGCCGGGCCCACCTTTTTGCAGCACGCGCTGCCGCAGGGGTACTTCCGCTGGGACGGGCACGACCTGCAGGCGCTGCTGCGCCTGCGCGACCTGGTGGGTGAATTCGAGAAGCCCAAGTTTTTCAGCTACCGCCACAAGCTCTGCGCCCACAGCCGCAACCGTGGGGTGGGCTGCAATGCCTGCGTGGACATCTGCTCGGCCGAGGCCATCAGCAGCGACCCCGTGCGCCAGCAGGTGGTGGTCAATCCACACCTGTGCGTGGGCTGCGGCGCCTGCACCACGGTCTGCCCCACGGGCGCCATGGGCTATACCTACCCGTCCGCGCAGGACATGGGCACGCGCATCCGTACCCTGCTGTCCACTTACGCCCAGGCCGGCGGCCGACAGCCCAGCCTGCTGCTGCACAGCCAGGAGAGCGGGCAGCAGCTCGTGCATGAACTGGGACGCGCGGCCCAGTTGGGCGTGGCCCAGGGCGTGCCCGCGCACATGATCCCCGTGGCGCTGTGGCATACAGCCAGTGTCGGTATCGATCTGTGGCTCAGTGCCATCGCGCAGGGGGCGACACAGGTGGCGGTGCTGTTCACGGGGGACGAGGCACCGCAGTACGTGGAAGGCCTGCAGTCGCAGATGGCGGTGGCGCAGGCGTTGTTGCACGGCCTGGGCTATACGGGCACGCATCTGCATTGCGTGCATGCGCGCTCCGCGACCGATCTGGATGCGGGGCTGCGCGCGATCGGCGGCGCGTGCGGCAGCGTACCGGCGCAGGCCGCCCGCTTCACGCCGACCAATGACAAGCGCGCCACGCTGGAGCTGGCGCTGGATCATCTGGTGACCAATGCCCCCGCGCGCGAGTTGCCCGAGGCCATTGCGCTACCCAAAGGGCCATCTCCGTGGGGTACGGTGGTCGTGGACAAGGACCGCTGCACCCTGTGCCTCAGCTGCGTGAGCGCCTGCCCCGCCGGCGCGCTGCAGGACAATCCGCAGGCACCGCAACTGCGCTTCACTGAGCAGAATTGCGTGCAATGCGGCCTGTGCGAGCGCACTTGCCCCGAAAACGCCATCGCGCTGCAGCCGCGCATGCTGCTCACGCCGGAGCGCGGCCAGCCGCGCGTGCTGAACGAGACCCAGCCCTACGGCTGCATCCGCTGCGGCAAGCCTTTCGGCACGTTGCAGGCCATCGAGGCCATGCTGGGCAGGCTGGCCGACCACCCGATGTTCCAGGGTGAGGCGCTGGAACGCCTCAAGATGTGCGGCGACTGCCGCGTGATTGACCTGTACTCCGCCCAGAACGAAGCGAAAGTGACCGACCTGTGAGCAGCCCCACCACAGCCCACCTCTCCGCCCCGGCCACCACCTCCGCGCTGGATGAGGAAACCGCGCGCGCAGAGTTGTACGGCCTGTTGGCCCAGCTGTACTACGCCTCGCCCGATCCGGCCCTGCTGGATGCGTTGCGCGTCGCGGTGACCGAGGCGCCCGCCAGCGGCGCCTTTCTGCAGGAGCCTTGGCAGCAGCTCGTGGCCGTGGCACGAGAGCTGACGGACGGCGCGGTGGCCGACGAGTACGACGCGCTCTTCGGCGGCGTAGGCAAGCCCGAGGTGTTCCTGTACGGCTCTCACTACCTCAGCGGCTTCTTGAACGAGAAGCCCCTGGCGCGGCTGCGCACCGACCTGCAGCGCTTGGGCCTGGCCGCCCGGGAGGACATGCCCGATACCGAGGATCACATCGCCTACCTGTGCGAGGTGATGCGCTACCTGATCGCCGGTGACGATGGGGGCGTGTGCCACCTGGAGTCGCAGCGCACCTTCTTTGCCGCGCATATCCAGCCCTGGGTGCTGCAGTTGTGTGATGTGCTGGAGCAGCAGCCGCGGGCGCGCTTTTACGCCGTCCTGGCGCGGTTCACGCGCGCCTTCGTGGCAGTGGAGTCGCAGGGCTTCGACATGCTCGAGTAAGCGCGGCGCCGCACCTAGCGCGGAACGTGCAACGGTGCAGCAGGCCCATCGCCAAAGGCGAGCCCGGTCCTCGGGTGACGTTGCCGCATTGTGACCAATGTCATAGACTGTATGCATGCGGCTTCATACGCCGCGATTTTTTCCGTTTTCTTGCCAGCATTCCTGGAGACAAAAATGCAGGACCGCCAGCCCACCCCTTCCCGTCGTCGTTTCTTTGCAGGTGCTGCCACCGTCGGTGCCGCAGCCGCTTCCGTGGCCGTGCTTGCGCGCATGGTGACCACCCCGCAGGCTGTGGTGGAACAGGCCCAGCGCCCTACCCCCGAGCGGGGCGGCGGCTACCATGAATCGGACCATGTCCGCCACTACTACAACACCACCCGCATCTGATGCGGCACAGCGGGGTTCGCCATGTTGCTGACTAAAAAATCTTCCCATGCGCCGCAAGGTGCACAGGCCTCTTCCTCTTTCGTGCACAGCTTGCGGCGCGGACTCTCGCAGGCGCTGCCCACCATGGACCGCCGCGCGTTCCTGCGCCGCTCGGGCCTGGGGGTAGGCGTTGGCATTGCAGCCTCGCAACTTACCCTGGTCAAGAAGTCGCAAGCGGCTGAAGGCGCCAAGGTGGGCCTGGGCGACAGCAAGATCGAAGTGCGCCGCACCGTGTGCACCCATTGCTCGGTGGGCTGTGCTGTGGATGCCGTGGTCGAGAACGGCATCTGGGTGCGCCAGGAACCGGTGTTTGACTCGCCCATCAACCTGGGCGCCCACTGCGCCAAGGGGGCGTCAGTGCGCGAGCACGGCCACGGCGAGTACCGCCTGCGCTACCCCATGAAGCTGGTCAACGGCAAGTACGAGCGCATCAGCTGGGATACGGCCCTGACCGAAATCTCCGCCAAGATGCTGGAACTGCGCAAGGCCAGTGGCCCTGACAGCGTGTACTTCATCGGCTCTTCCAAGCACAGCAACGAACAGGCCTACCTGCTGCGCAAGTTCGTGAGCTTCTGGGGCACCAACAACTGCGATCACCAGGCGCGCATTTGCCACTCGACCACCGTGGCGGGTGTGGCCAACACCTGGGGCTACGGCGCCATGACCAATTCGTACAACGACATGCAAAACAGCAAGGTCGCTCTGTACATCGGCTCCAACGCGGCTGAAGCCCACCCCGTGAGCATGTTGCACATGCTGCATGCCAAGGAAACCGGCTGCAAGATGATCGTGGTAGACCCACGCTTCACCCGCACCGCTGCCAAGGCCGACGAGTACGTGCGCATCCGCTCGGGCACCGACATTCCCTTCCTGTTCGGTCTGGTCTATCACATCTTCAAGAACGGCTGGGAAGACAAGAAGTACATCCACGACCGTGTCTACGGCATGGAAAAGGTGCGCGACGAGGTCATGGCCAAGTGGACACCCGACAAGGTGGAAGAGGCCTGCGGCGTCAAAGAAGAACAGATGTTCAAGGTTGCCAAGATGCTGGCCGACAGCCGCCCCGGCACCATCGTGTGGTGCATGGGCCAGACGCAGCATTCCATCGGCAATGCCATGGTGCGTGCCTCCTGCATCTTGCAGTTGGCCCTGGGCAACGTGGGCAAGAGCGGTGGTGGTACCAACATCTTCCGTGGCCACGACAACGTGCAAGGCGCGACTGACGTTGGCCCCAATCCTGACTCCCTGCCAGGCTACTACGGCCTGGCCGAAGGCTCGTGGAAGCACTTTGCCAACGCCTGGGGGGTCGACTTCGAGTGGATCAAGGGCCGCTACGCATCGCCCGCCATGATGAGCAAGAACGGCATCACCGTCTCGCGCTGGATCGACGGCGTGTTGGAGAAGAACGAGCTCATCGACCAGGATTCCAACCTGCGCGGTGTCTTCTACTGGGGCCATGCGCCCAACTCGCAGACGCGCGGCCTGGAGATGAAGCGCGCGATGGACAAGCTGGACCTGCTGGTGGTGGTTGATCCCTATCCGTCGGCCACGGCGGCCATGGCGGCCATGCCCGGCAAGCCAGAGGATCTGAATCCCAACCGGGCCGTGTACCTGCTGCCGGCCTGCACCCAGTTTGAAACCAGTGGTTCGGCCACGGCATCCAACCGCTCGCTGCAGTGGCGCGAAAAGGTCATCGAGCCGCTGTGGGAAAGCCGCAGTGACCACATGATCATGTACCAGTTTGCACAGAAGCTTGGCTTCGACAAGGAACTGGTCAAGAACTACCAGATGCAGAAGGTCAAGGGCATGGACGAACCCGTGCCCGAGGACATCCTGCGCGAGATCAACCGCTGTGTCTGGACCATTGGCTACACCGGCCAGAGTCCGGAGCGCCTGAAGGCCCACATGAAGAACATGCATGTGTTCGACGTGAAGACCCTCAAGGCCAAGGGCGGCAAGGACAAGGAAACCGGCTACGACTTTGCAGGTGACTACTTCGGCCTGCCATGGCCCTGCTACGGCACGCCCGAGCTCAAGCACCCAGGCACGGCCAACCTGTACGACACATCCAAGCACGTCATGGACGGTGGCGGTAACTTCCGCGCCAACTTCGGCGTGGAGCGCAATGGCGAGAACCTGCTGGCCGAGGATGGATCGCACTCACTGGGCGCAGACATCACCACCGGCTACCCCGAGTTTGACCACGTGCTGCTCAAGAAGCTGGGCTGGTGGGACGAGTTGACCGACGCCGAGAAGACGGCGGCCGAAGGCAAGAACTGGAAGACCGACCCCTCGGGTGGCATCATCCGCGTGGTCATGAAGAACCATGGTTGCCATCCCTTTGGCAACGCCAAGGCGCGGGCCGTGGTGTGGAACTTCCCCGATGCGATTCCCCAGCACCGCGAGCCCATCTATGGCACGCGTCCCGATCTGGTGGCCAAGTACCCCACGCACGAGGACAAGAAGGCTTTCTGGCGCCTGCCCACGCTGTACAAGACGGTGCAGGACAAGAACATGGCGGACAAGGTGTACGAGAAGTTCCCGCTCATCCTGACGTCGGGCCGCCTGGTCGAGTACGAAGGCGGTGGTGAAGAAACCCGCTCCAACCCCTGGCTGGCCGAGTTGCAGCAGGAAGCGTTCGTGGAAATCAACCCCAAGACCGCTGCCGACCGTGGCATTCGCAACGGCAGCCGCGTGTGGCTCAGCTCGCCCACCGGCGCACGCCTGAATGTGCAGGCCCTGGTCACCGAGCGCGTAGCGCCCGACACCGTGTGGATGCCATTCCACTTCTCCGGCCGCTGGCAAGGCGCCGACATGCTGGCGCACTACCCCAAGGGCGCAGCGCCTGTGGTGCGTGGCGAGGCCGTGAACACCGCGACAACGTATGGCTACGACAGCGTGACCATGATGCAAGAATCCAAGACCACGATCTGCAACGTGGAAGCTGCGTGAGGAGACCGCAATGGCCCGCATGAAATTTATCTGTGATGCAGAGCGCTGCATCGAATGCAACAGCTGCGTGACAGCGTGCAAGAACGAGCATGAAGTGCCCTGGGGTGTGAACCGCCGCCGCGTGGTGACCCTGAATGACGGCGTGCCCGGTGAAAAGTCCATCTCGGTCGCCTGCATGCACTGCAGCGATGCGCCTTGCATGGCGGTGTGCCCCGTGAACTGCTTCTACCGCACCGAAGAAGGTGTGGTGCTGCACGATAAGGATGTCTGCATCGGCTGTGGCTATTGCAGCTATGCATGCCCGTTCGGTGCGCCGCAGTTCCCCTCGCAGGGCACTTTTGGTGTGCGCGGCAAGATGGACAAGTGCACCTTCTGTGCCGGTGGTCCCGAGGAGCACGGCAGCCAGGCCGAGTTCGAGAAGTACGGACGCAACCGCCTGGCCGAGGGCAAGCTGCCCGCCTGTGCCGAAATGTGCTCCACCAAGGCGCTGCTGGCCGGTGACGGCGACGTGGTCGCCGACATCTTCCGCACCCGCGTGGTCCAGCGGGGCAAGGGTGCCGAGGTGTGGGGCTGGGGCACGGCCTATGGTTCCAAGCAGGCCGGCCAGCCGCCGGCGGGAGCAAAGTCATGAAGACGCGTGCATGGCATGTTCTAGGCGCCCTGGGCGCAGCCGTGGCCCTGACGGCCTGCGGCGAAAAACCGCAGACCGGCGGCGGTGTGAAGTACGACGCACCGCCCTACGCGGGCACGGGCAGCAACTTCACTTCTCCCGACTGGAAGGCGGGCGATGCGGGCAGCTGGGAGCAAAAGCTCAAGACCCGCATGCAGTACGGCCAAAACGAATACAACCGCGTGCGGTGATGCGAGGTCTGCCATGAAACACCTCTTGTGTGCATTGCTGCTTGCCAGCGGTGCCGCGTGGGCGCAGGCCCCGGCGGCGCCCGCCAGCGACGCGGCAGCGCCCGCGGCGGCAGACGCTGCCCCTGTGCCGGCGGCGGTTGGTGCCGTCAAAAGCCAGAACATCTTCGACGTGAAGCCCGATGCCAGTGAGGAGCCGGGCTACGCCCAGCAGACCAACGGTGAGCGTGCCAAGGTTCAGCCGGGCAACAACGCGCCCATGTGGCGGCAGGTGCGAGATGGGGTGACGGGCTACAGCAGCCTGCCGGCGAGCCAGGCCCCTGAGGCCGGCAACCTGATCCAGCCGTTCGCGCAATACCCCGGCTCGCGCTACACCACGGCAGGCCAGGCGTGGCGCGAGGTGCGCAATAACTGGATCATTCCCTACGGCGCGGCCTTGCTGGGCATCACCGTGCTGGCGCTGGCCATCTTCTTTGTGACCAAGGGCACCCTGGGCCACGCGGATGCCGAGGCTGGCGGTCGCCGGATCGAGCGCTTCACGCCCTTCGAGCGCGCGGCGCACTGGTCCAATGCGATTGCGTTCGTCACGCTGGCCATCACGGGCATCCTGATGGCGTTCGGCAAGTTCTTCCTGCTGCCCGTGCTGGGCGCACAGCTCTTCGGCTGGCTGGCGTACGCGGCGAAGAACGTGCACAACTTCATGGGCCCGCTGTTCGCCGTGTCGCTCACGGTGATCATCGTCACTTTCATCAAGGACAACATCGCCAACCGCGCGGACTTCGTCTGGCTGTCCAAGGCAGGTGGCATGTTCACCCACAAGGAAGTGCCGTCGCACCGCTTCAACGCAGGCGAGAAGGGCATGTTCTGGTGGGGCATCACTATTCCCGGCGTGTTTGTTGTGCTGTCGGGCCTGGTGCTCGACAAGTTGATCCCCGGCTGGGGCCTGCTGCGCGGAGAGATGCAGATCGCCCACATGGTGCACGCCACGCTGGCCCTCTGGATGATGGCGCTGCTGCTGGGTCACATCTACATGGGCACGATCGGCATGCGCGGGGCCTACAAGGCCATGAAGACCGGTTACGTAAGCGAGGCCTGGGCGCGCGAGCACCATGAGCTGTGGGCCGACGATGTCCGCAGCGGCAAGATTCCCGCACAGCGCAGTGGTGCGGCTCCCGCCGCGCAAACCACGCCTTCCCACCCCGCCGTAGGAGGAACCTCATGATTTTTGCAGCAACTCTCGTGCGCCGCTGCACAGCGGGTCTGGCGCTGGCGTCGTTGGCCGGCGTGGCAGCCGCCAAGCTGCCGCCCCTGTCGCCCGAGGCACAGGCCAAGGCGGCAGAGACCGCCGCCAAGGCCGCATGGTCCGGCAAGGTGGACGCCTATAAGCTGTGTCAGGCACAGGACCGCGTGGTGGCGCACTACCGCCGCACCGCGCCGAACGCCGCGCCTGCGGTTTCTGCCCCCGCGTGCCTTGATCCGGGGCCTTTCAGCTACACGCCGCCGGAGGCCAAGCCGCTAGAGGCCGCGGGTGCTCACTCGCCTGCGGGCACGGCCACCAGCCCCCCCAACACGGCCGTGCCGGCCGCCGCCGCGTCGGCCCCCAAGAGCTGACCGAGCCGCCAGTCCGCGGTGCCTGCAGGCCCGTGGGCCGGTGACCGTGGCCTCTGTCCTGCACGCCCCGCCGCGCTCTGCGCGCCGGGGCGTCGTTACGTGTACGCTGCACCCATGACGCCAACGTCCCAACCACAGACCCTCTCTCGCCATGCCAGTGTGCCGCGGCTCACGCAGGCGGTTGCGCCGCTCACCCATGCGGTGCAAGCCATCAACGAAAGAGGCGAGCGCGAAGAGCTGCACATTCCCGCCGAACGCCCGCTCACGGTGTACGTGGATCGGCGCGAGCTGGTCACGCTGATGACGCTGGGCGCACACCCCGAACTGCTGGTGTTGGGATACCTGCGCAACCAGCGGTTGGTGGATTCCGTGGAGGAGATCGAGTCCATCACCGTGGACTGGGAGGTCAACGCCGCCGCCGTCGCCACGCGCCGCGGCATCGCACGCATCGAAGAGCGCACCGCGCGCAAGGTCGTCACCACCGGCTGTGGCCAGGGCAGCGTATTCGGCGGCTTGATGGACGAGGTGGCCGGGATACGCCTGCCTCCCGCGCAACTGACGCAGGCCGAGCTGTATGGCATCGTCAACGCCATCCGACTTCAGGAATCCACCTACAAGTCCGCCGGCTCGGTGCACGGCTGCGCCCTGTTCCAGGGGCCGCAGATGCTCGTCTTTGTGGAGGACGTGGGACGCCACAATGCCATTGACACCATTGCGGGCTGGATGTGGATGCAGCAGCCTGCCGAGGCCATGCAGGGCAGCGACAAAGTGTTCTACACCACGGGTCGCCTCACGAGCGAGATGGTCATCAAATCCGCCCAGATGGGGGTGCCCATCGTGGTGTCGCGCAGCGGCATGACGCAAATGGGGCATGCGGTGGCCAGCCAACTGGGGCTGTGCGCCATCGGACGTGCGACCAATCGGCGCTTTCTGTGCTACAGCGGGGCGGATCGGCTGGTGCTGCAGCCAGAGCTGGCACAGGCACCGCCTGTACCCGCTGCGTAGCGGCGCAAGGGGCCCTATGTGGCCAATGGCGGTCACTGAGGCACACATAGTGCCGGTGGCATGATGCACGCCATGCCCGCATCCCCCGCCTCCGCATCTTCGCAAGACTCGCCAACCGGCCGCATCGCTGTGCCATGGGCTCGCCTGGGCTGGCGCACGCTCTGGCGTGATCTGCGCGCGGGCGAGTTGCGCCTGCTCATGGTCGCCGTGACGCTGGCCGTGGCAGCGCTCACCTCGGTGGGTTTCTTTGCGGATCGACTTCAGGGTGGCCTGGCGCGCGACGCACTGCAACTGCTGGGCGGCGACGCAGTGGTGGCCAGCGACAACCCCACGCCCGTCGCGTTTGTGGAGCAGGCACGGGCGCTGGGTTTGACGGGCGTGACCACCCTGAGCTTTCCCACCATGGGGCGCGCGCCCGACCTGCAGGGCGGCGCCAGCCGGCTGGTGGCGCTCAAGAGCGTGGAGCCGGGCTACCCGTTGCGCGGCCGCCTGCAGGTGGCGGACGCCCCGCAGCGCCCCGGCATTCCCACACAGAGCATTCCGGCGCAGGGCGAGGTTTGGGTGGACGCTCCGCTATTGGAGTCGTTGGCGCTCCAGTTGGGTGACTTCCTGCTGCTGGGGGACACGCAACTGCGCATCACGCGCATCATCACGCTGGAGCCCGACCGCGGGGCGGGCTTCATGAACTTTGCCCCGCGCGTGATGCTCAATGCGATGGATCTGCCCGCTACCGGGCTGGTGCAGCCCGCCAGCCGCATCACTTACCGCTTTGCGGTGGCCGGCACACCGGACGCCGTCAAGCGCTTCACCGCCTGGGCCAGTGCGGCGGCGGCCGAGCCGGGCATGCGCGGCGTGCGTGTGGAGTCGCTGGACAGCGGCAGGCCTGAGATGCGCCAGACGCTGGACCGCGCGCAGAAGTTCCTGAACCTCGTGGCGTTGCTGGCGGCGTTGCTCTCGGCCGTGGCCGTGGCGCTGGCCGCCCGCGGCTTCGCCAACGAGCATCTGGACGCCGCCGCGCTGCTGCGCGTGCTGGGCCAGAGCCAGCGCACGATCGCCGGCGCCTACGTGATGGAGTTCGCGCTGGTCGGCCTGTTCGCCAGCGCGCTGGGTGTGCTGCTGGGCTTTGCGGTGCACCATGTGTTCGTGTTGCTGCTTGCGGGGCTGGTGGAATCGGCACTGCCTGCGGCCAGCCTCTGGCCCGTGGCCTTCGGCGTGGGCGTGGGCCTCACGCTGATGTGCGCCTTCGGCCTGCCGCCGGTGCTGCAGCTGGCGCAGGTGCCGCCGCTGCGCGTGATCCGGCGTGACCTGGGGAATGTGCGGCCCACGTCCCTGGCTGTGCTGGGCCTGGGCGTGGCGGGGTTTGCGGCGCTGCTGCTGGTGGTCAGCCGCGACTGGAAGCTGGGCGCGATCGCCGTGGGTGGTTTTGCCGCAGCCGCGCTGCTGTTTGCCGCGCTGGCCTGGGCGGCCGTGGGGCTGCTGCGCAAGAGTGTGCGCGAGACCACGGCGCCGCGCTGGCTGGTGCTGGCCACGCGCCAGATCGCCGCGCGCCCCGCCTATGCCGTGGTGCAGGTCAGCAGTCTGGCGGTGGGGCTGCTGGCGCTGGTGCTGCTGGTGCTGCTGCGCACGGACCTCATCGCCAGCTGGCAGCGTGCCACGCCGGCCACGGCGCCCAACCGTTTCGTGATCAACATCCTGCCGGACCAGGCCGAGGCCTTTCGCCAGATGCTGCAGCGGGCTGGCGTGGCGCAGTACGACTGGTACCCCATGTTCCGCGGCAGGCTGGTGGCCATCAACGACCGCCCGGTGGGCATGGACGACTATGAGGACGACCGCGCCAAGCGCCTGGTGGACCGTGAGTTCAACCTCTCCAACGCCCACGACGCGCCGGAGCACAACCCCATCGTGGGCGGGCGCTGGACCCCCGACGAGCGCGGCGCCGTGAGCGTGGAGGAGGGTATCGCCAAGACGCTGGGCCTCAAGCTGGGCGATCGACTGCGTTTTGACATCGCCGGCGTGCAGAGCGAGGCGCGCATCACCAGCCTGCGTCAGGTGGACTGGAGTTCCATGCGTGCCAATTTCTTCGTGATGTACCCGGTGGCGCAGATGCCCGACGTGCCCTACACCTACCTGGCCGCCTACCGCGCGCCGCAGCAGCCGGGCTTTGACAACGCGCTGGTGCATGCCTTCCCCAACATCACCAACGTGGACATGAGCGCCACGCTGGCCCAGGTGCAAGGGGTGCTGGCGCAGGTGATCCGCGCGGTGGAGTTTCTGTTTGCCTTCACGCTGGCGGCTGGGCTGGTGGTGCTGTTCGCGGCCGTCACCGCCACGCGCGAGGAGCGCGCACGCGAATTCGCCATCATGCGTGCCGTGGGCGCGCGTGCCAGCCTGCTGCGACAGGTGCAGCGTGCCGAACTGGCCGGCGTGGGCCTGCTGGCGGGCTTCCTGGCCAGCTGTGTGGCCGTGGCCGTGGGCTGGGCGCTGGCGCGCTATGTGTTCGACTTCAGCTGGACGGCCCAGTTCTGGGTGCCGATCGCCGGTGCGCTGGCGGGTGCGCTGCTGGCGCTGGCGGCGGGTTGGTGGGGTTTGCGCGAGGTGCTGCGCCGCCCCGTGGTACAGACGTTGCGCAGCGCAGCGCAGGAGTGAGGAGGGCCATGCCGCAACACGACACGCCGCATTGGGAACCCGACTGGTCGCAGGCGCCCGAGGGCTGGGATTGGCTGGCGCAGGACGAAGACGGGCGCTGGTACTGGTACCGCACGCAGCCGCAGGTGGGCGTGGGCGGCGGCGTGTGGCGCTCCAACTCGCGCAACCAGCAGTACGCCGGCCAGGGCCTGCCCAACCCGGCCTGGGACGCCTCGCTGCGCCATCGTCAACAATGATTTTGATAGCTGCCAGCGCTTGCTGGTATTGCGCTGGAGGCCAATTTGCTTATTGACGCAGACGAGAGTGCCGATCTGGCTGCCGCGCTGTGTCGGGCCCTGGGCGTGGCCGAGGGGGGGCCGGTGGAGCATGTGCAGACGCACCTGTCGCATCTGCTGCTGACCCCTACGCATGCCTACAAGCTCAAGAAGCCGCTGCACCTGCCCTTTGCCGATTTCCGCACGCTGCAGGCGCGGCGCCATTTCTGCGGCGAGGAACTGCGCCTGAACCAGCGCCTGGCGCCCATGCTCTACCGGGACATACTGCCGGTGGTGGGCAGCGCCAAGGCGCCGCGCCTGGGGAGCGTGGAGGAAGCCGGCAACGCTATCGACTGGGTGCTGCGCATGCGCCGCTTTCCCAAGGGCAGCGAGGCCGACGCCCTGGTGCGCGCCGGCGCGCTGCTGCCCGCGCAGGTGGACGCGTTTGCCGTGCATCTCGCGCGCTTTCACGTCGGCGCGCCGGTGGCGCCGCCGGATGGCGGCTGGGGCACGGCCGTGCAGGTGGAGCAGGCCATCACCGGCGTGCTGGACACGCTGGCGCCGCTGCTCGGCGAAGCCGAGAGCGCGCGGCTGGCGGCGCTGCGCATGTGGTTCAGCGCGCGCCAGCCCCTGCTGGCCCTGTGCTGGGCCGTGCGCCACGCCACGGGCCATGTGCGCGAAGGCCATGGGGACCTGCACCTGGGCAACGTGGTGCTGCTGGCGGGTGCGCTCACCGCCTTCGACTGCATCGAGTTCAGCCCGCCGCTGCGCTGGATCGACACGCTGGCCGACGCGGGTTTCTTCAGCATGGACCTGCATGCCCATGGCCGGTCGGACCTGGCCTGGCGCTTCCTGGACGGCTACCTGGCGGTCACGGGCGACTATGCCGGCCTGGCCGTGCTGCGCCCCTACGAGGTCTACCGCGCGCTGGTGCGGGCCATGGCCGCGCGCCTGCGTGCTGCGCAGGGTCTGGCGGGGACATCGGGGCCGGACTATCTGGCTTGCGCCGAACGCCTGGCCGCGCCGCTGGCCCCCCGCCTGCTGATCACCTACGGACTGTCGGGGTCTGGCAAGTCCACCGTCGCCGCCGCGCTGCTGGAGCAAGGTGCCGTGCGCCTGCGCTCGGATGTAGAGCGCAAGCGCCTGTATGGCCTGGCGGCGCTGGACCGCTCCGCCGCGCGGGGCGTGGACATCTATACCCCCGAGGCCTCGCAGCGCACCTTCGCGCACCTGCGCCAGCAGGCCCGCGCCGTGCTGCAGGCAGGCTACCCGGTGATCGTGGACGCGGCCTTCCTGCACCGGCGCGAGCGCGACGCCTTTCGCGCGCTGGCAAGCGAATTGGGCGTTCCGTTCACCATCCTGCATTGCCATGCGGACCCACAGCAACTGCGCGAGCGCGTGCTGCGCCGCAGCGCGGCCGGCACCGACCCGTCGGAAGCTAGCCTGGCCGTGCTCGCGCGCCAGCAGGACAGCGCCGAGCCACTGGCGCCCGACGAGCAGGCACAGGTGCTGGACCTGGCCACCGACCGGGCATGGGATGCGGTGGCGCTGTGGCGCCATTGGCAGGCGGCGGGCCGTGGCGCGGAGGGTGGTGCTTGATGTGTGTCAACATGTCCCGTATCGCCAGTGGCATGCTGAAACCATGAACACCACCCCTCTCTCCGATTCCCAACGCGAACAGCTGCGCGGTGCGCTGGAGCAGCGCAAGCAGCAATTGCTGGCCGAACTGGGCGAGGCCCAGCGCGACACGCTGGCCGTGGCCACCAACCGCGCCGATGCCGAGCGGCTGGACGACCGCAAGGACCAGGCCGACCGCATGGCGCAAGCCACCGTGCGCGACGCCGAGGCCACGCGCGACCACGACGAGCTGGTGGCGGTGCGCGCGGCCCTGGCACGCCTGGCCGACGGCAGCTATGGCGAGTGCACCGACTGCGGCCAGCCCGTGGGCGTGGCCCGCCTGCTGGCCCAGCCCGCGGCGGCGCGCTGCATTGCCTGCCAGTCCAAGGCCGAGGCGCGCGGCGAGCGTTGACAGCCCCGAGGAAGCGGCGCCGGCCCGTTTTCTACAATGCCGCGTATGTCAGCACCTGATCCCGCGCCGTCCGCCCCCACGCCTGCCACACCGTTCGAGCGGATCGGCGGTGAGCCGCGCATCCGCCAACTGGTGGACCGTTTCTACGACCTCATGGACCTGGAGCCCGGCTACGCCGAGCTGCGTGCCAGCCACGGCACTACGCTGGATGACGCGCGCGACAAGCTGTTCTGGTTCCTCTGCGGTTGGCTGGGCGGGCCCGACCATTACCAGAGCCGCTTCGGCCACCCGCGTTTGCGCGCGCGCCATATGCCGTTTTCCATCGGCATCCTGGAGCGGGACCAGTGGGTCGCCTGCATGGACCAGGCCATGGGGGAAGTGGACGTGCCCGACGACCTGCGCGCGCGCCTGAACGAGAGCTTCATGGGCACGGCCGACTGGATGCGCAACCGCGGCGGTTGAAATAGCTATTGATTCAATAGCTATTGGCGCTTGTGGCAAGCGCGGTGAAGACGGATGCGACAGGCGGACTCTTGGCGTCACATGCCTGTCAAACCCGGCCCACAGACTCTGGTGTTTTATCCACCACCAGGGTCTTCCATGCAGGACACTTTCTTGCGCGGCCAGCCATTTGCCGCGCGCCTAGCCTTTGTTTTCCCCCGTCGCCATGCGCTGGGCGCGCTGGCCTGTGCCGCGCTGCTGGCCGCCTGCGGCGGCAACGACGACGATGGCGACAGCTCCGCCGCCACGCCCGCCACGGCCACGCTGGCCGTGCTGGAAACCACCGATCTGCACTTCAACGTGCGCAGCTTCGACTACTTCAAGCTGGCCGAGGACAAGACCTACGGCTTCGAGCGTACGGCCACGCTGGTGCGCGCCGCGCGCAAGGAGTTCGCCAACACCCTGCTGGTGGACAACGGCGACACCATCCAGGGCACGGCCCTGGCCGACTACGAGGCCACGGTCAGCCCCATCCCCTGCACGCAGCAGCTGTCCATGTACAAGGCCATGGGCGCTTTAGGCTTTGACGCGGGCACGCTGGGCAACCATGAGTTCAACTACGGCCTGCCGTTCCTGAACCAGGTGCTGGGCGGCGGCCTGGAGGTGGACGGCGTGGACGCCACCAAGAAATGTGCCGGCAACGGCTATCCCGCCGTGCTGGCCAACGTGTACAGCAGCAAGACCAAGAAGCCCCTGGTGCAGCCCTACACGGTGCTGGAGCGCACGCTGGTGGCCAAGTCCAGCGACGGCAAGGAGGTCCAGCTGCCCATCAAGATCGGCGTGATCGGTTTCACCACGCCGGGCATCATGAACTGGGACAAGCGCTTCCTGGAGGGCAAGGTCTACACCGAAGGCGCCGTGGAGGCCGCGCAGAAGTACGTGCCCGAACTGCGCGCCAAGGGTGCCCAGCTGGTCGTCGCGCTGCTGCACGGCGGCCTGGACGCCAGCAGCTACTCGCCCACCATGGAGAACCCGGGCCTGCACCTGTCCAAGGTGCCGGGCATCGACGCCATGGTCATGGGCCACCAGCACAGCGTGTTCCCGGACCTGTCGGCCAAGCCCGCCTTCACGCAGGCTGGCGTGGACAACAAGGCCGGCACCATCAATGGCGTGCCTGCTGTGATGGCCAGCTCCTGGGGCAAGTCGCTGGGCGTGATCCAGCTTGCGCTGAAGTGGGACGGCAAGGCCTGGAGCGTGGACAAGGCCGCCAGCAAGAGCGAGCTGCGCAACATCCAGACCAAGGACGCCGCAGGCGCCAACGTATTCGTGGCCGCCGACCCCGCCGTGGCACCGTTGATCGAGAGCCAGCACCAGGCCGCCATCAACTACGTGAAGACGCCGATCGGCAACACCGACTTCCGCATGAGCACGCTGTTTGCCGACGTGGGCGACCCCGGCGCGATCCAGATCGTGAACCAGGCGCAGCAGGCCTACGTGGCGGCCTACATCCAGGCCAACCTGCCGCAGTACGCGCAGCTGCCCGTGCTGTCGGTGAGCGCGCCGTTCAAGTCGGGCTTCCAGGGCGGCAAGGACTTCACCGACGTCGCGGCCGGCCCGCTGGCCATCTACAACGCGGCCGACCTGTACCTGTACCCCAACACCGTGTACGCGGTGAAGGTGAACGGCGCCGACGTCAAGGACTGGCTGGAGGCCGCCGCCAAGCGCTTCAACCAGATCGACCCCGCCAAGGCCGGCGAGCAGGCGCTCATCAGCACCTTCCCCGGCTACAACTTCGACATGTTCACCACCGCGGACGTGCAGTACGAGATCGACGTGACGCAGCCCGTGGGCAGCCGCATCAAGGGCCTGACCTACAAGGGCCAGCCCATCGACCCGGCGCAGGAGTTCGTGATCGCCACCAACAACTACCGCGCCACCAGCGGCAAGAGCTTCATCCCGAAGCTCGACGGCTCGGCCACCATCTGGGCCTCGCCGGATGCCAACCGTGACGTGGTCATCGAGTACGTGCGCAAGAACCCGCAGGTCACGCGCGTGGCGAACGGAGCGGCCAAGAGCTGGCGCTTCACCCAGGTGACGACCGCGGGCGACGTGGTGTTCAGCTCCGGCGCGGACGCGCTGCCCGTGGCCCAGGCCGCGGGGCTGGCCGGCGTGTCGCTGCTCGCGGCCGATGACGGCTCGGGCAAGGGCATGGCCAAGTACAAGATCGACCTGTCCAAGTAAGCGCTGCGCGTCCCCCCGCACGGGGGCGGGCCCACGGTGGTGCACGCCCCCGTGGGCCTTTCGCTTCTAAAACAATAGCTGCTGGCGCTTGATGGATAAGCGCTGAAGGCTGTTTTGGCTTGAAGTGCTGGTCGTCAGCCGCCCGGCCTGCGCCGCCCGGGCTGCAGCAGCACCACCAGCGCGCCCGCGCCGCCGTCCAGCGGCCGCGCCTGCACGAAGGCCAGCACCTCTTTCTTTTGCACCAGCCAGCGTTGCACCCGGCCCTTGAGCACCGGTGTGCGGCCCGGCGACCCCAGCCCCTTGCCATGCACCACGCGCACGCAGCGCAGGCCCGTGCGGTGCGCCAGGCGGATGAAATCGCCCAGCGCCTCGCGCGCCTCGTCGGTGCGCAGGCCGTGCAGGTCCAACTGGCGCTGGATGCTCCAGTGCCCTCCGCGCAGCTTGCGCGTCACGTCCAGCCCGATGCCCGGGCGGCGAAAGCTGAGCTGGTCGTCCACGTCCAGCAGCGTGGTCACGTCGAACTCGTCGCTCAGCGACTCGCGCAGCACGCGCTCTTCGTCCAGCGCGCGCTGCACGGGCAGCGGCTCGGGCGGCTCGGGCGTGGACCAGCGCCGCTCGTGTCCCCGCTTGAGCGGCTGCACGGGGCCCACTGCGTCGGCGAACAGGTGGCGCTCGGCGCGCGCGTGCCGCTCGGCCTCGCGGCGCAGGCGCTCGCGCTCGGCCCGCTGCTGCGCGGCCTCCTGCAGTGCACGGCGCAGGGGCTTGAGGTCGGCGAAGGAACGGGCGGTGAGGGCGGCGTTCATGGGCTGGCGGTGGTTGTACCGCATCGTCCATGTCCGCCCTGGGGGTCCAGGTATTCGGCGGCAATGAACTGCGTGACCTGCGCGGGGTTGAAGTTGTCGTCGCTCACGAAGACCAGCACGCAGCTGCCCGCCGTGCTGCCGCCTGCGCCACCGCCGGGCAGGGACGGGCCCCAGGTCATGCCCTCCAGGTTGTCCACATCCAGGCCCAGGGCGGCGAAGTCGGCCACCAGGGTCTTGGGGGGGCTGTGGTGGTTGGCGGGGGTGAGCGCATCCAGCGCCAGCGTGTCGCTGCCCGCGCGCGTGTCGATGCGGTACAGCCGCGCGGCAACCCCGGCGCCGGCGCTGTAGGCGCGCTCCAGCACCAGCAGGTGGTGCGCACCGTCGGCCAGGATCTCGCTCACGCCGTTCATCTGCGGTCCCCAGGGCAGGCGGCGGGCCTGCGGCACGGCGTCGGGCGGGTAGGCGATCTGGCGCAGCGCTTGGCCGCTGACCAGGTCGATGGCCGTGATGCGCACTGGTGCACCGCCCGATGCGAGCGTAGCAGGGGGGCCGTCCTGGCGCCAGGGCAGTTCCATGGACAGCCATGCGGTGCGGCCATCGGTCGCCAGGGCGAGGCCCTCCAGCGTGCCGTTGCTGCGCGGTCCGCTGCCGGCCTGGGGCGTGAAGCGGGCGGGCAGGGCGACATCGCGCACGGCCGCGCCGTCGGCGCGGCTTACGCGCAGTTGCGGGCCGAAGCCGCGGCTGAAGTCGCCCTCGCTGGTCCACACGAACTGCGCGCCGCCAGGCAGCCAGCGCACGGCTTCCGCGTCGGGCACGTCCATGCCGGGGTGCGCCCTCAGCCACGGCGCATAGGGCCGGCCGCCGGCATGCAGCAGCGTATGCACGCCGGTGAATTCGGGCGGGGCGAGGGCGGTGGCGTCGTAGCGCAGCCGGGCGGTGTAGATGCGCGCCGGGTCATGGCTGGAGCGGTCGTCGCTGATGAGCAGGTAGGTGTCTTGCGCGGCGTTGTAGTCGATGCCGGAGAGGCCGCCCACCGTGGTGCCGCCATAGCGGGTGAGCGGCGGCACGGTGGCAGTGCCGATGAGCCGCAGCAGCGGGGCCTGGGCCGGCGGCTGCGGGGGCGGCAGGCGCGTGGCCAGCGGGGCGCAGCCTGCCATGGCCAGCAGCAGCGCCTGGGCCAGTACGCGCCGCGCGCGCCCCGATGCGCTCACACCAGCCCTTGCTCGGCCATGGACAGGGCCGCGCCTGGCGCCACGATCACATGGTCGAGCACGCGCACGTCCACCAGCGCCAGCGCGGCCTTCAAGGTCTGGGTCAGCGCCTCGTCGGCGCGGCTGGGCTGCACACTGCCGCTGGGGTGGTTGTGCGCCAGCACCACGGCGGCGGCATGGTGGTGCAGGGCGCGCAGCACCACTTCTCGGGGGTAGACCGAGGTCTGCGTGAGCGTGCCCCGGAACAGCTCTTCCATGGCGATCAGGCGGTTGCCGCTGTCCAGGAACAGCACGGCGAACACCTCGTGCGTGCGCCCCGCCAGGTGCAGCTGCAGGTAGTGCTGGACGGCCTGCGGCGAGTCGAACACCTCGCGCTCGCGCAGCTGCTGGGCCATGGCGCGGCGGGCGAGTTCCAGCACGGCCATCAGCTCGGCGCGCTTGGCGGGGCCCAGGCCCTTGATGCGCTGCAGGTCCTGGCTGCTGGCGTGCAGCAGCCCGGCAATGCCGCCAAAGCCGCCGCCGGCGCTGCGGCCCGTGGCGGGGTCGCGCACGGGATCATCCAGCAGCTCCTGGGCCAGCTGCAGCACGCCCTTGCCCGCCAGGCCCGTGCGCAGCAGGATGGCCAGCAGTTCGGCGTCGGACAGTGCTGCGGGGCCGCGTGCGAGCAGCTTTTCGCGGGGCTGGGCATCCAGCGGCAGGTCTTTGAGGGGCATGGCGCGGTGGGCGCCGCCCCGGCATACGGCCGTGGGGGCTTGCCCGGTTTTCTACAATGCCGGCAGTTTATCGAGAGCTTTCATGACCGCAGACGCCTTCGCATCCTCGTCCTCCGTGCCCACTGTGCAACAGGGCTCGTTCCTCACGCTGCACTACCGCCTGGCCGGCCCAGCGGGTGACGTGATCAATACCTTCGAGGACAAGCCCGCCACGCTGTCGGTCGGCACGGGCGAGCTTTCGCCCGCGCTGGAGCAGCGCCTGATCGACCTGCCCGAGGGTGCGCGCGCCACGTTCGAGCTGGCCGCGGGCGAGGCTTTCGGCGAGCGCAACCCCGACATGCAGCAATGGGTGGCCAAGAAGCTGCTGAACGAGCTGGGCGACCCCCACGAGGAATACACCGTGGGCGACGTGGTGCAGTTCCCCACGCCCGACGGCACGGGCCAGTACGCCGGCGTGGTGCTGGAGGTGCGCGAAGACGGCGCCGTGCGCTTTGACTTCAACCACCCGCTGGCGGGCGTGCCCGTCACCTTCGAAGTGCTGCTCATCGGCGTGCTCTGAACGGGACGCCGCCATGCAAAAACCCCAGGAAATCGTTCTGGCCGAGCCGCGCGGCTTTTGCGCGGGGGTGGACCGGGCCATCGAGATCGTCGAGCGCGCCATTGCCAAGTTCGGCGCGCCCATCTACGTGCGCCACGAGATCGTGCACAACACCTACGTGGTGAACGACCTGAAGGCCAAGGGCGCGATCTTCATCGAGGACCTGGACGAGGTGCCGCCCGGCGCCACGCTGATCTTCTCGGCCCACGGCGTGAGCCGCGCTGTTCAGGACGAGGCGCGCGCGCGGGGTTTCACCATCTTCGACGCCACCTGTCCGCTGGTGACCAAGGTGCATGTCGAGGTGGCCAAGCTGGCCAAGGAAGGCTACGAGTTCATCATGATCGGCCACAAGGGGCACCCAGAGGTAGAGGGCACCATGGGCCAGTTGGACCATGGCATCCACCTGGTGGAAGACGTGGCCGACGTGGCCCGTGTGCAGCCCGCGCAGACCGAGAAGCTGGCCGTGGTCACGCAGACCACGCTCAGCGTGGACGACGCGGCCGAAATCACCGCCGCCGTGCGCGCGCGCTTTCCCTCCATCCGCGAGCCCAAGCAGCAGGACATCTGCTACGCCACGCAGAACCGCCAGGACGCGGTGAAGCTGCTCAGCCCGCAGGTGGACCTGGTGATCGTGGTGGGCAGCCCCACCAGCTCCAACAGCAACCGCCTGCGTGAGCTGGCAGCGCGCCTGGGCACGCCGGCCTACATGATCGACAGCGTGGACGAGCTGCGCCACGAGTGGTTTGACGGCATCTCCCGCGTGGGCCTCACGGCCGGTGCGTCGGCACCCGAGGTGCTGGTGCAGGCCGTGATCACGCGGATCAAGGAACTGGGCGCGGTGGCCGTGCGCAAGCTGGACGGCATCGAGGAAACCGTGAAATTCCCGCTGCCCAAGGGCCTGAAGCTGGACACCGCCACGGGCCTGGAGATCACCGAGCGCACGCCCGAAACCGGCCCGGGCGGACACTGAACGCACTTCTTCGCCCGCTAAAGCCCGGGCGTCGCGGGGCTGCACAAACCCTGTCTGCGACAGCTTTGCTTCATTATTGATAGCTGCTCGCGCTTGATGGATAAGCGCTAAGGGCATATTTGGCATCTATATTGCAATGCCTGGGCGTGGGTGGGGCATGTGGCACCGGATGGCCAATCCCCCGCAGAATGTGGGCCTCTTTACAATTTCCGCTTCTTCACACCGTGGGGGCACGCTGGGCCCCCTGCATATGGAAATAGCAATACTGTTCGCCCTCATCCTGCTCAATGGCGTGTTCGCCATGTCCGAGCTGGCGCTGGTCTCCGCGCGCAAGACGCGCCTGCAGAAGCTGATCGATGAGGGCGATAGCGGGGCGATCGCCGCGGCCAAGCTGGGCGAGAACCCCACGCGCTTTCTCTCCACCATCCAGATCGGCATCACTTCGATCGGCGTGCTCAACGGCATCGTGGGCGAGGCGGCCCTGGCCAAGCCGCTGCGCGAGTGGCTGCTGGGCCTGGGGGTGGAGCCGCAACTGGCCGGCTACCTGGCCACGGGCCTGGTGGTGGTGCTGATCACCTACTTCTCGATCGTCGTCGGCGAGCTGGTACCCAAGCGGCTGGGCCAGAGCTACCCCGAGACGGTGGCGCGCGTCGTGGCGCGCCCCATCAACTGGCTGGCGCTCGCCACCAAGCCCTTCGTGCGCCTGCTGTCGATCTCCACCGAGGGGCTGCTGCGCGCCCTGGGGGTGAAGGAGTATTCCGCCAGTGCCGTGACGGAGGACGAGATCCACGCCGTGCTGGCCGAGGGCACGAGTGCCGGCGTGATCGAGTCCCACGAGCACCAGATGGTGCGCAACGTGTTCCGCCTGGACGACCGGCAGATCGGCTCGCTCATGGTGCCGCGCGCGGACGTGGTGTTCCTCGATGTGGAGGAGCCCTTCGAGGAGAACCTGCGGCGCATCGAGGAGTCCGACCATGCACGCTTTCCGGTGGTGCGCGGCGGCATGGAGAACATCCTGGGCGTGCTCAACGCGCGCCAGTGGCTGTCGCGCACGGTGCGCGACGCCCAGGCGCGCGACCTGACGACCCAGCCGCTGCAGACGGCGCTGTACGTGCCCGAGACCATCAATGCCATGGAACTGCTGGACAACTTCCGGCAGTCCGACGTACAGATGGCCTTCGTCATTGACGAATACGGCGAGGTGCAGGGCATCGTGACAGTGCAGGACATCATCGAGGCCATCACGGGCGAGTTCCAGCCGCGCGACCCCGAAACCTCTTGGGCCGTGGAGCGCGAGGACGGCAGCTGGCTGCTGGATGGCCACATTCCCGTGCCCGAACTCAAGGACCGCCTGCAACTGTCCACCGTTCCCGAAGAGGACCGCGGCCGCTACCAGACCCTGAGCGGCATGGTCATGTTGCTGACCGGCAAGCTGCCCAAGGTCACCGACACGGTGCAATGGGAGCGCTGGCGCTTCGAGGTGGTGGACATGGATGGCAAGACCATCGACAAGGTGCTGGCCTCGCGCCTGCCCGACGAGGAAGTCAGCGCCGATCCCGCGAGCGGCGACTGAGGCTCAACTCCACAGGTCCAGCGGCGGGTCCGCCGCCACCGCGCGCAGGATGTCGGTGCGCGAGATGAAACCCGCGAGCAACCCGCGCTCATCCGTCACCGGCAGGCCGGGCAGGCCGGTGTCCAGCAGCACGCCCGCCACGCGGCGCAGTTCCGTGTCCGCAGCCACCGTGGGCACGGGACTCACCATCACTTCGGAGACCGGCCGGCGCGCGAGCTCAATGGCCTGCTTGACCGCGCCGGGCTCGGGCAGCAGGTCCAGGGGCGCCATGTCGGCGCGCAGCAGCAGGCCCACCACTTGGCCCTGATCATTCACCACGGGGGCCTGTGCGATTTCGTGCTCGGCCAGCGTCTGCCACGCATCGTTCACCCGCTGATCGGGGGCCACCGCGAGCGCGCCCCTGGTCATCACGTCGCCCACGCGCGACAGCGGCTGACGCGGCTGGGCGGGGCCCTGCTCGGTCTGTACATAGGCCGATACGGCCTCCAGCAGGCGCATGGGCTTGGGCGTCGCCGTCTGCGCCGTGGCGGGAGGGGCTGCGGTCGCAACAGGTGCCGCGTCGCTGTCCAGGGCGCGCGTGCGCAGGGCCTGGGGGCGGTGCACGCGCCGCACCGGCGCCACCTGCGCCAGCTTGTCCGGTCCACCCCGGTAGATTTGCCCCGAAGGGCCGAACACGAAAAACATGGTTTTGCCTCCTGACCCCTGGCCAATGCACCCGTATTGATGGTGCATTGCCATGTTATCGGCGCAAAACGCCGCGGCTTTCGCCCCAGTACGCTCTTAGCATGCCGGGCTGCGCCACTAAAATCGCCGCCTATGCTAGACATCCTCCTCCTTCGCAAAGACCTCGCATCGGCCGTCGCACGGCTGGAAACCCGCAAGAAGCCCCAGGCCTTCCTGAATGTGGAGGCGTTCCAGGCCCTGGAGTCCGAGCGCAAGACCATCCAGATGCGCACCGAGGAGTTGCAGTCGCAGCGCAACCAGCTGTCCAAGCAGATCGGCATGCTCATGGGCAAGGGTGAGAAGGACGCCGCCGAGGCTGCGAAAGCCCAGGTGGCCGCGATCAAGGCGGAACTGGACGGTTCTGCCACCCGGCTAGATCAGATCCAGGGCGAACTGCAAACGATGCTGGCCGCCGTCCCGAATCTGCCGCACGAGAGCGTGCCCGTGGGCTCGGACGAGAGCGCCAACGTGGAGGTGCGCCGCTGGAGCCCCGATGGCCAACAGCCGCGCAGCCTGGGCTTCACCCCCAAGGACCATGTGGACCTGGGCGAGCCGCTGGGCCTGGACTTCGACATGGGCGTGAAGCTCTCGGGATCGCGCTTCACGGTGATGAAGGGGGGCATCGCGCGCCTGCACCGGGCCCTGGCGCAGTTCATGCTGGACGTGCAGACCCAGGAGCACGGCTACACCGAGTGCTACGTGCCCTACGTCGTCAATGCAGACTCGCTCAAGGGCACGGGCCAATTGCCCAAGTTCGAGGGCGACCTCTTCGCGGCCCAGAAGGGCGGTCAGGACGCTGAGCCCGTACCCGACAACGCGCAGCTGTACCTCATCCCCACGAGCGAGGTGCCCCTGACCAACTTCGTGCGCGACGAAGTCTTGGCAGAGGCCCAGCTGCCGCTCAAGCTCACGGCCCATACGCCCTGCTTTCGGTCGGAAGCCGGCAGCTACGGCCGGGACACGCGCGGCATGATCCGCCAGCATCAGTTCGACAAGGTCGAGATGGTGCAGATCGTGCATCCCGACAAGAGCTACGAGGCGCTGGAGGAAATGACCCGCCATGCTGAGGCTGTACTGCAGAAGCTGGGCCTGCCCTACCGCGTGATGAGCCTGTGTACGGGCGACATGGGCTTTGGCGCCGCCAAGACCTACGACCTGGAAGTGTGGCTGCCCGCCCAGAACACCTACCGTGAGATCAGTTCGGTGAGCAACTGCGAAGCCTTCCAGGCCCGCCGCCTGCAGGCGCGCTTCAAGAACGCGCAGGGCAAGAACGAGCTGGTGCACACCCTCAACGGGTCTGGCCTGGCCGTGGGCCGCACGCTGGTGGCGGTGCTGGAGAACTACCAGAACGAGGACGGCAGCGTGACCATTCCCGAGGTGCTGCGCCCCTACATGGGCGGCCAAGCCACGCTGCCGGTCTGAAATTTCCTGCTAGAATCGCGGGCTTCGACACACAGGAGAGGTGGCAGAGTGGTCGAATGTACCTGACTCGAAATCAGGCGTAGTGGCAACACTACCGTGGGTTCGAATCCCACCCTCTCCGCCAAACTAAAAAGCCTTGCAAGCCAGTCGCTTGCAAGGCTTTTTTCTTGGTGCGTCCCTTCTGGGGCCAGCTCTTGTGACCAAATTTCGAGCTATTTTTGCCCCCGGTGCCTTGCTGAGCTAGCGCCGGCAGCTATGTAAATAATAGCAACGGGCGCCGGGATTCATTCCTGCGCAGCTGCCAGAGCCAGCAGCGCCGCCTCCACCTCTGATGCTGGCACGCCGTCCACCGGCGTCAACAGGGGGGCCAGGGCCTGCAGTGCGCCGGCTTCCTTTTGCAGCCGAGCGATGGATTGGCCGGCGTCGCGCGGGGCGTCGAAACCCGTGCTTTGCAGCAGCAAGCGGCCGTCGGCAGCCACCAGCTTGAAGTAAAACTTGCCGTCGGCCTCGCGGTATTGCTTGAACGCTGGCAGGGCGGCCTTGCTGGTCTTCTGCGTGGCCGGTGCGGGGGGGGCGACGGCACTCAGGCCGCGCAGGCCTACGGCGGCGCGCAGGCGCTGCAGGAAGGGGGCGGCGATGGCGCGGGCGCGCTTGGCGCCGATTTGCAGGGCGGCCTCCACCTTCTCGGGATGGGCCATCAGGTCGTCATAGCGCGCGCGCATGGGCGCGATTTCGCGGTCGATCCGCTCGAACAGCATCTGCTTGGCGTCGCCCCAGGCGATGCCGTCCGCATAGGCGCGCCGCATGGCGGCGGTCTCTTCGGGTGTGGCGAAGGCCTGGTAGATCTGGAACAGGGCCGAGCCCTCCACCTGCTTGGGCTCGCCAGGGGCGCGCGAGTCGGTGACGATGGAGCCGATGAGCTTCCTCAACTGCTCGCGCGTCGAGAACAGCGGAATGGTGTTGTCGTAGCTCTTGCTCATCTTGCGCCCGTCCAGGCCCAGCAGCAGAGCCACGTTGTCCTCGACGGCCGCCTCGGGCAGCGTGAAGTGTTCGCCGTAGAGGTGGTTGAAGCTGGCCGCCATGTCGCGGGCCATCTCGATGTGCTGGATCTGGTCGCGGCCCACGGGCACCTTGTGGGCGTTGAACATCAGGATGTCGGCCGCCATCAGCACGGGGTACATGAACAGCCCTGCGCTCACGCCGTCGTCCAGGTCGCGGCCGGCTTCCTGGTTCTTGTCCTGTGCGGCCTTGTAGGCGTGGGCGCGGTTGAGCAACCCCTTGCCGGTCACGCAGGTCAGCAACCAGTGCAGCTCAGGAATTTCAGGGATATCGGACTGACGGTAGAAGGTGACCTGCTGCGGGTCCAGTCCGGCGGCGAGCCAGCTGGCGGCGATCTCCAGCGTGGAGCGGTGCACGCGCTCGGGCTCCTGGCACTTGATGAGGGCGTGGTAGTCGGCCAGGAAGTAGAAGCTCTCTACGCCTGCGTTGCGGCTGGCGGCCACGGAGGGGCGGATGGAGCCCATGAAGTTGCCCAGGTGCGGCGTGCCCGAGGGGGTGATGCCGGTGAGGAAGCGGATGGTCTTTGGCATGAGGGAAGTCAGAGAAGGAGCCGGTCAGCGCAGCACCGCGACCAGTGGCGACAGCATGAGGTTGATGGCGCTGTAGCCCAACGCCATCAGGGGGCGCAGCCACAGCGCGCCCACGACGCCCGCCACCACCAGTGCGAGCACGATGAAGAAGCCGTAGGGTTCGAGGCGCGAGAGAAAATGGGCTTGCTTCCACGGCAGCAGGCCGACGAGGATGCGCCCCCCGTCCAGGGGTGGCAGCGGAAACAGGTTGAACGCCCACATCACGAGGTTGACGGCAATGCCGGCGCGCGCCATCTCCAGGAAGAAGCGCTCCTGAGTGCCGGTGGCGACCAGCGCGACCAGCAGCAGCGCCCAGCCGATGGCCTGGATGAAGTTGGATGCGGGACCCGCCAGCGCCACCCAGATCATGTCGCGCTTGGGGTGGCGCAGTTGGCTGAAGTTCACCGGCACGGGCTTGGCATAGCCAAACAGAAACGCCCCCGAGGTGGCGAAATACAGCAGCAGCGGCATGAGCACGGTGCCCACCGGGTCGATGTGCTTGAGGGGGTTGAGCGTGATACGGCCCATCATCAGCGCGGTGTTGTCGCCAAAGTGCCGGGCGGCATAGCCGTGCGCGGCTTCGTGCACGGTGATGGCAAACAGCACCGGCAGGGCGTAGATGAGGACGGTCTGGATAAGGTCGGTCATGGGCACCCGCCGATTGTCGCCCATGCGCGCCGCGGCTTCCTGTCTGACAGCGCACGGGCAGTTGTCCGACAGCCGCATGCTGGACAGGCCGTCATCATGCACGGCAGTGGCGCGCGCTCCCACGGCGCGCCGGCCCAAACAACAAGCTAGAGGAGGCCACCCCATGCATGCCTGGTATCTGCCTGTGAAGGTGTTTGCGCTCGTCGTGGTGCTGCTGATGGTCGTGGCCATGGTCTACGCCGGCACCATGGCCGTCATGTACTGGTCTGGCATCGGCGTGTGAAAGGGAGGGCTCCATGAACAAGCGCCAGACGCGTCTTTTCGCCATCGTCGCCACGGGCCTCTCGGCGGCGGTGTTCCTCCTCCTCACTTTTGACAGCCACCGCAAGTTCGATGCGCTGACCAATGCCGAGTCCATTACTCCTGCGGTTGTGCACGGCAAGGATGTCTGGCACAAGAACAACTGCATCAACTGCCACACCATCTTTGGCGAAGGCGCCTACTACGCGCCCGATCTGACCAAGATCACCAAGCTGCGCGGCGAGGCTTATCTGAAGGCTTACCTGAAGGATCCTTCCAAGTTCTACGACGAGCAGCGCCACCGTCGCCTGATGCCCAAGCAAGACCTGAGCGACGAGGACATTGCCGGACTCATCGCCTTCTTCGACTGGGTCAGCAACGTGGACAACCAGGGATGGCCGCCGCGGCCCATCCTCGTGACGGGCTCCACACTGCCGGGGGCTGACCGCAGCGCCGCGCAGCAGGCGGACGACGCGAAGATCGAACGGGGCGGCATCGCTGCGCCCCCCGGTGCGCGCCCGCTGTCGGGCAACGAAGACCCGATTGCCCTGGGCGAGCGGGTATTCCGCACGGCCACGCCCGCCTGCACCGCCTGCCACTCCACCGCGCCCGGCGTGAATATGGCCGGGCCGTCCCTCGCAGGTGTGAAGGGCCGCACCGAGGCACTGCTGGGCTCGGCCGACTACAAGGGCCAGGCCAAGGATGTGGCGGCCTACTTGCATGAGTCCATCGTTTCGCCCAGTGCGCACCTGGTGCCCGGGCCCATGTACTCGGCTGATGGGACCTCTTTCATGCCCACGACCTACGCCAAGGACCTCACGGCCGAGCAGATCGACCAGCTCGTGGCCTACCTGATGTCCATGAAGTAAGCACGCCCGCAGCCATCGCCGGAGTCCGCCATGAGATACAAGTCCCAATCCGTCGCCTACTGGTATTTCGCCGTGGCCGTGGCCCTGTTCGGGCTGCAGCTGGTGTTCGGCCTGCTGTCGGCCACCAAGTACCTGGGGCCGGACCCGTTGCTGTACATCCTGCCGTTCGACGTGACCAAGATGATCCATACCAACATCCTGATCGTCTGGGTGTTGTGCGGCTTCATGGGGGCCACGTACTGGATGGTGCCCGACGAGTCGCGCACCGAACTGCACAGCACACGGCTGGCCTACATCCAGCTCGTGCTGTGGACGGTGATGGGCGTGGCCACGGTAGTGGGCTACCTGTTCCGCTGGGGCACGGGCAACAAGCTGCTGGAGCAGCCGCTGCCCTCCAAGATCGTGATCGTGATCGTGATGCTCATGTTCCTCTACAACGTCGGCATGACGATCCGCAAGTCCGGCCGTTTCACGACACCGGAGGGTGTGCTGCTGGGCGGCCTGGGCCTGGCGGCGGTGCTGTACCTTCCGGCGTTGCTGGAGTTTCACAACTACACCGTGGCCATCTTCTACCGGTGGTGGACCATCCACCTGTGGGTGGAAGGCGTGTGGGAGATGATCCAGGGCGGCTTCCTCGCGTACCTGCTGATCCGCCTGTCGGGCGCAGACCGCGAGGTGATGGAAAAGTGGCTCTATGTCATCGTGGGGCTGGTGTTCATTGCCGGCATCCTGGGTACGGCGCACCACTATTACTGGGTGGGCGTGCCGCAGTACTGGCTGCCCATCGGGGGTTTCTTCAGCGCACTGGAGCCCGTGGCCCTGGTGGGCATGGCCATGTATGCCTACTTCGCCATGCGCCGCTCGGGCATGGCCCACCCCAACAAGCTGGCGCTGCACTGGACGGTGGGCAGCGCCGTGTTCACGCTGTTCGGTGCCGGCCTGCTGGGCCTGGCCCACACTTTCCCCAGCGTGAACAAGTGGACGCACGGCACCCTCATTACCGCCATGCACGGGCACGCGGCGTTCTACGGAGCCTACGCGATGATCGTGATGGCCATGATCAGCTATGCGCAGCCGGCCCTCACACGCAGGCCCGAGGAAGGCACCGCCATGGGCTACCTGTCGTTCTGGATGCAGCTGGCGGGCATGTTCGGCATGACGCTGTCGTTCGCCACCGCGGGCATTGGGCAGGTGTACCTGGAGCGCATCATGGGCATGGGCTACCTGGATGCGCAACTCAAGATCCAGGTGCACTTTGTCATGCTGGTCATCACTGCGTCCATCTTCGCGATTGGCGTTGCGTTGTTCATCATCGATTTCTTCCGCCACCCGCTGCGGCTGGGGGTCAGCGCCAGCGATCCGGTGGACCGTCCCCTCGATACGCACCGTGCTGCAGCGATTTGATCTACAGGGCGGGGCGGGGATGGCCCGCCCGGCAACGTCCCCTGCGCCGGAGCCCCCCTATTACCTGCCCAGCGGCGACGAGATCGAGGTCTTCGCGCAGTGCCACGCACAGGGCCTGGCCGTCATGCTCAAGGGACCCACAGGTTGCGGCAAGACGCGCTTCGTAGAGCACATGGCCTGGCGCCTGAAGCGCCCGCTCATCACCATCGCCTGCCATGACGACCTGAGCGCCAGCGACCTGATCGGCCGCTTCCTCATCCAGGGCAGCGGCACCGTGTGGCACGACGGGCCGCTGACCCGCGCTGTGCGCGAGGGCGCGCTGTGCTACCTGGACGAAGTGGTGGAGGCGCGGCAGGACACGGTGGTGGTATTGCACCCGCTCACCGACCACCGGCGCATTCTGCCCATCGACAAGACGGGCGAGGTGGTCGAGGCCGCGCCCGGTTTCGGGCTCATCGTGTCATACAACCCCGGCTACCAGCGCATGCTCAAGGACCTGAAGCCCAGCACGCGCCAGCGCTTCGTGGCGCTGGACTTCGGCTTTCCCGCGCCTGAGGTAGAGGCGCGCATCGTCGCGCAGGAAAGCGGTATTGCCGAGCCCGAGGCGCGCGCGCTGGTGCAGCTTGCCACGCGGCTGCGCGCACTGCAGGACCGTGGCTTGGCCGAGGTGCCCAGTACGCGGCTGCTGGTGGCGGCCGCGCAGCTGGCGGTGCGCGGCGTGGACCTGCGCCGCGCCTGCCTGCACGCCATCGTGGCGCCGCTGTCGGACGAGGCATCGCTGGTGGGCGCCATGCGCGACCTTGTCGACGCCACCTTCGTCTGACCATGGCCGAGGCCGAGGACGTCATCACCGACGCGGCGCGACATGCCACGATCTATGCCCAGGCGCTGTGGCGCCGCCACCGCCCCCCGCCGGCCGGCCCACCCCGGCTGCATCTGGCCGATGTGGCGCCGCGCCTGGACCTGCTGGTAAGCGCCGCGCTGGGCATCCGCCTGCAGCTGCGCGCGGCGCAACCGCCTGCGCCGCCTACCTTCCTCTCGCGCTGGATGCAGCGTGCAGAGGCCCCCAGCCAGCGCGACGCCGTGCCCGCTACCGACGGCGCCAACCTGTGGCTGCCCCCCGCGCTGACGGATATACCCGGTGCGCAAGCGGGGAAGGAAGGCGCGCTCCCCGCCGACGAACGCTACCGCACGCTCGCGCTGATGCACGGTATGCGCGCAGTGCGGGGGGCGCCGGCATACGCTGCCCAGGCGGCGGACGGTTTCGAGCGGGGGTTGTTTGCACTGCTTGAAGCCCATGCCGCCGACCACGCGCTGGCCCTGCGCCTGCCGGGCATGGCCGCGCCACTGGCGCGCCTGCGGCAGGCCATGCTGGCTGCGCGCCCGGCCGTGGCAGCGCTGCCGCCGCACCTGCAACCCCTGGAGTCGCTGGTGCACGCCCTGCTGGCCGGCCCCCCCGCGGGCGCCGGGCCTCCCGGCCTGATGCCATCGCTGCCGGCCCAGGCGCCACAGGTGCTGGCGCATGCACGTGCCCTCGCTTCGCGCCTGCGTCCGGCCGCGGCCCCAGCGCGCCAGCAGCGCTGGTGCATGGTCGACGAGTGGCTGGGCGAGCTGCGCACGCCGGCTACCCCCGCGCCTGCGCACGCCACGGCGGACGGCGCAGAGGATGCCTCTGGCACGACCCATGCTGCCCGTCTGGCGCGCCGTCCGCAGGTGCGCCAGGCGCTTCCCGATGAGGACGACGCGAACGGTCCCGGTGCATGGATGGTGCAGACCGCCCAGCCGCACGAGCAGGCCGCGGACCCCATGGGCATGCAGCGCCCGAGCGACCGCGACGCCAGCACGGCGGCGGAGGAGTTCGCCGATGCGCTGTCCGAACTGCCCGAGGCGCGCCTCGTGGCCACGCCCGGCCGTCCCAAGGAGGTGCTGCTGTCCGATGACCCGCCGGAGCATCTGGCGCGCCAGGCGCGGGCGGGCGGCGGTGCGGCCGCCGCGCCGGGCGTCGACGTTCTGTACTACCCCGAGTGGGACGGCGCCAGCGGCAGCTACCGCCGCCCCGGCGCCGCCGTGTGGGTGCACGACGCAGCCCCGGGCGCGCCCGATTGGTTGGAAGCCACGCTGCATGAGCGCCGGGCCATGCTGCACGCCGTGCGCAGGCGGTTCGAGCTATTGCGCAGCCGCCGCGTGGCCGTGCGCCGCCAGCTCGACGGCGACGAGATCGATCTGGAGGCTTGCATCGAGGCGCGCGCAGACTTTGCCGCGGGCCTGCCGCTGCCCCAGCGCCTGTACCGCAGCGAGCGCCGCCTGCACCGCGACCTGGCGGTGCTGGTACTCATGGATGTGAGCGGCTCCACCGACGGCTGGGTGGCGCCGGGCCGGCGGGTGGTTGACGTAGCGCGTGAGGCGCTGCTGCTGGTGAGCATGGCGCTGGACGGCATGGGCGCGCCGTTTGCGGTGCAGGCGTTCTCCGGCGAGGGGCCGCAGGGGGTGGTGGTGCGCAACGTCAAGCGTTTTGACCAGCCCTACGGGCGGGACGCTGCGCTGCGCATCGCCGGTCTGGAGCCCGAGCACTACACGCGCGCCGGCGCCGCGCTGCGCCATGCCACCAGCACGCTGATGCGCCAGCCGGCCGCGCACCGCCTGCTGTTGCTGCTGTCCGATGGCAAGCCCAACGACATCGACGCCTATGAAGGCCGCTATGGACTGGAGGACATGCGTCAGGCCGTGACCGAGGCGCGGCTGCAAGGCATTGCGCCGTTTTGCCTGACCATCGATCGCCAGGCGGCCCGCTATCTGCCCATGGTGTTCGGTGCCCATCACTACGCGCTGCTGCCGCGGCCCGAGGAACTGCCGCAGGTGCTGCTGCAATGGCTGCGCCGGCTGGTGGCGGTGTGACTGATTGCTACTATTTTGGTAGCTGTTGGCGCTTGCTGGATGGGTGCTAGAGGCCTGAAACGTTCTGATTCTTTCGTCGGGCGTATTTCGCCGCTGTGGCACGCACCAAGCCCGGGCGCGTGCCCTTAAAGCCCCAGCTTGGCCAGGCTGCCGCCACCTTCGCGCACCACGATGGGGTCGCCGCCGGTATTCATGGGCGTGAGGTCCAGTACCGTGGTGGGCTCCAGCGGGCAGCCGCCCGCGTCGAGGATGCCATCGAGCTGCTTTTCAAAGCGCTCGCGGATCTCCTGCGGGTCGTTCAGCGGCTCGCTTTCGCCCGCTGGGATCAGTGTGGTGGCCAGCAGCGGCGCGCCGTGCAGCTCCAGCAGCATCTGCAGGCCCTTGCGGTCGGGCACGCGCAGGCCGATGGTTTTGCGCTGCGGATGGCTCACGCGGCGCGGCACTTCCTTGGTGGCGTCCAGGATGAAGGTGTAAGGCCCCGGCGTGGCCAACTTCAGCAGGCGATATTGGCGGTTGTCCACATGCGCGTAATTGGCCAGCTCCGACAGGTCGCGGCACAGCAGAGTGAGGTGGTGCTTGTCGTTGATCTGCCGAATACGACGAATCCGGTCCACGGCGTCCTTGTCGTCCAGGCGGCAGACCAGCGCGTAGCTGGAGTCGGTGGGCACGGCCAGGATGCCGCCGCTCGCCAGCAGCGTGGCGGCCTGCTTGAGCAGGCGCGGCTGCGGGTTGTCGGCGTAGATCTCGAAATATTGGGCCATGGAGGGGCGCGGCGGTCAGCCGGCAGTGGTGCGGGGGGCGCGCAGGATGCGATCGGACAACAGCTCCCACACGGGGGTGAGCTGGCCTGGCAAATCCGGCAGGGCGCCCAGATCGGTGTGTGATTCGTTCGGGCTGTGGAAGTCGCTGCCGCGCGAGGCGGCCATGCCGAACTCCTGCGCCATGGCGGCGTACACGGGATATTCGGATGGCGTATGGCTGCCGGTCACCACTTCCACGCCCTGGCCGCCGTGCTGCTTGAACTCGGAAAACAAGGCGTATTCCTCATTCGCCGTGAATCGGTAGCGTGCAGGATGGGCGATCACGGCCATGCCGCCGGCCTCGCGGATCCAGCGCACCGCATTGCCCAGCGTGGCCCAGCGGTGGGGTACGTAGCCGGGGTTGCCCTCGGTGAGAAAGCGCCGGAACACTTCGGAGGTGTCGTGGCACACGCCAGTCTCCACGAGGAAGCGGGCAAAGTGCGTGCGCGAGATCAGTTCGGGGTTGCCCGCGTAGCGCAACGCCCCTTCGAATGCGCCGCGGATACCCACGTGCGCGAGTTGCTGCGCCATCTCCTGTGCCCGTTCGCTGCGCCCGCCGCGCGTGGCCGCGAGGCCCTGGGCGAGTTGTGCATTGTCCGGGTCGAACCCCAGTCCCACGATATGCACCGTGGTGTCGGCGAAGGTGACCGAGATCTCTGTGCCCGTGAGGTAGTCCATGCCCAGCGCGTGCGCGGCGGCGGCGGCGCGGTGCTGGCCGCCGATCTCGTCATGGTCCGTCAGCGCCCACAGCGCTACACCGTTGGCATGCGCACGGGCTGCCAGCGCTTCGGGTGTGAGGGTGCCGTCAGACACCACGGAGTGGCAGTGGAGGTCGGCATTGAGGAGGATGGACACGATTTCATTTTAGGGGGAGCCAGCAGGGCATGTTGTCGTGGTGGTTACAACCGGGTGACAAAGGCGTTGTGAGGCGTCGGTGATCGATAGTTTGTAATTAAATGTGTGTAAATGAGACAATATGGGGGTTTACCCTTGCTGCCGACCAATCGCAGCACGGCCCTCAACAGCCCACGGCGCCTGGCGCCCTTGATTGCGTAGAACATGAATTTCAACCATTTGCCCGTCGCCCGCAAACTGTGGGGACTCGTCCTGGGGCTGCTGGTCTCCATGCTGCTTTTGCTGGCGGGCCTGTTGGCCTACACCGCCCAGCTCGATGATGAGGCGGCGCGCATCGTGCAGGCCAACGAAGACCGCATCAGCCTGGCCCTGCGCTGGAAAGGGCTGACCACGCTGGCCGTGGACCAGTCCGTGAGCGCGCTGGCCTCGGCCGACGAGACCCTGGCGTCGGGCCTGCAGAAGAAAGCCAAGCAGGGGATCGAGGCCATCAATGCCCTGCAAAAACAGGTGGAGGCTGTGGCCTCCTCTGCGGAGGACAAGGCCCAGATGGAACGCGTGGCCGCCGCCCGCAAGGTGGTGCTGGACGCGCTGGCGGAGGCCACCAAGGCCCGGGCCGAAGGCGACTTCGCCCGCACGCTGACCCTGGTGGACAGCAAACTGCTGCCCGCCGTGGAGCGCTATGTGGGCGAACAGGACGCCTTCGTCCAACTGCAAGAACGGCAGCGCGACGCCGCCAAGCAAGAGGCCCAGGCCTTGCGCCAGCGCGCCATGTGGATGGGCGCGGGCATCGCCGCGGTGGTGGTGGTCTTGGGCCTGGTGCTGGCGAATCTGCTCGTGCGCTCCATCACGCATCCCCTGGAGCGGGCCGTGGGGCTGGCTAACGCGATTGCCGGTGGCGACTTGACGCAAGACGTGCACGATGACCGTCGTGACGAACTGGGCCACTTGCTGCGCTCGCTGTCGGCCATGGGAGCACGTCTGCGCGGCGTGGTGGGCGAAGTGCGCTCGGGCGTGGAATCGGTCTCGGCGGCGTCCAGCCAGATCGCCACGGGCAACCACGACCTGTCTGCGCGAACCGAGCAGACCGCGGCCAACCTCGAAGAGACGGCCGCCAGCATGGAAGAGCTCACCGCCACCGTCACCCAGTCGGCCGACACCGCGCGCCAGGCCAACCAACTCGCCGCCAACGCCGCGCAGGCCGCAGAGCGTGGCGGCGAAGTGGTGGGCCAGGTGGTCACCAGCATGCAGCAGATCACCGAATCCAGCCGCAAGATCGCCGACATCATCGGTGTGATCGATGGCATTGCCTTCCAGACCAACATCCTGGCGCTGAACGCCGCCGTGGAAGCCGCACGCGCGGGCGAGCAGGGCCGCGGCTTTGCCGTGGTGGCGGGCGAAGTGCGCAGCCTGGCGCAGCGCAGCGCCGAGGCCGCCAAGGAGATCAAGCAGCTCATCACCACCAGCGTGGACAACGTGCAATCGGGCTCAGCCCAGGTGGAGCAGGCCGGCCAGAGCATGCAGGACATCGTGCACAGCGTGCGCCGCGTGAGCGACCTGATCGGCGAGATCACCGCTTCGTCCACCGAGCAGCGCGACGGCATCGGCCAGGTGAACCAGGCCGTGGCGAACCTGGACCAGATGACGCAGCAAAATGCCGCGCTGGTGGAAGAGTCCAGTGCCGCCGCCGCCGCCCTGCATGAACAGGCGCAGCGCCTGGCGCAGGTAGTGGCCGTGTTCAATGTGGGCAATGGCGCCGTCGCGGCGCCCCGCAGCCCGGCCCGCGTGGCGCCGCCAGCGGTAGCGCCCGCCCCAGTCAAGACACCGGCCGCAACGCCGGCGCGCGCGACGCTGGCCAAGCCCACACCGACAAAGGCTGCCGCCAAGGTGTCCACCCCCCAGATCGCGCCGGCCAAGACGCCTGCGGCATCGGATGCGGATGGCGAATGGGAGAGCTTCTAAGCTCTAAAAAATAGCGTCATTGGTACGGCCCGTCCCCAGTCGGGACAAAAAAGTTCTGGTGTCAAGTCCTTCGTGCAAATCACGCAGAGCTTGAAACCGTATATGGGACAGTAGGTTAGCTCGTTTTCAGGCCACTTTGCGGAAGTGCGGCCTTGTGGGCTAGGAGCCACATAGGAGCGTCGGGAGGGAAAGCCGGATCGCGCTGGAGCGTGCGGGATTGCCGAGGAACGGCGGGCCTGTCGCACCATCATAGCCCAAGAGGCTTTGCGTGCGGCATCCAGAGAATGAAGAACGCGCAGCCTGGGGCTGCGCGTTCGACGGATGCCATTGGTACGCGACGCCATCATGTCGGCTTCGTTGGCGCGCTCCGTGTCGCCGTGCCCTTCCTGAATCCCCGATCCCCCGCCATGAACGCCTCCAGCATGTGCGGGATAAGCGTCGTTGCATCGACGGTCTCGCCATATGCCTGCGCGTGCAGCGCGGCATAGCGGTCGAGGGTGGCCCTCAGGCTGGCCGGGCAAGCGAAGGTCAGCTTGACGCTCTCGGTCTTGGGCAGTGGCCCGAGCCGCAGTTTCTTGGTCGTGCTCATTGCATCGCTCCCCGCTGGAAGAACATTGGCTGGTACGGACGCAGCACCAGATCGCGGTTGGCGATGATCCGCACCGGCAGGCCGGGCCGCTCGGTCAGCGTCGGCTGGATGTTCATGTTGCGCCGGGTCATCTCCTGCCCGACCTGGTTGATGCTGTCCTGTGCGCTGTCGCGCCCGGCGATCACGATGCGGTTGCCGTCCTGCCGGTTCTCCGGCGCGGCCAACTCGGCGCCGATGCCCAGCAGCGTCGTCAGCGCCGCACCGGCGACGATGCGGCTCCAGTGGTAGTCCACACCGTCTTCCAGGCCCGAATAGCCGGCCGGATCGGTGCCGACGAGGTTGTCCAGCGTCAGCGAGGACGTGTCCGGCAGGATGATGCGGTTCCAAACCACCTGCACCCGGCTCTGTCCATAGCTGACCTGGCTGTTGTAGCGGCCCAGGATGCGCGAGCCCTGCGGAATCAGCAGGAACTTGCCCGTGGCCGTGTCGTAGACCGGCTCCGTCACCGTGGCGATCACGTCGCCCGGAAGATCGGACTTGATGCCTGTCACCAGCGCGCCAGCGATCACCGTCCCGGCCATCACCTGATACGGCGAGGACGGCATTTTCAGATTCCCGGAATTGCGGGTTTCCGTAGAGCCGCCTTTCAGGAACGCCTCTTTCTGGTCTTGTCGATTCTGCACAGCGGTCGGGTCGGCGGGCTGCGCTGCTGTCGAGGCCGGCCCGGCGGCCAGCGGGTCGAAGCCGGCCAAGGCGCTGCCAGGTGCAGCCGCAGCGGCTTGCGCCGTGACCGGCGCGGTGGCCTTGCCTTGGTTGCCCGAGCGGAAGAACACCGATGAACCCGCCGCCGCGTCAGCCTCCTTGCGTCGCGCATCCTCCGGGTCGTGGCCCGGTGGCGCATACGTCGGCGTCACCGGCTGCTGCGACTTCACGATGGCCGGGCCGAGATCGCCCGGCAGCGGTGGCCCCAGCTCGGGCACCTTCGGCGGCAGCTTGGAATAGTCCGAAGGCAGGCCGTCCAGCCCTTCGGACTTCGAGACGCGATCCACGTTGTACAGCTCGGTCTGCTCGCCCGCTCCGCGCCGATGCGGCTGCAACGACCAGATCGTGGCCCCGAGCACGGCGACCGACAGGCCGCCCGTGAGGATGGCCAAGGTGCGCCGATTCAGGCGCGTGACCGGGCGCGGCTGGGCGCGCAGCGCCACCGCTTCGGGCGCCACCTTGCCCGTCTGCGGTGCAAGATCAGGGGAATCGTCCTGGCTCATGGTCAGTTCCTTCGCGTGCCGTCCGTGCGCTCGATCCGCACCACGTCGCCCTTGTCCCCGCCCAGGCGCAGCTCGGCCGCGCCGAACAGCCGATCCACGATGTAGTACGGCGAGCGAAAACGGTAGTTCACCAGTTGCCCGTCGCCCTGCACACCGATCACGAACAGTGGCGGCAGCTCGCCCTGGGCGATGCCCGGCGGAAACTGGATGTAGACCTTCTCGCCATCGTCGAAAGCGCGCAGCGGCTTCCACGGTGGATTGCTGCCGCTGACCGCGTAGCGAAAGCGGATCTTCTCCAGCGACAGGCCCGCATCGACCGGCGCGGCGGCACTGGCCGCCTGCGACTGGCGCTGCAAAGCCAGCATCTTGTCCTTCGGGTACTCCCAGGACACCGATGCCATCCAGGTCTTCTCGGTCGAGGTCAATTCCAGCAGGTACGTCCTGCGGCTGGTCGTGATGACCAGATTGGTCTTGAGGCCCGAGCGGATCGGCTTGACCATCACATTGACGCGCAAGGCATCACCGCTGCCGCTCGATGCGTCTCCGACGATCCAGCGCACGGTATCGCCAGCGGCCACCGTCACCAGTTCCTCGCCGGGCTGGAGCGCGATCACCGTCACGCGGCCCACGGCCGCATAGACCTGATACAGCGCGCCATCGGTGAAGGGCCAGACCTGGATCGCGTTGACGTAGCCCTCGCGCGTGGGCGCAATGCGCGCCTCGGCGTTGGCGCGGGACACACGCACGGTTTCATCGGCGGGTTCCGGCGTGGGCTTGGCATCCGGCACAGGTTTCATCTGCGCCGGCATCGGCAGCACCTGCGGCACGGCCACCACTTCCACAGGCGCAGGCGGCTCCGGCAGCGGCTGCGCCTGCGCCGGCTCATCGAGCGAAATGGACGGCGGCGGCTTGCCCTGCGTGGCGCAGCCCGCGAGGGCAAGCAACATGATCGGCAAGGCGGATTTACGGAAAAGATCATTCATGGTTTTGCTCCTTCGTTAGCTTCCAGTTCGCGGCTCCACGACAGCCCGTTGACGTAGATGCCCAGGGGGTTCTTGCGCAGACGCTGCTCGGTGCGCGGGGTTTGCAGCACCGTGGAAATCACCGCGTTCCAGCGTTCGGTGCGATCCAGCGCGCCATTGACGAAGCGCGTTTCCGTCCAGCGCACGTTGAAAGACGTGTCGCTGGCGCGGGTCACGCTGGTGATCTGCACCGTCACCGACTCCTTGCCGATGCGCGCGAACGGGTCATTCGTGCGGGCGTACTCGTTGAGCACGACCGCGCCTTTGTCGGTCGTGTAGTCGTAGGCATCGAGCCAGTTCTGCCGCACCACGATGGGGTCGATGGACAGCGAGCGCACCAGGCCGATGAAGCGGCCCAGGTGGTAGGCGATCTGCGCATCGCTGGGCTTGTAGGGCGTGGCGGCCTCGCCGACAGCGCGCACCTGGCCCGCGTTGTCCACCTCGATAACGTAGGGCGTGACGATGGACTGCGCCGAGCGCCAGACTAGGCCGCCCGCCATCAGCACGGCCAGCGTGAGGCAGCCAAAGGCCATGAAGCGCCAGTTTCTGGCCTGCACGCGGGCCGAGCCGATGCGCTCGTCCCAAACCTGGGCGGCGGATTGATACGGAGTAGCAGGCTGTGGCGTATCGGCGTAGCGCACCTGCGGTCGTTTGAATCGCATGGGAGTTCTCCTTGAAGATCAGGAATCGGAATCGCGCAGGCTCGGGCCTTGGCTGGAGCTGCCGCCATCGCCGCCGCGCAGCGTGTGGGCGGCGGTCGTCGCGGCATGGGTGAGCTGCTGCCTGCGATGCAGGCGCTTGGCCCAGGCGGGTTGCGCGGTGGATGGGGTTGGCTCGTTTGCAGCCTGTGCGGCACCGCCCCCTGACGCCGATCCGGCGTCATCGGGCCGGAAGGCGGCGGCGACACGCTCCTTCATCGAGCGCGCGCCCTCAGCCACCTTCTGCCCGGTCGCCTGCGCGCCGGTCTTGGCGACATTGCCGACACCAGCGGCAGCGCCCTTGAGGCCGCCGCCGGCGGATGCAGAACCCGCCTGAAACGCCGACCGCGCGCTGCTGGCGGCCCCAGTGGCGGCACGCGCTCCGCTACCGGCCAGCTTGGCGGCTGCGGGCGCCATGCGCGCCCCGGCGGCGACTGCGCCGCCGACGCCCGTAGCCGCAGCGCCCACGGCAACAGCAGCGCCGGCCGCGCCCAGCGCCGCACCGGCCATCGCACCTGCGCCGAGCTGCGGGCTGCCGGACACCAGCCCGGTTGCAATGCCCGGCCCGAAGATGCCCAAGGCCAGCAGCGTCAGCGAGGCCAGCATCACGACCACGGAGTGGTCGATGGATGGTTCGGCGGGCTGTACCTGAAACTCGGCGAACAGGCCCGAGCCGATGCCCACGATCACCGCCAGCACCAGCACCTTGATGCCGGACGACACCACGTTGCCCAGCACCTTCTCGGCGAGAAATGCGGTCTTGTTCCAGAGCGCGAACGGCACCAGCACGAAGCCGGCAAGCGTGGTCAGCTTGAACTCGATCAGCGTGATGAAAAGCTGGATCGCCAGCACGAAGAAGCACAGCAGGACGATCAGCCAAGCGAGGAACATCACGACGATGGGCGTGATGTTCACGAAGACTTCGGGGAAGCCCGCCATGTCGCCGATCTGTTTCAGGATCGGCGCACCGGCGTCGATGCCGACCTTCGCCAGCCGGCCCGGTTGCAGGAAGTTCTCCATGCTCAGGGTCGAGCCGCTGGCCGTCAGGCCCAGCCCGGCGAAGGAGCGGAACACGATGCCAGCCAACCAGTTGAAGTTGCCGATGATGTAGGCGAAGGCGCCGACGTACAGCACCTTGCGGATCAGCTTGGCGATCACGTCCTCGCCCTGGCCGGTGGCATGGCTCATCGCCCAGAACAGCCCGGCGAGCGTCATGTCGATGACGATCAGCGTGGCGGTCAGAAACGCCACTTCGCCGTGCAACAGGCCAAAGCCCGAGTCGATGTAGCGCGAGAAGGTGTCGAGGAAGCGGTCGATGACCGTCACGTCGTTCATGGCGAGTCCTCCTGCCCAGGCAGAGCGATTGCCGCGCTGCCATCGGCGGGTTCATCGAAGCTGGGCGGGATCGGCGGCAGGTCGGCCAGCGTCTGGTACTCATTCGGCCCGGCCTGGCCGGAGAGAAAGCGCCGCAGGTCGGCCTGTGCCACCTGCGCGCAAAACGCGCCGTCGTGCGCGCCCGCGCGGCACTGCGCGCGCAGCGCGTGCAACCGGGCCGGGTCGGCGGCGAGCGCATTCACCGACACTTGCTGCGGCCGGTCACAGCCGGCCAGCACCAGCGCATGAATGGCGAAAGCAAACACGACGGGCGTGCGTTGCATGGCAGCCTCCGTCAGCGGTTGTAGAAATTGACGGGCTGCGGCGTGTACGGCGTGCCTTCGCCCAGGAAGCGGCGCGTCACTTCGCGCCCGCGCTCCGTGGCCGCCGCCTGCCGCGCCAGTTCCAGCGAGGCCGCGCGGTCTTGCGTGATCTGGAGCCGCTGCGTCTGGATCGACTGCTTGGCCTGCAAGGCCAGCAACTGGTTCATGGCCTGCATCGCTTGCAGCGCGCCCTCGGCCGACTGGCTCTTGCCCACGAGGTCGGCCAGCACGCTTTCGTCGTCGCTCAGGTTCTGCGACGCCTGGGCCTGCATCTGCATGGTCGTTTGCAGGCCGTTGAGCGTGTTCTTCCAACGCTCCTGCGCATCGAGGTACATCTGATTGCCGCTCACCGTGGCGGCGTACTTCTCGGGATACAGGCGCACGAATTCGCGGTCGATGCTTGTCACTTCGTAGGCCAAGCCCTTGGCCTGCGCGATCAGTCGCTGGGTGGTCGCCAGGTTCGCGCGCAACTGGCCGACCACGCTGGACGGCAGGCTGGCCAGGTTGCGCGCCTGGTTAATGAGCATCTGCGCTTCGTGCTGGAGTTGCTGGATCTGGTTATTGATCTGCTCCAGCGTGCGAACGGCGGTGAGCGTGTTCTGCACCAGATTGGTCGGGTCGAGCACGATGTCGCCGACGCCGAACAAGGCGTGGGCGGGTTGCGCGATGCCGAATGCGAGCACGCAGGCGGCGGTCAACGCGGCGAGCTTGGGGGTATGCAATTTCATAGTTGGTTCTCCTGGGGGTGGTCAGCGGTACGGAGGGAACCCGGCGCGTAGCCGGGGAACGAGGGCAGCAGGTCGGCCGCCCAATCGAGGCCGCGATGGCGCAGCCAGGCGCCCGCGAAGCCGGGCACGCCGGCGTCCTGCGGCACGCGGCCAAGAACCTCATCAATGGCGCGCTGGTCTTGCGGCGTGGAAGCACCCGCGAAGGCCAGCGTCGCCGGCCCCAGGTCGAGGTCGAACACGCGGTTGCCGAGGCGGGATTGGTAGTAGTAGTCGCGCTTGGGCTGCGCGGTGGCGACGATCTCGATCTGCCGGCTGTTGAGGCCGAAGCCCTCGTAGATCGCGCGAATCTGCGGTTCGGTCGCTTGCGGGTTCGGCAAGAAAATCCGGCTCGCGCAGCTTTCGATGATGGCCGGCGCGATGGCCGAATCCTTCACGTCCGCGAGCGACTGCGTGGCGAAGATGACACTGACGTTCTTCTTGCGCAGCGTCTTGAGCCACTGGCGGATGCGCGCCGCAAACACCGGGTCATCGAGGAACAGCCAGGCTTCATCGAGGATCAGCAGCGTGGGCGCACCATCCAGCCGCTCCTCGAAGCGCGCGAACAGGTAGCGCAGCACCGCGAGCACAGCAGCCTTGCTGTGCATCAGCTCCTCCATCTCGAACGCCTGCACGTCGGATGTGCCGAGGCGGTCGTGGTCGGCATCCAGCAGCCTGCCGTGCGCGCCGCCCAGGACGTAGGGCGCGAGTGCCTGGCGCAAGGTGTTCGATTGCAGCAAGGCCGTCAGGCCCGTGAGCGTGCGCTGCTCCACCGGCGCGCTGGCCAGGCTCCCCAGCGCAGACCAGATGGCCGCCTTCTCGTCCGGGCCGACGGCCGCGCCTTCGTGCAGCAGGCGGCCTTCCACCCATTCGCTGGCCCAGGTGCGGTAGCCCTCTCGGTCGATGCGCGCCAGCGGCTGGAAGGCGATCTCGTCGTCCGCGCCCAGGTCGTAGTGCTCGCCGCCCATGCCCAGGATGGCCGCGCGGATCGAGCGCCCCATGTCGAAGGCGAAGATGCGCGAGCCGCGATAGCGGCGGAACTGCATCGCCATCGTCGCCAGCAGCACCGACTTGCCCATGCCGATGGGGCCAACCACCAGCGTGTTGCCCACGTCGCCGATGTGCGTCACCAGCCGGAACGGCGTGGCGCCGTCTGTGCGCGTGACGATCAGCGGCGGCCCATCGAGATGCGCATTGCGTTCCTGGCCGGCCCATACCGCCGACACCGGCATCATGTGCGCCAGGTTCAGCGTCGAGACGATGGGCTGGCGGACATTGGCGTATGCGTTGCCCGGAATGGACGACAGCCACGCATCCACGGCGTTGAGCGTTTCGGGGATGGTGACGAAGCCGCGCCCCTGGATGACGCGCTCCACCATGCGCAGCTTCTCGTCGGCAACGGCGGCGTCCGCGTCCATGACGGTGACGGTCGCCGTCAGGTAGCCGAAGGCGACCTGATCGCTGCCCAGCTCCTGCAAGGCAGCATCGGCGTCGGCGGCCTTGTTGTTGGCGTCGGTATCGACCAGCGGGCTTTCCTGCTGGAAGATCGTCTCGCGCAGCAACGCGATGACGTTCTTCCTTTTCGCAAACCACTGGCGGCGCAGTCGGGCGAGTTCTTTTTCCGCCTCGGCTTTGTCGAGGCACAGAAAGCGCGTACTCCAGCGATACGCGAAGCCCAGGCGGTTGAGGTCGTCCAGAATCCCCGGCCAGGTCGAGGTCGGGAAACCGCGCACCGACACCACGCGCAGGTGCTGGTCGCCCAGCATCGGCGCCAGGCCACCGACCAGCGCGGAATCGGTCAGCAGCGCGTCGATGTGGAACGGCACTTCGGGAACGCCGACGCGGTAGCGGCGCGTCGAGACGGTCGAATGCAGGTAGGTCAACGTCTGGCTGTCATCAAGCCAGGCGATCTCCGGCATCACGCCATCGAGCAGGTCGAAGATGCGATCCGTTTCAGCGACGAAGGCGTGCAGCCGCTCGCGCCAATCCACGCCTTCGGTGGGCCGGTTTTCGTACAGCAGGCCCGCGGCCCGAGCACGGGATTCCTCGGACGGCAGGTAGGCCAGCGTCAGGTGATAGCCGCTCTCGAAGTGGTTGCCCGAATCCTCGAAGGCGGCGCGGCGTTCTTCATCGACCAGCCAGGACAGCGGTTCGGGGAAATCGGAGTGCGGGTAGTCGGCGGCAGACCGGCGCTCGGCTTCGATGAACAGCGCCCAGCCCGAACCCAGGCGGCGCAGCGCGTTGTTCAAGCGCGCCGATGTGGCGATCAGCTCGCCTTGCGTCGCGCTGTCGAGGTCGGGGCCACGAAAGCGCGCCGTGCGCTGGAAGCTGCCGTCCTTGTTCAAGACGACGCCCGGTGCCACCAGTCCGGCCCAGGGCAGCCAGTCGGCGAGCAAGGCCGGTCGCTGGCGGTATTCGGCGAGGTTCAGCATCGCGGCGTCCTCCCCTACACGTCCAGCAGCGGGCGGTGCTTGATGTGCCGCGCGAACACGGCCATGAACTGCGGATCGACGCGCGCGCCCCGCATCGCCAGCGAATGGCCGACGATCCAGAGCACGACACCGGGAATCCACAGTTGCAGGCCTAGCCCGACAGCGGCGGCCAAGGTGCCGTTGGCGATCGCCACGGTGCGCGGTGCGCCGCCCAGCAGGATCGGCTCGGTGAGCGAGCGATGCAGCGGCACCTCGAACCCGGCCGCGAAGGTGTCCGGGGCACTCATACGACGGCCCCGCCCGAGAAGCTGAAGAACGACAGGAAGAACGAGGACGCGGCGAAGGCGATGCTCAAGCCGAACACGATCTGGATCAGCTTGCGAAAGCCGCCCGACGTGTCGCCGAACGCGAGCGCGAGGCCCGTGGCGATGATGATGATGACCGCGACGATGCGCGCCACCGGCCCCTGGATGGATTCAAGGATGGATTGCAGCGGGCCTTCCCACGGCATCGAGGAACCGGCGGCCTGTGCAGTGCCCGCAAGCAGCAGCATGAAGGCAGCGAGCATCAAGCCTTGCATGGCCGGGCGGGCCAGGCCATCCAGCCGCGCGGGACTGGAGCGGCGGGAAAGCGGATTTACAGAAATACGGAAAGCATCAACGTGCGTCATGGCAGTTCTCCAGAAAGGTCGAGGGATGGGGAAGTCGCCGCAGCGGGTGCGGCATCGGGAAGTGGCGGCAGCTCGGGAAACGGCGCGTCCATCGCATCCGCCAGTCGGTAACCCACGCCGTCGAAGCCGACGACGCGGGCGATGCTCTCGATGCGGCGCTTGCGTCCGCGCCCGGCGATGTGGATCACCACGTTGACCGCCTCGGCGATCAGCGCGCGGGGCGGGTTCACCGCCACTTCGAGAATCAGTTGCTCCAGGCGCAGCAGCGCGCCGAGGGCGGAGCCGGCGTGGATCGTGGCAATGCCACCCGGATGGCCCGTGCCCCACACCTTGATGAGATCCAGCGCCTCGGCGCCGCGCACCTCGCCCACGACCACGCGGTCAGGCCGCAGGCGCATGGACGAGCGCACAAGCTCGGTCATCGACACCACGCCTGCGCGGGTGCGCAGCGGAACGTGGTCGCGGGCCGCGCATTGCAGTTCCACCGTGTCTTCGAGCACCAGCACGCGGTCGCCCGTGGCGGCGATCTCGGCCAGCAGCGCATTGGCGAGCGTGGTCTTGCCGCTGCTGGTGGCGCCGGCGATCAGGACGTTCTGCCGCTCGCGCACGGCACGAACGAGAAAGCCCGCCTGCGCGCTGGTCATCATCCCGTCGATGACGTACCGCTCCAGCGGAATCACACCGATGGCGCGCTTCCGCAGCGCGAAGGCCGGCCCTGGCGCGGCGGGCGGCAAGATACCCTCGAAGCGTTCGCCGGTTTCGGGCAGTTCGGCGGACAGTAGCGGCTGGCCGCGATGGACTTCTGCGCCAACGTGGGCGGCGACAAGGCGGATGATTCGCTCGCCGTCCGCCTCGGACAGCTCCACGCCCATCGGTGCGCGGCCCGATGAAAGCCGATCCACCCAAAGGGTGCGATCAGGATTGAGCATGACTTCCACCACGTCCGGGTCTTCGAGCGCGGCAGCGATCAGCGGCCCCATCGCCGTGCGCAGCATCTGAATGCGGCGGTCGAGCGAGGTGGCGAAGGACGAAGGTGCGACGCTCATGAGGCGCGCTCTTGCGCTTCGGCAACTGCCGCCGCGTCATCCATCCGCGCCGGGTCGGGGTGCAGTTCCTCCACCACATCGCGCACCAGGCTTCGACCGCGCAGCAGGTGGCGACCCAACTGTTCAACGAACTGCTCGAAGCGCGCTTTGCCCTGTGCGCGTGCCGCGTCTTGGTGCGCCTCGGGAACTGGCGTGCTGACCGTGAGGTAATAGCGGATGAACAGCGCCAGCGTTTCGATGGCGATGTTCTGGTCGCGCTCCATGCGCTCGGCCTGGCGCGAGAGGCGATCAAGCCGCTTGGCAATCGCTGCCTCGCGCTGGTCGGCAGCATCGGGCGACAGCCACGATGCGAGCGCCGCCGCGACGATGCTGGATTTCGATACGCCTTTCTTGGCGGCCAGCTCGTCCAGACGCTTGGCATGCTCCGGCTGGATGAACAGGTTGAGGCGGTAGTGGCTCATAGCTCGATTCCGTCGTTGGGGTCGAGGGAAGCCAGCCGGGCCGTGCGCTGCATGGCCGGGTCAAGCTGGCGAGGAAGGGGAAGCGGCAGGTCGTCATCGTCATCGAGCAACCCGAGGTCGGCTGCGGACGCGGCCAGCTCGGGGTCGTAGGCGACGGCTTCGGAAAGTTCGGGCTGACGGCGCGGTCCGCCGTCGTCGGCCGAACCCAAGTGCTCCAGGCCATCAGTAGGTGCAGTGGCCGGTGCGGCAGGCACGGCGGGAATCGCCAGCCCGCTCCAGTCGTCGGCTCGCGAGGGCGGAACGTCGGCATAGCGTCCGGCCGCAAGCACGGGCGGCGGCAGCACGCGCCGCTTGAAATTGGTGTCCGCGTAATAGCGCAGCTTTTTGGCCTTGATCGGCGCCACGCTGGACACCATCACCACGGCTTCATCCGGCGGTAACTGCATCACTTCGCCCGGCGTCAGCAGTGGGCGCGCGGTCTCCTGGCGCGACACCATCAGGTGGCCCAGCCACGGCGCGAGCCGGTGGCCTGCGTAGTTGCGCTGTGCGCGCAGCTCGGTTGCAGTGCCCAGCGTTTCGGAGATCCGCTTGGCCGTGCGTTCGTCGTTGGTGGCGAACGTCACGCGGACATGGCAGTTGTCCAGAATCGAATGGTTCTGCCCATACGCCTTGTCGATCTGATTGAGCGACTGCGCGATGAGAAAGCTGCGAATGCCATAGCCCGCCATGAAGGCCAGTGCCGTCTCGAAGAAGTCGAGCCGCCCGAGCGCCGGGAACTCGTCAAGCATCAGCAGCAGCTTGTGGCGGCGCTCGATGCCGTCGGAGCCATCGAGCGATTCCGTCAGCCGTCGCCCGATCTGATTGAGGATCAGGCGGATCAGCGGCTTCGTCCGCGAAATATCCGAAGGCGGCACCACCAGATACAGCGATACCGGATGCTCGGCCGCGATCAGGTCGGCGATGCGCCAATCGCACCGCGACGTGACTTGGGCCACCGTGGGATCGCGGTACAGGCCGAGGAACGACATGGCGGTGCTCAACACGCCGGAACGCTCGTTGTCCGATTTGTTGAGCACTTCGCGCGCAGCCGAGGCCACCACCGGATGAGGCCCATCGCCGAGGTGCGGCGTGGTCATCATCCGGTGCAGCGTCAACTCGAAGGGGCTGGCCGGGTCGGAGAGGAAGTTGGCGACGCCGCGCAGCGTCTTGTCTTCGCCCGCGTAGAGCACATGCAGGATGGCCCCGACCAGCAGCGCGTGCGAAGTCTTTTCCCAGTGATTGCGCTTCTCCAGCGCACCTTCGGGATCAACCAGAATGTCCGCGATGTTCTGCACGTCGCGCACCTCATGCGCGCCGTGTCGTACCTCCAGCAGCGGGTTGTAGGCCGCTGACTTCGCATCGGTGGGGTTGAACAGCAGGCAATGCGAGAAGCGCGAGCGCCAACCGGCGGTGATCTGCCAGTTCTCGCCCTTGATGTCGTGGATGACAGCGGATGCGGGCCAGGAAAGCAGCGTCGGCACCACCAAGCCCACGCCCTTGCCCGAGCGCGTGGGTGCGAAGGTCAGGACGTGCTCCGGGCCTTCGTGCCGCAGGTACTGTTGGCGATGCAGGCCGAGGAACACGCCCGCAGGGTGGTCAAGGCCCGCCTTGTGAATGTCCTCCACATTGGCCCAGCGGGCCGAGCCATAGGTCGTGACCAGGCGCGACTGGCGCGAGCGCCAGATCGACATGCCGATGGCGACCACAACCGCCAGTAGGCCACTGCCGCCCGCGATGGCGCCGCCGGTATCGAACACGCGCGGCGCGTAGGCATCGAAGAAGAACCACCACTCGAACAACCGCCACGGGTGATAGACCGGTGTGTCCAGGAAATCGAACCACGGCGAGCCCAGGCGTAGTTGGTAGCCCAGGGCCGCCGCTGTCCATTGCGTGGCGCTCCACACCCCAGCGATCACGATGCCGAACACCACGGCAATCTGACCGAACAGCACGTTCGTTCCCTGCATCATCCAGCCTCCGATCGCAGCACAGGCATGTGCCGCCCTCGTGAGGATCAGTGCCGCTGGGCGTGCCGGTCAAAGACCGTTATCGGCAGGTTGATGCCGCAAAAAACATGGTTTCCGGCAGGGAAGAACTGGGGCGAAAGACCGCCACAATGAGCGCGCTGCTGCGCAGCGCGCAAAAAGGCGCAGGCACGCGCAGGTGCGTTGCGGCAAGCCGACCATCAGAACTTCGGCGGTTCCTTCGGTGGCGTATAAGGCACCTTGCCGTCGCCCAGGAAACGTCGGTTCGTCGCCTCGGCCACTCGGTTGCACAGCACGTCGCCCATCGTCGGACGATCCGTCTTGCACTGCTGGCGCAGTTCTCGCAAACGCACGGGGTCAGCAGCCAGTTCCTCCACGCTGGGCACGGCAGCGGGCTTGGACGGCTCAGACTTGCCGCAGGCGACCAGCAGAACTGCTAGCGACGACATAGCGATGATCTTGGATAGGTTCATGGCTTGAATCCTCCGAAGTGAAACGGGGCCAATGGCTAAGCGTCTCCCGGTCCCAGGGCTTCGACCCGCTCGATAAAGCGGGCTAGCGCCTGCGACGGCTCGGCGTCGCGGCGCAGCAGATAGGTAGTGAGCATGGGCGACTTTCCCGCGAGCGGTCGGCCCACCACGCCCGGCTCGCGGCTGGAAGCGATGTGCGCGGCGCCTGCGAGCCCTAGCGCCAAGCCGGCCGACACGAAAGTCATCATCACGTCGAACGTGGCGACGTACTGTTCGATCAAGGGCTCCCGGTCCTGCTTGCGCAGGATGCGGTCGATCTGCTTGGCATGGCCTTCGCAAACTGCCGGGTCGCCCAGCACCAGGGGATGTTGCAGCACTTCATCCAGCGGTACCCGCTTGTGGGCCAGTAGTTCATGGCGCGCGGGCATGGCGACCATCAGCTCATCCTCCCAGGCGGGTTCGATGATGATGCCGTCGCCCACCTCGTCGGCCATCGAGAAGCCCACGTCGTATAGATCGTCACGCAGGCCGCTGAGCTGCTGGGCCAGCGGCACCTCGAACAGGCGGATCTCGATCTCCGGGTCTTCCTCGCGGCAGCGCGCCAGCAGCGCCGGCAAGCGCGAGGGGGTGATGCCGTCGGACAGCGCCACGCGCAACCGGCCGTGAAAGCCATTGGCCGCTGCCTTCACGCTCTCACGCGCCTGGTCCAGCGCCAACAGCACGCGAGGCGCGTTCTCCATCAGCAGCTTGCCCGCAAGCGTCAGGCGCGTGCTGCGGCTGGTACGCACGAACAGTTGTGCGCCCAACTCTTCTTCCAATTCCCTGATGGCGCGCGACAGTGGTGACTGTTCGATATGCAGCCGCTCCGCAGCGCGGGCGAAGTGCAGCTCCTCGGCAACGGCCAGAAAGTACCGAAGGTGACGAAATTCCATGAGTCGATGTCCCTGTAAAGCTCGAAGGAGTCTGTCGTGGTGCCGTAACGGCGTTCATCGTTGTTCCTTTCAAGCGGTTACGCCCTCATGTGCGGGCTCTGCCGTGACATCCTCTTCTTGCTCGTCCGGGCGATGGGCCAGCCGATACAGAATCGGTAGCACCAGCAGCGTCAGCACGGTGGAAGACAAGATGCCTCCGATCACTACGGTAGCCAGCGGGCGTTGCACTTCCGCGCCTGTTCCCGTGGCAATCGCCATCGGGATGAAACCCAGCGACGCCACTAGGGCCGTCATCAGCACCGGCCGCAAGCGTGTCAGCGCGCCTTCGCGGATGGCCGCATCCAGCGGCGTTCCGTCTTCACGCAAGCTGCGGATGTAGGAAATCATCACCAGGCCATTGAGCACGGCCACGCCCGACAGCGCGATGAAGCCCACGGCGGCGGAGATCGACAGCGGAATGTCGCGCAGCCACAGTGCCAGGATACCGCCGGTCAGCGCGAACGGAATGCCGGTGAAGACCAACAAGCCGTCCTTGACGTTGCCGAACATGGCGAACAGCAGCACGAAGACCAACAGCAGCGACACCGGCACGACGATTTGCAAGCGCTGCGTAGCGGATTGCAGGTTCTCGAACGTGCCGCCCCAACTCGTCCAATAGCCCGTGGGAATCTTGACCTGCGCCAGCGCGGCCTCGGCGTCGGCCACGAAGGAGCCCACGTCGCGACTGCGCACATTGGCGCTCACCACGATGCGGCGCTTGCCGTTTTCCCGGCTGACCTGGTTGGGGCCGGGCGCAAGTTCGAAGCTCGCCACCTCGGCCAGTTGGATGAAGTTGGTTCGGCCCTCGGCACCGCCCGTGGCACCCGTTGCGCGCGGCAGCGGAATCGGCAGGCGTTTCATGCTGTCCAGGTCGTTGCGCAAGGACTCGGGCAAGCGAACCAGAATGTCGAAGCGGCGGTCGCCCTCGAACAGCGTGCCAGCCTCGCGCCCGCCGATGGCGGTGGCCACGGTGTCCTGGATGTCGGCCACGTTCAGCCCATAGCGCGCGGCTTTCTGGCGGTCGATGTTCACGGTCAGCATCGGCAAGCCGGTGGTCTGCTCCACCTTGACCTCGGACGCACCGGGAATCTTCTGCAGCATGGACGAGACCTCCTCGGCCGTCTTGTTCAAGACATCCATGTCGTCGCCGAATATCTTCACCGCGACATCGCTGCGAACCCCTGAGATAAGTTCGTTGAAGCGCAACTGGATCGGCTGCGAGAACTCGTAGTTGTTGCCCGGAATCTTGCCCACGACCTCCTGAATGGCCGCCAGCAATTCGTCGCGCGACTTGCGCGGCTCCGGCCACTCGGACACCGGCTTGAGCATGATGTAGCCGTCGGAAATGTTCGGCGGCATGGGGTCGGACGCGATTTCCGCCGTGCCGGTGCGCGCGAAAACGCGGTCGATCTCGGGGAACTTGGCCTTCAGCGTGGCTTCCAGTTGCTGCTGCATCGCAACCGATTGCGAAAGGCTGGTGCCCGGAATGCGCAGCGCCTGGATGGCGAAATCGCCTTCGTTCAGGCTGGGCACGAACTCGCTGCCCATTCGGGTGGCGATCAGGCCGCACAGCACCACTGCCACGGCGGCTGCCGCCAGCATCACTGCTTTGGCCGCCATCACGCGATCCAGCAGCGGGCCATACCAGCGCTTGGCCTGCACGACCAGGAAGTTTTCCGTCTCGCTGACCCGATGGCCGATGAACAGGGCGACCGCTGCCGGGATGAAAGTCACCGACAGGATCATGGCCCCCACGAGTGCAGCCACCACCGTGAACGCCATCGGGTGGAACATCTTCCCTTCCACCCCCGTCAGGGCGAAGATGGGCAGGTAGACCACCATGATGATGAGTTGCCCGAACAGCAGCGCGCGGCGTGATTCCTTCGATGCCAGGAACACCTCGTGAAAGCGTTCCGCCCGCGTCAACGGCCTGCCGTAGTGCGCCTGTGCATGGGCCAGGCGTCGCACGCAGTTCTCGACGATCACCACCGCTCCGTCGATGATGATGCCGAAGTCCAGCGCCCCGAGGCTCATCAGGTTGGCGCTCACCTTGTAATGCACCATGCCAGTGAAGGTGAACAGCATCGACAAAGGAATCACCGTCGCCGTGATGATGGCCGCGCGGATGTTGCCCAGGAACAGAAACAGGATCACGATCACCAGGATCGCGCCTTCCAGCAGATTCTTCTTCACCGTGGCGATAGCCTTGTCCACCAGCACGGTGCGGTCGTAGACCGTCACCGCATGCACGCCCTCGGGCAAGCTGCGGTTGATCTCCACCATCTTCTTGTCCACGGCCTGCGAAACCGTACGGCTGTTCTGACCGATGAGCATGAACACAGTGCCCAGCACCACCTCGCGACCGTTATCCGTGGCCGCGCCGGTGCGCAGTTCACGCCCCAGCCCCACGTCCGCAACGTCACGCACCCGTATCGGCACGCCGCCCGCACTGCTGAGGATAACGTTGCCAATGTCTTCCAGGGTCTTGACTTGTCCGGGCGCACGGATCAGGTACTGTTCGCCGCGCTTCTCGATATAGCCCGCACCCACGTTGCCGTTATTGCGATCCAGTGCCGTCACAATGTCCTGCAGGGTGACGCCCAACGAGGCCAGTCGCTCGGGTATCGGTGAAATTTGGTATTCCTTGGCAAAACCACCAATCGAGTTGATTTCCGTCACGCCGGGCACATTGCGCAACTGCGGTTTGATGATCCAGTCCTGAATCTCGCGCAGATCGGTGGCCGTGTAGGGCTGGCCATCCGGTTTTTTCGCACCATCCTTGGCCTCGACTGTCCAGAGGTAAATCTCACCCAAGCCTGTCGATATGGGCCCCATCGCAGGAGTGATTCCGGGAGGCAGTTTGTCGCGGGCCTCCTGGATGCGTTCATTGACCAACTGGCGCGCGAAGTAGATGTCGGTGCCATCCTTGAAGATCACAGTCACTTGCGACAGCCCGTAGCGGGACAAGGAACGGGTCTGCTCCAGATTGGGAAGACCCGCCATCACGGTTTCAATCGGGTAAGTCACCCGCTGCTCGGTTTCCAGAGGGGAATATCCCGGCGCTTGGGTGTTAATCTGCACTTGGACATTGGTGATGTCCGGGACGGCATCGATAGGTAGCTTTTGGTAGTTGAACACGCCGATGGCAGCCATACCAAAGACCGCCAGCAACACCAACCATCGGTGCTCGATGGCTGCGCGAATGAGTTTTTCAAACATGTGTGTCGCTCCGGTATCAATGGGTGTGTTCGGCAGAGGCTTTGCCAAGCTCTGACTTCACAACAAAGCTGCCCGCCGACGCATACGGTGCCCCGGCTCTGAGCCCTTGCACCACCTCGACGCGCTTGCCATCACTGCGGCCCAACTGCACGGGCTGGGCAATGAATCCCCCATTCACCTTCAAGAACACGACCGGCTTGTCTCCGACGGTCTGAATGGCATCGCTGGCCACTGTCACAGGCACGTCAGCCTCAGAGTAGGTCACTTCCGCATTGACGAACAGTCCAGGACGCCAAGAACCTTTCGGGTTGGCCAATACCACTCGGGCTTTGGCCATACGGGTTTGTTCGCCAATCAGCGACCCAACAAAGGTGATGACGCCAGTAGCGCTGGCATCGAATGCAGTTGCCTTGATGGTCACTTTTTCGCCGACTCTAACCAGCGGCAAGTCCTTGGCTGGCACGTTGATTTCAGCCCAAACCTGCCCCAGATCGGACACGGTAAACACGGCAGCGTCTTCCTTGACGGCTTCACCGAGGCTGAGATGTTTTTCAATCACCAAGCCATCGAATGGCGCGCGCAATTCAAAACGGTTAAGCCCCCCCTGAGAACCTGGGGCCAGCCCCAAAGCGGATAGCTTCTGTTGAGCGTTGGCCACAGTGACTTCCGCCTCGTGCAGCGCTTGCCCTGCTTGCAGATAGTCTTGCTCTGCGGAAATTTTTTGCTCCCAGAGCCGCTTTTCACGCTCGAACGTGGTCTTCGCCAGGGCCAGACGTTTTTGTGCGGTTTGCAGTTCACTGCGTTGCTCAGACGCGGCCGGGCTCGCAATGACAGCCAGAACTTGGCCTCGTCTGACCGCTTGCCCCAAGCTGGCCTGCACGCTCTCGACCACCCCCGCAATGCGTGGCACAACGTGTGACGTCCGGTCTTCGTTCAGGCGAATTTCCCCTGGCAATTGCAGGGCGGACTTGATTCGTGCCGCACCAGCCGTATCGATACCGATGGATGCCGCTTTGATTTGCGCATCACTGAGTTCGACCTTCCCCTCTTCTTGGTTGAGCACGAACATGAAGGGTTCTTTGGCGGTCTGGGCAACGATGCTTATTTCAAACGCGTGCGGCTCCGGCACGACCTCGCGGCTCAACAGGCTGTCCTTGTCAGGTGCGAAATTTAGAGTCTGCTTCTCTCCGGTCAAGCGCGTGATGGTGGCGCTGACCTTGGCTGCGCCGCTGGGTAGAGGCTTGTCCTTATCGAACAACCAGATGCGCAAACGGGGTTCGCCGCCGTCCTCGGCCAGCAACGCTTCCAGCCCGAAATCCCCCTCCTTGAACAGCTTGCCTCCATGCGGCCCCTTGGTCGGGGCCTCGTGGTGCTCGCCGTCCGCATGACCCTTGTCGTGATCGTGTTTGTCTCCACTGGCCTTACCGTGATGCTCACCATCACTGTGTGCCTTGGCTTCGACGTGGCTGCCGTGACCGTGGCCGTCATCTTCGGCTTTCTTGGTTGCTTTGCCGCCGAGAATGGCGCTGCCCAGTACAACGCCCGCCGCAACGATCACGGCGATGGCGATCAGATGCTTCTTGCTGACATTCAGTTTGTTGGCATCGATTTTCATGTTTATTCCTTATTCGCTGGCTGGGTAGCATTTGCGCCAGGTTCGCCGAGCACGCGGTCAATGTCCGCAGCCGTGCGATGTGCCTCAGCCAATGCTTTGAGGTATTGGGACTTGGCGGCAAAGTAGGTGCGCTGTGCGTCCAGCACTTCCAGGTAGTTGAACTTGCCGTAACCAAAGCCCACGGTGGCCGCGTCATAGGCGCTCTTGGCCCCTGGCAGCACCTCTCGCTGCAATATGTCGATCTCGCCGCGAACCGACGCCAGCCGCTCGCGGGCTTGCAACAGCTCTGTGTTGAGGCGCAGATTCAACGCCTGGAGTTCATCCCTCGCCTTGTCTTCACGCTTCAACGCTTCCAACAGATTGCCCTGATTGCGGTCGAACAAAGGCAGCGGCACGGAAATGCCGAGCATTAACTGATTGCGCGCTAACTCGTTCGGACGCTTCACGCCCAGGCTGACCGTGACATCGGGCGTCTGCTTGCTGCGCTCCACGTCGGCCAGCGACCGACGGCGTTCGATCTCCAACTGCGCCCGGCGCAATGCCGATGAGGCCGACAAGCGCTGCTGGATGTCATCCAGCGAAGGGACGTTGGGAAGATCGTCCACGCTGCCCGCTACCTGGGTGAAACGCGGCGGGTTGGCCCCGAGCAAACTGGCCAGCCGCGCGCGGGCACTGCGTTGTTCGCTCTGCGCCTGTGCCAGTTCAACCCGCACGCCGGCCTCGGCCACCCGAGCCTTGGTTTCTTCGACCGGGGACACCTTGCCCGCCGTCACGCGCTTGGCAACGGCATCCGTCGCTTGCCTGGCCAGGTCAACGCTGTCCTGGGCCAAGGCCGTGCGATCCTGGGCGGCCAGCGCCTCAAAGAAGGCGGCAACCACAGCGGCGCGAATTTCAACGCGCCGCGTGTTCAGTTCTTCAACTGCGACGTCACGCCCTCGCTCTGCCGCGGCAATGCGGGCAGCGCGCTTGCCCCCCAGCTCGATGGGCAGATTGATCTGGACGCTTTGCGTGCGGGTTGGCGTGCGTTGGTCTTCGAGCGAGTACGCCAGCTCGGGATTAGGACGTACTCGTCCCTGAATTACCTGGCCCTCCACCGCCTCGATTTCCCGTTGGGCGACAGTTAGGTCAAGATTCGCCTCCAAAGCCAGCGCGACGGCCTTTTGCAGAGTCAGGGGCGTTGCTGCTTCAATCTGCTCTACGCCGTTGGCGCTCTGCCCAAGAGCTGGTGCCGTCGGCAATAACTGAGCGAAAGCCGTCCCCGTCATGAGCGCAAGGAGCAAGCCTGCCGCAACCGCCCTCGCGTTGTAATTGTGAATATCCTTCAGCATCCGATTCTCCAGTGATTTGAAATACACAAGGGAATCGGCGGGGGGGCGATCCAGATGATCGCCAGCAACGTCATCACATCAGCCGCGCGAAGCCGGCTGGATACCGTAGCGCGCCATGCGCGACGGCAGGGGTGAGGACGAAGGGAAAGGAACGCGCTCCCCGCCGATCAGGCGAGGACACGCCACTGAGGGCGCTCTAAACGTTCAGGTGGAGGCGCAGCAAGGTGCTCCGGGGGATACCCCGTATCCAGGGACGGGCTGACCGGCGACGCCAGCTTGACATCCCCTGACAAGACCGAGAAGCACCCGGCATGACAGGACGCGCAATCAGGATCGCCACCCAGGGTCTTGGCCGGATCAGGGCTGGCATCCTGGCCGTCGGCCGCCTTGTGCTGATGCGCATGGTGGCCGAAGTGCTTGGCCGCAGCTCCGGTTTCATGCTGGCAATAACTGGCCACTGCCGCCCAACTGAATTGAAGCGGCAAGAACACCAGCAAGACGATGGCCAGCCATTTGCGCATAGGGGTAACAGTGTAGCAGCTACAGGCTTTACTTTGCCACTCCTCGCTGCTTGGGTTTTCTCAGAGCCCCGTGCGCGTAGCGTGCCTCCTCTCAGGTTCATCCTGCATCAAATCAGAGCCGCTTCGATATTCGGCGAGTTGTGGCCGCTTTGACGACTGAGGCGACACGAGGGGGCGCCACAGCGCAGGGTACGGGCAGCAGCAGGTCAACCGCCGGAATACATTTCGAGCCGCGCACGCCGCGCTTCTGGTGATTCGCTGCGCATCTCATCGACAACCTGCTGGCGCGTCTTCGGCGCTTCGGAACTCTTGATGGGCAACGGTGCTCCACGTTGCAGGATTGCCAGCGTACCGTCCTTGCGGGCTGCCTCGACTTCGGCCATCACCTGGGCGCGTGTCTTGGTACTCTGGAAGTGATCCGGGTGGTACGTGAAGCCCTCCTCGGTGGGGGCCGGATGCCAAATCGAACTGGCCTGGGCCGTCAGGGGGAGTGCCGTAGCCAGGACGATGGCCTTCAAGGCAGCAATATGGGTCAGTTTCATTTCATGGTCCTTTCCATTGCTAAGTACAGATAATCGATATGCCCGAAGGCATGAGGACAATGTAAGAACCGGCACCGAACGGGAGTAAAACGTGCAGATGACAATTTGGACAGGTTGCGAGAGACCGCGGCAGGAACGCTGCGCATGAAGCTGCTGCTCGTGGAAGACGAAGCCAAGCTCGCGGACTATCTTCGCAAGGGACTCTCTGAAGAAGGCTATGTGATCGATGTGGCTGTCAACGGCATCGATGGCCTCCACATGGCTTCTGACGGCCACTACGACCTGATCGTTCTCGACACCATGCTGCCGGGCATCGACGGCTTTGGCTTGCTGGCCGCGCTGCGGCAGAACAAGCAGACGCCGGTGATCATGTTGACGGCCCGTCATCGTATCGAGGATCGCGTGCGCGGACTGAAGACGGGAGCGGACGACTACCTCGTTAAGCCGTTCGCCTTTTCCGAACTGGTGGCACGCATCGAGGTGCTGCTGCGCCGCGCTGCTGGTACTGCACCCGCGCCTGATGCGCTGGTGCTGTGCCTTGGGGATTTGCAAGTGGACCTGGCGAGGCGGCGCGCTACTCGGGCCGGCCAGCGCATCGACCTGTCCGCAAAGGAGTTCCAACTGCTGACGCTGCTCTTGCGCCGCAAGGGCGAGGTTCTGTCACGTACCGAAATCGCGGAGCAAGTATGGGACGTGAACTTCGATCACGGTACCAACGTGATCGACGTCGCTGTGCGTCGCCTTCGGAGCAAGCTCGACCTGCCCTTCGAGCGCCCACTGCTGCACACCGTCCGTGGCATGGGCTACGTACTCGAAGATCGGCAGTCGTGAGACCCAGGCGTACCGGATCGCTGGGACGGCGGCTTGCCCGTTGGCTCGCACTTCTCACACTGGTCGGGCTGGCCTTAACCTGCCTGGGCATTTACACCGTCACCGCGCTGAGCTTCAAGGAGCGGCAGATGGACACGCTGCGGCAACAGCAGACCCAGGTGAACCATCTTATTGCCGAGGCAGCAGAGTTAGACAACGGCACGCTCGCACACAAGCTCGACGATGGCATGGTCGGCCGACAGGACATGAAATTGATCCTGACCCGTGCCGACGGCAGCGTCATCTATGCCAGCGCCGGCATTCCAGTGCATCACCGCGTGATCGACATGCGATTCGAGGCTACGACCGGCATCCCCCCCATCCAGGCGGTGCTGAGTCTTGATGTCAGCGAGGACGATCGTGTGCTAGAACGCCTAGCCCGCACGCTCGTCGCCGCCGCACTCGCTGGCGCAGTGGTGATTGCTGCTGGCGGATTTACGCTGGTGCAAATCGGGCTGCGTCCCGTGCGCGACCTCTCGGCTCAGATCCAGGCACTGGAGGCCGATACTCTACACCGGCTTCTGGATGGCTCCGCTCAACCCGACGAACTGGCTCCGCTGGTGGCTCACGTCAACGAGTTGCTGAAGCGTCTGCACAAAGCCTACGAACAACTGGAAGCCTTCAATGCTGATGTTGCGCATGAACTGTTCACGCCGTTGGCGACGTTGATGGGGGGCACTGAAGTTGCTTTGCGCAAAGCACGCGATGCCGACACGTTGCGAGATGTGTTGGGCTCGCACCTCGAAGATCTCCAGCGCATGTCGATGATCGTGCAGGACATGCTCTTTCTGTCGCAAGCCGACCGTGGGGCTGAGGCCCGCCGCGAGCATGTCGCCAGTCTGGCCGGCGTTGCGCGCGCGGTGGTGGAATTGCACGAGGCGGCCATTGAAGAGGCCGGGCTGAAGGTTCGTATCGACGGCGATGCCACCGGCTTGGCCGATGTGCGCCTGTTGCAGCGCGCGCTATCCAACCTGATCGGCAACGCAACCCGACACGCGCATCCGCACAGCACCGTTGTCGTGCAAATCGACCGGCTGGACGGCGAGATCGCCCTGCGGGTGGTGAACGAGGGGCAGACGATTTCAGCCGAGCATTTGCCCAATCTGTTCAACCGCTTCTACCGGGCAGATGCGGCGCGGTCGGATGCCGCCCGCAATCATGGACTGGGCTTGGCCATCGTGGCTGCCATCGCCCGCATGCACGGAGGGCGGACGATGGTCGATTCGAGCAACGGCATCACGTCTATCGGGCTCATGGTGCCCACCCCGCGCGCGCAATAGTCAACGGATCGGGCACCACCAACAGACTGGCTCCACTAGGGTCTGTTGAGAATCAATCTGAGAGGCGTGAATGGATGTGATGCAATAGGAGCATGAGCATTCGATGGGTACTGACAGACGAGCAATGGGCCAAGATGGAGCCGCACTGCCTTGGCAAGCCAAGTGATCCGGGGCGCAGCGGCACCGACAACCGCCGCTTCGTTGAGGCAGTGCTGTGGATTGCCCGCACAGGCAGCCCTTGGCGAGACCTGCCGCCAGAGTTTGGCAAGTGGAACACGGTGTTCAAGCGCTTTAGAGACTGGCTCAAGGCCGACGTATTTCAACGCCTGTTCGATGCAGTGAGCGAGCAGCCAGACATGGAATATGCGATGGTGGATGCCACGATTGTGAAAGTGCACCGGCACGGCCAGGGGGCAAAAGGGGGACTTCGGGCCAAGCCATAGGCCATTCGCGCGCAGGCATGAGCACGAAGATCCTGGCGCTGACGGATGCGTTGGGCAATCTGGTGAAGTTCGTCTTGATGCCAGGGCAGCGCCATGACACCAAAGGGGTCAAAGAGCTGATCGCTGATGTGCGCTTTGAAGCCTTGCTCGCCGACAAGGCCTTCGATGTGAACTGGCTGATCCAGGAGTTGGACAAGCGCGGGGCGCAGGTGGTGATCTCACAGATGCCGCGAAGGAGAGCGCCACTGGAGATTGACCGGGAGATCTACAAATGGCGTCACTTGATCGAGAACTTCTTTGGCAAGCTCAAGGAGTTCAAGCGCATCGCCATGCGTAGCGACAAGACGGATACCAGCTTCGCAGCGATGATCTATCTCGCGGCTGGGGTTATCAACTCTCGGTGATTCTCAACAGCCCCTAGCCAATTACTTCTTCCAGCAGGAGAAGCGCCAGAAAGCCGACAAAGAACATCGCCGTCACCCAGGGGCGATCTGGCGTTTCGTGTGCTTCGATCAGCAGTTCTTCGGTCACGAGGTAGAGCAACGCAATCAGACCAAACGCGAAGAAGCCAGTCAGAAGAGGGTTGGGCAACAGCGCCACCGGCGCTCCAAGCAAGGCCCCGATCGGCAGCAAGAGCACGAGCGCGGCCGTGATCCAGACGACCCTGGCACGGGAGCGAACGCTCTCGCCGAGTTCCGTGGCCACTGTCAATCCCAGGAACAGAACCTCGATGGTCAGGGCGATGGTCAGAAGCAAGCCGACCTTTGGGCCAGCCGCAAACCCGATACCAAGCACCAAGCCATCAATCAGGATGTCGATGCCGATCACGGTCAGGAGACCGGCCGGCCCCTTCGCCAACGCTTCCAGATGCTTCACCAGCAGCATGGTGGCGACGCCGATTCCGCCGCCGATCATCGTCGCCCAAGGCGAGGCCCGGTGCATGATGTCGGGCAAGATTTCGCCGGCCGCCGCCGCGAACACGACGCCAGCGGCGAAATGCTGAATCGCGCTGACCAGTGTTGGCCCCGGCCGCACGTTCACCGCGACCGCAGCTCCGATGATGGCGGCCGCTGCCGGGATCAAGGTGTAGATCCAGGCCGAGATCACCATGACTTAAGTTACCGCGTTGCCGCACTGAGCACAGAATTTCGCGCCGATCGGAATGACGCTACTGCACTTCGTGCACGACGCTGGCACCAGCGATGTCCCGCACTGGCCGCAAAAGCGAGCGCCGTTCGGATTGATCGCTTTGCATTGCGGGCAAGTGATGCCGCTGGCCGAAGGCGCCGGATTGCGCCCCCAGTCGTGACTGCTGGGGCCACCGTGGCCATGGCTACTGCCATGCCCGTGGGAGCCGCCATGCCCCCCGCCGTGGCCGCCGCCATGCCCACCAAAAATTCGATCCAGGATTCCCATTTTCAACACTCCATATTCGGTTTTACTGACCCGCCTGCTGCCTGAGCAGCCTCAGCCCGTTGAAGACCACCAGCAAGCTCGCCCCCATGTCGGCGAACACGGCCATCCACATGGAGGCATCGTCGAAGATCGCCAGCAGCAGGAACACTAGCTTGATGCCCAGCGCGAGCGCGATGTTCTGCCATAGCACGGCGTGGGTGCGCCTGGACAGCCGGATCGTTTCGGGCAGGCGGCGTAGGTCGTCGTTCATGAGCACCACGTCGGCGGCCTCCATCGCGGTGTGGGTGCCCGCGCCGCCCATAGCGAAGCCGATGTCAGCCTTCGCCAGCGCGGGGGCGTCGTTGATGCCGTCGCCGGTCATCGCCGTGACGCCCATGCGCTGCTGAAGCTCGCCGATGGCCTGCAACTTGTCCTCGGGCAGCAGGTTGCCACGCACCTCGGCGATGCCCGCCTGGGTGCCGACGGTTTGCGCCGTCGCCAGGTTATCGCCCGTCAACATCACCGGCGTCACGCCCAATGCCTTCAGGTCGGCCACGGCCTGCGCGGATGAGGATTTGATGGTGTCGGCTACTGCACAGATGGCCATGACCCGTTCGCTGCTGGCCAACAACGTGACGGTGCGGCCAGCTTGCTCATGCACTGCAAGGCGGGCTTCGAGGTCAGCCGAACACTGCCCGCGCTCTTCAATCCAGCGGTGGTTAGCCAGCACATAGGTATGGCCGTCGATCACCCCCTGCACGCCGCGCCCGGCAACAGCCTGAAACTCATCCACTTCTTGCGTGGCGGACGACACGCCATCTGCGATGGCCTTGGACACTGGATGATCCGACCGCGCTGCGAGGCTCTTGGCCAGCCCCTCCAGGGCTTGTTGGCCGAGTCCTGTGTCCACGGGCTCGAAGGCCACCAGCTTGGGCTTGCCTTCGGTGATGGTGCCGGTCTTGTCCAGCGCCACGGCCTTGATCTTGCGCGCCTCTTCCAGGTACACACCACCTTTGATCAGGATGCCTCGCCGCGCCCCAGCGGCCAAACCGCTGACGACGGTGACGGGCGTGGAAATCACCAAGGCGCAAGGGCAGGCGATGACCAGCAGCACCAGGGCCTTGTAGGCGGCCTGCATCCAGGTCAGCCCCATGAGCCAGGGCGCCAACAACGCAACGGCAACGGCCAGGACGAACACCGCAGGCGTGTAGACGGCGGCAAAGCGATCCACGAAACGCTGCGTGGGCGCACGGGAAGACTGGGCCTGCTCAACGGCGTGGATGATGCGCGCCAGCGTGCTGTCGGACGCGGGGGCCGTGACACGGATTTCCAACGCCGCAGCCTGATTGACGGTGCCGGCGAAGACTTCATCGCCGGGGCTCTTGTCCACCGGCAAGCTTTCGCCGGTCACGGGGGACTGGTCAATAGCGCTCTGACCTAGGCTCACGATGCCATCCAGCGGAACGCGCTCGCCAGGGCGAATACGCACGGTCATGCCCACAGTGACTTCCTTGACTCCCATGCGCACCCAATTGCCATCGTCTTGACGCACTTCAGCTTGCTCCGGCGCGAGCGCCAGCAGGCTCTTGATGGCGCCGCGCGCCCGATCCACGGCGCGGGCCTCGATGGCTTCCGCAATCGCATATAGGGCCATCACCATCGCCGCTTCGGGCCACTGGCCGATCAGGAAAGCGCCGGTCACGGCCACGGTCATCAGGGCATTGATGTTCAAGCGGCCCTGCCGCAGTGCAGCCAGCCCCTTGCCGTAAACCGAGAAACCCGACAGCGCGATGGCCGCCGCGGCCAGCGCCATTCCCAGCGCCTTGACAGGTACGCTGTCTGGAAAGGCGAATGCCAAGCCCTCGGCCGCCACAGCCAACCCCAGGGCGCCCAGCGACTTGCCCCATGTCGTCCAGAAGCCCGTTGGCGAGGCAACCGCAGCAGCCGACGAGCCTGTGTCGCCAAGAGGTTCCGGCTTGAAGCCTGCCTTGCGGATTGCGTCTAGCGCCTGCTGCAAGACAGGATCATCGGCGGCAATGGCCAACTCGCGTTCGCCCAGATTGAATTGCAGGCTACGAATTCCCGCCATGCCGTCCAACGCCCGGCGGATTTCCGACTCCTCCGAGGCACAGTCCATATTCGCAATGCGGAAGCGCTGGACATTCTTCGCGCCGAGGGGTTCTGGCTTGAAACCCGCTTTGCGGATCGCTTCTAGGGCCTCGGGCAGCGCGTGGTCATCGGCGGCAATGGCAAGCTCTCGATCCCCCAGGTTGAATCGCAGGCTGCGAATCCCCGCCATGCCTTCCAGCGCCCGGCGGATTTCCGACTCCTCTGAGGCACAGTCCATGTTTTCTATGCGAAAGCGTTGCGGCCCAATAGTCGTTGCATCAGACGCTGTTGGCTCGGGCGCCACAGGCACTGTTGCACAGCCACTCCCGCAGCAGGCAGCGTCGGCGTGTTGGCGTTGGTGGGCAGAGTTCATGAAATTCTCCTTTTCAGTCAGATTGGAAACCCTGTACCCACTACAGAGTCAAGCGCCTACAATGAGCCTTGGAGAAAAACCCGCGACCGCTGAAGATGAACTCATGAAAATCGGCGAACTGGCTAAGGCCGCACATACCCAGGTAGAGACGATCCGGTACTACGAGCGTGAAGGCTTGCTACCCGAAACGGCCCATACGGATGGCAACTACCGCATGTACGCAGAAGAACACGTTGACCGGCTGTCCTTCATCCGGCACTGCCGGGGGTTGGACATGACGCTGGATGAAATCCGGGTTCTGTTGCGCTTCAAGGATGCACCGCACGAGAACTGCGCCCAGGTGAACGACCTGCTCGACGAGCACATCGACCATGTGGCTACCCGCATCAAGGAATTGAAAGCGTTGGAACGACAGCTCAAGACCTTGCGGGAACGCTGCCGTGAATCCCAGCAGGCCAGCCAGTGCGGCATCTTGACCGAGCTGTCCTCAGCATCGCGCCATCTGCACGAACCGGCGACGCGCAGGGGCCATGTTCATGGGGCACATAGCCTCAAGTGACTAGCCCAAAGAAACCCCAAGCCGACGCCCGATTTCCCATGAGGTCGTTCCGCCACGCACCGTCGCCGCAAGCGGCTGCCCCAACCGCTGCTCGATCACTGGCCTCCACGGTACCAGGCTGAAGCCCATGCCGTCGTCCAGCATCGCATACCGACCGCTGGCGAGCATGAGGCTGCGGCGGTAGATGCCGGCCACGCGCTGGCCGTCGGCCACCGGGCGGTGCTCCAGGCCGGTTTCGGCGGCGATGTCCTTGGCGGCCTGCGCCAGCTCGCGGCTGCGCAGCGTGCCCAGCAGGTTTCGGGCGAGGATCACGCGCTGCCCGCGCCGCTCGGCCAGCCCCTGTTCGGCAAGGAAGTCGGCGCGTTTCTGCAATGCCTCCTTGACCTCGCCGCCAAAGCCCAGGTCCCCCAGGCCCGAGCCGCCGCCGATCAACTGCTGGTCGAGCCAGGTGGCCCCGATCACGCGCGCCTGCCGCTCGATGGGCAGGTGCGATTTCAGCTCTACAGCCACGCCGCCCAGGCGCTGCGCGTCGTACTGATGGCCACGCTCGGGCAGATCGTCCGGCACCTTCCATAGCCCTTCGGCCACGCGCTCCACGATGCCGGCGCGGCGCAGGGCTTCGAGTCGGCGGATGTGGGCCGCGACGACTTCCTGCGGATCACGGCCCGGCACGGCCTGACCCTGCGCGACGGCCAGGTGATGGTCGGTGCGGTATAGACCGCCGCTCGCCAGTGCGGTGATGTTCCTGTCGGCCGCGCGCACGTCGGCCGATCCCTTCACCTCCACTACGGCGCCGGCCGGATAGTTCGCCAGTTCATCGTGTGCGTTGAGCGCGACGTAGTGGGCCTTGCCGTCCACGCCGTCGATGACCAGATAGCCCCGGTCGCGCAGCTCGTCGGCCAGCCCCTTCGCTGCCACGCGGCCGAGAATGGTTCGGCCACCTCCATCAGCATCTTGGCCCGGCTCGAACACCGCCAGCTCGCGCGGCTCGCCGCGCATGGCCCGCTGCATGGTGCGGATGATGTCGCCACGCTCGCCCAGGGCGCGCAGGGTCTTCTCGGCATCGGCATGGACGGCCCAACTGCCGGGCTGCGTCTCGTCGACCAGGCCCAGGTGCTGCAAGCGTTGCAGGCGGCTGATCAGCAGCAGGCGCTGGCGTTGCAACGTCGGTTCGTTGAAGCGTTCGATCTGTACCCGGCCATCCTCGCCGGCCTCGCGTTTCAACGTGCGATCCAGGCTAGTCCACCGCTCTTGCTCCACCTCGCGCTGCAAGGTCTGCTGGATCTCCAGCTCGGTGCGTGGCCCCAGCCATTCGGTCGCCAGCTCGGCGGCGCGATGACGAAAACCATCAGTGATGTAGTCGCCCGCGATGATGAGGTCTTTGCCGGTGTCGTCGCGCCCGCGCACGATCAGGTGGGTGTGCGGGTTGTCGGTATTCCAGTGATCGACCGCCACCCATTCCAGCCGCGTGCCCAGGTCGGCCTCCATGCGTCCCATCAGGTGCCGCGTGTAGGTGCGCAGGTCTTCCAGCTCGGCCCCTTCCTCGGGCGAAACGATGAAGCGAAAGTGGTGCCGATCATCGGCGCAGCGCTCCTTGAATGCGTTCAGATCAGCTTCGTCGGTCTGCGGCCCATAGGCCCGACCCGGTTCGCCGTCGCGGCCCACGCCGTCGCGCTCGATGTAGCGCAGGTGCTTGGCGAGCGACTGCGGACTGGCCCGCTGCTGGTTGACCAGTAGTGTCTTGATGGTCACGCGCCGCGACATAGGCGTGAGCTTCGCCCCTGCGAAGCGCGCCGCCGTGTGGCCGCGTCCCAGGCGCGATCCGGGCCGCTGGCCGGTGCCCTTGCCACTGCCGCCAGGACGGCGCACCGTGGACTTGCCGCCGCTGGCCTTGCCTGCCTGCTGGAGCACCTTGGATACGAAGCCCTGGCCCCGGTTCTTCGGTGCGCTGGGGCGGATGCGGAAATCATCGTCGCGGCGGTTGGTCATGCCTGCGCTCCCTGCAAACTCTGGCGTGTCCGGGCGTGCGAAGCACGCGGACATGCCTGTATCGGTGCGTGCCTCACGCCCCAAGCGGCACGGCGGCAAAGCCGCTGCGTGCCTCGCCCCCCCACGTGCAGACTGGCTTTGCGGGCCGACAGGTGCCGCCCCCTTTTGTCTTGCCTTCCGCATTTGCCTCCCCCTGTCCCCCAGGTTCTCGATCCCGGCAACTGCGGCCCGGTGGCAAGGCTGCACCAGCAGCCAGCGCACCGGCGAACACGGCAATGGCCGCAGGCCAGCCGTGTTCGAGGCAAGACGCCTGCACGTGGGACGGCTGCGCCGGAGGCAGCGCGAAGTGCAGCGCGGATGCGCTCGCACTGCACGCGCGACGACATGACAACGGCCAGCAGAACGACACGCCCGATAGCACGATGATGCGCAGCGAATCGGTGGCCATCATGGGCGCGACTCCAGCCAGACGGGGCGCGCAACGCCGATCACGGAAGCTGCGCTGACCGGCCCGAAATACCGGCTATCGAACGACGCCGGATTGGTCACACTGAGGAGGAACAGCTCGCCATGCCGCAAGCGGTGGCATTGCTGCCAGGATGGCAGCGGCCGGCCCCAGCGATCGGCAGACAGCACGGCGGCTGAAGGCACGCCGTCGATGTGGACTTTGCCGTCAGCGATGCACACCTCTTGCGGCGCCACCGCGCCCACGCGCTTGAGCAGAGGAATGCGCGTCGGCAGGTAGCCGCGCTGCGCAGCGAGCGCGGCAGCCTCGGCAGGCAGCGGCACCAGCACGATGCTGCCTACCGACAACGGACGTGGTGGCGAGCTGGTGCGATGGTCGAGCGGATCGATGCGATACCAGCCGACCTCCACGCTGTCGGACGGGTTGTAGGTCAGGCGTGGCAGCGGATGCACGAAGGACGCCCAGGCCAGCGCAGCGAGGCCGCAGGCGGACAGGCCCGCCAGCACGAGGCGAGCGCGCAGGCGGGAGCGAGGATGGGCCGTCATGGCAGCACCCTCCCGGCCAGCCAGGCGGCGTGCCGCTCGGCACTGTATTCGGGCAGCGGCAAGCGCGCCGCGAGCCGGTTGCCCAGTGCGCGCCAGTACGCGGGCGAGGCGGTAGCAGGCGCGATGCCCAGCGCCTCGATGGCGTCGATACGCTCCAACACGGCGCGCACCGCGTTGTCGCCCTCGGCGTGCAGCAGCAGGCGCGCGCCCGGCTGCACGCCGGGGATGCGCTGCGCGTCATCCAATGGCGTGCAAGCCTGCATCACCATGAGCTGCCAGCGGATCGTGCCGTAGTCGTTGGCCTGCCAGCGAATGCGGCAGAACACGGCGTTCGGTATGAACACGGCGAGACTGCGCCAGCGGTCGAGCCGCAGCGTGCGCGCGGGTTCGCCAAAGCGCAGATAGAGCTTGAAACGGTGCTCCAGGAAGGCCAGCGAAACGCGCGTCAGCGGCGTTAAGGTGTGCCGCGCCGCGAGCACAGCGAGCACAGCGAGCGACGGCGACGGTGCAGCCGTGGCCGCGATAGGAGCCTGCACGTCGGCAGGAAAAGCGGATGCGTTTATGGCGTGTTCTCCCTGCGTTGCTCCGGGAACTCCCGTTCCAGCAGTGCGCGCAGCAGATCGGCCACCGTCACGCCCCGCGTGAAGGCCGAAACCTTGATGCGCGCCCGCATCGCGGGCGTGATGTCGAGGGTCAAGCGGGCGGTATAGAGATCGCCCTTGTTGAGCGCATCGCCGTCGCCCTGCCGAATCCACGCCTCGGCGTGCGGATTCGCAGGCGGGCGGGCGCCGATGCCGACACGCTTGGCAGCACGTTTGCTGCTGGGTGTGGGCTTCGTGGTCATGACGGCCACCGCAGCAGTTCGTCCACCAGTGCGGTGATCTCGCGCGCGGCGGCGCTGTCCGGCGCCGTCTCGCGGGCGAGCCGCCCAGCGGCCACGCTGTCGGCGAAGACGATGCGCTGGCGCACTTCCGAGCGCAGCGCAGGCAGCGGCTGCTCGGCCAGCGCGCCGCGTGCCTCGCGTCCGATCACGGTGGTGCTGACGCGCCGGTTGATGACGAAGGCCGCGCGCAGCGCAGGCCGGAAGACTTGCGCCTCGCGGATCAGCGCCACCATCTCGGCGCTGGCCCACAGGTCGTAGGGACTGGGCTGCACCGGGATCAGCACGCGCTCGGCCGCCAGCAGTGCGGAGCGCGCCAGGGCGGCAATGCGCGGCGGCCCGTCGATGACGACGTGATCGGCCCGCCGGGCGAGTTCTGGCGCTTCCTGGTGCAGCGTTTCGCGTGCCAGGCCCACGGCGCTGAACAGCCTAGGCAAACCTTGCTGGCTGCGGCGCTGTGTCCAGTCCAGCGCGGAGCCCTGCGGGTCGGCATCCAGCAGGATGACCGACTGCCCGCGCATCGCCAGCTCGCCGGCGACGTGGGTGGCGAGCGTGGTCTTGCCCACGCCGCCTTTTTGATTGAGCAACGCGACGATCATGGCCTGGCCCTCCGTGTTGGAAAGCCCGGCTGTTGCTGCTGCTTTTCGTGCCGCGTGGTGGTTGTCCACCGTGGCGCGGCGCTTCTACTAAAAGTTAGAGAATTTAAGTTAGGGAAGTTAGGAGAGGCCGAAACCCGCGCCAGCATTGGCTTTGCGGCCGATTTTGTTGCCTGATAGCACGAGGATTCATTGCCTGATAGCACGATACCTCTGTTGCCTGATAGCACGAGTCCGTCCACAGGCTGCGCAGCAGTTATCCCCGTGCCGTGGACGGCACGGGCCGGAACGTCAACAGCGGCGAGGCAATGCCCGAGACGTGCTCTATGCCCAACTGGTAGCCCGGCAAGGCTTGCCGCGCCACCAGCGCCCGCAGGTCGGCGGCGAAGTCGTAGTACCGCGCCACGCTGCCCGATTTGCGGTACAGATGCTGGAAGTCGAATTGCCACCCGCCAGGCTGTCGCCCGCCGTGCTTGCGCACCAGCCGGTACAGCCAGCGCTCGATCCCGCCCGTGAGCCGGAAATACGCCGGGTCGATGGTTAGCACCAGGGCGGCGTCGAGCACGCCCGCATAGAACCAGTCCGGCAGGATCAGTTCGAGGCCCAGCGGTGTGCCGCTGGCATCGGCCATCTCTTTCCATTCGTTGACCCACGAGAAGCGGTGTAAGCGCCTGCCCGTGGTTTCCCGGATGGACGTGGCCACCGTCGTGGACTGCAAGCGATCCAAGGCCGCTTTGAGGCGCTGATAGTCGCGCAGCGACGTGCCGCGCCCGATGAAGCGCAGGATCTCGTAGGGCGTTGCCTGCATCAGTCGCGAGGGGCGCAGTCCTGCATCGCGGGCTTCCACGATCTGGCTGGCGGCCCAGATCAACACGTCCGCATCCCAGATCGTGGCAATGCCATGCTCTTGCGTTCCCTCCACGCGGATCGTGATGCCGCTGGCGCGGAAGTCGATCGGCGCCGTGCGCCGCGACTTCGCCAGCGAGAAGAACGGAAAGGCCATCAGGTCCTGGCTGTCGCGCGGCGCCATGTCGCCTGGCAAGGCGCGGAACAGGTCGAGCTGTTCGCGCTCCTGCGACGGTCGCCGCCGCGATGGCAGCGATGGGCTGGTCATGGCGAAGGCCACCCGCGCGCCAGCGATCAGCGCGCACGGCTGTCCGCCGAGTGCTGCTCGGCGTATTCGGGATCGGACGTGGTTTCATAGCTGCGCTCGGCGGCCCAGGCATCGAGGTCGGCCACGGCGTACATGACGCGGCGGCCGAACTTGCGGAACTTGGGGCCGCCACCCAGCACGCGCTGCTTTTCCAGCGTGCGCGGCGACAGCCGCAGGTACTCGGCGGCTTCGTCGTTGGTCAGATAACGCTGCGGCTGTGCGGCAGCGGTCGAGGTGGTTGCGGGAGCGGCGGCAGGCCGCAAGGGAGCAGGACGCATGGTGAGAACCTCCATCGGTTGCAGGGCTCCGGCCACACAGCGCAACCGGATGGAGGCAGTCTCAGAAAACGAAGCTCTCTAGCTCAGGGTCGTTTTGCGTGGCCTTCAAAACGACCCTTCTCAAGCGGCGCAAGCTGTGCTAGGCGGCGATAGCCGCCGCGCATCAGCGCATCGCCGCGATGCACCAAGCGGCGCACCTTGGAGCGCAGGCCACCGTCGCTGTACCAACCGGCCGCGGTGTCCACGCCGAACAAGCCTTCGGCCACGTCGCGCAAGGACGCGCCCGCCAGGGCCGCGTCGAGCGCCTGCAAGGTGTGCAGTTCCAGCAAGGCCGAATGCGATGGCCGGGGCCGAGCATTGGCCAGCGCCGCACCGGGCGCATGGCCGCGTGCAGGTGCGGCAGCACCGCCGTGATAGGCATAGGCGACAGCCATGCCGTCCTCCAGGCCGGGCGCCAGCGCGAAGCGCAGGCACTGGCCGGGGCTGCGCGCGATCAGCGCCAGTCGCTTGCCGTCGTGGAGCAGGTGTTTGTGGCCGGGGATGTTCCAGAAGTCGAATGCGGCGGCGTCGGGCGGCGGATCAGCATCAGGGTAGAGCTGCACCACACCAGTGTGGCCGGGCAGCCAGGCCGGGTGCGCGTCACGCGCATCCAGCGCCGGGTCTTCCAGCAGGCGCAAGCCCCAGCGATGCCCAGCATCAGAGCGACGCGCACGGCGCAGCCAGTCGAGCCGGTAATCAGGATGGCGGCGCAGGTACTCCCAGGCCAGTGCGAGCGTGTCCAGCCCCAGGACGTAGAGGTAAGCGGCCGTGGGATACCAGTGCGCGAAATGGTGAGGGCTGACCATGACGAAAGCTCCTGTCGAACAGCAGGAACGTCGCCACGGCGGCGAACATGCGGGAGCCTCAAATCAAGGTGGAAATCCGGTTAAGCTGTAACTTCTGGTGTCAAGACCGATAGGCTCCGGCGAGTTGCGAAATCCGTCTGAATGCGACGGCCGCCTGACCCAAAAATGTCACGCGGCATAAAACACCGTGCCGCAAGCCGCGCGAAAGATCGTGACTGTTTCAGTCACAGATATTCGGGTTTGAAGCAGAGTGCGAATTCAGATCGAAAAGGTCTGGAGCAAGACCGAAATAGTCTGAATGCGCCCGGCTTGGCCGGAGCGCGAACGGTTCAATCAACGATGGAACCGTTCTCCTGGGCCAGCCGCAGGTATTCCGACAACGGGCGCACTGCCTGGAAATACAAATCCCGCATCACGGGCTGTTTGTTCGGGCCGACGATGGAGGCCAGGTCGGACAGCTTGATGCGGCCCAGCTCTGGCATACCAATGCCCACGTCCATGATGCCGGTCGCCGTATCGTCATCGGCAGGATCGAGCGAGGCCAGCAGCCAGATGGCGTGCGCGTCGGGGGTGAACAGCCGCACGACCGGCAACGGGTCGTGCGGTTCACCGGCGGCGGCCCGCCGCCCGTTCTCCAGCAGCGCGGCGCGCTGCGCATCGGTGACGAGGGGAGCGTTCATCGTGGTGCTCCTGTTCCAACATGGATTGCCGGTTTTGCGCTTCCGCGCCGAAGCACGGATGCGTGTTCCACCAAAGCCTTGGAAACACGAAAGCGCAAAAACAGAATTGTAGAAATCTGGAAAGGCACGTAGGCGGTTCTCCGGTTCTGTCGGAATCCGCAAAAGCGGATTTCCGTAAAAGCACGAATAAGGCCAGAGCCGTGAAAGAGTTAAAGATAACGTGGTTTTAATTGTGCTGCGACTTGACGCTTCTGTCCATGCAGAAGCGATCCATCCAGCGCGGCCGGCCAGCGGGCGCCACCACCTTCGATGCCGAACTGGCGCAAGCCTTCGGCGCGGCGGTGCGCGCGTTGCGGACGGAGCGCGGCATCGCGCAGGAGTCGCTGGCGCACCTCGCGGGCATCGAGCGTTCGCACATGGGCAAGGTCGAGCGTGGCGAGCACATGCCCACGCTGGCGATCATCTTCAAGATCGCCAGCGCACTCGAATGCAGCACGGCAGTGCTGATGAGCAAGGCCGAAGAACTGCTGGCGGTAGCCCAGGCATAGCCGCCGAAGCCCCGCCATCATGGCGGGGCGTGCCAGGCCGATCCGGTGCCAGCCGGTTCGGCGGTATCGAGGGGCGCCAAGCACCGCGCGGCGGGGATGGGCCTGGCGCCGATCCCTTGGAGGCAAGCGAAGCGCGCAGCGCCGCAGGCGCGAAGGCGGCAGGGATTGGAGCCGAATGGCCGTGACGGCGTAGTCGGCACGGGGCGGAGCCCGCAAAGCCCGGTGGTGCGCAGCACCGACCCGCCCCGCATGTACCTCTACCAATTCAAGCCATTGCTTGGTAGCCAGGCAAGACACATCCCGCACACTGCCAAGCCATTCTGCTTGCCGATACAGCGCAGCATTCGCAACACAGCGCCCCGCCGCGTGGGCGGGGCGCTGGCGGCCGTCAGGCCGCCTGGGGCTTGCTGCGCGACCAGATCAGGTCGTGCGTGCCGTCCTCGTCTTCGATCAGGCGGGCGTAGACCGTTGCCGGGAACGAGGGGTCATCAAGGGTCACGGAGACGTAATTCCGTCCGGCCTCGCTGGTCTTCTTCCATGCCGCGCCGATGTCGTGACTGGCGGCCTGAACGCGGAAGTCCGGGGCTTTCTCGTTGTCCCCCTTGTCGTTGGGAACCAGCTTGGCCTTGACGTTGAGCGTCAGGGTGCGCAGCGTGCCGGTGAAACCGTCTTTGTCCGCGGTGAAGGTGCCGATGGTTGCCATGATGAAACTCCTTACGGTTGAACAAGGTTCGCGCCCATCGCGTCCTTGTTGTGATCCGGCCGGCGGAGGAAGGGCTGGCTGCACCGCTTGCGGGCGCAACGCAGTGAAGCACCTGGAAGACCAAATAATTTGCCCCGCGAGGAATGCGCGCAGCGCAGGGGAAATTATTTGGGCTGGAAGGTTGCAGACATGAAGCCCGCGCCACCGCCAGGATTCACAACAACACAAGGACGCCTTGGGCCGAACCACCCCAATCCGAAAGGAGTCATGGCCACCACGGCATCCCCGCACGAAGGTTTTACCGGCACGCTCTCTGACACAGGCAAGGCCATTCCCCAACGACCAGCAGGAACACGCCCCTGCCCATGCGGGCGGCCCTGCTTGCAGCGCGGCATGGAACCCAAAAGCACGGCCGGGCGGCGTATTCGTGAACCATCCTTCGTGACACACAGGCAACGAGCCGCCAGCGTCGCGGACGGCACGCATTCGCACAACCTGCCGCAGCAAGCCCCGGCGCACCCACCGAGCACTGCCCAGCGGCGGGGCGTTGACCTTGGCCGATCCGGCGCTGCCGGTTCGGTGGTATCGAGGGGCGCCAAGCCACGCGCGGCGGGGATGGCCCGCAGGGCTTTCCCCTGGAGACAAGCGCAGCGCGCAGTGCCGCAGGCGCGAAGGCAGTTGGATGAGGAATCGGGCGTGCCGCCCGCATATTGCAACGCCGCCGCCTGAGTGCCAGCGAAGGCGGCGGCGTGATGTTCGGCTTCAACACCGGGCGCGGCCACCGCCGCGCCCGGATTTTTGAAGTTCACCGCGCCCAGGGCGGAACGGCCTGGGCGCGGTGCTGACGATGGCTATTCCTTCGTCTCGATGATCCACCATACGGCACGCGGCAAGGCGCGGCCCGTGACGGGGTGAATGTCGGTGAGGTCGGCGCGGGCCGTCCAGCCCGAAGGCGGACGGTAGCCGCGCACATCGCCATCGCCGTGCCAGCGGCGGGCGCGCACTGTGCCGGGTGCGTAGATTGCCGCCATGCGCGGGCGGCTGGTGGTGTTGATGGTGGGCATCATTCGGCTCCCTGCGGCGAAGCGCCCCGGTCTGAACCGGGGCGCTTCGCTGCGGTGAGGGTCAAGCAGCCAATGCCTCGGCGGGTTCATCCGCCACGGCGGCGGCGTCCTCCGCCCCGTCTTCGGGCACGTCCTCCGGTGTCACCTCCTGCGGCCCTGCGGCCTTGAATATGGCGGGCATCCATCCCGTGCCATCGGCCAGTCGCTCCGCTTCGCTGGCAATGTCGGCCTTCTTCAACTTTGCCAGCCGCGTGACGTGCTCGGGCGCGTATTCGCCCACAGCCTCCAGAATCACGGCCTTCGGCACATGCCGGAAATACCCCTCGGCGGTCGGCTGCCACCATGCGGCCATGTCGAGGCCCACGGCCTGCGCCAGTTTCGCGCCCGGCTGGTGCGGCGTGGCGCGAGGCGTCACCACGTCCACCGTGGACGCCACGCACACAGCCAGCAGGGCCATCAGTTCGGCTTGGCGCATCGCCAGCAACGCGGGGAACAATTCAGCATCGTCCTGTGGCAGCCTTTCGGCCCATGCCTGCTGCATTTCGCGCAGGGCCACGGCGGCGGGTGATTCGGGCAAGTCCGGGGCCATGCCTTCCAGCCGGTCTTGCACCGTGAGGCGCACGCCCAGCGGCAGGTCATGCCCATAGCGGCGATCAAACAAAACAGTCTGCACCATGCCATGCACCAGCGCGGCCAGCGCCACCTGCGGACGGCAGGCCACCCCGATTTGCAGCGCGGCGGTGCGATGGGCGCTCAGGCGCTGGGCCAGCCGGTCGGACATGGATGCGGCCTTGGGTGCTTCGTCTTCCTCGCCTTTGCCATCGTTCTCGGCGTCCTCGCTGCCGAACCCCTGGCGCAGCCGCTCCAGCGTGCGCAGCGCTTTGGCCTCGGCTTCCCGCAGCAGCCCGCGATGAATCACGGCTTCGCCGTTGCGGTCGATGCTGACGATGGCACCGGCTGCGGCCTTCACGGTCGCGCCATAGTCCTGCAAGCCATCTTCCAGCGCCTGCAACTGATCGCCCAAGGCTTCGCCTTCCTCCTGCAAGGCGTCAGCCTTGTCCTCGTCGTCGGCGTCCATCGCGGCATCCACCGCTTCGGCGACATCCTGCATCTTGGCTTGCAGCTTCTCGATGCGTGCGGCTTCGCGCTTGTTCGGCTCGCGCCGCTCTCTCGGCGCACGCTGGAAAGCGTGCAGGTCGGCATGGGTCACGCCCGGCGTGGCATCCACCCAGGCCCAACCCTCGGCGCGGACAGTGGCGGCGATGCCCGCCAGCTTGTCTTGCGCCAGCCGTTCCAGCAGCGCGGCATCGGTCAGATACACACCCGCATCATCTTCCGCGAACAGGTCACGGCGCACGCCACCGCCTGCGGCCTCGTAGCTGTCCAGCCCGACAAAGCGCACCAGCGGATGCCGGCAGGCGTCGATTTCCCTTTCGGTCAGGCGTTCGCGCAAGTGGGATGGGTGGCGCTGCCACTGCGGTGCATCGTAGAACGCGGCTTCCTGCGCGGCGTGGTCATCGGTGATGGCAAGGGCCATCAACTGATCGAGCGTGACGGCATCGGCCCGGTAGTCGGCCATCAGGCGCGGCGAGACATTCGCCAGCTTCAAACGGCGCTGCACCACCAGCGGCGTAACGGAGAAATCCGCCGCAATGTCCTCGATGGGTCGGCCTTCGGCCACCAGCGCCGCGAAGGCTTCAAACTGGTCTGCCGGGTGCATGGCTTCGCGCTGCACGTTCTCGGTGAGGCTGGCCGTGCGGGCCGTGCCATCGGCCACCAGCAGGCAAGGCACCTCCCAATCCTTGGCGATGCGGTGTTTCTTCGCCAGCAGCTTCAACGCGGCGAGGCGACGGCCACCGGCCACAACTTCGTAATGCTCGCCATCGGCGGATGCGATCACGATCAGGTTTTGCAGCAGACCCACACGCTGGATGGATGCGGCCAGTTCGGGAATGGACATGCGCGGGGTCTTGCGCACGTTGCGGCCAGCGGGGCGCAGCACCAGCCGCGACAGCGGAACCAGAATCAGGTTCTTGGTCGGGTCGGCAGCTTCCAGCGGAATAGCTGCGGCGGTATTGACGGCGCGGGCTTCGGTTTGGGTGATGGCGTTCATGGTGACTCTCCAATCGAGTGAAACAAGGGAATGGAGGGGAAGCCGCCCCTCCGGCGGGGGAACGGTTCAGGCTTTCAACTGGCGCAGGCCATCGGCCAACATCCAGAGGGCGCGATTCAGGCGCACATCGGAATCAATGCCCTGCACGGGTCGGGTCTGCTGGCGGCGTCCGTTGGCGCTGCGGCCATGCAATCCGCCCTTGGTCAAGTTCTCCTGCGTGCGGTTGAACACGCTCCACAGGTCGGGGCGTCGGTCATCAAACCGGCGCGGCATCAGGATTTGCGACTCCGTGATGGGCGCGGGCTTGTTGTCCGTGGGGTCGTACTTGAGGGCCAGCGCGGAACGGGCGAACACTTCGGCCTCGCCTTCGTCTAGCGTGATCGCGCGCATGGCATCGCGGGATTCCTTCACTCGGTCGAAGCCGTGCAAGACTTCGTAAGCGCCTTCGATGACATGCCCGGAAACATCGCCTTTGTGGGGCACGCGCACATCGGCCACGGTGTCGCCGCACACCAGCCCATTGCTGCAAACGAAACGGAACAGTCCGGCCAGCATCTGATAGCTGCTCGTACCGTCGTGCGAATTCAGCAGCACGATTTCGTTGGCTTCCGCGCCGTTGATCTGGCTGGCGTGGCGCAGGCGCAGCATGTGTTTGGTGTACTCGCGCTTGCCTTCATCGCGCACGCGGGTCTGCGTCACCATGAAGGGTTGAAACCCCTCCTTGCGAAGCTCGGTCAGTACGGCAGCCGTGGGGATATAGGCGTACCGCTCCGAACGGCTCTCATGCGGAGCGTCCGCAAAGATGGACGGGGCTACGCGGTGAATCTGGTCATCGGACAGCGGGTAATCGCTGCGCAGCGAGGGGGAACGGGAAGCGAAACGGGATGCGAGTTGCATGGTCTTTCTCCTGACAAAAGAGGTTTGCTGTTCACACCGCACACCGGATTCCTAGATTCGGAGCCCAGCCTTTCGGCTGTTCGGTGCGGTCGGCACGAGGAACCCGGTTGGCCCTGTTGCCACCGTCTTTCCTGAGTTCATCGCCCGCGACGAAAGGGGGCCCGTGGACGGGGGCCGTCAAGGAAACAAGCGCCAGGTTGGTGCGGCCCGCAGCGCAGCGAGGACACGGCCTGGCGCGCCTTGACGGCACATGGCCGCGGGCTACAGTCGCGGACAAGGTGATGAAGTCAGGGAAGACGGCTGGACATGGCAACGGCCATCCCTGTGTGCCGAACCGCACGGCAAGCGAAGCGCGCAGGCCCGAAGCTGGAAGCCGGGCCGGAGGCGTCAGCCGAGCGGAGCGAGGGAACGATGGAAGCCCGACAGGGGCGAGACGCCGCAGGCGGCTCGATGCGAAGCACGACAGCGCGACCGGCCATCTCCCAGGTGGCCGGGGACGCCCAGACTTCAAAGCCGAATTAGCAACAGGGTCAGGACGAGCGCACGTAAGGCACCGCGAATCTGTTACGAATGCGGTCTGGCCGATCCGGCGCAGCCGGGTCGGCGGTCTTCGAGGGGCGCCAAGCCTGCGCGGCGGGGATAGCCCGCAGGGCTTTCCCCTGGAGGCAAGCGCAGCGCGCAGCGCCGCAGGCGTGACGGCATCGGCACCGGGCGCAGCAAGAAGAAAGGTGCGCCGCTCCCGAAGGAACGACGCACCGAAGGCAGCGCGGCGCGATCAGCTCGCCGCCGGCGCCGTCATCGACTGCAACTGCTCAATCACGTCAGGCTCAACGAACACGCAAGCCTGCTCGTCCGCGATCGGTACGTTGAACATCCGCGCGAACACCGTGCGCCGCAGATGGGCCAGTCGGCCCGTCCGATACGCCTGCTCGGGCTTCATGCGCCCGCCGGCCTGCGAACCGCTGCGCTGCGGATCGCATTCGACCAGCGCCACAAAGCCATCGTCGGCCAGCTTCTGATGCTTGGGGCACAGGCCCCAGCCGGTCGCCGTATGGCGCTCCATGCTCGCGCGCAGGCGCTTGTCCAGCAGGATGGCGCCGGTATCGAACGCCGTGCCGCAAACGAGGCAAACATGCTGTTCGAGTGAAACGTGTGATTTGTCGCTCATGACGATCTCCGGTTGCACGGGCGGAATTGCCCGGAACCGTCGCCCTCACGGCGCAGCGCAAGCAGTCAAAGATCGAAGACGGCCGCCAGGCCGCAAGCGTGCTTGCACGCGCAGTCATTGACGGCGAGAACGCCGTGATACGGTGAAGGGGACAGCAAGACCGCCTCCCTCCCACCTCCACGTACCCCGGTTTTCGGCAAGCGCAGCGCGCAGGCCCAGATCGACGGGCCGGGCCGCAGGCATCAGGGGTCAAAGCCGGATGGCCGCGATTCGGCACGAAGCGCGGGGTGCAGCCCGCGAACCCGACGGCGGCACGCCGAGATGCACGCATGGATGACTTGGCTGCGCTCAATGATTCAATAAATGTTGTATTATCGAAACATGAACGAGACCCAAGCCGTTTCCGCCCTCGGTGCCCTGGCCCACACCCAGCGTCTGCGCGTGTTCCGCGCCCTGGTCGTCGCCGGCCCCGAAGGATTGACGCCCAGCGTGCTGGCCGATCAGCTCGACGTGGCCCGCAACTCCCTGTCCTTCCACCTGAAGGAGCTGGCCCATGCGGGCCTGGTCACCATCGAGCAGCAGGGCCGCAACCTGATCTACCGCGCCGAGTACGGCCACATGAATGGCCTCATCGGCTACCTGACCGAGCACTGCTGCCAGGGCGGCGTGTGCGAGGCCAATGATTCCTCCTCCGCCTGTACCTCCTGCTGAAAGGATCACTCCATGAAGCGCTTCCACGTCCACCTGCACGTCGATGACCTGAACCGCAGCATCGGCTTCTATTCCCAACTATTCGCCGCGCAGCCCGCGCGCATCGAAGGCGACTACGCCAAATGGATGCTCGAAGACCCGCCGGTCAACTTCGCCATTTCCACGCGCGGCAACAAGCCGGGCATCGACCACCTGGGCATCCAGACCGACGATGCCGAGGAATTGGCCGTGCTGAAGGCCCGCGCCGAGGCGGCCGACATGGCGCTGCTGGACGAAGGCACCACCACCTGCTGCTACGCGCGCAGCGAGAAGCACTGGATCACCGACCCGCAGGGTGTGGCCTGGGAGCATTTCCACACGCTGGGCAACATCCCGGTCTTCAACGAAGCAGCGCCTGCAGCGAATTCCACCGCTGCCTGCTGCGCCCCGACGCGCGGCAAGCCGGTAGGCGTTGCGGTGAAGTCGGCTTCCTCCTGCTGCTGATACGAGGCCCCCATGACCACAGACAAAACCTACAACGCCCTGTTCATCTGCACGGGCAATTCGGCCCGCTCCATCCTGGCCGAAGGCATTCTCAACCAACTGGGCCAAGGGCGTTTCCGCGCCTACTCGGCGGGCAGCCACCCCAAGGGCGAAATCCACCCGCTGGCACTCGCCACGCTGGAGCGGCTGCACATGCCGGCCACCGGCTACCGCAGCAAGAACTGGGACGAGTTCGCGGCGCCCGGTGCGCCGGAGCTGGATTTCATCTTCACGGTCTGCGACAACGCCGCCGGCGAGGTCTGCCCGGTCTGGCCGGGACGGCCCATGTCGGCGCATTGGGGCGTGCCCGATCCCGCAGCCGTCGAAGGCACCGACGAGCAAAAGCGCAGGGCATTCACGGATGCGGCGCTGACCTTGCGCCGGCGCATCGAACTGTTCCTGTCGCTGCCGATTCAGCGCCTGGATGCCATGTCGCTGCAGCACGAGCTGCGCGGCATCGGTACGAAGTGAGGCCGACGCGATGAGCGCAACCCCTGAAGCGCTGCGGCCCGCGCAGGCACCGCAGCCCATGAGCCTGTTCGAGCGCTACCTGAGCGTCTGGGTGCTGCTGTGCATCGCCGCCGGTATCGCATTCGGCCAGTTCGCGCCGGGCGTGTTCCAGTCCATCGGCCGCATGGAGATCGCCCAGGTCAACCTGCCCGTGGGCCTCTTGATCTGGGTGATGGTGGTTCCAATGCTGCTCAAGGTGGACTTCGGCGCGCTGGGCCAAGTCAAGCAGCACTGGCGCGGCATCGGCGTCACGCTGTTCGTGAACTGGGCGGTCAAGCCCTTCTCGATGGCGCTGCTGGCCTGGATCTTCATCCGCCAGGTCTTCGCGCAATGGCTGCCCGCCGACCAGCTCGACAGCTACGTTGCGGGCTTGATCCTGCTCGCCGCCGCGCCCTGCACGGCGATGGTGTTCGTCTGGAGCCGGCTGACCGGCGGCGACCCCGTGTTCACGCTGTCGCAGGTGGCCTTGAACGACACGATCATGGTGTTCGCCTTCGCCCCCATCGTCGGCCTGCTGCTCGGGCTGTCGTCCATCACCGTGCCGTGGGCGACATTGCTGGTGTCGGTGGCTCTGTACATCGTCATCCCGGTGATCCTCGCGCAGCTCTGGCGACGCGCGCTGCTGCGCCGGGGTCAAGCGGCCTTCGATGCCGCACTGGAGCGCATCGGGCCGCTGTCGATCGCCGCACTGCTGCTCACGCTGGTGCTGCTGTTCGCCTTCCAGGGCGAGGCCATCCTGCGCCAGCCGCTGGTGATCGCCATGCTGGCGGTGCCGATCCTGATCCAGGTGTTCTTCAATTCCGGCCTGGCCTACTGGCTCAACCGCAAGGCGGGCGAGCAGCACAGCATCGCCTGCCCGTCGGCACTGATCGGCGCCAGCAACTTCTTCGAGCTGGCCGTGGCCGCCGCCATCAGCCTGTTCGGCTTCCAGTCCGGCGCGGCGCTGGCCACCGTGGTCGGCGTGCTGATCGAGGTGCCGGTGATGCTGCTGGTGGTTCGGATCGTCAACCAAAGCAAGGGCTGGTACGAGTGCGGCCCGAACCCTGTCCAGAGATAACCAAGAATTTTCCATGAGCAACATCACGATCTATCACAACCCCGACTGCGGCACGTCGCGCAACGTGCTGGCCCTGATCCGCAACAGCGGCGAAGAGCCCACGGTCATCGAGTACCTGAAGACACCGCCTGACCGCGAAACGCTAACGGCGTTGATCGCCGCGATGAACGTGCCGGTGCGCACGGTGCTGCGCGAGAAGGGCACGCCCTATGCGGAACTGGGCCTCGATGCCCCGAAGTGGAGCGACGAGCAACTGATCGACTTCATGCTCCAGCACCCCATCCTCATCAATCGCCCCATCGTGGTCACGCCGCTGGGCACGCGCCTGTGCCGCCCCTCGGAGGCCGTGCTGGACATCCTGCCGCAGCCGCAGCGCGGCGCGTTCAACAAGGAGGACGGCGAAGCGGTCGTGGACGCGGAAGGTCGCCGTGTCTGAAATCAGAATCGACCTGCCCAATATCGACACCGCGCTGTTCCAACAGCCCGATACCCAGCGACTGCTGACACCCGAGCGCGCAACGCACGCGCCGCGCTTCCTGCTGCTCTACGGCTCGCTGCGCGAGCGTTCGTTCAGCCGCCTGGCCGCCGAGGAAGCGGCGCGCATCCTGCGCGCGCTCGGCGGCGAGACGCGCATGTTCAATCCCTCGGGCTTGCCGCTGGTGGACGACGCACCGGCCGATCACCCCAAGGTCAAGGAACTGCACGAATTGGCGCAGTGGGCCGAAGGCATGGTGTGGAGTTCGCCCGAGCGCCACGGCGCGATGACCGGATTGATGAAGACGCAGATCGACTGGATTCCGCTGTCCGTCGGCGCGGTGCGCCCGACGCAGGGCAAGACGCTGGCGGTGATGCAGGTTTCGGGCGGCTCGCAGTCCTTCAATGCCGTGAACCAGATGCGCGTGCTGGGCCGCTGGATGCGCATGCTGACCATCCCCAACCAGTCCTCGGTCGCCAAGGCGTACCAGGAGTTCGACGAGGCCGGGCGCATGAAGCCCTCGGCCTACTACGACCGCATCGTGGACGTGATGGAGGAGTTGATGAAGTTCACGCTGCTCACGCGCGACGTGGCGCCGTACCTCGTGGACAGGTACAGCGAGCGCAAGGAAAGCGCCGAGGCACTGAGCCGGCGCGTCAATCAAGCGGCGATCTGACCACCGTCGCAGCAAAAAGGGGGCCGAAGCCCCCAAGGATCAAAGTAGGCCGCGTTCGGCGAATGACGCGGTGCGGCTCCCGGCCACGATGATGTGATCGAGCACGCGCACGTCCACCAGCGTCAGCGCCTCCTTGAGCCGTTGGGTCAGCGCCTCATCGGCCCTGCTCGGCTGGGGGTTGCCGCTCGGATGGTTGTGCGAAACGATGACCGCCGCCGCATTGAGCCGCAGCGCCTCCTTGACCACTTCGCGCGGATGCACCGATGCGCTGTCGATGGTGCCGCGGAACATCTCGACGTATTCGATCAGGCGATGCTGCGTATCGAGGAACAGCACGGCGAACACCTCATGCTCGAAGCCCGCCAGCTTGGCGCACAGGTACTCCTTGACCGCCGCCGGCGAACTGAACGCTTCACCGCGCTGCATCTTGTGCTCAATGGCCTGGCGCGCAGCCTCCAGAATCTGGTCAGTCGTCGCCAGCAGGTAGCGGCCCTGCGCATCGCGCACCATCAGCGAGACATCGAACGAGGAAAAGGACAGTTGCGACATAATCGTGCTCCGGTTGCTCGGGCGGAATTGCCCGGAACCGTCGGGAGCACGGCGCAGCGCAAGCAGTCAGGGGTCGCAGACGGCCGCCAGGACGCAAGCGCGCCAAAGCGCGCGCTGCCCTTGACGGCGAGAACGCCGTGATACGGTGAAGGGAACAGCAAGACCGCCCACACCCCGCCCACTGCACACACCTGCCTTTGAGCAAGCGCAGCGCGCAGGCCCGCAAGGGCCGAAGGCGTCAGGGATCAAAGCCGGATGGCCGCGATTCGGCACGAAGCGCGGGGCGCAGCCCGCGAGCCCGACGGCGGCACGCCGAGACGCCCGGTTATTGCTTGCGCTTCTTGGGAAGCATGGTCACGCGAGATTCGATCAGCCGCCGCGTGTTCTCCAGTTCCTTTTGCAGCACTTCGGCATCCGGCAGCACCATCTTGTAGTTCGCCGCCATCACCTTATTGGGCAAGCCTTCCAGCGCGTACCGCGCCAAGGCGTGTCCCTTGTCGGCGCAGAGGATCAGGCCCACGGGCGGATTTTCCTCGGGGAACGTCCAGTGTTCCTTCGCATAGTTGCAATACAAGTGCATCTGGCCCACATCGGCATGCGTCAGCGCACCGAGCTTCAAGTCGATGATGACCAGGCAGCGCAAGCGCCGATGGAAAAACAGCAGATCGACGCGATACCACGTCTGGTCAATGCGCAAGCGACGCTGCCGCCCGACGAAGGTGAAGCCGTCGCCAAGCTCCAGCAGGAAATCCTCCAGCCGTCGAATCAAGGCTTGTTCGAGGTCGGATTCCGAATACTCGTCCTTGAGGTCGAGGAACTCCAGCACATACGGATCTTTGATCGCATCACCGACCGTCACGGCATCGTCCGGCTTCGGCACGGCGCCCTTGACCAGCATCGCCGCCTTGTTCTTCGACAGCGCCGTGCGCTCGTAGAACTGGCTGCCGATCTGCCGGTCGAGCTGGCGCACGCTCCAGCCGCCGCGCAGGGCTTCGGCTTCGTAGAATTGGCGCGCGTGGTCGTCCTTGACCATCAGCAGCCGCACATAGGCCGACCACGGCAAGGGGAAGACATGGGCCAGTTCGTCCAGCCGCCCAGGGCGGCCCTGCGCCAGCAGGAAATGCCCTTGCGACGGCGCTAGAGAAGATTCGCTAGACACTGTCTGGCGAATTGGCCAGGTCAGGAAGAACGACCGCATCTGCTGCAAGTTCGGGCGGCTGAACCCACGCCCGAACTGCGCAGTCAAGTCGGCAGACAGCCGTTCGATCAACTGCTCGCCGTACCCTGCGCGGCGTTTGCCCTGCTGCTCGGCCTCCACGATGCGGCGGCCGATTTCCCAATAGCTGGCGGTCATCAGCGCATTGACGCTGCGCGCCGTTGCACGGCGTGCAGCGTCGAGCAGTTCCACGATGCCGCCGTGGATGCCGGCGTAGCCGGCAGGCAAGGCGGCAGGCTTGACCGCCACTGCGGCCGATTTCTTGCTGTTCATGCTGTTGCCTCCTGCGGCTGACTCTGCCGCGCACCCGTGATGGCCTGCCGCCGGCTGGCTACCAGCTCGGCCGCATCGCGGACGGGCTTGTCCTCGGTGTGGACGTAGTGCATGAACTGCGCGACGGTCTTGTGCTGGGTCAGCTCCATGCCGACCTTGATGGGGACGCCGGAATTGGCAATGTCCGTCGCCGAGCGGTGGCGGATGCCGTGCGTGCCAACGTGCGGCACGCCAGCGGCCTTGAGCACTCGGCACCAGCCGCCGTAGTGCTCGCCGAAGGTCAGGTGCTTGTCCGGGTCGTTGGGCGAAGGCAGGACATAGGGGCAGCCCTCCCGACGCGGAGCCGTCGAAAGCAGCCGATAGGCTTCCGCGCTCATGGGCTTGGACATGCCGCCGGTCTTGCTGTCAGGCCACTTCACTCGCCGCCCCTCGAAATCCAGCCAATCCCATTCGAGCGGGCAGATTTCGGAGCGACGCGCAGCGAACTCGAATTGCAGCCGGATCGCCAGCGGGATGACGTAGTTCTCCAGTCCCTCCACTTCCAGCTTCTCCAACTGGCGGAAGACGCGCACCAGTTCATCGTCCACGATGAGCCGGGTTTCCTTGCCAGGCGGGTACATCGGAACGTGGCGGCACGGATTCGTGCCGTCCGGGCGGAAGCCCCACACTTCGGCCAGGTTGAACATCTTGCGCAGCACGCCGAAAGCCTTGTTCGCTTCGGTCGGCTTGTAGGCCAGCTTCTCCATCAGGCCGGCAATGTCGGGCCGCTTCACGTCTTGCACCTTCTTGCGGCCCAGCAGCGGGACGATGCAGCGGTCGATGACGCCCTGGTAGCCGTCCTGCGTGCTGGGCTTGTTGCGCTTCTTGGAGTAGTCCTCCATGAACTTCTTGCACAACTCGGCCATCGTAGGCGCCTTGCGCGCCTCGGCCTTGGCGCCGCCGGGGTCGCCGCCCCGGCGAACCTCGGCCAGCCAGTCTTGGGCCATGACGCGGGCCTGTTCAACAGTCAGTTCCCCGAACAAACCCAAGGCGGGCTTGCGGCGTTCCCCGGCGTTCGTGCGGTACTGGAGCATGAACACCCGACGGCCCGCCGGGGTGATCTTGCAGAGGAATCCAGGCACCACGGTATCCCGCAGTTCGATGGCCGTGGCCTGGGGTTGTGCCGCCTCTACGGCGGTCTTCGTGAGCTTGATCTTTGCCATGATGACTCCTTGGAACGACCCGATTCCAGGAGCCAGATAGGAGCGGCGCGAGGGGAAAGCGGGTCAGGTTTCAGAAAGCACCGGCATATGATGGACGCGCGTAAGTTATTGATAAACCTGCTGTATCGGGCTACAGCGCAGTCCAGCGAAATGTCGGGCTGGAGTCATCGTGAAACAAAAAAAGCGCGGCCTGTGCCGCGCTTTTCGCCATCTATACGCCGCTTTGGACGTTACGTGGTCATGGCTTGCTGTCTGCTCCGTACTTGGGAGAGCGAGGCCCATGCAATAGTCCTCCCGGACGGCCGGCATACAGCAGTCGGCCGTTTGCGACTTCGGCGATCTGCACGCTGCGGTCTGCCTAGGTTTCCACAATCTGGTCAATGAGCGCAGACACCAGCATGCCCACCAAGCCGCCGCTTGAACGCTTGTTTTCTGCACTCGAGGCTGTTGCCTCCCCGGACCACAGTTGCTCGCCCGTTCACATTGCAGGCGACTCCAGTCCCTCCACCAGAAACTGCACCCGCCGCTCGCCCCGCCACTCGTTCACGTCCAGCCGGAAGGCCAGCAACGCCCGTTCGGGCAGCGGGTCGGTGTGGCCGAACCAGATGGCGTCCACGGGCTGGCCCTGGTGCAGCAGCTTGATAGACAGGTGGTTGCGCGCCTCGCCCACCAGGCGCTGGCTCAGCACCTGCACTTCCTCGCTGAAGGTAGGCGGCGCAAAGCCCTGGCCCCAGACCTCCCGGTGCAGCGTGTCCACCAGTTCCGCACGACAGTATTCCGGGGCCAGCGGGCCGTCGGTTTCCAGCCGGCGCGTGAGCGTCGCGGCATCCAGCCATTCCTGTGCGACCTGGGCGAAGGCCTGCTCGAAGAGGTCGAAATGCTCCTCGGCCACGGTGCAGCCGGCCGCCATGGCGTGGCCGCCGAACTTCAGGATCACGCCGGGGTGGCGCTTGGCTACCAGGTCCAGCGCGTCGCGCAGGTGAAAACCGGGGATGGACCGCCCCGAACCCTTCAGCTCATGCTCCTTGCCCGGCGCGCTGCTGGCAGCGAACACGAAGGTGGGGCGGTGCAGCTTGTCCTTGAGCCGCGAGGCCACGATGCCCACCACGCCCTCGTGAAAGTCCGGGTCGAACACGCTGATGGCGGGCGGCGGCTCCTCGCCTTCGTCGAACAGGCTCTCCGCCAGCAGCAGGGCCTGCTCGCGCATGCCGCCCTCTAGTTCGCGCCGCTCGCGGTTGATGGCATCCAGTTGCCGGGCCAGGTCGGCGGCGCGTGCCGGGTCGTCGGTCAGCAGGCATTCGATGCCCAGCGTCATGTCGGCCAGGCGCCCCGCGGCATTGATGCGGGGCCCAAGGGCAAAGCCGAAGTCGAAGGTGGTGGCGACGGGGGCCTTGCGCCCGGCGGCGTCGAACAGGGCCTGGATGCCGGCCTGCATCTGGCCGGCGCGGATGCGCTTCAAGCCCTGCGCCACCAGGCGGCGGTTGTTGTTGTCCAAGCGCACCACATCGGCCACGGTGCCCAGGGCCACCAGCGGCAGCAGCGGCTCCAGCTTGGGTTGCGTGGCCTTGTCGAACACGCCGCGCGCGCGCAGCTCGGCGCGCAGCGCCATCAGTACATAGAACATCACGCCCACGCCGGCGATGGACTTGCTCTCGAAGCCGCAGCCGGGCTGGTTGGGGTTGACGATGGCGTCGGCCGCGGGCAGTTCGGAGCCTGGCAGGTGGTGGTCGGTGATGAGCACCGTCAGCCCCAGCGCCTTGGCGCGCGCCACGCCCTCGATGCTGGCGATGCCGTTGTCCACGGTGATGAGCACGTCGGCGCCGCGCTCGTGCACGCGCTGCGCGATGGAGGCGGTGAGGCCGTAGCCGTCCACCACGCGGTCGGGCACCAAATACTGAACATGGCGTGCGCCCAGCAGGCGCAGGCCGCGCACCCCCACCGCGCAGGCGGTGGCGCCGTCGCAGTCGTAGTCGGCGACGATGAGCAGGCGCCGGTCCTGGCTGATGGCGTCGGCCAGCAGCGCCGCGGCCTGCTGCACGCCCATGAGGGTGTCCGGCGGCAGCAGGCGGGCGAGGGCGTCGTCCAGCTCCTCCTTGGCGCGGATGCCGCGCGCCGCGTACAGGCGTGCCAGCAGCGGGTGCACGCCGGCCTGCTCCAGCGCCCAGACCACGCGCGGTGGGATGTCTCTTGCTACTATTTTCATAGCTGCTCGCGCACGCTGGAAAAGCGCTGGGGCTTGAAAAGGCTTTGAATGCGCTGGCCCAGGCTGCGCGGCGCCGTATGCCAGGACTGTGCGCCGCGTTCGCCGCACAGCGTGAGGCGCGCCGCGCCGCCGCCCGCCACATGCGCGGCCAGGCGCGCCACGGGGCCAGCGTCCAGCGCGGCCCAGGCCTGGCGCCAGGCGTGCCAGTCCTCGCGCAGCGCAGCGTCCAGCAGGGTGGTGGGCATCTCGGGCGCCGGCACGGGGGCGGGTGGCTGGGGCAGGGCGCCTGCGCCGTGCACCCAGAAGGCATTGACCGGCGGCAGGCCCTGGGCCGCGCGTGCGTCGTTGAAGGGGTGGGTGTACAGCAGCATCTGCATCTCGCTGTGCAGGCGGTGCAGCAGGCGCGCGCGGGCGGGGTCGGGCATCCAGGCGCGCACGTCGCGCTGTATCACGCGGTCCAGCGACGCGGTGGGCAGGTTGTTGAACACTGCACCTTGCGCGACCCAGCGCGTCGGCTGGTCGTAGGCGAGCGTGATGCCGTCCTCGGCAAACCAGGGCGCCACGATGGCCAGCAGCGCACGCGAGGCGGCCTCGTCCAGCTGCAGCCGCGCCGGGTCGCCCAGCGTGACATGGTCGGCACCGACCTGCCAGTGGCAAGGGGTGATGAAGGCCCAGGCGCTGGTGGCCGCATGGGGAGCGCTGACCTGCTGGTGCTGGTGCCACGCGGCCCAGGGCGTGGTGCCCTCGCTGGTGGCGGGCAGGCCGTGGTGGCGGGCCAGGGCGCGTTCGTGGGGCGGGGCGAAGTCCGTCTCGGCGCCGGCGTCCAGGCCGGTGCTGGACAGGCGGGCCAACAGCCGGTCCAACTGGGGCAGTTCCAGGCCTTCAAGCGCCTGCTGGCATCCTTGGGCCGGGCTGGCGGCCAGCGGGATGAGTAAATGGGGCATGTCCGACATAGGGGTGTATTGTCCCGGATGCACCCGATGACGGTGGGCGCAAAACCCACAGCGTCATGCAAGCGTCACAAGTGCAACAGAGACTGGATCGCTCACTTTTACGGCCAAGGATGCCCATGTCTTCTCACCGTCTTCCCTTGATCATTGCGATGAGTGCCTCCCTGCTGGCGACCGCCTGTGGCGGCGGCGACGACCCCGCACCGCTGCCGACGCTGAGCGGCCAGGCTCCGCTCGTGGTGGGGCACCGCGGCGCCTCGGGCTACCGCCCGGACCACACGCTGGAGAGCTATGCACTGGCCATCCAGATGGGGGCGGATTTCATCGAGCCCGATTTGGTAGCCACCAAGGACGGCCACCTGGTGGCGCGCCATGAACCCAACATCACCAGCACCACCGATGTGGCCAGCCGCCCCGAGTTCGCCAGCCGCAAGACCAAGCGCATGGTCGATGGCGTGGAAGAAGAAGGCTGGTTCGCCACCGACTTCACGCTGGCGGAACTGAAGACCCTGCGCGCCATCCAGCCGCTGGCCGAGCGCGACCAGTCCTATAACGGCAAGTTCCAGATCCCCACGCTGCGCGAGGTGCTGGACCTGGCCAAGACCGAGGGCGGCAAGGTGGGCCGCGTGATCGGCGTCTATCCCGAGACCAAGCACCCCACCTACCATGAAGATGCGGGCCTCAAGCTCGAAGACCGCCTGCTGGCCATCCTGGCCGAGTACGGCTACACCAAGAAGGATTCGCCGGTCATCCTGCAGTCGTTCGAGACGGCCAACCTCAAGTACCTGCGCACCAAGACCCAGCTGCGCCTCATCCAGCTGGTGGATGGCAACGACTACGACTTCAAGACCGGCGCGGTCACCTTCGAGGCGCCATATGACCGCCCCTACGACTGGACACGCGCGGGCCGCAAGGACCTGTTCGCTTCCATGGTCACGCCGGCGGGCCTGGCCGAGATCGCCAAGTACGCCGACGGCGTGGGCCCCTGGAAGCCCTACATCGTGCCGGTCAAGGGCACCTTTGGCGCCGACGGCAAGATGGTCGACGTGAACAAGGATGGCGCGGTCAACTACGCCGACGCTTCCAGCAGCACTCCCACCAGCCTCGTGGCCGACGCACACAAGCTGGGCCTGATGGTCCACACCTGGACCATGCGCAACGAAAACCGCCGCCTGGCCTTCGACTACAAAGGCGACCCCCAGGCCGAGTACCTGCAGTTCTACCGCCTGGGCGTGGATGGTGTGTTCTCCGACTTCGCCGACACCGCGGTGGCTGCGCGCAAGGCCTATCTGACGGAAACGGGCCGCTGAGCCGCGGGCCGGCGCCGCGCAGGGCAGGCGGCCTTGGCGCGTCAGCCCCTGCGGCACCCGGCTTGCGCTGAGGCCGCCGCGCGTTGCTGCCCTGGGCCCGCGCCGCGGGCCCGGGTCGATGACACAATCGCGCTTCCATGCAAATTCCCTACGAACTGGCCCTGGGCTGGCGCTACACCCGGGCAGGCCGGGCCACGCGGCGCAACGGCTTCATCTCCTTCATCTCGGGCGTGTCCATGCTGGGCATATCGCTGGGGGTGGCGGCACTCATCATCGTTCTGTCCGTGATGAACGGCTTTCAGAAAGAGGTGCGCGACCGCATGCTCAGCGTGGTCTCGCACATCGAGATCTTCGCGCCGGGCGGAGCAGCGCTGCCCGACATGCCGCGCACGCTGGCCGAGGCGCGGGCCAATCCGAACGTGGTGGGCGCCGCGCCCTTCGTCGCCGCCCAGGCGCTGCTGGCGCGTGGCGAGGACATGAAGGGCGCGCTGGTGCGCGGCATCGACCCCGCGCACGAGGCCGAGGTGACCGACCTGGCCGCCGAGAATTTGGAGGGCCTGAAGGCCCTGGTGCCGGGCGAGTTCCGCGTGATCCTGGGCAGCGAACTGGCGCGCCAGCTGGGCGTGCGCGCGGGTGATGCGGTCACGCTGATCGCACCGGCCGGCCAGGTCACGCCTGCGGGCGTGGTGCCGCGCCTCAAGCAGATGACGGTGGCGGGCACCTTCAATTCGGGCCACTATGAATACGACTCTGCGCTGGTGATGCTGCACCACGAGGATGCCGAGCGCATCTTCCGCCTGGAAGGGCCGACCGGCGTGCGCCTGAAGCTCAAGAACCTGCATGACGCACCCGAAGTCACGCAGCAACTGGCGCACAGCCTCTCGGGCAATCTGTTGATCCGCGACTGGACGCAGCAGAACCGCACCTGGTTCGCGGCCGTGCAGCTGGAAAAGCGCATGATGTTCATCATCCTCACGCTGATCGTCGCGGTGGCGGCATTCAACCTGGTGTCCACGCTGGTGATGACCGTGACCGACAAGCGCGCGGACATCGCCATCCTGCGCACGCTGGGCGCCAGCCCCGCCAGCATCATGGGCGTGTTCATGGTGCAGGGCGCCATGGTGGGCGTGATCGGCACGCTGGCCGGCCTGCTGCTGGGCCTGGGCGTGGCCTTCAACATCGACGTGATCGTGCCCGCCATCGAGCGGGCGCTGAACGCCAGCTTCCTGCCCAAGGACATCTACCTCATCAGCAAGATGCCCAGCGACCCGCAAAGCAGCGACATCGCGCCCATTGCCGTCATTTCCCTGATCCTGGCCTTCGTGGCCACCCTGTACCCGAGCTGGCGCGCCAGCCGCGTGAACCCCGCGGAGGCGCTGCGCTATGAGTAATGGGCAAGTGGTGCTGCAGGCGCAAGGCCTGACCAAGCGCTTTACCGAGGGCCGGCTGGACGTCACCGTGCTCAAGGGCGTGGATCTGGCAGTGCACGCCGGCGAGACGCTGGCCATCGTGGGGGCGTCGGGCTCGGGCAAGAGCACGCTGCTGCATCTGCTGGGGGGGCTGGACGCGCCCAGCGCCGGCACCGTCACGCTCCAGGGGCAGGCGCTGCAGGCGCTATCGCCCGCGCAGCAGGGGCGCCTGCGCAATGCGCACCTGGGCTTCATTTACCAGTTCCACCACCTGTTGCCCGAGTTCAGCGCCCAGGACAACGTGGCCATGCCGCTGCGCATCCGCCGCGAGCCGTACGCGCAGTGCATCGAGCGGGCGGTGCGCATGCTCCAGGCCGTGGGCCTGGGCGAGCGTGTGCACCATCGCCCGGCGGAACTGTCGGGTGGCGAGCGCCAGCGCGTGGCCATTGCGCGGGCGCTGGTCACGCAGCCGGCCTGCGTGCTGGCCGACGAGCCCACCGGCAACCTGGACCGTGCGACCGCTGATGCCGTGTTCGCCCTCATGCTGCAGCTAGCGCGCGAGCAGGGCACTGCCTTCGTGATGGTCACGCACGATGAATCGCTGGCCGCGCGGTGCGACCGCGTCGTGCGCTTGGTCTCCGGTGCTTTGAGCTAAAAAAGGCCTCCAGCGATTGCTGGACAAGCGCTGGCAGCTATATTTTCAATAGTAGATCAGGCCGTCGCGGCGGGCGCTTGCGCGGGGGCGCACTCGTCGAACGCGGCCACGGCATTGGCTGCGTACATTAGGGCGGGCCCGCCGCCCATGTACACCGCAATGCCCAGTACCTCGTGCACCTCGGCGCGCGTGGCGCCCAGGCGTGCCAGCGCTTGGGTGTGAAAGCCGATGCAGCCATCGCAGCGCGCGGCCACGCCAATGCCCAGCGCGATCAGCTCCTTGGTCTTGGCGTCGATGGCGCCGCCCGCGAGAGCCGCCTTGCCCAGCGCGTTGAAACCTTGCATCACCTGCGGAACGCTGTTGCGCAGCTCGCTGACGTTGCTAGAGATTTCGCGCGTGAGGGCCTTGTAGTCGGTGGACGAGGTCATGGTGGAACTCCTGGTGGTGAAAGGAATGCGCCTGCTCGGCGCTGTTGACATGTTTATTAGTATCTACTAAATTAGCATACGTTAATTTAGATATTTATCAACAAGGAGCGCAGGTGGCCACTACCGCCGACCTGGAATTCATGCAGCAGGGCGCCGCGCGCGCCGCTGCGCTGCTGCGCGCGGTGGGCAACGAACACCGATTGCTCGTGCTGTGCCTGCTGATCGAGCAGGGCGAGGCCTCCGTGGGCACGCTGCTGGAGCAGGTGCGCCTGAGCCAGTCCGCGCTGTCGCAGCACCTGGCGCGCATGCGCGATGAGGGGCTGGTGACCTTCCGCCGCGACGCGCAGACTCTGTACTACCGCATTGCCGACCCGGCGGCGGAAAAGCTCGTGGCTGCGCTCAAGGACATCTTCTGCCCCTGAGCGGCCGCGTCGCTGCGCAGAGGTACCGTTTTTTTCGTCAACTAGGAGAAGTGTCATGAAACACAACGTTGGGGGTTGGGACCGCGGGCTGCGCATCGCGGTGGGTCTGGTGCTCATCGGCCTGGCGGCCACGGGCACCGTGGGCTGGTGGGGCTGGCTGGGCGTGGTGCCACTGCTGACCGGCCTGGCGGGCACCTGCCCTGCGTACTCGCTGCTGGGCATGAACACCTGCCCGCTGAGCAAGAAGGGCTGATGGGGCACAGCAGCTCCTGCGGCGCCGATGCGCCGCCGACCGATCCGCAGAGTATTGGCGCTGAAACGCACTGAGACACTGCGGGCCGGCGCTGGGGGCGTGCGGTGGCATGATCCGGCGCATGGACGTCTGGATCGACACCCATTGCCACCTGGATGAATTTGCAGATCACGGCGGCGCAGCGCTCGCAGATGCCGAGCGTGCACGCGCCGCGCAGGCCGGCGTGGCCCACTGCGTGCTGCCCGCGGTGGAACTCGCCAATCTGCAGGCCGTGCGGGACCTGGCGCACCGCCACGGCGACAGCTATGCGCTGGGCATCCATCCCCTGTTCACTCCCGTCGCCGGCGACGAAGACTTGCCCGCCCTGGCGCGCGCGCTGGAGCAGTACCAGGACGACCCGCGGCTGGTGGCGGTCGGCGAAATCGGGCTCGACCTTTTCGTGCCCCATCTGGATTTGGGGCGCCAGCAGCACTTCTACCGGGCGCAGCTGCAGTTGGCGCGCCGGTTCGACCTGCCCGTTATCCTGCATGTGCGCCGCTCGGCGGACCAGTTGCTCAAGGCGCTGCGCGAGCTGCCGGTGCGCGGCGGCATCGCCCATGCCTTCAATGGCAGCCTGCAGCAGGCGCAGGCCTTCATCGATCTGGGCTTCAAGCTGGGCTTTGGCGGCGCGGTCACCTTCGACCGTGCGCTGCAGTTGCGCCGCCTGGCCACCGAACTGCCGCTGGACGCGCTGGTGGTGGAGACCGATGCGCCCGACATTCCGCCGCACTGGCTCTACGTGACCGCGGCCGAGCGCGCCGCTGGCCGCCCGCCCGCACGCAACACGCCTGCACAGTTACCGCGCATCGGTGCGGTGGTGGCGCAGCTGCGCGGCATCTCCAGCACAGAACTGGCCCATGCCACGCGCGCCAACGCTTGCGCAGCGTTGCCACGGCTGGCTGAACTGTTGGCATAGGTTTGAGTGCTTTCGGGCTCAAAGGCTTATGCAGCAAGCGCTAGCAGCTATACAAACAATAGTAATGGAGGGCCGGTGGCTGCGCAGAAAAAAACGGTAGTGCTGTCTGCCGGTCGTCTGGTCGGCCTGCCGCCCGTGGTGGGCTCCGGCACGCGGGTGCTGGTGCTGGGCAGCTTCCCCGGTGTGGCGTCGCTCGCCGCGCAGCAGTATTACGGCCATCCGCAGAACCACTTCTGGCGCATCCTGGCGGCGCTGTGGCCGCAGCATCCGCTGCCGGGCCGCGACCAGTACGCCGCGCGCTGCGACTGGCTGCTGGCCCGCGGCCTGGGCCTGTGGGACGTGTATGCCGCCTGCGAGCGCGAGGGCAGCCTGGATACCAGCATCCGCAACGCGCAGGTCAACGACTTCGCCGGCCTGCATGCCCGCGCGCCGGGGCTGGCCGCCATCGCCCACAATGGCGGGGAAAGCTTCCGCCACGCCAAGGCCGTGCGCGCCAGCCTGGGGCTGAAGGCAGATGCGCCGATGCCATCGCTGCGCCTGCCATCCACCAGCCCGGCCAACGCGTCGTGGAGCTTCGAGAAAAAACTGCACGCCTGGGGCGAGGCCCTGGCGACTTTTGGATTGGTATAACGATTTGACCCGCAAGAAAACCGCCGTCACCGAACTGCCCGAGGTGAGCGTCTCCGATGATGGCGAAGTGCGCCATCTGCACCTGGGCACGCCGTGGATCCAGGGCTCCATGCGCATCGCCCAGCCGTTCGAGATCGAATTGGAGTACGTGCAACGCATGATGGCCTGGCTGCTGTTCGTGGAGCCCGCCAGCGTGGCCAAGCGCCACGCCATGCAACTGGGCCTGGGGGCCGGCGCCATCACCAAGTTCTGCCGCAAGAAGCTGCGCATGTGCTGCACCGTGGTCGAGCTGAACCCGCGCGTGGAGGCCGTCTGCCGCGCCTGGTTCAAGCTGCCGCCCGACGGCCCCATGCAGCGTGTGGTGCTGGCCGACGCGGCCCAGGAAATCAAGAAGCCCGAATGGCACGGCACGGTGGACGCGCTGGCGGTGGACCTGTACGACCATGAGGCCGCTGCGCCAGTGCTGGACAGCGCGGAGTTCTATGCCGACTGCCGTGCGCTGCTGACGCTGGACGGCTGCCTCACGGTGAACCTGTTCGGCCGCGCCTCCAGCTACGAGCGCAGCCTGGACAAGCTCGCCGAGGCCTTTGGCGCCGACGCGCTCTGGGCTTTCAAGCCCACGCGCGAGGGCAATACCGTGGTGCTGGCCCAGCGCACGCCCACGCGGCCTAAACGTGCCGAGCTGCTGGCCCGCGCCGAAAGCGTGCAGGCCCGCTGGGACCTGCCGGCCACCAAGTGGCTGCGCGTATTCAAACCGGTCGCCTGACCTCTGCCGCCACTCGCACCATGACTGCCGAAGCATTGCCCGCATCCCCCCCCACGGCCGCCGGCGGGCCCACCGGCCCGTTGCAGTGGCGGCTCATCGTCGATTGGCTGCGTGCCGATGGCGTGATCACCGCCGAGCAGGCGCAGCGCACCATCGCACGCTGCTCGCAGGCCGAAAGCAGCCAGCACCCGCTGGTGCGGCTGGGCAACGTGGCCATGCTGCGCGCGAGCGACGGCAAGCCGCTGGACGTGGACATCCTCACCGAATACGTGGCCCAGCGCTGCGGCCTGGCGTTTCTGCGCATCGACCCGCTGAAGGTGGACGTGGGCCGTGTGGCCGACGCCATGAGCGCCAGCTACGCCGAGCGCCACAAGGTGCTGCCGGTGCAGGTGACCTCCAAGGAGGTGGTGGTGGCCACGGCCGAGCCCTTCCTGCATGACTGGGTGGCCGAGGTGGAGCGCCAGTCTCGGCGCACGGTACGGCGCGTGCTGGCCAACCCCCAGCACATCACGCGCTACACGGCGGAGTTCTATGCGCTGGCCAAGTCGGTGCGCGAGGCGCAGAAGGCCGGCGGCGGCGCCGCGGGCAGCAGCTTCGAGCAGCTCGTGGAGCTGGGCAAGACCAACAAGCAGCTGGACGCCAACGACCAGGGCGTGGTGCGCGTGGTGGACTGGCTGTGGCAATACGCCTTCGACCAGCGCGCGAGCGACATCCACCTGGAGCCGCGCCGCGAGCAGGGCGTGATCCGCTTTCGCATCGACGGCGTGTTGCATGCCGTCTACCAGATGCCCATGGGCGTGCTCAATGCCATGGTGGCGCGCGTGAAGCTGCTGGGCCGCATGGACGTGGTGGAAAAGCGCCGCCCGCAGGACGGCCGCATCAAGACGCGCAACCCGCGTGGCGACGAGGTGGAAATGCGCCTGTCCACGCTGCCCACCGCTTTCGGCGAAAAGATGGTGATGCGCATCTTCGACCCCGACAACGCCGTGAAGGACCTGGACGCGCTGGGTTTCACCGCGCACGATGCGCAGCGCTGGGAGCAACTCGTCAAGCGCCCGCACGGCATCATCCTGGTGACCGGGCCCACGGGTTCGGGCAAGACCACCACGCTGTACTCCACCTTGAAGCGCGTGGCCACCGAGGAGGTGAACGTGAGCACGGTGGAGGACCCGATCGAGATGATCGAGCCCAGCTTCAACCAGACGCAGGTGCAGCCGCAGCTGGACTTCACCTTCGCCGAAGGGCTGCGTGCCCTCATGCGCCAGGACCCGGATGTGATCATGGTGGGCGAGATCCGTGACCTGGCCACCGCCGACATGGCCGTGCAGGCCGCGCTCACCGGCCACCTGGTGTTCTCCACCCTGCACACCAACGACGCACCCAGCGCCGTCACGCGCCTCATGGAGCTGGGCGTGCCGCCGTACCTCATCAACGCCACGCTGCTGGGGGTGCTGGCGCAGCGCCTGGTGCGCACGCTGTGCCGGCACTGCCGGCAGGTGGACGAGGCGGCCGACCCCGAGGCGCTGGCCGACATGATCCGCCCCTGGAAGATCAACGGGGGCTATCGCGCCTACAAGCCCGTGGGGTGCGTGGAGTGCCGTATGACGGGCTTTCGCGGCCGCATGGGGCTTTATGAACTGCTCACCGTGAGCGAGGCGCTCAAGACCCAGGTGAACCAATCGCCCTCCATCGACGCGCTGCGCCGCCAGGCCGTGCAGGACGGCATGCGCCCGCTGCGCCTGGCGGGCGCGCTGCGCGCGGCCGAAGGCGTGACCACGTTCGAGGAAGTCATCGCCGCCACCCCGCCGCTGGAGTAGCGCCTCGACCTCTGCCATCGCGGCGCAGCAGATGCGCCGTTCCACCGTATGCACCGGGCGCGCGTCCTTCCCTCAGAGCGCTGTGGAAAAAGGTATTTCCGCGCGCTCCAGCGGCGCAGGCGCGGCCTGACCACGGCCTCGCGCCGCCCCGACGTCGCGCAGCGATGGGTGTCGCGCCGAAGGGTAGGTCCTGGGGTGTTGCCTCTAGGGAAAACTTGTATCTACCGGTAGGTGGAATCCACATCGAGAAACGCTGCCCGACACTCCACAATCGCCCGTCGCGTTCCTTTTGGGAGACATTCGTGAAAATCAAGAGTCAGAAAGATTTCTTTTCCGGCCTCATGTTCCTCGTCGTCGGCGGTGGCTTTGCCTGGGGCGCCACCACCTACAGCGTAGGAACCGGCGCCCGCATGGGACCGGGCTACTTCCCCCTGATGCTGGGCATTCTGCTGGGCATCATCGGCGCGGCCATCATGTTCAAGGCCACCGTGGTCGAGACGGTGGACGGCGACAAGATCGGCAAGTGGGCGTGGAAGCAGATCTTCTTCATCATTTCCGCCAACCTGTTGTTCGGCGTGCTGCTGGCGGGCCTGCCCAGCTTCGGCGTGCCGGCCATGGGCCTGATCGTTGCCATCTACGGCCTGACTTTCGTGGCCAGCCTGGCGGGCAACCAGTTCCACTTCAAGGAAGTGTTCATCCTGGCCACCATCCTGGCCGTGGGCAGCTACGTGGCATTCATCTGGGGGCTGGCTCTGCAGTTCCCCGTCTGGCCTAGCTTCATCGTGGGTTGATTCGGAGATCTAGACCATGGAATTGTTTGAACACCTCTCGATGGGTTTTGGCGTCGCGTTTACGTTCCAGAACCTGATCTACTGCTTCATCGGCTGTCTGCTGGGCACGCTGATCGGCGTGCTGCCCGGCGTGGGCCCCGTGGCCACCATCGCCATGCTGCTGCCGGCCACCTACGCGCTGCCGCCCGTGGCAGCGCTGATCATGCTGGCAGGTATCTACTACGGCGCGCAGTACGGCGGCTCCACCACCGCCATCCTGGTGAACCTGCCGGGCGAGTCGTCCTCCGTGGTGACCGTGATCGACGGCTACCAGATGGCGCGCGCGGGCCGTGCGGGCCCAGCGTTGGCCGCTGCCGGTATCGGCTCGTTCTTCGCGGGCTGCGTGGGTACGCTGATCCTGGCGGCCTTTGCGCCCCCGCTGACGGAAGTGGCCTTCAAGTTCGGCCCCGCCGAGTACTTCTCGCTGATGGTGCTGGGCCTGATCGGTGCCGTGGTGCTCGCTTCGGGCTCGCTGCTCAAGGCCGTCGCCATGATCGTGCTGGGCCTGTTGATGGGCCTGGTGGGCACGGACGTGAACTCCGGCGTGGCCCGCTACAGCTTTGACATCCCCGAGCTGACCGACGGCATCAGTTTCACCGTGATCGCCATGGGCGTGTTCGGCTACGGCGAAATCATCGCCAACCTGTCCAAGCCCGACGACGAGCGCGAAGTGTTTGCCGCCAAGGTGCACGGCCTGTTCCCCACGGCACAGGACTTCAAGCGCATGCTCCCCGCCATGCTGCGCGGCACGGCCCTGGGGTCGTCCCTGGGCATCCTGCCCGGCGGCGGCGCGCTGCTGTCGGCCTTTGCGGCCTACACGATCGAGAAGAAGACCAAGCTCCACCCCGGCGAAGTGCCGTTCGGCAAGGGCAACATCCGCGGCGTGGCGGCTCCCGAGTCGGCCAACAACGCGGGTTCGCAGACCTCCTTCATCCCGCTGCTGACGCTGGGCATTCCGCCCAACGCCGTGATGGCGCTGATGGTGGGTGCCATGACCATCCACAACATCCAGCCCGGCCCGCAGGTGATGACCAGCAACCCCGAGCTGTTCTGGGGCCTGATCGCCTCGATGTGGATCGGCAACGCCATGCTGGTGATCCTGAACCTGCCGCTGATCGGCATGTGGATCAAGCTGCTCTCCGTGCCTTATCGCTGGCTGTTCCCGTCCATCGTGCTGTTCTGCGCGGTGGGGGTGTACTCCACCAACAACAACACGTTCGACGTGTGGATGGTGGGCGGATTCGGTTTCATCGGCTACCTGTTCTACAAGCTGGGGGTGGAACCCGCTCCCTTGCTGCTGGGCTTCATCCTGGGCCCGATGATGGAAGAAAACCTGCGCCGTGCGCTGCTGCTGTCGCGTGGCGACTGGAGCGTGTTCGTCACGCGCCCCATCTCTGCCGGCCTGCTGGCGGCCGCGGCCCTGCTGCTGGTCATCGTGCTGCTGCCCGCGGTGAGCAAGAAGCGCGAGGAAGCGTTCGTCGAGGACTGACGCAGATGGCCGCCCTGGCATGTGCCAGGGCACCCCTTGCAAGGCGCCCCTTTCCGGGGCGCTTTTTTTATGCGTGGCGGCAACGGGGTAGTGGCGCAGATGCTCCTGAAAGGGGCGCTGGTGGCGCTTGGGCGACAAGCGTTGGAAGGGTGAGGGATGCTTTGGTGGGGGGCGCGTTCCGGCCTGCCTCCAACGTAGCTGCCGGCTACGCAGCCGCGTGTCGCGCCGACAACCGCCGCGCGGTGCCCGCCCGCTGCGATGCCGCGGTCGCCGGTCTTCCTGGCGGGCGGTGCGGTGTATCTCGTCTACAGTGGCGGGCTGGTGCGGCGACGCATCGGGTGAACGCGCTGAAGGAGCAGGTACTGGACGCCAGCGCCGGCTGCCTGGGCGGCACCCGACGGCGCTGCAGCCGCTGCTCAGGCGCGCCTAAGAGAATCGCCTTCCAACACACGGGCCCTGGCATGGTGGCACACAGGAGCATGATCGGTGCAACACCCGTCATGGCCGCGCGCATCTGACGGTTCGGTTGATGGTCATTCCCTGGGACGGAGGACGGGTTTTCGTGCCCCGCGCGGTGTTCGACGCGGGCGGTGGTCCTGATGCGGGTGTGGGCAGTGTCCACTATGATCGTTTCAAATTGTTTTGCAGGAACCGCCTCCGGCGGCGATGGAGCACGGTATGGATCTGGGTATCGCGGGTAAATGGGCGCTGGTCTGCGGGGCCAGCAAGGGGTTGGGCCGCGGCTGCGCCGAGGCCCTGGTGCGCGAGGGCGTGAACGTGGTGATCAACGCCCGCAATGCCGGTGAATTGCAGCGCACTGCTTCTGATTTGATAGCTGTTGGCGCAGATGCATCGGGCGTTAGAGGCCAAAATGGCAACCAACCCACGGTGCTGGCTGCGGCAGCCGACATCACCACCCCAGAGGGGCGCGCAGCCGTTTTTTCCATAGCTGGCGGGCCGGGCCGGGACTTCGACATCGTGGTCACCAACGCCGGCGGCCCCCCGCCCGGCGATTTCCGCGAATGGGACCGCGATGCCTGGATGCGCGCGGTGGATGCCAACATGCTCACGCCCATCGAACTGATCCGCGCCACGGTGGACGGCATGGCGCAGCGGGGCTTTGGCCGCATCGTCAACATCACCTCCAGCGCAGTGAAGGCCCCCATCGACATCCTGGGCCTGTCCAATGGCGCGCGCAGCGGCTTGACCGGCTTTGTGGCCGGCGTGGCGCGCAGCACCATTGCCGCGCAGGGCGTCACCATCAACAACCTGCTGCCGGGCAAGTTCGATACCGACCGGCTCGCGGGCACCCTCCAGGCCGCGGCCGGCAAGACCGGCAAGAGCCTCGATGAAGTGCGCCGCGCGCAACAAGGCGCCATCCCGGCGCGCCGTTTTGGTACGCCGCAGGAGTTCGGCGCAATCTGCGCCTTCCTGTGCAGCGTGCACGCGGGCTATATGACGGGGCAGAACGTATTGGCCGACGGCGGTGCCTATCCCGGCACCTTCTGAGGAACGCGCCAGACCACAACGGGCGAGAACGCGCCGACCGCCCGCCATGCCCCGCGCCGCGATGGGGGCGGGCGGCTGCAGGGCTCAGGTGCCGAAAGGGTGTTGCATGCAACTGCTGGGACGACGGATGCGCTGCCCCGCACTGCGCGGGCGGCTGGCCTTGTGGGGCGCGGCGCTGCTGTGCGCGGCCGCGCACGCCGTCGCGCCGGACACGCCCGCGGCCGATGCCGCGCCGTTGCGCCTGCGCGTGGTGGGAGGGCTGGCCGGCGTCACGCAGTACACGCAACTGGAGGCGCCCTTCTGGACGCGCGATTTGCCGCGCCTGAGCGAGGGCCGCTACCGCGCCGATATCGTGCCCTTCGACCGTGCCGGCGTTCCGGGCATGGAGATGCTGCGCCTCTTGCAACTGGGCGTGGTGCCCTTCGGCACGGTGCTCATGAGCTCCCTGTCGGCACAGTACCCCCAGTACACCGCCGTGGACCTGCCGGGGCTGAATCCGGACCTGGCGACGCTGCGCGCTTCGCTCGCGGCCTTCCGTCCGTACCTGGAGAAAGCCCTGCGCGAGGAGCATGGCGTGGAGCTGCTGGCGGTTTACGTTTACCCGGCGCAGGTGCTGTTCTGCAAGGACCCGCTGCTGGGCCTGGATGACCTGCGCGGACGGCATGTGCGGGTGTCCTCGGCCGCGCAGGGCGACTTTTTTGCGGCACTGGGCGCCAAGCCCCAGCGCGTGCCGTTCGCACAGGTGGTCAAGAGCATGGAGACGGGCGCCAGCGAATGCGCCGTCACCGCCAGCATGTCGGGCAACATCCTTGGTCTGCACGCACATGCGGCCTATCTCTACCCCATGCCCATCAGCTGGGGCATGGCGGTGTTTGCGGCCAATCGCGCGGCCTGGCAGGCGCTGCCCGCCGATCTGCGCCAGCTGCTGCAGGCCGAGCTGCCCAAGCTGGAGACGGCCGTGTGGCTCAGTGCCCAGGGCGAGACCGAGCAGGGCCTGGCCTGCAATGTCGGGAGCCCCAGCTGCACCACGGGGCGCCAGGGCGCCATGGCGCTGGTGCCGGTGCGCGCGCAGGACGAGGCGCGGCGCGAGACCATCTTCAACACCGTGGTGCTGCCGCGCTGGGTCCGGCGCTGCGGAGCCCGCTGCCGTGATATCTGGGATCGCACCATCGGTCCTGCGCGCCGCATGAGTGCGCCGGTGCAGCCATGAAGCCCACGCCCGGCAGGCGCCTGCACCTGATCACCTGGGGGGTGGTGGCTGCGCTGCTCGCAGGGCTGGCGGTGGCGGTGGCCGTGCTGCTGTGGCATACGCGTGCGGACGCGCTGGACGTTGCCGAGGCGCGCGTCACCCGTTTTGCCGCGGGGGCGGAGGCGGGCATGAACCGCACGCTGCTCTCTTTCGACGTGCTGTTGGCGCATACGGAAGAGCTGCTGGCCCTGCGCGCACGCGACCGTGCGGGCCTTGACGTGGCGGGTGCCGACACGCTGCTGCGCGGCGTGGCGCGGCAGAACCTCCTGCTGCGCTACGTGGCGCTGCTCGATGCGCGGGGCGCCGTGCTGGCATCTTCGGCGTCCACCGGCGAACTGGACGGCGTGGAGCTGCCCGAGGGCTTCCTGGCGGCCGCCCTCGCGCCCGCGGTGGCCACGCTGTCCGTCAGCCAACCCGTGGTGAGTCCTACCAGTTCCGAGCGGGTGCTGTACATGGCGCGCCAGTTGCGCATGGGCGACGGCACGCCGCTGCTGGTCGTCGCGCAGGTGCCGACGGAAGCGCTGGTGGCGGTGCTGATGCAGGGGCTGGAGGTTCCCGACATGGAAGTGACGCTGGAGCGCACGCAAGGCGTGCTGCTGCTGGGCGTGGAGGCGCCACAGGGGACCGTGGAGCGGCAGGAGCGCGCAGCGCCGGCCCTGCAGGAAGGCAGCGCGGACGATGGCGTGCACGCATGGCAGGCCAGCGCGCGGCTGTCGGGCAAACCGGCCATGGTGGTGGCGCGTCCGCTCATCTACCCCGATCTGTGGGCCACCGTCAGCCTGCCGCGCGACGCGGCGCTGGCGGGCTGGCGGCAGGAGGCGCTGACGGTGCTGTTCGGCGCGCTGCTGTTTGCGGCCACGGTGGTGGCCGCGGGAAGCGTGGTCGCCCAGTACCTGCGGCGCATGCACAGTGCGCGGCGGGTGGTGGCGCGCTCCAAGGCCACGCTGGACCAGGCGCTCGAAGCCATGGTGAGCGGCTTCGTGTTGCTGGACGCACAGCGCTGCGTGGTGCAGTGGAACCTGCGCTTCGAGGAGATGTTCCCCTGGCTCGTCAGCACCATCGGGGAGGGCGTGCCGTTTCGCCGCGTGCTGGAGACGACTGTGCACTACCACCTGCCCGGCGCGAGCGCGGAGGAAAAGCGCGCGTGGGTGGAGGAGCGCCTGCAGCAGCAGTGCACGCCGCGAGGCGGGGTGGAGCAGCTTTTGCCCAACGGCCATTACGTGCAGATCACCGAGCGCGCCACGGCCGATGGCGGCGTGGTCATCATCTACCACGACGTGACCGACCTGCGGCTGGCCACGGCCGAGGTGGAACACCTGGCGTTCTACGACCAGCTCACCGGCCTGCCCAACCGGCGCCTGCTGCTGGATCAGCTGGGCGATGCCAGCGCATCGGCGGTGCGTACGGGCACGCATGGCGCGGTGCTGTTCATCGACCTGGACCACTTCAAGACCCTCAACGACACCCTGGGCCACGAGATCGGGGACTACCTGTTGCAGCAGGTCGCCCGCCGCCTGGAAAGCGGCGTGCGCGTGGGCGACATCGTGGCGCGCCTGGGCGGGGACGAATTCGTGGTGCTGCTGGCCGGCCTGGCGACCGAGGCGGAACGCGCCCGCGAGCAGGTGCGCGCCGTGGCCGAGAAGGTCGTGCAACTGCTGGCGCAGCCCTATCCGATCGCGGGACAGAGCTACCACGGCAGCTGCAGCGTGGGCGCCGCGCTGTTCGGCAGCGTGCTGCAGACTGCGGCCGAAGTACTCAAGCAGGCGGACATCGCCATGTACCAGGTCAAGGCGCAGCGCGGCAACGCGGTGTGCTTCTTCGACCCTCGCATGCAGGTGGCGCTGAGCGCGCGTGCGCGGCTGGAGTCGGACCTGCAGGATGCGCTGCGCGAAGGGCAGTTCCTGCTACACCTGCAGCCCCAGTTCACGCGCGACGGCGCCGTGGTGGGGGTCGAGGCGCTGCTGCGCTGGCAGCACCCGGAGCGCGGCCTGGTGCTGCCTGCGGAGTTCATCGGCGTGGCGGAGGACAGCGAGCTCATCGTGCCCCTGGGCCGCTGGGTGCTGGCCAGCGCCTGCGAGCTGCTGGCGCGCTGGCAGGCATCGCCGCGGCTGCGCGAGCTGTCGCTGAGCGTGAATGTGAGCGCGCGCCAGTTCCGCAGCCCCGACTTCGTGGAGCAGCTGTCGCAACTCTTGCTGCGCAGCGGCGCACCGGCGCACCGGCTGGAGTTGGAACTTACCGAATCCCTGGTGCTGGAGGACGTGGAAGACTCCATCGCCAAAATGCACCAGCTGCGCACCAAGGGTGTGCGTTTCGCCGTGGACGATTTCGGCACGGGCTACTCTTCACTGGCCTACCTCACGCGGCTGCCCTTGCATCGGCTGAAGATCGACCGCACTTTCGTGCACCACCTGGGCGAGAGTCGCAGCGACGATGTGGTGGTGCAGACCATCCTGGGCATGGCGCGCAACCTGGATCTGGAAGTGGTGGCCGAGGGGGTAGAGACAGAGGAACAGCGCAGCTTTCTCGCGCTGCATGGCTGCGACGTGTACCAGGGCTACCTGCTGGCGCACCCCATGCCGGTGGAGGCGCTGCAGTCCCGCTACGGCGACGCGCCGCAGGCGCAGCCCGCAGCAGCGCACTGACGCCTGTGCGTGGGCCGGCCTAGGCTCTGCGCGACGACACCACGATGCCACCCACGATCAGCGCGAACGCCAGGGCGTGGTACAGGTGCGGCGCTTCTCCGAGGAAGACCGTGGACAGCACCGCCGCGAACAGCGGAGTGAGGTTGATGAAGAATCCCCCCACCACCGGCCCCGCGCGTTGCGCCGCCACGCCCCAAAAGCGATAGGCCAGGATGGCCGGGCCCACGGCGATGAAGGCCAGGCCAGCGGCCAGCGGCCAGCCCCAGGTGATCTGCGTGGCGCCCAGTGACCATTCCGCACCCGCGAAGGCGCCCGACCAGCCCAGTCCAAAGATCATCTGCGCCATGAGGAAGGCCGCCCAGTCGCCGCGCAGTTCGCGCGGCTCGCTGGTACGCACCAGCAGCCAACTGTAGAACGACCAGGAGATGGTGGCCGCCACCATGTACAGGTCGCCCGGCACCAGGCGCAGCGCCAGCAACTGCTCCCAGCTGCCGCGGCTGAGCACCAGCACCACGCCGGCCACCGACAGCAGCACCCCCGCTATTTGCCTGCGCGAGGCCGGCACGCCGAAGCACAGCGCGCCGATGATGAGCATCCATACCGGCATGCCCGAGCCCACCAGCGTCACGTTCAGCGGCGTGGAGGTCTGCAGCGCCAGGTACTGCAGCGCGTTGTAGCTGCCGATGCCCAGCAGGCCCAGCAGCGCATAGCGGCGCCAGTGCGGCCACAGCGGGCTGCCGGGGCGCAGCACCTGCCAGGCCAGCGGCAGCAGCAGCGCAAACGCCAGCAGCCAGCGCACGAAGTTCAGGGTGATGGGCGGGATCAGCGTGTTCAGCGCGCGTCCGACCACGGCATTGCCGGCCCATAGCAGCGGCGCGGCCACGAGCATCGCAATCGTGCCCGGTGAGAGTCGTTGGGTCATAGGGGCAGCAACTGTAAGCGAAAGGCGTGACAGTCGGCGTCCTCCCGTGTGTGTCCCGCGCACGGCAAGGGCTGGCAAATCATGGCAGCATCTGCGGCGTTCGCTTGCAATCATTCCAGGAGACCCATTCCCATGACCCTCGCCGTTCAGATCCGCCAGCATGGTGGCCCCGAAGAACTCCAGATCGTTGACGTGCAGGTCGGCGAGCCCGGCCCGGGCGAGGTGCGCATCCGCCACCGCGCGGTGGGCCTGAACTTCATCGACGTGTACCACCGCACCGGCCTGTACCCCTTGAACATGCCGGCCAGCATCGGCATGGAGGGCGCGGGTGTGATCGAGGCGGTGGGCGAGGGCGTCACGCACATGCGCGTGGGCGACCGCGCGGCCTACGCCAGCCAGCCGCCCGGCAGCTACTGCGAAGTGCGCGTGATGCCCGCCAAGTGCGTGTGCAAGCTGCCCGATGCGATCAGCTTCGAGACCGGTGCGGCCATGATGCTCAAGGGCCTGACCGCCCAGTACCTGCTGAAGAAAACCCGCCCCGTCGAAGGGCTGGAGCCCGGCGACTTCGTGCTGTTCCACGCGGCCGCGGGGGGCGTGGGCCTGATCGCCTGCCAGTGGGCCAAGGCCCTAGGCCTGCAGCTCATCGGCACCGCAGGATCGGACGCCAAGTGCCAGCTGGCGCTGGACAACGGCGCGGCCTATGCCATCAACTATGCCAAGGAAGACTTCGCCGCCCGGGTCAAGGAGATCACCGGCGGGCGCGGCGTGAAGGTGGTGTACGACTCCGTGGGCAAGGACACCTGGGACAAGTCGCTGGATTGCCTGCGTCCCTTCGGGTTGATGGCCAGCTTCGGCAACGCGTCGGGCCCCGTGGCGCCGTTCGCACCCGGCATGCTCGGCGCCAAGGGCTCGCTGTACGTCACGCGCCAGACGCTGTTCAGCCACATCACCACACGCGAGGCCACGCAGGCCATGGCGGACGACCTGTTCGCCGTGGTGGCCAGCGGCCAGGTGAAGATCCACATTGCCCAGCGCTATGCGCTGCGCGACGTGCAGCAGGCGCACCGCGACCTGGAGGCGCGCAAGACCACCGGCTCCACCATCCTCACGCTGGAATGACGGCGCCCAGCCAGCCGGCGCCCGCCTGGGTGGCCGCCGCACGCCGGCAGGCGCAGTGCCCGCCAGTGGCACCGCGCGTGCCGCTGCTGTTGGGGCGCGAGTGCGTGGGGTCGGTGGATGCCGCGGTTTTTGACCAGATTGGCATTCAAAGGTTACTGGACAAGCGCTGGCAGCTATCACAAATAGAGCATCAAGGGCAACCCGCCTGGGCCTTGCCGGCGCAGGAGGCCACGGCGGCGCTGAATGCGCTGGCCCATGCGCTGCGCACGGCGGGCTGCTGCGGCCCCTGGCGCGACGAGCAACTGGCCGTGTGCACGCCCGATGGCCGGCGCTTGGCGACCGTGGAGCGCGGGGCCGTGCGCGTGCTGGGCCTGGCCACGCAGGCCGTGCACCTGGTGGGCCGCACGGCGGGGGGCGCCCTGTGGGTGCAGCAGCGCTCCTTCACCAAGCCCAACAACCCCGGCCAGTGGGACACGCTGATGGGCGGCATGGTGTCCGCGGCCGACACCCTGCATGAAGCCCTGGCGCGCGAGACATGGGAGGAGGCCGGGCTGCGCCTGGAGCAACTGCAGGCCCTGGCAGCCGGCGGCCAGGTGCAGTTTGCGCAGCCCAGCAGCGAGGCGGGTGCCACCGGCTACATGGTGGAGCGCATCGATTGGTTCCACGCCACCGTGCCCGAGGGCGTGGTGCCGGTGAACCAGGATGGCGAGGTGGCGCGCTTCGAATGCCTGACCCATGGCGAGGTGCACGAGCGCCTGGCCCGAGGGGCGTTCACGCCGGAGGCGGCGCTGGTGCTGGCCGGTTTCTACGGTTGGTGATTTGCTATTAAAAAAATAGCTGACGCCGCATAATTGACAGGCGTTAGATAGCGATTTCATTCGTTAGTGAAGCGCCGCCGCGGCGGTTGCCTGTGCAGCGGACTGGAGAACATGCGGTGCGCCGACGCCCAAGGGGCGCATGCCCGACAATCCAGGCCTCATGCCTGCGCCGGCAGGCTCGCCGCACTACGGCACGCTTTCTCCACCGCTCCTCGCACACCATGGCCCGTTCCCGTCTGCTGCCCGACAACTTCACCCTTGCCCTCGTGGCCACCGTCACGCTGGCCAGCCTGCTGCCCGCATCCGGCGCCGTGGGCGCGTTTTTCGAGAAGGCCACCGTGGGCGTGGTGGCGCTGCTGTTCTTCATGCATGGCGCCAAGCTGTCGCGCGAGGCTGTGATCGCAGGCATCGGCCACTGGCGATTGCACCTGCTGGTGGTGGCCAGCACCTTCATGCTGTTTCCGGTGCTGGGCCTGGTGCTGCGGCCGGTGCTGCAGCCGCTGGTGACGCCAGAGCTGTACACCGGCGTGCTGTTCCTGTGTGTGCTGCCGGCCACGGTGCAGTCGGCCATCGCGTTCACGGCAGTGGCGCGCGGCAACATGGCGGCGGCCATTTGCAGCGCCTCGGCCTCCACCCTGCTGGGTATCGTGATCACGCCGCTGTTGGTGGGCGTGGTGCTGCCGCAGGCCTCGGGCACGGTGCAGCAGGATGTACTGGGCAGCATCGGTCGCATCATGCTGCAGCTGATGCTGCCCTTCGTTGCGGGGCACCTGCTGCGGCCGTGGATCGGCGGTTTCATCAGCCGCCACGCAGCGACGCTCAAGTACGTGGACCAGGGCTCGGTGCTGCTGGTGGTCTACACCGCATTCAGCGCAGCCGTGGTGGGCGGCCTGTGGCGCGAGTTGCCGCTGCCCGCGCTGGCCGGCCTGCTGGTGGTGTGCGCGGTGATCTTGGGCCTGGCGCTCACCGCCACCACTTGGCTGGCGCGGCGCCTGGGTTTTTCCAAGGAGGATGAGATCACCATCGTGTTCTGTGGCTCCAAGAAGAGCCTGGTGAGCGGCGTACCCATGGCCAAGGTGCTGTTCCCCTCAGAGGCCGCGGGCGCCATCGTGCTGCCGCTGATGGTGTTCCACCAGATGCAGCTCATGGTGTGCGCGGTGCTGGCGCAGCGCTATGCACGCCGTCCCCAGGCGACAGCGCCTCAGGGGTGATCGTTCAGCGGCGCGGGCGCCGCGCGCAGGGCCTTGAGGCGGCTGGGGGCCAGCGCGCCGGCCGACTCCAGGATGGGGTAGGCGATGGAGCAGATGTGCGAGTTGATGCGCTTGAGGTCGCTGATCAGGTCGATGTGCAGCGAGCTGGTCTCCATGGCCGGCACCGTGCCGTCCGACAGCCGTAGCAGGTGGCTGGCGGCGTAGGCGCGCTCCAGGTCGCGAAAGCGCACCTTCTCCTCCAGCAGGCGCTGCGCGTCGCGCAGGTTGCCGTTCAGGAACACGCTCATGCCCAGGCGTAGGTTGTCTATCAGGCGCTGGTGCAGTTCGGTGATCTCGGCCATGCCGGCCTCGGAGAAGTCGCGGCCCTTGCGGATCTTCTTGTCCTCGATGTCCTGCAGCACGCGCTCGATGATGTCGCCCACCTGCTCCATGTTGATGGTGAAGCTGATGATGTCGGCCCAGCGGCGGCTTTCCTCCTCGCCCAGGGCCTCGCGCGAGATCTTCGTCAGGTAGTACTTGATCGCGGAGTACAGCTCGTCCACCTCGTCGTCCATCTTGCGCAGGCGTTCGGCCAGGTCCTGGTCGTTGTGGCGTATGACCTGCAGCACGCCCAGCAACATGGTCTCCACCACGTCGGCCTGGTACAGCGCCTCGCGCGCCGCGCAGGAGATGGCCAGCGAGGGCGTGGACAGCGCGGACGGGTCCAGGTGCTGCGGGCGGCGGCGCTGCGCGCTTTCGGGCTTAGGCAGCAGCCACGCCACGGCGCGCGCCACCCATTGCGTGAAGCCGATGAAGCCCACGCTGATGAGGATGTTGTAGGCCAGGTGGAACAGCACCACGCCCTGGGCCGTGCCGGGCATGTGCGGCTGCAGGTGCCGCAGCCACAGCCCGATGAACGGGGCCACCAGCAGCACGCCCATGACCTTGAACACCAGGTTGCCCACGGTCACCTGGCGCACCTCCACGGCCGACTTGGCGGTGGTCAGTACCGCCACCAGGCCGCTGCCCAGGTTGGCGCCCAGCACCAGGCCCAGGGCCACGTCCAGCGGCACCACGTGCGAGGCGGCCATGGCCGCGATCAGCAGCACGATGGCGAGGCTGGAGTAGGCCAGCACGGCCAGCACCGTGCCCAGGATGATCTCCAGCGCAATGTCGCTGCGCACCGAGCCCAGCACCATCTTGATGACGGGCGAGGCCAGCATGGGGCCGCTGGCCTGCATCACCATCTCCAGCGCCAGCAGCATCAGCCCCAGGCCGATCAGCACGCGCCCCACGCGCCCGGCGGTACCGGCCTGGCGCGCGATGAACAGCACCACGCCCACGAAGATGAACAGCGGCGACAGCCACGACAGGTCCAGCGAGAACAGCACGGACATGAGCGCGGTGCCCACGTCGGCGCCGCGCATCACGGCCAGCGCCGCGGGCAGCGTGATCAGGCCCTGGCCCACGAAGGACGAGGTCATGAGCGAGGTGGCGGTGCTGGACTGCACCAGCGCCGTCACGCCCATGCCCGAGAGCGCGGCGGAGAAGCGGTTGCCCATGCTGCGCGCCAGCATGGTGCGCAGATTGGCGCCGAACACGCGCAGCACGCCGGTGCGCACGAGGTGCGTGCCCCAGACCAGCAGGGCAATGGCGGCCAGCAGATTCAGCAGGTGTTTCATGTGTGGGCTTGGGCTCTTCCAACGGGTCGTCGTGCGACCATGAAACAGCGCAGCATACCCGCGAACGGGCGCCGTGGTGGCGCCCAGGCGGGCGTCAGCCGGTGCGGCGCACGCGCAGCAGCTCGTCCAGGATCAGGCAGGCCGCGCCCACGGTGATGGCGCAGTCGGCCACGTTGAACGCGGGGAAGTGCCAGCCGCGCAGGTGAAAGTCCAGGAAGTCCACGACGTAGCCATGCTGCAGGCGGTCCACCACGTTGCCGATGGCACCGCCCAGGATGCTGGACAACGCGAAGCAGAACAGCTTCTGCCCCGGGTGGGCGTGCAGCTGCCATAGGATGAAGACCGCCGTTGCCAGCGCGATGCCCGTGAACAGCCAGCGCTGCCATCCCCCGGCATCGGCCAGGAAGGAGAACGCCGCCCCGGTGTTGTGCGCCCGCACGATGTTGAAAAAGCTGGTCACGTAGGTCGCGTCGCCCAGGCGGTAGTAGCCCAGGATCAGCGTCTTGGTGAACTGGTCGGCAATGACGAGCAGCACGGCCCAGGCCAGCCAGGGCCACAGGCTGGCGCTGCGGGATACGGCGGCGCGCGCCATCAGGCGTGCACCCGGTTTTCACCGGCGCCATGCAAGTTGCTGTCGCAGCGCCCGCAGAGCGTGGGGTGCTCGGGATTCTGGCCCACGTCGGCACGGTAGTGCCAGCAGCGCTCGCACTTGGCATCGGAACTGGCCGCAACGCTGATCTGCAGGGCGCTGCCAGCTACCAAATGTGTAGCTGAAACGATGAGCACGAACTTCAGGTCGTCGCCCAGGCTGGCCAGCAGCGCATGGTCTTCGGGCGCGGCAGTGAGCGTGACCACAGCCTGCAGCGACGAGCCCACGGTTCCGGCAGCGCGCACGGTCTCGATCTCCTTGTTCACCGCGTCGCGGATCTCACGCAGGCGTTCCCACTTGGCGGCCAGGCCCTCGTCGGCCGTGGGAATGGTCTGGTAGGTCTCCAGGTAGATGGTCTCGGACTGGCCGAACACCTTCCATGCCTCTTCGGCCGTGAAGGACAGGAACGGCGCCATCCAGCGCAGCATGGCGTGGGTGATCTGGTAGAGGGCGGTCTGCGCGCTGCGGCGCGCCAGGCTCTTGGGCGCCGTGGTGTACAGGCGGTCCTTGAGCACGTCGAGGTAAAAGCCCCCCAGGTCTTCCGAGCAGTACAGCTGCAGCTTGGCGACCACGGGGTGGAACTCGTACACCTTGTAGTGCGCCAGGATGTCCTGCTGCAGCTGCGCCGCGCGCGAGAGGGCGTAGCGGTCGATCTCCAGCAGCTGCTCGAACGGCACGGCGTCCTGGGCCGGATCGAAGTCGCTCACGTTGGCGAGCAAGAAGCGCAGCGTGTTGCGAATGCGGCGGTAGGCGTCCACCACACGTGCCAGGATCTTGTCGTCGATCGCCAGGTCGCCCGAGTAGTCGGTGGCGGCACACCACAGGCGGATGATTTCGGCGCCCAGCTTGCCGCTCACCTCCTGCGGCGAGACGGTGTTGCCCAGCGACTTGCTCATCTTCTTGCCCTGGCCGTCCACCGTGAAGCCGTGCGTGAGCAGGCCGCGGTAAGGTGCGCGCCCGAAGATGGCGCTGGCCAGCAGCAGCGAGCTGTGGAACCAGCCGCGGTGCTGGTCATGGCCTTCGAGGTACAGGTCGGCCTCGGGACCCTCGTCATGGTGCATGGTGGGGTGGGTTCCGCGCATCACATGCCAGAAGGTGGAGCCGGAGTCGAACCACACTTCCAGGATGTCGGTGCTCTTGGTGTAGTGCTTGGCGTCCTCCGCGCCCAGGATCTCCTCGGCCGTCACACGGCTCCAGGCTTCGATGCCGCCCTGCTCGACGATCTCTGCGGCCTGGTCGATGATCTCCATGGTGCGCGGGTGCAACTCGCCCGAGTCCTGGTGCAGAAAGAACGGGATCGGCACGCCCCAGCTGCGCTGGCGCGAGATGCACCAGTCGGGCCGTCCGGCAATCATGTCGCGCAGGCGGGCCTTGCCGTTGTCCGGGTAGAAGGCCGTGTGCTCGATGGCTTCCAGCGCGATCTGGCGCAGGGTCTGTGCGGGTTTCTGCACCGGGTCGGTGAATACGCCCTCGCCCTCGTCCATGCGCACGAACCACTGCGCCGCGGCGCGGTAGATCACGGGCGTCTTGTGGCGCCAGCAGTGCGGGTAGCTGTGGGTGATGGTGGTGGTGTTCAGCAGGCGGTCGGCGACCTTGAGTGCGTCGATGATGACGGGCACGGCCTTCCAGATGTGCTGGCCGCCGAACAGCGGAAAGTCCGCCGCGTAGGTGCCGTTGCCCTGCACGGGGTTCAGGATCTGGTCGTAGGCCATGCCGTGGGCGACGCAGGAGTTGAAGTCGTCCACGCCATAGGCGGGCGAGGAGTGCACCAGGCCCGTGCCATCGCTGGCAGTGGCGTAGTCGGCCAGGTACACGGGCGACAGGCGCCGGTAGCCCGCGTCCATGTCGTACAGCGGATGCTCGAACTCCAGGCCCGCGAGCTTTTCGCCGGGCACCACGGCCAGCACCTGGCCCGTGAGGCCCCAGCGCGTCATGCAGGCCTCGACCAGCGATTCGGCCACGATGAACAGGCCGCGCTCGGTGTCTACCAGCGCGTACGGCAGCTCGGGATTGAGGTTCAGTGCCTGGTTGGCGGGGATGGTCCAGGCGGTGGTGGTCCAGATGACCGCGAAGGCGTCCTTGGACAGGGCGGGCAGGCCGAAGGCAGCGGCCAGCTTGGCCGGCTCATGTGCCTTGAACGCCACGTCCAGCGTCTGGCTCTTCTTGTCCTGGTATTCGATCTCGAACTCCGCCAGCGACGAGGCGCAGTCGAAGCACCAGTACACGGGCTTCAAGCCACGGTACACGAAACCGCGCTCCATGACCTTCTTGAGCGCGCGGATCTCGCCGGCCTCGCTCGCAAAATTCATGGTCTTGTACGGGTTGTCCCAGTCGCCCAGCACGCCCAGGCGCTTGAAGTCCACCATCTGCTGCGCGATCTGCTCGGTGGCAAACGCGCGGCCCTTGGCCTGCATCTCGTCGCGCGGCAGGTTGCGGCCGTGCAGCTTTTCGATAGCGTTCTCGATCGGCAGGCCGTGGCAGTCCCAGCCCGGCACGTAGATCGCGTCAAAGCCCTCGAGCTGGCGCGCCTTGATGATCATGTCCTTCAGGATCTTGTTCACCGCGTGGCCGATGTGCAGCTGGCCGTTGGCGTACGGCGGGCCGTCGTGCAGGATGAACTTCGGCGCGCCGCTGCGGGCGTCGCGCAGCTTCTTGTAGATGCCCTTGTCGTCCCATTCCTTGACCCAGCCCGGCTCGCGCTTGGGCAGGTCGCCGCGCATGGGGAAGGGCGTGTCGGGCATGTTCAGTGTGCCGCGGTAGGCACTGGCGGGGGCGTTCTTGGGGTTGGAGTCGGACATGGGAACCTTCAGGTCAAGGGCGTTCCGGGCGTGGCCCGAAAGGCAAACACGGGGGCAGGACACGGGCGGGGCTGGCGCGGCCCGCCAAGCGCTGGCGGGGCGAAGGCGGCCCCGTCAAATTCGGTCGCGGGTGGTCTGGCGACGGGTCTCTGCGTGGGAGGATGCGAAGTACGCGCGGGCGTCATCGCAGTCCTTGGCGATGCCGGTTGTGAGGGCGCCCAGGCTGTCGTACTTCAGCTCGTCGTGCAGTTTGTGCAGGAGTTCCACGCGCACGATTTTACCGTAGGCCCCCTCGGCCCCCAGGTGAGCGGGCCACTGCAGGCAATGCGTCTCCAGCAGCACGCGCCCGCCGTTCACGTCGCTCGGGTCCAGCGACGGGCGCACGCCCAGGTTGGCCACACCGGGCAGGGGCTCGGCGTCCAGCCCGTGCACCAATACCGCGAAGATGCCGCTGGCGGCCGGTTTCCAGTGCGCAAAGCGCAGGTTCAGCGTGCGAAAGCCGTCCTGGTGAGGCCCGCTGGCGGCGGAGCGGCCCAGCGACCGGCCCAGCTTGCGTCCATGCACCACGTGGCCAGAGATCGCGTACGGGCGCCCCAGCAGGCGAGTGGCTTCCTCCATGTCGCCGGCGCCCAGGGCGTCGCGCACGGCGGAGCTGGAAACACGCAGCCCGTGCACCTCGTAGCTGTTCATGCGCGCCACCTCGAAGCCGCGCTCGCGGCCGGCGGTGTCCAGCATGGCGTAGTCCCCCGCGCGCTGGGCGCCGAAGCGGAAATCGTCGCCCACCAGCAGGTAGCGCGCACCCAGGCCGCCCACCACCACATCGTCGATGAAGGCCTGGGGTGCCTGGCGTGCCAGCTTTTCGTTGAACGGCAGCACGATGGTCTGCTGCACGCCGCAGCGCGCCAGCTCGGACAGCTTGTCGCGCAGCGTGCCGATGCGCGCGGGCGCGAGATCCGGGCGCTTGTGCACCCCGGCGAAGTAGTCGCGCGGATGCGGCTCGAAGGTCAGCACGCAGCTTTGCACGCCGCGGTGCTGCGCCTCGCTGTTCAGCAGGGCCAGCATGGCCTGGTGGCCGCGGTGCACGCCGTCGAAATTGCCGATGGTGAGGGCGCAGGCCGGTGCCACCTCCGGGTGATGGAAGCCGCGGAAGATCTTCATCGCAGTGCTTTTCTTTTGATAGCGGCTGGCGCAAGTCCATCAAGCGCTTGACGCCAATTTGTCATGAAAAAGAGTATATTGTGCGCTACCGGCTGCGCTGCACAGTGCGACCGGCGAGACATCAACGTTCCGATTCTTGTGTTCCATGGCAGGAGGCGTGTTGTGAAGGTCTTGAAGCTGTCGGCCCAGGGGCTGCCGCAATCCTGGATAACGCTGGAGCAGGCGGTCACCCACTACGCCGCGGGCGAGGTGCGCTGGGAGATCGGCGCGCAGGTCGCGCTGTTTCGCGGTGGCCATAACGCCATCACCGGCGAGCAGTCACAGATCGCGGTAAGCAGCATCATCGGTACGCGTGGCGTGCCGAACATCAACCCCTTCGACCTCTACCCCAGCCTCACCAACGCCAAGCTGTTCGCACGCGACCGCAACGTGTGCGCCTACTGCGGAGGGCATTTCCAGGAACAGGACCTGACCCGCGAGCACATCGTGCCGTTTGCCAGGAACGGCGTGGACCACTGGATGAACGTGGTCACCTCGTGCCGCCCCTGCAACCACCGCAAGGGCCCGCGTACGCCCGAGCAGGCGCATATGCCGCTGCTGTACACGCCTTACGTACCCAGCCTGTGGGAAGACTTCATCCTGCGCAACCGGCGCATCCTGGCCGACCAGATGGAGTTCCTCATGGCCCACGTGCCAAAGTCGTCGCGGCTGTTGAGCTGACGCAGGCAGCATCCGAAAAAACGCGGCCAGGGGCCGCGTTTTGCGTTGAGAACGGGCCCTTAGGCAAACACCCCCGCCGTGTCCTGCATGCGCGCGCCCACCTCGCCCAGGTGGTGCAGCGTGTCGCCCCACGACATCTCCAGCTGCGTGAGCGTCTTGAAGTAGTGGCTGATGATGTACTCGTCCGTCACGCCGATGCCGCCGTGCAACTGCACCGCCTGCTGGCCGACGAAGCGCATGGACTGGCCCAGTTGCACCTTGGCGCGGGCCAGGGCGCGGCGGCGCTCGCCGGCTTCCTCGCCCAGCTTCAGGCTGGCGTAGTAGCTCATGGAGCGCGCCAGTTCCAGCTGCATCTTCATGTCGGCGATGCGGTGGCGCAGCGCCTGGAAGCTGGCGATGGGCACGCCGAACTGCTTGCGCTGGTTCATGTAGTCGGCGGTGATGGCCAGGGTCTGCTCCATGGCGCCCACGGCGTAGGCGCAGGCGGCGGCAATGCCGGTGTCCACGGCCAGCTCCAGCGCGGCCAGGCCGTCGGCGGTGGCCAGCGTGGCGGGGGCCTGGGTCAGCGACAGTTCGGCGGCGCGGCTGCCGTCCTGCGTGAGGTAGCCGCGCGTGGCCACGCCGGCGGCGCTGCGTTCCACCAGGAACAGCGCGATGCGGCCATCGAGCTGTGCGGGCACGAGGAAGGCGTCCGCCTGGTCGCCCGCCGGAACTACGCTTTTGATAGCTGTGAGCGCATATCCACCGGGCGCTGCAGCCGCTTTTGCCTCGCAAACATCGAGGCGGTAGCGGGCCTTGCGCTCCTGGTGGGCCAGCACCACCAGGGCTTCGCCGCTGGCGATGCGCGGCAGCCAGGCGGACTGCATGTTGTCGTCGGCGCATTCGCTAAGCACGCGGGCCGCAATGAACGCATGCGCCAGCGGTTCCATCACGATGCCGCGGCCCAGCTCTTCCATGGCCACCATGGCATCCACGGCGCCCTGGCCCAAGCCGCTGTGGGCCTCGGGCACGGTGAGGGCCGTGAGGCCCAGCTCGGCCAACTCGTTGTAAGCGGCGCGGTCAAATCCGCCCGCGGCCACGATGGCGCGGCGGCGCTCGAAACCGTAACCCTTGTCCACCCAGCGGCGCACGGCGTCGCGCAGTTGCTGCTGGTCGTCGGAGAAGTTGAAATCCATGGTCTTGTCTCCTTAACCCAGCACGGTCTGAGCGACGATATTGCGTTGCACTTCATTGCTGCCGCCGTAGATGGTGGTCTTGCGCAGGTTGAAGTAGGTGGAGGCGAGCGGGGCGTTGGCGGCCACGCCGCCAGGGAAGTCGCCCTGCCAGCCGGCTTCCATGGCTTCCTCGATGAAGGGCAGGGCGAACGGGCCTGCAGCCAGCATCATCAGCTCTGCATAGCGCTGCTGGATCTCGCTGCCGCGGATCTTCAGCAGGCCGGCGATGTCCAGCGGGTTCTTGCCGCTCTTTTCCATCGACAGCACGCGCAGCACCAGCATCTCCAGCGCGACGATGTCCACCTCCAGCAGCGCGATCTGGTCGCGAAAGCGCATGTCGTCCCACACGCCCTCGGCCTTGGCGATGCGCTTCAAGCGCTCGAGCTCGCGCTTGGCGCGGTTCACGTCGGCGATGTTGGTGCGCTCATGGCTGAGCAGGTGCTTGGCGTAGGTCCAGCCCTTGTTCTCCTCGCCGATGAGCTGGTCGGCAGGCACCTCGACGTTGTCGAAGAACACCTCGTTGACCTCGCACTCGCCGTCCAGCAGCTTGATGGGCCGTACGGTGACGCCGGGCGACTTCATGTCCAGCAGCAGGAAGCTGATGCCCGTCTGCGGCTTGCCCTCCGTGCTGGTGCGCACCAGGTTGAACATCCAGTCGCCGTACTGGCCGAGCGTGGTCCAGGTCTTCTGGCCGTTGACGATGTACTTGTCGCCCACGCGCTCGGCGCGGGTCTTGAGGCTGGCCAGGTCCGAGCCCGAGCCCGGCTCGCTGTAGCCCTGGCTCCACCACACCTCGCCGCTGGCGATGCCGGGCAGGAAGCGTTGCTGCTGCTCCTTGCTGCCAAAGGCCATGATCACCGGCGCCACCATCACCGGCCCGAAGGGCACGATGCGCGGCGCGCCGGCGAGGGCGCATTCCTCTTCGAACAAGTGCTTTTGCACGGCATTCCAGCCGGGTCCGCCGAACTCCCGGGGCCAGCCGTAGCCCAGCCAGCCCTTGGCGCCGAGGATCTTGGCCCAGCGCTGCATGTCGTCCTTGGTCAGGCGCAGGGCGTTGTGCACCTTGTGTGCGATGTCCTGGGGCAGGTGGGTGCGCACCCAGGCGCGAATTTCCTCGCGGAATGCCTGCTCTTCGGGGGTGAATGCAAGGTCCATATGCTGTCTCCTGTGAAGCCGCCGTTGTAGCACGGGCGTGCTTTTCAGCCCTGTCCGAACCGTGACAGGTGCGGGGTCTTGGCGAGGTCAGTGCTCGGCCACGCCCAGTTGCTCGCACAGGCGCTGCACGGTAGCGCGCAGCGCGGCCACTTCATCCTCCAGGGCCTGTACGCGCTGGGCCAGTGCGCCGTCTTCCTCGCTGCGTGACGCGGGCGATGCGCTGGCCATCTGGACGGGGCTGGCATCCACAGGGCCGCACAGCAGGTGAGCCCAGCGCGGCTCGCGCGCGCCCGGTGCGCGCGGCAGCAGCGTGACCAGCGGCCCGCCCTTGTCATCGGAGCGCGACTGCAGCTCGTCCAGGAAGGCCTCGACCGAGGAGATATCGGCAAACCGGTGCCAGCGCTCGGCGTTGATGCGCAGCTCGCCCGCGGTTTGCGGGCCGCGCAGCATCAGCAGGCCCAGCAGCGCGGCGGACTGGTCGGGCACGCCCACGCCGCGGGTGAAGTTGTGCTCCCAGCGCGCCACGCGCGCGCCGCCGATCTCCAGCACCAGCGTCTGCTGGCGCAGCTCATCCAGCGCCTGCTGCACCTCGCTCTCGGTGAGTTGCATGACCGGATCGCGGCTGCTCTTTTGGTTGCAGCCGGCCAGCAGGCTGTTGAGGGTGAGGGGATAGCTGTCGGGCACGGTGCGGGACTTTTCCAGCAGCGTGGCAAGCACGCGCGCTTGCGGCGCGGTCAGGGGGCGGGTGCGGGCGTCAAAGGGCATGGGCAGGGGATAATTTCCGGCAAATGAAGAACATCGTGATTTTGATCTCCGGCGGCGGCTCCAACATGGCGGCCATCGTGCGCACCGCGCAGCAGCAGGACTGGGCGGGCCGCCACGGCATCCGTGTGGCCGCGGTGCTGAGCAACAAGGCCGATGCCAAGGGCCTGGCGCTGGCGCGTGAACAGGGCATTGCCACCCAGGTGCTGGACCACAAGGCCTATCCCTCGCGCGAGGCGTTCGACACCGCGCTGGCCCAGGCCATCGACGCTTACGAGCCGTCCCTGGTGGTGCTTGCCGGCTTCATGCGCATTCTCACCCCGGGGTTCGTGGACCACTTCGCGGGCCGGCTGGTCAACATCCACCCCTCGCTGCTGCCGGCCTTCACGGGCCTGCACACGCACCAGCGCGCCATCGACGCCGGATGCAGGTTCGCCGGCTGCACGGTGCACGAGGTCACGGCAGAACTGGACGTGGGCCCCATCCTGGACCAGGCGGTGGTGCCCGTGTTGCCGGGTGATACGGCCGACGCGCTGGCCGCTCGCGTGCTCACGCAGGAACACCTGATCTATCCACGCGCCGTACTGGCGCAATTGCTCGCGAATCGATAGCTGTTAGCGCTGATGGGGCGTGCGCTGGAGCGTGATTTGCTTGCAAGCCGCCCGGGCGGCACGCTCACAGCGTGCGCGCCACCTGCGCGCCGCCGCCATCCTGCAGCAACGCGCGCGCCTGCCGTGTCTGCGCGGTGTCGGTCGGGTGCACCACCACCGCCCAGCGGCCCTGCTCCAGGGCTTCCCGCACCTCGGCGATCAGCCCCACGTGGTCGGGGCGCATGGTCACGAGGCCGCCGGCCAACAGGCCGAAGGTGGTGCAAAAGCCCACCACGGCGATGAAGGCCAGCAGTGGGCTGCTGGCGATCAGCGGGGTGCCCGAGCGCAGCAGCCACGCGTACAGCAGCAGGCCGAGCACGCCGCCCGCGAAACCGGTCACCACGTGGGCGCGGATCATCGTGCGGAAGATGCCACGCTGCTCCGGCTCCAGCGTGCGGCCGAAGTGCTCGGCATGGTCTTCCCGCGCATCCTCCGGCCCCAGCATGCGCACCTGGCCGGGCGCCATACCGGGCAGGCTTTGCAGCCGCGCCACCATCGCCTGCGCGTCGGCCCGGTCGTTGAACACGGCGGCCACCTTGGTCAGCGACCGCTCGCCAAACATTCCCTGCAGCAGATAGTCCATGGAAGGCTCCTTTCCGCGGCGCACGGGGCTCGCCTGCGCACGCCGCCGCTTGTCGTCCTGACTACACCGTAGTGCCCGCCTTTGGGCGCCGGCGTAGGACAAAGGAGGGCCGGGGTGCCGGGCCGCGCGCGCAGCCAGTAGGTGGTATTTGCTATTGAAAGAGGAGCTTCTGCCGCTTGATGGACAGGCGCAAGGGCCGTATTTTTCTTCAATCCTCGGGTGTGTCCGCGCACGCGGCGAAGCGCGGCTGCTCGCGGCCATCGACCACCACCGTCCCGTTGAACATGGCGGCCGGGCGCACCCACAGGCCCTGCTCGCCGTACAGCGCGCGGTACAGGGTCATGGGCTCCAGCGTCTCGCTGTGGCGTACCGTGCCGAGCACCTCGTACAGCCCGCCTTTGTAGTGGCGATAGCGGCCGGGGGGTGTGCAAACCAGGGGTGGCAGTTCATCGTTCATGGATAGCATTCGCGGTGGAAAAAATACGCATCACAACGGGAGGGCGGTTGATGAAGAAGGCGGACTTCATACACATGGTGCGCATGAGCGAGATGGCCAGCGCCGACGACAGCCGTGCCTACCGCCGCGGCGTGGCCGCCTTTGCGGCGCTGGGCTACGCCTGGGTGCTGGGCTGCCTGGCGCTGGCCGTGGGCATGCTGGTGTGGGTGGTGCCCCAACTCCTCCACGGGAAGTTCCGCTTCGCTTGGGTATGGATTGTGATGGCCGCGTGCGGTCTGTTATGGCTGAGCCTGCGTGCGCTGTGGGTGCCGCGCAGCCCGCCCCAGGGCGTGCAGATCACCGCGCGTGAGGCGCCGGCGCTGTTCGATGCGCTGGAGCGCATCCGCCGCAAGATCAAGGGGCCGCCCATCCACGAGGTGTATCTGGACGACGACTTCAACGCCAGCATCCGCCAGGAGGCACGCTGGGGCATGCTGGGCGGTGCGCGCAATCAGCTCACGCTCGGTCTGCCGCTGCTCATGGCGCTGGACAAAAAGCGCCTGCTGGCGGTGCTGGCCCACGAATACGGCCACCTGCGTGGCGACCACGGGCGCTTTGCGGCCTGGATCTACCGCACCCGCCTGAGCTGGCACCGCCTGCACGAGGGCATGCAGGACGATGCCGGCCCCATGGCCGTGGCCACGCGGGCGTTCCTGGACTGGTACTGGCCGCGCTTTGCCGCCAAGACCTTCGCCCTGGCCCGCCAGGACGAATACGAGGCCGACCGCATCGCCGCGCGCCTGCTGGGCCAGGATGAGGTGGCCGCCGCGCTCACCGAGGTCGAGATCAAGGGCGCCTGGCTGGGCGAGCAGTTCTGGCGCCAGCACTGGCAGGGCGCGCTGTCCCAGCCGCTGCCCGCCGGGCCCTACGGCGCCCTGCAGCGCCTGCTGGCACTGCCGCCGGAGCCGGCCTTCGCCCAGATGGCGCTGCGCGAAGCGGTACGGCGCCTGAGCGGCGTGGACGACACCCACCCCGTGCTGCGCGACCGGGTGGAGGCGCTCACGGGTGGGCGCCCCACGCTGCCGCCGTGGTCGCAGCGCGGGGCGCTGTCGCTGCTGGGGGCGCAGGCGCGCGGCTGGCTGGCGCACTTCGATGACCAGTGGTGCAAGGCCAACGCCACGGTGTGGAAGCAGCACCACGCCCGCCTGCAGCGGGCGCAGGAGCGCGTGCACGCCCTGCAGTCCACCCAGGCCGGCAACAGCGCCACCGAGACCGTGGAGCTGGCGCGGTTGATGCGCCGGCTGGACCCGCAGGCCGCCGTGCAGCCGCTGTACGAGCGCGTGCTGGCGCGCGAACCCGCCCATGTGGGTGCGCTGCTCGGGCTGGCCGACAGTCTGCCGCCACAGGACGTGGCAGGGCGCCTGCGCTGTTGCGAGGCGTTGTGGGACTGCAGTCCCACCCATCGCTGGGGTGCGGCCCGGGGCGCGGTGCAGGCGCTGGAGCAGCGTGCCGAGGCCGGTGGGGACTATGACGCCGAGGCCCTCAAGCGCTGGCGCGAGCGCGTGCGCCAGGCGGAGGAGGTGGAGGATGACGCCCTGGAGGAGCTGTACGACACGCCCTTCTTCCAGCGCGTGACGCGCCACGATCTGAGCGCGTTCGAGCTCGGCGAGCTGCAGGCCGAATTGGCCCTGCACCGCGCGGTGGCGCGCGCCTGGCTGGTGTGCAAGCAACTGCGCGCCATGCCCCAGCGGCGCACCTACCTGCTGTTCGTGCAATTGCGCGGTCTGGATGCGCAGGCGCGCTTTGCCCTGTGCCGCCGTCTGGAGAGCGAGCTGGAACTGCCGGGACAGGTGCTGGTGCTCGCGGCCGGTGACACGGCGGCGCTGGAGGACATCGAGCGCCAGGCGTTCGAACCTGTGCACGCCGGGCCCGGAGGGGCTTGAGGCGGCGGCGGATGATGCGGGCGCGAGATGGGACAATCACGCCATGCATCCCAAAGCCCTTGTGGACGCCTGCGCGGAACTCGTCAGGCTGGTCCTTACTTTTGAACACCCGGCCGACGCCGTGGTCTCGCGCTACTTCCGCGAGCACCGCGGCCTGGGCCCGCGCGAGCGCGCCACGCTGGCCGAAACCGTCTACAACGTCCTGCGCAAGAAGCTGTTGTTCGAGCAGCTCGCGCGCTCGGGCGCGGGCCCCAAGGAGCGGCGCCTGGCCATCCTGGGCTTTCACGGCCCGCGCGACTTCGTCAAGAGCGCACTGACCGAGCAGGAAAAGTCCTGGCTGGACCAGTGCGACGCCGTGCGTCCTGAAGACCTGCTGGCGCCGCACCGCCACAACCTGCCCGAATGGCTGGTGGCGCCGCTCAAGGAGCAGCTGGGCGAGAGCGGCTTCTGGGCCCTGGCCGACAGCCTGGCGCAGCCTGCGCCATTGGACCTGCGCGTCAATGCCTTGAAGGAAAAACGCGACCAGGTGCAGAAGGAGCTTGCGCAAGCAGCTATCAAATCGGTAGTGACACCTTACTCTCCCTGGGGACTGCGCATCGCCGGCAAGCCCGCGCTCACCAAGCTGGACGCGTTCACGCGCGGTGCCATCGAGGTGCAGGACGAAGGCTCCCAGCTGCTCGCGCTGCTGCTGGACGCCAAGCGCGGCGAGATGGTGGTGGACTTCTGCGCCGGTGCCGGCGGCAAGACGCTGGCCATCGGCGCGGCCATGCGCAGCACGGGGCGGCTGTACGCCTTCGACGTGTCGGCCCACCGGCTGGAGGCGCTCAAGCCCCGCCTGGCGCGCTCGGGCCTGTCCAACGTGCACCCCGCGGCCATCGCCCACGAGCGCGACGAGCGCGTCAAACGCCTGGCCGGCAAGATCGACCGCGTGCTGGTGGACGCCCCCTGTTCGGGCCTGGGCACGCTGCGCCGCAACCCCGACCTGAAGTGGCGCCAATCGCCCGAGGCGCTGCGGGAGCTGGCCGGCAAGCAGACCGCCATCCTGGAAAGCGCGGCGCGCCTGGTCAAACCTGGCGGGCGGCTGGTCTATGCCACGTGCAGTGTGCTGCCGCAGGAAAACGAGGCCATTGCCGAAGCCTTCGGCGCGGCGCATGCCGATTTCGAGCCGCAGGACGCCGGCGCGCTGCTCACGCAGCTGAAGGTGCCCGATGCCGCACGCCTGTGCCATGGCGGCGCCAGCGGCACTGGATATCTGCGGCTGTGGCCTCATCTGCACCAGACGGACGGTTTCTTCGCTGCCGTCTGGACCCGCCGCGCGTAACTTTCCTACGCGCTGGCACGCAACGCGAAGCCATCCTGGCGGCCGGGCATGTTCCGGTCCGCGGGGACGGCTCCCGACAATGTGGAACGCCGCCGGCTGCGCGGCGGTATTGGATAGTGGATCGAGGTTTGTATGTTGTTTGATAGCGCCGCGTGGAATACCGCGCTCGACTGGCTGGCGCATGGCGTGTGGGACCTGGCCTGGTGGCAGATCGTGCTCTACACCCTGGCCACCACCCACATCACGATCGCGGCGGTGACGATCTTCCTGCACCGCTCGCAGGCGCACCGTGCGCTGGACCTGGGGCCTGTGCCTGCGCATTTCTTCCGCTTCTGGTTGTGGCTGGGCACGGGCATGGTCACCAAGGAATGGGTGGCCATCCACCGCAAGCACCACGCCAAGTGCGAGACGCCCGACGACCCCCACAGCCCGCAGACGCGCGGCCTGCGCACCGTGATGTGGCGCGGCGCAGAGCTGTACCGTGCCGAGGCGGCCAACGCCGAGACGCTGAAGAAGTTCGGCCATGGCACGCCGGACGACTGGATGGAGCGCAACGTCTACAGCCGCTTCACCTGGCAGGGCGTGGGGCTGATGCTGGTCATCAACCTGGTGCTGTTTGGCGCCGTGGGCGCCGCCGTGTGGGCCGTGCAGATGGCGTGGATCCCGTTCTGGGCCGCTGGCGTGGTCAACGGCGTGGGCCACTATTGGGGTTACCGCAACTTCGAGGCGCAGGACGCCTCCACCAACCTCGTGCCCTGGGGCCTTGTGATTGGCGGTGAAGAACTGCACAACAACCACCACACCTATCCGACGGCCGCGAAGTTCTCGGTCAAGCCGTATGAGTTCGACGTGGGGTGGCTCTACATCAGCGCGTTGCAGCGCCTGGGCTGGGCCAAGGTCAAGAAGGTGCCGCCCAAGCTGCGCCTGGGCGCCGTGAAGCCGGTGGCGGACGAAAAGACGCTGGAGGCGCTCATCGCCAACCGCTACGAGGTCATGGCCGGCTATGCGCGCGGCGTGCGCCAAGCCTGCAAGGACGAGATCGCCGCGCTCAAGGCGCGCAAGGCCGACGTGTCGGCCCTCAAGCGCGCCAAGCGCTGGCTGCACCGCGACGCCGAGAAGGTCCCTGCGCAGGCCCAGCCGACGCTGGCCGAAGTGCGTGCAGCGCACCCCGTACTCGACAAGATGGTCACCATGCGCGAGGAGCTGCGCCAGCTCTGGCTCAACACCTCGCAGTCGCGCGATCAGCTGACCGCAGACCTGCAGGCCTGGTGCCAGCGGGCCGAGGCCAGCGGCATCGCGGCGCTCAAGGAGTTTTCGCTGAAGCTGCGCGCGGTCCACGCCTGAGCGACGCGGCGGCTGGCTCTTCTGACCGCAGTACCGCGGCAACCCGGAAGGGTGCCGCGGTTTTTTATGCCCACGCTGGACATGAAAAAAGCCGCCGGGCGCAACGCCGGGCGGCTTTTTGACAGGAGCCGGGCCGAATTACTTCAGCTTGGCTTCCTTGTACTCGACGTGCTTGCGAGCCTTGGGGTCGAACTTGATGATCGACATCTTCTCAGGCATCGTCTTCTTGTTCTTGGTGGTGGTGTAGAAGTGACCGGTTTCGGCCGTGGACACCAGCTTGATCTTTTCGCGTCCGCCTTTGGAAGCCATGGTTGTTCTCCTTGAGGAAATTAGGCTTGGCCACGGGCACGCATGTCTGCGAGCACGGAGTCGATACCGTTCTTGTCGATCAGGCGCAGAGCGGCGCTGGACACGCGCAGGCGCACCCAACGGTTCTCGCTTTCCACCCAGAAACGGCGGTACTGCAGGTTGGGCAGGAAACGGCGCTTGGTCTTGTTGTTGGCGTGGGAGACGTTGTTTCCCACCATGGGCTTCTTGCCCGTTACTTCACATACGCGTGCCATCAGGACACTCCGATAGTTGCAACGGCTGCCGGCGCTGAAGTCCCGCGAGAGCAGGAGCGTGCCGGTCAGCCTCACCTCGCCAGTTTGAACGGGTGGCGGTAACCCGGTCGCCGCAGCCTTTGCGCTGCAATTTGCAGGCGCAGGATTTGGCAAAGCCGCGCATTATAGCCCGAATATCAAAAAGCCCCTGCATGCCGAAACCTGCAGGAGCCGGGTGGGCAGGGCTTAGTGCGTTATTCCTGTTGTTCCAGGAAGCGCTGCGCGTCCAGCGCGGCCATGCAGCCCGTGCCGGCGCTGGTGATGGCCTGGCGGTACACATGGTCCTGCACGTCGCCGGCGGCGAACACGCCCGGCACGCTGGTCTGCGTGGCAAAGCCCTTGAGGCCGCCCTGCGTCACGATGTAGCCGTTTTCCATCGCCAGCTGGCCCTGGAAGATGTCGGTGTTGGGCGCATGGCCGATGGCGATGAAGCAGCCTTGCAGCGCGATGTCCTCGGTATGGCCGTCTTCGGTGTGCTTGAGGCGGATGCCGGTCACGCCGGTGGCGTCGCCCAGCACTTCGTCCAGCGTGAAGAAGGTCTTGAGCTCGATCTTGCCGGCCGCCACCTTCTCCATGAGCTTGTCGATCAGGATGGGCTCGGCGCGGAACTTGTCGCGGCGGTGCACCAGCGTCACCTTGCGAGCGATGTTGGACAGGTACAGCGCTTCCTCCACGGCGGTGTTGCCGCCGCCGACCACGCACACGTCCTGTTCGCGATAGAAGAAGCCGTCGCAGGTGGCGCAGGCGGACACGCCCTTGCCCATGAAGGCTTCCTCGGAGGGCAGGCCCAGGTACTTGGCCGATGCACCCGTGGCGATGATGAGGGAGTCGCAGGTGTAGGTGCCACTGTCGCCCGTAAGGGTGAAGGGGCGCTTGGACAGGTCCACCTGGCTGATGTGGTCGAACACGATCTGCGTTTTGAAGCGCTCGGCATGTTCCTGGAAGCGCTGCATCAGCTCGGGGCCCTGCACGCCGTGCACGTCGGCGGGCCAGTTGTCCACCTCGGTCGTGGTCATGAGCTGGCCGCCCTGGGCCAGGCCCGTGATGAGCACGGGGTTGAGGTTGGCGCGCGCGGCGTACACCGCGGCGGTGTAGCCCGCCGGGCCGGAGCCGAGGATCATGACTTTGGCGTGTTGGGTAGTGGACATGGCTGAAAAGTAAGGTTTTGTTATGCCGGGCGACCGGCGTGCCCCGTAAGAACCTGGGGCCGGGCCCCCCAGTATCAACCGGTCCGCGCGGGCGCCTGCGGTCGGGTTTTCAATCGCGGCCATTGTAAGAAGCCATGAATAACACGGCCGGGGCGGGCGTATCGGCCTTTGCGCTGGCGCAGCGCAGTGACAAAAAGGCGGGCAGCCGGCAGGCCTGGGGCGGGCTGCCGCACGCAGCGCACGGCGCACAGACGCGTCGTCGGCATGGGGTAAGCTTGCGCGCTCTTATCCCATGACGTACTCCCTCAACACCCTGAACGCTTCTTCCTCCAGCAAGTCGGCGCCACGCACCGGCGCGGCGCGCTTCGGCCATGAGATCGGCCTGGTGCTGGGCCTGCTGGGCCTGGTGTTCTGGCTGCTGGCCCTCGTGAGCTATTCCGCGCAGGATGCGGCCTGGTCCACATCGGGTGCGGGCAATGGACAGCCACTGTCCAATTGGGTGGGCAGGCTCGGGGCGTGGCTCGCCGACGGCAGCTACTTCGTGCTGGGCTTTTCCGTCTGGTGGTGCGTCGCCGCGGGCGTGCGCGCCTGGTTTGCGTCGCTGGCGCGCTGGATGCGCGGCGATGGCGCCGCAGGCCACGCGCCGTGGCAGCGCCGCGGCGTATTCTGGGGCGGCCTGGCGCTGCTGCTGTGCGCCAGCACGGCACTGGAATGGTCGCGGCTGTACCGGTTCGAAGCCCTGCTGCCCGGCCATGCGGGCGGCATGCTGGGCTATATGACGGGGCCGCTGGCCGTGCGCTGGCTCGGGTTCACGGGCTCGGGCCTGGCCGGCGTGGTGGTGGTCGTGCTGGGCGCGGCGCTGGTGTTCCGTTTCTCCTGGGGGCATCTGGCCGAGCGCCTGGGCGGGCGCATCGATGCGCTGGTGCAGCGCGGCCGGGCGCGGCGCGAGAAGGCCAAGGACGTGGCCGTGGGACGGCGCGCCGCGCGCGAGCGCGAGGAAGTGGTGCAGGAAGAGCGCCACGAGATTGAGGTGCAGCACCCGCAGCCTGTCACCATCATCGAGCCAGTGCTGTCCGATGTGGTGCAGAGCACCCGCGTGGTGAAGGAGCGCCAGAAACCCCTGTTCAGCGAGATGCCCGACAGCAACCTGCCGCAGGTGGACCTGCTGGACGCCGCGCAGGCGCGCCAGGAGACCGTGTCGCCCGAGACGCTGGAGATGACCAGCCGCCTGATCGAGAAGAAGCTCAAGGACTTCGGCGTGGACGTCACCGTGGTGGCCGCCATGCCCGGCCCGGTGATCACGCGCTACGAGATCGAGCCCGCCACGGGCGTGAAGGGCTCGCAGATCGTGAACCTGGCCAAGGACCTGGCGCGTTCGCTGTCGCTGGTGTCCATCCGCGTGATCGAGACCATTCCTGGCAAGAACTTCATGGCGCTGGAACTGCCCAACGCCAAACGCCAGACCATCCGCCTGTCGGAGATCCTGGGCTCGCAGGTCTACCACGACGCCAAGAGCCTGCTGACCATGGGCCTGGGCAAGGACATCGTGGGCGCGCCCGTGGTGGCGGACCTGGCCAAGATGCCGCACGTGCTGGTGGCGGGCACGACGGGCTCGGGCAAGTCGGTGGGGATCAACGCCATGATCCTGTCGCTGCTCTACAAGGCCGAGGCGCGCGACGTGCGCCTGCTGATGATCGACCCCAAGATGCTGGAAATGTCGGTCTACGAGGGCATTCCGCACCTGCTCGCGCCGGTGGTCACCGACATGAAGCAGGCCGCCCACGGGCTGAACTGGTGCGTGGCCGAAATGGAGCGCCGCTACAAGCTCATGAGCAAGCTGGGCGTGCGCAACCTCGCGGGCTACAACACGAAAATAGACGACGCCAAGGCGCGCGAGGAGCACATCCCCAACCCCTTCAGCCTCACACCGGAGAGCCCGGAGCCGCTGGAGCGGCTGCCGCACATCGTGGTGGTGATCGACGAGCTGGCCGACCTGATGATGGTCGTGGGCAAGAAGATCGAGGAGCTCATCGCCCGCCTGGCGCAGAAGGCGCGCGCTGCCGGCATCCATTTGATTCTGGCCACGCAGCGCCCCAGCGTGGACGTGATCACCGGCCTGATCAAGGCCAACATCCCCACGCGTATCGCTTTCCAGGTCAGCAGCAAGATCGACAGCCGCACCATCCTGGACCAGATGGGCGCCGAGGCCTTGCTGGGCATGGGCGACATGCTCTACATGGCCAGCGGCACGGGCCTGCCCATCCGCGTGCACGGCGCCTTTGTCTCCGATGACGAGGTGCACCGTGTCGTCAGCTACTTGAAGGAACAAGGGGAGCCGGACTACATCGAAGGGGTGTTGGAAGGCGGTACCGTCGAGGGCGACGACAGCGGCTTCGGCTTTGGCGACAGCGAAGGCGGCGGCGAGAAGGACCCCATGTACGACCAGGCCGTGGAGGTGGTGCTGAAAGACCGCAAGGCCAGCATCTCCTACGTGCAGCGCAAGCTGCGCATTGGCTACAACCGCTCCGCGCGCCTGCTCGAAGACATGGAGAAGGCCGGCCTGGTGAGCGCACTCACCGCCAGCGGCCAGCGCGAGGTGCTGGTGCCCGCGCGCAGCGAGTAAAGCTGCCTGGGCACGCTCCCTGGCCCGCTGTCCACGCAACCGCTTGCATGGAGAAATGGTGTTGAAGAAAATATTTGCTGCGATTTTGATAGCTGCTGGCGCTGGTTGCGCCTGGGCTGACGGCCTGAAAAGCCTTGAAACCTTCATGAAGACCGCCCAGAGCGGCCGGTCCGAGTTCACGCAGACCGTGACCTCGCCGCCCAAGGACGGCCAGGCGGGCCGCACCAAGACCTCCAGCGGCAGTTTTGAATTCCAGCGTCCGGGACGCTTCAAGTTCCATTACCGCAAGCCGTTCGAGCAGCTCATCGTGGCCGATGGGCAGACCCTGTGGCTGTACGACGCGGACTTGAACCAAGTGACCCAGCGCACGCAATCCAAGGCGCTGGGCAGCACGCCCGCGGCGCTGCTCGCGTCCGCGCCCGACCTGGCGGCGCTGCGCGCCGACTTCGCGCTGGAGTCGGCGCCCGAGCAGGACGGCCTGCAGTGGGTGCTGGCTACGCCCAAGGCCAAGGACGGCCAGCTCAAGAGCGTGCGCGTGGGCTTCGCGGGGGAGCAACTGGCGGCGCTGGACATCCTGGACAGCTTTGGGCAGCGATCGCTGATCCGCTTCACCGGCATGCAGCTCAACCCGGCGCTGCCGGCAGGCACCTTCCAGTTCAAGCCGCCTGCGGGGGCGGATGTGCTCTCGCAGTAGATGCTTCTGTTTCGATAGCTGCTAGCGCTTATGGGGTAAGCGCTAGAGCCCTGTTTTGCTCTAAACCGCCAGCACGGTCGCCACGCGTGCCCGCACCAGCGGCAGCAACTCGGACTCGAACCACGGGTGGCGCTTGAGCCAACCGTTGTTGCGCGGGCTGGGGTGCGGCAGGGCCAGGACGGGCGCATCCGGCAGGGTGCAGGTGCCGCGCACGGTTTCCCCCAGCGGCTGCCCGCGGCACGCGGCCAGATGCCAGGCCAGCGCGTATTGGCCCACGGCCACGGTCAGCGCGATGTTCGGCAGCCGTGCCAGCAGCGGCACGCGCCACGCGGGGGCGCATTCGGGGCGGGGCGGTGCATCGCCCGAGGCGCCACGGCCCGGATAGCAAAAGCCCATCGGCACGATGGCCACGCGCGCCGGGTCATAGAACGTCTCGCGCGTCAGCCCCAGCCACGTGCGCAGGCGCTCGCCGCTCGCGTCATCGAAGGGAATGCCCGAGGCATGCACCTTGCGCCCCGGTGCCTGCCCCACGATCAGCAGGCGCGCGCGTGCATCGGCCTGCAGCACGGGACGCGGGCCCAGCGGCAGGAAGGGGGCGCAGATCGTGCAGGCGCGCACGCGGCGCAGCAGCGCGTCCAGCGGCTCGTTGGGGGGCACTTCGACGCTCGGCGCTTTGGCCCGCGGCATTTCGACACGCGGCATTTCGACGCGCGGCAGGTCGTTGCCCGGCAATGCGTTGCGCGGCAATGCGTTGCGCGGCAATGTGTTGCCCGGTGGCTTCGCCATCAGTCTGCGATGCGGGCGCCGGCTTCGGACAGCAGCGCGCGCAACACCGAGCGGTGGCAGCGCGCCTCGTCTTCGCAGTAGCAACCCACGGAGAAATTGTTGTGCTGCGACAGCGCGGCCAGCAGCGCGATGGTGTGGCGGTTCTCCGGCGTGGCCATCTCCTGGCGGAACTGCTGGGTGAAGGCCGCCCATTCCTTGGGCGTCTGCGCGGCCTGGGCGAGCTTGACGGTCTCGGGGCTGGGCGAGAGGTTGGGGTACCACACGTCATACCAGTCCTGCGCCGCGAACTGCTCCTTGGGCACGCCGCGCGGCGGGCGGCGCACGGTGCCGATGCGCGTGCCTTCATCGCGTGCGCGGGGAGTGCCGAGGCGGACGATGCGGATGGGCATGGTGGGGTACAGATACGGGCGACAGGAAGAGCTAACACCTGAACTCAGCCGCGCTGCACAGTGGCGGCAACGCATGCTAGCGTAGCGCATGCACGCGACTGCTGCCACGAACCAACGTCTAATACTCGCGGCAAGCCGCGCCGGATCGAGAAGCACGGAGGGCAGCCGCAAGGGGAGTTTGCCGGCGTCGGCTTGTCCAGTTGGTCAGGCAGCCCCAGCCATGCCAATTGTTAGGCATAGGCTAGGCCTGCATAAAGAGGAATATGAGAGGACTAACGCCTGAATTAAGCCGACCCGCGAAGCGGGTTCGGCTTGAATGAACTGTTAGGCCACAGCCAGTTGCGAGGGTGTGCAGAATTTTGTGTAAACGGACAATCCACCGCCGGCGTAAGCCGGCCTGTCCGTAAGCACAATGAACACCAAGAAACACGACGTACCCGAAGAACTGCTGTCTGGCCTGCTGGCCAACTACAAGAAGCCCGAAGACCTCATCGGCGAGAACGGTCTGCTCAAGCAACTTACCAAGCTGCTGGTCGAGCGAGCCCTGGACGCTGAGCTGACTGAGCACCTGGGCCATGAACGCAACGAGGCGGTGGCCAACCCCGCTGGCAACACCCGCAACGGCAAGAGCAAGAAGACCCTCAAGGGCGAGTTCGGCGAATTGCCCATCGAAGTGCCACGCGACCGCCATGGCAGCTTCGAGCCTCAGCTCATCCCCAAGCACCAGACCCGCTGGGCCGGCTTCGACGACAAAATCATCTCGCTGTACGCCCGTGGCATGACGGTGCGCGAGATACAGGCCCACCTCGAAGAGATGTACGGCACCGAGGTCTCACCCAGCCTGATTTCCTCGGTGACAGATGCCGTGGCCGACGAGGTCAAGGCCTGGCAGGCCCGACCGCTGGAGCCGATTTATCCCATCGTCTATCTGGACTGCATCCATGTGAAGGTGCGCGAGGGCGCGGTGCGGGTCAAGGCGGTGTACCTGGCCATCGGCATCACCATGACGGGCGACAAGGAGGTGCTGGGCCTGTGGCTGGCCCAGACCGAGGGCGCCAAGTTCTGGCTGCAGGTGGTCACCGAGTTGCGCAACCGGGGCGTGCAGGACATCTTCATCGCCTGCGTCGATGGGCTCAAGGGCTTCCCTGACGCCATCGAGGCAGTCTTCCCCAAGGCGGTGGTGCAACTGTGCATCGTTCACATGGTGCGTCACAGCCTGAACTACGTCTCATGGAAGCGCCGCAAGGAAGTGGCGGCCGACCTGCGCCGTATCTACACGGCCGCCACCGCCGAGGAGGCCGAACTGATGCTCGCAGAGTTCGAGGCCCGATGGGATGCCGAGTACCTGCCCATCGGCCAGTCCTGGCGCAGGAACTGGAGCCGCTTGACCCCGTTCTTTGACTACCCGCCGGAAATCCGCAAGGTCATCTACACCACCAATGCCATCGAGTCGGTGAACATGAGCCTGAGGAAGCTGACCAAGAACCGGGGCTCGTTCCCCAGCGACGAGGCGCTGACCAAGCTGTTCTACCTGGCGCTGCGCAACATCAGCCAGAAGTGGACCATGCCCATCCGGGATTGGAAGGCCGCGCTGACCCGCTTTACCATTCAGTTCGGAGACCGCATCTCCGTCAATTGAAGTCCGACCCGTTTACACAAAAATTCGGACACGCCCAACCCACGCAGGCGAAGCCCGAGCGACCGCCAAACACCCAGCGGATAAACGCTTGCGAAGGTAAATGGCGTTTGAATATTCATGGGCTGAAATGGGCAGGAATAAAAAGCAGGCTAACGTTTGCGCTCAGCGGGCGGCGAAGCCGTCCGCTGCAGCAAAAGGTTAGCCGCGCTGTGGGCTATTACGGAACGACCGGAAAGTGCTTTAGTACCCATGTGGCGAGCGCAAAACCGGCGGGAAGGGATATGGCGAGGAAGCCAAACAGCGCTAGGAAGGGGGCCCCACCCCGAAATCGGCGGGAGAGTGTGCGCTCAAGTCGCGGCGCCAGAACCAACGCAGGCCCTACAACCAACAGTAGAAGACCCGCGAATAGCACGGTGTCCAAAGCCAGCATCGCTGCCAGGCGCCCGCCGAGGATGCCGCGCAACACGATGTAAAGCGCCCCGACTACAACGTATGCCATGACCGAGTAGCGAACAGGATGCCTTCTTGCGAACGAGCGAATTGGGTTGATCCTCATGGCTAACGCCCTGGTTAACCGGCGCCGGAGCACGAAGTGCGGAGGGTACCGACATAGGCCATGAAAATGCCGAAGGCATGGCCTATGTTGGCGTCCGCGTTGAACCCACAGTTAGGCTGGGGACCGAAGTGGAAGGTGGAAGCAGGCATGAATCGTTTGATTGGGATTTGCGAAGAACAGCCTAGCGGCCAGTGCAGCCCGAATGAAACTTGTTTAGGTGCCATGCCAGTGCTATTGCAGGCAACGACACGACTATTTCAAATAGAAGTGTGGTTGTAAAGCGCATCAGAGCCGAGAGTGCACTAACAGTCGCGAGTGCTTCAGGCAATGTGGCAAGCGGAAGCGCTAGAAGTGAAGAGCAGCCAAGTAGAAACGCCCGCTTTGAATAAGTTTGGCCGAGTACTGTGTCGCGTATCCACGCCAGGACCATTCTGGTGAGTGCGGTGAAAGCAGCCAGCCACACCAACAAAATGGCCGCGGCGGTTAAGCCTTTAACCACAGCTAAGCCAAAAAGAGCGGCGATTAGACCAACCGAAGAGAGAGCCAAGGCTCCAACAGAAATGAGAGTTCTGCTTACGTGGACAGGCATTTTCTTGGAACTAATTCGGCGAACCACAAGAAGCCTAACGGCCAAGGTAAGCGGCCCGCAGAATGCGGGTCCGCTTGACCGCAGAGTTAGACCCGAAGGCCAAAAGGGAACGCCCTGCCTTGAAGAAGGGCGCAGCCCACGAAAAAGCGCTGGGCCACGAAAGCGGCGCAGCGCTGCAAGAAGGATAGCTGGTGGCGCTTGCTGCACAAGCGCTGGCGGCCAAAAAGGCTTGGAAAGCCTTTGAGACATGCGAAGCGCTGGAATAAATAGCGGCCTGCATAAAGCGGGAATATGAAGGGACTAACGGCCCAGATAAGCCGCCCGCCGTAGGCGGGTCGGCTTGAGCGCAGAGTTAGACCCGAAGGCCAAAAGGGAGCGCCTAGACTTGAGGACGGGCGCGACCCACGAAAAGCGCTGCGCCACGGAAGCGGCGCAGCGCTGCAAGAATGATAGCTAGTAGCGCTTGCTGCACAAGCGCTGGAGGCCCAAAAGGCTTGAAAGTTTTTGGAACAGGGCAGAGCGCTGGAATAGGCGGCTGCGCGCATGAAGCGGGTGATGGGACTAACACCTGAGTTAAGCCGGCCCGCCCGTTGCAGCCCGGTCACACCCGAGACCGCGAAGCGGGCTCGGCTTGAACGAATTGTTAGCTAGCAACGCAAATTACAACTCTGAGTACACCATCAAGACAGCGCCGATCACGATGGTTGCGAGAGAGGCGGAAAAGATCCATTCGGCAGCCGTTACTAACTTTGTTGCTTGAGTGGTGCTTGCGCGCTTCTGTGCAAGGTAGCCAAGTACAACGACAAACAAAAAGCCGAGCGAAGAGAACAAGAAGATATCGTCTGCAATCACTTCAATGTGATCGATTGAGGTCTTTGAGACCAGGATTGCAACCAGCGCCAGGCCGATGCTAGCGAGAGTGCCGCTAACTGATACAAGGGTATCGATTGATTGATCTGTGTGTGCCACTGCGACGTACTTCCCTGCTAGCTAACGGCCAAGGTAAGCGGCCCGCAGAATGCGGGTCCGATTGACCGCAAAGTTAGACCCGAAGGCCAAAAGGGAGCGCCCAGCCTTGAAGATGTGCGCAGCCCACGAAAAAGCGCTGGGCCACGAAAGCGGCGCAGCACTGCAAGAATGATAGCTGGTGGCTCTTGCTGCACAAGCGCTGGAGGCCCAAAAGGCTTGAAAGCCTTTGGAACAGGGCGGAGCGCTGGAATAAGTGGCTGCGCGCATAGAGCGGGTGATGGGACTAACGGCCAAGGTAAGCCGCCCGCCGTAGGTGGGTCGGCTTGAACGCCGGGTTAGACCCGAAGGCCAAAATGGAGCGACCGGACTTGGACCAGGGCGCAGCCCACGAAAAAGCGCTGGGCCACGGAAGCGGCGCAGCGCTGCAAGAATAATAGCTGGTTGCGCTTGCTGCACAAGCGCTGGAGGCCAAAAAGGCTTGAAAACCCCTTGGACAAGGTAGAGCGCTGGAACAAGTGGCTGCGCATAAAGCGGGTGATGGGACTAACGTTTGCGCTCAGCGGGCGGCGAAGCCGTCCGCTGCAGCAAAAGGTTAGCCGCGCTGTGGGCTATTACGGAACGACCGGAAAGTGCTTTAGTACCCATGTGGCGAGCGCAAAACCGGCGGGAAGGGATATGGCGAGGAAGCCAAACAGCGCTAGGAAGGGGGCCCCACCCCGAAATCGGCGGGAGAGTGTGCGCTCAAGTCGCGGCGCCAGAACCAACGCAGGCCCTACAACCAACAGTAGAAGACCCGCGAATAGCACGGTGTCCAAAGCCAGCATCGCTGCCAGGCGCCCGCCGAGGATGCCGCGCAACACGATGTAAAGCGCCCCGACTACAACGTATGCCATGACCGAGTAGCGAACAGGATGCCTTCTTGCGAACGAGCGAATTGGGTTGATCCTCATGGCTAACGGACAAGATAAGCGGCCCGCAGAATGCGGGTCCGCTTGAGCGCAGAGTTAGACCCGAAGGCCAAAAGGGAGCGCCCAGCCTTGAAGACGTGCGCGGCCCATGAAAAAGCGCTGGGCCACCGAAGCGGAGCAGCGCTGCAAGAATGATAGCTGGTGGCGCTTGCTGCACAAGCGCCAGAGGCCCAAAAGGCTTGAAACCGACCAAGCAAACGCAGGCGAAGCCCAGCAGAGCGCCAAAACCACCAAAGAGAAACCTTTGAGAAAGGCGAAGCGCTGGAATAAATGCGGGCCTGCATAAAGCGGAATATGAAGGGACTAACGGCCAAGATAAGCCGCCCGCAGTATGCGGGTCGGCTTGAGCGCCGGGTTAGACCCAAAGCGCAAAAAAGAATGTGACCGCACAGGCCACAGACTACGAAAACAATAGCTGCTAGCGCTTGCTGCACAAGGGCTAGAGGCCAAAAAGGCTTGAAACTGGCGCAACCCACGCAGGCGAAGCCCGAGCGAACGCCAAACACCCAGCAGATAAACGCTTGCGAGGGTAAATGGCGTTTGAATATGCATGGGCTGAAATGAGCAGGAATAAAAAGCAGGCTAACGTAGAGCTAACCGGCGCTGCGCGGCTTTATCGCGCAGCGTCCAGCGACTGAAAGGAGCGAGGTTGAGCGCCATGTTAGGCAGACGGTTTTCATTGGCTGCTTGGTTTCGTAGACTCACTTTTTCCTTGAAGAGCGAGCAGAAGCGGAAGAATAATTAAGGCGGTAGGCAGGAAGAATAACGGGAAAAAGACCATTGATTGTTCAATAAATGCGGAGGGGGAGTCATAACCTTTTGGTGCCCCGGGTTTTGTCCAAATTGAAATGATTGCCCCATCTTTCCCGTGCTCACCAAGAACTTTTGCGGTAATGACTTTGTCGTTTGTTTGGTAAGAAACTATCGTCTGATAGCACAGGCTTTTTCCTGGACACCTTTGCACCCCTTCGACTTTTGCTTCAATCTCTCTAAGGCTTTTTGATTCTTCAAGTACATCGGCATGTTTTGTCTGATAAATAATCAGTGCGATTGCACCGTAAGTGATGCACAAAGCAGTTGTGATCCATGCGAGCGCCTTCATTGCAATTGCCTAACGTCTGACGTAACCGGCCTGCGCAAGCGGTGCGAAGCGCCGCTTGCGCAGGTCCGTGTTGACGGAAATGTTAGGCTCCCGCCTATTCATGGCCTTTATATTTATCGGAAAGTCCAACGGCTTGTGCCAGCGTAACCAAGAGGGCCGCAATGACACTGTATAGGTAGGCCGTACCTACCAAGACTGCAAGTAGCTGGCTCGTTGACTTTAAGGCTGTTGAGAATGGGATGGCTGTGGCAAGTAAGCCAAGAAACCAAAGCAGACCGATTGGAATAGCGAATATAACCGGGACCTTTGCAAGAAAGATGTACGCCTCTCTGAAGCTGGCAAACCGTCCCATGTGCTTCCACGCCCAGAATACAAAAATTGTATAAGGTGCGGCAACAACGAAGGTAGCGATACCAAGAAATCCAGCCACTTCCAGCCGGAGCAAAACAGCGATGGCCGGAACTGCAAGGGGCAATAGAAGCGTCGACCGAAATAGCGTAAGACCGAGCATGTGATGGCCTAACGGACAAGGTAAGCGGCTGGCCGAAGGCCTGTCCGCTTGACCGACGGGTTAGGCCAATGCTGCAAACAAAAGTGCTGCCAGCGCGAACAGTGCATAAAACATGCCTCCGATGAAAAAAAGACCTGTAGCGGTAAACACGCGCTGACCATCACGCTTAAACGATAGAGCGCCTGCGGGACTGTGAATGCGGCCTTCAGAACTACTGAGTTGCTCGCCGCGCCAGCGGCCAAAACTGGCAGCCGATACGACTGCTTTACCCGTGAAGATCATCGCGACCTCCAAAACAGCCCCAAGGAGTGCTGCAATGGCCTCTCCCATATTTGCTCCCTAACGGACTAGGTAAGCCGCCCGCAGTATGCGGGTCGGCTTGAGCGCCGGGTTAGACCCAAAGCGCAAAAACGAAAGTGACCGCACAGGCCACGGACTACGAAAACCAGAGCTGCCAGCGCTTGCTGCACAAGGGCTAGAGGCCAAAAAGGCTTGAAACTGACGCAACCCACGCAGGCGAAGCCCGAGCGAACGCCAAACACCCAGCGGATAAACGCTTGCGAGGGCAAATGGCGTTTGAATATTCATGGGCTGAAATGAGCAGGAATAAAAGGCAGGCTAACGGACTAGGTAAGCCGCCCGCAGTATGCGGGTCGGCTTGAGCGCCGGGTTAGGTGTGTTAACGGCCACTAAACACCCGATATCCGACGAAAGTAAAAACAATGCCGACCAGTAGCCATAGCAGACTTCCCACAAGCCCACCAGTACTAGCGCCAAGGAATTGCGTGACCAATAAAGACAAACCGCAAATGGACTTACAGCTAAGCCCGCCGCTCTGCGTCTCACCTCCAAGCAGAAGGTTTGCACTTATTGCGAGCGCAGAAATTCCAAGCGCCAGAGCGAATGCACCTACTAGTTTCGCTTCTCTTCGCATTTGAGCCTAACGCCCAAGGTAAGCCGCCCGCCGTAGGCGGGTCGGCTTGAACGCCGGGTTAGACCCGAAAGCCAAAAGGGAGCGCCCGGACTTGAACAAGGGCGCAGCCCACGAAAAAGCGCTGGGCCACGAAAGCGGCGCAGCGCTGCAAGAATGATAGCTGGTGGCGCTTGCTGCAAAAGCGCTGGAGGCCAAAAAGGCTTCAAAGCCCCTGGAATAGGGCCGAGCGCTGGAATAAGTGGCTGTGCGCATAAAGCGGGTAATGGGACTAACGGCCAAGGTAAGCGGCGGCGAAGCCGTCCGCTTGACCGCAGAGTTAGACCCGAAGGCCAAAAGGGAGCGCCCAGCCTTGAAGAAGGGCGCGGCCCACGAAAAAGCGCTGGGCCACGAAAGCGGCGCAGCGCTGCAAGAACGATAGCTGGCAGCGCTTTCTGCACAAGCGCTAGAGGTCAAAAAGGCTTGAAACTGGCACAGCGAATGCAGGCGAAGCCCGGCAGAGCGCCAAAACCTCAAAGGAGAAACCTTTGAGAAAGGCGAAACCCTGGAATAAATGCTGGCCTGCATAAAGCGGAATATGAAGGGACTAACGGCCAAGGTAAGCGGCCCGCCGTAGGCGGGTCCGCTTGACCGCCGGGTTAGACCCGCCGGGGTTTGAAAAAGCGCCGCGCACCCGCAAAACGCTACCAAAGAAAGAGCTGCTAGCGCAAGCGGGACGGGAGCTAGAGGCCAAAAAGGCTTGAAAACTGCGCAACGATTGCAGGCGAAGCCCAGCGCAACGGCCAAGCGCCAAAGGCTGAACCTTTGCGATGGACAAAACGCTGGAATAAATAGCGGCCTGCATAAAGCGGGAATATGAAGGGACTAACGCCCGCGGTAAGCTGCGCCGGAGCGAAGCGGAGGGTACCAACAGGCGGAGCCTGTTGGCGTCAGCTTGACCAAACAGTTAGGCTGGGGAGCGGAGGCAGCTTGTTGCACTTGATATCCCCTATGTTTTTGCTGATAGCGGTTCATAACCAGCATCCAAAGGCGCAACCACTGAAATGAACCGAAGTGGGCCAACGCTGGTGCAAAGAACACCGTGCACCTGCCCTTTGTTTGCAACTACGATATCCCCCGGAACAATTGCAACGGTGTTGCCTTGCTCGTCAATTTGATATTGACCTTCCCCTGAAAGGATGGTCCATGTATCTTGTCCGTCGGGGTGAATATGTGGCGCAATAGTTTGGCCGGGCTCCACATGCCAAGCCACGATAACTGAATGCGAAGATTCAACAACAACAGACCGTATTGGTTCTTTCTCGGCTGGCTGCATGAATTCATGGGACTTATACACGCGGTGAGTGCTCATTTTTTGCTCCGTAAATGCAAGCCTTTGGGCAGCAAGATTCGCGCCGCCCAAAAGTCTAACTAGAATTAGATCTCTGCATGCTATCGACCGGCCGCGGCCTAAGTCAAGCAGGCTGTCAAGCCTCTCCATAAACGCCCATGGCAGCGGTAATTTAGACCGCCTAAAATTTCACGGATGGATGCGCCTTCCGTTTCACGCCCACCCGCCGTGCGACAGCCGCCCCGGCTGCTGGAGTCGATGCGTGAGCGCATCCGGGTGCTGCACTATTCCATTCGCACCGAGCAGGCTTACGTGGATTGGGTGCGCCGCTTTATCTTGTTCCATGACAAGCGCCATCCGCGCGAGATGGGGGCACCGGAGGTCACCGCTTTTCTGACCCACCTGGCTGTTGAGCGCAATGTGTCCGCCTCTACGCAGAACCAAGCCAAGGCCGCCATTTTGTTTCTCTACAAAGAGGTGCTGCAGCACGACTTGCCCTGGCTGGATGAGATTGTTTCGGCCCGCAAGGCGCGCCGCCTGCCGGTGGTGTTGACACAGCGCGAGGTGCGCGAGCTGCTGATGCACCTGCAGGGCACGCAGTGGCTGGTTGCCTCGCTGCTGTACGGCACGGGGATGCGCATTCTGGAGGCACTGCGCCTGCGCGTGAAGGATGTGGAGTTCGAACGGCGTGAACTGATCGTGCGCGAAGGCAAGGGGAACAAGGATCGTGTGACCGTCCTGCCCGAGAATCTGATCACACCGTTGCGCGAGCAGATGGAGCGCGCCCGTGCGCTGCACCGCAAGGACTTGGATGCGGGTCTTGGTGCCGTGTGGTTGCCTGATGCGTTGGCCGTGAAGTACGCGAATGCAGCCACGGCCTGGGGATGGCAGTACGTATTCCCCAGCGCGGTGCGTTCGGTGGATCCGCGCTCGGGCGTGCAGCGGCGCCATCACCTGCTGGAGCAGTCGGTGCAGAAGGCCGTGGCGTTGGCAGCGCGCCGCGCGGGCATCGACAAGCCCTGCACACCGCATGTGCTGCGGCATTCTTTTGCCACCCACATGCTGCAGGCAGGTTACGACATCCGTACCGTGCAGGAGTTGCTGGGTCACAAGGATGTGAGTACCACCATGATCTACACCCATGTCTTGAACAAGGGCGGGCGCGGCGTGTTGAGCCCGCTCGATACGCTATGAGTCGCGCTTCCCCGCTGGCCCACCAGCCCTTGGCCGAACGCCTGCGTCCGCGTTCGCTGGCCGAGGTCATTGGCCAGCAGCATGTGCTGGGGCCGGGCATGCCGCTGCGGCTGGCGTTTGAATCGGGCCGCCCGCACAGCTGCATCCTGTGGGGGCCGCCCGGCGTGGGCAAGACCACGATTGCGCGCCTGATGGCCGAGGCGTTCGATGCGCAGTTCATCAGCATCAGTGCCGTGCTGGGCGGCGTGAAGGACATCCGCGATGCCGTGCAGCTGGCCGAGAGCGCACGCGACGGGCTGATGCAGCAGCGCACCATCGTCTTCGTGGACGAGGTGCACCGCTTCAACAAGAGCCAGCAGGACGCGTTCTTGCCGCATGTGGAAAGCGGCCTGTTCACTTTCGTGGGGGCGACCACCGAGAACCCTTCGTTCGAGGTCAACTCGGCCCTGCTGTCGCGTGCCGCGGTCTATGTGCTGCAGCCTCTGGGCAGCGACGACTTGAAGCAAATTGTGGCCAAGGCCCAGGCGCTGCAAGCGCTACCAGCTATTGAAAATGCAGCGCTGGAGCGCCTCATCGCCTATGCCGACGGGGATGCGAGGCGCCTGCTCAACACGCTGGAAACCCTGGAGGTCACCGCAAGCCAGGCGGGCATCGAGCGCATCGAAGACGCCTGGCTGCTGCAGGTGCTGGGCGAGCGCATGCGCCGCTACGACAAGGGTGGCGAACAGTTCTACGACACCATCAGCGCGCTGCACAAGTCGGTGCGCGGCTCCGATCCTGATGCTGCGCTGTACTGGCTGGTGCGCATGCTCGACGGCGGGGCGGACCCCCGCTACATGGCGCGGCGCATCGTGCGCATGGCCTGGGAGGACATCGGTCTGGCCGATCCGCGCGCCATGCAGATCGCGCACGACGCTGCGCAGACCTATGAACGCCTGGGCAGCCCGGAGGGCGAGCTGGCGCTGGCGCAGGCCGTCATCTACCTCGCCGTGGCGCCCAAGAGCAATGCGGGCTACATGGCCTACAACAAGGCCCGCGCCTTCGTGAAGCAAGACGGCACGCGCCCCGTGCCGCTGCACCTGCGCAATGCGCCCACCCAACTCATGAAGCAGTTGGACTACGGCAAGGACTATCGCTACGCGCACGACGAAGAGGGCGGCTTTGCCGCGGGCGAGAACTACCTGCCCGATGGCATGGATCCGCCGGGCTTTTACGCACCGGTGCCGCGCGGGCTGGAGATCAAGATCGGCCAGAAGCTCGATGAACTGCGCGCGCGCAATGCGGCAGCGCAGGGTGGCCCCGACGACGTGCCCCCAGACGCCTAGGCTTCGAGTGGCTTCTTGTGTGAGGGGCTAGCGGCGGGCCGACCACGGTCCCGTTGCACGGCATTGTTCAGCCCAATCCATGACCCGTTGGGAATAAGCGCATTCCCTGATCGCGTCGCAATCATCAATATTTCTAATGCGCGCGGCACCCGCCTGATGCGCCCTCCAATCAAGGGAAAACCCCGTCCAAACGTGGTAGGGACGGCGTGTTTCCTCTGACTACAATTTCTTCACAAACCCGCGCAGACCCTTGCCTGGCGGGTTTTTTGCTAGATGGCGAACGGGCCCACAAGGCTGCATCGATTCGCGGTGCTTGGCTGGTGTGCACGTCAATAGTCGATACAAAGGACTCAACATATGGACATCTTGCTGCAGCAGATCATCAATGGTCTGGTTCTGGGCAGCATGTACGCCTTGATAGCCTTGGGCTACACCATGGTGTACGGCATCATCCAGCTCATCAACTTCGCGCACGGGGAAGTGCTCATGGTCGGCGCGCTGACCAGTTGGAGCTGCATCGGCCTCATGCAGGAGGCCATGCCGGGCGCGCCCGGCTGGCTCATTCTGCTGCTGGCCACGCTGATCGCCTGCGTGGTGGCGGCGGTACTCAATTTCACCATCGAAAAAGTCGCCTACCGGCCGCTGCGCAACAGCCCGCGCCTGGCCCCCTTGATCACCGCCATCGGCATGTCGATCCTGCTGCAGACGCTGGCGATGATCATCTGGAAGCCCAACTACAAACCGTACCCCACGCTGCTGCCCACCCAGCCGTTCCAAGTGGGCGGCGCGGTGATCACCACCACCCAGGTGCTGATCCTGGGCGTGACGGTGGTGGCGCTGGCTTCCATGGTCTACCTGGTCAACTACACACGGCTGGGCCGCGCCATGCGCGCCACGGCAGAGAACCCGCGCGTGGCCGCGCTCATGGGCGTGAAGCCCGACATGGTGATCTCGGCCACCTTCATCATCGGCGCGGTGCTGGCCGCCATCGCCGGCATCATGTGGGCCTCCAACTACGGCACGGCGCAGCACACCATGGGCTTCTTGCCGGGGCTGAAGGCGTTCACCGCGGCGGTGTTCGGCGGCATCGGCAACCTGGCTGGCGCCGTGGTGGGCGGACTTCTGCTGGGGCTCATCGAGGCCATCGGCTCCGGCTACATCGGCACCCTCACCGGGGGCGTGCTGGGCAGCCACTACACCGACATCTTCGCCTTTATCGTGCTCATCATCATCCTGACGCTGCGCCCCTCGGGCCTGCTGGGTGAGCGTGTGGCCGACCGCGCCTGAGGAGCCAACGACCATGAAAAACCACAAGATCCAATGGATCCTGGGCGGCATTGCGCTGCTGGTTCTGCCCCTGGTGCTGCAGTACTTCGGCAACGCATGGGTGCGCATCGCCGATCTGGCCCTGCTGTACGTGATGCTGGCGCTGGGCCTGAACATCGTGGTGGGCTACGCCGGCCTGCTCGACCTGGGCTACGTGGCGTTCTATGCCGTCGGTGCCTACATGTTCGGCCTGCTGGCCTCGCCGCACCTGACGGAGAACTTCGCCTGGTTTGCCGCCAATTTCCCCGATGGGCTGCACATGTCGCTGTGGATGGTGATCCCGCTAGCCCTGGTGCTGGCGGCGTGCACCGGCGTGCTGCTGGGCATACCGGTGCTCAAGCTGCGCGGCGACTACCTGGCCATCGTGACGCTGGGCTTTGGCGAAATCATCCGCATCTTCATGAACAACCTGGACCACCCGGTCAACATCACCAACGGCCCCAAGGGCCTGGGGCAGATCGATTCGGTGAAGATCTTCGGGCTGGACCTGGGCAAGCGGCTGGAGCTGTTCGGCTACGACATCAACTCCGTCACGCTGTACTACTACCTGTTCCTGTTCCTGGTGCTGGTCACCATTTTGGTGTGCTATCGCCTGCAGGATTCGCGCATCGGGCGCGCGTGGATGGCCATCCGCGAAGATGAGATCGCCGCCAAGGCGATGGGCATCAACACGCGCAACATGAAGCTGCTGGCCTTCGGCATGGGCGCTTCGTTCGGCGGCGTGGCCGGCGCCATGTTCGCCGCGTTCCAGGGCTTCGTCTCGCCCGAGTCGTTCAGCCTGATGGAGTCGGTGATGATCGTTGCCATGGTGGTGCTGGGCGGCATCGGCCACATTCCCGGCGTGATCCTGGGTGCCGTGCTGCTGTCCGCGCTGCCCGAGGTGCTGCGCTATGTGGCCGGCCCGCTGCAGGCGATGACCGACGGGCGGCTGGACTCGTCCATCCTGCGCCAACTGTTGATCGCCTTGGCCATGATCATCGTGATGCTGCTGCGCCCGCGGGGCCTGTGGCCCGCGCCCGAGCATGGCAAGAGCCTTGCGCAGAAGTCCTGACACCACCGGTAGAGCAACAACATGGCAGATACATCGAAAGAAGTGGTGCTGAAGGTCGCGGGCATCTCCAAGCGGTTTGGCGGCCTGCAGGCGCTGTCCGACGTGGGCATCACCATCCAGCGAGGCCAGGTCTATGGCCTGATCGGTCCCAACGGCGCGGGCAAGACGACGTTCTTCAACGTCATCACCGGCCTGTACACGCCCGATGCGGGCAGTTTCGAACTGGCGGGCCAGCCCTACGAGCCCCGCGCCGTGCACCTGGTGGCCAAGGCGGGCATTGCGCGCACCTTCCAGAACATCCGGTTGTTCGCCGACATGACGGCGCTGGAGAACGTGATGGTGGGGCGGCACATCCGCACGCATTCCGGGCTCTTCGGGGCCATCTTCCGCACCAAGAGCTTCAAGGAGGAGGAGGCGGCCATCGCCAAGCGCGCGCAGGAGCTGCTGGACTACGTGGGCATCGGCAAGTACGCCGATTTCAAGGCGCGCACGCTGTCGTACGGCGACCAGCGCCGCCTGGAGATCGCGCGCGCCCTGGCCACCGATCCGCAACTGATCGCGCTGGACGAACCCGCCGCCGGCATGAACGCCACCGAGAAGGTGCAACTGCGCGAGCTGATCGACCGCATCCGCAACGACAACCGCACCATCTTGCTCATCGAGCACGACGTGAAGCTGGTCATGGGCCTGTGCGACCGTGTCACGGTGCTGGACTACGGCAAGCAGATTGCCGAGGGAACCCCTGCCGACGTGCAGAAGAACGAAAAAGTGATCGAGGCCTATCTGGGCTCCGGCGGGCACTGAAGGACGCAAGACATGGCCGAAAAATCCAACAAAGTTCTATTGCAGGTCAAGGGCCTGAAGGTGGCCTACGGCGGCATCCAGGCCGTCAAGGGGGTGGACTTCGAGGTGCGCGAGGGCGAGCTGGTCACATTGATCGGCTCCAACGGGGCGGGCAAGACCACCACCATGAAGGCCATCACCGGCACACTGGGCATGAACAATGGCGACATCGAGTACCTGGGCCAGAGCATCAGGGGCAAGGGCGCGTGGGACCTGGTCAAGCAGGGGCTGGTGATGGTGCCCGAGGGGCGCGGCGTGTTCGCGCGCATGACCATCACCGAGAACCTGCTCATGGGCGCCTACACGCGCGACGACAAGGCGGGCATTGCCGCCGACATCGAAAAGATGTTCACCATCTTCCCGCGCCTGCGCGAGCGCAAGGACCAGCTGGCGGGCACCATGTCCGGTGGCGAGCAGCAGATGCTGGCCATGGGCCGCGCGCTGATGAGCCAGCCCAAGGTGCTGCTGCTGGATGAGCCCTCCATGGGCCTGTCGCCCATCATGGTGGACAAGATCTTCGAGGTGGTGCGCGACGTGTATGCCCTGGGCGTGACCATCGTGCTGGTGGAGCAGAACGCCAGCCGCGCGCTGGCGATTGCCGACCGCGGCTACGTGATGGAGTCCGGCCTGATCACCATGGCCGGCGGGGGACGGGATCTGCTCAGCGATCCGCGCGTGCGCGCCGCCTACCTGGGTGAGTGAAAGGGCGGCCGCTGGCCGCTGGAACAGGCACCGCTGCGGCGGTGCTTTGTTTTTTATAGCTACCAGCGCTTGATGGATATGCGCTAGAGTGTGATTTGGCTTGTAAAATCCGCCGCGCCATGCACGCCCTGCAATCCCTGCCCATCCCCCTCCAGACCATCCTGCTGCTGGTTGCTAGCAACATCTTCATGACCATGGCCTGGTACGGCCACCTGAAGAACCTGGCCACCGCCCCGTGGTACGTGGCGGCGCTGGTGAGCTGGGGCATCGCCCTGTTCGAATACCTGTTGCAGGTGCCGGCCAACCGCATTGGGCATACGCAGTTCAGCGTGGGGCAGCTCAAGATCATGCAGGAGGTGATCACGCTGACGGTGTTCGTGCCCTTCGCCGTGTTCTACCTGAACGAGCCGCTCAAATGGGACTACCTCTGGGCGGGTCTGTGCCTCGTCGGGGCGGTGTACTTCATCTTCCGCAGCGCGTAGGAGCCGAGCCGCGCAGGCCCTGCCGGGGGGCGCCGGTCTCTGCGCATCCGCTTTGACCTGGTGCGCCGGGCGGCTGTCTGGCGCCGGTTAAACTCGCGGTTTTCGCAGATTTGTCACGTCTTGGTCATCTCTGCGTCACATATACCGCCAGAAGGTTCGATCAGGAGTCGGCATGTTGTTTGGAAAGCTGTTGCCCCGCGAGGGCAATTTTTTCGAGATGTTCAACCAGCATGCAGACCGCATCGTCGAGGCCGCGCGGGCGTTCTCGCAACTGGTGGCGAACTACAGCGACACCCACCTGCGCGACCAGTACAACCAGGACGTGGACAACGCCGAGCGCGCCGCCGACCGCGTGACGCACGAGGTCAACCGCACGCTGCACAAGACCTTCATCACGCCCATCGACCGTGAGCAGATCCACTCGCTGATCAACACCATGGACGACGTGGCCGACCTGATCCAGGACTCGGCCGAGACCATGGCGCTGTACGACATCCACCACATGACGGATGAGATCACCCGCCTGACGGACCTCAGCCTCAAGTGCTGCGAGCGCGTGCAGGACGCGGTGAAGCTGCTGTCGCGCATTGCCGATCCGGCCGTGGCCGAGGCCGCGCTCAAGACCTGCGAGGAAATCGACCGCCTGGAGGGCGACGCCGACCGCGTGCTGCGCAGCGCCATGAGCAAGCTGTTCCGCGAGGAGCCGGACGTGCGCGAGGTCATCAAGCTCAAGGCCATCTACGAGCTGCTGGAGACCATCACCGACCGCTGCGAAGACGTGGCCAACCTCATCGAGGGCATCATCCTCGAGAACTCCTGAGGCGCGGCCGCAGGCCTGCGCTTCGCATCCCTGGCAGGGCTCGCCCCCTCATTCCCAGCATGGAAACAGTACAAACCGCCCTGTGGATCGTGGTCGTGCTCGTGGCGCTCGCCATCGTGTTCGACTTCATGAACGGGTTCCACGACGCCGCCAACTCCATTGCCACCGTGGTCTCCACGGGCGTGCTCAAGCCCACGCAGGCCGTGGTCTTCGCGGCCTTCTTCAACTTCGTCGCCATCTTCGTGTTCCACCTGAGCGTGGCGGCCACCATCGGCAAGGGCATCGTGGACCCGAGCGTGGTGGACACCCACGTGATCTTCGGCGCGCTGGTGGGGGCCATCACCTGGAACGTCATCACCTGGTACTACGGCATCCCCAGCAGTTCCTCGCATGCACTGATCGGCGGCATCGTGGGCGCGGTGATCGCCAAGACCGGCGCGGGCGCACTGGTGGCCAGCGGCATCTTCAAGACCGTGGCCTTTATCTTCGTGTCGCCCATGCTGGGTTTCCTGCTGGGCTCGTTGATGATGCTGATCGTGGCCTGGGTCTTCCGTCGCACCAGTCCTAACCGCGTGGACAAGTGGTTCCGCCGGCTGCAGCTCGTCTCCGCCGGGGCCTACAGCCTGGGCCACGGCGGCAACGACGCGCAAAAGACCATCGGCATCATCTGGCTGCTGCTGATCGCCACGGGCTACGCCTCGGCGGGCGATGCCTCGCCCCCCATGTGGGTCATCATCTCGTGCTACGCGGCCATCGGCATGGGCACCATGTTCGGCGGCTGGCGCATCGTGAAGACCATGGGCCAGAAAATCACCAAGCTCAAGCCCGTGGGGGGCTTCTGCGCCGAGACCGGCGGCGCGATGACGCTGTTCATCGCCACTGCGCTGGGCATCCCCGTATCCACCACCCACACCATCACGGGCGCGATCGTGGGCGTGGGTTCCACCCAGCGCGCTAGCGCCGTGCGCTGGGGCGTGGCCGGCAACATCGTCTGGGCGTGGATCCTGACCATCCCCGCCAGCGCCTTCGTGGCGGCGATCGCTTATTGGGTGAGCCTGCAGCTCTATTGATCTTCGCGGGGCGGCGGAGCCGGTGGGCGCCAGTTCTATGCCGCAGTGCGCGGCGCCCGCGATCTGCCAGGCTGGAGTGATTTTGCTATCGTTTGAGTAGCTGCTCGCGCTTGTCCATCAAACGCTAGAGCCTGATTTCATTGTGAAATCTTGCGCGCTTCCTCGATCTGGTATTCGAAGTAGCGCTGGAAGCTGAAGGCAATGCTGGCCATCAGCACGGCCGTGCCCACCAGCAGCGATGTCGCAATGGCAAACACCGTGAACCAGTGCGTCCGCCCCGGCGCCGCATCGGGCGCCGCAGCGGGGTTGAAGCGCGCGTTCCACCGCTCGGGCGTCATCAGACCGTAGAGGATCGCGCGCAGTGCGCAGCCTGCGATCGTGAATCCCAGCAGTGGAATCAGCATCCAGCTCAGTTGGTCGTCCTGCCCCCATTGCTGCACGCGCTGGATGCCGTACACGCCGAGGGCCGTGGGGATCGGCAGCAGCCAGCCGATCCAGTCGCCCAGTCCGTACAGGTAAAAGCGGTGCAACCCCAGCGGGCCGCCCAGGAACGCCAGCCACGCGGCAACAGTCTTGTTCTTCATGGCCGCGATTATTGGCGCGCCTTCATTCGGGGGCGGTGGTATCGCCCGCGCCCAGGGGCTTTTCCATGAGCACGATGTCGCGCCAGGCGCCGAACTTCCAGCCCACGGAGCGCATCACGCCCACGTCGGTGAAACCTGCGGCCCGGTGCACGCCGATGGAGCCCGCATTGGCCGAGTCGCCGATCACTGCCATCAGCTTGCGCACGCCGGCGGCCTCGGCCTGCATGGCGAGGGCCTCCAGCAACTGCCGTCCCAGGCCCCGGCCGCGCGCCGCGTCGGCGATGTAGATTGAATCCTCGGCCGAGAAACGGTAGGCCGGGCGGGGCTTGAACCAGTTGCAGTAGGCAAAGCCCAGGACCTGGCCTGCTTCTTCGGCCACCAGGTAGGGCAGGCCCTTGGCCAGCACATCCGCGCGACGCGCCGCCATGTCCTGCGCCGTGGGCGGGTCGATCTCGAAGGTGCCCGTGCCGTGCAGCACATGGTGGGTGTAGATGGCGGTGATGGCAGCGACGTCTTCGTCCCGGCTGGCGCGGATGAGGGGCATCTTTTCTGTGTTGTGGATATAATCGCGGACTTTGCAGCGTGTCGCTGGCCGGGTGGCCAAGTCGCGTGTCTCAAACGCCGCAAAACAGAGCGCAGCCACTGCTGTGTAACCACCCGAAGGATTCATTATGGTCGTGATTCGACTCTCCCGCGGCGGCTCCAAGGGCCGTCCGTTCTTCAACATCGTCGTTGCCGACAAGCGCGTGCGCCGCGACGGCCGCTTCATCGAGCGGCTGGGCTTCTACAACCCTTCCGCCAAGGAAGGCGAAGAAGGCCTGCGCATCGCCCAGGACCGCCTGACGTACTGGAAGGGCGTGGGCGCACAACCCTCTCCCACCGTGGACCGTCTGATCAAGCAAGCCGCCCAGAAGGCCGCCTGATCGTTCGCACTCCCGAAAAGGGCGGGCTCCGTTGGTGCAACTGACGGACCCCGCCTTTTTTCTTGGCCTCACCCTCGCATCCCGCCGCCATGCCTCAGCTGCCTGTCCTGGAAACCGCCGAACTGCCCTCTGACGCCGTGGAGGTGGGCCGCATCACCGATGCCTGGGGCGTAAAAGGGTGGTTCAAGGTGCTGCCCTACAGCAGCAACCCCGAGGCCCTGCTCGCCGCCAAGTCCTGGCTGTTGCAACCGGCGGAAAAGGGAACCAAGAGTTTTTTCACCGGCACCGTGCTGCTGCCCATCCGGCAGGCGCGCACGCATTCGGACTCCGTGGTCGCCTGGGCGCAGGGTGTGGACGACCGTGACGCAGCAGAGGCGCTGCGCGGCGCGCGCATCTTCGTGCCCCGCGCCAACTTCCCGGTGGCGGGCGATGACGAGTACTACTGGGTGGACCTGATCGGCCTGCCTGTGGTCAACCGCGAGGGCGTGGCGCTGGGCACCGTGCGCGACCTGCTGCCCACGGGGCCGCAGACCACGCTGGTGCTAGCCTACGAGCACGAAGGCAAGCCGCACGAGCGCATGATTCCCTTTGTGTCGGCCTATGTGGACAAAGTGGACCTGGCGGGGCGCTGCATCACTGTGGACTGGCAACCCGACTATTGAGGCGGCTGTCCGCGTGCCATGCGTTTCGATGTCATCACCCTGTTTCCCGAGCTGTTCGAGCCGTTTCTTGCCAGCGGCGTGACGCGGCGCGCCTACGCGTCGGGCCAGGTAGAGGTGCGGCTGTGGAACCCGCGCGACCATGCGGAGGGCAACTACCGCCGCGTGGATGACCGGCCCTTTGGCGGCGGCCCCGGCATGGTCATGCTGGCCGAGCCGCTGGCGCGCTGCCTGGCCGCCATACGCGCCGATCGCGCCGAGGGCGAGCAGGCGCGGGCGCCCCTGGTGCTGTTCTCCCCCATTGGCCGCCGGCTGGACCATGCCGCGGTGCAGGACTGGTCCGCCGGCGCGGGTGCCATCTTGCTGTGCGGACGCTACGAGGGCGTGGACCAGCGTTTCATCGACGCCTACGTGGATGCGCAGATCAGCCTGGGCGACTTCGTGCTTTCGGGCGGCGAGATCGCGGCCATGGCGCTGCTGGACGCCGTGGCGCGCCTGCAGCCGGGCGTGCTGCACGACGAGGGCAGCCACCAGCTCGACAGCTTCAACCCCGCGCTGGACGGGCTGCTGGACTGTCCGCACTACACGCGCCCCGAGGAATGGGCCGGCCGCGCCGTTCCCGCGCCGCTGCTGTCCGGCCACCATGCGCAAATCGAGCGCTGGCGGCGCGATCAGCGCCTGCTCATCACCGCGCGCCACCGCCCGGACCTGCTGCAGGTTGCGCGCGAGCGCGGGCAGCTCACGCGCGCGGACGAGGCCCTATTGGCGCAAAACGCAAGCTTGCTATAATCGCCTGTTCTCGATCCTCTGGCCGGCCGCTGTGGGCCTGAACCATAGCCACAAAGGCGCCAATAGGGGCGCCCTGCCAATCCTGGCGCGGACATGATCGTCGGAAACCAACCATGAACCTGATCCAGATCCTCGAGCAGGAAGAAATCGCCCGCTTGAACAAGACCATTCCCTCGTTCGCGCCTGGCGACACCGTCATCGTGAACGTGAACGTGGTGGAAGGCACCCGCAAGCGCGTGCAGGCCTACGAAGGCGTCGTGATCGCCAAGCGCAACCGTGGCCTGAACAGCGGCTTCACCGTGCGCAAGATCTCCAGCGGCGAAGGCGTGGAGCGCACGTTCCAGACCTACAGCCCGCTGATCGCCAGCATCGAAGTGAAGCGCCGCGGCGACGTGCGCCGCGCCAAGCTGTACTACCTGCGCGAGCGCAGCGGCAAGTCGGCGCGTATCAAGGAAAAGCTGCCTTCGCGCGTCAAGGCAGCTGCAGTGGCCGCATAAATACGGCTGCGCTCACCGCGCGACTCGAAACCGCTACAGTGCGAAAGCCTGTAGCGGTTTTTTCTTTTTGAACCCCCGTGAGCTCTCATCGTCCTGTCGGCGCGTCCTCTGCGGCGGCCCTGCCTTCGCTGTCCTCGCTGCCTCACTTCGATCCGCGCACCGTGCCGCTCGTAGGGGTGGACGACCATTTACCCGCCGTGCCCCCGCATGCGCAGACGCCGGAGGCACTGCGACTGCGCTTTGCCGCGCCGCCGCCCTGGACGCCTGAGGTGCAGCGCGAGAAGAAGTTCGCGGAACGCGAGCCCGCGCACGCCGCCGTCCTCGTGCCCATCGTGCTGCGCGATCGGCCCACGGTATTGCTCACCGAGCGCACGGCGCACCTGTCCACGCATTCCGGCCAGGTGGCCTTTCCGGGGGGGCGCACCGATCCCGAAGACCGCGATGCCGCCGCCACCGCGCTGCGCGAGGCGCAGGAGGAGGTGGGCCTGGAGCCGCACTGGGTCGAGGTGCTGGGCAACCTGTCGATGTATGTGACGGGCACCTCGTTCCTCGTCACGCCGGTGGTCGCGCTGGTGCGGCCGGGCTTCGCGCTCCAGCCCAACCCGTACGAGGTGGCCGACGTGTTCGAGGTGCCGCTGGACTTCCTGCTCAACCCCGCGCACCACGAGCGCCATCGGCTGCAGTGGCAAGGCGCGCAGCGCGAATGGTTCGCCATGCCCTACCAGGACGGCGCGACGACGCGCTACATCTGGGGTGCCACGGCTGGCATGCTGCGCAACTTCTACCGCTTCATGATGGCCTGAAGGGGGGCGCCGCAGCAAGGCTGCAGCGCTGTCGCCCGCGGTGTTGGGCCTTGTAACAAGCGCCAGTATGATTGCCGCATGAGTTTCTTTGCCATCCTGTTCGCATTGCTGATCGAGCAGGCGAGACCGCTCGCGCGCAGCAACCCCATCCATACCGGACTGCGTGCCTGGGCGGTGTCGGTGAACCGCAACTTCGACGCGGGGCAGTCGCACCACGGATGGGTGGCGTGGGGACTGGCCGTGCTGGTGCCGCCGCTGGTGGTGTTGGCGGTGCACCTGGCGCTGCTCCACTGGCTGGGGTGGCCGTTCGCCCTGGTCTGGAACGTGGCCGTGCTCTACGTGACGCTGGGTTTTCGCCAGTTCAGCCACCATTTCACGGGGATACGCGACGCGCTGGAGGAGGGCGACGCGGCCGATGCGCGGGCGCGCCTGGCGCAGTGGAAGCAGGTGGAGGTGAGCGAGCTGCCACGCAGCGAGATCGTGCGCCACGTGATCGAGTACTCGGTGATTGCGGCGCACCGTCATGTGTTTGGCGTGCTGGCGTGGTTCTCCATCCTTGCGGCGCTGGGGTTGGGCCCGACCGGGGCGGTGCTCTACCGCCTGGCGGAGTTCGTGTCGCGCTACTGGGGCGCGCGTGCGCGCGAGGCGACGCAGCCGCCCAGCGAGTCGCTGCAGCATGCCGCGGCCCAGGCATGGACGGTGATCGACTGGCTTCCCGCACGGCTGACGGCGTTGTCTTTTGCCGTGGTGGGCAGCTTCGAGGAGGCCATCGAGGGCTGGCGCTTCCACGCACAGCGCTTCCCCAACGACAACGATGGCGTGGTGCTGGCGGCAACCGCCGGGGCCATCAATGTGCGCCTGGGCGGCGAGGCGCTGCGCAGCCGCGCAGGTGCGCAGGTGCAGCCGGGCTTCGAGGTGGACGCCGACATTGGCGACAGCGACAGTACTCCTGGCCGCGAGCCCGAGGTAGGCCACCTGCGCAGCGTGGTGGGGCTGGTGTGGCGCTCGGTCGTGGTGTGGATGCTGCTGCTGGCCTTGCTCACCTTCGCGCGGCTGCTGGGGTGATGCTCCTTATTTAATAGCTGTCAGCGCTTTCTGAATAAGCGCGAAAGCCACTTTTCACTTCAAACTCAGTAGGGGCTCTCGCTCAACTCCGCAAACAACTCGCCATAGATCCGGTAGCGCTGGGGGCTGATGGCCTGCGCGTCTTGTTCGTCGCGCACCTGGGCCTGCACCGCGCACCCGGGCTCGTGCAGGTGGGTGCAGTTGTAGAAGCGACAACCCTCGGCATGGGCTGCGATGTCGGGCATGTAGCGCGCCAGATCGGTGGGCGCGAGGTGGCGCAATCCAAATTCCTGAAAGCCGGGCGAATCGATGAGCGCCGTAGTGCGCTGCGGGTCGATCCAGTACAGCGTGGTGGTGGTGGTGGTGTGGCGGCCCGAATTGAGGGCCTGCGAGATCTCGCCCGTCTGTGCCGAGGCGCCGGGCACCAGCAGGTTGACCAGCGTGCTCTTGCCGGCGCCCGAGGGGCCCAGCACCAGCGTGGTCTTGCCGGCCAGCAGGTGCATCAGCATGTCGCGGTCCACCGCCCCCGATTCGCTGAGTGACAGCGGCAGCACGCGGTAGTGGTGCTGCGTGTCCTGCTCGCCCCCCATATGGCGGTAGGGCCACAGGCGCTCCCAGGCGCGCGCGAACGGCTCGACCAGGTCGCTCTTGTTGAGCGCGATCAACGGCGTGATGCGCGCCGCTTCTGCGGCGATGAGAGCGCGCGCGAGTTGGCTTTCGGAGAACACAGGCTCGGCCGCGATCAGGATCAGCACCTGGTCCAAATTGGCGGCGAACGACTTGGTGCGCACCTCGTCCTGGCGGTACAGCAGGTTGCGCCGCTCCAGCACCTTTTCGATGGTGCCCTCGTCGCCATGGCCGCGGCCCTGGCCGGGCGCGGCGGGCTGCCACAGCACGCGGTCGCCCACCACGGCCTGACTCTTCTTGCCGCGCGGATGGCAGATGCGGCGCTCGCCGCCCGCGCTCTCCACCACGCAATGGCGGCCGTGGCTGGCGACCACCAGGCCTTCAAGGCGCGCAGGGGCTTGGGCCATGGGCTCAGGGTGCGAGCAGTGCATCGATGCGCGTCGCGCAATCGACGTCGGTCGCCGAAATGCCGGCCACATCATGCGTATTCAGGCGCACCACGCAGCGGCCGTAGTGCACCGACAGATCGGGGTGGTGGTCCTGCGCATGGGCAATGAAGGCCACGGCATTCACGAAGGCCATGGTCTCGTGGTAATTGGCGAAGCGGTAGGTCTTCTCGATGGCGACATCGGCTCCGTCGCCGGACAGTTGCCAGCCCGGCAGATCGACCAGTTTTGCTACTATTTCAGTAGCTTTCAGCGCGCGCCTGGTTTGTGTGGACCAGTCTTTCTTGGGGAACATCGAATTCATGGCTGCAAGGCCACGGGCAGACGCGCCAGGCGCTCCGTGGCGGGAGGGTGGGAGTAGTAGAACTTCGCAAACACCGGATCGGGCGTGAGCGTGGAGGCGTTGTCTTCGTAGAGCTTGAGCAGGGCGGACGCCAGGTCGTCGCCGCTGCTCTGGGCCGCAGCGTAGGCGTCGGCCTGAAACTCATGGCGCCGCGAGAGCTGTGCCAGTACGGGCGTGACGAACAGCGTGAACACGGGCGCTGCAAGCAGGAATAGCAGCAGCGCCAGCGCGTCGTTGGGCGCGGCGCCGGGCACGCCCGGCAGCATCAGGTTGGGTTGCACGCCCAGGCCCGTGTAGAACCACGTGCGCGTGGACAGCCAGCCCAACAGCGCAAAGCCCGCCAGGCTGATGGCGAACATACCGACCAGGCGCCGCGTGATGTGCTTGTGCTTGAAGTGGCCGAGTTCGTGCGCGAGCACGGCTTCCACTTCGCCGGGCGACAGCTGCTTGAGCAGCGTGTCGTAGAACACCACGCGCTTGGCCTTGCCCACACCGGTGAAATAGGCGTTGGCGTGCGCGCTGCGGCGGCTGCCGTCCATCACGAACAGGCCCTTGGCTGCGAAGCCGCAGCGCTGCATCAGCGCGGTGACGCGCGCCTTGAGCGATTCGTCCTCCAGTGGCTGGAACTTGTTGAACAGCGGCGCGATGAACAGCGGGAAGACCACCATCAGCAGCAGATTGAAGCCCATCCACGTGCCCCAGGCCCACAGCCACCACAGCGGTCCGGCGGCGCCCATGAGCCACAGGATCAGCGCCGCGATCGGTAGGCCGATCACCGCGCCCAGCAGCGTGGACTTGAGCAGGTCGGCCAGCCACAGGCGCGGGGTCATCTGGTTGAAGCCGAAGCGCTGTTCGATCACGAAGGTCTGGTACAGCGCGACGGGCAGGTCGATGGCACCCCCGATGAGCACGAAGCAGGCCAGCAGCGCCAACTGCTGCAGCATGCCACCGCCCAGCCAGGACAGCAGCGCCTGGTTCAGCGCATCCAGCCCACCCAGCAGCGTCCAGCCCAGCACCACGGCGGTAGCCAGCGCCATTTCCAGCAGGCCGAAGCGCGCCTTGGCAATGGTGTAGTCGGCTGCCTTCTGGTGCGCGGCGAGCGGAATGCGGTGGGCGAAGGCCGTGGGCACGGCGCCGCGGTGCTGCGCCACGTGGCGGATCTGGCGCGTGGCCAGCCACAGGCGCAAGGCAAGGCCTGCGAGCAGCAGTCCGGCGAACACCAGTGTGGTCAGGTGAGATGGCGAGAGGAGGGAGGCGGAAGGAGGCTGCATCTGCGCGCGAGTTTAGGCCATCGGCGACAATTCCCGGCATGTCTGACACTGCCAACCCTACTGTTCCCGCGCTTGCCAAATCCGACCAGAACCTCGTCTGGCTGGACTGTGAAATGAGCGGCCTCAACCCCGAAACCGAACGCCTGCTGGAGATCGCCGTGGTCGTCACCAGTGCCGACCTCACGCTGCGTGTCGAAGGGCCGGTGTTCGCCATCCACCAGGCGGACGCGGTGCTGGACGGCATGGACGCCTGGAACAAGGGCACGCATGGCCGCAGCGGCCTCATCGACAAGGTGCGCGCCTCCACGGTCACCGAGGCCGATGCCGAGCGCGAGCTGCTCGCCTTCCTGTCGCGCTATGTACCCAAGGGCGTGGTGCCGATGTGCGGCAACAGCATTGGGCAGGACCGGCGCTTCCTGGTGAAGTACATGCCCAAGCTGGAGGCGTTCTTCCACTACCGCAATGTGGACGTGAGCACGCTGAAGGAGCTGGCCAAGCGCTGGAAGCCCGAGGCCTACAGCTCGTTCAAGAAGGCGCAGCGCCACACGGCCCTGGCCGATGTGCACGAATCCATCGACGAACTACTGCACTACCGCACGCATCTGCTGGCCGTTTGATCCCCGTTTGCGGGAAAACCCGAATCGTGCGATAATCACAGGCTTGCGTGAAAACGACCCCCAAACCCGACTGAAGGTTTGGCCGCATCGCGCAGCCCTTGCGCATCTCCCTTCTCACAATGGGTTGCGGGCCTTGAACGGTTTCCAGCGTTCCAGTGCCTGCGTCAATGACCCACCCGCCCAGCTCTCACTGCTGGTGCAGGTTTCGTTGGATGGTTGATGTTTTGATGAACCACTGACGAAGCCGCCGCGGGTTGCACCCGCGCGCTTCATACATACGACATGACAGACACCATGCACGTGCAGGGCGAGATCGCGCCTGCCCAATCCCCTATGGCCGCTTCGATTGAGGCGCCTGTTTCTCCTACCACCGCCGCGCCCGCTCTGCCCGCCGGCTTCATCGAACTGGGCCTTGCGCCCGAACTGGTGCAGGCTGTGGCCGACCTCGGCTACACCGAGCCCACGCAGGTGCAGACTCGCGCGATTCCCTTGGCCATGGGCTCGGGCGATGACGCGAGCTTCATCGATCTGATGGTCTCCAGCCAGACTGGCAGCGGCAAGACTGCGGCCTTCCTGCTGCCCGTGCTGCACACGCTGATCCGCCAACAGGCCGAGGCCGAAGTCGCCGAGCGCGCCGCTTTCGAGCGCGCCGCCGCCGAGGCGGCCGCGCGTGGCGAGGCCCCCCCGAAGCGCCCCAAGCGCAAGAACCCCACGCAGGCGCGCAACTTCAAGGCGGCGACGCCCGGTGCGCTGGTGCTGTGCCCCACGCGCGAACTGGCGCAACAGGTGGCGCACGATGCCATCGATCTGGTCAAGCACTGCAAGGGCCTGCGCATCGCCAACGTGGTGGGTGGCATGCCCTACCAGTTGCAGATCGCCAAGCTGCAGAATGCCAACCTGGTGGTGGCGACGCCGGGCCGCCTGCTGGACCTGCAGCGTTCGCAGCAGATCAAGCTGGACCAGGTGCAGTTCCTGGTGGTCGATGAGGCCGACCGCATGCTGGATCTGGGCTTCTCCGACGACCTGGCCGAGATCAACCAGCTCACCGCCCAGCGCAAGCAGACCATGATGTTCAGCGCCACCTTCGCGCCGCGCATCCAGCAGCTCGCCATGCGGGTGATGCACGACAACGGCGCGTCTGTGAAGAAGATCCAGATCGACACGCCGCAGGAAAAGCACGCCAACATCAAGCAGATGCTGTACTGGGCCGACAACGCGCAGCACAAGCGCAAGCTGCTGGACCACTGGCTGCGCGATGCCTCCATCGACCAGGCCATCGTGTTCGCCAGCACCCAGGTGGAGTGCGATGGTCTGGCCAATGACCTGCAGCAGGAAGGTTTCAGTGCCGTGGCTTTGCACGGCGCCCTGAGCCAGGGCCTGCGCAACCGCCGCCTGATGGCGCTGCGCAATGGCCAGGTGCAGATCCTGGTGGCGACCGACGTGGCCGCGCGCGGCATCGACGTGCCGACCATCACCCACGTCTTCAACTTCGGCCTGCCCATGAAGGCCGAGGACTACACGCACCGCATCGGCCGTACGGGCCGCGCCGGCCGCGATGGTTTGGCCGTGACCTTTGCCGAGTTCCGCGACCGCCGCAAGATCTTCGACATCGAGGGCTACAGCCGCCAGCAGTTCAAGGCCGAGGTGGTCGCGGGCCTGGAGCCTACCCAGCGCTTCCCGCAAGGCGGCCGCGCAGACTTCGGCGGTCGTGGCGGGCGTGATGGCCACCGTGGCCCGCGCGAGCAGCGCTTTGGCCGCGGCGGCAGCGAGCGCGGCTTTGGTGATCGTGGTGGCTATGGCGACCGTGACCCACGTGGCAGCTACGGCGACCGTGGCGGCTTTGCCGACCGCGGCCCGCGCGGCGCAGCCCCCCGCTCTGGCGAGGGCTATGGCGCACCGCGCGGTGGCGATCGTGGCAACAGCTTCGGCGGCCGCCGCGACGGTGAAGGCTATGGCCGCAAGAGCGGGTTTGGCGAAGCCTCCCGGTTTGGTGACGCCGGCCGCCATGGTGGTGGCCGCGGTGACGCTGCAGTACCCCGCGCAGACTTTGGCCGCAAGCCCGCGTTTGCCAAGCCGCAGGGCGCGGGCAAGCCGTTCGTACCCCACGGTGCCGGCAAGCGCCCGGCGCGCAACGACCGCTAAGCCGGCAGCGCGGCCCCCATGACAAGCCAGCCCTCTCGTCGAGGGCTGGCTTTTTTATTGCGCGCCAACTCCCCGTGAAGCGCACCGGGGCCGCGCAGGAGATCAACAACCCGTTCGTCCGGGCCGGGGCCGTGGACCTTCTCGGAGGGCAGGCTATTGCGGCTTGAGGGGCGAGTTGCTGGACGTGGCCGTGCACCGGTCCGGGGCCGGGGAGGTAGACGCAGAAGCTGCACGACTGCGGCGCCAGGGGCGCCGGTCGCCGCGGCACACGGGGCCGCGCGCCACTCTCAGCCCACGTGCATGGTGTGGCGGCCGATGTCCGGCCAGCGGTGGTGCAGGTAGATCCAGGACACCAGCCCCACCAGCATCAGCAGCAGTGAGGCCGCCGCCAGCGCCAGGGCCGAATGCATGACCAGCGGCGCCACTACGCCCGCCACCAGGCCGTTGGCCGTGGCGCCCACGAATGCCTGCAGCGACGAGGCCATGCCCCGGCGCTGCGGGTACAGGTCCAGCACCAGCAGCGTGACCACGGGCACCATCAGGGCCCAGCCGAACGAGAAAATGCCGATGGGCCACAGCGCCCACGACACATGCGGCGCCAGCGCCAGGTTGGCGCCCAGGTTGAGCAGCGCCATCGCCAGCATGATCACGAAGCCGTGGCGGATCTGGCGCTTGGGCGGGATGCGACCGGCCAGCCGGCCGCTGGCCCAGGCGCCGCCCATGATGCCGGCGATGTTGATCACGAAGAACCAGAAGAACTCCGTGGGCCCCAGGCCCAGCAGCTCACCCAGGAAGGCCGGGGCCGACAGCACGTACAGGAACATGCCGTTGAACGGCACGCCGCTGGCCAGCGCCAGCAGGATGAAGCGTGGGCTGGTGCCCAATTCCCAGTAGCCGCGCAGCAGGTGGCCCATGTGGATCGGCTGGCGCTTGTGCGCGGGCAGCGACTCGGGCAGCAGGCGCCAGTTGGCCACCCACAGCAGCACGCCCACGCCCGTCAAAAACCAGAACACGCTGTGCCAGCCCAGGTGCACCGACAGCCAGCCGCCCACGATGGGCGCGATGGCCGGCGCCACGCCGAAGAAAATCGTCACCTGCGCCATGACGCGCTGCGCCTGCGTGGGCGGGAACATGTCGCGGATCACGGCGCGCGACACCACAATGCCCGCGCCGGCCGACAGGCCCTGCAGCGCCCGGAACGCTACCAACTGTCCGATGCTCTGCGACAGCGCGCAGCCCAGGGAAGCGAGCGTGAAAACGGCCAGGCCCCACAGCACCACGGGCCGACGCCCGAAGCTGTCGGACAGGGAGCCATGGAACAACGTCATGAAGGCGAACGCGAACAGGTAGGCCGACAGCGTCTGCTGCATCTGCACCGGTGTGGCCTGCAGCGCGCCCGCGATGGCGGGGAAGGCGGGCAGGTACGTGTCGATGGCGAACGGCCCCACCATGCCCAGCAGAGCCAGCAGGATGGCCAGTGCCCAGCGCGGCGCGCGCCACAGGTGTTTCGCGTCAGAGTGCATGGTGTGGGAAATCGGGGGAGGGCGCGCAACGCAGGCGCCGTGCAAAGCGCCGCATTATCGGCCAACCCCCTCGTCCGCGCCCGCGATGGATGCGTGTGGAAGCTATGCTATTGATAGCTGTCAGCGCTTGCTGTGCAAGCGCTAGAGGTCTAAAAAACCTTCAGCCGTACTGGATGAGCCTCAATGGCCGCCGTGCGGCTTGCCATGGCCCATGGCCGGCGCGGCCGTGGCGCTGACGGCGCGCACGGGCGCCTGCAACTCCTGTGTCGTGCGTTGGCCATCCTTGGCTTCGAAAACCAGCGTCAGGGGCACGGTCGAGCCTTGGGCGACGGGCTGCTTCAGGTCCAGCAGCATGATGTGGTAGCCGCCGGGCTTGAGTTCCACGGCCTGGCCGGCTGGCAGATCCAGCGCGGGCAGCGGGCGCATCTTCATCACGTTGTCCACGAGCTTCATTTCATGGACTTCGGTGACGCCGGCCACCGGGCTGCTGGCGCTGACCAGGCGGGCATCCTGCGCGGCCGTCAGGCGCATGAAGGCGCCGGTGGCCTTCTGCTGCGGCACCGTGGCGCGCACCCAGGCGTCCTGCACGGTGACCTGGGCGTGGGCTGCGCCGGCCACGAGCAGGGTGGCGGCGACGGCGATGCGGGAGACGAGCGGTTGGGAGAACATGAAAAATCCTTGAAAAAACGATGGGGCAGGCGGTCAGCGCTGCCGTGGTATGCGAGAAGAGTGCGGGTGCACGGGGGCCCGTGCCCGCCGTTTTCAAAACGGTGCGAGGGCGAGTGGCGCCGCAGGCGGGGCGCGCGGCGGGAAAGGCGCGCGGCTGAGCGCCGGTACATGGGTCTGGCGCACCACATCCGCAGATGGGACATGCGAGAGCTGCTGCAGGCCGCGCCACGGGGGTGCATCCAGAGCGGGCAGCAGGGGCGGCAGGCACAGGGCGCAGTCCAGCGCATGCGTTGGGTGGGAGGCATCGTTGGTGCCCACCGCGCTGTTGCCGCCGGCGGCAACCCAGCGCTCCTCGCCCGAGGCGGTGCAGACGCGCTCTAAATGGCCTGCCTGCACGAAGGGCGCTGCCGTCGCCACGCCCAGCGACACGGCAAAGCACGCCAACAACAGGCGTGCCAGGTGACGGGCGTTGCGCAGGATGTGCATGGTGGGCGCATTATCGGTGGGTGAGGGCGCGCCGGCCAGCCGCCAGCCACCCAAGTTGCGGCCCTGTGGCCAGGGCGTCAGAACGTGCGCGTGCCGGGCGCGGCGAGTTGACGCAGCTGGTGTGCATCGCACAGGCGCCAGGTGCGCCGCTCGCCGCGGATCCAGCCTTTGGCCTGCCACTGGGCGAGCAGGCGGTTCAGCGTCTCGGCGCGGATGCCCAGGCGCGCCGCCAGGTGCCGCTGGCTGGTGGGCAGCTCGACCGGCTCGCCGCCCTCGCTGCACCGCGCCACCAGGTAGGCGGCCAGGCGCTGCTGCGCATTGCTGCTGGTGAGCCAGTCCACCTCGTTCACGCAGTGGTACAGGCGCAGGCTCAGCGATTCCAGCAGCCGCAGCGCCAGCAGCGGGTGGCGCTCGCACGCCGTGCGCAACGCCTGCCGGGGAATGCGCCAGACCCGCGTGGCGCCTTGCGCGCGCGCCGTCATCGGATAGAGCCCGTGCGGCATGAACATGGCCGCCTCGGCCACCCACTGCCCGGGGGTGAAACAGTGCAGCATGCGCTCCTCGCCCGTGGCGTCATAGCGCAGCACTTCCACGGCACCTTGCGCCACCAGCAGGCAGTGGCAGGCGGCTTGGCCTTCGTGGAACAGCGTTTCCCCGTCGGGGTGCGTGCGCGCGAGGGCATGCTGGGCCAGATCCTGCAATGCCGGCGCCGGCAAGCCCTGCAGCAGCGCGTTGGTGCCCAACAGGCTGCTCGCCTCTCTGAAGCCGCTCTGTTGCGCGTCCGCCGCGCCGCCCGGGGTCGCGTTGATAAAAGTCATTTCATATTCCGGTTATGTGGTGGCATGCTTTGAGAATACGAATGAATCGCATTTATTTCAAATTCTCTCACTTTCATGCCGCCGCACCACCTTCCTTCCCTTCGCTCCAGTCTTCGTGCATGGACCCGCACGACGGCCCCCGCCCTGGCGCTGCTGTGCCCGCTGGCGATGGCGGCCGAGCCTGCTCCGGCGCAACTGCCCACGGTGACCGTGCGTGCCGAGGGCGATGCCGAAGCGGCCGCGCCGCTGCGCCCCTCCGTGGCGGCGGAGCAGCAGCGCCTGGACCGCGTTCCCGGCGGGACCAACCTGGCCACTCCGCAGCAGGAGACGCGCCTGGCCACGCTGCGCGACGCCCTGGACTACCAGCCGGGCATCGTGATCCAGGACTTCTTTGGTGCCACTGACCAGCCGCGCCTGTCCATACGCGGGTCGGGCATCCAGAGCAACCCGCTGAACCGCGGCGTGCTGCTGCTGCAGGACGGACTTCCGCTGAACGACGCAGATGGCTCCTTCATCATCGGCCTGGTGGAGCCGCGCAATGCCGCGTTGGTCAGCGTGCGCCGCGGCGCCAACACGCTCATGCCGGGCGCGACCACGCTCGGGGGCGAGTTGGACTTCCAGTCGCTCACGGGCGCCGATGAGCGGGGCCGCGTGCGCACCGAGGTGGGCAGCTTTGGCCGCCAGGCGCTGCAGGGCGCGGTCGGCCTGCAGGGCGCGCAGTGGGATGGGCGCATCAGCGTGAGCGGCGACCGCTACGACGGCTACCGCCACCATTCGGCGTCGCAGCGCGATGCGCTGCATGCCAACGTGGGGTTCCAGGCTGCCGGCGGGTTCGAGAACCGCACCTACCTGTCGTGGACCGATCTGGACTTCGACATCCCCACCGTCGTGCCCAAGGACCGCGTGCGCACCCAGCCGCGCGGTGTGATGGGCGACGGCGCCACGCCGCAGGACCAGTTGCTCAACGTCTACCGCCGCGACCCGCGCCGTGAAGCCACGCAGCTGCGCCTGGCCAACCGTTCGCGCTGGGGTGACGATGCGCTGCGCCAGGAGTTGGGCGTCTACTGGCAGGACACGGACGACCTGTTCAACAACCAGACCAGCTACACCATCACCCGCAGCCGCACGGCAGGTGCGCAGTGGCAGGCCAGCGGGCAGACGGCCGGTCCCCTGGCCTGGCGCGCGGCGCTGGGCTGGTCGCGCAGCCGCATGGACCGCGATCTAGACGCCACCAGCCCCGTGAACGGGGCAGCGCTGCAGCGCTTTGGCGCCTATGACCTCACGGCCGACAACCTGCAGGCGCTGCTGGCGGCCGACTGGCGCCTGGCGCCGGCATGGACGCTGGTCGGTCAGTGGGGCTGGAGCCACCAGACACGCGACGCCGCCAGCCGCCTGGACGGCCGCACGCTGCAACAGCAGTGGAGCTTTTCCACGCCCAAGGTGGGGGTGAACTGGACGCCCACGCCGGCCGTGCGCTGGTGGGCCAACTTGAGCCGCAGCCAGGAGGCGCCCACATTCTGGGAGATCGTCTCCGCCACCGTAGCGCCCAACGCCCCCGCGGCGGCCACCAGCGAGCTGGTGCGGCTGGACCTGCAGCGCGCCACCACCTTCGAGGTCGGTGGGCAAGGCCGCTGGGGCGAGGGTGCCCGTGCCCTGCACTGGACGGCTGCCGTGTACCGCAGCCAGGTGGCCGGCGAACTCATGAGCACCACCGATGCCAACGGCATCAAGGTGGGCACCTACAACTACGCCGGCGGCACGCGCCACCAGGGCGTGGAGGCAGGGCTGTCGGGCAGTTGGCAGCTGGGCATGGGCGCACTCGACTGGCGTGGCTCCTGGACGTACAGCGACTTCCGCTTCAAAGACGGCATCTACGCCGGCAACCGCATCGCCGGCGTGCCGCGCCACCTGATCAATGCCGAGGTGCTGTGGCGCGTCGCCACGGGTGCGGGTGTCTGGCGCATGGGTCCCAGCCTGCGCTGGATGCCCACCGACACGCCCACCGACCACGCCAACACCGCCGGCAGCGAGCAGGACGCCTACGCGCTGCTGGGCTTCAAGCTGGAATGGAAGAGCGGCCCCTGGACGGGCTACCTGCAGGCCGACAACCTCACCGACCGGCGCTACGCCAGCAGCTATGCCATTCGCAACCAGGCCACGGCAGCGCAGCCGGGCTACCTGCCGGGCCTGGGCCGCAACGTGGCGGCGGGCGTGAGCTACCAGTTCTGAGGGAGATGCGATGCTGACGAACCCTGTGCAGTCCGTTGACCAGGGCCGCCGCCGCCTGCTGCAGACCTCGGGTGCGTTCGCGCTCGCCGGGTTGCCGGCATGGGGCGCGGCGGCTCCCGCTGCGCCTGCCGCTCCTGCCGCGCCGCTGGCCCGCCTGGTGCTGGCCGGGCCGCCAGCCATCGTCTCGGCGCCCCTGATCCACATGGCCGAGACTCAGGCGCTGGCGGGCGTGGCCGAGCGTGTGGAGTTCACCCCCTGGCGCGACCCCGACCAGTTGCGCGTGATGGCCTTGGGCCGCAAGGCGGATGTGCTGGCCATGCCCAGCAACGTGGCGGCCAACCTCTACAACCGTGGCGCGGGCGTCACGCTGCTGAGCATCTCCACCTGGGGCGCGCTGTGGATCGTCACGCGTGATGGCGCGCGGCGCACGCTGGCGGATTTTCGCGGCGAGGAAATCGCCGTGCCTTTCCGCGGCGACATGCCGGATCTGATGCTGCAACTGCTTACCGCCCGGCAGGGGCTGGACGTGCGGCGCGACTTCCGCGTGCGCTACGTGCCCACGCCCATGGAAGCCATGCAGTTGCTCATCACACGCCGGGTGCGCCATGCGCTGCTGTCGGAGCCCGCCGTGTCCCTGGCGCTGCGCAAGACGCAGTCCTTTCCCCTCGGGCTGGTGGCGCCCGCGCTGCACCGCGGCGCCGATCTGCAGCAGGAATGGGGCCGTGTGTTCCAGCGCGCGCCGCGCATCCCGCAGGCGGGTATTGCCGCTGTGGGCGCCCTGCGCGGGCAAGGCGCCGCGCTCGCGGCCGTGGACGCAGCCTATGCGCGCTCCGTCGCCTGGTGCCGCGCCCATCCCCAGGAGTGCGGCCGCATGGTGGCCGCACGCATCGACCTGCTGACCCCCGACGCCGTGGCCGACGCGCTGGCCACCAGCCAGCTGGACGCGGTGCCGGCGCAGCGGGCGCGCGCCGAGGTCGACTTCTTCTTCCAGCAACTGCTCGCGCGCGACCCCGCGCTGCTGGGCGGGCGGCTGCCCGACTCCGGTTTCTTCCACTCTCCCGCCCAGCCCCACGCCAGCAATGCGGCGCCAGCGTCCAGCCACTGCGGTCTTTCCTCAGGACGTTCATGCCACACCACTTGATCCATGTGACCCTTTGCCGTCGCCATCCGCTGGCCCTGGCCGCCTTGCTGTGCCTGTCGGGCGCCGTGCGTGCCCAGGCCGCGGCCGAGGCCCCCGCCGCCACCGCCACCGCCCTGGCGCCCGTCACCGTGACCGCCACACTGACCGAGCAGGACGCTCGCACGGCGCCCGCCAGCGTCACCGTGATCACCGCGCAGGACCTCGCCGAGCGCAACGCGGCCGACCTGCTGGACGCCGTGCGCGGCGCGCCGGGCATCACCTTCAGCGCGCGCCAGGTGGGCGGGCGCAAGACGCTCGCGCTGCGCGGGCTGGAGGGCAAGCACACGCTCACACTCATCGACGGGCGGCGCATCAGCGCGAGCGACGACGTGATCGGCCATTCCGACTACCAGTACGGCTGGCTGCCGGTGTCGGCCATCGAGCGTGTGGAAATCATCCGCGGGCCGATGTCGGCGCTGTACGGGTCCGAGGCGCTGGGCGGCGTGGTCAACATCATCACGCGCAAGCCGGGCGACCGCTGGATCGGCTCGCTGGGCTTCAACGCCGCCTTCCCCGCCGGCGGCGAGGCCGCGGCCGAAGGGGGCGCCTCGCTGTTTGCGGCGGGCCCACTGAACGACCGGCTGCGCCTGTCGGTGAATGCCGAGTACGCCCACCGCGACGCCGTGGCGCAGCGCGAGGACCCGCGCTACAGCGAGATCGAGGGCCGCAAGCCGCGCAGCCTGGGGCTGAACGCCGAGCTGGACCTGGCGCCCGGCCACCGGCTGGAGGCCGGCGTGACCGATGGCGAGGAGCGGCGCTTTTACGACGACGTGAGCGGCACGCGCCCCTATGCCAACCGCTATGACCTCGACCGCCGCCAGACGCACGTGGGGTGGAAGGGCGAGATAGGCGCCTGGAAGGCGCAGGCACGCGCCTACCGCAGCGAGATCAGCGTGCGCAACAGCCGCACCAACGGCGTCAGCCCCACGCGGGCGCAGGACATGACGGACGATGTGGTGGACGGCCACGCCACCACCCGCTGGGGTGGCCACCAGGTCACCGTGGGCGGCGAGTGGCGCAATGAAGAGCTGGTGAATTCCGGCCTGCTGAACGGCCGCGACGACGTGTCGCACAAGGCCCTGTTCGTGCAGGACGAGTTCGCGCTGGGCACGAACCTGCTGGCCACGCTGGGGCTGCGCGCGGACCACCACGGCATCTTCGGCTCCGAGCTGAGCCCCCGCGCCTACCTGGTGTGGGAGGCCAGCCCCGCGCTGGTGGTCAAGGGCGGCCTGGGACATGCCTTCAAGGCGCCTACGCTCAAGCAGATCTCGCCGAACTATGTGGGCGCCGAGGGGCCGCACACCTTCCGGGGCAACGCCGACATCCAGCCGGAGACCTCCAACTCCTTCGAGATCGGGGCCGACTGGCAGGTCAGCCCGGCCTGGTCGCTGCGCGCCACCGCGTTCCATACCGAGGTCAAGCAGCTCATCACCTACCGCCTGATCCAGCAGGTGGGCACGCGCCGCACCTACCTCTACGACAACGTGGACGCGGCGCGCATCCAGGGCCTGGAGGCCGGCTTCACCTGGGCCATCACCGACGCGCTGCGCTGGAGCATGGACGCCACGCTGCTGCGCACCCGTGACAAGGCCACGGGCGAGCGCCTGTCCGACCGGCCGGACACCAGCGTGGCTTCGCGCCTGGCGTGGCGCGTGGCGGGCTGGGACGCGCAGCTGGGCGCCGAGTACACGGGCCGCCAGACCAGCTCCGGCCAGCGCCTGCCCGCTTACACGCTGTGGAACGCGAGCGTGGGCCGCGCCTGGGCGCTGGGCGCGCACCAGCGGCTGAACCTGCGCGCCGGCCTGGAGAACCTGGGCGATCTGCGCCTGGCGGAGAAGTCCCCCGCGTTCGGCTATGCCGAGCAGGGCCGCCGCGTCTTCGTGAGTGCGCGGCTGGATTTCTGAACGCTTTGCGCGGGCGGTATTGTTTTGATAGCTGCTCGCGCTTGATACACAAGGGTTGGAGGCCGATTTGCTTAAAAAATGGTTGATGGGCCTGATGCTGCTGCTTGCGGGCGCGGCGCAGGCGGCATCGGTGCTGTTCATTGCCACGGGCAACGTACCGGCTGGCAAGTTCCATCAGTTGGCCGAGATCGCGCGCCCGCACGGGCTGACCGTGGAGGTGCGCTTCCTGGGCAGCCTGCCCGCCGACGTGGACGGCGGGCTGTGGCGTGGGCATGACGCGGTGTTCTTCGACAGCTACCTGCAGGACGAGGTGCGCGCGCGTCTCACGCGCGCGCTGCCCGCCCTGGCGGTGCCGCACGCCTGGCTGTACGACGCGCGTACCGCCTGGGGCGGCGGCCTGCCCGAGGCCGTGGCGCAGCGGCTCGTGCGCTACTACGCCAGCGGCGGGCGCCAGAACTTCGAGGGGTTCTTCGCCACGCTGGCCGCACAGTTGCAGGGGCGCGACGCGCTGGGGGCGGCGCCGGCGCCTGTGGTGTTCCCCAAGACCGGCATTTACCACCCGCGCACGCCGGGCCTGGTGACGGCCGACCCTGCCGCGTACCTGCACGCGCAGGGCGTCGACCCCACGGACGGCCAGCGCCGCCCCGTGGTCGCCATCGCCCTGCACCAGCAGTACATCGCCTCGATGCAGACGGCATTCATCGACGACCTCATCGCGCGCATCGAAGCCGCCGGCGCCACGGCGCTGGCGTTCTACACGCCCATGCTCGACCCGGGCGGCGTCACGCGCGTGCTGCAGCCCGGCGGCGCGGGCACGCCGGTGCTGGCCGACGTGCTCATCAACACGCAGATCATGTTGAACGCCGACGAGCGGCGCGCCGAGTTCACACGGCTGGGCATGCCCGTGCTGCAGGCCATGCCCTACCGGCGGGGCGACGAGGCCGCGTGGGCCGCCAGCCCGCAGGGCGTGGCCCTCATGGACGTGCCCTTCTACCTGGCCCAGGCCGAGTACGCGGGCGTGGTGGACATCCAGGTGGCCGCCGCCACGCGCGCGGGGGACGAGCAGGTCGTGCCCATCGCCGCGCAGGCCGCCGCCGTCGTCGGCAAGGCGATCAACCTGGTGGCGCTGCAGCGCAAGGCGAACGCCGACAAGCGCATCGCCGTGTTCTTCTGGAATTACCCGCCGGGGGAGAAGAACCTGTCGGCCTCGTTCCTCAACGTGCCGCGCAGCCTGCAGGCCACGCTGGCTGCGCTGCGCGGGGCGGGCTACGACACCCAGGCCGCGGACGAGCAGCCGCTGATCGCGCAGTTGCAGCGCCTGCTCGCGCCCGCCTACCGCGACGGCATGCTGGCGCCCTTGCTGCGCGATGGTCTGGCCGACCGCCTGCCGGTGCAGGAATACCGCGCCTGGCTCGCCACGCTGCCCGCGGCCACGCGCAATGCGCTGCACAAGAGCTGGGGCGCACCCGAGGACTCGTCGATGGTGGTGCGCGAAGGCGGCCAGGCGTTCTTCGTCATCCCGCGCCTCATGCTGGGCAAAGTGGCGCTGCTGCCGCAGCCGCCGCGTGGCGAAAAGTGGGCAGACAAGGAGAAGTCGCTCTACCACTCCACCAGCGCTTGGCCTTCCCACCACTACCTGGCCGTGTACCTGTGGGCGCGGCGGAACGTGGGCGATGCCTTCGTGCACTTTGGCACGCACGGCAGCCAGGAATGGCTGCCGGGCAAGGAGCGCGGCCTGGCCGTAACCGACCCCGGCATGCTGGCCGTGGGCGACGTGCCCGTGGCCTACCCCTACATCGCCGACAACATCGGCGAGGCGCAGCAGGCGCGCCGGCGCGGGCGCGCGGTGATCGTGAGCCACCAAACGCCGCCGTTTCAGCCCGCGGGGCTGCATGCGCAGCTCACCGCGCTGCACGACCTGCTGCACGCCTGGGTGGCGCAGGACGAGGGTGCGGTGAAGGAGCGCATCGCCGCCGATCTGCTGGGGGGCGCCGAGAAGCAGCGCATCGTGGCCGACATGGGCCTCACCGCCGCGCAGGCGCGCGCCGACTTCGCGGGCTTCGTCAACCAGTTGCATGCGCACCTGCACGAACTGGCCGAGACCGCCCAGCCCCTGGGCCTGCACACGCTGGGCACCGCGCCGGCCGACGCGCACCGCCTGGGCACCGTGCTGCTGATGCTGGGCCGCCCTTACTGGGAGGCGGCCGCGCGCCATGCGGGCACACCGGCCGAGGACATCGACGAAGCCCTGGTGGGCGACTACGAGCGCATGGCGCAGACCGTGCCCTACCGCCTGCTGGCGCGCCATCTGCTGGAGGGCGAAGCCGACGATGCGCTGCCCGCGCCGCTGCGACACCACATGACCCAGGCGCGGCAGTGGTGGCAGGCCATCGGCGCACAGAACGAACTGCCGGCGCTGCTCGCCGTGCTGGCGGGGCGGCACCTGCCCACGTCCTACGGCGGCGATTCGCTCAAGAACCCCGACGCCTACCCGACGGGCCGCAACCTGTATGGCTTCGACCCTTCGCGCGTGCCTACCCCGCAGGCCTGGGAGGCCGGCAAGCAGGCCGCCGAGCAGCTCATTGCCGCCTACCGTGAACAGCATGGCGGCACCGCGCCCACCAAGGTCACCTTCTCGCTCTGGTCGGTGGAAACCATGCGCCACCAGGGCATGCTGGAGGCGCAGGCGCTGTGGCTCATGGGGGTGGAGCCGGTGTGGGACCAGGGCGGGCGCGTCACCGGCGTGCGGCTGGTGCCGCGCAAGCAGCTCGCCCGTGCGCGGGTGGACGTGGTGCTGTCGGCCACCGGCCTGTACCGCGACCATTTCCCCAACGCCATGCAGCAGCTTGCGCGCGCCGCGCAGCTGGCCGCGCAGGCCGACGAGCCCGACAACCCCGTGGCGGCCAACGCCCGCGCCATCGCCCAGCGGCTGCGCGCGCGCGGCATGGCGGAGGGCGTGGCGCTGCGCGCGGGCCAGACACGCATCTTCTCTTCCGAGTCGGGCCGCTACGGCACGGGGCTGGACGACGCGGTGCTGGCCACCGACACCTGGCAGGGCAAGGCCGAGGGCGACCGCAAGCTCGCGCAGCTCTATCTCTCGCGCATGCAGTACGCCTACGGGCCCGACGAATCCGAGTGGGGCAGCCTGCCTGCCGCGCAACGCGGCGGCAAGGACGGGACGGGCAACCTCTATGCCGAGCACTTGCGCGGCACGCAGGCCGCCGTGCTCTCGCGCAGCTCCAATACCTACGGCATGCTGACCACGGACGACCCGTTCCAGTACCTGGGCGGTATTGCGCTGGCCGTGCGCCACCTCGACGGCAAGGCTCCGCAGCTGCTCATCAGCAATCTGCGCGGGCCGGGCAGCGGGCGCGTGGAAGGCGCGCCGCAGTTTCTCGCCAAGGAGCTGGCGACGCGCCAGTTCCACCCCGGCTACATCCAGGGCCTGATGAAGGAAGGCTACGCGGGCACGCTGCAGGTGCTGGACGCCACCAACAACTTCTGGGGCTGGACGGCCGTGGCGCGTGAGATCGTGCGCGACGACCAGTGGCAGGAGATGGCTGACGTGTACGTGCGCGACAAGCACCGCCTGGGCCTGGATGCGTGGTTCGAGCAGCACAACCCGCACGCCCTGGCGCAGACCATCGAGCGCATGCTGGAGGCCGCGCGCCAGGGCTACTGGCAGGCCGATGCGCAAACGCTGCAGACGCTCAAGAGCCGCTGGCGCGACCTGTCGCGGCGCTTCGACGTGCGCAGCGACAACGCGCGCTTTGCGTCCTTCGTTGCCGAGGGGGCGCCGCAGGCCGCCGCGATGGGCTTCGGCCTGCAGTCGCCTGCGCGCGCCGCGCGTCCCACGGCAACGCCATCCGTGGCCCCGCAAGCGCCGACGGCGCCTGAGCCGCAGGCCCCGCCCGAACCGGCCCCCGAACCCGTGCCGCCACCGCCCACGGTAACGGGCATGCGCCTGGCACCCGTGGAGCCGGTGCAGCCCCCCCGACCCACGCTGGCCACGGCCGCGCTGGGGCTGCTGCTTGCGGCCATCACCGCGGCAGGCGCCCTGCGCCAGCGCCGGCGCACCCTTGTTCCATCCCATTGAACCTCGATACACCATGACCAATCCGATCGAATCGGCGATGTACGTCGCCAGCCAGCTTTTCCTCTATCCCGTGCTCATCGCCATCGCGCTGCTGTTCGTGCATGCGTTCTATGCGCTGGGGGCTTTCGCATGGCAGGCGTGGCAGCGCCACCGGGGCCAGCCCGGCGGGTTTGAACTGGCCACCGCGCGGGCGCGCAATCCGGCGCTTTCGCTGATCGACCTGGAGGCGCTGGCCACGAAGCGGCTGGAGTTCGCCCGCATTGCCACCCGCGTGGCGCCCATGCTGGGTCTGGTGGCCACCATGATCCCCATGGGGCCTGCGCTCATGGCACTGGCCGACGGGCAACTGGCCGACGTCTCGCGCAACCTCATGGTGGCGTTCTCGGCGGTGATCCTCGCGCTGCTGGCGGCGGCCATCAGTTATGCCGTGGTCAACGTGCGCCGGCGCTGGTATGCCGTGGACCTGGCCGTCATCGAACAGGGTGCGCCGGTGCAGCCGCCCGCGCCGGCGCCCGTGCACGACCCCGTGGCCGCGCTGGCGATGGAGGGGGTGCAATGAGCCGCCTGCGCCTGCTGGACGACACGGAGACGGATGACCCCATCCTCTCGGTCGTCAACCTCATCGATGTGTTCCTGGTCATCATCGCGGCGCTGCTGCTGGCGGTGGCCAACAGTGCGGTCAATCCCTTTGGCAGCGAATCGGTCACCGTCATCAAGAACCCCGGCCAGCCCAGCATGGAGGTGATCGTGAAGGACGGCCGCAAGATCGACCGCTACCGCGCCAGCGGCGAGATCGGGGAGGGCGAGGGCGCCAAGGCCGGCGTGGCCTACCGGCTCAAGGACGGCTCCATGGTCTACGTGCCCGAGCCGGGGGAGGGCGGCTGACATGGGCCTTGCCTGGCGCTGGCTGCGCGGCATTCCCGCGTACCTCTGGAGCGGCTGGGGCGCGGCTGCCAGCCTGCTGCTGTTCGTGGCGCTGTGGGAGTTGGGCGCGGGCTTGTATGGCCCGCTGATCCTGCCCGACCCGATGACCACCTTCGCCACCCTGTGGGGCCTGGTGCAATCGGGCGTTGCCTGGCCCGAGCTGGCCGTGACCGCGCGGCGTGCGCTTGCCGGCCTGCTGCTGGCGGTGACCGTGGGCAGTGCGCTGGGGCTGCTGGCGGGGCTGTCGATGACGGCCTCGATGATGGCGCGGCCCTGGGTCACGCTGCTGCTGGGCATGCCGCCCATCGCCTGGCTGGTGCTGGCCATGCTGTGGTTCGGCGCGGGGGATGGCACGCCGGTGTTCACGGTGTTCGTGGCCTGCCTGCCGGTGGTGTTCATCGGCGCGCTGCAGGGCACGCGCACGCTGGACCACCACCTCAAGGACATGGCGCGCGCCTATCGCCTGCCCTGGCGCATGCGCCTCACCGATCTGTACCTGCCGCATGTGGCGGCGTACCTCTTCCCCGCGTGGATCACGGCGCTGGGCTCGTCGTGGAAAGTGGCCGTGATGGCCGAACTGCTGGCCACCAGCGACGGCGTGGGCGCGGCGCTGGCGGTGACGCGCTCGCACCTGGACACGGGCGCATCGCTGGCCTGGATCTGCGCCGTCGTTGGCAGCCTGCTGGTGCTCGAGTACGCGCTGCTGGAGCCCATCAAGCGCGAGCTGGAGCGTTGGCGGGGAGCCGGCACATGAGCGGCTTGCAGATTGAGGCGCTGCACCACGCCTACGGGCCGGCGATGGTGTTGCAAGGCATCGATTTGCAGGTGCCACCAGGGCGCATCGTTGCGCTGGTGGGCCCCTCGGGCTGCGGCAAGACCACGCTGCTGCACCTGTGCGCCGGCTTGCTGGCGTCGCAGCAGGGCCGCATCGAGCAGCCCCTGCAGCCCACCGCGGTGATGTTCCAGCAGCCGCGGCTGCTGCCGTGGATGACCACCTGCGACAACATTGCACTGGGCCTGAAGGCCCGAGGGGCCGCGCGAGCCGAGCGCCACCGCCAGGCCGCCGAGATGGCGCAGGCGCTGGGCCTGCCGGTTGCGGCGCTGGCGCAGTACCCGGCCGAGTTGTCGGGCGGCATGCAAAGCCGTGCCGCGCTGGCGCGCGCGCTGGTACTGGCACCCGCGCTGCTGCTGATGGACGAGCCCTTTGCCGCGCTGGATGTGGGCTTGCGCAGCCAGTTGCACCAGTTGCTGCTGGCCCGGCAGGCACACACGGGCATGGCCGTGCTGTTGATTACCCACGACCTGATGGAAGCCGTTCGGCTGGCGGACGAGGTGCTGGTGATGGCCGCATCGCCGGGCCGCATCGTGGCGCGCTACCACCCGCCCGGCGCGGCGGTAGCGCGTGGCGACGCGCTGGTGCACCGCTGCGCGGCGGAGTTGCAGCAGCATCCCGCGGTGCGTGCCGCGTTCGGGTTGCCCGACAGGGCGGGCTCCGCCACGGACGCGGACGACAGCGTGGCGGCTGCGGGCACGTGGCACGCCACCGCCGCCATGGTCGGCGGGCCGCAGCGTAGTGGTTGTTGAAATTGATATGAAAAATGCCGCCAGCCATTGCAGGGAAAGCGCGAGCAGCTCCTTTTTTTGAAATGAATCACCCCGCGAACCTGCTGCGCAGCGGCCATCCCATCTGGATGTGCGGCATGCGCCCCTTCTTTGTATTGACCATGGTGGCGGCCATCGGCCTGCTGGGCTGGTGGGCCTTCGTGCTGGCGCTGGGCTGGCCCGTGCCCCGGGTGGTCGGCGGGCCGCTGGTGTGGCATGTGCATGAACTGGTCTACGGCTTTGCCATGGCGGCGGTGGCGGGCTTTGCGTTGACGGCGCTGCCGGAGTTCACCGGCAGGCCTGGCGCCACGCGAAGCCAGTTGCGCGCGCTGGTGCTGCTGTGGCTGTGTGGCCGGCTGGGGTTCTGGGTGTCAGGCCATGCCGGCGGTGTGGCGTTGTGGCTGGCGGCCGCGGCGCAGGTGGGCCTGCCGCTGGCGCTGCTGGCGGTGTTGGCACCCGCGCTGCGCAGCCCGCAAGGGCGACGGCACGGGTCGTTTGGCGTGCTGCTGCTGGCTCTGGCAGGAACGGCGGCGGGCTTCTACGCCGATGCGCTGCGCGGCATGGCGGGGCTGCGGTGGCTGCATGCGGCGCTGGGCGTGCTCATGTTGCTCATCGTGGTAGCGGCCAGCCGCATTTCGATGCGCATCGTGAACCGCGCCATCGAGCAGGTCACGCCGGGTGCCGCGCCCTACGTGGCCCGCCCGCCGCGGCGCCACCTGGCGGCACTGTGCATCACGTTGTACACCGCGGCCGAGTTCCTGCGCCCGGCGAGCGCGCTGGCGGGCTGGCTGGCGCTGGCTGCCTCGGCGGCGGTCTTTCACCTGATGGGTGATTGGCATGTCGGTGCCGCCCTGTGGCGTCGGCGGTTTCCGCTGCTGCTCTACGCCATGTACGCCTGCATGGCCCTGGGCTATGGCGCGCTGGGGCTGGCGCATCTGGGTGTCCTTCCCGGTACCGCTGCAGGCCGGCACCTGATTGGCATGGGCACGGTGGGGCTGGGCATTTACGTGGTGATCGCCATCGCCGGGCGTGCCCACGCCGGTCTGGCACCGGACCCCGGGCGGTGGGTGCCCCTGGGCGCGGCCGCGCTGCTGGTGGCGACGGCCGTGCGTGCGGCCGCTGGCGGGATGGGCGGGGGAGGTGGCTGGCTGGCCCTGGCGGCTGCAGGTTGGTGCCTGGCCTTCCTGGCCGTTCTGTGGCGCATCGGCCCGCCGCTGTGGCGGCCGCGCAGCGATGGGCGCCAGGGGTGCGATGGGCCTGAATAGGCGGGGAGGAGAAGGCCCGCATCAAGCGGGCGAAGGAGCGGGAGAGCCGGGCTGGCGTGGAGCCCAGATCGCCATGAAAAAAGCCGAATCCGCGCTGCGGATTCGGCTTGGCTGTCTTTGGTGGGCCCTGAGTGACTCGAACACTCGACCAACGGATTAAGAGTCCGCTGCTCTACCAACTGAGCTAAGAGCCCTCTCTTTTCAGAGGTGCCGCGTTGCAGCACAGCCATGGATTATGCACCATTTTTTTGCCTCGCTGCGACGTCGGCCGAAAAATTTACATCAACAGGTGCTCGCCAGCGTTGTCGCCGCCCAGGATCACGTAATTCACCTTGCGGATGTCCATGAGCTTTTTGCCGCCCGAATAGCTGATGGAGCTCTGGATGTCCTGCTCCATCTCGGTCAGGGTGTCCGCCAGCTTGCCCTTGATGGGCTCCAGGATGCGCTTGCCCTCGACGTGCTTGTACTCGCCCTTGTTGAAGTCGGACGCCGAGCCGTAGTACTCCTTGTACAGATCGCCGTCCACTTCCACGGTCTTGCCGGGCGATTCTTCGTGACCCGCGAACAGCGAGCCCACCATCACCATCGTGGCGCCAAAGCGCACGCTTTTGGCAATATCGCCGTGGCTGCGGATGCCGCCGTCGGCAATGATGGGCTTGGTGGCCACGCGCGCGCACCACTTCAGCGCCGACAACTGCCAGCCGCCCGTGCCGAAGCCGGTCTTGAGCTTGGTGATGCACACCTTGCCGGGGCCGATACCCACCTTGGTCGCGTCCGCGCCCCAGTTCTCCAGGTCGATCACGGCCTCGGGCGTGCCCACGTTGCCGGCGATCACGAAGGCCGCGGGGATCTTGGCCTTCAGGTACGTGATCATGTTCTTCACGCTGTCGGCGTGGCCGTGCGCGATGTCGATGGTGATGTACTCGGGGCAGATGCCCTCGGCCACAAAGCGGTCCACCGTGTCGTAGTCGGGTTGCTTCACCCCGAGCGAGATCGATGCGAAGCACCCTTGCGCATGCATGTCCTTGACGAATTGCACGTTGTCCAGGTCAAAGCGGTGCATGACGTAGAAGTAGCCGTTCTGCGCCAGCCAGGTGCAGATCTTCTCGTCGACCACCGTCTTCATGTTGGCGGGCACCACGGGCAGGCGAAAGCGGCGCCCGCCCAGCTCCACGCTGGTGTCGCACTCCGAGCGGCTTTCCACGCGGCACTTGCGCGGCAGCAGCAGGATGTTGTCGTAGTCGAAGATTTCCATAAGGTTCCAAGCTCCTGTAGAGGTCGCGCGCGAGGGATTTCGCGGGCGATGGGGCGCTTGGCTTGCTTTCCGGCTTTTGCGGGCCGCAGGCGTGATGGCCGGGCCGGTCCCTGCAGTGCGCAGGCACAAAAAAACCGGGCGCAAGAAACTTGGGCCCGGTGATTGATTCTACCCGCCGCGCTGCCTTCGCTTTAATGACCCGTGCCGCAGTAGGTGTGTGCGGCGCCTACCCAGTCGCCGCCATCGCCCTGCACCCAGGCCGCCATGCGCAGGCGCTCGGGCCGCGCTCCATCGGGTATACGCATGGGGCGGATCTCCAGCCAGCCGCCCCGCTCCTGTGAGGGGCGCTGCCCGCGCGCGTCCCACACGCCGTGAAAGACATTGCGCACCAGGTGGCGCGTGACCGGGCTGCCCTCGGTGCCTGCGGGTATTTCCTCCAGCATGAGCAGCGTGACCTGGAGGCGGCGCGGAGTCTTGCCATGCGGGGGAATGAAGCGCAGATGCGCGCCCACGTAGTCCGCCACTGCGGGCCCGTGGGCCACGCGCAGCAGGGCGGTGGTGGGCAGCGTGGGCAGGCTGCTCACGAAGGTGTCGCTGCGCTGCGGCACCTCGCGTCCCAGTGACCGCAGGCGTTCCAATGCATCGGGCGTGGCCGCGGCAGACAGCGGGGCATCTTCGCCCTGCGTGCCGGGCACGATCCAGTCGAGCACCAGCGCATCCCGGCCAGCAGCCGCGACCGCCGGCGGCTCCGCCCAGCAGCTGGCGCAGTCGGCGTTGAGAAAGCGCTCCACCAGCACCGTGGGCTTGGGCTGGGCGTCGCTGGAGCAGGAGGCGCGCGGCTGCGCCATCGCCAGGGGCATGGCGAGACAGGCAAGCAGGGTGAGCAGTGGATAGCGCATGGGTGCCATGGTTCCACAAAGCCCGAGCGGCTGCATGCGCCAGCCGCGTTCCTACAATGGCGGAATGCTCCCACACGACCTGTTTTCCGGCGCGCCAGCGCCTTTTGGCACTGGCAATGGTGCCGGCGCTACCGGGGTTTCGTCCCAGGCGGTGCAGCCGCTGCTGCAAAACCTCAACCCCGAGCAACTGGCCGCCGTGACGCTGCCTGCCGGCCATGCGCTCATCCTGGCGGGCGCCGGCTCCGGCAAGACCCGGGTGCTTACCACGCGCATTGCCTGGCTGCTGCAGAACGGTCTGGCCACTCCGGGCGGCATCCTGGCCGTCACCTTCACCAACAAGGCGGCCAAGGAGATGCTGACGCGCCTCTCAGCCATGCTGCCCATCAACGTGCGGGGCATGTGGATCGGCACATTCCACGGCCTGTGCAACCGCCTGCTGCGCGCGCACCACAAGCTGGCAGGCCTGCCGCAAGCCTTCCAGATCCTGGACACGCAGGACCAGCTCTCGGCCATCAAGCGGCTGTGCAAGCAGTTCAACGTGGACGAGGAGCGCTTCCCACCCAAGCAGCTGGCCTACTTCATCGCTGGCTGCAAGGAAGAGGGCATGCGCCCGCGCGACGTGCCGGCGCACGATGCCGACACGCGCAAGAAGGTGGAGCTGTACCAGTTGTACGAGGAGCAGTGCCAGCGCGAGGGCGTGGTGGACTTTGGCGAGCTGATGCTGCGCAGCTTTGAGCTGCTGCGCGACAACGACCCCGTGCGGGCGCATTACCAGCGGCGCTTTGCGCACATTTTGGTGGACGAGTTCCAGGACACCAACAAGCTGCAATACGCCTGGCTCAAGCAGATGGCGGGCGACGTGGTGGACGGACGCCTGCACACGCAGGGCAGCGTGCTGGCCGTGGGTGACGACGACCAGAGCATCTACGCCTTTCGCGGGGCACGCGTGGGCAACATGCAGGACTTTGTGCGCGAGTTCGACGTGCAGCACCAGATCAAGCTGGAGCAGAACTACCGCAGCTACAGCAACATCCTGGATTCGGCCAACGCGCTGATCAGCCACAACAGCCGGCGCTTGGGAAAAAACCTGCGCACCACTCAGGGCCCGGGCGAGCCCGTGCGCATCTACGAGGCCAACAGCGATCTGGCCGAGGCGCAGTGGATGGTCGATGAGATCAAGCAGCTCGTGCGGGACGGCGAGATGCCGCGCAAGGAGATCGCTGTGCTCTACCGCAGCAATGCGCAGAGCCGGGTGATCGAATCGGCCCTGTTCAACGCCAGCGTGCCCTACCGCGTGTACGGCGGGTTGCGCTTTTTCGAGCGCGCCGAGATCAAGCACGCGCTGGCCTATCTGCGCCTGCTGGAGAACCCGCACGACGACACCAGCTTTCTGCGCGTGGTGAACTTCCCGCCGCGCGGCATTGGTGCGCGCACGCTGGAGGTGCTGCAGGATGCGGCGCGCAGCAGTGGCTGCTCGCTGCACGACGCGGTGAGTGCGGTGCCTGGCAAGGCCGGCACCAACCTGGGGGCCTTCGTGGCCCTGGTTCAAGTGCTGCGCGAGCAGACGCAGGGCCAGAACCTGCGCGGCATCATCGGCCAGGTGCTCGAATCCAGCGGCCTGCTGGAGCATTACCGCCACGAAAAGGAAGGCGCGGACCGGCTGGAGAACCTGGACGAGCTCATCAACGCGGCCGAGAGCTTCGTCACCCAGGAGGGCTTTGGCCGCGATGCGGTCGCGCTGCCGCTGGACGAGCACGGCAACGCCCTCACGCAAAGCCCGGCCAGCCAGGGGCTGGACCCCGACGCGCCGATGCTGGATATCCCTGGCAACGTGGATGCCGACACCGGCGAAACGCTGTCGCCGCTGGCGGCCTTTCTGACCCACGCCGCATTGGAGGCGGGGGACAACCAGGCCCAGGCGGGGCAGGATGCGGTGCAGCTCATGACCGTGCATGCCAGCAAGGGGTTGGAGTTCGACTGCGTGTTCATCGGCGGCATGGAGGAAGGGCTGTTCCCGCATGAGAACTCCATGAGCGACCGCGACGGCCTGGAGGAAGAACGCCGCCTGATGTACGTGGCCATCACCCGCGCGCGCAAGCGTCTGTACCTGAGCCATTCGCAGACGCGCATGCTGCACGGGCAGACGCGCTACAACGTCAAGAGCCGCTTTTTTGATGAGCTACCCGAGGAGGCGCTCAAATGGATCACACCGCGCCAGGCAGGGTTTGGATCTTTTGCTCCTGATTCAGGAGCTGCTCGCGCTTACCAGTCGGGCGCTAGAGGCCAATTTGGCTTCAAGACCGAAGTATTCGCCAGTCCCCCCGTACCCCCGGTCAAGGCGGCGCCGGGCCATGGCCTGCGCGTGGGGCTGGCGGTGTTCCACACCAAGTTCGGCGAGGGCAAGGTGCTGGCCATCGAGGGCGCGGACGCCGACGCGCGGGCGCAGGTGCACTTTCCGCGCCACGGCACCAAGTGGCTGGCGCTGTCGGTGGCCAAGCTCACCATCGTCGAGTAAGGCGGGTTGGCGCGGGTGGCGACGGGCGGCCCTGCCTGCCTGCGCCGGCGCTAGGAGGGCAGGCAGCGCAGCACCGCCTGGTCGGCGGGGAGCTTTTCGGCAAACAGCCCCTTGCGTTCCGGCGACAACAAGGCGGACAGGCCTTCCATGACGACGACTTCGGCCCCCGCCGGTGCGTCGCGGTAGCAGGGGCCCAGCACTTCCAGCGTGTGGCGCAGCGCGCGAGACTGGTCGGGGTTCGCCTTTTCCAGCGTGGCGGCCAGCTGGCGCAGCCACTCCTCGTAATGCGCCAAGTCCTGTGCAGGCAACCGGGTGCGCTCCGCCTCCGGAATCATGCTGGCGTAGAGCTGTTGCAGGTTCCGCGCGCCGGGCTGACCCAGGTGCAGCACGGCGTCGTAACGCGCCTCGAACGGTCCCTGGCGGTACAGCACGTGCCGCACCCGATAGCGCAACTCTCCGCCTTCTCCCCCCAGCGTGCGGACCAGTTCACGCGCCGCCGCGCTGTGCGGATCATTGGCGAACTGCGCCTGCAGCGCCGCGTGGATGGCGGGATCGGCGGGAAACCGGATGTTCTGTCCTCCGCTGTCCAAGCATGCGCCCAGCGCCATTGCCACGCCCAGAATACAAATACCCAAATTAATCTGCCGTATTTTCATGAAATATTGATGACTATTAGGGATGCCCTGAATAACTCGAATGCGTAAGTGCTACAAGGTCACCGGTTTCAGATAGTGCGATGGATGGCGTTTAGCCTGGGTCTTCGCACCACTTTCCACGCCCTTGCGGGCCATCTGCACCGCCTTTGCGGCCATTTGCCTGATTTCAGGGGCACTCATCCCTGCGCCTCCAGCAATTGATGGCGCACCATCCAAAGATTGGACAGCGCAAACAGCGTCTTGAGCTGCAACGTGTTCTTCTTCAATCCCCGGTAGCGCACCTTGGTGTATCCAAACTGTCGTTTGATCACCCTGAAGGGATGCTCCACCTTGGCACGGATGCTCGCCTTGATCTTCTCCACTTGGTCTATCAGCGCGTCAACGGGGTTGTTCTCTTTGTCCAGCGCTCTGCGTTTGCCTGGGCGCATCGCGATGTGCCACCGCACTGCCTCCTTGGCATCCGGGCGCTTGTCGATACCTTGGTAGCCTGCATCACCAAACCCGTCTGTCTCCTGCCCGTGCAGCAAGCTGTTGCCCTCTACAACGTCGGCCACGTTACCCGAGGTGCCTATGACGGTATGCACGAGTCCCGAGTCCGCATCCACGCCAATATGTGCCTTCATGCCAAAGTGCCATTCGTTGCCCTTTTGGCTCGAATGCATCTCTGGATCGCGCTTTCTGTCCTTGTTCTTGGTAGAGCTAGGCGCTGCGATCAGTGTGGCATCGACCGCAGTGCCTGCCTTGAGCAGCAAGCCCTGGGCTGCCAGAAGCTCGTTGACAGTGGCCAGAATCTGCTCGGCCAGCTTGTGTTTCTCCAGCCGATGACGAAACCTCAGGATGGTGCTCTCGTCAGGCACCCTCCCATGGACATCAAGACCTGCAAACTCCCGGTAGATCGGGGTGTCAAAGAAGGCCTCTTCCATCGCCAGATCTGACAGGGTGAACCACTGCTGCATGCAGTGGATGCGCAGCATGGTCTCCAGGGCAAAGGGTGGGCGGCCGTTCTTGCCTTCTGGGTAATACGGCGTGATGAGCTCGACCAACGCAGCCCAGGGAACCACCAAATCCATCTGGATCAGCAGTTCTTGCTTGCGGGTCTTTTTGGTGCTCAGTTTCAGGTCAAGGCTGCTTTGCTTCATGGGCGGGGAGGATGCCATGACTTCCTGGCTTCTAGCAGACTGCGTTCGGGGTTTTGCAGGATTTCCTTAGGTTTGGAAATTTATTTGAGATTGATTTTGGTGGCGGACTGGGCGAGCAGGTTCCTTGATTATTCAAAGCGTAACTTGATGATTCATGTCGCAATTGATTCGTGATGATTTTTTAATCATTTTGGCTCTGCTAAATCGAAAGCCGGCAGTTCTCCTCCGCGAGCGAAGACATTCCATGCGCCCCGAGGGCCCATGCGTGGAATCGGTGAAAAATAAGGGTTGGTGTGTGCTTACATTAGGTGTGTAAAGAGCAGAACTTTTGTTTACATGAAGTCTTGTGATGTTGGGAACAATCCGCCCGCAGCCTGAAGGGCCGCATTTATTGCATTGCCGATTACCCATCATCCACTCGAAAGGATTCATGAAATGCGACAACTTGCAGTGACCGCCATTGCCGCCCTGTCCCTGGGCTGCGGCGCCGCTTTTGCCCAGAGCGGCAACGTGACAATTCCGGGCCTGCTGTCGGGCAAGGGCTCCGCCGGCTCGGAAGTGACCAACAGCCGCGTGACCGTGACCGGCAACAAGGCGACCAACGTGATTGCCGGTGGCGGCAAGGCCGGCATCAAGGTGGCCGAGGTGTCGATGGAGGGCGTGGCCAACGTCAACAGCATCAACATCACCGGCTCGAAGATCCGCAACTCTGACATCACGGTGAGCGGCAACGAAGCCACCGACATCAAGGCCATTGGCGGTACGGCCAACGTCAACAGCATCAATATCAACTGATGCTGTACCGCGCGGCGGTGGCTGGCCTCTACCGTGGGTTGCTATCCGCGACGTACGGGTCCAGCCGCGGGACGCGCGGCGCGGAGCCCGGCGGCCGTGCGACCGGCGCCCTGCCGTGTGCATCCTGGCGCCTCAGCGCGCAACCGGTGCAGACGCCAGGGTGTGGCAGAGAGAGGACACAAGGTGCAAGGCATTGACAGGCCAATGGTCATCATCTGGTGCCTGGGGCTGACAGCGGCGGCACTGCCGCTGCGCGCCACGGCACAGGAATCCATGCTGGCCGGCCTCGGCTGGCACAAGAACAGCGCCGGCACGCAGGTGGATGGCGCCAGCGAAGTGCGTGTGCAGGGCAACCGGGCGGCGGGTCCGGTCGTCTCCACAGGCAGCAAGGGCTCGGCACTTGCCAACGCGGGCATGCGGGTGGATCTGGCGGGTACCGCACAGGCCCATGCCGCGGGCATCGCGGGAATGGAACTGCGCCAGTCGCGCGTGCATGTGCTGGCCAACCAGATAACGGGCTTCGTGCATGCGCTGGGCGGGGCGGCCACGGCCAACGTGGTGCTGGCCGCGGGCAGCACTGGCGCGCAACCGATCAGGGGTTCCGGCCTGGTGGTACAGGGCAACCGTGCAGCCGAAGTGGCCGCCTTTGGCGCCAAGAGCGAGGTGCTGCTGGGCAGCGGGTCGCTGCAGATGCCGGGCCGCGCAACTGCCAACAGCGTGCTGCTGGACGCCACGGCGGTGCGCAATTCGCAGGTGGTGGTCTCCGGCAATAACGCCCGGGAGGTGACGTCCATTGGCGGTGCGGCGCTGGCCAACGGTGTCACGGCCGCGCGCAGCGAGCTCGTGGGCACCGATGTCACCCAGACGGGCAATGAAGCCACCGACGTGCGCGCTGGCGGGGGAGCGGGTGGCGTGGGGAGGGGCACCATCGCGCAGGTCGAGCTGACAGGCGTGGCCGCAGCCAACACCGTGTCGCTGGCGTCCAGCGAACTCGCAGGGGTGCGGCTGCAGCAGACGGCCAACAAGGCCAGGCAGGTGGGGGCGGACGGCGCAAGTGCGCTGGCCAACAGCATCAGCTTTAGCGAACATCGCGCAGACGCGGCGGGGGGATATGCAGCCTCCCTCGCAGGCAACGAGGCCACCGATGTGCGCGCATGGGGTGGCGCGGCATCGGTCCTGCGTGGCGCACTTGCGGATGTGCGCATGTCGGCCACGGCACTGGCCAACAGCATCTCCGTGACGCGCGGCGCGCTGCGTGCCGGTCCGCGCCATGACCTGGCGGGCAACCGGGTACAGGGCGTCGTGGCGACCGGCGGCGCAGCCGTCGCCAACAGCCTGTGGCTGGATGACGCCACGGTGGAGGGCGGTAGCGTCCACGTCGCGGGCAACCGGGCGGCCCAGGTGCAGACGGCCGGCGCGACGGGCAGCATTGGCGGTGGCGCGGTGGCGGGCTTCGAGCGCAACGGCCGTGCGTTGGCGAATGCCGCCGTGGCCGACCGCCAGTCCACGCTGGCGCAAGCGCGTGTGGCGCTCGCGGGCAACGCCGCCCAGCAGGTACAGGGCGCAGGGGGGCTGGCGGGAGCCAACACGTTGCTGCTCAGCGAGGGGCGGGTCCAGCAGTCGGACGTGACGCTGTCCGCCAACCATGCCGAAGGCGTGAGCGCCACGGGGTATGCCGCCCAGGCCGGTGGCGGAGTGCTGTTTGCTTCCGCGCAGAACGCGTCGGCGCTGGCCAACGCACTGGCCATTGCAGGGTCGCAGTTGGACGCCTCCCGCCTTGCAGTGCTCGGCAATACGGCTGTGCGGATTGAGTCGCGTGGCGGCATTGCCATGGCCAACAGCGTGGCCCTGGAGCACGGCGGCGGACAGGCGGCGCGTCTTTCAGGAACCGGGGCCATCGCCGGGAATACGGCGCGGCAGATTTCAACCGAGGCGGGTTCGGCCGCTGCAGGTGGCGGTATGGCCTCGCGCAGTGCGCAGGCGCGGGCTGCGGCAAACGCCCTGGTGCTGCACAACGGCGCGTGGGTGGATGCGGCATCGACCTGGGCCGTCGCCGGCAACCAGGCGCGCAGTGTCCAGGCGCACGGCGGCACGGCCCTGGTCAACGCGCTTGCGGCCTACCGGGGGGCGCTAATCCGTGGCAGCAATGTGGCGATCACCGGCAACGTGGTCGAGGGCATCGTGGCCGAGGGCGGGGCGTCGCAGGTACTGGGCGTGGGCCGCCATGGCAACGGGGTGCTGGCGGCGAACGCCCTTTACATGGATGGGGCAGCCGCCACGGGGCTGGACCGCTCTTCGCTGATGGTGGCCGGTAACCGGGCTCGCCAGGCGCAGGCGCAGGGCGGGCGTGTGAATGCCAATGCGCTTGCGCTCAACGACCGTGGCCGGGTGGAAGCCAGCAGCGTCACGCTTGCCGGCAACAATGCGTCAAACGTGCGCAGCCAGGGCCGCGAAGCGACGGTGGCGGGGATGGCCTGGGGCAAGGGCATCGGCCAGGCCAATGCCAACGCAGTTCAGGTGCTGGGACAGCTGCGTGCAGCCAGCATTCAACTGGCGGGCAACTTAGCGGCGAACGTGCGGGCGGACGAAGGGTTGGCTTCTGCCAACAGTTTCGTTCAAGGCGACGGGACTGCCGAGGCGATGCAGTTGAGTTTGGCGGGCAATTCCGCCTCCGGCGCACAGGCACGTGACGGCCGCGTCGCGCTCACCAACAGCGTGCAGGTCGATGGCGGCCTGCAGGGCTCCAGCGTGCAGTTGGCGGGCAACCAGGGCGGGTCGGATGCCGGGGGGGCGCGCGATGCATCAGCGAACAGCCTGCGGGTGCGCCAGGGCGCGCGCGTGCGCGGCACGCAGGTCACCTTGGCTGCTAATAAGGGCACCGCGCGCCAGGGCACGGTCAACAGCGCAGACATCTCGGGCTCGCTGCAAGGCAGTAGCATCACCATCCTGGGCAACCAGGGGCAGGCGGATTCAGGGGGCGTGGTCAACAGTGTGGTGGGCCGGGGAGGTTTCTCCGCGAGCCAGGTGACGGTGCTTGGCAATCAGGGTACGGCGACGGGCGGCAGCGCCAACAGCGTGCGCAACGACGGCAGCATTGCGACGGCCAGCATCTCCATCCTCGGCAACCAGGCCAGCGTCCAGGGCGGCGGGCGTGTGAATACGCTGGACAACACCGGCGCGCTGCGGCGCACGCAAGTGCTGATCGCCGGCAACACCGGCAGCGCACAGGGCGGCGGTACGGTCAACAGCGTGCGCAATCGCGGCAGCATGCAGGGAGCCCGCATCGTCATCAGTGGCAACCAGGGCACCGCGTTGGGCGGTGGCACGGTCAACAGCGTGGACAACCGCGGGCTGCTCAGCGGCCAGGTCGTGATTGCCGGAAACAGGGGCGGGGCGGTGATGGGCGGCACGGTGAATTCCGTGGTGAACCAAGGCGTCATGGCGGGTACCGTGGCGATTGTTGGCAACCACGGACGTGCGACCGTTGGAGGCGTGTCCAACTCCCTCATCAACCATGGCGTGGTGACCGGCACGGTGGCCATCGTGGGCAACGCCACCATGGCCGGTCCCGGCATGACATCCGGCAGCGTGCGCAATGTGGGTGGCGCGATCACGGGAGCCGCCGGAGTGGCAGGCAACGCGGCCTTCGCGGCCAACCCGGGCTACACCTACACGGTGCCCTCCTCTGGCGTGGTCAACCAGTCCGTGACCGTGCTGCCTGCAGTGAACCTGTTGAGTATGTAGCGATGCCGTACGGCGCTCTTTCATTCAATGTGCAAGGAAGGTCCACCTATGAAAAAAAACCTGGAAAACGCCATTCGCACCTGGGCCGCCGGCGGGGTGCTGTCGATCGTGGCGCTATCCGCGCCAGCGCAGATGGTCAATTACGGCGAGCAGCTGGGTTCCTACAAGGACATGGCTCAGAGTGGTGTACGCCTCAATGATGGCGTGTACCCCTCGGTGAGCGCCAAGGCGCGAGTGGCGCGTGCCATCGCCCGCAACACGCTGGTGGACCAGAGCGCCCTGGTGCAGCCCGACGGTACGCTGAAACTGCCCGACAACCAGCAAAACCTGGTGATCCGTACCTCGTACTCCGATATACAGCGCGGCGCCGACGGCACGTTGCGCATTGCCAGCCCGGTGATTCAGGGCAACGTGTCCGGCAACGTCACGCTGTATGTGGAGGGCCGTGGCGTGGAGAACATCACAGTGCTGAATTCGCGCTAGGGCGCAGGGGCGTCGCCGTCTGCAGCGCCAACAGGTCATCGTTGAACACAAAGAAATATGAGAACCAACTATCTGCGAATGGGAGGGGCCGCGTTGGCTCTGGTGCTGCTGGCGGGCTGCGCCACCACCGAGAACGCGCTCAAGGACGCCAACAAGCTCATGCAGGAGCGCGAATCCGACAAGCTCCTGCCGGTCACCAACCTCAGCCCCTATGCGCAGGCGCTGGGCCGTTTCGGCCGAATGCTGGATATCTACAAGGACGGCGACCCGGTCCTCTACATGCAAACGCGCAGCATCCTCGACGCCACCAATCTGTCGAACCCTCTCGTGGGCGCCGAGATTCCCGGCGACATCACGGAGATGGTGCGTACCGCTGTCAACCGCATCGGTGCGCGCGTGGTGTACGTTCCCTACCATCCGGAATACTTGGTTGCCCAGGCGCAGTTGGGGGCCAAGTTCGGCGTGACCATGCCCGATTTCCTCATCACTGGCGCATTGACGGAGTTCGATCGCGCTATTGCAGGCGCGGGGCGGGTGAACTCGGTGGGCATCGAATTCGGAGGAGGCAACGGTACGGTCACGCTGGGCGGTGACGTCAAGCGCACCGCCATCTACTCGGCGCTGGCGCTGGACCTCAATCTCGTGAGTTTTTCCACCCAGCAGATGGTGCCGCAGATACAGGCGTCCAACGTGGTCAAGGTGCTGAACTTCAGCTCCGAGGACAACGCCAGCCTGGGCTTCTACGGTGACGCTTTCGGCTTCAAGATGGAGGGCAAGTATTTGCAAGGACGCCATTCGGCGATCCGCACGCTGGTGGATTTGAGCGTCCTGGAACTTGTGGGCAAGGCCACTAACACGCCGTATTGGCGCTGTATTCCAGGTGGAACGCCCGATCCCGTGGTCATGCAGAACATGCGCAATGCCTTCAATGGCCTGACCCCTGAGCTCAAGATCGGCCTCATCCAGGTGATGTTGCGCAAGTATGGCGAGCCCGTGGAGGTCACACAGAAATATGACGAGCCCACGCGGGCGGCCCTGGAACGTGTGTACGCCGCGCGTTTCGCAGAGTGGGGTTCTGTGGACGTGATGAGTTGGGAAGGCTTCCAGCCGCTGTTCTTCAATGTGCCCATGCCATGGGATGCGGCGGTGCAGGCTGCAGCGCAACCTGCGGCCCCCTCGCCGGCGGCGAATGGCAAGGCAGGCACATGAGCAGGATGTTCGTCTACAAGGCCTGGTGCGGCGCGGCCCTCTGCCTTTCGCTGGGCGCACACGCGCAGCCCGCGGCGGTGCCTGCAGTCGCGCCCGCACCTGGTGGCTCACCTGTGCCTCCCACGGCGCAGGGGAGCGGATCACCCCCGGTGAGTGCGAGCGTGCGCTTTCTCGAAGCCTGCAATCAGTCTCTGGAAAAAGGGGTGACTGACCTGGGCTGCCAGGGCCCCCTGTATCGCAATGAACTGGAGCGTCTCAAGCGTGAGGCCGTGACCACGCAAAACCCGCAGCTTCTGTCGCTGTTGGGCAATGCCTACGAAAACCCGCGCGCTGGCCTGGGCGACGTGGGGCAGGCCTACCGTTGGTACCTGATGGCGGCGGTGCGGGGTGACCCGCGGGCGATGCAACGCCTGTCGGAGATGAACCGCCGCGGCAGTGGTGTGCCGCAGGACAAAGTCAAGGCCCTGGGCTATGCCCGTCTGGCGCAGCGCCTTGGGGCGCCGGGCGCAACCGCCGCGGCCCCCGACGTGGCCCAGGCTATCAACGATCTGGGGTCGGAAATGGCCGCCGAAGAAATGGCCTTGGCTGAACGCTTCGCGCTGGAACTGGAGGCCCAGGTTCTCCGCCAGACGCCGAGTGCTCCGCAGGCGCCGACAGGCGCGCCGCTCACGTCTGCGCCGGCGCCTGCGTTACCCGCCGCCGCGCCATCGCTGCCCGGCCGGAGCTTGCCTGGGGTACCTCAGTCATCCTCCGGTCCGACAGCGCCGTTGCCCGGCGCGCGGTTGCCCGGTATCCCCGCATCTCCCTGATTGCCGTTATGCAACGTTTCTGCCTAATGCTTGCCGCAACCCTCTGGACCGGATGGGGCGCCAGCCTGCCTGTGTTGTCGTGGGCTGGCGACCCCCTCGGTCCGCGAGGCAGCTTGGGACCCCGCGGCGATATCGGGCCGTCCCGCCCGCAGGACGGAAGTGCCGGCCAGGTCGGGGCCGTCCGGCGTCCCGCGCCGGTAGAACCCAGGAACGCACCGAAGCGGGAGGGGATGGGTAATCGCGTGGAAGCCACGGGCAACAGCGCGGCCGCAACGATCTGCGGCGCCACGGACACTTCCGTCAATAGCGTGGACGTGCGCGGCGCGCGTTTGGAAGGCCGCACGGTGATCGTGCAGGGGCGCAACTCCCGTCATGTGGATACGCGTGATTGCCCACCCACTGCTGCCCCGGGCGAGGCGTTGGGCGCCCCTTCGCAAGTGAACAGCATTCGCATCCGTTGATGCGCATGCGCTTTTCGAGAACCACTTAAGGAGTAAAGATGGGTATGGCATACAAAGGTATCGCGGGCTGGGCGGCGGTGGCTATGGCGGCGTTGTGGCTCACGGGCTGCAAGGATCCGGTGGGCACAGCGGCGGTGCAGGTCCCCGCACCCGCGCCGGCACCCGCTCCCGCCGTGGCTGCTGCGCCTGCGGCGGCAACCACGGCGGTGTCTGCGGTACCGGAGGCGGTAACCGCTCCCAGCGCTGCTCCGGCCGCGCCACGCACCTTGCCGCTGGGCGTGCAAGGCGTGGCACCGGCGGGGGTGACGGTGCGCGTCAAGAGTGTGCAGATCGGGGGGGACGCCACGGTGCTGGATGTGAGCATCTCCTTTGCCAACCGCATCACCGACTCCACCATGCTGGCGCTGGCCGATACCTACCTGCAGGACGAAAGCGGCGCGCGCCTGCACGTCAAGCGGCCGGACCACAACCGGGACATCACCATCCGCGAAGGCCAGACCCTGGATGGGCAACTGGTTTTCCTGGGCCGCGTGCTGCCCACCGCGCGCACGCTCAAGCTGGTCTTCAATGACGGCAACGATGGCGACAACATCGTGGCGCCGGGGCTGTCCATGGACCTGCCGCTGCAGGCGGGCTGATGGCGGTGCGGTGTTCGCCAGCCTGGCAGGCTGCCCTGTGGGCCGCGTGCTGCGCCGCCGTGGCCTCAGCAGCGCAACCATTGGAAGTGCGGCGCAGCAGCCAGTCGCTCGCGGCGACGCCCACCCATTTGCAACCAGCGGATGCTGCCCCGCTGACCCAATTGCAGCCGCACGTGACGCACGGCGGCCTGGTGCCGCGCGAGACCGAAACCCGGCTGCAGGCGGCGGCAGGGCCGGCCACGCTGCTGCGCGCGGCCGAGGTGCCGCCGCAGCGGCTGGAGCAGACCCGCGCGCTGCTGGTGGAACTGCAGGCCCAGCCCACGCCCGAGCAGGCCATCTCCATCGACCTGCCTGCCGATGTGTTGTTTGACTTTGACAAGGCCGAGTTGCGGGCCGATGCCGCGCGCTCGCTTGACAAGGCGGCCGAGCTGCTCAAGAGCTACCCCCAGGCGCCCATCGACGTGGTGGGACACACAGACGGCAAGGGGGGCGATGCCTACAACGACGCCTTGTCGCAGCGCCGCGCCGCCGCCGTTGCCGCCGCGCTGCAGTCGCGCACGGGGCGGCCGATCGCCACGCGCGGCATGGGCAAACGCCAGCCTGTCGCGCCCAATACCACGCCGGATGGGCGGGACGATCCTGATGGGCGCCAGCGCAACCGGCGCGTGCAGATCGTGATCGGGGCATTGCCGGTGCGGTAGGGGATGGGACCCGGGCCCGCGCGTGGCTCAGGCGCTGTGGGCCTGTGTGTTCCTCGCGCGTACACAGAGGGCCCGGCGTGCGAAGCGGTGTCTTGAAGATGTCATGTACACGTCATGCGGGCGCAACAGACGTACTCCAGGATCGCGGGACCTTGATTGCCACTACCGAGTCCAACGACCCATGAACACCACGATCGTTTCCGAGTACGACGACAATGAAATCGTCAACCATTCGTCCAACCAGCACATCGACAGCGTCCTGGCCGCGCGCCTGAGCCGTCGCAGCGCCCTCAAGGGCGGTGTCGGCGCCACCACTGCGGCTCTGCTGGGCGGCGTGAGCCTGAGCGCCTGCGGCGGCGGCAGCGACGATGACGAAACTCCCGCACCCGAGCCGATCCGCCTCAACTTCAATGCCGTCGCCAAGAGCAACGCTGACCTGGTAACGGTACCCGAGGGCTACCAGGTCAGCATCCTGCACGCCCTGGGCGACCCGATCCACTATGGCGACGAGTCCTGGAAGGACGATGGCTCCGAGACGGCCGAGTCCTATGACCGCCGCATCGGCGACGGCCACGACGGCATGTACTACTTCGGCATGTCCGACGACGGCAAGTTCGACCCCAGCCGCTCCGACCGCGGCCTGTTGTGCGTGAACCATGAGTATGTGGTTGCGCCTTATGGTCTGCATCCCACGGGGCGCATCACGGTGGACGGAAAGCGCCCGGCCGAGCAGGTGGACAAGGAAATCCGCGCCCACGGTGCCAGCGTGGTGGAAGTCAAGCGCAAGAGCGGCAGCAACGAGATGGAGATGGTGCGCGGCTCCAAATACAACCGCCGCATCACCTCGGCCACGCCGATGGACTTTGGCGGCCCCGCCGCCGGCAACGCCAAGCTGTTCAACAAGCTCTCGCCGGACGGCAAGCAGGCCTTCGGGATGAACAACAACTGCGCCAACGGCTACACGCCCTGGGGCACCTACCTGACGTGCGAGGAGAACTTCCTGAACGTCATCGGCCGTGCCGCCGGCGACGACGCCCAACGCTCCGCCACCGAAATCGTGGCCCTGAAGCGCTATGGCTTGCCCGAGAACCGCAAGAGCCCTTACCTCTGGGACACCGCCGAGGGCGAGCAGTACCAGCGCTGGAACAGCAAGGTGAGCGCCGCCAGCGCCGCTGAGGACTATCGCAACATCTTCAACACCTTCGGCTGGGTGGTGGAGATCGACCCCTTCCGCCCCGACAGCAAGCCCGTCAAGCGCACGGCGCTGGGCCGCTTCAACCATGAAGGGGCATGGCCGGCGCCCGCCAAGGCCGGCGAGCCGATCGTCATCTACTCTGGCGACGATGCGCGCAACGAGTACGTGTTCAAGTTCGTGTCCGATGCCAAGTGGGATCCGAAGGACATCAACGGCGGCGTGGCCGCCGGTGCCAAGTACCTGGACAAGGGCACGCTGTACGCCGCCAAGTTCAACAACGATGGCAGCGGCGAGTGGCTGGAACTGACGTTCGGCAAGAACGGCATCGACGCCACCAACGCGCTGTACCCGTTCGCCGACCAGGCCGATGTGGTCATGCACTGCCGCCTGGCGGCCGACGCCCGCGGCGCGACCAAGATGGACCGTCCCGAGTGGGGTGGCGTGAACCCGTTGAACAACGAGGTGTACATGACCATGACCAACAACTCGCAGCGAACGGCCGCCACGCTGAACGCCGCCAACCCGCGCGTGGGCAACACCAATGGCCACATCATCCGCTGGAAGGAAGAGGGCGGCCAGGCGGGTACCAAGTTCCAGTGGGACGTGTACCTGTTCGGCGCGCGCAGCGACAACAAGCAGAGCGAGAACCTGTCGGGCCTGACCGCCGTGAACGATTTCTCCAGCCCCGACGGCCTGCATTTCGACCAGCGCAGCGCCAATGCCGGCGGCCTGCTGTGGATCCAGACCGACGACGGTTCCTACACCGATGTGACCAACTGCATGATGCTGGCCGCCATTCCCGGCAAGGTCGGTGACGGCGGCAAGGTCACCACCAAGGAGGGCCAGGCCACGATCATGGGCTCCAAGCCCACCGAGGCCACGGTGCGCCGCTTCCTGGTCGGCCCGTTCGACTGCGAGATCACGGGCGTGGTGGTCACGCCCGACGGCAAGACGCTGTTCTTCAACGTGCAGCACCCGGGCGAGGATGCTGAGAAGGCCAACTTCGCCACCAGCACCTTCACCAGCTACTGGCCCGGCAACCAGCCTGGGATCACCAGCAGCCACAAGGGCCTCAAGCGTCCGCGCTCGGCCACCGTGGTGGTGACGCGCAAGGACGGCGGCACGATCGGTATCTAACCGGCTTGCACGGGAGCCGTCTCTCGCCTTGCGCGCAGGACGGCTCCGCGGTACTTCCAACCCGCCTCTGGCGGGTTTTTTCTTGCCTGTTCAGGGCGAGGGCGCGGGTGGAACCTTGTTCGCTGAGGAGCAGCCACCCCAAGCGCACTGTTTGGCTCGGGGCACGCCCGGGTACGCCGAAGCGCGCGGGGACTCGGCCCGCTCCGTCGGAATATCTGGAAGCACGGGACCGGGCGGAGCGCCCCGACGACTCCGCTGGCGCAGCTTTATGAATCCTGCTCGGGTGACGCCGCAGCGGACGAGTCGCCGTGGTCGTGGTGGGGCGCGTCGAAGCTGTCGCGGAACGTGAACACCACCGACGAGAAGAACATGGCGGCCAGCATCATCGCCGTCGCCACCATGATGCCGCCGGCCATGCCGGCGCCCAGGCCGATGGCGCTCAGCATCGTGACCAGCAGGCTGATGACCACGCCTGCGCCGAGGAACACGCCCATCCACGACAGCCCATACACCGTGAAGGCCCCGAAGTTGCGCAGGCAGGCGACGATGCTGAAAAACAGCGCCTTCACGGGCGGCACGTTGTGCCAGTGCACCAGGCCGGGCGCGTGCCAGAACAGCAGCGACAGCGGCACGTACAGCAGCAGCGACAGCCACATGGCCGCCTGGAAGCTGCCCGACTCGGCCATCTCGCGCGTCAGCGGCTCGCCGCCCAGGTACACGCGTGCGAACTGCCCGCCGTCCACCAGGGCCGACAGCCCCATCAGGCCGAGGAAGCCCACGGCGTAGAGCGCGCCCAGGGTCAGCATGTGGTTCAGCCGCTGCTTGCCGGTGCGAAACGCCACCAGCAGCAGTGCGGGCGTGGGCACGCGGTCCTGGCTGGCCTCGGCCGCGGCCACCATCATGGCCAGCGTGGCCGAGGGCAGCAGGCCCAGCGCCACGGCGGGACCGATCAGCGGCAGCATGGTGGCCAGCGACATCGCCGCCATGGTCATGAAAAACAGCGCGGCCAGCGCCATGGGCTGGCGCCAGAACACGCGAATGCCCAGGCGTACCCATTCCAGGCCCGCGCGCGCGGGGACGATGTGCAGTTTCATGGATTGGAAATCGAAGGTGGAGCGCCGCGGCAGCGGTGCGGGCGCATGGAGGAATTTACCCCAGTTGCCGCTGCACAGGCCGCAGCGGTGGATGAAACCAACGGTTATGTGTGGAGTGGCTGTTGCGCGGCGCGCGGCGCACCATGGTGGCTACAGAGTCACCGGATGGGCCGCGCGCTGGCGCAGCACGCGCTCAAAGTGTGTGGGATCGTGGGGCTTGAGCATGGCGGCCTCGCGCGGCAGGTAGAAGTCCCACAGGCGCGAGATCCAGAAGCGCAGCGCCCCGGCGCGCAGCATGGCGGGCAGCAGGGCGCGTTCATGCGCGGTGAGCGGGCGCACGGCCTGGTAGGCGTCGATCATGGCCTGGGCGCGCGGTGCGGCGTGCGCGCCGGTGGGCAGGTCGATGCACCAGTCGTTCAGGCATACGGCCAGGTCGAAGAGGAAGGGGTCCACGCCCGCGAAATAGAAGTCGAAGAGGCCCGTGAGTTCCTCGCCTTCGAACATCACGTTGTCGCGGAACAGATCGGCATGGATGGGGCCGCGCGGCAGCGCCGCGTAGGCGCTGGAGGCCGCCACATGGTTCTGGTAGGCCAGCTCGGACTGCAACAGCGCCGCCGGCTCGGCGCCGATGTGCGGCAGTACCACCGGCACGGTCTCGTTCCACCAGGGCAGGCCGCGCAGGTTGGGCTGCTGGCGTTCATAGCTGCTTGCGGCCAGGTGCATGCGCGCCAGCATGGTGCCCACGGCCGCGCAGTGCGCTTCCTGGGGGCTGAGCTGGCTCTTGCCGCGCAGCTTGGTGGCCAGCGCAGCGGGCTTGCCGCACACCTGGTGCAGGATCTCGCCATGCTTGTCGGCCTGCGGGTCCGGCACGGGGATGCCCGCGTGCGCCAGATGCTTCATCAGGTGCAGGTAGAAAGGCAGCTGCTCTGCGGTGAGGCGCTCGAACAGCGTGAGTACGTACTCGCCCTGCTCGCAGGTGACGAAGTAGTTGGTGTTCTCGATGCCGCCCTCGATGCCGCGCAGCTCAAGCAGCTTGCCCAGCTGCAGCCGGCGCAGCAATTCGCGCGCCTCTTTGGTGGAGACTTCGGTGAAAACGGCCATCGGTCAGTACGTCAGTGCACGCGGCGTGCTGAAAAAAAACGGGGGAAGGAGCGGGCGATACGGGCCGCCAGGAATGCCGCGTTGGCTGCGGTCAGAAATTGCGCAAGTTCCACACGCGCGGTGCGGTCACGGTGTCCGACTCGTTGAAGTTGCCGGGGCGTGCGCGGGCTCCGTCGTTGGAGCGCACTTCATACGCGGGCAGCGGCGTGCCGGTCTTGGGTTGCACGGTGATGCTCTGCGTCTGCCCGCCCACGCGCAGCTCTTGCACGCGGCTGCCGGCGTCCTCCACCACGATGTGCTCTACGCGCTGGTTGTGGCGCCCTTCAGCCTGCTGCTCTCTTTCCAATAGCTGGCCGCGCCCGTCTGTACTGGGCTGAATGGCATTTTGGCTTGCATTCTGAGCCAGGGCGGGAGCACTGGCCAGGGCCAGCAGCAGGAAGGTGGAGTGGAGAGCGCGCATGGCGCGATTGTAGGCGCCGTGCGCCGGCGTGCGCGCTCAGCGCTGCGGCGGGCAGGTGCTGGCGCTGCAGGCCTGCGTGTACTTGCCGATGAAGGTGCGGAAGTTCTTGCCGAGCTTGCCCATCTCCTCGCACACATCGCCGCGCGCATCGAAGGCAAAGCCCTGCGTGCCGGCGGCGTTGAACAGCTCCACGCGCGTGAGGCCCAGGCGCGCGAACTGCGCAGGGTCGTGCCACTGCTGCGCGCAGATGTTGTGGAAGACGAAGGTGTTGTACACCAGCTCGGTGACCTCGGGCTTGTTCATCTGCGCGCGCAGCACGCCGCCGTCAAACTGTGCGGCACTGATGCCGTGCAGCGACTTCTGCATCGAAGGCGGCACGTTCTTGAAGTCCGGGTTGGCCCACGCCAGGGTGGTGGTGGCGCAGGCGACGAGTGCGAGCAGGTGGTGTTTCATGGGGCAGCCTTGGGGAGAGGGGAGGGCGCGGCGCACCGCCGGGCCATGGCGACGGATTGTGCCGCTTTCCACTGCACCTGCCCGCGTGCGGGGTGCTGATTGCGATGGCGGCCACGGCCGATGAGCGTGGGAGAATTCGCCGATGACACGCCCCAAGACCCTGGTGCTGGTGGATGGCTCCAGCTACCTGTACCGCGCATTCCATGCCATGCCCGACCTGCGCGCCGTGCCGGGCGATCCCGCCAGCGCCCCCACGGGGGCCATCCGCGGCATGATCAACATGCTGCAGGCGCTCAAGAAAGAAGTCCCGGCCGACTACGCCGCCTGCGTTTTCGATGCCAGCGGCCCCACTTTTCGCGATGCGCTGTACCCCGAGTACAAGCAGCACCGCGCGCCCATGCCCGATGACCTGCGTGCGCAGATCGAGCCCATCCACGAGGTGGTGCGGCTGCTGGGCTGGCCGGTGCTGTGTATCCCCGGCGTGGAGGCCGACGACGTGATCGGCACGCTGGCTGCTACCGCCGCCGGCCAGGGCATGCAGGTGGTGATCTCCAGCGGCGACAAGGACCTGAGCCAGCTGGTGAACGAACACATCACCATCATCGACACCATGAACGGCAAGAAGCGGGACGTGGCCGGCGTGACCGCCGAGTTCGGCGTGCCCCCGACGCTCATGGTGGACTACCAGGCCCTGGTGGGCGATGCCGTGGACAACGTGCCCGGCGTGCCCAAGGTCGGCCCCAAGACCGCCGCCAAATGGCTCACGGAATACGGTTCGCTGGATGCGCTGCTGGCCAACGCGGGCGCCATCAAGGGCGTGGCCGGCGAGAACCTGCGCGGGGCGCTGGACTGGCTGCCCACCGCACGCACGCTGGTCACCATCAAGACCGATTGCGACCTGGCAGGCCACCTCGATGGCCTGCCTGCTATCGATGCGATAGCTGTTGGCGCTGAGCAGGCGGACGCGTTGCGCGATTTTTATCAAAAGTATGGCTTCAAGAGCCTGGCACGCGCGCTGCCGTCCGCGGTGGTGCCGGATGCTGGCGCCAGCGGAGACCTCTTCGCCACGCCCGACGCCAGCGCCGTCGCCGTGCAGGCGCAGCAGCGCGAGGTGACCTACGACACCATCCTCACCTGGGAGCAGCTCGACGGCTGGCTCGCGCGCCTGAAGGCCGCGCCGCTGGCGGCGCTGGACACCGAGACCACGTCGCTGGACGAGTTGCGCGCCGAGATCGTGGGCGTGTCCTTCAGCGTCGAGCCCGGAGCCGCCGCTTACATCCCGCTGGCGCACAACGGCCCTGACGCGCCGCCGCAGCTGCCGTTGGCCGAGGTGCTGGAGCGCCTGCGCCCCTGGCTGGAAGACCCGGCCTGCCCCAAGCTGGGCCAGCACGTGAAGTACGACCGGCATGTGTTCGCCAACCATGGCATCCAGGTGCGCGGCTATGCGCACGACACCATGCTGCAAAGCTACGTGCTGGAAGTGCACAAGCCCCATGGCCTGGCCAGCCTGGCCGAGCGCCACACGGGCCGCACCGGCATCAGCTACGAAGACCTGTGCGGCAAGGGGGCCAAGCAGATCCCGTTTGCCCAGGTCCCGGTGGACAAGGCTGCGGCCTACTCGTGCGAGGACTCCGACCAGACGCTGGATGTGCACCGCGTGCTATGGCCCCAGCTGCAGGCCGACGACAAGCTGCGCGGCATCTACGAGCTGGAGATGGCCTGCAGCGAGACCTTGTTTCGCATCGAGCGCAATGGCGTGCTGATCGACGCGGGCAAGCTGGCCGCCCAGAGCCACGCGCTGGGCCAGCGCATCCTGCAGCTGGAGCAGGAGGCGTACGCCATCGCCGGCCAGCCCTTCAACCTGGGCTCGCCCAAGCAACTGGGTGAAATCTTCTTCGACAAGCTGGGCATGCCCGTGGTGAAGAAGACCGCCACCGGCGCGCGCAGCACCGACGAAGAGGTGCTGGAGAAGCTGGCCGAGGACTACCCGCTGCCCGCCAAGCTGCTGGAACACCGCAGCCTGTGCAAGCTCAAGGGCACCTACACCGACAAACTCAGCACGCTGGCGGACCCGCGCACCGGCCGCGTCCACACCCACTACGCGCAGGCCGTGGCCGTCACCGGGCGGCTGTCCAGCAACGAGCCCAACCTGCAGAACATCCCCATTCGCACGCCGGAGGGCCGGCGCGTGCGCGAGGCCTTCGTGGCACCCGCGGGCCGCGTGATTGCCAGTGCCGACTACAGCCAGATCGAGCTGCGCATCATGGCGCACATCAGCGGCGACGAGGCGCTGCTGCACGCCTTCCGCGAGGGCCTGGACGTGCACCGCGCCACGGCGGCCGAGGTGTTCGGCGTGGCGCTGGACCAGGTAAGCAGCGAGCAGCGCCGCTACGCCAAGGTCATCAACTTCGGCCTGATCTACGGCATGAGCAGTTTCGGCCTGGCCAAGAACCTGGGCATCGAGACCAAGGCCGCCGCCGCCTATATCGACCGCTACTTCCAGCGCTACCCCGGCGTGAAGCAGTACATGGAAGAGACCAAGGCCCAGGCCAAGGCGCGCGGCTACGTGGAGACCGTGTTCGGCCGGCGCCTGTACCTGCCGGAGATCAACTCGCCCAACGGCCCGCGCCGCGGCGCGGCCGAGCGCGCCGCCATCAACGCGCCCATGCAGGGCACGGCGGCCGACCTCATCAAGAAGGCCATGGTGGCCGTGCAGGGCGAGCTGGACGCGCGCAAGCCCGAGGTGCTCATGATCATGCAGGTGCACGACGAACTGGTGTTCGAGCTGCCCGAGGGCGAGGTGGACTGGCTGCGCCGTGAGATCCCGCGCCTGATGGCCGGCGTGGCCGCGCTGCAGGTACCGCTGCTGGCCGAAGTGGGCGTGGGGCCCGACTGGGACAAGGCGCACTGATAGCGCTTGTCGCCCGGTGGCGCGGTGGCGCGGGCGGGTCGCATGCGCAAAACGGCCATTGCCGCTACATTGGCACGCCATGCCTCCTGGCCAGCGCCGGGGGGCGTCCGTCCCCCAACCCTTGCCACCCCTTGCCAGGAGCCTCCGTCATGCACAGCGATCTCCAGAACGACTTCGATGCACTCGTCCCCGGCCGTAGCACGGCAGCGGGCGCCAGCCGCCGCACCGCGCTGGGCGTCATGCTGGGGGCCGGCTATGCCGCCGCGGCCGCGCCGGTGATGGCGCAGACAGCGGTCTCCACCCCGGCCGACGGGCTCACGGCGGGGGAGGTGCACTTTGCGGTGAACGGCTTTGACGTGCGGGCCTACCGCGCGGCGCCGCAGGGCAAGACGGGGCTGCCCGTGGTGCTGGTGATTTCAGAGATCTTCGGCGTGCACGAGTACATTGCCGACGTTTGCCGCCGCTTGGCGCACGAGGGCTACCTTGCCGTTGCCCCCGACCTGTTCGCGCGCCAGGGCGACCCGCGCGCCTACAGTGAAGTCGCCAAGCTCATGAGCGAGCTGGTGTCCAAGGTGCCCGATGCCCAGGTCATGGCCGACCTGGACGGCGCCGTGCAATGGGCCGGAGCCCATGGCGGCGACCTCCAGCGCGTGGGCATCACCGGCTTTTGCTGGGGCGGCCGCATCACCTGGCTCTACGCCGCGCATGGTCCGGTGAAGGCCGGGGTGGCCTGGTATGGCCGCCTGGTGGGGCAGGCCAGCGCCCTGAATCCCAAGCACCCCGTGGACCTGGCGCCCATCCTCAAGGCACCCGTGCTGGGTCTGTATGGTGAAAAAGATGCCGGCATACCCCTTGACACGATTGATAAGATGAAAAGCGCCCTGTCAGAAGGGTCTGCCGCAGCGAAAGCCTCGCGGTTCGTGGTCTACCCGGACGCGCCGCATGCCTTCCATGCCGACTACCGCCCGAGCTTTCGCAAGGAAGCCGCGCAGGACGGCTGGAAGCGCACGCTGGCCTGGTTCAAGCAGCACGGCGTGGCGTGAGCCGCGGCAGCCAGCACGCACACAAGCCCTTCGGGGCTTTTTTTGATGGCGCGGCGAGAGTTTGGTTTTGAATGAAATTGGCATCCAAGCCAATAAGAGAAAGCGCAGGCAGCTATGACATTGATAGCGATCATCCTGGCCACGTTGGCCGCGGGCATTGGCAGTGTGTGGGTGGCGGCGGCGCTGCTGCGCCTGGGCATGGGCACGCGCCAGCGCGTGGGGCCGCACCACCTGCTGAGCCTGGCGGCGGGCGCGCTGCTGGCGACCGCCTTCATGCATCTGCTGCCCGAGGCGTTCGAGAGCCAGGCCAGTGCGCACGACCTGTTTGCCACGCTGCTGCTGGGGCTGGTGTTCTTCTTCCTGCTGGACAAGGCCGAGCTGTGGCACCACGGCCATGAGCACAGCCCGTCCGAGCGGCACATCCATGGCCAGGGCCACCACGACCACCACCCTGACCACGCGCACGACCACCACCATGGCCCGGGCCAGCACGGGCATGGCGGCTGGGCGTTGCTGACCGGTGACAGCGTGCACTGCTTTGGCGACGGCGTGCTGATCGCCTCGGCCTTCATGGCGGACATGCGGCTGGGCGTGGTGGCCGCGCTGTCGGTGCTGGCGCACGAGGTGCCGCACCACATCGGCGACCTGGTGGTGCTGCGCCACAGCACCCGCCACCGCAACGCGGCGCTGCTCAAGGTCTCGCTGGCGGGCGCGCTGACGGCGCTGGGCGGCCTGGTGGGCTACTACCTGGTGGGGCTGTGGGACGGCGGGCTGCCGTATTTCCTGGCCATCGCCTCCAGCAGCTTCGTGTACGTGGCGCTGGCCGACCTGATCCCGCAACTGCAAAAACGCCTCTCGGCCGCGCAGACGCTGGCGCAGATCGCCTGGCTGGCGGCCGGCATCGCGGTGGTGACCTTTGTGAGCGGGCTGGCGCACGCGCATTGAGCACGGCAGCGCGTTCGCCGGTGTGCGCGCCGCGCCTGCCTGCCCGGGGAGGACCGCGGCGCCAGTCCAAGGGCCGGCGGCCGCGCAGAGGGTGCAGCCGTTTAGAGGGTGCGGGCGTGTGGGCGCCTGGAACGCCGTGAACGCCGCAGCCGTATCAACCCGTGGCCAGCGCCTCGCGCACCCCGGCCACCTGGCGGCGCGAGACCGGCAGGGGCTCGGTGAGTCCATGCAGGCGCACGGCCCAGCCTTCGCCCTCCTCGGCGTCGTAATAGCGCTCCAGTGCGCGCATGGCGCGGCGGGCCACCAGCGTGCTGCGGTGCACGCGCAGAAAGTGGCCCGCGTGGCGCGCCTCCAGGTCGGACAGCGCGCTGTCGATGACGAAGCTGCGCGTGAGGGTGCGCACCGTCACGTATTTCTGCTCGGCGCGCAGGAACAGCACGTCGTCCAGCGGCACGCGCTCGGTGCGCCCGCGCTCCTGGATCAGCAGCACCTCGCCGCTGGGTGCCGGCAGCGGCGAGCGCGTGGGAGCGGCGCTGGGGACGGCGGCGCGCTGCGCCTTGGCCAGCGCCTGCTGCAGGCGCTGCAGGCGTACGGGCTTGGTCAGGTAGTCCACGGCATCCAGTTCGAAGGCCGACAGCGCATGGTCCGCGTGGGCGGTCACGAACACGATGGCCGGCGGGTGCGGCAGGCGCTGGATGTGGTGCGCCAGTCCCAGGCCGTCCTGGCCGGGCATGTGGATGTCCAGCAGCACCACGTCCACCGCGCGGCCGCCGCTGGCCTCGAGCTGCGCCAATGCGTCCGCGGCGTGCGCGGCCTCCGTCACGCTGTGGCGGGGGTCGCAGTCGGCCAGCAGCGTGCGCAGGCGGCTGCGGGCCAGGAGTTCGTCGTCCACGATCAGGATGTGCATGGGGCGTCGACTGTAGTGGATGTGGCGTGCCGCGTGGCCCGGGGATTCAGGGCGCGGGCAGCGAGATGCGCACCTGGTACAGGCCGCCCTGTACGCCGGCGCTGAAGTCGCAGTCCACGTCGTGCAGCAGGCGCAGGCGGTCGCGCACGTTCGCCTGTGCGATGCCGTGGCCGCGCGGCGCGTCCTCGGCCGTGGGGCGATCGGTGGGCAGGGTGTTGGTGATGGTCAGCACCACGCGGCCGCCGCGCCGCTCGGTGGCGATGCGCAGCTTGCCCCCGCGCGCGCTGGGCTCCACGCCGTGCTTGACCGCGTTTTCCACCAGCGGCTGCAGCAAGAGCGGCGGCAGGCGCGCGGCGTTGGCGCGCGCGTCCAGCACCCATTGCACGCGCATGCGTTCGCCAAAGCGCACCTGCTCGATGTCCAGGTAGCGGCGCGCCAGCACGATCTCTTCCTCCAGTGTGGCGGACTCGCCCTGCTCCACCAGGGCGTGGCGGAACAGGTCGCTCAGGTCTTCCAGCAGCGCCTCGGCCTTGGCGGGTTCGTCGCGCACCAGGGCGATGGCGCTGTTGAGCGTGTTGAACAGGAAGTGTGGACGGATGCGCGCCTGCAACTCGGTCAGGCGCGCGGTGGTGGCGGCGGGCGTGCGGGCGCGGGCGCGCATTCTCAGCGCGGTGACCAGCAGCGCCGCCAGCAGCGCGCCGCTGGCGGCGCTGGCCAGCCACGGTGGCGGGGCGCCCGCGGGGCCGCTGGCCAGGGCCAGCATGGCGCAGGCCAGCAGGCCGGCCAGTGCGCCCAGCAGCACGCCGGCGGCGTACTGCAGCGGCTCCTGCAGGCGCTGCAGCGCCGTCTTGAGGCTGCAGGCCGTGATCAGCCAGGCGAGGGTGGCCGGCAGCGCGCCGCCCGTGAGCAACGCCAGGCGCGCCAGCCATTCGGCCAGGCTGCCCGCGCCGAACAAGGCGCCCACGCCCAGCACCAGTTCCACGAACAGCACGGCGCGCAGCACCACGCCCACCTGGCAGGCGTCGAACACCAGCGCGCGGCCGCGTACCGCACTGCGCGGTGCGGCTTCGGGCAGGGCGGCGGGGCGGGTCGATAAAATTTGCGTCTCTTGCATTGCGGCATCCGGGCGTTCCGGGTGTCGAAACCCCCGGATTATTGCCCCCATGTCCTCTTCTTCCGCCTCGCAACCGTCCCACGACCAGCTCGCCACCAAGGCCCAGGCCTGGTCGGCCCTGTTCTCCGAGCCCATGAGCGATCTGGTCAAGCGCTATACGTCGAGCGTGTTCTTCGACAAGCGCCTGTGGCAGGCCGACATCGCGGGCAGCCTGGCCCATGCCGAGATGCTGGCCGCGCAAGGCATCATCAGCGCGCAGGACCACGCCGACATTCAGAAGGGCATGGCCCAGATCACGCAGGAGATCGCGTCCGGCGCGTTCGAGTGGAAGCTGGACCTGGAGGACGTGCACCTGAACATCGAGGCGCGCCTGACCCAGCTGGTGGGCGACGCCGGCAAGCGCCTGCACACCGGCCGCAGCCGCAACGACCAGGTGGCCACCGACGTGCGCCTGTGGCTGCGCGGCGAGATCGACCTGATCGAGGGCCTGCTGAGCGAGCTGCAGCTGTCGCTGGTCGAGGTGGCCGAGCAGAACGTCGAGGTGATCCTGCCCGGCTTCACCCACCTGCAGGTGGCGCAGCCCGTGAGCTTTGCGCACCACCTGCTGGCTTACGTGGAGATGTTTGCACGCGATGCCGAGCGCATGCGCGACGTGCGCCGCCGGGTGAACGTGCTGCCGCTGGGCTCCGCCGCGCTGGCCGGCACCACCTACCCGCTGGACCGCGAGCGCGTGGCCAAGACGCTGGGCATGGAGGGCGTGTGCCAGAACAGCCTGGACGGCGTGAGCGACCGCGACTTCGCCATCGAATTCACGGCCGCCGCCAGCCTGTGCATGGTGCACGTGAGCCGCCTGTCCGAAGAACTCATCATCTGGATGAGCCAGAACTTCGGCTTCATCAAGATCGCCGACCGCTTCACCACCGGCTCGTCGATCATGCCGCAGAAGAAGAACCCCGACGTGCCGGAGCTGGCGCGCGGCAAGACCGGCCGCGTGGTGGGCCACCTGATGGGCCTGATCACGCTGATGAAGGGCCAGCCCCTGGCCTACAACAAGGACAACCAGGAAGACAAGGAGCCGCTGTTCGACACAGTGGACACGCTGAAGGACACGCTGCGCATCTTCGCCGAGATGATCGGCGGCCAGATGAACTCCGCCACCGGCTGCAAGGACGGCGGCATCACCGTGAACGCCGAGGCCATGCGCGCCGCGGCGCTCAAGGGCTACGCCACGGCGACCGACCTGGCTGACTACCTCGTCAAGAAGGGCCTGCCGTTCCGCGACGCGCACGAGACCGTGGCCCACGCGGTGAAGGCCGCGGTGTCGCACGGCGTGGACCTGTCGGAGCTGCCGCTGGCCGTGCTGCAGGGCTTTCACCCGGCGATCGAGAAGGACGTGTTCGATGCCCTGAGCCTGCAGGGCTCGCTGAACGCGCGCAACACCCTGGGCGGCACCGCGCCCGCGCAGGTGCGCACGCAGCTGGCGCGCCACCGTGCGCGGCTGTCCGCCTGATTGCCCGTCAAAAATAGGAGCTGTCAGCGCTTGATGTAGGCGGTTTTCAGTATGTTTTGATGCTGAAACGCTTTACTGGCAGGCGCGAGCAGCTCCTGAATTTGTACCGACCTGCCGCCCCAGGAGAGCCACCATGAACCTGCACCGCCGCCACCTGCTGGCCCGCGCCGTTGCCGCCAGCGTGCTGCCGGCGTTGCCCGCCTGGGCCGACGGCACCAAGCCGGTGCGCATCCTGGTGGGCTTTCCGCCCGGAGGCGGCTCGGATGCCATCGCCCGCCTGCTGGCCGACAAGCTCAAGGACGTGCTGGGCGTCCCCGTGGTGGTGGACAACCGACCCGGCGCGGGCGGGCAGATCGCGGCGCAGGTGCTCAAGGCCGCGCCGGCCGACGGGACCACGCTGTTCCTCACGCACGACCACACCCTCTCCATCCTGCCGCTGGTGGTGAAGAACCCCGGCTTCGACCCGGTGAGCGACTTCGTGCCCGTGGCGGGCTTTGCCACCTTCGTGAACGCGTTTGCCGTTTCGGGCGGCACGCCCGCGCGTTCGTTCAACGAGTATGTGCAGTGGCTCCAGGCCGCGCGGGGTGGCCAGGGCGCGGTGGGCGTGCCGGCGCCGGCATCCACGCCGGAGTTTCTGGTCAAGCTGCTGGGCCGCAAGTACCGGCTGGACCTGGTGGCCGCGCCCTACCGCGGCAGCGCGCCCATGATCGGCGACATGCTGGGCAACCAGATCGCGGCGGGCGTGGGATCGGTGCAGGACTTCATCGAGCACCACCGCGCTGGCAAGCTGCGCGTGGTGGGCGTGCTGGGCACGCAGCGCCAGGCCGCGCTGTCCGATGTGCCCACGTTCGACGAACTGGGCCTCAAGGGCTTCGAGGATCTGCCGTACTACGGCATCTACGCGCCGGCCGGCACGCCCGGCGCTTTCATCGCGCAGTTCTCCGCCGCACTGGCGCAGGTGCTGGCGCAGCCCGCGGTGCATGAGCAGCTCACCACCCTGGGCCTCACCGTGGGCCACATGGCGCCCGGACAACTGGCCGCGCGCCAGAAGGCCTACACCGCAGCCTGGGCGCGCATCATCCGCAACAGCGGCTTCACGGCGCAGTAGGCGTGCAGTAGCTGCGCGGTAGCTGCGCGGTAGGGGCGCGGTAGGGGCGCACCCCGGCCGCTGCCCCGCAGACCAGCGTAGGCCCGCGCTCACGCCAGCGTGCGCACCTGCGGCTCGCGCGCCCACTGGCGCGTCTGCGCGGCGGCGATGAAGCCCTGCGCGTCGGCCGGGTCCACCACGCCCGCGTCCGGTTCGATGCCGCCGGCCTGCAGGATGGCCTGCGTGCCCTTGCAGGCAGCGATGGCCTTGAGGTGGCCGAAGGCGTCGCGGAACCAGTCCACCGCCACGGCCTCGCGCGCCAGCTGCGCGCCCATCTCCGGCGAGAGCACCGAGGCCACCGCGTCGAACACCGCCGAGGGCGTGCCCGCCAGCTGCCCGTCGGCAGGCAACTGCGTGCCGTCCTTGAGCAGCGCGCCACCCACCTTGGGCGCGACGATCTTCACCTGCGCGCCCGCCTTCTCCAGCGCCTTGCGCAGGTTGGCCACGGTGGTGCCGTTGGAGCCGTCGGCCACGAGAATGCCCACGCAGCGGCCCTGCAGCGTGGGCTTCATGCGGTCGATGATGCGCAGGGCGGGCGAGGGCGGCAGGTCCTGCACCGGCACGGCCAGCGGGGGGGCGGGCGGCAGCTGCGGCAGCGCCAGGCCATCGGCCACGCGCTGGGCCAACTCCGTATCGATGTGCAGCAGATGGCCCACCACGCCTTCGCGCACATGCAGCGTCTGTACCTTGGACAGCTCGAACACCAGCGCCGACGCCAGGTGCGCCTGCTCCAGCGGGCTCTGGCTGCGGTAGAACATGCGCGCTTGGCTGTAGTGGTCGGCAAAGCTCTCGGGGCGGATGCGCCCCTTGCCGCTGCCCTCGTCGGTCTGCGCCACGTGCCGAAAGCCTGCCGCCTGCGATGCGCGGGGCGAGTCGGCCTGCAGGCTGCTGGGCTCGTAGTTCACGCGGCCCTGCGGCACGAGCATCTGCATGTGGCCGTCGCGCTGGTTGTGGGCGAAGGGGCACTTGGGCGCGTTGATGGGGATCTGCACAAAGTTGGGGCCGCCCAGGCGCAGCAGTTGCGTGTCCAGGTAGCTGAACAGGCGCCCCTGCAGCAGCGGGTCGTTGCTGAAGTCGATGCCCGGCGGCAGGTTGGCCGGGCAGAAGGCGACCTGCTCGGTCTCGGCGAAGAAGTTGTCGGGCCAGCGGTTGAGCACCATGCGCCCGATGGGCCGCAGCGGCACCAGCTCTTCGGGGATGAGCTTGGTCGCGTCCAGGTGGTCGAAGGGGAACGAGCCGGCCTCTTCCTCGGTGAACAGCTGCACGGACAGCTCCCACTCGGGGTAGTCGCCCGCCTCGATGGCCTCGAACAGGTCGCGGCGGTGGAAGTCGTTGTCCGCCGCCTGCAGCTTCATCGCCTCGTCCCACACGGTGGACTGGATGCCCAGCTTGGGCCGCCAGTGGAACTTGACGAAGGTGCTTTCGCCCGCGGCATTCACCAGCCGGAAGCTGTGCACGCCAAAGCCCTCGATCATGCGCAGGCTGCGCGGAATGGTGCGGTCGCTCATGATCCACATCACCATGTGCATGGATTCGGGCATGAGCGAGATGAAGTCCCAGAACGTGTCGTGCGCGCTGGCGGCCTGCGGGAAGGCGCGGTCGGGCTCCATCTTCACGGCGTGCACGAGGTCGGGGAACTTCATCGCGTCCTGGATGAAGAACACCGGGATGTTGTTGCCCACCAGGTCCCAGTTGCCCTCGGGCGTGTAGAACTTCACGGCAAAGCCCCGCACGTCGCGCGGCGTGTCCACCGATCCGGCGCCACCGGCCACCGTGGAAAAGCGGGTGAACACGGGCGTGCGCGTGCCGACTTCGGTCAGTACCCGTGCCGTGGTGTAGTCCGCGAGGGAGTGGGTGAGCTCGAAGAAACCGTGCGCCGCGGAGCCGCGCGCGTGCACCACGCGCTCGGGAATGCGCTCGTGGTCGAAGTGGGTGATCTTCTCGCGCAGGATGAAGTCTTCCAGCAGCGCCGGCCCGTGCGGCGAGGGGCGCAGGGTGTTCTGGTTGTCGGGCACGGCAATGCCCTGCTGGGTGGTCAGCACCGGGTGCTGGCCGGCGGCCTGCTGCTGCAGTTCTCCGGCATGGCCGCGGTAGCTGTCCGCATGGGCCGCGGCCTGGCGGGCGGGTAGGGGTTGCTTGGTGGCGGGGGTTCGTGGCATGGACGCTCCTTGGGCGAAATGGCGGTGGGTGTTGCACGGTGCCGCGCTGCGGCGAGCCGCCATGTTTCGCGCGGTTTTACGGCGCCTGGGTAGGACTTGCGCCCCTTTGGGCGTCGTCATGCGCCACCGCACGGGACGGGGTCTGCCCAGGCTGTAAGCGCATGCAACAGCCGCGTGGCGCATGGAGCGCTTTGATACGCTCGGCCAAAGCACTGCAGGGGGGATCTCTTGAATACATGGATACGGTGGGTTGCCGCGGGTGGCGCACTGCTGGCGGGCGGCGCGCAGGCGCTGCAGGTGAGCAGCTTTTCGCCCCAGGGCGAGGTGGCGCAGGTGCGCCAGGTGGTGGCGCGGTTTGACGCGGCCGCCGTGCGCTTTGGCGACCCACAGGCGCCGGCTCCCTTCACGGTGCAGTGCAGCGACGCCGATGCAGCCAAGGGCACGGGCCGCTGGACGGGCGAGCGCGAATGGGTGTTCGACTTCGCGCGCGACCTGCCGCCGGGCGTGCGCTGCACGGCCACCGCCAGGTCGGGGTTCAAATCGGTCTCCGGCGCAGAGCTGTCGGGCGCGAAAAGCTATCAGTTCAATAGTGGCGGCCCGTTTGTCCAGCGCATCCTGCCCGGCACCTACCAGTCCATCGACGAGGAGCAGGTGTTCGTGCTGCAGCTGAACGGCGCGGCCACGCAGGACAGCCTGCGCAGCCATGCCTGGTGCGCGCTGGACGGCGTGGGCGAGCGCGTGCCTGTGCGCCTGGTCGAAGGTGCGCAGCGCGGCGACATCCTCAAGGCCCTCGGGCTGGACAAGCGCGCCGCGCAGGCGCCGCTGCAATACGCCACGCTGGCATGCAACCGCCGCCTGACCTCGGGCACGCGCATGCAGCTTGTCTTCGGCAAGGGCGTGGCCACGCCCAGCGGCGTGGCGAACACGGTGGAAAAGCGCTTTGCCTTCCAGGTGCGCGAGCCCTTTGCCGTGGAGTTCCAGTGCGAGCGCGAGAACGCCCAGGCCGCGTGCCTGCCGATCCGCCCCATGGTGCTGTCGTTCAACGCACCCGTATCGCGCAAGGTGGCGGCGGGCATACGGCTGAAGTCCAGCTACGAGACGCTGCTGCCGCGCTTTGAGGGCGAAGGGGAGGGCACGGCCGCGCAACCGGGCGATACGCTAGTGAATGCCGTGCGCTTTGGCGTGCCGCTGGCCGAGAGCACGTCCTTCACGGTGGAGCTGCCGGCGGACTTTCGCGATGCCGCGGGGCGCGCGCCGCGCAATGCGGCGAGCTTCCCGCTCAAGGTGGCCACGGGCGGCATGCCGCCGCTGGCCAAGTTTGCGGCGGCGCCTTTTGGCATCGTCGAGCGCTTTGCCGAAGGCCCGGCCGAGGACCACCCGCCCGCGCTGCTACCCGTGACGCTGCGCAAGGTGGAACCCGCGCTGCGCGTGCAGGGCCTGCAACCTGCGTCCACCCCCGAGGCGCCGGCAGGCCGGGTGCGCACGCTGCAGCCCGGCGGCGATGCGGAGATCATCGCCTGGATGCGCAAGGTGCGCCGCTACCACGGCGCGCTGGTGGAGCGTGGGCAGGCCCGCAGGGACGGCGTGAGCACCCTGCCCCAGCCGCTGCAGGGGCAGGAGAACAAGGAGTACGTGCAGACCCGCATGCTGTCGCTGCTGGCCGGCCAGAGCGGCGCCAAGGCGCTGGAGCTGCCCCGCGCCGCGGCAGCGGACCCGCGGCCGTTCGAGGTCGTGGGCATACCGCTGGCGCCGGGTTTCCATGTGGTGGAGGTGGCGTCGCAGGCGCTGGGCGGCGCGCTGCTGGACGAGCGCCACGGCGCCGGCCGCACCATGTATGTGCGCACGGCGGCGCTGGTGACCAACCTGGGCGTGCATTTCAAGCTGGGCCGCGAGAACGCGCTGGCCTGGGTGACCACGCTGGACAAGGGGCAGCCCGTGCCGGGCGCGAGCGTGCGCGTGTCCGATTGCCGGGGTCGCCTGCTGGCCCAGGCGCAGACCGATGCGCAGGGTATTGCGCGCTTTGACGGACTGTCGCCCGAGCCGCCGCGCTGCGGCGACGCAGACGGCTACGACGACTACGGCGATGGCTCGCAGGCCTACTTCGTGAGCGCGCGCCACCGCGGCGCGGACGGGGTGGAGGATCTGGCCTTTGCCTGGAGCGACTGGCAGCGCGGCATCGAGCCCTGGCGTTTTAACCTGCCCACCAGCAGCGACCCGCGCCCGGATACCGTGGCCCACACCATCTTCGACCGCACGCTGCTGCGCGCGGGCGAGACGGTGTCCATGAAGCACGTGCTGCGCCTGCAGAACCGCCAGGGCTTTGCGCTGCCGCAGGAGCGGCCGTCGGAACTGGCGATCACCCACGTCGGCAGCGGCCAGCAGTTCACCCAGCCGCTGCAGTGGCGCAAGACGGGCACGGGCGGCCTGTCGGCCACCAGCGAGTTCGCGGTGCCGCCGGCGGCCAAGCTGGGCCTGTACCAGGTGGAGCTGCGCGGCGCTGACGTCAATGGGGGCGAGCGCTCGTTCGAGTCCGGGAGCTTCCGCGTGGAGGAGTTCCGCCTGCCGGTGCTGGAAGGGCGTATCGCGCCCGCGGACAGCAAGCCGCTGGTGCGCGTGCGCTCGGTGCCGGCCGACGTGCGGGTGGGCTACGTGTCTGGCGGCCCTGCCGGCCAGTTGCCGGTGCGGGTGTCGGCCATGGTGCGCGGCAAGTTCCTGCAGTTCGGCGACTTCGACGCCTTCAGCTTCCAGCCGCCCCGCAAGCGCGGCGCGCAGGCGGGCGATGACGACGAGGAGCCCGCGGCGCGGCAGGACGCGCGCGTGGTGGCCGACAAGCTGGCGCTCACGCTGGACAAGAGCGGCGCGGGTCGCGTGACCATCGAAGAACTGCCCCCGGCCCGCCAGGCGCAGGACCTGGTGCTGGAGGCCACCTATGCCGACCCCAATGGCGAGGTGCAGACGGTGCGCAGCACGCACACGCTGTGGCCGGCCGCCGTGGTGGCGGGCGTGAAGACCGAGGGCTGGGCATCGGCTGCGAGCCGCGTGCGCTTCCAGGCGCTGGCGCTGTCGCTGCAGGGCCAGCCCCAGGCCGGTGTGCCCCTGGCCGTGCAGGCCATCGCGCATGTCACCACCACCAGCCGCAAGCGCATGGTGGGAGGCTTTTACAGCTACGACAACAAGACCGAGACCAAGGACCTGGGCACCGTGTGCACCGGCAAAAGCGACAGCCGCGGCCTGCTGCTGTGCGACGCCAAGCTGGACGAGCCCGGCGAGGTGGAGCTGGTGGTCACCGCGCGCGACAAGGACGGCAACGAGGCCCAGGCCGCGTCCTCCGTCTGGGTCACGCGGCGCGGCGAGCTGTGGTTTGGCGGCGAGGACCATGACCGCATCGACGTGCTGCCCGAGAAGAAGAGCTACCAGCCCGGCGAGACCGCGCGGCTGCAGGTGCGCATGCCGTTTCGCCATGCCACGGCGCTGGTCAGCGTGGAACGCGAGGGCATCATCGACACGCGCGTGGTGCAGCTCAATGGCCAGGACCCCACGGTGCAGGTACAGATCGGGCAGGACTGGAGCCCCAACGTCTACGTGAGCGTGCTGGCGCTGCGCGGGCGCCTGCGCGAGGTGCCCTGGTACAGCTTCTTCACCTGGGGCTTCAAGGCGCCGCGCGAATGGTGGAACGCCTTCTGGTACGAAGGCCGCGAGTACGTCGCCCCCACGGCCATGGTGGACCTGTCCAAGCCCGCCTACCGGCTGGGCGTGGCCGAGCTGCGTGTGGGCCATGCCGCGCACCAGATCGCGGTGCAGGTCAAGGCCGACAAGGACAGCTACCCGGTGCGCGGCAAGGCGCAGGTCACCATCACCGCCACGCTGCCGGACGGCAAGCCCGCCGCCGGCGCCGAGGTGGCGCTGGCCGCCGTGGACCAGGCGCTGCTGGAGCTGATGCCCAACACCAGCTGGAACCTGCTGGAGGCCATGCTGCAGCGCCGGGCGTGGGGCGTGGAGACTTCCACCGCGCAGATGGAGATCATCGGCCGGCGCCACTACGGCAAGAAGGCCGTGCCTGCGGGCGGCGGCGGCGGCCACACGGCCACGCGCGAGCTGCTGGACACGCTGCTGCTGTGGCGGCCCGCCATTCAGCTGGACGCGAACGGCCGGGCGCAGGTGACCGTGCCGCTCAACGACGCGCTCACCACCTTCAAGGTGGTAGCGGTGGCGGATGCGGGAACGGGCCTGTTCGGCACCGTTGCCACGCAGATCCGCGCCACGCAGGACCTGCAGATCATCAGCGGCCTGCCGCCGCTGGTGCGCGAGGAAGACCAGTTCCGCGCGCAGCTCACGCTGCGCAACACCACCAAGGCGGCGATGAAGGTCGAGGTCACGCCGCGTGCCACGCTGCTGCAGCTGGACCAGCAGACCGTGGCGATCCCCGCAGGCGAGTCGCGCGAGGTGGCGTGGTCCGTCACCGCGCCCGCGCAGCTGGCCCAGACGCGTGCCCAGGCGCTGCTGTGGGAGATCGAGGCGCGCGATACGGTGAGCGGCGCACGCGATGCGCTCAAGGTGACCCAGCGGCTGGTGCCGGCCGTGCCGCTGGCCGTGCAGCAGGCCACGCTGGTGCAGTTGGACGGCAGCTTCCAGACGGAGGCGGCGCCGCCCGCCGGTGCGCTGCAGGGGCGCGGCGGCCTCAAGCTGGCGCTGCAGCCCCGGCTGGCCGAGGGCCTGCCCGGTGTGCGCGACTGGTGGGCCAACTACCCGTTCGCCTGCCTGGAGCAAAAGGCCAGCAAGGCCATCGGCCTGCGCGATGCCGCGCTGTGGCGCAGCGTGGCCGCGCAGATGCCCACTTACCTGGACGGCGACGGCCTGGCCTACTACTTCCCGCCGAGCGAAGGCAGCGCGAACCGGGGCAGCGACACGCTCACCGCCTACCTGCTGGCCGCCACGCACGAAGCGGCCGCGCTGTACCCCGAGTTCACGCTGCCTGTCGAAGTGCGCGAGGCCATGGAGCGCGGGCTGACGGCCTTCGTGGAAGGGCGCATCCAGCGCGACTTCTGGAGCCCGCGCAAGGATCTGGACCTGCGCAAGCTGGCGGCCATCGAGGCGCTATCGCGCACGGGCCATGCCCCGGCGCGGCTGCTGGAGAGCATCACCATCGCGCCCAACCAGTGGCCGACGCACGCGGTGATCGACTGGGTCAACGTACTCAAGCGGGTGCAGGGCGTGCCGCAGCGCGAGCAGCGCCTGGCCGAGGCGATGCAGATCCTCAAGGGCCGCCTGTCCTACCAGGGCACCAAGCTGCTGTTCAGCACCGAGCAGCAGGACTACTGGTGGTGGCTGATGCAGAACGGCGACGTGAACACCGCGCGCCTCATGCTGGCCGTGCTGGACGACCCCGCGTGGAAGGACGACATGGGGCGCCTGGCCAGCGGCTTCATCGCGCGCCAGCAGGGCGGCGCATGGCACACCACCACGGCCAACCTGTGGGGCGGGCTGGCGCTGGAGAAGTTCAGCGCCCGCTTCGAGTCCACGCCGGTGGCCGGCACCACCCGCGCCACGCTCGGCGGCCACAGCGCTAGCGTGGACTGGGCCAAGGTGGAGCCGGCCAAGGCCAGCGACGCCGCGGGCGCCGCGCACCAGACCCGCTGGTTCGGCGCGCCAGCGGCGCCCGGCATGCTCAAGAACAACGGCATGTTCCTGCCGTGGGGCACGGGCGCTGGCGCGGCGCAGCCGCTCGTGGTCACGCACCAGGGGCCGGGCAAGCCGTGGCTCACGCTGCAGTCGGTGGCGGCCGTGCCGCGCCAGCAGCCGTTCAGCGCGGGCTACACCCTCAAGCGCACGGTCACGCCGGTTGAGCAGGCCGACAAGGCACTGCCCGCGGGCAGCTACTCGCGCGGGGACGTGCTGCGCGTGACGCTGGAGGTGACCGGTACGGCCGACATGACCTGGGTGGCGATCACCGATCCCATCCCCGCAGGGGCGACCATCCGGGGCAGCGGCCTGGGGCGCGACTCCGAGATCGCCACGCAGGGCGAGAAGCGCGAGGGCCGGGGCTGGCCCGCGTTCGAGGAGCGCGGCTTCGAGTCCTTCCGCAGCTACTACGAGTACCTGCCCAAGGGCACGGTGACGATGCAGTACACCGTGCGCCTGAACAATGCGGGCGACTTTGCGCTGCCGCCCAGCCGCGTCGAGGCACTGTATGCGCCCGAGATGTTCGGCGAGGCACCGAATGCACGGGTGAACGTGGTGCAGCGCCCGTGACTATTCAATGCATAGCTGCTGGCGCTTGATGGACGGGCGTTAGCGGCAGTTTTGGTGTCGCACCGCCACGGACCGATCGACGGGCCGTGGCGGGTGGGCGGGTGGCCCGCCGCGGCGTGCGGGTGCGTAACGCCAGCGTCACAAGCGGTCCCTACACTGCCGCGATGTCACTGATCGAACTTGATGCGGTTGCCAAGTCCTGGGGGAGCACCACGGCATTGCAGTCCATGAACCTGCGCATTGAGCCCGGTTCTTTCTGCGTGCTGCTGGGACCCTCGGGCTGCGGCAAATCGACCACGCTGCGCATCATCGCCGGGCTGGAGTCACCCACGTCGGGCAGCGTGCGCATCGACGGGCAGGACGTCACGCAGCTGCCGCCGGCGCGGCGTGGCATCGCGATGGTGTTTCAGAACTATGCGCTGTTTCCGCACCTGAGCGTGGCGCAGAACATCGGCTTTGGACTGGCGGTGCGCAAGGTGCCCAAGGCCGAGGCCGCGCAGCGCGTGGCGCAAGCCGCCGAGCTGCTCGGCCTGGCCCCGCTGCTGGAGCGTCGGCCCGCACAGTTGTCCGGCGGGCAGCAGCAGCGCGTGGCGCTGGGCCGCGCCCTGGTGGCCCAGGCCCGCGTGTGCCTGATGGACGAGCCGCTGTCCAACCTGGATGCGCAATTGCGCCAGGAGATGCGCACCGAGCTGCGCGAGCTGCAGCAGCGCCTGGGCCTCACCGTGGTGTACGTGACGCACGACCAGGCCGAGGCCATGAGCATGGCCGACCAGGTGGTTCTGCTGCACCAGGGGCGTGTGGAGCAGTGCGCACCGCCGCGCGATGTGTACGCCGCGCCCGCTTCCACCTTTGCCGCGCGCTTCATCGGCACGCCCGCCATGAACCTGGTGCGCCTGGAGCAGGGCCGCATCGCGGGCACCGATATCGCCGTGGGTCGCACGCAGGCGCACTGGCTCGGCCTGCGTCCCGAGGCCGTGGCCCTGGACGATGGCAGCGGTGGGTCGAGCGGCGTGGCCGCCGCCGTGCACAGCCAGGAATACCTGGGCGCGGATGCCGTGCTGCGCTGCGCCATCGGCACCGAATTCATCACCGTGCGCGCGCCGGGGCAGCACGCCCCCGCAGCCAACGGCCAGGGTGTGCGCCTGCGGTGGTGCGGGCACGACCAGCATTTCTTTGACGCCCAGGGCCAGCGCCTGGCGGCTTGAGCCACTTCTTACGCAGCCTGCGCCGCATGCGCGTGCACGGCGCTGCCTTTCGTTTCCTCTCCCCACTCTTTCCAGACCCCAGGAGCTTTCGCAATGCAACGCAAGATGTTTTTGAAGACCTTGGCTGCGCCCGCCCTCGCGGCCATGGCGCTGTGTGCCGTTACCGCCCATGCGCAGGCCCCGGTGGAGGTGCCGTTCTATTACCCCGTGGTCGTGGGCGGCCCCATCACCAAGGTGATCGACGGCTACGCGGCCGATTTCAACAAGGCGCATCCGCAGTACAAGGTGGTGCCCATCTATGCCGGCACGTACCAGGAGACCATCGTCAAGGCGCTCACCGCGCACAAGTCCGGCAAGGCGCCGGCCACGTCGGTGCTGCTGTCCACCGATATGTTCACGCTGATCGACGAGGACGCCATCGCCCCCATCGACGACTTCGTGAAGACCGACGCCGACCGTGCCTGGCTCAAGGGCTTCTACCCGGCCTTCATGGCCAACAGCCAGACGGGCGGCAAGACCTGGGGCGTGCCGTTCCAGCGCTCCACGGTGGTCATGTACTACAACAAGGAGGCCTTCAAGGAAGCCGGCCTGGACCCCCACAAGGCGCCCCAGAACTGGAAGGAACTGAAGGAAGCGGCGCATAAGCTCACCAAGAAGGACGCCAGCGGCAACGTGACGCAGTACGGCATCCAGATCCCGTCCACCGGCTTTGCCTACTGGATGCTGCAGACGCTGACCACGCCCAACGACGTGCTGCTGGCCAACGGCGCCGGCACCCAGGTCACCTTCGACCACCCCAAGGTCATCGAGGCGCTGGACTTCTGGGTCAACCTGGCCAAGGAAGGCGTGCACCCCAAGGGCGTGGTGGAGTGGGGCACGACGCCCAAGGACTTCTTCGAGAAGAAGGCCGCGATCATCGTCACGACCACGGGCAACCTGACCAACGTGAAGAACAACGCCAAGTTCGACTTCGGCGTGGCCCAGATTGCCGGCAACCTGCGCAAGGGCTCGCCCACGGGCGGCGGCAATTTCTACATCTTCAAGAAGGCGCCGCAAGAGCAGCAGCAGGCCGCGTTCGAGTTCGCCAAGTGGATCACCCAGCCCGAGCGCGCTGCGCAGTGGAGCATGGACAGCGGCTACGTGGCCGTCTCGCCTGCTGCCTACGACACGCCGGCGCTCAAAAAATACGGCCAGGACTTCCCGCCCGCGCTGGTGGCGCGCGACCAACTGCCGGTATCGGTGGCCGAGTTCTCCACGCACGACAACCAGCGTGTGACCAAGGTGCTCAACGACGCCATCCAGGCCGCGCTGAACGGCACCAAGACCTCGGCGCAAGCGATGAAGGACGCACAGCGCGAGGCCGACCGCATCCTGCGCAGCTACAAGTAAGGGCGAGCCTCCCATGCCGGTGATGCGCAGCACGCCGGATGCGGGCAGCAGCCAGCGTGCCGTGCACGCCTGGCTGATGCTGCTTCCGGCCCTGGTCCTGTTGGTGGCCTTCACGCACTGGCCCACGCTGGCCACGCTGATCGACAGCTTCCATTCCACGCCCCGCGGCGGCCGTGCGGGGGTGTGGGTGGGGCTGGAGAACTATGCGGCCATGGTGGACGACCCCGTGTTCTGGCAGGCCGCGCGCAACAACCTGTGGTTCGCTGGCGCGACCATTCCGCTGTCCATCGGCTTGGCGCTGATCATGGCGCTGTGGGTGAATGAGCGCATGGTCGGGCGTACCTGGGTGCGCATGGCGTACTTCACGCCCACCGTGCTGCCGATGATCGCCGTGGCCAACATCTGGCTGTTCTTCTACACGCCGCAGTACGGGCTGCTGGAGCAGATCACCAGCCTGCTCGGGCTGCCGTCGCGCAACTGGCTGGGCGACCCGGCGACGGCGCTGGCCTGCGTCACGGTGGTGGCGGTGTGGAAGGAGGCGGGCTTCTTCATGATCTTCTACCTGGCCGCGTTGCAGACGCTGAACCCCAGCCTGAAGGAGGCCGCGGCCATCGAGGGCGCGTCGCGCTGGTACTTCTTTCGCCGCGTGCAGTGGCCGCTGCTCATGCCCACCACGCTGTTCGTGCTGGTCAATGCCGTGATCAACGCCTTCCGTCTGGTGGACCATCTCTTCATCCTCACGCGCGGCGGGCCGGACAACGCTTCCACGCTGCTGCTGTACCACCTGTACGAGGTGGGCTTCAAGTTCTGGGACACGGGCTATGCCGCGGCGCTCACGGTGGTGCTGGTGGTGGCGCTGGCCGGCGTGGCGCTGGTGCAGTTCTTCGTGTTCGACAAACGGGTGCATTACCAGTGAAACACCCCCCTGAGCGCTGCACCGCTTCCCTCTTCTCTCACGCTGCGCGTGGGAAGGAGGACGCTGCCCGTGCGGCGGGGCGGCCCTTGCACGGCGGCCCTGGCTTGGGTGGTGCCGGTTTCATCCCTTAGGAGGGCGCGACGCGCCATGAGAACCAATACGCTGTACCAGGTCACCCTGCTGGACACCCTGGCCGCCTGGACGCTGGCCCTGCTGTGGCTGCTGCCGCTGGCCTATGCGGTGTGGACGGCCTTTCACCCCGCGGAGTACGCCACGCGCTTCGACCTGCTGGCGCCCTGGACGCTGGAGAACTTCCGCCGCGCCTGGGAGGCCGCGCCCTTCGCGCGCTACTTCCTCAACACCACCGTGCTGGTGGCGATGATCCTGGCCGCGCAGCTGGTGCTGTCCACGCTGGCGGCCTATGCCTTCGCGCGCTATCGCTTTCGCGGCCAGAACGTGGCCTTCGCGCTGGTGCTGGTGCAGCTCATGGTCATGCCCGACATCCTGCTGGTGGAGAACTACAAGACCATGGGTCGCCTGGGCCTGGTGGATTCGCTGGTGGCCATCGGGCTGCCGTACTTCGCCTCGGCGTTTGCCATCTTCCTGCTGCGCCAGACCTTCATGGGCATTCCCAAGGAGCTGGATGAAGCCGCGCGCGTGGAGGGTGCCAGCGCCCTGCAGATCCTGTGGCGCGTATACGTGCCGCTGGCGCGGCCGGTGTACACCGCGTTTGCGCTGGTGTCGGTGAGCTTTCACTGGAACAACTTCCTGTGGCCGCTCATCATCACCAACAGCGTGGAATCCCGCCCGCTCACCGTGGGGCTGCAGGTGTTCTCGTCGGTGGAGCAGGGCGTGGAATGGTCGCTCATCACCGCGGCCACGCTGATGTCAACCGCGCCGCTGCTCATCGGGTTCATACTCTTTCAGCGCCAGTTCGTGCAAAGCTTCATGCGCGCGGGCATCAAGTAGCGATTCAAAACAAATCAGCCTCCAGCGCCCGTGCAGCAAGCGCGAGCAGCTCTGTTTTCAGGAGTAAACCATGCAGCTCGTCACCTGGAACACCCAGTGGTGCCGCGGCCTGGACGGCCGCGTGGACCCCGCGCGCATCGTGCAATACGCAGTGGCGCTGGGCGACGTGGATGTGCTGTGCCTGCAGGAGATCGCGGTGAACTACCCCGGCTTGGCCGGCGCGCCCGGCGACCAGGTGGCGCAGGTGCAGGCCGCGCTGCCCGCAGGCTGGCAGGTGTTCTTTGGCGCGGCGGTGGATGAGTGGACCGCCGCGGGCCGCCAGCGCTTTGGCAACCTGATCGCCACGCGCCTGCCCGTGCTGCAGCTGCAGAACCACCCGTTGCCATACCCGCCCGATGCCGGCGTGCGCAGCATGCCGCGCCTGTGCAGCGTGCTCACCGTGCAGGACCCCGCGCTGGGCCCGGTGCGCGTGATGACCACGCACCTGGAGTACTACTCCAAGCCCCAGCGCATGGCGCAGGCGCTGGCGCTGCGTGCGCTGCACCTGCAGGCCTGCGCGCAGGCTGCGCAGCCGCCGCAGGGCCTGGCCGACGGCTCGCCGTTCCAGCCCAAGGCGTACACGCCCCACGCCGTGCTGTGCGGCGACTTCAACCTGCAGGCGCACGAGCCCGAATACGCCGCCCTGGCCGCTGCGCTGGCGGACGAGGAGGGCGCGACCGCGGGTCAGGCAGGCCAGCCCCCGCTGTGGGATGCATGGCGACTGCTGCACCCCAGCACGCCACAGCCGCCCACGTTTTGCGTGTTCGACCAGACCTATGCGCCGCAGCCGCTGGCCTGTGACTTCATCTGGGTCAGTGATTCGCTGAGGAGCCGGGTGCGTGCGGTGCGGGTCGATGGCGTGACGCAGGCATCAGACCACCAGCCCGTGCTGCTGGTGCTGGAATGAGTGACCGCGCGGTCAGGCGGGCTGTGATGCGGCGGGCTGCTGCTGTGCAGGCGCCTCGCCGGCAGAAGGCGGCTCCCACTCGGCCCAGTCGGGGCCGAACAGCTCCGCCGGATGCTGGCTGCGCTCCGATCCGTTGCCGCACTGCATGGCATCGGCGGCGCAGTAGCGGTCGCAGCCCCAGCACGTGCGCTCGGGATGCGCGGGGTTCAGCGGAAACTTCTTGGCCATGGGGCAGGGGAGGGTGTCGAAGGGAGAATGCAGCCACTGTCGTCACCCGATCCCAGTGGGGTTTTGATGTACATCAAGCCATTTCCGCGCGGGGCAGCTCGTACGATGCAGCCCTTTGGATGAATCACCCCGCCTGAACACGCCATGGGACTGCTGCAAACCGCCAAGCAATGGGCGCGTGCGCTCAAGCGCGACGTGCTCGTCGTCTATTTGGCTGCGCGCGACCCCCGTACCCCCTGGGCGCTGCGCCTGCTGGCGCTGGCCGTGGCCGCCTATGCGCTGAGCCCCATCGACCTGGTGCCCGATTTCATTCCCGTGTTGGGCTATCTGGACGACCTGCTCATCGTGCCCCTGGGCCTGGCGCTGGTGCTGCGCCTGCTGCCGCCGCCGGTGCTGCTGGCCGCGCGCGAGCGTGCCGCGCGCATGCTGGCACGCCCGCGCAGCTGGCTGGCCGCGGCGATCATCGTCATGCTGTGGGTGCTGCTGGCTGTGCTGCTCTTCGCCTGGTGGCGTGGTCGGTAAGGCCGCGGCAGCGGTGGCGTGTGCGGCTGCGACTATGCTCGGCAGTTGTCCCTCTTCTTCGTCTGAAAGCCTTTGCACATGCTGATGGGTCTAGCCGCCAACCGTTTGCACCACCATACCGAAGACGGGGCGCTGTTCGCCTTCCTGCGCGCCTGCGAGGCGGGCATACGCGAACTGCGGCTGGGCCTGCACACCGTGGGCCGCACCCATGATGCGATCGCCGCCGCCGGCATGCTGCAGGGCTACCGGCCGCTGGTGCGCTACCCCTATGGGCGCGAGGGCGGGCTGATGAAGCTCGTGGCCGAGGTGGTGGGCATGCCCGAGCCGGGCCGCACGCTGGACGGCGCCATCTACCTCATCGACCCGGTGGACCCGTCGTCCATCTTCCCGGAGGCGCTGGCGCTCAAGCGCCAGTGCGTGATCCACGGCAAGCCGTTCCTGTCCACGGTGGCCAGCGCGCGCGACTGGGTGGAGATGGAGCGCATGCATGCCGGCCTGCCGGCCGACCGCAACGCCGACCGCTTCCATGACTACGGCGCGCAGACGCTGGCATTGATCGCGCACGATGCGATGAAGTCCGCCATGCTGGACTTTGCGGCGCGCAACTTCGAGCTGCTCTCGCGCTTTCGCCAGCGCGTGGCCACGGGCACCACGGGCCAGCGCCTGAACGAACTGGCCTGGGCGCGCGGCTGGCCCGCCGATACGCCCTGGGTGCAGCGCTTCAACAGCGGCCCGCTGGGCGGCGACGCGCAGATTGCCGACTGGGTGCTGCAGCGGCGCTGCCACCGCGCCATCTTCTTCGAGGACCCGCACGTGGCGCGCCAGCACGAGGCCGACATCCAGTTGCTGGAGCGCGCCGTGACCACCGCCACGCACGACGCGGTATGCACCACCTCGCCGCAGGTGGCGCAGCGCTGGTGTGATGCGGCCGCACTGCGCGCCACGCGGTGACGCGCCTGTGAGGTGGCGGCGCGCCCTCGCGGCGGCGTGTCTGGCGCTGGCCAGCACCGTCAGCCTGGCGCTGCCCACGTTCGATGAGGTGCGCGCCGATTTCCGCTCGTCCGAGACCCTGGTGCTTTCGCGCGAGGGCGAGGTGCTGCAGCGCCTGCGTACCGACGCCACCGTGCGCCGCGGCCAGTGGCTGGGCCTGGCCGATGTGTCGCCCGCGCTGCGCCAGGCGCTGGTGCTGAGCGAGGACCGGCGCTTTTACGAGCACAGCGGCGTGGACTGGGCCGCGGTGTCGGCCGCCGCCTGGGGCAACCTGTGGAACCAGCGCACGCGCGGCGCCAGCACGCTGACCATGCAGCTGGCGGGGCTGCTCGACGGCCCGGATGCCGATTTCTTGCGCCAGGGCCCCGGTGGGCGCAGCGTGCCGCAGAAGCTGGGGCAGGCCGTGGCCGCACAGGTGCTGGACCGACGCTGGCGCAAGGACCAGATCCTGGAGGCGTACCTGAACCTGGTGCCGTTTCGCGGGGAGATCGTGGGCATCGACGCGCTGGCGCGCACGCTGTTCGGCAAAGCCGCGCACGGCCTGGATGAGCGCGAGGCCGCCGTGGCCGCGGCCCTGGTGCGCGCGCCCAATGCGCGGCCCGCATTGGTGGCCCGGCGCGCCTGTGGCGTGCTGCGCGACATGCAACGGGCGGGCCACAGCGGCGCGCAGGGTGCCGATTGCGACGCGCTGGACCTGTTCACCACCGCCGCGTTGCAGCGCCGCGCGTTCGACGCCAGCCAGGGCATCGCGCCGCACTTTGCGCGCCAGCTGCTGCGCCAGGGGGCGCGCATGCCGTCGGGCAGTGCGCAGCAGCGCGTGCGCGCCACGCTCAGCGCGCCGCTGCAGCGCATGGCGGTGGACACGCTCACGCGCCACCTGCGCGAGCTGCGCGGGCGCAACGTGGAAGACGCCGCGCTGGTGGTGCTGGACAACGCCACGGGCGAGGTGCTGGCCTGGGTGGGCTCGTCCGGCCCCTTGAGCCAGGCGGCCGAGGTGGATGGCGTGCTGGCCCTGCGCCAGCCCGGCTCCACGCTCAAGCCCTTCCTGTACGCGCAGGCGATTGCCGAGCGGCGGCTCACGGCCGCCTCGCTGGTGCACGATTCGCCCGCGCACATCGCCACCGCCGGCGGGCTCTACATCCCGCAAAACTACGACCGCCAGTTCAAGGGCTGGGTGTCCGCGCGCACCGCGCTGGCCGCCTCGCTGAACGTGCCGGCGGTACGCACGCTGGTGATGGTGACACCCGACGCCTTCTTCGAGCAACTGCGGCGCCTGGGCCTGCCGCTGCCGGAATCGGGCGGCTATTACGGCTACAGCCTGGCGCTGGGCAGCAGCGAGGTGCCGCTGCTGCACCTGACCAATGCCTACCGTGCGCTGGCCAACGGCGGGCGCCTGAGCCCCGTGGCCTATGCGCCTGCGCAGCGCCCGGCGTTCACGCCGGCGCTGGATGCCGGCGCGGCCTTCATCGTGGGGGACATCCTGTCGGATGCCAACGCGCGCGTGCGCACCTTTGGCACCGACAGCGTGCTGGCCACGCGCTTCTGGACGGCGGTGAAAACCGGCACCAGCAAGGACATGCGCGACAACTGGGCCGTGGGCTGGTCGCAGCGCTACACCGTGGGCGTGTGGGTGGGCAACGCCAGCGGCGCCGCCATGCATGACGTGAGCGGCACCAGCGGCGCAGCGCCCATCTGGGCCGAGGTCATGGGCTGGCTGCACCGCAGCACGCCCAGCCGCGCGCCGCGCCCGCCACAGGGCCTGGTGCGGCAGGCGGTGCGCTTCGGGCCGGGCGACGGTGGCCAGCCGCTGGAGGGTGCGCGGCAGGAGTGGTTCATGGGCGGCACGCAGCAAGCGTTATTTGCTATCGAAAGTGAAGCTGGTGGCGCAAGCGAGACGGGCGTTACAGGCACAAATGATGCAAGTCCTGAGGCGGTAGCGGCGCGCATCCTGGCGCCGGCGTCGGGCACCGTGGTGGCGCTGGACCCGGACATTCCGCCCGCGCACCAGCGCCTGCAATTCACGGCGGGCGGTGTGGGCCGCGCGGCGGTGCGCTGGCGCATCGACGGGCGGATGGCCGGCAGCGGCGCGCAGTGGGCATGGCTGCCTTGGCCGGGCCGCCACCGCGTGGAGCTGATGGACGCCCAGGGCAAGGTACTGGACCAGGTGCAGATCGAGGTGCGCGGCGCGGGCGTGCGCGCGCGGCGCTGACGCAGCGGCACGTGCGAGCCCGGTGCCTGGTGCCCGCGCCCGCGCCCGCGCTGCAAAATTTTCACAGCGCGCTCAAATCCTTCAAGCACGCGGCGCCGGGCTGGGACTACGATCCACGCTTTTCCGTCAACGCACTCACCAAGAGCCTGCCGGACTGGGAAGGCACCGGCCATTCGCTGGCGCTCCAGGCGCGGCATGCTCGCACAGCCCGAGGGATTTGCCGTGGCCGACCTGTCCAAAATCACCTGCATCGAAGACCTGCGCGTGGTCGCTGAACGCCGCGTGCCGCGCATGTTCTATGACTACGCCGACTCGGGCGCCTGGACCGAGGGCACCTACCGCGCCAACGAAGACGATTTCCACCCCATCAAGCTGCGCCAGCGCGTGGCGGTGAACATGGAAGGGCGTACCACGGCCACCACGCTGGTGGGGCAGCAGGCCAAGATGCCCGTGTGCATCGCGCCCGTGGGGCTCACGGGCATGCAGCATGCCGACGGCGAGATCCACGCCGCGCGCGCGGCCGAGAAGTTCGGCATTCCGTTCACGCTGTCCACGATGAGCATCTGCTCCATCGAGGACATTGCCGAGAACACCAGCGCGCCGTTCTGGTTCCAGCTGTACATGATGCGCGACCGCGATGCCATGGCCCGCATGATCCAGCGCGCCAAGGACGCCAAGTGCAGTGCCCTGGTGCTCACATTGGACCTGCAGGTGATCGGCCAGCGCCACAAGGACATCAAGAACGGCCTGACCGCGCCGCCGAAGCCCACGCTGGCCAACATCATCAACCTCATGACCAAGCCCCAGTGGTGCCTGGGCATGGCCGGCACGCGCCGGCGCACCTTCCGCAACCTGGTGGGGCATGTGAAGGGCGTGTCGGACATGAGTTCGCTGGCCGCCTGGACCAACGAGCAGTTCGACCCGCGCCTGTCCTGGGCCGACGTGGCCTGGGTGAAGGAGCAGTGGGGCGGCAAGCTGATCCTCAAGGGCATCATGGTCGAGGAGGACGCGCGCCTGGCCGTGCAGCACGGCGCCGACGCCATCGTGGTCAGCAACCACGGCGGGCGCCAGCTGGACGGCGCGCCGTCCGCCATCCACGCGCTGCCAGCCATCGTGGATGCCGTGGGCTCGCAGACCGAGGTGTGGATGGACAGCGGCATCCGCAGCGGCCAGGACGTGCTCAAGGCCTGGGCGCTGGGAGCGCGCGGCACCATGATCGGCCGCGCCATGGTGTACGGCCTGGGCGCATTCGGCGAGGCGGGCGTGACCAAGGCGCTGCAGATCATCCACAAGGAGCTGGACGTGACCATGGCCTTCTGCGGCCACACCAACATCCAGAACGTGGACCGCTCCATCCTCGTGCCCGGCACCTATCCCACCGCGCCGCAGAGCTGACGCGTACTATTGTCTTAATAGCTGCTGGCGCTTGGTAGATAAGCGCTGGCGGCCGATTTGGCGTCGGGTATTCAGGATGGCCATCGCCATGGGCTGAGGCGCCCCTCGCCAATCGCAGGGGCTGCGCGGCGATGGCGCTGGCTATGCTCGGCGGCGCATGACCTCCTCCCTGACCGCCGTTGCACCCTGGCTCTGGGTGCCCGTGGTGCTGTTTGCCGCGCTGGCGCAGACCGTGCGCAACACCGCGCAGCGCTCCCTGACCGCCGAGCTGGGCACGCTGCCCGCCACGCTGGTGCGCTTTCTCTACGGCCTGCCGTTTGCCGGCGTGTGGCTGGCGTTGCTGTACGCCTGGCCCGCGCAGCCGCCGGCCGTGCCGCATTTCAGCGCCGCCTACCTGGGCTGGATCGCGCTGGGCGCGTTCTTCCAGATCGCGGGCACGGCCTTCCTGCTGCTGGCCATGGCCGAGCGCAACTTCGCCGTGGCCGTGACCCTGTCCAAGACCGAGGTGCTGCAGGTGGCGCTGTTCGCCAGCGTGTTCCTGCACGAACTGCCCACGCCGCTCGCGCTGCTGGCGATGGTGGTGGCCACGCTGGGCGTGCTGCTGCTGTCGCTGCCCCCGCGCGGACAGCTGCTGTCGCCTGCGGCCTGGCTGAGCCGCCCGGCCCTCTATGGCCTGGCCTGCGGCGCCAGCTTTGCGATCGCCTCGGTGGGTTTTCGCGGCGGGGCGCTGGCGCTAGGGGCCGAGACGCCGTGGCTGTCGGGCGCCTGGGGCGTGCTGATCGCGCAGACGCTGCAGACGCTGGGCCTGGGCGCCTGGGTGGCGCTCAAGAACGAGCGGGGCCTGGCGCCGCTGTGGCCGGCGTGGCGCATGTCGCTGGTGGCGGGCAGCATGGGTGCGGCCGCGTCGCTGGCGTGGTTCACCGCCTACGCCATGCAGACCACGGGCGCCGTGCGCACGCTGGGCATGGTGGAGGTGGTGTTCAGCTACCTGGTATCGCGCCGCCTGTTCAGCGAGTCCTTCACGCGGCCCGAGAAGATCGGCATGGCGTTGATGCTGGTGGGGTTGGTGCTGACCTGCCTACAGGGCGTGTGAAGAGAAACATCCCCTGAGTCGCTTCGCGCCTTCCCCCCGCTCTCGCATTGCCGCGCAATGCGGGCAGGGGGACGCCACCAGCGCGGCGGGGCGGCCCTTGCGCGGTGGCCCACGCCGGGGGGCGCGCCAGTTTCCTAGGCGGCACGACTCGCGCAGCGCGCGACAATTGCGGCCGTGACCGCTACTGCCTCTGATCGCCGCATCGCCCACCTCGACATGGATGCGTTCTACGCCTCCGTCGAACTGCTGCGCTACCCGCAGCTCAAGGGGCTGCCCGTGGTGATCGGCGGCGGCCGCCGCCCGCAGGACGAAGCGCTGGCCGCTGCCTACGCCGGGCGGCCGGGGGATATTCCGGTGGCGGCGTTTGCGCTGCTGAAGGACTACGCGGGCCGCGGTGTGATCACCACCGCCACCTATGCGGCGCGCCAGTTCGGCGTGGGCTCGGCCATGGGGCTGATGAAGGCCGCGCGCCTGTGTCCGCAGGCCGTGCTGCTGCCGGTGGACTTTGCTGCCTACCGTCGCTACTCCAGGCTTTTCAAAGAGGTAATCCTCTCCATCGCGCCGGTCATGGAAGACCGCGGCGTGGACGAGGTGTACATCGACTTTACGCGAGTAGCGGGCGGCCAGCGCGACGGCGGGCGGGTGCTGGCGCGGCTGATCCAGAAGAGCATCTTCGACGCCACGGGGCTGACCTGCTCGATCGGCGTGGCGCCCAACAAGCTCATCGCCAAGATGGCGAGCGAGTTCAACAAGCCCAATGGCATCTCCATCGTGCAGCCAGGCGACCTGCAAGACCTGATCTGGCCGCTGGACTGCCGCAAGATCAACGGCGTGGGCCCCAAGGCCGAGGCCAGGCTGCTCGCCCACGGCATCCGCACCATTGGCGAACTGGCCCAGCGGCCGCTGCCGTGGCTGATGCAGCAGTTCGGGCGTTCCTACGGTGCCTGGCTGCACGACGCGGCCTGGGGGCGCGACGAGCGCGCGGTGGTGACCGAGAGCGAGCCCGTCTCCATGAGCCGCGAAACCACCTTTGAGCGCGACCTGCACGCGGTGCACGACCGGGCCGAACTGGGCCGCATCTTCACCGCACTGTGCGAGCAGGTGGCGGGGGACCTGCAGCGCAAGGGCTACGCGGGCCGCACCATCGGCATCAAGCTGCGCTACGACGACTTCAAGATCGCCACTCGCGACCAGACGGTGGCGGACTTCACCCAGGACGCGGCCACCATCCGCCGCGTGGCGGGCCTGTGCCTCAAACGCGTGCCCTTGACCAAGCGCCTGCGCCTGCTGGGCGTGCGCGTGGGCAACCTGCTGCCCCAGGCAGCCGTTGCCCAGCAGGCGGCGGGTTGGGGCGAAAGCGCGCCGTTGTTCTGATGGGGTCGGGATGTCGCACCATGTTGGTGCGAATTTGCTTGACGTAAATCTAGGGGGTAATTCATAAAAGTTACACTCGTTTACTCACATTCCTGACGGCCCCGCAGAGGGGCCGTTCGTCCTTTCAGAGGTTCTGCATGCGTGTGAACGTCCCGGTCACGGGGCCGCGGGTATGACTATCCCGCCGATGAGTTGCTGGTGTCTCTCACCAATACCCGGGGTGAAATCACCCACTGCAATCCCGCGTTCGCACGGGTGAGCGGCTATTCCCATGAAGAACTCATGGGCCAGCCGCACAACCTCGTCCGCCATCCCGACATGCCCCCGGCGGCCTTCAAGGACCTGTGGTCCACCATCGGCCGCGGCAAGCCCTGGACGGGGCTGGTCAAGAACCGCCGCAAGAACGGCGACCACTACTGGGTGCGCGCCAACGTGGTGCCGGTGCTGGAACGCGGCAAGCCCGTGGGCTACATGTCGGTGCGGGTGAAGCCATCGGCCGACGAGGTGGCCGCGGCCGACTGTATGCGCGCATGCGCGCCGAGGCCCAGTCCGGCCGCGTCACGCTGGTGCTGCGCGAGGGCGAGTTGCTGCACGCCGGCCCACGCGGCTGGGTGGAGCGCCTGGTACGCCTGGGCCTTACGGCACACATGGCCCTTACGTTGGCGGTGCTGTCCATCGCCGTACTGTTGCCCGACGTGCTGGGCCTTGCGGGCTGGGCGGCCGTGGCGTGGCGGGCTGCCGCGCTGGGGCTGGGCGCGGGCGTCATGCTGAACTACATTCACCGCCACTTCTCGACCGCGCTGGAGGAGGCCGAGCGGTTTGCCGGCGACATCGCGGGCTGCAACCTGGCCACCACGGCGCGCACCGACTATTCGGCGTCGCTGGGAGCGCTCATGCGCCGTCTGGTGCAGATCCAGATCAACCTGCGCGCCGTGGTGGGCGATGTGCGCAACGAAGTGCAGGGCTTTTCTGCCGCCGCCACGCAGGTGGCGCAGGGCGGACGCGAACTGTCGGCGCGCACCGAAGCGCAGGCCGGCAGCCTGCAGCAGACTGCGGCCGCCATGGAGGAACTGGCCAGCACCGTGGCCCACACGGCGGATGCGGCGGCGCAGATGGCGAGCGAGAGCGAGCGCAATACGGCCGTGGCCAGCCGCGGCGGCGCCGCCATCGCCGAGGTGGCGCAGTCCATGGAGCACATCCGCCGCTCGTCGGCGCGCATGGGCGAGATCATCGGCGTGATCGAGAGCATTGCCTTCCAGACCAACCTGCTGGCACTCAACGCCGCGGTGGAGGCCGCGCGCGCGGGCGAGCAGGGCCGCGGCTTTGCCGTGGTGGCGGGCGAGGTGCGCGCGCTGGCGCAGCGCAGTGCCACCGCCGCCAAGGAGATCAGCGGCCTGATCGGCCAGACGGTGGATGGCATCGCCGATGGCAACCGGCGCATGGCGCAGGCGGGCCGGACCATCGACGAGATGGTGAACGCGGTGCGGCGCGTGAGCACCCAGGTGCAGGAGATCACGACCGCCACGCGCGAGCAGTCCGAAGGCATCGGCCAGGTGAACGAGGCCATCGTCCAGCTCGACAGCGTGACGCAGCAGAACGCCGCGTTGGTGGAGGAGTCGGCCGCCGCGGCCCAGGCGCTGCGCGCAGGCGTGACCTCGTTGGGCCGCAGCGTGGATGTGTTCCGCCTGGGCTGACGGGCCGTCCAGCGCGTGGCGCTTTCGGTGAAAAGGCACGCGCGGCTACTGGCTGCATGGGGCCGTGGCGGTGCCGGGCCGTGCGCTGCTACGAGCGCGCTGCTGCCATGCGATTGCCGCTTTATTGCCGCGCGGTGCGCACGTTGCGCGGCAGCTGCTGCGGGTGGCTGGTGCGCAGGGGGTTGATGTCCAGGCCGCCGCGGCGTGTGTAGCGCGCGTACACGGCCAGCTTGATGGGGCGGCAGCGCGTCCAGATGTCCATGAAGATGCGCTCCACGCACTGCTCGTGGAATTCGTTGTGGTTGCGAAAGCTCACCAGGTACTGCAGCAGGCCGGCCTGGTCGATCTGCGCGCCGCTGTAGGTGATCTGCACGCTGCCCCAGTCGGGCTGGCCGGTCACCAGGCAGTTGCTCTTGAGCAGGTGGCTCACCAGCGTCTCGGTCACCGGGGCCTCGTCATGGTGTGCGGCCAGCAGCTCGGGCGCGGGCTGGTAGCGCGTGCATTCCACGTCCAGGCGGTCCAGCAGCAGGCCGTCCAGCTCGTGGATGGGCTCGCGGTCGAAGGCCTCGGGCAGCAGCAGCGTCACGCCCACGGTGCCGGGATGCTCGGCGCCGCGCCACACGGCCTCGCTCACGTCAGCGCGGATGCGCGCACGCACTTCGGCCTCGCTGGCAAAGCGGGTGTTGTTGAAGCTGTTCAGGTACAGCTTGAACGACTTGCTCTCGACGATGTGGGGCGTCTCGCAGGGCACGGTGATGTGGGCGAGGGCCACCTGCGGCTTGCCGCGCAGGTTGAGCCAGGACAGCTCGAACGCCGTCCACAGGTCCGCGCCGAAGAAGGGGGCGTTGCCGTCGATGCCGATCTCGGCGCGCTTGTCCGCGCGCGGGATGGGAAACAGCAGCGACGCGTCGTACTGGTCGGCATAGGCCGAGGCCTTGCCGAGCTGGGAGTGTTCCGGGGTGTTCATGGTGTGCTATGGATTGGATAGCTGCTAGCGCTTGTCGAATAAGCGCTAGCGGCCCATTTCATTTGAATTCCCGTTCGCGCAGCCATTTGGTGGCGATCCACTTCTCGCCCTCGATCACCGAGGCGCCGCCGTGCAGCGTGCGCGTGCTGGGGTGGGGCCGCTCGTAGCTGAAGAACACCGCATTACCCTGGCGCGGCGCCACCTCCAGGGGCACGTCGGGGAAGGTGGTGCCGCCGCCCTTGCGCGGGTTGTTCAGGTAGATCACCAGCGTCGCCACGCGCTGACCGCCGCGGCGCACGATGGTGGAGGTGCCGGGCTGGTCGGGGTCGAAGTAGTCGTAGTGCGGCTTGTATTCCGCGCCGGGGCGGTAGTGCAGCACCTGCAGGCCTTCGCCGTTCTGGATGGGCCAGCGCACCAGGCGGGCGATGCGCTCTTCCAGCCGCTGCACCACGGGCGTCTCGCCGCGCTGAAAGAACATGCCGTCGCTGGTGCGGTCCGCGTTCACCTCTTCGCCGCCGGTGGTGGTCTGCACGGTGAGCGAGCGCGCCATGCGTGGCTGTGCAGCATCGATGATGGCCTGGCATTCCTCGGGCGACAGCAGGTTGCCGAACAGCACCACGCGCGGGTGGGCCATCGACATCAGCACCTCGACCTGGCGGTCGCCCACGTCGATGAAGAGCGGCGCGTCGGCGATGTCGGGCTCGGGCACCGGCACGGCGGGCGGCAGGCCTTGCGGCTGCGCCGCGCCGTCCAGATGCGCGCGCAGTACCTCCTCCACCGCGCGCACGGCAACGCTATCGGCCCAGCCCGCGTTGCGCATGGCCTCGATCAGTGCGGGCGTGGCGATGCCGGCGCCGGACTGGTCGAGGATCCACTGGCGCAGCTCGGGCGTAACGGACTGGGAGGAGGCGAAGCTGTGATCTGGCATGGGCTTTCGTCGGGGCAAGGGTTTCAGGTGCGCTTGAGGCCCAGCACCTGCAGTTCGGCATCGCTCAAGCGCGACAGCACGTCGCTGCGCAGCGTCTGCAGGCGCTGGTGGTGGCGAAAGTCCAGGTCTACACCCTGCAGCGGCTGCACGCCGTCGGACGCGAGCGCATAAGCCTCGCCGGCCGTCTCGTTCACCAGCAGCCACATGCGCCGCACCTGGCCCCGCTGGCCGCCATGCGTGTGCTGGGCGGCAAACGCCTCCGCATCGGCGCGCCGGGTGAAGGTGGCTTTCAGGAATTCTTCGCGCATGAACGTGATCCACACGCCCCAGCCTTCGCGCACGGTGGCCTCGAAGGGCTGGTCGACGGCCTGGGTGGCGGGATAGTGCGCGGTTTCGACGGCGTGGTTCATGGGGGGCTTCCAGGAAAGGAGGGGAACCCGTCTAGCTGCCGGCGGCGTGGCGGCGGAACACGAGCCGGTCGGGCTGGGACGAGGCCGGGTGGAAAGCATAGCCTTCCAGGTCGAATTCCTCCAGCCGCCGCGGGGTGGCCGCGCGCTGCTGGATGGCCCAGCGCGCCATCAGGCCGCGCGCGCGCTTGGCGTAGAAGCTGATGATCTTGTACTGGCCGGCCTTGTTGTCCTCGAACACGCATTCGATCACGCGCGCCTTGAGCACCTTGCGGTCCACGGACTTGAAGTACTCCTGCGAAGCCAGGTTGACCACCACCGGCGTGGCGTCCGCGGCCAGTCGCTGGTTCAGGTGTTCGGCGATGCGCGCGCCCCAGAACTGGTAAAGGTTGGCGCCGGCATCGGTCGCCAGGCGCGTGCCCATCTCCAGGCGGTAGGGCTGCATGCGGTCCAGCGGCCGCAGCACACCGTACAGGCCGCTCAGGATGGCGACATGCTGCTGCGCCCACTGCAGGTCTTCGAGGGAGAGCGTCTGCGCCTGCAGCCCCTCGTACACGTCGCCGTTGAAGGCCATCACGGCCTGGCGCGCGTTGGTGGCCGTGAAGCGCGGCTGCCAGGCCGCATAGCGCGCCACATTGAGGGCGGCCAGCGGGTCGCTGATCGACATCAGCGCGGCCACTTCCTGCGGCGACTTCTCGCGCAGCACCGCGATCAGGCGCTGTGCGTCGGGCACGAACGCGGGCAGCGTGTGCGGCAGGCCGGCGGGCAGGGGGGTGTCGTAGTCCAGCGACTTGGCGGGCGACAGCAGGAACAGCACGGTCATTACTCCCAATGTGCGAGCTGCCGTGGCTATCAGCTGAATATGCCTCTAAGGCTTATCCATCAAGCGCCAGCAGCTCATTTATCGATAGCGTAAAACGCCACCGGGGGCGTGACGCCCCCGGTGTTCTGCCATGGCGCGGGCTTAGGCGGCCGCGTTGTCCTGGTCGAACGGCAGCTGCATCGCACCCAGGTCGCGGCGGGTTTCCACCAGCACCAGCGGACCTTCATCCAGCACCACCACGGGCGCACGCTCGCGCGGCACGTGGACGGGCTTGGGCTCGGCCGCAATCGCGGCCTGCGCGGCGGCGATCTTCTGGGCGTCGGAATTCACCCATTGCAGGCCCGAAGCCTGCGCCACCTGCTGCAGCGTGTCCACGGGCAGCGTGAATGCCTGCACGCGCGGCATGCCGCCGGTTGCCGGCGCTACCGCGGTGGCAGCCGGAGCCGGTGCGGGCACAGGTGCCGCTGCAACGGGCGCGGGCGCCGGTGCGGGGACTGGCACGGCGGCCGGGGGTGGCGTCACTGCGGCCGTGGCTTCGGGCGCGGCCTGCGGCGCTGCCGCCGGGGCAGATGCCGGAGCGGAGGCGAAATAGCTGCGGCGTGCGGGGGCGGAGTCTTCCTCGGCCGCCGCAGCGGGAGCGGGGAGGTCCAGGTCCATCAGCGGCGCGGCAGGCGCTTCGGCATCGGGCCCGGTGGCGCTGGCCTCGGCATTGCGCGGGCCGCGCTCGCCACGTTCGCGGCGGTCGCGTCCATAGCGGTCGCGCGAACGGCGCTCGCGGCGCTCCTCGCCGGCGGGGGCCTCGGCGCCGGACGTACCGACTTCAGCGCCGGACAGGTCCATGTCCGGCAATGCGGCCAGGGGCGCAGTGTCGGCAAAGTCGGCGCCAGCGGCGGGGGCGTTGGCGTCGATGGTGCGCGGGCCGCGTTCGCGGCGCTCGCCACCGCGCTCACGGCGCTCGCCTCGTTCACCCCGTTCGCGGCGTTCACCGCGCTCGCCGGTGCGTGCCGTGCGCTCCTCGGTCACTGCCACGTCGGCATCGGTCGTGACCGGTGAGTTGGCCAGGTCGGCCGCAGACTGCACGGGCGGCTGTGCGTTGCGCTCACCGCGCTCGCGGCCGCCACGGCCTTCGCGCGGCTCGCGGCGGCTCTCGCCTTCCGCGTGCTCGCCACGGCGTTCGCCGTCGCGGCCATTGCGTGGCTCACGCGGTTCGCGGTTCTCGCGGCCCTCGGCGCTGCGCTCGCCGCCACGGCCTTCGCCACGGCGGCCGCGGCCTTCGCCGCCTTCGCGGTTGCCATTGCGCTCACCGCCACGCTCGCCGCTGCGTTCACCAGTGCGTTCGCCACGGCGACCGCCGCGCTCACCGCGACGCCCTTCGCCGCGTGCGCCGGGTTCCGCGGGCGTCTGCGCGGGGGCGGCCACAGGTGCGGGCGCGGGTGCGGCGCCAAAGCCGAACAGGCTCTTGATCCATGCGAAGAAGCCCTGCTCGGGCGCAGGTGCGGCGGCCGGGCGCTGGGGCGCAGGCGTGGGGGCCGTTGCCGGGCGCTGCTGGCCCTGGCCCTGCGGGCGCGTGGCGCCGCGGGCGGCGCCTTCGGGGCGCGGCTCGGCCACAGGGGCCGGTGCGTCGGGCAACACGCCCTTGATCACGGGCGTCTGCTTGTTGGTGGGCTCCTGCGAGCGGCGCGTGACCTTGGTCTGGTCTTCCTCCACGTCGGCCAGCTTGTAGCTGGCGTCCAGGTTTTCCAGGCGCGGGTCGTCGTGCTTGAGGCGCTCCAGCTTGTAGTGCGGCGTTTCCAGCGACTTGTTGGGGATCACCACCACGGAGACGCGCTGCTTGAGTTCGATCTTGGCGATCTCGGTGCGCTTTTCGTTGAGCAGGAAACTGGCCACCTCCACCGGCACCTGGCAGTGCACGGCGGCGGTGCTGTCCTTCATGGACTCTTCCTGGATCATGCGCAGCATCTGCAGCGAGAAGCCTTCCGTGTCGCGCACGTGGCCGGTGCCGTCGCACAGCGGGCAGCGGATGTGTGCGCCTTCGGACAGCGAGGGCTTCAGGCGCTGGCGGCTCATCTCCATGAGGCCGAACTTGCTGATGGTGCCGAACTGCACGCGCGCGCGGTCCTGGCGCAGCGCGTCGCGCAGGCGGTTTTCCACTTCGCGGCGGTTCTTGCTCTCCTCCATGTCGATGAAGTCGATCACGATCAGGCCGCCCAGGTCGCGCAGGCGCATCTGGCGCGCCACCTCGTCGGCGGCCTCCAGGTTGGTGCGCGTGGCGGTTTCCTCGATGTCGCCGCCCTTGATGGCGCGTGCCGAGTTCACGTCCACGCTGACCAGCGCCTCGGTGTGGTCGATCACGATGGCGCCGCCCGAGGGCAGGGTCACGGTGCGCGCGTAGGCGGACTCGATCTGGTGCTCGATCTGGAAGCGCGAGAACAGCGGTGCGTCGTCGCGGTAGCGCTTGACCTTGCCGGCATGCTCGGGCATGACGTGCGCCATGAACTGGTGCGCCTGCTCGTAGATGTCGTCAGTGTCGATGAGGATGTCACCGATGTCGCTGTTGAAGTAGTCGCGGATGGCGCGGATCACCAGGCTGGATTCCTGATAGATCAGGAAGGCGCCCTTGCCGGCCTTGGCGGCGCCATCGATGGCGGTCCACAGCTTGAGCAGGTAGTTCAGGTCCCATTGCAACTCGGGCGCGGAACGGCCGATGCCGGCGGTGCGCGCGATGATGCTCATGCCCTTGGGGTACTCCAGCTGGTCCATCGCCTCCTTGAGCTCGGCGCGGTCCTCGCCTTCGATGCGGCGCGACACGCCCCCGCCGCGCGGGTTGTTGGGCATCAGCACCACATAGCGGCCGGCCAGGCTGATGAAGGTGGTCAGGGCCGCGCCCTTGTTGCCGCGCTCTTCCTTCTCGACCTGGACGATCAGCTCCTGGCCTTCCTTGATCACGTCCTGGATCCTGGCCTGGCTGGGTGATACGCCCTCGGCGAAATACTGTTTGGAGATTTCCTTGAACGGCAGGAAGCCGTGGCGGTCTTCGCCATAGTCAACGAAGCAGGCCTCCAGCGACGGTTCCACGCGCGTGACGACGGCTTTGTAGATGTTGCCCTTGCGCTGCTCGCGCCCTTCGATCTCGATCTCGTAGTCCAGCAGCTTCTGGCCGTCCACGATGGCCAGGCGCCGCTCCTCGGGCTGCGTGGCATTGATGAGCATCCGCTTCATGATGCAATTCCTTTTCGTTGTGTCGTGGCGGCCCGCGCGCAGCGCTCTCTCAGGGCTGCAGCGGCGCGTACCGCCGGTTCCAAACCAAACAGGCTCTACACGAGCCGGAAATGCCTGGACTGACGCATCGAAACGAGGGAATTGCCGGGATGCACCACGACTGCTGGGTTGGCTAACTCAGCAGGCGGGGTGGTGGCGCGTGGATGGGGGCGAGCCGGTCAGCGCGCAGGCGTGCTACTAAAAATGTAGCTATTGGCGCTTGACCGGCGGGTGTTGGTGGCGATTTGCGTGCACGTGGCAAAGGCTGACGCCCTCGCCACAATGACACCATCCATGCCAGCAACACCCACATGATTTTCGCTTTGATCCGCTGGCCGCAGTGCCCGGGTGGGGTGCGCGGCCAGCTTGGGATTCCGTAGATTCAGTGTTTCGATTTGTCAGCCTGCACGGCCGGCATGCGGACCTCGCAGGCAAACGGCCTGCAATCTGCGCGCATGACGCCCGTTGGCATCAACCATGCTGCGCGCCGAGCCGGGCTGGGTCCATTAAACTCCAGACAAATCAACCACTTACACATTCGTCGCGCAGGTGAAACACATTATAGGGGGCAAACCGGCCGCTGGCCGCACCTCGCCAGAAGCCCCGGCGGCCCGCATCGTCGAGGTCGACGCCGAATCCGCGGGCCAGCGGCTCGACAATTTCCTCATCCGCCACCTGAAGGGCGTGCCCAAGACCCACGTCTACCGCATCATCCGCAGCGGCGAGGTTCGCCTGAACAAGGGGCGCACCAGCGCCGACGCGCGCGTGGCACCGGGCGACCTGGTGCGTCTGCCCCCCGTGCGCGTGTCCGACAAGGTGCTGGACAAGGCGGAGCGCCCCGCACCCGCGCGCGAATTCCCCATCCTGCTGGAAGACGAGCACCTGATCGCCATCGACAAGCCCGCCGGCACGGCCGTGCACGGCGGCAGCGGCGTGAGCTTTGGCGTGATCGAGCAGTTGCGCCAGGCGCGCCCGCAGGCGCGCTTCCTGGAACTGGTGCACCGGCTGGACCGGGAGACCTCGGGCATTTTGCTGGTGGCCAAGAAGCGCTCGGCGCTCACACATCTGCAGGACCAGTTCCGGGGGCGCGAGACGGGCAAGACCTATCTGGCGCTGGTCACCGGCCACTGGCCCGGCAACAAGAAGGTCATCGACACGCCGCTGCACAAATACCTGCAGGAGGATGGCGAGCGCCGCGTGCGCGTGACCACGCCCGACGACCCGGACGGCATGCGCTCCGTCACCCTGGTCAAGGTGCGCAGCCAGCTCGCGCCGCGCCCCTTGCAAGGCCTGCCGGCGATGAGCCTGCTGGAGGTGACCATCAAGACCGGGCGCACGCACCAGATCCGCGTGCACCTGTCCTCCCAGGGCCACCCGATCGCGGGCGACGACAAGTACGGCGACTTCGACCTGAACCGGCGCCTGCAGAAGCAAGGCTTGAAGCGCATGTTCCTTCACGCATGGCGGCTACAGTTTGACCACCCGGCCAGCGGCGAGCGCCTGGAATTGCGCGCCGAATTGCCGCCCGAACTGACCGCCTTCCTTTCCGACGACCCCGCACATGCCTGATTTCCGCCCGCGCCGATTCGATCTCATTGCCTTCGACTGGGATGGCACGCTGTTTGACTCCACCGCCATCATCGTGCGCAGCATTCAGGATGCGGTGCGCGATGTGGGCGGCACCGTGCCTACGGATGAAGCCGCCGCCTGGGTGATCGGCATGGCGCTTCCGCAGGCCCTGGCCCATGCGGCCCCCGACGTGCCGCGCGAGCGCTATACGGAGTTGGGCAACCGCTACCGCTACCACTACCTGCAGCACCAGGACGACCTGAGCCTGTTCGACGGCGTGCTGCCCATGCTGGAGGGCCTGCGCACGCGCGGCCACCTGCTGGCCGTAGCCACGGGCAAGAGCCGACGCGGCCTGGACCAGGTGCTGCACCAGGTGCAACTGCGCGGCATGTTCGACGGTTCGCGCACCGCGGACGAAACCGCCGGCAAACCGCACCCGCTGATGCTGCAGGAACTGATGGCCGAGTTCGGCGTGGAGCCCGAGCGCCTGCTGATGATCGGCGACACCACGCACGACCTCGAAATGGCCCGCGCCGCGGGCTGTGCCAGCGTGGGCGTGGGCTATGGCGCGCACGACACGGCGGGCTTTGCCGAACTGGGGCCGCTGTGCGTGGCTTCGTCCGTGGCCGATCTGCACCGTTGGCTGCAGGAGCACGCGTAATGGCGACTCCGGTGGAGCAACGCATCGACCTCTGCCCCAGCGAGGCACTGGTGGATGGCGGCCGCGCCGTGGCGTTCGACGTGCGCTACTGCGGCCAGATCTGCCGCGCTTTCGCCATCCGCTATCAGGGCCGCGTGCACGCCTACCTGAACCGCTGTACCCATGTACCGATGGAGATGGACTACCAGGAAGGTCAGTTTTTCGACGACACCGGCCGCTGGCTGCTGTGTGCCACGCATGGCGCGGCCTACCAGCCCGACACGGGAGCCTGCGCTGGCGGTCCGTGCCGCGGCGGGCTGGTGAAGATCTCCTTGTCCGAGGAAGGGGGCCGGGTGCGCTGGCATACTGCCCTCCATCTGCACACCGTAGAGTTTTGACTCCATGACCGATCCCAACCGCACCGAACCCACGGGATTTGAGGGAAATCCGCCCGCAGCGCCCGACCTGTGGGCGCAACAAGCCACAAAAAATGAAGCGAGCAAGGCCGCAGCCGCCCCCGGCTGGGAGCGCGAGACGCTGGAGAAGCTGGTGCTCGGCACCCTGGCCGAGCAGCGCGCGGCGCGCCGCTGGCGCAACTTCTGGCGCCTGGCGTGGGTCCTGTTGGCGGGCGCGGTGATCTGGGCCGCGCTTTCGCGCGAAATGACCGCCACCAGCAAGAGCACGCCGCATACGGCCGTGGTGGACGTGAAGGGCGAGATCGCCGCGGGCGCCGAGGCCAGCGCCGAATTTGTCGTAGCCGCCATGCGCAGCGCATTCGAGGATGCGGGTTCGCAGGCCGTGGTGCTGCTCATCAACTCGCCGGGCGGCAGTCCGGTGCAGGCGGGGATCATCAACGACGAGATCGTGCGCCTGAAGGCCAAGTACAACAAGCCCGTCTATGCCGTGGTCGAGGAAACCTGTGCCTCGGCGGCCTACTACATCGCGGCGGCGGCGGACGGCATCTTCGTGGACAAGGCCAGCATCGTGGGCAGCATCGGCGTGCTGATGGACGGCTTCGGCTTCACCGGCACCATGGAAAAGCTGGGGGTGGAGCGCCGCCTGCTCACCGCCGGTGAGAACAAGGGGTTTCTCGATCCGTTCAGCCCCCAGACCGAAACCCAGCGCGCATACGCCCAGGCCATGCTCGACCAGATCCACCAGCAGTTCATCGGCGTGGTGAAGCAGGGGCGGGGCGACCGGCTCAAGGTCACGCCCGAAACCTTCAGCGGCCTGTTCTGGACGGGCCAGCAGGCGGTGGAGATGGGACTGGCCGACCAACTGGGCAACCTGGACTACGTGGCGCGCGAGGTGGTCAAGGCCGAGGACGTGATCGACTACACCCGCCGTGACAACGTGGCCGAGCGCCTGGCCAAGAAGTTTGGCGCCGCGGTAGGCATGGGCGCCGTGAAGGGCCTGGCTGCGCTGCAGCTGCCGCAGCTGCGCTGATATTGGGTTAAATCAGGCTCCAGCGCTTATCTATCAAGCGCTGCAAGCTATTATTTTTGAATCAACCGGGGCCGTACGTGCGGCCTACGCACCGATGGCGAAGACCGTGGGTACGCGGTTGTCCGGCGTGCCGGCGGTGTGTTGGCGCCATTCGCGCACCGTGTGGCTGGCAACTTGCGCATCGGCCAGCGTCAGGCCGCTTGCGCGCGCCAGCCGGGTCTGCGGCTGCAGCCCCTGCAGCAGCGCCTGCCACAGTGCGGCGTTGCGGTAAGGCGTCTCGATGAAAAGCTGTGTCTGGCCCTGCTTGTGGGCCAGAGTTTCCAGCTCGCGCAGGCGTTTGGTGCGCTCGCCTGCGTCCTGCGGCAGATAGCCCACGAAGGCGAAGTTCTGGCCGTTGAGTCCGCTGGCTGCCAGTGCCAGCAATAGCGACACCGGTCCCACCAGCGGTACCACGCGCAGCCCCAGGTCATGCGCCGCGCGCACCACGGAGCTGCCGGGGTCGGCGACGGCGGGCATGCCCGCCTCGCTGACCAGGCCCATGTCGTGCCCTGCCAATGCCGGCGCCAGCAGCGGACGTGCGTCGAACGATGCATGGCCCCGGGCGCCGTGGTCGCCCTTCTTGTGCACTTCGCGCGGCAGTTCGGTGATCTGCTGCGCCTGCAGCGGCGCCCCCAGCGGGTGCAGCGCGTCCACGCGCTTGAGGTAGGCGCGGCAGCTCTTGGCGTTCTCGCAAATCCAATGGGTGAGGTGTGCGGCCTGGCGCAACGTGCCCTCCGGTAGGGCTTCGGTCAGGGGCGCCTGGCTCTCGCAGCCGAAGTCCAGCGGCGCGGGCACCAGATACAGGGTGCCCCGAGCCGGGGTCGAGCCAACCGTTGCAGTGCTTTCGCTCATGGCAGCACCAGCCCTGCGGCGCGCAGCATGCGGCAGGTGCGTATCAAGGGCAGCCCGATCAGGGCGGTGGGGTCGTCGCTGTCGATCGCGTCGAGTAACGCGATGCCCAGGCCCTCGCTCTTGGCGCTTCCGGCGCAATCGTACGGCTGCTCGGCACGCAGATAGCGCTCGATCTCGTCGTCCGAAAGGTCACGAAAGCGCACCCGCACCGGCGCCAGGTCCACCTGCTCGAAGCCGCAGTCCTGGCAGACCACCGCCACAGCGGTGTGGAACACCACGGTCTTGCCACGCATGCGGCGCAACTGGGCGGTGGCGCGTTCGTGGTTGCCGGGCTTGCCCAGCGGCTCGCCGTCCAGGTCTGCCACTTGGTCGGAGCCGATCACGATGGCCTGCGGATGCAGGCTGGCCACGGCGCGCGCCTTGGCCAGCGCCAGGCGCAGTGCCAGCGCGCGCGGGGCTTCGTCCGGCCGCGGTGTCTCGTCCACCGCGGGGGCAGCCACGTCGAAGGGCAGGCCCAGTCGGGCCAGGAGTTCGCGCCGGTAGCGCGAGGTCGATCCCAATACCAGGGAGCGGGACAGGGGGGAGAAATCCGGCATGCCTGGATTCTCTTACACTGCCCAGCATGACCAAGGAACACTCCCCTGACCGGCTGGACGTCAAGGCTTTTGCACAGGCCGGCGCTCACCTGTCCGGTCATGACACGCTGCTCAAATACAAGCGTCTGGCCGAGGAGGCGCAGGGGCTGCACCCGGATTTGCGCGTGGATTGGGCGGCGGACGGCGAAGTGCGCACCACGCACGGCGTGGGCGGCCAGGTCTGGCTGCGTCTGAAAGCCAGCGCCACCTTGCCGATGACCTGCCAGCGCTGTCTGCATTCCGTGGACGTGCCCCTGGAGGTGGAGCGCGAATTCCGCTTCGTGGCCGATGAAGCCACCGCCGAGGCACTGGATGGCGACAGCGATGAGGATCTGCTGGCATTGAGCCGCGAGTTCGATCTGCGCGAGCTGATCGAAGACGAACTGCTCATGGCCCTGCCGGTGGTGCCGCGCCATGAGGAATGCCCGACAGATGTCACGCTGGCCTCCAGCGACGAGGACTTCGAGCAGGCCAGTGCCGACAAGCCCAATCCGTTCGCAGCCCTGGCAGGGCTTCGCAAGGACAATCCGGACGCCTGAGAAACGGCCCGTTCGGCGGTTTCGATCAAAAACCATTTGAGATATAATCGAGGGCTTCGCGCGAATCCCCTCGTGTCTTCAATGGGCTGATCGCGTTTTTCACCAACCCTTTCAAGACCCTAGGAGCCGATCATGGCTGTTCAGCAAAACAAGAAGTCTCCCTCCAAGCGCGGCATGCACCGTTCGCACAATGCCCTGACGGTGCCTGGCATCGCCGTGGAGCCCACGACCGGCGAAACCCATATGCGCCACCACATCAGCCCCAACGGCTTCTACCGCGGCCGTCAGGTACTGAAGAACAAATCCGAAGCCTGATCCAGGCTGCGCACCCTCCGGGCCCGCTGCTACGAAAGAAGTAGCGCGGGCCTTTGTCGTTTTGGCATGCGCCAAAATGGCCCATTTATTTACGGCCGCCTGACGGCTTGACGATTTGCCGATGATCACACTGGCTGTTGACTGCATGGGGGGCGATCATGGCCCCAGCGTCACGCTTCCCGCGTGCCGACAGTTCCTGGAGCATCACCCTGACGCACGCCTGATTCTGGTGGGTGGGCAGGACAGCCTGCAGGGTCTGGTACACGAGCGCGTGACGCATGTCGTGGCGTCGGAGGTGGTCACGATGGACGATGCGGTGGAGGTCGCGCTGCGTCGCAAGAAAGACTCCTCCATGCGCGTGGCCATCCAGCAAGTCAAGGATGGCGTGGCGCATGCGGCCATCTCCGCCGGTAACACTGGTGCGCTGATGGCCATCGCGCGCTATCTGCTCAAGACGCTGGACGGCATCGACCGCCCCGCCATCGCCACCCAGATGCCCAATGCGCAAGGCGGTGCCACCACCGTGCTGGACCTGGGCGCGAATGTCGATTGCACGGCCGAGCATTTGCTGCAATTCGCTGTCATGGGATCTGCGTTGGTGTCGGTGCTGCAGGACCGCGATGAACCGCTCGTAGGATTGCTGAACATTGGCGAAGAGGTCATCAAGGGCAACGATGTCATCAAGAAAGCCGGTGAACTGCTGCGTTCTGCGGCCAAATCCGGCGACCTGAACTTTCACGGTAATGTGGAAGGCAACGACATCTTCAAGGGCACTGTGGACATCGTGGTGTGTGACGGTTTCGTTGGCAATGTGGCACTCAAGGCCAGTGAGGGCGTGGCATCGATGATTGCGGGAGCGCTCAAACAGGAGTTTTCGCGCAACATTTTCACGAAAATGGCTGCCATCGTCGCTTATCCGGTGTTATCTGCCATCATGAGGCGCATGGATCACCGGCGTTACAACGGTGCCGCCCTGCTCGGACTGCGGGGGCTCGTGTTCAAGAGCCATGGTTCGGCCGACGTGCTGGCTTTCGAGCAGGCTTTGATCCGGGCGTATGATGCGGCCCGCAACAACCTGCTCGACCGCGTCCGCGCGCGGGTTGCGCATGCGGCGCCTTTGCTGGCAGCCGCAGACGCCCAGCCCGCTTCCTGACCGGCCGTGCCTCCCCCAATGACACGCTATTCACGCATTACCGGCACCGGCAGCTATTTGCCGCCGCACCGGGTAACCAATGATGACCTGGTGGCCCAGCTGGCGCAGCAGGGCATCGAGACCTCCGATGAATGGATCGTGGAGCGCACGGGCATCCGCGCACGCCATTTCGCCGACCGGGACGTCACCAGCAGCGACCTGGCGTTGGAGGCATCGCGCCGCGCGCTGGAGGCCGCCGGTTGCCAGGCGCAAGATCTTGACCTGATCATCGTCGCCACGTCCACACCGGACATGGTGTTTCCCTCCACCGCCTGCATTCTGCAAAACAAGCTGGGTGCCAATGGCTGCCCCGCCTTCGACGTGCAGGCCGTGTGCAGCGGCTTCGTCTATGCACTCACGGTGGCCGATGCCATGATCCGCTCCGGGGGAGCGCGCCGCGCGCTGGTCGTGGGGTCCGAGGTCTTCAGCCGCATTCTGGATTTCAACGACCGCACCACCTGTGTACTGTTCGGCGACGGCGCCGGCGCAGTGGTGCTGGAGGCCTCGGAAGCGCCCGGCATCCTTGCGAGCGACCTGCATGCCGATGGCAGCCATGTCGGCATCCTCTGCGTGCCGGGCAACGTCTACGGCGGCCAGATTCTGGGCGACCCTTTGCTCAAGATGGATGGCCAGGCCGTCTTCAAGCTGGCCGTCGGCGTGCTGGAGAAAGCGGCGCGGGCCACGCTGGACAAGGCGGGCATGACCGACGCCGATATCGACTGGCTGATCCCCCACCAGGCCAACATTCGCATCATGCAGAGCACGGCGCGTAAGCTGAAGCTGTCCATGGACAAGGTGGTGGTCACGGTGGATCAGCACGGCAATACGTCGGCCGCCTCCATTCCCTTGGCACTGGACCATGGCGTGCGCAATGGCCAGGTCCAGCCGGGCCAGACGGTGCTGCTGGAAGGGGTGGGCGGCGGCTTCACCTGGGGTGCGGTGCTCCTGAAAATGTAGCTGCTTGCGCTTGCTGTGCAAGCGCTGGAGCCGCTTTTGTCTTGAACTGTTTGACCATGTCGAAAACTTTTGCATTTGTGTTCCCCGGCCAAGGCTCGCAGTCGGTGGGCATGCTGGACGCTTGGGGTGACCATCCCGTGGTGGCCGAGACGCTGCGCGAGGCTTCAGAGGCGCTCGGCGAAGACGTCGGTGCGTTGATTCATGCGGGGCCCAAGGAGGCGCTGGCCCTTACCACCAACACCCAGCCGGTGATGCTGGTGGCCGGGATTGCGGCTTGGCGCGTGTGGTGCGCTGAGGGCGGGGCACTGCCGGCTGCCGTGGCCGGGCACTCCCTGGGCGAATACTCCGCGTTGGTGGCCTCGGGGGTTTTGAGCCTGGCCCAGGCAGCCCCGCTGGTGCGCCTGCGTGCCGCCGCCATGCAGGAGGCCGTGCCAGTGGGTGCAGGCGCCATGGCGGCCATCCTCGGGCTGGAGTCAGCCAAGGTGATCGCAGGTTGCGCCGAGGCTACGGCCAGCTTTGGTGCTGGCTCCACCGATGTGGTGGAAGCCGTGAATTTCAACGATCCCGCTCAGACCGTGATTGCGGGTACCAAGGCGGGCGTGGAGAAAGCCTGCGAAGTGCTCAAGGCAGCGGGCGCCAAGCGCGCACTGCCACTGCCGGTGTCGGCGCCCTTCCACTCCAGCCTGATGAAGCCCGCCGCAGAAAAACTGCGTGCCGCGCTCGCTGCACTGAAACTGGGCGCTCCGCGCATTCCCGTGGTCAACAATGTGGACGTCGCGGTGCAGCAAGACGCAGATGCCATCCGCGATGCACTCTATCGGCAGGCCTTCGGCCCGGTGCGCTGGGTGGAGTGTGTGCAGGCGCTGAAGGCGCGTGGCGTGACGCATGTGATCGAATGCGGGCCCGGCAAGGTGCTGGCCGGGATGACCAAGCGCATCGACCCCGAACTGGTTGGCGCCTCACTGTTTGACCCGGCCACGCTGGCCGAAACCAAGGAACTGCTGGCATGAGTGAATCCGCCTCTCCCCAGATTGCGCTGGTTACCGGCGCCACCCGCGGCATCGGAGCCGCCATTGCCGCCGAGCTCGGCCAGCGGGGCTTGCGCGTGATTGGTACGGCCACCACAGATGAAGGCGCGCAGCGCATCGGCCAGGCCCTGGCGGCCTACGGCGGCAAGGGCGTCAAACTGAACGTGACCGACGGCGCAGCCGTGGACGCGCTGGTGGATGCCATCGTCAAGGAGCATGGGGGCCTGCATGTGCTGGTGAACAACGCGGGCATCACGCGTGACACCCTGGCCATGCGCATGAAGGACGACGACTGGGATGCCGTGCTTGACACCAATCTCAAGGCCGTTTTCCGCGTTAGTCGTGCGGCTATTCGGCCCATGATGAAACAGCGCTTTGGGCGCATCATCAGTATCACCAGCGTGGTGGGCGCATCGGGCAACCCCGGACAGGCCAACTACGCGGCCGCGAAGGCTGGTGTGGCAGGTATGACCCGTGCATTGGCGCGTGAACTGGGCAGCCGCGGCATCACGGTGAACTGCGTGGCTCCGGGTTTCATTGCCACCGACATGACTGCCGATCTGCCGGAAGAGCAGAAAAAAGCGCTGAAATCCCAGATCGCCATGGGCGAATTGGGGCAGCCCAGTGACATCGCCCATGCCGTGGCTTACCTTGCCTCGGCTGGTGCAGGTTATGTGACGGGACAGGAGTTGCATGTCAATGGCGGCATGTACATGTAATTAAAGTCAGTTGACGCCGCTTTGTCCGTACGGCGGGCTGCTACGGGGCTTTACCCGGAGCGGCTAGAATCGCGGATTCATTCACAACCCCCTGAGGGAAACCATGAGCGATATCGAAGCACGTGTCAAAAAAATCATTGCCGAACAACTCGGCGTTGAAGAGTCCCAAGTCACCAACGAAAAAGCCTTCGTGGCAGATTTGGGTGCCGACTCGCTGGACACGGTGGAACTGGTGATGGCGCTGGAAGACGAGTTCGGCATCGAGATCCCTGACGAAGACGCAGAGAAGATCACGACGGTGCAAAACGCCATCGACTACGCCAATACCCACCAGAAGGCCTAAGTCGCTGCCGCCCCGCACTCCCTGGGGCGCGGCATCCCATCAGCAAAGGTTTAGCGCATGAGCCGTCGTCGCGTTGTCGTGACCGGCCTGGGTTGCATCACCCCCGTTGGCAATACGGTGGCCGATGCCTGGGCCAACATCCTCGCCGGGAAATCCGGCATAGACCTCATCACCAAGTTCGATACGACGAACTTTGCCTGCAAGATAGCTGGCGAGGTCAAGGGTTTTGACCTGGACTCCTTCATCAGTGCCAAAGATGCGCGCACGATGGATACGTTCATCCATTACGGTATCGCGGCGGCCGAAGAGGCAGTGCGCGACGCTGGTCTGCCCACGGGCGAGGCGCTGGACGATGAATTGGCCACCCGCATCGGCTGCATCATTGGTTCCGGCATCGGCGGACTGCCGCTGATCGAGAACACGCATGCGGAGTTGACCAACCGGGGGCCGCGCCGCATCACGCCGTTTTTCGTCCCTGCATCCATCATCAACATGGTGGCTGGCCAGGTGTCGATGCGCTTCGGCTTCAAGGGACCGAACCTATCGGTGGTCACAGCCTGCACCACGGGCCTGCATTGCGTCGGCGAAGCGGCCCGCAAGATCGAATACGGGGATGCCGATGTGATCGTCGCTGGCGGTACGGAGTCCACCGTCTCGCCCCTGGGTGTGGGCGGCTTCGCAGCCATGCGTGCCCTGTCCACGCGCAACGATGATCCGCAGACGGCGTCACGCCCCTGGGATAAGGACCGCGATGGCTTCGTTCTCGGCGAGGGTGCGGGGGTTCTGGTGCTGGAAGAGTACGAACACGCCAAGGCGCGTGGCGCGCGCATCTACGCCGAGGTGTTGGGCTATGGCATGAGCGCTGACGCCGGGCACATGACGGCACCCAATATGGATGGCCCGCGGCGTGCCATGGTTGCCGCACTGCGCAATGCCGGCGTGAATGTCGACGAGGTGGATTACCTCAATGCGCACGGCACGTCCACGCCGCTGGGGGATCTCAACGAAACCAATGCCATCAAGGCGGCACTGGGTGACCATGCCAAGAAGATGGTGGTGAGTTCGACCAAATCGATGACCGGGCATTTGCTTGGTGGAGCGGGAGGCATTGAGAGTGTGTTCACCGTACTCGCTTTGCACCAGCAGAAGGTGCCTCCTACCACGAATATCTTCGAGCAGGATCCGGAGTGCGATCTGGACTACTGTGCCAACACGGCGCGGGACATGAAGATCGACATCGCAGTCAAGAATAATTTTGGCTTTGGTGGCACCAACGGAACGCTGGTGTTTCGGCGCGTCTGATTGATCGGGCCTGGCGCGGCGGCCGGCGCGTCCGCGAGTCTCTGGATCATCGGGCGGGCTCGTCCTCACCAGTGTTTGGCTAACGTCCGCCATGCGTGAGTCCTTGCACGCTCCCGCCGTTCGCTACCCCTATGGCCGCTCGCTCGTGGTGGCCCGCACCCTTGTCGTGTTGGCGCTGGCCGGCATGGCCTGTCTATCGGTCTGGTTGCTATCCCATGGACGTCAGCCCGACCTGGCCATGCGCGCCTGGGTTGGCGCTGTGGCCTGGGTGTTGGGTATGGCGGCGGCCTGGCGCTTCTGGCACCGCCTGCCGGAAGGCTTTTTGGTGTGGGATGGCAGCCTATGGTGGTTGGAGACTGGGCGAACGGGCATACGTATGCCCGTGGATCAGTCACCCGCGGTGCATCTTGACTTTCAGACCATCCTGATGCTTTCCGTGCAAGGGGCATCCCACACACGGCAATGGCTGTGGATGGAATGCAGGAGCGACCCTCTCCAATGGCCGGCTCTGCGGCGTGCGGTATATTCGCGCGCCCGTGGCGGCTCCCTGGCTGGCGCGCCCGCGAAGCAGACAACCGACGGAATGCCACCCCCGCAGGGTGGCGGAGCATCCCACAAGACATGACGACCCCATCGCCCGCGCCCCAAGAGCCCGCCGACAGTGATCTGCGATTGGTCGAGCGCACCGTCGCGGGGGACCAGCGGGCTTATGAACTTCTGGTCATCAAATACCAGCGGCGCATCGAGCGCCTGGTGGGGCGTATGGTGCGCGATACCGATCTGGTAGCCGACATCACGCAGGAAACCTTTCTGCGTGCCTACCGAGCCTTGCACCAGTTCCGTGGAGAGGCACAGTTCTATACCTGGCTCTACCGCATCGCCGTGAACACCGCCAAGAAGGCGTTGGTAGACATGAAACGCAATCCGGTTGTCACGGAGAGCGCTCTTCGCGGCAGCAGCGACTCCGAAGATGAAACTTCCTTCCTGGATCGTGAACTAATCAGCGACGAAACCCCCGAAACCGTGTTGGCGGCCCAGGAAATCGCTGCCGCTGTCAATGCGGCCATGGAGGCATTGCCCGAGGATTTGCGGCAGGCCGTGACTCTGCGGGAGATCGAGGGGTTGAGTTACGAGGAAATTGCCGTAGCCATGGAATGCCCCATCGGTACGGTGCGCTCGCGGATCTTCCGTGCGCGCGAGGCAATTTCCGCGCGGGTCAAGCCTTTGCTGGAGAAGCGCTCCGGCAAGCGGTGGTAGGCGTGTGAATGGCAATGGCGCGGTTTGGCGAGTAAACACCATGAACGACGACATGATGATGCGAGAACAGCTGTCGGCTTTGGCCGATGGGGAGTTGCAGGGCGAAGAATTTGCGCACGCGCTCACCTATGCCGCGAACGCCGAGGGGAGGGCGACGTGGCAGCTCTACCATTTGATAGGTGACACCCTGCGCAGTTCTGAAGCAGCGGGTATGGGAGACCTTGAACTCGTAGACCGCCTGCGCACGCAACTGGCGCGCGAACCGGCGCCCCGTTTGGCGGCCGTGGAAGTAGGTCACGTGGCCTCTATGAAGGCGGGGCAGACGAAAGACAACGCAGCCAACGCCGCAGTGTTCCGCTGGAAGGTGGCGGCAGGGTTCGCGTCGTTTGCCGCAATCGCGGCTGTTGGATGGAGTGTTTATCTGGGCGCCGAAGGTGACGGCCGCGCGGCAGGCGCGCAGTTGGCGGCGGCCCAGCCAGCCATGACGGCCACGGCGCCCGCTCTGCTGGCTACAGCCGCCGGCCCTGATGGGCAACAGGTCATGTTGCGTGATCCGCGTCTGGATGAGTTGCTCGCGGCGCACAAGCAGTTTGGCAGCACGACTGCACTGCAGATGCCGGCAGGCTTCCTGCGGAACGCCACGTTTGAAGCGCCTGCGCGCTAAAGGGTCGGGCTCATCGTTGGAATGTCTAGGCTAGGGAGTCCAGGCGCGTGATTCGGTGGCGAGTAATGCAGTGCTGCCGCAGGTTGCGGTCATGGTGGTTGGTGTGTGGCGGTTTGATGCTCTGTGGCGTGGCTGCGGCGAACTGCATGTCAGGCCCCGCACCAACGACCCCTGGCGAACCACGCGACGTGGCGGAGTGGGTTGCGCGCATGCACCATGCTTCGCTGTTTCGCAGCTACCGTGGCACGTTCGTGGTTCTTTCTTCCAATGGGGCCATGGTCAGTTCCCGGATCTGGCATGCCTGCGAGGGTGCGCGGCAAATTGAGCGGGTCGAGGCGCTGAGCGGAACACCACGGGTGGTCTTCCGGCGCGAAGAGGAGGTCCGCACCTTCCTTCCGCAGGCCCGTGTGGTACGCAGCGAACTGCGCGACGTGCCCGGTGCTTTTCCGCGTGTTGCCGACGCCAAGGGTGTCCATCCTTCGCAGCATTACGCACTGCGGGCGCTTGGGCAGGAGCGCGTGGCCGGGAGGGATGCCGATCGGCTTTTATTCCAGCCCCGTGACGCCTGGCGATTCGGCTACCAGATCTGGGTGGATCGTGTGTCTGGATTGGTTGTCAAGATGCAGACCTTGGACGGCGAGGGGCGGCTCCTGGAGCAGGTGGCATTTTCGGAACTGAATCTGGATGTCCCGGCGGATCTGTCGCGCATCGAACAGATGATGGAGGACTTGCAGGGGTATCGTCTCGTAAAGGTCCCTCTTCAGCGGACGACGGCCGAAGCGCAAGGCTGGACCATGGGCAAGGCGGTGACCGGATTCGTCTCCCAGGGTTGCTATCGCAAAGACGTGATGGCCATGGCGTCCGGCCCGCTATTGCAGTGCATTTACTCAGACGGCTTGGCCACGCTTTCCGTCTTTGTGGAGCCGTTCGATGCGGCACGCCATGCTGCATCTGTGCGCAGTGCCAGTATGGGCGCCACACAAGTGGTGGGCCGGCAGGTGCACAAAACCGCCTGGGTGACCGCTGTGGGGGAAGTTCCTGCCCGAACGCTCCAGCGGTTCATCGAGTCCGTCCAACGCAAGGACGAATGATGCGTGCCGTTCCCGGTGTACGGGAACCAATGCGCGCCGCTTTCTCACAAACTGCTATTCCCGCTGTTGCGGATTGTCTGGAAAAGAAAGGCTGATGATGACGAAACTCCGTGCAAAGCGCGCATGGTGGCCCTGCGCTATGGCTATCGCCTTGGCAATGGGCGGCGCAGGCTTGGTGGTGGCGCCCGCTTCGGTGCAGGCCCAGCCTGCTGCCGTGGTGCGTGGCTTGCCTGACTTCACCGAACTGGTCGAGCAGGTGGGACCGTCCGTGGTGAACATTCGCACAACCGAGAAGGTGACGGCGAGGCCCTCCATCGGAGGCATGGATGAAGACATGCTGGAGTTCTTCCGGCGTTTTGGTGTCCCGGTGCCCAACATTCCACGCCAGCAGGGGCCGCAGCGTCCGCAGCCCGAAGAGCAGCCGCGTGGCGTGGGATCGGGGTTCATTCTGAGTCCTGACGGCTATGTCATGACCAACGCCCACGTGGTGGAGGGGGCGGACGAAGTGATTGTGACGCTGACCGACAAGCGGGAGTTCAAGGCTAAGATCATCGGCTCGGACAAGCGCACCGACGTTGCCGTCGTCAAGATCGACGCCACGGGACTGCCCGCGGTAAAGGTGGGTGACGTGGGCCGTCTTAAGGCGGGTGAATGGGTCATTGCAATCGGCTCTCCCTTTGGCCTGGAAAACACCGTGACCGCCGGCATCGTAAGTGCCAAGCAGCGCGATACGGGCGACTATCTGCCCTTCATCCAGACGGACGTGGCCATCAATCCCGGTAACTCCGGCGGCCCTCTGATCAACATGCGGGGTGAGGTGGTGGGCATCAACAGCCAGATTTACTCCCGTTCTGGTGGATTCATGGGTATCTCGTTCGCCATTCCCATTGACGAGGCCATGCGCGTGAGCGAGCAACTGCGTGTGAGCGGTCGCGTGAGCCGTGGCCGCATTGGTGTTCAGATTGGCTCGGTTCCCAAGGATGTGGCGGAGTCCATCGGGCTTGGCAAAACCGACGGCGCGCTGGTGCGCGGCGTGGAGACTGGATCCCCCGCGGAGAAGGCTGGCATCGAGGCGGGCGACGTGATCACGCGCTATGACGGCAAGGCCGTCGAGAAGGCGTCTGACCTTCCCCGCTTGGTGGGCAACACCAAGCCAGGCACCAAGACCCATATCACGGTGTTCCGCCGTGGCGCATTGCGCGACCTGTCGATCACCATCGCCGAGGTGGAGCCTGATGAAAAGGTGGCAGCCAAGGCAGCCGAAGCAGAAGGCAAGGGCAAGTCCTCGACAGCGGCTCAGCAGATCGGCTTGGTCGTTGCCGACCTGACCGCTGCGCAGGCGAAGGAACTGAAGGTGAAGGGAGGGGTGCGCGTGGTCTCTGCCAACGACGCGGCGGCGCGTGCCGGTCTGCGGGCAGACGATGTGATCATCGCGCTGGCTAACACCGAAGTCCGTAACCTCAAGGATTTCGAAGCGGTACTAGCGAAGGCTGACATGGGGAAACCCATCAACGTGCTTTTCCGTCGCGGCGAATGGGCGCAATATGCACTGATCCGCCCCAGCCGTTAGGCAGCGTCGCCAGGGCTCGCTGGAGCCCTGCGATTCCGTAGCGGGGAACGCTCTTTCGCAGGGTTGGTATCAACGGGGCGCTATGTACTTATTGATAGAATAAGTGTGTTTCAAAGGCGCCAATCAATATAACTCCACCTTGAACGTCGCCATGCGGAAAACGCGCTAAGTCATGCACAGGTTTTCCATGGCTTGTTCACTTGTTATTCAGCAATTTGAGATGTGTTGGTTGAATAAGATGTGGATAAGTGCCTCGTTGCAGCCCGGCAACGACCCCGGGCGCTTGTAGGACGCACCCCTTGTCGGGGCCTTTTTGCCTACAATGAAGCTCCAACTATCGCAGTTGCCAAAGATTGTTGGTTCAGGGCGCGTCGCTTGTTTGACGCGCCCTTTTTTCTTGTCATGAGCCTTGCGGTTCAAATACTTGTCGTATCCCGTTGATGAACCACATCAGAAATTTTTCGATCATTGCGCACATCGACCACGGCAAGTCCACGCTTGCTGACCGCATCATCCAACGCTGCGGGGGACTGGCCGACCGGGAGATGGAAGCACAGGTGCTCGACTCGATGGACATCGAGAAGGAGCGCGGGATCACCATCAAGGCGCAGACCGCGGCACTGCAATACAAGGCGCGTGATGGCAAGGTCTACAACCTGAACCTGATCGATACGCCGGGCCACGTGGACTTCTCTTATGAGGTGTCGCGCTCGCTTTCGGCGTGTGAGGGTGCATTGCTGGTGGTCGATGCATCGCAGGGCGTCGAGGCGCAGACCGTGGCCAACTGCTACACCGCGCTGGATCTGGGTGTGGAAGTGCTGCCTGTGCTCAACAAGATGGATCTGCCCCAGGCCGATCCAGACACCGCCAAGGCCGAGATCGAGGATGTGATTGGCATCGACGCAAGCGAAGCCATTGCCATTTCGGCCAAGACAGGCATGGGCATCGACGACGTGCTCGAGCAGATCGTCGCCAAGGTGCCGGCACCGCGCGGCAAGCCCGACGCGCCGCTGCGCGCGATGATCATCGATAGTTGGTTTGACTCCTACGTGGGCGTCGTCATGCTGGTCCGTGTGGTCGATGGCCGGCTGCAGAAGGGCGAACGCTTCAAGATGATGGCCAGCGGCGCTGCCTACGAGGCGAACAACCTCGGTGTGTTCACGCCCGCGCAGCAGTCGCGCGATGCGTTGGAGGCGGGCGAGGTGGGCTACATCATCGCCGGCATCAAGGAACTGAAGGCAGCGAAGGTGGGCGACACCATCACGCTGGAAAAGAAGCTGCCCAACAACCTGGGCCCCGCCACGGAGGCGCTGCCGGGCTTCAAGGAAATCCAGCCCCAGGTGTTTGCCGGCCTGTACCCGACAGAAGCCAACCAATATGACGCGCTGCGCGACGCCCTGGAAAAGCTGCAGCTCAACGATGCCTCGCTGCACTTCGAGCCCGAGGTGTCGCAGGCGCTGGGCTTCGGCTTCCGGTGCGGCTTCCTGGGCCTGCTGCACATGGAGATCGTGCAGGAGCGCCTCGAGCGCGAGTTCGACCAGGACTTGATCACCACCGCGCCCAGCGTGGTCTACGAGGTGGTCAAGGGCGACGGCGAGGTCATCATGGTCGAGAACCCGTCCAAGATGCCCGACCAGGGCAAGATTCAGGAGATCCGCGAGCCCATCGTGACCGTGCACCTGTATATGCCGCAGGACTACGTGGGCCCGGTCATGACGCTGGCCAACCAGAAGCGCGGCGTGCAGATGAACATGCAGTACCACGGCCGCCAGGTCATGCTGACCTACGAACTGCCGCTGGGCGAGATCGTGCTGGACTTCTTCGACAAGCTCAAGAGCGTCTCGCGCGGCTATGCCTCGATGGACTATGAGTTCAAGGAGTACCGCCCTTCCGACGTGGTCAAGGTGGACATCCTGCTCAACGGCGAAAAGGTGGACGCGCTGTCCATCATCGTCCACCGCAGCCAGTCGCAATACCGCGGCCGCGCGGTGGCGGCGAAGATGCGCGAGATCATCTCGCGCCAGATGTTCGACGTGGCCATCCAGGCGGCCATCGGCGCCAACATCATCGCGCGCGAGACCATCAAGGCATTGCGCAAGAACGTGCTGGCCAAGTGCTACGGCGGCGACATCACCCGCAAGCGCAAGCTGCTGGAAAAGCAGAAGGCAGGCAAGAAACGCATGAAGCAGATTGGGTCGGTGGAGGTGCCGCAAGAGGCCTTCCTGGCGATCCTGCAGGTTGAGGATTGATCGCTGTGCAAGTCATGCAATACATCACGGCCGCGGTGCTCGCGGCATTCGTGGGCTATGTGGGCGCGTGGTATTTCGGCGCGCTTGAGGGCAACTTCGCGCTGCTGCTGTTCCTGGCCACGGTGGTGACTGGGGCGTACTGGCTGGCCGAGCGCTTCATCTTCCTGCCCCGGCGCCGCCAGGCCGCGCAGGCACTGGAGGCTGCAGCGGCCCAGCGCCGCGCCGAGTTGGATCGCATGGGCATCCAGAAGGTGGACCAGGACGACCTCCAGGAAGCCAAGGGGCGCATCCTCATGCAACCCTGGTGGCTGGACTGGACAGCGGGGCTCTTCCCCGTGATCGCCATCGTCTTTCTGCTGCGCTCGTTCCTGTTCGAGCCCTTCAAGATTCCCTCGGGTTCGATGATCCCGACGCTGCTCGTGGGCGACCTGATCCTGGTGAACAAGTTCACCTATGGCCTGCGCCTGCCCGTGATCAACACCAAGATCACTGAAGGCAATCCGCTGCAGCGTGGTGACGTGGTGGTGTTCCGCTACCCGCCGCAACCCAACATGGACTACATCAAGCGCGTGGTGGGTATCCCAGGGGATGAGGTGGCCTACCTGAACAAGCGCCTGACGGTGAATGGCACGCCGGTGCCCACCACGGCACTACCGGACTTCTTCGACCCGGATGCGATGCGCTATTTCAAGCAGTTCGAGGAGCACCTGGGGGCACACCCGCACCGTCTTCTCAACAACCCCGAAGTTCCGGCGTTCGTGCAGGGTGCGAGCAATTACCAATTCCGCGATCAGTGCCGCTACAGCGTCGAGGGCGTGACCTGCAAGGTGCCTGAAGGGCACTACTTCATGATGGGTGACAACCGCGATAATTCGCTCGATTCGCGCTACTGGGGTTTCGTGCCGGACGGGAACATCGTGGGCAAGGCCTTCTTCGTGTGGATGAACTTCGGTAATCTCAAGCGCATCGGACCATTCAACTAACCAGTATTGGCAGAGAGGGAAGCAGACATGGGAGCACAACGCACCACCACTCGTTCGCGTCAGCGGGGGCTGTCGTTCATCGGCGTGATTTTCGTGGGCCTGATCGCTGTGGCCGCATTCGCGATCGGCGGGCAGTCCGTACCCATCTTCCTGGAATACTTCGCGATCAAGAAGGCCGCAGCGAAGGCGGCGCGCGACGGCTCGACGGTGCCCGAGATCCGCGCAGCGTTCGACCGGGCAGCAGCCATTGACGACATCCATTCCATTGCCGGCAAGGACCTGGAAATCACCAAGCGCAATGACAAGATCGTGGTGTCATTCAGCTATTCGCGTGAAATTGCCCTGGCGGGACCGGCCTTCCTGGTCTACCGCTTCCAGGAATCGACCCAACCCCCGAATTACTAGTCTTAGTGCAACCGGTCAGTCTCTCCACGCTGCAGCAACGCCTGCAGCATCAGTTCTCCGATGCGTCGCTGCTGCAGCGCGCGCTCACCCACCGCAGCTTCAGCGCGGACCACAACGAACGCCTGGAATTCCTGGGCGACTCGGTGCTGAGCCTCGCGGTCTCCAGCCTGCTGTTTCGCCGCATGCGCGACCTGCCCGAAGGGGAGTTGTCGCGCGTGCGTGCACTGCTCGTCAAGCAGGACTCGCTGCACCAGGTCGCCGTGCGGCTGCAGTTGCCGCCGGTGCTGCGCCTGGGGGAGGGCGAGGCCAAGTCCGGCGGCAAGCTGCGCCCGTCCATCCTGGCCGATGCATTGGAAGCGATCATCGGTGCGGTGTACCTGGATGCGGGCTATGAGTGCGCCGAGCAGCTGGTGCACCGCCTGTTCGAGGGCGTGGAGTTGAGTCCGCGCTTGCAGGAGGCGGCGAAGGATGCCAAGACCGCGTTGCAGGAGTGGCTGCAGGGCCGCAAAATGAATCTGCCTCAGTACCGGGTCGTCTCCACCACGGGCGCCGCGCACAACCAGGTGTTCCATGTGGAGTGCGAGGTGGTCGAGTTGCAGCGCGTGGAGCGCGGCAGCGGCGCATCGCGCCGCGCCGCTGAGCAGGCCGCCGCCGGTGCCATGCTGGCCCAGTTGAAAGCGAAAAACGTATGAATGCTACTGAAACCGTAGCTGGTAGCGCAGACGATTCGGGCGCTAGCGGCCAAAATGACCTGGAAGCCATGCTGGCGGCCGCGCGCCCCGGCGGCGATGCCCCGGCCGAGGCCAGCGGCCAGCGCTGCGGGCTGATCGCCATCGTGGGCAAACCCAATGTGGGCAAGTCCACGCTGATGAATGCGCTGGTGGGGCAGAAGATTTCCATCACCAGTCGCAAGGCGCAGACCACGCGCCACCGTATCACGGGCATCCGCACGCGCGGCGCCACGCAGTTCGTGTTCGTGGACACGCCGGGCTTTCAGACCCGGCATTCCACCGCGCTCAACAAGTCGCTCAACAAGACCGTGATGGGCGCGATTGGCGACGTGGACCTGATTCTCTTCGTGGTCGAGGCCGGCAGCTTCACGCTGGCCGACGCCAAGGTGCTGTCGCTGTTCAAGCCGGGCATCCCCACGCTGCTCATCGCCAACAAGCTCGATACCGTGCATCGCCGCGCCGAGATCGCACCGTGGCTGCGGGACATGCAGGGCCGCCACCCGTTCGCGGAGTTCGTGCCCATGTCGGCCAAGAACAAGGGCGATATCGAGCGCCTGTACGGCATCTGCGAAAAGTACCTGCCCGAGCAGCCCTGGTGGTATGCCGAGGACGAGTTGACTGACCGCAGCGAGAAATTCCTCGCCTCTGAAACCGTGCGCGAGAAGCTGTTCCGCTTCACGGGCGACGAATTGCCCTACACCTCCACGGTGGTCATCGACAAGTTCGATGAGGAAAAGAGCAAGCAGCACAAGCGCTTCATCCGCATCGCGGCCACCATCGTGGTGGAGCGCGACGGTCACAAGGCCATGGTGATCGGCGAAAAGGGCGAACGCCTGAAGCGCATCAGCACCGAGGCACGGCAGGAGCTTGAAAAGCTCATGGATGCCAAGGTGTTTCTGGAGGTCTGGGTCAAGGTGCGTTCCGGCTGGGCCGATGATGAAGCGCGCGTGCGCTCCTTCGGTTATGAATAGGACCGTCCCGTGAACGGCTGTGCCGTCTTCCCCCGCGCGCGGCGCTGCGTTTCGCGGGCACAGGGGTGACGCGGTGGCTGGGCAAGGCTCGCTCCGCGCAGGCTTCTGGCGTGGCCCGTTTCGCTGCTCTCTGACGGGTGGTGCAGTGGCGACGTCACGCGGCGCGGGGGATGCTTGCACACGGATTTTCAAGCAAATCAGCCTCCAGCGCTCATCTGTCAAGCGTTGGACGCTATTTAAAAGATAGCAATTCATGGCCGCCCGCCGCATCGCCGACGAGCCCGCCTACGTACTCCACAGCTACGACTGGAGTGAATCCAGCCTGATCCTGGAGACGTTCACGCGCCATTACGGCCGCGTGGCGCTGGTCGCCAAAGGGGCGAAGAAGCCCACCTCCAACTTTCGGCCCGTGCTGCTGCCGCTGCAGCCGCTGCGGGTGACCTACACGCTGGGCGGCGAGGGGCATGGCGAGATCCATGCGCTCAAGGGCGCGGAGTGGGCGGGTGGCCATGTCATGCCGACGGGCGATGCGTTGCTATCGGGCCTGTACCTCAACGAACTGCTCCTGCGGCTGCTGGCGCGTGAGGACACCCACGCGCCGCTGTTCGATACCTATGCCGGCGTGGTGCGCGTGCTGGCAACCGTGGACCACGAGGGGGAACATGGCGATGCGCTGGAGCCCGTGCTGCGCAGCTTCGAGCTGCTGCTGCTGCGCGAGATCGGCCTGTTGCCGGGCCTGAATGCGGAGACCTCCACGCTTGCTCCGCTGCACGCGGCGGCGCGCTACGCGCTCGTGCCGGAAGCCGGCCTGCGCCCGGCCGTGCCGGCCGACCGGGCGGCGCTTTCGGGAGGCCAGTGGCTGGCCCTGCAGGGCGCGCTGGACGAGCCCGCGCGCTACACCGCCACGCTGCGGGCCATCGCGACAGCCGAGGCGCCGGTGGCGGCCGATCTCAAGACGCAGTTGCGTGCGCTGCTGCAATACCACTGCGGCAGCCCCTTGCTGCGCACGCGCCAGCTGATGATGGATCTGCAGAAACTCTGAGAAGTTGTCCTCAGGCTTTCCACGCGGCGCTTGGCACCGCACCCGGCGGCGTGGCATATCTTGCCAATGGCACGCGCTGTCGGCGCCCGATGTGCCGTGCAGACGGGCCAGTCCGCGAGAATCGCTTCCGCGATGGGTTTGAGGGCAGCTTCTGAAACACAGACGACGGGAGGGAACAGGGCATGGAGCATGGCAGGGCAAGAGGGTGGATGATCGGCTGGGCGATCGCGCAGGGCGCCGCATTGTGGGCGTTGCACGGGCTGCTGCCGAAGGGCGACGCCGCTGTGCTCTGGCCGCTCTACGCCGTGGTGCTGGCGGTGCCGCCGACCCTGCAACTGCTGGCCGCGTACCGTGCACGCCGCCTGCTGTGGGTGTACGCAGCGGCCCTGGCCATGGTGTTCGCCGCGGCCGCGGCTTATGCGGGCCATGCCTCGCTGGGTGAGAACCGCGGCCGCGCCGCCATGGCCCTGGGGGTGCTGCTGTCCTGCAGCTGGTTCGTGCTGCTGCCTTTTGCCGAGCAACGCCTGGCCAGCGGCACCTGGGCGCGCGACTACGCCCGGCTCTTCGCCACGGCCTGGCGCCATGCCTTCCAGTTGCTGTTGGCGGGCCTGTTCGCCGGGCTGTTCTGGGCCCTGCTGTTCCTGCTGGCCGGGCTGTTCAAGGTGCTGGGCGTGTCGCTATTTCTGGACACATTCACCAGCCGCCCGTTCGTCTACATGGCTACCCCGATGGCGTTCAGCATAGGGTTGTCGCTGTACGCGGCGCGGGAAGAAGCGTTGGCGGGTTTCTGGCGTTCGATGCTCCAGGTGCTGGGCTGGCTGTTGCCGCTGGCCTGCATGATCGCTTTGCTGTTCCTCGTGGCGCTGCCGGTGCGCGGCCTGGCACCGCTGTGGAAGACCGGGCACGCCACGGCGCTCATGCTCGGGCTCATGGCGTGGCTGGTGTTTCTGTTCAACGTGGCCTGGAGCGACGGCCGGGCGGAAAGCCAGCGCTTCGGCCCCGGGCTGCAGCGCTTTTGCGCGGCCGGCCTGCTGGCAATGCCCGTGTATGCCGCGCTGTGCGCCTATGCGCTGGGACTGCGGGTGGCGCAGTATGGCTGGAGCGCGGACCGCGTCTGGGCCGCGCTGGCCGTGGCCCTGATGGCGGTCTACGCCGTCGGGTATGCGGTGGCCGCACTGCGGCGCGGTGCGCCCTGGATGGCGCTGGCGCGGCGGGTGAACGTGGCGGCGGCCTGGCTGGCCGTTGCGCTGGCCTTGTTGACCTGCACGCCCGTGCTGGACCCGGCGCGCATCGCTGTCGCCAGCCAACTGGCGCGCCTGCAAGCGCAGCGCGTGGACGTGCAGGCCTTCGACTTCCGCTACCTGCGCTGGGACGCGGGCCGGGCCGGTCGCGCGGCGTTGGAGCAGTTGGCGCAGGAGCAGAGCCACCCCCAGGCCGCGCAGATCCGGGAACAGGCCCAGGCGGCCCAGCAGGACACGCACCGGTACGCGCGGGGCCGTGGAACGCCTGTTTGGACCGCCGAGACCCTGCGCGCCCGGTTGCAGCCGTTTCCCGCCGAGGCGGCGCCCGATGCCGCATGGCTTGAATTCCTGCTCACCCAGCTGCGGGGGAACCAGCTGTCGCTGACCTGCACCGAGGCCGCGCCCTGTCCCGTCCTGCGCATCGACCTGGACGGTGACGGGCAGGCGGAGCAGGTGCTGCTCAGCGGCTATGCGAGCCAGGTGTTCGCGCGGGACGGTGCGCAGTGGCGGACGGTGGGGCGTCTGCAGGGCAACCTCCGGCATGTGCAGGGCGCGCGGGCCGGGCAGTGGGTGGAGCAGGGCGTCCAGACCCAGCCACCCCGTTGGCGCGACTTGGTGATCGGCGGCGAGCGCTACTCGGTGCGCGAGACGGACTGAGGTGGCCCGGCGGCGTTGTGCAGGCGCCCCGGCGCGGCCGCAACCCGCGCCGCCGCGCGCCGCGGCCTTGCGCAGCGTCGTCCCCGCCCCCGTCGCAGATTGCTATATTGCCTAGCTTCACGCCACCGCTTCGCATCCCATGACCACCTCCCACGCGCGCACCGCCCTCTCCGTGAACGTCAACAAAGTGGCGCTGGTGCGCAACACGCGCCATCTGGGCATCCCCAGCGTGCTGCGCGCCGCGCAGCTGTGCCTGGAGGCGGGGGCGCAGGGCATCACCGTCCATCCGCGCCCCGACGAGCGGCACATCCGTGCGCACGATGTGTACCAACTGGCCGAGCTGCTCAAGCAATGGCCGCAGGCCGAGTACAACATCGAGGGCAACCCCACGCACAACCTGATGGAGTTCATCCGCCAGGTGCGCCCGCACCAGGCCACCTTCGTGCCCGACAGCCAGGACCAGTTCACCAGCGACCACGGCTGGAGCTTTCCGCAAGATGCCGAGCGCCTGGCGCCCCTGATTGCCGAATGCCGGCAGTTGGGCGTGCGCGTGAGCCTGTTCATGGACCCCGTGCCCGAGCAGATGGCCGCCGCGCGCGCCGTGGGGGCCGACCGCGTGGAGCTGTACACCGAGCCTTACGCCGCCGCCTGGGGCACGCCGCAGCAGGCCGTGCAACTGGAGCGCTACCGTGCTGCCGCCCAGGCCGCGCTGGATGTCGGCCTGGGGGTGAACGCGGGCCACGACCTCAGCCGCGACAACCTGGCGGACTTCCTGGCCCACGTGCCCGGCGTGCTGGAGGTGTCCATCGGCCATGCGCTGATCGCCGATGCGCTGGAGTTGGGCTACGGCGACACGGTGCGCGCCTACCAGCGCTGCATCGCCCAGGGCATGACGGAGCGGGGACTCCTGAAACCATAGCTGCTGGCGCTTGTTGGATAAGCGCTAGAGACCTATTTGACTCATAACCCCATGATCTACGGCATCGGTACCGACATCTGCGACGTGCGCCGCATCCGCGCCAGCCTGGCGCGCCATGGCGATCGCTTCGCCGAAAAGGTGCTGGCCGATGGCGAGCTGGCGACCTGGCGCGCACGCTCGGCACGCTGGCCCGAGCGCGGCGTGCGCTACCTGGCCACGCGCTTTTCTGCCAAGGAGGCGTTCAGCAAGGCCATCGGCTTGGGGCTGCACATGCCCATGACCTGGCGGCACTGCGAGGTGGCCAACCTGCCCAGCGGGCAGCCCACAATCGTGCTGCACGGCGCGCTGCAGGACTGGTTTGCCGCGCGCGGCCTGCGCTGCCACCTGAGCGTGACCGACGAGAGCGACTACGCCGCCAGCTTCTGCGTGGTCGAGAAAGATTGAAGCCAAATCAGCCCGAAGCGCTTGTGTGGCAAGCGCTGGTAGCTATCAAAATGAAAGCATGCAACCCATGACAGAACACGCACCCCTCATCATCGACGTGGCCGGCACGCAGCTCACCGCCACCGATCGCCAGCGCTTGGCCCACCCGCTCGTGGGCGGCGTGATCCTGTTCGCGCGCAACTGGGAGCACCGCGCGCAGTTGCTGGAACTCACCGCCGCCATCAAGGCCGTGCGGGGCGATCTGCTGATCTGCGTGGACCACGAGGGCGGTCGCGTGCAGCGCTTCAAGACCGATGGCTTCACGCACATCCCGCCCATGCGTGCCTTCGGCGAGCTGTGGATGGACGACGGCAAGGGCAGCAAGCACCGCGAAGGCAGCGGCGCCCTGCGCGCCATGGACGCCGCCACGGCGGCGGGCTACGTGCTGGGCAGCGAGCTGCGCGCCTGCGGTGTGGACTTCTCCTTCACGCCGGTGCTCGACCTGGACTACGGCGCCAGCGGCGTGATCGGCGACCGGGCCTTTGCCCGCGACCCGCGCGTGGTCGCCATGCTGGCGCGCGCGCTCATGCAGGGCCTGCTGCAGGCCGGCATGGCCAATTGCGGCAAGCACTTCCCGGGCCATGGCTTCGTAGCGGCCGATTCGCACACCGAGATTCCGGTGGACCGCCGCAGTCTCACGGCGATCCTGGCCGACGACGCGGCCCCGTACCCGTGGCTGTCCACGGTGCTCACCAGCGTGATGCCCGCGCATGTGATCTATCCCAAGGTGGACAACCGCCCGGCGGGCTTCTCCACCAAGTGGCTGCAGGACATCCTGCGCGGACGGCTGCGCTTTGACGGCGCCGTTTTCAGCGACGACCTGAGCATGGAGGGCGCCCGTCGTTTGAACGGCCTGGACGGCGAGGTGGTCAGCTACACCGACGCCGGTGTGGCCGCGCTCAATGCCGGCTGCGACCTGGTGCTGCTGTGCAACCAGAGCCTGGGCGGCGGCGCGGCGGTGGACGAACTCATCGATGGCCTGGCTTCCGCGCAGGCCGCGGGCCGCTGGCAGGCCAGCGGTGCGAGCGAGGCGCGCCGCCTGGCTCTGCTGCCCGAGACACTGCCCCAGCCGTGGGACGACCTCATGGTGCAGCCAGCGTACATGCACGCGCTGGACCTGCTGCCTTGAAACGGGTGGCGGCGATGCGTGTCGGCGTACTCACCGGCGGGGGCGACTGCCCGGGGCTGAACGCGGTGATCCGCGCGGTCACCAAGTCGCTGATCCACCACGGACACTGCGAGGTACTGGGCATCGAAGACGGCTTCGAGGGCCTGATGGGCGAAGCGTCGCGCGCGCGGCTGCTCACCTGGGACCAGGTCTCGGGCATCGTGCACATGGGCGGCACCATCCTGGGCACGAGCAACAGCGCCAACCCGCTGAAGGACGAAGCGACGCTGGCCCAGGTGGAGCGCAACGTGCGCGCGCTGGGCCTGGACGTGGTGGTGGCCATTGGCGGCGACGGCACCATGAGCCTGGCCCATGGCCTGGCGCGGATCGGGCTGCAATGCGTGGGTGTGCCCAAGACCATCGACAACGACATCGCGCTGTGCGAGCGCAGCTTCGGCTTTGACACCGCCGTGGCCACGGCCACCGACGCGATGCGCCGCATCGAGAGCACGGCTTACAGCCACCACCGCGTCATGATCGTCGAGACCATGGGCCGCCATGCGGGCTGGCTGGCCCTGGAAAGCGGCATTGCCGCCGCGGCCGACGTGATCCTGCTGCCCGAGATCGACTACGACCTGCAGCCCATCATCGAGCGCTGCCGTCGGCGCGAGCAGCGCCAGCGTTACACCGTCATCTGCATCGGCGAAGGCGCCAAGGAGCGCGGCGCCGGCCTCACGGTGCGCGAGCAGGTGGCCCACAGCCCCGACCCCGTGCGCCTGGGTGGCGTGGGCCATGTGCTGCGCCAGCGGCTGCAGCCGCACCTGCAAAGCGAGGTGCGCACTACCGTGCTGGGCCATGTGCAGCGCGGGGGCGACCCGACCGCGTTCGATCGTGTGCTGGCCACGCGCTTCGGTCACCGGGCGGCGCAACTGGTGATCGATGGCCAGTTCGGCCACATGGTCACGCTACAGGGCGGGCACATCGCCAGTGTCCCCATCGCCCAGGTGGCCAACACCCAGCGCAAGGTGCCGCTGGACCATGAACTGATCGCCATCGCGCGGGCGATCGACGTGTGCCTGGGGGAGTAGATATTAGATATGCCGGTTGTGCTTCATTTTTAGGAGCTGCTTGCGCTTGATACACAAGGCTTAGAGACAAATTCGATTCGCATTTTGTCCTGCATGCCAACGCGGTCTTACGACCGTGTCGGCCGGGTGTTCTGCCGCGCATCTGCGACGATCAGGGCTGGCCGGAACGCCGGGCCAGCCAGCGGTAGCCCATCGCTGGCGCCGGGTTTTTCTGCCGGACTGGCATCGGGAGCGGTATGCGTGAACGGGTGAATCTTGGAAAGAGCGCCCCCGCGCTGTATCAGGCGGTGGTGGAGTTGGACCGGTTGGCGTCCGAGGCTGCGGCACAGGCCGGCATCGCGACGGGGCTCACGCACCTCCTGCGCCTGCGGGCATCCCAGCTCAACCGGTGCGCCTTCTGTGTCACGCTGCACGCACGGGACGCGCTGGCCAGCCAGGAGAGCGGCGACCGCATTGCGGTGCTGCCCGCGTGGCGTGAGACCGATTACTTCAGCCCGAAGGAGCGCGCCGCTCTGGAACGGGTGGAAGCCGTCACCTTGGTCGCGGACGGGCAGGTGCCCGATGCCGTTTACGCACAAGCAGCAGGCGTCTTGTCCAAGGAGGAGATAGCCGCCGTTGAATGGCTGGAGTGGTCATCAACGCCTGGAACCGGATCGCCATCTCCAGCCGCTACCCCGTCAGGGCCTGACGGCGGCGTGCCGCCGCAGCGGCCTATGCTCTTACATAAAGTCCGCCGCACGGTGCGGGCCCTGGACAAGCCCGCGTGCGGACGACACGCCCTGCGGGCGCCGGCATGGCTGGATGGGGAAGGATGTTCACACGCATCAGGTGGGCCTGACCGCACTCACCGCGCCTTTGGTGCGAATGAAGAGGGTGCCGCGGAGCTGTGCGCTGGGTGCCAAGCCAGCGGCGGGCGGTAGTCGGCCAAGCTGTTGGGGCCGGGAAACCCGTTCGGGAGATTGGTAGACGGCGGCAGCGGCGGTGCCTGCCCGCAGGTGCCGAAAGCGCTTGCGCGCCCAGGCACCGTTGGGGTTACCACGTTCAGCGATCCCGCTGGTTCTGCTTGCCGCCCATTTGGTTGGGGCTCTGCTGGCTCTGCAATTTCTGCTGATCACGCTGATCCTGCGGGTTCAGGTTCTGCTGCCGGCTCGGATCCTGCTGGCCTTGTTGGCCCTGCTGTTGGTTCTGTTGGTTCTGCTGGTTTTGCTGGTTTTGCTGGTTCTGCTGGTTCTGCTGCTGTTGTTGTTGCTGATTCTGGGTTTGGTTGCCTTGCTGTGCCATGGTCGTTCTCCAAAGAGGTGGACAGGCGGGATTGCCTGCAGATCCATTGAAATGGTCGCGTACAGGGAAACAGGTCAGCGGTTTCCTACTGAGTGGTAGGAGGCACGCTACTGCGGCGGCCATTCTTTGGGCTGCGACGTGGGGCAGTCCCGGCACTTGCCACGGGAAACGCGGGGGCCTCAGCACCGCACGCGTTGCAAAGCAGGGCGCGCTTGGCGTTCAGGTGGAATCTGAAGGAAATATGATTCCAAGCCTTATGGGGTAAGCGCGAGCAGCTATCAAAAGAAAAGCGGCCTGTAGGCCGCTTTCGTGTCGCACCAGCGTTGCGTCAAGCGCCCAGATAGGCCTTGCGCACGTCCGCATTGGTGAGCAGGGCGGCGCCTGTGTCCTCCAGCACCACGCGGCCGTTTTCCAGCACGTAGCCGCGGTCGGCGATCTGCAGGGCGCGGTTGGCGTTCTGCTCCACCAGAAACACGGTCACGCCCTCGGCACGGATGGCCTGGATGATCTCGAAGATCTGCGCAATGATCAGCGGCGCCAGGCCCAGCGTGGGCTCGTCCAGCAGCAGCAGGCGGGGCTTGCTCATCAGCGCGCGGCCGATGGCCAGCATCTGCTGCTCGCCACCCGACATGGTGCCCGCACGCTGCGCTGCGCGGTCCTTCAGGCGCGGAAACAGCTTGAACACGTGTTCCATGCCCTCCTCAATGGCCGCGCCGTCCTGGAAGAAGCCGCCCATCTTCAGGTTCTCGACCACGGTCAGGTTCGAGAAGATGCGGCGTCCCTCGGGCGAGACGGCGATGCCCTTGCGCATGATGAGGTGCGTGGGTTGCTGGGTGATGTCCTCGCCCTCGAAGCGCACGGTGCCGCCGCTGGCGCGCGGCGTGCCGCACAGGGTCATGAGCAGCGAGGTCTTGCCCGCGCCATTGGAGCCGATCAGCGAGACGATTTCGCCCTGGTTCACGTGCAGGCTCACGCCATTCACGGCGCAGATCGCGCCGTAGTGCGTGGACAGGTTTTCTACTTGCAGCATGGGCTGGGCCATCACGCTTCCCCCAGATAGGCCTTGATGACCCGTTCGTCGTTGCGGATGGCGTCGGGCGTGCCCATGGCGATGGGTTTGCCGTATTCCATGACCAGGATGCGCTCGGAAACGCCCATCACCAGCCCCATGTCGTGCTCGATGAGCAGCACCGTCACGCCGTACTGGCGGCGCAATTGGTCGATCAGCGCCTGCAGGTCCTTCTTCTCCTGCGGGTTCAGGCCCGCGGCGGGCTCGTCCAGCATGAGCAGGCGCGGCTTGGTGATCATGCAGCGCGCGATCTCCAGGCGGCGCTGGTGTCCGTAGGCCAGGTTGCCTGCCTCGCGGTTCACGAACTCGCGCAGGCCCATCACGTCCAGCCAGTGCATGGCTTGATCGATCTTCTCGGCCTCGCTCCGGCGATAGCTTGCCGTATTGAACAGGCCCGCGAGCAGCGGCGCCTGCGACTGGTGGTGCTGGGCCACCAGCAGGTTCTCCAGCACCGTCATGCCCTTGAACAGGCGCACGTTCTGGAACGTGCGCACCACGCCCTGACGCGCGACCTGGTGGCTGGTGTAGCCCGCGATGGCCTGGCCCTGCAGCGCGATCTGGCCGCTGCTGGGCTGGTAGAAGCCGCTGATGCAGTTGAACACCGTGGTCTTGCCCGCACCGTTGGGGCCGATGATGGCAAACACCTCCTGCGGCTTCACGTCGAAGGCCACATGGTCCACCGCCAGCAGGCCGCCGAAGCGCATGCACAGGTCCTTGACCTCAAGCAGGGGGGCGCTCATGCGGGCACCTCCACATGGTGGCGTTTCATGGGCAGCAGGCCCTGCGGGCGCCACACCATCATCAGGATCATGACCAGGCCGAAGATCAGCATGCGGTACTCGGAGAATTCGCGTGCCAGTTCGGGCAACACGGTGAGGATGATGGCCGCCACGATCACGCCCAGCTGCGAGCCCATGCCGCCCAGCACCACGATGGCCAGGATCAGCGCAGACTCGATGAAGGTGAACGACTCGGGGTTCACGATGCCCTGGCGCGCCGCGAAGAACGCGCCGCCGAAGCCCGCGAACATGGCGCCCAGCGTGAAGGCCGAGAGCTTGATCTTCATGGGGTTCAGGCCCAGCGACCGGCAGGCGATCTCGTCCTCGCGCAGTGCCTCCCAGGCGCGGCCGATGGGCATGCGGATCAGGCGGTTGCTGATGAACAGCGTGACCACCGCGAGCAGCAGCGCCATCAGGTACAGGGCGATCACCATGTGCAGGGAGTTGAACTCCATCCCGAAGAACTGGTGGAAGGTGGTGCCGCCCTCCACGGTGGGCGAGCGCGTCATCTCCAGGCCCAGCACGGACGGCTTGGGGATGCTGGAGATGCCGTCTGGTCCGCCCGTCCAGTCGGTCAGGTTGACCAGCAGCAGCCGGATGATTTCGCCAAAGCCCAGCGTCACGATGGCCAGATAGTCACCCCGCAGGCGCAGCACTGGAAAGCCCAGCACGAAGCCGAACAGCGCCGCCGCCGCGCCGGCCAGGGGAAGGGCTTCCCAGAAGCTCCAGCCGGCCCAGTGGAACAGCAGCGCATAGGTGTAGGCACCCACGGCATAGAAGCCCACGAAGCCCAGGTCCAACAGGCCGGCGAAGCCCACCACGATGTTCAGGCCGAGGCCCAGCATCACGTAGATCATGGCCAGCGTGGCGATGTCCACGGCGTTGCGGCCGGCGAAGAACGGCCACGATGCTGCGATCATCAGCGCCACGAAGATCAGCACCTTGCGCTGGCCCGGCGCCGCCTGAGGCAGGCTGGGCAGCGACAGCTTGGGCAGCCGCGCGCCCAGCAGCGGGCGCAGCAGTTGCACCACGAACACGGCGAGGCACCCCCACAGCAGCGTGCGCCACTCGGGCACGATGATGGTGCGCGTGCCTGCGCGCTCCAGGTGCAGCGTGAAGATGGGCAGTACCACGATGGCCGCCAGAAAGGTGGCGATCAGCGCGTTCTTGAGATGGGAAGAAAAACCGGTGGCGTGCATCAGACTTTCTCCACTTCAGGCTTGCCCAGCAGGCCCGTGGGGCGCACCAGCAGGATGAGCACCAGCAGGCCGAAGGCCACGATGTCCTTGTACTCCGACGAGATGTAGGCGGCGGCGAAGGTCTCGGCCACGCCCAGGATCACCCCGCCCAGCATGGCGCCGGGAATGGAGCCGATGCCCCCGAGGACGGCCGCCGTGAACGCCTTGATGCCTGCGATGAACCCGATGAAGGGGTTGAGCTTGCCCACGGCGAGCGCGATCAGCACGCCGCCCACGGCCGCCAGCATGGCGCCCAGGATGAAGGTGAACGAGATCACGCGGTTGGTGTCGATGCCCAGCAGGTTGGCCATGTGCATGTCCTGCGAGCAGGCGCGCGAGGCGCGGCCCATGCGCGAGTGCTGGATGTACAGCGTGAGCGCAATCATCAGCACCACCGCCACGGCGATGATGAGGATGCGCGAGTAGGGCACGTAGACCTCGAAGCCGCCTTCGCTGCCAAAGCGCAGCGCGCCGGGGATCAGCGAGGGCACGGCCATGTCGCGCGCGCCCTGGCCCAGCGCCACCCAGTTCTGCAGGAAGATGGACATGCCGATGGCCGAGATCAGCGCCACCAGGCGCGGGCTGCTGCGCAGGGGCTTATAGGCCACCTGCTCCACCACGAAGCCGTAGACGCCCGTGATGGCCACCGCTACCACCAGCATCAGGGCGATGATCGCCCACACCGGCAGGCCACTCTGCACGCCGACGGCCGACAGCGTGACCAGGCCGATGTAGGCGCCGATCATGTAGATGTCGCCATGGGCGAAGTTGATCATTCCGATGATGCCGTAGACCATCGTGTAGCCGATCGCGATCAGCGCGTAGATGGCGCCCAGCGAAAGACCATTGAACAGCTGTTGTACCAGCTGGGGTATGAGATCAGACATGCATGCCACCCCTCAACAGGAAAAGGCCCCTCCAGGGGCCGAATGCAATGGACCAAGGGTGCGTGGCTTGCGCAACGCACCCTTGGGACGGGGAGGTGGGTTTACTTGGCGGCCAGGCTCTTGCTGCCGTCCTTGTGCCACTGGAAGACCTGGAAGTCGAAGCTGTTCAGGTCGCCCTGCTTGTTCCAGGACACGGGGCCCAGCACCGTTTCGATGGTGCTCTTGTGCAGGTGGTCGGCCACCTTGGCAGGGTTGTCACCCACGGCCTTGATGCTGTCCAGCAGTGCCTGGGTGGCGGCGAACGAGGTCAGCTGGAAGGCGCCGGACGCATTGCGCTTCTTGTCCTTGAAGGCGGCCACGACGGCAGCGTTCTTGGGGTTGGCAGCGAAGTCGGCCGGCAGCGTCACCAGCATGCCTTCCACGGCGTTACCCGCAATGGCGTTCACCTCGGGGTTGCCCACGCCCTCGGGGCCCATCATGCGCACCTTCAGGCCTTGCTCGCCGGCCTGGCGCAGCAGCAGGCCCATCTCGGGGTGGTAGCCGCCGTAGTACACGAAGTCCACGCCAGCGCTCTTGAGCTTGGTGATGACGGCGGAGTAGTCGCTGTCGCCGGCGTTGATGCCTTCGAACAGCGCCACGGTGATGCCGGCCTTCTTCAGGTCGTCACGCACGGAGGAGGCGATGCCCTGGCCATAGGACTGCTTGTCGTGCAGCACGGCGACCTTCTTGGGCTTGGCCTTTTCGGCGATGAACTTGGCAGCGGCAGGGCCCTGTTGGTCGTCACGGCCGATGGTGCGGAAGATGAAGTGGTAGTTCTTGCCGTCGGTGAGCGCCGGGGAGGTGGCCGACGGGGTGATGACGACCACGCCCTCGTTGTTGTAGATGGGAGCGGCAGCGATGGAGGCACCCGAACACACCGGGCCGATCACGTAGCCGATCTTGGCATTCACCACACGGTTGGCGGCCACGGGGCCTTGCTTGGGTTCGCAGGCATCGTCGATGGAGACCAACTCGATCTTCTTGCCGCCCACGCCGCCAGCGGCGTTGGCCATCTCGACGGCCGTGGTCACGCCTTCCTTGACCATGTCACCGTACTGCGTCAGCGGGCCAGTGGTGGGCATCACCATGGCGATCTTGACTTGCGCATGCGCGGTGGAGAACAAAGCGGCACCGGCCAGACCCAGTGCGGCAACGACGGTGTGCATGCGGAACGGAATGCTCATAGGACTCTTTCAACTTTGGGTAAAGCGGTCTGAAAAATCAACAGGCCCCGGTGGGGGCCTGAGACGTAGGCCGCAAAGATTAGCGGGATGTGTGGCGTTGGCAACAGGGTAACCGGGGGTGGCCCTGCCGGAAGGTTTTTGCTAGGCCTGTTGCCGAAAGACGGGCAGCGTTGTCCGCGGGGCTTACGGCGGACTGACATGCGCGGGGGCGATAGGGTTTTGCCCGTCACCCGGGGCGCAGTGACCGCGCTGTGCGGCCGTGGGGTGCCCGAATATATGTCAAAAAGGCCTACAGCGCCCGCCCATCAAGCGCGGACAGCTATATTTTGATGAGCATCAACCCCGTCGAGGTACTTGGGCCATCAAGGAAAGCTCGCCGGCTTGGGCGCGGGCGTGCTGGCGGGCTCGCGAGCGGTGGCGGCGCAGGCGGCGGAATCCGGAGCAGGATGTAGCCGTGACTCCGGCACCGGCGTGCCGGCACGCCAGCGGCGCACCACGCGCTGGAAGATCAGTGTGTTGGGAATCTGCAGCAGCGTGCCAGGCTCGGGGGCGGTGGCGTCCTCCAGCGTGGTGTAAAGCAAGTTGATGTCCATCACGCGGCCCAGGGCGCCGGGCTTGTCGGCGGTGTCCAGCAGTTCGATGTGGTCTCCCACGCGGAACGGGCCAACGGTGAAGATCAGAAAGGCGCAAAACAGATTGGACAGCACGCTCCATGCCGCGAAGAACGCCACCGCGCCCACTGTGGCGAAGCCGGTGAAGGCCGTCCACAGCACGGCCGCTGACACCCCCAGGCGCTCCAGCACCAGCAGGCCGGCGCTGCCCAGGATGAGCCAGCGCACCACGGCGTTGATGGGTGTGAGCAGTTCGTGCGGGAACTGGTAGTGGTTGCTGGCCCGCATGATGATGCGCAGCAGCAGGCGCTGCAGCAGCAGCGCGGCCAGGACGATGAGCACGATCTGCACACCGGGCACGATGATGTCGAGCCAGTCGTGCATCCAGAGGGGGAGGGCGGTTTTCAGTCGCGGCAGCATGTCGGGGGAACGAACGGGTGGGCCAACGTCGGATGCGGCTCAGATCTGCCGCTGCTCGATGGTGTCCATCTGCATCTCGAAGCTGAAGAAGCGGTCCCGGCCCTGGGCCTTGGCGGCGTACAAGGCCTCGTCGGCGCGCATGAGCATGGTCTCGGCGCTGGTACCGTCGTCGGGCACGCACGTGGTAATGCCACCCGACAGCGTGAGCGTTTCGCCGTTGGGCGAGCCCGGATGGGCGATGGCGCGGGCCTTCAACAGCTTGCCCAGCGCGCGCGCGAACGTCATGGCGCCCGAGCGCGGCGTGTTGGGCAGGATGAGTGCAAATTCTTCGCCGCCATAGCGCGAGGCCACGTCGCGCGGGCGCATGCAGACGTCGTGCAGCACGCGGCCGACCTCCTTCAGGCAGGCATCGCCCTGCACATGGCCCAGGGTGTCGTTGTATCTCTTGAAATGGTCCAGGTCGCACAGCATCAGCGTGAGCGGCACTCCGTCGCGCCGCGCGGCGAGGATCTCGCTGTGCAGGATGCGGTCGAAGCCGCGGCGGTTGACCAGCCCCGTGAGCGGGTCCATCTCCACCATCTCGTTGAGGTGCTGGTTGGCCACGTGCAGCTCTTCGGTCAGTTCCACGAGGCGCCTGCGCATGTCGCGCAGCCGGCGCATGGCGCGCAGCTTGGCGGCCAGAACGATCGGCTTGACGGGCTTGACGAGATAGTCGTCTCCGCCGGCTTCGATGCCGCGCCACACATCCAGGTCGCCATCCAGCCCCGAGAGGAAGATGATGGGCGTCCAGCCGCCGGGTTCTGCCTCGCGCATGCGCTGGGCCACCCAGTAGCCGTCGTTGCCGCCAGGCAGGTGTATGTCCAGCAGCACCAGGTCGGGACGCCGCAGCTTGAACAGCTGTAGCGCCGCGTCGGCCGAGGCGGCCTCCAGTACTTCCGACACCCCCACATGGCGCAGCTCGCCTGCCAGTGTGGCGCGCACGGACGCCTGGTCCTCCACCAGCAGCACGCTGAAGGGCTCAAGCAGGAACTGCGGAAATGCGTTGGCGCTGGCAGGAGGGCTCATGAGGTGGCGCAGTGGAGGCCGCTGGTGCGGCGGGATGTCAGCGTGGCCACGTGCGGCCACGCATGCCCACGGGTCAGTGCTCGCGCCGCAGGGCCGGGAACAGGATCACGTCACGGATGCTCGGGCTGTCGGTGAGCAGCATCATCAGCCGGTCGATGCCGATGCCGCAACCACCTGTGGGCGGCATGCCGTATTCCAGCGCACGTACGAAGTCGTGGTCGAAGAACATGGCCTCGTCATCGCCCGCGTCCTTGGCAGCCACCTGCGCATGAAAGCGGGCGGCCTGGTCTTCGGCGTCGTTCAGCTCCGAGAAGCCATTGCCGAACTCGCGGCCGGTGATGTAGAGCTCGAAGCGCTCCGTCACCTCGGGGCGCAGGTCGTTGGCGCGCGCCAGAGGGCTGATCTCGGTCGGGTGCTCCATGATGAAGGTCGGCTGCCAGAGCTTGTCCTCCACCTCTTCCTCGAAGTAGAGCACCTGCAGGCTGGCGAGGGTCCGGGTGGACAGGCGGTCCTTCTCCTCGGTCATGCCCAGTTTCTTGAGCGCGCTGATGAGCCAGGCGGCATCGTCCACATGTGCGCCGGCCTCGGTGTGCTGGTAGATGGCCTCGCGGATCGTGAGGCGCTGGAAGGGCTGGGCCAGATCCACCGCACGGCCACCGTAGGTGAGCTGCAGCGTGCCCGTGGCCTTGAGTGCGGCATCGCGCACCAGCGCCTCGGTGAAATCCATCAGATCGCGGTAGTTCCAGTAGGCCGCATAAAACTCCATCATCGTGAACTCGGGGTTGTGGCGCACCGAGATGCCTTCGTTGCGGAAGTTGCGGTTGATCTCGAACACGCGCTCGAAGCCGCCGACGATCAGGCGCTTGAGGTACAGCTCGGGCGCGATGCGCAGGAACATCTCCTGCTCCAGCGCATTGTGGTGGGTGACGAAGGGCTTGGCGTTGGCGCCGCCGGGAATGGGGTGCAGCATGGGCGTTTCCACCTCCAGGAAGCCGTGCTCCATCATGAAAGAGCGGATGCTGCCCACAGCCTTGCTGCGCGCGACGAAGCGCCGGCGCGCGGCCTCGTCGGTCATCAGGTCCACGTAGCGCTGGCGGTACTTGACCTCCTGGTCGGCCACACCGTGGAACTTGTCGGGCATGGGGCGCAGGCTCTTGGTGAGCAGGCGCAGGCGCGACACCTTGACCGATAGCTCGCCGGTCTTGGTCTTCATCAGCGTGCCTTCGGCACCCAGGATGTCACCGAGGTCCCAGCGCTTGAAGTCGGAATAGGCTTCCTCGCCAATGGCGTCGCGTGTCACGTAGAGCTGGATGCGCCCGCCGGTGTCACCCAGCGATCCATCCTGCAGGGTCGCGAAGCTGGCCTTGCCCATGACGCGCTTGAGCATCATGCGGCCGGCCACGCTCACCGTGATCGCCTGGGCTTCGAGCGCTTCTCCATCCAATGTGCCGTACTGCTGCTGCAGCACTGCGGCATGGTGCTGGGGCTTGTAGTCGTTGGGAAATGCCACGCCTTGACCCTGGGCCTGGTTCTCGCGCAGAGCCTTGAGCTTTTCACGGCGTTCGGCGATGAGTTGGTTTTCGTCCTGGGGGGCTGGTGCAGGAGTGGCTTCAGTGGACATGGCGGAGTGCTGGCTGGAACTTGGGCAGAAACCCTCTATTTTGCCATCCAGGCCGACAGCATCAGCAGCCCAGTGGTGCAAAGGCCGGCGAGCCACCACAGGTGCACCTGCGGCGTCCAACCCAGGGGGGCGAGCAGCACCATTATCTGCATGATATTGAAACCTATGGTCAGCAATGAGTAGCGGCGCGCCAGTCCCTGCTGGAAGGGCCGATGGCTCAGTGCCGCGAAGATGCATGCGCTACCCTGCCACAGCATGATGGGCAGGATATAGGGCAGCAGGCCCTGCCATGGAGGCGCCAGCAGTGTGGTCTGCAGTACGGCGGCGCTCCCCAGACCGATCAGCCCTGTGACCAGGGCAGCTCCCATCCCTACGCCCAGCGACTTCAAGCGTGAGGGCCGCGCTTGTGCCAGCAGCACTTGTGACCAAGCCGCGTGCACGATGGCGGGCATTAAGCCGAACAGCCGTAGCAGCACTGCCAGATAGCTGGCGTCCGCCGTGCCATGCTGCCGCTGCCAGGCCAACACCAGAGCTACGCCGGCCACGGCATCCATTACCGCGTGCGCCATGCGCAAGAGAGCGCTGCGGCCGTCGGATTGCCTTGCTGCGGATTGAGGTGGATGGTCGGTGCGGCTACCGTGAAGCAACCAGAGCGCCCCCACTGCATAGCCGCACGCCGCCGCGGCCAGTAGGCCGGTGGCGTTGTCAGCGCTTCCACGCATACCCAGCCCGGCGGCCAGCGCCAGCGCCAGCAAGGGGGGGGCTGTGCGTACGCAGGCGGCGGACATCGGTGATGCCGTGCGCAATACCCAGGGCTGGGCCAGGTACCAGCCCATTTGCAACAGCGCTAGCAGCCCGGCCCAGGCCACCACGGTGGCCAAAGGGAGGACGGGATCCGACCACCATAGGGCTGCGGCCACCAGGGGCAGCAGCAGTATCCAGCGCAACAGGCTGGCGCGCAGAGCAGCACGAAGCGCCCGCTGTGGGGGCAGGTGTGCGTCGGCAAGGAACTGAAGTGGGCTTTGTGCCAGTGCCAGCGTGACCCAGAAAAACGCCACTTGTGCTACGACGGCGAAGTGGCCTGCCGCCGTGGGCGTGAAGAAGTGGAGCATGGCCGCACCCATGAGCGCTTGTGCGATCAGCGCGATCAGGCTGGCTCCGGCCATCAGCAGCGAGGTGCGGTTCACGGGCACAGCCCCAGGCGGCGCCAGAGTGCCAGTCGTTCAAGTACGCGCGGCCATGCCAGTGTGGATACATCAGGCACCACGCAGCCAGCCATGTCTGGTATGGGCAGGTAGGCAAAGCGCGCTCCGTGCCGCGCTTCGAAGGCCCGCACCCAGTCGTAGTCGGTGCTGACCACTGGCAAACCTGCCGCGCAGTATTCGATGAGTTTGGTGGACGTCTGTTGGCTGTACGGCAATTGGTTAGGAACCAGGTTCAGTCCGTAGCGCGCGCGGCGCAGCAGGGTGGGTACCTGACCGTGCGGAACGCGACCCGTGACGTGCCCCAAGGTGTGCAGTGTTTTACGCAGATCGACAGGCGGCTCGCCAATCAGCAGAGTGCGCTGGCCTGCCTGTTGTAGTGCGGTCAAGAGTGGCACAAACTGCCGCAGGCGTTGCATGTCCCCCAGATAGACTCCGTCGAACTCGGGCGCAGCCCGTCTCGCACACGTGGCAAGAAAGGATGGCTCCACGCCCATGTCACGGAACTCGTACGGCACGCCGTCGGAAAATCCCAGCCGATCGCGCACCCAGGTATTCTGGAAAAGGCGGTACTGCGGCACGGGCTGCAGGGCGCGCTTGGCCCGGTCCTTGACCTTGGGCCAGGGCGGCACTGAAGCCGATGCGTATTCATGGATGTGAAAGGCATGGCTGAGCCGCCGCGCCGCGTCGTGCGGCACGCGGCCGCACATCCACCAACAGATGACCGCATCTGCAGGCACGCTCGCAGGGCGGGAATGCACCTGCGCGCTGTGCCCCAGCGCCGCAAGGAAGTCGCCATATGCCGCCAGTTCGGGCAGGTAAGCGCTGCCGGGGTGAATGAAGTGGATCAGCACGCCGCCTCCTGCAGCACGCGTTGCCAGTTATGCGAAAAGCGCTCAGGACTGTAGCGGCGCAGCACCTGGGCCATGTCGTGCGCCAGTTGTTCGGGTGGCATGGCGCACACGGTTTGCACGGCGCGAGCGAGCGCAGCCGCGCTGCAGTCGTGGGCCAGCGCATAGGGCATGTCTGGCCCCAACATTTCGCGCAGCGCGGGGATAGGCAGGCCTACGCAGGGCCTGCCAGCGGCCAGCGATTCCAGCGCTGCCATGGGGCAGCCTTCGTAGAGCGATGCGAGCACGGTAACTTGCCATGGGGCGTACACCGTGGCCTGTACGAGGTGAAAAGGGCGCAACTCCAGCCGGCCGACTTGCTGCAGGTCAGCACCGGCTGCACGCAGTGCCGGTTGTGAAGGGCCATCGCCTACCATGCAAAGCCGATAAGTAGTCGGCAGCAAGCGCAGCATCTGCACCAGCAATTCGGGCTGCTTCTCCGGCGCAAGCCTACCCACGAAACCCAGGTATTGCGGTGACGCGCCCATTGGCGCGGGCTGCCAATCAGGATGGGCGTTAGGAATCACCTCCAGGCGTTGCCCTGCCGCTGCACCGCCCGTGAATTCAAGGAACGAGTCGCGTGTGTGGGCTGAGACGAACACCACCCAGCGTAGTCGGCGATACAGCCAGCGCAGCCAGGCGCGTTTGGCAGCACTGGCATGGGCGTGCTCCAGCACCTCCTGCGTGGGGCCGTGAAGCCATGCCACCACGGGCCGGCGCAGCAGCATGCCCAGCAGCCAGGCTGCATAGGACGGCAGAAAGCCGTTCGTGGCTACGATGATGTCGGCCCGCCAAACGGCACGCAGAAGCGCTCCGATGTGCGTATTGCGCAGGGCCAAGGCGACCGGTATCTGGCCTGCGCACCGCAGTGCATTCGCCAGCGTCTGTGTGGCGGTGTGAATACCGCCAACGGCCATGTCTTCTTGCAACAACAGGATGTAGCGCGTGTGCATTCTGGTGGAGGGCGCGCCAATAATCGCACGATGCCACACATTGAAACCTATTTGCTGGGCGAGGCTTTCAGCGACGATTTGCCTTTCAGGCCGGGGATTATCGGACATGCCCAGCCACGCGGTGATTTGCTGGCCGGCTGGGTCGCGCAGCAGTGCGTGCTGCATGTGGGCTTTGCCGACCATGCACCACTGATTGCACGTCGCGCCTCCGATGGCAGTTGGTTGCACGCGCTTCTCAGCCGCAACGCACGGATCTGCCATGGTATCGACATCAACGCCACCGCTGTGGACACGGCGCGCAGCCTGGGTTTTGACCACGTGCAGCAGCTCGACGTGTTCGCTCCCGAGGCCCCGCAGGTGCTGGCCCGGTGTGCGCCCGACATGGTGCTGGTGCCTGATGTAATTGAACACCTGCCTGACCCCGCCGCGTTCCTGCGGCGGCTGGCGCAGTGCCTGCCAGAGGCGGAGTTCGTCGTCAGTGTGCCCAATGCGTTGTCCCTGCGCAATGCGCTTCACGGCGTGTGCGGGGTGGAGCATGTCAACACCGACCATCGGGCGTGGTTTTCACCCTTCACACTACTGAAGGTGCTGGCGGATGCAGGGCTAGTGGGCGCCGAACTGCACAGCTGCCAGGTGGCGGCGCCGGGGACGATGAAGGGACGCCTGTTGCATCGGCTGGCAGTGCGCAGGCCGTTGTTGGCGGATGTGCTGGTTGCGCGAGTGAAGGCACGTTGACAACTAGCGCGCTCCGAAACCTGTGAGCACCGTGTGCACCGTCTTGTAGGCAATGAGCAGATCCAGAGCCATGGAGCAGTGCGTCACGTAATACAGGTCATAGCTCAGCTTGATAGCGGTCTGCTCGGCGCTATCGGTATAGCCATGCTGCACCTGCGCCCAGCCCGTGAGACCGGGGCGCATCAAGTGGCGGTAGGGGTAGGCGGGCATGGCTGCGGCAAAGTTGTGCGCGAACTCTGCCTGCTCGGGACGCGGGCCGATCAGGCTCATTTCTCCGCGCAGTACGTTCCAGAGCTGGGGTAGTTCATCGAGCCGCGTGCGGCGGATGAAGCGGCCAACTGACGTGATACGGTCGTCCTGCTGTTTGGCGAACTGAACGATGTGGCTGGCAGGCTCGTGACGCATGCTGCGCAGCTTCCATATGCGGAAGCTGCGTCCGTGGCGACCCATGCGCTGCTGCGAGTACAACATGGGGCCGGGTGAATCGAACTTCACTGCCAGCCCCGCGGCCATACACAGCGGAACCCATAGCGGCACCATGATGAGGGTCAGGCCCAAGTCCAGCATGCGCTTGGCGATGTCGTAAGCAGGGTAATTGGTCAGTTGCCATAGATCTTGCTCGCCCAGCGTCCCGGTGATTTTGCGGCCCGACAGCATTTCCGCTGCCGCTTCTGCGCTGTAGAGAGGGATGCGCTGGAGTTTGAGCTCGCTGATCCACTGTTGGCGTTGCGGGTCGGGATCAGCCAGCCGGTCTAGCACCACACCGTCCACGGCTGCGCGCTGTTTTCGCGCTGGTAGTCCGGCCACCCAGCTGGTCAGGCGCAGTCGGTCATCGCCTTGCTCCTGCGGGCGCAGCATTTGGCGCAGGACGTAGGGTAAGTCGGCATCCACGTAGGCCAGGTGCAGCGTACGGCGGGTCCCCCACAGCGCATGCCCGCACAGCAGCCAAGCCAAGGCCAGCATGTAGGCCATCAATACGGCGCCGCGCGAATAGGGCGCTTGCAGCAGTGCAAAGCCCAACGGGGTGAGCAGAAAGGCCACCGTGATCACCACCAGCAAAAAGCCACCCTGCTCCCGCGGCGGTAGATGGGCGCCCTGGTGCAGCCAGCGTGTTGCCAACAGGTAGGACACCGCACACCACAGCACGGTGGCGGGGAACAGCGGTGTGACCCAGCCTGCGTGTTGCATCTTGTGCGCTATGGCGTAACCCAGCGCTTGAGGCAACAGGCCGAGCAGGCTCCACCACAGCAGCGCGCCATCACGCCGTGCCGGGTCGGGTTCGGCGCAGGGTCGGGAGGTGACAACAGGCTGGGTCATGCACGGACCTGGGTGTAGATGGAGAGTATGGCCGACGCCATGCGTTCCGGGGCATGATGTTCTTCGTAATGGCGGCGGGCCATTCGGCCCATGTGCTCGCGCAGCGCGGGGCTGCGGATTAGGCGCTCCATGGCTTGAGCGATGGCCTCCACGTCATTGGACACCAGGAATCCGTATTGTTCGGAGGGGAGCAATTCCGCCATCCCAGGTAGCCGACTGACCACGACGGGCAGCCCCGCCCGCATGGCTTCGATCACGGAGATGGGAAGACCTTCGTGGTCAGACAGCAGCACGAAAAGGTGGTGCTGTGCGAGGCGCTGGGGCACGTCATCCACGTCGCCCACAAAACTCACTTGAAATAAGCCCAACCCGGATGCCAGCGCCTGCAAGGCCGTGCGATCCGGGCCATCGCCGATGATGCTGGCCGCTACCTCATGCCCCAGGCCATCGCGCAGCCGGACCAGGGCATGCAGGAGCAGGTCGGGGCGCTTGGGTGCGGCCAGCCGGGCTACCATGGCAACGCGCACGGGTTCCAGCCCAGGCTGAGCGCGCTGGCTATTGTTTTCTATGGCATTGGGTACGACGGTCAGCCGGTCAGCGCGAATCGGCAAACCTCGGGCAAGTTGTCGCTCGTGCTGCGATACACACACCATGTGCTCCGTCCAACGCGCCAGCAACCATTCACAGCACCACGCCACTGTGCGGCGTACCCGGGGTACTTCGGGTTTGAAAGCGAAGCCATGCACTGTGTAGATCACGGGCTTGCGGCACAGTCTGCCCGCCAGGCGTGCGACTACGCCCGATACGGCGCTGTGCGCGTGCAATATGTCGGGTTCGTGCTCGCGGATCAGGGCGCGCAGTTGCAGTACCGAACGGAACAGATGCCAGGGCGCCAGCGAATTGCGCAGGCTTGGCAGGCGGTAAATCGGTAGTCCCAGCGTGTGTAGGTCGCTTTCGAGCGGCGTGGGACCCGTGCCGCCAATGACAGCGCTGAAATGGATGCGGGAGGCCAGAGCCTGGCACAAGGTGCGCACATGGGTCTGGGCACCTCCTCGTTCGCCCTTGGTGATCACTTGCATCACCTTCAGTTTGGCCTGCATGCAACGCTAGCCAGAAATGCCGGTACGTTCCAGGATGTCACTCACCAGCTCCAGCCGCACCAGCGGGTTGTCCAGTTGCATGAGCTGCTGCTTGAGTTCCAACGGAATGGGCAATAACTCGCACCAGCGATTGGCAAGCCAACCGCAGTCTTGGAGATCTGTGCGTGAGGGCTGTGCGTGTGCGGCTGGTCCCCCGGCTGCTCCTGCCGCCTGCTCGCGCAATGACGACAACACCTGCGTCAGTGTGCTAGCTGCACGCTGCAAGTCTGGGGGAACTTGGACCGGCGTGTCGCAAGGGATCTGTTCCACATTGGCGGTCCACAGCCCGTGGGGCAGCAGTTGTTTGCGCACGACACGAAAGCGGGCGATCCCCCGGCAACGTACGTGCATCAGCCCCGCTTGCAGTTCTTCTAAATGCTCGATCATGGCCAATGTGCCGACGCTGTACAGGCTTTCCGGCAGGGCGCCCGCCTGGCGCACCTCATGGCCGCGGGCCAGGGCCACGACGCCGAAGGGGGCACCCGCGCGGTGGCATTTGCGCACCATGTCCAGGTAACGCACCTCGAACACACGCAGCGGTAGAACACCACCGGGAAACAGCACGGTGTTGAGCGGAAACAGGGGCAGGGAGGTCAGCGTGAGGGGATCGGACATGGCGGCATGCGTAGCGTCGCTATCATCCCACGTTGAACCCGTGTGCGGCGCACCGCAACGGGGTCGACCTATTTGCTAATCGGCCATGATGTTTCAAATTCTGTCTTTTCTCCTCGACGTTGCCAGCGGCCTGCTTACCGGGGCTTGCCTGTTGCGGCTGTACATGCAGCTGCAGCGGGTGTCGTTTGCCAATCCCGTGGGCCGTCTCGTGTTTGCCCTGAGCGACTGGCTGGTGCTGCCACTGCGCAAGCTCGTTCCGTCGGCGGGGCGGTGGGATCTGTCTTGCCTTGCGGCGGCGCTGCTGCTGCAACTGGTCCAGTATCTGCTGCTGTGGCTTCTGGTGGGCGGGGGGATGGGACTGGCCTGGCTGCCGTGGATGGCGCTTTTTGGCCTGGCGCGCGTGGCCGTGTCGGGACTGATGGGCTTGCTGATCGTTTATGCCGTGCTCTCGTGGGTGCAGACGCGATCGCCCATCAGCGATGTGATCACCCGCCTGTGCGAGCCGTTGTTGCGCCCCGTGCGCCGTGTTCTGCCGCTACTGGGGGGGGTGGATCTGTCGCCGCTGGTGGTGCTGGTGCTGCTGCAGGTCGTGATGATCGTGCTGGGGCATCTGCAGGCCAGCGTCATGATGTAGCGACATTGTTCTCAATAAAAATAGCTGCTAGCGCCCGTCCAGCAAGCGCTAGCAGCTATTGTTTTTGATGTCCATGGTTCAGGCTACCGCGTCGGCCGGCAGGCGCTGCAGCATGGACAGGCATTGCGCCACGGTCTGGCGCAGTTCGCGGCGGTCGCAGATGAAGTCCACAGCGCCCTTGGTCTGCAGGAACTCCGCGCGCTGGAAACCCTCGGGCAATGTGACGCGCACGGTGGATTCGATCACGCGCGGGCCGGCAAAGCCGATCAGGGCCTTGGGCTCGGCGATCACGATATCCCCCACGAAGGCGAAGCCGGCCGACACGCCACCCATGGTAGGGTCGGTCAGCACGCTGATGTAGGGCAGGCCTTTCTTGGCCAAACGGGTGAGGGCCGCATTGGTCTTGGCCATCTGCATCAGGCTGAGCAGGCCTTCCTGCATGCGTGCGCCGCCCGTGGCGGTGAAGCAGATGAAGGGCACCTTCTGCTCGATGGCGGTTTCCACGCCGCGGACGAAGCGCTCGCCCACCACGGAACCCATGGAGCCGCCCATGAAATCGAACTCGAAGCAGGCCACTACGACGTTGATGCTCTTGACCGCGCCGCCCATCACGATGAGCGCGTCGGTTTCGCCGGTGTTCTCCAGGGCTTCTTTCAGGCGTTCGGGATACTTGCGGCTGTCCTTGAACTTGAGAGCGTCGACCGGCAGCACTTCCTGGCCGATCTCATAGCGTCCCTCGCCGTCCAGAAAGGCGTTGAGCCGCGCACGGGCACCGATGCGGTGGTGGTGGCCGCACTGGGGACAGACGTTTTCGTTGTGCTCCAGATCAGTCTTGTAGAGCACGTTCTCGCAGCTCGGGCACTTGATCCACAGGCCCTCGGGCATCTGGCGACGCTCGGTAGGGTCGGTCTGCTGGATTTTGGAAGGCAGGAGTTTTTCGAGCCAGGACATAGGTTTCCTCTGTTCAGATCGCGGCTGCGCGCGGGCCGTGGCCGGCGCGCAGGGCCGTCATTATGCGTCCAGCGCCTTGCGCACCCCACGCAGAAAGTCCACGGTGATACCGACCACTTTCTCATGGGGCTGGTCTTCGATGAGCTGGATGATGCGGCTGCCGATGACCACCGCATCGGCCACGCGGCCGATGGCCTGCGCGGTGGCGGCATCGCGAATGCCAAAGCCCACGCCGACGGGGACCTTCACATGCTCGCGGATGCGCGGCAGCATGGCCTCGACGGCGGCCGTATCCAGCGCGCCGGAGCCGGTCACGCCCTTGAGCGAGACGTAGTAGACGTAGCCGCTGGCTACGCGAGCCACCTGCTGCATGCGTTTCGCCGTGGAGGTAGGCGCCAGCAGGAAGATCAGGTCGATGCCGTGGCCGCGCAGGTCGGCGGCGAACTGCTCGCACTCCTCGGGCGGGTAGTCCACGATCAGCATACCGTCCACGCCGGCTTCGCCCGCGTCGCGGGCGAAGGCGCCCTTGCCGTGGCGTTGCTCGTAGCGCTCCACCGGATTCGCGTAGCCCATCAGCACCACGGGCGTGGTGCTGTTGCGCAGGCGGAAGCTGCGCACCATCTCCAGCACCTGGGCCAGGCCCACGCCCAGTGCCAGGGCCTTCTCGCCCGCCTTCTGGATGACGGGGCCGTCGGCCATCGGGTCGGAAAAGGGCACGCCCAGTTCGATCACATCGGCGCCGGCCTCGACCATGCCGTGCATCAGGGCCGGTGTGATGTCGACGAAGGGAAAGCCTGCTGTGACGTAGGGGATGAGCGCCTTGCGGCCCTTGGACTGCAGCTCTGCAAAAGTGTCAGCGATGCGGCTCATGCGGCGGGTCCTCCCTTGACGGTCAACCCGCGCATGGAGGGACGGTCGTAGAAGTCCACGCCAGACAGGTCGGCCACGGTGCCGATGTCCTTGTCGCCGCGGCCGGACAGGTTCACGAGGATGGATTGCTGGGGCGTCATGGTCTTGGCGAGCTTGAGCGCGTAGGCTACGGCGTGGCTGGATTCCAGGGCCGGGATGATGCCCTCGGTGCGGCACAGGTAGTGAAAGGCTTCCAAAGCTTCCGTATCGGTGATGCCCACGTACTCGGCTCGCTTGATTTCCTGCAGCCAGGCGTGCTCGGGGCCTACGCCGGGGTAGTCCAGGCCGGCGCTGATGCTGTGCGTCTCCGTGATCTGGCCATTCTCATCTTGCAGGATGAAGGTGCGGTTGCCGTGCAGCACGCCACTGGAGCCGCGCTGCAGGCTCGCGGAATGCTTGCCGCTGTCCAGGCCTTCGCCTGCGGCTTCCACGCCGATCAGGCGGGTTTTCTCGAACGGGATGTAGGGGTGGAAGATGCCCATGGCATTGCTGCCACCGCCCACGCAGGCCACGACGGCGTCGGGTTGCTCGGCGGCGATCTTCTGTTCGGCCAGCATGGTGGGCATCTGCGTGAGGCATTCCTTGCCGATCACGCTCTGGAAGTCACGCACCATCATGGGATAGGGGTGGGGGCCTGCCACGGTGCCGATGATGTAGAAGGTGTTGTCCACGTTGGCCACCCAGTCGCGCATGGCCTCGTTGAGCGCATCTTTCAGCGTCTTGCTGCCCGACTCGACGGGCACCACGGTGGCACCCAGCAGCTTCATGCGGTAGACGTTGGGGCTTTGGCGCTTGACGTCCTCGGCGCCCATGTACACCACGCACTCCAGGCCATAGCGCGCGCAGATGGTGGCGGTGGCCACGCCGTGCTGGCCGGCGCCGGTCTCGGCAATGATGCGCGGCTTGCCCATGCGCTTGGCGAGCATGGCCTGGCCGATCACGTTGTTGATCTTGTGTGCGCCGGTGTGGTTCAGGTCTTCGCGCTTGAGGTAGATCTGCGCGCCGCCCATCTCGCGGCTGGTGCGCGCCGCGTGGTAAACCGGCGAGGGGCGGCCCACGAAGTGCGCAAGCTCATAGTGGAATTCCTTGAGGAACTCCGGGTCGTTCTGGTAGCGCGCATAGGCTTCGCGCAGTTCGTTGATGGCGTGCGTCAGCGTCTCGGAGACGAAGCTGCCGCCATAGGGGCCGAAATGGCCCGAAGCATCGGGTTGGGTATATGCAGGCATTTACAAATAAGGAACTGGTGCCGCATCGGCCGCGCGTACGGCGGCGATGAAGCGGTCGATTTTGCCGGCGTCCTTGATCCCCTTCAGGGGCAGACCATCGGGGCCCGTGGCCTCCACGCCGGAACTGACATCAACGGCCAGCGCCCGGCAACGCGGGCGCACTTGCCGTATGCCATCGGTCACGTTTGCAGGCGTGAGTCCACCAGACAAAACGAGATGACAGTCGACGTTTGTTGGAAGGAGTGACCAATTGAATGCCTTGCCACCGCCGCCATAGCCCTCGACATGGGCGTCGAGCAGGATGGCGCGGGCGTGAGAGTGATCGTGGGCGTATTTTACGAGGTCGAACCGTGCCGCACCTTCGCCCAGGGGAATGCGCGCGGCGCGCAGGAAGGGAATGCGGCCCCCGTCGCTGGAGCGCAGGCAGTCCTCGGGCGTTTCGTCACCATGGAATTGCGCTGTAGCGCCCGGTACATCAGCGCAGGCAGCTATCACATCAGTAGCATGGGCATTCACGAACAACAGCACTGGCGTGACAAAGGGCGGCAGCCGCCGGGCCAGTTTCGCTGCGCGCTCTGGGGTGACGGCGCGCGGGCTCGCGGGATAGAGCACGAAGCCGACGGCGTCGGCACCGCTGGCGACGGCCGCGTCCACGTCCTGCTCGCGCGTGAGGCCGCAGATCTTGATGCGTGTGCGCGCGGTGGAGTGGACGGGGGTGCTCAGTGGCGCGGTCGGGCTGCTCATGGCAGCCAATCATACGCAGCCGTGCGCGTCGGCAGGCCCCATTCCGCGCCGTATACCGGGCCCTGGAAGTACAGGCCATCGGGCGAAAAGGTAGGAGCAGCCGCGTCGCGCGACCGCGCCTCCAGCACCGTGCGCATCCATTCGGGCGGATACAGCCCCTGGCCGATGGCGACGATGCAGCCCATGATGTTGCGGATCATGTGGTGCAGGAACGCATTGCCTTCGAATTCAAAGCGCCAGTAGCAGGGGACACACCCGTGGGTGCCGGTGGACTCGCCCGCTGGCGGAGCCCGGCGTGTGATGTCGATGCGGTGCAATGTCTTCACCGGCGACTTGGCCTGGCAGGCCGAGGCGCGAAATGACGTGAAGTCATGCTCGCCCAGCAAATGCTGCACGGCCTTGTGCATGGCCTGCTCATCGAGGGCATGAAAGACCCAACCCACGCGCCCGGCATCAACGCTGGGGCGTACGGGCGACTGCAGCAATACGTAGGCATAGCGCCGGGCCACGGCGCAGGCGCGGGAATGAAAGGCATCGGGAACGGGTTGCGCCCACTGCACGGCGATGTCCGCCGGCAGGAAGGTGTTGGTACCGCGGACCCATGAAAACGGCGCACGCTGCAGTTCCGTATCGAAGTGCACCACCTGCATCAGCCCGTGCACGCCGGCGTCGGTGCGCCCGGCACAGATTGTGTGCACCTCCTGCGTGGCAAAGCGGCCCAGGGCCGCTTCCAGACGGTCTTGTACCGTGTTGCCAGAGGGCTGACTTTGCCAGCCGTTGTACGCCTGGCCGTTGTAACTGACGCCCAGGGCCATCCTCATCGGATGCTCCTTTCGGAGGGCAATGGCACGTCAGCGCGGCAATGGCCGCGTGCCCACCGCCGCATGGACATCAGCCCAGTTCGGCGAGCAGTCGCTGGGCGCGGGCCTTCAGCTCACCGGACGATTCGGCGATGACCTCTTCCACCAGGGCCCGCGCGCCTTCGCTGTCGCCAATGGTGTTGAACTCTTCCGCCAGTGCGAGCTTGGTGGCCAGAGGGTCGTCCGGCAGCGCGTCGGCAGCGGAGGACGCTGCCTTGGCGGCGACCGAGGGCGCGACGGGAACGGCCGCCGTGGGGGTGTCAAGGTCCAGCGACAGATCGCCGAGGTCGAATTCCAGGGATTCCGAGGTGGCGGCCTTCGCGTCGCGGCTGGTCAGGGGGGCGACGCCGGAGTCCATCAGGGACAAGTCATCGTCCAGGTTCAACGGAAGAGACTCGCTTTGCACGTCGGGCTCTGTCGTCGTCTGCGGCGTCACCGCTGGCTCGTCCCAGGAGGCCTGGGGTAGTTCCAAGTCGCCCAGATCCAGGGACGGGACGGGCGCCTGGGCGGCCGGCACTACCGGCGCGGCTGCGGCGGTGTTGTTGGCTGCGGCCATGGCAAACGTGCTTGGCGCCGGGGCCGACGGTGCTTCGTGCAGGTCGAGATCCAAGTCCAGATCGAGGTCTGGCAGCACAGAGTCCGGTCCGCCCGTGGGTGTCGCGGGAGCAGTTGCTGCGCCCAGCGTGCTTGCAAAGGCCGCGGTCGATGCAGCGGCCGCTGTGGCGCTGGCGGCAACGGCAGGACGGCCACCGGGCTGGTACAGCGGATTTTCGGGGTCGAGCGTACGGCCCAGGTCGGACACGCGGGTCCAGTCGGGCCCCTGGCCGTTGGTGAGCCTGAACACGTCGTTGGCGACGGACTCCAGCGCCTTGCGGTCCTGGCGCTTGGCATAAATCTCGGCCAGTTTGGCGGGGATGGAGACGCGCTCCGGATGGTGGCGCAGCGCCTCCTTGAGAATTTCCTCCGCCTGCAGGTCACGGCCGTAGGCGAGGTAGACGTCGGCTTCCGCCACCGGATCCACATCGCCACCGGCATCCAGTTGGCTGGGCGAATAGGTCATGGACGAGGAGCCGGTCGTGAGTTCGCTGTTGGCCGTATCCACACGCTGACCGCCACTGGCGCCGAAGAAAGAATCCGGCTGCAGGCTGCTTTCCGAGAACGAACTGTCCAGGGCACCCTGGTTGCGGCGGCTTTGGACCACGCGGTAGCCGCCATAGCCCAGCAACGCAAGTACGAGCGCCAGTGCGCCTCCTGCCAGCAGCGGGTCCTCCGTGAGGGCATCCAGGAAGCTGGGCTCGTCGTAGGGAACGGGCTGGGGGGCTGGACGCGGGGCCACGGCGGCGGGAGCGGGTGCTGCGGCAGAGGCCTGGGATGCTGCTTCGGCGGGAACAGCCGCCTCGGCGGCAGAGGCCTCGGGCGCTGGCGCGGCAGCTTCTGCCGTGGCAGTGCTCATGTCGGCGCTTGCAGCCGCGGTAGCGGGCGCGGGCAACCCCCCGGCGGCGGGTACTGCCACCGCCGGCTGGCTGGCAGGGGCGGAAGGCGCTGTGGCTCCTGGCGCAGCTGCGCCAGCGCCGGCTGGCGCGGAGGCGCCGCTGAGCTGGTTCAGGTCCGAGATGTTCTTGGACAGCTCCGCCATGCGGGCGCTGTTCTGTTCGGCCTGCTTGTCGCGGGCCATCTGCTCCTCGGTCTTCTGGGCCTGAACGCTGCCTTTGGAGAGAGTGAGCTTATCGGGGGCGGCAGCGGCGGGCTTGCTCTCGTCCACCTGGGTCTGCACAGTGCCGCGCGCGGAGCGCTCTGCGGCCGCAACCTCGGCCTTGGGAGCTGTCGCAGCCATGCGGCGACGGAATTCATTGAAATCGCGGCTTTGCGCAGCGACGATCTTGCGAGCTTCGGTGGCGTCCGTGGCTTGAGCCTCCGTTTCGCTAGGCATCTGCAGCACTGCGCCGGAACGCAGACGATTCACATTGCTGTTGACGAACGCGTCCGGATTGGCGCGCATCATTGCTACCAGCATCTGGTCCAGCGAGACGCCAGCGGGGCGATGGGCTTCCGCGATGCGGCCGGCCGTATCCCCCGGGCGCACGCGAATCTCGTCACCGCCAGCGAACGCGGGTGCCTCTGCGGGGGTGGGACGGCCGGCTACGGCGGGTGCGGGAGGGGTTGCTGGGCGTGCGACAGGCGCGGGCGCCGCGGTGGTGGCGGGGGTGCGCGGCGCAGTTGCCGCGGCACGGGGTGACGTTACCTGAGGTGCGGCGGTCACCGCCGCCTGCGGGCGGCTCGCCGGCGGGTCGAACAGCATCGTGTAGCTACGCACGATATGGCCGGAACTCCAGGTCGCATCGATAACCAAATCCACGAAGGGATCGTTGACCGGGCGGGTACTGCTCAAGCGCAGCACCATGGAGCCATTCGTGCGGCGGTGCAGTTGCACTTGCACGCTGTGCGCAGCGGGGGAATATTCCATGCCCTGGCTGCGGAAAACTTCAGGGCTGGCGGTGCTCACGCGCAGCGATTCGGCCTCGGCAGCAGTGATCTGGGGCAGTTCGATTTCCGCGCGCAGGGGCTCGCCAAGCGCCGACTGGACATTCACGCGGCCCAGGGCGAGAGCACTTGCATCGGTGGTGTAAAGACCAGCCGAGAGGATGGCCGCGGTGGCCAGGACAGAAAATTTCCAGCGATGCATGTGTGCGACGAATGAAGAGATGGATGGTGCCGAGGGGGCGGTATTTTTCTGGTCGTGATCGAGCCGCCCAGGCGCGTGAAAATATGTAAAAAGCACCATAGCATCAATGTTTTGCACTGACAAGCTGAGGTGTCGCGCCACGTTTTATACGGTGCGGGAAGAGGCCGGGACGGCCTTATTCCTGTTGGTAATGGACAACGATCGGTAACGGGCCGTATCAATCTATGACCTCGAAAAAACGCCACCCGAAGGTGGCGTTGAATCTGCGTCAGGCGTCTAGCAGGATGCGCAGCATGCGGCGCAGCGGCTCGGCGGCGCCCCACAGCAACTGGTCGCCGATGGTGAACGCGCCCACATACTCCGGACCCATGGCCAGCTTGCGGATGCGGCCGACGGGAATGGTCATGGTGCCGGTGACGGCCACGGGAGTCAGGTCCTTCAGCGTCGCCTCCCGCGTATTGGGAACCACCTTCACCCAGTCGTTGTCGGCAGCGATCATGGCTTCGATGTCGGCCACGGGCACATCCTTCTTGAGCTTGAAGGTCAGTGCTTGGCTGTGGCAGCGCATGGCGCCTACGCGCACGCAGAAACCGTCCACCGGCACTGCGGCGGTGTTGAAGCCTTCCCCCTGGCCCAGGATCTTGTTGGTCTCGGCCATGCCCTTCCACTCTTCCTTGGACATGCCGTTGCCCAGGTCCTTGTCGATCCACGGGATGAGTGAGCCGCCCAGCGGCACGCCGAAATTGGCCGTCTCCGCGCCCGACAGGCTGCGCTGCTTGGCGATGACCTTGCGGTCGATTTCCAGGATGGCGCTCTTGGGATCGTCGAGCAGGGCCTTCACCTCGGCATTCAGCGTGCCGTACTGCGTCAGCAGTTCGCGCATGTGCTGCGCGCCGCCGCCGCTGGCCGCCTGGTAGGTCTGGGTGCTCATCCACTCGACGAGCCCGGCCTTGTACAGCGCACCCACGCCCATCAGCATGCAGGACACGGTGCAGTTGCCGCCAATCCAATCCTTGCCGCCGTTCGCCAGTGCGTTCTTGATGACGGGCATGTTCACCGGGTCGAGCACGATGACCGCGTTCTTTTCCATGCGCAGGGCGGAGGCGGCGTCGATCCAGTGGCCGTTCCAGCCGGCCGCGCGCAGCTTGGGGTACACCTCGTTGGTGTAGTCGCCGCCCTGTGCGGTGAGGATGATGTCGCAGCGCTTGAGCTGTTCGATGTCGAACGCGTCCTGCAGCGTGGTCTCGTTCTTGGCCTGGGCGGGCGCCTTGCCACCTGCGTTCGAGGTGGAGAAGAACAGGGGCTCGATCAGATCGAAGTCCTTTTCCTGCGCCATGCGGTCCATCAGGACCGAGCCGACCATGCCGCGCCAGCCGACCAAACCTACCAACTTGCTCATTTCATCGCCCTTTCAAAGTAAAAAACAGTACGCACGCGACCGGTGGCTGCTTTCTTCCGCCCCCGGCTCGTCTAGGCCAGGGAGGGCGCACGACGATGCCGGAGCTGGATCAGCCCGTAATGGTCGTGGTTTTGGTGATTGCGCGCGCAGCCTTGCGTGCCTTGGCGGCAGAGGCGGTGTTCAGGGCGAACGGGCGGGCGGCAAACATAGCTGGGCATTGTAGCGGAACCCATGCAGGCCCATGGCTGGGCATGCCGCCATCGCCGCTGCGCTGCGGCCATCCCCGCTGGATGGACACCCCGCCATCCACCAGCATGGCTGTCCCGGTGACGAACGATGCCGCGTCGGACGCCAGGTACAACGCGGCCTGGGCAATCTCCCGGGGCTGCGCCAGGCGCTTGAGTGCATGCAGTTGGGCGACCTGGGCCAGCGCCTCGGGTGTTCCGTTCATGGTGCGCGCCATGGGGGTGAGGGTGCCGCCGCGCAGCAAGGCATTCACACGGATGGCCTTCGCTCCGAACTCCGTGGCCAGTGCCTGGGTCAGGCCGATCAGGCCGGCCTTGCTCGCGGCATACGCGGCCGTGCCCGCAAATGCGGCGGTATATCCCACGAAGGTGGAGGTGAGGATGATTGAACCACCTCCGCGCGCCAGCATTGCGGGAATCTGGTGCTTGGCGCCCAGGAAGGCACTGGTGAGGTTGGTCTCCAGGGTGTTGCGCCAATCGCTCGACTGCACGTCCGGCGTGGGTTGCAGCGGCCCCATGGTGCCCGCGTTGTTGAAGGCGATATCGAGGCCGCCAAAACGCTCCACGGCAGTGGCGACGAGCGCTTGTGCGTAGGCCTCGTCGCGCACGTCGCCGGCCACTGCCGCAGCCGACCCTCCCTGCTGGGTGATGGCAGCGACGAGTTGGTCCAGCTCCGCTTGGCGCCGTGCGCCCACGACGACGGCCGCGCCGGCCTCCGCGAAAAGCAGGGCCGCTGCGCGGCCGATGCCGGAACTGGCGCCGGTGACGATGGCGACGCGATGGGAGAGGGACGGTTGGGACATGGGACGCTCCTTCGGGTTGGGTGAAGGAAGAGTCTCCCGGCCCGTGGGCGATGCGTCTGGCCGGATCCGGACTTGCGATGCCGCTTGTGCCGCTGGTGCCGCTTGCGCGCCACGAAAAAGCGGCCCCGAAGGGCCGCTGGCGCGTTGTGCGGGAGGCCGCCTGTCAGGCAGCGAGGGCCTTCACCACGGCATCGCCCATCTGTGCCGTGCCCACCTTGGTGGTGCCGTCGCTGTAGATGTCAGGCGTGCGCAGGCCTTGGGCCAGCACCTGCTGCACCGCGGCTTCGATGCGGCGCGCGGCTTCTTCCTGGTTCAGGCTGAAGCGCAGCATCATGGCGGCGCTGAGGATGGTGGCCAGGGGGTTGGCCACGCCCTTGCCGGCGATGTCCGGGGCGCTGCCGTGGCTGGGCTCGTACAGGCCTTGCTTCTTGTCGTTCAGGCTGGCCGAGGGCAGCATGCCGATGGAGCCGGTGAGCATGGAGGCTTCGTCGGAGAGGATGTCGCCGAACATGTTACCGGTGACGATCACGTCGAACGCCTTGGGCGCTTTCACCAGCTGCATGGCCGCGTTGTCCACGTACATGTGCTGCAGCTCCACGTCGGGATAGTCCTTGTGCACCTCGGTCACGACGTCCTTCCAGAACTGGAAGGTTTCCAGCACGTTGGCCTTGTCCACGCTGGTGACCTTCTTGTTGCGCTTGCGCGCGGCCTCGAACGCGACGCGGGCGATGCGCTCGATCTCGGGCTTGCTGTAGCGCATGGTGTCGAATGCTTCCTCGGCGCCGGGGAAGTGGCCGTCGGCGGCGGTGCGACGCCCGCGCGGCTGGCCGAAGTAGATGTCGCCGGTCAGCTCGCGGATGATGAGGATGTCCAGGCCGGCCACCAGCTCGGGCTTGAGGCTGGACGCATGCGTGAGCTGCTCGTAGCAGATCGCGGGACGGAAGTTGGCGAACAGGCCCAGGTGCTTGCGCAGGCCCAGGATGGCCTGCTCGGGGCGCAGCGGGCGCGCCAACGTGTCGTACTTCCAGTCGCCCACGGCGCCGAACAGGATGGCGTCGGCACTCTTGGCAAGATTCAACGTGGACTCCGGCAGCGGGTGGCCCGCGGCCTCGTAGGCGGCGCCGCCCACGGGTGCGATCTCCATCTCCAGCTTCAGGTCCAGGGCTTCGAGCACCTTGACGGCCTCGGCGACGATCTCGGGGCCAATGCCGTCACCCGGCAGAACTGCGATTTTCATGGTCATTCACTTCTGTTTTGATAGCTGTTGGCGCTTGATGGATAAGCGCCGGAGGCTGTTTTTGCTTGTAATCAATCGGTCAGGGCCGGTGGTGGGTCACGCGGCCATGGTGTGGCTCAGCCACGGCTTGCTGGCCAGGCGTGCGGCTTCGAACGCGCGGATCTTGTCGGCATGGCGCAGCGTCAGCCCGATGTCGTCAAACCCGTTGAGCAAGCAGTACTTGCGAAACGGCACCACGTCGAAGGGGATCTCCTCGCCCTGGGGACGCACCACCACCTGACGCTCCAGGTCCACGGTGAGCTGGTAGCCGGGGAAGGCGGCCGCTTCGTTGAACAGCTGGTCCACCGTGGCTTCGGGCAGCACGATGGGCAGCAGGCCGTTCTTGAAGCAGTTGTTGAAGAAGATGTCGGCAAAGCTCGGCGCGATGATGGCGCGAAAACCGTATTGGTCCAGCGCCCAGGGCGCGTGCTCGCGGCTGGAGCCGCAGCCGAAGTTCTTGCGCGCCAGCAGGATGCTCGCGCCCTGGTAGCGCGGCTGGTTCAGCACGAAGTCGGGGTTGGGCTTGCGCTGGGATTCGGGCACGCCCGGCTCTCCCTTGTCGAGGTAGCGCCACTCGTCGAACAGGTTGGGGCCGAAGCCCGTCTTCTTGATCGACTTGAGGAACTGCTTGGGGATGATGGCGTCGGTATCGACGTTCTCGCGGTCCATGGGGGCGACGAGGCCCTTGTGGAGGGTGAATTTCTGCATGGTGGTGTGTCCGGAAAGAAGTGGCGTTGGGGCCCGCGGGCTTACTGGCCGTTGGTCCAAGTGCCGGCCTTGATCTGTGCGCTGGAGGTTTCGCAGGCCTTGCGCTTGTCCTGCAGCGCATCGGCGGTCAGGTTGTAGTAGTAGGCATCCACGGGCTGACCCATCAGCCCCTTGCAGGCGCCGCTGGCCGGGCGCGGGCACTGCGGCAGGTAGCTCACCTTGCCGGGCTTGCCGCCCAGTTGGGCGGACATCTGCGCCAGGCCGCCGCAGCTGCCCTTGATCTGGTCGTCGGGCACGCCGGCGGCGAATTCCATGCAGTCCTTGACCTGCGTGGTCTTGCCACTGAAGGTGATGCTGCCTTCGATGACGCAGGCGCGGTTGGCGGCCCACGACAGGGCGGGGCTGGCTAGCAGCAGCGTGGTGGCGAGGCAGGCGAGGGCTTTCTTCATGCGGAGCTCCTGGGATGGCGGTGTGGAGGGGCCTACTTGGCGGCGCGTTCGATGGCGCTGCCGGCGCGCTGCACGTCCTGGCCCATGCCCTTGACGGTGTTGCAGCCGGCCAGCACGAAGGCCAGCGCGAGCAGGGCGGCGAGAGACTTTTTCATGGTGGGAGGCTCCTTAAGCGAACTGGCGGATGTCCACGAAGTGGCCATGGATGGCGGCGGCCGCGGCCATGGCGGGGCTCACGAGGTGCGTGCGCCCGCCCGCGCCCTGGCGGCCTTCGAAGTTGCGGTTGGACGTGGAAGCGCAGCGCTCGCCGGGCTCCAGGCGGTCGGCATTCATGGCCAGGCACATGGAGCAACCGGGCTCGCGCCATTCAAAGCCCGCGGCCTTGAAAATCGCATCCAGCCCCTCGCGTTCGGCCTGTTCCTTCACCAGGCCCGAGCCAGGTACCACCATGGCCAGCTTGATGTTCTTGGCGACCTTCTGGCCGAGCTTCTTCACCACGGCGGCGGCTTCGCGCATGTCCTCGATGCGGCTGTTGGTGCACGAGCCGATGAACACCTTGTCCACGAAGATGTCATCCATCGGCTTGCCGGGCTGCAGACCCATGTAGGTCAGCGCACGCTCGATGGCGCCGCGCTTGGACGGGTCCTTCTCATTGTCCGGGTCGGGCACCACGGCGTCGATGCCCAGCACCATCTCGGGGCTGGTGCCCCAGGTGACCTGCGGCACGATCTCGGCGGCGTTCAACTCCACCACCGCGTCGAACTTGGCGTCCGCGTCCGAGTGCAGCGTCTTCCAGTACGCCACGGCCTGGTCCCACTCCACGCCCGTGGGTGCGAGCGGGCGGCCCTTGACGTAGTTGATCGTCTTGTCGTCCACTGCCACCAGGCCCGCGCGCGCGCCGGCTTCGATGGCCATGTTGCACACGGTCATGCGGCCTTCCATGCTCAGGTCGCGGATGGCTTCCCCGGCAAATTCAATCGTGTAACCCGTGCCGCCCGCGGTGCCGATCCTGCCGATGATGGCCAGCACGATGTCCTTGGCCGTGATGCCAGGGGCGACCTTGCCATTCACTTGGACCAGCATGTTCTTGGCCTTCTTGGCCAGCAGGGTCTGCGTGGCCATCACGTGCTCCACCTCGCTGGTGCCGATGCCGTGGGCCAGCGCGCCGAACGCGCCGTGGGTGCTGGTGTGGCTGTCGCCGCAGACCACGGTCATGCCCGGGAGGGTGGCGCCGTTCTCGGGGCCGATCACGTGCACGATGCCTTGGCGCTTGGACAGGAAGGGGAAGAACGCTGCCGCACCGGACTCCTGGATGTTCTTGTCCAGCGTGACGATCTGCTCCTTGCTGATGGGGTCGGCAATGCCGTCGTAGCCGCGCTCCCAACCGGTGGTGGGAGTGTTGTGGTCGGCCGTGGCCACGATGGAGCTCACGCGCCAGACCTTGCGGCCCGCCTCGCGCAGACCCTCGAAGGCCTGCGGGCTGGTCACCTCATGCACCAGGTGGCGGTCGATGTAGAGCACGGCGGTGCCGTCCTCTTCCGTGTGGACGACGTGCTCGTCGAAGATCTTGTCGTACAGGGTGCGTCCCATGGCAGTCTCGTTTCTTGGGTTCAGTGGGGTGGTGAGAATTCTAGGTGGGGGTGTCGCCGTCCTCGGCGGGCGTCGCGGCAGGCGCGGGCGCCAGGTGTTCGACCAGCAGCCGTGCCGTGACGGGCAGGGCCTCGAAGTCGCGCGCCACCAGGCGCAGCGCGCGCCGGGCCCAGGGTTCGTCCAGCGGCACGGCGGCCAGTTGCCCCACGCCGCGCATCAGCGAAAACGCCCGGTCGGGCAGCAGGCCTACGCCCAGGCCGTTGTCGATCATGCGGCACATCGCGTCCAGGCTGGTGACCTGGATGCGCTGGCGCAGCGGGCGCGCGGCCTGCGCGGCGGCCTGGCGCATGGCCAGGCTGATGCTGCTGCCCGCGTGCAGCCCGACGATGTCCCAGTCCAGCACTTCCTCAAAGCGGATTGATGCGCGGGTCGACAGGGCGTGCGTCTGGGGAACGACCAGCACCAGCCGGTCGCTGCGGTAGGGGCGGCTTTGCAGGCCTTCGTGGGCGGCCGTGGCGGGCACGTTGCAGATCCCCAGATCCGCCGCGCCTTCGTGCACGGCCTGCAGCACGTCGGGCGAAAGGTGCTCCTGCAGATCGATCTTGATCTGGCTGTGTGCCTGGGCGAACGCGCCCAGGTCCTCGGGCAGGAACTGCACGATGGCCGAGATGTTGGCGTGCATGCGCACATGGCCGCGCACGCCGTCGGCGTACTCGGAAAGCTCACCCTGCATGCGCTCCAGCCCGAACAGCACGTTGCGTGCATGGTGCAGCAGGCTTTCGCCGGCGGGGGTCAGCGTCACGCCGCGGCTGTGGCGGTACAGCAGGGCCGTGTCGACCGCAGCCTCCAGGTCGGACAGGCGCTTGCTCACCGCCGAGGCGGCGATGAACTCCCGCTCGGCCGCGCGGCCGATGCTGCCCAGTTCGCAGACGGCCACGAACAGTTGCAGCGAGGTGAGGTCAATGCGGCGCGCAAAGCTGCGCTCTGAGCTTTTCATCGGGGGTGGGTGACTTCTCGTTTGACGAGGTGAGTCCCCTATTTTCCCCCTTATGTCTGTCATTTGTCATCGCGATACGCGATGGCTCACATGCCGCTGGATGGGGCATAGCGGCGGATTTGCTATGAAAAATATAGCTTGAAGCGCTCATCAAATAAGCGCTGGAGGCTGTTTTGGCTCTTGTTTTAGAGCGTCACGCTGTCGCCATGCTCGGGAACTTCCACGGGCCAGCCCAGCGCGTGGTCGATGCGCTGGCGCAGCATGTCGGCCGCAGCCATCTCCCCATGCACCACGTACACCTGCCGGGGTGTGGAGGGCATGGAGCGCAGCCAGGCCACCAATTGGTCGCCATCGGCGTGGGCCGAGGCCGTGGCCAATTGCACCACCTCGGCGCGGATGGCCACGTCGCGCCCGTGGATGCGGATGGTTTTTTCGCCTGCGGCGATGCGGGCGCCGCGCGTGCCGCCCGCCTGGTGCCCGGTGAGGATGATCATGTTGCGATGGTCGCCCGCGTGCAGCGCCAAATGGTGCAGCACGCGCCCGCCGGTGGCCATGCCGCTGGCCGACAGGATCACGCGCGGCCCGTGCAGACGGGCCAGCGCCTTGGATTCGTCCACGCTGTGCACCAGCGTCGTGCCGCGCGCCATGGCGTGCAGTTCGGAGTGGTTGATGCGGGTCTCGCTCAGGTGGTTCTGGAACAGCTCCGTGGCGCTCACGGCCATGGGGCTGTCCAGGTACACGCGCAGTCCGGAAGGCACTTCGCCGCGGGCCTTCAACTGGGCGATGGCGTACATCACCGTCTGCGCGCGCCCCACGGCGAATACCGGCACCACCGCCACGCCGCCACGCGCGGCCAGGCGTGCCAGCGCGGGCCCCAGCTCGTCCAGCACCGTGCCGGGCGGGTGGCTGCGGTCGCCGTAGGTGGACTCGATGAGCACGGTGTCGGCCGCGGGCGGCGCGTCGGGCGCGTGCATCAGCAGGTCGTCCGGGCGGCCCAGGTCGCCCGAGAACAGGATGCGCCGCCCTCCCACCTCCAGCAGCACGCTGGCCGCACCCAGGATGTGGCCTGCATTCTGGAAGGTGGCGCGCCAGCCGCGGATGGGCTCGAAGGTCTGGTGCGTGGGCTGCACTTGCAGCAGCGACAGGCAGTGCTGCGCGTCCAGGCGCGTGTACAGCGGCAGGGCGGGTTCGTGCTTGCTGAGCTTGTGCCGGTTGAGGAAAGCCGCGTCTTCTTCCTGCAGATGGCCGCTGTCGGGCAGCAGGATGGCGCATAGATCGCGCGTGCCGGCCGTGCAGAACACCGGCCCGCCAAAGCCGTCCTTGGCCAGCAGCGGCAGGTAGCCCGAGTGGTCCAGGTGGGCATGGGTGAGCAGCACGGCGTCAATGTCCTGCGGCGCCACCGGCAGCGGGTTCCAGTTGCGCAGGCGCAGCGGCTTGTAGCCCTGGAACAGGCCGCAGTCCACGAGCAGCGCCTGGCCGCCGTGGCGTACGAGGTATTTGGAGCCGGTGACGGTGCCGGCCCCGCCGAGGAAAGTGATGCTGACGGACATGGAATGGCTTTGTGAAGTGACGACCGTCAGCGTAGCAGGCGGCGCTACGCGGGTGTTTGATGCAAACGCACCCGCAGCGCGGCGTAGCCGGCGTCCGGGGCTGTGGCCCGCGTAGGCGCATGGCCTGCGGGCAGTGCGATGGCGCTGGTGCGCGCCAGCAACTCCTCCATCAGCACCCGCAGTTCCAGCCGCGCCAGCGGCGCGCCGGGGCAGACGTGGATGCCTGCGCCATACAGCAGGTTGAGCGCGGGGTCGCGGTCCATGCGAAATTCATCCGGGTCGCCGAACACGCGCGGGTCGCGGTTGGCGGCGATCCAGTGGATGGACAGGCGCTCGCCCATCGGCACGGGGCAGCCGCCCAGCGTCACGTCGCGGGTGGTGATGCGGCGGTTGGCCACGAGCGGGCCGTCGATGCGCAGCACCTCGTCGATGGCCGTGGGCAAGAGGCCGGGCTGCGCGCGCAGGCGTTGCTGCCAGTCGGGGTGGCTCGCCAGCCAGTGCAGCAGGATGCCGATGGAGGCGGCAATCGTGCCGACCTCGCCCACCGTCCAGTTGCGCAGCACGCTGGCAAGCTCGCGCAGGTCCAGCAGGCGGCCCTCCACACGGGTGTGCATCAGTTCGCTGGTGATGTCCTGCGTGGGCGGCGCCTCCAGGCGGGCCTGGCGCACGCGCCCGACCAGGTCTTCGAACTCCTGCGCAACGGCCGAGGTCTGCGTGCGGTCGCCCGAGCGGGTGGCGGCCTGGCTGCGGCGCAGCCAGCCGAGCAGCTCGTCCTGCAGCAGCGTGGGCCAGCCGAGGAACGCGGACTGCACGCGCACCGCGAAGGGCAGGGCGAACTCGTGGGTGATCTCCAGTTCGCCGCCCAGGGCCAGGGCCTCCTGCACCGTGGCGGCCGACAGCGCGCGACACACGGGCTCGAAGTGCGCCATGCGCTCGGGGGCGAAGAACGGGTCGAGCGCGCGGCGGTACTGCGTGTGCAGGGGCTGGTCGTAGCCGTTGGGCACGGCCGGGTGGGCGGACACCGCACTGCTGAAGGTGGCATGGTCGCTGAGCACCTGCATGACCTCGGCGTGGCGCAGCACGGACCAGTGCTGCGCGTCGCTGTGCGCCAGCGGGCAGCGCTCGCGCAGCTGGTCGTAGGCGGCGCGCTGGTCGCGCAGGACTTCGGGGGCTTGCGGGTCCCAGCGGGGCGGTGTCGTGGTCATGGCAGTCTCCTTGGAGGGCTTCCTGCGGCTTCGCCCACCCGGCGAGGCGATCGCAGACGGGTTCTACAGTCCCAGCGCGTCGGCCAGCGCGTTCATGCGCTGGCTCACGCCGGCATCCATGGCCATGGGGCGGCCCCATTCGCGCTGGGTCTCCCCGGGCCATTTGTTGGTGGCGTCCAGCCCCATCTTGCTGCCCAGGCCTGCCACGGGCGAGGCGAAGTCCAGGTAGTCGATGGGCGTGTGCTCGATCAACAGGGTGTCGCGCGCCGGGTCCATGCGTGTGGTCAGGGCCCAGATGACTTCCTTCCAGTCGCGTGCGTCCACGTCCTCGTCCACCACCACGATGAACTTGGTGTACAGAAACTGGCGCAGGTGGCTCCACACGCCCATCATCACGCGCCGTGCATGGCCCGCATAGGCCTTGCGGATGCGCACCACCGCCATGCGATAGCTGCACGCCTCGGGCGGCAGGTAGAAGTCGATGATCTCCGGGAAGGCGCGCTGCAGCAGCGGCACGAACAGCTCGTTGAGCGCCAGGCCCAGCATGGCCGGCTCGTCGGGCGGCTTGCCGGTGTAAGTGCTGTGGTACAGGGCGTCCTGGCGCTGCGTGATGCGCTCGACGGTGAACACCGGGAACTCGGCGCACTCGTTGTAGTAGCCAGTGTGGTCGCCGTAGGGGCCTTCCAGCGCGTGCTGCCAGCCGCTCTTGTGGTTGGCGTCGGGATGGATGTGGCCTTCCAGCACGATCTCGGCGCTGGCCGGTACCGACAGCGGCACGCCTAAAGCGGGCGCCACCTCGGTGCGCGCGCCGCGCAGCAACCCGGCGAACTGGTATTCCGACAGCGTGTCGGGCACGGGCGTGACGGCGCCCAGGATGGTGGCCGGGTCGGCCCCGATGGCCACGGCCACCGGATAGGGCTGGCCGGGGTTGAGCCGGCAGTGGTCGGCAAAGTCCAGCGCGCCGCCGCGGTGCGACAGCCAGCGCATGATGAGCTGGTTCTTGCCCAGCAGCTGCTGGCGGTATATCCCTAAGTTCTGGCGTGCCTTGCGCGGCCCGCGCGTGATAGTGAGGCCCCAGGTGACCAATGGCGCCACATCGCCAGGCCAGCAGTGCTGGATGGGCAGGCGGGTCAGGTCGACGTCGCTGCCCTCCCACACCACCTCCTGGCAGGGCGGGCGGCGCACGGTGGCCGGGGCCATGCTCCACAGCGTCTTGAGCAGATCGCGCTTGCCCCACAGGTCCTTCATGCCGCGCGGCGGCTCGGGCTCCTTGAGCTGCGCCAGCACCTCGCCGAAGGCGCGGATCTCCGGCAGCCCGGCCACGCCCAGCGCGCGCGCCACCCGCCCGGGCGTGCCGAACAGGTTGGCGAGCACCGGCATGGTATGGCCCGTGGGGTGCTCGAACAGCAATGCGGGGCCGCCCGCGCGCAGTACGCGGTCGGCCAGCGCGGTCATTTCCAGGTGAGGGGATACGGGCTCGGCAATGCGGCGCAATTCGCCCGCGGCCTCCAGCTGGGCCATGAAGTCGCGCAGGTCGCGGTAATGCATGCTTTGAATGAAATCAGGCTCCAGCGCTTATCCAGTAAGCGCTACCAGCTATTGTTTCAGGAGTCCAACGGCAGGCCCTGCCATTGCGGCGCCAGGGCATGCTCCAGCCCCAGCAGGTCCAGCACGCGGGCCACGCTGTGGTCCACGATCTCGCCCACGCTGGTGGGGCGCTGGTAGAACGCGGGCATGGGCGGGCACACGATGCCGCCCATCTCGGTCACCGTCGCCATGTTGCGCAGATGCACCAGGTGCAGAGGGGATTCGCGCACCATCAGCACCAGGCGACGCCGCTCCTTGAGCACCACGTCGGCCGCGCGCGTGAGCAGGTTGTCCGCCAGGCCGTGGGCCACGGCCGCCAGCGTGCGCATGGAGCAGGGCGCCACCACCATGCCGTGCGCGGCGAACGAGCCGCTGGCAATGCTGGCGCCCACGTTGGCGAGGTCGTGCACCACGTCCGCCAGCGCCTCGACGCTGGCGCGGTCCATGTCCAGCTCGTGGCGCAGGTTGCGCCAGCCGGCGTCGGAGACGACCAGGTGCGATTCCACGTTGGGCATGTCTTGCAGCGCCTGCAGCAGGCGTGCGCCATACACGGCGCCGCTGGCGCCCGAGATGCCCACGATCACGCGGCGGGGCGGCTGGCTCATGCGGCGGCCTTGGAGCGCAGGGGATGGTCGTGCAGGTCGGCCTGGATGCGCGCCAGCACCTGGGCGGCCTCGGCCGGGTCGAAGTCCTGGTGGTTGCGCTTCTTCACGCCGTATTCATGCAACTGGAAGTGGCGTGCCGGCGTAATGCCGTGGCGCGCCAGGCTGCTCTTCACGCACACCAGGGGGCAGCCGTCGAGCGCGATGATGGGACGGCCCGAGCGCGCCAGCTTGACCAGCTTGGGCACGTCGCCCCCCACGCCAGCGATGCACGACATTTCCGCCACACCCTCACGGTCCAGCCGCACGGCGACATGGTTGGCCAGCTGCGCGGCGCTGGAGCAGCCGGAGCAGGAATAGACCAGCGGGTGGACATCGCAAGGGGCAGGTTCCGTCACGAACGACCTCCAAAGAAGGGCGGAAGAGGCGGCAATTGTCGCGCAAGCTGCGGGGCCCAGCGCGAGAGCACGGCGCGCGGCGCCCAGTGGCGCGGGTCGAGCACGGGCAGGTCGATGGCGTCCAGCGCGTTCTTGACCACCAGGCCCAACTCGGTGTCGCCCTCCATCACCAGGCGGCGGTTGAAGAACAGTGTGTCCGGGTCCTGGCGACGCTGCGCCAGCAGCACGAAGTCCTGCGCATTGGCGCTGATCGCGAGGTCCGGGTTGGCCTGCGGCGCGCTGGGCGCAAAGCGCTGGCCGTTCCAGGTGAAGTCGAAGGCCACGCGCGCGTCGCGCACGCGGATGGACAGGCGCTTGTCCTTGAGCAGGTCCTTCACGTCCTGCGGCAGGTGGCGCGACAGGGCCAGGTTGATGGCCGTAACCAGCAGGACCGAGCCCGGATAGGCGGGCAAACGCGAGAGCACGGCGCCCACGGGGCGCGGCAGGGTGAACGGTGCGGGTGGGGTAGCGGTCATGGCTTGAAGGAGTAAGTGCGGTGGCTCAGGATGTCACGGCGGGCTGCACCAGATCCAGTCCGGGCTTGCCGTGCCAGTAACCGTTGCAGGGGGCCTCGGGCATCAGGGGGCGCATGCGGTCAAGGGCACCTGCATCGGGTTGGGGCGCCTTGCGGGCCGCGTCGAAGGCGGCAATGACCTCTGTCATATGCTGCGATTGGGGGGACAGGCGCAGCAGTTCCACGCCCAGCACGCGCAGCGCAGGTACGTCCTGGATGAGGTTGTGCACGCGCGCCGACTGGGTCTGGATGCCGTTGAGCACCAGGAAGCCCTCGCCTTCGCGGGTGGCCAGCAGCTGGCCGTCCGGGTGCTCGATGCAGCGAAAACCGCAGTCGTCCTTGGGCAGGTTGTAGTGGCGTGCCGTGAAGCAGCGCGCCGAGAACGCCAAGGGCATGCGGCCGTAGGCGAAGACTTCGGTTTCCAGCCCCGCGGGTTTGTGTTGCTGCAGCACGGCCAGGTCGGCCTGGCGCATCTCCAATGGCATGACCCAGCGGCTGGCGCCCAGGCCGACCATCCAGTTCAGCGAATCGGCATTGAACAGGTTGAGCTGGGGGCCGGCGACGAAGGCGCGCTTGGCTGCAAGCTGGTGCACGGCGCCCATGTCGTTCGCCTCGATGAGGAATTCCTCGTCCTGGGCGATCTTGTGCATGGCAGATACGTCGGAGGTGGACTCCAGCAGCACCATGGTGGAGAGCACAGCCTGCTTGCCGGCGTCGCGCAGCATGCGTGCGATGTCGATCCAGTCGCTCTGGCGCAGCTCGCGGCGGCGCGAGCACACGGCTTCGCCAAGGTAGACGACGTCCACCGACGTCTCGGCCATGGCCTGGTAAAAATCAAAAACGGTATCGCGCGGCCAGTAGTACTGCAGCGGGCCCAGGGCTAATTTCATCTTGATGCTCTCAGTTCTTCAGGGGGCCAAGCGCAGTCCCCGCCGCATAAATCGGCGTGACCCAGGCCCAGGCTGCCGGGCAACGGCACAGGGGGGTGTTCTTCGCACTTCATTTCCAGGGGCGGTGGTAGGCGCCCAGCGTGTGCTGCTGGCCCTCGGCCACCTGGTCCAGGCTGGCCATCCAGGCGGTCTTGGGGCTGTACAGGTGGCCTTGCGCCATGCAGTGGTCGATGGCCTCGCGCCAGACCTTGGTCACCTGGGCCACGTACGCGGGGCTGCGCTGACGGCCCTCGATCTTGAAGGCACGCACGCCCATCTTCACAAGCTTGGGCAGCAGTTCCAGCGTGTTGAGGCTGGTGGGTTCCTCCAGCGCGTAGTAGTTGCTCTCGTCGCCCACGTCGAAGCGGCCCTTGCACAGCGTGGGGTAGCCGGCGTTCTCGCCGTTGCCGTAGCGGTCGATGAGCACGCCATTCAGGCGCGACTCCAGGCCCTTGGGCGTCTCCTGCCAGCGCACGAACTTCGCGGGTGAGCACACGCCGTGCGTGTTGGGCGACTCACCCGTGGCATAAGACGACAGCGCGCAGCGCCCTTCGACCATCACGCACAGGCTGCCGAAGGCGAACACCTCGATCTCCACCGGCGTGCGGTCGATCACCTGGCGCACCTGCTCCAGCGAGAGCACGCGCGGCAGCACGGCGCGCTGGATGCCGAACTGCTGGTGGTAGAAGTTGATGGCGTCGTGGTTGGTGGCCGAGCCCTGCACCGACAGGTGCAACCGCAGCTGCGGATGGTGGCGCATGGCGTATTGCATCAGGCCGGGATCGGCCATGATCACGGCGTCGATCCCCCAGGCGGCCGCGCGGTCCAGGGCGGCGCGCCAGGGGGCGGGGTTGGCGGCCTGCGGGTAGGTGTTGAGTGCCAGCAGCACCTTGCGCCCGCGCGCATGGGCGTAGGCAATGCCGTTCTGGATGGCCGCCTCGTCAAAGTTCAGACCCGCGAAATTGCGTGCATTCGTCGCGTCGCGCAGTCCGAGGTAGACGCAGTCGGCTCCGCCGTCAACGGCCGCCTTGAGTGCAGGCAGGCTGCCGGCGGGGCAGACCAGTTCGGGTGCGGAAGGGATGTCGGGGGAAGTCGGTTGGCGGGCTGGGTCGGTCACGGGGGCGCTCTTTCGGCTGGCTTGTGCGCGGATCGTCTGATCCTGCGCAGGCTGCGTACCTTAGGTCGCGGTGAATACCCATAACCTGATTTTTGTCAACGATGGGCCGGTCGTTCCTGAATAAACAGATCGGGATTGACCAAAGCCCAGGCAAAAAAAGGCCCGCTGTCCGCGGGCCTTGTCCAGGGGGTCAGCTGAAGAAGCTCTTGAGCCGGTCGGTCCAGCTCTCGGTGGACGGCGAATGCTTGGCACCGCCCTTCTTGAGCGACTCGTCCAGTTCCTTGAGCAGCTTGCGCTGGTGCTCGGTGAGCTTGACCGGGGTTTCCACGATGATGTGGCAGTACAGATCGCCGGGGTAGCTGGAGCGCACCCCCTTGATGCCCTTGCCCCGCAGGCGAAACTGTTTGCCGGCCTGTGTGCCTTCGGGGATATCGATGGCCGCCTTGCCCTGCAGCGTGGGCACCTCGATCTCTCCACCCAGCGCCGCGGTGATGAAGCTCACCGGAACCTGGCAGTGCAGATCGTCGCCGTCGCGCTCGAAGATGTCGTGCTTCCTGATGCGGATCTCGATGTACAGGTCGCCCGGCGGCCCGCCATTGGTGCCCGGTTCCCCGTTGCCGGTGGAGCGGATGCGCATGCCGTCGTCGATGCCGGCGGGGATCTTCACCTCCAGCGTCTTTTGTTTCTTGACCCGGCCCTGGCCGTGGCAGGCCGTGCAGGGCTCGGGAATGATCTTGCCCGTGCCGCGGCAGTGGGGGCAGGTCTGCTGCACGCTGAAGAAACCCTGGCGCATCTGCACCGTGCCAGAGCCCTGGCAGGTGCCGCAGGTCTTGGCGCTGGTGCCGGGTTTGGCGCCGCTGCCGTGGCAGGTCTCGCAGCTTTCCCAACTGGGAATGCGGATCTGCGCTTCCTTGCCCTTGGCGGCTTCCTCCAGCGTGATTTCCATCGCGTAGGAGAGGTCGTTGCCGCGGTACACCTGCCGGCCGCCGCGCCCGCGCGCGCCGCCGAACATGTCGCCGAAGATGTCTCCGAAGGCTTCGGCAAAGCCACCAAAGCCCTCGGCGCCACCCATGCCGCCACGCATGTTGGGGTCTACGCCCGCGTGGCCGTACTGGTCGTAGGCGGCGCGTTTCTGTGCGTCGGACAGGATCTCGTAGGCTTCCTTGGCCTCCTTGAACTTCTCTTCGGCAGGCTTGGCAGCGTCACCCTGGTTGCGGTCAGGGTGGTACTTCATCGCGAGCTTGCGATAGGCTTTCTTGATCTCATCGTCCGAGGCGTTCTTGGGAACGCCAAGGACCTCGTAAAAATCTCTCTTGGACATGGGCAATCTTCAGGCCGGTTGGGAGCACGAACGCCGCGCGAACCCCGGCTGGCGGGGCTCGACGCGGCGGCTAGGCACGGGATGCGCTGGCGCGATCAGCCCTTCTTGACTTCCTTGACCTCGGCATCCACCACGTTGTCGTCCTGCGCGGCGGCGCCGGCGGAGCCACTGGCGGCAGCTTGCGCACCGGCAGCCTCGGCCCCTTGAGCGGCCTGCGCATCGCCGTACATCTTCTCGCCGAGCTTCTGGCTGGCAGCCATCAGTGCGGTGGTCTTCTCGTCGATGGCGGCCTTGTCCTCGGTCTTGAGGGCAGCTTCCAGGTCCTTCACGGCGGCCTCGATCTTTTCCTTCTCACCGGCGTCCAGCTTGTCGCCGTGCTCGGACAGGCTCTTGTTCACCGTGTGCACGGCGGCCTCACCCTGGTTGCGGGCCTGCACCAGCTCCAGCTTCTTCTTGTCGTCGGCGGCGTTGAGCTCGGCGTCCTTCACCATCTTCTGGATCTCGTCCTCGGACAGGCCGGAGTTGGCCTTGATGGTGATCTTGTTCTCCTTGCCCGTGCCCTTGTCCTTGGCGCCCACATGCAGGATGCCGTTGGCGTCGATGTCAAAGGTCACTTCGATCTGGGGCGTGCCGCGCGACGCCGGGGGAATGCCTTCCAGGTTGAACTCGCCCAGCAGCTTGTTGGCGCTGGCAATCTCGCGCTCGCCCTGGAACACCTTGATCGTCACGGCGGGCTGGTTGTCCTCGGCCGTCGAGAAGGTCTGCGCGAACTTCGTCGGGATCGTGGTGTTCTTCGTGATCATCTTGGTCATCACGCCGCCCAGGGTCTCGATGCCCAGCGACAGCGGCGTCACGTCCAGCAGCAGCACGTCCTTGCGGTCGCCCGACAGCACCTGGCCCTGGATGGCTGCGCCCACGGCCACGGCTTCGTCGGGGTTCACGTCCTTGCGGGGTTCCTTGCCGAAGAATTCCTTGACCTTTTCCTGCACCTTGGGCATGCGGGTCATGCCGCCGACCAGGATCACGTCGTCGATGTCGGACACGGAGATGCCGGCGTCCTTGATGGCCGTGCGGCAGGGCGCGATGGTGCGCTCAATCAGGTCTTCTACCAGCGATTCCAGCTTGGCGCGGGTCAGCTTGATGTTCAGGTGCTTGGGACCCGAGGCATCGGCCGTGATGTAGGGCAGGTTGATGTCGGTCTGCGAGGAGTTCGACAGCTCGATCTTGGCCTTCTCGGCGGCTTCCTTCAGGCGCTGCAAGGCCAGCACGTCCTTGGACAGGTCCACGCCCTGTTCCTTTTTGAACTCGCCGATGATGTAGTCGATGATGCGCTGGTCGAAGTCCTCGCCGCCCAGGAAAGTGTCGCCGTTGGTGGACAGCACTTCGAACTGCTTTTCGCCATCGACGTCGGCGATCTCGATGATGGACACGTCGAACGTGCCACCACCCAGGTCATACACGGCGATCTTGCGGTCGCCCTTGTCCTGCTTGTCCAGGCCGAAAGCCAGCGCGGCGGCGGTAGGCTCATTGATGATGCGCTTCACATCCAGGCCCGCGATACGGCCGGCGTCCTTGGTGGCCTGGCGCTGGGCGTCGTTGAAGTACGCGGGAACCGTGATCACGGCCTCGGTCACCGGCTCGCCCAGGAAGTCCTCGGCGGTCTTCTTCATCTTGCGCAGCACTTCCGCGGAGATCTGCGGGGGGGCCAGCTTCTGGCCGCGCACTTCCACCCAGGCATCGCCGTTGTCGGCGCGGGTGATGGTGAAGGGCATCAGGTCGATGTCCTTCTGCACTTCCTTTTCCTCGAACTTGCGGCCGATCAGGCGCTTGGCGGCGTAGATCGTGTTCTTGGGGTTGGTCACGGCCTGGCGCTTGGCCGAGGCGCCGACCAGAATCTCGCCGTCTTCCTGGTACGCGACGATGGACGGCGTGGTGCGCGCGCCTTCGCTGTTCTCGATCACGCGCGTGTTGTTGCCTTCCATGATGGCCACGCAGCTGTTGGTGGTGCCCAGGTCAATACCGATGATTTTTCCCATGTTTTTCTCCGTGATGTCTGAAATGGCTGATAGCCAGTAACTTGTGGATAACTTGCCCGTCTTCAAGCGGCGGTGCTGAGATTTATTTACTTGGGCGCGGCCACCGTGACCAGCGCTGGGCGCAGGACGCGGTCAAAGATCAGATAGCCCTTTTGCAGCACGCTCACGACGGTGTTGGCTTCCTGGTCGGCGGGCACCATGCTGATGGCCTGGTGCTGGTGCGGGTCGAACTTGGTGCCGGCCTCGGGGTTCACGATGACCACCTTGTTGCGCTCCAGCGCCGACATCAGCTGGCGCAGGGTGGCGTCCGACCCCTCGCGCAGTTGCTCGGCCGTGGCGTTCTCGATGGCCAGGGCGGCGTCCAGGCTGTCGCAGACAGGCAGCAGGCTTTCGGCGAAGCTCTCGATGCCGAACTTGCGGGCCTTGGCTACCTCATCCTCCGCACGCCGTCGGGCATTCTCGGCCTCGGCCTTGGCGCGCAAAAATTGATCGGCCAGGTCGGCGCTCTTGGCTTTGAGTTCGGCCAGTTCGCCCTGCAGGCGGTTCAGTTCGTCGGCGGCATTGGCGGACATCGCTGCTTCAATCTCTTCAGGAGAGGGAGGGGGATTCTGGTTCTCGGACATGTCGACTTGGGTTGAATTGGAATGCTTATGCGCGCCAGTTAGGGGCGCATCCGCGGTTTTCAAGCGCGAATGGTGCAAATGGCGTTCTTTGCGTGCAACGCGGGGGCTTTGGCGTGCCGCGTGCAGGAGTGTGGACGGTGCGCAGTGTACAAGGTGAGCGCGCGTTGCTATAATCTCGCGCTTTGCCTTGCCACACCGCTACACGACGCGGCGGGTGGTGTCATCCAAAAGGAGTTTGCATGCGTCACTACGAAATCATTTTGTTGATCCATCCGGATCAGAGCGAACAGGTTCCGGCCATGCTGGAGCGCTACAAGGGCATGATCGTTGCCGGCGGCGGCCAGGTGCACCGTGTGGAAGATTGGGGTCGCCGTCAACTGGCTTACCTGATCAACAAGCTGGCCAAGGCCCACTACCTGTGCCTGAACATCGAAGCCGACCAGGCTGTGATGGCCGAACTCGAGCACGCCTTCAAGTTCAACGACGCCGTGCTGCGTCACCTGACGGTGCAGAAGAAGAAGGCCGAAACGGGCGCGTCCTCCATGATGAAGACCGTCGAGCGCGAAGAAGCACGCAAGGCCAGCCAGGCCGAGTTTGCCGCTTCGAACGAGCGCTGATCGACCAGCCTGTCAGCCAGGAGGTGTGAACAACCATTGGGTCCTGACAGCCTGTATCGCCGAGGTCCAGCCTCTGCGCTACACGCCCGCCGGCCTGCCGGCGCTGGATATACGACTCGAGCACGAGTCGCTCCAGCGGGAAGCCGGGGCGGATCGGCAGGTCAAGGCCAGCGTGAAAGCCCTCGCATTTGGCGCTCTTGCGGAGCGCCTGGCCCGGCAAGCACTGGGAAGCGTCTGGAGGTTCCAGGGCTTCTTGGCTACGGGGCGCGGCGGCAAGGGATTGGTGTTCCACATCCAGGATATTCAACAAGATTAATTTTCAAGAGGTCCGAAAATGGCCACGTTCAAGAAATTCAACAAGGACAAGCGCCCGAAGCGCAACACCCAGTCGCTGCTGTTCAAGCGCAAGCGCTTCTGCCGCTTCACGGTCGCAGGCGTCGAAGAAATCGACTACAAGGATGTCGACACCCTGCGTGACTTCATCGCCGAGAACGGCAAGATCATCCCCGCGCGCCTGACCGGCACGCGCGCGATCTACCAGCGCCAGCTCAACACCGCCATCAAGCGCGCCCGCTTCCTGGCCCTGTTGCCCTACAGCGACCAGCACAAGATCTAAGGAGCACGATTACCATGCAAATCATCCTGCTCGACAAGGTCGTGAACCTCGGTAACCTCGGCGAGATCGTCAAGGTCAAGGACGGTTACGCCCGCAACTTCCTGATCCCCACGGGTCGCGCCCGCCGCGCCACCGAAGCCGCCAAGGCCGAGTTCGAGGCCAAGCGCGCCGAACTTGAAAAGGCCGCCGCCGAGAAGCTGGCTGCCGCCCAGGCACAAGGCGAAAAGCTGGCCGGCACCACCGTCAAGCTGACCCAGAAGGCTGGCGTGGACGGCCGTCTGTTCGGCTCCGTGACCAACCATGACATCGCCGAAGAGCTGAACAAGCAAGGCTACAACGTGGTGAAGTCGCAAGTCCGCCTGCCCAACGGCCCGATCAAGGTCGTGGGCGACAACACCGTCACGGTGGCCCTGCACACCGACGTGGCCGTTGAAGTCACCGTGTCCGTCTACGGCGAAACGGCCTGATCGGTTCACACCCTGGCTCTGCCATACAAAGCCGCCCTTGGGCGGCTTTTGTTTTTTCACCCGCACCTGTGCACCTGCTGCCCACTGCCTTTGCACGCCTTATCCACAGAGTTGTGCAATGACGGGCGTGGCACCGCCCGCTAGCATCGTCTGCTTGCCCTCCTGAAAGCCCCTGAGTCCCATGTCTGCCGTTGTGCCCACCCTTCCTGACGGTTATGCCGTCCCATCGCTGGATCGCGAGGTGGCCCAGTTGCGCGTTCCGCCCCATTCCATCGAGGCAGAGTCCAGCGTGCTGGGCGGCCTGTTGCTGGACAACATGGCGTGGGACCGCGTGGGTGACCTGCTGGTGGATGGCGATTTCTACCGCCACGAGCACCAGCAGATCTACGCCGCCATCGGCGCGCTGATCAACGCCAGCAAGCCTGCGGACGTGATCACGGTCTACGAGCATCTGCAGGGCATGGGCAAGGCCGAGGAGATCGGCGGGCTGGCCTATCTGAACAGCCTGGCCCAGTACGTGCCCAGTGCCAGCAACATCCGCCGCTACGCAGAGATCGTGCGCGAGCGCGCCATCCTGCGCAAGCTGGTGACCGCCAGCGACGACATCGCCACCAACGCCTTCAATCCCCAGGGCCGGCCGGTGGAGCGCATCCTGGACGAGGCTGAGCAGAAGATCTTCGCCATCGGCGAAGAGGGCTCGCGGATGAAGCAGGGCTTCCAGTCGCTTGACTCGCTCGTGATCGACCTGCTGGACCGCGTACAGGAGATGGCCGACAACCCCATGGACGTGACCGGCGTGCCCACGGGCTTCGCCGACCTGGACCGCATGACCAGCGGTCTGCAGGCAGGCGACTTGGTGGTGCTCGCGGCACGCCCCTCCATGGGCAAGACCTCGTTCGCCGTGAACATTGCCGAGCATGTGGCGCTCAACGAGGGCCTGCCGGTGGCCATCTTCTCGATGGAAATGGGCGCCGCCCAGCTGGCGGTGCGTATCGTGGGCTCGATCGGGCGCGTGAATCAGGGCAACCTGCGCACCGGCAAGCTCAGCGACGAGGAGTGGCCGCGCCTGACCGAAGCCATCGAGCGGCTGCGCACCGTGAGCCTGCACATCGACGAAACGCCGGGCCTGACCCCATCCGAGCTGCGCGCCAACGCGCGCCGCCTGGCGCGCCAGTGCGGCAAGCTCGGCCTGATCGTGGTCGACTATCTGCAGCTCATGAGCGGCTCGGGCAGCAACAGCTCCGACAACCGCGCCACCGAGCTGGGCGAGATCTCGCGGGGCCTGAAGATGCTGGCCAAGGAGCTGCAGTGCCCGGTGATCGCACTGTCGCAGCTCAACCGTTCGGTGGAGCAGCGCACCGACAAGCGTCCCATGATGAGTGACCTGCGCGAATCGGGCGCCATCGAACAGGACGCGGACATCATCATGTTCATCTACCGCGACGACTACTACAACAAGGAGTCCAAGGAGCCGAACATTGCCGAAGTCATCATCGGCAAGCAGCGTAACGGCCCCACGGGCACGGTGAAGCTGTTCTTCCAGAAGAACCAGACGCGCTTTGAGAACCTGGCGGTGGGCGCAGGTGACGATTACTATTAAGAGTCAAAAATGGCTCTAGCGCTTACTGGGTAAGCGCTAGTAGCTATTTATTTAGTAGTGATTGAGCGGTCTTAACGCGACAGTGCCCAGGCGAGCAGCGCCAGCGTGCATACGCCGAGCCCGCAGACGGCGAGCAGCAGGTGCAGGCTGCGCCGGCGCAACCCATCGACGGCGCGCACCAGTTGGGCGTTCTGCTCGGCCAGCGATTCGATCAGCGCGGCGGACGCGCGCTGGTCTTCCTCCAGCTGGGCCATCCGCGCTTGCAGTACTGCCAGTTGATCGGGCGTGCTATCGATCCGCTGCGCGGGCGCCTCGGGCGGCGGCGCCTTGCGCGTGTTGCTGATGAGTTTGCGCGCGGCCTGCATGATCTGGGGCGTGGCCTCGATCACGTCGCCCCAGGGCACAAGCTTCAGCGCGGACATCCAGCCCACGGCCATCAGAGCACCTCGCTGGCGAAGTCGGCCAGGCGCGAGCGCTCGCCGCGCGCGAGCAGGATGTGCCCGCTGTGCGGCCAGCCCTTGAACCGGTCCACCGCATAGGTCAGGCCGGAGGAGCCTTCCGTGAGATAGGGCGTGTCGATCTGTGCCAGGTTGCCCATGCAGATGATTTTGGTGCCGGGGCCCGCGCGGGTGACCAGCGTCTTCATCTGCTTGGGCGTCAGATTCTGCGCCTCGTCGATGATGACGTACTTGTTCAGAAAGGTACGCCCGCGCATGAAGTTCATGCTCTTGATCTTGATGCGGCTGCGGATCAGCTCATTGGTGGCCGCGCGGCCCCACTCGCCAGCATTGCCCCCGTCGCCCTTGGCAAGAAATTCCAGGTTGTCGTCCAGCGCGCCCATCCAGGGGCCCATCTTTTCTTCCTCCGTACCGGGCAGGAAGCCGATGTCCTCGCCCACGCTCACCGTGGCGCGGGTCATGATGATCTCGGTATAGCGGCGCTCGTCCAGCACCTGGGTCAGGCCCGCGGCCAGTGCCATCAGCGTTTTGCCGGTGCCGGCCGTGCCGGTCAGCGTCACGAAGTCCACGTCGGGGTCCATGAGCAGGTTCATGGCGAAGTTCTGCTCGCGGTTGCGGGTGTTCACACCCCAGACCGTATTCTTGGACGAGCCATAGTCCTTGAGCGTCTCCAGTACCGCCGTCTTGTCCCGGATCTCGGTCACGCGCGCATACAGGCTGGGCTCGCCCGGCGCCTCGAAATACACAAACTGGTTGATCATCAGCTGCGCCACCACGGGGCCGTTGATGCGGTAGTACATGTGCACGCCGCTCTGCCAGCTTTCGACGTTCTTGCCGGCCTTGGTCCAGAAGTCCGTTGGCAGCGCAAGGCTGCCCGAATAGAGCAGGTCGCCGTCTTCCAGCGTCTTGTCGTTCTGGTAATCCTCCGCGACCAGGCCCAGGGCGCGCGCCTTCACGCGCATGTTGATGTCCTTGGACACCAGCACCACCTCGCGCGGCGCATGCAGCTTGCGCAGCGCTTCCACCACGCCCAGGATCTGGTTGTCGGCCTTGCCCTGGGGCAGGCTGGAGGGCAACTGGTAGTTCAGGGGGGCGGTCTGGAAGTACAGGCAACCGCCGGCGGCGCGCTGGCCCGTGGAATCCAGGCGCAGGCCCAAGGCCATGTCGGCGCTGCCATGGGCTGCCGCCAGCGCATCCAGCGTACGGCTGGCCTGGCGGCCGTTGCGGGCCACCTCGGTCATGCCCTTCTTGTGGCCGTCGAGTTCCTCCAGCACGATCATTGGCAGGAAGATGTCGTGTTCTTCGAAGCGGAACAGGCTCGTGGGATCGTGCAGCAGCACGTTGGTGTCGAGCACGAACATCTTCTTCGGCCCGGCAGCACGCTTCTTGCGAGGTGCAGCGTCCGGTGCGGCGCGCGGCGGGGCAGCCGGGGGCACTGCGGTGACAGGGGGTCTCATGCGCACTGCGCCCTCATCCGCAGGGCGTGCGCGCGAATGGGCGGATGCAGCAGATACCCCTGCTTTGGTCGAGCGGCCTGCACCGGATGGGATGGCGGTATCAGGTGCGGCGGCTTTCTTGGCGGCGCTGGTCTTGGTGGCCGCGCGCTTGCGAGTGGGAGCGGCCGCTGTAGCGGGCGGGGCCGCGGAAGCCTCCGCGGCCTCGTCATCCTCGAAAACCGTCATGCGATAGGCGTCTGGTTTGAGCAGGGCGGCGCGCTGGGTCGGGGCGGGGGGCAGGGGCATTGCAGGGAGCCTTGAGGAAAGTAACGTTCAAAAAGCACAAAGCCGCCTAGGAGACCGAGGCGGCTTTGGATTGCGGGGAGCGTGTTGCGTTTCTCAGCAGCATTGACCCATTATGCATGCTCCCCGTGGCGGCCCACGGTAGAGCCGTCAGGTGTTCAGGCGGCTTTCTTGACAGGGGCTTTGATCGCCTTCACGGCCTTCAATACCTCGTCCACATGGCCCGGCACCTTCAGGCCGCGCCATTCCTGCACCAGAATGCCTTCGGGATTGACGAGGAAGGTGCTGCGCTCGATGCCCTTGACCTTCTTGCCGTACATGATCTTGTTCTTCACTACGCCGAACATGTGGCACATCTTCTCTTCGGTGTCGGCGATCAGCTCGAAGGGCAGCTCCAGCTTTTCCTTGAAGTCGTCATGCGACTTCATGTTGTCGCGCGACACGCCGAAGACCACGGCACCGGCCTTCTCGAAATCCTTGAACTTGTCGCGGAACTGCATGGCCTCAGTGGTGCAGCCCGGGGTGTTGTCCTTCGGGTAGAAATACAGAATCAGAATCTGGCCCTGGTGCGAGACGTTGGAAACCTTGATTCCGCCAGTCGCGTTGGCTTCAAATTCAGGAAGGGGTTTGTTGACAACGATCGCCATGGCACTTCTATCTCTCACGAATTAGTCGAAGAAAAGCCGGGGGAGTGGGGGTGTACTCTTTTTTGGGTGGTGCCCCCGACCGCAACAGACTATTTTACCCCGAAACCCCCTCCAGGAGAACCGACGCCCTGGCACTCGGATACGGCGCCAGGGGGAATCTGCCGTTACTCGGTTTCCAACAGCAGCGCCGCGACCACGTTGCGCCCTTCGCCTGCCAGGACGTTGTAGGTCCGGCAAGCGGCCTGGGTGTCCATGGTTTCCAGGCCGATGCGCCGCGCCATCAGTGGCTGCAACCAGGCGGGCGGTGGAAAGCGGTTGCGCAGGCCGCTGCCGAAGATCACCACCTCGGCGTCCAGTTCGGCGAGTTGCGCGAAGTGCGCGGCAGTCAGGTCCTCGAAGCGGCGGCAGTTCCAGGCGATGCGCTGGCCGCGCGCACCGATGATGACGCTCTCGGTCACCCGATCGGCGTCCACGCCGATCCAGTCCGGCCCGTAGGCGGTGATGGACTGGGTATCGGGGCGTTCGGGCTGGAATTTCATGGGCGTTGCGGAGGCTGCCCGCACCCTGCGCGGTTGTGGGGCGGCCGGGGCCTTGGGTGGAACTGTGGTCAAATTATAGGTTTGACCGAGGCGCCCTGCGCCCGGCGGGGCCGCAGCCCCACTTGTGCCCCTCTCCTCACGCCTGCCCGCACATGAAGCCCATCCGCAAATCCGCCAAGCTCAACAATGTTCTCTACGATGTCCGGGGCCCCATCGTGGACGCGGCCAAGCAGATGGAGGACGAGGGCCAGAAGATCATCAAGCTGAACATCGGCAACCTGGCGCCGTTCGGCTTTGACGCGCCCGAGGAGATCCAGCAGGACATGATCCGCAACCTGCCCAACTCGGCGGGCTACTCGGACAGCAAGGGCATCTTTGCGGCGCGCAAGGCCGTGATGCACTACAGCCAGCAGCAGGGCGTGGCCGGCGTGACGCTGGACGATATTTACCTGGGCAACGGCGCGAGCGACCTGATCACCATGGCCACCAACGCGCTGCTCGACGACGGCGACGAGCTGCTGGTGCCCGCACCCGACTATCCGCTGTGGACGGCGGCGGCCAGCCTGTCGGGCGGTCGGCCTGTGCACTACCTGTGCGATGAAGACAACGGCTGGATGCCCAGCCTGACGGACATCCGCGCCAAGATCACCCCGCGCACGCGCGGCATCGTGGTCATCAACCCCAACAACCCCACGGGCGCGCTGTACTCGGACGAACTGCTCAAGGGCATCGTGCAGATCGCGCGCGAGCACAACCTGGTGCTGTTTGCCGACGAGGTGTACGACAAGGTGCTGTATGACGGTGTCAAGCACACGGCCATGGCCAGCCTGTCGACCGACGTGGTCACGCTCACCTTCAACTCGCTCTCCAAGGCCTACCGCTCCTGCGGGTACCGCGCCGGGTGGATGGTGATCTCGGGCGACAAGACGGCCGCGCGCGACTACATCGAGGGCATCAACATGCTGGCCAACATCAAGCTCGGCTCCAACGTGCCGGGCCAGTGGGCCATCCAGACCGCGCTGGGCGGCTACCAGAGCATCAACGACCTGGTCAAACCCGGCGGGCGCCTGTGCCGCCAGCGTGACCTGGCCTACGAGCTGATCACCGCCATCCCCGGCGTCACCTGCGTCAAGCCGCAGGCGGCGCTGTACATGTTCCCCCGCCTGGACCCCGAGATGTACCCCATCGCGGACGACCGCCAGTTCTTTATGGAAGTGCTGCGCGCCACGCGGGTCATGCTGGTGCAGGGCTCGGGCTTCAATTACCCCGACAACCAGCACTTTCGCATCGTGTTCCTGCCGCACGAAGACGACCTGCGCGAGGCCATCGGCCGGCTGGCGGGCTTCCTGGCCGCCTACCGGCAGCGCCACGCCAAGGCGGCGTGAACTTCATTTTTGATAGCTGCTGGCGCCCGTCAATAGGGCGCTGGAGCCTTTTTTGACGGGTAACCCTGATATGAAACCGATCCAAGTGGGCCTGCTGGGCATTGGCACCGTGGGCAGCGGCGTGTTCAACGTCCTGTCGCGCAACCAGGAAGAAATCCGCCGCCGCGCCGGCCGCGGCATCGAGATTGCTTGTGTGGCCGACCTGGACACCGCCCGCGCACGCTCCATCGTGGGCGAGAACGCCCGCGTGGTGGGCGACGCACGCGAAGTGATCGCCAACCCTGAGATCGACATCGTGGTCGAGCTGATCGGCGGCTACGGCATCGCCAAGCAGCTGGTGCTGGAGGCGATCGCCGCCGGCAAGCATGTCGTGACGGCCAACAAGGCCCTGCTGGCCGTGCATGGCACGGAGATCTTCAAGGCCGCGGCCGAGAAGGGTGTGGTGGTCGCCTACGAGGCGGCGGTGGCCGGCGGCATCCCGATCATCAAGGCGCTGCGCGAAGGCCTGGCGGCCAACCAGATCCAGTGGGTGGCCGGCATCATCAACGGCACCACCAACTTCATCCTGTCCGAGATGCGCGACAAGGGCCTGGACTTCGACGTGGTGCTCAAGGAAGCGCAAGCGTTGGGCTACGCCGAGGCCGACCCCACCTTCGACATCGAGGGCGTGGACGCCGCGCACAAGGCCACCATCATGAGCGCCATCGCCTTCGGCATTCCGGTGCAGTTCGACAAGGCCTACGTGGAGGGCATCACCAAGTTGTCCGCCGTCGATATCCGCTATGCCGAGCAACTGGGCTACCGCATCAAGCTGCTGGGGATCGCCAAGCGCCGCCAGGGCGACGCGACCAAGCGCACGCCCGATGGCGTGGAGCTGCGCGTGCACCCCGCGCTGGTACCGGCCAAGCGCCTGATCGCCAATGTCGAAGGCGCGATGAACGCCGTGGTGGTGCACGGGGACGCCGTGGGCACCACGTTGTACTACGGCAAGGGCGCGGGCAGCGAGCCCACCGCCAGCGCCGTGATCGCCGACCTGGTGGACATCACTCGCCTGATCGAGGCCGACCCCGCGCACCGCGTGCCGCCGCTGGCCTTCCAGAGCCACACGCTGCGCGAGGCGGGGCAGGAGCTGCCCGTGCTGCCCATGGCCGACGTGGTCACCAGCTACTACCTGCGCATCCGCGTGGCCGACGAGGCCGGCGTGCTGGCCAAGATCACCGGCATCCTTGCCGGCGCGGGCATCAGCATCGACGCCGTGCTGCAGCGCGAGGCCGACGAGGTGGGCGGCGAAGGCAGCACGCAGACCGACCTGATCATCCTCACGCACGACACGCGCGAGGGCGACATGGACGCCGCGCTCGCCCAGATCCAGGGCCTGCCCACGGTGCTGGCCAGCATCACGCGCATCCGCAAGGAAGAGCTCAACAACTAAGAGGGGCTGCACGCCATGCTGTACCTGTCCACCCGCGGCCACGCGGACCGCAAGCATTTCTGCGACATCCTGCTCGAAGGCCTGGCGCCCGACGGCGGCCTGTACCTGCCCGAGCGCTACCCGCAGATCAGCGACGCCGAGCTGACCGCGCTGCGTACCGCCTATCACACGCAAGGCTATGCCGAACTGGCCTTCCGCATCCTGTCGCTGTACATCGACGACATCCCGCCCGCGGACCTGAAGCGCCTGTGCGAGAAGACGTACACCGCCGAAGTGTTCGGTACGGGCGAGATCGTGCCGCTGCGCCACCTGGAAGACGGCCTGTGGATCGAGGCCCTGTCCAACGGCCCCACGCTGGCCTTCAAGGACATGGCCATGCAACTGCTGGGCAACCTGTTCGAGTACGAGCTGGCCCGCCGTGGCGAGCAGCTCAACATCCTGGGCGCCACCAGCGGCGACACCGGCAGCGCGGCCGAGTACGCCATGCGCGGCAAGCAGGGCGTGCGCGTGTTCATGACCAGCCCGCACGGTCGCATGAGCCCGTTCCAGCAAGCGCAGATGTTCAGCCTGCAGGACGCGAACATCCACAACCTGGCCATCGAAGGCGTATTCGACGACTGCCAGGACATCGTCAAGGCGGTGAGCAACGACCACGCGTTCAAGGCCCAATACAAGATCGGCACCGTCAACTCGATCAACTGGGCGCGCCTGCTGGCGCAGGTGGTGTACTACTTCGCGGGCTACATCCAGGCGACGGAGACGAACGGCCAGAAGGTCAGCTTCACCGTGCCCAGCGGCAACTTCGGCAACATCTGCGCCGGCCATGTGGCGCGCCAGATGGGCCTGCCGATCGACCGCCTGATCGTTGCCACCAACGAGAACGACGTGCTCGACGAGTTCTTCCGCACCGGCGCCTACCGCGTGCGCGGCGCGGCCGACACGCACGAGACCAGCAGCCCCAGCATGGACATCAGCAAGGCCAGCAACTTCGAGCGTTTCGTGTTCGACCTGCTGGGGCGCAATGCGGAGCGCACGCGCGAGCTGTTCGCCGAGGGCGTGGCCAAACAGGGCTTCTTCGACCTGGGGAGCGACCCCGTGTTCCGAGACGCACGCGCCAAGTACGGCTTCGAGAGCGGCAAGAGCACGCACGCCGACCGCCTGGCCACCATCCGCGACACGTACGAGCGCTTCGGCCAGATCATCGATACCCACACCGCCGACGGCGTGAAGGTGGCGCGCGAGCACCGTGGCGACCCCGCCGTGCCCGTGATCGTGCTGGAGACGGCCCTGCCCATCAAGTTCGCCGAGACCATCCAGGAAGCCCTGGGCCGCGCACCCGAGCGCCCGGCCAGGTTCGAGGGCATCGAGCAATTGCCCAAGCGCCTGCAGGTGCTGGCGGCCGATGCCGAGCAGGTCAAGGCCTATATCGCAGCCCATTGCGATTAGGGATCAAATCGGCCTCTGGCGCTTATCCATCAAGCGCTGGTAGCTATTAATAGATGAGTGAAACTGAAGGAGTGTCGGAATGAAGGTGGTTGGCTTTGCCGGCTATTCAGGCAGCGGCAAGACCACGCTGGTGGAGCAGCTGATTCCCGAACTGCGCCTGCATGGCCTGCGCGTGTCGGTGGTCAAGCATGCGCACCATAAGTTCGACATCGACCATGTGGGCAAGGACACCTGGCGCCACCGCGAGGCCGGCGCCTACGAAGTGGCCGTGGCCTCCGACCGGCGCATGGCGCTGATGCGCGAATTCGAGCAGGAGCACACGCCCAGCGTGCACGAACTGCTGGCGGAGCTGGATCCGCGCGTGGACTGGGTGCTGGTGGAAGGCTTCAAGGAAAGCGACCTGCCCAAGATCGAGATCTGGCGCGCCGCATCACCCGATTACCGCGAACGGCCCGCACTCTATCCGCACGATCCCTGCATCGTCGCCGTGGCCACCGACGCGCCGCTGCCGCCGGTGGCCACCGCGCTGCCGGTGCTCAACCTGGACGACCCTCACGCCGTGGTGCAATGGCTGCTGGCACAGGGCGCGCGTTTTGACTATGTGCCCGACCGGGCGGAGGCCTGCGAATGAAACCCCAAGCGCGTGCACCCCTCAAGCCACTGGACGAAGCCCTGGCCGAACTGCTGGCGCAGGCCGCCCCGCTGGCAGGCACCGACACCGTCAACACCTTCGACGCCGACGGTCGCGTGCTCGCGCAGGCCGCCACCTCGCCGCTGCAGGTGCCGCCCACCGACAACAGCTCGATGGACGGCTACGCCGTGCGCTGCGCCGACGTGCCGGCAGCGGGGGTGGAGTTGCCGGTGGCGCAGCGTATTCCCGCGGGCGCCTTCGGCGTGCCGCTGGCGGCGGGGACGGCGGCGCGCATCTTCACGGGCGCGCCGGTGCCCGAGGGGGCCGATGCCATCGTGATGCAGGAAGACTGCGAGGCGCTCGACGGGGATCGCGTGCGCGTGAATGCCGTACCGGCCCAGGGTCAGTGGATTCGGCGCGCGGGCGAGGACATCACCCGGGGTGCTGAGGTGCTGGCCGCTGGCACGCGCCTCACTCCCGCAGAGCTGGGCCTGGCTGCCAGTATCGGCTTGGGCACCCTGCAGGTGGCGCGCCGGCCCCGCGTGGCGCTTTTTTCCACGGGCGACGAACTCGTCATGCCGGGTGATGTGCCGCCCGCGCAGATGAAGCCCGGCGCCATCTACAACAGCAACCGTTTCTTCCTGCGCGCCATGCTGCTGCGCCTGGGCTGCGAGGTGAGCGACCTGGGCATCGTGCCCGACCGGCGCGAGGCCACCGTGGCCGCGCTGCGCGAGGCTGCTCAGGGACATGACCTGATCCTGACCAGCGGCGGCGTGAGCGTGGGCGAGGAAGACCACATCAAGCCGGCGGTGGAGCGCTTGGGCACGCTGCATCTCTGGCAGATCGCCATGAAGCCGGGCAAGCCCTTCGCCTACGGCCAGATTCCCCACGCGGGCGGCAGTGCACACTTCATGGGCCTGCCGGGTAACCCCGTGTCCAGCTTCGTCACCTTCGGCCTGCTGGTGCGCCCCTTCCTGTTGCGCCTGCAGGGCGTGCGTGATGTTGCTCCTAAAGCGATAGCTGCTACGGCTGGATTCAACTGGCCCCGGGCCGATAAACGCCGTGAATTCCTGCGCGTGCGCCAGGGCGCCGATGGCACGCTGGAACTGTTTCCCAACCAAAGCTCGGGCGTGCTTACCTCGGCCGCCTGGGCGGACGGCGTGGTGGACAACCCCGCCGGCCAGACCATTGCGCGCGGCGACACCGTGCGCTTCCTGCCATTTGCGGAGTTGCTATCATGACCACGCCCTTCACGATCACGGTGCGCTACTTCGCCTCCATCCGCGAGGCCGTGGGCACGGGGCAGGAGACGGTGCAGACCGGCGCCACCACGCTGGGCGCCTTGCGCGATGAACTCATCGCCCGTGGCGAGCCCTGGGCCACCTGCCTCTCGCGCGGGCGCGCCGTGCGCGTGGCCCTCGACCAGACCATGGCGCATGACGCCACGCCGCTGGCGGCAGGCGCCGAGGCGGCGTTCTTTCCGCCCGTCACGGGCGGCTGACGGCGTTCAAGGCTGCTGCACCGCCAGGGCGGGCAGCTCGGGGCTGCGCCACCCCAGCAACTCGGCCAGGCGCAGCGTGATCCAGCGCGCCTCGGCCGGGGTCACGCCCGCGTCCGGACCGGCCAGGCCGGCGTGGATGCCCAGCAGCACTCCTTCTTCTGACCGCGCACCGCCGTGGTACAGCTGCTGCGCCTGTTCCACCAAGTGGCAGGCCAGGTCCTCGCACCACTCGTAGCGCGCCCGCACCTCGGCGGCAGGCGCCTGCAGGCGTGCGCGTGTGTCGCTGTACAGCGCGATGAAGGAGGGCGGGACCAGGATCTGGTTGTCGTCGTGCATCCGCCTATTGTCTGGCACGGCGCAAAAACAAAGGCGCCGCTCCTGGTGGAGACAGCACCTGCGCGGGTATGGAGTGGATCAGCGCTTCTGCTGTGCCGGGGGCGCATCGTTGCGCGTGAACAGCCAGACGAAGAAGCCCCCCATGCACAGCATGAAACCGATGCCTATGGCGCTGAACAGACCCACCTCGGTGGTGAAGAGTTGCTTGAGCAGTTGCATGGCGTTTTTCCTCCGTCGTTATGTGATGGAGCCATTGCAGCGCAGCCCGGCGGGAGTCCCTTTGAGACAAGTCAAAAATCCGGGTATACCCCACTATTGTCGTCAAGTACCTTCAATCAGGCACGAACAGGCGCTCAAAGCGCTGCTGGTCGCCTTCCAGCTCGAAGGTCACGAGCTGGCCCATCTTCGCGTCAGCCTTGCGGTGGGCGGAGAACAGGCTGTAGCGGCCCGCCAGGTCGAAGCTGGGCAGATCGACCAAGGCATAGGGGTGGGGCACGAAAGTCTGGAACTCAAACACCACACGGTGCGCATTGCGCGGCGAGGGGTAGAGCAGGTAGTCGTCGGTGGTGATGGTCTGCAGGGCCATGGTGTGCAAGTGTGGGGTGGGCGTTAAAGTGCCGTCAATTCCGCAATTCTGCCGCTGACCACTGCCATGCACCGCGTTTCCATCCAGACCCATGACTTCGACGTTTCCACCGAGCTGGCGGCGCTGCGTGCGCGGGACGCGCGCGTGGGGGCGGTGTGCTGCTTCGTGGGCACGGTGCGCGACCGCAACGAAGGGGACAGCGTGGCCTCCATGGAGCTGGAGCACTACCCGGGCATGACCGAGAAATCCATCGAGGCCATGGTGGATGCGGCGTTTGCACGTTTTAACCTCTATGGCGTGCGCGTGATCCACCGCGTGGGGCTGCTCGCGCCCATGGACCAGATCGTGATGGTGGCCGTGACCTCGGCGCACCGTGGCGAGAGCTTTCAGGCCTGCGAGTTCGTCATGGACTACCTCAAGACCCAGGCGCCGTTCTGGAAGAAGGAGCAGACGCCGGAGGGTGCGCGCTGGGTGGATGCGCGCGTGAGCGACGATGCGGCGCTGGCGCGCTGGGGCATCGCCGCGCCGCCCCAGGTGGGCTGACTTTTATCGTCCGGCGGCTTGAAATCGAGGCCCCGGAGCCCTAGCTAGTGACAAGTTGGAGGTTTCACATGCGTCTCGATAAATTCACCACGAAGTTCCAAGAAGCGCTGTCTGATGCACAGTCGCTGGCCCTGGGACATGACAACGCCTACATAGAGCCCGTGCACATGCTGGTGGCCATGCTGCGCCAGGATGAAGGCCCGCGCGCGCTGCTGCAGCGTGCCGGCGCCAATGTGCCGGGCCTGCTGGCCGCGGCCGAGGCCGCCGTCAAGCGCCTGCCCCAGGTGCAGGGCCAGGACCAGGTGCAGGGCAGCCCCGAGCTGGGCCGTGTGCTGCAGGCCACCGAGAAGGAGGCCATCAAGCGCGGCGACCAGTTCATCGCCAGTGAGTTGTTTTTGCTGGCGCTGGTCGACAGCAAGGGCGAGGCCGCGCAGCTGGCCAAGGACAACGGCGTGACCCGCAAGAGCCTGGAGGCGGCCATCGATGCCGTGCGCGGCGGCCAGAAGGTGGACAGCGCCGAAGCCGAGGGCCAGCGCGAGGCGCTGAAGAAATACACGCTGGACCTGACCGAGCGCGCCCGCCAGGGCAAGCTGGACCCGGTGATCGGCCGCGACGACGAGATCCGCCGCGTCATCCAGGTGCTGCAGCGGCGCAGCAAGAACAACCCCGTGCTGATCGGCGAGCCCGGCGTGGGCAAGACCGCCATCGTCGAGGGGCTGGCCCAGCGCATCGTCGAGGGCGAGGTGCCCGAGACGCTGAAGAACAAGCGCGTGCTGGTGCTGGACATGGCCGGCCTGCTGGCGGGTGCCAAGTACCGCGGCGAGTTCGAGGAACGCCTGAAGTCCGTGCTGAAGGAAGTGGCGCACGAGGAAGGCCGCATCATCCTCTTCATCGACGAGATCCACACCATGGTCGGCGCCGGCAAGGCCGAAGGCGCCATGGACGCGGGCAACATGCTGAAACCCGCACTGGCGCGCGGCGAGCTGCACTGCATCGGCGCGACCACGCTGGACGAGTACCGTAAGTACATCGAGAAGGACGCGGCGCTGGAGCGGCGCTTTCAGAAGGTGCTGGTGGACGAGCCCAGCGTGGAAGACACCATCGCCATCCTGCGCGGCCTGCAGGTGCGCTACGAGGCGCACCACGGCGTGGACATCACCGACCCGGCCATCGTCGCCGCGGCCGAGCTGTCGCACCGCTACATCACCGACCGTTTTTTGCCTGACAAGGCCATCGACCTGATCGACGAGGCCGCGGCCAAGATCAAGATCGAGATCGACTCCAAGCCCGAGTCGATGGATAAGCTCGAGCGCCGCATGATCCAGCTCAAGATCGAGCGCGAGGCGATGAAGAAAGAGACCGATGAGGCCTCGCAAAAACGCCTGCAGCTCATCGAGGAAGAGTTGGGCAATGTGGAGCGCGAGTACGCCGATCTGGAAGAGGTCTGGAAAGCCGAGAAGGCCAGCGCGCAGGGCTCTGAGCAGATCCGCAAGGACATCGATGCCATCCGCACACAGATCGACGACCTGAAGCGCAAGGGCGACTTCAACAAGGTCGCCGAGCTGCAGTACGGCACGCTGCCAGAACTGGAAAAGCGCCTGAAGGAAGCGCAGGACAGCGAGGCCGGCGGCACGGGCACCAAGCACAAGCTGCTGCGCACCCAGGTGGGTGCCGAGGAAATCGCCGAGGTGGTCAGCCGCGCCACCGGCATTCCCGTGGCCAAGATGATGCAGGGCGAGAAGGACAAGCTGCTGCACATGGAGGAGAAGCTGCACGAGCGCGTGGTGGGCCAGGACGAGGCGATCTCCGCCGTGGCCAATGCCATCCGCCGCTCGCGCTCGGGCCTGTCGGACCCCAACCGGCCGCTGGGCAGCTTCCTGTTCCTGGGGCCCACGGGCGTGGGCAAGACCGAGCTGTGCAAGGCGCTGGCCGGGTTCCTCTTCGACAGTGAAGAGCATCTGGTGCGCATCGACATGAGCGAGTTCATGGAAAAGCATAGCGTCGCGCGCTTGATTGGTGCGCCTCCCGGCTATGTGGGCTATGAAGAGGGCGGCTACCTGACCGAGGCCGTGCGCCGCAAGCCCTACAGCGTGCTGCTGCTGGATGAGGTGGAAAAGGCCCACCCCGACGTGTTCAACGTGCTGCTCCAGGTGCTGGACGACGGACGCCTGACCGATGGCCAGGGGCGCACCGTGGATTTCAAGAACACGGTGATCGTGATGACCAGCAACATTGGCTCGCACCTGATCCAGGCCATGGTGGGCCAGGATGCTGAGGACATCAAGGAAGCCGTGTGGGGGGAACTCAAGGGCCATTTCCGTCCCGAATTCCTCAACCGCATCGACGAGACGGTGGTGTTCCACGGGCTGGATGCCAAGCACATCGAAGCGATTGCACGCATTCAGTTGCGTCTGCTGGAGGCGCGGCTGGCCAAAATGGACCTGACCCTGCAGGTGTCGCCGGCCGCGATGGGCGAACTGGCCAAGGTGGGGTTCGACCCGGTGTTCGGGGCGCGTCCGCTCAAGCGGGCCATCCAGCAGCGCATCGAGAACCCGCTGTCCAAGCTGCTGCTGGAGGGCCGCTACCCGCCCAAGAGCGTGATTCCGGTGGATGTCGATCCTGTGACAGACCCAGGGGTATTCCACTTCGGCGAAGCCCGCCCCGCGGGGTGAGGTCTACCATTGAACGAGGGCGCGGGCCTTTCCCGCGCTCTCATCTGCCAAAAAGGGGCATGGTTTGAACGAAATTGTGGCCGGCGCGATCCGGTGGACGTTGCGGCTCGTGGTCGTCGCCATGGGTGCGCTTTTTTTCCTCAGTCTGATGGCCGCGGCCGCCGTTCTGGCACTCGTGTGGGGCGCACGCGCCGTGTGGGCGCGCCTCACGGGCCGCCCGGTCATGCCCTGGGCCATGCGCATGAACCCGCGCGAGGGGTGGAGCACCGTGTACCGCAGCACGGCGCGCTGGACGGCGCCCGGCCCGACGGCGCATGCCCCGCAGCGCAGCACGGACGTCACCGACGTCGTGCCGCGCGAAGTGCATTGATTGCTATTGAAAAATGAGATGCTTGCGCTTGCTGGATAAGCGCTGGAGGCTTAAAAGGCTATAACACTCTTTGCCCCGCGCATTCAGCCGTTGGGCGGCCCGTATTGCGCGATCACCTGTTGCTCGGTGAGCGTCGGCGTCTGGTTCGCGAAGGCGTACGCGGGCTTCTTGTCGATGTAGATCTGGCTGGCCAGTTCGAAGTCCTGCGTCTCGAAGGCCCCGGCGGGAATGAAATATTCGCCCGTCGCCAGCAGCTTGTAGTACAGGTGTGTTCCGCAGCGCGTGCAGAAGGCCCGCTGTGCCCAATCAGAGGACGCATACACGCCGATATGCTCCTCACCCGTGAACTCCACCTCCGGCCCGCAATGCACGGCCAGCAGCGGCCCGCCACCCCAGCGGCGGCAGAAGCCGCAATGGCAGGCGCCGATTTCCTTGGCCGCGGGGGACGTGAAGTGGACTGCGCCGCAAAGACAATGACCGTTCATCTCGTGTTCCTTTCAAGCGGGAGGGCAGGGGCGCATCTTACGGGGGCAGGGCGGCAACACAATGTCACGCGCGGCTCGGTCTGGCGGTGGGGTGGCGAGCCCTATCATGCACGGCATGAGCCCTGATGACATCCGCCACCTGTTCGACCTCCAGCGCCAAGCCAGCCGCGCCCACCCCGATGTGCCCTTGATGGTGCGTCGAGAGCGCTTGCTGCGGCTGTCCAAGATGCTGGACGAACATGGGCCGGTGCTGGCAGCGGCGGTGCAGGCGGACTTTGGCATGCGCTCACAGCGCCTGACGGAGGTGGCCGACCTTTTCGTGCTGCGCGCGGAACTGGGGCACACGCTCAGGCATCTGGCGCGCTGGAGTCGGCGCACCAAGGTGCGCACGCCGCTGTTCCTACAGCCCGCACGCGGCTGGATCGAGCGCCAGCCGCTGGGCGTGGTGGGCATCATCTCGCCGTGGAACTACCCGGTGCAGCTGGCGCTGGGGCCGGCCATTGGTGCGCTGGCCGCGGGCAACCGGGTGATGCTCAAGCCCAGCGAGCTCACGCCCCACACTTCGGCGCAAATTGCAGCGCTGGTGGCGCAGTTCTTCGCGCCCGAGGAGTTCTGCGTGGTGCAGGGTGATGCGGCCACGGCGGCGTTGATTGCCTCGCTGCCCTTCGACCACTTGGTGTTCACCGGGTCGACGGCCGTGGGCCGCAAGGTTGCGCAGGCTGCGGCCGCCAATCTCACGCCGACCACGCTGGAGCTGGGCGGCAAGTCGCCGTGCATCATCGATGCGGACTGCGACATGCAGGAGGCCGCGCTCAAGATCGCCCACGGCAAGCTGCTCAACGCGGGCCAGACCTGCATCGCACCCGACTACGTGCTGCTGCCGCGTGGCAACGAGGCGGCCTTTGCCGAAGCGTTCCGCGTGGCGGTGGCGCGGCTGTTTCCGTACTTCGAGGGCAACCCGGACTACGCCTCCATCATCAGCACGCGCCACCTCGCGCGGCTGCGCACCATGCTGCAGCAGGCCCAGACGCACGGGGCGGAGGTACACGTGCTGCAACCCGTGCCGGGCGCACCCCCGCCACCGCCTCCGGGTATCGGCGACGGGGTGGGGCGGCAGATGGCGCCAACGCTGGTGTTCGGTGCCAGCCCGAACATGCAGCTCATGCAGGAAGAGATCTTCGGGCCCGTGCTGCCCGTGCTCAGCTACGAGCGCCTGGACGATGCCATTGCCCACATCAACGCCCACCCGCGTCCGTTGGCGCTGTATTGGTTCGGGCGCAGCGAGGCGGTGCGCGACGATGTGCTGCGGCGCACCGTGAGTGGCGGCGTCTCGGTGAACGACACGCTGATGCACATCGCGCACGACGCGCTGCCTTTTGGCGGCGTGGGTGACAGCGGCTGGGGCGCCTACCATGGCGAGGCCGGCTTTCTGCGCTTTTGCCACCAGAAGTCGGTGCTGGCGCAGTCGCGCTGGTCGCTGGGACACCTGCTATACCCGCCCTATGGCGCGCGTTTCGACCAGGTAATGGCGCTGCTGCGCCGCCTGATGTAGCGCGGCGTGGCCGTGGCATGTGCGCTATGCCACAGATGGCCGCGTTTGCGTGCAATGGCGGGGTTGGCAAGGTGGAAACTGCGGGGCATGAGAGGCGAAGCGGCATTTGCGCGAAAATGCTGGGTTTTTCGCTTTTCACCTGCTTTCGTTTTCCCATGTCCAGTATCCAGGTTCGTCCCGCCACCCTTCGCGATGCCAAAGCCATTGCCCAGGTTCATACCTCCGCCGCGTTGGAAGCTTACCGAGGGCTGCTGCCTGACGATCAGTTGAAGTCCATGTCGTCCGTCGAGAAGCGCCAAGCCTACTGGCGCGAGGCGATCGAGTATTGCGAGCCCCAGGTCCAGGTGGCCGTGGACGGCGACAAGATCGTTGGTTTCGTCGGCTTCGACCGCTCGCGTGATGAAAAGACGCGCAACACCACCGGTGAAATCTGGGCCATCTACGCGGCCCCCTCGCATTGGAACAAGGGTGTGGGCGTGGCCCTGTGGGACGCCGCGCGCGACGGCCTGCACGAAGAGGGCTGCACCACCGTGACGGCCTGGGTGCCGCTGCGCAATGAGCGTGCCCTGCGCTTTCATGAACTTGCCGGCTTCAAGCGCGAGATGACGACCGCCAAGACCGCCGTGGTCGGCGGCGTGAAGATCGAGGAAGTGCGCCTCAAGCGCCCGATCAACTGAGCCCCGCCATGATCCACTGGAGCGAACACGGCGAGGACCGCAGCGCGCCGTGGCGCTCCGAAAGCGGCGCCAGCGCGCCGCGCCGGGTGGTGTTGGCTGACGACACGCTGGCTGCCGACGCCGCCTATCGCCTGGTATGCGAAGGCACGGGCCTGCTGTGGCGCGGCGACTTTCAGAACGCGCGCCATCTGCTGGACGCGCTCAAGCGCCGTATCGAACGTCCGCGCAAGAGCGGCAAAGGCGGTCGGAACAGCGCCGTGCCCGCGGCGGAGTTCCCGCACGCCTTTCATTTGCATCGCCAGGTGCAGGCACAGCGCGCCCGCCTGCTGGGGCTGCTGCTGATCGAGCTGCAGCCCGACTGGCGCATCGCCCTGCGCCGCGCGCCCGACTGGCGCGCGGCCTGCGCCGAGGCCTGGGGCCCGGCGCTGCAGGAGTCCACCATTGTCTCGCTGCGCGAGTTGCTGGGCGCCGTGGGGGCGCACGAATGGCGCCGCAAGGGCGTGGATGTGCCCGCTCTGGGCGCACGCATTTACCCGCATTACGGCGTGTTTTCGCCCGTGCGGGGCGAGTATGTGGACCTGGTCGCCCAGGCCCCGCTGCCGCCGGGTGCGGATGCGCTCGCTTTCGAGATCGGCACCGGCACCGGCGTGCTGGCCGCCGTGCTAGCACGGCGTGGCGTGGCCCGCGTGGTGGCGACCGAGTTGGACCCGCGTGCCCTGGCCTGCGCGCGGGACAACCTGACGCGGCTGGGCCTGGAGGACCGCGTGCAGCTGCTGCAGACCGATCTGTTCCCGCCCGCGACCACCTTCGGGCGGGCGCCACTCATCGTCTGCAACCCGCCCTGGTTGCCGGCCAAGGCCAGCGCGCCCATCGAGCGCGCGGTGTATGACGAAGACAGTCGCATGCTGCGTGGTTTTCTGACGGGGCTGCCTGCGCACCTGGCGCCGCACGGCGAGGGATGGCTCATCCTGTCGGATCTGGCGGAGCATTTGCGCCTGCGCACCCGCGACGCACTGCTGGGCTGGATTGGCACCGCGGGGTTGCGGGTGCTGGGCCGCCACGACATCCGCCCGAGCCACGCCAAGGCCACCGCCGGTGGCGATGCACTGGCCGGCGCGCGCGCGGCCGAGGTCACGTCGCTGTGGCGCCTGGGTTTGGCGAGTCCGACGCAACAGTCCTGAATCGCATGCGCTCGGGCGATATGACGCTCCTGTTTTTATAGCTTACAGCGCTTGAACAGTAAGCGCTAGAGGCTTGTTTGACCCATAAACTGCTGATGAGCACGCCCGCACCACTGCTGCTCGCCCCCATGGAAGGGCTGCTCGACTTCGTGCTGCGCGACGTGCTCACACGGGTGGGCGGGGTGGACCGCTGTGTGTCCGAGTTCATCCGCGTCACCGGCAGCCTGCTGCCGGACAAGGTGTTCCTGCGTTACATACCCGAGCTGAACCACGGCGGCCGCACGCTGGCAGGGGTGCCCGTGCGGGCGCAGCTGCTGGGATCGGACCCGGTCAGCATGGCCGAGAACGCGGCCCGGCTGGCAGAGCTGGGTCCGGAAGGCATTGACCTGAACTTTGGTTGCCCCGCCAAGACGGTGAACCGCCATGGGGGTGGCGCGGCCCTGTTGCGCGAGCCCGAGCGCATCGCGGCGGTGGTGGAGGCGGTGCGCCGCGCCGTGCCCGCGCATGTACCGGTGTCCGCCAAGATGCGCCTGGGCTACGACGATGCAGGCCTGGCGCGTGAATGCGCGCAGGCCATGGCACGCGGCGGCGCCTGCGAGCTGGTGGTGCATGCGCGCACGAAGGCCGACGGCTACCGCCCGCCCGCGTACTGGGAGCAGATCCCCGCGATTCGCGAGGCGGTGGGCATTCCGGTGGTGGCCAACGGCGAGATCTGGACCGTGCAGGACGCACTGCGGTGCCGCAGCGTGTCGGGCTGCGACGCTCTTATGCTGGGCCGCGGCATCGTGGCAGACCCGGGCCTGGCACTGTCTATCCGCGCGCACGACCGCGGTGCGCCTGCACAGGGCCTACCCTGGGAAGACCTGCTGCCGCACATGGCGCGCTTCTGGCATCTGGTGTGCGACGACCTGGAGCCGCGCCAGCGCGCCGGCCGGCTCAAGCAGTGGCTGAACCTGCTGCGCCGCCGTTACCCACCGGCGCAGGCCGCGTTCGACGAGGTGCGCGTGATGACCGACCAGCAGGCCATTACCGCGTGGGTGGCGCGCGTCTGCGCTGGGGCATCTGTCACAGCAGGTGGTCGGGCGCCAGCGGCCCCAGCAGCTTGAGCAACAGCCGCAAGGCCAGGCTGCTGTCGGGGTCGGTGTGCGTATCCTCCAGGCCGCTGCCCTGCGGCGCGCGCCAGACCAGGTCACCGTCGGCGCTGCGTTGCAGGTGCCACGCCCCCTCGCGCATGGCGGTGTCGATCTGCTGCGCAGCTTCGGCGGCCAGGGCGCGGCTGCGAATCAGCAGGGCGATCTCGGTGTTGTGCAGCTGGGAGCGCAGATCCAGGTTCATGGAGCCGACCACCACCATGCGGCCGTCCACGACCATGACCTTCGAATGCAGCATGGAGCGCGAAGCCCCCGCCGCGCTGGCGCCCGAACTGCCAAAGGCCGAGCGCAGGCCGGCCTGCTCGCTGCGCAGTTCGTACAGCTCCACACCCATGGCCAACAGGTCTTCGCGGTGGCGGGCATAGCCCACGTGGGCAATGGGCGCGTCATTGGACGCTAGCGAATTGGTGAGCAACCGCACACGCACGCCGCGCTGGCGCGCACGTGCAAAGGCGCGCTTCATGTCGTCGCCTGGAACGAAGTAGGGTGAGATGATGAGCAGCTCGCGCCTTGTACGGTCCATGAGGGTGAGCAGCCCGTCCACCACCGTGTCCCCGCTGGACACGGGCGCTGCGGGCGCCGGCGGTGCCTGGGGCGTGTCGCTGGCTTCCGGATGGGCGCCCGGCGTTGTGCCCGCGCGTATCGCGGCCGATGGTGGCGGTTCGTCACCCTCCAGCGGAATCTTGGTCGGCTCGTCCACCAGCATGGCGGCGGGCGCCCATATGAAATCGACGGTGCGCAGGTCCATGGGCTGCGTGTCCCACTGGGGCGATGAGGCGCTGGGGCTGTCTGCAGGGGTGGTGGAGCCGGGCGAGCCGGCTTCCGCGCCTGCCTTCTCGCCACTGCTGCGCACCTGCGCACGCAAACGGTCCAGCTCTTCTCGGCTGACGAGCGACTGCACGGGATAGGCGCGCGGGTTGTTCCAGTAGCTGTCAAAACTGCGCGACATGTCGGCCACGATGGGGCCGACGGCCAGCACGTCCAGGTCAACAAAATTCTCGGCCTCTGCCTTGCCGAAGTACGCGTCGCCCAGGTTGCGCCCTCCGGTTACGCCCATCATGTTGTCGGCCAGGAACAGCTTGTTGTGCATGCGCTGCTGCACACGCGAAAAATCGCTGACCGCGCCCCACATCCGGCCCAGGAACGATGCGCGGGGGCCCGCCACCGGGTTGAACATGCGCATTTCGATGTTCGGCTCGAACGCCATGCGCATGACCAGCGCGTTGCGCCCCGTGCTGTGAAAGTCATCGAGCAGGATGCGCACGCGTACGCCACGCCGCGCCGCGCCCACCACGCTGCGCAGCAGGTGCGCGGAGCTGGCATCGGCATGGATGGCGTAGTACTGCAGGTCCAACGTCTTTTGGGCCGACTGCACCAGCGCGAGCCGGCTGCCATAGGCCTCCTGCGGGCCGCTCAAGAGGGAGAATCCTGACGCATGGCGGGCGCCTGCCTTCTGGCGCAGCTGTTGCACCATGGTGGCTAACTCCGTAGGCTCGCCCGCCGTGTCCAACGCCGTGGATACGGGCCGGTCCACATCCTTGGGCAACCCACCGCAACCGCCGAAGGACAGGACCAGCAAAGCCATGATCGGCCAGCGCGACCAGGTGCGATGGCGAAGGTGGCGGAGCAGGTCTATGAAGGACATCGAACGCAATAAAGTGAGGTGACGACAGGGGTATAGCGCGAAACTCGGCAGCGCGACTGTCGGACAACGGCATGCAAGCACGAGGGCGTGTGGCGCATCGCCTGGAACGCGCAGGACGGGATTCAGAAGTCCGCGCGCCCCGCGATGCGGGCCACCACCCGTAGATCGGGCCCCACCTGCTGCACGGTTTGGAATTGCATCGGAATCCCATCGGCCAGCGTCTGCAACGGCCCCCAGTTGGACAGGCCCTGGGCTCCCTGGCCCAGCATGAGCGGGGCCAGATAGAGCAGCAGCTCATCCACGAGCCCTTCCCGCAGGAAGGAGCCGTTGAGCTTGTGACCGGCCTCCAGGTGCAGTTCATTCACGCCTTCGCGGGCCAGGTCGCGCAACAGGGCGGGCAGATCCACCTTGCCCTGGTCATTGGGCAGTTCGGTGATCGTGGCGCCACGTGCCCGCAGCGCTGCGGCGCCACCGGCATCTGGCCGGGCGGTGTAGATCAGTACACGCCGGTCGGCAACGTCGAACAGCCGGGCATTCGCAGGCGTCTGCAGCAGGCTGTCGACAATCACCAGATGCGGCTGGCGTGGGGTGGCGATCTCCCGCACATCCAGGCGCGGATCGTCCGCCAACACGGTGCCGATGCCTGTCAACACGGCGCAGGCGCGGGCACGCCAGGCATGCCCGTCGGCACGGGCCGCCGGGGACGTGATCCATTGGCTGGTGCCATTGGCCAATGCGGTCACGCCATCCAGCGAGGCCGCGGCCTTCATGCGCACCCAGGGGATGCCGCGCACCATGCGGCTGAAGAAGCCGATATTCAGTTCGCGCGATTGCGTACCGCCGGGGCCCACCTCCACCTGCACTCCCGCAGCCCTCAGCCGCGCGAACCCTTGACCCGCCACCAGCGGATTGGGGTCGGCGATGGATGCCACTACGCGTGCAATCCCGGCCTGAATGAGCGCATCGCAACAGGGGCCGGTGCGCCCCTGGTGTGCGCACGGCTCCAGCGTGACGTATGCGGTGGCGCCGCGCACGTCGCATCCCCGCGCGGCTGCGTCACGCAAGGCCATCACCTCGGCATGGGGTGCCCCTGCGCGCTGGGTAAAGCCCTGGCCCAGCATGTTGCCGTTAACGTCGGTGATGACGCATCCCACGCGGGGGTTGGGATTGGAAAGAAAAAGCGCCTGGGCGGCGAGCCCAAGCGCTTGGTTCATGGAGGGAGAAATCTCAGTCATGGCGCCGTGATGGTAGCGCCCCGGGCTGAATTTATTTGCCCCAGCAGTCAGGGTCGTAGCCGCTCTCTCCGGACTTCTTACCGGCGGCTCCTCGCACGCCGGTATTGCTGAGGGTATAGGTGCCGCATTTGTCCCCTGTCTGTGCGCCTTTGGGTGTCGCCGTCAATACATAGGCTGCGGTGGTATTGCCTGCTTGAAAGGCAATGTTGTAGCGCTTGGTGTTATCGGCGGTCCACGTGAGGGCGCTTGGCAGGCTGGTGGGGTAGGTCCCGGTGGCAGTGGCTGCCCGTTCCAGCCATTGTTGTACCTGTAATAGCCCTGCGCGCGCATCAGCGCGATGACCACGTCGTACATATTCTGTATAGCTGGGGTAGGCAATAGCCGAAAGGATTCCTACCACAGCCACCACAATCATTAATTCAATGAGCGTAAAACCTTGAGCCAAACGCCTGTTGAAAGGGTGCCTAGAACCATTTGCCATATCGTATCTTTCCATCACTTCAGTTGTCGCCAGCCGGGTCGCAGCGTCAGCTCAGGTAACTTGGCGAGTTTATCTACTTTGCCATCATTACCCTGCCGGATCTGTTTGTCTCTGGTAGCGAACCGTAGTTCCTTGCTCGAGGCTGTCATGCGTGCATAGCCTCCATCATTTGCGGGGGTATAGGCTCCATCTCCATTCACATCCATGATGGGTGGTTTAGCCGGCGAGCCGGTTGCAATATTAATGAGCGTGCGAAAGGGTTGAGCGGCCTGAGGCTGCGGCGCACAAACTTCCTCGCCGCTGGCAGTGGCGCTGCCAGACGCGGGCTTCTCACTGATGATTTCCAGTATGTTACTGCCGTCGTAAAAATCGAAGCCGGAGGTCACCCGCTCGCCAGCTACGGGCAGATCCATGTACCAGCCTTTCTTGGCTGTGCAACTGCCGCTCACACCTTCGCAAGAGTAAATGACTTCTGTATTGGAGAGTTTCCAGAACGACCTACCTGCGCTGACACCTGTGCCTGCAGTGCCGCTGCCGGTGCCATTCGTGACGGATTCTGCTTGCAAGTCGCTGCGCCCCCCTACCGTGCTCGGTGTGGGATCGGACGTTTTCACTTTGACCTTACCCTTGTTTGTGCCCGTGCTTTCAACTTCATAGCGAGTGTTGTCCAGTATGGAATACACCGTTTGTGTGGAAGTGTCTGTGCGATCGGGTTCGGTCAGGTTTTGGCCGGTTCCAAATGCCACCATCAGGCCACCAATGGAGCGGTTCGGCCGCAGTACAGGGGGTGCCGTAATGGGTTGCCGGCTAGAACTTCCAGTTGAATTTGTGTAAGTAGCTCTGAAAAGAGGGTTGCCACTGAACGCGACGTGCCAGTCGTTAGCCGATCCGCTCGAAATGTCAAATTTCCACATGTTGCCACGCAGATCGCCGGCATAAACGAAATCTGGTGTTCCGTCCCCATTTACATCCAGGAATTGGGGCGTGGATAGCCCATTGCCCACTGCCTCATCTGCGTGCACGGTAGGGGTGGAATCTTTATCAGCCGCGATGATTTTCTTAAGAGACTTGTCTCCATCCAGGTATTGAACGAGCAATACGGGACGCTCATTGATACTGTTATAACCATTGCCAGTAATAAGTGCCCACCGACCATTATTGGTTCGGGTGATCTGCAATGCACGTTGCTGATTGCTTTCGGCAACCACAGGACTGCCAAAAATATGACCAATGTCAGGGTCGGCATTCGAGTCTGCAGGTTTGCTGGGTGGCAACGCATCCGTGGATGGGGCGGCTGTCTTGTCCATCACTACCAGGTCTGCGGCATTGGCTTCCGTGAAATTGGTTGCCGGCGCGGCAGTACCTGTATAGGCGGAGTCTGGACCCGATCGGGTCACGTCGAGCACAAAGTAGCCCCGACCGCCAGCACCTAAGGTACCGACAAGATAGGTGCGCCAATCTGCAGTGGTTGAGCCTAAATCAACATCACCCGTAAAAGGAGAGCCGTCTACGTAATACCTATGAGCGTAAGTCGGATCTGCTAATGCAGCCAGGTTCTGCACAACACCATGGGGTACATAAGCGATTTTTTCGGTTCCATCTTTGGCGGAAAAGCCATGCAACATTCCATCGTTGCCGCCCACATATACCATGGGCAAGCGACCTCGCTGGGTGTTTGCAAAGGCTTTATAACTGGAAGTCGCATATCCATTGGCAGGAGCGCCTACATACCAGATTGACGAATTGACAATGTCGCCCTGACGGCTTTTCCGATTACGAAACTCTCCGCCGCTTTGCCGAGCTTCTTTGGTACGGTCGCCACGGATGAAGTTAAGTCGGCTTTCACCCTTGCCGTCCCCGGCAATGGCCGTGGCAATCTGCGTGGTTGTTCCTGTACCTACGGTACCCTTGTTGAGCCACATACGCTGTGATGGCCCAGTTGTGGAGTCAGCCAGGTTGGACCATTTGAAGGAAACTCCCCCGGGGGTGGCGCTGTACTTGTCGTAGGTTAATATCAGACGATTATTGAGATTAGACGGGGAAATGGCATCAAGCTTGTCGGCGGTTGTAATATGCTTGTTGGTACCCGAGTGGGTGCCCCACTCCGCATTGGGAACAGAGGCGCCGGAGGTGGAAATGGAACTGGAGGTTACGTATCCATACCAACGATTATCATTAGAGTTTGCCTCGTCTGCGGCCGTGTAGCTCGTTTGATACGACTGCGTACCCACGCGACTTACTGAACCAGACGCAGAGGTAAATCCACTGATGGGTGCTGTCGTATCCACGATGATGTCATCGAAAATATCAGCAAAAACACTGGTGAGATCGCCGCCGGAGACCGGATAGAATTTGCCACGACTATTAATAGCCATATGCCACATCTCTTGCGGACGCAGGTTATCGTAGTTGCCATCTGCGGTAGATGAAGTAACGTCATCCCAAGTGGTCTTACCTGTCGCTAAATCAGAGAATCCAGCCCCATACATCCCGTCAAAAGTACCTCCGACCCATTGGGGCGAGGTTGTGGTGGCTTGGGGTAGATTGCTTGCACTTTTCCCGTAGCCGATGGTGTACTGCGTTAAGTGTTGCCACTCTGCAGTGTCGTTCCGGGGGTTCCAATATTCCTGATATGTGTTCGTTAAATTACCGCTGGTGAAAGTTTCACTCCCTGTTTTTCGAATTTTTGGTATAACTTCATTTTTGATGTCGAGTTGAAGATCTGTTGCCCAGAAGTAAAATGAAATATCTGCCAGGGTGGGGTATGCGTAATACGTGTACGTGTATTTTTCGCTGCCAGAGCGAGTGGTGACTATTCTAGTTCCGTAACCATCACGATAAATTTTGGTCTGATCCTGCGTGGTGTCGGCAGGTGGGGTGACAGAATATGCTTTAATGCCATACGGAGAGCCTGCGTATGTAGCACTGGCGGGGGCTGGCGTTGGTAATGCAGTTATGGATTTACCATCGTAATTGCGGACAGGCACGTCTGCTGGATTGCTGAGCGGCGGCGGATTCTTGCTCGTCGAGTTGCTTATGGTTCCCAGCAACATGTCATTCTTGAAAGATGTTCCGTCAAGCATGGAATTATCGAACTTGTAGTTCCAGCCGCCATCTGTCAAGAAAATGTGGTAAGACCGCCGGCAGGATAGCGGGGCGGGGTCTGCCGTTCCGGGAACAGCATTCCATGGGTTATTAACCCCGGTTGTTTGTAAATACTTCCCTGCATTCCATAACAATACGGGAGAGGGGGTGCTTCCAGTTGCTGTTAGCGCGTCCACCCATGTTCCAAAATTGCTCCTGTGGGTGCCGGTGAATTTTGCAATAGCATTTTTTCCATCGCAATTGCCATTGCTGGACGGAATATTGTTGCATGCGAATGATTGCCAGGCTAGGCGAAATTGGCCATCATATTTGGAATTATTGACCAGGGTATTTTTTAACCCGTCTTTTACCCATTTTATACGGCGGAGATCCTGCGAGCTGGTATAGCAACCTGTGTAGTAACTTCCGTTCGAATTTCCTATAACACTGCCATCCACGTCACAAAAATTCATGCTCCCCGATGTGTCCACCGACAGGATGACGTTTGGAATCGGTGCTTTATATGCCGTGCCTGCGGGGTATGAAACCAGGTTCAGGGGGGCTGCGGATAGTGTCGGAGCCCATATTGCTGCCATCAGGATGACGAGGGCTTTTCGTTGTGGGTGTTGATTAATTCGCATCGCGAGACTCCAGCGTAATTATGGGTAAATATGTGGATAATATTCGCTTATTACTCTGCAACCTGAAGCGATAGGGTAGATTGCAATACGACTTCGCTGCCGGCTTTATTGCCTCGGGCAAAAGCAGTAATTCGATAGACGAATAATTTCTTGCGGGATGGGGCAAAACGTTCCACGTTGGAGCCGGGAGGCATGCCTGCAATCAGGGAAATATTTGGATCGACGTAGGGCATGATTTCTACCCAATACCAAGCTCCTTTGCCGGCATTCCTATCGGCAAGGATAGGGTTGGCGGTGGCTTCAGCGCTGGCTCCTGTAAATTGGCCATATCGTGCCCCCACGCCGTCGGCAAGCATGGCGTTCAAAGTGGTGCTGTCGTTCCAAAAATCTTGCGCACCGGCACGTTTCTGGCAAATGCCCTTGTAGCACTTGATCGTTGGCTGCTTTATTTCGATCGTGGATAGCAGGTTTTCGAGGTCTTTGGTTTCAATGTCGAAATAGACTTCAGCGGCGGGTGTATCTGGAACTGGTGGCGTAGCGCTGGGGTCCCCTGGTTGTAAGGCAGGGCGGCAAAGATCGGAGTTGCCCCGTGTCGGAATGCATGCTCCCCCATCAGGGGTAACACCTCGAATATCGAATTCCGCATCTTGCAGCATGGCCTGTGCAGCCTCGAACGCACGGCGGTAATCGGCGTCATTGCCCACGACAATTTCGTTGAACAACGCACTGCGTGCGGCCCAAAGTGCCAGCAACATGGACAGCAGAACCAATACGATGACGACATACAAGGCTATACCGCGCTGGCGCTGACGCTGGCCGCGCAGGCTTAAGCGCGAGGGAAGGGTAGAAATGGTTTGCATGGCGACAGCTTTCCTAGACCTGCCCTTGGCTTCGAATTTGGTAGACAGTACGGAAAATCATCTTGAGTCGGTTGCCGTAGGCTGTGTCGGCGCCGCTGCAATTCTTGTATGTAGCGTCTGGCGTGGAGACGGGTTCGTTGCCGGTCAGTTCAAGGCATACCTCTATCGCATAGATGTTGGTCCAACTGCTCGGGAGCGGATTTGCAGGTAGATACTTCAGAGTGGTTGTTCCTGGAGCCTGCTCCACGTAGCGAACTTGCATGTCCGTGACATTGCCCATAATGGTCTGCTTGCCGCCACCGCCAGCGCCACTGCATACAAGTTCGTTTTTGGTGGTGTCGCGCTCAAATTGGCTTGTGAGAACAGGGGTGTCCCCCAAGCTGCCGCTGGCACCGAGCGCGGGGTTTTGTCCCAGACAATCGCGCAGCAGCGACGTGTCGGACGCCGCTACGGTAGCTTCGGTGTAGTTCTGGTAGCCCACCGTAAAGCTGAGGGGCGTGGCTGTTCCCGTCAACGTACTGGACGCGCGTACGAATGGAGGCCGCACTCCAGTGGGATCGGGCGCGTCGAAGGCGACGGGACTCATCGCGGGATTGGCTCCCGACGCGGGGGAGAGGGCGATGCTGGGATTGAGATTCAACTCCATGCTGCCGGCCTGTCGGATCTGTTGGCCTATCACGCGGAAAGCATAAGCAGCTTGTTGCTGTAGGGACGTCGCCTCTGATACCGTTCCCGTGATACCGCGCGATACCATCAGTGCGCCCAATGCGACGGCCACAACCAGTAGGCCGATGGCTATACCCACCAGTAGTTCGAGCAATGTCACGCCTTGCTGGCTAATAGCAAGACGGATGCGTCTTCTATGCGCGTTAGATAGCACGGTCTTCGAGGGGGCGAAATCGTATTTCATATAAGCACGCTCAATTGGGGCAGTACAGGGTGCCGCCACCTACACCCCATGGTGTGCAGCGCTGGGTGGGCTGGATGTACTGCAGGTGACAGATGAGCCCTTTGGTTTTGTCCGCGTTATTGGGGTCATCTGGGTCAACGCACCGCACTGGGTTGTCATCAGCATCCGTGGCCAGTGTCGGGCTGGTGGTGGTGGCATCGGAGGCGCCTAAGATGCGGTTTCTTATTGCCGTTGTGTCGGCGTCTGAGAAACTCTGGCCGTTTTGGTTGTAGCGGTTTTCGTTCCAGGCAATTAAAACGCCCAGTTGACGCGGACCGCCTTTGGGGATGAACGTAATGGCCTTGCCGTTGGGCAGTGTTTCGCCCACGCTGGAATGCCATTGTTTGATGTCATAGGTGGCCAGCCGGTCGGGTGCGCAGGCCCCGCTTGCGCAGTCGTCGCTGCTCGTGGGCTTTTCTGTGTACTTGCTCAGGTTGCCTAGCGCGTCGGGATTGTTCTGCAGGCGTTCGCCCAGATCCTCAATCAGCCGAATGGCTTGCGCACGCCGCACGCCTCCTTGGGTGTCGGCGAGCGTGCGCATTTGCACTCCCAGGATGCCCAGAATTCCCAGAGCCATGACCACGATCGCGACCAGCGATTCGATCAGGGTGATGCCGCGTTGATGGGCGAATGGGGAGATGGCAGCGTTGTGTGTCATGGTCAGTTGCAGTTGACTTCGCCAGACAGGATGCGGATCCGTCCGCCTGCGTTCAGGCATAAGGTGGTGACGGCAGGGGAACTCACCCCGGTTGCCGCAGGTGAGAGGACAAAGCGCAAGGTGTTATTGCCGTTTGCCATGCCGTAACGGTCGATCTTGATAGAGTTGCCACCGGGATGCCGTGTGACGTTGACATTACCTTCCAACTGCATCTCCCGTAACTTCGGCTCTTGCGGGGTGGAGCTTTTCCAAGTGCCATTGCTGTCCAGGTCTTCAAAGATGATCCAACCGCAACCCCAGTCCTGGGTCGTTCCAGCGTTTTGACAGCCACCAGAGGTGTTGGCCAGCTTTTGTATGGCGACGCGCCCGCCTCGTTTGAGGGCCTCGGAGCGTGCGTAATACAAGGTGGATTGCAATTCCTCCGCTGCTTGGCGTACGCGCCAGCGCTCAATGAGCGGTGTAAAGCTGGGACCAGCCAGCGCGGCCAGTACGCCCAGAATAGCCACGGTGACCAACAACTCGATGGCTGTGAAACCCCGAGCGGAGTGTCTTGGGTGATAGGGCTGAGCGGGCCGTGAGGAGCGAGGGGAGTGCAAGGGTCGCATGCTCAACATGCTATGAATGACACGCTTACTAGGCATCATTTGGATGGATGGGTGGAGCGACGACCCAGACGAACGGTAAGCAGGGACACTAATCGGTGAGCATCTGTATTCACGGTAGGCTCGCCCCATGCCGCTCTGGACTTTGGATCCTTTCCTCCTGGCTTGCGCCCTGCTGCTGGCGCTGGCCATTGACGGCCGCTGGGGCGAGCCCCCTGCTGCCTTTCACCCCGTCGTGTGGATGGGGCGGGCGCTGGGGTGGGCAGGGATGCGCATCGCGCCGCTGCAGGCCACAGGCCGGGATATGCGGTCTTTTTGCGCTGCAGCGCTTGTCTGGTGTGCGCTGGCAGCTATCGTTTTAATAGTATCCGGCGCTTTGCAGTGGGTCGCCATCACGTTGCTTCCCGTCTGGGGTGCAGCGCTCGTAGTGGGATTGCTGCTGAAACCTTTGCTGGCCTGGCGCATGCTGCGCGGGGAAGTGCTGGCGGTGGAAGATGCGCTGGCGCAGTCGCTGGATGCGGGGCGCGAGCGACTGTCCTGGCTGGTCAGCCGTGATGTGCAAGGGCTCGATGCGGCGGCCGTGCGCGAGAGCGCCATTGAATCCCTGGCCGAGAATCTCAGCGACTCCGTGATTGCGCCGCTGTTCTGGTTCGTGCTGCTGGGCCTGCCCGGTGCGGCGCTTTACCGCTTTGCCAATACGGCCGACGCTATGTGGGGATACCCCGGCATGCGCGGTGGGCGCTACTGGCAATGGGCGGGCAAGTGGGCGGCGCGTGCGGACGATGTGCTGTCCTGGCTGCCCGCGCGCATCACGGCGGTGCTGTTGTGGGGTGTGTCGCGTGGCAACGGCGCCCGCTTGACTGATCTGCGCGCGCAGTCGCGTCTCACGCCGTCGCCCAACGGCGGGTGGCCCATGGGGGCGATGGCGCTGGCGTTGGGGGTGCGCCTTTCCAAACCAGGTGTGTACGTGTTGAACGCCCCCGGGCGTGCGCCCCAGGCCGCGGACACGCAGCGTGCGGTGCATTTGGTATCAAAAACACTGCTAGCGCTTGTGGTGCTTGCGGTAACAGCTCTGTTATTGATAGCTATAGTGCACACCCATGTCTGACCATGCGCCACAGCACGGCGGCCCGGATGCGCTGGGCGTGCCGCTGCATGACTTCTCCACCAACGCCAACGCCTGCGGTCCTTGTCCGCAGGCCATCGCGGCGCTCCGGCAGAGTGACTTCACCCACTACCCCGACCCGGCCTACACCGCGCTGCGCGCGCAGATCGCCACGTTCCACGGCGTGGCGGTGCAGCGCGTGGTGCTCGCCGCCAGCGCCAGCGAGTTCATTCATCGCATCACCGCGCACGCGGCACGCAGCGGCGTGCGCCAGGTCGTTGTGCCCGCGCATGGCTACGGCGACTACACCTGCGCGGCCCAGGTGTGGGAGCTGGACTGCCGCCACACACCTTCTTCTGAGCCGGCGCTGCACTGGGCGTGCGAGCCCGCCAGCCCGTTGGGAACGACCGATGCTGCACTGGCGGCGTGGTGCGCCCCGGCCCCTGTCGGCGTGTTGCGCATACTGGACTGCGCCTATGCACCCCTGCGCCTGGAAGGAGCCGCCACCGTAGCGCCTGATGCCGCCTGGCAGATGTGGACGCCCAACAAGGCGCTGGGCCTGACCGGCGTGCGCGCGGCCTATGCCATTGCGCCGAGTGCCGCGGTCGCCGATGGCAGTGTCGCCGCTGTGCGGGCGCTGGCGGCCTCCTGGCCGGTCGGTGCCGACGGTGTTGCCCTGTTGGCGGCCTGGGTCCGGCCGGATACGCAGGCATGGCTCGCGCAATCGCTGGCGACCCTGCGCGAATGGAAGGCCGCGCAACTGGCGCTGTGCGCGGCCCAGGGCTGGGCCGTTGCGCCGGGCAGTCTCGCCAACTTCTTCACGGCATGTCCGCCGGTGCAAGATGTGGGGACCTTCCTGCAATGGCTGCGCTCGCGTGGCGTCAAGCTGCGCGACTGCACCTCGTTTGGCCTGCCCGGGCATGTGCGCCTGGGCGTGCTGCCACCGCAGTCGCAGCGGGCGTTGGAGGTATCGTGGCGCCTCTACAAGGAATCGCAATGAACAAGACCCGACCCGGGCCGGCGCGCTGCGTCATGGTGCTGGGCACCACCAGCGGCGCGGGCAAGAGCTGGCTGGCCACCGCGCTGTGCCGCTACTACAGCAACCAGGGCCTGAAGGTGGCGCCTTTCAAGGCGCAGAACATGAGCAACAACGCGCGCGTGGTGGCTGCACCGGGCGAGCAGTTCGGCGAGATTGGCAGTGCCCAGTATTTCCAAGCGCTGGCAGCGCGGGCCGTGCCCGACGTGCGCATGAACCCGCTGCTGCTCAAGCCCGAAGCGGACACGAAGAGCCAGGTGGTGCTGCTGGGTCAGGTGAGCGATGAGCTTTCGCAACTGCCATGGCGCGGCCGCAGCCAGCGTGTGTGGCCGCAGATCGCGGCGGCGCTGGACGCACTGCGGGCCGAGAACGACGTGGTGGTCATCGAAGGCGCGGGCTCGCCTGCAGAGATCAATCTGCACGCCAGCGACGTGGTCAACATGCGCGTGGCGCGCCATGCTGAGGCGCGCTGCCTGCTGGTGACGGATATCGACCGCGGCGGCGCCTTTGCCCACCTGTTTGGCACATGGGCGTTGCTGCCCGAGGAAGAACGCGCGCTCATCGCAGGCTTCGTGCTCAACAAGTTCCGGGGCGACGAGGCACTGCTGGCGCCCGCGCCGCAAATGCTGCAGGACAAGACCGGCGTGCCCGTCGTCGCCACCATTCCGATGCAGTGGAACCACGGCCTGCCCGAGGAGGACGGCGTGTTCGACATGCGCTCCACCGCCGCGGGTGCCGTGCATACGCGCATCGCCGTGGTGGCGTATCCGCGCATCAGCAATCTGGACGAATTCCAGCCGCTCAAAAATGTGCCGGGTGTGCGTCTGTCCTGGGCGCGCAGCCCCGCGGATGTGGAGGGCGCCGACTGGATCGTCCTGCCCGGCAGCAAGGCCACGGCGGCTGACCTGGCCTGGCTGCGCGCACAGGGGTTGGACGCGGCGATTGCCGCGCATGCGGCACGCGGTGGCCGTGTGCTCGGAGTCTGCGGTGGACTGCAGATGCTCGGCGAGGCGTTGATCGACACCGTGGGGGTGGACGGCAATGGCCCCGGCCTGGGCCTGCTGCCGTTGGTGACGAGCTTCGAGGCCACCAAAACCGTGCGGCCCACGCGCCAGTGCTTCGGCGCCGTACAAGGCGCCTGGCGGCATCTCGCCGGCGTGGCTGTGCAAGGCTATGAAATCCACCACGGCCAGACTGCTCAGCACCCGGCCATGGCAGCCAGCGGCGATGTGGCGCGCGAACTCATTCCCGGGTTGGCGTGGCAGAACCCCGGGGGCAATGTGCTGGGCCTGTACCTTCACGGCCTGTTCGAGGACGCAACCGTGCTGCGGGCGCTGTTCGGTGCCGACGCTCCGACAATGGATGCGGTGTTTGAGGGGCTGGCCGCCGGCATCGCACGGCACTTCGAGCCCGGGGCGTTGGATGCCCTCGCTGTGCAGTAAAGGACGATAACTGCGGTTGAACTGCGGTTGTTATCATCCCCGTCCTCAGGTGCCCGCTGCCGCAAGGCAAAGGGAGAATCGGGAAGGCGGTTGGAGTCCGCCGCGTGCCCAACGCTGTAAGGAAGATGACCCCCGCTCAATGCCACTGGCTGCCAAGGCCGGGAAGGCGCGGCGGGTCAGATGAATCCAAGCCAGAAGACCGGCCTGAACGTTCATCGCGCTGCAAGGCCAGGCAGCGTGCGACCTATTCACGCACAGGGGACTGCCATGAATACCGCGCAGGCGCAAGCCACGCAAAGCGTTCACGCCTTTACGCAAGAGGCCCGCGACGCCATTTACCACACCATCTTTTCACGCCGTGATGTGCGGGGGCAGTTTCTGCCCACCCCGGTACCGGACGAGGTGCTCAGCCGCATCCTGACCGCGGCGCACTATGCGCCTTCCGTAGGCTTCATGCAGCCATGGAACTTCCTGGTGGTGCGATCGCAGGACACCAAGCGCCGGGTGCATGATGCCTTCGCCAAGGCCCATGCCGAAGCGGCCGGTATGTTCGAGGGCGACAAGCGCGCGGTGTACCAGCGTCTCAAGCTCGAGGGCATTCTGGAGTCGCCCATCGGCCTCTGCATCACGTGCGACCGCGAGCGCACCGGTCCGGTGGTGGTAGGGCGTACCCACATGAAAACCATGGACCTGTACAGCAGCGTCTGTGCCGTGCAAAACCTGTGGCTCGCCGCGCGCGCCGAAGGGCTTGGGGTGGGATGGGTGAGCATCTTTCACCAGGCCGACCTGCAGCAGGCGCTGGGTATTCCCAAGGGTATCACCCCCATCGCCTACCTGTGTGTCGGCTATGTCAGCCACTTCCATGCCAAGCCCGAACTGGAAACCGCTGGCTGGCTTCCGCGCCTGCCCGTGGAAGACCTGGTGTACTTCGAGCAATGGGGGCAGCGCGACGACCAGCAGCCGCTCATCGCGCATCTGCGGTGCGACCAGGCTGCGGCGCAGTGCAGTCGCCAGACCGCACCGGCATAAGCCAGCCACAACGCATGGGGCCCGCCCCGCAATACGGCCACTTCTGGATGTGCGCCCCGTGAGTCGGGGTTGCGCTGGACCTTTTTTGACAATCGAAACACGCCATGATCACCGACCTGCCTTTCGTTGCTGACCTCACCGATCTGCCGCTGACGCAGGCCCTGCAGCACAAGCTGGACAACAAGACCAAGCCACTGGGTGCGTTGGGGCGCCTGGAGCAACTCGCCCTCCGTCTGGGCCAGATCCAAGGTACCGAATCACCCATGCTGCAGGCGCCGCAGATGCTGGTGTGCGCGGGCGACCATGGCCTGGCGGCCAAGGGCGTATCGGCCTACCCGAGCGACGTGACCTGGCAGATGGTCGAGAACTTTCTGGCAGGCGGCGCAGCCGTGAGCGTGCTGGCGCGCCAGCACGGCCTTCAGCTCACCGTGGCCGACTGTGGCGTGGCGCGCGAAGTACCCGCACGCGACGCCGTCCCCGGTGCGCCCCGTCTGGTGCACTGCCGTGTGGCGGCGGGCACGCAGGACGCGAGCGTCGGCCCTGCGATGACCGAGGCGCAGTGCGCCCAGGCGCTGCGCAACGGCATGGATATCGTGCGCGCCATGCCCGGCAACGCGCTGCTGCTGGGCGAGATGGGCATCGGCAACACGTCCGTGGCGTCGCTGTTGTTGGCGCGTCTGGCAGGCGTGCCGCTGGCCGAGTGCACGGGTGCCGGTACGGGACTGGATGCGGCAGGCATCGCGCGCAAGCAGGCCGTGCTGGAGCAGGCGCTGGCGGCCAACGCCGGTGCTACGCAGCCCTTGGAGGCCCTGGCCGCCCTGGGTGGTTTTGAAGTCGCCACGCTCACCGGCGCCGTGCTGCAGGCCGCCGCCGAGCGTCGTGTGATCGTGGTCGACGGCTTTATCACCTGCGCGGCTGTGCTGGTGGCCGTCCGCCTGGCGCCTGCCGTGCTGCAGCGCTGTGTGTTTGCCCATCGCTCCGGCGAACGGGGCCATGGCCACATGCTGCAGGCTTTGCAGGCGCAGCCGCTGCTGGACCTGGGGCTGCGCTTGGGAGAAGGCTCAGGTGCCGCTCTGGCTTGGCCGTTGCTGGAGTCGGCATGCCGCGTGCTGCGCGAGATGGCAAGTTTTCAAGCGGCCGGGGTGGACGGAGCGATGCGCTAAGTGTCTTGCCGGCACTTGCCATCTTCAGGACGGGCGCATGAGGAATTCGAAGGGGCTGTGCAACCAGACGCCGTCCTATCACGCACTGGGTAAATAGTTAAATGCTATCGATCGAATTTGCCAATTGATGAAAATGCGGTAAGAATCTTCTCCACCAAAGTGACCTATTGAAACTCTGGTAAGGGTGCGTGAAGATCACGGCGCGTGTCGCCAGCGGCGACGCGGCAGTGCCCCCCGGGGGCTGCTGATCGATAGGTTGAAGGGAAGAGAGGCACCTTATGACTTGCATCGATGAACAGCCCGCTCCCGTCCTGATCATTTCCGGCACGCGCCCCGAGATCATCAAGCTGGCACCGGTATATCACGCCCTGCGAGGCGCGCAAAGTGTTCGCCCCGTGTGGCTGCACACCGGCCAGCACAGCGACATGGCCGTGCAGATGCTGGACTGCTTCGATATCCGGCCCGACCATGTGCTCGAGCGCCAGGGAAGCACGCTCCTGGATTTCAGCCTCGGGTGCCGCCGCCAACTGGAAGGCGTGATGGGGCAGCAGCCCTGGAGCGCCGTCATCGTGCAGGGCGACACCGAAAGCGCGTTCCAGGGAGCGCTGGCGGGTTTCTCCCATGGCCTGCCGGTGTTGCATGTCGAGGCTGGGCTGCGCACCTACAACCTGCGCCGCCCGTTCCCCGAGGAAGGACTGCGGCAGATGATCAGCCGCATCAGCCGCCTGCACTTCGCGCCCACTTTGCGTGCAGCGCAGGCGCTGGAGCGTGAGGGGATCGCCTCGCGCGACATCCTGGTGGCCGGCAATACGGTGGTGGACGCGCAATTGTGGGTGTGCGAGCGCCATCACATCCGCCGTCGTGTGCAAGGTCGCGGCCATATCCTCGTCACCATGCACCGGCGCGAGAACTGGGGGCCTGACATCGACAACGTGTGTGCGGCCATTGCCGACATCGCCCGCGAGTTCCCGTGGATGACCGTGCTGTTCCCGGTGCACCTCAATCCCGTGGTACGCGACCCCGTGCACCGGCACCTGGGCGCGCTGCCCAATGTGCGCCTGACGGCGCCGCTGGACTACCTGGCCATGCAGCAGGCGATCGCCGATGCCTGGCTGCTGCTCACGGACTCGGGTGGTCTGCAGGAAGAGGCGCCGACCTTCAAGGTGCCGCTGCTGGTACTGCGTGAAGAAACCGAGCGGCCGGAGGTCATCGATGCGGGCTGCGCCGCGTTGGTCGGGGCCGACCGCCAGTTGATCGTGCGCTCCGTGCGCCATCTGATGGACGACGGAGAGGCTTACGGCCGCATGCAGGCCGCAGCCAACCCCTTTGGGGATGGCCAGGCGTCCCAGCGCATCGTGGCACGGCTGGAGCAGATGCTGGCGCCCGCGCCCGCGCCCGCACATGCGGCTGCGCCCGCGGTTGCGGCCCTGAGTGTCTAGAGGAGCCGCACCATGTCCTGGATAGATGTTTTTACCGCCTATCTCTACCTGCTCAAGATGGTGGCGATCGGGGTGGCTGTCGTCATCTTCATCAGCAGCCTGGATGACCTGTTCATCGATATCGCCTACTGGGTCCGCCGCGTCTGGCGCGCCTTCACGGTGTACGCACGCCACGCGCCGCTGAACTACAAGACGCTCTACGACGCCGAGGAGAAGCCGCTGGCCATCATGGTGCCCGCCTGGCAGGAGCATGGCGTGATTGGCCAGATGGCGCAACTGGCCGCCACCACGCTGGACTACGAGAACTACCACATCTTCATCGGCACTTATCCCAACGACCCGCAAACGCATGCCGACGTGGAGCAGGTGCGTGCACGCTTTCCCAACGTGCACACGGTGGTCTGCGCGCGTCCCGGACCGACCAGCAAGGCCGATTGCCTGAACAATGTGGTGGACGCCATCCTGCAGTTTGAAAAGCGTTCTGGCGTGCGCTTTGCAGGCTTCATCCTGCACGATGCCGAGGACGTGCTCTCCAAGCTGGAGCTGCGGCTGTTCAACTACCTGGTCAACCGCAAGGACCTCATCCAGCTGCCCGTGTACCCGCTGGAGCGGCCCTGGAACGATTTCACCGGCGGGCACTACCTTGACGAGTTTGCGGAGCTGCACGGCAAGGACATCGTGGTGCGCGAGGCCCTGGTGGGCCAGGTGCCAAGCGCGGGCGTGGGGACGTGCTTTAGCCGTCGCGCCATCATGGCCCTGCTGCAACAGGGCGACGGCATTGCCTTTGACACGCAGAGCCTGACTGAGGACTACGACATCGGCTTTCGCCTCAAGCAGCTGGGCATGCAGGAGGTGTTCGTGCGCTTTCCCGTCGAGGAGGACGATCACATTGGTCGCGCGCCCTCGCCGGAGCGCGTGCCCCTGCGCAGCGAACGCGAGGCCAGCGTCATCTCCGTGCGCGAATTCTTCCCTGACACCGTGGCCGCCGCCGTCCGGCAGAAGTCCCGCTGGATCACGGGCATCGTCATCCAGGGTTTTCGTACGCTGCGCTGGACGCACAGTGCCATGCTGAACTACTTCCTCTGGCGCGACCGCAAGGGAATCATCACCAATTTCGCCAGCTTCACGGCCACGCTGCTGGCCATGCAGCTGATCGGCATCTGGCTCTACCAGCGCCTGGTGCCGGATGCCTACCGGTTCCTCTCGGTCTTCGAAGGCGACTGGTGGTTCTATGCGCTGCTCTTGGCCAACCTGGTGCTCATGTTCAACCGCATCGTGCAGCGCGTGTTTTTCGTCACCAGCTACTACGGCGTGGTGCAGGGATTGCTGTCGGTGCCTCGGCTGCTGTGGGGCAACTTCATCAACTTCCTTGCCGCCTGGCGGGCGCTGGCCCAGGCATGGCGCGCCAAGGACCTGCGGCGCATGGCCTGGGTCAAGACGGACCACGAATTTCCCCTCTTGGGCGAAGGGCCGCGTCAGCATCGCGCACTGGGGCAGATCCTGGTCCACCAAGGCGCCCTGACCGAGGCGCAACTGCTTGATGCGCTGGAGCATCCCGTGCGCGGACTGCGTCTGGGCGCAGCGCTGGTGCACCGTGACGTCATCACGCCCCAGCAACTGGCTGCGGCGGTTGCCGAGCAGGCCGGCGTGCCATGGGAAACCCTGGGAGGGCAGGCCGTGGACAGCGACCTGGCGGCACTGGTGCCTGCGGCCGTGGCGCTGCGCTATAGCGTCGTGCCGCTGCGCCAGCAGGGGCGGGTCCTGGTGGTGGCCAGCGAGGCGGCGATCGACCCGGTGTCGCTGGCTGCCATCGAGCGCAAGCTGGGACGTACCGTGCGCTACGTCATCGTGCCCAAGGGCGAGGTCACCGTGGAACTGCGGCGCCTGTATGCACACCACGGCACAGAACCCGCACGCGACCTGCTGGCGCAGGCCGTGCAGCAGCAGCGCGTTACCGCCGAAGAGGCGCGGGGCATCTGGCCCCGCTATCTCTCGCGCCAGTTGCTGCTGGGCGACGTGCTTCTGGCCGTGGGCAAGATTGACCAGGCGGTGCTGGGTGCCCTGCTGCTGCAAAAGGAGAAGTCCGATGCCAGCCTGGGCGCCTTCCTCGTGGAGCATGGCGTTCTGACGGAGTCGGCCGTGCAGGAGGCGTTGCAGCTGCAGCAGCAGCTGCAGGTCACCATGGAGCAACTGCTGTGCCGCGCCAATGCGCAGCCCACCGTCCGGGCCATTGCTTGAGAAGGCCGTCATCATGAATTTCGCCCCCCGCATTCTTGCCCTCGCCGTCATGCTGGCTTCCACGGGTGCCCCGGCGCAGACCCTGGACCTGGGCCCCGACATCAGTCCGCTGAAGCGGTTCCAGGTCTATCCCCACATCGACAAGGCCTTCGATGCGATGGCCCGCGGCGACGGCACGCGCGCGATTGCCGAGCTGGAACATGCCCACCGGCTCGCTCCAGAGAACACCGCGATTGCGCTGAACCTGGCCCAGGCGTATCAGCGTTTTGGCCAGCCCGCGCGTGCTGCGGCGTTGCTGCGGGCCCAGAGGTCACGCCATCCGGGCGATGAGCGCATTGCCCAGGCACTGCGCGAATTGCAGCCCCCACCCGCACCCGTGCAGGAAAGCGCCGCGGTCGTCGCGCAGCCCGAGGCAGCACCCGCCGCGCCAGTGCTCGCTGCTGCGCCTTCCGCGACCGCGCCCGAACCTGCGTCGGAACACGGCACGCCTGCGGCGGCTCCGGCTATTGCGGCGCCGCCCGATCAGCTTGCCAAGCCTGCGCCTGCGGTGCGTGCGCAGCGACGCATGGCGCAGGTGCCACGGCCTCGGCGGGCCGACGGCGCCCCGGGCTATGCCGCTGCCAGCCGTGCCTACGAAGCGGTGGAGCGTGCAGAGTTGCCCGCCGCCCTGGCGTGGGCGCGCGAGGCCGCGCAGGCCGCCCCTGCCAATGCTGACTACCAGCGCCTGCTGACCTACCTGCTGATCGAGAACGGGTTGTACGAGGAGGCACAGGCCAAGGCACGGGAAGCGGAACTGACTTTCGCCCCGCAAGGCGATACGCAATGGCAGGCGTTGGGCGACACCGCGCGGCAGCGCCACGCCTATGCGCAGTTCGAAGCCGCATCGCAAGCGCAGCGGCAGGGCCGCGCCAGCGATGCCCTTGCCCATGCGCAGGCGGCAGCGGAACAAGCCCCGGGTGTGCCGGCGTATCGCCTGCAGTGGGTAGGCCTGCTGTTGGCCGCGGGCCGCCATGCGCAGGCGCAGCAGGTGGCCGAGCAGGGCCTGGCCCAGGGCGATGGCGCGGCACTGCAGGTCCTGCGTGGCGCGGCGTTACAGGCGCAGGGGCAGACGGACGATGCGGCGCGGGTTTTCGACGGTGTGATCGGCAGGCCGGATCTTGCGCCGCACGAGCAGCAGAACTACCGGGTGATCGCCGCCGATGCGGCGCTCGCGGAGCGCCAGCCCGAACGCGCTAAAGCCCTGCTGCAGCCGCTGGCGCAAGGCGGCGCCGTGGATGTGTCGGGGCGAGAGGCCGAGATACGGGCCGCCACGCGCCGGCCGATCTCGGCCGCATCCGTGCAGACGTTCTCCCTGCGCTTGCCGGTTGTCAATTGCTTTGGCAGCGCCCAGGCGCCCGGCTGCGAAGTGTGGCCCGGGCAGGACGCGCCGGACCCTGCGCGTGCCGTGGCGCAGGAGGCGTTCCGCGCCTATACCGAGCGCGACTATGGACTGGCCGCGGCCAAGGCCGAGGAAGCCGCACGGCTGCAGCCTGCGCATTTGCCGTACCGCCTGTTGCGGCTGCAGGCCTTGGTGGCCGCGGGCCAGGTGGAGCAGGCTCTGCGCGAGGCTGACGACACCCTGCAGTCGCGCGCCGACGGGGCGGAGATGCTAGCCCTACGCAGCCGGGTGTACCACGACCTGGGGCGGCGCGAGCAGGCCTCTGCCGATGCGCGCGCGGCCTTGCAGGCAGGAGGCCTGTCCCTGTCGAGTGAAATCAACCTGCTGCTGCAGGAAGGCCGACGCGACGAGGCCGTGCAGCAGTTCGCACACGCGATGGCGGGGCCGGATTTCGCGGGCAGCGCAGACCCCGATCTGGCCTACCTCGCTGCCCGGGTGGGCGACGACCGCACCGCGCTGGCCGTGTTCGACCGCGCGCACGCCAACGACGCGCTGCCGGCCGCCGCGTTGCCCGACGGCGCCTACACCGCGAGCCGCCTGGCCGAGAACGACCGCGCCATCTACTACCTGCAGCAGACCATCGATGCGGTGGAAGCGGGACGGCTGGAGCAGACGCCCCGCCAGCAGTTCGCCACCCGGCGCGAGCTGGCGGACCGCACCCGCACCTGGGGCATCAATGCGTTGCTGGGTTACCGGGGCATGTCTCCCGGCTCCATCTCGCCCGTGCCCGGGCTGTACCGGGATGCCGCCCAACTGGTGGGGGAGGCCTATTGGCGCCCGCAGGGCTATCGCGACGGCAGCTTCTGGGAAATCTATGGCGGCGTGGTGCAGACGGTCTACAGCCGCCACGGCGGCACGAGCGGCAGCGACACCACGCAAGGTGCGCTGGGCGTGCGCGCCAAGCCTTTGCGCGACCACAGCCTCGTGTTGTCCGCCGAGCGGCGCATCCGCATCGGCTCGTTGTCCTTCAGCGACTGGCTGCTGCGCGCCGGTTATTCCTACGGCGTGGGCACCGACCTGCGCGTGGACGTTCCGGACTGGTTCACGTTCAACGTCTATGCGGAGGCGGGGCGGTTCCTGCAGCGCAAGCAGGACTACGTGACCTTCGAGGCGCAGGCCGGGCGCAGCTTCCGCATGGGGGATGCGGACTCGCGCCTGGTGCTGTTCCCGCACGCGGTGGTGGGTGTGGACTACAACTCCGCACGCACGGCCGCGGGCTACAACGGCGCTGCGGGCGCGGGCGTGGGCATTGCGCTGCGCCGCTGGTTCCGCGAGGACCGCTACAACGCGCCGCGTTCGTACCTGGACCTGTCGCTGCAGTACCGCGCGCGCCTTGCGGGGGACGAGCGGGGCAAGGGCGTGTTCCTGCGCGCTGCGCTGGTCTTCTGACGTCAGCGACCGATAGTTTTTATTTTGCTTCAATAAATATAGCTAGGAGCGCTTGATCCAAAACGGTTTCAAGGTGTTTTATGCATGAAACCTTTGATGGAAGAGCGCGAGCTGCTATTCGTTTTGTTCAACCTTGGCTGCCGCGGGAGGAGACCATGAACCGACTGTTGCGATACACCCTTGTGGTACTGGGCGCCCTCGCGCTGCACGCGTGTGGTGGCGGAAGTGATCCGTTTTACAGCGCGCCGAGCGTGCCGCTCTCGCCGTTTGGCACCAACGACCCCGTCCGGCGCGACCCCATCGCCTCGATGCCGGCGCCCGTGCGCGCGCAGCCGGCCGGGCCGCGCGTGCTGGTGCTCTACGACCAGCCGCCTGGCAGCCCCTTCGCCAAGATGGGCGTGGGCTACGCGATCATGCTGCAGAACCTGCTGGGACATTTCGATGCGTCGGTGGTCATGCGCCCCGTGGAGCAATACGCGGCGCAAAGCCTGGCGGGCTACCAGGCCACGTTCTACATCGGCTGGGCCGAAAGCGACAGCATTCCCGCAGCGTTCCTGCAGGACGTGGCCGCGGCCAGCCAGCGCGTGATCTGGCTGGGTCGCAACCTGCAGCAACTGGCGGATGAGCAGGACGCGGCATTCGTGAGCCAGCGCGGCTTTCAGCCCGTGGGGCCGCGCACGAAGGACAACGCACCGGCCGGCGTGGAGCCGAGCTTTTTCAGCGATGTCTACTACCGCAAGCACCCGGGCCTGTTGTTCCAGAAGGCAGTCAAGACGATCAACGGGGAGCCTGCCGCCGCGTGGGACATGTTCATGACCCAGGTGACCGACGGCGCCAAGGCGCTCGTGCATGCGGACATCATCAACCCGGCATCGAACGAGCAGGGGCCCTATGTGCTGCAGTCGGGCAACTTCTGGTTCGTGGCCGATACGCCCTTCGATTACACGGGGCCGCGCGACCGGTACGTGATCTTCTCGGACTTGCTGCACGACATGCTGGGCATCGACCATGCCGAGAACCACCAGGCGATGATGCGTTTCGAGGATGCGGATGCGAAGGTGAACCCGGTCGCCTTCAAGCGGGTGGTGGACCTGGCGTTTGAGCGCAAGGTGCCTTTCTCGGTGGGGGTGGTACCGCACTACAAGGACCCGCTGGGCGCCCAAAGCGCGGGCGTGCCCACCGACATTCCCATGGCGAACGCCCTCAACCTGCGGCTGGCGCTGGACTACGCGCTGGCGCGTGGCGGCGAGATCCTGCAGCACGGCACCACGCACCAGACCGAGGGCATGATCAACAACGCATCGGGTGCCACGGGCATCGACTACGAGTTCTGGGACACCGTCAACGACCGCCCGCTGCCCGGTGATTCCGTGGACTGGGCGAAGAACCGCATCAACAACGGCCTGCGCCAGATGCTGGACCTGGGCTATATGCCTGTGGCGTGGGAGACGCCGCACTACGTGGGCTCGCCGTCCACCCTGCAGGCCGTCGCGCAGATCTACGAGATGGGCTACCAGCGGCACACGTACTACACGTCCGACCAGCCCGACCTCAAGGCCGGGGACTACATGGTGGACCAGTTCTTCCCCTTCGTCATCGAGCGCGACCGCTATGGCCTGCGCGTGCTGCCGGAGAACCTGGGCAACCTGCAGTATTTCGAGTTCGGGGCGGATGAGGAGCTGACATCCAAGGAGGTGCTGGAAAACGCGCGCTACCAGAAGGTCGTGCGTGACGGCTTTGCCTCGTTCTTCTTCCACCCCTTCCTGGCGGTTGAGTCCCAGGCGCAGAAGTATGACGGGCGCGGTTATACGCACCTGAAGGAAATCGTGGATGGCCTGACGGCCATGGGCTACACGTGGACCTCACCCAGCCGCCAACGCAAGCCCTGACCCTGACACGGCGCGCGGCCATGGTGGCCATGCTGCCGTGCGCGGTGTCTTGGCCGCCGTCGTCCGGCGCGCCATTGCGCCACCTTGGCGGCATGGTGTGGCAGCCCAGCCTGCGCACGCTGCGCCCCCAGGGCAACTGGGCGCAACTGGGCATTCGCCGCCTGTTGGTGCAATGGACGGCGGTGGATTCACAGGCTTTTGTGCCGGGCACCGGCCTGCCTCCGATCGCGGCTGAGCTACCCGACTGGGAGCGCATCGCCGCCGAGCCCTGGGCCCAGGAGGTGATCGTGGGCCTGGCGGCCATGCATGGCGAGGCGCAGGCACGTGCCTCGGTGGCGCTGCTGGTGGAGCAGGCGCACGCCCTGGTGCCCATCGTGCAGCGGCTCCCGCTGAAGCTGGGTGGCTGGTATTTCCCCCTGGAGGTGGATCCCACCTGGCTGCCGGGGCCAGAGTGGTCCCAGGGCCTGGCGCAGTTGCCACGCCCGCTGTGGATCAGCGCCTATGACAGCGCCAACCTCGGCCCGCACGCGCTGGCGGACTGGATCGAGCGCTGGCTGCCGGGCGACGTAGGGGTGTTCTTCCAGGACGGCGTGGGCGTGCATGCGCGCAGTCCGGAGGTTGCGCTGAAGTACTTGCAGGTGCTGACCTACCGTCTGGGTCAGGCGCGCGTGCAGATGATTGCCGAGGCTTTTCGCCCCGCGCCAGAAGGCGGGTTCCGCAGCGCCACGGCGACGGAGTTCCTGCCGCAGATCGATGCCTACAAGGGGTGGGAGGTGCTGGCCTTCGACGGCCCGCACTACCTGGGAGAGCCGCTGGTGGCTGAGCTGGTGGCGCAGGGCGTGCGCTGATGCCGGCGGCTGCCGCGGCAGCACCGCCGCAAAGATGATCAACCCGCGTTGAAAGGCGCCGGCGTCTTCGGCTCGTAGTCGCACCAGGGTGCGACCACGCATTCCCAGCAGCGCGGTTTGCGTGCCTGGCACACGTAGCGGCCCAGCAGAATCAACCAGTGGTGGGCGTCCACCAGATACTGCGGTGGCACGCGCTGCAGCAGCTGCATCTCCACGGCCAACGGGTTCTTGCCGGGCGCCAGGCCGGTGCGGTTGCCCACGCGGAAGATGTGTGTGTCCACCGCCATGGTGGGCTGGCCGAACGCCACGTTCAGCACCACGTTGGCGGTCTTGCGGCCCACGCCGGGCAGGGCTTCCAGCGCCTCGCGCGTGCGCGGCACCTGGCCGCCGTGCTGCTCCACCAGGATGCGGCAGGTCTGCATCAGGTTCTTCGCCTTGGTGCGGTACAGGCCGATGGTCTTGATGTAACCCTCCAGGCCGTCCAGGCCCAGCTCCAGAACGGCCTGCGGCGTATTGGCGACGGGAAACAGCCGGCGCGTGGCCTTGTTCACACCCACGTCGGTGGCCTGCGCCGACAGCAGCACGGCGGCCAGCAGCTCGAATACGTTGGTGTATTCCAGCTCGGTGTTGGGCTGCGGGTTGGCGGCCTGCAGCGCCGCGAAGAAGGGCTCGATGTCCTGGGGCTTCATGGGCGGCGATTGTCGCCGGCTGTGGGGCGCGCCGCAGGAAAGCTGCGCGGCAATTGGCGACAATGGGGGCTACCGTCTTTCACCCATCGACCCGATTGCCGTCCATGCCGCTTGCCTTTGCCGACCGCCTGAATAACGTTGAAACCTCCGCCATCCGCGAACTGTTCAAGCTGCTGGGCAAGCCCGGCATCATCAGTTTTGCGGGCGGCTTCCCGGACAGCGCCATGTTCGACGTGGCCGGCATCCGCGCCGCCAGCGAGCGCGTGCTGGCCGAGGAGCCCGGCGCCGCGCTGCAGTACGGCGCCACCGAGGGCTACCAGCCGCTGCGCGAGCAACTGGCCACCTTCATGCAAGGCAAGGGCGTGGCGGGGCTGGCGCCCGAGCAGCTCATCGTCACCACGGGCAGCCAGCAGGCGCTGGACCTGCTCGGCAAGACCATGATCGACCCCGGTGACAAGGTGATCGTCGAGGGCCCCACCTTCCTCGCGACCATCCAGTGCTTTCGCCTCTATGGCGCCGAGGTGATCAGCGCGCCCGTGGACGGCGAGGGCGTGCAGCCCGATGCGCTGGAGCGGCTGATCGTCGAGCACCGCCCCAAGCTGGTCTACCTGATTCCTACCTTTGGCAACCCCAGCGGCGCCACCTTGAGCCTGGAGCGCCGCAAGCGCGTGCTGGAGCTGGCCGCGCGGCATCAGGTACTGGTGGTGGAGGACGACCCCTATGGCGACCTGTACTTCGGCGAGGCGCCGCCGGCCAGCCTGCTGGCGCTCTCGGCCCAGGTGCCGGGCAGTCGGGAGTGGCTGGCGCACTGCGGCAGCCTGAGCAAGGTGCTGTCCCCCGGCCTGCGCGTGGGCTGGCTGATCGCACCGCCCGAGCTGCTGGCGCGCGCCGTGATGTGCAAGCAGTTCAGCGATGCGCATACCAGCACCTTTGCCCAGGCCACGGCCGCGCAGTACCTCAAGAGCGGCGCCATGCCCGCGACGCTGGCCCATGTGCGCGCCGTGTATGCCGAGCGCGCGCAGGCCATGGGCGATGCGCTGCGTGCGGAACTGGGCGACGCGGTGGAGTTCGTGCAGCCGCGCGGCGGCCTTTTCTTGTGGGTGCGCCTGACAGGGGCGCGCGGGCAGGAGCGTGATGCCGGCGCATTGGCCAAGCGCGCGATCGACAAGGGCGTGGCCTTCGTGCCCGGCACGCCGTTCTTCAGCCAGAACCCCGATGCGGCCACGCTGCGCCTGTCGTTCGCCACGGCCGATGTGGCCAAGATCCGCGAAGGCGTGGCGCGCCTCGGGCAGGCGCTCAAGGGTTGATGGCGATGGTGGACGCACGCACGCAGGAGCGGGTGGAAGCGCTGGAGGTCAAGGCCGCCTTCACCGAAGACCTGCTGGACCAGCTCAACCTGACCATCTACCGCCAGCAGCAACAGATCGACGAGCTGGCGCGCACCGTGGCGCAGTTGCGCCAGCAGGTGCCCGAGGGGGGCGGCGCCACCGTGCGCAGCCTGCGCGACGAACTGCCGCCGCATTACTGAGGTTTACGTCAAATTGGCCGCTAGCGCCCGTCCATAAAGCGCTAGCAGCTCTTATTTCAATAGCGAAGGCTGCCCCATGCAATACCGCTTTCTTGGCAAGAGCCAGCTCCAGGTGTCCACGCTGTGCCTGGGCACGATGATGTTCGGCGACCAGACGGATAAGGCCGAGGCCGCTTCCATCGTGGCCCACGCGCGTGCGCATGGCGTGAACTACATGGATACGGCCGACGTGTACACCCAGGGCGCGTCCGAGCGCATGCTGGGCACGCTGCTGCAGGGCCAGCGCCACGACTGGGTGTTGGCCACCAAGCTGGGCAACAAGATGTCCGAGCGGCCCAACGAGGGCCGCTACTCGCGCGCCTGGATGCTGCGCGAGGTGGAAGCCAGCCTGACGCGGCTGCAGACGGACCATGTGGACATCCTCTACCTGCACCGCGACTACGAGGGCATGGACCTGGAGGAGCCGCTGTTCGCCATCGATGCGCTGCTGCGCGCGGGCAAGATCCGCTACTGGGGCGTGTCCAATTTCCGCGGCTGGCGTATTGCCGAGCTGGTGCACGGTGCGCGCCGCATCGGCATGCCCGGCCCCGTGGTGTGCCAGCCGTACTACAACCTGCTCAACCGCATGCCCGAGGTGGAGATCCTGCCGGCCTGCCAGCATTACGGGCTGGGCGTGACGCCCTACAGCCCTGTGGCGCGCGGTGTGTTGACCGGCAAGTACCTGCCAGGCCAGGCACCCCAGCAAGGCACACGTGCCGGGCGCGGCGACCGCCGCATGGGCGAGACCGAGTTCCGCGAGGAGTCGCTCCAGATCGCCCAGCAGCTCAAGCTGCATGCCGAGGCCCGGGGCATCACGCTTGCTCAGTTCGCCACGGCCTGGGTGCTGGCGCACCGCGGCGTCAGCTCCGTCATCGCCGGGCCGCGCACGCTGGCGCAGTGGCAGGACTACCTGCCGGCGCTCGACTATGGAGTCACGCCCGAGGACGAGGCGCTCGTCGACAGCCTGGTGGCCCCCGGCCATCCGTCGACGCCGGGCTTTACCGACCCGGCCTATCCGCTGCAGGCGCGCCGCGCCTGACGCCCGAGGACCGGCGCCATGTATCCCTACGTCTTTGCATTGCACCTGCTGGCCGCCACCGTCTGGACCGGCGGCCATCTGGTGCTGGCATTCACCGTGCTGCCGCGCGCGCTGCGCCAGCGGTCGCCCCAGGCGCTGCTGGACTTCGAGCAGGGCTACGAACACGTGGGCATGCCCGCGCTGCTCATCCAGGTCGCCACCGGGCTGTGGATGGCCTTGCAACTCGTGCCCGACTGGGGGCGGTGGTTCAGCCCTGATGCGCCACTGGAACGCGCCGTATCGCTCAAGCTCGCGCTGCTGGCCGCCACGCTGTTGGTGGCCGCCCATGCGCGGTTGCGCGTCATTCCCACGCTGAGCGCACGCACGCTGCCGCTGATGGCGTGGCACGTGGCGGCCGTCACGCTGCTGTCGGTGGGCTTCGTGCTCACGGGCATCGCGTTCCGCTACGGCGGACTGGGAATGTGATGGAAGGGGCGGGCCCTGCGGTGCCGGGCTGCGATGCGCGGCGCCTGCAGTTGCTGCTGACGCGCGAGATGCCGTTTGGCAAACACCGTGGCACGGTGATTGCCGATCTGCCCGCCAACTACCTGCATTGGTTCGCCCGCGAGGGGTTTCCGCGCGGCGAGATCGGCCAGCTTCTCGCGCTGATGTACGAGCTGGACCATAACGGCTTGCGCGATCTGCTGGCCCCGCTGCGCGCTGCGCCAGGGCGGTGAGCGGCAGTCGCGGGCCGCTTTCACGCTTTTTACGCAAGGGCGCGGAGCGCCGCCATGCGGGCCCCGTCCCCGCCTACCGGCTCACGCCCGTTGGCGCGCGCCGCTGACGGGCATCAGCCGCCGCTGCACGAACATGCCGAGCCGCTGCCGCAGCCTTGCGAGGCTCCGGCCTCGAACTGCGGGAACAGCACGTTGTTCTCCAGGTGGATGTGGTTCACCAGGTCGTCGCTGAGCTGCGCGAGGCCCGCATACAGCGCGCGCCAGGTGTTGCAGGCGCCCATGGGCGGGGTGATGTCGTTGGTCAGGCGCGCGATCTGCTCCAGTGCCTCGCCGTGGTCCACGTGCTCGCTGCGCATCATGCCGATGGGCTGGGTCACGAAGGCGTTGCCGCCGCTGCGCAGCATGGGGAACAGGATGGCTTCCTCCTTGTGCATGTGGGTCAGCAGCTCCTGCTGCATCTCTTCCAGCGCGTCGGCCAGGCCGTGCGGGGTGTTGGGGTTGTCGCGGTGCACGGCTTCCACGCGGCGCGCCATGCGCACCAGCTCGGGCAACTGGGCGCGGTGCACCTCGTGGTAGCGCGCGACGATGTGGTCGATCAGTTCCGTGGGTGTGCCCGCGTCGGGCAGCTCGTTGGGGCGTTGCAGGGCGGAAAGCTCATCCACCACGGCCTGCAGGTCCAGGCCCTTGTCCGCGGCCGCCTGCTCCAGCGGCACTTGGCCGCCGCAGCAGAAGTCCAGCTTCAGGCGGCGGAACACGGCGGTCGCGCCAGGCAGTTCAACGGCAATCTGGCCGATGGCCTGACGAGGGTCGAGGGAGGGAGAGGTGGCGGTATTCATGGGGCTTCCCTAAAGGTTCACTTGTGATGAATATTTTATTCATTAAAATCCACATAGAGTGAATCTTTGTGTGAACCCTTGGTGCAACCATGCGACTGACCCAGTGGACCGACTACACGCTGCGCGTGCTCATGTACTGCGCCGCCTGCCAGGAGCGCGAGCAGCCCGTGACCATCAGCGAGGTGGCCGAGGCGCACGGCATCTCGCGCAGCCATCTCACGAAGATCGTGCAGCAACTCGCGGCCCAGGGGCTGCTGGACACCACGCGCGGGCGTGGCGGCGGCATGCGCTTGATGAAGCCGGCCAGCGAGATCAACCTGGGCCAGATCGTGCGCATGACGGAGACCGACTTCGACATGGTCGAGTGTTTCAATGCCGAGTTGAACCAATGCCGCATGAGCAGCCACTGCCGTCTGCAAGCCGTGCTGTCCGACGCCACGCGGGCCTACCTTGCAGTGCTGGACAGCTTCACTGTGGCCGATCTGGTCACCCCGTCCATCGCTGCGCAGCGGCAGGGCGGGGCGGCGCTGGTGCAGTCCATGCGCTGGGTGCCAGGGTTGCCCATCACCCGCCCCGAGACATTGGCGTAAAAACGGGCTCCAGCGCTTTACCTGCAAGCGCGAAGCGCTCTACTTTTTGATGATTCAGGCCGCCAGCGGCGGCTCCAGCCACTGGCGCGCCGCCGCCATCACACACTGGGTGAGGCGCTCCAGCGCCACCTGCGCCGTGCGCGGGTGGGCCCAGTACAGCGGCACGTCCATGGCGGTGTTCGGCAGCAACTGCACCAGACGGCCCTCGGCCAGTTGCTGGCCGATCAGCGTCAGCGGGTGCATGCCCCACCCCATGCCCACCTCGCAGGCGCGCACGTAGCCAAAGTTGGACGGCAGGAAGTGCCTGGGCGCATGCGTGCGCGACGTGAGGCCGTGCGCCTGCATCCATTGGTCTTGCAGCCGGTCCTTGCGGTCGAAGGTCATGATCGGCGCGCGCGCCAGCGTGGCGGCCGTCACACCGTCGGCAAAGTGCCGCGCAATGAACCCGGGGCTGGCGGCGGCCACATAGCGCATGGTGCCCAGCGGCCAGGTGTTGCAACCGGCGATGGCCGTGCCCGTGGCGGTGACGGCGGCGATCACCTCGCCCTGGCGCAGCCGCTCGCCCGTGTGCTCCTGGTCGTCGATGCGCAGGTCCAGCAGTTCGTTGCCGCCCGCGGTGAAGGCGGCCATGGCGTCCATGAACCAGGTGGACAGCGAATCCGCGTTGACGGCCAGCTTGAGCGTTGGTGCCGGCGCGGGCATGTCGGGCAGCAGGTCGGGGTTGGTACGGCGCAACTGGTTTTCCAGCAGCGCCACCTGTTCCAGGTGCAGGCACAGCCGGCGTCCGGCGTCGGTGCCGGTGCAGGGGCTGCCGCGCTGCACCAGCACCTGTCCCACGCGCTCCTCCAACTGCTTGATGCGCTGCGACACGGCCGATGGCGTTACGTGCAGGCGGCGCGCCGCCCGCTCGAAGCTGCCTTCGCGCACCACGGCGGCCAAGGCTTCCAGTCCAGCGTAGTCCAGCATTCAGTTTACTTAATATCGGTTAGAAGTTTGAAGTGTACTTAAATGAATGCGCGGCCTACCATCGGGCGCATGTTCACTCAACACGCCGCCGCTTCCTCCTGGCTCACGGGCTTCACCGTGTGCCTGTCGCTCATCGTCTCCATCGGGGCACAGAACCTGTACGTGCTGCGCCAGGCCGTGCAGGGTCAACACGTGCGCGCCTGCGTGGCGTGGTGCGTGGCCAGCGACGCGCTGCTGGTGGCGCTGGGCGTGGCCGGTATGGCGCAGGTGCTGGGCCGTTCGCCCACGCTGGCGCATGCGCTGCAACTGGGCGGTGCGCTGTTCCTGCTGGCCTACGGCTTGTTTGCCTGGCATCGCGCTTTCTTTGCACCGGATGCGGGGCTGAACGCCTCGGGTGGCGAACGCGTGGCGCGCGGGGTGCTGGGCGTGCTCAGCGGCCTGGCCGTCATTACGCTGCTCAACCCGCATGTGTACCTGGACACGGTGGTGCTGATCGGCTCCATCGGTGCGCGCCAGGATGGGTGGCTCAAGTGGGTGTTCGTGCTGGGGGCGGCGTCGGCCAGCCTGACCTGGTTCGTGGTGCTGGCCTTCGCCGGGCGGCGCCTGCAGGGCGTGTTTGCCAACCCGCGCGCCTGGCGCGTGCTGGACACGCTGACGGGCGCGATGATGTTCGTGCTGGCCTGGTGGGTGTGGCAGGGTGCCTGACGTCGTGCCCGCACCCATGAAAAAAGCGCTGCCGCGGCAGCGCTTTTCTTCGTACAGCGTTGCCGCTGCGCGGTCAGAACGCGGGGACCACGGCGCCCTTGTACTTGTCCTGGATGAACTTCTTCACCTCGGGCGTGCGCAGCGCCTTGATCAGCTTGGCGATGTTGGGGTCGTTGGCGCGGTCGGCACGGGCCGCCACGATGTTGGTGTAGGGAGAGTCGGCGCCTTCGATGAACAGCGCATCCTTGGTGGGGTTGAGCTTGGCTTCGATCGCGTAGTTGGTGTTGATCAGGGCCAGGTCCACATCGGCCAGCGCACGCGGCAGCAGCGGGGCTTCGAGCTCCTTGAACTTGAGCTTCTTGGGGTTCTTCACCACGTCCAGCGGGGTGGGCGTGAGGCTCTTGGGATCCTTCAGCTCGATCAGGCCCTGCTTGGCCAGCAGGATCAGCGCGCGGCCGCCGTTGGACGGATCGTTGGGGATGGCCACGGTGGCGCCGTCCTTCAAGTCCTTCACGTTCTTGATCTTGTTGGAGTAGGCGCCGAAGGGCTCCACGTGGATCTTGCCGTTGGGCACGGCCACCAGGCTGCTCTTGCGGTCCTTGTTGTAGCTGTCCAGGTAGGGCTGGTGCTGGAAGAAGTTGGCGTCCAGCTGCTTGTCCTCGACGGCGGCGTTGGGCTGCACGTAATCGCTGAATTCCTTGACCTGCAGGTCCAGGCCCTGGGCCTTGAGCTGGGGCTTCACGAAGTTCAGGATCTCCGCGTGCGGCACGGCCGTGGCGGCTACCTTGAGCACGTCGGCGGCTTGTGCACCCAGCGCGGCAGCGGCCAGGGCAATGGCAGACAGGGTTTTCTTCAGCATGGAGAACGGTTTCCTTGTAGCGGTGACTTGAGAGCACCGCCCTGTGCAAGAGGGCGATGACCAGGGTGTGAAGTGTAAGCGGGACGACTCAGCCGCAAGTCGTTTTTATTTTTATATTCATATATGGAATGGGTTCTTTATCCTATGAAATTTTGCCAAAAAACCATTCAAGCGCTTATTTAAAAAGCGCTAACAGCTATGAATATGAGAGCTTCAATGGGTTGCCGTATGAGACTCAGCGCAGCACTTCCAGCAGCCGGTCCAGTCCACCCTGGTTGATGGCCACGCGGGCCTGTGCGCGCACGGCGGGCTTGGCGTGGTAGGCCACGGACAGCCCGGCCGCGCCCATCATGGGCAGGTCGTTGGCGCCGTCGCCCACCGCAATGGTCTGGCGCGCGTCGATGCCCATGAGCGAGGCGACCTCCAGCAGGGTGCGGCGTTTTTCCGCGCCATCGCAGATGTCGCCCCAGGGTTGGTCCACCATGCGACCGGTGAGTAGGCCGTTCTCGATCTCCAGCACGTTGGAGCGTGCGAAGTCGATCCCCAGGTGCGCCTTCACGCGGTCGGAGAAGAAAGTGAACCCACCCGAAACGAGCAGCGTGGCCAGCCCCGCGGCCTTGGCGGCGGCGATGAGTTCGGCCGCACCAGGGTTGAAGCGCAAGCGCTCGGTGAACACGCGCTCCAGGTGGTCCGTGCCCACGCCCTTGAGCAGCGCCACGCGCTGGCGCAGGCTTTCCTTGTAGTCGGCGATCAGGCCCTGCATGGCGGCCTCGGTGATGGCAGCCACCTCGGCCTTGCGGCCGGCGGCGTCGGCGATCTCGTCCACGCATTCGATGCTGATGAGCGTGGAGTCCATGTCGAAGGCGATGAGCTTGTAGTCGGCCAGCCGCAGCGGCGGCGTGATGCCCTGCACGACGAGACCGGGGGCAAATTCAAAAGGAGTCTGGGACATGGAAGCGGAGTAGAGCGGATGCGAAAAAGAGGGATTGTCGTTCAGGGCTTGGGCAGGTACAGCTGGTCGGACCAGGTGGCCAGCCACCCGGGCTTGAAGGCCACGAACACCGCGCACAGCATGCCCGTGACCATGCCATCGCCCCAGGCCATGAGCCAGCGCGCCACCAGCGACAACTGCTCGCCCACGCCCGGCAGCACATGGCCCGCCCATTGCGACAGCGAGCCTGCCACGAACACGCACAGCGCCGTGCCCAGGAAGCCCCGGCCCAGCACATAGACGAAGATGCGCACGCCGGTGAGCGCACGCGCGCCCGCCAGGCGCCGCAGCAGCACGCCCACGAGCAGCGCGAGCGTGGCGGGGACGATGCCCTGCCACACGGCCAGGCCCAGCGCGTCGCCCCAGCCCAGGCTGGGCGAGACCAGCGCGGCGATCGTGCCGACGGCCAGCAGGGCCGGAACCGCCAGCGGCCAGCCCAGCATGAGCAGCACCAGGCAGGCGCCTGACCACTGCAGCTGCAGCGGCATGCGGTGCAGCGTAGGCAGGGCCCAGGCCCAGGGCAGCAGCACGAGCGTGGCGAGCAGCGGCGTCCACAGCGTGGCAGGTGCGCCATGGGCCTCGTGCGCCAACGGTTTGCGGCTGCCCAGCAGCCGCCAGGGCCGCGCGGCCAGCGCGAAGGCCAGTGCCAGCAGGGCGAGGGCGGCTTCCAGTGCCATGGATCTGCCTAGGCGGGGACGGCGGCCTGCGCCTCGGCCAGCGGCTGGCCCAGGCTGCGCAGCACGTCGCGCACCATCTGGGCGCGCGCGGCGGGGTCGGGCAGCTCGCGCTCGATGCGCAGCTTCTCATTGCCCGCCAGCTTGATGTGCTTGTTTTTCTGGATCAGGTGGATGATGGCCATCGGGTCCACCGGGGGCTGCGGCTTGAAGGTGATGGTGATCACGCCGGGGGCGGCATCCACCTTCACGACGCCGTAGGGCGTGGACAGCACGCGCAGACGGTGCACGTCGATGAGCGTCTGTGCCTGCGGCGGCAGCTTGCCGAAGCGGTCCACGATCTCTTCGAGCAGGCCATCGATCTGGTCGCCGGTCTTGGCCGTGGCCAGCTTCTTGTAGAACGACAGGCGCAGATGCACATCGCCGCAATAGTCGTCGGGCAGCAGGGCCGGGGCGTGGAGGTTGATGTCGGTGGCGGCCTGCATGGGGGCGAGCAGGTCGGGCTCCTTGCCGGCCTTGAGCTGCTTCACGGCCTCGGCCAGCATCTCGTTGTAGAGCTGGAAGCCGATCTCCATCATGTTGCCGCTCTGGCTCTCGCCCAGCACCTCGCCCGCGCCGCGGATCTCCAGGTCGTGCATGGCCAGGTAGAAGCCGCTGCCCAGCTCCTCCATCTGCTGGATGGCGTCCAGGCGCTGCTGCGCCTGCTTGGTCAGGCCGTCAATGTCGGGCACCATCAGGTAGGCGTAGGCCTGGTGGTGGCTGCGCCCCACGCGCCCGCGCAACTGGTGCAGCTGCGCCAGGCCGAACTTGTCGGCGCGGCTGATGATGATGGTGTTGGCCGTGGGCACGTCGATGCCGGTCTCGATGATGGTCGAGCACAGCAGGATGTTGTAGCGCTGGGCCACGAAGTCGCGCATCACGCGCTCCAGCTCGCGCTCGGGCATCTGGCCGTGGGCCACGGCGATGCGCGCCTCGGGCAATATCTCTTCGAGCTTCTGGCGCCGGTTCTCGATGGTCTCGACCTCGTTGTGCAGGAAGTAGCACTGGCCGCCGCGCTTGAGCTCGCGCAGCACGGCCTCGCGGATCACGCCCGTGCCTTCGTTGCGCACAAAGGTCTTGATGGCCAGGCGCCGCTGCGGCGCGGTGGCGATCACGGACAGGTCCCGCAGCCCCTCCAGCGCCATGCCCATGGTGCGCGGGATCGGCGTGGCGGTGAGCGTGAGCACATCCACCTCGGCGCGGAACTGCTTCATCGCCTCCTTGTGGCGCACGCCGAAGCGGTGTTCTTCGTCGATGATGAGCAGGCCCAGGTTCTTGAACTGGGTCGATTCGCTGAGCAGCTTGTGCGTGCCCACGACGATGTCCACCGTGCCGTCGGCAATGCCCTTGACGGCGGCGGTGATCTCCTTGCCCGAGCGAAAGCGCGAGACCTCGGCCACCTTCACGGGCCACTTGCTGAAGCGGTCGCTCAGCGTGCGGTAGTGCTGCTCGGCCAGCAGCGTGGTGGGCGCCAGGAACGCCACCTGCTTGCCCCCGGCCACGGCCACGAAGCAGGCGCGCAGTGCGACCTCGGTCTTGCCAAAGCCGACGTCGCCGCAGACCAGCCGGTCCATGGGGCGCGGGCTGATCATGTCCTGCACCACGGCGTGGATCGCGGCCTTCTGGTCCGCGGTCTCCTCGAAGCCGAAGTCGTTGGCGAACTGCTCGTAGTCGTTGGGCGAGTAGCGGAAGGCATGCCCCTCCCGCGCGGCGCGGCGGGCGTAGATGTTGAGCAGCTCGGCCGCGGCGTCGCGCACCTGCTCGGCGGCCTTGCGCTTGGCCTTTTCCCACTGGCCGCTGCCCAGCTTGTGCAGCGGGGCCTCGTCGGCAGACACGCCCGTGTAGCGGCCGATGAGTTGTAGCTGACTCACAGGCACGTAGAGCACGGCCTTGTCGGCGTATTCCAGGTGCAGGAACTCCTGCAGCGCGGGGCTGCCGTCGGGGTTCTTGTTGCCCACATCCATGTGGATGAGGCCGCGGTAGCGCCCGATGCCGTGCTGGTTGTGCACCACGGGGTCGCCCACCTTCAGCTCGGACAGGTCCTTGATCAGCGCTTCGACGTCGCTGGCCTGCTCCTGCTTCTTGCGCCGGCGCGTGGTGGAGCCGGCGGCGAACAGTTCAGTCTCGGTGACCAGGTCCAGGCCTTCTTCCATCCACGCGAAGCCCGAGGCCAGCGCCGCCGTGGCGATGCCGACGCGCTCTTCGGGCGTCCCCTGAAATTCGGCCAGCGAATCGAAAGCCGGCGGGTTCAACCCCGAGGCTCGCAGGAAATCCAGCAGGCTCTCGCGCCGGCCGTCGCTTTCAGCCAGCAGCAGCACGCGCTGGCCGGTCTGCCCGGTGGCGCGGATGTGCGCCTGCAGCCGCGCCAGCGGGTCCTCGGCGCCGCGCACCACGGACAGGTCGGGCAGCTTCTGGAACTGCGCGTTGTCCGCCACGTCTTCCACACCGGGGCGCAGCGACAACTGGGCGTGCTGGTTGGCCTGGGCGTAGAACTGCTCGGCGCCCAGGAACAGCGCCTCCGGCGGCAGGGTGGGGTGGTCCGGGTCGCCCTGGATCAGGCGGTAGCGGTCGCGCGTGTCCTGCCAGAAGCGCTGGAAGGCTGTCTCCAGGTCGCCGTGCAGCACCACGGTGGCTTCGTTGCCCAGGTAGTCGAACACGGTGGCCGTCTCATCGAAGAACAGCGGCAGGTAGTACTCGATGCCGGCCGTGGCCACGCCGTTGCCCATGTCCTTGTAGATGCGGCTGCGCGTGGGATCGCCCTCCAGCAGCTCGCGCCAGCGCTGGCGGAACTTGGCGCGCGCCGCGTCGTCCATGGGGAACTCGCGCCCGGGCAGCAGGCGCACCTCGGGCACCGGGTAGAGGCTGCGCTGGCTGTCGGGGTCGAACGTGCGGATGGAGTCGATCTCGTCGTCGAACAGGTCCACCCGGTACGGCACGGCCGAACCCATCGGGAACAGGTCGATCAACCCGCCGCGCACCGCGTATTCGCCATGGCCCACCACCTGGGACACATGCTGGTAGCCCGCGAGCGTGAGCTGGGCGCGCAGCTTGGCCTCGTCGAGCTTCTGCTTGACCTTGAAATGGAAGGTGTAGCCCGCCAGGAACGAGGGCGGCGCCAGCCGGTACAGCGCCGTGGTGGCCGGCACCAGCACCACGTCGGCGCCCGTGTCCTTGTCGCGCTGCTGGATGCGCCAGAGCGTGGCCAGCCGCTCGCTGATCAGGTCCTGGTGCGGCGAGAAGCTGTCGTAGGGCAGCGTTTCCCAGTCGGGAAACAGCGCGCAGCGCAACTCGGGCGCGAAGAAGGCCATCTCGTCAATGAGGCGCTGGGCGTCGGTTGCATCGGCGGTGACGATGGCGGTGGTGCGGCCTGCGGCCTTTTCACGCTCGCCCAGGCGGGCCAGCAGCAAGGCGTCGGCGCTGCCCGCGGGGCGGGGCAGGGTGAATCGTTTTCCGGGGGAGAGTTTGGGCAGCTGCATGCAGGTGGCGTCGCCCCATGGTGTGGGATTGGGCGCAGGACACGGAGCAGTGTGCGCCAGGAGGCTCAAGACGACGACCGGGGATTTTAGAATGCCCGCCCATGACCGACCTGCTGCCGCCCACCACCCCTGCTCGCCCTGTGGCCGGGCGCTTCTGGGGGCTGGTGCCCTGCGCCGGCACCGGCACGCGCGCCGTGCGCAGGGGCGGGCAGGACGGCCCCCCCGTGCTGCCCAAGCAGTACCACACGGTGGCCGGCCATCCGATGGTGTTGCACACGCTGGCGGCCTTTGCGGGCGTGGCGCGCCTGGCGGGCACGCTGGTGGCCGTGGCCGCGGGGGACACCTTCTTCGACGGTCACCCCCACCCGGCCTTCTTTGCCGTGCCCTGCGGCGGGCCCACGCGCGCCGACACGGTGCTGGGCGGCCTGAAGGCCCTGCAATCGCGCGGCGCGCAGGATGAGGACTGGGCGCTGGTGCACGATGCGGCGCGCTGCCTGGTGACGGCGCAGCAGATCGACGCGCTCATCGACGCCTGCCAGCACGACAGCGTGGGCGGCCTGCTGGCGCACAAGCTGGCGGACACGCTCAAGGTGGCGAGCGACGGCCCCGGCGGCGTGCGCGTGGCCGCCACCGTGGACCGCAGCGACAAATGGCTGGCGCAGACGCCGCAGATGTTCCGCATCGGTGCGCTGCGCCATGCGCTGGAGCGGGTGGGCGCCACCGCCACCGACGAGGCCAGTGCCATGGAGGCCATGGGCCTGCGCCCGCGCCTGGTGCCTGGCGGCGCGCAGAACTTCAAGGTGACCTACCCCGAGGACTTCGCGCTGGCCGAGGCCGTGCTGGCCCAGCGCATGCACGGCGCCACGCTGGAGCGCTTTGGCGGCGAACGCGGCGCCGCGGCGAGCGACCCGGTCAAGACTTTCTTTTCTTCCAAGGCATGAGGGCGGCGAACGCAATGGGCATGAATTTCAGAATCGGCGAAGGGTGGGACGTGCATGCGCTGGTGCCCGGGCGGCGCCTGGTCATCGGCGGGGTGGAGATCCCGCACACCATGGGCTTGCTGGGCCATTCCGATGCCGATGTGCTACTGCATGCCATCACCGATGCGCTGCTGGGCGCTGCGGCGCTGGGCGACATCGGCAGCCACTTCCCCGACACCGACGCGCGCTTCAAGGGCGCGGACTCGGTGGCGCTGCTGGAGGAGGCGGCGCGCCGCGTGGGCGACACGGGCTACGCCATCGGCAACATCGACAGCACCGTGGTCGCGCAGGCGCCGCGCCTGGCGGCGCACATCCCCGCCATGCGCGAGCGCATCGCCGGCGCGCTGGGCCTGGTGCTGGACCAAGTGAACGTGAAGGCCAAGACCGCCGAGCGCCTGGGCCCCGTGGGGCAGGGTCTGTCCATCGAGGCGCGCGCCGCCGTGTTGCTATTCAAAAAATAGCTGCTTGCGCTGGAAGAGTGCCGGTTTCCGGCAGGAAACGCTGTAAATCAGCCACGCAGCAAGCGCTGGCTGCTATCAATTTTGCTGGGATGACGGCACACCGCTGCGCGGTGGCAGGTGGCGCTTGATCTGCGGGCGCTGCAGGCGCTGCTGGGGGTCCTGGCCCTGCCGCAAGTTCATCGCGCGCTGCAACTGGATGTGGGCCACCAGCCCGCCCGAGCCCGAGTTGGCCAGCGCGAAGATGCCCCCCATGCGCTGCACGGTCTTGTCCACGATCGACAGGCCCAGGCCCGCGCCGGCCGCGGCCGTGCGCGCGGAGTCGCCGCGAAAGAACGGTTTGGTGAGGTTAGCCAGTTGCTCGGGTGGTGCGCCGGGCCCGTGGTCGCGCAGCTTCATCAGCACCCACTTCTCGCGCGCCTTGGCGGCGATGTCCACGGTGGTGATGCCGGTTTCGCGGTTCTTGCCGTAGCGACGGGCGTTCTCCAGCAGGTTGGAGATCACGCGCGCCAGCTCCACCTCGTCGGCCATCACGATCAGGTCCTCGGGCACGTTCATCGAGATCTGCAACTCGCGGTGGTCCTGCACCGCGTACACGCAGGACGACACCACGCCATGCAGGTTGACGGGGCTCAGGGCCACCGTGGTGTCGGGCCGCGCATAGTCCAGGAACTTGTCGATGGTGGCGTCCAGCTGCACGATGTCGGCCACCATGTGCTCGCGCGCCACGTCGTCGGTGACGCTCATCTCGGTTTCCAGGCGCAACCGCGCCAGCGGCGTGCGCAGGTCGTGCGAGATGCCGGCCAGCATCACTGCGCGGTCCTGCTCCAGCTTGGCGAGCTTTTGCGCCATGCGGTTGAAGCCGATGTTGACCTCGCGGATCTCGCTGGTCACGGCCTCTTCGTCCAGGCGGCTGTTGGCAAAGTCGCCGTCGCGCACGCGGTTGGCCGCGTCGCTGAGCTGCTTGAGCGGACGGTTGATCAGCCGCGCGATGACGGCGGCACCCGCCAGCGACAGCGCGCCTGCGGTGATCAACCAGATCATCCAGGTCTTGCCGCCAGCGGCACTCAGGCGCGAACGGTCCATCAGCATCCAGTTGGGGTCGCCATTGATGGTGAAGCCCACCCACAGCCCCTTCTCGCCATTCACGCTGGCGGCCACGATGGTGCCGGGCCCCAGGCGCTGGGTGAGTTCTTCGGTCAGGCGCGAGCCGAGCGGGGAGGGCGAGAGCAACTCGAACTTGTCACCCGGCTCGCGCGGCAGGATGCGCACGCCCTCCTGGTCGGCCATGGTCTTGAGCAGCGACACGCGCGCGATGGCGTCGGAGTGGATGAGCGCCGCGCGGCTCAGGTTGACCAGCGATGCAATCTGCTGCGCCGTCTGCAGGGCGCGGGGCTCGAACTCCAGCGCGCGCAGCGTCTGCAGCCACGCCATGATGCTGCCGATCAGCAGCACCGCCAGCAGGAAGAAGGTGCGCCAGAAGAGGTTCAGCCCCACGCGTGCACGCTGGGCCCGCCGGCTGGCGGACGTTTCCAGCGGCGCGGGGCTGGTGGCATCGGAAGGCGCGTCGTGGGTGGCGTTCATGTCAAGGTGGCGTGCAAGCGGTCATGCAGGGCACGGCGTGCCGGTGGAGTGGGGCCGCCGTTCCTTTCGCAGGGATGCCCTGGTCAGTTCGTGCCGTCCGGCACGAACACGTAGCCCACACCCCAAACGGTCTGGATGTAGCGCGGCGCGGCGGCGTCCACCTCGACCAGCTTGCGCAGGCGCGAGATCTGCACGTCCAGGCTGCGGTCGAACGGCTCGAACTCGCGCCCGCGCGCCAGCAGCGCGAGCTTTTCGCGCGACAGCGGCTGGCGCGGGTGGCGCACCAGGGCTTTCAGCATGGCGAATTCGCCCGTGGTCAGCGGCAGTTCCTCGCCGTTCTTTTGCAGCGCGCGCGTGCCCAGGTCGAAGGTGAAGGGGCCGAAGGTCACCACTTCGTTGTCGCCCGACGGTGCGCCCGGGGCCTCCTGCGGCGGGCGGCGGCGCAGCACGGCGTGGATGCGGGCCAGCAGTTCGCGCGGGTTGAAGGGCTTGCCCAGGTAGTCGTCGGCGCCCACTTCCAGGCCCACGATGCGGTCCACGTCCTCGCCCTTTGCGGTGAGCATGATGATGGGCGTGCGGTCATTGGCCGCGCGCAGGCGCCGGCAGATCGACAGGCCGTCTTCCCCCGGCATCATCAGGTCCAGCACGATCAGGTCCACGGTCTCGCGCAGCAGGATGCGGTTGAGGGCCTTGCCGTCTTCCGCGACCATAACTTCAAAGCCTTCCTGGGTGAGGTAGCGGCGCAGCAGGTCGCGGATGCGCGCATCGTCATCCACCACGAGAACTTTGTCGGTACGGTTGGTTGTTGAAGCCATGCTTTCTTTCCCAGTCCAATTTGTAACAGAGCCGATTCTGACCAGCTTGCGAACGGAAAGTCCGGTTTTACCCCGGGGTCTGACCAACTGTTACAGGTTTTGCGACACCTCGCAACGACATTACCGGGCATTCATGCCAGCGCTGCGCTGACGCGGTTAGCGTCGGTCCTGGGGCATGCTGCACATGCCCGTACAACGTCAACCCAAGAAAAGGAACACCATGCAAAGAACTATAAAAACAATAGCTGCTTGCGCACTGATGGCGGGCGCTGTGGCCGCTTACGCTCAGAATCCTTCGGCGCCGCCGCAGAACGTGCTGCAGCTCTCCGCATCGGGCACGGTGCAGGTGCAGCAGGACTTGCTGGTGCTGACGCTGGCCGCCACCAAGGAAGCCGCGGACGCCGCAGGCGTGCAAACGCAACTCAAACAGGCGCTGGACGCCGCGCTGGCCGAAGCCCGCCGCGCCGCCCAGCCGCAGCAGATGGACTTGCGCACGGGGGCCTTCGGCATGTACCCGCGCTATGGCAAGGACGGCAAGATCACCGGCTGGCAGGGCCGCGCCGAGCTGGTGCTGGAAGGGCGTGACTTCCCGCGCATCACGGCCACGGCGGGCAAGATCCAGAGCATGTCCATCAGCCAGATCGCATTCGACCTGTCGCGCGAGGCGCGGGCCAAGGTGGAGACCGAGGCCCAGGCGCAGGCCATCGAGGCCTTCAAGGCACGCGCCTCCGAACTGGCGCGGGGCTTTGGTTTTGGCGGCTACACGCTGCGCGAGGTGGCGGTGAACAGCAATGAGATGTCGCCCGGCCCGCGCCCGCGCATGATGGCCATGGAGGCCAAGGCGGCATCCTATGCGTCCGACGCTCCCGTGCCTGTGGAGGCCGGCAAGGCCCAGGTGGTGGTGACGGTGGCTGGCTCGGTACAGCTCAAGTGACCCCAGCGGCCGCTATCAGCCATTTTGGCCTGCAGCGCCCGCCAATCGGGCGTTGCCAGCTATCTTATTGATAGCGGTCTTACTGCGCCACCCAGCCGCCGTCCATATTCCATGCCACGCCGCGCACGTTGTTGGCGGCGGCCGAGCAGAAGAACACGGCCAGTTCACCCAGCTCTTCGGGTGTGGTGAACTGCATGGAGGGCTCCTTTTCGCCCAGCAGCACTTTCTTTGCTTCTTCGTTGGAGATGCCCAGCGCGGCGGCCTTGGCGTCCACCTGCTTTTGCACCAGCGGCGTGAGCACCCAGCCGGGGCAGATCGCGTTGCAGGTCACGCCCGTCGGGGCGGTCTCCAGCGCCGTCACCTTGGTCAGGCCCACGATTCCGTGCTTGGCCGCCACGTAGGCCGACTTCTGCGCCGAGCCCACCAGGCCGTGCACCGACGCCACATTGATGATGCGGCCCCAGTCATTGGCCAGCATGCCGGGCAGCGCCAGGCGCGTGGTGTGGAAGGCGCTGGTCAAGTTGATGGCGATGATGGCGTCCCACTTCTCCACCGGGAAGTCCTGCACGCTGGCCACGTGCTGGATGCCGGCGTTGTTGACCAGGATGTCCACGCGGCCGAACTGGGATGCGGCGTACTTGAGCATGTCCTCGATCTCCGCGGGGCGGCTCATGTCCGCGCCGTGGTAGGCCACGCGGGCGCCTGCGGCCTCGCCGACGGCCAGCACCTCGGCGCGCGGACCGTCCACGTCGCCAAAGCCGTTGAGCACGATGTTCGCCCCCTGGCGCGCGAGCGCCTTGGCGATGCCCAGTCCGATGCCGCTGGTGGAGCCGGTGACGAGGGCGGTTTTGCCGTTCAGCATGAGAGTCTCTCCGAATGAATTAGGATGCAGCGCAGGCATTATCGAGCGCTGCATGACGGTACCGTTTCCATGATTCAACCTACGCTGAAATACGTACCGTGCCCCGGCCCCGCGGCCGCCGGCCACCCGGAACAAGGCCATCGCATGGCCTACTGGGAGTGGAACGAGACGGGCGACGCGGCCCATCCCCATGTGATCATCTGCGTCCACGGGCTGGCACGCCAGGGGCGGGACTTCGACACCCTGGCACGCGCGCTGGCCCGCCATGCGCGCGTGGTCTGCCCCGATGTCGTGGGGCGCGGACGCAGCCATTGGCTGGCCGATCCGATGCAATACCAATTGCCGGTGTACGCGGCCGACATGCGGGCCTTGCTGGTCCAGCTGCATAGCCAGGGCCCCATCGCCACCCTGGATTGGGTGGGCACGAGCATGGGCGGGCTCATCGGCACGGGCCTGTGCGGCCAGCCGGGAGTGTTGCCGGTACCCGTGCGGCGCCTGGTGCTCAACGATGTGGGACCGCGGGTGGAGTGGCAAGCGCTCGCGCGCATCGGCCAGTACCTGGGCCAGCCCGCGCATTTCGCGACGCTGCAGCAGGCGGCCGACGCGCTGTGGGCGGTGTCGCGCAGCTTCGGGCCGCACACGCCTGCGCAGTGGCTGGAACTGTCTCGCGCCATGGTGCGCGAGACGCCCCAAGGGGGCTTGGCCCTGCACTACGACCCGGCGATCGCCGTGCCCTTTCGCGCCCTCACGCCCGAGGCCGCGCTGGCGGGTGAGCAGCAGCTATGGCAGCTGTACGACCAGATCCCGGCCCAGGTGCTGCTGCTGCGCGGTGCGGAGTCGGACCTGCTGTCCAGCGCCACGGCGCGCGAGATGACCGCGCGCGGCCCGCGTGCGCGGCTGGTGGAGTTCGCCGGCGTGGGCCATGCGCCGACGCTGGTGCAGCCGGACCAGGTGGCCGTGGTCGCGCAGTTCCTGCTGGAGCGGCAGGAGGAGTTGACAGCATGAAGAGCAGTTCCATCGGCCATCTGCCCATGGGGCAGGGCGCGGCCGCCGGGCCCCGACCCGAGGCGGTGCCGCAGCTCATCGCAGCCACCGCGCAGGCGGGACCGGAGCATGCCGACGCCCTGGTGCGCGCCCGCGCCTTTGCCGAGCCGCTCTTGATCGGCGAAACGTTGGAAACCGGAGAGAACACCCTCGTCCATGCCGATGCGGTGTCCGCCATCCTCAAGCACCTGGGCGGCTCGGAAACCATGCAGGCGGCGGTCTATCTGGTGTATGCCTGCTCGCACCTGAACAAGCCCGAGGAAGTGATCACCAAGGCCTTCGGTAGCAATTTCGCCGCGCTGGCGCTGGAGACCACCAAGCTCATGCGCGTGCAACTGCAGGCGCGCGAGGCGCAGGTGACGGGCCAGCAGATGGACGATGCGGCCACGCAGACCGAGAACGTGCGCAAGATGCTGCTGGCCTTCTCGCGCGACCTGCGCGTGGTGATGCTGCGCCTGGCGTCCCGCCTGCAGACGCTGCGCTTTTATGCTGCAGCCAAGCGCCCGGTATCGCCGGCCATCGCGCGCGAGGCGCTGCAGGTGTTCGCGCCGCTGGCCAACCGCCTGGGCATCTGGCAGATGAAGTGGGAGCTGGAAGATCTGGCCTTCCGCTTCCTGGAGCCCGAGACCTATAAGGAGGTGGCCCGCCTGCTCGACGAGAAGCGCGTGGAGCGCGAGCTGTACATGGAGCAGGTGCGCAGCCGGCTGGAGTCCGAGTTGCGTGCGCGCAGCATCAGCGCCAGCGTGCAGGGCCGGCCCAAGCACATCTACAGCATCGTCAAGAAGATGCGCGGCAAGTCGCTAAACTTCGACCAGGTGTTCGACATCCGTGCGCTGCGTGTGGTGGTGCCCAGCGTCAAGGACTGCTATGCCGCTTTGAGCTGGGTGCACAGCCAGTTCAAGCCCATCGAGGCGGAGTTCGACGACTACATCGCCCGCCCCAAGCCCAACGGCTACCAGTCGCTGCACACCGTGGTGCGCGACGAGGCGGGCAAGGCCATCGAGATCCAGATCCGCACCCAGGCCATGCACGACCATGCCGAGCATGGCGTGGCCGCGCACTGGGCCTACAAGGAGGCGGGCACCAAGGGCTACGCCGGCGTGTCTGCCAGCAGCGAGTACGACGCCAAGATCGCCGTACTGCGCCAGCTGCTGGCGTGGGAGCGCGACCTGGTGGGCTCCGCCAGCCGCAGCGGGTTGTTCGAAGACCGCATCTATGTGCTGACCCCGGACGCGGCCGTGGTGGAACTGCCCCAAGGCGCCACTCCCGTGGACTTCGCCTATGCCGTGCACACCAGCGTCGGCCACCGCTGCCGGGGCGCGCGTGTCGACGGCAACATGGTGCCGCTGAACACGCCGCTGCAAAACGGCCAGACGGTGGAGATCACCACCGTGAAGGAAGGGCGCCCCTCGCGCGACTGGCTCAACCCGGAACTGGGCTACCTCACCAGCAACCGCGCGAAGGCCAAGGTGCGCGCGTGGTTCAACGCACAGGCCACCCATGCCACGGTGGCGCGCGGCCGCGAGCTGGTGGAAAAGCTGCTGCAGCGCGAGGGCAAGACGGCCCTCAAGCTTGACGACCTGGCGGTGCAGCTGGGCTTCAAGTCGGCCGAGGCCTTGTTCGAAGTGGTGGGCAAGGACGAATTCTCGCTGCGCAGCATCGAGACCTTGTTGCGGCCACCCGAGCCGGCGGTCGACGAGCCTGACGTGCTGCTCAAGAAGGCGCGCACACCCGACGGCGCGCCCAAGGGCGGCGTGCTGGTGGTGGGCGTGGATTCCCTCATGACGCAGTTGGCCAAGTGCTGCAAGCCCGCGCCGCCCGATGAGATCCGCGGTTTCGTCACGCGCGGCAAGGGCGTGAGCGTGCACCGCGCCGACTGCAGCAACTTCCGCGAGATGGCGGCGCGCAATGCGGAGCGCGTGATCGACGTGGAGTGGGGAAAGTCGCAGCGCGTCGCTGGAGAAGCCGCCGTCTACCCCGTGGACGTGGCGGTGGAAGCCTCGGACCGCCAGGGCCTGCTGCGCGACATCTCGGAAGTGTTCGCGCGCGAGAAGACCAACGTCATCGGCGTGCAAACACAGTCCGTCAAGGGAACGGCATGGATGACCTTCACCGTGGAAGTGTCCGATGCGGGGCGGCTCAACAAGGTGCTGGGTATCGTGGCCGCGGTGCAGGGGGTGCGGTCGGCGCGCCGGCGATGACGGCCGCCAGGGCCGAGGCGGCATTTTTTGCTGCTATACTCCCGCTTCTCGAACAAACACAGGCGCGTAGCTCAGCTGGTTAGAGCACCACCTTGACATGGTGGGGGTCGTTGGTTCGAGTCCAATCGCGCCTACCATTTCTCTCTGCTGAAGCCACCCAGACTTCAGCATGCAAAGAGAGAAATTCTGTACAAAACGCCGCTCGACAGAGCGGCTTTTTTGTTTCCGGATCCCCCGCATTCAGCCTGGAGCAGGCGGTCGTGCAAGCCATCAGGGTATTCCTGCGCGCTGCGCGGGTGCGGCCTGCCTAGAATCTGCTGCACTGCAATACAAGCCATGACGGGCCATGTACCCGAGGAGCCGCCTGTGCCAGACAAGAACCCAGCACCTGACCCAAAAACCGCCCAGCGCGTGATCAAGAAGTACCCCAACCGCCGGCTGTACGACACGTCCACCTCCACGTATGTCACGCTGGCCGAGGTCAAGCAGCTGGTGATGCAGGGCGAATCCGTCGTGGTGCGCGACGCCAAGACCAGCGAAGACCTCACGCGCAGCATCCTGCTGCAGATCATCCTGGAGGAGGAGGCAGGCGGCGCGCCGATGTTCAGCGAGGCGGCGCTGGCCAACATCATCCGCTTCTACGGCCACGCCATGCAGGGCTTCATGGGTGCGTACCTGGAAAAGAACGTGCAGATGTTCACCGAGATCCAGGCCAAGCTGGCCGAGCAGTCGCAAGGCCTCACGCCCGAGATGTGGACGCAATTCATGAATCTGCAGTCGCCCATGATGAAGGGGCTGATGGGCAACTACGTGGAGCAGTCGCAGAACATGTTCCTGCAGATGCAGGACCAGATGCAGAAGCAGACCGAGCAGATGCTGGGCGCGTTTGGCCTCAAAAAGCGCTGAGCCCGGCAGAACTGGGAAAATGCGGGGATGAGCCAAGCACTCTCCCCCGCCAAGACCCCCAAGATCGGGTTCGTCAGCCTCGGCTGCCCCAAGAACCTCACCGACTCCGAACTCCTCCTCACGCAACTCAGCGCCGAGGGCTACGAAACCTCCAAGACCTTCGAGGGCGCAGACCTCGTCATCGTCAACACCTGCGGCTTCATCGATGAAGCCGTGAAGGAAAGCCTGGACACCATTGGCGAGGCCTTGGCCGAGAACGGCAAGGTGATCGTTACCGGCTGCCTGGGCGCGCGCGCCGGCGAGACGGGCGGCAACCTCGTGAAAGAGGTACACCCCAGCGTGCTGGCCGTGACCGGGCCGCATGCGGCGCAGGAAGTGATGGAGGTCGTGCATACCCACTGCCCCAAGCCGCACGACCCCTTCCTTGACCTGGTGCCGGGCAGCTTCGGCGAGGCGGGCATCAAGCTCACGCCGCGCCACTATGCCTACCTGAAGATCAGCGAGGGCTGCAACCACCGCTGCACCTTCTGCATCATCCCCTCGATGCGCGGCGACCTGGTGTCCCGCCCGGTGGGCGATGTGCTCAAGGAAGCCAAGGCGCTGTTCGAGGGTGGGGTGAAGGAACTGCTGGTCATCAGCCAGGACACATCGGCCTATGGCGTGGACGTGAAGTACCGCACGGGCTTCTGGGACGGCAAGCCCGTTAAGACGCGCACGCTGGAGCTGGTGCAGACGCTGGGCGAGATGGCCGCCACCTACGGCGCGTGGGTGCGCCTGCACTATGTCTACCCCTACCCGAGCGTGGACGACATCATTCCGCTGATGGCGCAGGGCTTGGTGCTGCCGTACCTGGATGTGCCCTTCCAGCACAGCCACCCCGACGTGCTCAAGCGCATGAAGCGCCCCGCCAGCGGCGAGAAGAATCTGGAGCGCATCCTGCGCTGGCGCGAGGCCTGCCCGGAGATCGTGATCCGCAGCACCTTCATCGCGGGCTTCCCCGGCGAGACGGAAGAAGAGTTCCAGCACCTGCTGGACTTCGTGCGCGAGGCGCAGATCGACCGTGCGGGCTGCTTTGCCTACAGCGACGTGGAGGGCGCCGCCGCCAACGAGCTGCCGGGCATGCTGCCCATGGAACTGCGCGAGGAGCGCCGTGCGCGCTTCATGGCGGTGGCGGAGGAAGTCTCCACCGCCAAGCTGCAGCGCCGCGTGGGCCAGACCATGCAGGTGCTGGTGGACCAGGCCGTGGGCCTGGGCAAGAAGGGCGGCGTGGGCCGCAGCTACGCCGATGCGCCCGAGATCGACGGCGTGGTGCACCTGCTGCCGCCCGAGAAATTCAGCAAGACCTACAAGGTGGGCGACTTCGTGAAGGCGCGCATCGTGGGAACGCAGGGGCATGACCTGGTGGGCGTGCCGGTGTAATCAACGGCGGCCATACAGCGCCCACAAAAAAGGGAACGTGCGAACCACGTTCCCTTTTTTTTCCGGGCGCCCCGCCAGCGGGGCGCGGAGTTCCGTCAGACGCCGACGGCCAGCAGCTCCACGTCGAACTTCAGCGTGGCGTTGGGCGGGATCACGCCGCCGGCGCCGCGTGCGCCGTAGCCCAGGGCTGCCGGGATGATCAGTGTGCGCTGGCCGCCGATCTGCATGCCTTGCACGCCCTCGTCCCAGCCCTTGATGACCATGCCCGCGCCCAGGGGAAACTCGAACGGGTCGTTGCGGTCGCGGCTGGAATCGAACTTGGCGCCTTGCTGGCCGTCGTTGTAGAGCCAGCCGGTGTAGTGCACGCGCACCGACTGGCCGCGCGTGGCCTGCGCGCCGGTGCCGACGACGGTGTCTTCATACTGCAGGCCGGAGGCGGTGGTGGTGAATGCCATGGTGAACGGTTCCTTGATTTGATTCAAAAAAGATAGCTGTTAGCGCTTATCCAATAAGCGCTAGGGGCCAAAAAGACCAAAACCCGCACACGGCGGGCTGGTGGGGGCCTAAGGGCTTGCGGGGCGCTTTACTTCTTCACGCGCGCGGCGGACCAGCGGGTGGCAAAAGCCTGCACATCGGACAGGCGCTTGAGCAGATCCTGGCCCACGGGGGTGACGGTGTAGCCGTCGCTGCCGTGGTCCAGCAGCCCGCACTCGCGCAGTTCCTTGATGCGGGTGTTGAGCGTGTTGGGCGTGATGCCGCCTACGCTGTCTTGCAGCAGGCGGAACGTCTGCGGATGGCCGTCGCGCAGGGCCCACAGCACGCGCAGCGCATAACGGCATTCGAGTTTCTCGAACAGCTGGTTGACGGCGGCGTTTTCCTTGGAGCTCATGAACGCTTCTCCTTGCGCATAGGGTGGTGGGGTGCCGCGCCGCGCAGGGGCGGAGCGGCGGTGGTTGCAAAAAACGATAGCAATATAGCCTGGAAATGTACCTGCTACAAGTTTAGTAGCTCGTTGCGTCCGGCTGACATGTGCAAACCCTGAAAAATGGGGTAGCCATGCGGCTCACTCCGGGGCCCTGCGCACGAGGTGCTCCACCAGCAGCCGGGCGGCGGGTGACAGGCCATCCTCGCTGCGAAAGCAGATGGCAAAGCGCCGCCGTGCCCAGCCGTCGGCCAGCGGAATCACGCGCACGCCGGTTGCGGCGGCAAACGGCTCGGCCACTTCGCGTGGGATCACGCTGATGGCCAGGTTGGCGCGCACCACGCGCAGCGCAGCGTCGAAGTTGGACACCTGCACGCGGTGTGCCAGCATCTTGCCCTCCACGGCCGCGGCGCGCGCCAGCAGCACCTGTACGGCGCTCAGCGCCGGCATGCTGACGAACTCATGCCCCAGCACGTCGGCAAAGCGCACGCGCGCCGACTGGGCCACGGGGTGATCGGGGTGGGCGACGATGGCCAGATGGTCGTGGCGGTAGCTGCGGGTCTGCAGCCCCTGCAGGTCCGCCGCGTCCCAGCAGATGCCCACGGTGGCGCTGCCCTCGCGGATGCCGCGCACCACCTCGGGGCTCACGCGCTCCTCCATGCTCACCTGGATGTCGCGGTGCGCGGGGTCCTGCAGGAACGCTGCTACGTCGTCGGCCAGCGACTCGGCCATGACCGAGGCGGTGACCAGCATGCGCACCTGTCCGCGGATGCCGGTGTTGAACGCGGCCATGTCCCGCTCGATGCGCCCCACGCTGGCCAGCATCTCGCGCGCATGCTCCAGCAGCGCCTCACCCGCCGGGGTGGGCGCCACGCCATGCCGGCGGCGCACCAGCAGGCGCGCGCCCACGGTGTCTTCCAGTTGCGCCAGCCGTTTGCTGACGGCCGAGCCCACGATGGCCTCCTGCTGCGCGGCACGCGCAATGTTGCGGTGCTCGCACACGGCGACGAACAGCTTGAGCGAGAGCAGGTCGGGCAGACGCATGAGAATTTCCGCTTGGGAACGCTTTGGGTTCCTAAATTGAGGTTTCGTAGTGTGCTGGAATTTTTAAAATCCACAACGGCACTAATGCACATCAACCCTCCAGGCAATTCCATGGCTTCGCTACCCACCCTCTGCGACCCGTGTCCCGGCCACGCCACCGTGCGCGAGGTGGGCCTGCGCGATGGCCTGCAGAGCATCGCCACCACGCTGCCGACAGCACACAAGATCGCGTGGCTGGACGCCGCCTACGCCGCAGGCCAGCGCGAGATCGAGGTCGGCTCCTTCGTGCCCGCGCGCCTGCTGCCGCAACTGGCCGACACCGCCGAGGTGCTCGCGCATGCGCTCACGCTGCCGGGGTTGGTGGCCTCGGTGCTGGTGCCCAACCTCAAGGGGGCCGAGCGCGCCATCGACGCGGGTGCGCACTGGATGATCGTGCCGCTGTCGGCCAGCCATGCGCACAGCCTGGCCAACCTGCGCAAGACGCCCGACGAGGTGGTGGCGGAGGTGGCCCGCATCCGCGCCACCCGCGATGCGGCGGGCAGCGCGTCGCGCATCGAGGGCGGCGTGGGCACGGCCTTCGGCTGCACGCTCCAGGGCGACGTGGCCGAGGACGAGGTGCTGCGCCTGCTGCAGGCGCTGCTGGATGCGGGCGCCGACCGCGTGAGCCTGGCCGACACCGTGGGCTATGCCGATCCGGCCGGCGTGCAGCGCCTATTCGAGAAAGCGCGCACGCTGGTGGGCGACCGCCTGGCCGCCGCGCATTTCCACGACACGCGCGGCATGGGGCTGGCCAACTGCTACGCCGCCTGGCAGGCGGGCATCACCCGCTTCGACGCCTGCCTGGCCGGCATTGGCGGCTGCCCGCATGCGCCCGGCGCCAGCGGCAACGTGACCACCGAAGACCTGGCCTTCATGCTGGAGCGCATGGGGCTGTCCACGGGACTCGACGTGGCCGCGCTGCTCGCGCTGCGCCAGCGCGTGCAGGGCTGGCTCGCGGGCGAGACGCTGCATGGCACGCTGTGGCAGGCCGGTCTGCCGCGCCACACGGGCGCTTCTGTTTCCACCCTGGCGCAGCCTGCCTGAGCGGGCGCGCCTGTTTTTAGCTTCTTCTTTGGGACACCATGAATTCCAACGCTTCCTCTTCGTCCCGGCTGCCCCTGGAGGGCCTGCGCGTGGTGGAGTTCACCCACATGGTCATGGGCCCCACCTGCGGCATGGTGCTGGCCGACCTGGGCGCCGAGGTCATCAAGGTCGAGCCCGTGGATGGCGACCGCACACGCCACCTGCTGGGCGCGGGTGCGGGCTTCTTTCCCATGTTCAACCGCAACAAGAAGAGCATCGCCATCGACCTGCGCAGTCCCGCGGGGCTGGAGGTGGCCATCCGCCTGGCCTCGTCGGCCGACGTGGTGGCGCAGAACTTCAAGCCCGGCGTGATGGCCAAGTACGGCCTGGACTACGCGGCCCTGTCGCGCCTGAACGAGCGCCTGGTGTATGTGAACCACACGGGTTTCCTGCCCGGCCCTTACGAGCACCGCACGGCGCTGGACGAGGTGGTGCAGATGATGGGGGGGCTGGCCTACATGACCGGCCGCCCGGGCGACCCGCTGCGCGCCGGCAGCAGCGTGAACGACATCATGGGCGGCATGTTCGGCGCCATCGGCGCCATGGCGGCGCTCATGCAGCGCCAGCAGACCGGTCGCGGCCAGGAAGTGGATTCGGCGCTGTTCGAGAACAACGTGTTCCTGGTCGGCCAGCACATGATGCAGTACGCCGTCACCGGCCAGCCCGCCGCGCCCATGCCCGACCGCATCTCGTCCTGGGCGGTGTACGACGTGTTCAGCGTCAAGGACGGCGGCCAGATCTTCCTGGCCGCGGTGAGCGACGCGCAGTGGCAGACCTTCTGCGACGCCATGGGCTATGCCGACCTCAAGGCCGACCCGCGCTATGCCACCAACAACGACCGCGTGCGCGCGCGGCCCACGCTGCTGCCCGAGCTGCGCCAGCGCCTGGCAGCGCACACGGCCGATGCACTGGCGGCGGTCTTCGAGCGCCATGGCCTGCCGTTCGCACCCATCCTGCGGCCCGAGCAATTGTTTGACGACCCGCACCTCAACGCCACGGGCGGCCTGGCCGAGATCACCCTGCCCGACGGGGAGCGCGCGGGCGGCACCGCGCGCACCACGCTCATGCCGCTGCGCCTGGACGGCCAGCGCATGGGCGTGCGCCTGGACCCGCCGCGGCTCGGCCAGCACACGCAGGATCTGCTGGCAGGCCTGGGCTACACGGCCGACCAGGTGGCCGCGCTGCGCGCGTGCGCAGCCGTGGCCTGAGGGGAGCAACCGGGCCACGACCTTGTGCATGCGTGGCCCGCCAATCCCTGAGTCCGCGCTTTCTGAGACCCCTATAAAAACCACCGGAGACACCCATGCCCCTCGATGCACTCCCCGCACCCCGCCGCCTCACGCGCCGCCAGGCGCTGGCCTGGAGTGCTGCCCTCTGTGCGCCCGCGCTGGCGCATGCGCAGGGCCCCGGTGCGGCCGACCGGCCGCTGCGCGTGATCCTTCCGCTGTCGGCCGGCTCGGGCGCGGACGGTGCCATCCGCGCCATTCAGGCCAGCCTGTCCAAGGCGCTGGGCCAGCCGGTGGTGATCGAGAACCTGCCCGGCGCGGGCGGCATCACGGGCACCACGCAGCTCGTGCGCGCGCCCAAGGACGGCTCGGTGATCGGCGTGGTGTCCAACAACCACGTGGTGAACCCGCATGTGTACCCATCGGCGCCGTTCGATGCCATCGAGGACATCACGCCCATCACCGTGATCGGCGCCACGCCCTTCGTGCTCGTCGCCCATCCCTCGGTGCAGGCCCGGAACGCGCGCGAACTCATCGCGCTCGCCAAGGCCAAGCCCGGGGTGCTCAACTACGGCTCGTCGGGCAACGGCACCATCCTGCACCTGGGCGCGGCCATGTTCGTGGACCAGGCGCAGCTGGACATCAAGCACATCCCCTACCGCGGCATGGGTCCGCTGATGAGTGACATCCTGGGCGGGCAGGTGCAGCTGGGCGTGGTGGCCGTGGCGCCGGCGGCCGCGCACATCAAGTCCGGCAGCCTGCGCGCGCTGGGCGTGACCACGGCCGCCCGCGTCCCCTCGCTGCCCGGCGTGCCCACCCTCGCCGAACAGGGCCTGCCGCGCTATGAACTGGAGGGCTGGATCGCCGCCGTGGCGCCTGCCGGCGTGCCCCCGGCGGACGTGGCGCGGCTGTTCCACGGCTTCAAGGCCGCGCTGGCCATGCCCGAGGCGCGCGACGCGCTGGTGGCGCAGGGTTATGAGATCAAGCTCACGCCGCCCGATGTTTCGGCCGCGTTCTTTCGCAGCGAACTGGCGCGCATGGGGCAGGTGGTGAAGAGCGCCAGCGTGAAGATGGACTAACTTCGCTATCGTTCAAGGAGCTGTCAGCGCTTGCTGGATAAGCGCTACAGCCACCTGCGCACCCTGGATCGATAGGCGCCAAACTCCGGCCCGAACTTCTGCGCCAGCACCCGCTCTTCCGGAATGATCTGAAAGCGTGTGATGTAGGCCACGAACGCCGCCACGCCCAGCAGCGCCAGCGGCGCACCCAGGTACACCGTCCATGCGAGCAGCAGGAGGGCGAGGCCCACGTACATCGGGTTGCGCGTGACGCGGTACACGCCGCCCACCACCAGCGCCGAAGCACCGCCCGGCCGCAGCGGGTTGACGGTGGTGCGCGCGCGCCGAAACGCGTGCAGGCCGGCCACGTCGAACGCCAGGCCCACCAGCGCGAGCAGGACGGCCGCCGCGGTGCGCGGCGCGCTGTCCGTCACGCCGCCGCTGGCCTGCGCGGTGAACCACATCGCCACGCCGGCAAGGGCGGCGACGAGCGGCGGAGGGATCTTGTGTTCAAGCCAGTGCATGGGTGTGGGCCGCCGGACGCCCGGCGGCGGAAAAGGGGAAGGGTGCACGCGCAGCGAGTGTAGGCCGGTCCCGAGGCGGCGCCCAGCCCGCGGTGCGGCGCGTCTGCGTTGTGGCGATTCAGGGTGTTTTTGGCCTCTAGCGCTTGCCTATCAAGCGCTGGCAGCTATGTTTTTTGATGGTCCTGGGGGCCATGCACGCCACTGGCCTCGGCCATGCGTACCAGCACCAGCAGCGCGCGGTTGACCGGCGTGGCGACACCCAGCGCGGCGCCGCGCTGCACCACGTAGCCATTCAGGTGGCCGATCTCGGTGGGGCGGCCCCGTGCCAGGTCCTGCGCGGTGGAGGACCGTTGGCCCGCCATGCTCTGCGCGATGCTGCGCACGGCCGCGTGGATGTCTGCGGGAAGGTGCACCCCGTCCGCCTGCGCCACGGCCAGGCATTCGGCCACGACGTCGGCGATCACATCGGTCGCGCCGTCCTGCTGCACCACCCAGCCGTAGGGCTGCTGCACGATGGCCGACAGCGCGTTGTAGGCGCAGTTGATGACCAGCTTGGCCCACAGGGCGCTGCGCACGTTGTCCGACACCTCGGCGGGGATGCCCGCGTCGCACAGCTCCCGCGCCACGCGCGCGCTGGCGGGCGACGGGCCGATCACCAGCTCACCCCGCCCGAAGTGACGCACGTGCCCAGGCCCGGCCATGGCTGTGGCCACATACACCACGGCGGCCGCCACGGGGTGCGCCGCGCCCAGCACGGCGCGGGCGCGCTCGTCGTTGTCCACGCCGTTTTGCAGCGTGAGCACCAGCGCGCCCGGTGCCAGGTAGGGCTGCATCTGGCGTGCCGCTTCTTCGGTGTCGGTGGACTTCACGCACAGCAGCACCACGTCGGCGCCACGCACGGCGCTGGCATCGGTACTGGCCTCCAGTGGCACATGGGTGTCCTGCGTGGCGGTTTGCAGTCGCAGGCCGTGGGCCTGGATCGCCTGCACGTGGTCCGGGCGGCCGATGAGCGTGACCGCGTGGCCCGCACGCGCCAGCAGGGCGCCAAAGTAGGAGCCTACCGCGCCTGCGCCCATCACGGCGAAGCGCAGGCGGCCGGTGTGCGAAGGGGTGTTCAGAGGCATGGCGGGGAGCTTTCAGGAAGGACGGGACGGCCATTGTCCACCGATCGGGCGTTCCATGTTTTGCTATCTAAAGTATAGCTACTGGCGCTTGCTGCATAAGCGTGAAAAGCCGATTTGGCTTGAAACCTTGACGCGCAATAAAAAACGCCCCGGCCGAGCGGCGGGGGCGTTGGCAGCGCGAGGTGTGCGCGGAAGATGCGTGGCTTACAGCGAGTCGATGAAGCTGCGCAGCTTGTCCGAGCGGCTCGGGTGCTTGAGCTTGCGCAGCGCCTTGGCCTCGATCTGGCGGATGCGCTCGCGCGTCACGTCGAACTGCTTGCCCACTTCTTCCAGCGTGTGGTCGGTGGACATTTCGATGCCGAAGCGCATGCGCAGCACCTTGGCTTCGCGCGGGGTCAGGCCGTCGAGGATGTCCTTCACCACGTCGCGCAGGCCGGCCTGCATGGCGGCGTCCACGGGTGCGGTGTTGTTGCTGTCCTCGATGAAGTCGCCCAGGTGGCTGTCGTCGTCGTCGCCGATGGGGGTTTCCATCGAGATCGGCTCCTTGGCGATCTTCATGATCTTGCGGATCTTGTCCTCGGGGATCTCCATCTTCGCGGCCAGGATGGACGCATCGGGCTCGAAGCCGAACTCCTGCAGGTGCTGGCGGCTGATGCGGTTCATCTTGTTGATGGTCTCGATCATGTGCACCGGAATGCGGATGGTTCGAGCTTGATCCGCGATGGATCGTGTGATCGCCTGGCGGATCCACCACGTGGCGTAGGTCGAGAACTTGTAGCCGCGGCGGTATTCGAACTTGTCCACCGCCTTCATCAGGCCGATGTTGCCCTCCTGGATCAGATCCAGGAACTGCAGGCCGCGGTTGGTGTACTTCTTGGCGATCGAGATCACCAGGCGCAGGTTGGCCTCGATCATCTCCTTCTTGGCGTCGCGCGAGCTGGCTTCACCCGCGTTCATGCGCTTGTTGATCTCCTTGAGCTCGGACAGCGGCACCACCACGCGCGCCTGCAGGTCCATCAGCTTTTGCTGCAGTTCCTGGATCGGCGGGATGTTGCGCTGCATCACGGCGCTCCAGGGCTTGCCGGCGGCGGCCTGCTTCTCGACCCACTGCAGGTTCAGCAGGTTGGCCGGGAATTCCTTGATGAAGGTCTCCTGGGGCATACCGCACTTGTCCACGATGATGCGGCGCAGCTCGCGCTCCTTCTTGCGCACGTCGTCCACCTGGGCGCGTACCATGTCGCACAGCTTCTCGATGGTCTTGGCCGTGAAACGGATGGTCATCAGCTCTGCCGAGATCTCGTGCTGCACCTTCATGTACGCGGGACCGCCATAGCCGTCCTTGTCGTAGATCTTGTGCATCTTCTCGAACAGCGCGCGCAGCGTGTCGAAGCGGCGCAGGGCCTCGTTCTTGAGCTCTTCCAGCTTCTTGGTCAGCGCCTTGGAGCCGCCCTTGCCGTCGTCATCGTCTTCCTCGTCGAACTCGTCGAAGTCTTCCTCGGCCACGTAGTCGTCGGCCTCGTTGGGATTGGAGAAGCCGTCCACCACGGTGGAGATGACGACCTTGCCCTCGCGGATTTCCTCACCCATGTTGAGGATCTCGGCGATGGTGGCAGGCGAGGCGCTGATGGCCTCCATCATGTCCATCAGGCCGCCCTCGATGCGCTTGGCGATCTCGATCTCGCCTTCGCGCGTGAGCAGTTCCACCGTACCCATCTCGCGCATGTACATGCGCACGGGGTCGGTGGTGCGGCCGAATTCCGAGTCCACGGTGGACAGGGCGGCCTCGGCTTCTTCCTCGGCCTCCTCCACGGTGGTGGCCGTGGGGGTCACGTTGTTCTGGAACAGGGTTTCCGCGTCGGGCGTTTGCTCGTACACGGCCACGCCCATGTCGCCCAGCATGGCGACCACGACTTCCATGGTTTCGGCGTCCACCAGCTTGTCGGGCAGGTGGTCGGAGATTTCCACCTGCGTGAGGTAGCCGCGCGTCTTGCCCAGCGTGATCAGCTTCTTGAGCTGCGAGCGCCGCTTGGCCATGTCCTCTTCGGACAGCACGGTCTCGTCCAGGCCGAACTCCTTCATCAAGGCGCGTTCCTTGGCCTTGCTGATCTTCATGCGCAGGGGCTTGGCCTTCTCGACCGGGGCGGCTTCGGCGGCCTCAACCACCTCGGCTTCGGGCTCGCCTTCGAGGTCGGACTCGATGTCGGACAGGTCGGCGTCGTCCTCCAGGCCTTCTTCCTTGGCCTTGGGCTTGCGGCCGCGCTTGGCAGGGGCCTTGGCGGCAGCGGTGGTGCCGGCGGCCTTGGCAGGGCGGCCGGGCTTCTTCTTGGGCGCCTCTTCGGCAACTTCGGGCTCGGCAGCAGCCGCCTTGGCGCGCGCGGGCTTCTTCTTCAATAGTTCATCAGCGGCTTTTTTCAGCTCGGCAGCAGTTTTCGGCGTGGACACAGTCTTGACTTTCGGCGCAGCCTTGGGCGCGGCGGCAGCGGCCTTGACAGGGGCGGCTTTCGCGGGCGCCTTGGCGGCGGCTTTCACAGTGGTTGCGGCTTTGGAAGCGGCCTTCGCGGGGGTGCCAGAGGCAGACTTGGGCGACTTCGCGGACTTTTGAACGGGCATGGACAACCTCAAGGTCAAAAACGGACACACAAAGAAAACACAAGCGCCAAGGAACCCGGCGCGGGCAGGCACGGCGACGGCAAGGGCCTTCGCGGTTTGAGGGGAAAACCCTCAGGGGCAAGATGTCTGGGCGAACATTTGGTGTGCAGTCCTTGCGGTGGGGGAGGGCGGTTGTGCGCGTTTGTCACGGTCGCCTGGTCCGGAGGTGCTGCTGTCGCTCTTGCCGACAAACCGTACATTATACCGGCGCAGCAAAATTCAAGGGGCTTTGTCAAGCCCCCGAGGTCATTTTTGTAAGCCCCTCTTCCAGCGCGCGGCGGCGCTCCTGCAATTGCCGGTAGCGCTCGATGGCCGCCGGGTCCTGCGAGGCCGCGGCGATCAGGGCGTTCTGCTGCAGCTTGATGGCTTCGATGAGCATGCGGTTGAGCAGTCCACGCAGTTCGGCGCGCAACTCGGTCTCGTCCCCCTCGGTCTGGGCGTGGGAGCCGGTCATCACCCGCTCGGCCAGGGCCTGGCAGTCATGGCCTGCCAAGGCCTCGCGCAGCACCGCCCAGGACTGGGGGCCGTGCTCGTGCAATTGCCCTTCCAGCCAGACGAACAGCGCGCCGTGCGGCGCGGGCTGGTCGCACAGCAGGGTGTGATCTTCGTGCGACAGCTCTTCGAGGAATTCCATGTGCGACAGCAGCAGGCGCGCGGCATGGTCGGCGCGCCCCGTGAGGGGGCGGCGCGGCAGCGGCGGCTGTGGGGGGCGCTGCTCTTCGCGGCGCCAGCGCCCGCCCTTCCATTCGCCGCCCTTGCGCCAGCGGCGTGCGGGCTCGCCACCGGCGGGGCTGCCGTATTCCATGCCCGGCGGTTCCTGCCCCCAGGGCGGCTCGTCGCCGAAGGGGGCGCCGTCGTGCGCGGGCGGGTGCGCGGCGGAGCCGGGGCGCGGGCTGTCCTGCGCCCAGAGCTGGGCCAGATCCGGCGCGGGCAACTGGCCCAGTTCACCCAGCTCGGTCAGCAACTGGCGCTTGAGCGCGCCGTCGGGTAGCGCTGCCCACAGCGGGCGCGCGTTGCTCAGCATGTGGGCGCGGCCCTCGGCCGTTCCCAGGTCGCAGCCCTCGCGCGCAGCCTCCAGCAGGAAGCGCGACAGCGGCACGGCGTCGCCCACATGGCGCGCGAACGCCTCCGGTCCATAGGCGCGCACGAAGCTGTCGGGGTCGTGCTCGGCCGGCAGGAAGAGGAACTTCACGCTGCGCGTGTCGCTGGCGTAAGGCAGGGCGCCGTCCAGCGCCTTGCGCGCCGCGCGCCGCCCGGCGGCGTCGCCGTCGAAGCTGAACACCACCGTGTCGGTGAAGCGAAACAGCTTGTGCACATGCTCGGGCGTACATGCCGTGCCCAGCGTGGCCACGGCATTGGGAAAGCCCAGTTGCGCCAGCGCCACCACGTCCATGTAGCCTTCGGTGACCAGGGCGTAGCCGTGTTCGCGGATGGCGTTGCGCGCCTCGTACAGCCCGTAGAGCTCGCGGCCCTTGTGGAACACCGGGGTTTCGGGGGAGTTGAGGTACTTGGGCTTGTCGTCGCCCAGCACGCGCCCGCCAAAGCCGATGCACTCGCCCTTGACGTTGCGGATGGGGAACATCACGCGGTCGCGGAAGCGGTCGTAGCGCTTGCCGTCTTCCTCGTTCACGATCACCAGGCCGCTTTCCTCCAGCAGCGGGCTGTCGTACTCGGGGAACACGCTGGCCAGGCCCCGCCAGCCCTCCGGCGCGTAGCCCAGGCCGTAGCGCTTGGCCACCTGGCCTGACACGCCCCGGCCCTTGAAATACTGGACGGCGCGCGGCGACTCGCGCAGGTGGCGTCGCCAGGCGTCGCCGGCCTTCTCCAGCACGTCGGTCAGCGTGGCCTGCTTCTGGCGCTGGGCGGCGGCGCGTTCGCGGTCCTGGGGCGAGGTGTTCTCGTCGTCGGGCACCTGCATACCGATCTGCTGGGCCAGGTCCTGCACGGCCTCGCGAAAGCCCATGCCCGCATGGTCCATGAGAAACCCGATCGCATTGCCGTTCTTGCCACAGCCAAAGCAGTGGAAGAACTGCTTGGACGGGCTGACGCTGAATGAGGGCGATTTTTCCCCGTGGAAGGGGCACAGGCCCATGAAGTTGGCGCCGCTCTTCTTGAGCTGCACATAGCGGCCGACCACATCGACGACGTCAACGCGCGCAAGCAACTCCTGGATGAACGACTGGGGGATGGACACCGGGGTATTTTCCATCAGCCCGCCGTCAGCTGGCTTTGCTCTAATGAACGGGTCTTGCATTCCCGGCCTGAACAAGAAACAAAGGAGCCCCGCACGTGACCAGCATGTACGACCAGAATCTGCCGCGCACCGAAGCCAACCATGCGCCGCTGTCGCCCCTGTCCTTCATCGAACGCACGGCCGAGGTCTACCCCGACCGCCTGGCCATCGTGCATGGCGAGCTGCGCCAGACCTGGGGGCAGACCTACGCGCGCTGCCGCCGCCTGGCCAGCAGCCTGCGCCGCGCGGGCATCGGCAAGAACGACACCGTGGCCGTGATGCTGCCCAACACCCCGCCGATGGTGGAGGCGCACTTCGGCGTGCCCATGGCGGGTGCGGTGCTCAATGCGCTGAATACCCGGCTGGACCCGGAGACCATCGCCTTCATGCTGGACCACGGCGAGGCCAAGGCGGTGATCGTGGACCCCGAATTCGCCCCCGTGATGGCCAAGGCGCTGGCGCTGCGCCAGTCGCAGGCGCCGCTGCTGCTCATCGACGTGGAAGACGCCGTGTACGGCCCGGCCGCGCAGCGCCTGGGCACGCTGACGTACGAGGACTTCCTGGCGCAGGGTGACGCGCAGTTCGCGTGGGAACTGCCCGGCGACGAGTGGGACGCCATCGCACTCAACTACACCTCGGGCACCACGGGCAACCCCAAGGGCGTGGTCTACCACCACCGCGGCGCGCACACCAATGCCGTCAGCAACGTGCTGGAGTGGGACATGCCCAAGCATGCCGTCTACCTCTGGACGCTGCCCATGTTCCACTGCAACGGCTGGTGCTTTCCCTGGACGGTGGCGGCGCGCGCGGGCATCAATGTGTGCCTGCGCCGGGTCGAGGCGCAGGCCATCTTCGACGCCATCCGCAACCACGGCGTCACACACTACTGCGGCGCGCCCATCGTGCATGGCCTGCTGGTCAACGCGCCTGCGGCGATGAAGGAGGGCGTTCCCGCGGGCGTGAAGGCCATGGTGGCCGGGGCAGCGCCGCCGGCCTCGATGATCGAGGGCATGGAGCAGATGGGGTTCGACCTGACCCATGTGTACGGCCTCACGGAGGTGTATGGCCCGGCCACCGTCTGCGCCAAGCACGCGGCCTGGGACGCGCTGGACATCGGCGAGCGTGCGCGCCTCAATGCCCGCCAGGGCGTGCGCTACCACCTGCAACGCGCGGCCATGGTGCTCAACCCAGACACCATGGAGCCCGTGCCGCACGACGGCGAGACCATGGGCGAGATCATGTTCCGCGGCAACATTGCCATGAAGGGCTACCTGAAGAACCCCAAGGCCACCGAGGAGGCCTTCCGTGGCGGCTGGTTCCACAGTGGTGACCTGGCGGTGCAGTACCCCGACGGCTACATCAAGATCAAGGACCGCAGCAAGGACATCATCATCTCGGGCGGCGAGAACATCTCCTCCATCGAGGTGGAGGACGTGCTCTACCGCCACCCCGACGTGCTGGCCGCCGCCGTGGTCGCCAAGCCCGACCCCAAGTGGGGAGAGACGCCCTGCGCCTTCGTGGAGCTGAAGGCGGGCGCGCAGGCCACGCCCGAGGACATCGTGGCGCACTGCAAGAAGCACCTGGCGGGCTTCAAGGTGCCGCGTGCCGTGGTGTTCGGCGAGTTGCCCAAGACCAGCACCGGCAAGATCCAGAAGTTCGAGCTGCGCAAGCAGGCGGGATCGGCCGCGGCCATCGACGTCTGACGTCCGCCGAGGGCCGGCGGCGGCAGCCAGAGCCACGGCCTGGCTGCTAACCTTCCGCGATGCGCGCGTCCCCTTCGCCTTCTGCCGGCGCACCCCCGCTGTGGCTGCTGGTGCTCATCACCCTGAGCGGCACCCTGGCCATGCACATGTTCGTGCCCGCGTTGCCGGACGCGGCGCGCGCGCTCGGCGTGGGGCCCGCGGCGGTGCAAGCCACGATCAGCATCTACATCGTCGGGCTGGCGCTCGGGCAGCTGGTCTACGGCCCCTTGTCCGATGCGTTGGGACGGCGTCCCCTGCTGCTGGGCGGGCTGGCGCTGTACGCGGCGGGCAGCATCGCCGCCATGCTGGCGCCGACCGCACCGGCCCTGATCGCTGCGCGGTTCATCCAGGCGCTGGGCGGCTGCGCCGGGCTGGCGCTGGGGCGCGCCATGGTGCGCGACACCAATGGCCCGGTGGAGGCCGTGCGCACCCTGGCACTGCTCAACTTGATGATGATGGTCGGCCCCGGCATGGCGCCGCTGGCGGGTTCGGGCCTGGTGGCGCTGGGCGGCTGGCGGGCGGTGTTCGTGGCACTGGCCTTGGCCGGTGTGGCGACGCTGCTGCTTTCCTGGCGCAAGGTGCCCGAAACGGGTACGCCCACGGGCCGTGTGAGCCCGGGCCGGCTGGCACGCGCCTACGCCGCGCTCTTGCGCTCGCCCACCTTCCTGGCCTATGCGGTGGGCGGTGGTTGCGCGACCACGGCGGTGTATGCCTTCATCGCGGCGGCGCCGTTCATCATCACCGAGCAGTTGGGGCACCCGCTGCGCGACGTGGGCATTGCCCTGGGCGTGGTGATGGTGGGCATGGCGATCGGCAATGCGCTCACGCGGCGCCTGGCACTGAGCATGCGGCTGGGCCGGCTGCTGGTGTGGGGCAACGCGGTGAGCGTGGCCTGCGCGCTGGTCTTTCTGGCGCTGGAGCTGCGGGGCCACCTGACGCTGGAAGCCACCGTGGGGCTGATGCTGCTGTTCGTGCTGGGTGCCGGCATGGCCAGCCCGGCGGCGCTGTCCAAGGTGCTGACGGTGGATGCGCGCCACGTCGGCGCGGCTGCCGGGTTGTACGGTTTTGCGCAGATGGCGCTGGGCGCGCTGTTCACCCTGCTGGTGGGCTGGGGCTCCAACCCGGCGCTGGCCTCGTCCTGCGTGCTGCTGGGCGCGGCGCTGGTGGGGCAGGGGTGTCTGCAGTTCGCGCTGCGGCGCGAGAAGCGGGCGCGCGGCGAGCGGGCGCGCGGCGAGTAGACGCGCGGTTCCCGGAGTGAACCCTGAATGCTATTGTTTTGATAGCTGTCGGCGCACGTTGACTGGGCGCTGCAGGCCCATTTGACTCAATTTTCTAAATCGGCCCGTCGGCGAGGCGCTGCAGCTCGGCCCAGGTGGTGGCAGGCAGCGGTACGCCGTCCTTCAGCGACCGTGCGCGCTGGCGGTAGCGGCGCCCGCCGGGCTGGCGCGTCTGGCCCGCGGCCGCCATGGCCTGCACCAGGTCTTCGCAACGCTGCGCAAAGCTGCGGCCCACGCTCTTGGCCGGGTCGATGACGATGATCAGCTCGCCCGTCCAGGGCGTCTGTGCGCCGGGGTGGCCGCTCCAATCGAACTCGAACGAGAAGTTGCCGCCCGTGAGCGCGGCCGCGAGCAGCTCCACCATCATCGACAGGGCCGAGCCCTTGTAGCCGCTGTGCACGCCGCCGAAGGGCAGCAGCGCGCCGCCGTCCAGGATGGCGCGCGGGTCGTTCGTGGGCTGGCCGTGGCGGTCCACGCCGTGGCCGTCGGGCAGCAGGCGGCCCTCGCGCGCGGCGATCTGCACGTCGCCGTGGGCGATGGCGCTGGTGGCCAGGTCGAACACCAGCGGCTCATGGCCCGCGCGGGGCGCGGCGAAGGCGATGGGGTTGGTGCCGAAGAGCGCCGTGGTGCCGCCGCTGGGCACCACGCAGGCCATGCTGTTGACGAGTGCCAGCGCCACCAACCCGTCGTCAGCCAGCGGCTCCACGTCGGGCCACAGCGCCGCAAAGTGGTGCGAGTTGCGGATTGCCAGCAGCGCCACGCCGTTCGCGCGCGCCTTGGCCACCAGCGCCGAATAGGCGGCCCGGTAGGCGGGTTGGGCAAAGCCATTGCCGGCATCCACCGCCAGGTAACCGGGCGCCACATCCTCCATACGCGGCACGGCGCGGCCGTCCACCCAGCCGCTGGCCAATGTCGACAGGTAGCCAGGGATGCGGAACACGCCATGGCTGTGCGCGCCGTCGCGTTCGGCGCTGGCGCAGTTGTGAGCCAGCACGGTGGCCACTTCGGCGCTGGTGCCGTGCCGCTCGAAGATGCGCGCGAGCGTGCCGCGCAGGTCATCGAAAGGCACGTGCTGGACGTCGCCGCTGGCGGTGTGAGAAAGGGGCATGCAGAGGTCTCCTGTGTGGGGCGCGTAAGTGGTGTGCAGGGGCGCTTTGCTTCCAAAAGCATAGCTTCTCGCGCTCTCCCACTATGGGGTTAACGGTGTTTTTGCTTCAATCTTCGCATGATCCGCCCCGCTGGGGCGCGTGTGGTGCGCATGCCGCTAAATGCCGAGTGGGTCCTGCGTGCTGCGCCGCAGTAATTGCAGGGCCATACCCCACCACCATGCTTCGCAATTCGTAGCGTCCTGCGCCAGATATGCACGGCATTGCACAGGTGCGGTGCGCTGGAGCTGCGCAGGTGTGCACTGCGCAAAAAGCGGCGGAACGCCGTGGTGGGGTGCGCGATGCTTCGCGTAAACCCTCTTTGGCGTGCGTTTGCAACCCGCCAAAGATGCGGGTCTGGATTGTCCAGGCATCCCAATCAAGGAGTGAAGTAGATGACAGAGCAGACCAAGACCCCAGGCCGCCGAAACCTACTCAAGGGTGCTGCGGTTGCCGCGGGAGCCATGTCCGTGCCCATGATCAGCACGGCCCAGACCACGGTGTTCCGATTCCAGAGCACCTGGCCCGCCAAGGATATCTTTCACGAGTTCGCGGGAGACCTGGCCAAGAAGATCAACGACATGGCGGGCAGCCGCCTGAAGATCGAGGTGTTGCCCGCGGGTGCCGTGGTGCCGGCCTTCCAGTTGCTGGATGCCGTGGCCAAGGGCACGCTGGACGGTGGCCACGGCGTGGTGGCCTACTGGTACGGCAAGAACCAAGCCGTGGCGCTGTGGGGCTCGGGCCCGGCCTTTGGCCTGGATGCCAACGGCGTGCTCGCGTGGCATTACTACGGCGGCGGTAAGGAGCTGCTCGACGAGATCTACAAGAGCCTGAACCTGGACGTGGTCTCCAAGCTCTACGGCCCCATGCCCACGCAGCCGCTGGGCTGGTTCAAGAAGCCGGTGGCACGCGTGGAAGACCTCAAGGGCCTGAAGTTCCGCACCGTGGGGCTGGCGGTGGACGTGTTCACCGAGATGGGCGTGGCCGTGAACCCGCTGCCCGGCGGCGAGATCGTGCCCGCGCTGGACCGCGGCCTGCTGGATGCAGCCGAGTTCAACAACGCCTCCAGCGACCGCGTGCTGGGCTTTCCCGACGTGGCCAAGAACTGCATGCTGCACAGCTTCCACCAGTCCAGCGAGCAGTTCGAAGTGCTGTTCAACAAGAGCAAGTACGACGCGCTGTCGTCGGAGCTGAAGGCGGTCATCGACTACGCCGTGCAGGCCGCCAGCGCCGACATGAGCTGGAAGGCCGCCGACCGCTACGCCAAGGACTACGCCGAGATGCAATCCAAGCAGGGGGTGAAGTTCTACAAGACGCCGGACGCCATCCTGCGCGCGCAGTTGGCCGCCTGGGACAAGGTCACGGCCAAGAAAGCCGAAGAGAACGCCATGTTCAAGAAGGTGATGGACTCCATGCGCACCTTTGCGCAGAGGAGCGGCCGCTGGAAGAACGACACCGACGTCGACTTCAAGATGGCCTGGAACCACTACTTCGCGCAGCGCAAGAGCTGATGCCGCGGCAGGCCCGGCGGGCCTGCCTTTCATTCTGACGAGGGCCGGGGGCGCGCGCAGGCGGTGCCGCCCGGGCCAGCGTGTATCCGTTCATTGCCCCGCGGGGCCGCAGCGTTCTCTTCCAGCCATGCAAAAACTCTTACTCGGCATCGATGCCGTGTCCACCTTCATCGGCAAGGCGGCGGCCTGGGCCGTCGTGGGCCTGACGGCCCTGATCTGCTGGGAGGTCTTCTCGCGCTATGCGCTGAACAACCCCCATGCCTGGGTGCTGGACGCACAGATCATGCTGTACGGCACCATGTTCATGCTGGCCGGCGCCTACACCCTGGCCAAGAACGGCCACGTGCGCGGCGACGTGCTGTACGGATTCTTCAGCCCGCGCGTGCAGGCCGGGCTGGACCTGCTGCTCTACATCCTGTTCTTCCTGCCGGGCGTGCTGGCCATGACCTGGGCCGGCTGGACCTATGCGCAGGAATCGCTGGCCATCCGCGAGCAGACGTTCTCCGCCACGCCGCTGCCGCTGTACCCCTTCAAGTTCGTGATTCCCCTGGCGGGCGCCGTGCTGCTGCTACAGGGGCTGGCGGAGATCGCGCGCTGCGTGATCTGCCTGCGCCAGGGCGCGTGGCCCCGGCGCGGCGAGGACGTGGAAGAGGTGGACGTCGAGAAGCTCAAGGAGATGGTGCACGTGAACGACAGCGACCTGCAGGTGCCGGCTCCCGCATCCGCCGCACAGGGGGGCAAGCCATGAAGATGCGCAAGGAACTGTGGTTCGGCTTTGCCATCATGGCGCTGGTGGTGGCCGGCGCCGTCGGGATGCTGCTGGGCGTGGAGACGATCACGCGCGGCCACCTGGGCTTGCTGATGCTGTCGCTGGTGGTGGTGGCCATCATGCTGGGTTTTCCCACCGCGTTCACGCTCATGGGCATGGGCATGATCTTCACCTGGCTGGCGTACGACCGCGACATCACGCGCACGCTGGACCTGATGGTGCAGGCGGCTTACAAGAGCATGGCCAACGACGTGCTCATCGCCATCCCGTTGTTCGTGTTCATGGGCTACCTGGTCGAGCGGGCCAACCTGATCGAAAAGCTTTTCAAGAGCCTGCATCTGGCCATGGCGCGCGTGCCGGGTTCGCTGGCCGTGGCCACGCTGATCACCTGCGCCATCTTTGCCACCGCCACGGGCATCGTGGGCGCGGTGGTCACGCTGATGGGCCTGCTGGCGCTGCCGGCCATGCTGCGCGCGGGCTACAGCACGCCCATGTCGGCCGGCGCGATCACGGCGGGTGGCTGCCTGGGCATCCTGATTCCGCCGTCGGTGCTGCTGATCCTGTATGGCGCCACGGCGGGAGTATCGGTGGTGCAGCTGTACGCGGGCGCCTTCTTCCCCGGCATCATGCTGGCGGGCCTGTATGTGATGTACGTGATCCTGATGGCCAAGCTCAAGCCGGCCTGGGCGCCGCCGCTGTCGGCCGAGGAGCGGCAGGTGGTGCTGCCGGCCATGACCGCCGCGCTGCCCGCCGAGACGCGGCAATACGCCCCCGCGCGCTTGCTGGATGCCCTCAAGGGCAAGCGCAATGCGCAGGTACCCACGGCCTATGTGCTGCGGCAACTGGCACTGGTGGTGATGCCGGGGCTGCTGTTCGTACTGCTGGCCACCAGCAGCTGGCGTGCGGTCACCGCGGTGTCGGTGGAGGAGGCGTACGGCATCCAACCCATCGGCTTCAACGACAACTCGTCCCGGGTGGCGTCGGAGTTTGGCTTGCAGGAGCCGCCGGTGGAGGGCGGTCTGCAAGAACCGCCGCAGGAATCCACGGGCCTGCAGGAGCCTCCGGGCGCGGACAGTGGTGCGCTGGCCGAGCCCCCCGGCGCCGAGCCCGCGCAGTCCGCCCCATCCGCCCAATCTGCCCAATCTGCAGTGGGGGAGCCACCCGGCTCCACCGCAGGTGCCACGCCCCAGGCCGCCACGCAACCCGCGCCCACCTGGTGGTGGGTCATGTTTGGCGTGCTGGGTGCGGCCACCGCGCTCTTCTATCTGTTCCTGAGCTTCGCGCGGCTGGAAATCTTCAAGATGCTGCTGGGCTCGTTCTTCCCGCTGCTGACACTGATCATGGCCGTGCTGGGCTCCATCGTGTTCGGTCTGGCGACGCCGACCGAGGCGGCGGCCATGGGGGCGTTCGGCGGCTTCGTGCTGGCCGCGGCCTACAAGCGTCTGAGCATGGATGTGGTGCGCGAGTCGGTGTACCTCACGGCCAAGACCTCGGCCATGGTGTGCTGGCTGTTCGTGGGCTCGGCCATCTTCTCCGCGGCCTTCGCGCTGCTGGGGGGGCAGGAGCTCATCGAGCAGTGGGTGCTCTCCATGAACCTGAGCAAGATCGAGTTCATGGTGCTGTCGCAGGTGGTGATCTTCCTGCTGGGCTGGCCGCTGGAGTGGACGGAGATCATCGTGATCTTCATGCCCATCTTCATTCCGCTGCTGAGCCACTTCGGCGTGGACCCGCTGTTCTTCGGCCTGCTGGTGGCGCTGAACCTGCAGACCGCCTTCCTGTCGCCGCCCGTGGCCATGTCGGCGTTCTACCTGAAGGGCGTGGCGCCGCCGCATGTGACGCTCAACCAGATCTTCCTGGGCATGCTGCCGTTCATGGGCATCCAGGTGCTGGCGATCGTGCTGCTGTATGTGTGGCCGCAGATCGGTCTGTGGCTGCCGCAACTGCTCTACAAGTGATGCCGGGCCGGGGACTGCGGTCCCCGCCTCATGGCGTCAACGCGCCGCGGCCCTGCGGCGCGTGAAGTTCCACCACGGCAGCACGCGGCTCATGGCCAGCACTTCGCCGCAGTGCATGGGCGCATAGCCGGGCATGGCAGCCATGCGCCGTTGCCAGGCAGGGGTCTGCAGCAGTTCGCGCAGCGCGCGCGTGGCCGGCTGCTCCAGTGAGGACTTCAGGCAGGCCAGGTGGTAGCGCTCGTACACCAGCGGCACGAAGTCCAGCCCGCGCGCACGCGCCGCCAGCTCGATGCCCATGCCCACGTCGGCACTGCCGGCGGCGATGGCCTGCGCCAGCGCGGCGTGCGAGGGCTCATCGCGGTCGTAGCCCTCGATCTCTGCGGGTTCCAGGCCCGCCTGCGCGAGCAGGTCGGTCAGCAGCACCCGCGTGCCCGTGCCCAGCGGGCGGTTGACGAAGCGCGCGCCCGTGCGCGCCACGTCCGCCAGCGAGGTCAGGCCCAGCGGGTTGCCGCGCGCCACGATCAGGCCCTGCGCGCGGCGCGCGAAGCCGATCACCTTGTGCAACCCCGGCTGCAGCAGCGGGCGGTAGGTCTGCGCGGCCAGGGTATCCATGCCCGGCTCTTCCAGCGTGTGAAAGCCGGCGATGGTGCACCGCCCTTCGTTGAGTGCGCGGATCGCGTCCACGCTGCCGGTGAAGCGGATGTCCAGATGCAGCGCGCCGCCCTGGCCCGCGTGGGCGGGCGCGGTGGCGAACGCACGCAGCACGGACAGCGCATCGTCGTGGCTGGCATACAGCGTGAGCACGTGGGCATGTTCGTCGAACGCCACGGCGAACGCGCGCTCCAGATCGGCGCGCAGCGCCTCGATCTGCGGCGCCAGCCGTGCCTGCGCCTGGCGCTCGGCCCACAGCAGCTTGGTGCCGAATTCGCTGAGCTGGGCGGACTGGCCCTTGCCCCAGACGATGAGCTCGCTGCCCAGTTGTTCTTCCCAGCGCTTGAGTGCGCCCCACACGTGGCGGTACGACAGGTCCAGCGCGCGCGCCGCGCCCGAGATGGAGCCCTGCTGCGCCACGGCCTGCAGCATGTCGAGCAGGGGATTGCGGATCAGCGCGCCGTCCGCGTCGCGGTCGAGCGTGTAGTGGAGTTGGATCCTATGCACAAGTTTTCATATCGCCGGGTATTGGATTGCTGCATACGATAGCCCAACCCATGTCCACAATGACCCAGAGCGTCGCCACGGCGCTGCACCTCATCACCTCCGCCGATGCCGCCTTGTGGACCATCGTCGTGCGTTCGCTCGCCGTGAGTGCCACGGCCTGCCTGCTCGCCTGCGGCGCGGGCGTGGTGCTGGGGGCATGGCTGGGCGTGGCGCGCTTTGCCGGGCGCGACGCGGTGCTCGCGGTGCTCAATACCCTGCTGGCCGTGCCCTCGGTGGTGGTGGGCCTGGGCGTGTACCTGCTGCTGTCGCGCACCGGCCCGCTGGGCAGCCTGGGCTGGCTGTTTTCCTTCAAGGCGATGGTGCTGGCGCAGGCGCTGCTGGTGTTGCCCGTGGTCACCGCGCTTACGCGCCAGGTGGTCGAGGACGTGGACCGCCTGCATGGCGAGCAGTTGCGCTCGCTGGGCGCCGGCACCCTGTTGCGTGCCCTGTTGGTGTCCTGGGACGAGCGCTATGCGCTGCTCACGGTGCTGATCGCCGCATTCGGCCGCGCCATCTCGGAGGTGGGCGCGGTGATGATCGTGGGCGGCAACATCGACGGCTTCACGCGCGTCATGACCACCGCCATCGCGCTGGAGACCAGCAAGGGCGATCTGCCGCTGGCGCTGGCGCTGGGCCTCGTGCTGCTGGGCGTCGTGTTGTTGCTCAACGTGGGCATTGCGCTGCTGCGCCGCTGGCGTGAACGCGTGGATGGTGCCGCCGTGGGCGGCCTGGCCGGGGTGGGGGCATGAGCGCGCTGCCGTCACCCGTCTTCCCCGGGGAGGAGAGCCCGGGCGACGTTTGCACCATCGAGCCGCCGTTGTTTGCGCTGCGCGAGCTGTCCGTGCGCTACGGCGCGGTGCAGGCGCTGGCCGGCATCAATCTGCGTGTGATGCCCGGCGAGCGCGTGGCTCTGGTGGGTGCCAACGGCAGTGGCAAGAGCACGCTGCTGCGCGCATTGCACGGCCTGGTGCGCCCCAGCGCGGGACAGCTGCGCCGCGACGGCGCGCCGCGCGTGGCCATGGTGTTCCAGCGGCCTTTCGTGTTGCGCACCAGCGCTCTGAACAACGTGGCGCTGGGATTGTGGCTGCGCCGGGTGCGCTGGCAGGAGGCCTGCGCCCAGGCCGCCGTGGCGCTGCACCGCGTGGGGCTGCAGGACATCGCGCGGCAGAACGCGCGCACCTTGTCCGGCGGGCAGCAGCAGCGGCTGGCGTTTGCGCGCGCCTGGGCCCTGCGGCCCGACGTGCTGCTGCTGGACGAGCCCACCGCCAGCCTGGACCCGCATGCCAAGCGCGAGATCGAATCGCTGATGGCCGACTTTGCCGCCAGCCACGGCAGCGCTGGCCCCGATCAGCCGGTGACCATGCTGTTCAGCAGCCACAACCTGGGACAGGTCAAGCGCCTGGCCAGCCGTGTGCTCTACCTGGAGCACGGGCGCGTGCTGGCGGACCTGCCCGTGCACGATTTTTTCAACGGCCCCCTGCCCGAGGCCGCCCGTCTGTTCGTCAAAGGAGAAATGGCATGAAGAGTTACAAGCGTTTTTGGCCCCTGGCGCTTACCCAGACTGCGGTAGCAGCTATTGCTTTGGTAGCTTATGGCAGCGCTGCGGCACAGGCCATCACGATGGCGTCGACCACCTCGACCGAGCAGTCGGGCCTGTTCACCCACCTGCTGCCGGCCTTCAAGCAGGCCACCGGTATCGACGTGAAGGTGGTGGCGGTGGGCACCGGCCAGGCGCTGGACATGGCGCGCCGCGGCGACGCCGACGTGCTGTTCGTGCACGACCAGGTGGCCGAGGAGAAGTTCGTGGCCGACGGCTGGGGCGTGAAGCGCTACCCGGTCATGTACAACGACTTCATCCTCGTGGGTGGCAAGGCGGATGCTGCCGGCACCAAGGGCAACGACATCGCCGCCGCACTCAAGAAGATCGCCGCGGCCAACGCGGAGTTCATCTCGCGCGGTGACAAGAGCGGCACCCATGCAGCCGAGCTGCGCTACTGGAAGATCGCCACCGAGGGCGTGAAGGGCAGCGGCTACAAGGAATGCGGGTGCGGCATGGGCCCGGCGCTGAACATCGCGGCCTCCAGCGGTGCGTACGCGCTGACGGACCGCGGCACCTGGCTCAACTTCAAGAACCGCGACAACCTCGCGGTGCTGGTGGAAGGCGACAAGCGCCTGTTCAACCAGTATGGCGTGATGGTGGTGAACCCCGCCAAGCACCCGCATGTGAAGCAGGCTGAGGCGCAGAAGTTCGTGGACTGGGTGGTCTCGCCCGCGGGCCAGAGCGCCATCGCCGGCTACAAGATCAACGGCGAGCAGCTGTTCTTCCCCAACGCCAACCCGTAAGGCCATGCCATGGACCGCCGTTCCTTGCTCTGCGTGGCCGGCGTGGCCGCAATGGCTGCCGTGTTGAGCGGTTGTGCCCAGCCTGGCGGCACGGCAATGGGTGCACGCACGCCGTCCGCGGGCATGGGCGCGGCCACGAACGTGACCGTCTATGCCGCCGGCAGCCTGCGCGAGGCCTTCACCGAGATTGCGCGTGAGCACGAGGTGCGCACGGGCCAGAAGGTGGCATTGACCTTCGGAGCGTCCGGCCTGCTGCGCGAGCGCATCGAGTCCGGCGAGCCGGCCATGGTATTCGCCTCCGCCGATACCGAGCACCCGCAGCGCCTGGCGCGCGCGGGCGATTGGGGCGCGCCGCAGGTGTTCACCCGCAATGCCCTGTGTGCACTGGCTGCGCCCGGCGTGCCGGTGACCACGGCCAACCTGCTGGACACGCTGCTGCGCGCCGACATGCGGCTGGGCACTTCCACACCCCAGGCGGACCCGTCGGGCGACTATGCCTGGGAGCTGTTTCGCCGGGCAGAGCAGGTACGCCCCGGCGCCTTTGCGCGGCTGGAGGCCAAGGCGCTGCAACTGACCGGCGGGCCCACCTCGCCCAAGGCGCCACCCGGTCGCGGCACCTATGCCTGGGTCATGGCCGAGGGGCGGGCGGACGTGTTTCTGACCTACTGCACCAACGCCGTTTCTGCCCAGCGCGAAGTGCCGGCGCTGCAGGTGGTGCAGGTGCCGCCAGAGCTGCAGGTGGCTGCAGCTTATGGGCTTACGGTGCGTCGCGGTGCGCCCCAGGCCGCGCTGGACTTTGCCCAGACCCTGATGGCCGAGCCCGCGCAGCGCGTGCTGCGGCGCCTGGGATTTGCCGCGCCCTGAGCGGCGCGCGGCACGGCTTCACCATCGCGGGCGTTGAACTTGGCGATGGGTGGGCGCACCTGCGTGTCGCGGCATTTTTGGCCCAGATGACGTGTAGCGCCGTGCGTCCGCAGGAGTGATCGCCTCAGTCCACCAGCGCCACGCCCTTGACCTGCGCAAACACCTCATCGCCCACGGCCAGCGCCAGCGTGCGGCAAGAGCGCAGCGTGATGCGCGCCAGCAGCGTGGTGCCCGCCACGTCCAGCGCCACCAGCACCTGGCCGGGGCCGTCCTCGGCCAACTGCGTGATGCGCGCGGGCAGCAGGTTCAGGATGCTGCTGTCCGCCGCGCGTGTGCGCGCCAGGCTCACGTCGCGCGCCAGCACGCGCAGACGCACGCTCTCGCCCACGGCGCGCGGGCGGCCGCTGGCCAACTGAATCTGCCCGCTGTCGATGGCCACGGTCAGCAACTGGTCGTGCGCATCGTGCGCCAGCACGCGGCCCTGCACCAGCGCGGCGGCGGCGTCGCCGTGCGCCAGGGGCAGGTCCAGCCGCGCCATCAGCTCGGCCGTGGGGCCCTGGGCCGTGACGCGGCCGGCCCGCAGCAGCACCAGGTGGGAGGCCAGCCGGGCCACCTCGTCGCTCGAGTGGCTCACGTAGAGCACGGGAATGTCCAGGCTGCGCTGCAGGCGCTCCAGGTAGGGCATGACCTCGGCCTTGCGCGCGGCGTCCAGTGCAGCCAGGGGCTCGTCCATCAGCAGCACGCGCGGGCTGGTGGCGAGAGCCCGCGCAATCGCCACGCGCTGGCGCTCACCGCCCGAGAGGGTGTGGGGCATGCGGGGCAGCAGGGCGCCCAGGCCCAGCAGTTCCACCGCCTGCTCCAGCGACACGCGGCGGCGTGCGGGCGGCTGGCGGCGCAGGCCGTATTCCATGTTGCGGCGCACGTCCAGGTGCGCGAACAGGCTGGCCTCCTGGAACACATAGCCCAGCGCGCGCTGGTGCGTGGGGCGCCACTGGCCGGTGGCGTCGTCCTGCCAGACTTCGCCGTTGACCTGCACGCTGCCGCGCGCGCGCTCCAGCCCCGCCAGCGCGCGCAGGCAGGTGGTCTTGCCGCAGCCCGAGGGGCCGAACAGCGCCGTCACGCCATGGCCCGGCAGCGCCAGCTGCACGTCCAGCGTGAAGTCCGGCCGCGCCAAAGACAGCCGGGCGTGAATGCCGTTCATTGCGCCCGTCATCGCCCCCCCCGGGGCTGCAGCCAGTGCAGCAGCATGAGCACGATGAACGAGAACGCCACCATGCCGCCGGCGAGCCAGTGCGCCTGGGCGTACTCCAGGGCTTCCACATGGTCGTAGATCTGCACCGACACCACGCGCGTCACCCCGGGGATGTTGCCGCCCAGCATGAGCACCACGCCGAATTCGCCCACCGTGTGCGCAAAGCTCAGGATGGCGGCCGTCACGAAACCGGGGCGCGCCAAGGGCAGGGCGACACTGAAGAACCGGTCCAGCGGGCTGGCGCCCAGCGTGGCCGCCACCTCCAGCGGCCGGCGGCCCAGCGCTTCGAAGGCGCGCTGCAGCGGCTGCACGGCGAACGGCAGCGAATACACGAGGGAGCCGACGACCAGCCCCGGGAAGGTGAACGGCAGCCGTCCCAGGCCCAGCGCCTCGGTCAGCTGCCCGATGGCGCCGCCTGGCCCCATGCTCACCAGCAGATAGAAGCCGATCACCGTGGGCGGCAGTACCAGCGGCAGCGCCACCACGGCCCCCACGGGGCCGCGCCAGCGCGAGCGCGTGTGGGCCAGCCACCAGGCCAGCGGCGTGCACAGCACCAGCAGCAGCACGGTGGTGACGCTGGCCAGCTGCAGCGTGAGCCAGATGGCGGCCCAGTCGTCAGGGCCGATCAGGGGTGTGTTCAATGCTATTAAAACAAGAGCTGTTGGCGCTTGATTTATCTGGTTTTTCAGTCGGATTGGCTGGGAAACGCCCCGCCATCATGCGCAAGGCGCTTCAAAAATCATAGCCGTAGGCACGGATGACGGCGCGCGCTTTCTCGCCGCGCAGGTACTGCATGAGCGCGTCGGCCGCGGGGTTGCCCTCGCCCCGCTGGAGCACGATGGCGTCCTGGCGGATCGGTGCGTGCATGGTGGCGGGCACGACCCAGGCCGAGCCTTCGCGCAACTGGCCGTTCTCCATCACCTGCGAGAGCGCCACGAAGCCCAGTGGCGCGTTGCCCGATGCGGCGAACTGGTAGGTCTGGCCGATGTTCTCGCCCGTGACCACGCGTGGCTGCACCTGCGCCGCAAGGCCCAGCTTGTCCAGCGTCTGCATCGCGGCCAGGCCGTAGGGCGCCAGCTTGGGGTTGGCGATGGCGATGTGCTTCCAGTCGCCGGTGCGCAGCACCTGGCCTTCGGCATCCACATAGCCGGGCTGCTTGCTCCACAGCACCAGCCGGCCGATGGCGTAGGTGAAGCGCGTGGCGCCGTTACCCAGGCCCTCGCGGGCGATCTTCTGCGGCGTGGCGTCGTCGGCCGCCAGCAGCACCCCGAACGGCGCGCCGTTGGCGATCTGCGCGTAGAACTTGCCCGTGGCGCCAAAAGACAGCACGGCCTTGTGGCCCGTGTCCTGCTCGAACTGCGCGGCGATCCGTTGCATGGGCGCGGTGAAGTTGGCGGCCACGGCCACCGACACCTCACCCGCCTGCGCTGTCGGCAGCAGGGCAGCGGCAGCCAGAGCGGACCACAGGATGGAGCGGACAGGGAAACCGGACATGAGAGGACCTCGTTATTCCATTTGTGAATAGCGAGAAGTATAGCTACCCACCCGTGCATGCCGTTTGCCGTTTGCCGTTTGCAGCATGCCGCGTGCGCCCCAAGCGCCTTGGCGCCCGTGCGCGCAAGGCGGCATGATCGCGCCCATGCAGCATTCCGTATCGTTCCTCGACGCCCTCGGCCACGGCATGGCCGACAAGCGCATCGACATCCTGCGCCAGATCGGGCAGGGCGGCTCCATCTCCCAGGCGGCGCGTGCCGTGGGCGTCAGCTACAAGGCCGCGTGGCAGGCGCTGGATACGCTGACCAACCTGGCCGGCGCACCGTTGGTGGAGCGCGTGGTGGGCGGCGTGGGCGGCGGCGGCGCGCGCCTCACGCCCGCGGGGCGGCAGTTGCTGGAGGCGGCCGATGCGATGCGGCAGGTGCGTGCCACGGTGCTGGCTGGGGTGGGCGAGGGCGGCGGCGCACAGGCGGTCGCCGCGCGGCTGGCGGTGCGCACCAGCATGCGCAACCAATGGCCCTGCATCGTGCAAGGCATGCAGTCGTGTGGGCAGATCGTGCGCGTGCATCTGCGTGGGGCGGGCGACGCGGCGCAGCTGCAGGTGTTTTCGCGCATCACGCGCGAGAGCGCCGAGCTGCTGGGCCTGCGCCCGGGCGTGCCCGTGCAGGCGCTGTGCAAGGCCACGGCCGTGCGGGTGCTGGCTGCGGCACGCGCGCCTGCGCCGGGTGCCGCCAATCACTGGGCCGCGCGGGCCGCGCGCGTGTCGCGCGGCGAGTTGGGGGACGAGGTCGCGGCGCAGTTGGAGGCGGGCATGCAGATGGTGGGATTCGCTGCCGCGGGATCGGGGCTGCGCGTGCGCTCGCGTGTCGTCATGGTGGCCGAGGAGTCGGCCATCGTGATCGCCGCCGAAAGCGCATGAATGACCCGCAAGGCCCCGTGTTGGCCGGGGGCATGAAGCGTTCCTACGTAGGCGTTTATACATAGGCATTTCTCCCAGTTATGGCGCAGGGGGTGGCACTTTAGGATGCGGTGCAACATAAACATGGAGACGGTCTGTGTCGCGCACCCCGCGCGGCACGTGCCTGATGACAATGAGCGACGTCATACTGCAAACATCCCGCCTCACCAAGGAATTCAAGGGCTTCACCGCGGTCAGCGATGTGAATCTGAGCGTGCGCCGCGGGTCCATCCACGCATTGATCGGCCCCAACGGCGCAGGCAAGACCACCTGCTTCAACCTGCTGACCAAGTTCCTGGAGCCCACGTCGGGCACCATCCATTTCAACGGCCACGACATCACGCGTGAGCATCCGGCGCAGATCGCGCGGCGCGGCGTGATTCGCTCGTTCCAGATCTCGGCGGTGTTCCCTCACCTCACGCTGATGGAGAACGTGCGCCTGGGCCTGCAGCGCAAGCTGGGCACGAGCTATCACTTCTGGCGCAGCGAGCGCAGCCTCAGCCAGCTCAACGACCGTGCGGTGCAACTGCTGACCGAGGTCGGCCTGCAGGAGCTGGCCGACGAGGTCACGGTGAACCTGCCCTATGGCCGCAAGCGTGCGCTGGAGATCGCCACCACGCTGGCCATGGAGCCCGAACTGATGCTGCTGGACGAGCCCACGCAGGGCATGGGCCACGAGGACGTGGACCGCGTCACGCAGCTCATCAAGAAGGTTTCCGCGGGCCGCACCATCCTCATGGTGGAGCACAACATGAAGGTCATCTCGACCATCGCCGACCGCATCACGGTGCTGCAGCGCGGCGCCGTCCTGGCCGAAGGGCCCTACGAAGAAGTCTCAAAGAATCCGCAAGTCATGGAAGCGTACATGGGCACGACCGACGGCCAACTGCAGGGGGCGCACTGACATGGCCGGCACCCCCGCACTGGAAATCCGCAATCTCGAAGCCTGGTACGGCGAGTCTCACGTGCTGCACGGCGTGGACATGGTCGTGCAGCCTGGCGAAGTGGTCACGCTGCTGGGACGCAACGGCGCGGGCCGCACCTCCACCATGCGCGCCATCATGGGCCTGACCGGCGCACGCAAGGGCTCGGTGAAGATCCACGGCGTGGAGACCATCCACCTGCCCACGCACCGCATCGCGCACCTGGGCCTGGGCTACTGCCCCGAAGAGCGCGGCATCTTCTCCAGCCTGTCGTGCGAGGAGAACCTGATGCTGCCGCCCGTGCTCAAGACGGGCTCGCAGGGCATGTCGATCGACGAGATCTACGCCATGTTCCCCAACCTGGCCGAGCGCAAGAACAGCCAGGGCACGCGCCTGTCGGGCGGTGAGCAGCAGATGCTGGCCGTGGCCCGCATCCTGCGCACCGGCGCCAAGCTGCTGCTGCTGGACGAAATTTCCGAAGGCCTGGCGCCCGTGATCGTGCAGGCGCTGGCACGCATGATCACCACGCTGCGCGAGAAGGGCTACACGGTGGTGATGGTGGAGCAGAACTTCCGCTTCGCCGCGCCGCTGGCCGACCGCTTCTACGTCATGGAGCACGGCCAGATCGCCCTGCAGTTTGGCGCCGACGAGCTGGAGGCCAAGATGCCCGTGCTCAACCAGTTGCTGGGCGTCTGACCGACCCCTTTCCCATTCGTTTCGCACCCACCAAGGAGACAACAATGCAAAAGACACTCAAGACACTGGTCGCAGTGATGGGGGCCGCCGGCCTGGCGGTATCCGCCATGCAGGCCCATGCGCAGGACAAGGTGAAGATCGGCTTCATCACCGACATGTCCAGCCTCTACGCCGACGTGGAAGGCAAAAACGGTGCTCTGGCCATCCAGATGGCCATCGACGACTTCGGCGGCAAGGTGCTGGGCAAACCCATCGAACTGCTCTCCGCCGACCACCAGAACAAGGCCGACATCGCTGCCAGCAAGGCACGTGAGTGGATCGACACGCAGAACCTGACGATGCTGTTCGGTGGCACCAACTCCGGCACCGCCCTGGCCATGGCCAAGGTGGCTGAAGAGAAGAAGCGCGTGTACTTCAACAGCGGCGCCGGCTCTTCCGCGCTGACCAACGACCAGTGCACGCCCTACACCGTGCACTACGCCTACGACACCGTGGCCCTGGCCAAGGGCACGGGCGGCGCCGTGGTGAAGCAGGGCGGCAAGGACTGGTTCTTCCTGACGGCCGATTACGCCTTCGGCCAGGCGCTGGAGAACGACACCGCCAAGGTGGTCAAGGAAAACGGCGGCCGCGTGGTGGGCAACGTGAAGCACCCGCTGAACGCGTCTGACTTCTCCTCCTTCCTGCTGCAGGCACAAAACTCCAAGGCGCAGATCCTGGGCCTGGCCAACGCCGGCGGCGACACCATCAACGCCATCAAGGCGGCCAAGGAATTCGGCATCAACAAGAACATGAAGCTGGCCGGCCTGCTGGTGTTCCTGACCGACATCCACAGCCTGGGCCTGCGCAACACCGAAGGCCTGCTGCTGACCACCAGCTGGGACTGGAACCTGAACGACAAGACGCGCGAGTTCGGCAAGAAGTTCTTCGCCAAGACCAAGCGCATGCCCACGGACATCCACGCGGCCGACTACTCCGCCACCATGAACTACCTGAAGGCCGTGCAAGCCGCCGGCACTACCGATGCCGACAAGGTCATGGAGAAGCTCAAGTCCACGCCGATCGACGACTTCTACGCCAAGGGCACGATCCGCGCCGACGGCCGCTTCGTGCACGACATGTACCTCATGCAGGTGAAGTCGCCCTCCGAATCCAAGGAACCCTGGGACTACTACAAGGTCGTGGCCAAGCTGCCCGGCGACCAGGTGTTCACCACCAAGGCCGAGAGCAAGTGCGCCCTGTGGAAGTGAGTTGAGCCACGGTCCCGGGCACTGCCCGGGACCGCGCGCGTCGACGTTGCAAACCAAAGCATGAAAGACAAAGGAGACACCACATGAAAGCGAAGCTCACGACATTGGCGTTCGTGCTCGGGGCCGCAGGGCTCATGGCGTCGACCGCGCACGCGCAGGACAAGGTCAAGATCGGTTTCATCACCGACATGTCCAGCCTCTACGCAGACGTGGAAGGCAAGAACGGTGGCGTGGCCATCCAGATGGCCATCGACGACTTTGGCGGCAAGGTGCTGGGCAAGCCCATTGAGCTGCTGACGGCCGACCACCAGAACAAGGCCGACATCGCCGCCAGCAAGGCGCGCGAGTGGATCGACACGCAGGGCCTGACCATGATCTTCAGCGGCACCAACTCCGGCACTGCGCTGGCGCTGGCCAAGATCGCCGAAGAGAAAAAGCGCGTGATGATCAACAACGGCGCGGCGTCCTCTGCGCTGACCAACGACCAGTGCACGCCCTATACCGTGCACTACGCCTACGACACCGTGGCCCTGGCCAAGGGCACGGGCGGTGCCATCGTCGATGGCGGCGGCAAGAGCTGGTTCTTTCTGACGGCGGACTATGCCTTCGGCCATGCGCTGGAAGCCGACACCTCCAAGGTCGTGAAGGACAAGGGCGGCACGGTGGTGGGCGCGGTGCGCCACCCGCTGAATGCGTCCGACTTCTCGTCCTTCCTGCTGCAGGCGCAGAACTCCAAGGCGCAGATCCTGGGCCTGGCCAATGCCGGCGGCGACACCATCAACTCGATCAAGGCGGCCAAGGAATTCGGCATCGGCAACAGCATGAAGCTGGCCGGCCTGCTGATCTTCTTCAGCGACGTGCACAGCCTGGGCCTGCGCAACACCGAAGGCCTGCAGTTCACCACCAGCTGGTACTGGGACCTGAACGACGAGACGCGCAAGTTCGCCGACAAGTTCATGGCCAAGACCAAGCGCCGCCCCACCGAGATCCAGGCTGCCGACTACTCGGCCACGATGAACTACCTGAAGGCCGTCGAGGCCGCCAAGACCACCGACGCCGACAAGGTGATGGAGGCCTGGCGCGCCATGAAGATGAACGACTTCTTCGGTTCCGGCTACCTGCGTGCCGACGGCCGCTACGTGCACGACATGTACCTCATGCAGGTGAAGTCGCCGTCCGAGTCCAAGGGCACCTGGGACTACTACAAGCTCATCAAGAAACTGCCGGGTGAACAGGTGTTCACCACCAAGGCCGAGAGCAAGTGCGCCCTCTGGAAGTGATCGCGCTGCTCTCCTGATCCGACCCCCCCTACATCAGCGTTCAGTTCCCATGGAAATTTTTGGTGTTTCATTGCCGGCCATGCTGAGTCAGCTCCTCCTGGGGCTGGTCAATGGCTCGTTCTACGCGATCCTCAGTTTGGGGCTGGCCGTCATCTTCGGCCTGCTCAACGTGATCAACTTCGCGCACGGTGCGCTGTTCATGCTGGGGGCGCTGATCACCTGGATGGCCATGAACTATTTCGGCGTCAACTACTGGGTGATGCTGATCTGTGCTCCGCTGATCGTAGGGGTGATCGGCGTGGTGATCGAGCGGCTCCTGCTGCGCTGGATCTACAAGCTCGACCATCTGTACGGCCTGCTGCTCACGCTGGGCCTCACGCTGATGATCGAGGGCGTGTTCCGCTCGATCTACGGCGTCTCCGGCCTGGGCTACGACACGCCCGAGCTGCTGGAGGGCGCGACCAACCTCGGCTTCATGATCCTGCCCAACTACCGCGCCTGGGTGGTGGTGGCCTCCATCGTGGTGTGCATCGCCACCTGGTACGTGATCGAGAAGACCAAGCTGGGCGCCTACCTGCGCGCCGGCACCGAGAACCCCCGTCTGGTGGAAGCCTTCGGCGTCAACGTGCCCGTCATGGTGACGCTGACCTACGCCTTCGGCGCGGCGCTCGCGGCCTTTGCCGGCGTGCTGGCGGCGCCCGTGTACCAGGTCACGCCGCTGATGGGCCAGAACCTCATCATCGTCGTGTTCGCGGTGGTGGTGATCGGCGGCATGGGCTCCATCATGGGCTCCATCCTCACCGGCCTGGGCCTGGGCGTGATCGAGGGCTTCACCAAGGTGTTCTACCCCGAAGCCTCGTCCACCGTCGTGTTCGTCATCATGGCCATCGTCCTGCTCATCCGCCCCGCCGGCCTGTTCGGCAAAGAGAAGTAAGCCAACGGGGTGAACCACATGAACGTCAATAAATTCGCTCCCATTGGCTACGGCCTGCTGCTGCTCGGCCTGATCGTCGCGCCCTTCCTTGGCGCCTACCCGGTGTTCGTGATGAAGCTAATGTGCTTCGCGCTGTTCGCCTCGGCCTTCAACCTGCTGCTGGGCTACACGGGCCTGCTGTCCTTCGGCCACGCGGCCTTCCTGGGCGGCGCGGCCTACGTGACGGGCCATGCCGTGAAGGTGTGGGGCGCCACGCCCGAGCTCGGCCTGCTGGCCGGCCTGCTGGCCGGCGCGCTGCTGGGGTTGGTGATGGGCTTCTTCGCCATTCGCCGCCAGGGCATCTACGCCACCATGATCACGCTGGCGCTGGCGCAGATGCTGTTCTTCGCGGCGCTGCAGGCGCCCTTCACGGGCGGCGAGGACGGCCTGCAGGGCGTGCCGCGCGGCAAGCTGTTCGGCGTGCTCGACCTGTCCAGCGACCTGACCATGTACTACGTGTGCCTGATCGTGGTGGTGGTGGCCTTCCTGCTGATCGTGCGCACCATCCACTCGCCGTTCGGGCAGGTGCTCAAGGGCATCAAGGAAAACGAGCCGCGCGCCATCTCGCTGGGCTACGACACCAACCGCTTCAAGCTGCTGGCCTTCGTGATCTCGGCCGCCATTGCGGGCCTGGCCGGCGCGCTCAAGACCCTGGTGTTGGGCTTCGCCACGCTGTCCGACGTGCACTGGAGCGCCTCCGGCCACGTGGTTCTGATGACGCTGGTGGGGGGCCTGGGCACGCTGAGCGGCCCGCTGGTGGGCTCGGCCGTGGTGGTGCTGCTGGAGAACAAGATCGGCGAGCTGGGCACGCTGCTTGCGCAGCTCACGAGCATCGACTGGTTCAACACCCTGGGCGAGTCGGTGACCATCGTCACGGGCCTGATCTTCGTGGTCTGCGTGCTGGCCTTCCGTCGCGGCATCATGGGAGAGATCATCGCCTGGCTGGAGCGCCGCCGCACAGGGGGCAGCGGCAGCCACTGACGCCCTCGTCACCGCATGCCGGCTGGGCCAAGCCCCAGGTCGGCGGCACCCTCGGCCATGCGCGGCAACCGCCCTGCATGGCCGCTTTGTTTTTGATAGCTGGCGACGCTTGTTGTGTCTAGGTTTTAGATACAAAACGGGTGGAAATACCCAGAAGCAAAGCGCTGGCAGCTATCACATGCATAGCGACGGGCCGCGCCGTCAGCCCAGCCGCAGGCGCTGCGCATAGCCCGTCATTTCCAGATAGCCGCGCCCCACCTCGGGGCCGGCCGGTTCGGCCGCATCGCCCCGCGCCCGCGCTGCATGCAGCGTGCACAGCCCCTCCCAGTAGATCGCGCCGGTGGAGCCGCGGCTGTCCAGCTCCTGCGCGTCCAGCAGCGCACGCACGATGAAGCCGCCCGCGGGCGTGTCCACGCGCCACTGCACCGGGTAGCGCGCGCCGCTGGCCGGGCTGTGCCAGTGGCGCAGCGGGGAGAACACCACGGCCTCGGACGCGAACACCTGCGCGGCGTCCGCTCCTGCGGGCCGCCAGGAACCCCCGGTCCAGAGCGTGCTGCCGTCGGCGCGCCGCAGGCGGAACGCGGTGAGTGCGGCGCCGTCGTGCAGGTTCATCCCGATCCAGTCCCAGCCCACGGCCTCGGGGTGCATCAGCGCCTCGCTCCACTCATGGTCCATCCAGGCGCGGTTGGCGGGGGCGGCCAGCGGTTGCACCGGCATGCGCCGGCCCGCGAGGGTGATGGCGCCCGTCACCGCCAGCTGGGGCTGGCTGTAGTAGTAGCTGGCCTGCGCCGCGTCGGGCCCCTTGCGCGACAGGCCGGCCTGGCCCTGCAGCAGCACGGGCTGGGTGCTGGCGCAGTCCAGTTCCAGCGCAAATCCTTCTGCCTGCGCGCGCACCTCGTAGCGGCTGCCGCCCGGCGCGCTGCTGGCATGGCGCGTGAGCGACCAGTCGCGCAGGCGCACCTGCGTGTCGCCCTCCAGCGCCTCGGCAATGCCGAAGCCCGCGCGGGCAATGCGCTGGTCGTGCAATTGGCGACGGCCTTGCACGTCGGTCAACGCCGCGTGCGCAAACACGAGCTGGCGCGCGGCGAAGGCCGACTGCATGCCCTGCGTGGCCTCCACGCGCGTGCGAAAAAAGGTGATCTGAAAGCCCCACAGTCGCTCGTCGGCCTGCGCATGGCCGGTGATGTACCACCACTCGGTGCGCAGATCGGGGTGGCTGCCGTGGTCGCGCGGGAAGGCCAGCGTGCGCGGCGCCAGGGCCCAGGCGGGAGCAGCCCAGCCGCAGGCAGCACTGCCCAGCGCGCCCTGGGCCGCGAATGCCAGCAGCGCGCGGCGCCCGATCATCAGGCCAGCAGCGCCTGCAGCCGCGCGTGCGCGGCCGCGCAGTCGCCCAGGCAGCGCTGCACCCAGGCGTCGTCGTGGTAGGTGGGCAGGTAGCGCTCGCCCGCGTCGCACAGCAGCGAGAGGATCGACCCCCGCTGCCCCTGCGTGCGCATCTCCTGCGCCAGCCGCAGCATGGCGACGAAGTTGGTGCCCGTGGACGGGCCGACGCGCCGCCCCAGCAGGGTGGACAGCACGCGCATGGCGGCGACGGAGTCGTCGTCGGCCACTTCCTCCATGCGGTCCACCAGCGTGCGGATGAAGCTCGGCTCCACGCGTGGGCGGCCAATGCCTTCGATGCGCGAGCCCGGTGCGGTGAGCGTGGCGTCGCCCGTGCGGTGGTAGGCGCTGAACACCGAGCCCGCCGGGTCGGCCACGCACACCTGCGTGGCATGGCGCTGGTAGCGCACGTAGCGGCCGATGGTTGCGCTGGTGCCGCCCGTGCCTGCGCCCACCACGATCCAGCGCGGCACCGGGTGGCGCTCGCGCTGCATCTGGGTGAACATGCTCTCGGCGATGTTGTTGTTGCCGCGCCAGTCGGTGGCGCGCTCGGCGTAGGTGAACTGGTCCATGTAGTGGCCGCCCGTGTCGGCGGCGATGGCGCGCGCAGCGTCGTATACGTCGCCCGCACGCTCCACGAAGTGGCAGCGTCCGCCGTAGAACTCGATCAGCGCGATCTTCTCGGCCGAGGTGCTGCGCGGCATCACCGCCACGAAGGGCAGGCCCAGCAACCGCGCGAAATAGGCCTCGCTCACGGCGGTGGAGCCGCTCGATGCCTCCACGATGGTGGAACCCTCGCGCACCCAGCCATTGCATAGCGCATACAGGAACAGCGAGCGCGCCAACCGGTGCTTGAGGCTGCCCGTGGGATGGGTGGATTCGTCCTTCAAATACAGGTCGATGCCGGCGCTGGCGAACGCGGGCAGCGGCAGCGGGATCAGGTGGGTGTCGGCGCTGCGCTGGTAGTCGGCCTCGATGCGGGCGATGGCCTCGTGCAGCCAGCCGCTGCCGGCCGCCGGGGCGGAAAGAGAGGAGGGGGACAACATGGCCCGCATTGTCGGCGACTACCAGTCTTCCTTGACCGCCATCACCGCGTCCCGCCCCGCGGCCAGGCGGCCTGCCAGCCAGGCGGTCAGCGTGCCTACCGCCACCACGGCCAGGGCCAACGCGCCCAGGCGCGGCCAGGGAACGGCCAGGTCCATGGTCCAGTGAAAGCTCTGCGGGTTCACCACATGCACCAGCACCGCCGCCACGGCCAGGCCCAGCAGCGTGCCGGCCACCGCGCCCACGGCCGTCCAGGCCGCGCCCTCGCCGGCGACCACCGCCAGGATCTGCCGCCTCGTGAGCCCCAGGTGGGCCAGCAGCCCGAACTCCTTGCGCCGCGCCAGCACCTGCGCGCTGAAGCTGGCCGCCACGCCGAACAGCCCGATGCCGATGGCCACCGCCTGCAGCCAGTAGGTGACGGCGAAGCTGCGGTCGAAGATCGCGAGCGACCGTGCACGGATCGCGTCGGCCGAGGTGAATTCCAGTGCATCCGCCGCCGAGGCGCCCAGACTCTCGCGGGCCTGCTCCAGCACCTCGCTGCGCAGCGCGCCGGCCTCGCTGCCCGGCATGGGCCACAGCGCCAGGTCGCTGGCGCGCGCGTCACCCGTCAGGCGCGCGAAGTCCTGCAGGTCCAGCGCGATAGCGCCGTGCTGGCGCACATGGTCGCGCCACACACCAGCTACGAAAAATATAGCTGCCGGCGCTTTTCCAGACTGCGCTGGAGGCCTGAAAACCTCTGAAAGCCGCGGCCAGTCCGCGCCTGGGTGGGCGCCGTACAGGTCCACCACCGCCTCGCTCACATACACGCCGACGCGCCCAGGCGGCACGGGGCGCGCAGGGTCCACCAGTGGCAGAGCGCGGGCCGGATCGCCCTCCAGCGGCCGGGCCAGCAGCGCGACGGGGGCGCGGTCGGGTGCCAGTTGCAGACTGCTGGTGCGCAGCGCCTGCACGCGCGCCACGGCGGGCAGGCGCGCCACGGCATGGACGAAATCCGGAGGGAATACCGCGGCCTCGTCGCCGCTGGCGCCGCCGGCCGCGCGCAGGTACAGCGGCGCGGGCAGCACGCTGTCCAGCCACTGGCTGACCGAGCCGCGAAAGCTGCCCACCATCACCGTCAGCGCCACGGCCAGGCTCAGCGCCGCCACCACGCCGCCCACGGCCACGGCGGCGCTGGCGCGCATGCGGCGGGCGCGCTCCAGCGCCAGCAGGGCCAGGGCATGGCCCGCCGCCAGCGGCTGTAGCCGCGCCAGCAGCGCCTGCACCAGCCAGGGCAGCAGGGCAATGCCGCCGATCAGCAGCAGGCCCACCGCCACGTAGGCCGCCAGCGGTATGCCAAAAATGGGTGGAAGCATTGCCAGTAAAGCGCTAGCAGCTATCAAAACAAGACCGATCCAGGCGCGCGCGCCGCGCCCGGCCTGCGCACCCAGGCCCCTGAGGGTCTGCGCCGGCGGCAACTGCTGCGCATGGCGCGCGGGCCACCAGCCGCCGATCAGCGCGGCCGCTACGCCCAGCAGGCCGTAGAGGAGCGCCGCTGGTGTACTCCACTGCAGCGCAGGCTGTGCACCGGTGAAGTAGCCGCCGCCCAGGTCGCCACCCAGCAGGGTGAGCGCCAGCGCCGCCAGCGCCGTGCCCAGGGCGATGCCGGCCACGCTGCCGATGAGGCCCAGCGCGCAGGATTCCAGCAGCACCAGCGCCAGGCGCTCGCGCGGCGTGGTGCCCAGCACGGCCAGCAGCGCGAACTGCGGCGCGCGCTGCGCCACGCTGAGCGCCAGCACCGAATACACCAGGAAGCCTCCGGTGAACAGCGCCACCAGCGCCAGCACCGTGAGGTTGACGCGGTACGCGCGCGAGAGGCTGTCCACCCGCTGTACATCGTCCTGCGGCGCGGCGAACTGCACGCCCGCCGGCCAGCCGGGCAGGGCGGCCAGCGCCTGCTGCACGCTGGCGGGCGTGCTGCCGGGCTGCAGTCGCAGGTCGATGCGGGTGAGTTGCCCCGCGCGGCCGAACAGATCCTGCGCGGCGCCGATGTCCATCACCGCCAGGGGCGCGCCGCCCGCGGCCACCGTGCCCGCCACGCGCACGGGGTGCGCCGCCAGGCCTGCCTGCAGTGTGATGGCCGGGGTGTGCGCGTCGATGGCGCCCAGGCCCAGCGCCTGTTGCGCCGCAGGGTTGAGGAACACGCTGGCGGGCGCCAGCATGGCCAGGCGGTCGGCGCCGTCGTAGGCACGCGGCGCCAGGGCCGGCGCCATGGCGGGCAGCAGCAGCGCATCGGCGCCCAGCACGCGCAGCGCCACGGGTGTCTGGCCGCGGGTCGCGGACGCCCGTACCGGCACTTCCAGCCACGGGCTGGCCAGGCGCACCTGCGGCTGGCGGGCAACCTCGCCATAGAGCGATTCGGGCAGCGCGCCGCGTGTGGCGCGAAGTTCCAGGTCGGGCTGGCCGTTGACCGCGCGCACGGCCTGGGCGAATTCGTCCAGCGCCGACGCATTGATCACATGCACTGCGAACCCCAGCGCCACGCCCAGCATGACGGCGGCCACGGCGGCTGCGCTGCGCCAGGGGTGGTGGCGCAGCGCACGCCAGGAGAAGGTGCGCAGCAGGGCGGTCAGCATGCCGCGATTGTGCGGCCCGCGGCGCATGGAGTTGCGCTGCATCAAATTCAAACGTGCGGGGGTTCTTGAACCGCGGCGCGACAGCGCCTATATGGCCTGAAGACGGCGGGGCCGACCTCGCCGGACGGATGGCCCGTGCGGGCCGCTTCACCTTGTTCTCGAAAGAAGGAGTTTCATCATGAATTCACTGGTCACCCGTGGCAGCTTGTTTGACGATTTCTTCAAGGACTTTGCGCCGGGCTTCTATGTCCGCCCGTTGCACGGCGATGGGCTGCCCACGCCGTCGCAGATCAAGATCGATGTGAAGGAGGATGACGCCGCCTACACCGTGCAGGCGGAAGTGCCGGGCGTACCCAAGGAAGACATCAATGTCTCCATCGACGGCAACGTGGTCAGCCTGCGTGCCGAAGTGCGCCAGCATGACGAGAAGAAGGAGGGCGAAAAGGTGCTGCGCAGCGAGCGCTACTATGGTGCCGTGGCTCGCAGCTTCCAATTGCCTGTGGATGTGGATGCGACCCAGGCCAAGGCCAAATACGACAACGGCGTGCTCACGCTCACCTTGCCCAAGAAGCAGGGCAACAAGACGCAGCGCCTGACGATCGACTAAGCAGTTCCTGCCGGGCGGATGCCCTGTGCCGTGAGGCGCAGCGCCCGGTCCGCCCGCGCCGCGGCGGCCTGCGAATGGGTCACCAGCACCAATGCGGCGCCGTGCTCGCGGGTCTGGGCGATGAGCAGATCCATGACCAGCGCCGCCGTGGTGGGGTCCAGGTTGCCCGTCGGCTCATCGGCCAGCAGCAGAGCGGGGCGGTGCACCAGCGCGCGGGCAATGGCCACGCGCTGCAGCTGCCCCCCGCTGAGTTGCTGCGGCAGCCGCTCGCCCAGGCCTTCCAGGCCCACGGCGGCCAGCATGTGCTGCACGCGCTGCGCATCTGGGCGGTTGAGCAACATCAGCGGCAGGCCCACGTTCTGCGCCACGTCCAGATGCGGCAACACATGGAAGGCCTGGAACACGAAGCCCACATGGGCGCGGCGCCACAGGGCGCGCTGCGTGTCGTCCAACTGCCCCAGATCCACGCCCTCGTGCAGCACCTGACCGGCATCCCAATGGTCCAGCCCCGCCAGGCAGTTGAGCAGCGTGGACTTGCCCACGCCCGAGTCGCCAACGATGGCGACGAACTCCCCGCGCTGCACCTGCAGATCCACGCCCTCGAACACCGCCTGCCCGCCGTAGCGCTTGGCAAGGCCGCGCACCTGCAGCAGGGACGTGGGTTGGGCGCTCATGCGCCGCCACCCCACACGCGCGCGCGCACGGCCTGCACCAGTTGCGCAGTGGCGTCGGTCGCGTCGCAGGCGATCGAATGGCGCTGGGGCATGCTGCGCAGCCAGGTGATCTGGCGCTTGGCCAACTGGCGCGTGGCGGCGATGCCGCGCTCCGGCAGGCTGCTCATCGGGTAGAGGCCGTCCAGTGACTCCCACGCCTGGCGGTAGCCCACGCAGCGCATGCTGGGCAGCTCGGCGTGCAGGTCGCCGCGCGCACGCAGGCGCAGGACTTCGTCCAGAAAGCCGGCGGCCAGCATGGCGTGAAAGCGCTCGGCAATGCGCCCATGCAGCCAAGCGCGGTCGTGTGGTTCCAAGGAAAAAAGGCTTGCAGCGCTCATCGGGCGGTCGCTGGCTGCTACGGTTTTGGTCGTGTGAAAGCTCGACAGCGGCCGGCCCGAGACATGCCACACCTCCAGTGCGCGCTGGATGCGCTGGCTGTCGCCGGGTGCCAGGCGCGCGGCGGTTGGCGGGTCCACGCGCGCCAGTTCGGCATGCATGCCGCTCCAGCCGATGGCGGCGGCCTGGGCCTCCAGGCGCGCGCGCACGGCGGCGTCGGCGGGCGGCATGTCGTCGATGCCGTCAAACAGCGCCTTGAAGTACAGCATGGTGCCGCCCACCAGCAGCGGTAGCGCGCCGCGCGCGCGGATCTCGCCGATCAGGCGCGTGGCGTCCTGCACGAACTCGGCCGCGCTGTAGGCCTGCAGCGGGTCGCGGATGTCGATCAGGTGGTGCGGCACGCGCGCCTGCTCGGCGGGCGTGGGCTTGGCGGTGCCGATGTCCATGCCGCGGTACACCAGGGCCGAGTCCACGCTGATGATCTCCACCGGCAGGCGGGGCGCGAGCGCGTCGGCAATGGCAAACGCCGCTGCCGTCTTGCCCGAGGCCGTGGGCCCAGCCAGTGCGAGCGCGGGAATGAGGTCAGCGGGCATGGGCAACCTCCTGCGGGGCATGGCGCTGCACCAGCGTCCAGGCAATGGCCGCCAGCAGCAGCGACCACAGGGCCACGCCTTGCACCAGCGGCCACACGCTGCCGTCCAGCGCCCCGCCCAGCCACTGGCCGATGGCGAAGCCCGCCAGCATCATCATGAAACCATTGAGTGCCGAGGCCATGCCCGCCGCCTGCGGGAACGGTCCCACCGCGCCCGACTGCCCACAGGGCTGGTGGATGCCGTGGCCCACCATGTAGAGGTAGAACGGCGGCAGCAGCGCGGCCACGCTATGCCAGCCCAGCGCGGCGGCGAGCAACATCAGCAGGCCGCCGCTGGCCGACAGCGCGCCGGCGATGGCGACCGTGCGCTTGAGGCCCTGGCGCGCCAGCAGCCGCCGACACAGCAGCGTGCCCAGCAGGTACGCCACGGCCGTGGACAGCAGCGCCAGCCCGTACTGCGTGCGCGAAATGCCCAGCACGTCGAGATAGACAAAGGACGAAGCAGCCAGGAAGGTGAACAGCCCGCCATAGCTGGCCGTGGTGAGCAGCGAGAACGCCCAGAACGCGGGCGTGCGCAATACCTGCGCCGCGGTGCCTGCCAGCATGGCGGGGCGCAGGGCGTGCGGGTTGCGCTGGTGCAGCGTCTCGGGCATGCGCAGCGCCACCAGCGCCAACGTGCCCATGGCGTAGCCGGTGAGCGCCAGCAGTGCCGCGCGCCAGTTGAACCATTCGGTCAGCAGCCCGCCCAGCGGCGCGCACAGGCAGGCCACGAGCCCCAAGCCGGTCAGCGCCTTGGACATGGCGCGTGCGCCCGCCAGCGGCGTGTACAGGTCGCGCACGATGGCGCGCGCGCACATCACCACGGCACCCATGGCCACGCCCTGGGCCGTGCGCCAGGCAATGAGCACCGCCATGGACGGCGCCAGCGCCGCACCCACCGCCGCCAGCGTGTACAGCGCCAGCCCGGTGAGCAGCACCGGCCGGCGGCCGAATCGGTCGGACAGTGGCCCCCATGCCAGTTGCGAGCAGCCAAAGGCCAGCAGCAGCGCGGACAGCGTGAGTTGGCCTGCGGCCACGGGTGCGTTCAGGCTGCGCGTGAGCGCGGGCAGGGCGGGCAGGTACAGATCGGTGGTGACGGGCTGGATGCTCAGCAGCAGGGCCAGCACCAGGATGGCCAGGCCGGGAGGCACAGGCACGGGTACCGCAGGCGCCTGCTGCGGGCCGATGGCGGCGGACGGGACGGACATGATGCGCGCGAGGGTAGCAGAGTCGATGGCGCGGCAGACCCAAGGCCCCGCACCCCCGCCGGGGCTTGGAGCGGGGCGCAGGGCAGGTCCAACGCATTTGGATGAAAATGGCCTGTACCGCCCTATGGACAAGCGCGAGCAGCTATGAAAAACATAGTCCACTGCGCGCATTCAGCTTCGAGCAACGCCGTGACCTCCACCACCCGCATTCCCTTGCTTATCCTCAACGGCATGACGCCGCAGCACCTGGACCAGATCGGCCAGCGTTTTGACGTCTGCTATGCCCCCACGCCCGACACGCGCGCCCAGGCCATCGCACAGCAGGGCGCGCGCTTCAGGGCGGTGCTGACCATCGGCGCCGTCGGTCTCACGGCGCAGGAGATCGCCGCCATGCCCGCGCTGGAGCTGGTGTGTGCCCTCGGCGCGGGCTACGAGAACGTGGCGCTGGACGCCGCCCGCGCGCGCGGCATTGCGCTGGCCAACGGCGCGGGCACCAACGACGACTGCGTGGCCGACCATGCGTTCGGGCTGCTGATTGCCATCGTGCGCGGCATGCGCACCCTGGACCGGCAGTGCCGCGCCGGCGTGTGGCGCGACGCGATCGGCCTGCCGCCCAATGTCTCGCGCAAGCGGCTGGGCATCTTCGGGCTGGGCACCATCGGCCACAAGATCGCGCGCCGCGCCGCAGGCTTTGACATGGAGATCGGCTACCACAACCGCAGCCCGCGCGCGGAGGTGCCGCACCGCTACTTCCCCAGCCTGCAGGAGCTGGCCGCCTGGTGCGACGTGCTGGTGTGCGCCACGCCGGGCGGGGCGTCCACGCGCCACCGCGTCAATGCCGAGGTGCTGCAGGCGCTGGGCCCGCAGGGCTACCTGGTGAACATCGCGCGCGGCAGCGTGGTGGACACGCAGGCCCTGGCGGCTGCGCTGCGCGAGCGCCGCATTGCCGGCGCGGGGCTGGATGTGTACGAGAGCGAGCCCGCGCCGCCGCAGGAGCTGGTGGGCCTGGACAACGTGCTGCTCACCCCGCACGTGGCCGGCTGGTCGCCCGAGGCCGTGCAGGCCAGCGTGGACCGCTTCCTGGCCAACGCCGAGGGCCACTTTGCGGGCCGCGGCGTGGTCTCGCCGATCTGACCGCGGACTACAGCGCCGCGCGCAGGCGCTCGGCATAACCGGCCAGCACGGCGGCTGGCGGCTCCTGGCGTGGCCAGGTGAAGGTGATGCCGTCGTCCTCATGGCGCGGCACCACGTGCAGGTGCACATGCGCCACGGTCTGCCCGCCCAGCGCGCCATTGGCCTGCAGCAGCGTGAGCCCGGGCGGGTCGAAGGCGGTGCGCACCGCCAGCGCGACGCGGCGCGCGGTCTGCATCAGCGCCGCGGCCTCTTCGGGGGTCGTGTCGAGCAAGGTGGCTGCATGCCGTTTGGTCGCGACGAGGACATGGCCCGGCGTGACCTGGCCGATGTCCATGAAGGCGATCGTGAGCGCGTCCTCATAGACCTTGGCACTGGGGATTTCGCCGGCCACCAGCCGGCAGAAGATGCATTGGCCGGGCGGCGAGGTGTCAACGAACATGGGCACGGGCGGTCTCTCCTGTAGGTTGGAATATCCAGGTTGGCCGCGGATGGGGATGCGGCGACCCTGTCGCGCTGGAGTGTAAGGACCTAGTGCGCGCCGGCCCGGGCCCGCGGCGCGGCGCGCGCCGCATCGATGGTCGTCAAGGGCGATTGCAGGCAGACCAGCCCGCCTGGGCCGGCGTCGCGCCAGGCGATGCCCGCGTGCGACTGCTTGGCATCGCGCTTGGCCAGCGCCGCGAGGTTGGCCACCTCTTCGGCATGCTCCATGCTGCCCGGCGGCACGCGCACCGCGCCGATCGACAGCGTGGTGCAGCGAAAAAAACGGTTCACGCCATGCCGGTCCTCGGCCCAGATGCCGCCTTCCTGGCGCGCGGATTCATCGAACAGGGCGATGGCCTCGCGCGCGAACGAGTCCACGATGCGCTGGCAGCGCGCCAGCCAGTCGCTGCTCTGGAACAGCAGCATGAAGTCGTCACCGCCCACATGGCCCACGAAGTCGGCCCGCGGGTCGCAGTGCGTCAGCGCCAGCCGCGCCACCAGGCGGATCATCTGGTCGCCGCGCCAATAGCCGTAGTGGTCGTTGAAGGGCTTGAAGTGGTTCAGGTCGGCGTAGCAGGCGACGAAGGCCGCGCGGTTGTCCAGCAGGCGCTGCATGTGCAGGCTGATGGGGATGTTGCCGGGCAGGAAGGTGAGGGGGTTGGCGTGGCGCGCGGCCTCGATGCGCGCTTCGGTCACGCCGCGCACCAGTTGCTCGCCGGTGCCCAGGCCCGCGTAGCGCCCGTTGTCGGTGACGATGAAGCCGTCGTTGAGGTAGCGCTGGTCCTGCGAGGTGAGGATGCCCACCAGATGCTCCACGTCGCAGTCCATCTCCACCACGCGCGGCGACGTACTGGCGAACGCCATGCAGGGCTTGCGGCCGTGCACCTCGCGAAAGTACAGCGTGGCGTAGTGGTTCATGAACTCCTGGCGGTTGATGAGCGCCACGGGGCGTTCGCCCTCCAGCACCGCAATGGCGTGCAGATCGCCATGCGTGCGAAACAGCTCGGCCACCGCGTCGTTGCTGGTGCAGGGCGTGACGGTGGGCGCCTGCGCCATGAGCAGGTTGCGCAGGATGCCCGGGCGCATGGGCTGGCCGCCGTGCGGCAGCACGGCCACGCGGCGGTCCCGCAGCACGGCCAGCGCGGGCGGCTCGATCGCCAGGCGAGCGGTACGCGCGGGCCGGCCCAGCAGGTAGCCCTGGCCGTAGGAAATATCGAGGTCGCGCAGCGCGCGCAGCTCGTCGCTGGTCTCGATGCCTTCGGCCACCAGCGTGGTGCCGAACACTTCGGCAATGCCGCGGATCGCCTGCAGCATCTGCAGCTTCTCGGGGTGCTGGCCGATGTCGCGCGTGAAGTACTTGTCGATCTTCACGAAGTCGGGGCGCACCTCCGACCACAGGCGCAGGCTGGAATGGCCGTCGCCGAAGTCGTCCAGCGCCAGGCGCATGCCACTGGCGTGCACCTGGCGCAGTGCGTCGCGCAGCGGCACCAGGTCGTGCACGCGCTCGTGCTCGGTGATCTCCAGCACCACCATGTGCGGCGACGCGCCCAGCCGGCGCACCACGTGGGCCAGAGGCTCCGCGCCGCACAGCCCGACGCCCCAGACCAGCGCGTCGGCGCTGATGTTCACGAACAGCCGGCCCGGCGTGGCCTGCTGGCCCCATTGGGTGAGTGCCTGCGCGACGCACAGCAGTTCGAAGTCGTGCAGCAGGTCTTCGGCGCGTGCCTGGCCCAGCAAGGCGTCGGGCGAATGCAGCGGCGAGTTTTCCGGGCCGCGGATCAGGGCCTCGTGTGAATAGATGTTCCCCTCGCGCAGGTCGGCCAGGGGCTGGAATACGCAGTGCAGCCCACCCGCGCGCAGCAGCCGCGCCAGCGGCCCTTCGCCCCGCCGCACCCTGGGTGACAGCGAAGGCAGCAGTGCGCGCAGAGACAGCCGCGGAGCATCAGGCATCGGTAGCAATTGGTAACTGTTAAAAGGGGAGCGTAGGCCTTCCGGGTGACAGGCCCGTGACGCGCATGCGCCTGGCAAGGGCGATGGCTGGTATTGAATTGATAGCTGCTGGCGCTTTGTCCGTAAGCATCAGGGCTACTTTTCATTGGTATTTGCAGGCGAAAAAAAGCACGCGGCGCATGGCGCCGCGTGCCGTGCAGTGGCCGACAGGGCCTGCTTCGTCAGAACCGGTGGCGGATACCCACGCCGAAGCTGTTGCCCGTGGACTGGTTGGTGATCTTGTCGTTCATGTACATCGCGTACACGTCCGTGCGCTTGGACAGGTTGTAGTCATAGCCCAGCGTGAAGGTCTTGCGGTCCAGGTCCGAGTCCGTCAGCTCGGTCTTGACCCAGGAAGCCAACAGGCTGCCGCCGCCCAGCGGAGCCGATGCGCCGACCTGCATCGTCTTGGCCTTGCCGGGGCTGTTGTCGGCCTTGGTCTGGCCGTAGCTCAGGTACGGCTTCACGACGTTGAAATCGTAGGCTGCGGCCAGCATCCAGTCCTTCTTGGTCGTGCCCAGGTAGGTGCCCTGGCCGGGGTTGCTGATCTGGTCGCGCTCGTAGTAGCCAGTCAGCGTCAGCGGGCCGCCGAAGTAGAAGAAATTAGCGCCGACGTTCTTCTTGCCGTTATCGCCCGGCAGTTCGCCGAACTGGTACTGCAAGTTGGCCTTGAAGCCGCCGATGTCGGGCGTGCTGTAGGCGATCTGGTTGCTCCAGCCTGTGTCGGACGGGGTGGTGGCCTGCCAGCCGGAGGCGTTGAACAGCGGCACGTTCTTGTGCAGGATCAGCGGCGAGAACGTGAACGAGTCGCCCAGCGGGTTGCCCACCACGGACGGCAGGAAGTTGGGTGCCATCCAGCGGCCCAGCAGCACGGAGCCAAAACTGCCCGACAGGCTCACGTTGGCGTCGCGCGAGAAAAACGTATCGCCCGGAAAGCGGCCCTGGGTGCCGGCATCCACCTGGATGAACGAGGTGAGCTGGAAGTTGGCCTTCAAGCCGCCGCCCAGGTCTTCGGAGCCGGTGAAGCCGAACCACGAGGTGGTCATGCCGCCGCTGTTGACCACCGAGCGGCGGTCGGCGTCGCCGGCCATCTTCATGGAGCCGACGTAGACGTCGGTCAGACCCGAAAGCGTGACGGAGGTCTGGGCGTGCGCCGTGGCCGCGCACAGCGTGGCGGCGGCAAGGGCGATCAAATGGCGGTACATGGGTTCTCCTCTGTAGGGCGGGGATGCGCGGCTGGCGCAGGGGTTGTTATGACGGTTTCGTGTCAGGCAGCGATTGTGGTCAAGCAAACATCATGCCGCCAGCCTTTTCCGTGTTTTTGCAACACTGCGAACGCAAGTTGTTGCGCCCGGACCTGCCGGAACGGCGCGTGAGGCGGCCCGGCACGCCGGCGGTTGCACGTCCACTTTTGATTTCGCTCAAAGCAGGACGGGCGGTGCGCCGGCACAGTGGCGGTCATGTTCCCCCTACCGTCCTCCGACCAGTCCGCACAGATCGAGGTGGCCACCGCGGGCGAGGTGCTGCGTGAGCGCCACCAACAACCTGCGTCCGTGCTCTACCTTGACAGTGGCCGCGTGCTGCTGGGCGTGCGCGAGGACGGCGTGATGCGCCACCAGCTTGGTGTGGTCGAAGGGCCGTTCTGGCTCGACGCCGCCACCGCGCTGCTGGAGCAGCCCTGCGCCGTGGACATGGTGGCGGACACCCGCGTGCAGTTGCGCCGGCTACCGCTGGAGGACTTCAAGCGCACCTTTGATGAGTTGCCCGTGGGCGCACAGGCGCTGCTGCGCGACATGGCCACCGGTTACTGCCAACAGACGGAACTGGCCGTGAGCCGCCTGGCCCAGGACGCCGAAGCCCGCTGCGCCCAGTGGCTGCTGCGCCATGCGCAAAACAGTGAAGACGGCGGCTTGCGCGTCACGCTGCACCAGCGCAAGCGCCTGATTGCAGCGCAGTTGGGCATTGCGCCCGAGACGCTCTCGCGTGTGCTGCGCCATCTGCGCGAGCACGGCCTGATCGCTGGCACGGGCAACGTGCTGAGCCTGCCGCAGCCCCGCGCGCTGCAGATGGTGGCCGGCGCCTGAGCACACGCTGGGCACTCCGCCCGATGGGGCCGCTGCGGCGGCCCTTTTGCATCCAGTTGTTACCACTCTCTACCTGAAGGCCTGAGGCGTCAGGGTTTTTCCCGCGCCGTCCCAGGGTTCCACCCAGTCTGGAGCTGGGGGTGCCTGCGTATATTGGTTCGGGCCTCTGGTGAGGCTGCAGCCCCCCTACGACCATGGTTCGCGCCTTCCTCGATCCTCTCGTTTCGGGCGCTTCGAACGCGGAGCGCCCATGACACCGCCCGAGCATGTTGCCGCGTGGGAAGACGTGGCGCCCGAGCGGGAGCCTGAAGGCTTCGCATGGCTGCCCGGTCCGCTGGTGGGCAAGCTGCTCGCGGTGGCGGCGCTGGCCATCGTGCTCTCCGCAATGCTCACCGTGTGGGTGCTGTCGCGCGCCGCGGGCCAGGAGGTCATGCAGCGCCTGGTCAGCCAGCAGAACGACGAGGTGGAACTGGTGGCGCGGTTGCTGGCCAGCAAAATCGAGCAGAGCCAGAAGGTGCTTGCCACCGTGGCCGAGGGCATCACCCCCGAGCTGTTGGAGTCCCCCGCATCGCTGGAGTGGCTGCTGCAGCAGGGCCTGCCGGCCGTGCGCTTCTTCGACGCCATCCAGGTTGCGCGCAAGGACGGCAACCTCGCCATCAACCTGCGCTATGGCAAACTGGAAAAGGCCTCGGGTCTGGACCCGGGCGAGCGCGATTACCTCGTGCGCACGCTGCTGGACGGCAAGCCGCTGGTGTCGGGCCTCATCGGCGCCACGCCGGCCGAGGCGCGCGTGATGTTCACCATGCCGCTGCTGCGGGGGGAGGGGCGCGTCATCGGGGCCGTGGCAGGCGTGCTGCGGCTGCAATCGCAGGGACTGCTGCCGCATTCCCTGGCGCTGCCTGCGCGCAGCGACTCGCAGCTGGTGGTGTTCACGCGCGACGGGGTGATCCTGGCGCACCCCAATATGGAGCGCGTGCTGGGCCAGGTGGCCGATGAGCCCGGCCTGGGCGAGGCCTATGCACGCTGGCGCCGCGCGGACGATGCGCCGCTGGCCGGCCGCGCGCAAACCACCGTGCAGGCGGACCACGTGGTGAGCTTGGCCAGCGTGCCCATGCCGCAATGGGTGGTGGCCCGGGTGAGCGCTTCGCAGGCCGTGCTGGCGCCAATGCAGGGCGTCCAGCGCCGGGCCTGGGCGCTCGCGGCCGCGGCCACGGCGCTGGTGGCCCTGCTGGCGCTGGGCGCCATGCTGTGGATCGCGCGCCCGCTGATCCTGCTGCGCCAGCGTGCCCGAGCGCTGATGGACGCGGAGGCCGCTGGTGCGCCGGCGGGCGGGTCCGCCGGGCATGACGGCCCATGGCCGCACAGCCCTGGCGAGGTGGACGATGTGGTGCGCGTCTGCACCCGGCTGCTGGAACACCGGCGGCTGCAACAGCGTGGGTCGGAGGCGTCGGCGCGCCAGTTGCGTGCGGTGCTGGCGCACGTGCCGCTGGGCATCGTCGTCAGCCGCGACGAGCAGGTGGAGGTCGTGAGCCAGCAGGCCGGCCGCATGCTGGGCTATGCGCCGGCGCAGCTCCAGGGGCGCCGGCTGACGGATCTGCTGGCCTCACCGCCCGGCGCAGCGGATGTGGCCCAGCAGGTGCGTGCGCGGTTTGCGGCCCACGGCAGCTTCGATGGCGAACTGCCGCTGCTGCGCAAGGACAGCAGCACGCTGTGGGTGCGGGCGCAGGGGCAACTGGTGGAGCCCGGCGTGCCGGCTAGCGGCCTGGTGTGGTCGCTGGAAGACTTCACTGCGGAGCGTGCAGCGCGCCAGCAGCAGTCCTGGGAGCGCGCCCACGACCCCTTGACCCAACTGCTCAACCGCGCGGAGTTTGAGTTGCGCCTGCAGATGCTGCTGGACGCGCGTGCTGCGCGGGGCCCGCGGGGTGTGCCGGAGGAAGACGGCGGGGTGCTGCTGTTCATGGACCTGGACCACTTCACCGTGGTCAACGACGTTGCCGGCCATGATGCGGGCGATGACGTACTGCGCCATCTGGCACGTCTGCTCGAATCGGAAGTGCGGCACAACGGCTGGGCTGCGCGCGTGGGCGGCGACGAGTTCGCCATCGTGCTGCCGGGCAGCTCCTTGGCGCGCGGGCAGGCCGTGGCCGAGCAGTTGCGCGCCGCCGTGCAGGCGTGGGAGCCCGCATATGGCGGGCGCAGCTTCACACTGGGCCTGAGCGTGGGGCTGGTCCCGCTGGCGCCCGGTGCGCACGGTGTGGCGGCGCTGCTCTATGCCGCCGACATGGCCTGCTACCAGGCCAAGCGCGCCGGGCGCAACCGCATCGCCGTAGGCAGCGTGCAGGTACCGGCCTGAAGGGCTCGGCTGGCATGGCCGCACACGGCGGCGGGTTACTCCAGCCGCCCGATCGCGCGCAGCACGTTCTCTGCCGTGGCGGGCGCGCTCAGTTGCACGGGTGCGCGCGCATCGGCGCCGTCCCTCCGGGCCGCAGCGATTGCATTGCGCAGTGCTTCGTACACGCTGATGGCCAGCATGAACGGGGGCTCGCCCACGGCCTTGCTGCCGCCCACGTTGTCCTCGCGGTTGGGCTGGTGCCACAGCTGCACGCGCAGGTGCTCGGGCACGTCGCCCGTGGCGGGGATCTTGTAGGTGCTGGGGGCGTGCGTGGCCAGGCGTCCTTCGTCGTTCCACACCAGTTGCTCGGTGGTAAGCCACCCCATGCCCTGCACGAAACCGCCCTCGATCTGGCCGAGGTCGATGGCCGGGTTGATGCTGTGGCCCACGTCGTGCAGGATGTCCACGGCCAGCACGCGGCTCTCGCCGGTGTGGGTGTCGATGGCCACCTCGGTGCAGGCGGCGCCATAGGCGAAGTAGTAGAAGGGCCGGCCGGTGAGCGTGGTCTTGTCGTAGTGGATCTTGGGCGTGCGGTAAAAGCCGTCGCTCCACAGCTGGATGCGGTTGGCGTAGGCCTCCTTCACCACGTCCTCCCAGCGCCGCGTGCGCTTGGGAGATATGACCTGCCCACCCGCGAAGCGGATGGCGCCCGCGCCGCAGCCGTCCAGCCCGCAGACGAACGCCGCCAGGTTGTCGCGCACATGGCGCGCCGCGAATTGCGCGGCGCGGCCGTTCAGGTCGGTGCCGCTGCTGGCGGCGGTGGCGCTGGCGTTGGGCACCTTGGCGGTGTCGCTGGCGGTGACCAGCACGCGGGAGAGGGGCACGCCCAGCTCATCGGCCACGATCTGCGCCACCTTGGTGTGCAGGCCCTGGCCCATCTCGGTGCCACCGTGGTTCACCTGCACGCTGCCGTCGGTGTACACATGCACCAGCGCCCCGGCCTGGTTGAACAGCGTGGCCGTGAAGCTGATGCCGAACTTCACCGGCGTCAGGCCCAAGCCGCGCTTGAGCACGGGGTTCGCGGCATTCCATGCCGAAACGGCCTCCTGCCGTTGCCTGTAAAGCGCGGACTGCTCCAATTTCGGTAGCAAATCGTGCAGGATGTTGTCCTCCACGGTCATCTGGTAGTGGGTCACGTTGCGTTCGTGCAGCCCGTAGAGGTTGGCCAGGCGCACGTCCAGCGCGTCCCGGCTCAGGGCGCGGGCGATGTCGCCCAGGATGGTCTCGATGGCGATCACCCCCTGCGGCCCGCCAAAGCCGCGGAACGCGGTATGGCTCTGGGTGTGCGTCTTGCAGCGGTACGAGGCGATCTCCACATGCTCCAGGAAGTACGCGTTGTCGCAGTGGAACACCGCGCGGTCGGCTACGGGGCCCGACAGATCGGCGCTGAAGCCGCAGTTGGCGGCCATCATCAGTTTGAGGCCGGTGATGCGCCCGGCGTCGTCAAAGCCCACATCCCATTCGTAGGCGAAGGGGTGGCGCTTGCCGGTGACCATGAAGTCGTCGTCGCGGTCCAGGCGCAGCTTGACTGGCCGGCCGAACTTGTGCGCCGCCAGCGCCGCCCACACGGCCAGGTGGCCGGCCTGCGTTTCCTTGCCGCCAAAGCCGCCGCCCATGCGCCGGCACTCCACGCGCACCGCGTGGCTGTCGATGCCCAGCGCATGCGCCACCCAGTGCTGCACCTCGCCGGGGTGCTGGGTGCTGGAGTGGATCAGCCACTGCCCCTGTTCCTGCGGCAGGGCATAGGCGATCTGACCCTCCAGATAGAAATGCTCCTGCCCGCCGACTTCCAGACGCCCCTGCAGGCGGTGCGGCGCCTGCGCCAGCGCCTGGGCCGCGTCGCCCCGGCGCACGTGCACGGGCGGTAGAACATAGCTCTCGGCGGCCAAGGCGTCCTGTACGGTGAGGATGGCGGGCAGGGCGGTGATGCTCAGCTTCACCTGCCGCGCCGCGCGCCGCGCCTGCATGACCGACTCGGCCACCACCAGGCCGATCACCTGGCCGATGTGTTGCACCGTAGCCTGCGCGAACACCGGCTCATCATGGGCGAACGCCGCCAGTACCGGATCGCCCGGAATGTCCTGTGCCAGCACCACGCCGTGCACGCCCGCGAGCTGCAGCGCGGCTTGCGTGTCCACGCTTTCCAGCCGCCCGTGCGCCACGGTGCTGAGGATGGGGGCGGCGTAGAGCGTGCCCTTTACCTCGGGCAGGTCGTCGATGTAGTGGGCGCTGCCCGCCACCTGTGCGCGTGCGCTCTCGTGCGCGTGGGGCTGGCCCATGGCGGGCTGGCCCATGGCGGGCTGGGTCATGGCCGGTGGGTTGCCAGCGGCCGCGCGGCCAGCGAGCGTGCGCGCAGTGGGAGCGTGGTCGTCATCGCGCTTCATGGTGTGGCCTCCAGCGTCAAAGGTTGCAGGCGTTCCAGCGCTGGGGTCTCCGCACCGCCGCGGGTCTCGCGCCAAAAGCGGCGCACCAGCGCGCCTAGCACTTCACGGCGATAGGCGCCGCTGGCGCGCATGTCGCTGATGGGGTTGAACTCCGCCTGCAGCACGGCGGCGGCGCGCTCGGCCGTTGCGGCGGTCCAGGGCTGGCCGGTCAGCGCAGCCTCGGTCTGGCGGGCGCGTGCCGGGGTGGCGGCCACGCCGCCCGCGCCGATGCGCGCCTGGGTGATGGTCTGCCCTTCGATGCGCAGCTGGATGGCCAGGCACACGGCAGAGATGTCGTCGTCGAAGCGTTTGGAGACCTTGTACGCCGCCAGCCGCTGGTCCGCCCGCCGCTGGTCCGGCGTGGGCAGAGGTAGGTGGATGAAGGTGAGCAGCTCGTCTGCCGCCAACTGGTTCTGCCGGTAGCCGGTGTAGAAATCCTCCAGGGGCATGCGCCGGCTGCCGCGCGTGCTGGCCAGCTCCACCTGCGCCCCCAGCGCGATCAGCAGCGGCATCGAGTCCCCAATGGGCGAGCCGTTGGCCACGTTGCCTCCCAGCGTGCCGCTGTTGCGCACCGGCAGGCCCGCAAAGCGCGCGGCAAAGCGGTGCAGTTGCGGCCAGCGGGCCTGCAGCGCAGAGAAGGCATCGGTGAGCGATACGGCCGCGCCCAGCGTGAGCTGGCCGACGTGCTCGGCCACGCCGGTCAATTCCGCGGCGCGCGTCACGTCCAACAGGCGCGGGAAGCGGCGGTGCTGCTTGGTGATCCACAGGCCCAGGTCGGTGGCGCCGGCCACCAGTTGCGCGTCGGGGTGGGCGGCGCGCGCGGCCAGCAGATCAGGGAGCGTGGCGGGCGAGATATAAGAGAAATCGGCCTCTAGCGCTTGCGGGGTAAGCGCGAGTAGCTCCAATTGTTGTAGCAATGCGGTTTCATCCACCTGCACGCGCGGCAGTTGCTGCATCTGCTGCGCGGCATCCAGGATGGGGCGGTAGCCCGTGCAGCGGCACAGGTTGCCCGACAGCGCCTCGGCCGCCTGCGCGCGCGTGATGCCTCGGTTCTGGCAGACCTCGTTCTGGTACAGGCCGAACAGGCTCATGGCAAAACCCGGCGTGCAAAACCCGCATTGCGAGCCGTGGCATTGGACCAGCGCCTCCTGCACGGGATGCAGTGCGCTGCCCTTTGGGGCGGACGCGGGCCGGATCAGCGGGTCGTGCGCCAGGTCCTCCACCGTCCACAGCGCCATGCCGTCGATGGAATGGGCCAGGCGGATGCAGCTGTTGACGGCCTGGTAGTGCATGCGGCCCTGGCGCGCCTCGCCCAGCACCACGGTGCAGGCGCCGCAGTCGCCTTCGCCGCAGCCCTCCTTGGTGCCGGTGGCGCCCAGGGCCTCGCGCAGAATCTCCAGCAGGGTGCGGTCGGGCGCGATGCCGTGCAACTGCACGGTCCGGCCGCGGCGGACGAAGCGTATGGGGCGGGGCATTGTCATGTGCCCAAGGGTATGTCGCAGGCGCCGGCTTGACCATAGGGCGGTACACATAACCCCGCCGGCGTGGTTGGTGGCCGACGGTTTGCTATAAAAAAAGTAGCTGCTGGCGCCCGGTGGGTCGGCGCCGCATGCTGTTTTGATTCCAGGCAGCCGTCCAAAAAACTAGGAGACAATCGCAGGATGAATCCCTCACCCCCTTCTGCCCCCGCCAACGGCGCGCCGCGGCTGCAGCTGACGGGCATCACCAAGCGATACCCGGCCGTGGTGGCCAACGATGGCGTATCGCTCACGGTGCAGCCCGGCGAGGTGCATGCGGTGCTGGGCGAGAACGGCGCCGGCAAGTCCACGCTGATGAAGATCATCTACGGCGCCGTGAAGCCCGACGAGGGCCAGATGCTGTTCGACGGCCGCCCCGTGCAAGTGCGCAATCCGCAGGAGGCGCGCCAGCTGGGCATTGCCATGGTGTTCCAGCATTTCAGCCTGTTCGACACCCTGACCGTGGCCGAGAACGTCTGGTTGGGCCAGGACAAGAGCGTGCCGCTGGCCGAGGTGGAGCGCCGCATCCGTGCCACGGCCTCCGAGTACGGCCTGGGTATCGACCCGCTGCGGCCCGTGCACACGCTCTCCGTGGGCGAGATGCAGCGCGTGGAGATCATCCGCGCGCTGCTCACGCAGCCCAAGCTGCTGATCTTGGACGAGCCCACCTCGGTGCTCACGCCGCAGGCGGTGGACAAGCTCTTCGTGGTACTCAAGCAACTGGCCGGCGAGGGATGCAGCATTCTCTACATCAGCCACAAGCTGCACGAAATCCGCGCGCTGTGCACGGCCTGCACGGTGATGCGCGGCGGGGTGGTCACGGGCGTGTGCGACCCTTCGCAGGAGTCCAACGCGTCGCTGTCGCGCATGATGATCGGCGCCGAGCCGCCGGCCCTGGCGCACCGTGAGGTGACCACGGGCGGGGTGGTGCTGCGCGCCAGTTCCTTGAGCCTGCCGGCGGCCGACCCCTTCGGCGTGCCGCTCATCGACATCGACCTGGAGGTGCGCGCGGGCGAGGTGGTGGGCATTGCCGGCATCTCGGGCAATGGGCAGAAAGAGTTGCTCTACGCCCTGTCGGGCGAGGACCAGCGCGCCGCGCCCGCCATGGTGCAGGTGGCGGGGCCGCAGGGGCTGGTGCCCGTCGGCCGCATGAACCCGCGCCAGCGCCGCGCGCTGGGCCTGCACTTCGTGCCCGAAGAGCGCCTGGGCCGCGGCGCCGTGCCCAGCATGGGGCTGGCGCACAACCTGCTGCTGACCCGCACCGATGCGGTGGGCGCTTTCGGCTGGCTGCGCATGGGGCAACTGCAGGCGCAGGCGCGCGCCATCATCGCGCGCTTTCAGGTCAAGGCGGGCGGGCCGAATGCGGCGGCCAAGTCGCTGTCGGGCGGCAACCTGCAGAAATTCATCGTGGGGCGCGAGATCGACGCCGGCCCGCGTCTGCTCATCGTCTCGCAGCCCACCTGGGGCGTGGACGTGGGCGCTGCCGCGCAGATCCGCGGCGAGATATTGAAGCTGCGCGACCAGGGCTGTGCCGTGCTGGTGCTCAGCGAGGAGTTGGACGAATTGTTCGAAATCTGTGACCGGCTGCACGTGCTGGCCAAGGGGCATCTGTCGCCGTCCGTGCCACGCGCCGAGGCGACGGTGGAGCGCATCGGCGAATGGATGAGCGGCCTGTGGCACGCCGAGGTGCAGGCGCACCTGCGCGCGACCAGCGCACCCGAGGAGGCCGGCCATGCTCAAGCTTGAGGCGCGCCCCGAGGCGTCGCGCCTGTTCGTTTTTGGCTCGCCGCTGCTTGCGCTGGCGATCACGGTGCTGATCGGCGTGCTGCTGTTTGCGGCCCTGGGCAAGGACCCGGTGCGCGGGCTGCAGGTGTTCTTCTGGGAGCCGATCAAGTCGCCCTATGCGTTGGGCGAATTGGCTGTGAAAGCCACCCCGTTGCTGCTCATCGCGCTGGGGCTGGCGGTGTGTTTTCGCTCCAATGTCTGGAACATTGGCGCGGAGGGGCAGTTCGTGATCGGCGCCGTGGCTGCGGGCGGCGTGGCACTGCTGGCCGACAAGGCCACCGGTCCGTGGATCGTGCCTGCCATCCTGGTTGCTGGAGTGCTGGGGGGCATGGCGTGGGCGGGCATCACGGCGCTGCTGCGCGACCGCTTCAATGCCAATGAGATCCTGGTCAGCCTGATGCTGGTGTACGTGGCGACGCTGGTGCTGGGCTATCTGGTGTACGGCCCCTGGAAGGACCCGATGGGCTTCAACTTCCCGCAGACCAAGATGTTCGAGCCCGTCACGCAGATGCCCAAGCTGTTCACGGGCTCGCGCGTGACCATCGGGCTGCCGCTGGCGCTGCTGGGTGCGGCGCTGCTGTGGGTGTTTCTGTTCCGCATGCGCGCGGGCTTCGCGCTGCAGGTAGGCGGGCTGGCGCCGGCGGCGGCGCGCTACGCGGGCTTTTCGTCGCGGCGCGCGCTGTGGACGGCGCTGCTGATCTCCGGCGGCCTGGCGGGCCTGGCGGGGGCGCTGGAAGTGGCCGGACCCATCGGCCAGCTCACGCCGTATGTACCGGCGGGCTATGGTTTTGCGGCCATCATCGTGGCCTTCGTAGGGCGGCTGCATCCGGTGGGCATGGTGCTGTCGGCGCTGCTGATGAGCATGTTCTACATCGGCGGCGAACTGGCGCAGTCGCGCATGGGGTTGCCGAAGTCCCTCACGGGCGTGTTCCAGGGCCTGCTGCTGTTCACGCTGCTGGCGTGTGACTCCTTGATTGCCTACCGCGTGCGGTGGGTGGGTGCCAGGGGAGGGCGCGCGTGATGGAATCGTACGCATTGCTGCTGGGCAGCACGCTGAGCGCCGGCACGGTGCTGGCCATCGCCGCGCTGGGCCTGCTGATCAACGAGAAGGCCGGCATCGTCAACCTGGGGGCCGAGGGCATGATGCTGTGCGCGGCCATTGCCGCGTTTGCCACCGTGGTGCACACGGGCAGCTTCACGCTGGGGCTGCTCGCGGGCATGGCGGCCGGCGCGGTGCTGGCGGCGCTGTTCGGCGTGCTGGTGATCTGGTTCAACACCAACCAGTACGCCACCGGCCTGGCCCTGAGCCTGTTTGGCGTGGGCTTCTCGGCCTTCGTGGGCATCGGCTATGTGCAGGCCAAGCTGCCGGACACGCCCAAGTTCGCCTGGCCGGTGTTGGGCGATCTGCCCGTGGTGGGCCAGGCGCTGTTCAGGTTGCACCCGCTGGTCTATCTGACCGTGGTGCTGGTCGCGCTCATGGTGTGGTTCCTCTACCGCACGCGCGCCGGCCTGGTGCTGCGCTCGGTCGGCGAGTCGCCCGAATCCGCCCACGCGCTGGGCTACCCCGTGCGCGGCATTCGCCTGGGAGCCGTGGCGGCGGGCGGTGCGCTGTGCGGGCTGGCGGGCGCCTACATCTCCACCGTGTACACGCCGCTGTGGGTGGAGGGCATGGTGGCCGGGCGCGGCTGGATCGCGCTGGCGCTGACCACTTTCGCCACCTGGCGGCCCGCGCGCGTGCTGCTGGGCGCCTACCTGTTCGGCGGCGTGACCATGCTGCAGTTCCACCTGCAGGCCACGGGCGTGCAGGTGGCCAGCCAGTTGCTGTCCATGCTGCCCTACGTGGCGACCATCGTGGTGCTGGTCCTCATTTCGCGCAACCCGGCCTGGATTCGTGCGAACATGCCGGCCGCGCTCGGAAAGCCGTTCCATCCGGGCAGCTGACCCCGTTTTCCATCCATAAAACCCATCGCAATGAACGTACTGAACAAACGATCCCTTTTAAAGGCTGTGGCCCTGTCGGCTGTGGCCCTCGCCACGCTGGCGGCCTGCGGCAAGAAGGAAGAGGCGCCTGCCGTCGCACCGGCACCGGCCGCCGCACCCGCGGCCGACAAGCTGAAGATCGGTTTCATGTACGTGAGCCCCATCGGCGATGGCGGCTGGACCTACCAGCATGAGCTGGGCCGCAAGGCGATCCAGGAGAAGTTCGGCGATCGCATCGAGACCTCGTTCGTCGAGAGCGTGCCCGAGAGCGCCGACGCCGAGCGCGTGATGCGCGACATGGCAGGCCAGGGCAACAAGCTGATCTTTGCCACGAGCTTCGGCTACCAGGAGTTCGTGCAGAAAGTTGCGGCCGACCTGAAGGACGTGAAGTTCGAGCACGCCACTGGCTACAAACAGGCCGACAACGTCGCCACCTACGACACCAAGACCTTCGAAGGCGCGTACCTCGCGGGCATCGTGGCGGGCGGCATGAGCAAGACCAAGACCGTGGGGGTGGTGGCCTCGGTGCCGATCCCCGAAGTGGTGCGCAACATCAACAGCTTCGTGCTGGGCGCGCAGAGCGTGGACCCGTCGATCAAGGCCAAGGTGGTGTGGGTCAATGAATGGTTCAGCCCGCCCAAGGAGGCCGAGGCCGCCGCATCGCTGCTCAACGGCGGCGTGGACGTGATGTACCAGAACACCAACTCGCCGGCAGTGCTCAAGGCGGCGGAGGAGCGCGGCGCGCGCGCCTTCGGCAAGGACGGCGACATGAGCGCCTATGCGCCCAAGGCGCACCTGGGCTCGGCCGTGATCGACTGGACGCCCTACTACACCAAGGTGGTCGAGGACACGCTGGCCGGCAAGTGGCAGGGCGGCGCGCACTGGTGGGGTGTGAAGGAGGGGGCGATCGACCTCTTGAAGATTGCTGACGACGTGCCGCAGGAGATCAAGGACCGCGTGGCCAAGGCCAAGGCAGGCATGCAGGACGGCAGCTTTGCCGTCTGGACCGGTCCCATCAAGGACAACGCTGGCAAGGAAGTGCTGGCCGCCGGCACGGTGGGCGACCTGAAGTTCCTCTCCGGCATCAATTTCTACGTGGCCGGCGTGGAGGGCAAGGTGCCCGGCACCGACGGCAAGTGACAAACACGGGCGCGCCCCTCAAGATGGGCGCGCCTTTTGCTTTGAAACCTGGGTCCGCTTTCACATTCCGACGAAAGAAAAACCATGACTGATCTGCGCAAACGTTCCCTGTTCCAGATGGCTGCACTGACGGCCGTCGCCGCCACCGCTTTGGTGGCCTGCGGCAAGAAGGAGGAGCCGGCTCCGGCGGCCCCCGCGCCGGCTGCGGCACCAGCGGCTGCGGCTGGCCCGCTGAAGATCGCCTTCGCCTACGTGGGGCCTGTGGGCGATGGCGGCTGGTCCTACGCGCATGACCAGGCGCGCAAGAAGCTGGAGGCCGAGTTCGGCGATAAGATCCAGACCTCGTACGTCGAAAGCGTGCCCGAAGGCCCAGACGCCGAGCGCGTGCTGCGCGACATGGTCACGCAGGGCAACAAGCTGATCTTCGGCACCACGTTCGGCTACATGGACGTGATCCAGAAGCTGGGCGCCGAGTTCAAGGACGTGAAGTTCGAGCACGCCACCGGCTACAAGACCAGCGACAACACGCGCATCTACGACAGCCGCACCTACGAGGGCGCGTACCTCGCGGGCATCATCGCGGGCGCCATGACCAAGACCAATACGCTGGGCGTGGTGGGCTCGGTGCCGATTCCCGAGGTGATCCGCAACATCAACAGCTTCACGCTGGGCGCGCAGAGCGTGAACCCGCAGATCAAGACCAAGGTGGTCTGGGTCAACGAGTGGTTCAGCCCGCCGAAGGAGACCGAAGCCGCCACTTCGCTGATCAATGGCGGCGCCGACGTGCTGTTCCAGAACACCGACTCGCCCGCCGTGCTCAAGACCGCCCAGGAAAAGGGCAAGCGCGCCTTCGGCTGGGACAGCGACATGACGGCGTACGGCCCCAAGGCCCACCTGGCGTCGGCCATCATCAACTGGGCTCCGTACTACATCAAGGCCACGAAGGACGTGCTGGAAGGCACCTGGACCACCGGCCAGCACTGGTGGGGTGTGAAGGAAGGCGCGATCGACCTCGTCTCCATCGCCGAGGACGTGCCCGCCGAGGCCAAGGCCAAGGTCGATGCGGCCAAGAACGGCCTGAAGGATGGCAGCTTCGTGATCTGGAAGGGCCCCATCGTGGACAACGCGGGCAAGACCGTCCTCGACCAGGGCGCAGTGGCTGATGACAAGTTCCTCACCAGCATCAGCTTCTACGTCCAGGGCGTGGAGGGCCAGGTGCCCGGCGGCGACAAGAAGTAAGCGGCCATTGCCGCACCAGGCGGCTTTCTTTGCGGAGATCGTCCGCCCGGTACAACGAGCCACCCTTCGGGGTGGCTTTTTTGTCTGTATGGCCATGCCCGCCGTTGCGGGCCGGGAGGTGTTGCACATGGGCGCCGACAAGGCATCATCGGCCTACCGCCGCGATGTCCCGTAGGTTGCGGCCTCATTTTTTGGAGCCTGCCGATGTTCAAGGTCCCGCCCATTCCCGCCGAACGCCTGCCCGGCCTGCTGAGGGCCATGCCCAAGGCCGAACTGCACATCCACATCGAGGGCTCGCTCGAGCCCGAGATGATCTTCGCGCTGGCACAACGCAACGGTGTGCCGCTGCCCTACGCCAGCGTGGAAGAACTGCGCCGTGCCTACGCCTTCACCGATCTGCAGAGCTTCCTGGACATCTATTACGCAGGCGCCAGCGTGCTGCTGCATGAGCAGGATTTTTACGATATGGCCCGCGCCTATCTTGCGCGAGCAGCTATGGATAACGTAGCGCATGCGGAAATCTTCTTCGACCCGCAGACGCACACCGCGCGGGGCGTGCACATCGAGACCGTGATCAACGGTCTGCACCGTGCCTGCGCGGACGCGCGCAGCAGCCACGGCCTGTCTGCGTCGCTCATCCTGTGCTTTCTGCGGCACCTGAGCGAGGAGGACGCCCTCGCCACGCTGGAGCAGGCCCTGCCGCTGCTGGACCGCATCGTCGGCGTGGGGCTGGACAGTAGCGAGCGAGGCCACCCGCCCGAGAAGTTCGCCCGCGTGTTCGAGCGCTGCCGCGCCCTGGGCCTGCACGTGGTGGCCCATGCGGGTGAAGAGGGTCCGCCGGCCTATATCTGGAGCGCGCTGGACGTGCTGCAGGCCGAGCGCATCGACCACGGCGTGCAGGCCGTTCACGACCCGGCGCTGATGCGCCGACTGGCCGATGAGCGCATACCGCTCACCGTGTGCCCCTTGTCCAACCTGAAGCTGTGCGTGTTCCCGCGCCTGGCCGATCACAACCTGCTGCAGCTGCTGGAGGCGGGGCTGGCGGTGACCGTGAACTCCGACGATCCCGCGTACTTCGGCGGTTACGTCAACGACAACTTCACGCAGCTCTTCGCGGCGGTGCCGGCGCTCACGGCGCGCCATGCCTACCAGTTGGCCTGGAACAGCTTCGAGGCCAGCTTTGCCGCCGAAGCCGACAAGCGCGCATGGCACCACCGGCTCAAGGAGTGCTTCGAGCAGTTCACGGAGAACGACTGAGGTACCGCAGGGCGTGTCGCTCGCGCGCAGCCGGGTGCTAGGCATTCCGCTGCGTTGCGTCTATCCTGCGTTGGCCCGGGCCGGGGGACCGGCAGGGGTGCACCACAACAAAGGAGACAACGCATGCAAGAGAGAGTGACTCGTGCTGCGGCGCCACGCGCGCTGTTGGCGACGGCGGTCCTGGCCCTGCTGGCCGGCTGCGGGGGCAACGACGAAGCGGACGACGCGCCGCTGGCGTACCAGGCGGAGATCCGCCGCACCGCGATGGGCGTGCCGCACATCAAGGCCTCCAACTGGGCCGGCGGTGGCTTCGGTATGGGGTATGTCCAGGCGCAGGACAACCTGTGCACGCTGGCGGATGCCTTCCTGACCTACCGGGGCGAGCGCTCGCGCTACTTTGGCGGCAGCGCACAGCTGGTCTACAACAGCACCATCGGGCGCCCGCGCAACATCGACTCGGACTTCTTCCACCGCCATGTGATCTCCGCCGACGTGGTGCAGAAGATGGCCGCGGCGCAGCCCGAGAATCTGCGGCAGATGGTCGAGGGCTTCGTGGCCGGCTACAACCAGTACGTGGACGTTGCCAAGAAAGGGACGGCCCACGCGGCCTGCCGCAGCGAGGCATGGGTGCAGCCCATCACGCAGGAGGACGTCTGGCGCCGCATGTACGCTGCCAACCTGGCGGGGGGGTACAGCAATTTCGTGGAGGCCATCGCCAATGCCGTCGCCCCTGCCGCAGCCAAGGCCGGCGCGGCGCAAGACGCGCAGACCGCCCCGTCCCTGGACCAGCGCCTGACCACACCTCCCGCCCTGCAGGTGGGCGGTGACGCGGGCATCGGCAGCAACATGTATGGCTTTGCGCCGGCGGCCACGGGCGAGTCCAGCGGCGTGATGTTCGGCAACCCCCACTGGTACTGGAAGGGGCCGGACCGGTTCTACCAGGCCCAGGTCACGATCGACAATCAGGTGAACGTCAGCGGCGTCGGATTCCTGGGCGTGCCGCTGGTGCTGATCGGCTTCAACGACAACGTGGCCTGGAGCCACACGGTCTCCACGGCGCGGCGCTTCGGCTTCTTCCAGCTGCAGCTGCAGTCGGGCGACCCCACCACCTACCTGCGTGACGGCCAGCCGGTCAAGATGGCGCCGCGCAGCATCACCGTGGCCAGCCGCAATGCCGACGGCACGCTGAACGATGTGACGCGCACGCTGTACACCTCCGAGTACGGGCCGTTGGTCAACCTGGCGGGGCTCAACCCCGCTCTGGCCTGGAGCCAGAGCACGGCCTTCGCCATCCGTGACATCAACGGCGAGAACTTCCGCACCTTCCGCAACTGGATGCGCTGGAACCAGGCGCGTTCGCTGGAAGAGTTCATGGCCATCCAGAAGGAAGAGTCCGCGATTCCATGGGTCAACACGGTGGCCGTGGGGCGTGGCAGCGCGCGGGTCTGGTACGCGGACATCGGCGCGGTGCCCAACGTGTCGCCCGAGCAGGTGGCCGCGTGCACCACGCCGTTCGGCGCGGCCGTGGGTGCGGCGCTGCCCAACGTGCCGTTCTTCGACGGCTCGCGCAGCGCCTGCGACTGGCAGACCGATGCGAACTCCAAGCAAAAGGGCGCCATCGGCCCGTCGCGCATGCCCAGCCTGTTGCGCGAGGACTATGTGGGCAACATGAACGACAGCTACTGGCTGTCCAACGCGAATGCCCCGCTCACGGGATACCCGGCCATCTTCGGTCCCGCGGGCACGGCGGCGTTGACGTTGCGCACGCGCCTGGGCCACACCATGGCCCTGGAGCGGCTGGCCGGCACCGACGGCTACACCGGCAACAAGGCCAGCGCCGCCATCGTGCGCGACATGGTGCTGAACAGCCGCGTGTTCTCGGCCGAGCGGTTCAAGGACGAGATCCTGACGCTGATCTGCACGCCCTCGCAATGGATGGTGAACGGTGCCACGGTGGACGCCACGCAGGCCTGCGCCACGCTGCGTGCGTGGGACAACCGCGGGAACAAGGAGTCCCGGGGCTCCCATCTGTGGGACGAGTTCTGGACCCGCGTGCCCACCACGGGGCTGTACTCGGTGCCCTTTGACGCGGCCGACCCGCTGAATACCCCGCGCGGTATCAACGTGGCGGCCGTGACCGCGCTGCGCCAGGCCATGGCCACGGCCATCAGCCGCGTGGGGCAGAGCGGGTTCGCGCTGGATGCACCGCGCGGCGAAGTGCTGTTTGCCACGAAGGGCGGTGCCAAATTTCCCCTGTACGGCGGCTGTGGCGGCGTGGGCTACTTCACCATCACCTGTTCCGAGAACGACATCACGGCGGGCGGCTACAGCATGGACGGGCAGCCGCATGGCAACTCATACATGCAGGTGGTGAGCTTCCCCTCCAGCGGCGTGCAGGCCCACACCTTCCTGACGTTCTCGCTGTCCGACGATCCGGCGTCGCCGCATTTTGGCGACTACACCAAGGCCTACAGCGCCAAGCAGTGGGTGCGCATGCCGTTCTCGGAGTCCGAGATCACGGGCCACCCGGACTACCGGACGACCACCGTCTCCGCCAGCGCCAAGTAACGGCGCGCAACGGCGCGCCGGTGCCATGCGCACCGGCCGGGACGACCCTCCGTGCAAAGGCCCCGCCATGCGGGGCCTTTGTTCATGGAGCGGCGGGGAGGCGGCAGTTCACAGCGCGGTGCGCAGCCGCCAGATCTCGGGGAACAGCACCACGTCCAGCATCTTGCGCAGGTAGCTCACGCCGCCGGTGCCGCCGGTGCCACGCTTGAAGCCGATCACGCGTTCCACCGTGGTCACGTGGCGAAAGCGCCAGAGGCGGAAGGCATCTTCCAGGTCGGTGAGCTCCTCGCCCAGCTGGTACAGGTCCCAATACCTTTGTGGATCGCGGTACACGGTCAACCAGGCCTGTTCCACGGCTTCGCTGGCCTCGTAGGGCTGGCGCCAGTCGCGTTCGGTATGGCTGGCCGGCACGGGCAGGCCGCGGCGCGCCAGCAGGCGCAGTGCTTCGTCGTAGAGCGAGGGCGCCTCGTACGCCGCCTGCACCTGGGCCAAGCGATCGGGGTGGTGGGCATGGGGCTGCAGCATGGCAGGGTTCTTGTTGCCCATGGCGAACTCGATGCACCGGTACTGGTAGCTCTGGAAACCGCTGGACTGGCCCAGGTACGGGCGCATGGCGGTGTACTCGGGCGGCGTCATGGTGGCCAGCACGTCCCAGGCGTGCACCAGCTGCTCGAGGATCTTGGACACGCGCGCCAGCATCTTGAAAGCGGGCGGCAACTCGTCACGCGCGATATGGGCGATGGCCGCGTGCAGCTCATGCAGCATGAGCTTCATCCACAGCTCGCTGGTCTGGTGCTGCACGATGAACAGCATCTCGTCGTGCGCGGGCGACAGGGGCTTTTGCGCGCCCAGCACGCTGTCCAACTGCAGGTAGTCGCCATAGCTCATGCTGTGGCTGAAGTCGAGCTGTGCGCCCTCCTGGCGCACGATGGCTTCGGTGGCGCCGGAGGATGCGCTGGGGTGGTGGGGGCAGGTCATGGTCAGGTCACGGCGTTGAGGTGGTTGAACTCGGGCTTGCGCCATTCGCCGGATTCCAGCACCTGGCGCAGGTGCTGCACGGCATTCCACACGTCTTCAAAGCCGACATACAGCGGCGTGAAGCCAAAGCGCAGGATGTCCAGGTGCTTGCCGCCGTCACCCTTGCGGAAGTCGCCGACCACGCCGCGCGCGATCAGGGCCTGCACGATGGCGTAGGCCCCGCTGCCGACGCCCTGAACGCCCAGGCCCTCGCCGCGTGTCAGGCACACCTGCGAGCCGCGCGCCGCATGATCGCGCGGCGTCGCCAGTCCCAGGCCGTGGCCGGCGCAGTGCTCCTCGACCAGCGCGATGAACAGGTCGGTCAGTGCGAGCGACTTGGCGCGCAGCGCCGCCATGCCGCCCAGAGGCTCGGCGGCGGTAAAGATGTCCAGCCCGCACTGCAGGGCCGACAGGCTCACGATGGGCTGCGTGCCGCAGAGGTAGCGTGCGATACCCGGTGCGGGCTGGTAGTCGGGCGTGAAGGCGAAGGGCGCGGCATGGCCGAACCAGCCCGACAGCGGCTGCGCAAATGTCGCATCCGGGCGGTCCGCCAGGCGCGGGTGCACCCACACGAAGGCGGGCGCGCCAGGGCCGCCATTCAGGTACTTGTAGCTGCAGCCCACCGCATAGTCGGCATTCGCGTCCAGCAGGTGCACGGGCACGGCGCCCGCGCTGTGGCACAGGTCCCAGACGCACAGAATGCCGTGGGCGTGCGCCTGCGCGGTCACGGCTGCCATGTCGTGCATGGCGCCGGTGCGGTAGTTCACGTGGGTGAGCAGCAGGACGGCGACCTGGGGCGTCAGCCGCGTGGCGATTTCCTCGGGCTCCACCAGCACCAACTCCAGTCCGTACTCCTGGCACACGGACTGGGCGATGTACAGGTCGGTGGGGAAGTTGCTGCGCTCGCTGACGAGCTGGGTGCGACCGGGATGGTCCGCGCGGGCCACGCGCGCGGCAGCCGACAGCACCTTGTACAGGTTGACCGAGGCGGTGTCGGTGAACACCACCTGGTCCGGCCCTGCACCGATCCAGGGGGCGAACTGGTTGCCCAGGCGCTGCGGCATGCTGACCCAGCCAGCCTTGTTCCACGAGGTGATGAGGTCCTGTCCCCATTCCTGCTGCACTACATGGGCCACGCGCGCCGGCGTGGCGCGGGGCAGGGCGCCCAGAGAATTGCCGTCCAGGTAGATCACGTCCTCGGGCAGGCTGAAATGGTCGCGCAGGCTGCGCAGCGGGTCCTGCGCATCGCGTGTGCGGCACTCTTGCAAGGTAGTCATGTGGTTTGTGCTATTAATAAAGTAGCTGTTAGCGCTTGCTGCATGAGCGTTAGAGGCTAAAACGGCTTAATAGTCATGCGCGCGGCGGCAGCGCACGCAGCACGGCGCGCACGGGCGATGCGTCGGCCGTGGTGAGCTTGAGCGGCAGTGCGATGAGTTCGTAGTCGCCCTCGGGCACATCGTCCAGCACCAGGTTCTCCAGCACGCGCAGGCCACGCCGGCGGATCACCTGGTGGCTGAGCAGCGGCTTGCTGCCGGCGGGGTCGATGCTGGCGGTGTCGATGCCCACGAGCACTACGCCGGCGTCGGCCAGGCGCTCGATGGTGTCGGGCGCGTAGGCCGTGAGGCCCGCGTCCCAGCGGTCCACGGGCATGCGGGCGTAGGTGCGCACCAGCACCCGCGGCGGCAAAGTGCCCGTCATTGCATGGGCAATGTGGGGCCATTCGATGAGCGGCCCACAGTCCAGCGCATGCACCACGCGGCAGGGGCCGATGAAGGCTTCCAGCGGCAGGGCGCCGATGGCTGCGCCGTCCGCTGCGTAGTGCAGGGGCGCGTCAGCGTGCGTGCCCACGTGGGGCGAGAGCGTGAGTGCACTCACGTTCACCGGGCAGCCGGGGCCCAGTGTGGCGCTCCACTGCTGCTGGTAGGGTGTATCGCCCGGGAACACCGGGCTACCCGCATGCACGGGGGCAGAGATGTCCCACAGCGCGGGCGATGGCGTGGAGGTGGCGGTCATGCCGCGCATGCTATGCGCGGCGGAGGGGTGGGTAAATGGTTTATCCCTGATGGGTGACTCATTTGGATAATCCATTCTCACAGAGACATTTTTGGGTTAAATCATGCAAGCCGAGATCGACCGTACCGACCGCCAGCTGCTGCGCGCGCTGCAGGACAACGCCCGCCTGACCTCCGGCGAACTGGCCGAAATGGCGCACCTGTCGCAGTCGCCCTGCTGGCGGCGCGTGAAGCGGCTGGAGGACGCCGGGGTAGTGCGCGGCTACCACGCGCAGCTGGACCGGCGTGCGGTGGGGCTGGGTGTGATGGCTTTCGTGATGGTGGGCATCGACCACCAGACGGAGGCGCTGTCCGTGGCGTTCGAGGAGGCGGTGTGCGCCATTCCCGAGGTGGTGCTGTTCCACGGCATCTCGGGCCCCGCGGACTTCCTGCTGGTGGTCGTGACGACCGACCTGGACGCGTATTCCGAGCTGCTGCAGCGGCGCCTGCACCGCCTGCCCGGCGTGCGCCAGGTACAGACCTATTTTTCGCTGCAGGAGTTCAAGGGGCGCATCGGCGGGTTGCCCGTGTGAAAGCGGGTCCTGCGGCGTTCAGAGCACCAGCCCGTCCAGTGCCGGCAGATGGTGGCGCTGGCGGGCGCGGTTGCAGGCAGCGCTGCCGGCTTCGAATTCGCGGCAGGGCGAGGGGCGCCACTCGTAGATGCCGCAGGCCGCGCGCAGGCCCACCTGGCCCGTGAGGGCCGAGCAGCGCGGCTGCGCATGGTCCGTGCCCCGCATGCGTGCAGTGTGGTCCGTGACCGGCACCACCAGCCCATCGGGAACGCAGCCGCCCAGCTCCTCCGTCTCATGTACCGAGAAGTCCACGCGAAAGCTGGCGCAGCAGGCGCCACAGGTCAGGCAGGGGTGAAGAGTGGTCATGGCGTACGTCGCAGGGGGTGCCATTGTGACGCGCCACAGGTCCTGATGTGCATCAATCCAGCAGCGTGCAGTTCCATTAGAATGAGAATTACTTTTATTCATTGACTGCAATACAACATGCTTCACACGGGGAATGACGCCGCGCAGCCGCGGGGGCTGGATACCTTGCCGCATGGCGTGCCGGCCACGGTTGCCGGGCTGCTGCCAGCGCAGGATGGCCGGTCGCAGGCCATGGTGCTGCGCCTGATGGAGATCGGTTTCCTGCCCGGCGAGCCCGTGCGCGTGATTGCCCGGGGCTTTCCCGCGGCCGACCCCCTGGCCGTTCGCGTGGGCCAGGCCACTTTTGCCCTGCGCCGCCATGAGGCGGCCCTGGTGCAGGTGCGCGTGGATGCGCTGGAGGCCGCGGCATGAGCACGGCGGCATCTCCCCTGCACATCGCGCTGCTGGGCAACCCCAACTGCGGCAAGACGGCGCTGTTCAATGTGCTGACCGGCGCACGCCAGAAGGTGGCCAACTACGCGGGCGTCACCGTGGAGCGCAAGGAAGGCCTGTTCACCACCGCCAGCGGCCGGCGCGTGCGCGTGTTGGACCTGCCCGGCGCCTACAGCCTGCACGCGCAGAGCCTGGACGAGGCCGTCACCCGCGATGTGGTCACCGGCCGCCGCCCAGGAGAGGCCATGCCCGAGCTGCTGGTCTGCGTGACCGATGCCACGCACCTGCGCCTGAACCTGCGCCTGGTGTTGGAGGCGCGCGACCTGGGCCTGCCCATGGTGCTGGTGCTGAACATGAGTGATATGGCACAGCAGCAGGGCATCCAGATCGACCGCGAAGTCCTGGCGCGCGAACTGGGCCTGCCCGTGGTGACCACCGTGGGCGTGCGCGCCGACGGGGCGCGCGAGCTGCTGCAGTGGCTGGACACGGCCACCCCGCAGGCCGCCCGCGGCGCCGCCGTGGGCACGCAGGCGCCACCGCCCGTCAATGCGCTGGAGGAAGACCGCCCGCAGCGCGTGCAGCAATTGCACCAGGAAGTGCGCCGCATCATGGGGCTGGCCGTGCGCGAGCCCGCGCTGCGCCTGCAGCGCGACGACCGCATCGACGCCGTGGTGCTGCACCCGCTGTGGGGCACGCTGCTGCTGGCGGTGACGCTGTTCCTGATGTTCCAGGCCGTGTTCAGCTGGGCAGAGGTGCCCATGGGCTGGATCGAAGGCGCCACGGCCGCCGTGGCCGAATGGCTGAACGCCCACATGGCCGAGGGGCCGCTGCGCAGCCTGCTGGCCGACGGCGTGATCGCCGGCGCAGGCGGGGTGCTGGTGTTCCTGCCGCAGATCCTGATCCTGTTCTTCTTCATCCTGGCGCTGGAGGAATCCGGCTACCTGCCGCGCGCGGCCTTCCTGCTGGACCGGGTAATGGGCACCGTCGGCCTGTCGGGACGCTCGTTCATCCCGCTGCTGTCCAGCTTCGCTTGCGCGGTGCCGGGCATCATGGCCACGCGCTCCATTCCGGACTGGCGCGACCGGCTCGTCACCATCCTCATCGCGCCGCTGATGACCTGTTCGGCCCGCCTGCCGGTGTACGCGCTGCTCATCGCGGCCTTCATTCCTGATCGCACGGTGGCGGGGCTGTTCAACCTGCAGGGGCTGGTGCTGTTCGCGCTGTACCTGGGCGGCATCGTGAGCGCCATGGCCGTGGCGGCCGTTGCGCGGCTCGCGCGGCGCGGCGACGGCGCCACGCCGCTGCTGATGGAGCTGCCCGCCTATCGCTGGCCCAGCGTGCGCAACCTGGCGCTGGGGCTGTGGGAGCGCGCGGGCATCTTCCTGCGCCGCGTGGGCGGCATCATCCTGCTGGTCACCATCCTGCTGTGGTTCCTGTCGTCGTACCCCGCGCCGCCGGCCGACGCCACGGGGCCGGCCATCGAATACAGCTTCGCCGGGCGCATCGGCGCGGCGCTGGAGGTGATCTTTGCGCCCATCGGCTTCAACTGGCAGATCAGCATCGCCCTGGTGCCCGGCATGGCCGCGCGCGAGGTGGCGGTGAGTGCTCTGGGCACGGTGTACGCGATTGCCGCTTCGGCCGACGACACGGCCGCGCAGCTCGCACCCATGCTGGCGGCGCAATGGTCGCTGGCCACGGCGCTGTCGCTGCTGGTGTGGTTCATCTTCGCGCCGCAGTGCGTCTCCACCATCGCCGCCGTGCGCCGCGAGACCAACGGCTGGCGCTGGCCGCTCGTCATGACGGGCTATCTCTTCGCACTGGCCTATGCGGCCAGCTTCATCACCTACCGCGTGGCCTTGGCGCTGGGCGGTGGTTGAAAACCGTCACCAAGGAGCAGAACCATGTGGCAAGACATTCTCACCGCCGTGATCGTGGCCGTGGCCGCCCTGGCGCTGCTGTGGCGCTGGCTGCCACAGCGCTGGCGCGCCCGCGCCGCGCGCGTGCATCCGGCACTGGCGCCCATGGCCAAGACCGGCAGCAGTTGCGGGGGCTGCAATGCCTGCGCCGGAGACCGCTGCGCGCCGGCACGCAAGCCCTGAAGCCGGGACAGCCCGGTCGCGGGCCTAAAAGCATAGCTGCTGGCGCTTGTCAGGCAAAGGTTTCAGTATCAAAACTATCTGAAATCATTGCCTGGAAAGCGCCAGCAGCTCTTCTTTTTGAAGAACCACTTCAAGCGGCCTGCGGCCACTCCTGCGTGTCGCCATCCGTCAACGGCGGCAGGCCCAGCTTGGCGCGCGTGTCGTGGCAACCGTAGGAGGCGAACGGAAAGTCGCGGCACGGCTGGGGACGCTGGTCGTAGATGCCGCAGCCGATGCAGCCGTTGCCCAGGTCGGCCAGTGCCACGCAGCGCACGGGGTGGCGCTCGGTGCCGTTCATGCGGTAGCGGTTGCCTCCGGCCTCATGGGCCAGGGCGTCGGGCACGCGCCCGCCCATGGACTGCAGTTCATAGACGGAGAACTCCACGCGGTAGTTCTGGCAGCATGCACCGCAGTGCAGGCAGGGGTGGACGGGGACGGACATGCAGGTTCCTCGGGTTCTGGTGCATCGGCAACGGGCCCCATCCCAGGTGCGACGCGCGGCTGGCACCGGGGATCGCGGGCGATCAGGGGGAGCGATGGGAGGGCGGGCATGCGCTGGGGCGCCTGCCGCGCAGAACCGGGCCGCTAGGTGTGGCCCTGGAGGAACTTCAGGTAGAAGGTATGAATGCGCACCTGCAGCGCATGCACGCGTGCCGCCATGCGCCGGGCGGCCGCGTGCAGTTCAGGCGCCAGCGGGCGCTGGCGGGCGGGGCAGGGTGGATGGCCCGGGCGCGTGGGGTGGAGTTGCGCCGGGGCCATGGGTGGGATGCGGGATGGGTTTAGACGCGGCCGAGCAGCAGGTACTCCATGAGTGCCTTCTGCACGTGCATCCTGTTTTCCGCCTCGTCCCAGACGACGGACTGGGGGCCGTCGATCACGTCGGCCATCACCTCCTCGCCGCGGTGCGCGGGCAGGCAGTGCATGAACAGCGCGTCGGGCTTGGCCACGGCCATCATCTCGGCGTCCACGCACCAGTCGGCAAAGGCCTTGCGGCGCGCTTCGTTCTCGGCCTCGTAGCCCATGCTGGTCCACACGTCGGTGGTCACCAGGTCGGCGCCGCGGCAGGCATCCATGGGATCGGCAAAGACCTTGTAGCAGCCCGCGCGGTGGGGCTTGCCGCCGAAGGCGAGCTTCTCGTCCACCTCGTAGCCGCCGGGGGTGCTCACGTGCACGGTGAAGCCCAGCAGATCGGCCGCCTGCAGCCAGGTGTTGGCCATGTTGTTGCCGTCGCCCACCCAGGCGACGACCTTGCCCGCGATCGAGCCGCGGTGCTCGATGTAGGTGAACAGGTCCGCCATGATCTGGCAAGGATGGAACTCGTTGGTCAGGCCGTTGATGACGGGCACGCGCGAGTATTCTGCGAAGCGCTCGATCTTGTCGTGGCCGAAGGTGCGGATCATCACCAGGTCGGTCATTCGGCTGATCACGCGCGCGCTGTCCTCGATGGGCTCGGCGCGGCCCAACTGGCTGTCGCCCGTGGTCAGGTGCACCACGCTGCCGCCCAGCTGGTACATGCCGGCCTCGAAGCTCACACGCGTGCGGGTGCTGGCCTTCTCGAAGATCATGGCCAGGGTGCGGTCGGCTAGCGGGTGGTACTTCTCGTAGCTCTTGAACTTGCCCTTGATGATGGCGGCGCGCGAGAACAGGTAGTTGTATTCGTCGGCGGTGAAGTCGGTGAATTGCAGGTAGTGCTTCATACGCGGTCGATCTTCTTCATTCAGACAGGAAGGTCTGCACCAGGGGTGTGAGCAGGGCGACGATCTCGTCGGCCTCTGCGCGCGTGAGGGTGAGCGCGGGCACCAGGCGGATCACGCGCTCGGCGGTCACCGACAGCAGCAGGCCGGCCTCGGCCGCGCGATCGATCAGCACGCCGCAGGGGCGGTCCAACTCCATGCCAATGATCAGGCCCTGGCCGCGGACTTCGTTCACGCCAGCGGTCTCACCCAGTGCGCGCTGCAACTCGGCCTTCAGGTGGGCGCCCACGTCCGCGGCGTTTTGCAGCAGGCCGTCTTCTTCCATGATGCGGATGGTTTCCACACCCGCGCGCATAGCGAGCGGGTTGCCGCCGAAGGTGGAGCCGTGGTTGCCCGGCTTGAGCACCTGCGCGGCGGCGCCGTGCGCCAGCACCGCACCCACGGGCACGCCCGAGCCCAGGCCCTTGGCCAGCGTCATCACGTCCGGGACAATGCCGGCCCACTGGTGGGCAAACCACTTGCCGGTGCGGCCCATGCCGGCCTGCACCTCGTCAAGCATCAGCAGCCAGCCGTTGGCGTCGCACAGCGCGCGCACCTGCTGCAGGTAGTCGGCGCGCATGGGATGCAGGCCGCCTTCGCCCTGGATGGGCTCCATCATCACGGCGACGATGTTGGGGTTGCCTTCGGTGGCCTCCTGCAGCGCCTCGATGTCATTCGGCGCCACGCGCAGGAAGCCCTCCAGCAGCGGGCCGAAGCCGTTGCGCACCTTGGGGTTGCCGGTGGCGGTCATGGTGGCGATGGAGCGCCCGTGGAAGGCATGGTCGTAGACCACGATCACGGGTTTTTCGATGCCCTTGTCCACGCCGTACTTGCGCGCGATCTTGATGGCAGCCTCGTTGGCCTCCAGGCCGGTGCTGCAGAAGAATACGTTGGTCATGTGCGCGCGCTCGGTCAGCAGCTGGGCCAGCTTTTCCTGTCCCGGCACATGGTAGTAGTTGGAGGTGTGGATCAGCTTGGCGATCTGGTCCTGCAGCGCCGGCACCAGCTTGGGATGGTTGTGGCCCAGCGTATTCACGGCGATGCCGCCCAGTCCGTCGAGGTACTGCTTGCCGTTCACGTCCCACACACGCACGCCCTGGCCTCGCTCCAGCGCGATGGGTACGCGGCCATAGGTGTTCATCACGTGGGGCGAGGCAGCCTCGACAAATGCGGTCATGCGGACATCTCCTGACAAGAGAGGGAAACGGGGAACAGCCCCAAAAAGGGAAATGCGATTCTAGGGGCTGCCCCCGCGCGCACCATTGAAGATTGCGCATCACAGTCATGCGCTGCGCTTGCATTCAATGCTGGCAGGCGGTGCTGGGGCATTGGAGGGTAGCTCTTATATAAGAGTTAGAATCCGTGCCACGCCGACGCACAAGGTCGGCGCCCCTTACACGACCCGAACCCGATGGTTGCTCCCTCCTCCAAAGAAGTCTTCATCCAAGGCATTACCCTCGAAGGGAGGACCTTTCGGCCCAGCGACTGGGCCGAGCGCCTGGCGGGGGTCATGAGCCAGTTCCGCCCCGGCGGTGCCGTGCCTGGCAGCCACCTGAACTACTCCCCCTGGTGCATTCCTACCAGCATGAACGGAGTGAAGTGCGTGGTGGTCCACCGCGACCTGCAGGCGCACGAGCCCATGGCGTGGGACTTCGTGCTCAACTTTGCCAGAGACAACAACTTGCAGGTCGTCGAAGCCTGCCTGCTCCCCGATCCCAAGGCCTGACAACACAGGCCTTTTCTTTTGGGTGGGCGTGTGTGCCCCCGGGGTGCTGTGCCGAGCAGCGCCGGGCACAAAAAAACCGCCCGGAGGCGGTTTCTCTGCTTTGCTGACAGCGCACCCGTTACAAACGGCGGGTGGCGAGCCACCCGGGCTGTTGGCCTGCGCGGGGCAGGCGGTGAATTTAGGCGGCTGCCAGAGCCAAGGCTTTCACCTTGGCGGACAGGCGGCTCTTGTCGCGAGCTGCCTTGTTCTTGTGGAAGATGCCCTTGTCGGCGATGGTGTCCAGCACGGACTGGGCCTTGGCGAACAACTCGGTTGCCTTGGTCTTGTCACCGGCCAGAACAGCCTTCTCGACGTTCTTGACGGCGGTGCGGTACTTGGAGCGCAGCGAGGTGTTGGCTGCGTTCAGCTTGAGGCCTTGGCGGGCGCGCTTGCGGCCCGATGCCAGGCGGGGGTTCTTTTTCTTTGGCTTTCCAGATGCCATGGTATGTGTTCCTTGTGTCTGAGGATGTTGTCAGCAAAGCCGGCCATTATAGCGCAGCCGCCATTTCGGGCGTGGCGCGACGCCAAACGCATACACTTGCGCCGGTGTCCCTGTTCAAAGCCGCTTCCACCGTATCGCTGTTGACCCTGGCCTCCCGCGTGACGGGCCTGGTGCGTGATCTGCTCATGGCCTCGATGTTCGGCGCCAACGTTCTGACAGACGCTTTCAACGTCGCTTTTCGCATTCCCAACCTGTTTCGCCGCTTGTTCGCCGAAGGGGCGTTCAGCCAGGCCTTCGTGCCCGTCCTGGCCGCGCACAAGGCGCAGCATGGCGATGAGGACACCCATGCACTTGTGAACGCCGTGGCCACGGCGCTGTTCTGGGCGCTGCTGCTGACCTGCGTGCTGGGGGTGGTAGGAGCGCCGCTGCTCGTGTGGGCGCTGGCCAGCGGGTTGCGCCAGAGTCCGGAGGGGTTCGACGCCGCCGTGTTCATGACGCGCTGGATGTTCCCCTACATTGGATTCATGTCGCTGGTGGCCCTTTCGGCGGGCGTGCTCAACACCTGGAAGCGCTTTGGCGTGCCGGCCGCCACACCCGTGCTGCTGAACCTGTGCATGATCGCGGCCGCTTGGCTGGGCGCGCCACAGCTGGCGGCGCGGGGCATAGAGCCCATCTACGCCATGGTGGGCGGGGTGATGGGCGGCGGGGTGCTGCAACTGGCGGTGCAACTGCCCGCATTGCGCCGCCTGGGGCTGCTGCCCCGCATCGGCATGACCTGGGGCAGGGTACGCAGTGCCTGGCAGGACCCAGGCGTGCGCCGCATTCTTACCCTGATGGCGCCGGCGTTGCTGGGCGTGGGGGTGGCGCAGATCTCGCTGATGATCAACACGCAGATCGCGTCCTATCTCACGCCGGGCAGCGTGACATGGCTGTTTTATGCCGACCGCCTCATGGAATTTCCCACGGCCCTGCTGGGCGTGGCGCTGGGCGTGGTGCTCACGCCGCAGTTGTCGGCCGCCAAGGCTGCGGGAGATGGTGAACGCTACTCGGCCATGTTGGACTGGGGGCTGCGCATCGTGGTGCTGCTGGCCGTACCCTGCGCCGTGGGACTGCTGACCTTCGCAACGCCGCTGGTGGCCACGCTGTTCCACCATGGTGCGCTGAACGACGGCGACGTGCGGCAGATCTCCGTGGCGCTGGCAGGCTATGGAGCGGGGTTGCTGGGCCTGGTAGCCATCAAGGTGCTGGCGCCGGGTTACTACGCCAGCCAGGATATCCGCACGCCCGTGCGCATCGCCATCGTGGTGCTGGTGGCCACGCAGATCATGAATGCCGCGCTGGTGCCCCTGCTGGCGCACGCGGGGCTGGCGCTGTCGATTGGCCTGGGTGCGCTCATCAACGCCCTGTGGCTGCTCACGGGGCTGCTGCGGCGGGGAAGCTTTCGCCCGCGCGAAGGCTGGGGCCGGTTTGCGCTGCAGGTGATTGCCGCCAGTGCGCTGCTGGCCGTGTTCCTGCTCTGGGCCTCCCACCACTTCGACTGGCTGGCGCTGCGGGCGCACAGCTTGCAGCGTGCGGGACTGCTGGCGCTGCTGCTCGCCGCATCGGCCGCGCTGTACTTTGGCGCGCTGTGGGCCTGCGGGCTCAAGCTGCGCCAGCTGTTGCGCCGCTGAAGGGAGAGGGCGCATGGCGTTGAGCTATTCCGTTCCCACGCCGCTGGAGTATTTCGCGTCGCTGGTCCAGGTGCCGCAGGGCGGCGCCATCGCGTTGCTGGAGTCGGCGGCCTGCATCGCGCAGGACGAGTATCCGCGCCTGGATGTGCAGCAGTTCCTGGACGAGATGGACCGCCTGCAGGCGCGGCTGCAGCGGCGCATTGCGCAGGATGCCGAACCGCTGCTGCGGCTCAATCTGCTCAACCAGTTCTTCTTTGGCGAACTGGGCTTTGCGGGCAATCTCAACGACTACTACGCGCCGGGTAACAGCTATTTGCACGTCGTGCTGGAGAAGCGGCGCGGCATTCCCATCTCGCTGGCGGTGCTGTGGCTGGAGCTGGCGCAGGGCGTGGGCCTGCGTGCGCACGGGGTGGCCTTTCCCGGGCATTTCCTGGTCAAGGTGCTCATGCCCACGGGCCAGGTCGTGATGGACCCGATGACGGGGCTTTCCCTCTCGCGCGAAGCGCTGGGCGAGCGGCTGGAACCTTTTCGCCGCGGACACGGACCGCTGGAGGACGAAGCTCCGCTGGGCCTGTATCTGCAGGCCGCCACGGAGCGGGACATTCTTGCGCGCATGCTGCGCAATCTGAAGGAAATCCACCGCGCGCGCCAGGACTGGAGTCGCCTGGTGGCGGTGCAGGACCGGCTCATCGTGTTGCTGCCCGATGCCTGGAGCGAGTGGCGCGACCGCGGCCTGGCGTATGCGGAGAGCGGCGCATCCCTGCAAGCGCTGGAGAACCTGGAGACCTATCTGGCCCACGCTGCGGGTGCCGAAGATGCCCCTGCGATCGCACAGCGCGTGAAAGAACTGCGCCGTTTCTGATCCAGGCCAAGCGTGCCATGTGACAAAAACATGGCAAAAGCGCACCATGTCATGTGCTGGACACGAAGAGTTGTCACCATCTTCTGCCTGCCGAGAAGGTACCAGTCATGCCGCATATATCCGAGATCAATTCCCACGAACTCATGGAACGCATCGCCGACGATCTGGCCGACGGCTATGACGAGGAGTTGGAGCTGGAGATCGAGGACCGCGCCTTCGATGAGCACGGCCTGCAGGCGCCCGTGGACCGGCTGGCACGCCAGCAGTATTTCCGGGAGCTGTTCCGCCTGCAGGGCGAGCTGGTCAAGCTGCAGGACTGGGTGCAGCACTCAAGGCAGAAGGTGGTGGTGATCTTCGAGGGGCGCGATGCCGCCGGCAAGGGCGGGGTGATCAAGCGCATTACGCAGCGGTTGAACCCGCGCGTGGTGCGCGTGGCGGCGCTACCTGCGCCCAATGACCGCGAGCGCACGCAGTGGTACTTCCAGCGCTATGTGGCGCACCTGCCCGCGGCAGGCGAGATCGTGCTCTTTGACCGCAGTTGGTACAACCGCGCGGGCGTCGAGAAAGTGATGGGCTTTTGCACGGAGGAGGAGTACGAGGAGTTCTTCCGCAGCGTGCCGGAGTTCGAGAAGATGCTCGTGCGCTCAGGCATCCGGCTCATCAAGTACTGGTTCTCGATCTCCGACGAGGAGCAGCACCTGCGGTTCCTGGGGCGCATCCACGACCCGCTCAAGCAGTGGAAACTGAGCCCCATGGACCTGGAGAGCCGCGTGCGCTGGGAGGAATACACCAAGGCCAAGGAGGCGATGCTGGAGCGCACCCACATCCCCGAGGCCCCATGGTGGGTGGTGCAGGCCGTGGACAAGAAGAAAGCGCGCCTCAACTGCATCGCCCACTTGCTGGAGCAGCTGCCGTATGCCGATGTGCCGCATACCGAGGTGGTGCTGCCCGACCGCGTGCGCCACCCGGACTACCTGCGCCAGCCCACACCCGGCAGCATGATCGTGCCCGAGCGGTACTGACGATTGACGACTGGGCGGGTGTCCAGTCCACGCCAAGGCAAGCGGAGGCCGGGGGAGCCGAGCGCCCTGGGGCGCTCGGACGTGCCTTTAAGCGGCCTTGACGGCCAATACCGGGCAATCGACGTTGAGCAAAATCTCCTGCGCCATGCTGCCCAGCAGCAGCTTGCCGACGGGCGAGCGTTTGCGCAGGCCGATCACCAGCACGGATACCTGCAGCGTCGCGACCATTTCCTCGATCTCCTCGATGGTGCTCTTGCCGCGCACGAACTGCTTGAACTCGGCCTCGATCGGCAGCGTGGCCAGGCGCTCCTCCACACGTTCGGCCTCGTAGCCGTTGACGATGCTGGGGTCTTCCTGGCGCCCGCCGGGGCCGGCGTTGACGACGACCAGGCGTTCATTGCGGCGGGTGGCGATTTCGATGCCCTTGTCCAGCGCGGCCCGGCCTTCGGGGCGTGGAACGTAGGCGACGAGAATGGTCATGCAAAGTCTCCCTTATGGCTGTGATGACGATGTGTCTGGCGCACTGCGCGCCAGCCGCCAGAATAGCCCAACATCGCAGGCGCTGGCGAGTGTCATCCCGGGTGCGGGGCGCGCGATGGGGGCCAGGCGCCGCGCCGGACGCGGGAAGAGGGTTTGAGGGTGAAAAAGCCCTGCAGCGCTTGCTGGATAAGCGCTAGCAGCTATGGTTTTTGCGGCGCGGCGGTTATACCAGCCGCGCGGCTTCCAGCTCTTTCTTCAGGTAGGCGTAGAACAGCGGTGCCGCCACCAGCCCCGCAGGGCCGAAGACGGCTTCGGCCACGAACATCACCGACAGCAGCTCCCACACGCCCATGTGGGTGCGCCGCCCGACGACCTTGGCGTTGATCACGTACTCGGCCTTGTGGATCAGGATCAGGAAGGCCAGGCAGGCCACGGCCGCAACGGGCGATACCGACAGTCCCACCAGCGTGATGACCGCGTTGCACAGCAGGTTGCCCACGATGGGCACCAGGCCGGCCACGAAGGTCAGGGTGATCAGCGCGGGGGTGTAGGGCAGGTCCAAGTCCCACAGGGGCAGCACCAGCAACAGGAACAGTGCGGTGAGCAGCGTGTTGAAGGCGGCAATCCAGAACTGCGCCGCGACGATCTGACGGAAGGCCTCTCCCATACGCGCGATGCGCAGCACCAGCTCTTGTGCCAAGGGGCCGCGTGAAGCGCCCACGCTGCGCACGGCGGCCAGTGCCCCGATCAGCAGGCCCACATAGGCATACAGCAGGCCCGTGAGCCAGGCGCGCCCCGCCATGGCCAGGGCGCCGGCCTTGGCGGCCAGATAGGCGGCGATGGTGCGCTGGATTTCGGCGGCGCCTTCGGGCAACTGGGCCGCGATGTCGGTGGGCAGCTTCAGCCGCAGTTCCAGCACGGTGCGGGCCAGGAAGTCCAGCAGTTCGCGGTATTGCTGGGGGGCGTCGACGATATAGGTGCGCGAATGCGACAGCGCCAGCGCCAGCAGCAGCAAGGGAGACAGCATGACCAGCGTGGCGGCTGCCGTCTGGCCGCGGGTTGCCATGCTGTTCGCCGTGCGCGACGGGAACCACGCCAGGCGTGGCGCGAGCCAACGCGTGAGCAGAAAACCCAGGCACACGCACAGAAGCCCGGGCAGCAGCCCGCGCAGCATCACGAGCAGCAGCGCGGCGCCCATCAGCACGTAGCTGGCGATCACCACGCCCCGCGTGGCGGGCGCGAATGGCGGCCTCAGGGCGGCAGGCGTGGCGGCGGAGCCTTGCGGCGGCTGACCCGAAGGCATCGTGCCAATCGCGCTGGATCAGCCCACGACGACGGCGGCGCCGTCGCCACGCTCGGCAATGGCACCGATGGCGTACACCGCCTCGCCCAGCGCGCGCAGCGTGGCGGCCGTGGCATCGGCGGCCTCCGCCGGCACGACCACCACCATCCCGATGCCGTTGTTGAACGTGCGGTTCATCTCGATGTCGTCGATGCCGGCGGTCTTTTGCAGCCAGGCGAACAGCTCCGTCTGCGGCCAGCTGCCGGCCTTCAGGTGGGCGGCCGTGCCTTCGGGCAGTACCCGCGGAATGTTCTCCAGCAGGCCACCACCGGTGATGTGGGCCAGGGCCTTGATCGGATGCTGTGCCAGCGCGGCCAGCACGTTCTTCACGTACAGGCGCGTGGGCTCCATGACGGCGGCCTTGAAGGGCTTGCCGTCCAGCGTGTCGGGCAGCGTGCCGGCGGCCGCGGCGCGCTCGATGCACTTGCGCACCAGCGAAAAACCGTTGGAATGCACGCCGCTGGAGGCCAGGCCCAGCACCACGTCGCCGGGTTTCACCGTCTGGCCGGTGAGGATCTTCGACTTCTCGACCGCGCCCACGGCAAAGCCGGCCAGGTCGTATTCACCGTCGGGGTACATGCCGGGCATCTCGGCCGTCTCGCCGCCGATCAGTGCGCAGCCGCTCAGCTCACAGCCACGGGCGATACCCCCCACCACTGCGGCGGCGGTGTCCACGTCCAGCTTGCCGCAGGCGAAGTAGTCCAGGAAGAACAGAGGCTCGGCGCCCTGTACCAGCACGTCGTTGACGCTCATGGCCACCAGGTCGATGCCCACGGTGTCGTGCATGTTCCACTCGAACGCCAGCTTGAGCTTGGTGCCCACGCCGTCGGTGCCCGAGACCAGCACCGGCTCCTGGTAGCGCTTGGGCACCTCGAACAGCGCGCCAAAGCCGCCGATGCCCGCCATCACCCCCTCGCGCAGGGTCTTCTTGGCCAGCGGCTTGATGCGCTCGACCAGCGCGTCGCCTGCGTCGATGTCAACGCCGGCGTCTTTGTAGGAGATGGGAGTGGAGGGGGCAGAGGAACTCATGGGATGTGCGTCAGTGCTGAGGGCCGCGGTCGGCGGGCCGGAAAGCGGGGATTTTAAGGGTCCGCCCGGGCGGGCCGCGAATGCCCCCGCGCGGCGGGCTGCGCCGCACGCGGCCCGGGCTCGGGTCGTCTGGGCCATCGACGCACTAAAATCGCGGGTTGCACGCCCTGCGTGCCACCCGCTTCCCGGGTGCCTCCGTGGTTTCGCGGCGGTGAACCGCGGCGCGTCCCCTACCTTGCCTCCCATGCCATCCACTCCATCCCGTTACGGCCCGGCCACGCTCCGCATTGCGCGCGGAGGCCGGGGCGCGCCGCACTTGCGCGGGTGGCGCTCGCCATGAAGCAGCTGGCCCTGGACATTGGCCTGGTGACCGGCCCCACGCTCGACAACTTCCATGCCGGCCCCAACGCGCAGGCACTGCAGCACCTGCGGCTGGCGGTGGCCGGTGGCGCCGCGCCGCGCTCGCCCGTGCCTACCTACCTGTGGGGCGAAACGGGCACCGGCAAGTCGCACCTGCTGCGGGCCACGTACGAGGCGCTGCGCGGGCAGGGCGCCAGCGTGGGCTGGCTCGACGCCTCCGTCGCGCTGCCCTCGGCCTTCGACGAGCGCTGGAGCGCGGTGCTGCTCGACGAAGTGCACCTGTACACCACGGCGCAGCAGGCGGCGGCTTTCAACTGGTTTGTCAACGCCATCAACCCCACCGAAGGAGCGCCCCGCTGGGTACTGGCCGCGGGCGACCTGCCGCCGGCCGACCTGCCGCTGCGCGACGACCTGCGCACACGGCTGGGCTGGGGCCACGTGTTCCAGCTCCAGCTGCTGGACGAGCAGGAGCGTCGCGCCGTGCTGCGCCAGCAGGCCGATGCGCGCGGCATCTTCCTGGCCGATGAGGTCATGAACTACATGCTGGGCCGCTTTTCGCGCGACCTGGGCAGCCTCATGCAGCTGCTGGACCGGCTCGACAGCTTTGCGCTGCGCACGCAGCGCGCCGTCACCGTCCCGCTGCTCAAGACCATGCTGGAGACCGAGTAGCGCGCGGCCATCGGTGCAGGGCGCTTTCATCCACCCATTGCAATCAACGCATGACCTTTGACACGCAGGTACAACGCCGCCGACTGGCCCTGTTCGACCTGGACCACACCCTGCTGCCCCTGGATTCCGACTACGAGTGGGGCGAATTCACCATCCGCATCGGCTGGGCCGACCGCGAAGAGTTCGGCCGGCGCAACAAGGCGTTCTACGACGACTACGTCGCCGGGCGGCTGGACGTGCACGACTACGTGCGCTTCGCGACCGACGCCATTCGCCAGCGCGGCGCCGAGGCGGCGGCCCTGGCGCACGCTCAGTTCATGCGCGAGGTGATCCAGCCCGCGCTGCGCGAGGAAGCGCGCGCGCTGGTGCAGCGCCACCGCGACGCGGGCGACGAGGTGCTCATCATCACCGCCACCAACGAGTTCGTCACCCGCCCCATCGCCCTGGCGTTGGGCGTGGATCAGCTGGTCGCCGTGGAGCTGGAGCGCGGCGACGACGGCTGGATCACCGGCGGCATTCGCGGCGTGCCCTCCATGCGCGAGGGCAAGGTGCAGCGCATGGAGCAGTGGCTGGCCGAGCGCGGCTTGCGCTGGACGGACGTGGACAGCACGTTCTACAGTGACTCCATGAACGATGTGCCGCTGCTGGAAAAGGTGGATCATCCCGTCGCCACCAACCCCGATCCACGCCTGCGCGCACTGGCTTCCCAGCGCGGCTGGCGCATTCTGGACCTGTTTCCCCCACACCCATGATCAAGACCTTCATCGACAAACTGCTGGGCAAGGGCGCCGCCGGCGCGGGCCGTGGCACACGCGGCCGCTTTGGCAAGCGTGCGGAAGTGCCCGCCGCGGTGCACGGCATCAACCCCGAACTGGTGGACCGCCGCGCCAGCGACGTGGTGCGCACACTCAAGCAGGCGGGCTACGAGGCCTACATCGTCGGCGGCGCGGTGCGCGACCTGCTGCTGGGCCTCAAGCCCAAGGACTTCGACGTGGCCACCAACGCCACGCCCGAGCAGGTCAAGGGCCTGTTCCGGCGTGCTTTCATCATCGGTAAGCGCTTTCGCATCGTGCACGTGGTGCACGGCCGCGGGCGCGAGCATGAGGTGATCGAGGTCTCCACTTTCCGCGCCTACATGGACAACGCGGCAGCCGAGCAGGTGGGGGGCAACGAAAAGACCAGCAAGGCCCAGCTGGCCGGCATGCACCATGCCGTGGACGCCAGCGGCCGCGTGCTGCGCGACAACGTCTGGGGCCCGCAGGACGAGGACGCCACGCGGCGCGACTTCACCGTCAACGCCATGTACTACGACCCAGAGACCGAGGTCGTGGTGGACTTCCACAAGGGCATCGAGGACGCCAAGAAACGCGTGCTGCGCATGATCGGCGACCCGGCCACGCGCTACCGCGAGGACCCCGTGCGCATCATCCGCGCCGTGCGCTTTGCGGCCAAGCTCAGCCCGCTGGGCTTTGCCCTGGAGCCCAAGACCGCCAAGCCCCTGGTGGAGTGCGAGCCGCTGCTGCGGGAGGTGCCGCAAAGCCGCCTGTTCGACGAGATGCTGAAGCTGCTGCAGACCGGCCACGCGCTGGCCTCGATCGCGCAGCTCAAGTCCCTGGGGCTGGCCACGGGCATCTACCCGCTGCTGGACGTGGTGGTGGACCGTTCCAGCCACCCGTTTGTGCAGGCTGCGCTGGCCGACACCGACCGCCGCGTGGGCGAGGGCAAGCCCGTTGCGCCCAGCTTCCTGCTGGCCTGTGTGCTGTGGCAGGACGTGAAGGCCGGCTGGGAGCAGCGCCTGGGGCGCCAGCAGCCCTTCCCGGCGCTGCAGGATGCGATCGACGATGTGTTCGACAAGCGCATCGGCGATGTCTCCGGCCGCGGCAAGCTGGCGGCGGACATGCGCGAGATCTGGGTCATGCAGCCGCGCTTCGAGAAACGCTCGGGCAGCACGCCCTTCGGCATGGTGGCGCACCTGCGTTTTCGCGCGGGCTTCGACTTCCTGCGCCTGCGCGCGGACGTGGGCGAGGTGGAGGAGGCGCTGGCCGAGTGGTGGCAGGAGTTCTCGCTGGCCGACGATGCGCGCCGTGAGGACATGATCGAGCAGGCGCGCGAGGAGCAGCGCGCGCGCCAGCGCAAGGCCCAACCCACGGTACGGCGCGTACCCAAGGCCGCGCCAGTCGCCACGGACGACGCCGAGCCCCCGCGCAGGGCCAGCGATGCCGGTGATTCCCTGGCCGAGCCAGCGGCAGAGGACGCTGCTGCGCCCAAGAAGCGCCGCCGCCGTCGCCGCAAGCCCACGGGCAGCGGTGCATCCGAGGGTGGCGCGCCCGCGGGCGAGGCGTGACCCCGCCTTCCGTGGCGGCCAGCGCCTGGGTGGGCCTGGGCGCCAATCTGGGGGATGCGCGCGGCGCGCTGCGCGACGCGGTGCGGGCGATGGGCGCGTTGCCCGGCACCCAGGTGCGGCAGGTCTCGTCGCTGTACCGCAGCGCGCCGGTGGATGCCGGCGGGCCCGACTATCTCAATGCCGTGGCGCAGTTGCAGACCACCTTGGCGCCACTGGCGCTGCTGCATGCCCTGCAGGCCATCGAGCAGGCCGCGGGGCGCGAGCGCCCCTACCGCAACGCGCCACGCACGCTGGACCTGGATCTGCTGTTGTACGGGGAGGAGCGCCTGGACGGCGCCGAACTCACGCTGCCCCACCCGCGCATGGGCGAGCGGGCCTTCGTGCTCCGCCCCCTGGCGGAACTGGCGCCCGGCCTGGCCCAGACGTGTGGCACAGCCGCCCAGCGCGCCCTGGCCAGCGGCCAGCGCATCGAGCGCCTGGCCGAAGCCACCGAATGGCTGGGCGCAAACTCCTGAATTAATAGCTGCTTGCGCTGGTCGTGCGGACGTTTTAAGGTGAAACCACCTGCAAACCGCCATATGCCAAGCGTGAGGCGCTCTTATTTTTGATGTGAGCGCGCCGCCGGTTGCGAGGCGTAACCGCCGTGGCGGCGGGTGCGGCAGCGCAACAGGGGGGCGCCGTTGGGGCGGCGTGGCCCCAGGCTGACGACGACACGCCCGGACAGTCGCGCCGTGCGCCGCCCGCGGCACTCCGGTGGCACCCGGAATGCCGCGTTCCGGTCAGTCCACCTTGGCGCCGGAGGCCTTCACCACCTGTTGGTACTTGGCGCGCTCGGCGGCCATGAAGGCGTCGAACTGCTCAGGCGTGGTGGCCACGGGCTCGGCCATCAGCGCGGAAAAGCGCGTCTTGGTTTCCGGTGCCTTGAGTGCCTCTGTGAAGGCCTTGTTGAGCTTGGCGATCACGGGCTTGGGCGTGCCGGCCGGTGCCACCAGACCCCACCAGGTGTCGATGGCAAAGCCCTTGAAGGTCTGCGACAGCGGCGGCACGCCGGGCAGCATGGGGCTGGCTTCCAGCGAGGTGACGGCCAGGGCCTTGAGCTTGCCCGACTTGATGTTGGGCGCGGCGGCGGCCAGGTTGTCGATGTTGAAGTCCACCTCGCCGGCCAGCAGGGCCAGCTGCGCGGGGCTGGCGCCGCGGTAGGGGATGTGCAGCGCGAAGATGCCGGCCTTCTGCTTGAACATCTCGCCCGCCAGGTGGCCGGCGCTGCCGTTGCCGCCGCTGCCGTAGTTGAGCTTGGCGGGGTTGGCCTTGGCGTAGGCGATCAGGTCCTGCAGGGTGTTGATCTTGAGCTGCTCGGCCCGCGCGGCGTTGACCACCAGCACGTTGGGCACGCGCACCATCTGCGTGATGCCGGCGAAGTCCTTGGCTGCGTCGTAGGGCATGCGGTTGTACAGCCAGGGGTTCACGGCGTGCGTGGCCGTGGCGGCGATGCCGATGGTGTGCCCGTCGGGCGCGGACTTGGCGATCAGATCGGCGCCGATGTTGCCGCCCGCACCCGCCTTGTTGTCGACGACCACCACGCCGAGCGTGTCGCGCACGCGCTCGGCCAGCGCACGCGCCGTCACGTCCAGCGGGCCGCCAGGCGCGTAGGGCACGACCAGGCGGATCGGCGCGTCCTGCGCGTGGCTCAGGGGGGCTGCGAGTGCCACGCCAATGGCAGCGGCCGAAAGAAGAAGGTGTCTGCGGTTCATAGGCCTCCATTGTGCAAAAAATGGAAGACGCTTCCGTGGCGCCGCAATGCTGCCCTGTCCTACGAAAAGGCGCGGCGCATCTTTCTACGATGGGCCCGGGCCTTGCCTGCCCCCACCCATGAAAGGACTGACATGCTGGACGCCCCCACCATCCTGGACGAATCACGCTACTCCCACTGCATCGCGGCCTGCAACGCATGCGCTGCCACCTGCGATTTCTGCGCCGCGGCGTGCCTGCGCGAGCCCGAACCGCGCCACATGGCCAAGTGCATCGCGCTGGACATGGACTGCGCCGACATCTGCCGCCTGGCCGCTGCCACCATGGCCCGCGAGAGTCCGCACGTGAACTATGTCTGCGAGCTGTGCGCGCGCATCTGCGAAAGCTGCGCACAGGAATGCATGAGCCACGCGGCGGACCATTGCCAGGACTGCGCGGAAGCCTGCAAGCGCTGCGCCAGCCTGTGCCGCGACATGATCGCTTGAGCGAAGCACGCTCCCTGAGCGGCGGCGCTTACCGCGGCCCTGTCGCCGCCTTCGGAGTGCCGTGCGGCGCGGATGGAGCACGGCTCCCGTGGTCTGGCAGATCCCGTTCCACGACACCTGCTGGCTGGGCACAGCGCCCGTTGCGTGGCGCAGGGTCGTGCGCGGTGCGCCGCGGGGAAGCGCCCGTCAGCCGCCGTGCTTGTCGGCCTCGGACGTGAATGCGTCGGCGTAGAACTCGTCGGGTGGCAGGCCTCGCTCCGCGCTGTAGGCGGCGCGGGCCGAGTCCACCACGATGGGCGCGCCGCAGGCATAGACCTGATAGCCCGAGAGGTCGGCAATGTCCTCCATGACCGCCTGGTGCACGAAGCCCGTGCGGCCAGCCCAGCCGTCCTCGGGCAGGGCGTCGGAGACCACGGGCACGTAGCGCAGGTTTGGCAGCGCGGCCAGGCGCTCGCGGATCCAGCCGTCCATGTACAGGTCCGCCGGGCGGCGCCCGCCCCAGTAGAGCGTGGCCGGGCGCGTGATGCCCTTGTGCTGCATGTGTTCGATCAGCGCCTTGATGGGCGCAAAGCCCGTGCCCGAAGCCAGAAACACCATGGGCTTGTCGGAATCCTCGCGCAGGAAGAAGCTGCCGAAAGGGCCCTCCACGCGCAGGATTTCCTTCTCCTTCATGGCGTTGAACACATGGTCGGTGAAGCGTCCGCCGGGCATGTGGCGGATGTGCAGCTCCACGCCTGGCGCGCCTTCCTGCGTGTGGGGTGCGTTGGCCATGGAGTACGCGCGGCGCGCGCCGTCACGCAGGATGAATTCGATGTACTGGCCCGCGTGGTAGCGGAAGGTGTCGGCCGCGGGCAGTTGCAGGCGCACCTGCATCACATCGTGCGATGCGCGCGTGAGCGCCGCCACGCGCACCGGCAGCTTCTTGATGGGATAGGCGCTCTCGTCGGTCACCTGGCGCGATTCCAGCACCACGTCGGTCAGCGGCTGGGCACAGCAGGTGAGCACGAAGCCGGCTTCTTCCTCCTCGGTGCTCAGCGCCTTCTGTTGGTGCTCACCGTGCACTACCGAGCCGCTGAGCTTCTTGCACTTGCACGAGCCGCAGGCACCGTCCTTGCAACCGTAGGGCATGCCCACGCCGCCGCGGATGGCCGCGGACAGGATGGTTTCGCCAGCCTGCGCCTCGAAGGCACGGCCACTGGGCTGCACGGTGATCTGGAATGCGGTCTCTGCGCTGGTCATGACAGTGGGTATCCTTGGAGTTGTCTTCAAGCAAACCGACAGATTTTGCCCTCAATCCAAAACCCTCTCGGCGCCCTGCCGGCGCGCTTTCGCCGCCAGCGCGTGCTCATCATTGGCTGCGGCGACGTGGGGTTGCGCGTGGTGCGCAGCCTGAACGGACCCCAGGGCGGGAGTGGCCGCCCGCGCGTGCTTGCGCTCACGTCCTCGCCCACGCGCGTGCCGCAGCTGCGTGGGGCGGGCGTTACGCCGCTGCTGGGCAATCTGGACGATGCGGCCACGCTGGCGCGCCTGGCGGGCGTGGCCACGCGGGTGCTGCATCTGGCGCCGCCACCTGGCGAGCGCGAGGTTGGTCCGCGCTGGTGGCTGGACCCCCGCAGCACGGCGCTGGCGCGTGCGCTGCGCCGGCGCACGCTGCCGCAATCCCTGGTGTATGCCTCCACCAGTGGCGTGTATGGCGACTGCGCGGGGGACTGGGTGCCCGAGTCGCGGCCCGTGGCGCCCGCCACGCCGCGCGCGCAGCGCCGCGTGAATGCCGAGCGCGCCATGCGTCACCTGGGTCGTGCGGGCGTGCCCGTGAGCATTCTGCGCGTGCCCGGCATCTACGCCCCTGACCGTGAGGGCGGCACGCCCGAAGCGCGCCTGCGCCGCGGCACGCCCGTGCTGGCCGAGCCTGACGACGTCTATACCAACCACATCCATGCGGATGACCTGGCGCGGGCCTGCATGCTGGCGCTGTGGCGCGCTCGTGCGCAACGCATCTACAACGTGGCAGACGACAGCCAGCTCAAGATGGGAGACTACTTCGACTTCGCGGCCGACCTCTATGGCTTGCCGCGTCCGCCGCGCGTGCAGCGCAGTACCGCGCAGGAGCAGCTACCGCTGTCGCTGCTGAGTTTCATGGGCGAATCACGGCGGTTGACCACTAAGCGCATGGCGCGCGAACTGCGCCTGCGCTTGCGCTATCCCACCGTGCGCGAAGGGCTGCAGGCACCGCACCCTTAGCGGGGGTAGGTGTTGCCCTGCTTGTCGTAGCAGCGAAACACGTTGCAGTGCGTGATTTCGCGCCGCGGCGGCGGCGCGGGCCGTGGTGGCACCACCACCACCGGCGGGGCGTAGTAGGGCGAGGGATAGACGGTGCGGCTGGAGCGCGCGCTCTCCGCGCGTGCATAGTCCGCCGGACTCAGGCAGGCGAGGTCAGCCTGGCGCTGCGCCGCATCCAGCCGCGCCTGCTCGTCGTACATGCCGCGGCCCATGGTGGAGAGAACCTCCTGCAGGTTGCGCCGTGCGCGCTGGCAGTCTACGGATTGCGATGGATCGGCCGGGGTGGCGCGAGGGCGCGCTGCGCGCGTCGCGGGCTCGGCGTCGCGCTGTTGCTGGCGCTCCCATTGCTGTCGCTCCTGCTTGCGCTCCAGGGCTTCGGCGGCTTGCTCGCGCTCCTGCTGGATTTCCTGGGGGGTCTTGCGGGCTTCGACTTCGCGTGCGGACTGGCCGCGGCCGCAGTCGCCATCGGTGTAAGTCACCTTGCCCGTGGCCGGGTCGGTGCAGCGCACCACCTGGGCCATTGACGGCAGGGGCAGACAGGTAACCAGCGTCAGCGCCAGCGCGGCACTGACGGTGCCAAGGGAGCCAGGCAGGGCTCGGGTCATGGGCGGCCTTCAGCGCCAGTCGGGGCGCGGGTTGGGGCGGTCGCCGGGCTGGGGCTGGAATGCCTGGTTGCGTCGCTCCCGCTCGGCTTCGCGCTCCGCGCGGCGGTCACGTTCGAACTGCAGCTGCCGTTCGCGTACCACGTCGGGGTTGGGGTGGCGCAGCAGCTGGTCTTCCTTACGGCGCTGGTCCCAGTCGCGGCGGCGTTCGGCCTCCCAACGTTCGGCGTCGCGGCGGCGTTCCGCTTCGCGCCGGTCGGCTTCACGGCGGTCCGCATCGCGGCGGCGGTCGGCTTCGCGACGACGGTCCGCCTCACGGCGTTCGCGCTCCTGGGCCTCGCGCCATTGGCGCTCACGCGCTTCCCGCCACTGGCGCTCGCGCCAGGCGTCTTCACGCCAGCCGGAAGGCGGCGGGGGGTAGTCGCGCCAGCCTAACGGCGGGGCGGTATAGATCACGCCGGGCTGCTCGTACACCGTCATGGACGATGGCGCGGGATAGTAGCCGCCCCCATCGTAGTAGGGGTCACCCGGCACAGCGGCGCAGCCGACAGCCAGCGAGGCGAGCACGCCGGCGGTGAGGATGCGCACAGAAGTCCAACGCGAACGAGGCATGGAGAGGTCTCCCGGGTAAGCACGCCGGGCGGTCCGGGCCGGCGCTGTGATGGTAAAAGCGGTGGTCTCGCTGCCACCTCTTGTGTGTCATACGCGCGTCGGGCCATTTTGGTTGACCCTACCGGACCGGCTTTGTCAGGCTTTGCCGCCTCTTCACCATTGTGACCGGGTGTTTCGCCGCCAGCGCAGGGCCTGGCGGCCGCGCGGCGCGCGCTGATTCCGCCTGGCGCAAGGGCGCCGACGCTGCCTACCCGTGCTGTTGCGCTGCGGGCACGGAGCCGTCGGCGCGCAGGCGGAACAGGGCCACGGACTGCACCAGTTGCTCGGCCTGCAGCTTCAGGCTGTCGGCGGCGGCTGCGCTTTCCTCCACCAGTGCGGCGTTCTGCTGCGTGGCCTGGTCCATCTGCGCCACGGCATCGCTCACCTGGTGCACCCCGGCGCTTTGCTCCTGGCTGGCGGTGCTGATCTCGGCCACGATGCCGCTCACCCGCTGGATGGCCGTCACCACCTCCGTCATGGTGGCGCCGGCTTGGCCGACCAGTGCGGACCCTTGCTCCGCCCGCTCCACGCTGGTGTGGATCAGTTGCTTGATCTCCTTGGCCGCGGCGGCCGAGCGCTGGGCCAGCGCGCGCACCTCGCCGGCCACCACGGCGAATCCGCGGCCCTGCTCGCCGGCGCGTGCGGCCTCCACCGCGGCGTTCAGCGCCAGGATGTTGGTCTGGAAGGCGATGCCGTCGATGACGCCGATGATGTCCGCGATGCGGTGGCTGCTTTCGTTGATGCCCTGCATGGTGGTGACGACCTGGGTCACCACTTCGCCGCCCTGGCTGGCGACCTGCGAGGCGTTGGCGGCCAGCTGGTTGGCCTGGCGCGCGTTGTCGGCGTTCTGGCGCACGGTGGAACTCAGTTCCTCCATGGAGGCGGACGTTTCCTCCAGCGCGCCGGCCTGCTGCTCGGTGCGGGCCGACAGGTCGTTGTTGCCCTGGGCGATCTCGGTGCTGGCCAGTGCCACCTGGCGCGCGTTGACTCTTTCTTGTATTTTGTTTCAATAGGTAATTGCCCTGTAATGCTTGGGCATGTCAGGAAGGCCTGCCGTTGCACCCATGGCGCAAACGAAAAAGCCCCGCGGGTGGCGGGGCTGGTGAGGGTGGAGGCGGTGCGCGCTCAGTCCATGGTGAGCTTCTGCTTGTCCACCACGTTTTTGTAAGCCGTGTATTCGGCCTTGATTTCCTGGGCGAACTTCGCCGGCGTGTCGGCCACGATCAGCGAGCCCGTGTCCTCGATGCGCTTGCGCACCGCAGGGTCCTTCAGCACCTTGTGCACTGCGGCGTTGACCTTGTCCACGATGTCCTTGGGCAGGCCCTTCGGTCCGATGATGCCGTAATAGGCCATGCGGTTCACGTTGGGCAGGCCCACTTCGGCCAGTGTGGGCACGTCGGGCAGCACGGCCAGGCGCTGCGGGGCGGCCACCACCAGGGCGGTCAGGCGCTTGTCCTTGATGAAGGGCAGGGCGGACGGCAGGTTGTCGAAGATCAGCGGGATCTGGCCGGCGACGGCGTCGTTCAGTGCCGGGCCCGAGCCGCGGTAGGGCACGTGCACCAGCTGGGTGCCGGTCTCCAGCATGAACATTTCCATCATCAGGTGGCCGATGCTGCCGGTGCCGGGCGAGCCGAACGAGTACTTGCCTGGAGTCTTCTTGACTTCGGCCAGGAAGCTCTTGTATTCATTGCCGGCGAACTGCGGGTTGGCCGCAATCACGTTGGGCGTGGCGGCGATGTTCACGACCGGGGTGAAGTCGGTGAACACGTTGTAGGGGATCTTGGGGTTGATGGCCGGGTTGGTGGCCGTGGTGGACACGGTGGCCACGCCCAGGTTGTAGCCGTCCGGCGTGGCGCGCGCGGTTTCGGCCGCACCGATGGCGCCGCCGCCGCCGCCCTTGTTCTCCACCACCACGGGCTGGCCCAGCTCGCGGCCCAGGGGCTCGGCCACCACGCGGGCGATCAGGTCGGTGGTGCCGCCCGCGGCGAAGGGCACCAGCAGGCGGATGGGCTTGTTGGGGTAGCCGGACTGGGCCTGGGCGGCCGTGCCGAGCAGGGCCAACAGGCCCAGGGTGAGTGCGCTGCGACGAATCATGCTTTTATCTCCTGTTATCGATGTGGTGAAGCAATGGCGTGCCAGTGATGGCGGGAAGGAAGCACCGGCGGGGCCGGTGCGGGAAAAGGGTCAGATGGCACCCCCCGCTTTGAGCGCTGCGATGGCCGAAGCATCCAGGCCCAGCTCGCGCAGCACCTCGTCGGTGTGCTGGCCGAGCGCGGGTGGCGCGCGATGGTAGCTGACGGGCGTGCCCGACAGCCGCATGGGGTTGGCTACCGTGGCCACGTGGGCGATGCCGTCGCCGGCGTCGCGGGGCAGCTCCCTGCGGATGCCGCGCGCGCGCACCTGTGGGTCGTCGAAGGCCTGGGCGATGGTGTTGATGGGGCCGCAGGGCACGGCCTTGTCCTCCAGCAGGGCGATCCACTCGGCGGTGCTGCGGGTCTGCAGGACGGGCTCCATCAGCGCCAGCAGCGCAGCGCGGTGCTGCACGCGTGCGGTATTGGTGGCAAAGCGTGCGTCCTGTGCCCATTCGGGGTGGCCGCACGCCTGGCAAAAGCGCGCGAACTGTCCGTCGTTGCCGATGGCCAGCAGCACGTTGCCGTCGCGGCTGCGAAAGTCCTGGTAGGGCGCCAGGCTGGGGTGGATGTTGCCGGCGCGTCCGGGCGCCTGCCCGGTGGCCAGGTAACCCGCCGCCTGGTTGGCCAGCACGGCCATGCCCACGTCGAGCAAAGCCATGTCGATGTGCTGCCCTTCGCCGGTGCCGTTGCGGGCGTTGTCGCGCGCGTTCAGCGCGGCCAGGATGGCGTTGCTGGCGTACAGGCCGGTGAACACGTCCACCACGGCCACGCCGACCTTCAGAGGCCCGCCACCGGGCTGCCCGTCGGCATGGCCGGTGATGCTCATCAGGCCGCACATGGCCTGCACCATCAGGTCGTAGCCGGCGCGTTCGGCATACGGCCCGTCCTGGCCGAAGCCGGTGATGGAGCAGTAGACCAGGCGCGGGTTCAGCGCCTTCAGGCTGGCGTAGTCCAGCCCGTATTGCGCGAGGCCCCCCACCTTGAAATTCTCGACCACCACGTCGGCCTCGGCGGCCATGCGGCGCAGCAGCGCCTGGCCCTCGGGATGGGCCATGTCCACGGTGATGCTGCGCTTGTTGCGGTTGCAGGCGGTGACGTAGCTGGCCTCGCGCGTGTCGCGGCCAGCGTCGTCCTTCAGGAAGGGCGGGCCCCAGTGGCGCGTGTCGTCACCGGCCTGGGGGCGCTCGACCTTGACCACGTCGGCGCCCAGATCGGCCAGCATCTGGGTGCACCAGGGACCGGCAAGCACGCGCGAAAGATCCAGTACCTTGATACCGTCCAAGGCGCCGCGGGGGGTGGAAGCACTCATGAAATCGCTATTGAAAACGTAGCTGCTCGCGCTTGTTGTGCCGCCAATTCAAGGATAAAAACCATTGAACTGATTGCAGGGTAAGCGCGAGAAGCTCCTATTTTGAGAGCGCGCGTGACGGGCCTTTGATGCGGCCCGCGCGCCGCGCCGGGTCAGTTGGCGAACGCGGCGATGCCCGTCTGCGCGCGGCCCAGGATGAGCGCGTGCACGTCGTGCGTGCCCTCGTAGGTGTTGACCACCTCCAGGTTCACCAGGTGGCGTGCCACGCCAAACTCGTCGCTGATGCCGTTGCCGCCCATCATGTCGCGCGCCAGGCGGGCGATGTCCAGAGCCTTGCCGCAGTTGTTGCGCTTGATCAGCGAGGTGATCTCCACCACGTTCTGGTGCTCGTCCTTCATGCGGCCCACGCGCAGCGCGGCCTGCAGGCCCAGGGTGATCTCGGTCTGCATGTCGGCCAGCTTTTTCTGCACGAGCTGGTTGGCGGCCAGCGGGCGGCCGAACTGCTTGCGGTCCAGCGTGTACTGGCGCGCGGTGTGCCAGCAGAACTCGGCCGCGCCCATGGCGCCCCAGGCGATGCCGAAGCGTGCGCTGTTCAGGCAGGTGAACGGGCCCTTCAACCCGCGCACTTCGGGGAAGGCGTTCTCCTCGGGCACGAACACGTCGTCCATCACGATCTCGCCGGTGATGGAGGCGCGCAGGCCCACCTTGCCGTGGATGGCGGGGGCGGACAGGCCCTTCATGCCCTTGTCCAGGATGAAGCCGCGGATCTGGCCCACGGTGCCGGATGCCTCCACTTCCTTGGCCCAGACGACGAACACGTCGGCCACGGGGCTGTTGGTGATCCACATCTTGTTGCCCTTGAGGCGGTAGCCGCCGTCCACCTTGTAGGCGCGCGTGGCCATGCTGCCGGGGTCGGAGCCGTGGTCGGGCTCGGTCAGGCCGAAGCAGCCGATGAACTCGCCGGAGGCCAGCTTGGGCAGGTATTTCTGCTTCTGCGCCTCGGAACCGAACTCGTTGATCGGCACCATCACCAGCGACGACTGCACCGACGCCATGGAGCGGTAGCCCGAGTCCACGCGCTCGATCTCGCGCGCCACCAAGCCATAGCTCACGTAGTTCAGGCCGGCGCCGCCGTATTCGGTGGGGATGGTGGGGCCCAGCAGGCCCAGCTCGCCCATCTCGCGGAAGATGGTCACGTCGGTCTTCTCGTGGCGGAACATGTCCAGCACGCGGGGCGCCAGCTTGTCCTGGCAGTAGGCGCGCGCGGCGTCACGGACGGCGCGCTCGTCCTCGGTGAGCTGCTGGTCGAGTTGGAAGGGGTCGTCCCATTGGAAGGCGGTGCGGGGCATGGTGTCTCCAGTGCTGGAATGCGGGGTGGGTGGCGGGGACCCAAGCATGCACAAGGTGCATTGCTTGGTTAACGAAGGTGATCGTATGGCGTCTGAGTAAGTGACGGCAAGCGAGTTATTTGCATCCAGATATTTGATTTAAGAATATCTGGCTAAGATGCTGCGATGCGACGACACCTGCCATCCACCCAGGCGCTGGCCTGCTTCGAAGCCGCTGCGCGTCACGAGAGCTATACCCGGGCCGCGCAGGAGCTGGCGCTGACGCAAAGCGCGGTGTCGCGCCAAATCCTGGCGCTGGAGGAGCAACTGGGCGTGCAACTCTTTCGCCGCACGCGCCACGGGGTGGTGCTCACCCCCGCAGGGCGGCATTACGGGCAACAGGTAGCGCGCTGGCTGCAGGGGCTGGAGCGCGACACGCTCGACGTCATGGCCCACCAGGGGCATGGCGGCGCCATTTCGCTTGCGGCCGTGGCCACCTTTGCCACGCGCTGGCTGATCCCGCGCCTGCCTCTGCTGGCCGCGCGCCACCCCGAGATCGTGGTGCACATCGAGACGCAGACCCGGCCCTTCCTGTTCACCGATACGGCCTTCGACGCGGCGCTGTACGCGGGCACGCCCGAGCAGGTCGCCAACTGGCCCGGCGTGCAGGCGCAGCTGCTGATGCAGGAGGACGTGGTGCCCGTGTCCAGCCCGCGCCTGCTGGAGACGGCGGCGCAGCAACTGGGCATGCCGCGCGGCACGGGCCGTGCACACCAGGGCCTGCCGCCACAGGCGCTGGCGCGGCTGCCGCTACTGCAGCAAAGCACCCGGCCCTATGGCTGGCGACAGTGGTTCGATGCCATGGGCGTGTTGGATGCGCCGCGCGCGCTGGAAGGGCCGCGCTATGAACTGTTCTCCATGACGGCCGCCGCGGCGGCCCACGGCCTGGGGATTGCGCTGATGCCGCCCATGCTGATCGAGGCCGAGATCGCCCGGGGCGAGCTGGTGGTGGCCTGCCCGCGTCCGTTGCGTGGCGAGCGTGGTTACTACCTCGTGAGCCCCGCGCAGCCCCAGCCGCCGGTGCTGGCCGCGTTCGCTGGCTGGCTGCAGGACATGGCGGTGGCCGGGCCGCTGGCGTAGCCGCTCTTCAGCATCTGTCGATCAGCGTCCACCCATCAACGCGACGCATACCGGCACCAGCACGGCAGTGGCCACACCGTTCAGGCCCATCGCCAGCGCGGCGAAGGCACCGGCCGTGGGATGCACCTGCAGTTCGCGCGCCGTGCCGATGGCATGGGCCGTGAGGCCGATGGCAAAGCCGCGCACGGCCGGGTCGTGCACGCGCAGCAGGCGCAGCAGCGGCCCCGCCAGCACCGCCCCCGCAATGCCCGTGATGGCCACGGCCACCGCTGCCAGCGATGGCGCGCCGCCGATGCGCTCCGCCACGGGCAGCGCGATCGGCATGGTGGCGGATTTGGGTGCGAGCGCCATCAGCGTCTCATACGATGCGCCCAGCGCCCAGGCCAGCAGCAGGGCGGAGACGATCGCCACCGTGCAGCCCACGAGCAGCGCCACGCTGATCGGGCGCCAGAGCTGGCGAATGCGCTCGCGCTGCGCGAACAGCGGCACGGCCAACGCCACCGTGGCGGGGCCGATGAGAAAGCTCAGCAGTTGCGTGCCCTCGCGGTAGGTGGCGTAGGGCGTGCCCGTGAGCAGCAGCACCGCCACGACGAGCGCCGTCGCCGTCAGTGGTGGGATCAGTAGCGGGTGTGCGCCGCTGCGCCGATACAGCGCCAGCGTCAGCGTGTAGGCCGCCAGCGTCAGCGCCAGCCAGGGCAGGGGCGACGCCGTGAGCCATGCGGCCAGCCCGGGGAGAGACGCGCTCACGGGGCCTGCTCCTGCTCGCGCGGGCGTGCGTCGGCGCTGTCGCGCAGCAGCCAGCGCAGCGTCCAGGCCGTCACCACCAGCGTGATGGCCGCCCCCACGATGCCGGCCACGAGGAACGGCAGCCATTCGCGCGCGATGCGGTCAAAGTGCAGCATGACCCCGGCGATCGCCGGGATGAACAGCAGCATCATGTTCTGCAGCAGGCTGCCCGCGGTGCTCTCCAGCGCCTGCGGGACGCGCCCGTATGCCAGCAGCGCCGCCAGCAGCAGCAACATGCCTGCGAGAGCGCCAGGCAGGGGCAGGCCCAGGAGCTGGACCAGAAGTTCTCCCAGCAACTGGAGGATGAAGAGGGCGGTCAGGGCGTAGAGCATTGAAGGCGGGCAGGCGCAAAAACCATGATCATCCCCGATACCCACCGCCCCGCGCTGGCGCTCGGGTGATGCCGCCTCTTTGCGGGAGGTCGGGGGCTCCGCCGGTTGCGCGCAACGGCCATCCGCAATACCGCTGGTATGCAGCGGTCGCCCGGCGAAGCACCCTCCGGTGCAACGCAACGGTCGCCGCACCACTGCACCAGGAGGACTTGCCATGGCTACCGCCCAGCCCCTGTACCACGCACCCACGTTTGAACCTACCGTGGATGAGATCGCCACGCTGAAGCAGCTCGAAATGGGCCAGGCCATCAGCGTGCCCGACGCGCTCAAGCACCACCTGTCCGGGCGCCTGCTGGATTGGGCCTATATCGGCAAGACGCCCGGGGGCGAGTTCCACATCACCGACCTGGGCCGCCAGCTCATCAAGCGCCAGGACAACTGAGCCGGGGCACTGCGGCGGGGCGGATTCGCCTCCGTCCTACACGGCGCCCCGCGCGGGCGAAGGTACCTTACGGCCACCGCAGCAAACACCCGACGGGTGCGCATCGCAGCTTCGCTGCCATGTCCAGGCGGCGCGGGCCGGGCTTCTCGGCTCCCATTGCGGGAGCCCTGGTCCCAGGTCTGGGCCGAACGCTGTGGCCGCATGCATGGCAAGGGTGGCGTCCTCTTATCGCCGCCCGGCGGCATGTGGCTGACACCCGTAAGCTTTGCCCTTTGGCAGCGTCCCGTGCTGGCCAGTCCTCACGGGGCCCCGCGTACTCGATTGCCGAGGCGCGGGCGGCAGGCACATCGTCCTGCCGCTGCCTCTGGCGCGGTATGCCACCGACCCGGAGATGGCTGACATGATTCACCGCACCGCTCTCGCTCACCGCCAACCGGCCGATCCCCCCGTGGAGCCGGATGTGCCCGTACCGCCCCCGGAGCCCGCTGACACGCCTCCGCGCCTGGGCTGAATGGCGGTACGTACGGGCGGTACGCGCACTTGCGCGGGTGGCTGTCTTACAAGGTAGGCCCCGCCAGGCGCTTATGGTGGACCGCAACTACCGGAGCGTGACATGCCACCCAAACCCGCCTCAGGCGAAGTACCCCATTCAGCCGTTGTCGTATTCAACTTGCGCGCTCCAAAGGATCGCTTGAGCGCGCCTGGCGAAGGGGCTCCCGCAGCCACCCAAGGGTCCGCCGGAATGGCCGCGCCGTCGGTGGATGCCCCCCAGCCCTCAGCGCCCCAGCGTGGCGACACGCCTACCACCCCGGGTCGCGAAGGCATGGGCGCACCTGCCGGGGGCGCGCCCGCGGCGCAGTAGACGATGCGGGCACGCGCATTGCCGCACGACTGACCGGCTACGAACGTGGGTCAAAGAAAGCCGCACGCCACTGAGCGCGTTTTCGATCCCACGTAGGCTTCTTTTCCCGCTGCTCGCTGGTACATGCAGTCAATGGGGCGGGTGCGCAGGATCCTGGCGCTTGTGCGTGACCCAGATCAGGGCGTGCGTATCCACCCCCAGCGCCTGGGCGCGAGCCACGATGGCATCGCGCTGCGCAGCGTCCAGTTGTTTGTCGCGCGCCAGAATCCAGCAGTAGCTGGTATCAGGCCCCAACACCAGCGCCCAGCGGTAGTCAGGGTCAAGCGCCGCGACGTGGTAGCCGCCGTAGAACGGGCCGAAGAAGGACACCTTGAGCGATCCGGTGGTGGGGGCACCCGTGAACAGCGCCTTGCCAACGGCTTCGCGCCATTGGCCCGATGCGGCGGCAAAGCCGCGGTTGACCACGCGCACGCTGCCATCCGCCTGGGGGGTGTAGGTGGCGGACACATCCGTCATGCCGCGCTCGAATGAGTGGTCGAGCCGGGCCAGCTCATGCCAGCGCCCCTGATAGCGCTGTAGATCGAATGGCGTGACCGCTTTTACGCCCGGCGGGGGGCTGGTGTTTGCACAGCCGGCCATTACGGCGACGCCCGCCATCCATAGCGCCCATAGGCCTGCGCGGCAGGACGGGATGAGTGCGCGCCGCACAGAAAACAGAAAAGCCGAGACCAGGTACATGTGATGTCCTTGACCGAGTGGTGGATCAGTGTGTGTGGCGCCATTGCGCCACCAAGGGTTGAAGCCCCGTCAGGTGCTGGACGAGAGTGATCCCTTCGAGGGGCTTTTGGTACAGAGCCGTGCACGAGCCGCCGACCCACAACGCGGTGGTGGGAGACAACTGGGCCCGCAACTCACGCAGGCTGGCGTGAACGACTGTCCCGTTATGCACATTGCTGAAGCTCAAAGCCACCACATCCGCCCGATGGGCCACGGCGGCTTGGGCCACGTCGCCCACGGGTGTCTGCGTACCCAGCGAAACGCAGGTAGAGCCTTCCAGTGCCAGCAGTGCTTCAACCATGAGCAACCCCAAGCTGTGCAATTCCTGGGGCAGCGTGGTGAGCAGGACCTTGGGACCTTGCGGTATGGGCAGCGGCGCCAGGGAAGCAATCGCGTTGCGCAGAACCCCGGTGATGACCTCGGTGAAGAGGTGTTCCTCGAAGACCTCGAAGCGCCCTTGCACCCAGGCCTCGCCCACGGCCGTGGTCAGGGGAGCCACCAGGTCGGTGACGAACGGAGCGAGCCCCATGCTCAGCTGCGCGTGACTCAGGGCATGCCGCAGGGCTTGCGGATCGTGCGCTCCGATGGCGTCAAGAAGCGGAGCCAGGGTCGCAGGTGAGGGGAACGCCTGAAGATTTGTCTTGGACAAAGATGAACTGGGGGATGAAGGTCTCTGGTTCAGCAAGGACAACAGTTCTGCACTGTCCAAGCCCACCACCTTGCCGGGCCTGGCCCCTGTGTCGAGCAGGCGGCGAATCAGTTTCAGCCGTTGCACCTGCTCGCTCGGATACAGGCGGTCCCCCGCTCCGTCGCGCAAGGGTTGCGGGAAGCCATAGCGTTTTTCCCATACGCGCAAGGTGTCCTTGGCTACGCCGGTTTCGCGCTCCACTGCGGCGATGGGCAAACCTGCGCTCTCGGGATGGTCTGGCGTGCTCATGCGCCAACCTTTATGCGGCGTACAGGCCTCAGGAGGGTATTGAAAGTCATGGACAAACTGTGGGGATTGGTGAAATTGTCTAGGACAAAACTTGTTTTGTCCACTACATTACGCCCATTGTCTGCGCACAGGGTTGTTGGTGACCTGCCTGGCGCACAGCCAGTTGGTGATTGCGCACCAGGCCTGGGGCGTGCGTCTGGGCGGCGACGCGCTGCAGCGCAGCCATGTCGTGGCCTGGCGCGAAGGTCCGGGGCTGATCGGCGTGGTCACGGCCAGTGCGTTGTCGGTGGCCTGGGGCGCCGGGCCCATGCTGGTGGTGTTCGCGCTGAGCTTGCTGGCCGGGTGGCTGGCCCTGTGGTGGGCGCCGCGCCCTGCAGCACCTGCGCAACGGGATTTGTCTGCCGCTTTTGCCTGGGCCACGGTCTGACAACCCTTGCGCCAGCCAGCCTTTCGCCGCTTGTTGGCGGTGTTTTTGTGCAACGGCATTGCCAGCGCAGTTCCGGCGGCGTTGATGCTGTTTTTTGCCCAGGACCGGCTGCAGGCCACACAGGCGCAGATTGCCTTGTTTCTGGTGCTGTACTTTGTCAGCGGGGCGCTGTCCATGCCAGGGTGGCTGCGCGCGGTGCGCCGCTGGGGGCTGGAGCGCGCATGGCTGGGCGGCATGCTGCTGGCGGTGGCCTGTTTTGGCTGGACGACGCTTCTGGGCAGAGGGCAGATTGCGGCCTTTGCGTGGATCTGTGCGTTGTCCGGTATCGCCTTGGGGGCGGATCTGGCCTTGCCCGGGGCTTTGCTGGCGCGCTTGGTGGAACGCCAGGGGGCTCAGGGGCGCAGCGAAGGGGCGTACCTGGGGTGGTGGAACCTGGCCACCAAACTGAATCTGGCCCTGGCCGCGGGCGCGGCGCTGCCGTTGCTGCAGTGGCTCGGCTACAGCCCCGGCATCCAGGACGCCCACGCGCTACAGCGCCTCGCTTGGGCTTACGCGCTGCTGCCTTGCGCCCTCAAGCTTCTGGCGGCAGGTTTGCTGTACCGCCTGCTGATCCGCCCCTCCCCGCCGTTGCATTACCAAGGAGTTACCCCATGAACACCCGCCGCCACGCCTTGCTGGCCCTGCTCGCGGGCACTGCCGTGTTGACCGGCTGTGCCAGCCCCCAGGTGACCGACTATGCCCAGGAGCGCCCCCAGCTGGAGCTGGACCGCTACTTCAACGGCCGCATCCTGGCCTACGGAATTTTTCAGCAGCGAGGCGGCGAGGTGGTGCGCCGCTTTACCGTGGTGATGGACTGCCACTGGGAGGGCCATCAAGGCGTGCTGGAAGAGGCTTTCACCTATTCGGACGGCAGCACCCAGCGCCGCATCTGGCGCCTGACCAAGCATGCCGATGGGCGCTACACCGGGACCGCTGACGATGTGGTGGGTGAGGCCCAGGGCCAGACCGCGGGCAATGCCTTCCGCTGGAACTACACGCTGCGCCTGCCGGTGGACGGCAAAGAGTATGAAGTGCAGTTCGACGACTGGATGTTCCTGGTCGATGACCGGGTGATGCTCAATCGGGCCACGATGCACAAGTTCGGCGTCACCCTGGGCGATGTACTGCTGTCGTTCACCAAGACATAAGGAGCCGCACTGTGCCTTTGAACCCCGCGATCACTGACTGGCGCGGCAAGCGCGTGTGGCTGGTGGGCGCCTCCAGCGGTATTGGCCGGGCCGTCGCAGCGCAATTGCACGCCCAGGGCGCGCAGGTGATCGTGTCGGCACGCCAGCAGGCGCTGCTGGCGGCGTTTGCGCACGAACACCCTGGCAGCCAAGCAGTGGTGCTGGATGTGACCGATGCCCAGGCGGTCCTGGACGTTGCCGCGCGCCTGCAGACCGAGTCACCACTGGACCTGGTGTGCTACTGCGCCGGCCACTACACCCCCATGCGTGCCGACACGCTGGCGCTGCCCGAGCTGCTGCGCCACCAGCAGGTCAACCTGACGGGCGCACTGCATGTGCTCGCTGCCGTGGTGCCAGGCCTGTTGGCTTCGGCCCAGGCCGGGCGTGCGCCTCATCTGAGCCTGGTCGCCAGCGTAGCCGGCTGGCGCGGCCTGCCGCAGAGCCTGGCCTACGGACCGACCAAGGCGGCCCTCATCAACCTGGCCGAGACGCTGTTCCTTGATCTGCGCCCGCAGGGCGTGGGCGTGAGTGTGGTGAACCCCGGCTTTGTCGATACGCCCCTGACGCGCCAGAACGACTTCACCATGCCCGCGCTGCTCACGCCGGAGCAGGCGGCCCAGGCCATGTTGCGCGGCTGGGGGAGGGGCGCGTTTGAACTGCATTTTCCACGCCGCTTCACGCTGTGGCTCAAGCTGCTGCGCGTGCTGTCGTACCGCTGGTACTTTCCGCTGGTCCACCGTATGACCGGGCTGTGACGTATGCACCCACCTATAGACACCCACGCTTGCGCCGCCCGTCTGGCCCAGCTCTACGAACAGCTGACTCCCGCACAGCTGTCCCTCCTGGGGGACTACTACGCGCCTGATGCGCGGTTCAAGGACCCCTTCAACGACGTGCGCGGAGTGCCCGCCATCCGTGCCATCTTTGCCCACATGTTCGAGAACCTGGAGCAGCCGCGCTTTATCGTCACCCAGCGGCTGGTGCAGGACGACCGGGCCTTTTTGCAGTGGGAGTTTCACTTCCGCCTGAAGCGCTGGCGGGCACAGGTGCCTCAGTGCATCCACGGCGCGACCCTGGTGCATTTTGATGCCCAAGGCCGCGTGACGCGGCACCGCGATTACTGGGACCCGGCTGAAGAGCTGTATGAAAAACTGCCTGTTTTGGGGGCTCTGATGCGCTGGCTGCGCAAGGCTGGCGCGGCACCCCTGCCGCATCCTCATCGCTGTTCACCCCCTAGCGACCGTTAAGGTGGAAAAGGGGAGAGGTTCATGCCGATGAACGTCCATGAAGCCACAATGCTCCCCACCACAAAGACGAACACCCCGACGACTTTCGTCATCGGGGTGTGCGAGGCCAAGAAGGAGATGGGGCGACCATCTCGTCAACGGCATAAGACGCGGCGGAGGGCTCTGCGGGAGGTGGTCAGCGTCCAAAACACGGACTCACCCGGATGGTCCGGAGCACTCTAAGGCAATTGCCGCGGCAAGGCCCTATCAGTAGCGGCCACCGCGGTAGCCACCACGGTCTGCGCCGCCGCCAAAACTTGGGCGAGCTTCCATGGGACGCGCGACGTTGACCGTCAGTGCACGTCCATCGACAGAACGGCCGTTCAGACCGTTAATGGCATCCTGTGCCTCGGAATCGCTGCCCATTTCTACAAAGCCGAAGCCCTTGGATCGGCCTGTATCGCGCTCCATCATCACCTTGGCGGAGGTGACGGAACCAAATTGGGAAAACTGCTGGTGCAGCGATTCATCACGCACGGAATAGGCCAAGTTGCCCACGTACAGTCGGTTGTTCATGTCAGTGTCTTTCTTTCGGGAAATGAAGGGACGGCTTGTAAGCGCATCCCAGAGGAAATGAGTGGGGGAACCAAAATCAATGGCGCCGGCGCGCTGGAGGGGTGGTGCGCGTGCGGTTCTCGATATGCCGAAAAGTCACTCGCCCCTTGTTGAGGTCGTACGGAGACATCTCCAGGGTCACCAGGTCACCGGCCAGAATGCGGATGCGGAACTTACGCATCTTGCCCCCGGTATACGCGATGAGCTGATGCCCGTTGTCAAGCGTGACGCGGTAACGGGCGTCAGGCAGAACTTCATCGACCTTGCCCTGCATTTCAATCAACTCTTCTTTAGCCACGGGTACCTCCGTCAATAGCAAGATCAGCCCAGTTGGTTGTGTAGCACCATGCGGCGCCCTTGCGCTAAGGCGTACTGGACTGCTTGTGCATCGCAGGGGAAGCTTGGGAGAAAGCGGAAGATGCGGTCGTACATTCCCCGGCGTATGGAAACCGAAGCAGTAACACCGACATTGGTGGTTTTGGTCAGCGGCGTGACAACGTAGTTGCCCACCCGCTCGGCGTTTTGTTTTTCAAGCATTGCAAACAGACAGGATGTAATCGCGAAGGCGACCATCCAGGAAAGAACAGAGGGGAAAAAGACCTGCCCCGCGTCGGCGCAGGAAAGGCGGGGCAGACCCTGAAAGAGGTTGAAGGTCTGCGATGAGCTTGCTGCTTTGGAGAGTGACGGCCGACACTTTTTGCAAGAAGTGCGGCGGAAGGCGCATCAGCCAGGATGCTGTCAGGCGGGCGCTATCGAAGCAAGCAGTGGGTAGCGCGTTGGTAGATTATTACTCACCGAAATGAAAAAAGCAAACTTAATTCTTGTGGATGTGCCCGATACCGACCAGCATGCGCCTTAGGGCCCCGGATTGCTGCACAGTCCACCGCACCTTTACGCACGACGCTATCGAGGGTTTCGGAGGAAAAAAGAAAGGCCGCACGTTCTGGGAACTGTGCGGCCTTGTATGTGGTGCCCGGGGCCGGAATCGAACCGGCACGCCTTGCGGCGGGGGATTTTGAGTCCCCTGCGTCTACCAATTTCACCACCCGGGCAGGCGCTAAAGCGAAGTCGCAAATTATGGCACAGTAACGCGGTATGAAGACCTACCCCACCATTGAAGACGCGATCGGACACACGCCGCTGGTCGCACTGCAGCGCATCGGTGCACAGGACAACGCGGCACGCGGCAATGTCATTCTGGGCAAGCTGGAAGGCAATAACCCGGCGGGTTCGGTGAAGGATAGGCCGGCACTGTCGATGATCCGCCGGGCCGAAGAGCGCGGCGAGATCAAAACCGGCGATACGCTGATCGAGGCGACGTCGGGCAACACCGGCATTGCCCTGGCGATGGCTGCGGCCATCAAGGGTTACCGCATGGTGTTGATCATGCCGGAGGATCTGTCCGTGGAGCGCGCGCAGACCATGAAGGCCTTCGGCGCGGAGCTGGTTCTCACGCCCAAGAGCGGGGGGATGGAATACGCGCGGGATCTGGCCGACCAGATGGTGGCGCAGGGTAAGGGCGTGGTGCTGGACCAGTTTGCCAACCCGGACAACCCCCGCATCCACTACGAGACCACCGGCCCCGAACTGTGGGAGCAGACCGAGGGGCGCATCACCCATTTCGTGAGCGCCATGGGCACCACGGGCACCATCACGGGCGTCGCGCGCTTCCTGCGCGAGAAGAACCCCGCGGTGCGCATCGTGGGTGCGCAGCCGCAGGAAGGCTCGCGTATCCCGGGCATTCGCAAGTGGCCCGAGGAATACCTGCCCAAGATCTACGAGCCCCAGTTGGTGGACGAATTGGTGCTGGTGAGCCAGGACGATGCCGAGGACATGGCACGGCGCCTGGCGCGCGAAGAGGGCATCTTTGCCGGCATCTCCGCAGCCGGCGCCTGCTGGGTGGCGCAGCAGATCGCGCAACGCGAGGAAAACGCCACCATCGTTTTCGTGGTGTGCGACCGGGGCGACCGCTACCTCTCCACCGGCGTCTTCCCGGCGTGAACGTGAAGATCACAGTGGGCATCAATAGGGCCGCTGGCGCCCGGTAGTCAAGCGCGAGCAGCTATTAATTACGGAGCGCTGTGACTGCCATGGCGCATGCTGGAGGAGCATCGCCATGTCGTACGAAACCCGCTATTGCACCCACTGCGCCACGGCGCTGGCACCCATTGTGGTCATTGAGGACAGCGGCGAGAAGGAACGCCTGCGCTGCCCCGCCTGCGGCTGGACGCACTGGAACAACCCGACGCCCGTGCTGGCGGCCATCGTGGAGGTGGACGGCCGCGTGCTGCTGGCGCGCAATGCACTGTGGCCACCCAAGATGTTCGCACTGATCACGGGTTTCATGGAGGCCGGCGAGACACCCGAGGACGGCATTGCCCGCGAAGTCAAGGAAGAAACCAACCTGGACGCGCGCAGTGTGCAGCTGGTGGGCGTGTATGAGTTCATGCGCATGAACCAGGTCATCATCGCCTACCATGTACGGGCCGAAGGCGAGGTGCGCCTGTCGCCGGAGCTGCTGGAGCACCGCTTTTATGAGCCAGACCAGCTCAAGTGCTGGCCCGCGGGCACAGGCTATGCGCTGGCCGACTGGCTGCGCTCGCGCGGCCACGAGCCGGTGTTCTTCACCGCCGAGGAAAATGCAGAGCGCCGCCGCGGACTGGACGCGCCGAAGGACTGAGAAAAATGGACATCCACAAGGAAATCGACACCCGGGGCCTGAACTGCCCCCTGCCCATCCTCAAGGCCAAGAAGGCCTTGGCCGACATGGCGAGCGGCCAGCTGCTCAAGGTGGTGGCGACCGACAGCGGCTCGCTGCGCGACTTCCAGGCGTTTGCCCGGCAGACCGGCAACGAGCTGGTCGAACAACAGACCGTGGGCGAAGAATTCATCCACGTGCTGCGCCGTCGCTGAGTGATTAATGGCTAAATAGCCGTCCAGCGCTTGTTGGGTAAGCGCTGGTAGCTATCAAAACAGGAATCCCATGCCCGGGCGGCGGGCAGGGGCACCGTCCCGGCGGTGCGTTACAGCGCCAGCGATTGGAGGTATTCGCGGAACTGTGGGCCCACCTGCGGGTGCTGCAGTGCCAGTTCGACCGTGGCCTCCAGAAAGCCTTCCTTGCTGCCGCAGTCGTACCGTTTGCCGGCGTACTGGTAGGCATACACCGTCTCGTGCTGCATCAGGCGCGCGATCGCATCGGTGAGCTGGATCTCGCCGCCCACGCCCTGCGGCTGGTTGCGGATCTCTTCGAAGATGCGCGGCGTGAGCACATAGCGGCCGGCCACGCCCATGCGCGACGGTGCCTTTTCGGGTGCGGGCTTCTCCACGATCTCGTCGACGCGGATCAGCGCGCCGCCGGCGCTCTCGCCCTTGACGATGCCGTAGCGCTTGGTGTGCTCCAGCGGGACTTCCTGCACGGCCAGCAGCGAGCGCCCCTGCTTGGCGAAAGCGGCCGTCATCTGCGCCATCACGCCGGGGCCGCCGGGCTCGCCGGTCATCAGGTCGTCGGCCAGGATGACGGCAAAGGGCTCGTTGCCCACCAGGGGCTCGGCGCACAGCACGGCATGGCCCAGGCCCAGCGAGCGTGGCTGGCGCACAAACAGGCAGTTCATGTCGTCGGGCGAGATGCTGCGCACCAGCGCGAGCATCTCGCGCTTGCCGGCGTTCTCCAGCTCGTTCTCCAGCTCGTACGCGGTATCGAAATGGTCCTCGATCGCGCGCTTGCTGCGGCCGGTGACGAACACCATGTCGCGGATGCCGGCCTCGTAGGCCTCCTCGACGGCGTACTGGATCAGGGGCTTGTCCACCACCGGCAGCATCTCCTTGGGCGATGCCTTGGTGGCGGGCAGGAAGCGGGTGCCAAGCCCCGCGACGGGAAAGACGGCCTTGCGGACACGGGTGGGTGCGTTCAAGTCGGGTGCCTCACGAAAAAGGGTGCCGGGTAAAAACAAGGGCGCCTGCAGCGCCCTTGTCCGGTGATCGGGCTGATCTTAGCCCAGGCGCGCGAGCTGCTCCTGGATGCGCGCCAGCGTGGCCCCGAAGTCGGCCACGCGCTTCTTTTCCTGCTCGATCACGGCCGGCGGGGCCTTGGCCACGAAAGCCTCGTTGCCCAGTTTGCCGTTGGCCTTGGCGATCTCGCCGGACAGGCGCGCGGCCTCCTTGGACAGGCGGGCCTTTTCAGCAGCGATGTCGATCTCCACGAACAGCGCCAGGCGGGCGTCGCCCACCACGGCCACGGGCGCGCTTTGCGCGGCCTGGGCCCAGGCGGCCTCGTCGTCGAACACCTTCACCTCGCTGAGCTTGGCCAGGTTCTGCAGCACCGGGGCGATGTCGCGCATGAAGTCCGCGTCGCCCGCCACCAGCAGCGGCAGGCGCTGTGCGGGCGACACGCCCATCTCGCCGCGCAGCGTGCGGCAGGCGTCCACCACTTGCTTGATGCGCGCCACGTAGGCGATGGAGCCCTCGTCGATTTTCTCGGGCTGGGACTGCGGATAGGCGGCGATGGCAATGGAGTCGCCCTTCAGGCCCGCCAGCGGGGCCACTACCTGCCACAGCGCTTCGGTGACAAAGGGGATGACGGGGTGCGCCAGGCGCAGGATGGCCTCCAGCACGCGGATCAGCGTGCGGCGCGTGGCGCGCTGCTGCGCCTCGTTGCCAGTCTGGATCTGCACTTTGGCGATTTCCAGGTACCAGTCGCAGAACTCGTTCCAGACGAAGTCGTAGAGGGTGTTGGCCACGTTGTCCAAGCGGAACTCGGCGAAGCCCTTGGCCACTTCGGCCTCGACCTGTTGCAGCTGCGAGACGATCCAGCGGTCGGCCTGGCTGAAGCGCAGGTAGCTTTCAGTGCAGCCCTGCGCGGTGTCCATGCCGCAGTCGTAGCCCTCGCAGTTCATCAGCACGAAGCGGCTGGCGTTCCACAGCTTGTTGCAGAAGTTGCGGTAGCCCTCGCAGCGCTTGCTGTCGAAGTTGATGCTGCGGCCCAGCGACGCCAGCGCGGCGAAGGTGAAGCGCAGCGCGTCGGCGCCATAGGCGGGAATGCCCTCGGGGAATTCCTTTTGTGTGTTCTGGCGCACTTTGGGCGCGGTCTCGGGGCGGCGCAGGCCCTGGGTGCGTTTGTCCAGCAGCGGCTCCAGCGCAATGCCGTCGATCAGGTCCACCGGGTCGAGCACGTTGCCCTCGGACTTGCTCATCTTCTTGCCCTGTGCGTCCAGCACCAGGCCGTGGATGTAGACATGCTTGAACGGCACGCGCCCGGTGAAGTGCGTGGTCATCATGATCATCCGGGCGACCCAGAAGAAGATGATGTCGTAGCCCGTGACCAGCACGCTGCTGGGCAGGTACAGGTTGTAGTCGTCGGTGGCACCATCGGTCTGGTTTGGCCAGCCCATGGTGCTGAAGGGCACCAGGGCGCTGGAGTACCAGGTGTCGAGCACGTCCGCATCGCGGGTCAGCGTCTTGCCGGGGGCCTGGGCCTGGGCCTCTTGCTCGTTGCGGGCCACGTACACATTGCCGTCCTCGTCGTACCAGGCGGGGATCTGGTGGCCCCACCACAGCTGGCGGCTGATGCACCAGTCCTGGATGTTGTTCATCCACTGGTTGTAGGTGTTGACCCAGTTCTCGGGCACGAACTGCACCTGGCCGCTGGCCACGGCGTCGATGGCCTTTTGCGCGATGCTCTTGCCGGTGGCGTCGCCCGTGCCTTCTTGGGCCACCTTGTTCATGGCCACGAACCACTGGTCGGTCAGCATGGGCTCGATCACCTGGCCGGTGCGGGTGCAAATGGGCACCATCAGCTTGTGCTTCTTGGTCTCGACCAGCAGGCCCTGGGCCTCCAGGTCGGCCACGATGGCCTTGCGCGCCACGAAGCGGTCCATGCCCTGGTACTTGGCGGGGGCGTTCTCGTTCACCGTGGCCTGCAGGGTGAGCACGCAAATCATGGGCAGCTTGTGGCGCTGGCCCACCTGGTAGTCGTTGTTGTCGTGCGCGGGCGTGACCTTGACCACGCCGGTGCCGAACTCCTTGTCCACATAGGCGTCGGCAATCACCGGGATCTCGCGGTCGCACAGCGGCAGCTTGACCATCTTGCCGATCAGGTGCGCGTAGCGCTCATCCTCGGGGTGCACCATCACCGCCACGTCGCCCAGCATGGTCTCGGGCCGCGTGGTGGCCACCACCAGCTGGCCCGAGCCATCGGCCAGGGGGTAGGCGATGTGCCACAGCGAGCCGTCTTTTTCCTCGTTCTCCACTTCCAGGTCCGACACGGCGGACTGCAGCTTGGGGTCCCAGTTCACCAAGCGCTTGCCGCGGTAGATCAGGCCCTGCTGGTACAGCTTCACGAAGGTGTCGGTCACCACCTTGGAGAGCTTGTCGTCCATGGTGAAGTACTCGCGGCTCCAGTCCACGCTGTCGCCCAGGCGGCGCATCTGGGTGGTGATGGTGTTGCCGCTCTTTTCCTTCCACTCCCACACCTTCTTCACGAAGTCGGGGCGGCCCAGGTCATGGCGGCTCACGCCTTGCTCTTGCAGCTGGCGCTCGACGACGATTTGTGTGGCAATGCCCGCGTGGTCGGTGCCCGGCACCCAGACGGTGTTGTGCCCCAACATGCGGTGGTAGCGCGTCAGGCTGTCCATGATGGTCTGGTTGAACGCATGGCCCATGTGCAGCGTGCCCGTCACGTTGGGCGGAGGCAGCTGGATGGCGAACGCCGGCTGCCCGGCCTGCGCCGCGCCCGTGCCGCGGTAGCCTGCCACGCCGTAGCCGCGCTTTTCCCATTCGGGGCCCCAGTGGGCCTCCAGGGCGGCGGGCTCAAAGGACTTGGAGAGGCTGTTCAGGCCGGGTTGTTCGATCGTGTCGCTCATGGCAATGAAAAACGGCATCCCGTGGGATGCCGCCTGGGCAGTGGTTCGGAGGATGGGGGCATTTTATTCGGTTACCGCCATGCTTCCATACTGATAGCTGCTTGCGCTTGCTGGATAAGCGCTGGAGGCGCTTTTTACTCAGACCCTGTGGTGGGCACGAATTCGGGGCGGTCGTTGGTCTGGGGTTTGAGCGGCGCGCTGGCATGGCCGCCGGCGCGTTCCTTGCGCCATTGCTCCTTGCGCGCCGTCCACTCGGCCAGCCGGGCGTGGGCGGTGGTGCTTTCGCGCTGCATCTGCGCGGTGTCGGCCAGTTGGGCCGACAGCTCCAGCCGGATGCCGTTGGGGTCGAAGAAGTAGATGCTCTTGAAGATGTGGTGGTCGGTCACCCCCAGCACTTGCACGCCGTGTGCCTGCAGACGGGTTTTGGTGTCCTCCAGCTCTTGCACGGTGTTCACGCGGAAGGCGATGTGGTTGACCCACGGGGGGGTGTTGGGCGAGGGCTCGGGCTTCACGTCGTCGCCCAGGTCGAAGAACGCGATGAACGAGCCGTCCTGCAGCCGGAAGAAGAAGTGGGTGTAGGGGCAGTACTCGCCCGTGCTGGGCACGTAGTCGCTCTGGATGATGTGGTACAGCGGCAGGCCCAGGATGTCCTCGTAGAAATGGCGCGTCTCCTCCGCGTCGCGCGCCTTGTAGGCGTAGTGGTGCAGCTGCTGGATGGCGGCGGGGGGCGGGAGGGTGTCGTGGGGAGCAGTCATGGCGTTGTCTCCGGGATAGGGCGCCAGGGCGCATGCTGGTATGAAGAAGTGCCTGAAATTCTACTATTCGTAATTAATTTGCGTTAAGTGAATCTGAAAAACCGCTGTCCAGCAGGCATGGCGCAGCCGCCGCGGCAAAGGCGGCCGGTGGCCTCAAACGGGAAAGAGGGAGTGGTGCTCAGGCGTTCGCCTGGGCGGCTTTCTTCCAGGCATCCGCGGCGGCCTCTGCGTCGCCGCGCTGCTCGGCCAGCTCGGCAAGATGGCGCCAAGCGCTGGCGCGCAGCGACGCATCGGGAAGCTGCTGAGCGGCCTGGGTGAAGAGTTGCTGGGCCTTGCCCCACAGGTTGCGCTGCAGGCAGGCCTTGGCCGACAGGTATTGCAGACGCGCGTTGCGCGGAGCCGCCTGCTGGGCGGACTCGATGCGCGCCAGCCAGTTGGCATCCAGCGCCTGCAGGCTGCCCTCAAGCGCGCGCACCAGCTTGAGCACCTGGGCATCGGGCAGCGGGGGCTGAGCGGGGTCCGTCATGCGTTCCCACACCGGCAGAAGCCATGCGCGCACCTGCATCGCATCGCCGCCCAACTGGCCCAGGCGCTGCGCCGCATGCACGGCAATCTCGGGCATGGCGCGCTCATGGGGCTCCAGCCCCAGCCAGATGCGCTGCAACTGGGCCGGGTCGTAGGCGCCGTTGATCAGTTCCATTGCCAGGCCGCGCACGATGCTCTCGGCGGCGGCCGGCGAAAAAGCGTGGTGCTTGCCCAGCAGACGGGCGGTTTCCAGCGCCTGCTCGGTCTGGTGCGACAGGCGCGATGCCTTGAGTTTGGCGCGCAGTGCCAGCGTGCGGCGCGCCGTGCCGGCCGGCAGGACGGAAAGGCGCTCCAGCGCGGTGGTGGCGTCGCGCTCGTCCAGCGACCAGCGTGCAGCGCGCAGCTGCGCGCCCTCGCGCAATTCCTGCTCGATGGCGACCGCACGATCGGGAATGTTGTCCAGCGCCTGCTGCAAGTGTGCTTCCCGCGTGGCACGGTCCTGCAGCGCATGCGAGCTTTCCGCGGCCACCATGTGGGCCAGCGTGCGCAGCCGACGGCCATGGGGCAGGGCTTCCTTGGCGTCTTCGAGGGCGCGCTCCTGCGCGATCGCGGATTCCGCGGATTTGCGGGCGCGCAGGAAGCGCCCTCCCAGCATCTGCGACAGCGCATCCAGCAGCGCACCGTGCATGGCACGCTCCTTTTGCAGCAGGCGCCAGCGGCGCGCCTGCATGGGTAGCTCCAGCAGCGCCGCCAGGGCACGCAGCGCCGCGTACAGCAGCGTGAAGCCGCCGAACAGCAGCATCAGCACCATGTTGAGGGACAGGTCGATGCGGTAGGGCGGCCAGAACAACGTGACCGTGCCCTGGTTGTTGCCCGCAAACAGGGCGACGGCAACGGCCACACCGAACAGGGCCAGGAACCAGAGTGCTGCGCGCATGGGCAGAGTGTCCTAGGGGCGGGTCAACGGCCGGCCGCGGCCGTGGCCAGCGCGGCGAAGGTGTCCTCCAGCGCGGGCATTTCGACGGTCTTCATGTGCGCCTGCAGCTGCTGCAGGGCCTCGATGGCGTTCTGCGTGCGGCGCGAGGCAGGATCGAAGTACTTGCCCAGCGCGCTGTAGGCGCCGGCCAGGTCGGCGCGCGCCGAATCCATGCGACGCGCCAGCAGGCCCAGCCGTGCATTGAGCAGCTTGAGCTTGAGGTTCTCGCGCAGGAAGAAGGCCTGGTCGGGGGCGAGCAGGATGGCGTCGGGATGGTCGATGCGGCTCACGCGCACCAGGCCGCGCACCTCGTCGCGCACGCCTTCCCAGGTGCGGTGCAGCGTGGCTTGCCAGCGCGGCTGGCTGGCGGTGCTCGCGGCGGGGGCGGGCGCCGTCGCCTCGCCCGCCGGGCGGCGCATGCTGGCTGCCTGGGCCACGCTGCCCAGCAGGGGCAGCTCGTCCACCTGGAGCACCAGGTCGTCCAGGCGGCCGAGCAGACCCGCAGTGTCGATGACGTTGGCGCGCTCCAGGCGCTCCAGGTCATGGCCCATGGCGCGCAGCACGGGCGCCAGGCGCGGCTGCGATGCGCGCTCCACGCGCTGGCTCGCGCTCTTGAGCGCGGCCACCAGGGGCTGCAGGCTGCCCGTGAGTTGGGCCTGCTGCTGCGCCAGGCGGATGGCGGCTTCCACGTCCACCACCAGGTTCTCGTCGCGCGTGCGCGAGAGGCTTTGCATGAGCTCTTCCAGCTGGCTGCGCTGCAGCGCGACTTCGCTCACGCGGGCTTCTGCCACGGCCAGGCGCGTGGAGGTCTCGCGCGCCAGCTCCTGCGCTTGCTGGGCCATGGTGCGCGCCTCGATGGCCTGGGCGCCGGAGTCGGCCGACTGGCGTGCCAACTGCTCCTGGATGGACGACAGCCGCTGCCACAGCATCACCGAACTGGCCAGCGCGGCAATGGCGATGGCGCTCAGCGCGAACAGGGTCGCGCGGCCGCCGTGGGGCGCGGCGGGCCGGGGAGCGGCGGGCGCCGGTGCGGGCAGCCCGGATGAGGACTCATTGCTCATAAAGCGATTCTATCGAGGCTGCCACTTCATCGAACGCCGGACGGCATTCGTGCACGCTGCCAAAGCCGGCCGCACGTGCGGCCTGCGCGATACGCGGGTGGGTGGTCAGGGCGCGGGCCATGCCCCAGTGTTGCGCGGGCAACACAGCACGCAGGTTGGCGATGGCCTCGGAACTGCTCAGCAGCCAGACCGAGCCGTCGCTGGCAGCTGCTTGCGCCAGCACCAGTTGCTGGGCGTCGAGGCAGGGTGCGCCGCGCTCGTACGCGGCGACGAAGTCCACCGCGCCACCCGCAGCGGCAATCTGCCGGGCCAGCCATTCGCGCCCGTTGCCGCCTTCGGCCGTGGGGGCGTTGGCTCCACGCACGATGAGCACGCGGTCGCCCGGGCCGATCTGCGGCGCGACCACCTGCCACAGGGCCTCGGAGTCAAACTGCGCGGCGTCGGCGCCGGGAGCGTCAATGCGCTCGGTCGCAACCCCGGCCTGCACGAGTGCCGCCACGGTACCGGGGCCGGGAGCCCATACTCTCGTTTTGGTAGCTGCTAACGCTTGTCCAGAAAGCGCTAGAGGCATATTTGATTCAAAGAAATACTGCGCCGCGTTGCCGCTCACGAACATCACCGCGCAGTAGCGGTCCACGCATGCGCGGGCCTGTTGCAGTTCCTCGCGCAGAGCCGGGTTGGTCACCGGGCCGATGGCGATGAGTGGCAGCGCCAGCGCGGCGATGCCGCGCGCCTGCAGATCGGCGGCCCACTGCGTGGCCTCGCGCGCGGGGCGCGTGACGATGGCCCGGGGCGGCTGCACGGGCAAGGTCAGAGCGCTCCCACCGCGCCCGCAGTGCGCAGCTGTGCGGCGACGGCCAGTCCCAGCGCGTCGGCCTGCTCCAGCGTATGCACGGGGGCCACGCCCTCGGCGCGTACCAGCGGCACCCGGGCCGCGACGTCGCCCCAGGTGGCGCGCAGCGAGAGCGTGTCGCCGTCCCACTGGCCATGCGCGGCCAGCGGCATGGAGCAGCTCCCCCCCATGGCGCGGCTCACGGCACGCTCGGCCGTCACCGTGAGCCAGGTGCGCTCATGGGCCAGCGGCGCCAGCGCCTCGCGCAGGTCGTGGCGGTCGCCGCGGATCTCGATGCCCAACGCGCCCTGGCCGGCGGCGGGCAGCATCTGCTCGGGCGTGAACACGGCGCGGATGCGCTCGTGCAGGCCCAGGCGCTTCAGGCCTGCGGCCGCGAGCACGATGGCCGCGTACTGGCCCTCGTCCAGCTTGCGCAAGCGCGTCTGCACGTTGCCGCGCAGCGGCTCGATCTGCAGGTCGGGGCGCAGCGCTTGCAGCAGCACCTGGCGGCGCAGGCTGGACGTGCCCACCACCGCACCGTGGGGCAGCTCGTCCAGCGATGCGTAGCCGGGCGACACGAAGGCGTCGCGCGGGTCCTCGCGCTCCATCACACAGGCCAGGGCGAAGCCCTGGGGCAGCTCCATGGGAACGTCCTTGAGCGAATGCACTGCGATGTCGGCGCGGCCTTCCTCAAGCGCCACTTCCAGCTCCTTCACGAACAGGCCCTTGCCGCCCACCTTGGACAGCGTGCGGTCCAGGATCTGGTCGCCGCGCGTGGTCATGCCCAGCAGCGCCACGGCGTGGCCGCGCGCGCGCAGCAAGGACTGCACATGCTCGGCCTGCCAGAGCGCGAGTTGGCTTTCGCGCGTGGCGATCACGATGGAAGGAAGCGAGGGGGAGGGAGTGGTCATTGCGGCGTCTGTCTCGGCCCCCGCAGGCACGGCGGCGGGGCAGCGGGGAATGCTAGCATGCTGCGCTGCAACAGCCGCGCCATTCCATCAACCATCCCATCGGCGCGCCAGGAGACCTTTGCGCATGACCGCCCCCGCCCGCAAGACCGACGCCGCCGCGGCGCCGGCGCCCGCCCGCAAGACCGACAAGGACCTGCCGCTGATCCAGGACATCCGCCTGCTGGGGCGTATCCTGGGCGACGTGATCCGCGAGCAGGAGGGCGTGGCCGCCTATGACCTGGTGGAGCAGGTCCGCAAGCTGTCAGTGGCCTTCCGGCGCGACGCGGACCACGAGGCCGACAAGGCGCTGAAGAAGCTGCTCAAGGGCCTGACGGGCGACCAGACGGTGAGCGTGATCCGCGCCTTCACGTACTTCAGCCACCTGGCCAACCTGGCCGAGGACCGCCACCACATCCGCCGCCGCGCCGTGCACGAGCGCGCGGGCAGCGCGCAGGAGGGCAGCATCGAGGTGGCGCTGGCGCGCCTGCGCTGGGCCGGCATCGCGCCGCGCACCGTGGCGCAGACGCTGGCCACCAGCTATGTGGCGCCGGTGCTCACGGCCCACCCGACCGAGGTGCAGCGCAAGAGCATCCTGGACGCGGAGCGCGAGATCGCCCTGCTGCTCACACAGCGCGACGATATCCAGGCGCGCGCCCAGCTCTACAACAGCGCGAAGGACACGCTCACCCCGCGCGAGCTGGCCACCAACGAGGCGCAGCTGCGCGCGCGCGTGGCCCAGCTGTGGCAGACGCGGCTGCTGCGCTACTCCAAGCTCACCGTGGCCGACGAGATCGAGAACGCCCTTTCGTACTACGAATACACCTTCCTGCACGAGATCCCCAAGATCTATGCCGAACTGGAGCGCGAGCTGGGCGGCAACCAGCCCGTGGCGAGCTTCCTGCGCATGGGCCAGTGGATCGGTGGCGACCGCGACGGCAACCCCAACGTGAGCGCCGACACGCTGGTCCTGGCCCTGCGCCGCCAGGCCGAGGTGGCGCTGCGCCACTACCTGACCGAGGTGCATCACCTGGGGCGCGAGCTGTCGCTCTCCAGCAACCTGGTGCAGGTCTCGGCCGAGATGCTGCAGCTCGCCGCACGCTCGCCTGACACCAGCGAGCACCGCCGCGACGAACCCTACCGCCGCGCACTCACGGGCGTGTACGCGCGCCTGGCCGCCACGCTCAGGGATTTGACGGGCGGCGAGGCTGCACGCCATGCCGTAGCCCCACAGAATGCGTACGCCAGCGCGGGCGACTTCCTGGCCGATCTGCGCGTGATCGAGGCTTCGCTGCGCTCGCACCGCGGTGCGGCCCTGGTGGGCGAACGCCTGCGCCCGCTGATGCGCGCAGTGGAAGTGTTCGGTTTTCACCTGGCCACGGTGGATCTGCGCCAAAGCTCCGACCAGCACGAGCGCGTGGTGGCCGAACTGCTGGCCACCGCCCGGGTGGAGTCCGACTACGAGGCCCTGCCCGAGCCCGCGCGCCGCGCGCTGCTGCTGCGCCTGCTGTGTGACGCACGGCCCCTGCGCGTGGTGGGGGCGCCGTATTCCGAGCACACGACGGGCGAGGTCGCCATCTTCGAGACCGCGCGCCAGATGCGCGAGCGCTATGGCGACGACGCCATCCGCCACTACATCATCAGCCACACCGAGACGGTGAGCGACCTGCTGGAGGTGCTGCTGCTGCAAAAGGAGGTGGGCCTGCTGCAAGGCACGCTGGACACGGGCGCCAGGGCGGACCTGATCGTGGTGCCGCTGTTCGAGACGATCGAGGACCTGCGCAATGCCGCGCCCATCATGCGCGAGTTCTACGCGATCCCTGGCATCGCGCAGTTGGTGCGCGCCAGCGGGGCCGAGCAGGACATCATGCTCGGCTACAGCGACAGCAACAAGGACGGCGGCATTTTCACCAGCAACTGGGAGCTGTACCGCGCCGAGATCGCGCTGGTGGCGCTGTTCGACGAGATGAACGCCGCCCAGGCGGGCGCGCCCATCCAGCTGCGCATGTTCCACGGCCGTGGCGGCACGGTGGGGCGTGGCGGCGGGCCCAGCTACCAGGCCATCCTGGCGCAGCCGCCCGGCACCGTGCGCGGGCAGATCCGCCTGACCGAACAGGGCGAGGTGATCGCCTCCAAGTACGCCAACCCCGAGATCGGCCGGCGCAATCTGGAGACCCTGGTGGCCGCCACGCTGGAAGCCACGCTGCTGCAACCCACCAAGTCCGCCACCAAGGCGTTCCTGGAAGCGGCCGAGCAGCTCTCGCAGGCCAGCATGGAGGCTTACCGCGCGCTGGTGTACGAGACACCGGGCTTCACCGATTACTTCTTCAATTCCACGCCGATCCGCGAGATTGCCGAGCTCAACATCGGCTCGCGCCCGGCCAGCCGCAAGGCCAGCCAGCAGATCGAGGATCTGCGCGCCATTCCCTGGGGCTTCAGCTGGGGCCAGTGCCGCCTCACGCTGCCGGGCTGGTTTGGCTTCGGCGCTGCGGTGGATGCCTTCACGCACGCGCCGGGCAAGGATCCCAAGGCCCAGCTGGCGCTGTTGCAGAAGATGTACCGGCAGTGGCCGTTTTTTCGCACGCTGCTGTCCAACATGGACATGGTGCTGGCCAAGAGCGACCTGGCGCTGGCCTCGCGCTACAGCGAGCTGGTAGCCGATGTGCGCCTGCGCAAAAAGGTGTTCGGTGTGATCGAGGCCGAATGGCAGCGCACGGCCGACGCGCTCACGCGCATCACGGGAGAAAAGCAGCGCCTGGCGGCCAACACGGCGCTGGCGCGCTCCATACGGCACCGCTTCCCCTACATCGACCCGCTGCACCACCTGCAGGTGGAGCTGGTGCGCCGCTGGCGCGCGGGCCAGGGTGACGAGCGCGTGCAGACCGGCATTCACATCTCCATCAACGGTATTGCCGCGGGGCTGCGCAACACGGGCTGAGGTACGGGCGTGGTAGACGGCATCACGGCGCAGTGGCTGCAACGCCTGGGCGCGCAGGTCGCCTGGGCCTACGGCCTGCGCGTGCTGCTCGCGCTGGGCGGCGCCATGGCCTGGAGCTGGGGCACGCACCAGGTGGACCTGGTGGTGCCGCTGTTCCTGGGCGTGCTCGCGTCTGCGCTGGCAGAGACGGATGACAGCTGGCGCGGCCGCCTGAAGGCGCTGCTGGTCACACTGGCGTGCTTCGCACTGGTGGCCTTCCCGGTGGCGGCGCTCGTGGACCAGCCGCTGTGGTTCCTGGTGGTGCTGCTGGTGTGCAGCTTCGTCTTCACATTGCTGGGCGCGGTCGGCGGGCGCTACCGCGCGATCGCTTCGGCCACGGTGATCCTGGCGCTGTATGCGGCCCTCAGCGTGCCCCAGGGTGCGGGCGACACGCAGCCCTGGTGGCGCATGCCTGCGCTGCTGCTGGCGGGCGCGGGGTGGTACGGACTGTTGTCGTTGGCGTGGTGTGTGCTCACGCCGTTGTTGCCCCTGCGGCATGGCATGGCTGCGCTGTACGAGGAGCTGGGCGCCTACCTGCGGCTCAAGGCCAGCGTCTTCGAGCCCGTGCGCGGCGTGGATGTGCAGCAAAGGCGGCTGGCGCTGGCACAGACCAATGCGCGCGTGGTGGCGGCGCTCAACAGCGCCAAGGAAAGCCTGTTCAGCCGCATGGACGCGCATCCGCCCCAGGGCCGGCTGCTGCAACTGCTCAACCTGTATTTCATCGCCCAGGATATTCACGAGCGCGCGAGCTCCTCGCACTACGACTACAACGAATGGGCGGACGTGCTCTTTCACAGCGATGTGCTGTACCGCTGCCAGCGCGTCCTCACGCTGCAGGGCATGGCCTGCACGCAACTGGGTGAAGCACTGCGCCGGCGCCGCCCGCTGGTACGCGATGCGGGGCATGCGCAGGCACTGGCAGACCTGCATGATTCCATCACTTACCTGGAGCGCCAGGGCCAGAGCGCCTGGCAGCGTCCGCTGCGCTCGCTGCGCGCGCTGGCGCGCAACCTCAGCACGCTGGACGCGCAACTCACCACTGCCACGCTGCCCATGCAAAACGCGGTGCTGGGGGACATCGCATTGTTCGACCGCACGCCGCGCTCGCTGGCCGATGCGTGGGGCCGCGTGCGTGCGCAGCTGCATGCGCGCTCGGTGCTGTTTCGGCATGCGGTGCGCCTCACGCTGGCGTTGGCCGCGGGGTATGCCGCCATGCAGCTCACGGACCCGCGGCATGGCTACTGGATCCTGCTGACCACGCTGTTCGTCTGCCAGCCGACCTATGGGGCCACCGTGTCCCGCGTGGCGCGGCGCGTGCTGGGCACCGCGCTGGGGCTGGTGGCGGGCTGGGCGTTGCTGGAGCTGTTCCCCAATCCGACCCTGCAGGCGCTCTTGGCCGTGGCGGCGGGGGTGCTGTTCTTCCTTACGCGCACCCAGCGCTACCTGCTGGCCACGGCGGCCATCACGCTGATGGTGCTGCTGTGCTTCAACCAGACCACGGGCGAAGGCTACACGCTCATCCTGCCGCGCCTGCTGGACACGGTGATCGGCAGTCTCATCGCGGCGGCCGCCATGTTTCTGGTATTGCCTGACTGGCAGGGCAAGCGCCTGGGTGCCGTGGCGGCCGAGGCGCTGGAGGCCCATGCGCTGTACCTGCGCGAGATCATGTCGCAGTACGCCACGGGCAAGGACGACGACCTGGACTACCGCCTGGCGCGCCGCGTGGCGCACAACGCCGATGCGGCCCTGTCCGCCGCCCTGTCGCACATGCTGCTGGAGCCGCGCTGGGTGCGCCGCCACGCGCGCGTGGGCCTGCAGTTGCTGGTGCTCTCGCACACGCTGTTGAGCTATCTGTCGGCCCTGGGTGCGCACCGCGGTCTGCCGGCCGACGTGGCGGCCGATTCGTTGGCAGAGCGCGCCGCCCGTGAGGCCGCGGACCAGATCGAGCAGATGGCCCAGGCGCTGCGCGGGCGGCATGCGCTGGCGCAGGAGGATGGCGCTGCCGAGGAGTTGGCGCTGGCGCTGGAGCAGGCGGCCGATGCCTCCGGCGACGGCCTATCGCTCGTGCAGGCCCAGTTGGCGCTGGTGTGCCGGCAGGTGGCGCCGCTGCGGGCCGCGGTGCGCTCGCTCGCCGGGCAGGGCGCGGCGGCCTGAGGCTGATCTAGCCCGCAAAGCCCGTCTTGTTCCACCCTTGGGGCGCAGGCGCACCGGCTAGCATGGCCGGTCGTCACGCAATACATATTCTTCGATCATGAGAAACCGGGTTTTGGCCTTCTGCGTCCTGGCCGGGCTGGCGGCCGGCTGCGCGCCCCTGCCAACGGCGCCGCACGGCGCGACGCCGGAGGGGGCGCACGCGCCCACGGAGCAACAGGCGGTGAACGCAGTCCGCCAATGGGACGTGCTGGCTGCCGACGTGGCGGCGCATGTGGCCGACCGGCTGCGTGGATGGCCCGCGGGGCAGCACCCGATCCATGTGGAGATGGCCCCCCAGGCCTCCGACTTTCAGCGCGGCTTTCGCGAGTTGTTGGTCACGCATTTGGTGGAGCGGGGCATCGCCGTGACCACCGAACCCGCAGCCCTGCGGTTGCGGGCCAGCACCCAGCTGGTGCAGCACCACGCGGGTGCGGCGTCCGCGGCGCCGTTGCAGCGCCTGGCCGAAGGTGTGTACGTGCGGCGCAATGCAACGCATGCGGACGCGAGTGTGCCGATGCGCACCGAGGTGCTGGTCGTCACGTCGCTGGAAAGCGAGGGCCGGGTGCTGGTGCGCACATCTGACGTGTACACGATCGCGCAGCCGGACGCACCGCTGTACCAGCGCCCCGCTGCGGCGCCGGGGCCCCTCACGACCTGGCGGGTCGTGCCATGAAGGAGGGAGACCGCATGACGCAACGCATTGGAATACGGCGCGTGCTGCTGGCAGCGGTGCTGATCGCCAGCGCATTGGCCCTGCCGGGCTGCGCACGCTACTACTACGGCGCTGCGGCCAGCAGCGACCCCGTGGACCTGATGGCCAGCAACCACGGCGCCGCGGATGCGCTGTTGCTGCAAGTGCCGCTGGACCCCGGCACCCCTGTGCTGGTGGGAACGGTGGTGCAGTTGGACCGGTTGGATGAATCTTCGCGCCTGGGGCGCTTGGTGGCCGAGCAACTGGCGGGCCGGCTGGCCCAGCGCGGCTTGCGCGTGACCGAGCTGCGCATGCGCGAGACCCTGGCGATGCGTCCCGGACAGGGCGAGCTGCTGCTGTCGCGGCACGCACAGGAGGTGGCGCACGCCCAGGCGGCGCAGGCCGTGCTGGTGGGCACCTACGCGGTGGCGCCGCAGGCGGTTTACGTGAGCCTGAAGCTGGTGGGCGCGGGCAACGCGGTGCTGGCGGCGCACGACTATGCACTGCCCATGGATGCCAACGTGCGCGGTCTGCTGGCGGGCCGGTAGCCCATTGCCGCGCCATTATGCTATTTATTTAATAGCTGTTAGCGCTTGATGGATAAGCGCTAGAAGCCATTTTGACTTGAATTAGTGCAGCGTGAGTGCGCCAGCGCTCTTGCTCTTGCCGGCACGTGCGGGCGGGTTGCACAGGCCGCAGGTGTAGTGGCGGTTCTCGTACGGCTCGGTGACGAACTGGCCGCCGCACTGCGAGCACTTGGTGCGCGTGAGCATGCCGGCATCCACGAACTTCACCAGCCGCCAGGCGCGCGTGAAGGACAGCAGCGGGTCGATCTGCGCTGCGGCCACCTGCTCGTTGTAGAGGCGATAGGCCTTGGTGAGCAGCTCCACCGCGTCCAGGCTCACGCCCTTGGACAGGTATTCGTAGATGTTCAGGAACAGCGAGCTGTGGATGTTCTCCTGCCAGGTGAGGAACCAGTCCGTGGAGAAGGGCAGCTGTCCCTTGGACGGCGACTTGCCCGCAATCTCCTTGTACAGGCGGATCAGGCGCTCGTACGACAGCGTGGTCTCGGACTCCAGCACCTGCATGCGGGCCCCCATCTCGATCAGCATGGCGGCGCGTTCGATTTGCTTGGATTCGTTGAGAACGCTCTTGGCGGGTGCGGACATGGCGGGCTTTCGGAAGAAGAGGGGAACGCTGGCGTGGGACTTCAGAGCACTTCGGAGACGCGGCTGGCCATCAGGATGTTGGCGTGCAGCGTGTTGGTGGCTTCGCTGGCGGCTTTGCGCGGCGTGTTGTGGCTGGTCAGCAGGCTCCACACCAGTTCGTCGTCCACGCGGAAACTGCACAGCAGCGTGTTGCGTGAGGCCAGCTTGAGCACCTGTGCGGCGGACAGCGATGCCAGAATGTCGGCCGCTTCTTCGTTCAGCCCCAGACGGAAAACGGCTTCGGCCTTGTCCTGGCGGATCAGGGTCTGCGCCAGCATCAGGTAAGTGAGGTTGGCTTCGCGGATTTCGGCGAGCAGTTGTTCGGAGGTCATGGGGCAATCCTTTCCAAGAGGGATCACTGCGTTGCATAACGTTGCATGTGTTGCGTGATCCGATGAAATGGATTGTGAAACCGGGGCAAAAAGAAATTAAGTCGGGGTTCGGCGCTGCGTGGCGTCTGGCGGATGAGCAGCCTTTGTAGGAATTTGCCTTACAGCGGCGTCGGCGTGTGGCGCGTGTTTGCGGTGGTGGTTTCGCCGATACAGGCATGAAAAAACGGGCCGCAGCCCGTTGGATGGAGTGCGCGCGGTCGTGCGCAGGGTGGAAGGCACCGTGTCAGGCGCCTGGCGCCTGGCTCAGTCGGCGTCGCCCATCTGGGACTGCAGGTAGTTCTGCAGCCCGACCTTGGCGACCAGTTCGATCTGGGTTTCCAGAAAATCGATGTGCTCTTCGGTGTCTTCTAGGATGTCTTCCAGCAGTTCGCGCGAGACATAGTCGCGTACGGACTCGCAGTAGGCAATACCTTCCTTGATGGTGGCCTGCGCTCCGCGCTCGGCGCGCAAATCGCATTCCAGGATCTCGGGTACGTCTTCGCCCACCTGCAACTTGGCCAGGTCCTGCAGGTTGGGCAGGCCGTCCAGCATGAAGATGCGGTCCATCAGCCGGTCGGCGTGCTTCATCTCGCCGATGGACTCGTCGTATTCCTTCTTGGCCAGCTTGTCGAAGCCCCAGTGCTTGAGCATGCGGTAGTGCAGGAAGTACTGGTTGATGGCCGTGAGCTCATTCTTCAGCTGGGCCTGCAGGTGTGCGATGACTTGCGCGTCGCCTTTCATGGGGCTTCTCCTTTCAGTCAGAAAGGGGCATTGTCATGACCCTGGCACCAGGGGGCAAGACAATGCCCCTGCATGCAGGCTTTGCCTGCGTGTGATGCTGAGTCGTGTTCTCGAATGGAATGAGCTGATAGTCAATATCAATTCAATTGATGTGTTCAATTTATTGGATTTATCATTCGATCCGGCCTAAACTTCAGTCTTGTTCTAGCCCATCAACCTAAGTAAGAGGAAACAGCAATGTCCGTGCTTAACACCACTATCAAGCCTTTCAAGGCGCAAGCCTTCAAGAACGGCAAGTTTATCGAAGTGACCGAGAAGGACGTCCTGGGCAAGTGGGCCGTGTTCTTCTTCTACCCGGCCGACTTCACCTTCGTGTGCCCCACCGAGCTGGGCGACGTGGCCGACCACTACGACGAGCTGCAGAAGCTGGGTGTTGAGGTGTACTCCGTGTCCACCGACACGCACTTCGTGCACAAGGCATGGCATGACGCCTCCGACACGATCCGCAAGATCAAGTACACCATGCTGGGCGATCCCACCTGGCAAATCAGCCAGAACTTCGACTGCCTGCGCGAAGGCCAGGGCCTGGCAGACCGCGCCACGTTCATCGTGGACCCCCAGGGCGTGATCCAAGCGATGGAAATCACCGCCGAAGGCATCGGCCGCAACGCCGCCGATCTGCTGCGCAAGGTCAAGGCTGCCCAGTACGTGGCCAGCCACCCCGGTGAAGTGTGCCCCGCCAAGTGGGAAGAGGGCGCCAAGACGCTGGCTCCTTCGCTGGACCTGGTCGGCAAGATCTAAGCTGGCACCAGCCGCGTTCAGCCGCCGCGGCGGCTGACCAAGACGCCCGGGTGCCAGGCGCCCGGGTTTTTTTGCCCATAACTAGATTGATTAGGAGTAACCCTATGCTCGACGCCAACCTCCAAGCCCAATTGAAAGCCTATCTGGAGCGCCTGCAGCGCCCGGTGGAGCTGGTCGCCACGCTGGATGATGGCGCCACTTCCCAAGAGCTGCGGGAACTGCTCCAGGAGATCCGCTCTCTCTCCGACAAGATCACCGTGGTCGAGAAGAACGACGCGCCCGTGCGCAAGCCGTCCTTCCTGATTACCAACCCCGGCGTGGACACCGGCGTGCGTTTCGCGGGCGTCCCCCTGGGCCATGAGTTCACCTCGCTGGTGCTGGCGCTGCTGCAGGTGGGCGGCCATCCCTCCAAGGAATCGGCGGACCTGCTGGAGCAGGTGAAGAACCTGGACGGCGATTTCCATTTCGAGACCTACTACTCCCTGTCCTGCCACAACTGCCCGGACGTGGTGCAGGCCCTGAACCTGATGAGCGTGCTCAACCCGCGCATCACGCACACGGCCATCGACGGCGCCGTGTTCCAGGACGAGATCAAGGAACGCCAAATCATGGGCGTGCCCACGGTGTTCCTGAACGGCAAGAATTTCGGCCAGGGCCGCATGGAGCTGGCGGAGATCGTCGCCAAGATCGACAGCGGCGCCCATGCCCGCGTGGCGGCCAAGCTCAATGCCATGGAGCCGTTCGACGTGCTGGTGGTCGGCGGTGGTCCCGCCGGTGCCGCGGCCGCCGTGTATGCGGCGCGCAAGGGCATTCGTACCGGCGTGGTGGCCGAGCGTTTCGGCGGCCAGGTGCTGGATACGGTGGACATCGAGAACTACATCTCGGTCAGCAAGACCGAGGGCCCGAAGTTCGCCATCGCGCTGGAGCAGCACGTCAATGACTACGACGTCGAGGTGATGAACCTGCAGCGCGCCAAGGCCCTCAAGCCCGCCGCAACCGAAGGCGGCCTGGTGGAAATCGAACTCGAGAACGGCGCAACGCTCAAGAGCAAGACCGTGATCCTGTCGACCGGCGCGCGCTGGCGCAACATGAACGTGCCGGGCGAGGAGCAGTACCGCACCAAGGGCGTGACGTACTGCCCGCACTGCGACGGCCCGCTGTTCAAGGGCAAGGACGTGGCGGTCATCGGCGGCGGCAACTCGGGCGTGGAGGCCGCGATCGACCTGGCCGGCATCGTCAAGAGCGTGACGGTGCTGGAGTTCGCCAGCGAGTTGAAGGCCGATGGCGTGCTGCAGAAAAAGCTGCGCAGCCTGCCCAACGTGACGGTCATCCTGAACGCCCAGACCACGGAAGTGAATGGCGACGGCAGCAAGGTCACCGGCCTGACCTACAAGGACCGCACGACGGACGAGGCCAAGACCGTGGCGGTCGAGGGCATCTTCGTGCAGATCGGTCTGTTGCCCAACACCGACTGGCTCAAGGGCACGGTGGACCTGACGCGCTTTGGCGAGATCATCATCGACGCCCGGGGCCACACCAACGTGCCGGGCGTGTTCGCCGCGGGAGACTGCACCAACGTGCCGTACAAGCAGATCATCATCGCCGCAGGGGCGGGCGCGACGGCGGCCTTGTCGGCCTTCGACCACCTGATTCGCCACTGATATCTAAGCCAAATTGGCCTCTGGCGCTTACCGGTCAAGCGCTGATAGCTATCAAAAAAAAAGCGCCTTTCGGGGCGCTTTTGTTTTGATGCAGGGGCGGTCAGTACTGCAGCCGTTCCGGCCGCACCTCCTGCAGGATGGTGGTCGCGATCTCCTCGATGCTCTTGGTGGTGGTGGACAGCCAGCGGATGCCCGAGCGGCGCATCATCGCCTCGGCCTCGGCCACCTCGTTGCGGCAGTTCACCAGGTCGGCGTACCGGGAGCCGGGGCGCCGCTCATTGCGGATCTGCGACAGCCGTTGCGGGTCGATCGTCAGGCCGAAGATCTTCTTGCGGTGCGGCACCAGCGCGGGCGGCAGTTGGCGGCGCTCGAAGTCCTCGGGGATCAGTGGATAGTTGGCCACTTTCAGGCCGCACTGCATGGCCAGGTACAGGCTCGTGGGCGTCTTGCCGCTGCGCGACACGCCGATCAGGATCACGTCCGCACCCGAGAGGTCGCGGTGGCTCTGGCCGTCGTCGTGGTCCAGGCTGAAGTTGATGGCTTCGATGCGGTCGCTGTATTCCTTGGACACGCTGATGTCCGAGAAACGCCCCACGCGGTGGTGTGACTTCACGCCCAGCTCGGACTCCAGCGGGCGGATGAAGGTGCCGAACATGTCCAGCAGCATGCCCCTGCAGCCGTCCTCGATGATCTTGAGCACGCTCATGTTCACCAGCGTGGTGAACACGATGGGCTTCTTGCCCTCCAGCTCGGCCGTGTGGTTGATCTGGCGCACCACCTGGTGCGCCTTGTCCTCGGTATCGATGAAGGGCAGGCGCACGTGGCGCGGGCGGATGTCGAACTGCGCCAGGATGGCATTGCCGAAGGTCTCGGCCGTGATGCCGGTGCCGTCGGAGATATAGAACACGGTGCGCGTGTGCGTGGCAAGCATGGGAAAGGAAGAGCGGGAAGGAGAGCGTGGTGATGCGATGGCGCGTGCGCTGCGGTGGGCAGCCCGCCTACAATGGCGCCCATTATTCCCAATTTCTCCCCATGCACCGCGCCGGCCCACAACCACAACAGCAAAGCCGTGGCCGCTGCATGAGCGACGACTGCCCGCCTTCCCTTGACGCGACGGTGGGCGCAGACCGGTTTTTAAACTCTGGAGCTTTCCCATGTCTGCACGTTTCGAGGCGACCGCCCTGGTCGTACCGTTTGAGAACCTGAGAATGAGCGACGTCGAGGTCGTTGGCGGCAAGAACGCCTCCCTCGGCGAGATGATCTCCCAACTGCCCCAGGGGGTGCGCGTGCCCACGGGCTTCGCCACCACCGCGCATGCGTTCCGCGAGTTCCTCAAGTACGAAGGCCTGCACGACCGCATCAGCCAGCGCCTGGCCGCGCTGGACGTGGACGACGTGCGCGCGCTGGCCGAGGCCGGCGCCGAGATCCGCGGTTGGGTGGAAAACCAGCCGTTCCCCGCCGACCTGGAAAAGGCCGTGCGCGAGGCATTTGCCGCGCTGTCGGCGGGTAACGACCAGGCCAGCTTCGCCGTGCGCTCCTCCGCCACGGCCGAGGACTTGCCCGATGCCTCCTTTGCCGGTCAGCAGGAGACCTTCCTGAACGTGGTGGGCATCGAAGCCGTGCTGCACAAGATGAAGGAAGTGTTCGCGTCGCTGTACAACGACCGCGCCATCTCCTACCGCGTGCACAAGGGTTTTGCCCATGACGTGGTGGCCCTGTCGGCGGGCGTGCAGCGCATGGTGCGCTCCGACCTGGGCGCGGCCGGGGTGATGTTCACCATCGACACGGAAAGCGGCTTCGAGGACGTGGTGTTCATCACTTCCAGCTACGGCCTGGGCGAAACCGTGGTGCAGGGCGCCGTGAACCCCGACGAGTTCTACGTGCACAAGCCCATGCTCCAGGCCGGCAAGCAGGCCGTGATCCGCCGCAACCTGGGCTCCAAGCTGATCCAGATGGTGTTTTCCACGGCGCAGGAAAAGGCCGCCAGCGGCAAGCTGGTGAAGACCACCGAGGTGGCAACCGAGCTGCGCAATCGCTACTCGCTGACCGACGCCGAGATCGAGCAGTTGGCCCACTACGCGCTGGTGATCGAGCAGCACTACGGCCGCCCCATGGACATCGAGTGGGGCAAGGACGGCACGGACGGCCAGCTCTACATCCTCCAGGCGCGCCCTGAGACGGTGAAGAGCCAGGCCAAGGGCCAGGCCGAGCAGCGCTTCAAGCTCAAGGGCCACGGCCCGGTGCTGGCCGAAGGCCGCGCCATCGGCCAGAAGATCGGCACCGGCCCGGTGCGACTGGTCAACGATATCGCCGAGATGGACAAGGTGCAGCCCGGCGACGTGCTGGTCACCGACATGACCGACCCCAACTGGGAGCCGGTGATGAAGCGCGCCAGCGCCATCGTGACCAACCGGGGCGGGCGCACCTGTCACGCGGCCATCATTGCGCGCGAGCTGGGCATTCCGGCCGTGGTGGGCTGCGGCCACGCCACCGACGTGCTCAAGGACGGCACGCTGGTCACCGTGAGCTGCGCTGAGGGCGACACCGGCCGTATCTACGACGGCCTGCTCGAGACCGAGGTGACCGAGGTGCAGCGCGGCGAGATGCCGCCCATCTCCACCAAGATCATGATGAACGTGGGCAATCCGCAGCTGGCCTTCGACTTCGCCCAGTTGCCCAACGAAGGCGTGGGCTTGGCGCGCCTGGAGTTCATCATCAACAACAACATTGGCGTGCACCCGAAGGCCATCCTGGACTACCCCGCCGTGGATGCCGACCTGAAGAAAGCCGTGGAGAGCGTGGCGCGCGGCCATGCCAGCCCGCGCGCGTTCTACGTGGACAAGGTGGCCGAGGGCGTGGCGACCATCGCCGCCGCTTTCTGGCCCAAACCCGTCATCGTGCGCCTGTCGGATTTCAAGTCCAACGAGTACCGCAAGCTCATCGGCGGCAGCCGCTACGAGCCCGAGGAAGAGAACCCCATGCTGGGCTTCCGTGGCGCAGCGCGCTACGTGAGCCAGGACTTCGGCGAGGCCTTCGCCATGGAGTGCGAGGCCATCAAGCGCGTGCGCAACGACATGGGCCTGACCAACGTGCAGGTCATGGTGCCCTTCGTGCGTACGCTGGGCCAGGCCGAGCGCGTCACCAAGCTGTTGGCACAGCACGGTCTGCAGCGCGGCGAGAACGAGCTCAAGCTCATCATGATGTGCGAGATCCCGAGCAACGCGATATTGGCCGAGCGCTTCCTGGAGTACTTCGACGGCTTCTCCATCGGCTCCAACGACCTGACCCAGCTCACCCTGGGCCTGGACCGCGACTCGGGCCTGGAACTGCTGGCCGCCGACTTCGACGAGCGCGACCCGGCCGTGGAAGCGCTGATCCACCTGGCCATCAAGGCGTGCCGCGCGCAGGGCAAGTACATCGGTATCTGCGGTCAGGGCCCCAGCGACCACCCCGACTTTGCCCAGTGGCTGGCGCGCGAGGGCATCACGTCGATTTCGCTGAACCCTGACAGCGTGATCGATACCTGGCAGCAACTGGCGCGCTGACGCGCCGCAGCCGCAGCCGCAGGCCATGCCCCACCGCCGGTCGCTCACGCAGGAAGAGATCGAGGGGACGCCTTTTGCCCCCGACCTGCACGATGCACGCCACCTGTGGCTGAAGGCGGGCCTGCTGCTCGTGTGGGTGCTGGTGTCGTTCGGCACCGGCTACTTCGCGCGCGACCTGCAATTCCTGGTGGGTCCATGGCCGTTGAGCTACTGGATTGCCTCCCAGGGGGCAGTCCTGATGTTCATTGGCATCGTCTGCGTTTACTGTGCCGCCATGAGCTACTTCGAACGGCAGGACATGGCGGCGCAGCGCGACGCTGCCACAGCCCCATCCCATGATTGAACGCGGCGGCGAGGGGCGCAGCTACATGGCGCGCCTGAACCGCATCGTGGCGCTGTACATCGCGGGGCTGCTGGGGTTCGTGGCCCTGATGGCCTGGGCCGAGCAGCGCGGGCTGTCGCGCCAGTGGATTGGCCCCATCTTCCTGTTTCTTACCGTGATGGCCTACGCCGCCATCGGCGTGTACGGCCGCACCACGGATGCGGACGAATACTACGTGGCGGGCCGCCGCATTCCGCCGTTCTACAACGGCATGGCCGCCGCCGCGGACTGGATGAGCGCGGCCTCGTTCATCAGCCTGTCGGGCGCGCTGTATCTGCAGGGCTTTTCGGGCACGCCGGAGCAGCCGGGCGGGCTGGCCTATCTGTTGGGCTGGACGGGCGGCTTCGTGCTCGTGGCCATGCTCATCGCGCCGCACCTGCGGGCGATGAACCTCTACACCGTTCCGGACTTCTTCCAGGTGCGTTTTGGCGGGCGCTGGCCACGCATCATCGCGGCCCTGTCGGCCGTGCTGTGCTCTTTCACCTACGTGGTGGCGCAGATCTACGGCGTGGGGCTGATCGCCTCGCGCCTGACCGGGGTGCAGTTCGAGATCGGCATCATGCTCGGCCTGGGCGGCGTGCTGCTGTGCTCGTTCCTGGGAGGGATGCGCGCCATCACCTGGACGCAGGTGGCGCAGTACATCGTCATCCTGCTGGCGTTCCTGATCCCGGTGTCGTGGCTGGCGTACAAGCAGCTCGGCAACCCCGTTGCACCGGTGGTGGCGGGAGCGCAGATCGGCAAGATCACCACGCTGGAGGGCGGGCTGCTGGCCTCCGAGGTCGAGCAAGACGTGGTCGCGGCCTACCTGCAGCGCGCCGAGGATTACAAGGCGCGGCTGGCCGACGTGCCCGCCGCACTCGCGCGGGAGCGCGAAGCGGCGCGCGAGCGCATCCAGCGCCTGCGCGCCCAGAACGCCGACGTGGGGCTGATCGTGGCCGCCAGCCGGGATTTGGCCTCCATGCCGCGCGACGAGGCTGCCGCGCGCGATCGCTGGACGCGCGAGATGCGCGACAACTATGAGCGTGCCCGCGCCATGGGCGGCCTGCCGCGCCACAGCCAGGCGTTTGCGGGCGATCCGCAGGGCACCCCGCAGGAGCGCCAGGTCTTCGACGATGCGCGCCGCAACTTCCTGGCGCTGATGTTCTGCCTGATGGTGGGAACGGCCGGCCTGCCGCACCTGCTGACGCGCTACTACACGGTGCCCTCGGTGGCGGGTGCGCGCGCGTCGGTGGCGTGGTCGCTGTTCTTCATCGCACTGCTGTACTTGAGCGCGCCGGCGCTCGCCGTGCTGGTGAAGTTCGAGGTCATGAACAACCTCGTGGGCAGCAGCTTCGACCAACTGCCCAACTGGATGGCGCAATGGGCGCGTGTGGACGCCTCGCTGCTGTCCGTGGAGGACGTGAACGGCGACGGCATCGTGCAGTTCGGCGAAATCCGCTTCGGGGCCGACCTCATCATGCTGGCCACGCCCGAGATCGGCGGGCTCCCCTACGTGATCTCCGGCCTGGTGGCCGCGGGCGGGCTGGCCGCTGCGCTGTCCACTGCCGATGGCCTGCTGCTCACCATCAGCAACGCGCTGGTGCGCGACCTGTACCACCAGGAAACGCGTCGCAAGGCGTCGCCCGAGCAGCGGGTGATCCTGACCAAGTTCACGCTGCTCTCCGTGGCGCTGTCCGCGGCGTTCGTGGCGGCGCTCAAGCCGTCGGAAATCCTGCCCATGGTGTCGGCGTCGTTTTCCATCGCCGCATCGGCCTTCGTGCCCGCGATGGTGCTGGGCATCTTCTGGCGCGGTACTACGCGCCAGGGCGCGGTAGCCGGCATGCTCGCCGGCCTGTCCGTCACCGTGTATTACCTGTTGGCGCAGGTGGACAGCGTGCGCCAATGGGTGCCTTCCGCGCTGCTCGTCGATGGCCTGTGGTTCGGCATCCATCCGATTTCCGCTGGGGTCTTCGGCGTGCCGGTGGGCCTGGCTGTGGCGTGGAGCGTCAGCCTGGCCACGCGGCCGGGCCGCGTGCGGCCGGCTCCCGCGGACGGGCTGTAGCGCGCCGCGCCCCGCGGCTGCGCGCCCACGGGCGACCTGCGGTTTGACCTCATTCACAAATGGTCACATTCGTGCCACGCTGATCCCGTGCGGCGTTCCATGCCGCTTTTCCATCACGTACCAAGCGAAGAGGTGGGCATGATTCTCGTGAAGACACCGGCTGGGCAACAGGCGCTGAAGGATCGCCAGGGTGCGCTGTCGCCGCGCCAGCGCTCAGCCTTCATCCTGTTCGACGGCAAGCGCACCCTGGACCAGGTGCTGACGGCCACGGCGGCCATGGGCATCTCGCGCGAGGACGTGCAGCTCATGATCGACCAGGGGTTGCTGGAGAGCGGACCGGGAGCGCCGGCAGCCGCGGCCGCAGCGCCGGCGGACGGCGCCGAGGTGCAGGTCGACGGCACGGGGCGCACGCAGCGCGAGCGCTATCAGGCCGCCTACCCGATCGCCACCGAACTTACCGCCAGCCTTGGGCTGAAGGGCTTCCGCCTGAATCTGGCGGTCGAGGGGGCTGCGGGGTATGAGGATCTGGCGGCGCTGGCTCCCAAGATCCGCGAGGCCGTGGGAGACGCCAAGTACACCAGGCTGGAGAGGGCGTTGTTCGCGTGAATGCGGCGCTGGGCGTGGCCCCTGCCGGACCCACCCAGTCCTCAATAAAAAAGAGGAGCGTGCATGACACGCTCCCCTTGCATGAACGGCGTCCGCAGCCGGACGCAAGGTGTTCTTAGACGCGCTTGCGGTATTCGCCCGTGCGCGTGTCGATCTCGATCTTGTCGCCCTGGTCCACGAACAGCGGCACGGCCACTTCGAAGCCGGTGGCGATCTTCGCGGGCTTGAGCACCTTGCCGGACGTATCGCCCTTCACGGCGGGTTCGGTCCAGGTGATCTCGCGCTCCACGCTGGTGGGCAGTTCCACGGAGATGGCCTTGCCGTCGTAGAACACCACTTCGGCGGCCATGCCGTCTTCGAGGTAGCTGATGGCATCGCCCATGTTGGAGGCTTCCACTTCGTACTGGTTGTACTCGGCGTCCATCCACACGTACATCGGGTCGGCGAAGTAGGAGTAGGTGCACTCCTTCTTGTCCAGGATCACGTTGTCGATCTTGTCGTCGGCCTTGAAGACGACTTCGGTGCCCATGTTGGACAGGAGCGCCTTCAGCTTCATGCGCACGGTAGCGGCGCCGCGGCCGCCGCGGGCGTATTCGGTCTTCAGCACGATCATGGGGTCTTTGCCCTGCATGATCACGTTGCCGGCGCGGATTTCTTGAGCGATTTTCATGGCTTGCTTGGGAAGGAAAGGTTGACCGCTCCACAAGTCGGGGCGGGCGGGCGTGGCCCAGGCGTTTGCGTGAACTGGGCCGCCTTCCACCCCGGCGCATGTTCCGCGGCGGGGGCGCCGGCTGGGCACGCGAGTGCCGCCTTCGAATGGCGCAAAACCAGGGATTCTAGCTTTTCTCCGCCACAAACCCTAGTAGTAAGGTCAATAAATCCTGCTGTGCCAGCAGCCGCGCACGCGCGGACTGTATACATGCGCGCCATTCGCCCAGGGTGGCCGCGTCCAGCGGCGGCAACTCGCTGCGGGTCTCCAGACCGTTCCAGAGGGCCGACCAGCGCCGCAGCGACGCTGGTGCATGCAGCCAGTCCAGGAAGGCCAGTAGCTTGGCGTGGTGCGCATCGTCGTGCTGCGGATAGATCTGCCACACGAACGGCTGGCCCGCCCACAGGGCGCGCACCAGTGAGTCCTCGCCGCGCACGAAGTTCAGGTCGCAGGCCCAGAGCATTTCGTCAAAGGCCGGCTGAGGGCACGGTGGCAGATATGAAATTGATAGCTGCTCGCGCTTGCTGTATGAGCCTTTGAGGCTTTTTTGACTCTCAAACTGCTGCTGCCATTGGCGCACGGCCGCCGTGGCACGTCCGGGCGTGACCAGCAGCCGCACGTCGCTGCGCGGCTGCCATTGCGCCAGCAGCTGGGGCAGGGCGGGTGGCTCGTAGCAGAACAGCGAGATGGCGACTTCGTCTGTCCCGATGCCGTGGCCGGCGCGCCAGGCGGAGCGGTCGAATGCGGCCTGGCGCGCCAGCAGGTCTGGCTCACGCAGCAGGCCGCCCGTGCGCTCGGTGAAGCCGGGGTAGTAGAACCAGCGTGTCAGGCCTGCCCCCGGGCCGCTCATGAGCGGAGACGGCAGCCGGTGGCAGCGTTCCACATAGGCCTCGGCCGACAGGTACTCCAGGTTGATCCATAAGGGTTTTGGGCCTGTAGCGTTTGTGTGGTGAGCGATGGCAGCTATGAATTGCGGAGCAATCTCGCAGCCGAAGGCCTCCACCACCACGTCGCCAGGCCCGTCTGCGGGCGCCTGCGTGGGCCAGGGCAGCACCTGTACGCCAGGTGCGCCCTGCGGCGCCATCCAGGCCAGAGCGCTGGCGTCATCCACCCACAGGCGCACGCGGTGGCCGCGGCTGCCCAGATCGGCCGCCAGGCGCCAGCACACGCCGATGTCGCCAAAGTTGTCGATCACCTGGCAAAAGATGTCCCAGCGCAGGTGGGCCGTGGCCTTCGTCATGGCGCCTCCTGGGCGCCGGCACGCAGGTGGTCCACCAGCAAGCGTGCGACGCTGGACAGCGACTCCTCCGAGCGCACGCACAGCGACAGCCGCCGCCGTGCCCAGGGCTCATCCAGCGTGATGGCGCGCAGGGCCAGCGTGCCGCGGTAGATCTGGGCGCTGCCGCGCGGCAGCACGGCCACGCCCAGGCCGGCGGACACCATCAGGCACAGGGCGTCATAGCTCGTGACCTGGATGCGCAGCTTGAGCGGCATCTCCTGCTCGGCCGAGGCGCGTGTGAGCAGGTTGTTGATGGCGCTGCCCGGATGCATGCCCACGAAGTCGCAGGCCAGGGCATCGCTCAGGCGCACGCTGCGGCGGCGTGCCAGCGCATGGCCTGCGGGCACGATGAGCACCAGTTCATCTTCGCGGTAGGGCAGCAGGGTCACGCGCTCGCCATAACTGCCGTGGTTGAGGATGCCCACGTCGGCTGCGTTCTCGGCCACCGATTGCGCTACGGCGGTGCTGATCTGCTCCTGCAGCCGCACATCGACCTGCGGATGCGCGGCCATGAAGCGCTGCAGTTCGCCCGGCAGGAACTGCGTGATGGCCGAGATGTTGGCCACCACGCGCACGTGGCCGCGCACGCCGGCGCGAAAGTCCTGCATCTGCGTGGCGATGCCGTCCAGGTCGTTGAGCACGCCGCGCGCCAGGTGCAGCAGGGCGTAGGCCGCAGCCGTGGGCTCGGTGCCGCGGTTGCTGCGCGTGAACAGCTCCACGCGCAGCGCGTCCTCCAGCTCGGCCAGGCGGCGGCTGGCGGCGGAGGGTGCGATGTGTTCGCGTGCGGCGGCGCGGGCGATGGCGTTTTCCTCCATCACCGCGACGAACAGGCGCAGGGAGACCGGGTCGAGCTTCATGGGCGGCGATGGTACTGCGGCGGCGGCGGGCCATGCCGGTTTGCGATGGCAGCTTCGCGCTTGAGCGTTTTGCGGCCCGGCCGGGGCGCCGCATGATGGCGCCTGGATTGCAGGAGACATATGACCCCCAAGTACAACACCGCTGCCCCCACGCCCGCGGCACTGGCCGGCGTGCGCGTGATCGAAATGGGCCAGCTCATCGCCGGGCCGTTCTGCGGCAAGACATTGGGCGAGTTCGGCGCCGATGTGGTGAAGATCGAGGCCGTGGGCGCGGGCGACCCCCTGCGCAACTGGCGCCTCATCAAGGAGGGAACCTCCGTGTGGTGGCAGGTGCAGTCGCGCAACAAGAAGTCGGTGGCGCTGGACCTGCGCCAGGCCGAGGCGCAGGACATTGCGCGCCGCCTGATTGCCGAAGCCGACGTGCTCATCGAGAACTTCCGTCCCGGCACGCTGGAGGGCTGGGGCCTGTCGCCCGAGGCGCTGCACGCCCTCAACCCGGGCCTGGTTATCCTGCGCATCTCGGGCTACGGGCAGACCGGCCCCTATCGCGACCTGCCGGGCTTCGGCGTGATCGGCGAGGCCATGGGCGGCCTGCGCCACCTCACGGCCGAGCCCGGCCGCGTGCCGGTGCGCGTGGGCGTGTCGATCGGCGACACGCTGGCCGCGCTGCACGGCGCCATCGGCGTGATGATGGCGCTGTACCACCGCAAGGTGAACGGCGGCGCGGGCCAGGTGATCGACGTGGCCCTGCACGAGGCGGTGTTCAACTGCATGGAAAGCCTGATCCCCGAGTACAGCGCCTTTGGCGCCGTGCGCGAGGCCGCGGGCAGCGCGCTGCCGGGCATTGCGCCGAGCAACGCCTACCCCTGCCAGGACGGCTGGGTGCTGGTGGCCGGCAATGGCGACAGCATCTTCAAGCGCCTGATGGCCACCATCGGCCGCCAGGATCTGGCCGATGACCCGCAACTGGCCGACAACGCCGGCCGCGTGGCGCGCGTGGCCGAGATCGACGCCGCCATTGGCCGCTGGACCGCCGAGCGCACCGTGGCGCAAGTCATGGAGTTGCTGGCTGCCGCACGCGTGCCCGCGGGCAAGGTCTATACCGCCAAGGACATCGCCGAGGACCCGCACTACCAGGCGCGAGACATGTTGCTCACGCAGCGCACGCGCGACGGCTACGAGCTGCAGGTGCCGGGCATCGTGCCCAAGCTCTCGGCCACGCCGGGCACCATCCGCACCAGCGCGCCGCGCCTGGGGGACGACACCGATGCCGTGCTGGCCGAGGCGGGGCTGACGGCCGAGCAGATCGCGCTGCTGCGCAGCAAGGGAGTGATCCAATGACGACCAGCGTGTGGAACGGCGCCGGGAGGCGCATCGAGCTGTGTGACGTGGGCCTGCGCGACGGCCTGCAGATGGAGGCGCAGTTCGTGCCGACCGAGGACAAGATCGCGCTCGTGAATGCACTGTCCCACGCGGGCCTGTCCAAGATCGAGGTGACCTCGTTCACCTCGCCCACGGCCATCCCCGCGCTGCGCGACGCCGAGGTGGTGATGCGCGAGATCGAGCGCCGCCCCGGCGTGACCTACACCGCGCTCGTGCCCAACGCGCGCGGCGCGGAGCGCGCCATCGAGTCGCGCACCGACGAGCTGAACCTGGTCATGTCCGTCAGCGAGACGCACAACCTCGCCAACCTGCGCATGACGCGCGCGCAGTCGTTCGCGGCACTGGCACAGGTGATCACCATGGCGCAGGCGGCGCAGGTGCCGGTGAACGTGTCGCTGTCGTGCGTGTTCGGTTGCCCCATGGAGGGCGACGTGGCGCTGGACGCCGTGTGGGAGCATGTGCAGCGCTTCGCCGACCTGGGCGTTGCGGGCATCACGCTGTGCGACACCACGGGCATGGCCTTTCCCACGCAGGTGGGGCAGGTGGTGGCCGCTGCGCGCGCGCGCTGGCCGGGCATGGCCTTCACGCTGCACTTTCACAACACGCGCGGCATGGGCCTGGCGAATGTGCTGGCGGCCATCGATGCGGGGGCGCAGCGCTTTGACGCATCGCTGGGCGGCCTGGGTGGCTGTCCCTATGCGCCGGGTGCCACGGGCAATGTATGCACCGAAGAAGTGGTGCATGCGCTGCAGCTCATGGGTTACGACACGGGCATTGATCTGCCGGCGCTGATTGCCACTGCGGCCCGCCTGCCCGCGCTGATCGGCCACGAGGTGCCCAGCCAGATCGTGAAGGCGGGGTGCCGGCTGGACCTGCATCCGGTGCCTGCGGGCTTCGACGCAATCCGCGAGCGCGCGCTGGCGCGGTAGCTTTCACCGCACATCCATAACGACAGGAGACAACCCATGCCTTTGACCACTGCATTCCACGGCCGCAGGGCCGCGCTGGCCTTTGGGGCCGCTGTGGGCGCACTGCTGTGCACCGCGCCCCTGGGCGCCGCCGCGCAGGACAGGTACCCCTCCAAGCCCATCACCCTGGTGGTGCCGCAGGCCGCGGGCGGCGCCAACGACGCGATTGCGCGCGTGCTGGCGCAGCGCCTGAGCGAGCAGATGGGCCAGAGCGTGGTGGTGGACAACCGCCCCGGCGCGGGCGGCACGCTGGCCACGGCGGCCCTGGCGCGCTCCAAGCACGATGGCTACACGCTGCTGGTCACGGCCGACAGCGCGCACGTGATCGGCCCGGCGCTCTACAAGAACCCGGGGTTCGACGCCGTCAAGGATTTCGAGCCCGTGGCGCCCGTCGCCACCGCCGGCTATGTGCTGGTGGCGCATCCTTCGTTCCCGGGCAACAACGTGGCGGATCTGATCCGGCTGGCCAAGGCCAGCCCCGGCAAGTACGCCATCGCCTCGGCTGGCAACGGCACGCTCAACCACCTGATCGGTGAGCTGCTGCAAAAGGCCGCGGGCATCCAGCTGCAGCACATTCCCTACAAGGGCTCGGCGGCAGCCGCCACCGACGTGGCGGGCGGGCAGGTGCCGCTGTCGGTGCAGAGCCTGCCCTCGTCGATCGCCTTCATCAAGGCGGGCAAGCTCAAGGTGTTGGGCGTGGTGAACGAAAAGCGCGTCGCCGCGCTGCCCGACGTGCCCACCATCGGCGAGACGCTCAGGGGCTTCGCCCAGGCACCGTGGTACGCCATGTTCGCCCCGGCGGGCACGCCCGCGCCCATCGTCGAGCGGCTGCAGGCCGAAGTGGCACGCGCGCTGGACCACAAGGATGTGGTGGACAAGCTCGCCGTCGTGGGCTGCGAGCCGTTCAAGGGCACGTCTGCCCAGCTGGGTGCGCTGGTGCAGTCCGACCTGCCCAAGTGGGCGCGCGTGGTCAAGGACACCGGCGCCACCGTGGACTGATTCTTCCATCCCGATTTCGCACAACTTTCAACAAGGAGACACAACCCATGATGACCACGCGCATCACACGCAAACATTTCGGCGCACTGGCGCTGGCCGCTTTGGCACCCCTGGCGCTGTCCACGGCCTGGGCGCAGGGTGGTTACCCATCGCGCACGGTGACCTTCGTCGTGCCGGCCGCCGCCGGCGGCACCACCGACATCTCGGCCCGCATGGCCGCGCAGGCGCTGGCGCCGGTGCTGGGCCAGTCGGTGGTGGTGGACAACAAGGGTGGCGGCAACGGCGCCATCGCGGCCAACATCGTCAAGCGCGCCGAGCCCGATGGCTACACGCTGCTCATGCAGTACTCGGGCTACCACGTGATCTCGCCCCATCTCACCAAGGCACCGCAGTGGGATCAGAAGGACTTCCAGCCCATCGCCAACGTGATCTCGGCGCCGCAGATCATCGTGGTGCGCGACGGCCTGCCGGTGAAGACCCTGGCCGAGCTGGTGGCCTACGCCAAGGCCAACCCCGGCAAGCTCAACTACGCCTCGTCGGGCAACGGCTCGCTGCAGCACGTGACCGGCGCCATGCTGGAGCAGCAGGGCGGCATCAAGATGGTGCACGTGCCCTACAAGGGCACGGGCCCCGCGCTGCAGGACCTGCTGGGCGGCCAGGTGGACTTGACCTTCGGCACCGCTCCGCCGTTCATGCCCCACATCCAGTCCGGCAAGCTGCGCGTGCTGGCCGTCACGGGTAAGGAGCGCCTGGCCAGCCTGCCCGACGCCCCCACCACGGCCGAGGCCGGCTACCCGGGCGTGAACGCCACCTCGTGGTTCGCGCTGTTTGCGCCCGCAGGCGTGCCCAAGCCGGTCATCGACAAGCTGGCCGCCGACATGAAGAAGGTGGTGGAAGACCCGGCCTTCCGCAAGAAGGCGCAGGAACAGGGTGCCGCGGCCGACTACCAGGGCCCGCAGCAGCTGGGCGAGCGCGTGAAGAGCGACTTCGCCAACTGGGCGGGCGTGATCAAGAGCTCCAAGATCGAGGCGGAATAAATCCGCCCTACACTGGGCGCCCTTTGGAATGCGGCGGCACGCCCGGTGCCGCTGCCCGGCGCCCTGATGACAGCCCCTCTCGATCTGCCCTACCTGCGGGCCTACGCGCCCGCGCTGCAGGCCCAGGCCCATGCGCTGCTGGCGCAGGGCCAGCTGGGCGCGCTGCTGCAGCGCAAGTACCCCGAGGGCCACGCGGTGCGCAGCGACAAGGCGCTGTACGACTACGCCCAGGAATTCAAGGCGCGCCACCTGCGCAACGCGGGCACGGTGAACAAGGTGCTGTTCGACAGCAAGATCCACGTGGTGCGCCATGCGCTGGGGCTGCACACCCACCGCACGCGGGTGCAGGGCGGGCGGCTGGCGGCGCGGCATGAGATCCGCGTGGCCGCGCTGTTCAAGCAGACGCCCGACGAGTTCCTGCGCATGATCGTCGTGCACGAGCTGGCCCACCTGCGCGAGAAGGACCATGGCAAGGCCTTCTACCAGCTGTGCACCCACATGGAGCCGCAGTACCACCAGTTCGAGTTCGACCTGCGCCTGTACCTCACGCACCTGGACGCGGGTGGTGAGCTGCTGTGGTGAAATACTATTGAAAAAATAGCTGCCAGCGCTTGATAGGTAAGCGCTACGGCCCGTTTTGGCTTAAATCTCAGTCGATCTGCAGCGCCGCGCAGTACAGCGCGGGCAACTGTAGCCAGCGTTCGGCTGCCGACTGCAGCGCGGCCAACTGGCCGGTGGTGTAGAGCTGGATATGCCCCGGCGCGGCGGGCGCGCCATCCGCCGCGTGCTCGGGTGCGAGGGCGTGGGCTTGGTCGAGGATGCGCCGGGTCTGGCGCGCCACGGGCGCACCTGTGTCGATGATCTGCACATCCGGCCCCACCAGGGCGCGCAGCATGTCCTTGGCGAACACGTAGTGGGTGCAGCCCAGCACCAGCGTGTCGATCTCGCCCGTCTTCAAGCCAAAAGTGCCCAGCGCGCCCGTGTACTGGGCGCAAAGCGCTTCTATTTTTGCCATGGATGCGGCGGCGGGCAGCGGCTCCTCGGTGCTTTGCTCGATGGCGCGCGCCAGGCCGTCGCAAGGCTGCACCGAAAAGCGCGTGCCGGCCGAATGCCCATCGCGCAGGCGCTGAAAGCGCGCGCTGCCCACCGTGCCGCGCGTGGCCAGCACGCCCACGTGGTGCGTCTGGCTGCTGGCGGCGGCGGGCTTGAGCGCCGGCTCCACCCCGATGGCGGGCAGGTCGGGCAAGGCGGCGCGCAGTTGTTCCACCGCGGCGGCGGTGGCCGTGTTGCAGGCCACCACCAGCGCCTTGATGTCGTGGTGTTCGCGCAGCCAGCGGGCGATGGCCAGCGTGCGCTGCTGCACGAAGGCGTCGCCCTTGGCGTCGCCGTAGGGAGCGTTGCCGCTGTCGGCCAGGTAGACGAAATGCTCGTGCGGCAGTTCGTGGCGCAGCGCCTGCAGCACGCTCAGGCCGCCAATGCCGCTGTCGAACACACCAATGGGACGGGCGGCAAGGGGCGATGTCATGGAAGGCGTGGCAAGAAATCGGGGAAAGGGCACCGCCAGGAGGGGCGGCGGCGCACGGGCCTCCAGTATGCCCGTGCGGTGGCCGGGCTGCAGGGGTGCGCTCTAGGGCCTGTTCACACTATTTTTGCCAGTGCGAATGGCGTGAAAACCGCGCCAATCTAGGCGCGTGACGACGCCAAGGCCGGGGCCTTGGCTAGGAGGGCAACGACGAATGGCGCGGTTTTCACTCCGTTCCCTCCGGGTTGCGATCAAAAAGGGCCATTCGCGGCGTTGCCAAGCCTCGCTGGGGTAGCACCCCAGCTTCGTTTGGCGCCTTGCGCCTGGCCCTTTTTGATCGCAACGCATCTGGCAAAAATAGTGTGAACAGGCCCTAGGCCGCGCCGGGCAGTACGTACCCCTGCGGGTGCTGGGGTAGGTCGTCCTGGAGGGGCCACCAGCTGCAGCGCGAGGCCACATGCATGTGGAATGCCGGCGCCGTGGCCACGGGCTCGTCCAGCAGGCCTGCGCGGATGCGCACCACGCCGGGCAGGCTGTCACGTTCGCTGAATACAGGCGAACCGCAGATGCCGCAGAACACGCGCCGCTTGCCGGGGGAGGACTCGAAGCGCCGCAGCAGGTCCTGGCCGGCCTGGAACTGCAGCCGATCCACGTCCACCGGCAGGTTGGCGGCAAACGCGCTGCCCTGCGCGCGGCGGCACTGCGCGCAGTGGCAGATCTGGATCGGGGACAGCGGCCCGCGGATCGTGAAGCGCACGCCCTGGCAGAGGCAGGCGCCGTGGTGCAGCGGCTCGGATGGGTTCATGGCAGACGGCGAGGGTGTGTTGGCGTCACTCTACGGCAGGCTCCGCCGGGGCGGTGGTGTGGTGGAACACCAGCAGCCGGTTGTTCGCGGGCATGGCGTGGTCGTGCGCGAGCGCGAGGCCGTGCTGTGCCGCCAGTGCCACGATGTCCTCGAAGTGGCGGATGCCGCTGTGCGGGTCGCGCTGGCGCAGCCAGGCATCAAAGGCGCGGTTGCTGTCACTGGTGTAGGTGCCGCCGTAGTTGAAGGGGCCGTACAGCGCCAGCACGCCGCCGCCAGGCAGGTGGGCACCGGCCAGCGCGAACAGCCGCTGCACCAGCGGCCAGGCCACGATGTGCGCGGTGTTGCTGCTGAATACCGCGTCGAACGGCCCGCTGTCAGGCTCGCCCTGCGGCCAATCGCTGTGCGCCAGGTCCAGCAGCAGCGGCGGGCGCAGGTTGGGGGCCGGGTGCTGCGCATGCCAGGCGCGTATGCCCGCGTGGTTGTCCGCCAGGTCGCTGGTCTGCCACACCAAGTGGGGCAGGCGCGGCGCGAAATACACGCTGTGCTGGCCTGTGCCCGAGCCGATCTCCAGCACATGCCGCCGGTCGGCAAAGGCCTGCTGCAGCACGGCGAAGATGGGCGCCTGGTTGTTTTCGCAGGCCTGGGAGAACGGCAAGGGAGGGTGACTCATGGCATGTGTGCTCAAAGCGCCTGTACTTCCACGGTGACGTGCGACAGCTCGTGCACCGGCAGCAGCAGGGCCTTGTAGTGCTGCGCGGGCTGCGGCGTGGCCGAGGCGACGGAAACGATGGCAGCAAAATGGCCCGGGCCGACCTGCCAGACGTGCAGGTCTTTCAGCGTGTCGCCCGTGGCGGCGAGGATGTCCTCGATCTCCTGGCGGACCTGCGGCCCTTCGGCCGGCGCATCCAGCAGCACGCTGCCGGCGTCACGGATCAACCCCCAGGACCAGCGGGCGATCACCAGCGCGCCCACCACGCCCATGGCCGGGTCGGCCCAGAGCCAGCCGTAGCTGCGCCCCACGAGCAGCGCCGCGATGGCCAGCACGGAGGTCAGCGCGTCGGCCAGCACATGCAGGTACGCCGCGCGCAGGTTGTTGTCGTGGCCATGGCGGCCGTGATCGTGGTCGTGGTCGGCGTGGTGATGGTCGTGCCCGCGATCGTGGCCATGGTGGTGGTGCCCCTGTCCGCCATGCAGCAGCCGGGCGGACACCAGGTTCACCACCAGGCCGATCACCGCCACGGCGATCGCCTGCTCGAAGCGGATGGGCACGGGGTCGGTCAGCCGCAGGAAGCTCTCCCACGCGATGAGCAGCGCCACGATGGCCAGCACCACGGCGCTGGCGAAGCCGGCCAGGTCGCCCATCTTGCCGGTGCCGAACGAGAAGCGTGGGTTGGCCGCATGGCGGCGTGCATACCCATAGGCCAGCGCAGTGATCAGCATGGCACCGGCGTGCGTGGACATGTGCCAGCCGTCGGCCACCAGGGCCATCGAACCGTACAGCTTGCCCGCCAGCATCTCGGCGACCATCATGCTGGCCGTCAGCGCGATCACGAGCCACACGCGCCGCTCGTTGCGCTGGTGCTCCGTGCCCAGGAAGACGTGGTGATGGTCGGCGGGGAAGGGTGCGGGCGCCGCGCCCGCGGTGTGCAGGGTGGAGGAAGTCATTTCAGGTACGAGCGCAGGATGTCCATCATTTCTTCGCCGCCGGTGCGGCGCTCGGCATCGGTGCCGGCGTCCACCACATGAGCCTGCAGGTGGCCCAGCATGACTTCGGTGGTCAGACCATTCATGGCGCCGCGTGCCGAAGCGAGCTGCCGCAGCACTTCTGCGCACGCGGCGTCACCCTCCAGGGCGCGCTCGATGCCCTCCATCTGGCCCTTGATGCGCCGCACGCGTGCGATCAGCTTGTCTTTTTGCCCGCGGGTGTGGGACATGGAATGACTCGAAAATATAGTGTGGGGGGCTATGCTAACCCGGCCGCACGGACCGCGGCGGGAACGCGGCCATTGCGCGCAGCGGGCGCGTGCGCAATATGTTGCTGAAATGGGCTGCAGCGCTTGATGGACAAGCGCTGCATGCTATTTAATCAATAGCGTAAGTCCGTTGACGGAAACATGCTGCGCCCTGCGGGCGGGGGTTACCCGTGCGCGATGCGCGCGGCGATGGCCTCGCCCACCTGCGTGGTGCTTGCCGCACCGCCCAGGTCTGGCGTGCGCGGGCCGCTTTTGATGATCTCTTCGATGGCCGCAACGATGGCATCGTGGGCCTGCCGCCCCGCGCCTTGGCCGTGGGTCAGGAAGTCCAGCATCAGCGCACCGGACCAGATCATGGCGATCGGATTGGCGATGTTCTGGCCATAGATGTCGGGCGCCGAGCCGTGCACGGGCTCGAACAGGCTGGGGAAGGTGCGCTCGGGGTTCAGGTTGGCCGACGGTGCCAGGCCGATGGTGCCGGTGGTGGCCGGCCCGAGGTCGGAGAGGATGTCGCCAAACAGATTGGTAGCGGCCACCACGTCGAAGCGCCCCGGCTGCAGCACGAAGCGCGCGGTGAGGATGTCGATGTGCTGCTTGTCCAGCGTGACTTCGGGGTAGCCCTTGGCGACATCGTCGGCGCGCTGGTCCCACCAGGGCATGCTGATGGCGATGCCGTTGCTTTTGGTGGCCAGCGTCACGTGCTTGCGCGGGCGGCTTTGCGCCAGGTCGAAGGCGAACTTCAGCAGGCGGTTGGCGCCGTGGCGCGAGTAGACCGACTCCTGGATCACGATCTCGCGGTCCGTTCCCTCGTACATGATGCCGCCCAGCGACGTGTATTCGCCCTCGGTGTTCTCGCGCACCACGAGGTAGTCGATATCGCCGGGCTTGCGGCCGGCCAGGGGGCAGGGCACGCCCTCGAACAGGCGCACGGGGCGCAGGTTGATGTACTGGTCGAACTCGCGGCGGAACTTCAGCAGCGAACCCCACAGCGAGATGTGATCGGGTACGGTCGCCGGCCAGCCTACGGCGCCGAAGAAGATGGCGTCCATGCCCGACAGCTGCGACTTCCAGTCGTCGGGCATCATCTGGCCGTGCCGGGCGTAATACTCGCAATGCGCCCAGTCGAAGGTGTGCAGTTCCAGGTTCAGACCGAAGCGCCGGGCGGCGGCCTGCACGGCGCGCAGGCCTTCGGGCATGACTTCCTTGCCGATGCCGTCTCCGGCGATCACGGCGATCTTGTGGGTGCGTTGCTGCTGCATGGGTGGCTTTTCAAACGATGTAAGCCCGCCATTGTTCACCGAGGAGAGTGTCCGTTCAATGTGCGCGCCCGTGTCTGCGTCTTTCGTGACGTTGGCAGGACGTTTGCCGCTGCGCACGGAATGGCGGGGGGACGCCCAGTACGGGGGCCGCGCCCCGCGCAGCCCAGCGGTCTGCCAGCAGCCAGGTCTGTGGGTGTCCGAGCGGCTGTTGAGCGGGGCGTGTGCGGCGCAGCAAAAACGATAGCTACCAGCGCTTGCCAGCGAATGAACTCAATGCCAAATGGGTCTGTGATCGAGACACATCAAGCGCGAGCAGCTATGAATAGCATAGTGGCAATTAACTGCTCAGCGCGGCCTTCACGGCGGCCGACACCTGGCCCATGTCGGCCTTGCCGGCCAGGCGGGTCTTGACCACGCCCATCACCTTGCCCATGTCGCCGGGGCCCACCGTCTTGCCCAGTTCTGCGCCGACTTCGGCCACGATGGACTTCACTGCGGTAGCCACTTCGTCGGCCGACATGCGTTCGGGCAGGTAGGCCTGCAGCACGGCCATTTCGGCCTTTTCCTTGTCGGCCAGGTCCTGGCGGCCCGCGCCCTCGAAGGCGGTGATGCTGTCCTTGCGCTGCTTGATCAGCTTGTCCACGATGGCCACGATGGCCGCGTCATCCAGCGTGATGCGCTCGTCCACTTCCTTTTGCTTCATGGCGGCCTGCAGCAGGCGGATGGTGCCCAGGCGCTCGCTGTCCTTGGCGCGCATGGCGGTTTTCATGTCTTCGGTGATCTGGTCCTTGAGGCTCATGGTGTTTCTCCAGTCAAACGGTGTAGAAAACAAAAAACCCGCGCTTGGCGTCCCTAGCGCGGGTTTTGTGGCGTCTGGTGTCAACGCCGGGCTGTGCTTAGTACAGCTTCTTGGGCAGCTGCATGCTGCGCACGCGCTTGTAGTGGCGCTTCACGGCGGCAGCCTTCTTGCGCTTGCGCTCGGCGGTGGGCTTTTCGTAGAACTCACGGGCGCGCAGGTCGGTCAGCAGGCCCAGCTTTTCGATGGTGCGCTTGAAGCGGCGCAGGGCCACGTCAAAGGGTTCGTTTTCTTTTACACGAATGGTCGTCATTAGCTAATGTTTTCCAATAGGTGCCGCTAGCGGGTTTTCGGGAAGATCGGGCCCAAAAGCCATATACGGCGGTTTTCCCCGTCTGTAACTAGTATCCGGCCGACGGGGTCATGCCAGCAGAGCCGAGCATTATAACGGCTCTGCGCTGCCGGGCAAGCGGCTGCCCGGCGCGGGGTTGGGCACAGGCCGCGGCGCATGGCAGGCGCGCGAGTCGGCGGGTGTCTCTCCTCGCGCATGTAGGCCGTAGTCGCGCTGCACGGTGGCCACGCGCAGCCGGTAGTCGGCAAACACGCCTGCGCGGCCCGTCGCCTGGGCCTGGCGGTGCTGCGGCAACGCGCGCCAGCGGGCTACGGCCTCTTCGTCGCGCCAGAAGCTTAGCGACAGCAGCTTGCCGGGCGTGGACAGGCTCTCGAAGCGCTCCACGGAAATGAAGCCGTCGATGGCCTGCAGCGCGGCGCGCAGGTCCGCCGCCAGGTCCAGGTAGGCCTGGCGGCCGTCGCTGCTCGGCTGCACTTCAAAGATGACGGCGATCATGGCTGGGCCTGCGTGGTGGTGGGCGATGCGGGGCGCGCGAGGGTGCCCGCCACCGCCTCGGTGAAGCTGCGTTCCTCGCGCAGGATGAAGCGCTGGCGCTGCGCCATCTCGAAGTTGGCGCGGCCCTCGGGGTCGGCCTTGAGCCGGGCGCGGTAGGCCTCGTAGTCGGCCAGGCTGGCGAAGGCGATCAGGCCCCAGGCCTCGTAATTGGTGCCCTCGCTGGGCAGAAAGTAGCCCAGCAGGTGGCCGCCGCAGCGCGGGATGATGCGCCCCCAGGCTTCGGCATAGGCGCGAAAGGCCTCGCGCTGAAAGGGGTCGATTTCGTAGCGGATGAAACAGGTGATGGGCATGGCGTGCTCCTGTGGTGGGTGGATGCGTCCATGGTGCCGGCCGTCGCACGGCCGATGTTTCGTCCCGGAACGAAGCGTGCGCCGGGCTGGCTGCGGCACACTGCGCGCATGAACACCAACCAGATTGCGCATGTCGCGGCCCTGGTGGGCGAGCCGGCACGCACCGCCATGCTGGTCGCGCTGATGGATGGGCGCGCCCTTACGGCACGTGAATTGGCCGAGGCTGGGCGCGTGTCTGCCGCCACGGCCAGCCGCCACCTGGGCCTGTTGGTGGAGGCCGGGCTGCTGGTGCTGGAACGCCAGGGGCGCCATCGGTACCACCGCCTGGCTTCGCCAGAGGTGGCGCATTTACTGGAAGGACTGATGCAGCTGGCCGTGCGGCAGGCGACTACGTCGCCCGTGGTCGTGGGCCCGCGCGACGCGGCGCTGCGCCAGGCGCGTACCTGCTATGACCATATTGCCGGCCGCCTGGGCGTGGCCATCGCCGCGCACCTGTTGGAGGAGGGCGCCATCGTCTTCGATGACGATGCGGGTGGGCGGGTGACCGGCCGGGCGCAGGCTGTGCTGGCACCGCTGGGCCTGGCCGCGCAGGACGCACTGGCCGCAGGCGCCGCGCGGCGCCCACCATGCCGGCCCTGTCTGGACTGGAGTGAGCGCCGCCCCCACATGGCCGGGCGCCTGGGGGCGCTGCTGTGCGTGCATTGCCTGGAGCGCGGCTGGCTGCGGCGCGCGCAGGCATCGCGCGCGCTGGAGATCACGCCGCCCGGCGTGGTGGCGCTGCGCAACTGGCTGGGCGTGGTGCGTTGGGGCGAGGTGACCGGCTGAGTGGGGTGATGCGCTGGCCTGACGTCAAGCCGCTGGCCCAAGAAGCGGCGAGCCGGTAAACCCCTGATGCGGGTGCAGGGACCGCATGCGGGTTTGGCGGATTTTTAAAAGATTCATAACATATGAATATTAAAACTCCGCCCCACGGTCATGTCCTCACAACCCGCCATCCTCGATGCGCCCGTCGCCGGTCGCGAGGCGCCGCAGGCGCCCGCGCTGGAGCAGGCGCTGCAGCGCCCGTACCAGCACGGTTTCGTCACCGACGTCGAGTCCGATTCCCTGCCGCCGGGCCTGGACGAGGACACCATCCGCGCCATCTCGCGCAAGAAGCGCGAGCCGCAGTTTTTGCTGGACTGGCGGCTGGCGGCCTTCGAGCGCTGGCGTGCGATGGAGCTGCCCGACTGGGCGCACCTGAAGATCGAGCCCATCGATTTTCAGGCGCTGAGCTACTACTCGGCACCCAAGTCGCTCAAAAACGCACCCAAGAGCCTGGACGAGGTGGACCCCAAGCTGCTGGAGACCTACGAGAAGCTCAACGTGCCGCTGCACGAGCGCGCCCGCCTGGCGGGCGTGGCGGTGGACGCGGTGTTCGACTCGGTCTCGGTGGGCACCACCTTCCGCGAGCAGTTGGCCGAGGTGGGCGTGATCTTCTGCTCGTTCTCGCATGCGGTGCAGAACCACCCGGAGCTGGTCGAGAAATACCTGGGTACTGTGGTGCCGCAGGGCGACAACTTCTACGCCGCGCTGAACTCGGCGGTGTTTTCCGATGGCTCCTTTGTCTACATCCCCAAGGGCGTGAAGTGCCCCATGGAGCTGTCGTCCTACTTCCGCATCAACGCGCAGAACACGGGGCAGTTCGAGCGCACGCTGATCATTGCCGAGGAGGGTAGTTCGGTCAGCTATCTGGAGGGCTGCACCGCCCCGCAGCGCGACGAGAACCAGTTGCACGCCGCAGTGGTGGAGTTGATCGCGCACGACGACGCGTTCATCAAATACTCCACGGTGCAGAACTGGTACCCCGGCGACGAGAACGGCGTGGGTGGCATCTACAACTTCGTGACCAAGCGCGGCCTGGCGGCCGGCAGGCGCTCGCGCATCGCCTGGACGCAGATCGAGACCGGCTCGGCCATCACCTGGAAGTACCCCAGCGTGGTGCTGCGCGGCGACGAATCGAACGGCGAGTTCCACTCCATCGCCGTGTCCAACCACTTCCAGCAGGCGGACACCGGCACCAAGATGATCCACCTGGGCAAGAACACCACCAGCCGCATCGTCTCCAAGGGCATCAGCGCAGGCCACGCGCACAACAGCTACCGCGGCCTGGTGCGCGTGAACCCCGGCGCCGCCGGCGCGCGCAACCACACGCAGTGCGACTCGCTGCTCATCGGGCCCGACTGCGGCGCCCACACCTTCCCTTACGTGGACACCGCGCGCAGCGATGCCGTGCTGGAGCACGAGGCCACCACCACGCGCATTTCGGAGGAGCGCCTGTTCTATTGCCAGCAGCGCGGCATCGACCCGCAGGAGGCCACGGCCCTCATCGTCGGCGGCTTTTGCCAGGCGGTGCTGGAAGAGTTGCCCATGGAATTCGCGCTGGAAGCCAAGGCGCTGCTTGCCGTGTCGCTGGAAGGCGCGGTGGGCTGAGATCACAAGATTTGAATAAAAACGGCATCCAGCCCTTATCCATCCAGCGCGAATAGCTATCAAATTAATAGGAAACCCACATGACCTCCACCACTCCTTTGCTGCAAGTGCGCGACCTGCGTGTGCGCGTTGGCGAGCGCACCGTGCTGCAATCGGTCTCGCTGGACGTGCCCGCCGGCGCGCTCGTCGTGCTGATGGGCGCCAACGGCAGCGGCAAGAGCACGCTGGGCATGGCGCTGGCCGGCCACCCGAGTTACCAGGTGCAGGACGGCCAGGCGCTGCTGGACGGGCAGGACCTGCTGCAGCTGCCGGCGCATGAGCGCGCCCGCGCGGGGCTGTTCGTGTCCTTCCAGTCGCCGCCCGATGTGCCCGGCGTGAAGAACAACCTGTTCATCCGCACCGCGCTGAATGCCGTGCACGAGGCGCGCGGCCAGCAGCCGCTGGACGCGTTCGACTTCCTGGCCAGCGCCAAGCAGGCCGCCCAGGAACTGGGGCTGCCCCAGGCCATGCTGGGCCGCCCGGTGAACGAAGGTTTTTCCGGCGGCGAGCGCAAGCGCAATGAACTGCTGCAGCTGGCCCTGCTGCAACCGCGCCTGGCGCTGCTGGACGAGATCGACTCGGGCATGGACGTGGACGGCGTGCGCGCCGTGGTCGCGTTGGTGCAGAAACTGCGCGAACAGGGCACGGCCTTCATCGTCGTATCGCACTACCTGCACCTGATCGAGCAGCTGCAGCCCGACACCGTGCTGCGCCTGGACCAGGGCCGCATCGCCGAGACGGGCGACGTGGAGCTGGCGCGGCGCATCGCCCGCACGGGCTTTGCGCGCCAACCGGCCACAGCGGAGGCATGACACCATGAACAGCGCACAAGCCGACATGCACGCCGCGCGCAAGCGCCTGCAGACGCAGGGCTGGATTGCCCGGCGCAGCGAAGCCTTTCACCACTTGCCCCCGCCCGCGCTGCAGGACTGGCTGGGAACGCAGGCCGAGGTCGTCGATGAGGCCTCGTTGCCCGCGGGTGCAGGCTGGACGCTGCGCCTGCCCCATGCACAGGCGGCCACCAGCGTCCAGGCGCGTTGGCTGGACGCCCTGGATCCGGCGCAGCGCGCCGAGTTGATGGCAGGGCTGCCGTCGCCAGAGTCCGGCAGTGGGGATGGGGCTGCTGCCCCCTTCGCCTGGGCGCACCGTGCCCTGTGCCGCCGGGGCCTGCGCCTGCGCGTGGCCGCCACGCCGGGCCGTGAGCGCGAGCCCGTGCGCCTGGAGCTGCACCACCAGCCCGGCGCCGCGGCCGAGGCGCCCTTGCTGGTGCTGGACGTGGAAGCCGGCGTGCAGTGCGTTCTGATCGAAACCCACGAGCGGCCTGCCGCAGACGGTCTGTCGGCCGTGGCGCAAAACCTGCACGCCCACATCCGTCTGGCGCAGGGGGCACAGCTGCAGCACCTGCGCGTCGCTGCGCCGTTGGCCGACGACCGCGTGGCGCACCACCTGCAGGTCCATGTGGCGTCAGGTGCCGCTTATGCCCAGGCGCTGGTTGCCACGGGCGCCAGCTACCACCTGCAACGCAGCCACATCACGCTGCAGGGCGCGGGCGCCAGCGCGCGGCAGGCCGCGTTGCTGCTGTTGGCGGACGGCAAGCTGGACCAGCAGACGTACACCGACCTGCAAGCTGCACAGGCCGTGAGCCAGGTCGAGACCCTGGCCCTGGCCCAGGGCCGCGCCCACGCGGTGGCGAATGCCTATACGCGCATCGCGCCCGGCAGTGACGGGGCCGATGTGCGCCAGCGCCTGGCCGGCGTGCCGCTGGCGGGCCAGCCACGTTTGATCCTGCGCCCGCACCTGGAGATCCTGCACGACAACGTGCAGGCCGCGCACGGCGCTACCTGGGGCGCGTTGCCCGAGGATGCGCTGTTCTACGCCCGCCAGCGCGGGTTGGATGACGCGGCTGCGCGCGCGCTCATCATAGAAGGCATGGCCCAAGCGTTGCTTGATCGATGCCTGGGGGCCGAGGGGGACGGCATGCTGGCGCAGTGGCTGCAGAGCGGCTGGCTGGCCGGTGCGATCGCCCGCCTGAAGCCCACAGCCGAGGAGGCACACCATGGGTAAACCACATCCTTTGTTGCACACCGGCGGCCTGCCGGTGCAGGCACTGCGCGCGCAGTTTCCGGTGCTGGCGCAGCGCATCCACGGGCAGCCGCTGGCCTATCTGGACAACGCCGCCACCACGCAGATGCCACTGGCGGTGCAGGAAGCCATGCAGCGCTTCGAACGCCATGACCGCGCCAACATTCACCGCGGCGTGCACACGCTGAGCCAGCGCGCCACCGACGCTTTTGAAGAGGCGCGTGCCACGCTCAAGCGCTTCATCGGCGCGGGCACGCAGCATGAACTGGTCTTCACCAGCGGCACGACCGAGGCGCTGAACCTCGTCGCCCAAGGGTTATGGGCAGCGGGGCCGGGCAAGGCCTGGCTGCGCCCCGGCGACCGCATCATCGTGAGCGGGCTGGAGCACCATGCCAACCTGGTGCCCTGGCAGCAGGCCGCGCGCATGAGCGGGGCGGAACTGGTCGTTCTCAAACCCGACGCGCAGGGGCGCGTGCATGAGGCCGATCTGACGCCATTGCTCACACCCAACACCCGCGTGCTGGCACTCACGGCGTGCGCCAATGCCACGGGCGAGCGTCCTCCGTATGAGGCACTGCTGGCCATGGCACGCGCGGCCGGCGCCCTCACGGTGCTGGATGCCGCGCAGGCGGTGGGCCATGCCATACCCGCTCTGGCGGAGTTGGAGGCGGACTTCATGGCTTTCTCCGGCCATAAGATGTACGGGCCCATGGGCACCGGCGCACTGGCCGGCCGGCGCGAGGCGCTGGAGAGGTTGTACCCGCTGCGCCTGGGGGGCGACATGGTGGAGTGGGTGAGCTACACCGCTGCGGGCTATGCGGCTCTGCCTGCGCGGCTGGAAGGCGGCACGCCCAACGTGGCCGGGGCCGTGGGCCTGGCGGCGGCGGCGCGCTTCATCGATGGTATTGGCCGAGAGGCCATTGACCTGCACGTGCAGACCCTGCGCGCGCAGGCGCTGGCGGGCTTGTCGGCACTGGAGGGTGTGACGGTGCTTGCCCCGCATGCCACGCAGGCGTCGCTGGTGTCGTTTGTGGCACGCGACGTGCACCCGCACGACATCGGCACGCTGCTGGACGAGCGCGGCATCGCCGTGCGCACGGGCCACCACTGCGCACAGCCGCTGCAGGAGCACCTGGGGCTGGGGCCGACCACGCGCGCATCGTTCGCGCTGTACAACAGCCATGAGGAGGTCGAGCGCTTGATCGCCGGCGTGGCCCAGGCCCTGGAGGTCATGCGATGACTGGATTCACCGGCAACGCCGAGAACGAGCTGTACCAGGAAGTGGTGTTGGAGCACAAGCGCGCACCGCGCAACTTCGGCCATTTGCCGCAGCCTACGCACCAGGCGCAGGGCACGAACCCGTCGTGTGGCGACCGCATTGCCGTGGAACTGCAGCTGCAGGAAGGGCGCGTGCAGGACATCCGCTTCACCGGCCAGGGCTGCGCGATCTGCATGGCCTCCACCTCGATGATGACCGAGGCCGTGAAGGGCAAGGAGGTTGCCGCCGCGCAGGCGCTGCAGCAGCACTTTCGTGCGGTGCTGACGGGGGAAGAAGCCCCTGAGGATGCCCCGCTGGGCAAGCTGGTCAGCCTGGCCGGCGTGCGCCAGTACCCCAGCCGCATCAAGTGCGCCCTGCTGGGCTGGCATGCGCTGATGCATGCGATTGCCGACAACGGCAACGGCAACGGCCAGAGCGTAAGTACTGAGGAGGAGCCCGCATGACCTACCGCCGCCATCGCGAGGATGTGCTGGTGCGCCGCAACGTGACCGTGGAGGCGATTCCCAGCGGCGAGCCGATCGAACTGGAGGCCGGGCAACTGGCGCAGATCACGCAGGCGCTGGGTTCGTCCTTCACGCTGCTGGTCGAAGGCCAGCTCATGCGGCTGAAGGGTGTAGATGCCGACGCCATCGGCAAGACGCCACCCGAGGCTATTACCGCGCCCGCTGACCTGCCCATCGAGGAACTGGAGCCGCTGGTGTGGGAGACGCTGCGCACCTGCTACGACCCGGAGATTCCGGTGAACATCGTGGACCTGGGCCTGGTGTACCGGCTGGCTTTCGAGCCCTTGCCCGACGATGCCCACAAGGTGCGCGCGCTGGTGGACATGACGCTCACCGCCCCCGGCTGCGGCATGGGCGAAGCGATTGCCGACGAGGTGTGCGACAAGCTGCTGGCCCTGCCGCGCGTGGGCGAGATCACGGTGAATCTGGTGTTTGACCCGCCCTGGGATCGCTCCATGATGAGCGAGGAGGCGCAGCTGGCGCTGGGGCTGTGAAGCAGGGACGATCAAAAAGGGGCAGGTGATACCTGCCCCTTTTGCTTTGGTTGAGTGGCTTTGCCGATCAGCCGCAGCAAGCACCGCCCGAGCAGCAGGAGTCTTCAGCCTCTGCGGCGGCCTGGGTCTTGGATGCCAGCTTGGTGATTTCGATCTGCCACTGGCGGGGGCCTGCCTCCAGGTATGCCCACTGGAACTGGCCGGGTGCACGGCCTTCCAGTTGCATGCGCAGCGGCACGGGGTCGTGGTCGTTCACGATCTGCAGCGACTCGCCCGCGCCCAGCGCGTCCAGGCGGCCAAAGATTTGCGCATGGCGCTCATAAGGAGCGATGGTGCGTACGTCGATCACGGAAACGGTGTTGCTCATGGTTCAACCTTTCGGGTGTGTGTAGAAAAAAGGGGGGAGGGAGCTTGCAGTTGTGAGGCATGGGCCGGCATCAGCCGTCCTTGCCGTCCAGACGGGTGCGCATCAGCCAGGGTGTGTAGATCACGAGGTAGATCGCGAAAGCGATGGCCCACAGGCAGGCGGCGCCTTCCAGCGCATAGGCGTACCAGGCGGGTTGCACGGCGGGCACCAGCACGCGCAGCACGGCGGCCAGCATCACCAGGGCATAGGCCACCACCTCGCCGCGCGAGGGCTGCAGCGGCCGGCCCGTATGGCCGCGCGCGGTGCGCGTGACCATGCCGATGATCAGCCCGCCGATCACGCCCACGGCAAAGGCATGCACGGCCAGCGACGGCACGACCCAGCCCAGTTGCGCCAGCGCCAGCAGCACGAAGCCCAAGGGCAGCCATGCGTACGAAGCGTGCAGGATCCAGAGGATGGGGCGCTTGAACGTGACCTGCGGATGCCACTTCCACAGCCGCACCGCATGCATCACACCCGCCGCGAGGCTGGCCACCAGCACCACCGGCGCGGGCGCTGCGAACACCCACAGCGCCAGCGCCACGGCCGTGACGGCCAGCAGCGACAGCTCGAACTTGCGCGGCATGTTGATGACCAGGCCGGGCGTCACGTTGCGCGTGAACATGGGCACCACGCGGCCGGTGATCACGCTCACCACCATGAGGATCAGCGCCAGCTCGGCATACAGCGCGCTCACGGCCGGCACCGCCACGATGCCCAGCACCGAAAGATGGAACACCAGGTTGGCCGCAGCCATCAGCAGCAGCAGGCAGATCAGCGGAATGTTGCGCTTGTTGCCGGCCTTGATCAGCACGCGCAGCAGCACGGCGGCCACGGCCGGCAGCAGCAGCATGTCCAGCGTGGCATAGACGGCGTAGGGCGCCACCAGCGAAGCCAGCCGCGCGGCCAGCCACAGCAGGGCCAGCGCGCCCAGCAGCGGACCACGGGCCGTCTCCAGGCCGGTCCAGGCCTTGACGGCGGTGAGCAGAAAGCCCGCCACCACGCCCGCGGCGAAGCCGAACAGCATCTCGTGCGCATGCCACAGCAAAGGTGACATCGGCAACGGTACCTGGATGCGGCCCAGAAAGATCGCTATCCACAGCGGCACCGCCAGACAGGCCAGCAGGGCCGTGCCCAGGTAGAAGGGCCGAAACCCCAGTCGTAGCAATGGCCAGCCGTGCAGCGGAGCGGCGGGCTGGGCCGGGCGGGAGGCGGAGACGAGCGGGGGCAGGGACATGGCAGGCCTTTGGCAGGGCGGTTTTCTTAAGATTCATTTTACATGAATATTAAAAATCGGCCACAACTTCGAGCACAGACGGCCCGTTGAGACGGAGGGCGTTCAGTGGAGCGGCAGGGCCTGGGCGCAGGCGTGGGCGCTGGCCCAGGCCCATTGGAAGTTGTAGCCGCCCAGCCAGCCGGTGATGTCTACCACCTCGCCGATAAAGTACAGGCCCGGCTGGGTCTTGCATTCCATGGTCTGTTGCGACAGGGCGCGCGTATCCACGCCTCCCAGCGTCACCTCGGCCTTCTTGTAGCCTTCGGTGCCCGTGGGGGTGAGCTCCCAGCGCGCCAGCCGCTCGGCCAACCGCGCCAGGGCCTTGTCCGCGGCTTCGTTGATGGGGCGCTGCCAGTCCGCGCTCTGGCTGGCCCAGGCGTCGGCCAGACGGCTGGGCACGAGCGCGGCCAGTTCGTTGGCGATCAGCTTGCGCGAGCGCACCTTGGCCTGGGCCAGCGCGGCCGGCAGGTCCACGCCCGGTGCGAGGTTGATGGCCAGCGGCGTGCCCGGCTGCCAGTAGCTGGAGATCTGCAGCACGGCCGGGCCCGACAGCCCACGGTGCGTGAACAGCAGGTCTTCCACGAAGGCCATGCGTTCCTTCTTGGCGCCGGTGCTGATCTCCACCGGCAGCGCCAGCCCGGCAAGCTGCGCGTAGGGTGCCCAGGCCTGGCCGTCGAAGGTCAGCGGCACCAGGCCGGGGCGCTGCGCCACCAGCGGCAGTCCGAACTGCTGCGCCAGCCGGTAGCCGAAGTCCGTGGCACCGATCTTGGGGATGGACAGCCCGCCCGTCGCCACCACCAGGCTGCGCGCTTGCACCGGGCCGCGATCGGTATCGATTTGATAGCTGCCAGCGCTTGTACCGCCTGCCTCATCGGCCAAAAAGACTACATTCTTGACCCCGCAGGGCTGCCAGCGCTCCACGCGCCCCTGGGCGCATTCGGCCAGCAGCATGGCGATGATGTCCTCGGCCGAGCGGTCGGCAAACAGCTGGCCCTTGTGCTTCTCGTGGTAGGCGATGCCGTGGCGCTCCACCAGCGCGATGAAGTCCGCCGGCGTGTAGCGCGACAGCGCGGAGCGGCAGAACTGCGCGTTCTGCCCCACGAAGTGCTTGTGCGGCGCGCGCACGTCCAGGTCGCGGTTGGTGAAGTTACAGCGCCCACCGCCCGAGATGCGGACCTTTTCTGCCACTTTGTCGGCATGGTCGACGAGCAGCACCTTGAGCCCGCGCTGGCCCGCCTGGGCGGCGCAGAACAGGCCGGCGGCGCCGGCGCCGATGATGACGGCATCAAAGAAGGGTGTGGACACGGGCAGCAACCTGGCGGGCAAAGCCGCCGATTGTCGCGTACGGGCTCCAAGGCCGTGCAGTGCAGGCAGTTCAGTGCATGTAGTTGCCGTCGGGCCCAATCACGGCAATGTCCACGTAGCTGGAGCCATTGCGGTTCTGCGCACTGTACTGGTAGGTGTAGCCGCCCAGGTCCACCTTGTGCAGTCCTTCCAGGGTCGCGGCCAGCGATGCGCCCGTCACCGAAGGGCCCGCGGCGCGCAGGCCTTCAATGAGGATGCGCGCGTCCAGGTAGCCCCTGAAGCGGTCGTAGTCCACGGGGTGGCCGTGGCGCTTCATGGACGCCTGGAACTCGCGCGCCACGGCAGTGGTCAGCCGCGTAGGCGGCGGCGTGGTCCGCGCCACGGCCAGCCCGCGTGCGTCACTGCCCAGTGCGCGGATGACCTGCGCACCCGCGCCCAGCGACAGCGTGTACACCGGCACGCCGAGGTGCGCCTTGTTGGCGCGCACGTAGGCCACCACGGGCGGGCCCGCGGCAATCATTACCACGGCTTGCGGCCGCAGGGCCGCCAGGGCCTTGGCGGCGGCCTCGGCGTCCTGGCCGCTGCTGTGCATGGCATGGGCGCCCACGAAGGTGCCGCCCTCGGCCGTGATGGCCTTCTCGACCAGGGGCAGGGCGAGCTTGCCGAAGTCATTGTTCTCGTAGGCGACGTCGATGCGCGTGGTCTGAATGGCCACGAGGTTGCGCACGATCTTCACCAGCTCGTCCGCGTAGCTGGCGCTGGTGGTGAACAGGTAGGGGCTGCGCGCGCCGTGCACTGCGGGGCTGCCGGTGTAGACGGCCACCAGCGGCGTGCGCGCCTGCGCCAGGTAGGGCAGCAGCGCCAGCACCTGCGAGGTGCCGGCCTGGCCGAACAGCGCGATCACGCCGCTGTCCTGCACGAGTCTGCGGGCGTTGTCCAGGGCGAGCGCGGCGTCGAACTTGTCGTCCAGGGACACGAGCTGCACCTTGCGCCCTGCGACGCCGCCGGCCTCGTTGAAGTCCGCCAGGGCGGCCTCCTGCCCCTCGTGCACCGGCGTGAGGAACGGCGCCATGGGGCCCGACAGTGCCGAGGAGCGCCCGATGAGGATGGCTGCCTTGGCGTCTGCCGAGCGCTGCTGGGCCAGCGCCGGCCACGTGAGCGCACAGGCACTCGCGCACAGCGACTGCAGCAGCCGCCTGCGCGGCGCACAAGGGTGGACGATGAACGGCGTGGTCATGGGAGCTCCCTGCTTTTTGTATTGGGCTGGCGCTGCACCGCCATGGGCAGCGCAGGGGCCATGCTAGGAACGCCGGCGCAAGCGCCCACTGGGGGAAACCAAGAAACCGTGACGCGGGTGTGACACGGGGCGTGGCGGGTGAAGGCACGTGCTCCGGCCCCGCACGGTCGGCGTAAACACGCTCTAATACCGCCATGCACCTTCCCGCGCACCAACTCAGCATGACCGTGCTCATGTCGCCCGACATGGCCAACTTCTCCGGCAACGTCCACGGCGGCGCCATCCTCAAGCTGCTGGACCAGGTGGCCTATGCCTGCGCCAGCCGCTATTCGGGCAGCTACGTGGTCACGCTGAGCGTGGACCAGGTGATGTTCCTGCAGCCCATCCACGTGGGCGAACTGGTGACCTTCCTGGCCAGCGTCAACCATACTGGCACGTCGTCCATGGAGATCGGCATCAAGGTGGTGGCCGAGAACATCCGCACCCAGGTGGTGCGGCATGTGAACAGCTGTTTCTTCTCGATGGTGGCAGTGGACGATGCGGGCAAACCCACCCCCGTGCCGCCGCTGGCCCCCACCAGCTACGACGAGCGCCGCCGCTGGGAGGCCGCGCTGCTGCGCAAGGCCCTGCGCAAGGAACAGGCCGAGCGCTTCGCGCAGATCCGCCAGGCGGCGCAGGCCAGCGCCGCCGGCTGAGCCGTCACACCGCCCGGCTGCGCGTGCCTGCTACCGGGGCTGCATCTTCGCCGTGCGCCACGGCCTGGATGCCGCGCACCACGTCGCCGATCACGATCACCGAGGGGCTGGCCAGCCCCTCGCGGGTGATGGTGGACTGCAACTGGCCCAGCGTGGTCACCGCGTGGCGCTGCTGCGGCAGGCTCACATGCTGGATCACCACCGCCGGCGTGTGCGCAGGCAGGCCGGTAAGCAGTTCCTCCTGGATGTGGGCGCAGCCGGTCACGCCCATGTAGATCACCAGGGTCAGGCGTGCATCGCGCGCGGTGGCGGCCAGCTGGCGCCAGTCGGTGCCTTGTTTCCCAGGCTTGTTGTGGCCCGTGATGAAGACCACGCCGTGCGCATGTTCGCGGTGGGTGAGCGGCGCGCCCAGCTGCGTCATGCCCGCCAGGCCGGCGGTGATGCCATTGACCACCTGCACCGGCACGCCCGCCGCGCGCAGGTGCTCCACCTCTTCGCCTCCCCGCCCAAAGATGAACGGATCGCCGCCCTTCAGGCGCACCACGGTCTCGCCCTCCTGCACGGCGGTGAGCATGAGCCTTTCGATGAACGCCTGGGGCGTGCTCTTGCAGCCGCCGCGCTTGCCCACATGCACGACGCGGGCGCCGGGGCGGGCCAGGGCGACGATGGCGTCGCTCACCAGGTCGTCCACCAGCAGCACGGTGGCGGCCTGGATGGCCTTCACCGCCTTGAGGGTGAGCAGCTCGGGGTCGCCGGGGCCGGCGCCCACCAGGGTGCAGCTGCCTGCATGGGCTGGAAGAGAAGGTGTGGTCATGACGAGGCCTGTGCAGTGATTTGACGGCTCAAGTGCAAGATATGTTCCACCTGCTGGCGCAGGGCAGGGGGCACGGGCGCGTCGCCCGCCAGCACGCGCCGGGTATAGGCGGCGGTGGTGGCCACGTCGATCTCGGTCGGCAGGCCCGGCACTTCGGCGGCCGTGCCGGGCTGCTGGTCTTGCAGCAGTTGGTGCGTGCCGCCAATGAAGGCGTCGTAGCGCGGCGTGCGGCGCGGGTCGGCCGCCACCTCGCCCTCCAGCCCGCGCGACAGCAACGCGTGCGCGCCCAGCGTGGCAAAGGTGCCGCTCAGGATGTCGAAATATTCGGGGTGGGTGAAGCTGCTCACCACCAGCGCCGGGCCGGCGCAGGGGTTCATCAGCTTGGCCACGCTGTGCCCCGGTGTGCGCAGGCCGATCACCTCGCGCACCGCCAGCAGGCGCGCCAGCCCGGGCAGCAGCACCGCGGTGCCGATGTGCGCCACGCTGCCGGGTGCTATGGATCGAGGAGCTGTTAGCGCAGGTATATCCAGCGCTTCAAGCACATCTGATGCCAGAACGCGGCGCGCCTCGGTGCGCATGCCGTGCAACAGCACGGGCAAGCCTTCGCGCGCCAGCAGCAGCGCCAGCAGCGGCGTGAGCACGGGCAGCTTGCGCGCGCCGTTGTAGCTGGGCAGCACGATGAGCGGCTGCCCGTTCGCACAGGCCGGTATGGCGGCCATGCGCGCATGCACCGCGTCCAGCAGGCCGCACATTTCCTCGGCGGTCTCGCCCTTGATGCGCATGGCCACGCAGAAGGCGCCGATCTCCAGATCGGTCACCCGGCCGTCGAGCACTTGCCCGAACAGGTCGGCGGCTTGCGCGCGGTCCAGCGCCTTGGCGCCGCGTGCGCCGCGGCCGATTTCCTTGATGTAGTGGCTGATGCCCATGGGGTATTGGCTGGCGGGTGGGACGAGTGGTGTCCATTCTGCGGCATGTCTGATAACCGCCTGTTATATGCGTGCGGCGGATTGCGTGCCGCGTCACGCTGCCTGCACCGCAGTGGTGCCTATGCCCGCGACCGCCGCCTGCACCATGCGCTTGAGCTCGGGCACGCAGGAGCCGCATTGCGTGCCGCAGCGCAGCGCGCCCTGCAACTGCGCCAAGCGCTCGGCCGGGCTGCCCTGGCACTGGCCCAGGCGCTCGGTGATGTCGGTATCGGTCACGTTCAGGCAGACGCACACCCGCTTGCCGCGTGCGGCCACGGCCACGGGCGGCTGTTGGGTGGGCAGCAGCAGCAACCGGCCATAGGTCTGCACGGGCAGTTCTTCCTGCAGCAGGGTGCGCAGCCAGCCGCCAGCGCTGCCATTGCCGGCCAGCAGCAGTGCGTCCAAAGTGGTGCGGCCGTCGGCCTGGCGCTGCAGGCGCGCGGCGCGGTGCTGGGCGCGGCGGCGGTCGGCGTAGCGCAGCGTGCCAGGCCCGTCCAGGTGCAGCAGGTGCTCGATGCGCGCGAGCAGGGCTGGTGGCGGCGCCTCGTGCGCGGCGCCGCGCAGCAGAACGCCCGTGCGCGCGGGACCTGCCGTCGGCGCGGCGGCGCTGAAGGGCACGCAGTGGGCGAAGGGTAGCTCTGGCATCAGCGCGGCCAGGGCCTCGCGCGCGGCCAGGGCTTCGCCCTCGGGCAGCCAGGCCATGGCCAGCAGCGTCCAGGGCAGCTCGGCCTTGAGCACCTTCACCGCCGCGTGCTTGAGCTCCGGCTGTTTGGAGCCAGGGCAGAAGGCCGGCGTGGTGAGCGCGTTCACGCCCGCCAGCGGCCGGCCCGTGCTGGAGCGCCCGCCCAGGTATTCGCCGCCCCAGTGCATGGCCATGAAGGCCTGCCCGGGTGCCAGTGTGTCGTCGGCCTGCACGGGCGCGATGATGGAGCCGCGCGCGCTGGTCACATGCGCCAGGTCGCCAGCGGCCAGCTGCAGGCGCTGCAGGTCCTGCGGGTGCATCTGCAGCGCGGGCTCGGACGCGTGGCCGAACAGCCGCCCCAGCGTGCCGGTGCGGCTCATGCCGTGCCACTGGTCGCGCAGGCGTCCCGTGGTCAGGCTGAACGGGTAGCGCGCGCTGGGCGGCTCAGCCAGGGGCTGCCAGGCCGTGGGGACGAAGCGTGCACGCCCGTCGGGTGTGGGAAAGACGCCGTCCGCATACAGGCGCGCGCGGCCCGCGCGGGCGCCGCTCGGGTAGGGCCACTGCTGCGGCCCGTCGGCCTCCAGCGCGGCCCAGGTCAGGCCGGTGATGTCCAGGTCGCGCCCGCGCGTGGTCTCGCGGTGCTCGTTCCAAATGGCTTCGGCACAGGCCTGCGCCGTGTCCCCGGCGTAGGGGAACAGCGTGGGCTGGCCGGGGCGCAGGTGCCTCTCCAGCCGCTGCGCCAGCGCGAGCGCGATCTGCCAGTCGTGCCGCGCGCAGCCGGGTGCGGCCACTGCCGCGCGCACGCGGCTGATGCAGCGCTCGCTGTTGGTGACGGTGCCGGTCTTCTCGCCCCAGGTGGTGGCAGGCAGCAGCAGGTCGGCGTACTGCGCGGTGGCGGTGGTGGCAAAGGCCTCCTGCACCACCACAAACTCGGCGCGCTGCAGGGCGCGGCGCACGGTGGTCTGGTCGGGCAGGCTCTGCGCGGGGTTGGTGCAGGCGATCCACAGCGCCTTGATCTCGCCGTCGGCCGCGGCCTGGAACATCTCCACCGCCGTCTTGCCGGGCCGCGCGGGCACCGACCCCACGCCCCACAGCCGGGCCACTTCGGCGCGGTGGTCGGGGTTGGCCATGTCGCGGTGCGCGGGCAGCAGGTTGGCCAGGCCCCCCACCTCGCGTCCGCCCATGGCGTTGGGCTGGCCCGTCAGGCTGAAGGGGCCTGCGCCCGGTTGGCCGATCTGCCCGCAGGCCAGGTGCAGGTGGATCAGCGCGGCGTTCTTGGCCGTGCCGCTGGTGCTCTGGTTGAGACCCTGGCAGTACAGGCTCAGCGTGGGCCGGCGCGGCCCACCCCCCGCCATGCCCTCCACGCCTGCGAACCAGCGCGCTGCGGTGGCAATGTCCTGCGGCGGCAGGCCGCAGACGGCGGCAGCGCGCTCTGGCGTGCAGTCCTGCACCACGGCCTGCAGATCGGCGAAGCCGCTGGTGTGCCGCGCGATGTAGCCCTGGTCCACCCAGCCCTCGCGCAGCATCACGTGCAGCATGGCGTTGAACAGCATCACGTCGCTGCCCGGCAGCAGGGGCAGGAACAGATCGGCCATGGCCGCGGTGTCGGTGCGGCGCGGATCGGCCACGATGATCTTCATGGCCGGGTTGGCGGCGCGCGCGTCCTCGATGCGGCGAAACACGATGGGGTGCGCCCAGGCCGTGTTGCTGCCGGCGATGAACAGGCACTGCGCGTGGGCCAGGTCGTCGTAGCAGGCGGGCGGCGCGTCGGCGCCCAGCGTGGCCTTGTAGCCGGCCACGGCGCTGCTCATGCACAGGCGCGAGTTGGTGTCGATGTTGTTGGTGCCGATCAGGCCCTTGGCCAGCTTGTTGAAGACGTAGTAGTCCTCGGTGAGCAACTGGCCACTCAGGTAGAAGCCCACCGCGTCGGGGCCGTGGCGGTCGATGGTGGCGGCGAAGCGCTGCGCCGCGGTGTCGAGAGCCGCGTCCCAGTCGATGGGGTGCGCTGCCTGGCCGCGCTGCGGGCGCAGCTGGGGTTGCAGCAGCCGGGTCTGCAGTGTGATGGGCCGGCTGGCGGTGAGGTGCAGGGTGCTTCCCTTGGTGCACAGGCGGCCGAAGTTGGCGGGGTGGTGGGGGTCGCCGCGCACGCCGGTGATGGTGTCGCCGTCGGACTGGATGATCACGCCGCAGCCTACGCCGCAGTAGGGGCAGGTGGAGGGGGTTTCTTTCATGGCGTGGTTTCTTGGGGTTTTGGGGCTTTAAGGCTTGATAGGCGGGCGCGGGTAGCTATATTTTTTTGATGTCGCTGGCCGGGATGTGCGCCCGGCGGCGCACCTACCTTTCTTTGCTTCGTCAAAGAAAGGTAGGCCAAAGAAAGACGACCCTACAGGCTGCGTCCCTCCGCTTCGCTGCGGGCAACCTGCGGTGCTCGCGTCCAGCGGGGTCTCGCTCGAACTCGCGCCTTTGGCGCTCAAACAATCGCGAGCCCTGATCCGCTGGCCGCTGCGCTCCTCGGCGCATCCTGAAGGGAACCCGCAAACCGGACAGCCGCAAGAGCCATCGCTGCGCTCGGTCTGGTGCGGGCTATGCAGAGGCCTTGCAGCGCTGCGCGGGGCCAGCCACGGGGCGTTGCAGGTCCAGGGCGTGGTGGGCCAGTTCCTGGGCGTCCAGGTAGACGGTGCCGGCTTCCACCTTGACCTGAAAGCGCGGCGTGCAGCCTTCGTCGGGGGCGGCGGCCTGGCCGTCGCACAGGCCGATGGTCCAGTTGTGCAGCGGGCAGGCCACGCTGTTGCCGAAGACGATGCCCTGGCTCAAGGGGCCGCCCTTGTGAGGGCAGCGGTCGAGCAGGGCGAACACGCCGCCGGCGTCGTTGCGGAAGACGGCCACGTCCATGCCGTGCGGGCGGGCCACGCGGCGCGCGCCGAGCACGGGGATGTCGTCCAGGGAGCAGATCGGGGTCCAGGTGGTCATAGCTATTCCTTTAGGAGCGGTTGGCGCTTGCTGGCAGGGCGTGACAGGCACTTTTGACTGAAACTCATGCCAACGTTCATGCGGGGATCGGCGTGATCGGGATGAACTGGCGCCGGTCCACCGCCGCCGGCTCGAACTCGAACCACGGGTCGGGCTCGCCCGCCAGCGCGTCCTGCAGCTCGCGCCACAGCGCCTGGCGGCCGGGGGCATCTTGGAGTACGCGGCGCTTGACGTAGTCCAATCCCACGCGGGCGACGAAGTGCACCGTGCGCTCCAGGTACCAGCCCTCCAGGCGGTACAGCTGCATGAAGGCGCCCGTGTACTCCAGCACCTCCTCGGCGGTCTTGAGCTTGGTGAAGAACTGCGCCACCTCGGTCTTGATGCCTCCGTTGCCGGCCACGTACATCTCCCAGCCCGAGTCCACGCCGATGATCCCCACATCCTTGATGCCGCTCTCGGCGCAGTTGCGCGGGCAGCCGCTGACGGCGAACTTGACCTTGTGCGGCGCGTACATGCCCACGAAGGCGTGCTCCAGGTCCTTGCCGAGCTGCGTGCTGTCCTGCGTGCCCATGCGGCACCACTCGCTGCCCACGCAGGTCTTCACGGTGCGCAGCGCCTTGGCGTAGGCGTGGCCGCAGGGCATGCCGATGTCGCGCCAGACGTTGACCAGGTCTTCCTTCTTCACGCCCAGCAGGTCGATGCGCTGGCCGCCCGTGACCTTCACCGTGGGGATCTGGTACTTGTCCACCACGTCGGCGATGCGGCGCAGTTCGGCGGCACTGGTCTCGCCGCCCCACATGCGCGGCACCACACTGTAGGTGCCATCTTTCTGAATGTTGGCGTGGCTGCGCTCGTTGATGAAGCGGCTTTGCGGGTCGTCCCGCGCCTCCTTGGGCCAAGTGCTGATGAGGTAGTAGTTCACGGCCGGGCGGCAGGTGGCGCAGCCGTTGGGCGTCTTCCACTCCAGGAAGCGAAACACGCCGTCCACGGTCAACAGCCGGTGTGTGCGGATGGCTTCGCGCACGGCCTGGTGGCCGTGGTCGGTGCAGGCGCACACGGGCTTGGTCTTGGGCGTGGCGGAATAGTCGCCGCCCGCAGTGGCCATGAGGATCTGCTCCACCAGCCCGGTGCACGAGCCGCAGCTGGCGCTGGCCTTGGTGTGCTTGCGCACCTCGTCCAGCGTGAACAGGCCCTTGTCCTTGATGGCCTTGCAGATCTGGCCCTTGGTCACGCCGTTGCAGCCGCAGACCTCGTCGCTGTCGGCCATGGCGGCGGCCTTGTTCTGGCCCTGATGGCCCGCGTCGCCCAGGTGCGATTCGCCGAACATGAGCCGGTCGCGGATGTCGGCCACGCTGCGGCCGTCACGCAGCAGCTTGAAGTACCAGCTGCCGTCCACCGTGTCGCCATAGAGGCAGGCGCCCACGAGCCGGTCGTCCTTGAGCACCAGCTTCTTGTATACACCCCCGCCCTCGGCATGCGGGTCGCTGAGCACGATCTCCTCCGTGCCCTCGCCGCCCTGGAAGTCGCCGGCGGAAAACAGGTCGATGCCCGTGACCTTGAGCTTGGTGGAGGTGAGCGAGCCCTGGTAGCGCCCGATGCCCCATTCCGCCAGGTGGTTGGCCAGCACCTTGCCCTGCTCGAACAGCGGCGCCACCAGCCCGTAGGCGATGCCGCGGTGCGCCGCGCATTCGCCCACGGCGTAGATGCGTGGGTCGGTCACGGTCTGCAGCGTGTCGCTGACGACGATGCCGCGGTTGACGTGCAGGTGCATCTGCTCGGCCAGGGCCGTGTTGGGGCGGATGCCCACGGCCATCACCACGAGCTGGGCGGGCACCTCGCTGCCGTCCTTGAAGCGCACCGCAGCCACGCGGCCGTCGCCGCCGGCCACCAGTTCCTGCGTCTGCGCCTGCATCAGGAACTGCATGCCGCGCTCGGCCAGCGACTGCTGCAGCAGCTTGCCCGCCACGTCGTCAAGCTGGCGCTCCATGAGCCACTCGCCCGCATGCACCACGGTGACCTGCATGCCGCGCTTCATGAGGCCGTTGGCCGCCTCCAGGCCCAGCAGGCCGCCGCCGATCACCACGGCGTGCCGGTAGCTAGCGGCAGCGTCGATCATGGCCTGCGTGTCCGCGATGTCGCGGTAGGCCAGCACGCCGGGCAGCTCACGGCCCGGAATGGGCAGCATGAACGGGTTGGAGCCCGTGGCGAGGATCAGCCGGTCGTAGGGGGCCTCGACGGTGCGGCCGTCCTGCGCCACGCCATGCACGGTGCGCCGCGTGCGGTCCACGTGGGTCACGGTGCACCCCGCGTGCAGCGTGATGTGGTGGTCCGCATACCAGGACCAGTCGTTGAGGACGATCTCCTCCAGCGTCTGCTCGCCCGCCAGCACGGGCGACAGCAGGATGCGGTTGTAGTTGGGGTGCGGCTCGGCGCCGAACACCGTGATGTCGTAGAGGTCGGGCGCGATCTTGAGCAGCTCTTCCAGCGCGCGCACGCCTGCCATGCCATTGCCCACCATCACCAGCCTGGATTGCTTCACCATCGTCTCCCCGGCGGGAATGCCCCGCGCAGCCACATCAACAAAAAAGGCGTCCGCACGCCGCACCGGGCAGGGGCCTGGTTGCGGGTGGGGACGCCTTCGTCCCGCGAGCCCTGCCTCCGCCGTTGGAGAGGGCTCGCGCTGCGGCCTACCGTGGCCGCGCTGGCTTCAATGCAATGGGCGTGCCAGGGTGCGGCGGGGTGAGAGGTGTGCGCTCATGGGTTGGGATGAATAGTCCGCTATCGCTTGATGGACAAGTGCGAGCAGCTATGGTTTCAGGAGCAATCGCGCGCTTGGGCGGGCGTGGCGGGCTGCGCACCGCCGTGGTGCAAGTGGCGGCGCGATGGTGCGAGCGCTGGCGTCCTGATTGCGCCCGGACCTCGTAGGGGATGTTGTGCCGGTGGCACGGCCCCTGCGTGCGCGCCCGATGCACCGCAATTGAACAAGAACAGCGTCCAGCGCTTGCCCCTCAAGCGCTGCCAGCGATGGAATCAGGAGCCGCCTGCCGGCGGTGGTGTTGGGTCCGTCCAGGCGCCGCCCAGCACCTTGTAGAGCGTCACGCGGTTGACCTGCTCGGCCAATTGCAGCGTGATCTGCGCCTGCTGTGCGGCATACAGCGTGCGCTGCGCGTCCAGCACGGCGAGGTAGTTGTCCGCACCGAGGCGAAAGCGTGCGTCCGACAGCTGCAGCGTGCGCTGTGTGGCCTGCACCAGCGAGCCTTGCGCCTGCAGGCGCTCGGTGAGCGTGGCGCGCTCGGCCAGCGCGTCGGACACTTCGCGGAAGGCGGTCTGGATGGCCTTCTCGTACTGGGCCACGGCGGTGTCGCGCGTCACCTCGGCCACGCGCAGGTTGGCCTGATTGCGGCCGGCGTCGAAGATCGGCAGGCGGATCTGCGGCGCGAACGCCCAGGTGCCGTTGCCGCCCTCGAACAGGCCCGACAGCGCATTGCTGGCCGTGCCCACCGAGGCCGTGAGCGTGATCGACGGAAAGAACGCCGCGCGGGCCGCGCCGATATTGGCCGTGGCGCCCTGCAGTGCATGCTCGGCCGCGCGCACGTCGGGGCGGCGCAGCAGCACGCTGGACGGAACGTCTGCAGGCACGGCCAGCAGCGCCGTTGCGGGCGCCTCGGGATCGGCCAGCGCGGGGACGGGGGACCGGGGGGCAGGACTGTTCGCAGTACCGGTGCCGGGAGAGGGCTGGGTTGCAGTCGTGGCCGGGCCCGCGATGGCCGTTTCCACGGTGGCCACGCTGGCGGGCAACAACGCTGGGGGCACGGGCGATCCCACCAGCAGGGCCAGGGCGTTGCGGCTGCGCGCCAGCTGCGAGACGAAGGCGGCCGCATCCACGCGTGCGGTGTCGGCCGCCGACTGGGCCTGCGCCAGCACCAGGCCCGAGCTGGCGCCCAGTTCATGGCTGCGCTGCGTGAGCTCCAGGGCCTGCTGGCGCGTGCGCAGGGTCTCGCGTGCCAGTTGCAGGCGGCGCGCGTCGGCGTCCAGCGTGAGCCAGGCGCCGATCACCTCGGCCACCAGGCTGAGCTGCACGCTGCGGCGGTTCTCCGCCACGCGCAGGAACTCCTGCAGCGCGGCATCGTTCAGGTTGCGCACGCGGCCGAAGAAGTCGATCTCGTAGCTGCTGAAGCCCAGTGTGGCGCTGTACTGGCTGGTGGTGTTGGAGCGGCCCGCGGCGGTCAGGTCGTCAGCGGTGCGGCTGCGGTTGCCCGCGCCGGCCGCGTTCACCGTGGGAAAGCGGTCGGCCTGCACCACGCCGTACTGCGCGCGGGCCTTGTCGATGGCCAGTACCGCCACGCGCAGGTCGCGGTTGTTCGCCAGGGCCTGTTCCACCACCGTGCGCAGGCGGGCGTCCTGCACGAAGTCTTGCCAGGCCATGGGACCTCCGTCCGGCAGCGCCACGGCGCCGGCGGTCGGTGGCTGGGGCAGGGGCGATGCCACCGTGTCCGGCACGGGCAGCGGCGGCGCTTCGTAGCGTGGCGCCAGGTTGCAGCCGGCCAGCAGGGCGCAGGCCAGGGCGGCGGTCACAGGCGTGAAGGGATGGGGGCGCGTCATGCGGCACTCTCCGGGTGGATGGGGGCAGGCTGGGCCGCGTCTTCCTGGCGCGAGCGGCTCTTGAACCAACTGCGGATCAGCAGGAAAAACACCGGCACCATGAAGATGCCCAGCACCGTGGAGGCCACGGTGCCGCCCAGCACGGCCGTGCCGATGGCATTGCGCCCGCCTGCGCCGGCGCCCGTGCCCAGGGCCAGCGGCACCACGCCGAAGCCAAAGGCCAGCGAGGTCATGAGGATGGGGCGCAGGCGCATGCGCACGGCTTCCAGCGTGGCATCCAGCAGCTTGCGGCCCTGTTCCTGCAACTGCACGGCAAACTCGACGATCAGGATGGCATTCTTGGAGGCCAGGCCCACCGTGGTGATCAGGCCGACCTGAAAGTACACGTCGTTGGCCAGACCCCGCGTCCAGGTCGCCAGCAGCGCGCCCAGCACGCCCAGCGGCACGGCCAGCATCACCGACAGGGGCACGGTCCAGCTCTCGTACAGCGCGGCCAGGCACAGGAACACGAACAGGATCGAGATGGCGTACAGCAGCGGCGCCTGCGCGCCCGACTGGCGCTCCTGCAGCGAGGCGCCCGTCCATTCGTACGCAATGCCGGGCGGCAGGCCCTTCAGGATGTCCTCCACGATCTTCATGGCCACGCCCGAGCTGACGCCCGGCGCGGCGCTGCCCACCATCTCATAGGCGGGCGCGCCGTTGTAGCGCATGAGCTGCGGCGAGCCATAAGCCCAGTGGGCCTTGGAGAAGGCGCCGAACGGCACCATCTCGCCGTTCTTGTTGCGCACGGTCCACTTGCCGATGTCCTGCGGCAGCATGCGGTGCGGCGCGTCGCCCTGGATGTAGACGCGCTTGACGCGGCCGTTGTTCAGAAAGTCGTTCACGTAGGTGCCGCCCATGCCGCTGGAGAGCACGCTGTTGATGGCGTCGTAGCTCAGGCCCAGCGCGGCGGCCTTGCGGTCGTCGATGTCCAGGCGCAGCTCGGTGGCGTCGTCCAGGTTGGTGGTGCGCAGGTTGGTCAGCTCGGGGTGCTTGCGCGCCTCGGCCAGGAACCGGTCCTTGGCGGCCAGCAGCGCCTCGTGCCCCAGGCCGTTGATGTCCTTGAGCATGAAGTTGAAGCCCGCGTTGGAGCCCAGGCCGCGCACGGCCGGCGGCTGCGACACGAAGATGCGCGCGTCGCGGATCTTGGCCAGATCCTGGGTGGCGCGGTGGGCGATGGCCGCCGCGGACTGGCTGGCCAGCGGCCGCTGGTCCCAGGGCTTGAGGCGGATGAATGCGCGCGCCGAGCTCTGGTCGCCGTTCAGGCCCGAGACCTGGTTGAAGCTGATGACCTCGGGCACGTCCTTGAAGTACAGATTCACCTGGTCCAGCACGTCCTGCAGTCGCGCGTCGGTGGCTCCAGCGGGCAGGTTGACGTTGGCCAGGATGTAGCCCTGGTCTTCATCGGGCAGGAAGGCCGTCGGCACGCGGCCGATGATCCACCACACGGCCAGGCAGATGGCGGCAAAGATCAGCAGCATGCGCTTGGCGCGGTGCAGCATCCAGCGCACGCCGCGCTGGTAGCGCAGCGTGTTGGTCTCGAAGTGGCGGTTGAACCAGAGGAAGAAGCGGTCGTTCAGCCCCAGCAGGCCGCGGCGCACCTGCGGGTCCTTGCCCAGGTGGGCGGACGGCTTGAGGATGCTGGCGCACAGCGCCGGCGTGAGCGTGAGCGCCACCAGCACCGACAGCGCCATCGCCGCCACGATGGTGATGGAGAACTGCCGGTAGATCACCCCCGTGGAGCCGCCGAAGAACGCCATCGGCACGAACACCGCCGACAGCGTGAGGCCGATGCCCACCAGCGCGGGCGTGATCTCGCGCATCGAGTGGCGCGTGGCCTCTTTGGGCGAGAGGCCCGACTCGTGCATCACGCGCTCGACGTTCTCCACCACCACGATGGCGTCGTCCACCAGCAGGCCGATGGCCAGCACCAGCGCGAACATGGTCAGCGTGTTGATCGAGTAACCCGCCGCGGCCAGCACGCCGAAGGTGCCCAGCAGCACCACTGGCACGGCGATCGCAGGGATCAGCGTGGCGCGGAAGTTTTGCAGGAAGATGAACATCACGATCACCACCAGCACCATGGCCTCGCCCAGCGCGGTGGCCACTTCGCGGATCGAGGCGCGCACGAAGGGCGTGGAGTCGGAGCTGACGAAATAGTCGATCTGGTTGGGGAAGTAGGGCTCGAGCTCCGCCAGCTTGGCGGCCACGGCGTCCGACACCGCCATGGCGTTGGCGCCGTCGGCCAGCACGATGCCCATGCCCGCGCCCGGGCGGCCGTTGAGCTTGGCCTTGACCGACAGGTTGTCGGGGCCCAGTTCCACGCGCGCGACGTCCTTCACCGTGACCACCGAACCGTCGGTGGCGGTCTTGAGCACGATGTCCTCGAACTCCTGCACCGTCTGCAGCTTGGTGCGCGCGGTGATGGTGGCGTTGAGCTGCTGGTCGGGCACGGCGGGCAGCGCGCCGAGCTGGCCCGCCGAGACCTGTGCGTTCTGCGCATTGAGGGCGCTGATCAGGTCCGACGGCATGAGCTGGAATTTCTCCATCTTGGCCGGGTCCATCCACAGGCGCATGGCGTAGAAGGTGCCGAACACGCGGATGTCGCCCACGCCGTCCAGGCGGCCGATCACGTCCACGAGGTTGGAGTTCAGGTAGTCCCCGATGTCCACCGCGCTCATGTTCGGGTCGCCCGAGAAGAAGCTGTAGGTGACCAGGTAGTCCTGGCCGCCCTTGTTGACGAACACGCCCCGGCTCTTCACGGCATCGGGCAGGCGGTTCATGGCCGACTGAAGCTTGTTCTGCACCTGCACCTGGGCCACGTCGATGTTGGTGCCCGGCGCAAACGTGAGGGTGGTGGCCGAGCGGCCCGACGCATCCGACGTCGAGCCCATGTAGATCATGTTGTCGATGCCCTTGAGCTGCTGCTCGATGATCTGCGTGACCGAGTTTTCCACGGTCTCGGCCGAGGCGCCCGTGTACTGCGCGGAGATGGTCACGCGCGGCGGCGCGATATCGGGGTACTGCTCCAGCGGCAGCGTGAAGATCGCCAGGCCGCCCGCCAGCATGATGATGATGGACAGCACCCACGCGAAGATGGGGCGGTTGATGAAGAACTGGGCCATGTGCGCCTGACCTCGTGCTCAGCGGGATGCGCCGGGGCGGGCGGTGATGTCCACGCTCTGGCCCGCCGCGGGGGGGGCGCTGGCGGCGGGTGCTGGCGCCGCGGCGGCCGGGCCCTTCTTGGTGTTCAGGTCCACCACCTGGGGCGCCACCTTGTCGCCGGGCTTGATGCGTTGAAAGCCATCCACCACCAGGCGCTCGCCGGGTTGCAGGCCGCTGTCCACCAGCCAGCGGTTGCCCAAGGCGCGCGCCAGTTCCACGGGGCGCTTCTCGACCACGTTGTCGGCGTTGACCACCAGTACGCTGGCGCGGCCCGTCAGGTCGCGGTGCACGGACTGCTGCGGGATCAGCAGCGCGTCGCTGGCCAGGCCCGTGGGCAGCAGCGCCTGCACGTACATGCCGGGCATGAGCACGCCGTCGGGGTTGGGCACCACGGCGCGCAGCGTCACCGTGCCCGTGGTGTCGTTGACGATCACGCCCGCAAACTGCAGCCGGCCTTCGTGCGGGTAGTCGCTGCCGTCGTCCAGCCGGATGCGCACGCGCATCTGGTTGCCGTCCACCTTCTGGTAGCGGCCGGCCTCCCAGTCGCGCTTGAGCTGCACCAGCTCGGTGCTGGACTGGGTGAAGTCCACGTACATCGGGTCCATCTGCACGATGGTGGTGAGCGCATTGGCCTGGTTGGCCGTCACCAGCGCGCCAGGGGTGACGCTGGACAGGCTGATGCGTCCGGCGATGGGCGCCTCGATGCGGCTGTAGCGCAGGTTGATGCGCGCCGTCTCCAGGTTGGCGCGGGCCACGCCGACATCGGCGCGGGCTTGCGCGGCCGCGGCCTGGCTCTCGTCATGGGCCTGGCGGCTGATGGCGTCGATCTTGACCAGTTCGGCATTGCGGCGCGCATTGGCCTCCTGCGTGCGCGCCGTGGCCTCGGCGCGGGCCAGAGTGGCCTCGGCGCTGGCCTCGGTGGCGCGCAGCGGGCGGTCGTCGATCTGGTACAGCGGCTGGCCCTTGCGCACCAGCGCACCCTCGGTGAACAGGCGCTGCTGCACGATGCCCGAGACCTGGGGGCGCACCTCGGCGGTCAGGTAGGCGCGGGTGCGGCCGGGCAAGGTGGCGTCCAGTTGCTGCGCGCGCGTTTGCAGGGTGACCACGCCCACGGCGGCGGGGCCTTGTGGCTCGGTGGCTGGCGCGTCCTTGCCGCCACAGGCCGCCAGGCCCAGCGCCAGGGCCAGGCCAGCCAGCCGCTGCGCGAACGCGCCGTGACGGGCCGCAGTGGTGCACGAGGGGGAAAAAGCGGGTGAAGCGGAAAGACGAGGGGCGCGGGCGGGGCGCTCAATGGGCGCGGGTGTCGTCGCGTGGATCATGGGGCGAAGGCGCAAGGTCTGGAAAGGGTGGCGCAGAGCAGGAAAGCGGGGCCTGGAAGGGCGTCGCAGGGCGCTCCGCTCTGCAGGCACGCGTTGCACTTTCGCACATTGACGGCAAGGCTGCCGTGGTAGCAGCGATTCTTCATGCTTCTTTACAAGGCATTGTCAAAGGGCGTCGCGCGCCGCAGAGCCCCCACCGGCAGGATGTGGGGGTCAGCTGCTGGCGTTAAATCGGCGCTTGAGGCTTGGGTGTTCGGCGTCTAAAGCTATGTAAATGATAGCTACCGACATGCACCGAAGCCGTGCAGCGCCTACCATGTAAGCCTGACGCGGCTGCCGTGGCCGCGCACCACCGCCTGAAGGAGTTGCCTGCCATGAACACTTCCACTTCCGCATCGACCCCGCTGCTGACCCAGCAGCTTTTGCAGCACCTGCAGGGGGCGCCGCTGCAGCAGATGGCCCAGCGCCTGGGCACCGACACCGCCCAGACGCAAAGCGCCGTGGAGATGGCCCTGCCGCTGCTGCTGGGTGCCCTGGGGCGCAACGCCGAGGGGCCGCAGGGTGCGCAGTCGCTGCTGGGGGCGCTGCAGCGCGACCACATGGACGCCACGGCCCAGGGCATCGGCGGCCTGGACCTGGGCGGGCTGCTGGGGTCGGTGCTGGGCGGCGGCATGACCGGCGGCGCCGGGCAGGGCGGCGACGCAGGTGCCATCTTGGGCCACATCTTCGGCGGCGGCCGCGAGAGGGCCGAAGCCGGCCTGGGCCAGGCCAGCGGACTGGGGGCGAACGCCGGCCAACTGCTGCAGATGCTGGCGCCCATCGTCATGGCGTTCCTGGCGCAACGGGTGCGCAGCGACGGACTGGACGCGGGTGGCCTGGGGCAGGTGCTGGGCCAGGAGCGCGCCCAGGTGCAGCGCACGGGCGCGCCCGGCGGCGATCTGCTGGGCAGCCTGCTGGACCAGGACGGCGACGGCCAGGTGGGCCTGGGCGACCTGTTCAAGATCGGCGGCAGCCTGCTGGGTGGGCGGCGCTGAGCGCAGCGGCTCAGGCCGCATTGCCAGCTTCCAAAAGCATAGCTGCATGCGCCCGGCCCGTGGGCGCTGCGACCACCTGGTTGCAACAAATTTTGAACCCGGTTGCGCGCCCGCCCTGGTTCGGCGGACACTGTGGGCGCGTGTTCGGTTTCGTTCCATCCACAGCCAGGGAGGCAGCCATGACGACTGTTGCAGAAATCCTCAGAACCAAAGCCGATGGGCAGGTCCATGCCGTCGAACCTTCGGACACCGTGCTCACGGCGCTGCGGCGCATGGCCGACAAGGGCATCGGCGCGCTGCTGGTGATGGAAGGCGATCAGATCGCGGGCATCTTCACCGAGCGCGACTACGCCCGCAAGATGGTGCTGTTGGGCCGCTCGTCGGGCGACACCCCGGTGAGCGAGGTGATGACGCGCGCGGTGCGCTTCGTGCGGCCCACGCAGAGCGCCGAGCAGTGCATGGCGCTGATGACGGAAAACCGGCTGCGGCACCTTCCTGTGGTGGAGGGCGGGCGCGTGGTGGGGCTGGTGTCCATCGGCGACCTGGTCAAGAGCGTGATCTCGGAGCAGCAGTTCATCATCGAGCAGATGGAGCTTTACATCACGGGGGTGCGGTGACGGTGTTCCGGGCGGGCCTGTGCTGAGCGGGAGCGGGCTCTGTGAAGCCCTGAGGTGTGAGTTTTCGTCGCTGGCCGGGACTCGCCCCGGCCAGCGACACTCAACCCAGGGGGCAAACAATCAAAAAGAATAGCTGCCAGCGCTTACCCAGCAAGCGCTAGAGCCCAAAAAACCTCAAGCCGCTCTCTCCACGTGCCCCTGCCGCGTGTAGAGAAAGTCGATCACCGCCTTGCGGCACTGCAGGTACCGCGCATCCTCCGCCAGCGCCACCCGGTTGCGCGGGCGTGCAATCCCCACGTCCAGCACCTCGCCAATGGTGGCGGCGGGGCCGTTGGTGAGCATCACGATGCGGTCGGACAGCAGCACCGCCTCGTCCACGTCGTGCGTGACCATGACCACGGTGCTGCGCGTGCGCGCCACGATCTCCAGCAGCTCGTCCTGCAGCCGTGCGCGCGTGAGCGCGTCCAGCGCGCCGAAGGGCTCGTCCATCAGCAGCACCTGGGGCTCCATCGACAGCGCGCGTGCGATGCCCACGCGCTGCTTCATGCCGCCCGATATCTCGCCGGGGCGCTTGTGCGCGGCATGGGCCAGGCCCACCAGTTCCAGCGCGGCGTGGGTGCGCTCCTTCAGCCGGGCCTTGGACTCGCGCGCGCCGAACACGCGTTCCACGGCCAGGTGCACGTTGCCTTCGCAGGTCAGCCAGGGCAGCAGCGAGTGGTTCTGGAACACCACCGCGCGCTCGGGGCCGGGGCCCTTGATCTCGCGCCCGGCGCAGATCAGCGCGCCGGCGGTGGGCGTGGTCAGGCCCGCGATCAGGTTCAGCAGCGTGCTTTTGCCGCAGCCCGAGTGGCCGATCAGTGCCACGAATTCGCCCCGGGCGATGGCCAGGTCGATGCCGCGCAGCGCGGGAAACACGCCCTTGGTGGTGCGGAAGGTCTGCTCGACCCCCTGGATCTGCAGGAATTTTGCGTCGCTCATGATTGCACCTCCTCGAACGTGAAGGCCGTGGCCAGCCGGACCAGCGCCCATTCCAGCAGCAGGCCCACGCCGCCGATGACGAAGATGGCCACCAGGATGTTGGTGACGTTCAGGTTGTTCCACTCGTCCCACACCCAGAAGCCGATGCCCACGCCGCCGGTGAGCATCTCGGCCGCCACGATCACCAGCCAGGCCGTGCCCACGGCCAGGCGCACGCCGGTCAGCATGTAGGGCAGCACCGCCGGGAACAGGATGGTGGTGGCGATCTTCCATTCGCTCAGGTTGAGCACGCGCGCCACGTTCATGTAGTCCTGCGGCACGCGTTGCACACCCACGGCGGTGTTGATCACCATGGGCCAGATGGAGCAGATGAAGATCGTCCAGATGGCGGCCGGGTTGGCACCCTTGAACACCAGAAGGCCGATGGGCAGCCACGCCAGCGGCGAGACGGGCCGCAGCAGGCTGATGACCGGGTTGCACATGCGCGAGAGGAACGCGAAGCGCCCGATCACGAAGCCCGCCGGTATGCCCACCAGCGCGGCCAGGCCGAAGCCCACGGCCACGCGCTGCAGGCTGGCCAGCACGTTCCAGCCCACGCCCTGGTCGTTGGGGCCGTTGCGGTAGAACGGGTCGCTGAAGATCTCCACCGCCTGCGCCCAGGTCTGCAGCGGGCCAGGAATGCTCTGGCCCGTGGTGGCCGAGACCACGGCCCACAGGCCCAGCAGCAGGCCCACGCCGCACAGCGGCGGCAGCACGGCCAGCCAGAGGGCGTTCCAGCGCTGGCGCGCGTCGCTGCGCGGGGGTGGGCTGGCAGGCCCTGAGGCTTTTGGGCCTGCAGCGCTTGTGGGATGGGCGCTAACAGCTATCGGTTTGGAAGCATCGGACGCGCCGGCCGGCGCTTGCGGCTCCAGCGGGCTGTGAAAGACGGCACTGACCATGGTTTCTCCTGGTGGGGGTGGGGCGATCGGGGCGTCAGGCCTTGAGCTTGAAACCGTCGGCGTACTTCGCGGGGTCCTTGCCGTCCCAGACCACGCCATCCACCAGCTTGTGGCTGCGCATGTCGCTCGCGGGCAGGGGGGCCTTCGCGGCCGTGGCGGCTTGGCGGTACACGTCGGTACGGTTGATGGCCTTGGCCACGCCCAGGTAGTCCGGGTGGTCCTTGAGCAGGCCCCAGCGCTTGTGCTGGGTCAGGAACCACATGCCGTCGGACAGGTAGGGGAAGTTCACCGCGCCGCCGCCATAGAACTTCATGTGGTCGGGGTCGTCCCAGGTCTTGCCCAGGCCGTCCTGGTAGCGCCCCAGGATGCGCTGGTTGATGGCGTCCACGCTGGTGTTCACGTAGGCCTTGCCGGCGATGGTCTCGGCCATCTGGTTCTTGTGGGCCAGGCTTTCGTCGATCCAGCGGCTGGCCTCCAGGATGGCGGCCGTCACGGCGCGCGCGGTGTTGGGGTACTTCTGCACGAAGTCGGCGGTGGTGCCCAGCACCTTTTCGGGGTGGTCCTTCCAGATCGCCTGCGTGGTGGTGGCCGTGATGCCGATGCCGTCCATGATGGCGCGGTGGTTCCAGGGCTCGCCCACGCAGAAGCCGTCCATGTTGCCCACGCGCATGTTGGCCACCATCTGCGGGGGCGGCACGGTGATGACCTTGGCGTCCTTCAGGGGGTGGATGCCGTGCGCGGCCAGCCAGTAGTACAGCCACATCGCATGCGTGCCGGTGGGGAAGGTCTGCGCAAAGGTGTACTCGCGCCGTTCCTTGGCCATCAGCTGGGCCAGGCTTGCGCCGTTGACGGCCCCCTTGTCGGCCAGCTTGCGCGACAGCGTGATGGCCTGGCCGTTGTGGTTGAGCGTCATCAGCACGGCCATGTCCTTCTTGGGACCGCCCACGCCCAGATGCACGCCGTAGACCAGGCCGTAGAGCACATGGGCGAAGTCCAGCTCGCCGTTGACCAGCTTGTCGCGCACGCCGGCCCAGCTGGCCTCCTTGGTGGGGATGATCTTCACGCCGTACTTCTGGTCGATGCCCAGCACCGATGCCATGACCACGCTGGCGCAGTCGGTGAGGGGGATGAAGCCGATGCGCACCTCTTTCTTCTCGGGGGCGTCCGAGCCCTGGGCGTGCACCAGGGCACGCAGCGCGGGGCTCACGCCCACGGCGCCCACGGTGGCCGCCTGCAGCACGGTGCGTCGGGGGATTCGGGTGTGGAGCAGATCGGTCATGCAAGAGTCCTTTGGGGTCGTCAAAAAAAGCAGTGCAGCAACGGAAAAAGGCGTCCTCACGCCGCGCGGCCGGCGCATGTGCGCTGCCCGAGCGGGTGGGGACGCCTTTGTCCTGGGAGCCCGGCCCTTCCGCCGTTGGAAGGGCCTGGTGCGTGACCAGCGGTGGTCACCGGGCCTGTTGCAAGCGGTGTGCCATCTTTTGGGTTGCTTTTATTTTGATAGCTGTCTGCGCTTGATGGTCGGGCGTTTCAGGCCTTTTTTGTTTGAATGCTTCATCGCCGTGTGGCGCGGCATCGGATGCACCGCATTTGTGCAATGCACAAACCGGCGCATCAACCCAGCAAATCGGCCGCGTCCAGCATGCGCTGCGCCACCTCGGCCAGGCGCAGGCCGCGGTCCATGGCGGCGCGGCGAAGCCGCTCGTAGGCCTGCTGCTCGGTCAGGCCCTGGCGCTGCATCAGCAGGCCCTTGGCGCGGTCGATGGTCTTGCGCTCGTGCAGGGCGGTGCGTGCCTGCGCCAGTTCGGTGCGCAGCGCCTGTTCGTGGGCAAAGCGGGCCAGCGCCACCTCCAGGATGGGGCGGATGCGCTGCGGTGCCAGGCCCGCGACGATGTAGGCCGTCACGCCCGCGGCCAGCGCGTCCTTCACGTGGCGCGTGTCCTCGTCGTTGGTGAACATGACGATGGGGCGGGGCGCCTCGCGCGTGGCCATCACCACATGCTCCAGCGCGTCGCGCGCCTCGCTTTCGGCGTCCACGATCACCAGGTCGGGCTGCAACTGGGCCAGGCGCTCGCCCAGGAACATGTCGCCCGGCAGCGTGGCCACGAGGTTGAAGCCGTTCTCCAGCAGCCCGATGCGCAGCGCGCGCGAACGCTCGGCCTGCAGCGCCGCATGCGCGTCGCCGTCGGCCGCCAGGTCCGGCGCCACCACCACGATCCGCAGTTGTTCAGTCATGCCGCAGGCGCTAGCAAGAAATACGCCACACCCGCCCCGATGCGTTGTGGAAGATTGCCGAAACGCACCGGTTGGGGCCGCGGGCAATTCCCCTGGCGCGGGCGGCATCCTTTCGCGAACATCCTGTCACATATCCACATGAATGAGAGAGGAGTCGACTGTGCAGCAGGGAATCAAACGACGCGGTTTTTCCGCCAGCCTGGGGCTGGCGGCGTTGGGAGTGGGCGGGTGGATCACGGGATGCAGCAAGGTGCCGGACACCATCAAGATCGGTGTGGCGCAGCCCTTGTCCGGCCCCTTGGCGGGTCTGGGGCAGGACCTGCTCAATGGCGTGAAGCTGGCGGTGGACGAGATCAACCGATCCGGCCTGAACGTGGACGGCAAGCGCGTGACGCTGGAGGTGGTGGCGCAGGACGACCGCGCGGACGCCGCTTCGGGCAAGGCGGCTGCGCAGCAACTGCTGGAATCGGGCGTGGTGGCCGTCATCGGGCACCTGAACTCGGGCGTGAGCCTGGAGACCGCGCCCATCTATGCCGCCAAGGAGGTGCCGCAGCTCATCATCTCCACCAACCCGCGCATCACGCAGCTGGGGCTGGCCACCACCTTCCGCATCGTCGCCAACGACAACCTGCAGGCGCGCGCCATCGGCGCGTTCGCGGCCGCGCAGCTCAACGCCGATGCCTACGCGGTGGTCGACGACGGCTCGCCCTACGGCAAGGGACTGGCCGAGGGCGCGGCCGCGCAGTTGCTGGCGGCCAAGAAGCACATCGCCGTGCGCCAGAGCTTCGACGACAAGACCGTGGCCTTTGCCGAACTGGCGGCCCGGCTCAAGGAGGCGCAGGTGCGCGTCATCGTCTGCATGCTCAACGACTTCCAGGCGCTGGCGCTGCTGCAGGAACTGCAGAAGCTGGGCCACAGCCGTGTGGCGCTGCTGGGCGGCGACCTGGTGAAGACGGCCGACATGGCCAAGGGCATGGGCGTGATCGACGGGATCTACGCCACCTCGCCGGTGCTGGACGTGGCCGAATTCACCACCGGCCGCCAGTTCCTGGAGAAGTACATCGCCGCCTTCCAGAAGCCCCCGGCCTATGGCGGCCACTACACCTACGACGCCGTGTACGTGGTCAGCGAGGCGATCAAGAAGGCCGGCTCCGCCGTGCCCGCCGACATCACGCGCGCGCTGCGCGGCATCAACGGCTACGCCCCCGTCACCGGCACCATGGCCTGGGACGGTCAGGGCGAGCTGCGCTACGGCGCCGTGGGCGTGTACGAGCTGCGCAAGGGCCAGTGGGAGCTGCGCATGCGCTCCGACCGCTGGTAGCCGCCGGTCGGTATGCGCGGGCGTGCGATTGCCCCCGGCCCGGCGGGCGCGGGGGACGGCCACTACACTCGCGGGCATGAGTCAGCTGATCCTCGGTATCGAATCTTCCTGTGACGAAACCGGCGTGGCCCTGGTGCGCGCCGGCGAGGGCGGCGCCGTGCCCGTGTTGCTGGCGCATGCGCTGCACAGCCAGATCGACATGCACCAGGCCTATGGCGGCGTGGTGCCCGAGCTGGCCAGCCGCGACCACATCCGCCGCGTGCTGCCGCTGACCCGCGAGGTGCTGCGCGAATCGGGCGAGCGCCTGGAGGATGTGGACGTGGTGGCCTTCACGCGCGGGCCGGGCCTGGCGGGTGCGCTGCTGGTGGGCGCGGGCGTGGCCTGCGCGCTGGGCGCTGCGCTGGACAAGCCCGTGCTGGGCGTGCACCACCTCGAAGGCCATCTGCTGTCGCCGTTCCTGAGCAGCGACCCGCCGGAGTTTCCGTTCGTCGCGCTGCTGGTGTCGGGCGGGCACACGCAGCTCATGCGCGTGGAGGGCGTGGGGCGCTACGAGATCCTGGGCGAGACCATCGACGACGCGGCGGGCGAGGCCTTCGACAAGTCGGCCAAGCTCATGGGCCTGGGCTACCCCGGCGGGCCGGCGCTGTCGCGCCTGGCCGAGCAGGGCAGCGCCACCGCGTTCAAACTGCCGCGCCCGCTGCTGCACAGCGGCGACCTGGACTTCTCGTTCGCGGGCCTCAAGACCGCCGTGCTCACCCAGGCCAAGAAGCTGGGCGACGAACTGCCCGCGCGCAAGGCCGACCTGGCCGCCAGTACCGAGGCCGCCATCGTGGAGGTGCTGGTCAAGAAGACGCTGGCCGCCCTCCAGCAGACAGGGCTCCAGCGCGTGGTGGTGGCCGGCGGCGTGGGCGCCAACCGGCATCTGCGCGCGCAACTCAACGCGGCCTGCGCGCGAGCCAAGGTGCGTGTGCACTACCCCGAGTTGCACCTGTGTACCGACAACGGCGCCATGATCGCCATGGCCGCGGCCATGCGCCTGCAGGCCGGGCAGCAGCAGCCCAACCGCGATTACGCCTTCGACGTGAAGCCGCGCTGGCCGCTGGACGCCATCACGCTCGCGGCCTGAAGATATTGGTCAAAATAGGCTCCAGCGCTTGTCCATCAAGCGCTGGTAGCTCACATTTTTGATAGCGGGCTAGGGGCTGTTGAGAATCACCGAGAGTTGATAACCCCAGCCGCGAGATAGATCATCGCTGCGAAGCTGGTATCCGTCTTGTCGCTACGCATGGCGATGCGCTTGAACTCCTTGAGCTTGCCAAAGAAGTTCTCGATCAAGTGACGCCATTTGTAGATCTCCCGGTCAATCTCCAGTGGCGCTCTCCTTCGCGGCATCTGTGAGATCACCACCTGCGCCCCGCGCTTGTCCAACTCCTGGATCAGCCAGTTCACATCGAAGGCCTTGTCGGCGAGCAAGGCTTCAAAGCGCACATCAGCGATCAGCTCTTTGACCCCTTTGGTGTCATGGCGCTGCCCTGGCATCAAGACGAACTTCACCAGATTGCCCAACGCATCCGTCAGCGCCAGGATCTTCGTGCTCATGCCTGCGCGCGAATGGCCTATGGCTTGGCCCGAAGTCCCCCTTTTGCCCCCTGGCCGTGCCGGTGCACTTTCACAATCGTGGCATCCACCATCGCATATTCCATGTCTGGCTGCTCGCTCACTGCATCGAACAGGCGTTGAAATACGTCGGCCTTGAGCCAGTCTCTAAAGCGCTTGAACACCGTGTTCCACTTGCCAAACTCTGGCGGCAGGTCTCGCCAAGGGCTGCCTGTGCGGGCAATCCACAGCACTGCCTCAACGAAGCGGCGGTTGTCGGTGCCGCTGCGCCCCGGATCACTTGGCTTGCCAAGGCAGTGCGGCTCCATCTTGGCCCATTGCTCGTCTGTCAGTACCCATCGAATGCTCATGCTCCTATTGCATCACATCCATTCACGCCTCTCAGATTGATTCTCAACAGACCCTAGAACGGGTAGTGGCGTGGGGCGGTCTGCACCGTGATCCAGCGCAGTTCCGTGAACTCGCGCACGCCCGCCATGCCGCCAAAGCGCCCCCAGCCCGACTGCTTCACGCCGCCAAAGGGCATCTGCGGCTCGTCGTGCACCGTGGGGCCGTTCACATGGCAGATGCCGGACTCGATGTGTGCGGCCACGTTCCAGGCGCGCGCCACGTCGCGCCCGAACACGGCGGCCGACAGGCCGTAGGTGGTGTCGTTCGCGGTGGCGATGGCTTGCTCCACGCCGCGCACCCGCACGATCGCCTTGACCGGGGCAAAGGTCTCCTCGTGGTAGATGCGCATGGCGGGCGTCACCCGGTCCAGCAGCGTGGCGGGCATCAGCGGGGTGTCGCTTTTGCCGCCGCACACCAGCGTCGCGCCCTGGCCCAGCGCGTCGTCGATCAGCGCGTTGCAGCGCTGCACGGTGGCCATGTCCACCACCGGCCCCAGCACCACGGGGCCCTGGCGCGGGTCGCCCAGCGGCAGGGCACGGGCGCGTTCGGCCAGTTGGTGCACGAACGCATCGGCTACAGCCTCGTCCACCACCAGGCGCTCCGTGGACATGCAGATCTGCCCCGAATTGGCGAACGCGCCAAACACGGCGGCGTTCACGGCGGCATCCACGTCGGCATCGTCCAGCACCACCAAGGGGGCCTTGCCGCCCAGCTCCAGCACCACGGGCTTGAGGTGGCGCGCGCAGGTTTGCGCGACCAGCCGCCCCACCTTGGTGGAGCCCGTGAAGTTCACGCGGCGCACGGCTGGGTGGGCCACCATGGCCTCCACCACCTCGGCCGCATCGCCGGGCGCATGGGTGATGAAGTTCACCACGCCCGCGGGCAGGCCGGCGTCGTGCAGCGCCTCGGCAATGAGGCGATGGGTGGCCGGGCAGGTTTCCGAACCCTTGAACACCACCGTGTTGCCGCACGCCAGCGGCGTGGCAATGGCGCGCACCCCCAGGATGACCGGCGCATTCCACGGCGCCATGCCCAGCACCACGCCGGCGGGCTGGCGCACGCCCATGGCCAGGCTGCCCGGCATGTCGGACGGGATCACCTCGCCGGCGATCTGCGTGGTGAGGGCGGCGGCCTCCTGCAGCAGGTTGGCGGCCAGGTGCACGTTGAAGCCGGCCCAGGCGGCAGAGGCGCCGGTCTCGGCCGCCATGGTGGCGGCGAAGGCATCGGCGCGCGCCGTGAGGGCCTGCGCGGCGCGCTGCAGCAGGTCGCGCCGCGCGGCGGGGCCCAGCGCGGCCCACGCGGGAAAGGCCCGGGCGGCCGCCTGCACGGCGGCCACGGCGTCTTCGGGGGTGGCCGCAGCGGCCGTGGTGGCAATGCGGCCATCCAGCGGGTTGCGGCGCTCGAACGTGGCGCCGCCCGAGGCGGGCCGGGGCGCGCCGTTGATCAGCAGGGGAAGAGGGGGCATGGGAACTCCTTTGCGAGGGGCGGCCGCGGCGGCGAGGCCACCCGGGCATTTGGCACGCAAGGGTAGCAGCGTGCCACGCCACGGGTTCTCCGGTTTTCTTTACAAAAGTTCATCTGCCGCTGGTGGCGCTGACAAGGAGCGCTGTAACAATTGCCCTCATGTTTGCCGCAGCGCTTCCTTCTCGCTCCCGCCGTCGCCCGCGCGCTTCGGCGCCACTGGCCTTGCTGGCCGCCCTGGTGCTGGCCGGTTGCGCCACGCGGCCGCCTCCCGCGCTGGAGGGGGCGGTGGCCACTCCCGCCGCCTGGGCCGGCCAGGGGGCGGTGCAGGGCGGCGCGGCCGCGACCCCGCAAGACCTGGCCCAGTGGTGGCGGCAACTGGGCGATGCGCAGCTCACCGGCCTGGTGGAACGCGCGCTGCAGTCGCACACCAGCATGCGCAGCGCACGCGCCGCCGTGGAGCAGGCGCGTGCCCAGCGCGACGTGCAGGCCGCCGGCCTGCTGCCTTCCGTGAACGCATCGGGCTCCGCCCAGCGCAGCCGCAGCAATGGCAGCACCGGCAACACTTTCCAGGCGGGACTGGACGCGAGCTGGGAGCCCGACCTGTTTGGCCGCCTGTCCAGCGGCGTGCGCGCCAGCGAGGCCGACCTGCTGGCCGCCGAGGAAGGCGTGGCTGCCGCCCAGGTGGCATTGGCCGCCGAGGTGGCGGTGAACTACATCAGCCTGCGCAGCCAGCAGCAGCGCCTGCAGATTGCCCAGCAGAACCTGGCGGCGCAGAGCGAAACCGCGCAGATCGTCCAATGGCGTGTGCAGGCGGGGCTGGCCAGTTCGCTGGCAGCCGAGCAGGCCCGCGCCGCCGTGGAGCAGACCGCCGCCCAGGTGCCCACGCTGCAGGCGGGCATCGCGCAGGCGCGGCATGCGCTGGCGGTGCTCACCGGCCAGCCGCCCGCGGCGCTGGACGAGGCCCTGGCCGCGCACGCGCCCGTGCCCCAACCGCCGGTGGACCTGGCGCTGGCCTTCCCCGCAGACACGCTGCGCCAGCGCCCCGACGTGCGCCAGGCCGAGCAGCGCGTGCGCGCCGCCTGGGAGCGCGTCGCCCAGGCCGAGGCGCAGCGCATGCCCAGCCTGCGCATCAGCGGAACGCTGGGCCTGCGCGCCCTCACGCTGAGCGCGCTCACGGGTGGGGGCGCCACGGTGGCGTCGCTGCTGTCCAGCGTGTCGCTGCCGGTGTTTGATGGCGGGGCGCTGCGTGCCCAGGTGCGCGCGCAGGAGGCTGCGCTGCAGCAGGCGCAGGTGGGCTACGAGGAATCGGTGCTCGGCGCGCTCAAGGATGTGGAAGATGCGCTCGTCGCGCTGCAGGGCGACCGTGACCGTCTGCAGCGCCTGTCCGCCGCGGCCGAGGCTGCGGGCAACGCGGCGCTGCTGGCGCAGAACCAGTATGCGAGCGGGCTGGTGGACTTCCAGACCGTGCTGGACACCCAACGCACGCTGCTGTCCGCGCAGGACAGCGTGGCCAGCACGGCCGCCAGCTTGAGTACCGACCATGTGCGCCTGTACAAGGCGCTGGGAGGCGGCTGGCCCGCGCCCTGAGCGGCCCCCCCAAAAAAACCTGCTGAATGACCCGGCGCTGCCGCCCAAGCGGCGCCTTCCCAGGCAAGAACCATGACCGACCAAGAATCCCCAAGCTCTTCCAGCGCCCCCGCTTCCCATGCCGCCGCGGCGGCCCCGCAGAGCCTGCAGGCCCTGCTGGGCGACGGCCTGCGCCGGCGCTGGTGGCAGAGCATCACCCTGTGGCTGGCCGTGCTGGTGCTGGCCGCCGCTGCCGGCGGCTGGTGGTACTGGCAGGACCGCCAGCGCGCCCAGGCGGCGCCGCGCTATGTCACGCAGGAGGTGCAGCGGGGGCCGATCACGCTCACCGTGGCGGCCAACGGCACGCTGCAGCCCACGCGGTCGGTGAACATTGGCAGCGAACTCTCGGGCACCGTGCGCCGCGTGCTGGTGGACGTGAACGACCAGGTCAAGAAGGGCCAGGTGCTGGTGGAGCTGGACACCACCAAGCTCGACTCGCAGGTGCTGCGCTCGCGCGCTTCGGTCGCGTCGGCGCAGGCGCGCCTGGCACAGGCGCAGGCCACCATGCAGGAGGCGCGCGCCAGCCTGTCGCGCCTGGAGGAGGTGGCCCGCCTGTCCGGCGGCAAGGTGCCTTCGGCGGCCGAGCTGGACACCGGCCGCGCCGCCTACGAGCGCGCCCAGGCCGACGAGGCCGCTGCGCGCGCCAGCGTGCAAGATGCGCGCGCGGCGCTGGCCACCGACGAGACCAACGTCACCAAGGCCTCCATCCGATCGCCGATCGACGGGGTGGTGCTCTCGCGCGCGGTGGAGCCGGGCAATGCCGTGGCCGCGTCGCTGCAGGCGGTGACGCTGCTCACCCTGGCAGAGGACCTGACCAAGCTGCGCCTGGAGGTCAACGTGGACGAGGCCGACGTGGGCTCGGTGCGCCCGGGCCAGAAGGCCACCTTCACCGTGAGCGCCTACCCCTCGCGGCGCTACCCGGCGCGCACCACGCGCGTGGCCTTCGGCTCCACCAAGACCGACAACGTGGTCACCTACATCACCTACCTGGAGGTGGACAACGGCGATCTGAGCCTGCGCCCCGGCATGACGGCCGCGGCCACCATCACTTCCACCGAGCGCAATGACGTGCTTACCGTGCCCAACACGGCCCTGCGCTTCAAGCCCGCGGGCGCGGCGGGGGAAGCCCCGCAGGCAGGCCGGCCCGGTGCACAGGGCAGCTCTGGCGCAAGCGCGGGCGGCGGCGGCGGCGGCGGCATCATGTCCCAGCTGATGCCGCGCATGCCACGCCCCTCGGGCCAGCGGCGCAGCGCGGGCGCGGACGGCAGCCGCGGCGACGGCTCCCAGCGCCAGGTGTGGGTGCTGCAGGACGGCGCGCCCAAGCCCGTGCGCGTGAAGACCGGCATCAGCGACGGCCGCGTCACCGAGGTGGAGAGCGACGAGCTGCAGCCGGGCATGCAGGTCATCACCGACCAGCTTGCGAGCGGGGCGAAGCCATGATGGCGCCCGCCGATGCGCAGCCGCTGATCCGCCTGCGCGGCATCACCAAGGTGTACGGCGAGGGTGCGCTGGCTTTCCAGGCGCTCAAGGGCGTGGACCTGGACATCGACAGCGGCGACTTCGTGGCCATCATGGGCCCCAGCGGCTCGGGCAAATCCACGGCCATGAACGTGCTGGGCTGCCTGGACCGGCCCACCGCGGGTACCTACCTGTTTCGCGGGCTGCCGGTGCACTCGCTGTCGCGCGACGACCGTGCGCGGCTGCGGCGGCGCTTCCTGGGCTTCGTGTTCCAGGGCTTCAACCTGCTGGCGCGTACCTCGGCGCAGGAGAACGTGGAGCTGCCGCTGCTGTACCGCGGCGAGAGCACGGCCGCGCGCCATGCGGCTGCGGCCCGCGCCCTGGACGCCGTGGGCCTCAAGGGCTGGGAGCACCACACACCGGCCGAGCTGTCCGGCGGCCAACAGCAGCGCGTGGCGATTGCGCGCGCCATCGTCACCGAGCCTACGGTGCTGCTGGCCGACGAGCCCACCGGCAACCTGGACACGCAGCGCAGCCGCGAGATCATGGAACTGCTGTGGCGCCTGAACACCGAGCAGGGCATCACCGTACTCATGGTCACGCACGAGCCCGACATGGCGCAGTACGCGCGGCGCATCGTGCGCTTCGTGGACGGGCGCATCGAAAGCGACGAGCGCAATCCGCACCCGCATGCGCAGGTGCCCCGGGAAGCGCCTGCAAGTGCAGGCACGGGGGAGGTGGCGCCATGATGCTGCTCAACTCTCTGCTGCAGGCGCTGCGCTCGATACGGCGCAACCTGATGCGGTCCTTTCTCACCGTGCTGGGCATCGTGATCGGCGTGAGCGCGGTGATCACCATGGTCACGCTGGGCAACGGTGCCACGCTGGCGGTGCAGGCGCAGATCTCCAGCCTGGGCACCAACCTGCTGCAAGTGCGTCCTGGCCAGCGGCTGGGCCCCGGCGGCAGTGGCGGCGCACCCTCGTTCAAGGATGTGGATGCCGAGGCCATCGCGCAGCAGATCGGCGGCATTCTGGCCGTGGCGCCCGAGGCGCGCACCAGCGCCACCGTGGTGGCCAACGGGCGTAACTGGGCCACCAGCGTCATGGGCAGCACCAATGCCTGGCTGCAGACCGGCAACTGGACGCTGGAAAGCGGGCGCGAATTCACCACCGACGAGCTGCGCGTGGGCGCTGCCGTGTGCCTGATCGGCCAGACGGTGCGGCGGGAGCTGTTCGCCGGCGGCGATGCGCTGGGTGAGCGCGTGCGCGTGCGCCAGTTTTCGTGCGAGGTGGTGGGCGTGCTGGCCTCCAAGGGGCAGGGCGCCTTCGGCAACGACCAGGACGATCTGGTGCTGCTGCCGCTCAAGACGCTGCAGCGCCGCGTGACGGGCTCCACGCGCGTGCCGACGCTGCTGGTGTCCATGAAGGATGGCAGCGACCCCGAGCGCGTGAAGGCCAGCCTGACCGAGTTGCTGCGCGAACGCCGCAAGCTGGCCGACACCGACGATGACAACTTCAACGTGCTGGACACCAAGCAACTGGCCGACACCTTCTCGGGCACCACGCGCGTGATGACCACGCTGCTGGGCGCGGTGGCGGCCGTGAGCCTGCTGGTGGGCGGCATTGGCATCATGAACATCATGCTGGTGAGCGTGACCGAGCGCACGCGCGAGATCGGCCTGCGCCTGGCCATCGGCGCGCTGGAGCGCGAGGTGCTGATGCAGTTCCTCATCGAGGCCGTGGTGCTGGCTGCTTTGGGCGGCCTCATCGGCATCGTGCTGGCCACGGGCGCGTCGATTGCGCTGGCGCAGGTGATGGGCATCCCCTACGTGTTCCACGCGGGCGTGAACCTGCTGTCGTTCGTGTTCTCGGCGGGCATCGGGGTGCTGTTCGGCTACTTCCCGGCCCGCCGCGCCGCGCGGCTGGACCCCATTGAGGCGCTGCGCCATGAGTGAGGCGCTGCGATGGGGCAGCACCCGGCCGCGGCGTTCGATGCGGACAGGCGCCGGACTGGACAAGCCGGGACAAGGCCCCACATGCGTCGAACGCGGACGGTTTAGTCGGAGTCTCGCTGTGGTGTGCCCTGGAAGAGGATCAGGTTAAAAATGGGCGGTAGCGCCCATCCGGCAAGCGGCAGTAGCTAGATAAAACATAGCAAATGGGCGGCCGCCCGGCCGCCCTGGAATCAGGCGACGCTCTGCGTCTTGTCAGTCGATGGCCAGTCGAACGGCGCTGCTCTGCGGCGGCTTCTTGGCCAGCACCAGGGTGAGCACGCCATGTTCCAGTCGCGCCGTGCTGGCCTGCGGGTCGATGTCCTGCGCCAACTCCCATGCACGCTGCACGCGCCGGGGCGCACCTTCGGCGCTGGCGACGCGCACTTGGTTGCCTTCGATCGTGACCGCGAGTTGCTCGCGCGACAGGCCTGGCACGTCCAGCTGCACGGTGATGGCCTTGTCGTCCTGCTGCACGTTCACGCCTGTGGCGCGTGCATCGTGCGGCGCGGCTGCGGGGGCAGTGAGTGTGTGGTGCAGGAAGCGTTGCAGGGCGGCGTCTCCCACGCGCGGTGCGACATAGGTGGCGTGGCGGATCACGGGGGCGAAAATCATGTCGGAGGCTCCTGGGTCAGACGCGGCACGGGTCGGCCGCATGGACCGCACATGTGTTTGCGTGCGGTGTTTTTCAAGAGTGCCCCGCCGCGCGGATGGAACGTCGCCTTGCAATGGGTTACAACGAGCGCGCGCGGGAGGGACATCGCTCAGGCTTCACAATGCGGCCCTGCTGCGGATTTTTCTAGCTGATGCCCGTGTCTCGATTCCCACGCCTTTCCCCCTTCGCTTCCCCGGGCTGCCGGCTGGGCCTGGTGGCCTGCGCCCTGCTGGCTGGCTGTGCCCACATTCCCGACACCATGCCCGGCCTGGACCGCAACCTGCAGTTCTCGCCCAACGACTTCGATACCGCCGGCATGCACACGCGCCACATGGCGGCGCCGCAGGCCAGCACCTGCGAGGCGGCCCGGCGGGCGCTGCTGAGCCAGGGCTACATGGTGCACGTGGCCTCCAGCGACACGGTGGCGGGCCGCAAGTACTACCAGCCCCACACCGACGTGCACTACGTCGTGGAGATGCGCGTGGTCTGCGCATCCGAAGGGCAGGGCGACGAGCGTACGTCGGCCTTTGCCAGCGCGCTGCAGGACCGCTACGTGATCAAGAAGATCAACAACTCGGCGTCGCTTGGCGTCGGTGGCATCGGCTCGGTGTCGCTGCCCGTCACGGCGATCGACGACACGCTGGTGAAGGTGGGCAGCGAGACCATCGCCGATCCGCAGTTCTACGAGCGGTTTTTCCAGCTCTTCGAGCAGTTCGTGCGCGCGGCGCCCGTGGTGCCGGCCGCGCCGACGGTGGCGGCCAAGCCAGCCCTGCACGAGCGCGAAGCCGTCCCGCACGCTGCGGTCGCCGCGACCGTTGCGGCGCAGCCGCCTGCCGCTGCTGCTGCAGCCGCCACCGCCAGCCCGGCTGCAGAGTCCAGCACCCCGGCGCCCATGGTTCCCGCCGGGGAGCAGCCGCGCACGCAGGCGTCCGCGCAAGCGCCTCAGCCAGCGCCAGAATCGCAGCCGGCCGGCGCATCCGACGGCGCTGCGCCGCCGGGCATCCAGCAGCTCATGGCCCAGTGAATTCCATTCTTCGTGAGCCAGCGCGCCGCTGCGCTGCCATCTTTTCCTGCTTGTGCCCGTTGCCATGATGATCCTGCCCCGCCGCCATGTTCTGCGCGCCTGTGCGTTGGCTCTGTCCTCCCTGCTGGGCGTTGCGGCGCCGCTGGCCGGTGCGGCGGCGCCGCCCCAGGGCGCGCCGATCCGCGTGGCGCTGATCGAGAGCCTGTCCGGCAGCTTTGCCAATACCGGCGAGGCGGTGTTCCGCAACATCGCCTGGGCCATGGAACGTGTGAACGCGCGCGGCGGCGTGGCACTGCCCCCTGCGGCGGGCGGGGCGCGGCCGCTGATGCTGGTGCGCTACGACAGCAAGGGCACCAACGAAGAGGCGCTGTCCGCGCTGCGCGCCGCCATTGACGGCGGCGCGCGTTTCGTCATGCAGGGCAACTCATCGGCCACGGCCGCTGCGCTCATCGACGCGATCAACAAGCACAACCAGCGCGAGCCCGGCAAGCGTGTGGTGTTCCTGAACTACTCGGCCGTGGACCCCGCCCTCACGAACGAGAAGTGCAGCTTCTGGCACTTTCGCTTCGACGCGCATGCCGACATGCGCATGGCAGCGCTCATGGAGGTGATCCGCGAGGACAAGGCCCTGCAGCGCGCCTACCTCATCGGGCAGGACTACAGCTTCGGCCAGGCCGTGCTGCGCGAAGCCCGGCGCCAGCTGGCCGCGCAACGGCCCGATGTCGCCATCGTCGGCGACGAGCTGCACGCCGTGGGCCGCGTGAAGGACTTCGCGCCCTACGCCGTGAAGATCAAGGCCAGCGGCGCGCAAGCCGTCATCACGGGCAATTGGGGCAATGACCTCACGCTGCTGGTCAAGGCTGCGCGGGAGGTGGGCTACGACGGCATGTTCTATACCTTCTACGGCAACGCGCTCGGCGCGCCCGCGGCCCTGGGCGATGCGGGCGTGGGAAAGGTGGTGGCCGTGGCCGACTGGCTGCCCAATCTGCCCACGCAGGGCAGCGAGACCTTCTACCGTGCCTTCCGCGAGCGCTTTCCCAGCCCGCAGGACGACTATGTGCACATGCGCATGCAGCTCATGGTCGAAGCGCTTGCGCAGGCCCTGCAGCAGGCGGGCAGTGACGATCCGTTGGCCGTGGCGCGCGCGCTGGAGCATGCCAGTGTGCGCCTGTACGGCCAGGCAGGCGCCATGCGCGCGCAAGACCATCAGTTCCAACAATCGCTGGTCATAGGCGTCATGGACCGCCAGGGCGCGCCGGGTGTGAAGTTCGATGTGGAGGGTTCAGGCTACGGCTTTCGCGTGGTACGGCAGATCGCGGCGGACAAGGCGCAAATGCCCAGCACCTGCCAGATGCAGCGGCTTTGATCACAGCCACGCGGGTAGATAACGGCTCAGCAGCAACCCCGCAACCAGCAGCCAGGCAAACAGTGCAGCGGCCAGCAGCAGTGGCTTGAGGCCCGCGGCGCGCACGGCATGCACATGCGTGGTGAGCCCCAGGGCCGCCATGGCCACGGCCAGCAGCAGGTCGTCGAGTCGCACACCGGCCTGTACCAATGCCGGAGGCAGCATGTCCAGCGAGTTCACGCCTGCCATGGCTACGAAGCCCAGCGCAAACCACGGGATGGTGATGGCGCCCGGGCTGCCTGTCTCCCCCCGGCTCGCGTCCGAAGCCTGTTGAGCACGCAACAGGAGGAATGACAGGATGAGCAGGAAGGGCGCCAGCATCATCACGCGCACCATCTTCGCGATAACGGCGGTGCTGGCGGCATGGGAGCTGATGGCTGTGCCGGCGGCCACCACCTGAGCCACCTCATGTACTGTGGCGCCCACATACAGGCCGTACTGCTGCGCATCCATGCCGATCCAGCCCCCGGCGGCGTTCCACCGGTAGAGCGCGGGATACAGGAACATGCCCACCGTGCCGAACACCACAACGGTGGCCACAGCCACGGCAACATCCTGGGGGCGTCCCCTGGCCACGGGGGCTGTGGCCAGCACCGCCGCCGCACCGCAAATGGAGCTGCCTGCACCGATGAGCAGCGTGGTGCGCCGGTCCAGCCCCAGCACCCGCTGGCCCAGCCAGCAGGCCAGCCCAAAGGTGCTGGCCAGCGCCAGGGCGTCGACGGCAACGCCACCCCAGCCCATGTGGGCGATGTCCTGGAAGGTCAGACGCAGGCCGTACAACACGATGCCTGTGCGCAGCAGCTGCTGTTTGGCCAAGCCCACGCCGGGCGCACAGGTCTGTGCCAGGCGTGGGTATAGGGTGTTGCCTAGCAGCAGCCCGAACACGATCGCGAGCGTCAGGGTACTCAGGCCATGCCCTACAAAAAACGGTTGACCGGCCAGGTGCAGCGCGCCCGCCGCGATGGCGCCGCTCAGCAGCAGCCCTGGCAGCCAGCGGACTGGCTCGGTAGTGAAGGAGGCGAGGGTAAGCGGAGCAAGGGGCATGACAGCGGCCGCTGGTAAAAGGTCCTTACGGCAGGCGCCCACTTTAGAAATATTAGTTATATTTGTATAACAAATACTTTTTGTAAAATCTACCTGGAAAACTGGTTCGTCTTATGCTGCATATCACCTTGCGCCAGCTCGAGATATTCAGCGCCGTGGCGCAAAGCGGCTCCACGGTGGCTGCGGCACACGTGGTGGCGCTGTCGCAGTCGGCCACCAGCGCGGCGCTGCAGCAGCTGGAGCATTGCCTGGGCGCGCCGCTGTTTGAGCGCGCGGGCCGCAGCCTGGTGCTCAACGATGCGGGACGTGCACTGCTGCCGCAGGCGCTGGAGCTGTTGGCGCAGGCGCACACCATCGAGCAGGCCTTTGGCGCGCAGAGTGCGGTCCTGCCGGTACGCCTGCGCGTGGCGGCCAGCACCACCATCGGCAGCTATGCGCTGCCCCGCGTACTGGCCGCCTTTGCGCGCAGCCACCCACAGGTGAGCGTGGACCTGCAGATCGGCAACACGCGCGAGGTGGCACACGCCGTGCAGGCGCTGGAGGCCGACCTGGGGCTGATCGAGGGCGCCAGCCACTGGCCGGGGCTGCAGGTCCAGCCTTGGCAGCGTGACGAGCTGGTCATCGTCTCCGCACCACACGACCCGTTGGTGAAGGCAGCTCAAGCCCGGCCGCTGGGCGCGGCCGCATTACGCAGTGCGCGCTGGCTGCTGCGCGAGCAGGGGTCAGGTACGCGCGAGATGGTGGAGCACGCTTTGCTGCCGCGTCTGCACCAGCTGCCCTCAGCCGCTACGCTAGGCAGTTCTGAGGCGATCGCGCGCTGCGTGGCCCAAGGGCTGGGCATCAGCTGCCTGTCGCGCGTGTTGGTGCAGCCGCTGCTTGATGCCGGCGAACTGGTGCTGCTGTCTACCCTGCTGCCGCGCATGTGGCGCCATTTTTCGCTGCTCCAGCGCGCGGGGCATAGGCAATCGCCCACGCTGGCAGCCTTCGTGCAGACTTGCCAGGCGCATGCCCGAGGGACGCCCGCATGAGACGGGTGCGCCGCTACCGTGGCGTGGCACGCGCCGTTGCGATTTCACGGCCCAGCTCAATCACCGCCATGGCGTAGTAGCTCGACCAGTTGTAGCGCGTGATCGCATAGAAGTTCTCGGTGCCGGCCACGTAGCTGGGCGCCTCAGCGCCATTCTGCAGTTCCACCAGCGCTAATGGACCCGTGTGCTGCGCGCCTTCGCTCTGCACGTGCGCCCCTTGGGCCGCCATGCTGGCGACGCTGAAAGTGGGCAGGATGTCCGGCGCCAGCAGCGCGTCCAACTGCAGCGTGGCCGCGTCGAACGCCACTGCGTAGTGCGTGGGCATGCCGCTCTGCCAGCCGTGGCCCACGAAGTAGTTGGCCACGGAGCCGATGGCGTCCTGCGCGCTGCGCCACAGGTCGATGCGGCCGTCGCCGTCGAAATCCACCGCGTAGCGCGACCAGCTCGACGGCATGAACTGCCCCAGACCCATGGCGCCCGCGTAGCTGCCGCGCGGGGTGTGCGGGTCGATGCCCGTGCGGTCCATGAGGGTCAGAAACTGCTCCAGCTCGCGCTGGAAGAACGCGCGCCGCTCGGCCGCGCGCGGGTGTGCGTCGGGAAAGTCGAAGGCCAGCGTGGCCAGCGCGTCGATCACCCGCAGGTTGCCCATGTGCTGGCCGTAGAGTGTCTCCACGCCGATGATGCCCACGATGATCTCGGCGGGCACGCCGTATTGCGTTTCAGCGCGCGCCAGCGCATCGGCGTTGTCCTGCCAGAAGCGCAGGCCCGCGCGGATGCGCGTGGGCTCCACGAAGCGCGCACGGTAGGCCGCCCAGTTCTTGGGCGTACCCCGCGTGGGCGGCAGCACCAGGCGCGGCACCTGGGGCAGCAGCCGCGCTTGCCCGATCGCCTGGCGCACCCATTCGCGGTCCAGCCCGCGCCGCTCTGCCAGATCGTCGGCGAACTGCATGGCCTGCGCACGTTGCGCATAGTGGTAGGTGGCCGCCGTCTTGGCGGCTGTTTTTTTAGAATGATTTTGGGCTAAGGCGCTTATGGGGAAAGCGCTGACAGCTATGAAAAATGTAGTTATTGCAAGGGAGCGGATCATGGGGCAGAGGGGCGTGGATTCTGCGCGGTGGGCCAGGGCAGGCGGCGCAATTCGCGCTGCAGGTCGGCCAGCAGGGCGCGGGGTTCGGGGGCGTAGCGGGCCTGCTCCACGCGCAGCAGCCACTGCGCGGCGGCTTCGGCGGGGGCGCCCAGTTCGGCGCGCGCACGCGCGGCCATGGTGCGTGGCGGCAGGTGGGGTGGCAGCGGCAGGCCGGCGCGTGCCAGTCGCTGGCGGGCCTGCAGCAGCAGGCTCTGCCAGGGGTCCTGGCGGCTGCGCTCCCACAGGGCCCAGCCTGCGCCCGCGGCGGCGGCCAGCGCGGCCAGCAGGCCCAGCAGGCGCACCAGGTCCTGCCAACTGGGCGACTGCATGCCCAGCGACTTGAGCAAATCGAGCTGGCGCCCCTGGGTGTAGTTCAGCACCCATTGGTTCCAGCCGTTGTTCACGGCCTCCCACACCGACCGCAGACGGCGTACCAGCGAAGGGTTGACGACGGCATCCATCGCGGTGCCCAACACGCCGCGTGGCGCCTGCAATCGCTGGAACTGGCCGATGCGCCCCGGCGACACGGCCCCCGTGGGGTCCACGCGCACCCAGCCGCGGCCCTCCAGCCAGACCTCGGCCCAGGCGTGTGCGTCGCTCTGGCGCACAGTCCAGTAGCCGTCGATGTCGTTCATCTGACCACCCTGGTAACCGGTGACGATGCGCGATGGCACGTCCAGCGCGCGCATCAGCACCACGAAGGCCGAGGCGATGTGCTCGCAAAAGCCTTCCTTGCGGTCGAACCAGAACTCGTCGGCCGTGTGCTCCCCGTACACGCCGGGCTCCAGCGTGTAGGTGTAGCCGCCCGTGCGCAGCCGTGCCAGCGCGGCGTCGATGTAGGCCTGTGCCCCGCTGGCGGCCACGCGCGCCGCGATCGCGGGGTCGGCCTGCATCTGTTCGGCCAGGGCCAGGGTGCGGGGGTTCATCTCCGCGGGCAGTTCCACGTAGCCGTTCAGCAGGGAGGTGCGCCGCGTGGGGCCGTGGGTGAAGCGCAGGTGGCTTTCGGCGCGGTAGCGCAGCACGCTGGAGATGGGCCGGCTGGCGGACCACAGCAGTTCGGGCGACATCATCGCGCCAGTGCCCTGTGGGAGTTCGGGCCGCTCCTGCACGGCGTCCAGCGTCAGCAGCCAGGGGCGGCGGCTGGGCTCCAGCGTGACCTCGTAGCGCACGGACTCACCCTGCATTTGCAGGTTGGCCGGCGTGGGGTAGGCCCAGGTGATGCCGCGCGCCTCGGGCTGCGACAGCGCATACCAGTCACGCCCATTGAAGGCCGTGAGCACCGGGCCGCGAAAGTACAGGCTGCTTTGCGGCGGCGGGGCTCCGCCCGGCGTGTCAAAGCGCACGCGCAGCGCCACGCTGTCGTCCAGCACCAGCGACGCCATGCTGCCGATGGACATCTCCCCCGACAGGCCGCTGCGCCCCGAGCGCGCATCGTCCGGCACGCCCCACAGCGGTGCCATGCGCGGAAACAGCAGGAACAGCGCCACCATGATGGGCGCGCCCAGCAGCGCCATGCGCGCGGCGGTGCGCATGGAGGCCGCCAGCGGCGGCCGCCCCACCGGCATGTGGGCGTTGACCAGCGCGGTGAGCAGCCCGAGCAGCGCCACCAGCAGGGCGGCGGCCGTGGGCAGCGACTGCGAGAAGAAGAAGTTGGCCAGCAGCGTAAAGAAGCCGAGGAAGAACACCACCATGGCATCGCGCCGCGCGCGCAGCTCCAGGGTCTTGAGCGCCAGCAGCACCACGATCAGCGTCACGCCCGCGTCGCGCCCGACGATGGTGCGGTGCGACAGCAGCGTGAGTGCCACGGCCGCCGCAAGCAGTGCGCCAATCACCCAGCGCCCCGGCAGGGCACGCGCGCCCACGGCCAGCCAGCCGCGCCAGGCCAGCAGCGCTGCGGTCAGCGCGCTGGTCCACAGCGGCAGGTACGCGGCCAGCGGCGCCACGCAACAGGCCACCACCGCCAGCAGGAACAGGGTGTCGCGCGCTTCGCGCGGCAGGTGCGAAAGCCGCTGGGCCAGATTCACGTCGAGGCTCCCGCGCGTCGATGGGGTCTGCTATTGAATGAATAGCTGGTCGCGCTTGTTGGTAGTGGGCTAGGCGCTTTTTTCATGTCAAACACAGAATCAGCACAGCGCCAGTGCCTCCAGGCAGCGGTGGCGGTGTGCGGCGCCGCTGTCCGGTGCAATCTGCTGGCCGGGCAGGCGCAGGCCGTATTCCACGCCCAGCCGGTCGGCCTGCAGTACCCAGGCCGTGAGGCGCGAGACGCGGGCCTCCGGGTCCTGCAGGCCGGTGGCAGCGCCGTCCAGCCAGAGTTCGTGGTGCTGCGCCTGCTGGGTGTCGCGGCTCACCAGGTCGTCGGTGCCGGTGGCAAACGACTTGGCGGCCTTCTTCCAGACCACCAGCTTGAGTGGGTCACCCCGCCGGTACGCGCGCACACCATCGAATTCCCCGATGCCGCGCGCCGGTGCCTGGCCGCCGCTGCCCGAGCGCGGCTCGCCGGCGGGCAGCGCAGGGGCGCCCACCTCCGGGCGCGGGTAGACCAGCAGCTGCGCGGCGGGCTGCCACAGCGTCCACACGCGGAACGTGCCCAGCGGGTAGCGGGTTTCCGCCATCAGCACGGGCTCGTCCTGCAGCCCGCGCCGCGCGGGCTGGAACGCCACCCGCACGGTGGCGGAGCCTTCGGCGGGCACGTCGGTCCAGGCCCATTCCGCGGCCTGGCCGCCGCGCACCGCCAACGCGATGCCGTGGCGCGTGGCGCGCCGCGGGTTGTGCAGCTGTACCTGCAGCAGCGCGCCGGCACCGAGGAACTGCGGCTGCGGCGGCACCAGGTGCAGCGTGAGTCCGCGCAGTGTGGCGTGGCACAGGTGCACGCCCACCACCACGCTGCCGGCGAGCAGAAAGGTGAGCAGGTAGCCCAGGTTGAGTTGGAAGTTGATGGACGCCACCAGCAGCACCAGCAGCGTGAGGGCCAGCATCCATCCCGCGCCTGTAGGCAGGATGTAGATGTTGCCCTGCGTGAGCGTGAGCGTGTCGGTGCGCCGCAGGCGCGCCAGCCACCAGCGCTGCCAGCGCGCGGCCACGGCACGCCAGGGCATCTGCCGCGGGGCCGCGGCACCGGGCGGTGCGGCCTGCTCGAATGCTGCGGGCATGGCGTCAGGGCAGGGGGACGGACTCGACCATGGCGCGCACCTGCTCCACGGCGCCGCGGCCGGCGTCGCCCACCGGCACCAGGCGGTGGGCAATGGTCTGCGGCAGGATGGCCTGCACATCGTCCGGCGCCACGTAGTCGCGCCCCTCGATGAGCGCCTGGGCCTTGGCCGCCCGCATCAGCGCGATGCCCGCGCGCGGCGACAGGCCCTGGAGGAACCAGCGGCCCGAGCGCGTGGCGGCGATGAGATCCTGCACATAGTTGAGCAGTGGCTCGGCCGTGTGCACGGCCAGCACCTGGTGCTGCAGCGCGGCCAGATCGTCCAGCGACAGCAGCGGCAGCAGGCCGTCCAGCATGTCGCGGCGGTCGCTGCCGGCCAGCAGCAGGCGCTCGGCGCCACGGTCGGGATAGCCCAGCGAGATGCGCATGAGGAAGCGGTCGAGCTGGCTCTCGGGCAATGCGAAGGTGCCCAGCTGGTCGTGCGGGTTCTGCGTGGCGATCACGAAGAACGGGTGGGGCAGGGCGCGCGTCTCGCCTTCCACCGACACCTGCTTTTCCTCCATGGCCTCCAGCAGCGCGCTCTGCGTCTTGGGGCTGGCGCGGTTGATCTCGTCGGCCAGCAGCACCTGGGCGAACACCGGCCCGGGGTGGAACACGAAGGCCTCCTTGCCACGCTCGTACACCGACACGCCGGTGAGGTCGCTGGGCATCAGGTCGGCCGTGAACTGCACACGCGCGAACTGCAGGCCGAAGGTGCGTGCCAGCGCATGGGCCAGCGTGGTCTTGCCAACGCCCGGTACGTCCTCGATGAGCAGGTGCCCGCCGGCCAGCAGGCAGGCCACGCAGTCCTGTACCTGCGCGGTTTTGCCCACGATCACCGTGTTAAGCTGATCCAAAAGCGACTTGATCTTCTGCTGTGCATGCATGGCGTGACGTTATCCGAAAACGATTGAGACACCGGGGAATGACTGTGAGCAAGACGGGCTATTACACCCACCGTGACTGCTGGAAGCACGAGATGGGCCCAGGACACCCCGAATGCCCGGCGCGGCTGGACGCCATCGAGGATCGGCTGCTGGTGACCGGCGTGGCCGATGCCTTGCAGCATTGTGAGGTACCGCTGGCCTCCCTGGCAGACATCGAGCTGGCCCACGACCGCATGCACATGGCTGCGCTGCGCGGCCTGTCCGACCGTCTGATCGAGGAAGAGGCCGCGGGCGGCCCGCCCTATGTGCAGGTGGACACGGACACCTCGATGAACCGCCACACCTGGACGGCCGCGCTGCGCGCCGCGGGCGCCGCACTGGCCGCCACCGACGCGGTGATGGCCGGAGAGATCGAGAACGCCTTTTGCAGCGTGCGCCCGCCTGGCCACCACGCCACGCGCACCAAGGCCATGGGCTTTTGCTTCTTCAACAACGTGGCCATCGCCGCCAAGTACGCGCTGCAGCGCTACAACCTCAAGCGCGTGGCGGTGGTGGACTTCGATGTGCACCACGGCAACGGCACGGAGGACATCCTGGCCGGCGACCCGCGCGCGCTCATGGTGAGCATCTTCCAGCATCCGTTCTACCCGTACTGCGGGGACCAGGAGCCGGCGTCCAACATGCTCAACGTGCCCGTCCCCGCCTACACCAAGGGCATGGAGGTGCGCGACATCGTGGACATGGTTTGGATGCCGCGGCTGGAATCGTTCAAGCCCGAGATGATCTTCGTGAGTGCGGGCTTTGATGCGCACCGCGAGGACGACATGGGCCAGCTCAGCCTCAACGAGCAGGACTACGCCTGGATCACCATGCGCGTCAAGGATGTGGCCCGGCGCTTTGCCCGCGGCCGCATCGTGTCGTGCCTTGAGGGCGGCTACATGATGGGGCCGCTGGCGCGCAGCGTGGAAGCCCATGTGCGCGTGTTGGCAGACCTTTGATTCTTCCCCGCGCGCGCCGCGCGGTATTCGTACTCAGGAGACTTCGCCATGACTTCCTCCCCCTCCACGGCGGCCGGTGGCGGCCCACTGCGTGTGCAGCGCGACGATCGCGGCGTGGTCACCCTCACGCTGGATGACGCGCCGCGCTTCAACGCCCTCGGCCACGAGATGCTGGCAGCACTGCAGCAGGCACTGGACGATGTTGCGCGCGACGACAGCGTGCGCGTGGTGGTGCTCGCCGCGGCTGGCAAGGCCTTCTGTGCGGGCCACAACCTTAAGGATATGGCGGCCAACCCGGACTTGGCGTGGTACCAGCGCCTGTTCGCCCAGTGCAGCCGCATGATGCTGAGCATCCACAAGCTGCCCGTACCGGTGATTGCGCGTGTGCACGGCATGGCCACGGCGGCGGGCTGTCAGTTGGTGGCGCAGTGCGACCTGGCCGTTGCCAGCGAAAACGCGACCTTTGCGACCAGCGGCATCCACTATGGCCTGTTCTGCGCCACGCCCAGCGTGCCATTGGTGCGCAACGTGCCGGCCAAGCGGGCCATGGAGATGCTGCTCACCGGGGACTTCATCGACGCACGCACCGCGTTGGACCAGGGGCTGGTCAACCGCGTGGTGGCGCCCGAGTCGCTGGACGCCGAGGTGGAGTCGCTGGTGCAGTCCATTCTGCAGAAACCCCGCGTAGCCGTGGCCATGGGCAAGGCGCTGGTGTACCAGCAACGCGAACTGGGCCTGGACGCGGCGTACCAACTGGCGGGCCAGACCATGGCCACCAACATGATGGACGACGCCGCGCAGGAAGGTGCGCGCGCCTTTGCAGAGAAGCGTCAGCCGGCCTGGAAGCCGGCTGCTGATAAGGCCTGAGCCGAGGAGCGCCGCGCTGATGGAATGGTGGGAACGGCTGGCGGCCGACTTCCGGCTGTCCAGCCTGTGGCTGGAACTGGCGGTGCTGGCCGGTAGCGTGGCGCTTGCTTATGTGCTGAGCCGGCGGGCCGGTCGAGGACAGCCGCCGGAGTCGGTCTGGTTCGGCCGCCGCATCGTGGACGGGTTGATGTTTCCTGCGGTGGTGCTGGCACTGGTGTATGCGGCGCGCGTGGTGGTGGAGCATTACCAGGCGGTTTTCCTGCTGCGCCTGGCGGTGCCGGTGTTCACGTCGCTGGTGCTGATCCGCTTCGTGGCACGCGTGCTGGCCATGGCGTTTCCGCGTTCAGGCCTGATGCGCCTGATGGAGCGCGTGCTCTCCTGGCTGGCCTGGGGCGTGGCCGCCTTGTGGATCGCCGGGCTGCTGCCGCGCGTGCTGCAGGAACTGGACGACATCCGCATCGCGTTCGGCAAGTCCAGCGTCAGCCTGCTGGCGCTGCTGCAAGGCGGTCTGTCCGCGGTCCTGGTGCTGGTGGCTGCGCTGTGGGCGGCGTCGACTTTCGAGCGGCGCGTGCTCGACCATGCGGTGGCCGACCTGTCCATGCGCAAGGTGGCGGTGAATGCCACGCGGGCGCTGCTGCTGTTCGTGGGGTTGCTGCTGGCGCTGGCCGCTGTGGGGGTGGACCTCACCGCGCTGTCGGTTCTGGGCGGTGCGCTGGGCGTGGGCCTGGGCTTTGGCCTGCAGAAGCTGGCGGCCAATTACGTCAGCGGCTTCGTGATTCTGCTGGAACGCTCGCTGCGCATCGGGGACAACGTGCGCGTGGATGGTTTCGAGGGCCGCATCACGGACATCAAGACGCGCTACACGTTGATCCGCGCGGGCAACGGGCGCGAGTCCATCGTGCCCAACGAAAGCCTGATCACCCAGCGCGTGGAAAACCTGACCGCGTCCGACCGCAAATTCAACCTCACGACCAATATCACCGTCGCCTACGGCAGTGATGCCGCGAAGGTGCAGCAGATCCTGTGTGCTGCGGCGAGTGCGCAAGCGCGCGTGCTGGGCGACCCGGCGCCCGTAGCCTTTTTGCTCGATTTCATGCCCGACGGGTTGGTGTTCAACCTCAATTACTGGATCAATGATCCGGCTGCCGGCACTGCCAGCGTGCGGTCTGCCGTCAACCTCGCGGTGCTGGAAGGCTTGCGCACAGCGGGTATCGAGATCGCACAGCCGCAGCGCGTGGTGCATGTCGTGGCTTCGACGCCGGGGCAAGACGGAGTCGCGCCGGCGGCATTGCCACCGGTGTAGGCCTCGACCTGCCATGAATGCACTGGCATAATTGTCAAAAAGCACGATCGTTCGTTTTTGCCGTGTGCACCATGTTCCCATGACGGAGATGCTGCAGTGCGCAATAGAATGGACCGGTTTACGTAAACGTCAAGCAATCAACTATTGAAGGAGCCGCAGCAATGAAGGTTTTGGTCCCCGTCAAGCGCGTGGTGGACTACAACGTGAAGGTCCGGGTGAAGTCGGACGGCACGGGCGTAGACATCGCGAACGTGAAGATGAGCATGAACCCCTTTGACGAAATCGCCGTGGAAGAGGCGGTGCGGCTCAAAGAAAAAGGCGTGGCCACGGAAGTGATCGCGGTGAGCTGCGGCGTGGCGCAATGCCAGGAAACGCTGCGCACGGCGATGGCCATTGGCGCCGACCGCGGCATCCTGGTGGAAACCGATGCCGAGCTGCAACCCCTGGCCGTGGCCAAGCTGCTCAAGGCCCTGGTGGACAAAGAGCAACCGGGCCTGATCATCCTGGGCAAGCAAGCCATCGACGACGACGCCAACCAGACCGGCCAGATGCTGGCGGCCCTGGCCGACCTGCCCCAGGCCACCTTTGCTAGCAAGGTCGAAGTGGCCGGCGACAAGGTCAGCGTCACACGCGAAGTCGACGGCGGCCTGGAAACCCTGCAACTGACCACCCCGGCCGTCATCACCACCGACCTGCGCCTGAACGAGCCGCGCTACGTCACGCTGCCCAACATCATGAAGGCCAAGAAAAAGCCGCTGGACACCGTCAAACCCGAAGACCTCGGCGTAGACGTGGCCCCGCGCCTCAAGACCCTCAAGGTGGCCGAACCCCCGAAGCGCGGCGCCGGCGTGAAAGTGCCCGACGTCGCCACGCTGGTGGACAAGCTCAAGAACGAAGCCAAGGTCATCTAAAGGCAGGACAGGAGAAACAACATGACCGTACTCGTCATTGCAGAACACGACAACGCCAGCCTCAAGGCCGCCACCCTGAACACCGTCACCGCCGCACTCGCCTGCGGGGGCGACGTGCACGTGCTCGTAGCCGGTGAAGGCGCGCAGGCCGCCGCCCAGGCCGCCTCCCAAATCGCCGGCGTCGCCAAAGTCCTGCACGCCGACGGCGCCAGCCTGAAGGACGGCCTGGCCGAGAACCTGGCCGCCCAGGTGCTGCAGATTGCCGGCAACTACAGCCACATCCTGTTCCCGGCCACCGCCAGCGGCAAGAACGTCGCCCCGCGCGTGGCCGCCAAGCTGGACGTGGCGCAGATCAGCGACATCACCAAAGTGATCTCCGCCGACACCTTCGAGCGCCCCATCTACGCGGGCAACGCCATCGCCACCGTGCAAAGCGCGGACAGCGTCAAGGTCATCACCGTGCGCGGCACCGGCTTTGACGCGGCGCCCGCCACGGGTGGCAGCGCCGCGGTGGAAACCACCGCCGCCGTGGCCGACGCCGGCAAGAGCAGCTTTGCAGGACGCGAAGTCACCAAGAGCGACCGCCCCGAGCTCACCGCCGCCAAGATCATCGTCTCGGGCGGCCGGGCGCTGGGCAGCAGCGAGAAGTTCAACGAAGTCATGACCCCGCTGGCGGACAAGCTGGGCGCGGCCATTGGCGCCAGCCGCGCAGCGGTGGACGCGGGCTACGCCCCGAACGATTTGCAGGTGGGGCAAACGGGCAAGATCGTTGCGCCGCAGCTGTACATCGCGGCGGGGATCTCGGGGGCCATCCAGCACCTGGCGGGGATGAAGGACAGCAAGGTGATCGTGGCGATCAACAAGGACCCGGAGGCGCCGATCTTTGCGGTGGCCGACTATGGGCTGGAGGCCGATCTGTTCCAGGCCGTGCCGGAACTGGTGAAGGCCCTGTAAGCCGCTGCGCCGGCAAAAAGGCATCGCTTGCGATGCCTTTTTTTTGATCACATTCGTACCGTTTTGAGTTGGAGACACCCATGAGTTACACCGCCCCCGTCAAGGACATGCTGTTCGCCATCGAGCACTTGGCACGCATCGACCAGGTCGCGCAGATTCCCGGTTTCGAGGACGCTGGTCTGGACACGGCCGCTGCCGTGCTGGAAGAGTGCGCGAAGTTCAACGAGGGCGTGGTGGCTCCGCTTAATGTGGTTGGCGACGAGAAACCCTCCTGGTTCAAGGATGGTGCCGTGACCACCACGCCGGGCTTCAAGGAGGCCTTCAGCCAGTTCGCCGAGGGCGGCTGGCAGGGCTTGCAGCACCCTGCCGACTTCGGCGGCCAGGGCCTGCCCAAGACCATCGGCGCGGCCTGCGTGGAAATGCTCAACAGCGCCAACCTGAGCTTTGCGCTGTGCCCGCTGCTGACCGATGGTGCCATCGAGGCGCTGCTCACGGCCGGCAGCGACGAACTCAAGGCCACCTACCTGGAAAAGCTGGTCACGGGCGAGTGGACCGGCACCATGAACCTGACCGAGCCGCAGGCAGGCTCCGACCTGGCGCTGGTGCGCACCAAGGCCGACCCCCAGCCCGACGGTACGTACAAGGTCTTCGGCACCAAGATCTTCATCACCTATGGCGAGCACGACATGGCGGAGAACATCGTGCACCTGGTGCTGGCGCGCGTGGCGGGTGCACCCGAGGGCGTGAAGGGCATCAGCCTGTTCGTGGTGCCCAAGTTCCTCGTGAACCAGGATGGCAGCCTGGGCGCGCGCAACGACGTGCATTGCGTGTCCATCGAACACAAGATGGGCATCAAGGCGTCGCCCACGGCCGTGCTGCAGTACGGTGATAACGGCGGCGCCATCGGCTACCTCGTGGGAGAGGAAAACCGCGGCCTGGAATACATGTTCATCATGATGAACGCCGCGCGCTACGCCGTCGGCGTGCAGGGCATCGCGGTGGCCGAGCGCGCGTACCAGAAGGCCGTGCAGTATGCGCGCGACCGCGTGCAAAGCCGCCCGGTCGACGGCAGCGTGGCCGGCAGCGCCGCCATCATCCACCACCCCGACGTGCGCCGCATGCTGATGACCATGCGTGCGTACACCGAGGGTTGCCGCGCCATGGCCACCACGGCCGCTGCGGCCTACGACGCCGCGCACCATCATCCCGATGCCGAGGTGCGCAAGCAGAACGCGGTGTTCTATGAATTCATGGTGCCACTGGTCAAGGGCTACAGCACCGAAATGAGCCTGGAAGTGGCCAGCCTGGGCGTGCAGGTGCACGGCGGCATGGGCTTCATCGAGGAAACGGGCGCTGCGCAGTACTACCGCGACGCGAAGATCCTCACCATCTACGAAGGCACGACCGCCATCCAGGCCAACGACCTGGTGGGCCGCAAGACGGCGCGCGACGGCGGCCAGACGGCCAAGGCGATCGCCGCGCAGATCGAGGCCACCGAGGGCGAGCTGCGCGCCAGCGGCACGGCCGACGCTCAAGCGGTGGCCCAGCGCCTGGCTGCCGCACGCCAGGCGTTCCTGGAGGTGGTGGATTTCATCGCCGGTGGCGCCAAGGCCCACCCCAACGACGTGTATGCGGGCAGCGTGCCCTACCTGATGCTGGCCGGCAATCTGGTGGCGGGCTGGCAACTGGCGCGCGCGTTGCTGGTGGCGCAGGAGCTGTCCGCCAAGGGACAGGACGTGGCCTTCATGCAGGCCAAGATCGCCACGGCGCGCTTCTATGCCGACCACCTGCTGACCAAGGCGCCGGGCCAGCGCGACGCAATCGTGCACGGCGCGGCCAGCGTCACGGCTCTGCCGCTGGAAGCATTCTGAAAATTGCTTCTGTTTTGATAGCTGCTAGCGCTTGCGGGTAAAGCGCTACAGCCCATTTTTATTATGGAGACCGTCCGCATGTCCAAACTGCCCCCAGCGTTGCAGAAACTCTCGCTGCCCGTCATCGGCTCGCCGCTGTTCATCATCAGCAACCCCCAGCTCGTGATCGAGCAGTGCAAGGCCGGCATCGTGGGCTCCATGCCTGCGCTCAACGCACGGCCGGCGGAGCAACTCGACGACTGGCTCGCCGAGATCACCGAGACGCTGGCGGCGTGGGACAAGGCGCATCCCGAGTCGCCCTCCGCTCCGTTCGCCATCAACCAGATCGTGCACAAGAGCAACGACCGGCTGGAGCACGACATGCAGGTCTGCGCCAAGTACAAGGTGCCGATCGTCATCACCAGCCTGGGCGCGCGCGAGGACGTGAACCAGGCCGTGCACAGCTGGGGCGGCATTGTGCTGCACGACATCATCAACAACAAGTTCGCGCACAAGGCCATCGAGAAGGGGGCCGACGGCCTCATCGCCGTGGCGGCGGGCGCGGGGGGGCACGCAGGGGTGAAGAGCCCGTTTGCGCTGATCCAGGAAATCCGCCAATGGTTTGACGGTCCGCTCGCGCTGTCGGGCTCCATCGCCTCGGGCGGCGCCATCCTGGCCGCGCAGGCCATGGGCGCGGACTTCGCCTATATCGGCTCGGCCTTCATCGCCACGCACGAGGCGCGCGCCATCGATGCGTACAAGCAGGCCATCGTCGAGGGCAACTCCGACGACATCGTCTACAGCAATCTGTTCACGGGTGTGCACGGCAACTACCTGGCGCCGTCAATCCGCGCGGCAGGCCTGGACCCCGACAACCTACCGGAGTCCGATCCGAGCAAGATGAACTTCGGTGGCGACGCCAAGAAGGCTTGGAAGGACATCTGGGGCTGCGGCCAGGGCATCGGCAGCATCACCGAGGTCACTTCGACGGCTGAACTCGTCGCGCGCCTGCGCCGCGAATACCAGCAAGCGCGCGAGCGCCTGGCCCTGGGCTGATGCCCGCGCGGGGCTGCCACGTAGCCCCGTTGGCCCAACGGCGCCCCAGGGGCGCCGTTTTTGTTGATGCGCGTGCGCTGTGTAGCGGTCAGCAGCATCAGCGCAAAAGGCGCAAAATCTTGGGCTTGCCCGATTACCGTGAACCCCCGTCGCAGGCTTGTTGCCGGCACGGGGTTCCTGTTTTGAATGTCCCAGCACACCCCGTCTCATGCCTCCCGCAGTGCGTTGATCGACTGCACCAAAGGCCTGGCCTGCGCCGCCATCGTCTGGCACCACCTGGCGTTCTACGGGCCCATGTCCGACGTGGCGCGCCAAGCGGTGCCGGGGTTGATCGACTGGCTCTACGAATACGCGCGCATGGCGGTGCAGGTGTTTCTGGTGCTGGGGGGCTTCCTGGCAGCGGCCAGTCTGGCGCCGCAGGGGCAGGCGCGCTTTACCGACCCAGCCCAGCGCATCGCACGGCGCTTCGTGCGCCTGGTGGTGCCCTACGCGGTGGCGCTGGTGATCGCCATCGTCGTGCAGGCGGCCGTGCAACCGTGGTTCGACCACGCCTCGGTGTCCGACGTGCCGGACCTGGGCCAGTTGCTTGCGCATGCGTTGCTGCTGCAAAGCGTGCTGGACGAGGAGTCGCTGTCGGCCGGCGTGTGGTACGTGGCCATCGACTTTCAGCTGTTCGCGCTCACCACACTGATCCTGGCTGGCGTATCACGCGTGGCGGTGGCGCTGCGCGCGCGTGGTGTGTCCCGCTACTGGCCCTGGGCCCTGAGCGGCGCGCAGGCACTCGTGGCGACGGGCGTCGCCGCCTCGCTGCTGTACTTCAACCGCGACGCCGATTGGGACGTCTGGGCGGTGTATTTCTTCGGTGCCTATGGCCTTGGCATGCTGGCCTACTGGGCCGTGCAGTCGCCCCGCGCGCTGGGAGCCTGGAGCTGGGCGCTGCTGATCGCGGCGCTGGTGGTGGCTGCGTTGGTACTGGAGTGGCGCCCCCGCATTGCGCTGGCCGGCGTGACTGCGCTGCTGCTGGTGATGGCCATGCGCAGCCCGGCCATGCAGCGCTGGCAAGGCTGGGCACCGCTCAGCCGGCTGGGGCAGATCTCGTATTCGGTATTCCTCGTGCACTTTGCGGTGTGCGTGCTCGTCAACGCGGTGGAAAGCTACTTCTGGCCGCAGTCAGTAGCCGCCGCGATGGCGGGCATGGGCATCGCTTTCGTGCTGTCGATCGCCGCGGGCCACCTGCTGTACGAGCGTGTGGAGCGCCACGTTCCCACATGGCAATCTGCGCTGCGCTGGCAGGCCGGGCTCGTGGGAACCGGCCTGCTGACCACCGCGCTCATGGCAGGCCTGCGCTGACGAAAAAAAGGCAGCCAGTCATGGCTGCCTCGGGTCTTGGGTGGTGCGATCGCGCTCAGCGATGAAGTTCACCCGCGTTCTCGGGTTGGAAATCAATGGCGTCCACGCGCACGGTGACCTGGCCGGTGGGGCTGGGCATCTGGAATTCGTCGCCCACGCCCAGGCCCAGCAGTGCGATGCCGACGGGTGCGAACACCGACACCTTGTCGCCCGAGCCGTCCATCTCCTTCGGGTAGACCAGCGTCAGCGTGTTCGTCTTGCCGGTTTCCAGCAGTGTGAAGCGCACGGTGGAATTCATGGTCACCACGTTGGGGGGCATGTCCTTGGGATCGAACACGTCGGCGCGGTCCAGCTCGGCCTCCAGTGCCTCGCGGCCAGGAAAGGGCGCGGTTTGTTTTTCCAGCAGGGCTTCGATGCGCTCCAGGTCCAGGGACGACAGGATGATGTGGGGCTTGCGCTGCATGGTGTGATTCCCTTGTAAACGATAGTGAAAGCGCGTCTGCCGGGCAGCCGCGCTCAAACGGACAAAAGCCCGGGCAACGGGGTTGTCCGGGCCGAGGCATGTTCTCAAAAAAAGCACCAATTTGGTGCGGAAGTGGTGGATTGTGCGGCCTGGTGCCGCGTTTGCCAAGCGATCTCACACGCGCGCAGTGCGAATTGCGCTGCGCTTGCAGCCCTCCGGCAAATGGCGTAGGCCTTTGGATATTGCCAGAATAACTGTTTATTTATACAGTCATTCAATGCATTCCGAAGACGATCCCCCGCCCTCACTGGCTCCTGTCGTATGGGCGCCCGTGCAGCCGCTCAAGGGGCGGGGTACGGCCACGCGTATGGCCCACCGTTTCATGCGCGATGCGCGCGAGGCGTTTGACGACGGCTGGGGCGGGCCCGTGGGGGATGTGTCAGGCGACGAAGGTGCCGGGCCCGCCGCGCCGCACACGCAGGTGATCTGGGAAGACGCGCGCAGCGCGCTGTGCGGCAACGATTCGCCCGACATTTTCTTCGAGCAGTCGGTGAACCCTTACCGCGGCTGCGAGCATGGCTGTGTGTACTGCTACGCACGGCCCACGCACAGCTACCTCAACCTGTCGCCGGGGCTGGACTTCGAGACCCGCATCATCGCCAAGCGCAATATCGCCGAGGTGCTGCGGGGCGAGCTGGCGCGCGTCAGCCATCGGCCTTCGGTGGTCAACATCGGCTCCGCCACCGACTGCTACCAGCCGGTGGAGCGTGAGCTGCGCCTCACGCGCGCGCTGATCGAGGTGATGCGGGATGCGCGACACCCGTTCTCGCTGATCACCAAGAGCAGCGGCGTGGAACGTGACCTGGACCTGCTGGCTCCGCTGGCGCACAGCCGGCTGGCGGCGGCCTACGTGACCATCACCACGCTGGATGCGCGCCTGGCCCGCGTGCTGGAGCCGCGCGCGGCCGCGCCGCACCGGCGGCTGCGCACCATCCGCGCGCTGGCCGAAGCCGGCGTACCCGTCGGCGTGAGCGTGGCGCCGCAGATTCCTTTCATCACGGAGGATATGGAGCAGGTGCTGGCCGCCGCGCGCGACGCGGGCGCCACCTCGGCCTTCTACACGGTGATCCGCCTGCCGTGGGAACTCAATGCCCTGATGCGCGAGTGGCTGCAACTGCACTACCCGCAGCGTGCCGAGCGCGTGCTGGCGCGCATTCAGGATCTGCACGGCATCGACGCAACCGCGCGTATCGCGGGCAAAAGCTACGACAGCAGCCACGCCACGCGCATGAAGGGCTCGGGCCTGTGGGCCGACCTGCTGCGCCAGCGCTTCGAGAAGACCTGTGCGCGCCTGGGCCTGAACCGCCAGCGCACGGAACTGGACCTGTCGCAGTACCGCCCGGCGCTGGCGCGCGGGCAGGGCGTGCTGTTCTGAGCGCGGTGCGCGCCGCGGCTAGCATGGGCGCTTTGCTGTGGGGAGGGGTGCCGAATGCTGTTGATCGTAGGAACCATTCGCCTGCCGGCGGACGGGCTGGCCGCCGCGCTGCCGGCCATGCGGGCGATGGTGCAGGCCTCACGGGCCGAACCGGGCTGCATCGAATATGCGTATGCGCAGGATGTGCTGGACGCCGGGCTGATCCACGTGCATGAGCTGTGGCGCAGCCAGGACGACCTGGACCGCCACTTCGCCAGTGCCCACATTGCGCAGTGGCGCGCTCTGTGGCCGGCGCTGGGCATCGGCGGGCGTGACCTGCGCGCTTACGCGGTGGGTGCGCCCCGCCCGGTGTGAGCGGTTTGGCGGGCGTCGGGTGTCAGACGGTGCATGACCTCGGGCGGCCCGGGCCACCGCGAAAGGGCGGCAGAAACGCGGCCAGTCGCGGCGCAAGGCGCACCCCTCGTGCGGGCTGTAGCGGGCATCCGCAACGGCGCGCGGACAGGTTGGGCTGAACGAGAGAGCCGGGCGGTTCGTTCACACTGCCTCAGGCGCGCCCAACTGCTGCGCGTGGTGGCGCAGGTGGTCGTCGATGAAGCTCTGGATGAAGTAGTAGCCGTGGTCATAGCCCGCGTGGCGGCGCAGCGTGAGCGGCTGGCCGATGGCGCTGCAGGCCGCCTCGAACAGGTGCGGGTGCAATTGATCGGCCAGGAATTTGTCGTCCAGCCCCTGGTCGATGAGGATGCCGCCGGGGTAGGGCGCGAGGGGCTGGTTCTCCATGAGCACGGTGGCGTCGTGCTGTCCCCAGGAGGAGCGGTCCGGGCCCAGGTAGCCGGTGAACGCCTTCTCGCCCCAGGGGCAGCGCGTGGGGGCGCAGATGGGTGCGAAGGCCGACAGGCTCTTGAACCGGCCCGGGTGGCGCAGTGCCAGCGTCAGCGCGCCATGGCCGCCCATGCTGTGGCCAAACAGGCCCAGCCGGGCACCGTCGATGGGCAGGGCGTTGGTGACAAGCGGCAGCAGTTCTTCCAGCAGGTAGCTTTCCATGCGCCAGTGCGTGGACCAGGGGGCTTGCGTGGCGTCCAAATAGAAGCCCGCGCCCACGCCGAAGTCCCAGGCGTCGGCCTCGCCCGCCACGCCCGCGCCGCGCGGGCTGGTGTCGGGGGTGATGAGGGCCAGGCCCAACTCTGCCGCCAGGCGCTGGGCGCCGGCCTTGGTGGGGAAGGTCTCCTCGGTGCAGGTCAGGCCCGCGAGGTAGAGCAGCGCTGGGACCTTTCTATCCGCACTCTCGGCTGCCAGCGCACGGGGCGGCAGGTAGACGGCGAAGCGCATCGGCAGACCCACTGCGTGCGAAGCATGGCGGTAAAAGCGTTGCTCGCCGCCAAAGCAGGCGTGGGCCGAGAGTTGTTCCAGGGTGTCGGACATGGGCGTGTTGCTCCTTTTTAAGTAGCTGCTGGCGCTTGGTATGGGCGGGATTCAGTAATAAAAGTACTGGAATCCCTTGCGCATCAAGCGCCAAGCGCTCCTGTTTTTATGCAGCGTAGTTCACCACCGAGCGGATCGACTTGCCCTCGTGCATCAGGTCGAACGCCTGATTGATGTCCGTGAGGCCCATGGTGTGGGTGACGAACGGGGCGAGCTCGATCTTGCCGGCCATGGCGTCCTCCACCATGCCGGGCAGTTCGCTGCGGCCCTTGACGCCGCCGAAGGCCGTACCCAGCCACTTGCGGCCCGTGACGAGCTGGAAGGGACGGGTGGAGATCTCTTGTCCCGCACCGGCCACGCCGATGATCACGCTCTGACCCCAGCCGCGGTGTGCGCATTCCAGCGCCGCACGCATCACGTTGACGTTGCCAATGCACTCGAAGCTGTGGTCCACACCCCAGCCAGTCATCTCCACGATCACCTGTTGGATGGGCTTGTCGAAGTCCTTGGGGTTCACGCAGTCGGTGGCTCCGAAGGTGCGTGCCAGGTCGAACTTGCTCGGGTTGGTGTCGATGGCGATGATGCGGCCCGCGCCGGCCAGTCGGGCGCCCTGGATCACCGCCAGGCCGATGCCGCCCAGGCCGAACACGGCCACGCTGTCGCCCGGCTGCACCTTGGCGGTGTTCTTGACCGCGCCCAGCCCGGTGGTCACGCCGCAGCCCAGCAGGCAGACCTGCTCGGGGTTGGCATCGGGGTGAACCTTGGCCAGCGACACCTCGGCCACCACGGTGTATTCGCTGAACGTGGAACAGCCCATGTAGTGGTACACGGGCTGGCCGTTGTACGAGAAGCGCGTGGTGCCGTCGGGCATTACGCCCTTGCCCTGCGTGGCGCGCACGGCCACGCACAGGTTGGTCTTGCCGCTCTTGCAGAACAGGCATTCGCCGCATTCGGCGGTGTACAGCGGAATCACATGGTCGCCCGGCTTGACGCTGGTGACGCCTTCGCCCACCTCCACCACGACGCCCGCGCCCTCATGGCCCAGCACGGCGGGGAAGATGCCCTCGGGGTCGTCGCCGCTGAGCGTGAAGGCATCGGTGTGGCATACGCCGGTGTGGGTGATCTTGACCAGTACTTCGCCCTTGCGGGGCGGGGCCACGTCGAGTTCGACGATCTGCAGGGGTTCACCAGCTTTGAAGGCGACGGCGGCACGGGATTTCATGGGAGGGCTCCTTGTGGTGAAAGGGTGGGGGAACGTTACTTCAGGTACGAGCGCAGCAGGGCCAGCGTCTCGTCCACGGCCTCGGGCGAGGGGGCGGGCTCTTGCGCCAGGGTTTCGCGCACATGGCTGTCCAGCATGTCGGCCATCAGCCCATGCACGGCGCCGCGCAGGGCGGCCAGTTGCTGCAGGATGGGCGCGCAGTCGCTGCCCGCCTGGACGGCGCGCTCCAGCGCCTCGGCCTGGCCGCGGATGCGGCGCAGGCGTGTGATGGCGCGTTGCTTGTCTTCGGCGGTATGGGGCATGGCGGTTGGATGGGCGGGCGTTGTGCCGGGACGTGTTGCTATGTGTCTTGTACTAGGGGGAAGTATAAATCGATGGCGCTTTAGGATAAAGCGCTGGCGGGTATTAAATACCTATTACTGGGAGGGGGTATAGGTGGATGCGCCCGATCGGCGTGTCGCGCGGGCATTGGCGGCGTAGCGGTTGACCGCGGGCTGCAGCACGGTTCCCTTGTGCGCAGCAAAAAGGCCCGGACGCAAAAAAGCCCGCAGGCAACAGGTGCGTGCGGGCTGAGGGCGGGGCACGCCTGCCTTCGCGGCAGGCGGCGCTGCTTGATCAGCGCTTGTTGAGGGCTGGAACGTCGCGGCGCTCGGCGCCCACGAACAGCTGGCGGGGGCGGCCGATCTTGTACTCGGGGTCGCCGATCATCTCGTTGAGCTGGGCGATCCAGCCCACCGTACGGGCCAGCGCGAAGATGCCGGTGAACAGGTTGACCGGGATGCCGATCGCGCGCTGCACGATGCCGGAGTAGAAGTCCACGTTCGGGTAGAGCTTGCGCTGCACGAAGTAGTCGTCCTCCAGCGCGATCTTCTCCAGCTGCTTGGCCAGGGCGAACAGCGGGTCCTTTTCCAGGCCCAGTTCGGCCAGCACTTCGTTGCAGGTTTCCTGCATCAGCTTGGCGCGGGGGTCGTAGTTCTTGTACACGCGGTGGCCAAAGCCCATCAGCTTCACGCCGGAGGACTTGTCCTTGACCTTCTCCATGAACTCGCCCACCTTGGACACGCCGCCCATGGCCTGGATTTCTTCCAGCATGTTCAGGCAGGCCTCGTTGGCGCCGCCGTGGGCAGGGCCCCACAGGCATGCCACGCCGGCAGCGATGGCGGCGAACGGGTTGGTGCCCGAGGAGCCGCACAGGCGCACCGTGGAGGTGGAGGCGTTCTGCTCGTGGTCGGCGTGCAGGATGAAGATGCGGTCCATCGCGCGTTCGATCACGGGGTTGACCTTGTAGTCCTCGCAGGGCGTGCCGAACATCATGCGCAGGAAGTTGCCTGCGTAAGAGAGGTCGTTGCGGGGGTACATGTAGGGCTCGCCCTTGCCGTACTTGTACGCCATGGCCACCAGCGTGGGCATCTTGGCGATCAGGCGAATGGCGGAGATCTCGCGGTGCTCGGGATTATTGATGTCCGTGCTGTCGTGGTAGAAGGCCGACAGCGCGCCCACCAGGCCGGTCAGCACGGCCATGGGGTGTGCGTCGCGGCGGAAACCGCGCAGGAAGAACTGCATCTGCTCGTTGACCATCGTGTGCTTGGTCACGCGGTCGTTGAACGTGGCCTTCTGCGTGGCGTTGGGCAGCTCGCCATTCAGCAGCAGGTAGCAGGTTTCGAGGTAGTCGCACTGGGTGGCGAGCTGCTCGATGGGGTAGCCGCGGTACAGCAGCTCGCCCTTGTCGCCGTCGATGTAGGTGATGGACGACTGGCAGGAGGCCGTGGAAAGGAAACCGGGGTCATAGGTGAACATGCCCGTTTGCGCGTACAGCTTGCGGATGTCGACCACGTCCGGGCCGATGCTGCCTTGGTACACGGGGAGTTCCACGCTCGGGCTGCCGTTGCTGAACGATAGCGTCGCTTTGTTGTCTGCCAGTTTCATTTCCAGTTTCCTTCTGTTGTTTGCCTTGCACGGGGCTGGGGCTTAAGCGCGGTTGCGCAACTGCTCCAGCACTTCCTTGACTTCGTCCTTAGCGACTTCGCCCGTGGGCTCCTTGCGGCGCAGCAGCAGGTCCAGCAGGTCGTTGTCCGACAAGTCCATCAGTAGCGTGAGTCCTCGCGCCTGACGGATCGTCAGGCAGGAGCCGTGGGTTGCGAAGAACCGCTCGAGAAACAGGTCGTTCTCCACCAGCCCGCGGCGGCAGCGCCACCGCAGGATGGCCACTTCGCGTTCGTCCAGCAGCGCTTCGTCAGCCATGGTTCTCAGATGGCACGGCGTGCCATCAATTCCTTGATCTTGCCAATCGCGCGCGTGGGGTTCAGGTGCTTGGGGCACACGTCCACGCAGTTCATGATGGTATGGCAGCGGAACAGGCGGTAGGGGTCTTCCAGGTTGTCCAGGCGCTCGCCCGTGGCCGTGTCGCGGCTGTCCGCGATGAAGCGGTAGGCCTGCAGCAGGCCGGCGGGACCCACGAACTTGTCGGGGTTCCACCAGAACGAGGGGCAGCTCGTGGAGCAGCTGGCGCACAGAATGCACTCGTACAGGCCGTTGAGCTCTTCACGCTCTTCGGGCGACTGAAGGCGCTCCTTGGTGGGCGACGCGTAGATGTCGCTTTGCAGGTAGGGCTTGATCGAGTGGTACTGCTTGAAGAACTGCGTCATGTCCACGATCAGGTCGCGGATCACCGGCAGGCCGGGCAGGGGCTTCAAGACGATGTCACCCGAGAGGGTCTTCATGTTCGTCAGGCAGGCCAGGCCGTTCTTGCCGTTGATGTTCATGGCGTCGGAGCCGCACACGCCTTCGCGGCAGGAGCGGCGGAACGACAGCGTGGGATCCTGTGCCTTGAGCTTGAGCAATGCATCCAGCAGCATGCGTTCGTGGCCGTCGAGCTCGACCTCCACGGTCTGCATGTAGGGCTTGGCGTCCTTGTCCGGGTCGTAGCGGTAGATCTTGAAAGTGCGTTTCATGGGTTGTTTCTCTCGTGGGCAGCGGCTGTCTTAGAACGTGCGGACCTTCGGAGGAATGCTGTCCACCGTCAGGGGCTTCATGTTCACGGGCTTGTAGCTCAGGCTGTTGCTGGCGCTGTGCCACAGCGTGTGCTTGAGCCACTCCTTGTCATTGCGGCCCAACGGGAAGTCGGGATGGTCGGCAGGGTGCTCGTAGTCGTCCACGGTGTGTGCGCCACGGCACTCCTGGCGGGCCGCGGCCGAGGTCATCGTGGCCTGGGCGACCTCGATCAGGTTGTCCACTTCCAGCGCTTCCATGCGTGCGGTGTTCCAGACCTTGGACTTGTCCTTCAGGGTCACGGTGCCCACGCGCTCGCGGATGGCGTTGATCTTGACCACGCCTTCGTCCATGCCCTTTTGCGTGCGGAACACGCCGGCGTGCTGCTGCATGGTCTGGCGGATGTCGTTGGCCAGGTCCTGGGCGTAGACGCCGTCCTTGGATTCTTCCAACTGGTTCAGGCGCGCCAGGGTGCGGTCGCTGCCATCGGCCGGCACGGCCTTGTGCTCGCCGTAGCCCCCAACGAATTGCACGATGTGCTTGCCGGCCGACTTGCCGAACACCAGCAGGTCGAGCAGCGAGTTCGTGCCCAGGCGGTTGGCGCCGTGCACCGACACCGCGGCGCATTCGCCGACGGCGTACAGGCCATTGACCACGTTGTTCTTCTCGCCGTCCCAGGTGACCACCTGGCCGTGGATATTGGTCGGAATGCCGCCCATCTGGTAGTGGATGGTGGGCACGACGGGGATCGGTTCCTTGGTGATGTCCACGTTGGCGAAGTTGTGGCCGATCTCTTCCACAGACGGCAGGCGCTTGCGGATGGTGTCAGCGCCCAGGTGGTCGAGCTTCATCAGGATGTAGTCCTTGTTGGGACCGCAGCCACGGCCTTCCTTGATCTCCTGGTCCATCGAGCGGGACACGAAGTCGCGCGGTGCCAGGTCCTTCAAGGTGGGCGCGTAACGCTCCATGAAACGCTCACCATTGCTGTTCAGCAGGATGGCGCCTTCGCCGCGGCAGCCTTCGGTCAGCAGCACGCCCGCGCCGGCCACGCCGGTGGGGTGGAACTGCCAGAACTCCAGGTCCTGCAGCGGGATGCCCGCGCGTGCGGCCATGCCCAGGCCGTCGCCGGTGTTGATGAAGGCGTTGGTCGATGCCGCAAAGATGCGGCCAGCGCCGCCTGTGGCCAGCAGCACGGCCTTGGCGTGCAGTTCGTACAGGTCGCCGGTTTCCAGTTCCAGCGCGGTTACGCCGACCACGTCGCCCTCAGCGTCGCGGATCAGGTCCAGCGCCATCCATTCCACGAAGAAGTTGGTCTTGGATTCGACGTTCTTCTGGTACAGCGTGTGCAGCATGGCGTGGCCGGTACGGTCGGCCGCGGCGCAGGCGCGCTGCACGGGCTTCTCACCGTAGTTGGCCGTGTGGCCGCCAAAGGGGCGCTGGTAGATGGTGCCGTCGGGGTTGCGGTCGAACGGCATGCCGAAATGCTCGAGCTCGATCACCACCTTGGGTGCTTCGCGGCACATGAACTCGACGGCGTCCTGGTCGGACAGCCAGTCGCCGCCCTTGATGGTGTCGTAGAAATGGTAGTGCCAGTTGTCTTCGCTCATGTTGCCCAGCGATGCGGACACGCCGCCTTGCGCTGCCACGGTGTGCGAGCGGGTGGGGAAGACCTTGGACAGGCAGGCCACGTTCAGGCCTGCGCGGGACAGTTCCAGCGAGGCGCGCATGCCCGAGCCGCCGGCACCGACGATGACCACGTCGAACTTGCGCTTGGTGATGTTGGCTTTGGTGTAGCTCATTGTTTTCTTTCAGTCGCGGGAATCAGAGACGCCACAGAACCTGGATGCCCCAGCCGGTGCAGGCCACCAGCCAGACGATGGTGAAGACCTGCAGCGTCAGACGCAGGCCTGCCGGCTTGATGTAGTCCATCCACACGTTGCGCACGCCCACCCAGGCGTGCCAGGCCAGCGCCACGATGACGGACAGGGTCAGAACCTTCATCCACTGGCTGGAGAAGATGCCGGCCCACAGGTCGTAGCCGATGGGGCCCTTGCTGAAGATGACGCAGGCCAGCAGCACCAGGGTGAACAAAGCCATCAAGACGGCGGTGGCGCGCTGCACCAGCCAGTCGCGCACGCCATAGTGGGCACCCACGACGGTGCGCTTGGAGCCGTAATTCACGGACATGGAAGTTCCTTTTTATGTGAGAAAGTGATCTGCGCAGGTGCGCCGATCAGTACAGGCCGAAGAGCTTGGCGCCCAGAATCGCGGTCAGGCCGAAGCTTGCGGCCAGCGTGACGGCAGCAGAGCTCTTGCCAAATTCCTTCGTGACGGCGGCATGGTTCATGTCCATCAGCAGGTGGCGCAGGCCGGCGATGAAGTGGTGCAGATAGCCCCAGATCAGGCCCAGGGTCAGCAGCTTGATGAGCCAGCCAGGCGCGAAGCCCAGGCCCGCCGAGAAGGCAGAGGTGAACTTGCCGAAGGAGATTTCCGACGACACCGAGGTATCGAACATCCAGATCACCAGAGGCAGCAGCAGGAACATGATCATGCCGCTGATGCGGTGCATGCCAGAAACCAGCGCGGCCAGCGGCCACCGGTAACTGGGCAGGTCGCGAAACGCGTGGATGTTGCGGTATTCAGGCCGTTGCTTGGCAAGTTCTGTCATGGCGTGTGTGCTTTCGTGGATGTAACTGCGTTGTAATTGCGCGGATGCAAACAACCCAAAATTCTATTGCAATGCTTTACGGGAAGCTTGCGGAGACTGCGTATTTTCCCTGGTTGCATTCGTGGTCTGGCAGTGGATCAGCTCAGTTCATTGTGATAGTGATGTGTGTCAGTCCGGTACAGCCCGCGCCGTAACTCCATGGGAACATCGTTATAGGTGTAAGCGAGGCGCTCCACGCTGAGCAGTGGTGTGGCGACGGGGATGTTCAGCCATTGAGCCTGCGTTTCATCGGGAAACACGGCGCGGATCTTTTCTTCGGCGCGCACCATCCGCACGCCAAAATCCAGCTCGAACATGGCGTAGGTGGGTCCCTGGTAGTGGGCCATCTGCTCCGCAGTCAGGCCCTTGAAGGCCTGCCCTGGCAGCCAGATGTCCTCCAGGATGGTGGGTACGCCCACAAACGACAGGATGCGCTTGACCTGCACCACCACATCTCCGGTCCGCAGCGCCAGCGTGCGTGCGATCTCCGCACTGGCGCGCATGCGCCGGCACTCCAGGATGGTGCGCTGCGCCGGGCCTTCCACGCGTGCGTCTCCCGTGTCAGGCCGCAATTTCAGGAAGCGGTACTGCACCTGCCGCTCTGCGTGGGTGGCTACGAAGGTGCCTTTGCCCTGGCGGCGCATCACGAGGTTTTCGGCTGCCAGCTCGTCGATGGCCTTGCGCACCGTGCCCTGGCTCACGCGAAAGCGCGCAGCCAGTTCCATTTCGCTGGGGATGGCTTCACCGGGCTTCCATTCACCATGCTGCAGGCTGTGCAGGATGAGCCCCTTGATCTGCTGGTACAGGGGGCTGAATGCGGGAGTCGATGCCCCCGCACCCGCGCCTGGGGGTGTGCCTTCTGTGGTCGGAGGGGGCGAGGAGGACATGGTGGGCTGTGCCGGGGGCGGAGCATGCCGCTGAATTGAGGGCGATCATATCTTATATAAGACATAAGACAAATTGACCCTGCGCAGTAATCGGCGGTAAACTCCTGGGCTGTTCTGCGGGGCACGGGCTGCTGATGACTGGCGCTGGTGCGACCTTGCACCAACACCACCTCCCTCACACCTCTTTCTGGAGTTTTCGCATGAGCAAGAAACCCGTTCGTGTCGCCGTGACCGGCGCTGCAGGCCAAATCGGTTACGCGCTGCTGTTCCGCATCGCTTCCGGCGAAATGCTGGGCAAGGACCAGCCCGTCATCCTGCAACTGCTGGAAATTCCCGACGAGAAGGCCCAGAACGCGCTCAAGGGCGTGATCATGGAATTGGAGGACTGCGCGTTCCCGCTGTTGGCCGGCATCGAAGCCCACTCGGACCCCATGACCGCCTTCAAGGATACCGACTACGCCCTGCTGGTCGGCGCCCGTCCGCGCGGCCCCGGCATGGAGCGTGCCGACCTGCTGGCTGCCAATGCCCAGATCTTCACGGCCCAGGGCAAGGCCCTGAACGCCGTGGCCTCGCGCAACGTGAAGGTGCTGGTGGTGGGCAACCCCGCCAATACCAACGCCTACATCGCCATGAAGTCGGCCCCCGACCTGCCGGCCAAGAACTTCACGGCCATGCTGCGCCTGGATCACAACCGTGCAGCTTCCCAACTGGCGGCCAAGGGTGGCTTCAAGGTGGGCGACATCAAGAAGCTGACGGTGTGGGGCAACCATTCGCCCACGATGTACGCCGACTACCGTTTCGCCACGGTGGACGGCAAGTCCGTGAAGGACGCCATCAACGACCCTGCCTGGTACAAGGATGTGTTCCTGCCCACCGTCGGCAAGCGCGGCGCAGCCATCATCGCCGCTCGTGGCCTGTCCTCGGCTGCGTCTGCCGCCAACGCCGCCATTGACCACATGCGCGATTGGGCCCTGGGCTCCAAGGGCGAGTGGGTGACGATGGGTGTGCCCTCCAACGGCGAATACGGCATTCCCGCCGGTATCGTGTTCGGCTTCCCGGTCACCACCGAGAACGGCGAGTACAAGATCGTCGAAGGCTTGCCCATCGACGCTTTCTCGCAAGAGTGCATCGACAAGACTCTGGCCGAGCTGCAAGGTGAGCAGGACGGCGTCAAGCACCTGCTGTAATCGCGCATCTCCATGCACGACTGGGATCCCGCGCTCTACCAGCGCTTCGAGAGCGAGCACACACGCCCGGCTGTCGAGTTGCTGGCGCGGGTCTCCCATCCCGCACCCCGCCACATCGTGGACTTGGGCTGCGGGAATGGCAATTCCACGCAATTGCTGCTGGAGCGGTTCCCGCAGTCGCAACTCATCGGCCTGGACAACTCCGAAGCGATGCTGGCCAGTGCGCGCAAGCGTTTGCCCGGTGTGCCCTTCGTGCAGGCCGACATTGCCGACTGGGCGCCCACCGTGGCGCCCGATTTGATTTTTGCCAACGCCTCCCTGCAGTGGGTGGCAGGGCATGCCGGGCTGTTCGCCCGGTTGATGCGCTGCCTGGCACCCGGCGGTGTCCTGGCGGTGCAGATGCCCGACAACCTGGACCAGCCGTCGCACCAGCTCATGCGCGAGCTGGCGAGCCAGTCTGCGTGGCGTGATCAGCTGGCGCATGCCGCGGACCAGCGCGCGGCGCTGTTGTCGGTGGAGGCTTATTACGACCTTCTCGCGCCCATGGCCTGCCGGGTCGATATCTGGCACACCGCGTACCGCCATGTCATGCCTTCGGTCCAGGCTATCGTTGAGTGGCTGGAGTCCACAGGCCTGAAACCCTTCCTTGATCCGCTCCCCGCCGTGTTGCGGGATGCGTATCTGCAAGCCTACACGCAGCGCATTGGCGAGGCCTATACCGAGCGCGCGGATGGCCATCGGCTGTTTGCGTTTCCCCGTTTGTTCATCGTTGCCCAGCGTGCCCCATGACCTCGTCCGCTGCCCATCCCGCTGAAGTCCTGCTGGGCGCTCAGGCGGGCGCCCATGCGATCCCCGTATGCGACCACTACAGCGGCGTGGAAGTGCGCATGCGCAAGAGCCTGCAACTGCAGCAGGAGCTGCTTGCCGAGTTTGGCCATTGCGTGTTTGACGTGACGCTCGACTGCGAGGACGGCGCGCCCGTGGGGCAAGAGCGCGAGCACGCCATGCTGGTGGCACGCCTGGCGCGCGAAGCCGGGGCCGGCGCGCGCGTGGCGGCACGTGTGCACACGGTCGACCACCCCGCCTTCGCGCAGGACATGGCCATCATCGCCGGTGAGGCGGGGCAACACCTGTGCCACATCATGCTGCCCAAGGTGGAAACCGTGGACGACGTGCTCGCAGCCGAGCGAGCGCTGGAGGCCGCAGGCGCCAGCCATCTGCCGCTGCACGCCCTTATCGAGTCTCCCGCTGCCGTGCACCGGGCCTTCGAGATCGCCGCGCACCCGCGCATCCAGAGCCTGAGCTTCGGCCTGATGGACTTCGTTTCCGCCCATGGCGGTGCGATTCCCGCCTCGGGCATGACGTCCACCGGGCAGTTCGAGCATCCGCTCGTCGTGCGTGCCAAGCTGGAGATCTCCGCCGCCTGCCATGCCAATGGCAAGGTGCCATCGCACTGCGTGGTTACTGAATTCAGCGATCCCGACGCCATGCAGGCCGCGGCCGGCAGGGCCGCGCGCCAGTTCGGCTACACGCGCATGTGGAGCATCCACCCCGCGCAGATCCGGCCCATCCTGGCGGCTTTCGCACCGGAAGGTGCGGAAATCGCGCGGGCCAGCCGCATCATTTCTGCCGCCATCCAGGCTGACTGGGCTCCCATCAGCGAGGAGGGCGTACTGCACGACCGCGCAAGCTACCGCTATTTCTGGCAGGTGCTCGAGCGTGCACACCAGACCGGCCGCATGCTGCCCGCCGAGGCGCAGGGCTGGTTTGCCAAGGCTGAGACCACGTTCACCTGATACGGGTATTCTTGTCGCCCCATCTGCCTTCCATTCATTCTTTCCCCGCAGGAGTCACCATGAAGACCCTCATCGCTTCCGCATTGATACTGTTGGCGCCCGCCCTCACCACGGCGCAGACGGCGACCAAGCCCGCCGCCCCCGCCGAGGCCAAGAAGAGCAGCGCCAAGCCTGCGGCGAAGAGCACCTCCGCCAAGGCGACCAAGCCCAAGGCCGAGAAGAGGAGCGACACCGTCGCCAAGGCATCGCCCACCAGCAGCCGCACGCGCCTGCACAGCGGTGCCGTGCAGGTGGCGTCGGGCCTGGCTGCGGCCGAGGCGGCGCTCACTCCCGAAGAACTGCAGATCGCCGAGCGCGTGTACACGGGCCGCATGGCGTGCGAACTGGGCGCGTTCGTGAGCATCGAGGCCGATACGCAGTCGCCCGGGCGCTTCCATGTGGAAGGCAAGGGCTTCAAGTACCACATGGCCCCGGTAGCCACCACCACCGGCGCGGTGCGCCTGGAAGACCAGCGCGCGGGTGCCGTGTGGGTGCAGATCGCCAACAAATCCATGCTCATGAACCAGAAGCAGGGCCAGCGCATGGCTGACGAATGCATGAGCCCGCAGCAGGTGGTGGTGGCCGAGGCCATCAAGAAGAACCCGCCGCAAAGCCTGCTGGACAACCCGGCCGCCAAGTAAACCTAGAGCCGCCTGCCGGCGGGGCCACGCAGTGCACGCCTGCCGTGTGCGCCAGTGTGGCCGGCCGGTTGTCGCCCCACTTTGAAAACCTAGACTATCCCGGAGAAAGAATACATGTTGAAAGCCTACCGCGACCATGTGGCCGAGCGCGCTGCATTGGGCATCCCGCCGCTGCCGCTCGATGCCAAGCAGACGGCCGAACTGATCGAGCTGATCAAGAACCCGCCCGCTGGCGAGGAGGCTTTCCTGGTGGACCTGCTGACCCACCGCGTGCCGCCGGGGGTGGACGACGCAGCCAAGGTCAAGGCGTCCTTCCTCGCGGCCGTCGCCCATGGCGACATCACGGTCGGCCTGATTTCCAAGGCCAAGGCCACCGAGCTGTTGGGCACCATGGTGGGTGGCTACAACGTGCACCCTCTGATCGAGCTGCTGGACGACGCCGAAGTCGCTTCCGTGGCTGCCGAAGCGCTGAAGAAGACGCTGCTGATGTTCGACTTCTTCAACGACGTGGCCGCCAAGGCCAAGGCCGGCAACGCCAAGGCCCAGGAGGTCATGCAGAGCTGGGCCAATGCCGAGTGGTTCACCAGCCGCCCCGAGGTCGAGAAGAAAATCACCGTCACCGTGTTCAAGGTGCCCGGCGAAACCAACACCGACGACCTGTCGCCCGCACCCGATGCCTGGAGCCGTCCAGACATCCCGCTGCACTATCTGGCGATGCTCAAGAACACCCGTCCTGACGCGGCGTTCAAGCCCGAGGAAGACGGCAAGCGCGGCCCGATGCAGTTCATCGAAGACCTGAAGAAGAAGGGCCACTTGGTTGCCTACGTCGGTGACGTGGTGGGCACCGGTTCTTCGCGCAAGTCCGCTACCAACTCGGTGATCTGGGCCACCGGCCAGGACATCCCCTTCGTGCCGAACAAGCGTTTCGGCGGCGTGACGCTGGGTGGCAAGATCGCCCCCATCTTCTTCAACACGCAGGAAGATTCCGGCGCTCTGCCCATCGAAGTCGATGTGTCCAAGCTCGAAATGGGCGACGTGATCGACGTGCTGCCCTACGACGGCAAGATCGTCAAGAACGGCGAAACCGTGGCTGAGTTCGCGCTCAAGAGCGACGTGCTGCTGGACGAAGTGCGCGCCGGTGGCCGTATCAACCTGATCATTGGCCGGTCGCTCACCGCCAAGGCGCGCGAGGCCCTGGGCTTGCCCGCATCGACCGTGTTCCGCCTGCCCAAGGCGCCGGCTGAATCCAAGGCCGGCTTCACGCTGGCGCAGAAGATGGTCGGCCGTGCCTGCGGCCTGCCCGAAGGCCAGGGTATCCGTCCCGGCACGTATTGCGAGCCGAAGATGACCACCGTGGGTTCGCAGGACACCACCGGCCCGATGACGCGCGATGAGCTGAAGGATCTGGCCTGCCTGGGCTTCTCGGCCGACCTCGTGATGCAGTCCTTCTGCCACACCGCTGCGTACCCGAAGCCGGTGGACGTGAAGACCCACCGCGAACTACCAGCCTTCATCAGCAGCCGCGGCGGCGTGTCCCTGCGCCCCGGCGACGGCGTGATCCACAGCTGGCTCAACCGCCTGCTGCTGCCCGACACAGTGGGCACCGGCGGTGACTCGCACACCCGCTTCCCCATCGGCATCTCCTTCCCCGCAGGCTCCGGCCTCGTGGCTTTCGGCGCTGCCACCGGCGTGATGCCGCTGGACATGCCCGAGTCGGTGCTGGTGCGCTTCAAGGGTGAGATGCAGCCCGGCGTGACGCTGCGCGACCTGGTGCACGCGATCCCGCTGTACGCCATCAAGGCGGGCCTGCTGACCGTGGCCAAGGCCGGCAAGAAGAACATCTTCTCGGGCAAGATCCTCGAAATCGAGGGCCTGCCGGACCTGAAGGTGGAGCAAGCCTTCGAGCTGTCCGACGCCTCGGCCGAGCGTTCCGCCGCCGGCTGCACGATCAAGCTCAACCCCGAGCCGATCGCTGAGTACCTGCGCTCCAACGTCGTGCTCATGAAGAACATGATCGCCGATGGCTACCAGGACGCGAAGACGCTGCAGCGCCGCATCGAGAAGGTCGAAGCCTGGCTGGCCAACCCGAATCTGCTCGAAGCCGACAAGGACGCCGAGTACGCCGCCGTGATCGAGATCGATCTGGCCGACATCAAGGAGCCGATCGTTTGCTGCCCGAACGACCCGGACGATGCCAAGTTCCTGTCCGAAGTGGCTGGCACCAAGATCGACGAAGCCTTCATCGGCTCGTGCATGACCAACATCGGTCACTTCCGCGCCGCAGCCAAGCTGCTGGGCGGCCAGCGCGACATTCCCGTCAAGCTGTGGGTGGCACCGCCCACCAAGATGGACCAGAGCGAGCTGATCAAGGAAGGCCACTACGCCGCCTTCGGCACGGCTGGTGCGCGTACCGAAATGCCCGGCTGCTCGCTGTGCATGGGCAACCAGGCCCAAGTGCGTGAAGGTGCGACGGTGATCTCTACCTCCACCCGCAACTTCCCCAACCGCCTGGGCAAGAACACCAACGTGTTCCTGGGCTCGGCCGAGCTGGCCGCCATCGCCTCGCGCCTGGGCAAGCTGCCCACGAAGGAGGAATACCTCCAGGAAATGGGCGTGATCGATGCCGATAAGGCCAGCGTGTACCGCTACATGAACTTCGACCAGATCGAGGAATATGCAGAGGTCGCCAAGGGCGTGACGGCCTGATCGCCGGCTGAGGCCCGGGCCGCGGCGCGGCCCCTCCCGTCAACCCCCGCAGGGCGCATGCCTGGCGGGGGTTTTCTTTTGCTCATTAATTAATAGCTGCTGGCGCTTGCTGGTGCTGCGTTAGCGGCCATTTTCACTTAAATGCTCGCGCCGCGTGTGCCGCGCGTCGGGGGATGTCGCACGCCGAGACCGTGGTCACGACCCGGGAGACGGTGCCGTTCAGGCCGCGGCCAGCGCGCGCAGCGCAGCGGCGCTGGCGTCGTCGGCGGGGAAGAACGTTTCCAGCGCCAGCTCCTGCAGCGTCACATCGACGGGCGAGCCGAACACCGTGGTGGTGCTCACCAGCTGGAGCGTGCCGGCCGGCGTGCGGAACTCGAACGGCATGAGCACGCCCAGGTGCTCGCCCGGCAGCGGCGGGCTGGCAGGCGGCAAAGGGTAGGCCTGCAGTTCCTGCAGCAGGGCGGCCAGCACCGGGTCGCTGCTCTCGTGGATCTGCTGGCGCAACCGCTCCAGCAGGTGCGCGCGCCATTGCTCCAGGTTGGCGATGCGCGGTGCCAGGCCCCCCGGGTGCAGGCTGAGGCGCAGCACATTCACGGGCGGCTGCAGCAGCTCGGCGTCCACGCCGGACAGCAGCAGGGGCACGATGCGGTTGGCCATGAGCAGGTTCCAGTGCCGGTCCATCGCCAGCGCCGGCCAGGGTTCGTGGCAGTCCAGGATGCGCTGCACCGCCGCGCGCGCGCGTTGGCCATCTCGGGCGCATCGAGCGGGCGTTCGCGGTACATCGGGGCATAGCCCGCGGCCACCAGCAGCGCGTTGCGCTCGCGCAGGGGCACGTCCAGGCGATGGGCCAGGCGCGCAGCACCATGTCGCGGCTGGGGCTGGCGCGGCCCGTTTCCACGCAGCTCAGGTGGCGCGTAGACACCTCGGCCGCGTGTGCCAGGTCCAGTTGGCTCAAGCGCCGGCGCTGGCGCCAGTGGCGCAGCCGTTCTCCAAAAGGCGCGGGTGTCGATAGGGCGGGAGCGTGGTGCATGGCCTGCATGGTAGGGTCGGCCGCGCGGCGTGGGCATGACCTGTCAGGTCATGGACGCGCAGCCGCCGCGTGCCGACGATGCAGGCCATGTTCAACCCCTCAGGAGATCACACCATGGCCTTCATCGATGCTTTCACGTCCCCCGGCGGCCTGCGCCGCGTGCTCTGGGCCGATGCCGCCGCAGGCGCCGGCATGGCGGCGCTGCACCTGGCGGCGGCAGCGCCGCTGGCTGAATGGCTGGGCATGTCGCCCCGGTTGCTGTTGGCCAGCGGCTGGCTGCTGCTGCCTTTCGTGCTGCTGGCCGGGTCGCTGGCCCTGCGGCGCGAGGCAGCCGGCGGCGCGCTGGCGCTGCTGGTGGCGGGCAATTTCCTGTGGGTGCTGGCCAGCGCAGTGGTGCTGTGGGGTACGACGTGGGTGACCGGCGGCTGGGGCCAGGCCTATGTGGCCGTGCAGGCGGTGGCCGTGCTGGCCGGCGCTGCGCCGCGCACGCGTGGCGGTGCAGGGCGTGCGCGCGGCAGTCTCCTGACGGGCGCTCAGCCCTGCTCGGCCAGCAGGTCTTGCAGGGCCTTGACCTGTTGGCGCAGGCGTTCGTTTTCTGCCTCCAGTTCCGCCACGCGCTGCTGCAGCTTTGCGGCGTCGGGGGCGGCCGTCGATTCCGGCCCGGCGGTGCCGTCGGCCTCCGTTGCGGCGGCATCGGCCTTTGGTTTTTTCTTGCTGTCGCGCACGCGCTTGGCGGCCTGCTTGAGTTCCTGTGCGCCGCCGGCCGCGGCGCTCTTTTGCTCCTCCACCGGCAGGGTGGCCACCACGGCTGCGGCGTTCAAGGACAGTTCGCCCGACTTGACGGCGGCCACCACTTCCGGCGCTGCGTTCTGGTGGATGGTCTCGATGGCCTTGACCTGGGCTGCCGTCAGGCGGGCGGCGCGGGCCAGGGCCTCGCGCGTGTCCAGCGCGTCTTCGGGCACCTTGGGCACGCTGGCCAGCGCCTGGGCGACGACCGGGTCGGTGTCACCCTCCCACGGCGCTTGTTCAGGCGCTTGGGCGGCCTCGGCCTTGGCTGCCACCACGGCGGCAGCGGCCGCGGCGCGGCGCTCGGCAATGATCTCGCGCTTGCGCAGTGCCAGCACGCCGCGCTGGAACTCCGACACGCTGCGCCGCCCCAGGTGCTGGTCGATCATCCACAGGTGCACGTCCTCCATGTTCTGAAAGCGGGTGTTCTGCACCGTCTGGAAGGGCAGGCCGTGCTTGTGGCAGATGCCGAAGCGGTTGTGGCCGTCCACGAGGATGTTGCCCCACAGCACCAGCGCGTCGCGGCAGCCCTCTGCGAGGATGCTGCGCTCCAGCGCGTCGTGCTCTTCGGGCGTGAGCGGGTCGATGTAGGCCTTGAGTTCGGGCAGGACGACGATGTCTTCAGGATTCATGGGTTCTTGGTATGGGGCGGGGCAAGAAATGGGCAAAGGCCCCGCCGGGGCCTTTGCAAAAAGAGGAGCTGCTCGCGCTTGATGGCTGGGCATTTCGGTATCAAATCTACCTGAAACGCCCTGTGGACGGGCGCTGCCAGCTATGGTTTCAGGAAGGCTGCAGCAATCGCGCGATGAGCGCGCCTTCCACCGGGCCGTCGATCGGAATGCGCACACGCAGCGGATTGCCCGGCGCCACCTGCACGCTTTCGCCGTCCAGTTTGAACATCTGCGTGAGCTGCACCGTGCGGTTGCCGCTGGGGTGGATCACCTCCAGCGTGTCGCCCACGGCGAAGCGGTTCATGGTCTCGACCTCGGCCATGCCGTCGGCGTAGCCGCGCACCTGGCCGACAAAGTGGGCGCGCTGCAGCACGCTGTTGCCGGTCTCGTAGTTCTGGTAGTCGTTGGCCGGGCGGCGCTCCAGCAGGCCGCCGGTGTAGCCGCGGTTGGCCAGGCCTTCCAGCTCGGTGATCAGGTGCGGGTTGAACGGGCGGCCCGCCACCGCGTCGTCGATCGCGCGGCGGTACACCTGGGCGGTACGCGCCACGTAGTACAGGCTCTTGGTGCGGCCCTCGATCTTGAGCGAATCCACGCCGATCTTCACCAGGCGCTCCACATGCTCCACGGCGCGCAGGTCCTTGGAGTTCATGATGTAGGTGCCGTGCTCATCCTCCATGATGGGCATCAGTTCGCCGGGGCGGCCGATCTCCTCGATCAGGTAGACCTGGTCGGCCTTGGGGTGGCGCTGGCCGCTGCCGCAGGTGCTGGTGAACTGGCTGTCGGCTTCCTCGCGCGCCTGTTCGAAGTTGAAACCCTGCTCCATGGACGTGGCCAGCGCTTCGCCGGTGTTGGGGTCCACCGCCGCGTCGTGGGTCTTGTATTCCCAGCGGCAGGCGTTGGTGCAGGTGCCCTGGTTGGGGTCGCGCCGGTTGAAGTAGCCGCTGAGCAGGCAGCGGCCCGAGTAGGCAATGCACAGCGCGCCGTGCACGAAGACCTCGATCTCCATGTCAGGGCATTCCTGGCGGATCTTCTCGATCTCGTCCAGGCTCAGTTCGCGCGAGAGGATGATGCGCGACACGCCCGCCTTCTGCCAGAACTTCACCGTGGCGTAGTTGGTGGTGTTGGCCTGCACCGAGAGATGGATCTCGGTCTCGGGCCACTTTTCCTTGACCATCATGATCAGGCCGGGGTCGGCCATGATGAAGGCGTCGGGCTTGCACTCGATGACGGGCTCGATGTCGCGCAGGTAGGTGCGCACCTTGTCGTTGTGCGCGATCAGGTTGCTGGTGACGAAGAACTTCTTGCCCCGCGCGTGCGCCTCCTGGATGCCCTGGGCGATCTGCTCCAGGCGGAACTCGTTGTTGCGCGCACGCAGGCTGTAGCGCGGCTGGCCGGCGTAGATGGCGTCGGCGCCGAAGTCGTACGCCGCACGCATCTTGTCGAGCGAGCCGGCGGGCAGCAGCAGTTCGGGGGCTTTGAGGGTCATAGCCTGCAATTTTCGCTGATGTGCGGGGTGAGGGTGGGGCGCGTGGGTAATGACCGGGTTGGGGTCTTTGGGGCGGTTGCTTTGCGTTGTCGGGGGGGCAGTTGGGAGGATTAGGAGGGGTGTGTGACGTAGGGTCGAGAGGCTGGGGCGAGAGCGGACTGCTCGCCGGTGGCGGAGTTTGGCCCCCAGCGGCTTGTGCCGGACGCGAATCCGACGCCACGAACCGTGGCTCAACGCCGCGTGCGCCCGGCCTTCCCTTGGATGCCATGAACAGGTATATCCAAGACGAGGGCCTGTTCACATTCCGTGCCAACAGGCCCTAGCTTCGTGGCATCGCCTCGAGATCGCTCGGGGCGGCGGCACGGAAGGCGGGCAGCGCTTCACAGTGTTCGGCCAGTGAGATCAGCGCGGCGTGGGCGGACGGTGACAGCACTTCATCCATCCGGTCCTGCATGTACCAGATCAGCGTGGTGATCATCGCATCGGCATGGGTGAGTGCCGCCCCGCAGGCATACGGTGTGGCAAGGCGTTTGGTCAGTTCGTCGAGACCAGCGCGTGCCTGGCCAAGGCAGCGATCCAGCCAGACGGCGCTGCGGTGTTCGGGGGGTGAAAGTGCCTCTCGTACACCACAGCCGCGACCTTTTCGAGGGTGCCTTGCGCCAGTGCCGTCATCTGGAGAACGCGCCGGCGTTTGGTGCCGGAGCGGGGGATCAGCGCCGCGTCGCCTGCCTGCTCATCGAGATGATCCAGGATGGATGCGCTGTCGATCAGCACTTCGCCATCGTCGAGGACGAGGGCCGGGATGCGGGTCAGCGGGCTGATCCTCCCGATTGCTGCCGCATCGCCAAAGATGGATCGCGTATCGCGGGTGAAGGGGATGCCGTAGTGATGCAGCGCGATGGCGACACGGCGCGTGACGGGGCTGTCATATTGGCCGACGAGGATCATGGGCAGGTCTTCCATCTCAAACAACGCGCTTCAAGCATCCTGAATGTATACGGCGACAGCCTCCCCATCAGCCGCCCTTCGTAAAGGCAGGCTCAGGCCGATGACAGCCCATGCGCGCCCAAGGCGCTAAACCCGCCGCTTGTCCAGCTTGCGCGTGAGCGTGCGGCGGTGCATTCCTAGCCGCCGTGCGGCTTCGGAGATGTTGAAGCCCGTCTCGGCCAGCACTTCGTGGATGCGTTCCCACTCCAGCGTCTTGATGGAGCTGGCGCGGTTGGTCAGTTCGACGTCGGCATTGCCTTCGGTAAGGCCGAAGGCGGCCTCGATATCGTCGGTGTTCGATGGCTTGGCCAGGTAGTGGCAGGCACCCAGCTTTACGGCCTCGACGGCGGTGGCAATGCTGGCGTAGCCCGTGAGCACGACGATGAGCATGTCCGGGTTGGCCGCGTGCAGCGCCCGCACGCAGGCCAGGCCCGTGGCCTCGCCCTTGAGCTTGAGGTCCACGACGGCATAGTCGGGCGTGTGCCCGGCCAGCAGTGCTTCGGCCTGTGCCAGGCTGTCGGCGTGCAGCACGCGGTAGCCGCGCCGCTCGAACGAACGGGCCAGCGTGCGCGCGAAGGCCTCGTCGTCTTCCACGATGAGCAGCAAGCGTTCAGCGTCCATGGTGCGTGGGTGTCTCCTGCAACGCAATCGCGGCCAGCGGCAGCGTGATCGTGACCCGGGCGCCGCCGCCCGGAAGGTTGCGTGCCTGCACGGTGCCCCCCAGGGTGCGCGCCACGTTCATTGCCAGGAACAGGCCCAGCCCGCCGCCGGGGCGGCCCTTGCTGGACTGGTAGGGCTTGCCGAACTGCGACAGCATGGCCGGCGCGAAGCCGGGGCCATCATCGGTGACGGTAATGCGCAGCAGGTCTTGATCACGCTCGGCCACCAGGCCGACCCGGTGGGGCGATGCGTCGCGGGCATTGTCCAACACATTGAAAACCATTTGCTGCAGCGTGACATCGGACACCATAGGGGTGTCCTGGCCGAAGCGGTTGTCATAGGTGAACTCGTCAACCGAGCGCGTGGCCTGCCACTCGCTGGCGAGTGAGTCCAGGAATTGACACACGGTGGTCTGCGCCGATGCCTCGCCGCGCGTCTCGCCGGCGGACATCAGGATGCCGCTGACGATGGTCTTACAGCGCTGCACCTGTGCCTGCATCTCGGCCACGTCTTCCTGCAGCGCGGGGTTGGCGGCCAATGCAGTGTCACGCTTCCAGTCCCCCAGGATCACCGCCATGGTGGCCAGCGGCGTGCCCAGCTCATGGGCCGCGCCTGAAGCCAGCAGCCCCATGCGCACCACGTGCTCTTCCTCGGCGGCGCGTTGACGTATGGCGGCCAGACGCGCGTCCCGCTGGCGCAGGTTCTGGCCGATGCGGCTGATGAAGATCACCACCAGCGCCGCGTTGAGCATGAAGCACACCAGCAGGCCCAGCACGTAGGGGCTGCCCAGCCCGCGCGCGAAGTCGGGCGCCAGTTGCAATGGCACGCTGTAATGCGCCAGCAGCGCAAAGCAGGCTGCGGTGACGAGCACCATGGTCCAGATGTAGGCGCTGCGCAGCAGCGCCGCGCCCAGCGCCACCTGCAGCAGGTACAAGAAGACGAATGGGTTGCGGATGCCCCCGCTCAGATACAGCTGCACGGTGAGCACGGCTACGTCCACCAACAGCGCCAGAAACAGCTCCACATTGCGCACGCCGCGGCCGGTGCGCCAGCGCACGAAGCTCACCGCGTTGTAGAGCACTAGGCAGCCCACGACCATGAGCATCTCGCGCAGGGGCAGGGGAAGCTGCAGCACGTAGTGCGCCACCTCGATGGTGAACACCTGGCCCACCACGGCGATCCAGCGCAACTGGATGAGCTGGTGCAGGTTTTTCAGCCCGGCCGCGGCATCGGCCGAGCGCGCCTTCAGGGCGGGCGGGGAGGAGGGGGCGGAGTTTGCGGATGCGGTCATCGGGAGCGCAAGGTGGCACGCAGGCGAAGCTCGTAGCGTGCCACATACGCAGCCGCTGCCGCCACCATGGCGGCCAGCCCAAACCAGGTGATGGCATACACCAGGTGGCTGTTGTGGAAGCGAACCACCGTCAGTCCCGGGCGGGGCCAGGGACCGGCGGTGGTGGAAGTCTCGGCATCCATGGGCGCTGGGGCGTTCGCGTCGGGAATGCCCGCGTCGATGAAAAACGGGGCCGCGGCGTCCAGGCCCTGCGCCTGGGCGATGGCCGCCACGTCGCGCGAATGCCAGCGCTGCGCCCCGGGGTCGTTGCGGCGCAGGAAGCCGCCTCCGGGCTCGCTCATGCGCAACAGGCCCTGCAGCTGTACGGTTTCGCCTTCCTGCATGCCGGGGCCGCCAGCGGCCCACTGGGCGCGCTGCGCCTGGGGGATGAAGCCGCGGTTGACGAGCACCTGGCCGCCGCCGTCCAGCTGCAGCGGGGTCATGACCCAGAAACCCGCGCCGAGCGCCGTGGTGGCCTGGGTCAATACGGTTTTGCTGGCCAGCCAGCGACCCTCAGCCTGCACAGGCTGGTATTCAAAGCCAGCCGCATCCACGCCAGGCCACTGCGCGCGCGCGGGCAGCGGCACGGGCGCGGCATGCAGACGCTGCTCTACGCGTTCCATCAGGGCCAGCTTCCAGGTGCGCCGCTCCACCTGCCACCAGCCGAGGGCACAGAACACAACGAACAAGGCGATGCCCGCCAGAGCGAGCACCGCCATCGTCAGGTTGGAGTGCGCGCGGGTGCGCTGCGGCTCCGGGGCGTGCATGGTCGGAGCGGTCAAGGCGCCTTCGGCTGGTGTGCCTCGCTGCCCTGGTGCTGTGCGGCCATGGGGTTGGCGTGCGCGGGCATCATGTTGGCGTTCATGTGGAACATGACCCACAACGTGCCGATGATGGTCACTGCCAGGAACACGATGGTGAAGATGGTGGACAGCATCGTCCAGCCGCCCTGGATCTTGCCGTTCATGTGCAGGAAGTACACCATGTGCACCACCACCTGGACCATGGCGAAGATGCCCAGCACCAGCACGGCGGTGGTGCGGCTCTGGATCACGTCGGCCATGACCAACCAGAATGGGATCACGGTGAGGATCACGGCGAGGATGAAGCCCTTGACGTAGTCCCCCTTGGTGACGTGCAGGTCGTCATGGTCGTGGCCATGGTCGTCGTGGCCGGCGTGAATTTCGTGTGCGCTCATTTACAGCACCCCCATCAGGTACACAAAGGTGAAGACGCCGATCCAGACCACGTCCAGGAAGTGCCAAAACATGGACAGGCAGTTCAGGCGGCGCTTGTTTTCATGGATCAGGCCGTGCTTGCTGATCTGAATCATCAATGTCACCAGCCAGATCAGGCCGAAGGTCACGTGCAGTCCGTGCGTGCCCACCAGCGTGAAGAAGGCCGACAGGAACGCGCTGCGCTGGGGTGTCGCGCCCTGGTGGATCAGGTGTGCGAACTCATACAGCTCCACGCCCAGGAAGGCCAGGCCCAGCAGGCCGGTGACGGCCAGCCAAGCCAGCGTGCCGCGCGCGTTGCCCGCCTGCTTTTGCAGCATGGCAAAGCCGAAGGTGATGGACGACGTCAGCAGGAAGGCCGTGTTGATGGCCACCAGCTTCAGGTCGAACAGCTCGGCGCCCGTGGGGCCCGCAGCGTAGCTGCGGCCCAGCACGCCGTACGTGGCGAACAGCGCTGCGAAGATGAGACAGTCGCTCATCAGGTAGAGCCAGAAGCCCAGGGACGTGCCGTTCTCGGGGTGGGGCTCATGCGCGAGGTGGTATTCGCGCGGTGCCAGGGCGGCGGTGCCGCCCGCTTGGAGGGTGTGCGTATTAGACATGGGCTGCGGCAAGCTGCTTGGTGCGTGCGTCTTCCGTGGCGGCCACTTCGGCTGCCGGAATGTAGTAGTCACGCTTGTAGTTGAAGGTGTGGATGATCGAGGCCAGCACGGTCGCGGCGAACGAGGCGATCGCCAGCGGCCACATGTGCCAGATCATGGCGAAACCGAACACGGTGGACAGCGCGGCGATCACCACGCCGGCGCCAGTGTTGGCGGGCATGTGGATCGGCTGGAAGCCGGTCAGCGGGCGCTTGTAGCCGTGCTTCTTCATGTCCCACCAGGCGTCGATCTCGTGCGCCACGGGCGTGAAGGCGAAGTTGTACTGCGGCGGGGGCGAGGAGGTGGCCCACTCTAGCGTGCGGCCGTCCCAGGGGTCGCCGGTCACGTCGCGCAACTGGTCGCGCTTGAGGTAGCTCACGAACAGCTGGATGAAGAAGCAGGCGATGCCCGCCGCGATCAGGCATACGCCCACCGCGGAGATGATGAACCAGATGTGCAGCGAGGCGTCTTCCACATGGTTGACGCGGCGCGTGATGCCCATCAGGCCCAGGATGTACAGCGGCGTGAACGTGACCCAGAAGCCAGTCAGCCAGAACCAGAACGATGCCTTGCCCCAGGACTCGATCAGGCGGAAACCGAAGGCCTTGGGGAACCAGAAGTTGATGGCAGCGAACACGGCGAACACCACGCCGCCGATGATCACGTTGTGAAAGTGCGCGACCAGGAACAGGCTGTTGTGCAGCACGAAGTCGGCCGGGGGCACGGCCAGCAGCACGCCAGTCATGCCGCCGATGGCGAAGGTGCACATGAAGCCCACCGTCCACAGCATGGGCACGCTGAAGCGGATGCGGCCCTTGTACATGGTGAACAGCCAGTTGAAGATCTTGGCGCCCGTCGGGATCGAGATGATCATCGTCGTGATGCCGAAGAAAGTGTTCACCGTGGCGCCCGAGCCCATGGTGAAGAAGTGGTGCAGCCACACCAGGTACGACAGGATGGTGATACACACCGTGGCGTACACCATGGAGGTGTAGCCGAACAGGCGCTTGCGCGAGAACGTGGCGACGACCTCGGAGAACACGCCGAAGGCCGGCAGCACCAGGATGTAGACCTCGGGGTGGCCCCAGATCCAGATCAGGTTCACGTACAGCATGGAGTTGCCCCCCAGGTCGTTCGTGAAGAAGTTGGTGCCGATATAGCGGTCCAGCGACATCAGCACCAGCGCGGCCGTCAGCACGGGGAACGAGGCGACGATCAGCGCGTTGGTGCACAGCGCGGTCCAGGTGAACACGGGCATCTTCATCAGGTTCATGCCCGGCGCGCGCATCTTGATGATGGTGACGATCAGGTTGATGCCCGACAAGGTGGTGCCCACGCCCGCAATCTGCAGGCCCCAGATGTAATAGTCCAGACCCACGCCAGGGTCCTGCGCCCCGAGGTTGGACAGCGCCAGCCAGCCGGAGGTGGAGAACTCGCCCAGGAACAGCGAGATCATCACCAGCACGGCGCCGCCGGTGGTCATCCAGAAGCTGAAGTTGTTCAGGAAGGGAAACGACACGTCGCGCGCGCCGATCTGCAGCGGCACGAGGTAGTTCATCAGGCCCGTGACGAAGGGCATGGCCACGAAGAAGATCATGATCACACCGTGGGCCGTGAAGATCTGGTCGTAGTGGTGCGGCGGCAGGTAGCCCATGCTCTCGCCCACGGCCATGGCCTGCTGCAGGCGCATCATCACCGCGTCGGCGAAGCCGCGCAGGAACATGACCAGGCCAAGGATCATGTACATGATGCCGATCTTCTTGTGGTCGATGGAGCAGATCCAGTCGCGCCACAGCGGGCCCCACAGGCGGAACTTGGTGAGGCCGGCCAGCATCACGATGCCACCCAGGACCACCGCGATGAAGGTCCACAGCACGATGGGCTCGTGCGCCATCGGGATCGAGTCCCAGGTGATGCGGCCCAACAGCCAGTGGGCTGGGGTAGTTTGTTCAGACAACATATCGAATCTCTTGGCTAATGGGCCCGGCGCCGGCTTGGCGCCCGCGTCGGGTCCGTCAAATTCACTGTTGGGTGGTGGCCTCGGGGAGGGCGGCTGCGGGCTGCAGCGCGGCCAGGATCTGTGGCGCGTTGCCTGCGGTGCATACGTCCTGCGGCAGCGTCAGACCATTGGCTTTGACGAAGGCTTCGCCGCCGAGCGCGTCGATGGCCATCATGTCGTGCATGCACATCTGCCCGTCTTCCACGCAGCGGTTGAGCACCTTGCCGTACAAGCCCGTTTCCACGGTGGAAAAGCGCTGCACGGGGTCGCGCTGGCTGGGCTTGGCCAGTTGCAGGTAGGTGGTCTTGTCCAGGGGCTTGCCTTCGGTCTTGGCCTTGTCCACCCACTGGGCGAACTCGGCATCGCTCAGGCCGTGGAACTTGAAGGTCATGCCGGAGAAGCCGGGGCCGCTGTAGTGCGAGGCAAGGCCATGGAACACGCCGGGCTTGTTGATGATGGCGTTCAGCTCGGTCTGCATGCCAGGCATGGCGTAGATCATGCCGGCCAGGTCCGGCACATAGAACGCGTTCATGGTGGATGTGGCGGTGAGCTTGAACAGGATCGGGCGGTCCACTGGCGCGGCCAGCTCGTTCACCGTGGCAATGCCCTGCTCGGGGTAGAAGAACAGCCACTTCCAGTCCATGGCCACGACCTGCACTTCCAGCGGTTTGACGTCGGCGGCCAGCGCGCGCTGGGCGTCGATGCGGTCCAGGGGGCGGTAGGGGTCCAGCTTGTGGGTAGCGATCCAGGTCAGCGCGCCCAGGGCAATGATGATCATCAGCGGCACGCTCCAGATCACCAGCTCCAGCGAGGTGGAGTGGTGCCAGTCGGGGTCGTACTCGGCGTCGGTGTTGCCCTGGCGGTACTTCCAGGCGAACAGCAGCGTCAGCAGGATCACCGGCACGATGACGATCAGCATCAGCACCGTGGCAGTCACCACCAGGTTGCCCTGCTGGGCAGCGATATCACCCGCCGGGTTCAATACAACGGCCTTGCTGCAACCAGCCAGGCTGGCTGCGGCCAAAGCCGCGGCGAGCCAGGTGGGCCCGCGGAGTTTCTTCAGTTGGAGCATTGCTAGGCGTGTCAAAAAGCGTGCACGGCCTTGCGTCGCGCGGGCGGGCGCGGCGCTAGGTGTAAACGCGAATTACTGGACGGAGACGAATGTAATACGCCTAGCGCATTTGTCGATTGGACATTTTGTCCAGGGTCAAACTTATGGCGTGATGGCAGGCCGGATGCGGCCTGCAGGCGCGACCATGGCGGCGCGGATGGCCGACTGGGCGTGAGGGTTTTCCCGCGCGGGACGTCAGTGTAAGCGTACTTGTTGACCGCGGGGCTTGCGTGTAGAACGGAGCTGTGTCTGCAAAGCCAAGGAGTACGGTCATGAGTAGCGGTTCCGTCGCATACCCCGTTTACGGCCCCGAGAGCGCGGCATCGCTGTCGCGCGCGCACACCGACGAAGACGTCACCCCGGGCGAGATCGCCGTGGGCGTGATCATAGGGCGCGCGTCGGAGTATTTCGACTTCTTCGTATTCGGGATCGCCTGCGTGCTGGTCTTCCCGTCGCTGTTGTTCCCCTTCATGTCGCGGCTGGACGGCACGCTCATGGCCTTTGCCATCTTTGCCATCGCCTTCATCGCCCGGCCGCTGGGCACCGCCATCTCCATGGCCGTGCAGCGGCGCTGGGGGCGCGGCACCAAGCTGACGCTGGCGCTGTTCCTGCTGGGCGGCTGTACGGTGAGCATGGCTTTCCTGCCCAGCTACCAGGTGGCGGGGCTGGCAGCCGCTGGGGCGCTGGCGGTGCTGCGCTTCGGCCAGGGGCTGGCGCTGGGCGGCTCCTGGGACGGGCTGCCGTCGCTGCTGGCGATGGCCGCACCGCCGGAGCGCCGGGGCTGGTATTCCATGGTGGGGCAACTGGGCGCGCCCGTGGGGTTTGCATTGGCCGCCGGGTTGTTTGCCTACCTGTACGGCAGCCTCTCCAGCGAAGAATTCCTGGCCTGGGGCTGGCGCTACCCGTTCTGCGTGGCCTTTGCGATCAACGTGGTGGCGCTGTTTGCGCGGCTGCGCCTGGTGGTGGGGCAGTCCTATGCCGAATTGCTGCAAGAGAAGGAACTGGAGCCCGTGGGCGTGGCCCGCGTGATGCGCGAAGAGGGGAGCAATGTGGTGCTGGGCGCCTTTGCGGCACTGGCCAGCTTCGCACTCTTTCACGTGGTGACGGTGTTCCCGCTGTCGTGGTTCGCCCTGTTCTCCGACCGCTCCATGGCCGAGGTGCTGTGCGTGCAGATCGCCGGCGCATTCCTGGCCATCGGCGCGGTGGTGGTGTCGGGGCGGTTGGCCGACCGCATGGGCCGGCGCAACCTGCTGGGCTCCATGGCCGTGCTGATTGGCCTGTTCAGCCTGGCCACGCCCTGGCTGCTGGACGGTGGCGCGGTGGGCGGCACGGTGTTCCTGCTGCTGGGCTTCGTGCTGCTGGGCCTGTCGTACGGCCAGGCATCGGGCACCGTGACGGCCAACTTCTCCACCCAGCACCGCTACACCGGGGCGGCACTGTCGTCCGACCTGGCCTGGCTGATCGGCGCGGCCTTCGCGCCGTTGGTGGCCTTGGGGCTGTCGGCACGTTTCGGGCTGGGGGCGGTGACGCTGTATCTGCTGTCGGGCGTGGTCTGCACACTCGGCGCGTTGCGTATCAATCGCCTCATCGAGCAGCGCAGCTGAGTTCGACTGGCTGTCGGCTGTTCTCGAAAATGATAGCTGCCGGCGCTTGCTGCAACTAGGGTTCACAGTGTTTTTAATGTGAAACCCTTGAGGGGCAAGCGCAGGTAGCTCTCTTTTTTGCTTCAGTCGCGCGGGCGGAAGCCGATCACCAGGGACGACGGCACGCGGCCGTCCACGTCGCGCGGCAGGGTTTCCGTGCGGTGCAGTGCACGAATCACCGCGTCGTCCCACGCCTTGTTGCCGCTGGACTGGGTGATGCGCGCGCCGACGATGGTGCCGTCTGGCGCGGCGCGCACCTCGACCTCGGCGCGCGGGTTGCCCGAGATGGTGTCGGGATAGACGATGTTGGGGCGTACCTTGGCGGCCACCTTGCCACCGTAGCTGCCCGAGGGGCCGGAGCTGCGCTGCGCGGTGCCCGTGGCGGTCTCGCCGCCCGTGGCGCCTGCCAGCCCCTGCATGCGGCGCAGGTTCTCCTGGCGGCGCGCTTCGGCCTCTTTGGCTTCACGGGCTTCCTCGGCCTTGCGGCGCTTGTCCTCGGCCAGCTTCTTCTGTTTGTCCTGCTCGGCCTTGGCGGCCTTCTCCTTCTCGGCCTTTTCGCGCTCGGCTTTCTCGCGCTCGGCCTTTTGCTGCGCCAGCAGGCGTTCCTTCTTTTCCTGCTCCAGCCGCTCGCGGCGCTCTTCTTCCTTGCGCTCGCGTTCGCGCTTCTCGCGCTCTAGTTGCTGTTCGCGCTTCTCGCGCTCTAGTTGCTGTTCGCGCTTTTTCTTTTCTTCTTCCAGGCGCTTCTTCTGCTGCTGCAGGGCGATGTCGGCCTCGCGCGTGTCGGCTTGCTCCGGACGCGGTGGTGGCGGTGGAGGCGGCGGTGCGGGCGCGGGCTCAGGTGCGGGGGTAGGGGACGGAGCAGGGGGTGGCGGCGCCTCCACGGCGCGCGGCGCCGCTTGCTGGGGGACGGCAGACCAGAGTTCGGCCTCCACCGCCGGTTGGTCGGAACTGCTCTTCCAGTTCACGCCCCAGGTCAGCGCGCCGATCAGCGCGGCATGGGCGAGTACCGCCAGGGCGATGGCCCGCATGCGTCCGGGCGGGCGGGGCGGGGCAAACTGGTCGCGGTCGTTCGTGGCGTGCATTAGATCGTGTGAAAGTTCTCGTCAGCCGCCGCTCTTCACGGCCAGGGCGACGCGTGCCACGCCCGCCTGTTGCAGCGCAGACATGGCCTTCATCACCGCGTCGTACGACACGTTCTTGTCGGCGCTGATGAGCACGGGTGTGTCCTCTGGCTGGTCCTTGAGCCAGTTCTTGGCGGTGGCGCCCAGGTTTTGCAGCGGCACGGTGCGTTCGTTGCCGTCGGCCTTGAAGCGGATGCTGCCGTCCTTGTCGACGATGACGTCCGCGCGCGTCTTGGGCACCTTGGCGCCTTTGCCCACGGAAGGCACGTTCACCGAACTGGGCGTGAGCATGGGCGCGGTCACCATGAAGATGATGAGCAGCACCAGCATCACGTCGATGAACGGCACCATGTTGATTTCGTTCATGGAGCGGCGGCGGGTGCCGCTGCGTGAGGCCATGGCAGGCATTTCAGTTCTCCATTGCGCTGAGCAGTGCGCGCTGTGGATAAAACGGACGTGTCCGATGCCAGCAGACGCCGCGCAAGGGCCGTCCCGCCGCGCTGAGCAATCGATCCCCTTTCCCGCAGTGCGTAGCGCTGCGAGAGAAGGGGGAAGCCGCGCAGCGGCTCAGGGGGATGTCCTTCATCTCAATGCCCCGAGGGGGACGCGGGGTGTGCGCCCAGGTTGCGCTGCAGGATGTTGGAGAACTCCTCGATGAAGGTCTCCTGGTGCGTCGCCACGCGGTCGATGTCGCGTGCGAAGCGGTTGTACGCAATCACGGCGGGAATGGCGGCGAACAGGCCGATGGCGGTGGCCACCAGCGCTTCGGCGATGCCGGGCGCCACCGTGGCGAGCGTTACCTGCTCCATGCCGGCGAAACCGGTAAAGGCGTGCATGATCCCCCACACGGTGCCGAACAGGCCCACATAGGGCGACACCGAGGCCACCGAGCCGAGGAACGAGAGGCTGGACTCGATCACGTCCATCTCGCGCTGGAAGCTCGCGCGCATGGCGCGGCGCGCGCCGTCCAGCAGTGTGCCGGGGTCGCTGATGCGGCGTTCCCGCAGCTTTTGGTATTCGCGCATGCCGCTGGCGAAGATGCGCTCCATCGGGCCCGCGCTCTTGGCGTTGTGCGTGGCGCTGGCGTACAGGTCATTCAGGCTGGTGCCCGACCAGAAGTCGCGCTCGAAGTCTTCGTTCAGGGCCTTCACGCGCTTGAGTGCGAACAGCTTGCGGAAGATGGCGGCCCAGCTGGCCACGGAAACCGCGAGCAGCAGCAGCATCACCAGCTGCACCACCCAGCTGGCATTGAGCACCAGGCTCAAGATGGACATGTCTTGGGAATTCATGATGAGGAGAGTCGTTCCAAAAGGGACCCCGGAATGCGTGCAGGGCGCATGGTGGCGGCATCCACCCAGCCAATGCGGATGGTGCCTTCGCACAGCAGTGCGGGGGGAGAGTCGGGGATCATCTGCTCTGGTTTCAAGAGCGCCTGCTGCTCGATTGTGAGCGAAGCGCGGCCCCCTTCGCGCAGGCTGGCGGTAACAATCAGTTCATCGTCCAGGCGGGCGGGGCGCAGGTAGCGCAGGCGTGCGTCGGTTACGACAAACATGCCGCCCGTGAGTTCCCGCAATCGTTGCTGGCCCAGGTCCCGCGAGCGCAGCCACTCGGTGCGCGCGCGCTCGAAGAACTTGAGATAGTTGGCATAGAACACGATGCCGCCGGCATCGGTGTCTTCCCAGTAAATGCGAACGGGCCACTCGAAAGCCATGCTGGCACGCCTGGAGGGGTCAGCCGATCAGGCGCTGCAGGCGCGCCACCGCTTCCTGCAACTGCGCCATGGAGTTGGCCGTGGAAAAGCGCACGAAGCGTTGGGTGTCGACCGTGCCGAAGTCGCGCCCCGGCGTGATGGCCAGGTGGGCACGGCGCATCAGCTCGTAGGCGAAGTCCCAGCTGCCGGCGACGCCCAGGCGCTCGGCAGCCTGCGTGCAGTCGGCCCAGGCGTAGAAGGCGCCATCGGGCTGCACCGGCACCGTGAGGCCCAGTGCATCGAGTGCGGGGATGAAGTAGTCTCGCCGCGCCTTGAACTCTGCGCGGCGGCGTTCGTACTCGGCGATGCTGTCCGGCTCGAAGCAGGCCAGCGCCGCATGCTGCGACACCGTGCTGGCGCAGATGAACAGGTTCTGCGCCAGACGCTCCACCACGGGCACCATGGCCTCGGGCACCACCATCCAGCCCAGGCGCCAGCCGGTCATGTTGAAGTACTTGCTGAAGCTGTTGATGCTGATGATGTCCTCGCCCAGCGCCAGCGCCGTCTGGCCGAAGGCGTCGTCATAGGACAGGCCGAGGTAGATCTCGTCGATGATCGTGAGCCCACCCTTGCCGCGCACCACATCGTGGATGCGGCGCAGTTCGTCTGGCGCAATCGAGGTGCCCGTGGGGTTGGAGGGCGATGCCAGCAGCACGCCACGTGTCTTGGTACCCCAGGCCGCCTCGACCTTGGCGGCGCTGAGCTGGAAGCGCTCCTCGGCCGTGGTGGGGATCAGCACCGCTTTGCCTTCCGCCGCGCTCACGAAGTGGCGGTTGCAGGGGTAGCTGGGGTCGGGCATCAGGACCTCGTCGCCCGCGTCGATCAGCGCCAGGCAGGCCAGCTGCAGCGCGGCCGATGCGCCGGCCGTGACCACGATGCGCCGCGCCGGCACATCCACGCCAAAGCGCTCGGCATACCAGCCGCTGATGCGCTCGCGCAGCGCCTCCAGGCCCAGGGCGTTGGTGTACTGCGTGACGCCGCTGCGCACCGCGCGGTCGGCCGCCTCCACCACCAGCGGGGGCGCGGTGAAGTCGGGCTCGCCGATGTTCAGGAAGATCATCGGCTCGCGGGTGCCGGCGACCTCGCGCGCCAGGGCCTGGGCGGCCTTGGCCACTTCCATCACGTAAAAGGGTTCGATGCGCTCGGCGCGGGTGGAAAACTTCATGACGGTGCAGCATGCAGGCACCCGCCGGCTGAGGCCAGCGGCGGGTGCGCTGAGGGAACGAACAATGCGAAGCGGCGCAAGAGGGCGGGGCCTTCAGCCGCGGGCGGCGGCCTTGTCGGCCGCGACCTCGGCGGCGCGCAATTGCGGCGCCAGGCCGTTGAGCACGCCGTTGACGTACTTGTGGCCGTCGGTGCCGCCGAACTCCTTGGCCAGCTCGATGCACTCGTTGATGACCACGCGCCAGGGCACGTCCTGGCAATGTTGGAATTCGTATACGCCGATCCACATCACCGCATGCTCGATGGGCGAGATCTCGCTCATCTTGCGGTCCAGCTGGGGCGCGATCAGCTCGTCCATGTACTGGGCGGTGGTGATGCAGCCGTGCAGGAGCGCGTCGTAGTGCGCCGCGTCGGCCTTGTGAAAGCCCGACAGGTCGCGCGTGAACACGTCGATGGCTGTGGCATCGTTGCCTCCTACCAGGTGCTGGTAGAGCGCCTGCAGGGCGAATTCGCGCGCGCGGCTACGGCCCGACTTGGAGCCGGCCTTGCGCGCGCCGGTGCCGGTGGTGCCGGTGCGCGGCTGGCGCGGCGGCCGCGCGGATGGCGTGGGGTTGGCGGAATCGGTCACGACAGCTCCTCCAGCAAGTTGGCCATTTCCACGGCCACGCGGGCCGCGTCCACGCCCTTTTCGGTCTGGCGGGCGAGGGCCTGTTCCAGGTTTTCGGTGGTGATGATGGCGTTGGCGATCGGTACCTGGTAGTCCAGGGCCAGGCGGGTCACGCCCGCGCCGGATTCGTTGGCCACCAGCTCGAAGTGGTAGGTCTCGCCGCGGATGATGCAGCCCAGCGCGATCAGCGCGTCGTACTCGTCGCGCTCGGCCAGGGCCTGCAGCGCCACGGGCACTTCCAGCGCGCCGGGCACCAGCACGTGGCGGATGTGCTTTTCCTGCACGCCCAGGCGCAGCAGCTCTGCACGGCAGGCCGCGGCGAGGGTGTTGGTGATGCTCTCGTTGAAGCGGGCCTGCACGATGCCGATGTGCAGCTTCTTGCCATCGAGCTTGTCCGCGGTTCCTTTGTCTGCGCCAAACATGTCTTATTCCTTGGGGATGTAGCCGGTGATTTCGAGTCCGTAGCCCACCATGCTGGGCATGCGGCGCGGCTGGCCCATGAGCTGCATCTTGGCCACGCCCACTTCGCGCAGGATCTGCGCGCCCACGCCGTAGGTGCGCAGGTCCATGCGACCGCGCTCGGGCGCATGGGAGGCGCGGGCCGTGCCTTCGAACTGCTCCAGCAGCTGCTCGGCACTCTCGCCGCAGTTCAGCAGCACCGCCACGCCCTGGCCATGGTGGTGGATGTATTGCAGGCTGGCGTCCAGGCTCCACGAGTGCATGCCGCGGCCCACTTCCAGCAGGTCCAGCACCGACAAGGGCTCGTGCACGCGCACGGGCACGCTCTCTGCGGCGTCCCACTGGCCCTTGACCAGGGCCAGGTGCACGGCCTGGCTCGGCTCGTCGCGGAAGGCGTGCATGGTGAACTCGCCGAACGCCGTGGTGATCTGGCGCGAAGCCACCTTGTGCACCAGCGACTCGGTGCGGCTGCGGTATTCGATCAGGTCGGCGATCGTGCCGATCTTGATGCCGTGCTCGGCCGCGAACAGCTGCAGGTCCGGCAGGCGGGCCATGGTGCCGTCGTCCTTCATCACCTCGCAGATCACGGCGGAGGGGCTGCAGCCGGCCATGGCGGCCAGGTCGCAGCCGGCCTCGGTGTGGCCGGCGCGCATGAGCACGCCGCCATCCACCGCCTGCAGCGGGAAGATGTGGCCGGGCTGCACCAGGTCGGCAGCCTGGGCGTTGGCGGCCACGGCGGCCTGCACGGTGCGCGCGCGGTCGGCGGCGCTGATGCCGGTGGTCACGCCCTCGGCCGCCTCGATGGAGACGGTGAAGGCGGTGCCCATCTTGGTGCCGTTGCGCGCCACCATGGGCGGCAGGCGCAGGCGCTCGCAGCGTTCGCGCGTGAGGGTCAGGCAGATCAGGCCGCGGCCGAAGCGCGCCATGAAGTTGATGGCCTCGGGCGTGACATGGTCCGCGGCGATCACGAGGTCGCCTTCGTTCTCGCGGTCTTCTTCATCGACGAGGATCACGATGCGGCCGGCGCGCAACTCGGCCACGATGTCCTGGACGGGCGAGATGGGCGCGGGCGTGAGGGGGGTGGTCATGCAGGGCTTTCGGATGGGCCATGCGGGCCGGGGCGGTGTGCGTTCCCCGGCGGGCGGGCAACGGGCGTGCCCCCAAAGAACGGCGATGCGGCCCCTGCCGCACGGAGGAGGGACGCGCGGTCCCGAAGCGGCCAATTCTAGTCGCGCCGCCGGGCCGTTGTCCGCGCGCCGCCGCGGTAAGTCTGCCGCAGGTGGGGGCAAGCGGGCCGCAGGTTGCGCTGCCTCAACCGTACCGGTGCGCGGAGCGCGGCACAGGGGCTCAGATGGCGGGGGCCTCCAGCTTCACGTCGCTCACGGGATAGGCCACGCAGGGCAGCACGCAGCCCTCGGCCTTTTCTTCTGCCGTCAGGCCCGGCCAGTCGATGGCGTAGCGCACCTCGCCCTCCGCCAGCACGCCGATGCAGGTGCGGCAGGTGCCGTTGCGGCAGGAGCTGGGCCAGTCGATACCGCCTTGCTCCAGCGACAGCAGCAGCGGCTGCTCGGGCCAGGCATCGCACTGGGTGCCGTCGTCGCCCACGCGGGCCGTGAAGAAGGGGGCTACGGGGGAATTCATGCGAAGTTCTAAGCAAAAAGTGGCTCCAGCGCTTGTGGGGTGAGCGCTTGTAGCTATAAGAAAAAGAGCGAAAGCGTTGGGTCAGCTGCGCTGCTGCGTCTGGATCATCTTCATGGCCGAGCTGACGAGTGCGGATACCTCGGTCATGTTGCTCGGCACGATGAGCGTGGTGGTGGCGTCCGCGGCCACCTTGCCATACGCCTCCACGGCCTTTTCGGCGACCTTGAGCTGCACGGCCTGCTCGCCGCCCGGCTGGCGGATGGCGGCGGCAATGCGCTCGATGGCCTGGGCGGTGGCGTCGGCCACGGCGGTGATGGCGGCGGCCTCGCCCTGGGCGTTGTTGATGGCGGCTTGCTTTTCACCTTCGGAGCGGGCGATGAAGGCCTCACGCTCGCCGGTGGCGATGTTGATCTGTTCCTGGCGGCGGCCTTCCGAAGCGGCAATCAATGCGCGCTTTTCACGCTCGGCGGTGATCTGGGCCTGCATGGCGCGCAGGATCTCGGCGGGCGGCGTCAGGTCCTTGATCTCGTAGCGCAGCACCTTCACGCCCCAGTTCAGCGCCGCTTCGTCGATGGCCTGCACCACCTGGGCGTTGATCATGTCGCGCTCTTCGAACGTTTTGTCCAGCTCCAGCTTGCCGATCACGCTGCGCAGCGTGGTCTGGGCCAGCTGCGAGATGGCGGTGATGTAGTTGGACGAACCGTAGCTGGCGCGCATGGGGTCGGTCACCTGGAAGTACAGGATGCCGTCCACCTGCAGTTGGGTGTTGTCCTTGGTGATGCAGACCTGGCTGGGCACGTCCAGGGGGATTTCCTTCAGGCTGTGCTTGTAGGCGATGCGGTCGACGAAGGGGATGATGAACTTCGGCCCCGGCGTGAGCGTGCCGGCGTACTTGCCCAGGCGCTCCTTCACCCAGGCATGCTGCTGCGGCACGATCTTGACGGCGCGCGCGATGAAGATCACCGCGATGACGAAGAGGATGATGGCGATTTCCATGAGGTTTTTCTTTCTGTGCCGCGTGCGGCGGTGAAGGGCATGGCGGATGGTAGCGAGGCCGCTCCCGGTTCTGGATGACTACAGCGGATCCACCAGCAGGCGGTTGCCCACCAGTTCGGCCACGCGGTGCGGGCCAGTGGCGGGCGTGATGCCCGGGCGGTGGATGGCGGTCCAGCTCGCGCCGCGGTACTTCACGACGGCCGTGCCGTCGGGCTGCCAAGCGTCGATGAACACCGTCTCGCCCACGTCCAGGTTCACGCTGCGGTCGGCCCGCGCGGATGGCTCGCCCGGCCGGCTGCGGCGCTTGACGTAGGCCCCCAGCACGGTGCCGGCCCCGACCAGTGCGCTCACCAGGATCTGCGCCGTGTTGCCCAGGCCCGCGTGGGCCGCGAGTGCGCCGGCCGCCAGGCCCACGGCCAGCATCAGCAGGTAAAAGGTGCCGGTGAGCAGCTCGGCCACCACGGCCACCCCGGCCATGAGCCACCAGAGCGTGGATGCGTCCAGATTCATGTGTTTTCTCCTTCCCTCTCTGTCGGGTGCGCGCCGGCGGGCGGCGCGGTGTTGTTTCCAGGTCGATGGATTCTGGGCGAAATGCTGCGGTGTTCATAGGGATAGCACGCATATTCCTTACACTGCGCGCCTCTTTCGTTTTTTTGGCCCGGTCATCGGAGGCAGCGCATGAAATTTCGCTTTCCCATCGTCATCATCGACGAGGACTATCGTTCAGAGAACACCTCCGGCCTGGGGATCCGGGCGCTGGCGCAGGCCATCGAGGCGGAAGGGTTCGAGGTCCTGGGCGTGACCAGCTACGGCGACCTGTCGCAGTTCGCCCAGCAGCAAAGCCGCGCCAGCGCGTTCATCCTGTCGATCGACGACGAGGAATTCACGCTGGGCACGGGCCAGGATCCCATCGTGCACAGCCTGCGCGCCTTCATCGAAGAGGTACGCCGCAAGAACGCCGACGTGCCGATCTACGTGCACGGCGAGACCAAGACCGCGCGCCACCTGCCCAACGACATCCTGCGCGAGCTGCACGGCTTCATCCACATGTTCGAGGACACGCCCGAGTTCGTGGCCAAGCACATCATCCGCGAGGCCAAGAGCTACCTGGAGGGCGTGCAGCCGCCATTCTTCAAGGCGCTGCTGGATTACGCGGAAGACGGCTCCTACAGCTGGCACTGCCCGGGCCACTCGGGCGGCGTGGCGTTCCTCAAGAGCCCCGTGGGCCAGATGTACCACCAGTTCTATGGTGAGAACATGCTGCGCGCGGACGTCTGCAATGCCGTGGAAGAACTGGGCCAGCTGCTGGACCACAACGGCGCCATCGGCGAGAGCGAGCGCAACGCCGCGCGCATCTTCAACGCCGACCACTGCTTCTTCGTGACCAACGGCACGTCCACCTCCAACAAGATGGTGTGGCACCACACCGTGGCACCGGGCGACGTGGTGGTGGTGGACCGCAACTGCCACAAGTCCATCCTGCACAGCATCATCATGACCGGGGCGATCCCCGTGTTCCTGAAACCCACGCGCAACCACTTCGGCATCATCGGGCCCATTCCGCAAAGCGAATTCGAGCCCGCGACCATCCAGGCGAAGATCAAGGCCAACCCGCTGCTCAAGGGCGTGGACGCCAAGAAGGTCAAGCCGCGCGTGCTGACCCTCACGCAGTCGACCTACGACGGTGTGCTCTACAACACCGAGACCATCAAGGGCATGCTCGACGGCTACGTCGAGAACCTGCACTTCGACGAGGCCTGGCTGCCCCACGCGGCCTTCCACCCGTTCTACGGCAGTTACCACGCCATGGGAAAAAAACGCGCGCGGCCCAAGCAGTCGGTGGTGTACGCCACGCAGTCCATCCACAAGCTGCTGGCCGGCATCAGCCAGGCCAGCCATGTGCTGGTGCAGGACAGTCAAACGACCAAGCTGGACCGTCACCTGTTCAACGAGGCGTACCTGATGCACACCTCGACCAGCCCGCAGTACAGCATCATCGCCAGCTGCGACGTGGCTGCGGCCATGATGGAGCCGCCCGGCGGCACCGCCCTGGTGGAGGAAAGCCTGGTCGAAGCCCTGGACTTTCGCCGCGCCATGCGCAAGGTGGAGGACGAGTTCGGCAAGGACGACTGGTGGTTCAAGGTCTGGGGCCCCGACAAGCTCGCCGACGAGGGTGTCGGCCGTGCAGACGACTGGATCATCCGCGGCGACGCCAAGGGCAAGAAGAACGGCCCGAGCAAGTGGCATGGCTTCGGCGCGCTGGCCGACGGCTTCAACATGCTGGACCCGATCAAGTCCACCATCGTCACGCCCGGCCTGAACCTGGACGGCAAGTTCGACAAGACCGGCATTCCGGCCAGCATCGTCACCAAATACCTGTCCGAGCACGGCGTGGTGGTGGAGAAGACGGGCCTGTACTCGTTCTTCATCATGTTCACCATCGGCATCACCAAGGGCCGCTGGAATACGCTGCTGGCCGCGCTGCAGCAGTTCAAGGACGACTACGAGAAGAACCAGCCCATGTGGCGCATCCTTCCCGAGTTCTGCCAGCAGCACAAGCGCTACGAGCGCATGGGCCTGAAGGATCTCTGCCAGCATGTGCACCAGCTGTACGCCAAGTACGACATCGCCCGCCTGACGACCGAGATGTACCTCTCGGACCTCACGCCGGCCATGAAGCCCAGCGACGCCTATGCCCACATCGCGCAGCGCAAGACCGAGCGCGTGGAGATCGACCAGCTGGAAGGCCGCATCACCACCAGCCTGATCACGCCGTACCCGCCGGGCATTCCGCTGCTGATTCCCGGCGAGGTGTTCAACAAGAAGATCGTGGACTACCTCAAGTTCTCGCGCGAGTTCTCCAAGCTCTGCCCGGGGTTTGAGACCGACATCCACGGCCTGGTGGAGATCGAGGACGACAACGGCAACGTGCGTTATTACGCCGACTGCGTGACGCAGGGCACGGGCGGCAGCCGCAAGCCCCGCGCCAACGACCCTGAGTCGCTGGTGCAGGTGGGCAGCGACGGCCCGTTTGGCCGCACCATCTGAAGTGCCGGCAGCGCCTCTCGCAGGAGGGGCGGGCTGAAAAGGGGCGGGCGACCGCCACTTTTGCTTTTGTTTTGATAGCTGCCAGCGCTTGCTGGGTATGCGCTAGGACCTCATTTGCCTCTGTTTCTTGCTGGGGCGGGCTCCAGATTGGCCTGCCCGCCGGCAGCGGCTGCGTTGGCCGCAGAGGGCGCGTCGGCGCGCACTCGCCAGAAGCGCGCAAACCGCGGCAAGCCGCTTGCGTGGGTGCCGTTGAAGCGGTAGGTCACCACGGTGCCCACCGGCGGTGGATTGCGCCGCACCGCATCCGGCAGGCCGCTGCCCAAGCGCAGGCGCCGGCCGTCGGGCAGCGCCACCAGCAGCGCGCCGGTCTTGCCCGCGTATTTGCCGCGTCCGGGCACGTGCCCTACCACCACGGCTTCCGCGTCCTCGAAGGTCTTGAGCTTGAGCAGATCGTCGCTGCGCCCGCCACGGTAGGGCGCGTCGTCTCGGCGCAGCATCAGTCCCTCGGCGCCGGCCTTCTCCAGCCGGTGCAGCTGCCCCATCAGTTCCGTGTGGCTGGACACCCTCCATTGCGCGGCAGGCTGGACCCACGGCTGGCCCAGATGGGCCACGGTGCGGCGCAGCAGGGGCAGGCGCTCGCCGAAACCGCCCGGCGCTCGCGGCAGGTCGAACACCATGTATCGCAGCGCGCGCCACCGGGCATCGTCGGGCGTGGCCTGCGCCACGGTCGCCTGCGCGGCGGCAAACTGGCCGCGGCCGGCCCACAGTTCGCCATCCATCGGTACCGGCGGCCAGCCGGCGGTGAACCACGCTGGCGCCCGGATGGGCAGGCCCTGCCGGCTGATCAGTTGCTGACCGGTCCAGAGGGCGCGCACACCGTCGTATTTTTCGCTCACCCAATAGTCCGCGACCACCACGCCCGGGTGGTAATGCTGCGCCAGCGTGGGCGAGGGCGCTGCCGGGTCCGCGGAGGAGGGCGACTCCAGGGCAGCAGCCGGCTGCGCGTTTGCTGCTACTACACAAGCAGCTACGGCCAGTAGCCAGGCCCAGCGTCGGAGGGCCAACAGTGCGAAGTGCGTCGCAAGGAGCATGGCAGGGTCCGGATTCAGGAACTCTGGATTGTCGGCGATGCAAAAAATATAGCGGTCAGCGCTTGCTGGATGCTCGCTAGAGGTCGAAGGGGTCTTTAAGTCGGCTTTGCGCTGCGGAGGGTGAATGGCAGAGAAGCCGCAACGGATGGTTCAAAGCTCCCGAGAGCGGCGGACTTCCCATGCATTCCGCCAAAGCAAAAGCCCCTGACTCTTGCGAATCAGGGGCTTTGATTGTGGTGCCGGAGACATGAATCGAACACGCGACCTTCTCATTACGAACTCTGGCGCGGAGTATTGCCGATTGATGCTCAGTGCTGTCTTCACTCGAGACGAATCAATTTTAGCATCCCAGATTGATGCCGAATAGTGTTGAAATTTCCCCCCAACTGTGACATAGCTGTGACACGGAGGGCTTGCATCTGGGCCCTGTTTTGTCACGATCCAGACCACCTGATTACGTCCATGGACTTTCAACTGGGGAGGGAAAGATGAGTACGGTGCAAGCAGACAAAGAGCAAGTGGGTCCGAAGTCATCCCGGCAATGGGCTTGGGAATTTCTTCGACGTAACCCTGCATACAGAGAGGCATATGCGCAATGGATGGCGCTTCCAGAGGCTGTTCGGAGCTTGAGCATCAACACACAGGAGCTTTGCCGGTCACTGTCCGACGAAATTCCTCATGTCTGAATCGCCCCGGATTCCCTAGACACTTTTGAGCCGTTGGGAATGGCGTCTCTCGAACTCTACCGGCGAAGTATCTCCGGCAGTGCCATGGCGGCGCTTAGGGTTGTAGAACATCTCGATGTAGTTGAAGACATCGGCTCTCGCGTCATCGCGGGTCGGATAGATCTGGCGGCGGATGCGTTCGCGCTTGAGCAACTGGAAGAAGCTCTCGGTCACGGGGGCGTGTCCGAATTTTTGTGTAAACGGGTCGGACTTCAATTGACGGAGATGCGGTCTCCGAACTGAATGGTAAAGCGGGTCAGCGCGGCCTTCCAATCCCGGATGGGCATGGTCCACTTCTGGCTGATGTTGCGCAGCGCCAGGTAGAACAGCTTGGTCAGCGCCTCGTCGCTGGGGAACGAGCCCCGGTTCTTGGTCAGCTTCCTCAGGCTCATGTTCACCGACTCGATGGCATTGGTGGTGTAGATGACCTTGCGGATTTCCGGCGGGTAGTCAAAGAACGGGGTCAAGCGGCTCCAGTTCCTGCGCCAGGACTGGCCGATGGGCAGGTACTCGGCATCCCATCGGGCCTCGAACTCTGCGAGCATCAGTTCGGCCTCCTCGGCGGTGGCGGCCGTGTAGATACGGCGCAGGTCGGCCGCCACTTCCTTGCGGCGCTTCCATGAGACGTAGTTCAGGCTGTGACGCACCATGTGAACGATGCACAGTTGCACCACCGCCTTGGGGAAGACTGCCTCGATGGCGTCAGGGAAGCCCTTGAGCCCATCGACGCAGGCGATGAAGATGTCCTGCACGCCCCGGTTGCGCAACTCGGTGACCACCTGCAGCCAGAACTTGGCGCCCTCGGTCTGGGCCAGCCACAGGCCCAGCACCTCCTTGTCGCCCGTCATGGTGATGCCGATGGCCAGGTACACCGCCTTGACCCGCACCGCGCCCTCGCGCACCTTCACATGGATGCAGTCCAGATAGACGATGGGGTAGATTGCATCGAGCGGGCGGGCTTGCCAGGTCTTGACCTCATCGGCCACGGCGTCGGTCACCGAGGAAATCAGGCTGGGCGAGACCTCGGTGCCGTACATCTCCTCCAGGTGGGCCTGTATCTCGCGCACCGTCATGCCGCGGGCGTACAGCGAGATGATTTTGTCGTCGAAGCCGGCCCAGCGGGTCTGGTGCTTGGGGATGAGCTGGGGCTCGAAGCTGCCATGGCGGTCACGTGGCACCTCGATGGGCAACTCGCCGAAATCGCCCTTGAGGGTCTTCTTGCTCTTGCCATTGCGGGTGTTGCCAGTGGTGTTGGCTACCGCTTCGTTGCGTTCGTGGCCCAGATGCTCGGTCAGTTCGGCGTCTAGGGCTCGCTCCACCAGCAGCTTGGTCAACTGCTTGAGCAGGCCGTTCTCGCCGATGAGGTCTTCGGGCTTCTTGTAGCTGGCCAGCAGGCCAGACAGCAGTTCTTCGGGTACGTCGTGTTTCTTGGTGTTCATTGTGCTTACGGACAGGCCGGCTTACGCCGGCGGTGGATTGTCCGTTTACACAAAATTCTGCACACCCTCGGTCACGGCGTTGTCGTGGCAGTTGCCGCGACGGCTCATGCTGCAGATCAGCTTGTGGTCGCGTAGGAAGTCCTGCCAGTCATGCCCAGTGAATTGACTGCCTTGATCCGAATGCACTGTGACTGGCTGCTCGGGTCGACGACGCCACAAGGCCATCACCAGCGCATCGAGCGCCAGCCCGGTATCGATGCGGCTACCCATTGACCAGCCGACCACCTGACGCGAGAACAGATCGACCACCACGGCCAGGTACAGCCAGCCCTCATGGGTGCGGATGTAGGTGATGTCGGTCACCCAGGATTGATTGGGCTGCGCCACGGAGAACTGGCGCTGCAGGTGGTTGGGCGCGACGACCGCGGGCTTGCCACCACGCATGCCAGGGCGACGGCGGTAGCCGGTCTGCGAGCGCAGTCCTTCGAGTTTGAGCAATCGGGCCACGCGGTGCTTGCCGCAGGACTCGCCTAGATCGCGCATGTCCAGGGTGAGCTTGCGGTAGCCGTACACGCCGCCGCTCTCCAACCACGCGTGCTTGAGCAGGCCCAGCACCCGTTGATCGTCCTGGGCGCGTGGGCTCACCGGATCGGCCTTCCAGGCGTAGTAGCCGCTGGGGTGCACCGTCATGATCTTGCACATGCGGCGCACGCTGTGCTCGTGTTCATGCCGCTCGATAAATGCGTACTTCACCCGGACTGCTTGGCAAAGTACGCTGCCTTGGATTCAACCCGTCGCTGCAACGGCTCGCTGAAGTCTACTGGCAGGAGTTTCATAGTCCAGCGTTTTTCGAGGCCTCATGTTCAAACGCATGGAGATCGCGTCCAGGTCTTCCTGGCTGTAGACCGATAGGTCCGCACCCTTGGGAAGGTACTGACGCACCAACCCATTGGTGTTCTCGTTCGTTCCTCGCTGCCACGGGCTTCGTGGATCGCAGAAGAACACATCGACTTCAGTGGCCATGGAGAACGTTCGGTGCAGGGCCAGCTCCATGCCCCGATCCCAGGTCAATGATTTCATCAAGCCTCCTGGGAGTCGCTTGACTTCACGCGTCAAAGCCTGCACCACGCTGGCCGTGTCCTTGCCATCGACCTGGACCAGTAGCGCGAAACGTGAATGACGCTCCACCAGCGTCGCAATGTGGCTATTCTTTGCTCCCGTGACCAAGTCACCTTCCCAATGACCAGGAACCGCCCGGTCTTCGATCTGCGCGGGACGGCTGTGGATGGATACGGCGTCAGTGATCTGCCCACGAGGAGACTCCTTGCCCAGGCCTGCTCGCGCTCGCCGCATTGAGCGACGAGTACGAAGATGCGCCATCAGCTCCTTCTTCAGCACGCCGCGCGCCTGTACGAAGAGACTGCGATAGATCGTCTCGTGCGACACCTGCATGCAGGCAGTATCCGGGTGTTCTCGTCGCAGCCATCCAGCGATTTGCTGTGGAGACCACTGAAGTGCCAACTTCTGGGCCACAAGGCTGGTCAGCTCAGGATTCAGTGCCAACGCACAAGGTTTGGTGCGGCGTGCTTGCTCCCAGGCTCGCTCATCGGCCACAGCCGCACGATATCGCGCGGCACCACCATTGCGATGTACCTCTCGGCTGATCGTTGAAGGCGAACGACCAAGTTCCGCGGCGATCTGCCTGCAAGAGTGCCCCGCCGCCAAGCCGCGAGAGACCTGCTCACGATCATCTGCTGTCAACGCCGAGGCTGCCCGTTTCCGCGCTGGTCTATAGATGCCTCCGCCTAGCGCGAGAACCCCATGCACAGACCCAGGGTACTTGAACAACGCACGACCGATGTCGCTGATGGAATCCCCTGCCTTCCAGCGCTCCCACAACTCGCGCCTCTGCGCATCCGACAGTCCGGGACGTCCCAATCTCGCCATGAATTTTTACCTCGCTGCATCCTTGTACCAAAGGTGTTGCAGCGACGGGTTGAATCCAAGGCGGCCTTTTTTAAGATGTCGCGCTCCTCGGTCACACGCTTGAGCTCGGCCTTCAGGCGGCGCATCTCGTCGGCTTGCGAGCACTGCGCTTGGCGCTGGTCAGGCGACATCTGCTTGACTTTGATCCATTGATACAGACTGTGCTGGCTGACGCCAAGCCTGGCCGACACGTCGGCCACCTTGTGGCCTCGTTCGGTGATCTGCTTGACCGCTTCGATCTTGAATTCTTCGGGGTATCTCTGCTTGCTCATGGCACCTCCTATTGGGCCTCAGGTTTGAGGCTCAGAGGTGTCTAGAAAACCCGGGGCGATTCAGCCGCTGGTGCCTCGCACCGTATGCACCAGGCCTGAGTCTGCATCCACCCCAATGTGGGCCTTCATACCGAAGTACCACTGATTGCCCTTCTTGCTTTGATGCATCTCGGGGTCACGCTCGTGACTTTGGTTTTTGGTTGAACTGGGCGCAGCAATCAGCGTGGCATCCACTACGGTGCCTGCCTTGAGTTGCAACCCCTTGGCTTGCAGTAGCGCATTCACGGTGGCCAGGATCTGATCGGCCAGCTTGTGGCGCTCCAGCATGTGACGAAAGCGCAGGATGCTCGATTCACTGGGGATCTGTGCGTCCCAGTGGGACAGGCCTGCAAAGTCCCGAAAGGCTGGCACGTCGTGCAAGGCTTCTTCCATGGCGGGGTCACTGAGTTTGAACCACTGCTGCATGAAGTGGATGCGCAGCAGCGTGCTCACTGCAAATGGCTGCTGGCCCCGGCGCCCACTCTCGGGTGCGTAGGGCTCTATCAGCGAGACCAGCTCAGCCCAAGGCACCACCAGCTCCATGGCATCGAGAAATTCGCGCTTGCGGGTGCGTTTGGTGGTGTTGCTCAGGCCCAGGCTGCTTTGCTTCATGCGCTTATTGTCTGAGCTTCAGGCTCGCTCAGCCACATCGTACAGGGATTCGTGCAGAGAGTCCTTAGGGCTGACGATGAGGCTGCTAGCCTTAGGGGGCCTGTCCATCCTTTGCGCAGCGGGTTTGGATAGGCGCCAAACGGGCGCCTGGCTTGAAAGGCTTCCGGCAACTTTTTCCACCACGCGCTTTATGTACCTACCTGCACAATTCGCCGAGTCCCGGATTGGGGAGCTTCACCGCATCGTCCGCGAGAACGCGCTGGGCATGCTGGTGACACACACTCCCGCCAGTTTGGAGGCCAACCACCTTCCATTTTTTCTGGATGGCGACATGCTGCTGGCGCATGTGGCGCGTGGCAATCCCATCTGGCGCGAGGTACGCGACGGCGATCAAGTGCTTGTCGTCTTCCGCGGCGTCGAAGGTTATATCTCTCCCAACTGGTATCCCGGTAAACAGGAGACGCATCGGCGCGTGCCTACCTGGAACTACGAGGTTGTCCATGCCCACGGAACGATTCATGTCCGCGACGATGTGAAATTCGTTCGCAGAGTGGTCGCCTTGCTAACGCGCCAGCATGAGGCGGGGCAGGCACAGCCGTGGAAGATGGGCGATGCGCCCACAGACTATCTGGATGAGCAACTGCGGCATATCGTGGGCATTGAGATCCGTCTCGGGCGACTGGAAGGAAAGCGCAAGCTGAACCAGCACCACGGCGAGCAAGACCGCGAGGGCGCGATTCAAGGACTGGAGTCCCGCGGCAACCATGGGCTCGCCAAAGCCATGAGGGAGGCGACGTCCCCCACATCGTGACCCGCAACTCCTTGGCCGGCCGGCTTGCGGCCATGCGCGAAGCGGGGTGGCGGGCCTCAGTGCGTTGCCTGCCAGGTGATGCGCGGGCCAGCAAACGATCCAGGCCCTGACCTAGCAGGGTGGGCACTGGTGGTAAGCCCGGCCATGGTGGCTGCGGTGCAATCCGTCAGCGGACCTGCCGGGGCGGTAATGCCCGGCAGTGTGGTGGCGGATCGCCTCCTGCGCGCCTCGGTGAAAGCCGCGCGCCGCATCGCGTGCCGTCGCGTTGGCGCAGAGCGTGCAATGGCGACGCCGGAGCCGGTCGGCGCGGATGCCTTATTCCGCGAGCGGGCCCATGAAGGATCCCGAGGGTTGCCGCATCTCGCCCGCGGGCATGGCACCATGCGGTTTTCTATGTGGGAGTGAATCCATGAAATTCTGGCGGGCGGGTGCGTTCGGAGCGTTGGTGTTGGCGGGCTGTGCCAGCCAGCAAACGCTGGTGCCGCAGATTCAGCAAGGCGAATCCGAAGGGAAAAAGACCGTGACGGTGGCGCCCGCGAGTGCCGCGTGCTCCCGGCCCCAGTGCCCCGTGCTGGCGGCGGCGTGGAGCGCGGCGAAGCCGGCGCAGGCGGTGCTCACCGTGGGCCTGCCCCATCAGGCGGCGGAGGTCACGGGCGCGGACTTCCATTTGGGGGGCGGGCAGGCGGTGCGCGTGCGGTCGCGTTCGCGCGCCGAGGCCGCTGCGCTGGGCTACCCCGCCACGGCGTTCGATGTGCCCTTGCGGCTGGTGGACCAGATCGCCTATACGCCGCGTAGCTGGGTGCGGGTTCACACCGCCGATGGGCGCAGCGTGGATGAGACGCTCAACAGCGGTGAGGAGCGCAGCAAGGCCGTCGAGGCGATGAGCTACTTTGTCACTGCCGTGGAGTCTGCCAGCGGCCAGGTGGCCAACCCCGACAGCTCTCGCGGCGGCTTGATGGACCGCCTGGGCGGCGGCAAATAGGGCATCAGCGGTCCACGTCCAGCCAGCCCCACATCGACAGGAACAGCGCCACCGCAGTGGCGGCGCCCAGCAGGCTGTGGATGTAGAACAGCGCCAGCGGCACCGCCCAGATCATGAGGCGCAGCGACTGGCTGTAGTACAGGCCCGCGCGCATCAGACTGCGCTCGCCCAGGGTCTGCCATGACCGGCGCGCCGCAGACTCCACGGGCATGCCCGCCACGAAGCCGGCGTGGTGGTAGTTGCGCGCCGCCAGCATCGAGGTCAGAAATGCCAGTGCCAACAGCACCAGCACGGCGAACGCGTTCCAGAAGGCCAACCCCTGGACGGTGCCCAACGGTGGAAAACCGTGGTGCCACCACTGCGACGGCCAGTGGCCCTGGGTGAGCGTGAGCCCGCCCATGAAGGCCAGGGTGGCGGTGGTCGCCGTCATGGTGCAGGACATGAGCGAGTTGCGTAGCGTCTGGACCCCCAGCACTTCGGTGCCCTTGTGCTGCGCAATGGCGCTAAACCATTCCTGCCGCAACCGTGTATGGGCGCGTGTGGCGGAAGGTGCCCACGCCCAGTGCCGCACAAGGTACAGCAACGGCAGTGCGGCGGTGAGGAGAAACAGCAGGGAGTCCATGTGCATCGCTATGAATTAAGGAGCTTATAGCGCTTGCTGGTATTGGTTTTCAACGCGTTATTGCAATGAATTCAGCCAATGACAAGCGCTGCCAGCTATTTTTTCAGGAGCGCGTGCGGCGATCCCAGAAGTGTTGCAGCTGCATCCCCGCCAGCATGGCGGCCACGAACAGCCAGACCTCGCCGCGCAGCGTCCCTAGGTTCATCACGGCCGGGCCGGGGCAGAACCCCGCCAGGCCCCAGCCAATGCCGAACAGCGCCGCGCCGGTCAGCAGGCGTCTGTCCACCGCGGTGGAGGAGGGCAGCTGCATGGGGTCTCCCAGCAGCGAGGTCTTGCGCTTGCGGGCCCAGGTGAACGCCACCAGGCCCACAAGAATGGCGCCCCCCATGACGAAGGCGAGCGAAGGGTCCCAGGCGCCGAAGAAGTCCAGGAAGTTCTGTACTTTTGCGGGATTGCCCATGCCCGACAGGATCAGGCCCAGTCCGAAGATCAGGCCGGCGAGCAGTGATGCGATAGCAGAAGCCATGGTGTTTCTCCTTGAGATGGGGTCAGGCCAGCACGTGACGCACCACGAACACCGTGGCGGCGCCGGCACCGATGAAGGTCAGGGTGGCGGCCAGGGAGCGCAGCGACAGGCGCGAGAGTCCGCACACGCCGTGCCCACTGGTACAGCCCGACCCCAGCCGGGTGCCAAAGCCGACCAGCAGGCCGGCCAGCACGATGACCAGCGGGTTGCTGGGCATCTCCATGGGGGGCAGGGGGGCGATGAGCTGCCAGACCAATGGCGCCGCCACCATGCCGATCACGAAGGCCGCACGCCAGCCCCAGTTGGCAACGCTGGCCCAGCTGCTGCGCTGCAGCAGCGCGCCCACGATGCCGCTGATGCCGGCGATGCGCCCCAGCAGCACGATCAGCAGCGCCGCGGCCAGGCCGATCAGCATGCCGCCGGCCAGCGATGACCAGGGGGTGAACGAATTCCAGAGGATGGTCATGGGATCAAGCTCCTTGCTTGCAGAAAAGGCGATGGATGGCCTGCATCAGCTGCAGTGCGCGGTCGTCCGCCAGTTGGTACCAGATGAATTTGCCTTCACGGCGGGTTTGCACCAGCCCGTCGCGGCGCAATACGCCCAACTGCTGCGACAGCGTGGGCTGGCCGATGCCGGTGAGCTGCTCCAGCTCACCCACGGTGCGCTCGCCTTCGGTCAGCTGGCACAGCAGCATGAGCCGGTCTTCGTTGCCCAGCAGCTTGAGCATGGTCACGGCTTCGCCCGCATGGGCGCGCATGGCGGGCAGGTCCAGGGTCGTGGCGTCGTCAATCATGATGGAGGTGCAAAACAATATGTTTTCATATAATATATCAAAAAATAAACTGTTGTTGGTTGGTGGTGCTGCTTCGGCACTTCCGTCTTCATTGCGAAAGGACCTTCATGCCCCACGCCTCCATGCATATCGAGCCCTTCTTCGACCCCGTGACGGGCACCGTGAGCTATGTGCTCGCAGACACCGACGCCGGCCAAGCGGCCGTGATCGACCCCGTGCTGGATTTCGAGCCGAAGTCCGGCACGCTGACCAGCGCCTCATCGGATCGCATCATTGAATACGTGCGCCGCCAGGGCTGGCAGGTGCAGTGGATCCTGGAAACCCACGCACACGCCGACCATCTCTCGGGCGCGCAGCACATACGCCACCACCTCGGCGGCAAGGTCGCCATCGGCGCGCACATCCGCGCGGTGCAGCAGCTCTTTCGCAGCGTGTTCCATTTCGAGCGCAGCTTCCTGCCCGACGGCAGCCAGTTCGACCACCTGTTCGAGGACGGCGAGACCTTCCATGTCGGCGGGCTGGAGCTGACGGCGCTGCATGTGCCGGGCCACACGCCTGCCGACATGGCCTACCGCGTGGGTGACGACGTGTTCGTGGGCGACACGCTGTTCATGCCCGACGTGGGTACGGCCCGCGCGGACTTCCCGGGCGGTGACGCCGCCACGCTGTACCGCTCCATCCAGCGCCTGCTGGCGCTGCCCGCGCACACCCGACTGCACATGTGCCACGACTATCCGCCCGAGAACCGCGCACCTGCCTGGGTCAGCACCGTGGCAGAGCAACGCAGCGGCAACATCCATGTGCACGAGGGCGTGACCGAGGCCGCGTTCGTGCAGATGCGCACCGCGCGGGACGCCACACTGGCCATGCCCACGCTCATCCTGCCTTCAGTGCAGGTCAATGTGCGCGCCGGCAAGCTGCCGCCCGCGCAGGACGACGGGCGTACCTATATCCAGCTGCCCATCAATGCGTTCCTGAAAGGGGCTGGCGCGCCGCAGGGCATGTCGTGACGTCGGCGGCGCACCTCTTTGCGCCAGCGGCCGCGTTGCTAAGGGGCGGAGTGGCCGCTGATGAGCGCGAGGTGTTGGGCCAGCGTGGCAGCCGACAGCTCGCCCACGCGCACCGCGGCCAGACGGCCCTGGCGGTCATAGAACAGGGTGGTGGGCAGGGCTTTGTGGCCCAGCGCGCTACCCAGCTGGCCCGCTGAGTCCAGCAGCACATCGGCGGCCGGCAGGCGCTGCTGCGCAGCAAACCGGGCGACTGTCTCGGGAGGCTCCCCCTGGTTCACCCACAGAAAACGCACCTGTGACTGGGGCGACTGGGCCTCGCGCGCCTGCAGCATGACGGGCATCTCGCGCCGGCAGGGCGGGCACCAACTGGCCCACAGGTTCACCACCACGGGCTGCCCCTTCAGCTCTGGCAGGGCGACCGTGCGCGCATCCAGCGCTACGCCTTGCCATGAGGGCAGGGCGGCCTGCTCGCGCGGTGCTGTAGCCTGCAGCACGCCCCAACCCAGCAGCCCTACGCCGGCGAATGTGGCCAGCCCGGCCGTGGCGCTTTGCCGCCATGGGCTGCGGCGCAGCCACAGCAGCGCGACATAAAGCAGCGCGGCGCCCAGGCCCGCCCAGGGCGACCACCCGCCGTCGCGGATGTCGAGCACAGCCACCGGCGCGCTGGCATACAGATCCGCATAGCGCAGCACAAAGCCCAGCCGCGCCGCGATCAGTGCGACCAGGGGCAGCCGCCAGCCATGCGGGCCGCCCGTCAGGCCACGCCGTGCGGCCAGTCGCTCATGCACCATCGTGCCCAACTGCCAGGCGCCCAGGAGCACCAGCAACATCCACGGCAGGACCAGTGGGCCCAGGTGCAGCACGCGGTCCACGGCGGCGTCAGTCCCTTGCTGCCGAAGAGGTCACCGCCAGCGCCGGAAGGCACAGCCGCGCCCGCAGGCCGGGCTCGGCCGGTTCCAGCGTCAGCGTGCCATGGGCGCTTTCGGCGATGCGGCGCACGATCGTCAGGCCCAGGCCGCTGCCGGGCGAGGTGCTGGACTTGCGCCAGAAACGCCGCAGCGCTTGCTCGCACTCCGCAGGGGTCAGGCCGGGGCCTTCGTCGCGCACACAGACTTCCACCGTGCCCGGGCCGGCAGCATCGGCTTGCCAGCGTAGCGTGGCGCTCACAGGGGCGGGGCCCTGGTGATGGCGCAGCGCGTTGTCGATCAGGTTGGTGATGGCGCAGGCCAGCAGCGCGGGGGGCAGCGGTAGCTGTATTGCCTGCCAGGCTGCCGGGTCGGCGGGTATTTCTGCCGCGTCCAGCGGTGGGGAGGGCAACTGAATGCCCTCGTTCTCGGCACGCTGCAGGGACTGGCTGCAGGCCAGGCGAAAGGCCTGCGCGATGCCGGTGCCCACGGTGGCGCGCGCCTCTCCCGCGCTGGCGCTTTCCACGCGTGCAAGCTGCAGCAGTTGCTCCAGCGTGGCGTGCATGTGGTCGATGCCTTCGCCCGCTTGGCGCAGTGCGTTGGCGGCCTTGTCGGGGCTGGCGTTGTTGTTGCCCGCGGCAAGTGTCAGCTGCGCCACCTGCACATGGGTCTTGATGGCGGTGAGCGGCGTGCGCAGCTCATGCGCCGCGTCGGCGGTCCAGCGGCGCTCGTGTTCCATGCTGGCGTCCATGCGCGCCAGCAACTGATTCAGGCTGTCCACCAGCGGGGCCAGTTCCTTGACGTCGCGGCCCGACTGCACGGGCGTGGGGTCGTGGGGCGGGCGCTGCACCAGCTCCTCGCGCAGGCGCTGCAGCGGGCGCAGGCTGCGCGTGCCCATCCACCAGGTCAGCAGCAGGATGACGGCAAGCGCCAGCACGAAGGGCAGCACCAGCGTGCGCACGAAGGTCTGCACCAATTGGTCGCGCACATCCAGTCGGTCGGCGGTGGCCACGCGCACGCCCTTGTCCTCCAGCACATAGGTGCGCCACTGCTTGCCGCCCTTGGTGATCTGGCCAAAGCCCGCGTTGCCCGCAGAGGCCATGTCCGGGATGTTGTTGGTGCGCGCGATGGGCAGGATGTCCACTTCGCTGCGCACCAGGCTCACCTCGCAGGCCACGCCATCGCGGCCAATGACCGACAGCAGCGCATCGTTGCTGGCGCGCGGCGCTGCCGCCAGCTCGGCCTGCTGGAACTGCTGCACGATGCCCACCACCATCCGGGCCGATGCGATGAGGCGGTCGTCCAGCAGCGTGCGCAGCTCGCGCTGCATGTTGGTGAACTGCCAGATCGCCACGCCGCTCCAGACCAGGCAAATGGTCAGGCTCAGGCCCAGCACCAGCCGAACCCGCAGGCTTTGCACCGGTCGTGCCGTCATGCCGCACCGCCGCAGTAGCGCGCGCCCAGCCGAAAGCCCAGGCCGCGCACGGTGTCGATCACATCGGCGCCGAGCTTCTTGCGCAGATGGTGCACGTGCACGTTCACGGTGTTGCTGCCCACGTCCTGGTCCAGACCGTACAGGCTGTCATGCAGCTGCGCCGCGCTCAGCACGCGCCCATGCGCCTGCAGCAGGGCCTGCAGCAGCGCCCATTCGCGACGCGAGATGTCTATCGCCACGCCGTTGCGCGTGACTTCGCCGGTGGCCATGTTGACCTGGCAGTCGCCCAGCGCCAGCAGGTCGCTGGTGCGCCCGCCCGCGCGGCGCAGCAGGGCGCGCAGGCGCAGCACCAGCTCCTGCAGGTCGAAGGGTTTGGTCAGGTAGTCGTCGGTGCCGGTCTGAAAGCCGGCCACCTTGTCCTCGATGGTGCTGCGCGCGGTAAGGATCAGCACCGGCAGCGCCAACCCCTTGGCGCGCCACTGGCGCAGCAGGCTGATGCCGTCGCCATCGGGCAGCCCTAAGTCCAGCACGCAGGCATCGAACTGGCGGCTGGCCATGTGGGCCTGCGCCTGCGCCACGCTGCCCGCGGTGTCGCTGGTGAAGCCGTGCAGCTCCAGCCCGGCCTGGATGCCGCTGGCCACCAGCGCGTTGTCTTCGACGATCAGGATGTGCATGCGGCCCGCTTGGCAAAAGCCCGCATTCTAGGAACGGCGCGTTATCCCCACATTAACGGCGCACCCGCTGCGCCGGTATCATTGACTGTATAAACGCACAGTCTTCTGTATGCCGCAGCCCGGCCCTGCGCCTGCACCGCACCGCTTTTACTACCTGCACAACTTCCAGCGTGCGCTGGACTGGCTGCACACGCGCTATGGCGACCTGCTCGGTGGGGACGACCTGCAGTTCCTCACCGACTTTCGGCAACTGCCCCAGGCCGCACAGGCCCTGCTGGTGCGCATGGTGATGCGGCGCGGGCCGTGGTTTCGCGCGAGCAAGCTGGCCTATGACGAGATTCCCGACACGCGAGACGCCGCCGCGCCGTTGCTGTCGCGGGGCTGGCTGTGCGCTGATGCGCCCCTGGGTCTATCGGAGCTGTTCGCCTTGCACACCAAGCGCGAGCTGCTACAGATTTTGCAGGGCACTGCGCTGCACCCCACCATGCGCAAGGCCGAGATGCTGCAGGCCCTGGCCGACCGCGCTGACCTGCGGCAGCCCTACGCCGCCTGGCACCCGCATGCCGACGAGCCCGTTTGGCACGTGACGGTGGGCGCGCGCTGCGAGCGGCTGCGGCTCATGTTCTTCGGCAACCTGCACCAGAGCTGGGCGGAGTTCGTGCTGGCCGACCTGGGCGTGTTCCGCTACGAGGCCGTGCCGCTGGACGCTGCCTCGCGCGCCTTCCAGCATCAGGCCGATGTGGACACCTACCTTGCCCTCAGCGCCTGCCGCCAGGCGCTGGACGCGGAGGGCTTCGACGCCGCTGCGCTGCTGCAGGCACTGGCCGCCGCGCACAGCGCTACGCCGTGGCTGGAGCAGCGCCGCGCGCGGGTCCTGCTGCGCGTGGGGCAGGCCTGCGAGCGCGCGCGCGACTGGCCGCTGGCCGCGCAGGCCTACGCCGCCAGCCGCGCCCCCGGTGCGCGCCACCGCCAGATCCGCGTGCTGGAGCGCATGCAATGCTCCGATCAGGCTCTAGCCCTTGCCCATCAAGCGCTGGCTGCTCCTGAAAGTGAAGAAGAACACCAGCGCGTGGCGCGCATGCTGCCGCGCCTGCGCCGCAGTCTGGGGCAGGGCGGCGGGCCGCGCCGGCCGGCACTGGCCCCGGCCGTGGCTGCGCTGCGCATGGACGTGGAACTGCCCGCGCCCACGCCACCCCACTCGGTGGAGCACGCGCTGCGCGCGCACTGGCACTGCGCCGAGGCGCCGGTGTTTTATGTGGAGAACACGCTCGTCAACGCGCTGTTCGGCCTGCTGTGCTGGCCGGCCATCTTTGCGCCGCTGCCGGGCGCGTTCTTCCACCCCTTCCAGAGCGGCCCGGCCGACCTGGCCGCGCCCGACTTCGTGGCGCGCCGCCAGGCCTTGTTCAACGCCTGCCTGGCCGAACTGCACGACGGCCGCTACCGCGCCACCATCCTGCAGCGCTTTGAAGAGAAGCACGGCACCCAGTCGCCCTTCGTGGCCTGGGGCGCGTTGAGCGCCGAACTGCTGGCGCTGGCGCTGGACTGCATTCCGCCCGCGCACCTGGAGCGGCTGTTCGCCCGGCTGCTGTGCGACGTGCAGGCCAACCGCACCGGCCTGCCCGACCTGGTGCGCTTTTGGCCCGGCCGCCCGCCCGGGGCCGAGCGCTATGCGCTGGTGGAGGTGAAGGCCCCCGGCGACAAGCTGCAGGACAACCAGATCCGCTGGCTGGCGTATTGCGTGGACCATGGCATTCCGGTGCAGGTGTGCCACGTGCAGTGGTGCGGCCCGGCATGACGGCCGCCCCGCGCCCCCACGTGGTGGCCGTGCGCGCGCTGTGCGAGTTCACGGCCCGCACGGGTGACCTGGACCTACGCTTCACCCCCGCCCCCAGCGCGCTCGAAGGCATGGAGGGCCACCGCGCGGTGCAGCAGCGCCGCGGCGCAGGCTACGAGGCCGAGGTGCCGCTGAGCGGCACGTACGACCACTTGACGGTGCGCGGCCGTGCCGATGGCTGGAACGCGGCGCTGGGGCAGCTCGAAGAAATCAAGACCTACCGCGGCACGCTCGACAGCGTGCGCCCCCACCACCGCGCGCTGCACTGGGCCCAGGCCCAGGTGTACGGCCACCTGCTGTGCCAGGCGCACGGGCTGGCAGGGCTCAAGCTTGCGCTGGTCTACGTGCACGCCACCACCCATGCCGAGACCGTACTGGTGCAGGAACACACCGCCGCCGCGCTGCAGGCGTTCTTTGCCACGCAGTGCCAGCGCTACCTGGCCTGGGCGCACAGCGAGGCCGCGCACCGCCAGCAGCGCAACGCCGCCCTGGTGCGGCTGCGCTTTCCGCTGCCCGCATTCCGCGCCGGGCAGCGCGAGCTGGCCGTGGCCGTGTACCGCACTGCACACCCCAACGCAGAGGGCGCCAGCGCCCCCGCCGGGCGTTGCCTGCTGGCCCAGGCGCCCACCGGCATCGGCAAGACCCTGGGCACGCTGTTCCCGCTGCTCAAGGCTATGGCGCCCCCGGCTATGGCGCCCCCGGCTATGGCGCACCAGGCCATGACCACGCCAGGGCAGGGCGGGCCGGCCCCGGCCGCTGCCGCTGCCGCATCCGGCGCCGCCGCCGATGCGGTGGCCAACGGGGACACGGAAGTCATCAAAAAAGAGAGCGCGCCCCGCGCACCCAGCGGCCTGGACAAGCTGTTTTTCCTCACCGCCAAGGGCACGGGCCACGGCCTGGCGCTGCATGCGCTGGCCCAGTTGCAGGGCGCATTGGCCCCGCGCACGCCCGGCACGCCGCTGCGCGTGCTGGACCTGCACGCGCGCGACAAGACCTGCGAACACCCCGGCAGCGCCTGCCATGGCGATGCCTGCCCGCTGGCGCGCGGCTTCTTTGACCGGCTGCCCGCCGCCCGCGCTGCCGCCGTGCAGCAGCCCGCGCCGTGGGATGCGCCCGCCGTGCGCGGCGTGGCGCTGCAGCACGGCATCTGCCCCTACTACCTGTCGCAAGAGCTGGTGCGCTGGGCCGACGTGGTGGTGGCCGACTACCACTACTACTACGACAGCGCCGCCATGCTCTACGCCCTCACGCAGCAGCAGGGCTGGCGCGTGGCCGTGCTGGTGGACGAGGCCCACAACCTGCTGGAGCGCGCGCGCAGCATGTACACCGCGCCGCTCTCGCCCTTCGAGCTGGCCGCCGCACGCCAGGCCGCCACCGGCCCCGTGAAGAAGGCGCTCGACGCGCTGCACCGCCAGTGGAACGCGCTGAACAAGACCGTGGGCCAGGCCGCAGAAGACGCTGGCACGCCAGGCGCACCCGGCGCATCGCGCGCCGGCGCCACCGCACCCGCGCACCCCCTCGCCGCCACGCCCAGCTACCAGGCCCACGCCACCGTGCCGCCCGCGCTGCTGGGCGCGGTGCAGCGCGCCGTGGGCGCCATGGCAGAGGCCCAGGCGGACCAACCCCTGCCGCCGGGCGACGCGGTGCTGGTGTTCTATTGGTCGCTGCTGCACTTCCAGGCCCTGGCCGAGCAGTTCGGCCCGCATGCGCTGTTCGATCTGCAGCGCTCCGCCACGCCGCCCCGCAGCCGCAGCGGCCGGGCCCGCACACCCGCCACCACGCTGTGCATCCGCAACGTAATTCCCGCACCGCACTTGGCCGCGCGCCACGCGGCGGCGCAGGCCACGGTGCTGTTCTCGGGCACGCTCAGCCCGCCGCAGTTCTATCGCGACCTGCTGGGCCTGCCGCCCGACACCGCCTGGCTGGACGTGGCCGCCCCCTTTGCCGCCCACCAGCTGCAGGTGCGCGTGGCCCCGCACATTTCCACCCGCTGGCGCGACCGCGAGGCCTCGCTCGCCCCCATCGCCGACCTGGTGGCCGCGCAGTACGCGCACCAGCCCGGCAACTACCTGTGCTTTGCCAGCAGCTTCGACTATCTGCAGCGCGTGGCCGCCACCCTGGCCCAGCGCCACCCACAGGTGCCCCAATGGCAGCAAACGCGCGAGATGGACGACGCCAGCCGCGCCGCCTTCCTCGCCCGCTTCACCGAAGGCGGCCAAGGCGTGGGCCTGGCCGTGCTGGGCGGCGCCTTTGCCGAAGGCGTGGACCTGCCGGGCACCCGCCTCATCGGCGCCTTCATCGCCACGCTGGGCCTGCCGCAGGTGAACGCGGTGAACGACGCCATGCAATGTGCGCTGGACGAGGTGATGGGCCCTGGCCAAGGCTATGCCTGCACCTACCTGTACCCCGGCCTGCGCAAGGTGGTGCAGGCCGCCGGCCGCGTGATCCGCACCGAACATGACCAGGGCGTGGTGGTGCTGATGGACGACCGGTTTCAGCGTGCAGAGGTGCGCGCGTTGTTGCCACGGTGGTGGCAGGCGGGGTGAGGGGCTTGGTTCGGATGTCGGGCAGCACGCGGCCCGTGATACCGAAAGGCGCTGAATGCTATGAATATAGTAGCTGCCGGCGCTTATCTAAAGCGCCGTAACGGCCAATTTGGCTTGTAAATTTGAAGGGTTTTATTCCCCGAACCGGCTTGAACGGAAGGCTGATTTTTCAGTGAAATGCGCAGGAGGCGCTGAGCAAAGACTGCGCTTCAAAGGCTGTGGGAGCAGCTTGCGGCCAGGAGCAGCCGGTGGGGGCAAGTGAAAACAGACGTTCAGCGTGATGTTGAGCACGATCGGAAGATCGCTGATGTTCGGATACATGGCGCTTAGTTGCGTGCAAGCGCCTTGGATCTTGCTTTCTGCCAGGTAGCCCTTGAATACCATTCCTCTCTTCGCAATTGCTCCGGACATATTGTGGTTTTTGAGAGAGGTACCCCAAGCCTGTCAAAGCAGTACCTCTCGGCGTGGAGGCTCAGATGCCAAGTTGCCACTGACAGCGATTGTGAATCGATAGATCTCCAACCCATGTGGGCTAACCGGTCCCTTATATCAATCAGTCCCGTGGCGCCACTGGCTCCAACCATCGGCCAAAGGTCTGCGATCAACACCGAAGATGTTTTAAAGTGCTGCCGCATTCTGGCTTTGAAGTTTCTTGGCTTGTCATTATTAACTGACTTCTTAAAGCCCTTGAGTCGTTCAGCGACCCGAGTCGAAGCATTATTAATTGCGTTTTCTAAGGCGGCAATTAACTCGGACTTCTCCTGAGCCTCTGTCTCATCAAGTGGAGTGGTTTCTACGCGAATTGCTTCAAATCCATGCATAAGCGCCATGAATCTATCGGCCGTGCTCATGTTGATTGCGGGAGCTAACGCTGTAATAAAAAAACTCAACGTGTTCCAATCTTCCTCGGCCATCTGGAGGGCGGCCCCCACGGCTTGTTCCATTACTGACTCCACATTTGAAATCCGTACTGCATAGTCAAGGGGCTCCATTCCCATGTGCGGCGGATTTTTATCGTCCAAGGGATATCTGCGGGAGAAAATCGACATCCCATCCACACACCCGTGGATGGAGCGAAACTGCACGCTCTGCCTCGACAAAAGTGATAGGCAAAGGCGCACCCGATTGATCTGATTTGTGATGCCTTCCAATTCTGTTGGAGGTTCATCTGATGATAAGGTCGCAAAAGTACCAGCCACTCCACTAAACGTGTCGTTTTGATGATCGAAAATTGGATTCCAATAACGATAAAAAGTGAAGATTCCCAATCCTGTCCGAATGCTAAAAATTGGATGTGCGTCAGCTAGCTTCCCCCAGCCAAGTTGACGCATTTCCTGCGTCAACTTTGGAGTAGTCATATGGATAGTGACGACTTCGTCTTTTTGAATGTGGTAGATATTCCGAGACCGACTGACATCTAGCCATTCAATGTGCTGCAATTTGATCGTGGAACGGCCGAACTCTGTCAAATTTGCTCTTGTCTGTGTGTATTGTTGCCAATACAGCCCCCTCATGCGAACAGTAATGGGGCCGGGAGGGCCTTGCGTCGCTCCTTCAAACGTACACGCATTCGTCAGCGAGGGCGTAGGCATTGCAGTGTGAGGAATCGAAAGCTCAACACCTACTCGTTCGTGACTAGCTACAGGAAACGAAAGTCGGCAGTGCACATCAACTGTGTTGCCATGTTCATCTTTCAAACTACCGTCAAGCTCAAGTTCACGTGGGTGCATGAAATGTCCTGCCAAACTACTCTCCATTGCCGTGTTGTTTATTGCGCAGACTGTCTAACCAGACGTTTCTTAATTCTCAATACTCAAAGTAAGACGCTACCGACCATGGCGACATCGCTACCCGCTTGCACTGGTGATGATCAGGTCACCCGCTGCATGTAGAACCAGCAGCCTCCAGAAGCAAGGACTGCAATAAACTTAGATGGCTGAAAATGTCATTTCATGGTTCCTTTTATGCTTGATTCACTCTTAATCACTCAGGTGGATCGCACTGATTGTCAAAAAAAGTATAGTCCGCGCATCGACCGACCGCTTTAAAGCATCAACATTGAAGGCAACTTCGAGTCGAAAGCCGCCGACAAGAAAAAAGCCCATCGCAGTTGCGATGGGCTTTTTGCTTCTGCAGCACCTGCGCCCGCAAGCGCTCAGTGCTCAGTACCCGGCAGGCATTACACCTTCCGCACCTTCACCGGCAACCCCTGCCGCACCACGGCCCCCGACACCCAGTCGATCCACACGTTGTCCTTGGCGGGCCGGGTGGGGTCGGCAAAGCCCAGCGCGTTCAGGTTCACGCCGTTGCCGTGCTGCGGGTTGTGGGCCATGGGCTTGCCGTCCACGGTGTGCGCCACCGCGCCCAGCTGCGTGTGGCCGTAGCCGTATTCGATGGCCAGGGCGCCCTGGGCGATGCCGCTGCGCACCAGGGCCACGCCCTGCAGCTTGGCGCCGGGGGTGCTGACCTCGATGCGGTCGCCGTTGGCGATACCCAGCTTGGCCGCATCGTCCTTGTTCAGGCTGATGGGGTTGTGCGGGTGCACCTGGCGCAGACGGCTGGCGGCGATCGACATGCTGCTCATCAGGTTGGACTTGTAGCTGCTCATGGTCAGCGGCCAGTCCTGCTCGGTGAAGCGCTCGCGCATGCTGCTGCCGTCGGCAAAGCGGGTGGGGAACCAGGTGGGGCAGCCCACGTAGCGCTCGCCGGTCATGGAGTGGCGCATCTTGGCCAGTCCTTCGTGCCACAGCTGCACCGGGAACTTGTAGGCGGCCTTGATCTGCTCGCCCTTCCAGGCGTCTTCGATCTTGTCGAAGCGCCCGCCACGGCTCATCACCATGGCCACGCGGCGCACTTCCTCGGGCTTGAGGCGCTTTTCCACCTCGGGCATCCAGCGGGTGACGCCGGTGAGGGCGATGTCGTCGTCGCTGGCTTCGGGCACGGGCTTGCCGGCCTGGTAGGCGATGTTGCACATGCCGCGCAGGTAGAAGTCTTCGGCGCTTTCCAGGTCCAGCGGCTCGCCGTCCTTGGTGCTCATCGCGCCCTTGCCAAAGCCGGGCAGCTGCAGCTGCTTGGCCACGGCGAAGACGAAGCTCTCGAAGCTCACCGGCTTGCCGTCGGCCGTCTTGGCGGTGGCGGGCTCCACGGTGGGCCAGCGCACGGTGCTGCTCTTGGCGATCACGTCGGCCCAGGGGGCGCCGATGCCCCAGCTTTCGTACGTGACGGTGTCGGGCACGATGTAGTCGGCCAGGGCCGAGGTCTCGTTGATGAAGGGGTCCACCGACACGAACAGCGGCAGCTTCTTCGGGTCCTTGAGGGCACTGACCAGCGTGTTCTCAAAGCCGCAGATGGCATACACCGGGTTGCTCATGTGGTTGATCCACGCCTTCACCGGGTAGGGGTAGCCCAGCAGGCCGGCGGCCAGCATTTCGCTACTCAGGCCCCCGGGCGCCGGGTACCACGGTGCCTTGGCGGGGTAGGGGTTCTGGCCGGCTTCTTTCTTGCGCTTGAACTCGCTGGTCTTCTCGTACGGAAAGCGCGTGCGCGACAGCGCCACGCCCGTGGCCTTGACCGCGCCCTCGAACTGCGCGAAGTTGTAGCGCGGGCCGGGGCCGAAGGGGCCGAACGGGCCGGCGTCCAGCACCCAGCCGCCCTTGACGTTCAGGTTGCCGATCAGGTTATTGAGCATGGCGATGGCGTAGGCGGTGTAGAACCCCGCGCCGCTCATGGTGCCGCCGTGCGAGTTGGCCACGGCCTGCTTGCCGTGGCTGGTGAATTCGCGCGCCAGGTCCTCGATGTCCTTCACCGGCACGCCGCACAGGTCGGAATACTCCTGCAGCGTCTTGCGGCGCGCTTCCTCGCGCAGCTTGACGAACGATGTGCACACGGCGATCGGTGCGGGCTCCTCGGTGGCGCCTGCGGCCTTCAGGGGCGTGAATTCGCGCTCCACCACCAGCTCGGCCGGCTGGGCCATGGTGTGGGGCACCAGCTTGAAGCCGCCGTTGCCATCGGCCACCTGCACCACGTACACGTCTTCGGCCGGGGTCTTCTCGTCCACCGGCTCGGGCATGGGCAGCCCCAGGTCGGCGCCGCGCAGGAACTGGCCGTAGCGCGGGTGCTTGGGGTCGTTGATGAGCAGGTGGGTGGCGTTGCTCCAGCTCGCCTCGCCGGCGGCGGCCATGGCGGCCGGGCCGGGCTGGGTGAGGTACTTGGCGTCGTAGCGCTCGTTGTCGATGATCCAGCGGATCAGCGCCATGGCCAGCGCCAGGTCGGTGGCGGGCTTGATGGGCAGCCAGCGGTTGTTGTCGCCCGCCGCGTGGCTGGACGACATGGGCAGCACGGGCGACACCACCACGTAGCGGTAGGCGTCGTCTTCGCGCGAGCGGGCCTCGGCCAGCTCGCGCCCCATGCGCTGGAAGGGGTTGCCCGACTGCGCCGGCGCCGTACCCAGGAACAGGCCGAAGCGCGAGTTCTTCCAGTCCGGCTTGCCGTGCGGCATGCCGGGGATGTTGCCCAGTGCAGCAGCCGTGCCCACGCGGTAGGTCTGGCTGCAGTAGGCGCCGTGGTTGGCCACGTTCACCGTGCCGAAGGACTGGCGCGCAAAGCGGTTGATCAGCGGCGTGCGGCCTTCGTTGGAGGCGTCGGTCACCAGCAGCTGGTTGGCCTTGGGGCCGTACTCGGGGTTCTCGGGGTCGATCAGCGTTTGCACGTCGCGGATGGCGGCCAGGCCGTCCACGTGGCCTTCGCCGAACAGGTCGCCACCCTCGCAGATTTCCTTGACCAGCTGTTCCAGCGAGATGCTCTTCCACTGGCCCGAGCCGCGCGGGCCCACGCGCTTGAGCGGGGTAAGCACGCGGTGGGCGGCGGTCTGGTGCTCCAGCATGGCCGAGCCGCGCGCGCAGCTGGTGGCGCGGCCTTCCAGGCCGTTGTCGCCGCCCAGCAGGGCGTACACCTCGCGCACCGGCGTTTCCATGGGCGCGTGGTGCGTGGTGGCCAGCGGGTGGTAGGGGTTGCCTGCCACGCGGATGATTTTGTTGCTGGCCGTGTCCACGCGCACGCGGATGCCGCACTGCGTCCAGCAGCCCAGGCAGCTGCTGGGGCTGACCACCTGGCCCGGCTGGGTGGTGAGCTGGCCGGTCACGGGGTCGATACGGAACTCGGGCGTGAGCGAGTTGCCGCGCGTGGCGCTCTTCGTGGCGGTGCCGGACGTGCCGGTCACCAGGCCCTTGGCGCCCTTGGCCACGGTCTCGCCATAGCCGGCGGCAAAGGCCGCCAGGCCGCCGGCCACGGCGCCGCCGCGCAGCAGCAGGCGTCGGCGCTGGGTGTCGGGGTTGTCCTGTGGTTCAGGGGTGGGGTGCTTGTTCTTGTCAGTCATGGTCTGCGCTTTCAGGTGCAGCGCCAGCGGATATCACTTTGATTTTGATAGCTGCCAGCGCTTGCTTTTATTGCGTTAGAGGCCGATTTGGTTATCAATCTTAGGCGGCAGTGGTTGCGGGGGCGTTGCGTGCCGGGAACAGCTCCAGCGCCCAGCTGGCCAGCCCGACCAGTGCCACGCACAGGCCTGCCACACCCACCATGCCCAGCAGCCCGTCGCCGCCCAGGGGCATGTGGTACAGGTACAGGCCCGCGCCGAACTTCGGCACGCCCTGCACGCCCATGAACAGCGCCCAGCGGAAAGCCCAGGCGGCGGCCGCCAGACCCAGGCCCAGCACCAGCGTGTAGCCCTTGGCATGCAGGCGGTGGCGCCCGCGCAGCAGCGCCCCCAGCACGGCGGCGCCACCGATGGCCGAGCCGATCATCGTCAGGCGCCACACGGGGAAGTCGTTCCACAGGCGCAGTGCGGCGTTGAACGAGGGGCTGTCGCCGCCCAAGCCGCTCGCGGCCCAGGCCAGCGCCACCACCAGCAGCGCGCCGGCCAGCGCCAGGCCCATGCCGCGCAGCGTTTGCAGCGCTTCAGCGCCAGGGCGCAGCGCGGCGGGCAGGAAGCGCTCCAGCACGAAGGCCGCGCCCACGGTGGCCAGCCAGCCTGTCAGCGCCAGGTTGACGGGCACCCACAGCGTGTTCCACAGCGGGCGCGAGCGCACCACCATCATCTCGGCGCCGGTATAGACCGAAATGGTGAGCGCCGAGAGCACGAGCAGCGGCGCCAGCAGGCGCATCCAGCCGGTCTTGCCCAGCCACCAGGCGGCGCACATCGCCACGCTGAGCGTGACGAACACCGGCAGCAGCAGCGCGCCGACCGACATCCACGACCAGGGCGTGAAGTGCGCATAGACGTGCCAGAAGCGCGCAGGCTGGTGCAGGTCGGCCAGCAGCGACACGGGCGCGGCAATGCTGCTGACGGCCAGCGTCAGCACGGCCGCGGGCAGCAGGCGCTGCAGCGTGCCGCCGTCTTTGCCCCAGGCGCACAGCGCGGCCAGGATGGCGGCGCCGGTGGCCACGCCGACCAGGAAGAAGTACTGCACGGCCCAGGGCAGCCAGGCCGCCTCGTAGTGCGGGGTCAGGAGTTCGATGATTTGCATGGAGCGCTCCTTGGGGTTCAGTGGTCGGACAGCAGGCGCACGCTGGCCTGGCCGTCCACGCCGTTGACGAACTCATCGGGCAGGCCGATGTAGTACACGCGCGGCGCGGTGTTCATGCCGGGCTTGAGCACCTTGAGGTCTTCCTTGTGCTCAGCCATGCGGCGGTTGATCTCGCTGCCCTGGTCGTTCAGGTCGCCGATCACGCGCGCGCCGCCCACGCAGCTCTCCACGCAGGCCGGCAGCAGGCCGGCCTCCAGGCGGTGCTCGCAGAAGGTGCACTTGTCGGCGGTCTGCGTCTCGTGGTTGATGAAGCGCGCGTCGTACGGGCAGGCCTGCACGCAGTAGCCGCAGCCCACGCAGCGCTCGTTGTCCACCAGCACGATGCCGTCGGTGCGCTGGAAGGTGGCCTGCACCGGGCACACCGGCACGCAGGGCGGCTCGTCGCAGTGGTTGCACAGGCGCGGCAGGCTGACCATGGCGGGCGCGCTGCCGTCATCCTTGTTGATCTCGTACTGCAGCACCGTGGTGCGGAACTGGCCGATGGGCGGCTGGTTCTCCACCGAGCAGCTCACCGTGCAGGCTTGGCAGCCGATGCACTTGCGCAGATCCACCAGCATGCCGAAGCGCTTGCCCTCCATGCCGGGGCGGCGCGGCGGCTGGCCCGGCGCGAAGGAAGACCATTGCATAACCGCTCGGATGGAGGCGTGATGCTGGTCTACGGCGCCATCTTGGATGTTTTCGAGCGTTTGTTGCCCCGGATTTCTGTGCTTGGGGGCGTTTCAGCGCCCCGTTTCGCCTTTCAGGGCGCACCTGCCCCAGCAAGCTCCATCGCTTTGAGCTTGCGATGGGCCTTCAGCAGATTCATCCCCAATGCCGCCCAGCACATCTGCGCCTGTACCTTCGCTGTGCCGAAGTAGCGCGCCCTGCCCAAGTGGAACCTGCGCTTCATCGTGCCGAAGGCCTGCTCAACCTTGAAGCGGATGGAGCCGATCTGCTTGTTGAATTGCTTGAGTAGCGCATGCACCGGCTTGCCCGCGCTGCCCTTGTGCTGGATCAGATCACCGATGCCACGCTCGGCGAGCCACTGCCGGTTGGCCTTGCTCGCATAACCCTTGTCGGCCAGCACGGCCTCTATCCCAGGCGAGAGTGCCTCGACGATCTCAGGCAACTTGTTGATCTCGGCTTCGTTGGCTGGGTGCACCTGCACATGCTCGACGTAGCCGTCTTCGCTGTCGACTGCCGTGTGGCCCCGGTAGCCGAAGAAGGCGTGTTTGCCTTTCTTGACCCAGCGCGCTTCACTGTCGGCGCTGTCAACGAGTCTGGCTTGCTCGCCTTCACCTTCGACGTGCTGCCTCGGGCGTGCAGCGCTGGGGATGATGGTGGCATCAATGATGGCCCCGCGCGCGCCTTGCACCTTCAGGCCTCGTTGCTCCAACTGGCTGTTGATGAGCGCCAGCAGTTTCTGCTCGAGTTCGGCCTTGACCAGGCGGTTGCGGAAGCGGCAAATGGTGCTGGCATCGGGCAACTCACCGGCCGAGGGTTCGAAACCAGTGAAGACCATGAAGTCCAGGCGCACGCGCAGGGCCTGCTCCAGTTGGGTATCGGACAGACCGTGCCACTGACCCAGCAGCATGAGCTTGAACATGCCCAGCGACGAATAAGGCTGGGGACCACCGGCGCCGCTGATCTCGCGCTGGTACAGGCCCGTCAACTGCCCAGCAATGGCGCTCCAGTCAAGCAACTCGTGCAGCTTCATGCTCGGGCTGAACTCGACCAGCGGGCGCGCGCCCATCAGAAAGAAGCTGTCCATCGGTCATCACCTCCTGGGGCGATTGGAGCGCATCGGCCAAGGACGCGCATCAGGAGTGCTACCAGTTATGCAGCGGTCTTGAAGGGTGTGGCGGCCTGGCTGGCGCCGGCCAGGCCAAAGGCGGTGGCCAGGCCGACGAGTTCTTGCAGGAAGGTGCGCTTGCCGGGTTGCGGCGCGGCGCAGGCGGTGGGGGAGGGGGTACTTTTTGACATAAATACTTTGAATATTTACTGCGTAGATGCATTATTCTCCCCGCATCCAGATTATCCGTTTGATTAACGTCAAATGACTTTGTTGATATTCTTCTTGGATTATTTTGGTTAAACTTTTTTAGTTTATTAATTGAAAATTAATGAAATATTAAATAATCCCGAGCAATTGCGTATGGAATGTGGAGCGGCCGCAAACGGCCATACGTGCGGGTTCCGGGCCCCGCGGGAAGTCAGCCTTCTGGGCTTGGGGATACGAATGCCATCCTGGGTACCAAAATCCGAAAATTGCCGATGAATGGGCGGTGAGGCGATATGCCCCGATCGCCACCATTCCGATTAAAAGAATCGGTTATTGCCCGCGCCGGCGGAGTGCCTGTTACCCACAAGGGCCAGGGGCGGCGCTACAGTGGGGCGCATGGACGCTCACCAACTGCCGCTCGCCGGCGTGGAGCCCGATGCGCCACGCCCCAACCACCATCTTTTCTTTGCCGTGCTGCCCGAGCCCGGGGCGGCGCAGGCTGCGGCCGATCTGGCGCAGACGCTGATTGCGCGGCACGACCTGCAGGCGCAGGTGCGCGCGCAGCGCCTGCACGCCACGCTGCTGTCGCTGGGGTGGGAGCATGCGCTGTCGCCCCGGCATCTGCAGTGGGCGCGCGACGCGGCGCAGCAGGTGCGGGCGAGGGCGTTCTCGCTGCGGTTCGATCGGGTGTTGAGCTTTCGCCGCGCGCCGCAGGCCAAGCGGCCCTGCGTGCTCTGCGGCCCCGCCGACGGGCAGCAGGGCTTCATCGCGTTGTACGAGGCGCTGCACACGGCGCTGTGGTCGCAGGTGCGGGGGCTGGACGGCGTGCCCCATGCGCCGCACATCACCCCGCACATGACGCTGTGCTACAGCCGCCAGGCCGCGCCCGAGCAACCCGTGCCGCCGCTGGAATGGACGGTGCGCCGCTTCGTGCTGTTGCACAACCTGCGCGGCTCGCCCGGCCCTTACGAGGTGTTGGGCGAATGGCCGCTGGCGGATTGATTGCTATCGTTTATATAGCTGTTGGCGCTTGATGGATAAGCGCTAGAGGCCAATTTACCCTGGCATCACGCCATGGTCATCAGGCTGGCATTGCCGCCTGCCGCCGTGGTGTTGATGCTGACCGCGCGCTCCAGCAACAGGCGCAGGGGCGCCTGCAGCGCATCGGCGGGGCCGTCCACCGCCGTCACGCCCACGATGGGGCCGGGGCGCAGGGCCACGCGCTGGCATTCCACGCGGCGCGTTTCTGGGCTGCCGCTGTGCAGCACGGCGTCGTAGCCCAGGCCATCGCCGCGCCAGTCGGACACCAGGGCGATGCGCGCCTGCACCTCGCTCGGCAGTGTGGCGCACAGGGCCTGCGCGTCCTGCGGCCAGAGCGCAAGCGCGCCCGCGGCCAGCACCGCGCTCAACTGCAGCAGCAGCGCCTCGTCCGTGTCGGCCAGGCACAGCACGCGTTCGCGCGGCAGCAGCCGATAGGTGTTGCGCTCGCCGGTGGGGCCGGGCAGGGTGCAGGCCAGGCCCGCGCAACTGGCCTGCGCCTGGGCCGCGCAGGCCTGTGCCAGCGCTGCGTTGCCTTGCGCCTGGGCCCAGTGCTCCAGCGCCGACAGCGGGGCGAGCAGCGCGGGCTGTGCGCTGGCGTCGGGCACCTGCACGGCCGTCGCCGCCAGCGCGCCGTGCGTGGCGTTGGCCGGGTGGCGCGACAGCAGGCGCAGCAGATACAGCGGGCCGCCTGCCTTGGGGCCCGTGCCCGACAGGCCCTCGCCGCCGAAAGGCTGCACGCCAACCACGGCGCCCACCATGTTGCGGTTCACATAGACGTTGCCGGCCGTGCTGTGGGCCAGCACCTGGGCCACGGTTTCGTCGATGCGGGTGTGCAGGCCCTGGGTGAGGCCGTAGCCCGTGGCGCTGATCTGCGCGAGCAGCGCGTCCAGCTCGCCGCGCTCGTAGCGCACCACGTGCAGCACGGGGCCGAAGACCTCGCGCTCCAGCTCGGTGATGCTGTTCAGCTCGATCAGCGTGGGCGGCACGAAGGTGCCATGCGCCGTGCCCTGCCCACCGGCATGGCTTTGGAACACCGGCCGGCCGCTGGCGCGCAGGCGCTCGATGTGGCGCGCGATCGTGGCGCGCGCCTCCTCGTCGATCACCGGGCCTACGTCCACCGCCAGTTGCGTGGGGTTGCCCATGCGCAGTTCCAGCATGGCGCCGCGCAGCATCTGCAGCAGGCGGTCCGCGCAGTCGCGCTGCACGCACAGCACGCGCAGGGCGGAGCAGCGCTGGCCCGCGCTGTCGAAGGCCGAAGTGAGCACGTCCGCGACCACCTGCTCCAGCAGGGCGGAGGAGTCCACGATCAATGCGTTCTGTCCACCGGTCTCTGCGATCAGCGGAATGGGCCGGCCGCTGGCGTCCAGCCGTGCGGCCAGGCTGCGCTGCAGCAGCCGCGCCACCTCGGTGGAGCCGGTGAACATCACGCCCATCACCCGCGCGTCGCCCACCAGCGCCGCGCCCACCGTCTCGCCGCGGCCGGGCAGCAACTGCACGGCGGCGGCAGGCACGCCGGCCTGGTGCAGCAGGCGCACGGCCTGGCAGGCAATGAGGGGCGTCTGCTCTGCCGGCTTGGCCAGCACCACGTTGCCCGCGGCCAGTGCGGCGGCCACTTGGCCCATGAAGATGGCCAGCGGGAAGTTCCAGGGGCTGATGCAGGTGACCGGCCCCAGCGGTGGGTGGGTGGCGTTGTCGAAGTGCCCATCCACCTGCGCCGCGTAGTAGCGCAGGAAGTCCACCGCCTCGCGCACCTCGGCCACGGCGTTGGCGCAGGTCTTGCCGGCTTCGCGCATCAGCAGGGCCAGCAGGGCGGGTATATCTCGTTCCAGCCCGTCGGCCGCGGCGCGCAGCAGCCGTGCACGTTCTGCGGGTGGCGTGGCAGCCCAGGCGGGCTGCGCCGCGGCGGCAGCCTGCAGCGCGGCGTCCACATCGGCGGTGGTGGCTTCTTGCACCTGCCCGACCACATCGGTGGCATCGGCAGGGTTGCGCACCGGGGCGCGCGGGCCGGTGGGAGCGCCGGCGGCGATGAGGGGTGTGGCTTCCAGCGGCGTGGCGGCGCTGGCGGCCAGCGCGTCGGCCACGCACTGCAGCGTGGGCTCGGCCGCCAGGTCCAGGCCCTGCGAATTGGCACGCGTCGGGCCGTAGAGCTGCGGGGGCAGCGCGATGCGCGGGTGCGGCAGGCCGGCGCCGCCTTCGGCGCGGGCCTCGGCATCCACCGTGTCCACGGGGTTGTCGATCAGCGCCTCCAGCGGCAGCGTGGCGTCGGCCACGCGGTTCACGAACGAGGTGTTGGCGCCGTTTTCCAGCAGGCGGCGCACCAGGTACGCCAGCAGCGTTTCATGCGTACCCACCGGGGCGTAGATGCGGCAGGGGCGCTCGGGCACCACCTGCTCGTACAGCGGCTCGCCCATGCCGTGCAGGCACTGGAACTCGTACTGGCCGGGGCGATAGTCCGCGGGGCCCGCCAGCTCATAGATGGTGGCCAGCGTCTGCGCGTTGTGCGTGGCGAACTGGGGGTACACCGCGTCCGGTGCGCCCAGCAGCTTGCGTGCGCAGGCGATGTAGGAAATATCGGTGTGCGCCTTGCGCGTGTACACGGGGTAGTCCGCCAGGCCATCGACCTGGGCGCGCTTGATCTCGCTGTCCCAGTACGCGCCCTTGACCAGCCGGATCATCAGGCGGTGGCCGCTGCGGCGCGCCAGATCGATGCAGTAGTCGATCACGCGCGGGCAGCGCTTTTGGTAGGCCTGGATCACGAAGCCGATGCCCTTGAAGCCAGCGAGGGACGGCGCATGGCAAAGGCGCTCCAGCAGGTCCAGCGACAGTTCCAGCCGGTCGGCCTCTTCGGCGTCGATGTTCAGGCCGATGTCGTAGCCGCGCGCCAGTTCCGCCAGTTGCAGCACGCGCGGGTACAGCTCGTCCATCACGCGCTGCCACTGCGCGCGGGCGTAGCGCGGGTGCAGCGCGCTGAGCTTGATGGAAATGCCGGGCCCTTCGTACACGCCGCGGCCCGCGCTGGCGCGGCCGATGGCGTGGATGGCATCCACATAGGACTGCATGTAGCGGTCGGCGTCGTGCCCCGTGAGCGCGGCCTCGCCCAGCATGTCGTAGGAATAGCGAAAGCCCCGTGCCTCCAGGGTGCGCGCCTTGCCCAGCGCCTGTTCGATGGTCTCGCCGGTGACGAACTGCTCGCCCATCATGCGCATGGCGACGTCCACGCCCTTGCGGATCAGCGGCTCTCCCCCGCGTGCGGTGATGCGGCGCAGCGCATCCTTCAAGCCCCCTTCGCTGTGCGTGGTCACCAGCCGTCCGGTGAGCAGCAGGCCCCAGGTGGCCGCATTGACGAACAGCGACGGGCTCTTGCCCAGGTGCGCGGCCCAGTCGCCCGTACCGATCTTGTCGCGGATCAGCGCGTCGCGCGTGGCCGCGTCGGGAATGCGCAGCAGCGCTTCTGCCAGGCACATCAGCGCCACGCCTTCTTGCGAGGACAGCGCGAACTGCTGCAGCAGCCCCTGTACCAGGCCGGACCGCCCGCTGGCATGTTCGCGCTGGCGCAGCCCTTGCGCCAGGCGCAGGGCACGCGCCTGGATGTCCTGCGCCATGGCAGCGGGCAGGCGCGCCTGCGCCAGCAGCGGCGCCAGTGCCTCAGGCTCCGGCGGGCGGCAAGCCTGGGTGACCGCCAGGCGCAGCGGGTCGGTGTCGCGGGGGCGAGGGGAAAAGTGGGCGGCGTGGGGGGCGGCGTTTGTCATGGGGTCGCATCATCCTTGGGTGAATGGCGAATGAATCACTAAAATCGGCAAGCACCACCGAATTTTTGCTCAATGACCGGCCAATTTCCCACTGATCTGGATCGCATCGATCGCAGGATATTGAAGATCCTGCAAGACGATGGGCGCATCTCCAACCTCAAGCTGGCAGAGACCGTGGCGCTGTCGCCCACTGCCGTGCTCGCGCGGGTGCAGCGGCTCACGCGCGAAGGCTACATCCTGGGGTATGAGGCGCGGCTCAATCCCCTCAAGCTGGGCGCGGGCATGCTGGTGTTCGTGGAGGTGCTGCTGGACCGCACCACGCCCAACGTGTTCGACCAGTTCAAGGCCGCGGTGCAGGTGCATCCCGAGGTCATGGAATGCCACATGGTGGCCGGCGGTTTCGACTACCTGCTCAAGACGCGCTGCGCCGATATGAATGCCTACCGCCAGTTCGCCGGCGCCGTGTTGTGGCAGTTGCCCGGCGTGCGCGAGACGCGCACCTACGCGGTGATGGAAGAGGTCAAGCACTCCAACCACCTGTACCTGGGTTGAAGCCCTTCGGTACGGAAGACGCAACGCCCGCGTCGTGCGGGCGTTGTGTTTTCCATCAGCCCGCCGGGTACAGCGATTGGCGTTCCCTGTGTTGTGCCGAAGTTTCGTTGCGCATCGCATCGATCACCTGCTGGCGGGTCCTGGTCGAAGCCGTTGAGGGTGCCGGTTCCGGAAAGCTGCTTTCCCCATAGGACAGGCGGTCCTGTCGCACTGCGGTCTCGGTTTCTGCCCTGACTTGCTCACGGGTCCGATCACTCTTGAAGTGCGCGGGGTGAACGACCACGCCCGCTTCGTTGTTGGCAGAGTGCCAGTAGCCGGCAGATGCCATCGTTGGCAGACCGAGTGCTGCGACGGCAGCCACGCTTGCGATCACGGAGAAAAGAGGAGGTCGGCGACCCGTCATGTTCAATATCCTGTGTTGGTTTGCCGGAGCGTGCATATCCCGCCCTTGCGCAGGGGGGCGCAAAGGGGCGCTCACAGCAGATGAATGCTTGGAAGGGGGCTGGCATGCACCGGGGTGTGCAGCCGCCCCTCCTGTACTTGCGGTCTGCCCCTTAGTGGGACAGCGGGATGGCCTTCCAGCCGCTGTGGCTGAAGTACTTGCCGTAGGCATTGGAGGCCTGGGCCACCTTGACCACGCCCTCGGCGCGCTTGTCCTCGCCGTGCTTGCCTTGCGCGGCCTCGGCACCGGCCATCAGGTCGGCCACGATGATGTGCAGCTGTGCATCGGCGGCGGGCGGCAGCTTGCAGTTCTCCACCATGTAGGCGACCTGCTGGTTGACGGAGTTGGCGAAGGCGTCGTAATCGGCCGGCGTGGCCTTGCCCGCGTGAGCGGTGGGCAGGATCTGCGTGACCGATCCGCGCACGGCCGTCATGGCCTTGCGCAGCGGCGCGTCGGTTTCCCACTTCTTGCCGGCGTTGAGCTGCAGTTGGTGGGTTTCGGCACTGCCGCCATGGTTGTGTGCGTCGGCGGCGTAAACGGCCAGCGGGGTTGCCAGGGCGGCGGACAGCAGCAGTGCGGTGAAGGTGTTCATGAGAATGCTCCGTTGAAAAGTTGAACCATCAAGGCAGCCGCTCAAGGGAATGTCTGGCTGCCTTGCCTACTTCAACGAAGGGGGTGCCTCAATGTTCCATCTCATTTATACCTTTTTCCTTCTCTCATCTCGGCGTTCACTTGCGGTGCAGCATTTCCTCCTCGGTGGCTTCTTCTGCATAGCGGGTCAGCAGCAATTGCAGGAGCCGCGTGCGCTGGGCGTCGTCCAGCATGGCGCGCTCGGCCAAGAGTTGGTCAATCACGCGCTGTTGCTGCGCGGCCTGCAGGCGGGCGATGGCGGCCTGCTCGGCGTCAATGGCGGTGCGCTCTGGTGCATCAGCAAAGATGTGGCGCACCAGGGCTTCGCGGTGGCGGCGTATGTCACTCCAGTTGGACGACAGGTCATGGAGGAAGGGGGTTTCCATGCCTTCCCAGCGCGCGCGCTGTTCGGGAGTGAGCTTCAGATACTCGGGCAGGTGGACCACGGGAGGCGCGCCGCCCTCGACCGTGTCCGGCGCAGGGCGCAGCACCAGTGCGGCAACCACGCCCAGGTTGAGCGCCAGCGAGATCGCCAGCAGGGTGCGAATCCAGGCAGGGTTTTTCATGGCAGGGTTCTCGGCAAACGGCAGATTTCGGCGGCGGCGCACAGCCCGCCTGGCGGCACAGGGTCGAACACGCGCGCCATGGCAGGGCTGGCAGCCGGAAGGGCCGCGCCCGTGCCCAGCAGCAACCCCCCCAGCCAGACACCGGACACCAGCGCGGCCCCCGCGGCGAGGCCCGTGGGCATCCAGCCCAGCAGGTTCCAGCCGGTGCGCCGGGACCGGGTGGGTCGTTGCGCCAGGTCCTGCGCCAGGCGGTCCTGCAGTTGCGCCGCCAGGTCGAAACCCAGCGCGGGCGAGGGCAGGGCCAGCAATTGCTGGCGCTGCGTCTGCAATGCGGCAAGGTGCTGGCTGCACAGGGGGCAGGCGTGCAGGTGCTGCTGCAGCGCGACCTGCGCATGCGCGGGCAGCGCATGGTCGATCAAAGCGGAAAGGTCTTCGGTGCGAGGGCAGTTCATGGCGGCTCCTTGCGTTCAGCGTGGCATGAGTTGCAGCAGCCCGGCGCGTGCGCGGGCAATGCGGGATTTGACGGTGCCCAGGCTGATGCCCAGCACCTCGGCGATGTCCTCGTAGGCCATGTCTTCGATGTCGCGCAGCAGCAGGATCTCGCGGTGCTCCACCGAGAGCCGCTGCAGCGCGCCTTCCAGCGCTTCGATGCGCTGGCGGGCCTGCAGTGCAGCCTCGGGCGTGGGGGTGTCCGCCGGCATCTGCTCGGACAGGGTCTCGTCCAGTTCCACGAACGCGACACGCTGCGCGCGGCGCAACAGGTCCAACGCCTGGTTGCGCGCGATGCGAAACAGCCAGGTGGACAGTTGTGCGTCCGGCTGCCAGCGGGGCAGTGCCTGGTAGGCGTTCAAGAAAGTCTCCTGGGCGAGTTCGCGCGCATCCTCCTGCGAGCGCGTCATGCGGAACAAAAAACGGTAGATGCGGTCCTCGTAGCGGGCCACCAGTTCGGAGAACGCCGCGACCTCGCCGCGCTGGGCGCGGGCGATGCAGTCGCTCTCTTCAAGGTGGCTCAGGGGGCGCATTGCCTCTTTCAACGCAGGGCCGCAGCAAAAGTTCCATGAAACCGTCGACACGGGGCCGGGAACAGCCGCTTACCGGGGCGGGCGCAAACTCCGCAATAATGCGCCGCATTCACAGCACAAGAAGGAAGGGAACCCTCATGCGAGCCATTCGCTTTGCCACGGCCTCGGCCGCCGCCATAATTGCCGGACTGTTTGCACCGGGCGCGTGGGCTACTTGCTACGTGATCTATGGCGCAGACCAGCAGGTCATCTACCGCTCGCAGACCCCCCCTGTGGACCTGTCGCGCAACCTGCACGAAACCCTGCCCCAGGTCGCGCCCGGCGGCACGCTGGTGTTTTCCTTGGACAACTATGGCTGCGAGGTGGAAGTCAACCGCCTGCCTTCCAATGTGGCTGCGGTCCGCAAGGATGCCGCTGCAGGCGCCCCCACCGCGCCCCGTGCGCCGCGCGCCAGCCGCAGCTGAAAGCCGCCCGCGCGGCGGCAGGGGTGGGCCGGCCTGAGACAATCGAGGCATGAGCGACCCCACAGAATTCAGCCCACCACCGCCCACCTCCACGGTTCTTCCCCCCGGCTGGCTTGAAGTCACCGCCATGGACATGGACGCCCAAGGCGTCGCGCGCAAGCCCGATGGCAAGGTGGTGTTCATCGACGGCGCACTGCCCACCGAGCTGGTCAGCGCCAACACCCACCGCAAGAAGAACAACTGGGAGCAGGCCAGCCTCACGGAAGTCCACCGCCAGTCCAGCCAGCGCGTACAGCCCGGCTGTCCGCACTTCGGCCTGCACGCGGGCGCCTGCGGCGGCTGCAAGATGCAGCATCTGCACGTGGCGGCCCAGGTGGCCGTGAAACAGCGCGTGCTGGAAGACAACCTCTGGCACCTGGGGAAAGTGAAGGCCGAGACCATCCTGCGCCCCATTGAAGGCCCTGCCTGGGGCTACCGCTACCGGGCGCGCCTGTCCGTGCGCTACGTGCCCAAGAAGGACAAGGTGCTCGTGGGCTTTCACGAGCGCAAGAGCCGCTACATCGCCGACATGGAGACCTGCAAGATCCTGCCGCCGCATGTGGACGCCATGCTGATGCCGCTGCGCGCCCTGATCGGCAGCATGGCCGCACGCGACACCTGCCCGCAGATCGAGCTGGCCTGCGGCGATACGGTCACGGCGCTGGTGCTGCGCCACCTGGAGCCGCTGTCCCCGGAGGACAAAGACAAGTTGCGCGCCTTTGCCGCCGCGCATGGCGTGCAATGGTGGCTGCAGCCCAAGGGGCCGGACACGGTGCACCTGCTGGACGAGGGCGGTGAGCCGCTTGCCTATGGGCTGCCCGACTTCGGCATCACCATGCCCTTCAAACCCACCGACTTCACGCAGGTCAACCCGCACATCAACCGCGTGCTGGTCACGCGCGCGCTGCGCCTGCTGGACGCGCGCAAGGACGAGCGCGTGATCGACTGGTTCTGCGGCCTGGGCAACTTCACGCTGCCCATCGCCACCCAGGCGCGCGAGGTGCTGGGCATCGAGGGCAGTGAGGCGCTGGTGGCGCGTTCGCGCGAGAATTACCAGTCAAATCAGGCCAAAAGGCAGGATGGATCTGCGCTGGCAGCTACCAGCTTTGTAGCGCGCAACCTGTTCGAGATGACGCCTGAGATGCTCATTGGCGATGGCGCCTCCGACAAATGGCTGGTGGACCCGCCGCGCGAGGGGGCGTTCGCATTGTCCAAGGCGCTGGCGGACATCCACCAGGCGCGCATCGGTGCCGAGGACGCGCCGCCGCTGCCCGCTGGGCATGAAGGCTGGCAGCCCCCCCGGCGCATCGTCTACGTGAGCTGCAACCCGGCCACGCTGGCGCGGGACGCGGGCCTGCTGGTGCACCAGGCGGGCTACCGCTGTGTGGCGGCGGGGGTGGTCAACATGTTTCCGCACACGGCCCATGTGGAGAGCATGGCAGTGTTCGAGCGGGGCTGACGCCCGCGGTGGCTCAAGACGTTTTTGGCCAGGAGCGCTTGCCTGGCAAGCGTCAGCAGCTATCGTTTGAATAGCATCAGCTGCGGTTGCGGGAGGTGCGGTCCTCGGTCTGCAGGTCCACCTCTTCGTCACTTGCGCGGCGACTGGCGGGCTTTTTCTCCAACTGCGTGAGTACCGAGGCCGTGCCCTCGATCTTGTTCTCGCGCATGTACAGATCCATGTCCTTCCAGCCCGCGAACACCTGGGCCTTGGGGGCCTTGGGGTTCAGCGTGAAGCAGTCCTCCAGCCCGCGCAGCGCATGCCGGCAGGCGCCACCGATGGCCTTGGCCTCGGCCTCACGCTGGGCCACGCGCGGGTCCGGCCCCATGCCGGGAATCTCACAACCCGCCAGCGGCAGCAGCGCGGCAGCGATCAGGGCGGCGCGAGCGCCGGCGGCAAGGAGGGGGTGGTGGCGAGGCAGCATGTACAGGGGTTATCGGCAGGCGTGCCGTCAAGTTGAGGCTGTCAGCCAAGGGCGGACGTGAAAAAGGCCCCGGAAATCGGGGCCTTGCGACGCTTGTGCGGTGGGAAGGCCGTTCAGTCGCGCTCGCCGCCCATGATGCCCAGCAGGGCCAGCAGGCTCTGGAACACGTTGAAGATGTCCAGGTACAGCGCCAGTGTGGCGCTGATGTAGTTGGTCTCGCCGCCGTCCAGGATCTGCTTCAGGTCGTACAGCATGTAGGCACTGAAGATGCCGATCGCTGCCACCGAGATGGCCATCATGCCGGCCGACGAGCCCACGAACACGTTGATGATGGCGCCCACCATGAGCACCAGCGCGCCCACGAACAGCCACTTGCCCATGCCCGACAGGTCGCGCTTGATGACGCTGGCCAGGCTGGCCATGACGAAGAACACGCCCGCCGTGCCGGCGAAGGCCGTCATGACGAGGTCGCTGCCGTTCTTGAAGCCCAGCACCATGCCGATCAGGCGCGACAGCATCAGGCCCATGAAGAAGGTGAAGGCCAGCAGTACCGGCACGCCCGCGGCCGAGCGCTTGGTTTTCTCGATGGCGAACATGAAGCCGAAGGCGCCGCCGAGGAACACGATCAGCCCCAGGCCGCCGCGCAGCGACTGCGTGATGCCCGTGGCCACGCCGATCCAGGCGCCCAGCACGGTGGGCAGCAGGCTGAGCGCCAGCAGCCAGTACGTGTTGCGCAGCACGCGGTGGCGCTGCTCCTGCGAGATGCCATAGCCCGCGGAGCCGACACTGGTGATTTCTGGGTTCATCTGGTTTCTCTCCTGATTGGCCTGCACAGCGCAGACCCGAATGATTCTATGTGGTGGCTTTTGGCGCCGAATGCAATACCCGCGCACCATCCCGTACTTTATGGGTTGCATTCTTTTGCCCTGCGGCGGGGCATTGGGCGGGCCCGCTGGCACTATGCTTTTCGTTTTCCCGTTGCGCGCCCTGCCGGCTGGCCGGGCGCATCCACCCACCTCCTGCAGGACTGCCTCATGAAGACCAAACCCGAACTTGAACTCTCCGACGTCAAGCTGATCGCCGCCGCCGCCGAGGCCGAGGCCCTGAAGAACCAGTGGGCCGTGACCATCGCCATCGTGGACGACGGCGGACATCTGCTGTGGCTGCAGCGCCTGGACGGGGCCGCAGCGGTGTCCGCGCACATCGCGCCGGCCAAGGCCCACACGGCCGCCTTGGGCCGCCGCGAGAGCAAGGGCTATGAAGACGTGATCAACGGCGGCCGCACGGCCTTCCTGAGCGCGCCTGCGCTGCAGGGCATGCTGGAAGGCGGCGTACCCATCATGAAGAACGGCCAGTGCCTGGGCGCCGTGGGCGTGAGCGGCGTGAAGTCCCATGAGGACGCGCAGATTGCGCGCGCGGGGATTGCGGCGATCGGGCTGTAAGCACTCATCGGGACTGGATTGCTATTGTTTTGATAGCTGCTAGCGCTTGGTGGAAGGGCGCTAGGGACCAAAAACATATTGGGTTCCAACAGAAAAACCGGCGCGTGGGCCGGTTTTTTGCATGGGTGTGCAGGGAAAAAAAGCCTGGCTACGCGGGCATGCCCGTTGGCTGGCCAATACGACCCTTCGGACCGAGGTCCTGGAGTCGCCCCACGATGAAACTTATTTGGTCAGGATCAGCTTGCCGAGTTTGGTGGCCTGCAGCCGGTAGACGGCGCCGTTGTGCACGATGGCCACGGCCTTCTGGCCGCGCAGCAGGGTGCTGCTGTCGACCGCGCGGCCTTCGGCGTGGGACGCCGGGCTGGAATCGGCCGGCACTGCGAACATGCGGGGTGCGGTCAGTGCGGACGGTACGGTCAGGCTGGCATGCATGGTGAAGTCTCGGTGCGTTACGGTGATCAAATGATAACCATTCTCAATTAAAGATCAAGCATCCGGGGCTGAAAATTGCCTGTCGATTCGTATCCAGATGCAAGAGGCAGCCCCCGCAGGTGGCGCTGGCGACGGTGCTGCGCCGCCCGTGGGGCGGCAGCTGTGAAGGCCGGCGCGCCGGCGCGACCGTGGTGCGTCAGGGCGTCGGGTCGGTCACGAAGCCGATCTTGCGCACGCCCGCGCGTTGCGCCGCCGACATCGCCTGCGCCACGCGCTCGTAGCGCACGTCCTTGTCGCCGCGGATGTGCAGGTCCGGCTGCGGGTCCTTGCGGGCCTCGGCCCGCAGGCGCGGCTCCAGCTCGTCGTCGCCGATCGTGGTCTCGTTCCAGTGGTACTTGCCGTCGGCCGTCACCGACAGGCGGATGGTTTCGGGCTTGATGATTTCGCGTTCGTTGGATGCACGCGGCAGGTCCACCGGCACCGCGTGCTTCATCACCGGCACGGTGATGATGAAGATGATGAGCAGCACCAGCATGACGTCCACCAGCGGCGTCATGTTGATTTCGTTCATCACCTCGTCGGCATCGTCCTGGGTTCCGAAAGCCATGGCGCATCAGCCTTTCTTGATGGGCAGCACCTTGGCTGCCTCGCCGTGTACCGAAACGCGCGCGCCGGTGACGAAGTAGGCGTGCAGATCGTGCGCAAAGCTGTTGAGGCTGTGCAGGATGGATTTGTTGCCCCGCACCAGGGCGTTGTAGCCCAGCACGGCGGGAATGGCCACGGCCAGGCCCAGCGCGGTCATGATCAGCGCCTCGCCGATCGGGCCGGCCACCTTGTCGATGGTCGACTGGCCCGAGGCGCCGATGGCCACCAACGCATGGTAGATACCCCACACGGTGCCGAAGAGGCCGATGAATGGCGCCGTGGAGCCCACGGAGGCCAGGATGGCCAGGCCCGACTGCACGCGCGCCGTGAACTCGTCGATGCAGTTGCGCAGGCAGCGCGTGACCCAGTCGCTCACGTCCAGGCTGTCATGCAGATGGGCCTGCGTGTTGCGGTGGTGCTGCGTGGCTTCGCGGCCTTCCAAGGCGAGGTGGCGGAAGGGGTTGCTCGGGTCGGAGCCCAGCTTGGTCAGGCCGGCGGCGAAGTCTTCGCTGTGCCAGAAGTCGCGTGCCTGGCGGGCGTGTTTCTTGAACTTCAGGATGTCCAGCGCCTTGATGATGATGACGATCCACGATGCCAGCGACATGCCGATGAGCAGCACAGCGACGGCGCGGGTGACGAAGTCGCCCTGTACCCAGACATTGGCAATGCCGAAATGCGATTCCATGAAAACTCCTGCGAGACTTATTGTTGGAGAACGAAATTGATCGGGACCAGATTCCACATGGCTTCTGGCACGCCGTTGCGCTTGCCGGGTACGAAGCGCCAGCGCATGACGGCGTCGATGGCCTGGCGGTCCAGGCGCTCGAAACCGCTGGACTGCTTGACCTCCACTTTCTGCGGCAGTCCGTCGGTGCCGATGAGCACGCGCAGCATCACTTTGCCTTGTTCTCCCAGCCGCTTGCTCACGGCGGGGTAGACGGGCTTGGGGTTGTTCAGGTAGCTCGCGTCGCTGGAGGGCAACTCGATGCTGGGTGCGGCCGGCGCCGGTGGAGCCGCGGGGGCCGCCGGTGCGGTGACGGGCGCGGCGGCCGCAACCGGTGGGGCCGGGGGCTGAGGCTCTACGACGCCCCTGGGCGCGGCGGGGGCGGGTGTCGGGTCGGGGACCGCCACGGGCATGGGAGCGGGGCGCGGCTTGGGCGCCACGGGTTTGGGCGGCGCCGGGGCTGGTTTGGGCGGCGGCGGAGCGGGGGGGGCCGGTGGGGCCGGAGGCGCGGGCGGCGCGATGAATTCGCTCAACACCTCAGCAGGGATGATGATCTCCGCCGTCTTGCGCACCAGACCCGATTGCAGGGCCCAAAGGCCGGCCACGTGCAGCACCACCACGGAGCCTGCGATCACGGCATTGCGGCTCAAGCCCCCGGGGGAGCCGTATCGGTCAGAGGACATAAAAATGATAGCTGCTGGCGCTTGTCCAGCTTGGTCGAAAGGCCAAAAAGCCTTGAATAGGCGGTCTATTTATGCAGGATCCACCAGACCGAGCATATGACGATGATCAGACTTCCTGCGAGTGCGTAGAACAGTTGCATGCCTTGCCTTCCGGGATGAGGGTGGCAAGCTGGACGGCTGTGGGATCGGTGTCCTTGTACAGGGCGGCCACCGGCTGCGATGCGCAGCACTGCGCCACGACATCGCGGGCACAGTCTTCGCAGCGGCCGCACTGGGTGGCGACGCCCAACTCGAACTGAATCTCATCGAAGCTCATACCTGCGCGCGCATGGCGTGCAATCTCCCGGTCGGAAACGCGGTGGCAAACACAGACGATCATGGTGCAGGCAGTCGTGGCTGGCTATGGACGATGAACTGATTATAAATGCGAATTCATCGCATTTGCAGTCCTTGACCCCACTGCCGTGTAAGAAACCATTGCCGAGTGCCTTGCAGGCGAAAAAAAACCGGCATGCGCATGCCGGTTTTTGTTCGCCCGGCTCTCGCAGAGAGCCTGGCAGGGCAGATTACTTGACGTGCTTGCCAATCAGCCCGGCCATTTCGAACATCGAGACCTGGGGCTTGCCGAACACTTCCTTGAGCTTGGCATCCGCGTTGATCATGCGCTTGTTGGAGGCGTCCTGCAGGTTGTGCGCCTTGATGTACACCCACAGCTTGCTGATGATCTCCGTGCGCGGCAGCGGGGTGGCGCCGACCACGGCCGCCAGAGCGGGGCTGGGGGTCAGGGGCTTCATGAAAGCGGCGTTGGGGGTGCGCTTCTTTGCGGGTGCTGCGGACGCGGTCTTTGCAGTTGCCATGTTGGGTTGTTCCTTGTTGGAAATGAAATATGTCACCAGCGAACGCCGCAGCTCCACTGGCAGCGGTGATGCTACTGGGAAAAAAACCGGTTTCCAAGGCGAGCTGCCTCTTTTTTGCCTCGATTTGTTGCTCTGGCGGCCAACCGCCGGCACGCGCGAGAATGCGCCACCGCAGCTTGCTGCGGCGCACCATCCCCTTTTATGCACAGAAAGGCTTCCCTTCCATGTCCGCACACCCGACCCCGGCCATCAGCACCTGCGATCTCTGCGACGCCCACAAGGGTGACGACAGTGGCGCGTTCCGCGTGCTGCCGCCCGTGTTCCAGAGCTACGGAGCGCTACCCTGTTTCAGCGGCCCCGTGAGCACGGTGAAATGCTTCGAGGACAACACGCTGGTCAAGGCGGCCGTGGATTCGCCGGGCAACGGGCGCGTGTTGGTGGTGGACGGTGGAGCTTCGCTGCGTCGCGCGCTGGTGGGGGGCAATCTGGCAGCCAGCGCGGCGCGCAATGGCTGGGCCGGTATCGTCGTGAATGGCTGCGTGCGCGACGTGGCAGAACTGAATGCCGAGCGCGTGGGTATCCGCGCACTCGCACTCATGCCGTTGCCCACCGAAAAGCGGGGCGAAGGGCTTTCTGACGTGGCGGTGCAGGTACAGGGCGTGTGGGTGCGGCCGGGCGACTGGCTGTATGCGGATGCCGACGGCATCGTGATCAGCGACCACGCGCTGTAACGTCGCCGGTCAGGCGCGCATGTCGCGGCCGGTGCGCCACGGCAGCCGTGCGGGCATCGTGGCCAGTACGACGCTGGCCAGTGCGATGCCAAAGGCCATGAACTGCATGGTCGTGAAGCGCTCGCCCAGCGCCAGCACGCCCACCAGCGCCGCGCTCACCGGCAGCAGCACGGTGAATACGCCGCTCTGCGCGGCGGGGACGGTCTTCAGGCCGGTCATCCACAGCCACACGCTCCACATGCATGCTGCCATGGCGTAGAACACCAGCAGCAACCAAGTGGGCCAGCGTACGGCCGTGAAGTCGAAGTACAGGGCGAAATACAGCCCGAAAGGCATCGAGAGCATGAAGCCCCACAGGTTGATCAGCGCCGTGATGCGCCGTGGCCCCAGCGCGCCGGTGAGCTTCTTGCCGATGACGGAATAGGCGGCCTCGCACAGCGATGCGGCCAGCAGCAGGGCATAGCCCAGCCATTGCAAGTTTTGGGCATTTTCGGGCTGTAGGGCATTGCTGGCGTGTGCGGAGTGCTCTGGTTTGGATAGCGCAAACAGCACAATGCCCGCCACTGCGCAGGCCACCGCCACCCAGGTGCGGGTCGCCACATGTTCACGCAGGAACAGCCAGCTCATGACCGCCACGCATGCGGGGATGGTCGCCATGATCACCCCGGCAGAGGTCGCGCTGGTGAGGCTCACGCCGTAGATCATGCAAACGGTGAACAGAAAGTTGCCCAGCAGCGACTGCAGAAAAAGCAGGCCTTGGGTCTGCCGCGTCAGAGGTGGCTCCTGGTGCGGCTTCTTCAACCATCCGAGCATGGCCATTGCGCCGATACCGAAACGCAACCACGCCAGCAAAAGCACGGGGAACGCCGCGGCCAGCGGCTTGGAGAGCGCCACGTAGGCACCCACCAGCATCATGCTGAGCGCCAGGCAAAGGTATGCGGTGGGGCGGTTTGGCATCTGATGAAGATTCCGAACGGAGGCTCCATCATGCATGAGCGCGGGGCAGCCCATGGAAAGGAACTCACCAGACCTGCTATTTCGCATGGAGAAAGTCTAATTTCTCATTGCGAAAATTTTGTTTGTTGCGTTGCGGAAAAATTTCTCGATACGAGAAATGAATTTTCATATAGAGATATATAGAGCATAAGCCATTGATTTTTATGGCTTAAATTTATCTCTTATATAAGACATAAGAGATTGATGTGGTCTTATAGAAGACTTAAAGTTGTGTCCAAGGGTCCCGGGAGCGGTACCCGCCCATTCCTTCATCTCTTGGAGAGCAACATGCCAGATTCCCTGAACGCACAACTGAGCCGTGAGCAGCAAATCGCAGCCCTGGAAAAGGACTGGGCCCAGAATCCCCGCTGGAAGAGCGTGAAGCGCGGCTACACAGCAGCTGACGTGGTGCGTCTGCGTGGCAGCCTCCAGCCCGAATACACGCTGGCCAAGCGTGGCGCAGAGAAGCTGTGGGACAAGATCAATGGCGGCGCCAAGAAGGGCTATGTGAATGCCTTCGGTGCCATCACCGCCGGCCAAGCCATGCAGCAAGCCAAGGCGGGCCTGGAAGCCGTGTACCTGTCGGGCTGGCAGGTGGCCGCTGACGGCAACACCAGCGAGACCATGTACCCCGACCAGTCGCTGTATGCCTATGACTCGGTGCCCACGATGGTGCGCCGCATCAACAACACCTTCAAGCGTGCCGACGAGATCCAGTGGGGCCGCGGTATCAATCCCGGCGACAAGGAATTCATCGACTACTTCCTGCCCATCGTGGCCGACGCCGAAGCCGGCTTCGGCGGCGTGCTGAACGCCTTCGAACTGATGAAGAACATGATTGCCGCTGGCGCGGCCGGCGTGCACTTCGAAGACCAACTGGCTGCCGTGAAGAAGTGCGGGCACATGGGCGGCAAGGTCCTCGTGCCTACACAGGAAGCCATCGAAAAGCTGATCGCTGCCCGCTTCGCTGCCGACGTGATGGGCGTGCCCACCATCGTGCTGGCCCGCACCGATGCCGAGGCCGCCAACCTGATCACCAGCGACCACGACGCCAACGACAAGCCGTTCTTGACGGGCGAGCGTACGCAGGAAGGCTTCTATCGCGTGAAGAATGGTCTGGAGCAAGCCATCAGCCGCGGTGTGGCCTACGCCCCCTACGCCGACCTGGTGTGGTGCGAGACCGGCACGCCCGACCTTGGTTTTGCCCGCGAGTTCGCCCAGGCCGTGCATGCGAAGTGCCCCGGCAAGCTGCTGTCGTACAACTGCTCGCCGTCCTTCAACTGGAAGAAGAACCTGGACGAGAAGACCATCGCCAAGTTCCAGGACGAGCTGTCGGCACTCGGCTACAAGTACCAGTTCATCACGCTGGCCGGCATCCACATCAACTGGTACAACACGTTCCAGTTCGCCCATGCTTATGCCCGCGGCGAAGGCATGAAGCACTACGTGAACATGGTGCAGGAGCCCGAGTTCGCCGCACGTGAGCAGGGCTACACCTTCGTGTCGCACCAGCAGGAGGTGGGCGCAGGCTATTTCGACGACGTGACCACCGTGATCCAGGGTGGTTCTTCGAGCGTGAAGGCGCTGACCGGCTCCACCGAAGAAGAGCAGTTCCACTGATCTTCTTGGTTGATGCGAGAAGCCCGGGGGCCCGCCTCGGGCTTTTCTATTGCTGGAGGGTAAAATGCCACATCTGTTCACCAACAAGGGCGAGAAAGGCAATCTGGTTATGACACCGCGAACTACGACGGAGATCTGTTCCAGCCGCTGAGGCTGGCCGTTCGCGCCTGCACGAGATTTCTCTCGCCCCCATAAAAGCGCGGACCTGTACCGCGCTTTTTGCTTTCTGAACCCCAGTCAAGCGCAGCTCACCTACCGAAAAAGACTCGATAAGGATTTCCATGATTCACATTACGCTTCCCGACGGTTCCCAGCGAGAGTTTGCTGGTCCCGTGACTGTGGCGGAGGTGGCTGCCTCCATCGGTTCGGGCCTGGCCAAAGCGGCGCTCGCCGGCAAGATCGGGGACAAGGTGGTGGATACCAGTTACCAGATCACGCAAGACAGCCCGCTGTCCATCGTGACGGCCAAGGATGCCGACGGCCTGGAGGTGATCCGCCACTCCACGGCCCACCTGCTGGCCTATGCGGTCAAGGAACTGTTTCCCGATGCGCAGGTGACCATCGGGCCGGTGATCGAAAACGGCTTCTACTACGACTTCTCGTACAAGCGTCCGTTTACGCCGGAAGACTTGGCCGCCATTGAAAAGCGCATGGCGGAACTGGCTGCGAAGGATGAACCAGTGGTGCGCCGTGTATTGCCTCGGGACGAGGCGGTGGCGTACTTCAAGGGCCTGGGCGAACACTACAAGGCCGAGATCATTGCCAGCATCCCGACGAATGAGGACGTGAGCCTGTACCGCGAGGGCGGCTTTGAAGACCTGTGCCGTGGCCCCCACGTACCCAGCACCGGCAAGCTCAAGTTCTTCAAACTCATGAAGGTGGCGGGCGCCTATTGGCGCGGCGACCACCGCAACGAGATGCTCCAGCGCATCTATGGCACGGCATGGGCCACGAAGGAAGAACTGCAGGAGTACCTGCACATGCTGGAAGAGGCCGAGAAGCGCGACCATCGCAAGCTGGGCCGTGAGCTTGACCTGTTCCACATCGACGAACATTCGCCTGGTACCGTGTTCTGGCACCCCAAGGGCTGGACGCTGTGGCAGGAGGTGGAGCAGTACATGCGCCGCGTATACCGCGACAACGGCTACCAGGAGGTCAAGGGCCCGCAGATCCTGGACAAGACGCTGTGGGAAAAAACGGGACACTGGGACAAGTACCGCGACAACATGTTCACCACTGAGAGTGAGAAGCGCGACTACGCTCTCAAGCCGATGAACTGCCCGGGCCATATCCTGATCTTCAAGCAGGGCATCAAGAGCTACCGCGACCTGCCGCTGCGCTACGGCGAGTTCGGCCAGTGCCACCGCAACGAGCCCACGGGTGGCCTGCACGGCATCATGCGCGTGCGCGGTTTCACGCAGGACGATGGTCACATCTTCTGCACGGAAGACCACATCCTGGCCGAATGCACAGCTTACACAGCGTTGCTGCAAAAGGTCTACAAGGACTTCGGCTTCCACAACATCATCTACAAGGTGGCCACGCGCCCCGAAGCACGCATCGGTTCCGACGAGAGCTGGGACAAGGCCGAGCATGCGCTGATGGAAAGCCTGCGCGCGTCGGGTTGCGAATTCGAGATCGCTCCCGGCGATGGCGCCTTCTATGGCCCGAAGATCGAGTACACGCTCAAGGACGCGATCGGACGGCAGTGGCAGTGCGGCACCATGCAGGTGGACTTCTCGATGCCCGAGCGGCTGGATGCAGAGTACGTGGGCGAGGATGGCGGGCGCCATCGGCCGGTGATGCTGCACCGCGCCATCGTGGGCAGCCTGGAGCGCTTCATCGGCATCCTGATCGAAGAACACGCCGGGGCCTTGCCCGTTTGGCTTGCGCCCGTACAGGTGGCGGTGCTCAATATCACCGATGCACAGTCCGATTACTGTCGTGAAATCGCCGCAAAGCTGCAAAAAGCGTTGCCGAATCAAGGCCTTAGGGTGGTGACTGATCTGCGTAACGAGAAGATTACGTATAAAATACGGGAGCATTCGCTGCAAAAGCTGCCCTACATCCTCGTCGCCGGCGACAAGGAAAAGGCTGCAGGGGCTGTGGCAGTGCGTGCCCGGGGTAACAAAGACCTCGGCGTGATGTCCCTCGACGCATTCGTCGATCTGATCGCGCAGGACATTGCCTCCAAAGTCTGAATCATTGCTTGAAGCGCATCCCTGGTGCGTAAGCTGCTACGCTTTTCGTAGCTTTTTAATTGAAGGTGAGAGCCATCGCTACCGAATTTCGTGACCGTCGCCAGCGCGAGGAGCGCAAGCATCGACTGAACCGTGAAATCATGGCGCCTGAAGTGCGCCTGTCCGGTCCGGACAACGAGCCCCTGGGCATCGTCAGCCTGCAAGAGGCCCTGCGCATGGCGGGCGAGCTGGATGTGGACTTGGTTGAAATTGCAGCCACGGCTAATCCCCCGGTCTGCCGCCTGATGGACTATGGCAAGTTCAAGTATCAGGAGCAGAAGAAGGCGGCCGAGGCGAAGGCCAAGCAGACGGTCATCGAGATCAAGGAAGTCAAGTTCCGCCCTGGTACGGACGATGGCGACTACAACATCAAGCTGCGCAACATCCGCCGGTTTCTGGCGGAGGGCGATAAGTGCAAGATCACGCTGCGCTTCCGTGGCCGCGAGATCACGCACCAGGAGCTGGGCCTGGCATTGCTCAACCGCTTGAGGGATGACCTGGGCGACACCATTTTGGTGGAGCAGTTTCCCAAGCTGGAAGGTCGCCAAATGATCATGATGATCGCGCCGGCCCGCAAGAAGCCGGCAGTTAAATCTGCCGCCGAAAGCGCTCCCGCCGCTGGCGACAACGCTGCGTAAGCAAGGAGATTTGGCGGGCGCCCCCTAAGAAAGGGTGCCGGCCGATAGGCGGCATGCAAGTGCCGCCGCACGGCGAGCCGCAAGGCGCGTCGTTTGAAAAAGTGGCTCGGGGCCAACAAGGTTGCACAGCGGTGTGCAAACGCCTCACGAGCACAACCAACAGGAGCATTCACATGCCCAAGATGAAGACCAAGAGCAGCGCGAAGAAGCGTTTTCGCGTTCGTCCAGGCGGTACGGTCAAGCGTGGCCAAGCTTTCAAGCGCCACATCCTGACCAAGAAGACCACGAAGAACAAGCGCCACCTGCGTGGCATTGTGAACGTGCACGAAGGCGATATGGGTTCCATCGCAAAGATGCTGCCCTCCGCTGGCCTGTAATCAACTGACGAACAAGGAGAAAACACATGCCTCGCGTCAAACGTGGTGTAACGGCCCGCGCCCGTCACAAGAAGGTCCTCGCCCTTGCCAAGGGCTTCCGTGGTCGCCGCGGTAACGTCTTCCGCATCGCCAAGCAGGCGGTGATGAAGGCGGGGCAATATGCCTACCGTGACCGCCGCACCAAGAAGCGCGTGTTCCGCCAGTTGTGGATCGCCCGTATCAACGCCGCTGCCCGTGAACTGGGCCTGACCTACAGCCAGTTCGCCAACGGCCTGAAGAAGGCATCCATCGAGATCGACCGCAAGATGCTGGCCGACCTCGCGGTGCATGACAAGGCTGCCTTTGGCAGCATCGTGGAGCAAGTCAAGGCCAAGCTGGCTGCTTGAGTTCACGATTGGTAGCTATAAATTCTATAGCTACTAGCGCGCAAACAACAAGGGCTAGGGCTTGAAAAGGCACTAGCCCTTGTTTCTTTTTCAAGAGTCGATATGAACGAGTTGGATTCCTTGGTGACGAGCGCGCGCGAGTCGTTCGCGCGTTCCGCAACCCCTGCCGAACTGGAGAACGCCAAGGCGCAGTTCCTGGGCAAGTCAGGCCGCCTGACCGAGCTCATGAAGGGCATGGCGCAGCTCTCGCCCGAGGAGAAGAAAACCCGCGGCGCCGCCATCAACGTGGCCAAGCAGGCCGTGGAGGCAGCCCTCGCCGCACGCCGCCAGGAGCTGGCGGACGCCGAGCTGCAGGCACAGCTCAAGGCCGAGGCGCTGGATGTGACGCTGCCGGGCCGCCAGCGCGGCCGCGGCGGCCTGCATCCCGTGTCGTTGACGCTGGAGCGCATCGAGCGGATCTTCGGTTCGATGGGCTTCGAGGTGGCGGACGGCCCCGAGATCGAGACCGACTGGTTCAACTTCACGGCGCTGAACACGCCCGAGGACCACCCCGCCCGGTCCATGCACGACACCTTCTACGTGGAAGGCGGCACACCCGAAGCCCCCAACCTGCTGCGCACGCACACCAGCCCGATGCAGGTGCGCTACGCCGTGCAGCATGTGAAGAAACACCGTGGCCTGATCGACGCCGGCCAGGCCATGCCCGAGATCCGCGTGATCGCTCCGGGCCGCACCTACCGCGTGGACTCCGACGCCACGCACTCGCCCATGTTCCACCAATGTGAAGGCCTGTGGATCGGCGAGAACGTGAGCTTCAAGGACCTGAAGGTCGTGTTCACGGACTTCTGCAAGACCTTCTTTGAAAGCGACGACCTGGTGCTGCGCTTTCGCCCCAGCTTCTTCCCTTTCACCGAGCCCAGCGCCGAGATCGATATCCAGTTCCAGTCGGGCCCGTTGGCCGGCAAGTGGCTGGAGGTGGCGGGCTCCGGCCAGGTGCACCCCAACGTGGTGCGCAACATGGGGCTGGACCCCGAGCGCTTCATCGGCTTTGCCTTCGGCATGGGGCCGGACCGACTGACCATGCTGCGCTACGGCGTGAACGACCTGCGCCTGTTCTTCGACGGCGACATCCGTTTCCTGTCGCAGTTCCAGTAATGCAAAAAAGTGAGCTGCCAGCGCTTGTTAAGCTTACTCTTCAATATGTTTTCATGTGGAAAACAATAGGTAGCAAGCGCTAGCAGCTCTCTTTTCAAGAGCACGCCAAAGAAGTCTGACTATGCAATTCCCCGAATCCTGGTTGCGCGAGTTCTGCAACCCTCCGCTCACCACCCAAGAACTGGCCGATACCCTGACGATGGCAGGGCTGGAGGTCGAAGAGCTGCAGCCCGTGGCGCCGCCGTTCACGAAGATCGTCGTCGGCGAGATCAAGGATGCCCAGCAGCACCCCAATGCCGACCGCCTGCGCGTGTGCCAGGTGGATGTGGGGCAGGGCGAGCCGCTGACCATCGTCTGTGGCGCGCCCAATGCCCGCGTGGGCATCAAGGTGCCGTGCGCCATGGTGGGTGCGGAGCTGCCGCCCGGCGAGGATGGCAAGCCGTTCCTCATCAAGGTGGGCAAGCTGCGCGGTGTGGAGAGCTTTGGCATGCTGTGCTCGGCGCGCGAGCTGAAACTGTCGGAGGACCATGGCGGCCTGCTGGAACTACCGGCCGACGCGCCGCTGGGCCAGGACATCCGCCAGTACCTGAACCTGGACGACACGCTGTTCACGCTCAAGCTCACACCCAACCTGGCGCATTGCCTGAGTGTCTACGGCATCGCGCGCGAGGTGTCCGCGCTGACGGGCGCGCCGCTGAAGGCGCCGCAGTTTCCCTCCATGGCCACCGCGATCGATGACCGCTTGCCCGTGCGCGTGAGCGCGCCTGACCTGTGCGGGCGCTTCTCCGGCCGCGTCGTGCGCAACGTCAATACCCAGGCCGCCACACCGCAGTGGATGGTGGACCGCCTGGCGCGCTGCGGCCAGCGCAGTGTCTCGCCGCTGGTGGACATCTCCAACTACGTGATGTTCGAGTTCGGCCGCCCGTCGCACATCTTCGATCTGGACAAGATCCATGGCGGCCTGGAAGTGCGCTGGGGCAAGGCCGGCGAACAACTCAAGCTGCTCAATGGCAATACCGTCACTGTCGATGAGAAGGTGGGCGTGATCGCCGACGAGCGCGAGGTGGAGTCGCTCGCCGGCATCATGGGTGGTGACGCCACGGCTGTGTCGGATGACACGCGCAACATCTACGTCGAGGCGGCCTTCTGGTGGCCAGAGGCCGTAGCCGGCCGCTCGCGCCGCTACAACTTCTCCACCGACGCCGGCCATCGCTTCGAGCGCGGCGTGGATCCCGAGCTGACCGTGGAGCACATCGAGCGCATCACGCAGCTGATCGTCGACATTTGCGGTACGCCAGAGACGGCATGCGCTCCCATTGATGATCAGCGCGTCAACATGCCCGTGCAAACACCGGTGCGCATGCGCATCGCGCGTGCGGCCAAGGTGATCGGCATGCCGCTCACGCAGGCGCAGTGCGTGGATGCGCTGAGGCGCCTGGGCCTGCCGCTGCAGGAGGAAGAGGGTGCCGTGACGGTCACGCCACCGTCGTTCCGCTTCGACCTGCGCCTGGAGGAAGACCTGATCGAGGAAGTGGCGCGCGTGGTGGGCTACAACAACCTGCCCACCACCCCGCCGCTGGCGCCGATCACGCCCAAGCTGTGCGCAGAATCGCGCCGCAGCAGCTTCGCGGTGCGCCGTGAACTGGCGGCATTGGGCTACCAGGAGACCATCAACTTCAGCTTTGTCGAAGAGCATTGGGAAAAGGAACTGGCCGGCAACGCCGCGCCGATCAAGCTGCTCAACCCCATCGCCAGCCATCTGAGCGTCATGCGCTCGTCGCTGCTGGGCTCTTTGCTGCAGGTGCTCAAGTTCAACTTGGACCGCAAGGCCGGCCGCGTGCGCGTGTTCGAGCTGGGGCGGGTGTTCCTGCGTGATGCGAGCGTGCAGAACACCGACCGCACGGTGGAAGGCTTCGCGCAGCCGATGCGGGTCGCGGGCCTGGCCTATGGTGCGGCCGATGCGCTGCAGTGGGGCCGCAAGGACAAGGCGGTGGACTTCTACGATGCCAAGGGTGATGTGGAAGCGCTGCTCGCGCCGCTGCGCCCCACGTTCGAGCCAGCAGCGCATCCGGCACTGCACCCGGGCCGCTGCGCGCGCGTGCTGCTGGAGGGCCAGCCCATCGGCTTTGTGGGCGAATTGCATCCGCAATGGCGCCAGTCCTGGGACCTGCCGGCTGCGCCGATGATGTTTGAACTGGAGCTGGACGCCGTGCTGCAGCGCAAGGTGCCGGGCTTTCGCCCCGTGGCCAAGCGCCAGTTGGTGGAGCGGGACATTGCCGTGGTTGTGGCCGAGCGGGTCTCGCACGATGAGGTGATGCGCGCCATTGGCGGTGCACTGGCGGGCGATCTGCTGCGCTCCGCGGTGCTATTCGATGTCTTCCGGCCCCAGCCGCAGCGTGCGGGCGAGGCCGTGCCGGCGGGTGCTCTGGCGCAGGGCGAGAAGAGCCTGGCCATTCGCCTGACGCTGGGCAGCGACGCCGCCGCGTTGACGGACGCTGAGATCGAAGCCGCAGTGCAATCGGTGCTGCAGGCGCTGGGTACCCACACAGGAGCGAGGTTGCGATGACTCGGGGGATGGAGCCAGGACCGGTGGAGTTCGCCGTGGAAAGCCTGGAATCGCCTGCGCTGACCAAAGCGCAGCTGGCGGATCTGCTGTTCGAGCACATCGGCCTGAACAAGCGCGAGTCCAAGGACATGGTGGACGCCTTCTTCGACCTGATCGTGCAAAGCCTGGTCGACGGCCAGGACGTGAAGCTGTCAGGGTTTGGCAATTTCCAGATCCGCACCAAGGCGCCGCGCCCGGGGCGTAACCCGCGCACTGGGGAAGCCATCCCCATCAAGGCGCGACGCGTGGTGACCTTTCATGCCAGCACCAAACTCAAGGAACAGATCCAGGGGCAGGACAAAGCTTGAAGTAGTTGACCCGAACCGGTGTTTTTGGCCCAGAGATCCTGGCCGCCGGTAAGGGGCTGCAGTACGCTCCACAGTCCTGCCCGTTTTTTGCGCCATTCCCATGAGCACCTTGCTGCCACCCATTCCGGCCAAGCGCTATTTCACGATTGGTGAAGTGGCGGAGCTCTGTGGCGTCAAACCCCATGTCCTGCGCTACTGGGAACAGGAATTCACGCAGTTGCGTCCCATGAAGCGGCGCGGCAACCGGCGCTATTACCAGCACCATGAGGTGCTGATGATCCGCCGCATTCGCGACCTGCTGTATGACCAAGGCTTCACCATCAGCGGTGCGCGCAACCGGCTGCAGGAGCTGGCCCATGCGGACAAGGCGCTGCGCGATGGTGGTGCGCCGCATGCGGACGGCTTGGAAGCGGCTGTACCCGCACAGGGTGCGAACGAGGGGATGAGCGTCGCGCAGGCGGTTCCTTTGAACACGGCGACCCTGCGAAAAGAATTGGAAGAAATTCGCGCACTTCTTCTTACGGCCTGATTTTTCGGTATAGAATTCAAGTCTTGTCGGCGTGTAGCGCAGCCTGGTAGCGCACTTGCATGGGGTGCAAGGGGTCGCGAGTTCGAATCCCGCCACGCCGACCATTTATGCCAAAGGGACCACCGTTTTAACGGTGGTCCCTTTCTTCTTTGGCCCGTTTGGATCCTTGGCGGGACCAATGTCCTGTGCGCAGTGGGCATGCGTCTCTCGCGCTACAATGAGAGGCTTTCCCGCAAACAAGTCGCCCGGCCGCATCCAAAGCAATTTTCAACAAGCAGTAGCCTTCAGGAACATCGCCGTTCCTGCGGCTCCCGGGCGACCCGTAAACCATCGGAGAACCCAGTGCTTTTGTCTCTCAAGGGAACCTTCCCGCCCGCCATCCTGGCGCTCGCAGACGGCACGGTCTTTATCGGTAACTCGATCGGTGCCGCCGGCACCACGGTCGGCGAAGTGGTCTTCAATACCGCCATCACCGGCTACCAGGAAATTCTCACGGACCCCAGCTACTGCCAGCAGATCGTCACCCTGACGTATCCGCACATCGGCAACTACGGCGTCAACGCAGAGGATATCGAGGCTGAAAAAGTCCACGCCGCAGGCCTCATCATCAAGGACCTGCCGCTGCTGGCCAGCAACTTCCGCATGACCGAGACGCTGCCCGAGTACCTCGTGCGTGCCAAGACGGTGGCCATCGCCAACATCGACACCCGTAAACTGACCCGCCTGCTGCGCACCCAGGGCGCGCAAAATGGCGCCATCGTCGGCTTGGCGGCTGGCGAGGCCGTGACCCAGGCGCGCATCGACGAAGCCGTGGCCGCGGCGAAGGCGGCGCCCAACATGAACGGGCTGGATCTGGCCAAGGTCGTGACCACGCGTGCCGCGTACGCCTGGGACCAGACTGAGTGGAAGCTGGGCGAAGGCTACGGCACGCAGACGGCCCCGCGCTTTCACGTCGTGGCCTATGACTATGGCGTGAAGCTGAACATCCTGCGCATGCTGGCCGAACGCGGCTGCAGGCTCACCGTGGTGCCCGCGCAGACCCCGGCGGCAGAGGTGCTGGCCATGAATCCCGATGGCGTGTTCCTGTCCAACGGCCCGGGCGACCCGGCGGCCTGCGACTACGCGATCACGGCAGTCAAGCAGATCATCGACAGCGGCGTACCTACCTTCGGCATCTGCCTGGGCCACCAGATCATGGCGCTGGCCAGTGGCGCCAGGACTTTCAAGATGGACAACAGCCACCATGGCGCAAACCACCCTGTGAAGGACTTGGACAGCGGCCGGGTAAGCATCACCAGCCAGAACCACGGTTTCGCGGTGGACATGGCATCGCTGCCGGCCACCTTGCGCGCCACGCACATCAGCCTGTTCGACGGCACGCTGCAGGGCCTGGAACACAAGGACAAGCCGGCCTTCTGCTTCCAGGGGCACCCCGAGGCGTCACCCGGTCCGCACGACATTGCCTACCTGTTCGACCGCTTCACCACTCTGATGCAGGCCGCCAAGGCCCAGTAAGCCCAAAAGGAAACCGGCGCCATGAAACTCTTCAGCTTCCCGGCTGCAGCGCTTGAGAAAGCCATTCACAAGCGCGTGCTGACATTGCCTCCAATGCACCGCGAGTGGTTCACCGAACGCTGGCAGCAAAAGCCCTACAAGAAGTCTTTCGTCGAGAACAAGGCCATGCCCCTGGTCACGCTGATCGCCAAGGGCAAGACCTGGGACGATGCGACCTTCGCAGAGGCCATGCAGGAGTGGGACGTGACGTTCTACGAGGCAGAAGCCGAAGTGTTGCGACCCCTGGTTCAGGGCGACGGCCTGCTGCAGCTGATGCAAAAGAACCTCCCCGCCGAGCGGGCCCAGGCGCTGCTGGACAGGCTGAATACGCGGCGCCCCGCAGCGGTGTCTGCCGCCCCAGCCTCCGCCCCAGCGACCGATTGATAGACATACCATGCCAAAACGCACAGACATCAAAAGCATCCTCATCATCGGCGCCGGCCCGATCATCATCGGCCAGGCCTGCGAGTTCGACTACTCGGGCGTGCAGGCCTGCAAGGCGCTGCGCGAGGAGGGCTATAAGGTCATCCTGATCAACAGCAACCCCGCGACGATCATGACCGACCCGGCCACGGCCGACGTCACCTACATCGAGCCCATCACCTGGCAGACGGTCGAGAAGATCATCGCCAAGGAGCGCCCCGACGCCATCCTGCCCACCATGGGCGGCCAGACCGCGCTGAACTGCGCGCTGGACCTGTGGCGCAACGGCGTGCTGCACAAGTACAAGGTCGAACTGATCGGCGCGACGCCCGAGGCCATCGACAAGGCCGAAGACCGCCTGAAGTTCAAGGATGCGATGACCCGCATCGGCCTTGGGTCGGCGCGCTCCGGCATTGCCCACAGCATGGACGAGGCCTGGGCCGTGCAGAAGAACGTGGGCTTCCCCACCGTCATCCGACCCAGCTTCACGCTGGGCGGCACGGGCGGCGGGATCGCCTACAACCCGGAAGAGTTCGAAACCATCTGCAAGCGCGGCCTGGAAGCCTCGCCCACCAACGAGCTGCTGATCGAAGAGTCGCTGCTCGGCTGGAAGGAGTACGAGATGGAGGTCGTGCGCGACAAGGCGGACAACTGCATCATCGTGTGCTCGATCGAGAACCTGGACCCAATGGGCGTGCACACGGGCGACTCGATCACCGTGGCACCCGCGCAGACGCTGACCGACAAGGAATACCAGATCATGCGCAACGCCAGCCTGGCAGTGCTGCGCGAGATCGGTGTCGACACGGGCGGCTCCAACGTGCAGTTCTCGGTGAACCCGAAGGACGGCCGCATGATCGTGATCGAGATGAACCCACGCGTGTCGCGCTCGTCGGCGCTGGCCTCCAAGGCCACGGGCTTCCCGATCGCCAAGGTCGCTGCCAAGCTGGCCGTGGGCTATACGCTCGATGAACTGAAGAACGAGATCACCGGCGGCGCCACACCTGCGTCGTTCGAGCCCTCCATCGACTACGTCGTCACCAAGATCCCGCGTTTTGCGTTCGAGAAATTCCCAGCGGCCGACAGCCGCCTGACCACGCAGATGAAGTCCGTAGGCGAGGTGATGGCCATGGGCCGCACTTTCCAGGAGTCCTTCCAGAAGGCGTTGCGCGGCCTGGAGGTGGGCGTGGATGGCATGAATGAGAAGACCCAGGACCGCGAGTTGCTCGAGAAGGAACTGGGCGAGCCGGGACCTGAGCGTATCTGGTACGTGGGTGACGCGTTCGCCATGGGCCTGTCGGTGGACGAGGTGCATGACCTCACCAAAATCGACAAGTGGTTCCTCGTGCAGATCGAGGAGATCGTGAAGATCGAACTCGACCTGGATCAACTCACGGCCGAGAAGGGCGATGGCGCGCTGGCCTCGCTGGATGCGGACACGTTGCGCGCGCTCAAGAAGAAGGGCTTCTCCGACCGCCGCCTGGCCAAGCTGCTCAAAACCAACGAGAAGGCTGTGCGCGAAGCGCGCCATGCGCTGAATGTGCGCCCGGTGTACAAGCGCGTGGATACCTGCGCCGCCGAATTCGCCACCAATACCGCCTACATGTATTCGACCTATGAGGACGAATGCGAAGCCGAGCCCACCAACCAGAAGAAGATCATGGTGCTGGGTGGCGGCCCCAACCGCATCGGCCAGGGCATCGAGTTCGACTACTGCTGCGTGCATGCCGCCCTCGCCATGCGCGAGGACGGGTACGAGACCATCATGGTCAACTGCAACCCCGAGACTGTCTCGACCGACTATGACACGTCGGATCGCCTGTACTTCGAACCGCTGACGCTGGAAGACGTGCTGGAGATCGTGGACAAGGAAAAGCCCGAGGGCGTGATCGTGCAGTACGGCGGCCAGACGCCACTGAAGCTGGCGCTAGGCCTGGAGGCCGCTGGCGTGCCGATCATTGGCACCACCCCCGACATGATCGACGCCGCCGAGGACCGCGAGCGTTTTCAGAAGCTGCTGGGCGACCTGGGCCTGCGCCAGCCGCCCAATGCCACTGCGCGTACCGAACCCGAGGCGCTGGAGAAGGCCGCTGCCCTGGGCTACCCGCTGGTGGTGCGCCCCAGCTACGTGCTGGGCGGCCGTGCCATGGAGATCGTGCATGAGCAGCGCGACCTGGAACGCTACATGCGCGAAGCCGTCAAGGTAAGCAACGATTCGCCCGTGCTGCTGGATCGCTTCCTCTCCAATGCCATTGAGTGCGATGTGGATTGTGTGCGCGATGCCTCCGGTGCCGTGTTCATCGGCGGCGTGATGGAGCACATCGAACAGGCTGGCGTGCACTCGGGCGACTCCGCCTGTTCGCTGCCGCCGTACTACCTGAAGGCCGAGACGGTGGACGAGATCAAGCGCCAGACCGCGGCCATGGCCCATGGCCTGAATGTGGTGGGCCTGATGAACGTGCAGTTCGCAATTCAGGAAACTGACGACGGTGATGTGATCTACGTGCTGGAAGTGAACCCGCGCGCTTCGCGCACGGTGCCGTTCGTCAGCAAGGCCACGGGCATCCAGTTGGCCAAGGTGGCGGCGCGCTGCATGGCCGGCCAGACCCTGGCCAGCCAGGGCATCACCAAGGAAGTCACGCCGCCGTACTTCAGCGTGAAGGAGGCCGTGTTCCCCTTCGTCAAGTTCCCGGGCGTGGACACCATTCTGGGCCCCGAGATGAAGTCCACCGGCGAAGTCATGGGCGTGGGCAAGACCTTTGGCGAGGCCTTCGTCAAGAGCCAACTGGGTGCGGGTACGCGCCTGCCGCGCTCGGGCAAGGTGTTCCTCACCGTGAAGAACGCCGACAAGCAGCGCGCGGTGGCGATCGCCCGCGACCTGGAGGCCATGGGCTTCGAGCTGCTGGCCACCAAGGGAACGGCCGCGGCCATCGAGGCCGCCGGCGTGCCGGTGCAGGTGGTCAACAAAGTGACCGAAGGCCGCCCGCACATCGTGGACATGATCAAGAACGACGAGATCGCCATGGTCATCAACACAGTGGAGGAGCGCCGCAACGCGATTGCCGATTCGCGCGCGATCCGCACCAGCTCGCTGCTGGCACGCGTGACCACCTTCACGACCATCTTCGGCGCCGAGGCAGCCGTGGAAGGCATGAAGCACCTCGACAATCTGGACGTGTATTCGGTGCAGGAACTGCACGCCCGCCTGGCGGCTGCAGCCTGAGCGCGGCACCGGGTTTTAGGGGATGACCGCCGCGGCAAACGCGGCATAATCGCCCTTGATTTGTGAGACCGCCGCGCGGCAACGCGCGGCGGTTTGCTTTTTGCATCTGGAATCTGGAGACGGACCCATGGCCACCATTCCCATCACCAAGCGCGGCGCAGAGAAACTCAAGGAGGAACTGCACCGCCTCAAGACCGTCGAGCGGCCTGCCGTGATCAGCGCCATTGCGGAGGCGCGCGCGCAGGGCGATCTGAGCGAAAACGCCGAGTACGAAGCCGCCAAGGACCGCCAGGGCTTCATCGAAGGCCGCATCATGGAGATCGAAGGCAAGCTGTCGGCGGCCCAGATCATCGACCCCTCGGCGCTGGACGCTGGCGGTCGCGTGGTCTTCGGCGCCACGGTGGAGCTGGAGGACGAGGACACGGGCGACGCCGTGAAGTACCAGATCGTGGGCGAGGACGAAGCCGACTTGAAGCACGGCCTGATCAATGTTTCCAGCCCGATCGCGCGCGCGCTCATCGGCAAGGAAGAGGGCGACACGGCCGAGGTGCAGGCGCCTGGGGGCGTGCGGCGCTACGAAGTGGTGGCCGTCAGCTACATCTGAGGGTGCACGCCATGCGCGAACGCCTGCCCGTGCTGGCTGCGGCCCTGTGGTGGGGTAGCCTCACGGCCATGGGCTTCGTGGCCGTGCCGATGCTGTTCGTCTACCTGCCCACGCCGAGTATGGCGGGGCAGATGGCAGCCCGTTTGTTCGAGGCGCAGACTTATATTTCGATAGCGTGTTGCGCTTGTCTGTTGGTGCTTTCCAAAAGAAAACACGCGGAAACCGAGGAGCAGTGGGCGCGAGCAGCTATGGTTTTTGTGATCCTCGGCCTGCTGCTGGCCTTGCTGGTGCAATATGGCGTGGCGCCGCGCATCGTGGCGCGCCAGAACCTGCGGCTGTGGCACAGCGTGGGCAGTGCCATGTATCTGGTGCAATGGCTCTGCGCGGGCATCACGTTGTGGAAAACTGCCAGGCAAGGAGGGTGAGCGAGCATGGAATCCCAGGTCGTACGCATCGAATCCCGTGATTGGTCGGTACCGGGGACCGACGCCTGGCGCGCTGCGCTGGAGGGCGGCAAGGTGCTGTTCTTTCCCAACCTCGCCTTCGAGGTGCAGCCTGACGAGCGCGCCCTGCTGCGGCCCGACATCCGCGACCCTGGTGCGCGCAACATCAGCCTGAATGTTGACGGCAGCCTGAAGGGCGCGGTGGGCGACGCCGCCACCCAGGCGCAGTTGACGGCCATGATCACGCGCTTTCGGGCGCAGGCGCTGGGCTTGATCGAGGCACTGCTGCCGCATTACACCTCTGCGCTGCGACTGGCCCCCACCAGCTACCGGCCGATGCAGGTGGAAAGCCGCCAGCAATCCTGGCGGGCCGACGACCGGCGGCTGCACGTGGATGCGTTTCCCTCGCGCCCCAACTATGGCGAACGCATCCTGCGCGTGTTTGCCAACGTCAACCCCGACGGGGCGCCCCGTGTGTGGCGCGTGGGTGAGCCCTTCGAAGCCATGGCGCGTAAGTTCCTGCCACGCGCCAAGCCGTATTCGGCGTGGCAGGCCAAGGTGCTGCAGGCGCTGCGTGTGACCAAGTCCTTTCGCAGCGAGTACGACCACCTGATGCTGCAACTGCACGACGGCATGAAGGGCGACCTGGAGTACCAGCGCACCAGTCCGCAGGAAACGGTGCCGTTTCCTGCGGGTTCGGTATGGGGGTGCTTTTCGGACCAAGCCACGCATGCGGTCATGTCCGGCCAATACATGCTGGAGCAGACATTGCACCTGCCCGCGTCGCATGCGTATGACCGGGAAGCGAGCCCCTTGGCGATCCTCACGCGATTGACGGGCCGGCCGTTGCACGGCGTTCCGACGGCCTAACCGGCGCCTTGGCGCTGACGGTTCCTCTCCGCCCCGCTTCGTGGCGGGGCGACCTCGTCATTCGTGCCAGTGGCGCGCCACCCAGCGTGCGGGCTGGATGTGGTGAAAGCGCTTGTTGCGCCGTCCCTCCAGCGCATCCGGCGGATTGCATTCGCCGTGGAAGATCATGATGCGTGCGCCTTCGGGCACGAAGGGCTCGCGCCAGTAGTTGCTCGGCCACACGGGAATGCCGTCGTACTTGAAGCTCGGGCACCAGCCTTCAGGCCAGTACGACAGCTTGCCCTGGGCATGCAGGAAGCGTGACAGAAAGGCCTGCTCGTTGCGATAGCTGGCCTGCACCTCGTCCATGTGCGTGCGGAAGTACGCCAGCACATCGGCATGCGCGCCCAGTTCAAAGCGGTAGACCGAGGAGTTGCCCGTGATCCGCTGGCCAAAGCGCCAGAAACGGGGGTAGTCGTGGATGATGAGAAATTCACCCGGCTGCTCGAAGAAGGGATCCAGCCCGCCCACGATCACCACGTCGAGGTCGAGGAACAGCGCTGTGCCGCGCAGGCCGTGCAGGTCGGCCTCGAAGGTCGTGAGCTTCTTCCAGGCGCCGTCCCGCTGGCCGGGCGCCAGTTGCAGATTCAGCGGCGGGATGGGCAGGCACTGCACCTCGGGGCGTATGCCCGCATCGTCGTCGGTGAGGCAGACGAAGTTGAACTCGCCACTCAGGTGGCGGCGCACCATGGCGTAAAGCCGGTTGACGTACTCGGGGCCATATTTCGCGCCCCACTTCATGCAAAGGATGTGGCGCTGGTGCTGCTGCGGCTGCGGTGCGTTCATAGGATCTAGGGTCAATCGGCCTGGCGTTTTTTCACCGACTTCTGCTTGGGCTTGGCGCGCTTGATCTGCCCGCCAGGCGTCAGACGCTGGTTACCCAGCACACGCAGTTGCTTGACCTCGGGGCGCTGGCCGCCGCGCTTGCTGAACTTGAGTACCTTCACATCGCGGGGACCGGGCATGCGGTCTTCGTCGATGGCTTTCTCTTTCGCAGGAATGGGCCGCCACAGCACCAGCAGCTTGCCGATATGCTGGATGGGTGCGGCGTTCAGCGCATCGGCCAGTTGCTGATACATCTCCTCGCGTGCGGCGCGGTCGTCGTTGAAGACGCGCACCTTGATGAGTCCATGGGCCTTGAGTGCGGCATCGATCTCCTTTTGAACGGCGGCCGTAAGTCCGTCGCCACCGATCAGGACCACGGGGTCCAGATGGTGGGCATTGGCGCGGTGTTCCCGGCGCTCGGCGGGAGTCAGTTGAATTTGAGGCATACCCGTATTATCTCAACGCTCCGGCAATGGCCGGCATACTGCTGTCCCCCGATCCGGGGCGGCGCACCGATCTATCCATGAAAGCCCAGACCAAAAGCAAGAAGGTGAACAAGGCATGGCTTCACGACCATGTCAACGACACCTACGTCAAGCTCGCCCAGAAGGAGGGCTACCGCGCACGCGCCGCCTACAAGCTCAAAGAGATCGACGAACAGCTCGGGCTGATCAAGCCCGGCCATGTGGTGGTGGATCTTGGGTCGTCTCCGGGGGCCTGGAGCCAGTATGTGCGCCGGCGGCTGTCGCCCGACGGGGCTGCCGTGGGGCAACTCAACGGCGTCATCATCGCGCTGGACATCCTGCCGATGGAGCCGATTGAAGGCGTCACCTTTTTACAGGGGGATTTTCGGGAGGAAGAGGTGCTGGCAGGCTTGCAGGAGGCCGTGCAAGGGCGGCCCGTGGATGTGGTGGTGTCGGATATGGCGCCCAATCTGTCGGGCGTGGAGTCGGTGGATGCCGTGCGTATCGCGCACCTGATCGAGCTGGCGGTGGACTTTGCCGTGCACCATCTGAAGCCTGAGGGGGCACTGGTTGTGAAGCTGTTCCACGGCAGCGGTTACTCCCAGCTGGTGCAACTCTTCAAGGACACCTTTCGCGTGGTCAAGCCGATGAAGCCCAAGGCCTCGCGCGACAAATCATCGGAGACCTTTCTGGTGGGCATGGGGCTCAAGCGTCAAGGTTGACCGCAGCGCCTTGACCATGGCCTGTGCCGGGGTTAATGGGCGGTGCTGGCGGGTTGAAACGCCTAAAATGAACCCCAATTGCGTTAGGACGTTTCCATGACAGTGTCGTGGCCGGCCTCCCACTTCTGAATCTGGAGTTCCGCTTGAACAATCAGTGGTTTTCAAAAGTCGCCGTCTGGCTGGTCATTGCCATGGTGCTCTTTACGGTGTTCAAACAATTTGACACCCGTGCGGGCGCGGGCGCCGGAACCATCGGCTATTCGGAATTCCTGGAAGAGGTGCGCAGCAACCGCATCAAGAGCGCGACCATCCAGGAAGGGCAGGGCGGCACCGAGATCGTGGCGGTCACCAATGATGACCGCCGCATCCGCACCACGGCCACCTACCTCGACCGCGGCCTCGTGGGCGACCTGATCAACAACAACGTCAAGTTCGACGTCAAGCCGCGCGAAGAAGGCTCGCTGCTCATGACCCTGCTGGTCAGCTGGGGCCCCATGCTGCTGCTGATCGGCGTGTGGGTGTACTTCATGCGCCAGATGCAGGGCGGCGGCAAGGGTGGTGCCTTCAGCTTCGGAAAGTCGAAGGCGCGCATGCTGGACGAGAACAACAACACCGTCACCTTCGCGGACGTGGCGGGCTGCGACGAGGCCAAGGAAGAGGTGAAGGAAGTGGTCGACTTCCTGAAGGACCCGCAGAAATTCCAGAAGCTCGGTGGCCGCATCCCGCGTGGCCTGTTGCTGGTCGGCCCTCCGGGCACCGGCAAGACGCTGCTGGCCAAGTCCATTGCTGGCGAAGCCAAGGTGCCGTTCTTCAGCATCTCGGGCTCCGACTTCGTGGAAATGTTCGTCGGCGTGGGTGCGGCGCGTGTGCGCGACATGTTCGAGAACGCCAAGAAGAACGCCCCCTGCATCATCTTCATCGATGAAATCGACGCCGTGGGCCGCCAGCGTGGCGCTGGCCTGGGCGGTGGCAATGACGAGCGCGAGCAGACACTGAACCAGATGCTCGTCGAGATGGACGGCTTCGAGACGAACCTGGGCGTGATCGTCGTGGCTGCGACCAACCGTCCCGACATCCTGGACGCTGCCTTGCTGCGCCCCGGCCGTTTCGACCGCCAGGTCTATGTGACGCTGCCTGATATTCGTGGGCGTGAGCAGATCCTGGGTGTGCACATGCGCAAGATTCCGGTAGGGCAGGACGTGAACCCCGCCATCATTGCGCGCGGAACGCCCGGCATGTCCGGCGCAGACTTGGCCAACCTGTGCAACGAAGCAGCGTTGATGGCTGCACGGCGCAATGCGCGCACCGTGGAGATGCAGGACTTCGAGAAGGCCAAGGACAAGATCATCATGGGCCCTGAGCGCAAGACCATGGTCATGCCCGAGGAAGAGCGCCGCAACACGGCCTACCACGAAGCAGGCCATGCGCTGATCGGCAAGTTGTTGCCGAAGTGCGACCCGGTGCACAAGGTCACCATCATTCCGCGCGGCCGCGCGCTGGGCGTGACCATGAGCCTGCCCGAGAAGGACCGCTACTCCTACGACAAGGAGTACATGCTGAACCAGATCGCCATGCTGTTCGGCGGGCGCATTGCCGAAGAAGTGTTCATGAACCAGATGACCACGGGCGCCAGCAATGACTTCGAACGCGCCACGTCCATCGCGCGCGACATGGTGATGCGCTACGGCATGAGCGAGGCCCTGGGGCCCATGGTGTACGCGGAGAACGAAGGCGAAGTGTTCCTGGGCCGTTCGGTGACCAAGACCACCAATATCTCCGAAGAAACCATGCAGAAGGTGGATGCTGAGGTGCGTCGCATCATCGACGAGCAGTACGGATTGGCACGCCGCCTGATCGAAGAGAACCAGGACAAGATGCACGCCATGGCGAAGGCCATGCTGGAGTGGGAAACCATCGATGCCGAACAGCTGGACGACATCATGGCCGGCCGGGCGCCTCGCCCGCCCAAGGACTGGACGCCGCGCACCCCTCCTTCGGGTGGTGATGGTTCCAGCGGCGGCACTCCGGCCGTCAAGCCGGACCCGGCGCCCTCCGCCGCCTGACAGCGGTTTGGCATGAAGAACGGGGCCTCGCGCCCCGTTTTCTGTATTTCACGGCTCTCACTCACTCACGCATGCGCTGGCAAACCACACGTTTCGACGTGGACCTCACGCGTCCCCAGGTCATGGGGATCGTCAACGTCACCCCAGATTCCTTCTCAGACGGCGGCCGGCATGTTGATACGCGGGGAGCGTTGCGGCACTGCGAGCAGCTGATCAAGGATGGCGCGGATATCCTGGACATCGGCGGTGAATCCACGCGCCCGGGTAGCCCGGCGGTGCCGCTGGAGCAAGAGCTGGCGCGCGTCGTGCCGCTGGTGGTGGAGGCGGTGCGCCTGGGGGTGCCAGTCTCGGTCGACACCTACAAGCCCCAGGTCATGCAGGCGGTGCTGGACCTGGGGGCGGACATCGTCAACGACATCTGGGCGTTGCGCCAGCCAGGGGCGGCCGGGATCGTCGCCGCCCATCCGCGCTGCGGCGTGTGCCTGATGCATATGCACCGGGACCCGCAGACCATGCAGGCCACGCCCATGGAGGAAGATGTGGTGCCGTCAGTGCTCTATTTTTTGGAGCGCTCAGCGCAGGAACTGCAAGCGCTGGGCGTGGAAAAGGCCCGCATCGTACTCGACTATGGCATTGGGTTCGGCAAGACAGTCGAGCAAAATTTCGCCCTGCTGGCCCGCCAGCCCGAGCTCCTGGCCTTGGGCTACCCGTTGCTGGCCGGCTGGTCGCGCAAATCGTCCATCGGTTCCGTCACTGGCCTGCCTGTGCACGAACGCATGGCACCAAGCGTTGCCGCGGCCGTGCTTGCCGTGGAGCGCGGTGCGCGGGTGGTGCGTGTGCATGACGTACGCGACACCGTGGCGGCGCTGGCGGTGTGGAGCGCGATGCGGCAGCAGGACACCGGCGCCGCCATTTCCCAGTAATCAAGGAATTTCATGACCCGCAAGTATTTCGGCACCGATGGCATCCGCGGCACGGTGGGGCAGTCGCCCATCACCCCCGACTTCGCGCTGCGCTTGGCACATGCGGTAGGGCGTGTGCTGCGCCGCACGCAGGAGCGTCCCACGGTGCTCATCGGCAAGGACACGCGCATCTCCGGCTACATGCTGGAAAGCGCGCTGGAATCGGGCTTCAACTCGGCGGGTGTGGATGTCGTGCTGCTGGGGCCGCTGCCCACGCCGGGCGTGGCCTACCTCACGCGTGCCCAGCGTGCGAGCCTGGGCGTGGTCATCAGCGCCAGCCACAATCCATACCCCGACAACGGCATCAAGTTCTTCAGTGCGCAAGGCACCAAGCTGCCCGACGCATGGGAAGAAGAGGTGGAAGCCGCCCTGGAGCAACCGCCCGTGTGGGCCGATTCCGCATCGCTGGGCAAGACGCGACGGCTGGATGACGCCGCCGGCCGTTACATCGAATTCTGCAAGAGCACTTTTGCCAACGACCTCACGCTGCGGGGCCTGAAGATCGTCGTGGATGCCGCACATGGCGCGGCTTATCACATCGCGCCCAAGGTGTTCCATGAACTGGGGGCCGAGGTCCTGGCGATCGGGTGCGCGCCCGATGGACTCAACATCAACCATCAGGTGGGCGCCACGCATCCGGACGCGCTGGTGCGGGCCGTGCGTGCCAACCATGCTGACTACGGCATTGCGCTGGACGGCGACGCGGACCGCGTGCAAATGGTGGATGCGGCGGGGCGGCTTTTCAACGGTGACGAACTGCTCTACGTGATGGTCGCCGCCCGGCTGGCGCGCGACGAGCATGTGCCCGGCGTGGTCGGCACCTTGATGACCAACATGGCCGTGGAAGAGGCCCTGCAGCGGCGCGGCGTGAAATTCATGCGCGCCAAGGTGGGGGACCGCTATGTGCTGGAAGAACTCCAGCGCCAGCATTGGCTGTTGGGCGGGGAGGGCTCGGGCCACCTGCTCGCGCTGGACCGGCACACCACGGGCGATGGCCTGATCAGCGCGTTGCAGGTGTTGCAGGCGTGCGTGCGCAGCGGCAAAACGCTGGCACAGCTGCTCGCGGACGTGCCGTTGTTTCCTCAGGTGTTGCTCAACGTACGCTTGAACCCGGGACAGGACTGGAAAACCAACCCTGTGCTCGCGGATGCCATCCGCGACGCAGAGGCCGAATTGGGCGCCCATGGCCGCGTGCTGGTACGCGCCAGCGGCACGGAGCCACTGTTGCGCGTGATGGTGGAGGCACGTGAGGCCGAGCAGGCGAACCGCTGCGCACAACGCATGGCAGACGCGGCGCGTGCGGGCTGATTTGCTATTGTTAGTGTAGCTGCTTGCGCTTGATAGACGGGCGCTACAGGCACTTTTGAGTGTTCAATCAGGCAGGGCGCTGCAGCAGATACTGCTGCAGATGCGGGGCCCCCAGGGGCCGGCTGAAATAGAAACCCTGGGCTTCATCACAGCCCTGTTCGCGCAGGAACGTCAGCTGATGGGCGGTTTCTACCCCCTCGGCCGTGGTGCGCATGCCCAGCGCCTGCGCCATGCGGATGATGGCGCTGACGATGGCGCGGTCGTTGCCGTCATGGTCCAGGTCGCGCACGAAGGACTGGTCGATCTTCAGCCGGTAGATCTGGAATCGCTTGAGATGGCTCAGCGACGAATAGCCGGTACCAAAGTCATCCATCGACAGGCGCACGCCTTTGGCGTGGAGCTGGTCCATCGTCGCGATCGCGGCGTGGGGGTCCGCGACGGCCACGTTCTCGGTCAGCTCCAGCTCCAGCAGGTGGGGCTGCACTCCGTACTCGGCGAGAAGCCGGTCCACCAGCTCCAGCAACTGCGGCTGGCGGAACTGCACGGCGGACAGATTCACTGCCATCGTCAGGGCCGGAAGTCCCTGGTTATGCCAGGTGCGCAACTGCGCCAGCGCCGTGCGCAGCACCCACTCGCCAATGGGCAGGATTTGCCCAGTGTCTTCTGCCACCGGAATGAATTCTGCCGGCGATACCGCACCCAGCTCTGGGTGATGCCAGCGCAGCAGCGCCTCCACGCCGCAGACTCGGCCCGACGCGATGGACACCTGGGGTTGGTAATGCAGCGACAACTGGTTGCGCTCCAGAGCCCGCCGCAGCGCGTTGGTCAACTGCAGCGCTCGGGCCGACTGCGCCTGCATCGTGGGCGTGAAGAACCGGAAGCTGTTGCGTCCGTCCGCCTTGGCGCGGTACATCGCGGTATCGGCCGACTGGATCAGGGTCTCGAAATCGCTCCCATGCTCAGGAAAGAGCGCAATCCCCATGGACAGGGCCAGCGACAATTCATGGTGCTGGATGTGCACCGGCTGCAGGGCTGCTTCCTGCATCTTGGCCGCAACCCGGGCGGCGCCTTGCGCGTTGGCGCCGGGTAGCAGGAGCACGAACTCGTCACCCCCTAGACGCGCCACGGTGTCCCTTTGCCGCACCGTGGTGCGCAGGCGCTGTGCGATTTCCACCAACAGTGCATCGCCGATGCGATGGCCCAGCGAGTCGTTCACGTGCTTGAAGTTGTCCAAGTCCAGGAACATCACGGCCAGGGGCGCACCGGACTCTTGCGCCTGGCGGATCGCGTCCTGACCGCGCTCGGCCAGAAGGACGCGGTTGGGCAGTTCGGTGAGCGCGTCGTAGTGCGCCATCCAGTAGATACGTTCCTGGTCGCGTTGACGGTCCTGGATCTCGCGGTGCAGGTTGCCCACTGTCTCCTGCAACTCGCGCGTGCGGTCGCGCACTTGCTGCTCCAGTTCGCCATGCATGCCCGCGAGCTGCCTCTGAATGCGCAATCGCTCGCTCACATCCATCACGATCCAGATGGAGCCCTGCGCGACATTCGACGGATCGACGGCCTTGCTGCGTACCTCACATTCAATGGCGCGCCCATCGCGGGTGCGCAAGACCATCTGGCCTTCGAAGGCCTGTCCCTGCACCAGCGGCGCATAGCAGCGCACCCCGGCCTCGTGCCAGTCTTCGTCGCTCAAATACCACCGCCGCGACGAGGACCCTGCCAGTTCGCCCGGGCCGTACCCCAGGATCTGCTCGAAATGGCGGTTGCACCGTGTCATGCGCCGCTCTTGCAGGAAGACGATGCCCACCATGGCACTGTCGAACAGCACCTGCTTTTCCCACAAGGCCGCCTGCAACTGCGCCTGAGCGCGCTTTTGCTCGTCGATGTCGTCGATGATCCAGATGGACCCTTCGCGGCTGTCCCGGGGGTTGATCAATCGCCCGGTGAGGTGCGCCCAGAACAGTTGGCCGTCGCAGCGTTTCAGCTGGCGCTCCGTGCGATACGCCTGACCGCGCGCGAGGGTCGGATAAGCGGCGCGGCCGAGTTCGCGGAACGCTCCCCGGCTTGGGTGCAGGGCTTCGCTGCTTCGGCCAATCGCGTCTTCGGGCGAGGGTAGGCCGAAGATCTCGGCGCAGCGCTGGTTGCACCGCACCAAAGCGCGGTTGCGAATGAACACGATCCCGACACCCGCGCTGTCCAGCAAGGTCTGCTGTTCCCGCAGGACGCGCTGCATCGCCCCGGGAGAAACCTGCCCTGGGTCCTGCGCCAGGGCGGTGGACGGGTGCGACATGGACCAGCAGTCCGAAGATGGTGACGTTGGAAATCCTGATTTGTAGCAAATTGTATTAGCGGCGGGGCGTTTTCGGCCATCTCTTTTTGGCAGGGTTAGTCCCATGACACAAAGTCGCCACGAAGGCGACACCGCGCCGTCACGGGCCGTATGCACAGTCATGTCCAAGGAATGCGGTGCTCCGGCATCTTCGGGCAGGCACGCGTGGTCCTTGCGACATCAGGAGTGCCAATGAGCGACTTGCCGAACCCCACCATGCCCTTGAGCCCCGTGACCCTTCCCAGGGGGTCACTTCACCGCCCACGCAGCACGGAAGGTGTGGGCCACGGTGCAGCGTCGCACGGCGGTGTGGAGGTGGCCTGGGCGCGGCATCTCGATGAAGTCCGTGAAGCGCAGCGGTTGAGATTCGATGTCTTCGCTTCGGAAATGGGCGCACGTCTGCAGACCGCGCTGCCCGGCCATGATGTGGACCTCTTTGACGACTACTGTGAGCATCTACTGGTGCGCGACACGCAGTCGCGGCAAGTGATCGGCACCTACCGGGTCTTGACGCCTGCGCAGGCCCAGCGCGTGGGCAGCACGTATAGCGATACCGAGTTCGACCTGACGCGCCTGCGCGGCCTGCGTGAGCGCATGGTGGAACTGGGCCGCAGTTGCGTTCACCCCGACCATCGCCATGGCGGCGTCATTCTTGCGCTGTGGGGCGCACTGGCGGACTTCATGGCCCGCAACCGGCTGGACACGATGATCGGCTGCGCCAGCATCCCGATGCTGCACGGCGGCATTGTCACGGGCGACGTGGCCGCCAGCATCTGGCACCAATTGCGCCAGACGCATCTCGCGCCCATCGAATACCATGTCTTGCCCCGCTTGCCGCTGCCTGTCGAGCACCTGGACAGCAGCATGGATGTGGAGCCGCCAGCGTTGATCAAGGGCTATTTGCGCCTGGGTGCCAAGATTCTGGGAGCGCCTGCCTGGGACCCGGATTTCAACACGGCCGACCTGCCCATGCTGATGCGCCTGGTGGATCTGCCCCCTCGCTACCGGAAGCACTTCCTGGGACATTGACGAGTACGCCTTCGGAAAGGTATCCCGAGCAACGCATGACAGAAACAAGTCAATGTCATGAATTTGTCATTGGCATGGCGAATACTGGCAGTCACTTCTTCTTCTATGTGCTCCCATGTCCTCTTCCGTGACTCCGTCCGCTGTCTCTCGCCAGATCGACGAGGAACCGGATACCGGCGTGGAAAAGAAGGGGGCCGCCGCCGCTCTGCCGGTTCCCGTGGGTGGCGTGCCGTTGCTGGACCGTGACCACAGCATTCTTGCTTTCAATGAACGGGTGCTGGACTGGGCTATGCGGGAAGACGTGCCGCTGCTGGAGCGGCTGCGCTACCTGTGCATCGTTTCTTCCAACCTTGACGAGTTCTTCGAAGTACGTGCCGCTGCCCATCTTGCCGCGGCGGACAGTGGTGAAGCCAAGCAAGGCTACAGCCTGCATTCGTTTGAGGCGCTGGCACGCAAAGCCCACGATCTGGTCGAGCGGCAATACGCCCTGTACAACCATTCGCTGATTCCCGCGTTTGCCGCGCAGGGCATACGCATGGTCTCGCATGGCGAGCGCACGGCGGCGCAGCGGCGGTGGGTGCGTGAGTATTTCCAGCGCGATGTGCGCCCGCTGCTCATTCCGGTGGGGTTGGATCCGGCGCACCCATTTCCCCAAGTGGCGAACAAATCCCTGAACTTCATCGTGCGCCTGCGCGGCAGCGATGCCTTCGGGCGTGAAAACGAGATCGCCATTGTCAAGGTGCCGCGCGTATTGCCGCGCATCATGCGCCTGCCCGCACATGTGGCGCCCACGGGCATGCAGTTCGTCAGCCTCTCCAGCATCATCCGCACGCACCTGGTGGACCTGTTTCCGGGCCGCGAGGTGTACGAATTTTCGCAGTTCCGCGTCACCCGTCACTCGGACCTCGCTGTGGATGAGGAAGACGTGCGCAACCTGCGCACCGCCCTGCGGCAGGGACTGCAGCAGCGGCACTTCGGTCAAGCGGTGCGCCTGGAGGTGTCTTCCGGTTGCTCGCGATTCCTGGCCGAATTCCTGCAATCCCAGTTCGCTCTGCCTGCCGCGGCGCTGTACCGGGTGCATGGCCCTGTCAACCTGGTGCGGTTGGTGCAGATGGTGGAACTGATTAATGTGCCAGCCTTGCTGTTCCCTCCGTGGCGCCCGGCATGGCCAGTGCAATTGCCGCGCTCCAGCTCCATCATGGCGGAGCTGCGCCGCAGAGACCTGCTCATCCACCAGCCTTTCGAGAGTTTTGACGGAGTGCTGGCATTCCTGCGCGAAGCGGTCAACGATCCGCAGGTGCTGGCCATCAAGCAGACCATCTATCGCACGGGCTCGGATTCGGAACTCATGGAGCTCCTGCGTGAGGCGGTGCGTCGCGGCAAGGAAGTGACGGCAGTCGTGGAACTGAAGGCACGCTTTGACGAGGAGGCCAACATCAACTGGGCCGAAGCGCTGGAGTCCATCGGCGCGCAGGTGGTGTATGGCGTCGTGGGCTTGAAGACCCATGCCAAGATGCTCTTGGTGACGCGCCGCGAAGGAGGGCGCCTGCGGCGCTACGGGCACCTGTCCACTGGCAATTACAACCCACGCACGGCCCGGCTCTATACCGATCTAAGCTATCTGACGGCGGATGCGGACCTGACGGCGGACATGGATCTCGTCTTTGACCATCTGGCCAATCAGAACCGGCTGCCACCGCTGAAGCAGTTGGTCATGGCGCCCTTCGACCTGCACTCGTTCCTGTTGGAGCAAATTGAGCAGGCAGGGCTGGCGGCTGAGCGCGGCGAGGGCGGCCGCATCGTCGCCAAGATGAACGCGCTGACCGATGAGGCATTGGTGCAGGCGCTCATCCGCGCGGGCCAGCGTGGCGCAAGCGTTGACCTCATCGTGCGCGGCGCATGCATCCTCCCCGCACAGGTGGCGGGCGCCACGGAGAACATCCGGGTGCGTTCCGTCATCGGTCGCTTCCTGGAGCACACGCGCGTGTTTTACTTCCGCAGCGGTACGCGGGAAGACCTTTACCTGTCCAGCGCCGATTGGATGAACCGCAACATGCTGCGCCGCGTGGAACTGGCGTGGCCGGTGACGGACAAGAAGCTGCGCCAGCGCATCATTGACGAATGCCTTGTGGCCTACCTGCACGACAACCGTGATGCGTGGAGCCTGGAGAGCGATGGCAGTTATTCCCGCGCGCCGCATGTGCTGGATGGCGCGGGAGCCCAAAATGCCCTGATGGCGCGCTACGCCCCCGTAGCTGCGCCCGTGCCCCGGAAAGAAAGCGCATGACGGATCTCATACTTTGGCGCCATGCCGAGGCGGAAAATGCCGGTGAGAACGAAGACGACCTGGACCGGCCGCTGACGCAGCGTGGCGAAAAACAGGCGGCGCGCATGGCGGTGTGGCTCGATCGCCAACTGCCCGACGGATTGCGCGTGCTTGCCAGCCCCGCACGGCGCACTGAGCAGACCGCAAAAGCACTGGGCCGCAAATACAAGCTGCGTGCAGAACTGTTGCCGGGCGGACAACCCGATGAGCTACTGGAACTGGCCCAGTGGCCGCGTTCGCGGGGGGCAGTGCTGGTAGTGGGCCATCAGCCAATGCTGGGGCAAACGGTGGCGCGGCTCCTGGGATTGCGTGCCGATGAATGTTCCATCCGCAAGGGAGCTGTGTGGTGGCTGCGCCATCGGCAACGACAGGATGCCAGCGAGACCATCCTGCTTGCGGTGCAATCGCCCGAATTCCTGTAGCTGGAGCGCAGGACAGGGCAGGGCAGGCGATCTTCCAACCTGCCTTGCAAAGCAGACTATTTCTTGTCCGACTTAGGGCGCCCGGTCTTGATTGCGGGTATGGACTGCATTGCCTTTTGCAGGGTGGCATCGTCCAGTTGCGACAATACCTTGAGGCCGGCCCGCAGTAACTCGCTCTTCTTGGCAGGCGTCGACAAGCGGGCCGTGCGTTCCTTCAGCGTTTCGATGACGGCGTACTCGTCCTTCGGGATGGTGAAGCTATCGCGCACCAGCTTGGGCTTCTTGGCCTTCATGTCTTTTTCTTTGTCGGCCACAGATGGCGCTGCCTTGGTGGCCGCCTTGAGGGGCGCTTTTACGTGTGCCTTGGAAGGCTTTGCCGGCGACCTCTTCGGCGAAGCCGCTGGCGCTTCTGTTGCCAGATCTTTTGCCGGAGCTGGAGCAGGGGCCTGCGCGGCCGGGGCCGCTGTGTCGGTAGCGGGAGTTCGTGCCATATGCCTTGCCTGACTGAAAAACGATATAAACAGTTTATATCGTTTTATGTTGCGGCGCCATCAGATCAAGAAAGCTCGGTCACGAATTCCCATGGCGTTTTTTGCCATGCATCGGATTCTTCCCGCAGCAGGTGTGCAGACTGCGGATAGGCCGCTGCCCAGCCGGTGCGCGACTGCACGGTACAGCGGCGGCCTTCCACCTGCAGATGGATACCTTCTACGTCTGGAGGGCGCCGCGCGTGGCACAGGGCCACTGCCGCGCGCAGGCACATGAGCTGCAAGGCAAAGACCGGATCGGCGAGATTCGCGGCTTCCAGCTTGCGTACCTTCCCCCGGTGGCCCAGCACCAGGAGCCCCAGATGGTGCAGTTCGGGCAAGGCAAAGCCGGCTGCATCCGTATGGTCCAGGATGTAGGCGCCGTGATGGTGGTAGTCGCTGTGTGAAATGCGGCACCCGATCTCGTGCAGGCAGGCGGCCCAGCCGAGCTTGCGGGCGGCACGTTCGCTGCCTTGCGGGGAAGCCTCGCGGAACAGGCGGCAGGCCAGTTCGGCAACGCGCTCGGCATGGGCGTGGTCCACCGTAAAACGGTGCATGAGCGAGCGCACGGTAGCTGAGCGCAAATCCGTTTCGGGCTGGTCGCGGTCCAGAAGATCGTAGAGGGCACCTTGGCGCAGGGCGCCTTGCGCCACGGTCATGCGTTCGATATCCAGCAGATCAAAGATCGCACGCACGATGCTGACGCCCCCTCCAATCACCGCCTTGCGGTCGTCCTTGAGGCCGTCCAGTCGCAGGCGGTCTACATGGCGCGCACGCATCAACTGGTCCTGCAGCCAGTCGAGGCCCTCCCGGCGGATCACACCCTCCTCACCGCCGGCGGCAGCAAGGATGGAGCCAACGGCCCCGACGGTGCCTGATGAGCCATAGGCCACATCCCACGTCTGGCGCCGGTAACTGTCCATCGCCTCGTCCAGCACGGCCTTGGCGGCGATCTCAGCGGCTTCGAAAGCGTGGCGCGTGAAGGAACCGTCAGCGAAGTAGCGGGCAGACCAAGCCACGCTGCCCACGCGGTAGGACGCCACGGTACCTGGCGTGAACTGCTGCCCCAGAATCAATTCCGTCGAGCGACCGCCGATGTCCACGACCAGGCGCTTTTCGTCGGATTGCGGCAGCAGTCTTGCCACGCCCTGGTAGATGAGCCGCGCCTCTTCAGGCCCGGATACGACGTCGATGGGAAAGCCCAGAATCCGGCTTCCTCGGGTAATGAATTCTTCCCGGTTGCGTGCCTCGCGCAAGGTTTGCGTCGCCACCGCACGGACATGAGCGGCTGGAAAACCCGCAAGCCGCTCTGCAAACCGGGCAAGGCAATCCCAGCCACGCTGCATGGCGTCCTGCGTGAGGTTGCGGTCCTCATCGAGGCCGCCGCCCTGGCGAACGGTTTCTTTCAGGTATTCGACACGGCGGATCTGCCCGTGTTCGAGGCGGCCGATTTCCAGGCGAAAGCTATTGGAGCCCAGATCCACGGCTGCCAGCAGTATTCCATCTTGCATGGGGATGCACGCTGTGCGCAGGTTTTCCAGCGGTGCAGCATAGCATCGGCGCCGGGGAGAAAACGACTGCAGGGCGGCCACGTCTCAGCCCACGATGCGTCCGTCGGCCGTGAGCATGCTTTGTGTGACGTGGGTATTGGCCAGGCGTCTGTCTTCGTAGGCCACCAGGTAGCCGCCGACCTGGATTTCTACGCGTTTACGCAACGCGGCGAGAACGCTGGCGCGTGTGACCGGCCCGGTCACCGACTGCAGCACCTCTGCGGTATACCGTGCGGCGATGAAGCCCGCCAGCCCCTGGGGCGAGGGGGGCTCGTCGTAGAGCTTGGCCATGACCTCGCGGTAGTTGCGCACGATGGACATGCCGTGCGACACCAAGGGAACCGGTTGCGTGGCGATGACGGAAATGCCGCGCGGAATGCCACCCAACTGCGCCAGCACCTGCAGATTCGCATCGGCAAGGGCCACTACATAGCATTGCCGGCCCTGGGGCAGGGTCAGGTGTCTTACATATTCGTGAAGCTCCGGAGTGCCCCCGATGAACAGCACGATGGCGGGGGGAATTCCGCGTTGCTCCTGGGGCGAGAGGGGCTGGATGCGCAACCCCATGGCCTTGCCCACTTCGGTGACCAGACCCTGCAACTGCTGCTGGAGTGTCGCATTGGCGTAGACCGCACCCGCCTGTTGCACTCCCATGACCGCGAGAGAGCGAATGGCATGGGTCATCTGGGCCCGGTAATTGGGAAAGATGGGAAAGACGGTGTCGCTGTCGTCCTTCCATTGCCGCAGGAGCCACGGTGCCAGGTGGGCCAGTGCGGCCTCGCCCGTCTGAAGGGTGGCGATGGCGGCCGCCGTGCTGTCCCCCACGCACCCGGACAATGCCACACACGCGGCGTTGTCGTATGCCGCCTTCCACGCCGTGCGAACTGCGGCAGCCGACCCGTCGGTCTCCACCACCACATGCTGGACGGAGCGGCCGCGAATGCCGCCGCCACGAGCGTTCAGGTCCGTCCATGCAGCCCGGGACCCGATCAGGAAGTCACGGCTGACGTCCTGGTTCTGTGGCGACAGATCCACGATCTGTGTGACTGCGAGAGCGCGTGGCTCCTGCGCCCGCGCCACGGGCGCATATGCCGCTGCGCCGATGGCGCAGGCAGCGCCCGCCGCCTTCAACAGGGCGCGCCGCTGCAATCGCAGGCTGCAAGAAAGGGGAGGATGCATGGTCTGGAAGGACAGGTTGGCGTGGAACGGCTTACTTCTTGCGGGGAGGCACCAGCACGCGATCAATCACGTGCACGACACCGTTGCCCGCCTTCAGGTCGGCCTGTTCCACCAGGGCGTCCTCCACGGTCACAAAGTCTGCGGCGCGTGCCAGAGCAATGTCCGAGCCCTGCAGGGTCTTCAGCTTGCCGGCCTTGGCGCTTGCGGTGACGTGTGCCGGCACGATGTGGTAGCTCAGCACGGCCTTCAGCTGTTCCTTGTCGTTCTTGAGGGCGTCGCGCGTCTTCGCAGGAAGCGCCTGGAAGGCTGCATCGCTGGGGGCGAAAACCGTGTAGGGGCCGGAGCCGTTCAGCGTGGCTGCCATGCCTGCGTCGGCGACCAATTGGTTGAAGGTGCTGAGGTTCTTGGCCTTGGCAACCACGCCGCCCACCGTGTTAGGGGCAGACGCGGGGGTAGAGCAGGCGCCCAGGGTCGCGACGATCGCGAGGGCCAGGGTGGTTTGAAGAGTCAGGCGACGGAACATGTGGTTCTCCCGTAGAGGTGTGTTTGTTACCGACTGTTGTCGGTGGCGGGAGCGTACGTTCCCCGTGCGACAGTTCCGTGACAAGGAAGTGGGGCAGCGCTGCGGACGGTGTATGACGGTCAAGAATGAATGTCACGGTGATGTCACAAACGGCTTCTAGAGTCGCGGCATTGAGTTTTTTCAACCAAGAGGTCTCTTCCATGAAACTCTCCGCGATTCGCGTTCTGGTGTCTGGTGTTGTGGCAATGGGCGCGTTTTCTGGCGCCTGGGCACAGCAGGAAGCAACGGGCGCTGGCGCCAGCTTCCCTGCACCCCTGTATTCCAAGTGGGCGGCCGACTACAACAAGGCCACGGGCGTCAAGATCAACTACCAGTCCGTCGGCTCGGGCGCCGGTCTGCGTCAGATCGAGGCCAAGACGGTTGATTTCGGCGCTTCCGATGCGCCCCTGAAAGACGAAGAACTGGCCAAGAAGGGGCTCGTGCAGTTCCCTACCGTGATCGGCGGTATCGTTCCCGTGGTGAACATCAAGGGTATTCAGCCCGGCCAACTCAAGCTCAACGGCCAACTGCTCGGCGACATCTATCTGGGCAAGATCACCAAGTGGAACGACGAAGCCATCAAGGCCTTGAACCCGGGCCTGAACCTGCCTGATGCCGCCATCGCCCCGGTGCGCCGTGCCGATGGCTCCGGCACCACCTTCGGTTTCACCAACTACCTGAGCAAGGTGAACGCCGAGTGGAAGGCCAAGGTGGGCGAAGGCACTGCCGTGAACTGGCCCACCGGCGCGGGCGGCAAGGGCAACGAAGGCGTGGCCGCGTTCGTGGGACGCCTGCCCAACTCCATCGGCTACGTGGAGTACGCCTACGTGAAGCAAAACAAGCTGACGTTCGCGCAGATGCAGAACAGCGCTGGCAACTTCGTGTCGCCTGATGAGGCCACCTTCAAGGCCGCCGCCGCGGGTGCGGAGTGGACCAAGAGCTTCTACCAGATCCTGACGAACCAGCCCGGCAAGGATGCATGGCCGCTCACCTCCGCCACCTTCATCCTGATGCAGAAGTCGCAGGACAAGCCGGTGCAGGCTGCTACGGCACTGAAGTTCTTCGAGTGGGCATACAAGTCGGGCGACAAGACCGCATCCGATCTGGACTATGTGCCCATGCCGGAAAATGTGAAGGCAGTGATCATGAAGTCGTGGGGCGAGATCAAGGACACTTCGGGCAAATCCATCGCCCTGAAGTAAGCTGAGACGGTGGTCCGCCCTCCCGGGTGGGCCACCGGTTCCCCTGTTTTACAAGGCAATCAGACGTGTCCAGTACCATGCCCGTCCACGAGGCCCCGCCGCTTGATGCGGCTGTTGGCGCATCCAGGGGTTCCCCCCCGCCCCGTACCACCCTGTTTTCCGGCGTGATTGCCGATCGCATCTTCGGCTGGTTGGCGCGCGGCGCAGCCGTGCTGACCCTGGCGCTTTTGCTGGGCATCATGGCGTCGCTCGTGCACGGTGCCTGGCCATCGATCCAGCAGTACGGCCTGGGCTTCCTGACGAGCAGCGTCTGGGATCCCGTGCAGAACGAGTACGGCGGCCTGGTGATGGTCTATGGCACCCTGACGACCTCCATCATCGCGCTGTTGATCGCCGTGCCCGTCAGTTTCGGCATTGCGCTGTTTCTGACGGAGCTTTCCCCTGCGTGGCTCAAGCGTCCGCTGGGAACGGCCATCGAACTGCTGGCGGCTGTGCCTTCGATCGTCTACGGCATGTGGGGCCTGATGGTGTTCGGCCCCATTCTTGCCACTTATGTGCAGCAGCCGCTGCAGTCGCTGTTCCACGGCGTGCCTTACCTTGGCGCGCTGGTGTCGGGGCCGCCCGTGGGTATCGGCATTCTGTCGGCCGGCATCATCCTGGCCATCATGATCATCCCCTTCATCGCGTCGGTCATGCGCGATGTGTTTGAGGTCACTCCCGCGCTGCTCAAGGAGTCCGCCTACGGCCTGGGTTCCACCACCTGGGAGGTGGTGTGGAAGGTGGTGCTGCCCTATACCAAGTCCGGTGTCCTGGGCGGCATCATGCTAGGGCTGGGCCGTGCGCTGGGCGAGACCATGGCCGTCACCTTCGTGATCGGCAATATGAACCAGCTGAATTCACTGTCCGTGTTCGAGGCGGCCAACAGCATCACCTCCGCGCTGGCCAACGAATTTGCCGAAGCCGGCGAGGGCCTGCACCAGGCGTCGTTGATCTATCTGGGACTGGTGCTCTTCTTCATCACTTTCGTGGTGCTGGCCTTGTCCAAGCTGCTGCTGGCGCGCCTCAAGAAAAACGAAGGGGCCCGCGCATGAGCACGTCGCAAAAACTCATCTCCGCGGCCGAGCTGGCCCAGGTGCGCCAGGCGCGCTATGCGTCGCGCAAGCGCCTGAACCAGATCGCATTGACGCTGTCGCTTCTGGCCATGGCGTTTGGCGTGTTCTGGCTGGTCTGGATCCTGTGGGAAACCATCCGGCTGGGCGTGGGCGGGCTGAGCGTGGCGCTGTTCACGCAGATGACGCCCCCGCCCAACGAAGCCGGTGGTATCGCGAACGCGATCTTCGGTTCCTTCGTCATGGTGCTGCTGGCGACGTTCGTGGGCACGCCCATCGGCATCATGGCGGGCGTCTACCTTGCGGAATACGACGCACGCGGCTGGCTGGCATCCACGACGCGCTTTGTGAATGACATCCTCCTGTCCGCACCCAGCATCGTGATCGGCTTGTTTGTTTATGCCGTGGTGGTCGCCCAGTTCAAGAGCTTCTCGGCCTACGCCGGGATCATGGCCTTGGCGCTCATCGTCATCCCCGTGGTGATCCGCACCACCGAAAACATGCTGATCCTCGTTCCGGCCAGTCTGCGCGAGGCGGCCTACGCCCTGGGTACGCCCAAATGGAAGGTCATCACCATGGTGACGCTGCGCGCGGCCCGCGCTGGCGTGATCACCGGCATATTGCTGGCGGTGGCACGCATCGCAGGCGAGACGGCGCCCCTGCTGTTCACTGCACTGAACAACCAGTTCTGGAATGGCGACCTGTCCAAGCCCATGGCCAGCTTGCCGGTGACCATCTTCAAGTTCGCCATGAGCCCCTATGAGAACTGGCAGCAGCTCGCCTGGGCTGGCGTGTTCCTCATCACCCTCGCGGTGCTGGGCCTGAACATCCTGGCCCGCGTGGTCACGCGCCAAAAGTAACTATTGCCTCCGGAAGACATTCATGCCCTCCACCAAGACCTCCGCGCCCGTGCAATCCAAGATCACGGTCCGTGACCTGAACTTCTATTACGGGAAGTTCCATGCCCTCAAGAGCATCAACCTCGACATTCCCGAGAAGAAGGTCACCGCCTTCATCGGGCCGTCGGGCTGCGGCAAATCCACGCTGCTGCGCACCTTCAACCGCATGTTCGAGTTGTATCCCGAGCAGCGCGCCGAGGGGCAGATCATCCTCGACGGCGAGAACCTGCTCACCAGCAAGCAGGACGTGGCGCTGATCCGCGCCAAGGTGGGCATGGTGTTCCAGAAGCCCACGCCGTTTCCCATGTCGATCTACGACAACATCGCCTTTGGCGTGAAGCTTTTCGAGAGCCTGAGCGCGAGCGACATGGACGACCGCGTGGAATGGGCGCTGCGCAAGGCGGCCTTGTGGAATGAGGTCAAGGACAAGCTGGACCAGAGCGGCGCGGGCCTGTCCGGCGGCCAGCAGCAGCGCCTGTGCATCGCACGCGGCATCGCCATCAAGCCGGAAGTGTTGTTGCTCGACGAGCCCTGCTCGGCGCTGGACCCCATCTCGACCGCCAAGATCGAGGAATTGATCGCTGAACTGAAAGACGACTACACCGTGGTCATCGTCACGCACAACATGCAGCAGGCGGCGCGCTGCAGTGACTACACCGCCTATATGTATTTGGGCGACCTGGTGGAGTTCGGGGACACAGAGCAGATGTTCTTCAAGCCGCAGCGCAAGGAGACAGAGGACTACATCACGGGCCGCTTCGGCTGATGGAGGTACGAGACATGGCAGACAAACATCTTTCTTCACAGTTCGACAGCGAACTGAACAACATTTCCTCCCGCGTCATGGAGCTGGGCGGCTTGGTGGAGTCGCAGATTCGCCAGGCCATCTATGCGCTTTCCCACTTCAACCTGGAAGCCGTGGAACAGGTGGAGCAGTTGGAGCGCCGCGTGAACGCCATGGAGGTCGAGATCGACCATGAGCTGGCTTCCGTCATCGCGCGCCGCCAGCCCACCGCACGCGACCTGCGCCTGCTGATGGCCTTCTCCAAGGCCATCGCCAATCTGGAGCGCATGGGTGACGAGGCCACGCGCATGGCGCGCATGGTCAAGTCCATCATCGAAAGCGGGGCCGCCCGTTCGCTACCGTCCAGCGACCTGCGTGTGGCGGCCGACCTGGCTTCGGGGCTCCTGCGCAAGGCGCTGGATGCGTTTGCCCGCCTGGACACCAAGGCCGCTGTTGCCATCCTGAAGGAAGACGATCTCATCGACCGGGAGTTCGACGGTTTCGTGCGCAAGCTCATCACCTACATGATGGAAGACCCGCGCACCATCTCCGCCAGCCTGGACCTGCTGTTCCTGGCCAAGGCCATCGAGCGCATCGGCGACCATTCCAAGAACGTGGCCGAGCTGATCATCTATCTCGTCAAGGGCAAGGACGTGCGCCACACGGCGCTGGACGAGATCGAGTCGGCCGTGGCCTGAGAAAGGCGGTGAACCGATGAAGAAGCTTCCCCGGGTACTCATCGTCGAGGACGAGTCCCCCATCGCAGAATTGGTGGCCGTGAACCTGCGCCACAACGGCTTTCAGCCCATCTGGGCGGAAGACGGCGAGTCGGCGCAGCGCGAGCTGGACGCGGTGCTGCCCGATGTCATCTTGCTGGACTGGATGCTGCCGGGCCAAAGTGGCCTGCAACTGGCACGCAAGTGGCGTGCCGACAGCCGCACCAAGCAGATCCCGATCCTCATGCTGACGGCGCGTGGCGACGAGCCCGACAAGGTGGCCGGGCTGGATGCCGGCGCCGACGACTACATCACCAAGCCGTTTTCCACGCAGGAACTGCTGGCGCGCATCCGCGCCGTGCTGCGCCGGCGTGCGCCCGAGCAGGTCAGCGACAGCGTCTCTATTGGTGAGCTGGTGCTGGATGCGGCCACGCATCGCGTCAGCTACCAGGGCCAGCAGCTCAAGGTCGGGCCGACAGAGTTCAAGCTGCTGCACTACCTGATGAAGCACCCGGAGCGCGTGCACAGCCGCGCGCAACTGCTCGACAAGATTTGGGGGGACCACGTCTTCATCGAGGAGCGCACGGTGGACGTGCACGTGAAGCGCCTTCGCGAAGCATTGGGTGTGGGCGGCGCCATGGTGGAGACCGTGCGCGGAGCGGGCTACCGGCTTACCGCACAGCCGCAGGCACTCATGCGGGCGTGATGGCGGGTGCCCGACGCCCCCGTGTTTTTTCAGGCGCCCGGAGATGATGCGGGCGCTTTTTTGTTGTTGACCTGAGCCCTGCGGCCATGCTCCTGCGCTTCTTTTTCTTTCTGCTGTGCCAACTGATCGGCGGTGCGCTGGGCTGGTGGCAGGCGGGCCCCTGGGGTGCTGGCATCGGCGCCTGTTTCGCCGCATGGTTGTGGTTTGCCTGGGATCTGTGGCGCGGCGCGCGCGTGCTGAACTGGTTGCGCCAAGGAGACCCCACGCAAACGCCACGCCTGAGCGGCCTGTGGGGGGAGGCAGCAGACCGCGCGAGGCGCCTGGTGCGCCAGGGCCAGTTGAAGGCGCAGGCTGGCGATGCGCGCCTGCAGGAAATCCTCCAGGCGCTGCAGGCATCGCCCAATGGCGTGATGCTGCTGGATGCCGAAGGCCATATCGAATGGTGCAACCAGATGGCCGAGGAACACTTTGGCCTGGATGCGGAGCGTGATGCGCAGCAATCCATCGGCAACCTCGTGCGGGACCCGGACTTCAGTACCTACTACGCGTCCAAGGACTACACGCGCGACGTGGTGCTGCCCGGACGCGCCAGCACGCCCTCGCGGCCGGTGCGCGTATCGGTGCACCTGCACCCGTATGGCGATGGCCGCAAGCTGCTGCTGTCACGCGACGTGACGGCGCTGGAGCAGGCCGAGGCCATGCGGCGCGACTTCGTCGCCAACGTGTCGCATGAGATCCGCACCCCGCTCACCGTGCTGATGGGCTTTGTCGAAACCCTGCAGACCCTGCAGCTCAGCAACGAGGAGCGTGCGCGCTACCTGCGCATGATGTCGCAGCAGGCCGTGCGCATGCAGAACCTGGTGCAAGACCTGTTGACGCTGTCGCGCCTGGAGGGAAGCCCTCCGCCCAGCATGCACGAATGGGTCGCGGTCTCGACGCTGCTGCGCCGCTGCGAGGACGAGGGGCGCGCGCTCTCGGCCCTGCTGACGCAGAACCAGCCCGGCAAGCTTCACCAGATCACGTTCCCCACGGCCGAAGCAGCGCAGGCGGCCGGGCAGGTGGCCGGCAATGCGGCCGAGCTGCAAAGCGCCCTGGCCAACCTGGTCAACAACGCCGTGCGCTACACGCCACCCGGGGGCAGCATCACCGTGGCGTGGGACGTGGAGCCTGATGGCAGTGCCCGTTTCGTGGTGCGCGACTCAGGGCCTGGCATTGAGCCGGAACACCTGTCGCGCATCACCGAGCGCTTTTACCGCGTGGACCGCAGCCGCTCGCGCGACACGGGCGGCACGGGCCTCGGACTGGCCATCGTGAAGCATGTGGTGCAGCGCCATGGCGCAGCGCTGCAGGTGGCCAGCGTGGTGGGGCAGGGCTCGACGTTCACGGTGGTGTTTCCGCCGTCGCGCCTGCGTACGCCGCCGCGCGGCCTCAGCGGTGGGGTTCCTGCGGTAGCGGCGGAGCCGCCCGGCGTGTCTGCAGCCTGAGCACGCCCAGCAGCAGGGCCGTGAAAATCAACGCCGTCGCGCCTAGAGCGGCAGCGCTGGCGGCCCAAAAAGGCGAAGGGGAATGCATCGGACCCCAACCCGCCAGGCCGCGGTAGGCCAACACGTAGCCTCCATACAGTCCCACGCCCCACAGCAGCACGCAATAGACCGCCAATGGCGCCAGCGTGATGCGGTAGCTGCGCAGCACGAAGATGCACAGCGTCTGCAGGGCATCCGCCACATGGTAGGCGGCCACCCATACTGCCAGCGCGCCTGCCATGGCGACGACTTCCGCGCTGGTGGAGTACAAGGCCGTGATCGTGCCTTTTGCTATTAATAACATAGCTGCTAGCGCAAATCCCATAAGCGCTGCAAGCCAAAAACCCTTCAAGGCGACGGCAGCGGCCTGGTGCTCGTTCCCCGCGCCACGCCAGAAGCTCACGCGGGCGCTTGCGGCAATGGCCAGCGACAAAGGCACCATGTAGAGCACGGCGGCGAGGTTGGAAGCGATCTGGTGCGCAGCCGAGGCCAACGCCCCCTGGCGTGCGATGAACAGCGCCATCAGCGTGAAGGAGGTCACCTCCACCAGGATGGACAAGCCCGCTGGCAGGCCCAGCCGCAGAAAGCGCGCGATCTGCGCGGGGTCGGGCCGCTCCAACGGGCGCCACAGCCGCAGCGGGCCGTACATCGTGTGGCGACGCAGCATCCACCAGCCCAGCAGCATCAGGCCGTAGTTCACGGCCAGCGTGGCCCACGCGCAGCCTGCAGCACCCTGCGGCGCCAGACCGGCACCGCCGAAGGTGAACCAGACCGAGAGCGGCACTTTGACCGCCAGCGAGCCGACCTGCAGCCAGGTGACGAGCTGCGGGTGCCCCAAAGCCTGGTTGAGGGTGCTGTAGATGCGAAACAGCAATGCAGGCGGCAGGCCGAACGCGAGGATGGCCAGGTAGGCCTGCACCTCGCCGCGCAGCGCCGGCGGCACCTCGGTCCATTGCAGGAGCGGGCCTGGCGACAGCAGCACGGCCATGCCCAGCACCGCGGCACCCGCCCACAGGTACAGCGACTGGCGCACGCTGGCGCCCATGCCGGCCTGTGCGTTCGCGCCGCGCTGCTCGGCCCAGATGGGCAGCAAGGCCTGCAACACACCCATGAGCGCCACGTACACGCTCACGAACACGGCTGAGCCGATGGAGAGGGCGGCCAGGGACTCCTGCGAATGGCGTCCGGCAACGATGGTGTCGGTGACCCCGAAGGCCATCACCGCAAGCTGCCCGGCCAGCACGGTGAGTGCGTGCCGTGTAATGGTGGACAGCTCGGACATCAGCGCTTGCGGGCCGTGCGGCGCAGCACCAGCATGCGGTCGCCGCGGTCCGTGGGGCGGCTGACGCTCGCCATCTCCTGCCACTGCGCCGGGGGCAGCAACGCGCTCACCAGCGGTGCGGCGGAGGCGTCTGCGATGACCCAGTCGCACTGCGCCAGCTGTTCGGTGGGCACCATGTGCAGTTGCCCATGGTGCAGCAGCGCGGCCAACTGCGCACGGTTCAGCCCGTAGCCGACCACGCAGCTGTCGCGGTCGGTGATGGCTGCGGCAACACCCGCCACCTGGGGTGCGAAGCTGCGGCCATAGTTCAGCAGCGGCAGCCACAAGGTCATCATGAGCAGCCAGCCCAGCGTGGCGCCACCCGCGGGCAACACCAGGCTGCGCCAGATGGCGGGGCGGTTGCGTGCCGCGCGCCAGACCACCAGCAGGCACCACGCAGCCGTGGCGGCCAGCGCCACGCCGAAGGCCAACAGCGAGAACGACGGCACGTAGCCGGGCGCCAGCTTGGCCACGTTGGCCGCGGGCTTGGCCGGCACCCCCGTCTGCACCGCCAGCCACACCACCCAGATACCGATGGCCGAGGCGCTGAAGAACAGCAGGGTGAACCAGTCGATCAGCGCTGCGATGCTGCGCCGCAGCGTCGGCAGCGCAAAGGCGGCCAGCGCCGCCAGGGCGGGCAGGCCCAGCAGCAGTGCGCGGTCGGCCGGCTGGGTGGTCAGTGTGGCTGTCACGGCCACGAGGGCAAACCACAGCGGCAGCAACAGGTGCCGGTGCCATTCGCGGCTGAGGATCTGCTGCCGCCAGCGCCACAGCGTCCACAGCGTGAGGGGCCAGGCGGGCCAGCTGAACCAGATGAACAGGCGCACCAGGCTTTGCCACTGTTTCAGATCTTCGAAGCGCACGATGCGCCAGCGCCATAGGTCCAACTGCAGCGCCAGCGCGGCAGCGGCCACTGTGGCGGCCAGCAGCACGCCCCCTGCCACTGCGCGGCTTCGCAGTGTCGCGCCGCGCGTGCAGGCCACCAGCCAGGCACAGCCCAGGCCCAGCAGCACTGCGAGCGTGGGGGCGCCGCTGAGCACCAGCCCCAGCAGGCCGGCAATGGCGGTGAAGGTGGGCCACGCCGTGCGCCAAGGCATTGCGGAGCCAGCGTAAAACAGCAGCGCGGTGCAGCACAGCTGGGTGAGGTAGCTCGTGGTTTCATGCGACAGCTGGGCCAGTCCCAGGCAGGCGATGAAGGCCAGCAGGCCGGCGTCGGCCATGGCGCGGGCATAGTCTGCGGGCTGCGCCTCGCCGCCGAAGGCAAAGGCCACGGGCTGTGCGCCGGGGCTGCGCGCCAGGTAGTACACGCTGTACCAGGTGGCCGCCAGGGTCAGCAGCAGCAGAGCGACGAACGGCAGGCGCGCGGCAAGCTCCGCCGGCAGCCAGCCGTCCAGCGCCTGGATGGCCCACGCGCCCAGCCAGTAGGGCAGCAGTCCGTCGCCATCCGGCGGCACGCCCACCAGCAGCGGGTCCATCCAGGAGGTGCGCCCGAGGGCCAGTTCGCGCATGTAGCCGAACGAGGCGATGTCCGCATTGCGCCACGGGTCGCGCCCCACGAAGCCGGGAACGGCATAGGCGAGGCACAGCAGCAGCAGGGCCCAACGCGGCAGCGGGCGCACGGCGCTCTGGGCAACGATGGCGGGGGTCGGGTGTATCACGCGGACGGGGGGAAATGGCGTTGGGCCGAGGATAGCGGAGTGCGCAATAAAAAAGGCAGCGCGGAGAAGCCGGGCTGCCTAGTGTGTGCAGGTGCGGCGAATGGGTTCGCCACCTGCCTGCACGGGCCTGCACGGGGCAGGCCTTGCTGCTTACTTCGCTGCGGTCTTGCCGAAGCGGTTGCGGAAACGCTCCACGCGGCCGCCCATGTTGTCCACCGACTTTTGCGTGCCGGTGTAGAAGGGGTGCGATTCGGAGGACGTGTCCAGCTTGTACAGGGGGTATTCCTTGCCTTCGAAGGTTTCGGTTTCCTTCGTGTTCACGCAGGAACGGGTCACGAACTTGAAGCCGTTGGACAGGTCAACGAACAGCACTTCGCGGTAATTGGGGTGGATGCCTTCTTTCATGATCTTCTTCCTCAAGTCAGCGGGAGCCGCACCAGCCTATTCCAGTGTACTTTCCGCAAAAAAGCCCGCAATTATCGCACAAGCTGATTCAGCGGTGCTAGGCCATGCTGCTGATGGTGCGGCGAAAGCGCGCCAGCGACAGGGCGAACAGGACCGAGCCGATGCCCGCCAATGCCAGGAACTGCGGCCACACCACGTCCATGCCTGCGCCGCGGTACAAGATGGCCTGGCCCAGCTCCACGAAGTGCGTGGTGGGGGCCGCCAGCATCAGGTCCTGCACCAGCGCAGGCATGCTCTCGCGCGGCGTGGTGCCGCCCGACAGCATCTCCAGCGGGATGAGCGTGAGCACCATGAGCAGCCCGAACTGCGGCATGCTGCGCGCCACCGTGGCCATGAAGATGCCCATGGAGGTGGTGGCGAACAGGTGCAGCGCCGCCCCGGCCAGGAAGAGCCCCAGTGAGCCGCCAATGGGCACGCGCAGCAGCCCCTGCACCACCAGGACCAGCGACGTCGTGGCCGCCAGCAGCACCACCAGCGCCATGGACCAGACCTTGGCCAGCATGATCTCGGTGGGCGTGACGGGCATGACCAGCAGGTGCTCGATGGTGCCGTGCTCGCGCTCGCGGATCAGCGCCGCGCCCGTGAGGATGATGGACAGCATGGTCACGCTGTTGATGATCTCCATCAGGCTGCCGAACCATGCCTTGTCCAGCGCGGGGTTGAAGCGCATGCGCAGCGCCAGATCTACGGGTGGGGCTGCGGTGCCGCGGTAGCGTTGCACGAACTCGCTGACCTCGCTCAGTACGATCTGCTGCACGTAGGCATTGCCGCTGAAGGCCTGGCTCATGCGCGTGGCGTCCACGTTCAGCTGTACTTCCGCTGCCCGGCCCGCGAGCACGTCGCGCTGGAAGTCGGGCGGGATGTTGAGCACGAAGGTGTAGTGCCCCGCGTCCATGCCCGCATCCATCTCGCGCGCGGTGATGAGCGCCGGCGTGTTGAACTGCGGCGGGTAAAAGGCCGAAACGATGCGCTGCGACAGTTGCGACTGGTCCTCGTCCACGATCGCAATCGGCGCCTTGTGCAGGATTTCGGGCATGGCTGTGGCGGCGGCGTACACCGACAGCGTGAACACGTACACGATCAGCACCAGCATGGTGGGGTCGCGCAGCAGGCTCCACAACTCCTTCACGCCCAGGCGGTAGATGTTGAGCAGGTGCAGGCGCACGGATGAGGAGGAGCCGGGCATTGGTCAGCGCTCCTGCTTCTTCAGCAGCGCAATCGCGCCCAGCATGACCACGGGCACCGACGCCAGCAGCGGCAGCAGCGCGCCCTGCAGGTCGGCCAGGCCCAGTCCCTTGCTGAAGACGCCGCGGCTGATCATGAACATGTACGTGGCCGGGTAGACCGAGCCGATGAGGCGGCCGCTGCCCTCCAGCGACGAGACGGGATCGATCAGGCCCGAGAACTGCACCGCCGGTATCAGCGTGCCGATGAGTGCGAAGAACATGGCTGCGATCTGGCTGCGCGTGACGCTGCTGGCCAGCAGGCCCATGCCGGTGGAGGTGACCGAGAACACCAGCGCTGCCAGCGCCAGCGTGGCAAAGCTGCCGGTGATGGGCACGCCGAACACGGTCACCGCCAGCAGGCACATGAGCAGGAAGTTCAGCATGGCCAGCAACACGTAGGGCAGTTGCTTGCCCAGCAGGAATTCGGTGCGTGTGACGGGCGTCACGTACAGGTTGAGGATGGAGCCCATCTCCTTCTCGCGCACCACGGCCAGCGCCGTGAGCATCGCCGGCAGCATGAGCATCAAGAGTGGAATCACCGCCGGCACCATGGCGGGCAGGCTGCGCACGTCGGGGTTGTAGCGGTAGCGCGATTGCACGGTCACGCTGCTGGCCAGGCGCTGCCCCGTGCGCTCGTGCAGTTGCGCGGCCAGCCAATGCTGGTGCATGCCTTGCACATAGCCGCGCACGGTCTCCGCGCGCATGGGCATGGCGCCGTCCACCCAGGCGCCGATCTCCACGTTCTTGCCGCGCAGCACGTCGCGGGCAAAGCCGCTGGGGATCTCGATGGCCAGCGACAGCTCGCCGCTGCGCATGCGCCGGTCCAGCTCGGCATGGTCCGACAGCGGCGGTTGCTCGATGAAATAGCGCGATCCCGAGAGCGCGTTGGCATAGCTCTGGCTCAGCGTGGTCTGGTCGCGGTCGAGCACGGCGTAGCGCAGGTTCTCCACATCCATGTTGATGCCGTAGCCGATCACGAACATCAGGATCAGCGAGCCCGCCAGCGCCAGCGTCGCGCGCACCGGGTCGCGGCGCAGCTCCAGCGACTCGCGCCACATGTAGCTCAGCATGCGCTGCAGGCTGAAGGCGCGGTGCCGGGGTGCTTCTATTTCAGGAGCTGCTGCCGCTTGATCTGCGGGTGTTTCAAACTCTTTTGCCTTTGATACGACCGTCGATTGAGCGCTGAAAGCTCCTTTTTTTGTAGCGTTGTCATCGGCAGCGGGCTCGCCAGCGGCCTCCAGCAGGTAGCCGATGAACGCCTGCTCCAGCGTCTGGGCGCCGCGCCGGGCCATCAGCGCGGCCGGCGTGTCGCTGTCCAGCACCCGGCCCGCGTGCATCATGGACATGCGGTCGCAGCGCTCGGCCTCGTTCATGAAGTGGGTGGAGATGAAGATCGTCACACGGTCGCGGCGCGACAGTTCGACCAGCAGGCGCCAGAAGGCGTCGCGCGCCACCGGGTCCACGCCGGAGGTGGGCTCGTCCAGGATCAGCAACTCGGGCCGGTGCACCATGGCCACGGCCAGCGACAGGCGCTGGCGCATGCCCAGCGGCAGGTTGGCGGGCAGGGTGGCACGCTCGTCCTGCAGGGCAAAGCGCTGCAGCATCTCGTCCACGCGCGCTGTCACCTGCTCTTCCGGCACATGGAACAGGCGCGCGTGCAGCACCAGGTTCTGCTCCACCGTCAGCTCGCCATACAACGAGAACGCCTGCGACATGTAGCCCACGCGCCGGCGCGTGGCCATGTCGTGCGGGTCCACCGCCTGCCCGAACAGCCACGCACGGCCCTCGGACGCAGGCAGCAGTCCGGTGAGCATCTTCATGGTGGTGGACTTGCCGCAGCCGTTGGAGCCCAGAAAGCCGAAGATCTCGCCGCGTCGGATGCGAAAGCTCACCTGGTCCACGGCCACGAAGTCGCCAAAGCGCATGGTCAGGCCCTGCGCCTCGATGGCAATGTCGTCCTCGCCGTTGGTCGGCAGCGGTGGAATCACCACCGGGCTGTGGCCGCGCTTCCTGGCTTCGGGCAGCAGGGCGATGAAGGCTTCCTCCAGGGTGTCGACGCCAGCACGCTGCAGCAGCTCTTGCGGTGTGCCCGTGGCAAGAACGGCGCCATCGTCCATGGCCACCAGCCAGTCGAAGCGCTGCGCCTCGTCCATGTAGGCGGTGGCGACGATCACGCTCATGTGCGCGCGCTCGGTGCGGATGCGGGCGATCAGCTCCCAGAACTGCGCGCGTGCAAGGGGGTCCACGCCGGTGGTGGGCTCGTCCAGGATCAGCAGGTCAGGGTCATGGATCAGCGCGCAGCACAGCCCCAGCTTTTGCTTCATGCCGCCCGAGAGCTTGCCCGCGGGCCGCGCGAGGAAGGGGTACAGGCCTGTGCTGCGCGTGAGGTCGTCAATGCGCCTGCGCCGTTCGGCCGCGCCGTGGCCGAACAGGCGCGCGAAGAACTGCAGGTTCTCCTCGACCGACAGCGTGGGGTAGAGGTTCTTGCCCAGGCCCTGCGGCATGTAGGCGATGCGCGGGCAGATCGCGTCGCGGTGCGCCTTGCGCGCCATGTCGCCGCCCAGCACCTGCACGCTGCCCTGCTGCAGTGCGCGCGCGCCGGCCATCAACGCCAGCAGGCTGGACTTGCCCACGCCGTCCGGCCCGATCAGGCCCACCATGCGGCCGGTCGGTATGTCCAGCGTGATGCCGCGCAGGGCCTGGGCCGCGCCGTAGCGCAGTTGCACGTCCCGCAGCCGGGCCACGGGGGTGGCGGTCTCAAGGTGCTGGGGCATGGAGCAGCCGGGCGTCACGGTCCGTCAGGGGGCCACGACGTTGTGCAGGTGCGCCGGCCAGTCGCGGCCCTCGTCCAGCTTGATCCAGGCCTGGCCGGGCAGGCCGGTCTTCACCTGCGTGATGTGCTTGCGCAGCAGCTCGGGGGCGATGCGCGCGCGCACGCGGAACATGAGCTTTTGCCGCTCGCTGGCCGTCTCCACGGTCTTGGGCGTGAACTGCGCCGTGCTGGCGACGAACGACACCTTGGCCGGGATCACATACTGCGGTGCGGCGTCGAGCACGATGCGCACCTCGGTTCCCAGCGCTACGCGGCCGGCCACGGTCTCGGGCAGGAAGAAGCTCATGTACACGTCGGTCAGGTCCACCAGGTTCAGCAGCTTGCCGCCGCCGCCCAGCACCTCGCCGGGCTGGGCCAGGCGCAGCTGCACGCGTCCATCGCGCGGCGCGGCGAGTTCGCTGTCGGCCAGGTCGGCGTTGATGCGCTGCACGGTCGCATCGGCGGCTTTTACCGCCGATTCGGCGCCGGCCACCTGGGTGCGCGCGGCAACGATGGCCGCGCCCGCGGCCTGCGCCTGTGCCTGCGTGGCCTTCAGCGCGGCCTGTGCGCTGCGCACGCGGGCCCGGTCATCGTCCAGTTCCTGCTCGGAGGATGCGCCCTCGCGCGCCAGCGTCTCCGACCGTGCCGCGCGGCGCTGAGCGGCGTCCAGGTCGGCCTCGCGCTGGGCGATCAGGGCCTGGGCGGCCGTGTGCTCGCTCTCGCGCAGTGCCACCTGGGCGCGCGCGGAGGCCACGGCCTGCAGGGCGCGGTCGCGGCTGGCCTCGGCCTCGCGCTGCTGGGCCAGCAGGCTGTCCACCTGCATGCGCGCCAGTGTCTGGCCGGCCTGCACGAAGTCGCCTTCCTGCACCAGGATCTCGGCCACGCGGCCGGCGTACTTGGTGGCCACGTCCACCTCGGTGGCCTCGATGCGCCCGTTGCCGCCCACAAGGCCGGCGTTCTGCTGCGTTTCCTTCCACTGCAGCCAGGCGTAGCCGCCCAGTGCGGCGATGGCAGCGATTGCGGCTGCGGCGATGAGGATTTTCTTGGGAATGGTCATGCGAGGGTCCCGTTGGGTTGTCAGCGCGCGGGCGCGCCGCCGCCCAGCGCGGCATAGACGGCGATGTGTGCTGCCTGCAGCGCATAGCGTGCCTGCACGAGTTGCTGCTCGGCGGCCAGCAGGTCGCGCTGGGCATCCAGCACTTCGAAGTAGGGCGTGGCACCGTGGTCGTAGCGCAGTTGCGCCAAACGTGCGCGTTCATGCAAGGCGTCGCGCTGGGCCTGCTGCAGCGTGATCTGGCGCGCGGCCGTGGCGCGCGTGGCCAACGCGTCTGACACTTCGCGGAAGGCCGTCTGCACGGTCTTTTCGTAGTCGGCCACGGCGATGTTCTGGCGTGCGGCGCTCAGATCCAGGTTGGACTGCAGGCGCCCGCCGTCGAAGAGCGGCAGAGAGACGCTGGGAGCGAACGTCCAGGCGCGGCTGCCGCTGTCGAACAGGCCGTCCAGGTGCGCGCTGGCGGTGCCCGCACTCGTGGTCAGGGCGATGCGCGGAAAGAACGCTGCGCGCGCGGCTTGTACGCGGGCGTTGGCGGCGTGCAGGGTGTGCTCGGCGGCGGCAATGTCGGGGCGGCGCAGCAGCAGGTCGGAAGGCAATCCCGCGGGCACGGTGGGAAGGGCGACGGCAGCCTGGGGCGGCGCCAGGGCCAGCGCATCCCACGGTACGCCCACGAGCTGCGCCAGCGCATGGGCCTGCAGTGCCTGCTGCTGCGCGAGCTGGGTGCCGATGGATTCGGCCTGGTACAGCAGAGATTCCACCTGCGTCAGCGCCAGGCGCGAGATGGCGCCGGCCGCGTGGCGGCGCCCGAAGATGCGCAGGCTCTCGCGGCGCGTGGCGATGGTGTCTTCTGTCAGCGCGATGCGTTCCTGCGTTTCGCGCCATGCGAGGTAGTTGCGTGCCACCTGGTTCACCAGTGCGGCCTGGGCGGCGCGGCTGCCTTCGGCGGAGGCGAAGTAGGCCTGCTGCGCTGCCGCCTCCAGGCTGCGCACGCGGCCCCACAGATCCAGCTCCCAGTTGCTGATGGCAAGGCCCACGCGGTGCTCGCCGGTGGTGACGGCGCGGCCGGCCACGTTCAGGTCCCCCGGCACGCGGGCGCGGGTGTGGCTGCTGCCCACGGCCAGGGTCGGCCAGCGATCGGCGGACTGTAGGCCCAGGGCGGCGCGCGCCTCGTCCACGCGCAGCATTGCCAGGCGCAGGTCGCGGTTGTTTTCGAGCGCCTGGCGCACCAGGCCTTGCAGTGTGGGGTCGCGGTAGAACATCCCCCACTCGGCCTGGTCGTCAACGCTGACGGTGCCGTCATCGAAGGCGACGGGTGGCACGGGCCATGCGGCGGGCAGCAGCGCAGGGGAGGGTACGTCCGTTCGCACCCCTGCCATGCATCCGGCGACTGTGACGCAGATCCCGAGCAGGCCCGTGCGCAGCGCTGGGCTGTCAAGGAGCGACACGAGGGCGGGGAGGGCGAAGGGCATACGCAGGCCGGCGATGGTAATCCGCAATTTCGTTCGCAGCGCCCGGTCCTTTGGGCGCCCCATTGCGGGCCACCATGCTATCGAAATGAGATGACAGCCAGTATGGGCCGGCGCGTCGCGCCGTGTCTTGAGGCGAATCAAGTGAGCGGTGGGCGGGGAGTCACGCCTGCACGCAGCGAGGGGCAATGGGCGGCCATGAAAAAGCCCCGCACGAAGGCGGGGCTGGGCAAAAGCGGTGGAGCAGGTCAGCCGCCGCGGCGCATGGCCTCGAAGAACTCCACGTTGTTCTTTGTTTCCTTCATCTTCTTGATCATGAGTTCCATGGACTCGATCTCGTCCATGTTGTACATGAACTGGCGCAGGATGCGCGTCTTCTGCAGGATCTCGGGTGCCAGTAGCAGTTCCTCGCGGCGTGTGCCGCTCTTGTTGAGCTCGATGGCCGGGAAAACGCGCTTTTCGTAGAGGCGGCGGCTCAGGTGGATTTCGCAGTTGCCCGTGCCCTTGAATTCTTCAAAGATCACTTCGTCCATGCGGCTGCCGGTATCGACCAGCGCCGTGGCAATGATGGTCAGCGAGCCACCTTCCTCGACCTTGCGCGCCGCGCCGAAGAAGCGCTTGGGGCGTTGCAGGGCGTTGGAGTCCACGCCGCCGGAGAGCACCTTCCCGCTGGAGGGCACCACGTTGTTGTAGGCGCGGGCCAGGCGGGTGATGGAATCCAACAGGATCACCACGTCCTTTTTCAGTTCCACGAGGCGCTTGGCGCGCTCGATCACCATCTCGGCCACATGCACGTGGCGTGCGGCGGGCTCGTCGAAGGTCGATGCAATGATTTCGCCCTTGACCGAGCGCTGCATCTCGGTCACTTCCTCGGGGCGCTCGTCCACCAGCAGCACCATCAGGTGCACATCGGGGTTGTTGGCCGTGATGGCATGGGCGATGTGCTGCATCATCACCGTCTTGCCGCTCTTCGGAGGCGCGACGATCAGCGCGCGCTGGCCGCGGCCGATGGGGGCGATGATGTCGATGATGCGGCCGGTGATGTTCTCCTCGCTCTTGATCTCGCGCTCCAGCCGCATCTGCTCCTTGGGGAACAGCGGCGTGAGGTTCTCGAACATCACCTTGTGCTTGTTCTGCTCCGGCGGGCCGCCGTTGACGGAGTCAAGCTTGGTCAGCGCGAAGTAACGCTCGCCATCCTTGGGCGTGCGCACCTCGCCTTCGATCATGTCGCCGGTGTGCAGGTTGAAGCGGCGCACCTGGCTCGGACTGATATAGATGTCGTCGGTGCTCGCGGTGTAGCTGGTGTCGGGGCTGCGCAGGAAGCCGAAGCCGTCGGGCAGGATCTCAAGCACGCCGTCGGCAAAAATCTGCTCGCCGGCTTTTGCACGCTTCTTGATGATGGCGAACATCAGCTCCTGCTTGCGCATGCGGCCGCCGTTTTCGATTTCCAGGTCTTCGGCCTGCTTGAGGACTTCAGACACGTGCAGTGCCTTGAGTTCGTTAAGGTGCATGGAGTGACTCCTGGACGGAGTGGAAATGTCTGTGTGAGGGGAAGGGCTGCGTTTCGTGCGGGCCATGGGTGATGGCGGACTTGGCGAGCCTGTGATCCGGAGCCGGCCGCTGGGTGCACGTGCGGCGAGGCGATCAGCGCGAATTATGACAGGAAAAGTTCTGCGCTATTCGCAGGTTGCCCGGGTGCTGCGCACCTCGGAAGACTGCCGGCCGCGGAGGGCGGCCGGCAAGAAGGGAATCAGGCCAATTGCTGGTCGATGAAGGCGGTGAGCTGGGCCTTGCTCATGGCGCCTACCTTGGTGGCGGCGAGTTCACCGTTCTTGAACAGCATCAGCGTGGGAATGCCGCGGATGCCGAACTTGGCGGGAATCTCGCGGTTCTCGTCCACGTTCATCTTGGCGATGGTGAGCTTGCCCTGGTAGGCGCCAGCCACCTCGTCCAGGATGGGGGCGATCATCTTGCAGGGGCCGCACCACTCGGCCCAGTAGTCCACCAGCACCGGAGTGCCGGCTTTCAGCACGTCGGCTTCAAAGCTGGCGTCGGAGAGATGTTTGATGAGTTCGCTGGCCATGGCGCGTTCCTTGGTTCCTTGTGTGAGCAGTGGGCGATGCCGGTACGTATAAAGTCCAGTCATTGTGACAGAAACCGAATCCCCGCATCCTCATATGGCCGGTGCTTGTAACGCTATGACACCCATAGCAAAAGACGATCACGCCGCGGCGTGCAGCGCGGGGTGGCGCGCGGTTTTCGAGCAGGTGCGCTCAGCGGCAGCGCAGCGCGGCGCGCACCTGGCGGCCACCGTGGTGCTGGTGCCGTACGCCCAGCTCATGGGCGAGGCACGCCGGCAATGGCAGCGCGCCTACCCGCAGGGTTTCGCGCCGCGCTTCGAGACCACGCGTAACTGGGCTTCCCAGCTGGGCGCGCCTCTGGCGGAGGGCAGCGAGTACGCGGGCGATATGGCGCGCGATGCGGTCACCGCACGTGCATTGCTCGACCGCGCCGGTCTTGCCGCGCACCGCGAAGTCCTCAGCGGTCCGCTGCTGGAGATGGCCGCGCAGTTGGCGGTGGTGGCAGCGGCCGTGGCTCCTGACCGGCGCCCGGACTGGGGCGAGGCGGCGCGCGCCCTGCTGCCGGCGGCGGGCGACGGTGGCGCGCTCCGGCTGGAGGCCGCCGCAGCGCGCATCGCCCTGGAATGGGTGCTGGCCTCGCGCCACGTGGGGGATGTGCTGTTCGAGTCTGGCGTGCGTGCGGCCGTGCCGCTGCTGGTGGTGGTGCAGGGCTTCCAACCCGACCCCCTGGCCCGCACGCTGGCACGGCACTGGGGGGAGGCGGGCCTTGTCGTGGACCTGCCGCAGGTGATGGACGGCAGGAAGGCCGGCGTGCCAACCTTGCATGCCGTGCCCGATGCCGAGGACGAGGCCCAGCGTGCCGCCGCCTGTGTGCTGCAGCACCTGGCGCAGGGACAGGCGCCCGTGGCACTGGTGGCCAACGACCGCGCGCTCACCCGCCGCATCAGCGCCTTGCTCGGCGGCGCAGGCGTGGCTGTGCACGACGAAAACGGCTGGCTGCTCTCCACCACCCACGCTGCGGCGCGGCTGATGGCGGTGTTGCAGGCCTGTGCCTGGGACGCCACCGCCGATGCCGTGCTCGACTGGCTCAAGCAGTCGCCCGCGGTGGATGGGGCCGCACTGCGCGCGCTGGAGCACTGGCTGCGCCGTGCGGGCGCCCGGCATTGGAGCGGCGCGGCGACGCAACTGCAGGCGTTGGCTGAGCGGCGCCCGGCCGAGGCCGCGTTGGCGGACCAGGTACAGGTCTGGCGCGCGCAGCTGCGGGCCGCGCGGCCGCTGGCCCAGTGGTTGCAGTCGCTGCGCGTGCTGCTGCAGGACTGCGGCCTGTGGGACGGGCTGCAGCAGGACGAGGCCGGTGCGCGCGTGCTGGCCGAGCTGCGCCTGCCCGAGGGCCTGCAGGACGATCTGCAGGACATGGACGGGGCCGGTGCGCGCATGGCGCTGGCGGACTTCACGCGCTGGGTGGGAGAGGTGCTGGAATGCGCGCGCTATCGACCGGCCTATGTGGACGATGCACCCGTGGTGGTTCTGCCCCTGCCGCAGCTGCTGGCGCGCCCGTTCGCTGCGCTGGTGCTGCCCGGCTGCGATGAGAAACGCCTGCAGGCCGCGCCTGAACCGCCCGGCCCCTGGACGCAGGCGCAGCGCGAGGGACTGGGGCTGCCTACGCGCGACCTGTTGGCCGCCGCGCAGCGCGCCGCCTGGCGGCAGGCCCTGCGTATTGCGCGTGTCGACCTCCTGTGGCGCGTGGGTGACGAGGGGGGCGAACCCCTCCTGCCGAGCCCGCTGGTCCAGGCGCTTCGGCTGGACGGACCCGGCACGGACGGTGCCGATCCCCGGGTGACGCGCAGCGTGCCCGTGGCACCCACGGCGCGTCCGCTGCCGGTGGGCGCGCAGCTGCCGGTGCAGCGGCTATCGTCCTCGGCATATTCCGACCTGCGCCACTGTCCTTACCGCTTCTTCGCGCTGCGCCAACTGCAGCTGCAGGAAGACGACGAACTGGACGCCGGGCTGGACAAACGTGACTTCGGCACCTGGCTGCATGCCGTGCTGCAGCACTTCCATGAGGCGTTGCAGGACGCGCCCACGGGCGACGCCGCGGCGCGCACGGCGCTCATGGACGAGGCGGCTGCGCGCGCCACGCGCGAGCTGGGGCTGCAGGAGGGCGACTTCCTGCCCTACGCCTCGGGCTGGCCCGCGCTGCGCGCCGGCTATCTGGAATGGCTGGGCAAGCACGAAGCCGCTGGCGCCTGCTTTCGCCAGGCCGAGCTGCGCGCGCGCCAGCCGCTGGGCGCGCTGGAACTGGTTGGCACACTGGACCGTGTGGACGCCGTGCGTCCGCAGGGCGGCGGCGAACCCCTGGCGCTGGTGATCGACTACAAGACCGAGAGCGACGCCCTCACGCGCGGGCGCATCAAGGCCGGGGCCGAGGACACGCAGCTCGCCTTCTATGCCGCATTGCTGCAGGACGACACCCTGCGGGCCGCGTACGTGAATGTGGGTGAGCGCGGCGAAACCCGGCTGCACGAGCAGGACGACGTGGTGCACCTGCGCGACTTGCTGCTGGGCGGCATCACGCACGACATGCAGCGCATTGCAGCCGGCGCGCCGCTGCCCGCGTTGGGCGAGGGCAGCGTGTGCGAATGGTGCGCCGCGCGCGGTCTGTGCCGCAAGGATTTCTGGAATGAGTGAAGCTGCCGCGCAAGCCGCCTACGAACACAACGGCCAACCGGTCACGCGGGAGGCCTTCTACGCCATTGCCTGCGACCCGCAGCGCAGCGTGGCCGTGGAGGCCTGCGCCGGCGCCGGCAAGACCTGGATGCTGGTCTCGCGCATGCTGCGCGCGCTGCTGGACGGCTGTGCGCCGCACGAGATCCTGGCCATCACCTTCACCAAGAAGGCCGCCGGCGAAATGCGCCAGCGCCTGCAGGAATGGCTGCAGGAGTTTGCGGCCAAGCCGCTGCCCGATCTGGAAAAGGAGCTGATTGCAAGAGGAATCGGGCCGCAGCGCGCTCTGGAAAAGCGCGAGCAGCTACAAAAACTATACCGTCAGACGCTGGACGCGGGCCGCCCCGTGCAGATACGCACCTTTCACAGCTGGTTTGCGGCGCTGCTGGGCACGGCGCCGCTGGCGGTGCTGGAGCAGCAGGGCCTGCCCGCCCATTACGACTTGCTGGAGGATGACGCCGAGGCAGTGCGCGAGGTCTGGCGCCCCTACCTCGCCGCCGTGGCGCAGGACGCCGCGCTGCGCGCGGATTACGAAGCCTGCGTGGCACATCACGGCCGCTCGCAGACGCACAAGGCGCTCGAAGGCGCGCTGGCCAAGCGCGTGGAGTTCGCGCTGGCCGACGAGGCGGGCGTGGTGGACGCATCGATCCCGCATTTCGGCACGCAGTTCGCGGACCTTGCCGGCTTGCACCATCCGGCCGATGCGCTGGCCAGCGACGCAGCGCGCCAGCGCTGGCATGCCTGGGCCCAGGTGCTGGGGGCGCAGGCGAACAAGACGCCGCAGAAGGCCGCCAACGCGGTGATCGACGCCTGGCTGTGCGACGACCTGGGCCAGCGTCTGGACACGCTGCGCAAGGCCTTCTTCGTGGCCAGCGAGGATCGCCTGTCCAAGAATCTGGAGAAGTTCGCCGCCGCGCAGGAGGCCGAGGGCGAACTTCAGCGCCTGTGCGCCGCGCGCCGCCAGCACGAGGCCTGGCTGCACCAGCAGCGCATGGCGCGGCTGGCGCGTGCGCTCATCGCGCAGTTCGCCCAGCTCAAGCGCGAGCGCGGCTGGGTGGACATGAACGACGTGGAGCGCACGGCGCTGGTCATGCTGTCCGACCCCATCCTCTCGGGCTGGGTGCAGGAGCGGCTGGACGCGCGCGTGCGCCACCTGCTGGTGGATGAGTTCCAGGACACCAACCCGCTGCAGTGGCAGGCGCTGCATGCCTGGCTGGCCGGTTACGCGGGCGCGGGCGGCGGCCAGCAGCCGCCCAGCGTGTTCATCGTGGGTGACCCCAAGCAGAGCATCTACCGCTTTCGCCGCGCCGAGCCGCAGGTCTTCAAGGCCGCCCAGGCCTTCGTACGCGAGGGGCTGGGGGGCGACTTGCTGGCCTGCGACCACACGCGGCGCAACGCCATCGGCGTGATCGCAGCGGTGAACCAGGCCATGCAGGCGGCGCAGGCGCAGGGTGAGTACGCGGGCTTTCGCGACCACACCACCGAATCGCGCGACCCGGGGCAACTGCTGCGCCTGCCCCCGATCACGGCGCCTGACGGGGGTGATGCCGCCGCGGCCACTGCCCCCGAGTGGCGCGACACTCTGACCCAGCCGCGCCATGAAGCCGAGGAAACCCTGCGCATGCGCGAATGCGCGCAGGCTGCGCAATGGGTGGCGGCGCAGATCGCCGCGGGCGTGCAGCCGCAGGAGATCATGGTGCTCGCGCGCAAGCGCGACCGGCTGGCCTCCCTGCAGGAGGCCCTGCGCGCGCTGCACGTGCCCTGCGTGCAGCCCGAGAAGGCCGAGCTGGGCGAGGCGCCCGAGGTGCAGGACATCGTCGCGCTGCTGGATGCCCTGGTCTCACCGGGGCATGACCTTTCGCTGGCGCGTGCGCTGCGCTCGTCGCTGTTCGGCCTGACGGATGACGCGCTGGTGCAGATTGCGCTGCGGGTACGCCAGACGGCCGCAGAAGGATCCCCGTGCAGCTGGTTCGACGTACTTCAAAAAAGTGAGCTGCTTCCGCCCGACCTGCAAGCGCTGGCGCCTGTTTTGGCTCAATACAAGCGATGGGTGGAAACACGCCCCCCCCACGATGCGCTGCATGCCATCTACGAACACGGCGACGTGCCCGCGCGCTTTGCCGCCGCGGCTCCCGCCTCGCAGCGTGCGGGCGTGCTGGCCAACCTGCGCGCTTTGCTGGCCGCGGCGCTGCAGCAGGGCGGGGGACGCTACCTCACGGCCTATGCCTTCGTGCGCGCCATGAAGCGCCCGGGCATGCGCGCACCCGGCCGCGTGGAGGCGCAGGCCGTGCGCCTGCTCACCATCCACGGCGCCAAAGGGCTGGAGGCGCACAGCGTGCTGCTGCTGGACACCGATGCGCGCGCGCAGAAGGCCGAGACCATGGGCGCGCTGGTCGACTGGCCGGGCGAGCAGGCCGCTCCGCTGCGCTTTGTCTTTCTGGCCAGCGAATCCAACCCGCCGCCCAGTGCGGTGGACCTGCTGGCGGCGGAACTGGCGGAGCGCCAGCGCGAGGAGCTCAACACCCTCTATGTGGCCATGACACGCGCCAAGCATTGCCTGGCCTTGTCGGCGGTGCAGTCCAGCACGGCCGCGCCCGGCAGTTGGTGGAACCGGCTGGCCGAGTCCCTGCAGGACGCGCCAGTGCCGCCCGCCGCGCCATTGGGCGATGTGGCTGACGATGCCGCCGTCGCGTTGCCGCAGCTTCCGCCGTATGCGGGGGCTGCGCCGGGGGCACAAGCCGCTGCGGCGGGTGCTCCCGCCTCCACCCCGCAGTCGCGCCAGGGCGAGGCCATGCACCAGTTGCTGGAGCAGGCGGGCGTGGTCGGCGCCCTGCGGGCGGGCGGCGTGTGGCCCGCGCGGCGGCTGGCGCAGCTGGCGCGCGATTTCGATATCACGACGGAGGCTGCCGCACAGGCCGCAGCGATGGCGCGGAGCATTCTGCAGGGCGAGGGTGCCTGGGCGTGGAACCCCGATCACGTGGAGCAGGCCCTCAACGAAGCGCCGCTGGTCTACCAGGGCCAGGGTCTGCGTCTGGACCGCCTGGTGCGGCTGCGCCAGCCGCGCGAGGGTGCGCGCTGGTGGGTGCTTGACTACAAAAGTGCCACCGCGCCCGAGCGCCAGCCGCAGCTGATGGCCCAGCTGCGCCTGTACCGCGAAGCGGTGGGAGCGCAGTTTCCGGGCGAGCGGGTGGGCGCGGCTTTCTTGACGGGCGATGGGAGGCTGGTGGTCGTGGACGCGCCAGGGCAGGGCGTGCTGTTCTGACCGGGTGGGCAGGCGCCGGGCCTGTGGCCGGCGTACGGGAATACCCCGCGTCGTGCGCAGGGGTAGGTACCATCGGTTGATTCTGCCGATTGATCGATGACCCATGAACCACACCCTCGTCCCTGATGAACTGGATGTCCTGGTCGAGTTGCTGCCAACCCCCGGCACGCGCGTCATCGAACTCGGATGCGGCGGTGCGCGCATGGCGCGGCAGATGCTGCAGCGTTGGCGGGACATGCGGTATCTGGGGCTGGAAGTGGACCTCCGGCAGCACGCAATCAACCTGCAGGACACGCCGCCGCGCATGCGCTTTGCGGTAGGTGGTGCGCAGGCCATTGCAGGCGATGACGCGCAGTTCGACCTGGCGCTGATGCTCAAGTCCCTGCACCACGTGCCGCTGGATGCGATGGACCAGGCGCTGACCGAAGTGGCGCGCGTGCTGCGTCCCGGCGGGCATCTGTACGTTTCGGAGCCGGTCTACGAAGGCGCGCTCAACGAGATCGTGCGCCTGTACAACGACGAAGGCATCGTGCGCGCGGCTGCGCAGGCGGCGCTGGATCGCGCCCTGGCCGTCCGCAGCACCTGGGAGCAGGTGGCGCAACGGCGATTCGACATGCCTGTGCATTTCGAGGACTTCGCTCAGTTTGAGCGGCGGATGATGAACCCCACCTTTGCCGACCACCGCATCGACGCGCGCTTGCGCGAGCGCGTGGCGGCGGCCTTCGCGCCGCATTGCTCGATGGAGGGAGCGCACTTCGTGCGGCCCATGCACGTGCGCCTGCTGCGGCGTGTGGGTTGATGAAAGCAACACCATGATGGATACGGATCTGCGATCTTGCGAGATCGCCGTGATTGGCGCGGGGCCGGCTGGCCTGATGGCCGCCGAGACCGCCGCAGCGGCGGGCCTGAGCGTGCAGGTGTTCGACGCCATGCCTTCGGTGGGACGCAAGTTCCTGCTGGCGGGCAGGGGCGGGCTGAACCTCACGCATTCCGAACCGCTGGCGGCCTTCATGGCGCGCTATGGCGATCGCCAGCAGGCGCTGACGCCCTGGTTGCGAGACTTTGGCCCCGAGGACTTGCGCGCGTGGGCTGATGCCTTGGGCACGCAGACCTTCGTCGGTACTTCGGGCCGGGTGTTCCCCAAGGACATGAAAGCCGCGCCGCTTCTGCGTGCCTGGCTGCAGCGCTTGCGCGGGCAGGGGGTGCAACTGCACATGCGCCATCGCTGGATGGGCTGGGCCGACGCATTGAATGGCATCACGCCGCCTGTGCTGCGCTTTGCCGCGCCGGCGGGAGAGGTGCGGGTAAGGGCGCGCGCCGTCGTGCTGGCCCTGGGCGGCGGCAGCTGGGGCCGTCTGGGCTCGGACGGTACCTGGGCGCCGCTGCTGGCGCAGCGCGGCGTGCCTGTGGCGCCGCTGGCGCCGTCCAACTGCGGTTTCGACGTACCGCGCGTGGATGCGCCCGTGGGCGAGACGCGACGAGAGTTCTTTCTGGAGCTCATCGGCCGGGGCGCGCCCCCCGTCGGCTGGACGCCGCATTTCGTCGAGCGCTTCGCGGGCCAGCCCTTCAAGTCGGTGGTGCTGTCCTTCACCGACAGCCAGGGCCGGCGCTTTGAGCGGCGCGGGGAATTCGTGGCCACGGCCACGGGCGTGGAAGGCAGCCTGGTCTATGCGGTCTCCAGCCTGCTGCGCGACGAGATCGTGGCACACGGTCACGCCACCTTCCACCTGGACCTGCTGCCCGACCACACGCCCGAGCGCGTGCTGGCCGAGGTGCGCCACCCGCGCGGCTCGCGCAGCCTTTCCACCCACCTCAAGAGCCGGCTGGGCCTGGACGGCATCAAAACCGCCGTCCTCTACGAACAACTGGGCAAGGACGGTATGTCCGACCCGGTGGCGCTGGCCCATGCCATCAAGGCCTTGCCCATCACCGTGGTGGCAGCACGCCCATTGGATGAGGCCATCAGCACGGCCGGCGGCGTGGCCTTCGAAGCGCTGGATACGCGCCTCATGCTGCGCACCATGCCCGGGGTTTTCTGCGCGGGCGAGATGCTGGACTGGGAGGCGCCCACCGGGGGGTATCTGTTGACTGCGTGCTATGCCACCGGGCGTGCGGCAGGAGCGGGTGCCGCGCACTGGCTGGCAACGCAGGCGTAGCACAGCAGGGGCGCCGCCTTGGGCCATGCTCTGCGGTCATTGCGGGAAGGTCGGCGTCAACCCAGAGCGTTGCTGAGCGCGCGGTCAAAACTTCGCGCGGTAATACACCATGGGCCCGCCGCGGCGGGCGCGCAGCACCAGCCGCGCATCGCCTTGCAACTGCACGCCGATGGCGCCCAGCTCGGGGACCAGACCGCGCGTGCGCGATGCGGACCATTGCACCTCCAGACGGGTGCCGAAGTTGCTGCCCTGGTCGCGACCCCAGATCATGCCCATGGCGTCGTGCAGGCCCGTGTGCGGGTGGGTGCGGGCCCAGGCCTGCAGGTCCAGCCGTACGCGCGGCTGCAACTGTGATCGCCAGCGCAGACCCAGGTCGTAGGCCAGCGGGGTGCCTGGCGGGTAGGCCGGGCTGACGGATCCCGCGCGGGCCGCGCCGTCCGACGGAACCACCACGCCCAGCGTCAGCCCCAGGCGTGAGGCTTGCAGCGGCGTGAGCCAACGGGTGATGTCCGTGTACTGAACGCTGTTGCCGAATGCTGCGCGCGGAAGATCGCTGCCGGTCAGGTCGGGGTAGGTGGCGGTGTCCTGCGTGAAGGCGGCGGAAGAAGGCTCATCCTGAGCCTGTCGCAATGCGGCCGCAGCACCGTCTGGCAGGCTCTCATCGCCCCGGGCGGGAAATGCCGCGCACAGGCACAGCAGGCACACAACGCCCCAATCCATGGCCGGCCGTGGCAGCGGCCGGAGCAGATGACTTGCAAGCAGCGCGGACATGGCAGACAGCATGGCGGCACGGGACAGCAAGAAAGTGGATCGGTGGCGAGAACTCCTGGGGCGCAGTATGGACCGCGGGCACGTGCTTGTCGCGATCGCCGTGCTTGTTCCACTGTAGGACGGAGCTGACGCATCGCGTTCATGTGCGGGAACGCCGCAACCGCCCGATGAAGCGCAAAGCGCTCAGGCGACGCAAAAAAAAAGAATGGGAAAGGAAAGAAGAAGGTGACGAGCCTTACCCCCGGCACTGGCTCCACAGTTAGGGCTGCTTGGTTCCCCACCTGACCCGGTTGGCCGCTTCACCATGCGGGGAGGCCCGTCGCCTGTGATTGTACGACGAACCACGCTCTGCCCGTGGCCTGTCAGAACTTTGCCCGGTAGTACAGCATGGGGCCACCGCGCCGGACGCGCAGCAGCAAACGTGAGTCGCCCTGCAGCTGCACGCCGATGGCGCCAAACTCGGGCGTGCTGGGCAGCGAGTAACCGTCTGGCTCGGGGTAGTCCCGCGCACGCAGATCCAGGGCCGCAGGTAATGCCTGGTGCTGCGTCGGTGGATCGACTGCGGAGATGTCTTTAGAACCATCCTGGGCCTGCGCCGGCGGCTGCAGGCACAGACACAGTAGCCAGCAGGCGAGACGCACCCCAGCCGACCGGGTCGGCGACCCTTGTCGCGATAGCCGCCTGCGGGCTGCAAGGGATGGAAGCAGGGCGGGCAACATGGCGGTACGGTGCGACTGGCAGTATGCAGTCGTTCCCGGGGAGTATGAAACCTGGCAGAGAACAGATCACCCTCGGTCGGCGCGGTGGCCTGCGTAGGCCCGGGCCAGCTAGAAGCCTTGGCGCGCTGCGTGTCTGGCCCGCACATAGAATCACGCCCCATGTCCTATCTTGTGCTCGCCCGCAAATACCGTCCCAAGACCTTCTCTGAGATGGTGGGGCAGGAGCACGTGGTGCAGGCGCTCTCCAACGCGCTCACGCAGCAGCGGCTGCACCACGCCTACCTGTTCACCGGCACGCGCGGCGTGGGCAAAACCACGGTCTCGCGCATCCTGGCCAAGTCGCTCAATTGCCAGGGGCCGGACGGCCAAGGCGGCATCACTGCCACGCCCTGCGGCGTGTGCCCGGCCTGTACCGACATCGACAGCGGCCGGTTTCCTGACTACACCGAGCTGGATGCCGCCTCCAACCGCGGCGTGGACGAGGTGCAGGGGCTGCTGGAGCAGGCCGTCTACAAGCCGGTGCAGGGGCGCTTCAAGGTCTTCATGATCGACGAAGTGCACATGCTCACGAACACGGCGTTCAACGCCATGCTCAAGACGCTGGAGGAGCCGCCGGAATACCTCAAGTTCGTGCTGGCCACCACCGATCCACAGAAGGTGCCGGTCACGGTGCTCTCGCGCTGCCTGCAGTTCAACCTGCGGCCCATGGCGCCCGAGACGGTGCTGGAGCACCTCACCCGCGTGCTCGCCGCCGAGAACGTGCCCGCCGAGCCGCAGGCCCTGCGGCTGCTGGCCCGCGCCGCGCGCGGTTCCATGCGCGACGCGCTCAGCCTGACCGACCAGGCGATTGCCTTCGGCAGCGGCCAATTGCAGGAAGCCGCTGTGCGCCAGATGCTGGGCAGCGTGGACCGCAGCCATGTGTTCCGTCTGATCGACGCGCTGGCGCAGGGCGATGGCCGCACGGTGGTCGAGACGGCGGACACCCTGCGCATCAACGGCCTGTCCGCCGCCTCCACGCTGGAGGACATGAGCGCCGTGCTGCAGCGCATGGCCGTGCTGCAGGCCGTTCCGCAGATGGCTGCGGCCGCGGACGCCAGCGACCCTGAGGCGGCAGAGGTTGCGCGCCTGTCTGCCGCCCTGCCGGCCGACGAGACGCAGCTGCTGTACAGCATCTGCCTGCACGGCCGCGCCGATCTGGGTCTGGCGCCCGACGAATATGCCGCGCTGACCATGGTGCTGCTGCGCCTGTTGGCGTTCAAGCCGGCGGCTTCGGAAGGCGGCGCGGCTGCCTCGGCTGAAAAAAAAACTCTGACGCGGCCTGAAGCCGCAGCGCCGTCGGCCCATGCGCCGGCCGATACGCCGGTAGTCCAGGCACCGCAGGCTGTGCCGGCCGCCGCGGACCGGGCTCCCGCACCGCCGGTGTCGGTGCACCCGGCTCCGGTCGAGGCGCCCGCGATGGACTGCGCGACTGCCGCGCCCGCCCGGCCCGCCGCATCGGCAGCACCCACGCGGGCGCAAGCCACGCCGGACGATGTGAACCAGGCCGTGCAGGACGCGTTGGACGCGGGCGACCGCGAATCGCCCCCGTGGGAAGCCGGCGATATGGCCCAGGCGCCCGTACGGGCCGCAGCGCCTGTGCGTCTGCCCGTACGCTCCCCTGAGGATCTAAGGCAAAAAACACCTCCAGCGCCCGCCCATACAGCGCAAGCAGCTCCTGAAACGGTAGCAATCCCCGTGCGTACCGCGCCGGAACCCGGCGCGCGCCTGCAGCCCCTGCCATCGGCAGCCCCGGCACCCGCGCGGCTGGTGCGCACGGAGGAGGGCGATGTCTGGCATGCCACCGTGCAGCAGCTCATTGCCCAGGAGGCCATCACCGCCCTGGTGCGCGAACTGGCGCTGCAGTCGCAACTGGTGGCGCGTGACCCGGACCATTGGCTGCTGCGCGTGGAGCGGGAGTCGCTCAACCAGCCCACGGCGCGCGAGCGCCTGCGCGCGGCGCTGGAGGCCGCGGGCCATGCGCGCCAGATCAGCGTGGAGGTGGGTGTGGTGATCGACAGCCCCGCGCGCCGCAACGCGCACGCCGCGGCCGAACGCCAGCGCGTGGCCGAGGAGATCGTCCACAACGACCCCTACGTGCAGCAACTGATGCGCGATTTCGGGGCGAAAATCGTGCCGGGCAGCATCAAGCCTGCATAACCATTTTTGAAACGCAAAGGAAACCATCCATGTTCAACAAGGGACAGCTCGCCGGCCTCATGAAGCAGGCCCAGGCCATGCAGGACAACCTGAAGAAGGCCCAGGACGACCTGGCCAACATCGAGGTCGAGGGCGAATCCGGCGCCGGCCTGGTGAAGGTGCTGATGACCTGCAAGCACGACGTCAAGCGCGTGACCATCGACCCCAGCCTGCTGGCCGACGACAAGGACATGCTGGAAGACTTGGTGGCCGCCGCTTTCAACGCCGCGGTGCGCAAGGCCGAGGAAACCTCGGCGGAGAAGATGGCCAAGATCACGGCCGGCATGCCAGGCCTTCCCGGCGGCATGAAATTCCCCTTCTGAGGGCAGGCTACTGCGCGCCGGCCATGCGTCGTGGGGCGGTGCTCGCAATCCTCACGTACTAGGCAAGTACGTTCCGGTTGCCGTGCTCCGTCCGCCTCGCCTGGCAGGCGCTCGCTACGCCCTTGGGGGCGGCGTTTGCACTCCGAATTCCATTCTTCATGTCCGACACCAGCTCCCTTGACGCACTGATCCAGGCCCTGCGGCGCCTGCCCGGTGTGGGCGTGAAGTCGGCGCAGCGCATGGCGTTCCATCTGCTGCAGCATGACCGCGCCGGCGCGCAGATGCTGTCGCAGGCGCTGGCGCAGGCGGCAACGCAGGTACGCCATTGCGAACGCTGCCACACCTTCACCGAGGGCGCGGTGTGCGAGACCTGCCTGGACCCGGCGCGCGACGCCTCCCGCCTGTGCGTGGTGGAGACGCCCGCCGACCAGGCCGCGATGGAGCGCACCGCGGCGTTCAAGGGGCTGTACTTCGTGCTCATGGGGCGGCTGTCGCCGCTGGATGGGGTGGGGCCGCGCGACATCGGTGTGCACAACCTGCTGGAGCGCGCCAGCGACGGCGTGGTGCAGGAGGTGATCCTGGCCACCAGCTTCACGGCCGAGGGAGAGGCCACGGCCCACGCGATCGGCGAGGCGCTCAAGCGCCGCGGCGTGCACGTCACGCGCCTGGCGCGGGGCGTGCCCGTGGGTAGCGAGCTGGAATACGTGGACCTGGGCACCATCGCTCATGCGCTGGCGGATCGGCGCTGAATATCAAAAACAATAGCTGCTAGCGCTTGTTGGATAAGCGCTGGAGGTCAAAAACACTGCAAAAATGAACACAACAATGCATGTGGCCCGCTTCACCGTGGCCTACTGGTGCGTGCTGATTGCGGCGCTGCTGCCCATGGCTTGCGCGCTGCTGGCCAAGCGGGGGGGCTTTCGCGGCAGCGACAACCACGACCCGCGTGCGTGGCTGGCGCGCCAGACCGGCTGGCGCGCCCGTGCCAATGCGGCGCAGGCCAACAGCTTCGAGGCGCTGCCGTTCTTCATCGGCGCGGTCATCATCGCGCACCAGCTGGGCGCGCCGCAGATGATGCTGGACCTGCTGGCCTTCCTGTTCGTGATGCTGCGCGTGTGCTACATCACCATGTACGTGGGCGACATGCCCACGGCGCGCAGCCTGGTGTGGGGCGCGGGACTGCTGGTCAACATCGCCATCCTGCTGATCGGCTGGCGCTGACTCCAGCGGTTAAAGGTGCTGCTGCGGCACGGGGATCTCCGCGGTGCGCATGCCTAGCGCGGTGACCACGGCGCTCAGCAGGGCCATGGCGCCGCAGAACACCAGCAAGCCGCGGTTCAAGCCCAAATGGTCCGACAGCCAACCCATGCCCAGGATGGGCACGATGGTGCCCAGGTATCCCACGATCAGGTAGGACGACAGCAGGCCGCCGCGCTCTTCGGGCGTGGTGAGCTTGGCCACCACGCCCATGCCCGCCACATTGGCCAGCCCATGGCCGAAGGCCGTGGCGATCACCGCCGCGCCAAACACCAGCGTGGCGCCGGTGAGCGTGGTCGCCATGAGCAGCAGGTTGCACAGCACCAGCGCGCAGCCGCTGGCCAGGGCCACGCGCTTGGTGCGCCAGTTGCGCACCATGAACTGGAACGCGGACGACAGGAACAGGATCATCGCGATCGACAGTCCGCTCACGGCCGGCCCATGCCAGGGCACGATCTCCTGCATGAAGCTGGGCGCCAGCGATGAGTACAGGCTGAACATGCCGAAGGCACTGAAGGCGCCCATGCTCGCCAGCCAGAACTGGCGCCGGCGCAGGCGCGGCGGCGGCGTGAGCCGCGGCATCCACTGTGCGATCACGCCGCGCCAGGTGCCGGGCGGCAGGGCGTCGTCCCGCGTTCCCCCTGTGGGCAGCCCGCGCAGTTGGTGCAGCGCATACACCGCCAGCAGGCCCATGGCCGCCGTGGGCACGTAGGCAGTGACGAGCGGGTGGGGCACCCACTGGGCCATCAAGCCGCCCACAAGCGGCCCCAGGCCGAAACCCAGCGTCATCGCCACGGTGGTCAGTGCGGCCGTGCGCCGTGGATCACGCCCGGGGCGGGCCTGCACCATGCCGATGGAGGCCGAGGTGGTGATCATTCCCGACGCCAGCCCGATCATGAGCCGCGCCAGCATGAAGACGGGCACATTCCACGCCAGGGCTGACAGGACCACGCCCGCGGTCATCAGCGCGAGGCCCGTGCGCAGGATGGCCAGGAAGCCGTGGCGCTGCGTGAGCCGCCCCAGAAACAGCAGGCTGGTGAGCGCGCCGAACATGTACACCACGAAGAGATGCGTGATGTCGCTGGGCTTGAGGCCCCAGGCCTGCTGGTAGAGCGGGTACAGCGGGCTGGCCAGCGCCGTGCCCATGACGCCGACGCACATGGCATAGCCAATCCAAACAACGGGAGACCAGGAGCGTTCTTGCATAGGTGGAGGGAGAAAGCCCGCGCGGTGGGGAGCGGCGGCGACGGGGAGCCGGCAGCGGGGCGTGTCGGGAACGGTGAATGGTGAATGGTACGGTGGGCGAGGGCCCCCATGCAGGCCGCAGGTGCTAGACCCCACGCGCCACGCAGCCGTGGATAGGTGGCGCGCCATACGCCTGTGCTGTCGGTGGTAGGCGAGTCTTGCGCATCGCTGGGCGGGCTGGCACCGGTTGCCATTCGCCCTGGCAGGACGGCTGCAGTTGCGCGTGCTCCTTCCCCAGGCGCAGGCGCACGCCGGCCGGGGATTTGCCCCGTCACCTAAAATCGCCCCTGTGCTCCGCTACTGCGTGGCACTGCCGCCCGACCGGGGCAGCGCCCGGCTCGCTGAAGCACGCCTCATAACGGGGCCGTCTTATGTGCCTACTTTTTGTTCGTTGGTTTTTTCATAACGAACAATTACATTCACCCGCTGTTTTGATCTTCACCCGCCGCGGCTGGCCATCCCTGAGGGGGCAGCCTGCGCGCGCTTTGCATTGCATTTCATGATTGACCTTCGGGGTATCACCCAGATCTACCCGGGCCCGCAGGGCCCCGTCGAAGCCCTGCGCGGCATCGACCTGCATGTCACGCCGGGCGAGGTGTTCGGCATCATCGGCCGTTCGGGCGCCGGCAAGAGTTCGCTGGTCCGCGTCATCAACCTGCTCAACCGCCCCACGTCGGGACAGGTGATGGTGGCGGGGCGCGACATGACACAACTGTCCGACGCCGACCTGCGCGCCGCGCGCCGCGAGATCGGCATGGTGTTCCAGCACTTCAACCTGCTGTCGTCGCGCACGGTGTTCGACAACGCCGCGCTGCCGCTGGAGCTGGCGGGCATGCCGCGGGCCGAGATCAAGAAGCGCATCGACCCGCTGCTGGACCTGGTGGGCCTGGCGCACCTGGCCGACCGCTACCCGGCGCAGATCTCGGGCGGGCAGAAGCAGCGCGTGGGCATTGCGCGCGCGCTGGCCAGCAACCCGAAGGTGCTGCTGTCCGACGAGGCCACCAGCGCGCTGGACCCCGAGACAACCCGTTCCATCCTGGACCTGCTGCGCCAGGTGAACCGCGAAATGGGCGTGACGGTGGTGCTGATCACGCACCAGATGCAGGTCATCAAGCAGATTGCCGACCGTGTGGCCGTGATCGACGCGGGCCGCATCGTGGAGATGGGCCCGGTGGTCGACGTGTTCACCCGCCCGCAGCAGGACATCACCAAGAGCCTGATCGACGAGATCGTGCCCCAGGAGCTGCCCGCCGGGGTGCTGGCGCGCGTGCGCAGCCTGGCCGCGCGGCTGGAGCCGGGCGCGAGCGGCCAGCTGTTGCGCCTGTCGTATGCGGGCGAGCATGCCTACGAGGCGATCCTGTCGCACCTGATCCGCGAGCTGGAACTGGACCTGTCCATCCTGCATGGCCAGATCGACGAGATCCAGGACCAGACCTTCGGTTCGCTGGCGGTGTACGCCAGCGGCAACATGGCGCGCATCGGCGCGGCCATCGACTATCTGCGTGCCAACGGCGTGGTGGTGCGCACCGTGGAAGTGACAGGCTGAGGGGCGGGCGATGTTCGAGAACTTTTCTGAAATGATGCTGGAGTTGTTCGTCACCTCGCTGTGGGAAACGATCATCATGGTCGGCGTGTCCGGCATCGTCGGCGGCCTGGTGGGCATTCCGCTGGGTGTGTTCCTGCGCCTCACGGATGCGGGCGGCGTGCTGGAGAACGGCCCGGCCAACAAGATCGTGGGCTGGATCGTGAATGCCGTGCGCTCCACGCCGTTCATCATCCTGCTGGTGGCCATCATCCCGTTCACGCGCTTCATCACCGGCTCGTCCATCGGCACCTGGGCGGCCGTGGTGCCGCTGACCATCGCCGCGGCGCCGTTCGTGGCGCGGCTGGTGGAGACGGCGCTGCGCGAGGTGGACAACGGCCTGGTGGAGGCCGCGCAGTCCATGGGCGCCACCACCGGCCAGATCGTGTGGAAGGTGCTGCTGCCCGAGGCGCTGCCGGGCATCGTGGCGGGCCTGACTATCAGCTTCGTGAGCCTCACGGGCTACTCGGCCATGGCCGGGGCCATCGGCGGCGGCGGGCTGGGCGACCTGGGCATCCGCTACGGCTACCAGCGCTTCCTGCCCGACATCATGCTGGCCGTGGTGGTCATCCTGATCTTCTTCGTGCAAGCCATCCAGAGCCTGGGTGACTGGGCCGTGCGCCGCCTGTCGCACCGCTGATGCAGGACAGGGGGGCGCACACGGGATGTGCACGCTCCTGATTTGATAGCTTTTGGCGCTTGTGCAGCGGGCGCCGCGGGCTGTTTTGACAGAAGACCTGCGTGTGCGGGCGGCTTGGCCGATACTCGATGGCAAAGCCACTACCACGAAGGAGACCCCGCCATGTCCGCACTGCCCGCCTTTGCGCCACCGGATGACGCGCTGTTCCAGCGCGCCCAGTCCCTGCTGGACGATGAATGGCTGGCCCACGATGCCGATCTGGCTCCCGTGCTGCCCATGGTGCTGGCGCGCGGCGTGGGGCAGGACTGGCACAAGGCCGGAACCTTCCGCCATCACCTGGTGGGCGTGGCCCGGTCGCTGGCGCTGTGGGGCCAGCCCCGGGACGTGCGTCTGCTCGGGCTGCTGCACAGCGTGTACGGCAATGCCTTCGTCGACCTGGTGAAGTTCGACGCGGCCAGCGAGCGCGGCCGCCTGCAGGCGCTGGTGGGCGAGAGCGCCGAGCACCTGGTGTACCTGTTCTGCACCATGAGCCGCGCGCAGTTCGTGCAAAAGGTGCTGGCCGGCGAGCTGCAGGCCGACGGCTCGCTGGTCGTGGAGAAGAACGGCCCCGCGCCGCGCCAGACCGTGCACCTCGCACCCTACGAGGTGGCGGCTTTCACCATCGTCAGCATGGCCGACACGATCGAGCAGTGGTTCAGCTGGCAGGACGACATCTACTCGCGCTTTCCCGCCGTCGATCCTTCGCGCCCACAGGCCGTGCACTGGGCCGCGTCGCTGTGGCCCGGACCCATGCGCCCCACGGCCCGCATGGTCAGCCAGATCGCGGCGCTGGGCCTGGCGTTGCAGCACCCCGGGCTGCGCGGGCAGTTGCCGCTGCCGCCCGTGTTCGACCACTGCAGCCAGGGCCTGACGGCGCAGGACGAGGCGGCCGCCACGGCCCTGTATTGGTCGGTGATCCAGTTGGCGCAACCGCTGGTGGACCTGGACGGCGCCACGGCCACGCTGGAGCAGGCCGTGCGCCTGAACCCCTGGGTGGGCGAGCCGCAGATGGTGCTGGCACAGCTGTACCTGTCGGCCGGCCGCGCGCAGGACGCGGCGTGCGCCTCACGCGGGGCGCTGCAGGCCTTCAGCGCCTGGGGCAATGCCTGGGACAAGCGCGTGCAGTGGGACGCCTGGATCGCCTGGACGCGCATCCTGCTGCAGTCGGCCGAGGAGGGCGGCTGGCCCGCGCGGCTGGACAAGCTCAACAACGTGGCGCTCAAGGGCTGACGGGGCGCCGCCGCGGCCTTCCCGGGGCGGTGGAGGATGCGCGGCCTTTCACCCCCTCAGGTGCTCTGCCGCCCGGGTGCTCTTCATGTGTGCGGGTTCTTTGGATATGGAAAAGTATTCGTTCGGAGGGCGCGCCGCAGGGGCTACGATGCCGGCTCTCCCTGTAACGGTATGAAAGGTTTCCCGTGATTTCCAAGCGCTCCCTGCTCCAATCGACCCTGGCCCTGGCAATGGCCGCCGGCCTCTCGGGCCACGCCCTGGCGCAGGACAAGCCGCTGAAGATCGGCGTGACAGCGGGCCCGCACGCGCAGATCTTCGAGCAGGTCAAAAAAGTGGCCGAACAGCAGGGCCTGAAGATCCAGGTGGTGGAGTTCAGCGACTATGTGCAGCCCAACGCGGCTCTGGCCGCCGGCGACCTGGACGCCAACAGCTACCAGCACAAGCCCTACCTGGATGCGCAGATCAAGGACCGTGGCTACAAGTTCGCCGTGGCGGCCAACACCGTCAACTTCCCCATCGGCCTGTATTCCAAGAAGGTCAAGAAGCTGGCTGACCTGAAGGAAGGCGCGCGCTTCGGCATTCCCAACGACCCCACCAACGGCGGCCGCGTGCTGCTGCTGCTGCAGGCGCAGGGCCTCATCAAGCTCAAGGACGGCGCAGGCCTGAAGGCCACGCCGCTGGACGTGGTGGGCAACCCGAAGAAGCTGAAGTTCGTGGAGCTGGACGCCGCGCAGCTGCCGCGCTCGCTGGACGACCTGGACGCCTCGGCCATCAACACCAACTTCGCCATCTCCGCCGGCCTGAACCCCAAGACCGATTCCATCGCGCAGGAAAGCCCGGACGGCCCCTACGTCAACCTGCTCGTGGTGCGTGAGGCCGACAAGAACAAGCCCTGGGTGGCGCAACTGGTCAAGGCCTACCAGAGCGAGGAGATCCGCCGCTTCATCGAGACGCAGTTCAAGGGCTCGGTGCTGGCAGGCTGGTGATGGCGCGCGGCGGGGGGCCTCGACCGGCCCCGGCCCCGGTGCCGTGACCGCCGCTTGTCTGACAGCAGCGTTCCACGGCGGCCCGTAAGATGGTCCGGCCGCCCGCCATCGCGATGGCGCTGCGCGGCGCCTACCTCTGCCAGAAAGGGTCCGTATGAGCCACTACCGCATTGCCGTCGTCGTCGGCAGCCTTCGCAAGGATTCGTTCAACCGCAAGCTGGCCCATGCGCTGGCGCGCATGGCGCCCGCGGACTGCGAATTCCACCAGGTGCGCATCGACGACCTGCCGCTGTACAACCAGGACGACGACGGCCAGCAGGCCGAGTCCGTGCAACGGCTCAAGAAGGAGATCGCCGGGTCGCAGGGCGTGCTGTTCGTCACGGCGGAATACAACCGCTCCATCCCCGGCGTGCTCAAGAACGCCCTCGACAACGCATCGCGCCCCTATGGCCAGAGCGCCTGGGCGGGCAAGCCCGCGGGTGTGATCGGGGTGTCCATCGGCGCCATGGGCACGGCGATGGCGCAGCAGCATCTGCGCAATGTGCTGGCCTACCTGGACATGCCCACACTGGGCCAGCCCGAGGCATTCATCCATGCCAAGGACGGCCTGTTCAACGAAGACGGCACCATCGGCGAGGGCAGCAAGGACTTCTTGCAGCGCTGGATGGACCGGTACATCGCCTGGGTCAAGCGCCACAACGGCTGACAGTTGCTATCGATTAGATAGCTGTTTGCGCTTGACTATCAAGGGCTAGAGCCCATTTTGATATGAAAAAACCCGCCCCGGCATGGCCGGAGGCGGGTTTTGTTTGGCGGGGCGCCGGGGCTGGTCAGGCGGCCTGGCTGACGCGGTCCTGGTTGGCGGCATGGGCCTTTACGTGGGCCTCGATCGCCTGGGCGGCGGCGGCCAGGGCCTGGGCCTTGGCATCGCCACCCATGGCCACACCCTCGGCGCGCACGAAGCGCACGTCGGTCACACCGAAGAAGCCCAGCACGGTCTGCAGGTAGCTTTCCTGGTGCTCCATGGCGCGGCCGCCTTCGCTGGTGGAATACACGCCGCCGCGGCTCGACGCCACGATCACCGTCTTGCCCTTGGCCAGGCCCTCGGGGCCGTTGGCGGTGTACTGGAAGGTGCGGCCGGGTTGGGCGATGCGGTCGATCCAGGCCTTGAGCTGCGTGGGGATGGCGAAGTTGTAGAACGGTGCGCCGATCACCACCACGTCGGCCGCCAGGAATTGGCTCACCAGCCGCTCGGACACGGCGTTCTCGCGCTGCTGCGCCTCGCTCAGGCCGTCGGTCTGGCCGGTGCGCGGTGCCATCGCATCCATCGTGAAGTGCGCAGGCGCGTCGGCCACCAGGTCCAGGTAGCTCACCTGGGTGGCGGGATGGCTGGCCTTCCAGGCCTCGACGATCTGCGCCGTGAGCTGGCGCGAGACGGACTGTTCACCGGTGATGGCGGAATCGATGTGCAGCAGTTGCATGGAAATCTCCTGGGGATAGGGACAAACCCGCAATGGGGCGATGGATAGATTGTCGTTTTGGACCGAATGTTTGATAAGCAGGCGGTGATGCGATAGATTGTTCTGAATTTGGAACGAAAGGCGCGCGATGCAGGATCTGAACGACATGCTTTATTTCGCCGAGGTGGCCGAGCGCGGCGGCTTTGCCGCGGCGGGCCGGGCGCTGGGGATCCCGAAGTCGCGCCTGTCGCGCCGCGTGGCCGAGCTGGAAGCGCGCCTGGGCGTGCGCCTGCTGCAGCGCACCACGCGCACGCTGTCGCTCACCGAGGTGGGCGAGGCCTACCTGCGCCATTGCCAGGCCATGCGCGATTCGGCCCAGGCAGCGCAGGACACGGTGGACCAGGTACAGACCGAACCGCGCGGCACCGTGCGCGTGACCTGCCCGGTGACGCTGGCGCAGACGGTGGTGGCCGAGCTGATGCCGCAGTTCCTGCAGCGCCATCCCCAGGTGCGCCTGGAGATGCAGGTCACCAACCGCGTGGTGAACGTGGTGGAAGAGGGCGTGGACGTGGCGCTGCGCGTGCGCCCCACGCTGGAGGACAGCGGCAGCATGGTGGTCAAGCGCCTGGACGAGGTGCGCCTGCTGCTGGTGGCCAGCCCCGAGCAACTGCGGCGCCAGGGCACGCCCACCTCGCTGCGCGACCTGGCGCTGCTGGACACGCTGGCCATGTCCGCGGCCGACGGGCGCGCCAGCCTGCGCCTGATCGGCCCCGAGGGGCGCGAGGAAACCGTGCACTTCACGCCGCGCTACGTGGCCGACGACCTTCTGACGCTCAAATTCGCCGCGTTGGCGGGCACGGGCCTGTGCTGGATGCCGGACTACATGTGCATGTCCGAATTGCAGGAGGGCCGGCTGGTGCACCTGCTGCCCCAGTGGACGCAGCCGCGCAGCGTGGTGCATGCGGTGTTTGCGTCGCGGCGCGGCTTGTCGCCGGCGGTGCGCAGCTTCCTGGACTTTCTGGGTGAAACCGTGCCCGGCCATTCCGCCGCGGTCTGTGAGCGGGGCGACACGGCCACGGCCGGCGCGGCACTGCCCCGCTGATGCGGCGGCGCGTGGTGTACGCAAGAGCGCGGGATGCATGGGCGGTGCGGCTTGATCCCCAGTGGGGGGCGATGTAAGGGCGCTTTGCTTTTGATAGCTGGTAGCGCTTATCGCATAAGGGCTAGAGACCCATTTGACTTTCCATGGCGGTGCCGGGAGCCTGTGTGCCAGATGGCATTGCATATGCTCATCTGTGGATAAATTTACAAAAATATATTCTTTTGAGTTTTAACCTGCGCTCTCCACAATGCATGATTTCCTGCAACGTGGAGGCGCTCCCATGACCCCGGCAACCAAGCTCAAGACCCTTCTCGCCACGCTGGCCCTGGCGGCCAGCGGGCTGGCCTCGGCCCAGGCCAATGCGCTGCTGAACGTCTCCTATGACGTGGCGCGCGAGTTCTACAAGGACTACAACCAGGCCTTCATCGCCCACTACAAGAAAACCAAGGGCGTGGACATCAAGGTAGACCAGGCCCATGGCGGCTCCAGCGCCCAGGCGCGCGCCGTGAACGATGGCCTGGCCGCCGACGTGGTCACCTTCAACACCACCACCGACGTGCAGTTCCTCGCGGACAACGGCGTGGTGGCCAAGGACTGGGCCAAGAAATTCCCGCATGACGCATCGCCCACCACCTCCACCATGCTGTTCCTGGTGCGCCACGGCAATCCCAAGAACATCAAGGACTGGAACGACCTGATCCGCCCCGATGTGAAGGTGGTGGTGGTGAACCCCAAGACCGGTGGCAACGGCCGTTACGCCTACCTGGGCGCCTGGGGCTCGGTGCGCGAGAAGGGCGGCAGCGACGCGCAGGCGGCCGAGTTCGTGGGCAAGCTCTACAAGAACGTGCCCGTGCTGGCCAAGGGTGGGCGTGATGCCACGGCCACCTTCCTGCAGCGCAACATTGGGGACGTGCTGATCACGTTCGAGTCGGAGGTGGTGTCGGTGGAGCGTGAGTTCGGCAAGGGCAAGGTGGACGCGGTCTATCCCTCGGTGAGCGTGACGGCCGAGAACCCCGTGGCCATCGTGGAGCGCACGGTCGCCAAGAAGGGCACGGGCGAGCTGGCCAAGGCCTACCTCGACTACCTGTACTCGGATGAAGCGCAGGAGATCGCCGCCAAGCACGCGATCCGCCCGCGCTCCGAGGCGGTGCTCAAGAAGCATGCCGGCCTGTTCAAGCCCATCCAGCAGTTCACGGTGGCCAAGTACTTTGGCTCGCTGACCGAGGCGCAGAAGGTGCACTTCAACGACGGCGGTCAGTTCGACAAGCTCTACACGCCTGGCAAGTAAGCAGTGAACACGCCCCTGAGCCGCCTGGCGCCTTCACCCCGGCCTGACTGCCCGGGTAGGGTGGCGGTGCCCGCGCATGCAAGCGCGGTGCCTGCGGGCGTGGGCCGCACCGGCTTTTGACCGGCGGCGAATAACGGATAACTCCATATGAGTGGCAAGAAAAGCGCCCCCAGGCGAGCCAAGAGGGTATTGCCCGGCTTTGGCCTCACGCTGGGCTACACGCTGTTTTACCTGAGCATCATCGTGCTGATCCCGCTGCTGGCGCTGCTGCTCAAGACGTTCACCATGACCTGGCCGCAGTTCTGGGAAGCGGTGGCGTCGCCGCGCGTGCTGGCGTCGTACCGCCTCACGTTCGGTGCCTCGTTCATCGCCGCCTGCGTGAACTTGGTGTTCGGCCTGCTCATCGCCTGGGTGCTGGTGCGCTACAAGTTCCCGGGCAAGAAGATCGTGGATGCGCTGGTGGACCTGCCGTTCGCGCTGCCTACGGCGGTCGCCGGTATTTCGCTCACCGCACTGCTCGCGGGCAATGGCTGGGTGGGGCAGTACCTGGAGCCGCTGGGCATCCAGCTCGCATTCAACCCCAACGGCATTGTGATTGCGCTGATTTTCATCGGCCTGCCGTTCGTGGTGCGCACGGTGCAACCGGTGCTGGAAGACAGCGAGAAGGAGTTGGAAGAAGCGGCCACCAGCCTGGGCGCCACGCGTTGGCAGATCTTTCGCCACGTGATCCTGCCGGCCATCATGCCCGCGCTGCTCACCGGCTTTGCCATGGCGTTCGCGCGTGCCGTGGGCGAGTACGGCTCCGTCATCTTCATCGCCGGCAACATGCCCATGGTGTCTGAAATCACGCCGCTGATCATCATCGGCAAGCTGGAGCAGTACGACTACGCAGGCGCCACTGCCGTGGCGGTGGTGATGCTGGTGATCTCTTTCGTCCTTCTGCTGGTCATCAACGCCTTGCAGGCCTGGCAGCGCCGCCACGCAGGAGCACCCGCATGAGCGCCGCGAACACCCGTACCGTGCGGCGCGCGCAGGCCGGAACGACCGAGGCGCGCTGGATCCAGTGGACGCTGATTGGCCTTGCCATGGTGTTCCTGCTGCTGTTCCTGGTGTTGCCGCTGGCCGCCGTGTTCACCGAGGCGCTGCGCAAGGGCGTGGATGCCTACCTGGAAGGCCTGCGCGAGCCCGACGCCTGGTCCGCCATCCAGCTCACGCTGCTCACGGCCGTGATCGCCGTGCCGCTGAATCTGGTGTTCGGCATCGCCGCGGCGTGGTGCATCGCCAAGTACGAGTTCAAGGGCAAGGCCTTCTTGACCACGCTGATCGACCTGCCGTTCTCCATCTCGCCCGTGGTGGCGGGCCTGATGTACGTGCTGGTGTTCGGCGCCAACGGCTGGCTGGGACCCTGGCTGGCGGCGCACGACATCAAGATCATCTTCGCCGTGCCGGGCATCGTGCTGGCCACCGTGTTCGTCACCTTTCCGTTCATCGCGCGTGAACTGATCCCGCTGATGCAGGCGCAGGGCAACGACGAGGAGCAGGCGGCGGTGGTGCTGGGCGCGAGCGGCTGGCAGACCTTCTGGCACGTGACGCTGCCCAACATCAAGTGGGGCCTGCTGTACGGCGTGATCCTGTGCAATGCCCGGGCGATGGGCGAGTTCGGCGCGGTGTCGGTGGTGTCGGGCCACATCCGCGGCCAGACCAACACCATCCCGCTGCACGTGGAGATCCTCTACAACGAATACCAATCGGTGGCCGCGTTCGCAGCCGCCTCGCTGCTGGCGCTGCTGGCATTGGTCACGCTGGTCATCAAGTCGGTGGCCGAGTGGAAGAGCGAACAGGAAATGAAGGCCGCGGCCGCGCTGCCGCCCGAGCGGCCTGCGCCCGCGCCCGGCGCGCCGCGCTGAAGGATGAACACATGAGCATTGAAATCCGCAACGTCAGCAAGCAGTTCGGCGACTTCCAGGCGCTGCGCGACGTCAGCCTGGACATCCAGTCGGGCGAACTCATCGCGCTCCTGGGCCCCTCGGGCTGCGGCAAGACCACGCTCTTGCGCATCATCGCGGGGCTGGAGACCCCCGACGTGGGCAGCATCCACTTCAGCGGCGAGGACACGACCGACGTGCACGTGCGCGAGCGCGGCGTAGGCTTCGTGTTCCAGCACTACGCGCTGTTTCGGCACATGACGGTGTTCGACAACGTGGCCTTTGGCCTGCGCATGAAGCCGCGCAAGGAGCGGCCGTCCGAAGCGCAGATCAAGGAGAAGGTGATGAGCCTGCTCAAGCTCGTGCAGCTGGACTGGATCGCCGACCGCTATCCCTCCCAGCTTTCGGGCGGGCAGCGCCAGCGTATCGCCCTGGCGCGCGCGCTGGCCGTGGAGCCCAAGGTGCTGCTGCTGGACGAGCCCTTCGGCGCGCTGGACGCCAAGGTGCGCAAGGAGCTGCGCCGTTGGCTGCGCCGCCTGCACGACGAACTGCACGTGACCAGCATCTTCGTCACGCACGACCAGGAGGAGGCGCTGGAAGTGGCCGACCGCGTGGTCGTCATCAACCAGGGACGCATCGAGCAGCAGGGCACGCCCCAGCAGGTGTGGGACAACCCTGCCAGCCCCTTCGTCTATGGCTTTTTGGGCGACGTGAACCTGTTCAAGGGCCGCGCCAACGACGGCCGGGTGTACCTGGACGACGGCATGCAGCTGGAAAGCCCCGAGGCCCAGCACGCCGACGATGCGCGCGCGTTCGCCTACGTGCGCCCGCACGACCTGGACGTGGAGCGCTATTCCCCCGGCCAGGCGCTGGACGCGCACGGGCGCCCGCGCGGCATCGTGGTGCAGTTGGCGCGCGCCATCGTGGTGGGGCCGATCGCGCGGCTGGAACTAATCCCCGAGGGCGATACCCAATCGGCGGACAATGCGCCCTCGGACGCGTTGATCGAAGCGCAGATTCCGGCGCAGCAATTCCACGAGATGGGGCTGCGTGAGGGCGAGACGCTGGTGGTGACACCGCGGCGCGCCAAGGTGTTTCTGGACGAAGCCGCCGGCATCTGAGCGCCGCTGCCTGCCAAGGGAGCGGATGTGGAGGCCGCTCCCTGCAAGGAAAACAAAAAGTGTTGTTGAACTGGATTGATACCGCCCCGCGCCGCATCCTGGCGCTGATCAGTGCCGCCTGCGTGGCCATGCTGGCCTTTGGCATGTACCTGCAGCATGTGGTGGGACTGGAGCCTTGCCCGATGTGCATCGTGCAGCGCTATGCTCTCATAGGTGTAGCGGTCTTCGCAGGACTGGCAAGCGCTAGAGGCCAAAAAGGCTGGTGGATGACATGGAGCGTGCTGGCCCTGGTAGCGGCTGGATTCGGCGCCTTCGTGGCGGCGCGCCAGAGCTGGCTGCAGTGGTATCCGCCCGAGATCGCCACCTGCGGGCGCGACTTCTACGGAATGATCGAGAACTATCCCATCAGCCGCGCCATTCCCATGATCTTCCGCGGCTCGGGCGACTGCACGGCAGTGGACTGGACGTTCCTCGGCGGCTCCATCGCCAACTGGTCGTTTGTCTGGTTCTTGGTGTTTGCCGTGCTGCTGCTGGTGCTGTTGGTGCGCGGCGGGCGCGGCGCGCCGGACACGCTGGCCCGGGCATAACTACGCGTCTTTTTTGACCTCTCGCGGGGCGCCTTCGGGCGCCCCGCGGCGCTTCACCTCGTCTTCACCCCGTCTCCAACCCATCTCACGCGGTTGTGGGTGGGAAGACCACGGGCGGCGCGCCGGGCTTCCAGGCCTCGTACTTGTGCATGACGCCCAGCAACAGCGGCGACCGCTGCCAGCGCACCAGCCATGCGCGCAGGTGCGGCCAGGGTGCGGCCTGCCACTGCGCGTCGTCGATGCCGGCGAACTGGCGCACGAAGGGCGCGATGGCCATGTCGGCCAAGGCGGCGCGCGGGCCGAAGAGGTGCCCGCCCGGCTCCAAGGCCAGGCGCTGTTCCAGCACCCGCAGCCAGGCATGGGCGGCGGCCCGTTCGTCCACCGGGCTGGCGTCGGGGTAGCGGTTGGGGTACTTGCAACGGTCCAGCGCCCGCTTGAACGGACCATCGCACTGCGCGATGAGCTCCAGCATGGCGTCCAGCTCGCCCCGGCCGGGGTTGAGCCAGCCGTGCGGGTCATGGGCCGCCAAGGCCCATCGCATGATGTCCAGGCTGTGCTCCAGCACTTGCCCCGGCAGCACCAGCACGGGCACCGTGGCCTGGGGCGATACGGCCAGCAGCGCCGCCGGCTTGTCGCGCAGCACCACTTCGCGCAGTTCGCAGCGCTGGCCGCTCACCGCCAGCGCCATGCGCGCGCGGATGGCATAGGGGCAGCGGCGAAACGAATACAGAACGGGCAGGGCAGACGTGGCGGACATGCGCCCGAGTATGCAGCGCTGCCCATCACCGCATCGGGGCCTGGGGTGCGGCAGGTGTGCGCCAGCCCAGCTTGCGCCGTACGCGCCGCCAGCCCAGCACGATGCCGCTCAGGCTGATCACCGTGCCGCCCACACTCAGCGCCACCAGCAGCACGTCCCACAACGGCCGGCGCTGCAGCAGCGGCAGCCAGTCCCAGCTGTGCAGCAGGCCGAACAGCCAGCGCGAGGTGCGGCGGTGCCGGTCCAGCCGACCCAGCACGGCGCCCGTGTGTGGGTCCAGGTGCACCCAGCTGGCGTGCGGGTCGCCGAACACCAAACGCAGCACGGGCAGCGGTTTGTCGGTGCCGCCGGTCATGGTGTGGGCATCCCGCGTGTAGTAGTAGGCGTCGTACGCGCGCAGGGTGTCGGTGCGCAGCAGTGGCGCATCGACCAGCCGGGCGGCGGCGGCTTCCAGCTCTCCCGGCTGCCATGCGTGGGGCAGGGCGGTATGCGCGTCCAGCACCGTGGGCGGGCCAGAGGCGGGCAACGCCTGCACCAGCGTATGGCCGGCGGTGCGCGTCCAGCGCAGTTCGCGCGTGTCGGTGGGCGCAGCCTGCAGCAGGGCGGCCACGGGTGCGCCTGCGTGCGGCAGCTGCAGGGGCCCGCCGTGCATGGCGTTGGTGCGCAGAGCGGGTGCGTCGCTGTCGAAGATGCGCCAGGGGTTCATGGACATCAGGCCGCTGAAGATCCAGGCGAGCGTGACGACCATGAACAGCAGGCCCGCCACGTGGTGCCAGCGCGCCCATGCGGACGGGAACGGCGTACGCCGGCCGCTGCGGTAGGTGCCCGCGAAGCGCCAGCGAAGGATGCCGATCACGCCGCCTGTGACCACTGCGGCGATACCCAGCAGCGACAGCGCATTGACGATGTCCGCCCAGTAGCGGTCCACCAGGCCGCCGCGCAGCGGGTACAGCCAGTGCAGCCACGCGCCCGCGTAGTTCCATTGGCGCTCGGTGCGTGCGGCATCGCGCACCACCTCGCCGGTCGTGCCGGAGATGTAGAGCACCGTGTCGTGTGCATCGCCCAGGCGCACGCGGTGCAGGGGCCGGTGCATGTCCAGCGCGCGGGAGTGGGTGAAGGCGTCTTCCTGCAGCGTGCCTTCGTGAACGGCATGGGCCGGACCCTGCGCGTAGGCTGCAGCGCTGGCCAATGCCCGTGGCGCGTCAACGGCCGTGAGCACGGCGCCGGTGCGGGCGTCGATCACCACCGGGGCGCCGCGCGGGCGTGCGTCGCCGGGCGGGGCGGCCTTGGACGGCTGGGGCGTGGCCAGGTACACCGCCCGCTCACCGCTGGCCACGGCCAGCCGCAGGTCGCGCAGCGGGCCCTGCAGCCCGGCGGCGGCCAGGGCCTGGTCGGGCTCCAGCGCCACGGCGGCGCCGCGCAGCGGCGGCAGGTGCATCAGCCGCTCGGCGGGCGTGAGCTTGGGATAGCCCACGTACATCATCACCACGCCGGAGACGAACCACATGGCGAAGAAGGCGCACAGCGCCACACCCAGCCAGCGGTGGGCGAGGAACATCCAGCGTTTGAGGTGCGACATGGCTTGCGTACCCCGTGCTTCAGAAAGCCACGTGCAGCGCTACGTCCAGCGTGCGCGGCGCGCCGAGGTAGGCCTGGCTGCCTACGTTGGCCGCATATACGCGGTCGGTGGCATTGCGCACGCGGCCCGAGAGGGTGGTCGTGGGGTTCAGCTTCCACGCCAGGCCCAGGTCCAGCAGCGTGTAGGAAGGCCACCATTGGGTGTTGGCGGCGTCGGCATATACCTTGCCCACGTGGCGCACGCCCGCGCTGGCCTGCAGCGTGGGCGTGAGCGCGTACGCCAGCCAGAGGTTGGCCACCGTCGCCGGGGTGTTCGTGGGGGTCTTGCCCGCCAGCGACACGCCGCCCTGCACGAACTGCTCGTACTGCGCATCCACATGCGTGAGGTTGGCCTGCACCTGCCAGCGCGGCGACGGGCGCAGGCCCACGGCGATCTCGGCGCCGCGCGCCGACTGCTCGCCCACGAGCACGGTCACGCCGGGACGGTCGGGGTCCTGCGTGGCGATGTTGCTGCGTGTGATCGTGTAGAGCGCCAGCGTGGCAGTGCCCTTGCCGTCCCAGAAGTCGAGCTTGCCGCCCACCTCGGCCTGGCGGCCGCTTGTGAGGCGGCTGTTGTTGATCACGTCCGCGAACGAGGCGGTGGACAGGACGCCCGACGGCGGGTCGGCCGCCGTCGCGTACTGGGCGTAGAGGTTGGCACCGGGCACGATGTCCCACACCAGGCCCATGCGCCCCGTCGTCGGCTGGTAGCTGCGGCTGAACGTGGCGGGCAGGGCGGCCGTCACGGCGCGGCGGTTGGTCAGGTCCAGCGAGATGCGCTCGTGCCGCAGCGCCGTCACCAGGTGCAGCGTGGGCACGAGGGCCTTGCGGTTCTCCAGGTACACGGCGGCGGTGGTCGCCTTGTTGGTGCGATCGGCGTGGAAGCCCGGGGCCATGCCGGGAATGTCGAAGAAGCGCTCCACCACCGGGTCATACGGATCGGTGGTGTTCACCGTGCCGGACAGGCTGTTGGGAAAGCGCGTTTGCCGGTTCACGTTCACGTCCAGGCCGAAGGCCCAGTCGCTGCGCCGGCCCAGCAGCGTGCCCTGTTGGCGGCCCTCCAGGCGTTCGCCGACCGCCTGGTGGTCGTGGCGTTGCAGGAGGACGCCACTGCGCGCCACCTGCGTGTTGGCGGCATTGAAGCGGTAGGTTTCCACGTTGCGGTAGTCGCGCAGCGCGTCGTAGGCGTACAGCGTGTTGGTGAGCTGCAGCGTGGGCGTGGCCTGCCATTGGGTGACCGAGCGCAGCCACTGCACGCGCTGGGCGTACAGGCCGTCCGTGCTGTTGTAGTTCTGAAAGCGCGTGCCAGGGTCCACACCCAGCCGGCCCACCGCAGGCGTGCGCAGCGGCGTGCCCCAGTAGGGGCGGTCCACATGCTCATGCTGCCATTCGTAGGCCAGCAGATGTGTCGCGCCGCCGCCCAGATCGGACAGCAGCGAAGCCGCCAGCTGGGTGGCGCGCGTTTCGGTGCCGCGCACCCAGCTGCCGGCATCGCGGTGGTTGAAGTCCAGGCGCGCATGGTGGCGCGCGGGCGTGTCATCGCTGACGCCCAGGCGCCGGTTCAGTCCCAGTGAGACCTCCTTGAGGCCGTAGGCTCCCACGCGCACCTGCCCTTCGGCAAAGTCCGAGCGCTCGGGTGTCTTGGTGAGGTAGTTGATCGACCCGCCGACCGCACCGGAGCCGAACAGGAAGCTCGACGGCCCGCCGATGGCCTCCACGCGGTCGTAGATCCAGCTGTCCACGGGCCGCGCGGCGATCGAGTACTGCACGTTGATGCCGTTGAACAGCTGGGCGATGGAGCCGCTGCTGAAGCCCCGGTAGCTCACGCCGATGTTGCCCGGCGCATCATGTGCCGTCACGCCGGCGATGGCGCGCAAGGCCTCTTGCGTGTTCTGGGCGCCGCGCGCTTCGATGGTGCTGTGGTCCACCACGGTGACGCTGGCGGGCGTCTCGCGCGGGGTCAGGCCCAGGCGGCTGCCGGTCTCCACCGGCGTGTCCAGCGGCAGCAGGCCGGGGGGCCTGGGTGGCGTCGCTTACCTCCACGGTGGGCAGGGTGGGCGTCAGCGGGTCGGCGGATTGGGCGGAGGCGGCACCGGCCAGCGCGGCCAAGGTGAACGCGCCGGCGCTCTGGCGTATGTCGATACGGAACATGCGTGAAAACTCTCTCGGTCTCTGCGGAAGAACGGCCGACGAGTGCAGCGCGCCGCCCCAGTGGTGTGCGGGGGGTGGTGCTGTCTCGTGCGGCAAGGCACACCCAGTGCGTGGGCGTGGCAAGGGCCGCTTGGGGAGCCAGCAGGCTCCTTGCGGCCCGGCAGGGTCAGAGAGTCGAGGGAGGGCCGCGCGCCGGCAGCGGCGCGGCGGTGGCCGCGGCAATGCGCGCCGCCTCGATGGGTTGCAGCGCATGGGCCAAAGGTGGAGGCGGCTCGACCAACGCGGTTTCGGGGGCGGGCGGTGCGCCTGCGGGCGCGCACAAGGGGCAGTCCATACCGGACGCGCCCAGGGCGCCCACACTGTCGTCGTCCGCCTGGACCATCAGCATCACCGCGCCCGAGGCCGAGCACACCAGCTGCAGGGACTGTGGATGCACCAGCGGCGAGGCGACGGCCACGCCCAGCGACGCCAGGAACCAGCCCAGCACCCAGGTGCGCAGTGTGAGCGGGAGGCGTGGCCAGTTCATGGCCGCGATTATGCCCAGCAGTACCGGGTGGCAGCGCCGCCGTTCAAGGCGTCGTGCCTTTCGCGGTTCTGGGGGCCGCTTTACGCGGAGGGGCCTTTTTCTCTTTATGGGTGGGAAGGTCTGCTGATAGCTCAGGGGCGGCCGCCGCGGGGCGGGAGGTCCAGGCCTGATCGTGCAGGAAGAACTTGGCCACCATTTCCTTGGTGATCTGCACGGCGCGCTTGAGGCTGAGGTCAATGTGCTCGGTCAGTGCCAGCAGTGCTGGCTCCAGCTTGCGGGCCTGCAGCAGGTCCAGTAGCTGGGCGTGGGCGTTGAAGGCGCGCGTGTTCCAGTCCGACTGCTCCAGGTCGATGTGGCGGGCCACGTGGATGCGGCGGGTGACCTGCTCCAGGAACTGGCTCAGCTCGCGGTTGTGCGACAGGGCCGTGAGGCGGCGGTGGAACTCCTCGTCGGCCAGCAGCAGGTCACCGATGGACATGCCCGAGGCCTCGGCCATCACGCCCTCCCAATAGCTGCGCAGGCTGTCAATCTCGGCGTCGGTGGCGTTGTGCACGGCCAGGAAGAGGGCGCGGCGCTCCAGCGCGATGCGCACCTGGTAGAGGTTGTACAGCTCCTCCACGCTGATGGCCTTGCGAAAGAAACCCTTGTTCATCACGAAGTCGAGGAAGCCCTCGGCCACCAGGCGGTTCAGCGCCTCGCGCAGCGGCGGGCGGCTGATGTCGAACTCGCGGCCCAGCGCCTGCTCGTTGATGCGCGCGCCGGGGCGGAAGTCGTAGTTCATGGCGCGCTCGCGCAGCTCCAGGTACAGGCGCTCCACGCTGCTGGCGTCGCGTGTCTGGGGCACGTGCGTGCCTTCTTTGCTGGTTTTCTTCTTGACGGCCATGGGTGCTAATGAAGCAGTAGGCCCGCCGCAAGCGCTGCGCCGGGACATAAAAAAAGGTTGGGTGAAACTCATTCTAGGCCTTGCATTGCCGGCGGCAGAACGTGTTCCACATAGGAGACGCTATTTTATTGACTTATGTCTTCATAAGTGTCTACACTTTGTGTAAAGACTGGTTCCGGTGCGGGGCAGTGACCTTGAAGCCGCGCGGGCCGGGCTGGCCAACCTATTACAGGCAAGGAGATATTCGGGATGAGCGATCTGAGCGTCGGCAGCAGCCTGCGGGCCGTGGGCCTGGAAGACAAGTACACCGCCACGCAGGGCACGGTCTATCTGACCGGCGTGCAGGCCCTGGTGCGCCTGCCCATGATGCAAAAGCGCCGCGACCGCGCGGCAGGCCTCAACACCGCCGGCTATATCACCGGCTACCGGGGCTCGCCCCTGGGCACCTTCGATGATCAGCTGGTCAAGGCGCGCAAACACCTGCAGGCGCATGACGTGGTGTTCGTGCCCGGCGTGAACGAGGATCTGGCCGCCACGGCCGTCTGGGGCAGCCAGATGGCCGAGATTGGCGGGGAAGGGCGCTTCGACGGCGTGTTCTCCATCTGGTACGGCAAGGGGCCGGGCGTGGACCGCTCGGGCGACGCCTTCCGCCACGGCAACCTGGCGGGCAGCTCGAGGAACGGCGGCGTGCTGGTGCTGATGGGCGACGACCACACCTGCGAATCGTCCACCACCTGCCACCAGAGCGAGTTCGCGCTGGTGGACGCGCAGATGCCCATCCTCTCGCCCGCGGGCGTGCCGGAGCTGATCGAGTACGGCCTTTACGGCTGGGCGCTGTCGCGCTACTCGGGCTGCTGGGTGGGCATGAAGTGCATCAAGGACACGGCCGATGCCTCGGGCTCGGTGGAGGTGGACGAGGCCGGCCCGGCCTTTACGCTGCCCGAGCTGCCGGACGCGCCGGCGGACGGTCTGAACATCCGCCTGCCCGACACCCCGCACGCGCAGGAATTCCGTCTGGTCAACCACAAGCTGGCGGCGGTGCAGGCCTTCGCGCAGGCCAACCGCATCGACCGCGTGGCGTTCGGGCGGCGCGAGGGCGCGCGCATCGGCATCGTCACCTCGGGCAAGAGCTGGCTGGACCTGCGCCAGGCCCTTGCCGATCTGGGTATCGACGAGGCGCGCGCACAGGCGCTGGGTCTGGTGGTCTACAAGGTCGGCATGGTCTGGCCGCTGGAGCCCCGCGGCATCGCCGAGTTCGCGCTGGGCCTGGACAAGGTCATCGTCATCGAGGAAAAGCGCTCGCTGCTGGAGGCGCAGCTCAAGGACATCCTCTACGGCCAGGAGGGCGCCCCGCAGGTCATCGGCAAGAAGGACGAGCGCGGCGCCAAGCTGCTGCGCGTGGAGATGGCGCTGGACGCCGCCATGATCGCCCAGGTGCTGGGCCACCGCCTGGCCGAGATCGACCCGGCGCTGCTGGACGTGACCCACGCTCTGGCGCGGCGCAAGCCCGTGCTGGGCGCGGTGGACGTCATGGCGCGCAGTTTTTACTTCTGTGCCGGCTGCCCGCACAACACCTCCACGCGCATCCCCGAAGGCAGCCGCGGTTACGCCGGCATCGGCTGCTCGTGGATGGCGCAGAGCATGGACCGCGGCACGCTGGGCTACACCCAGATGGGTGCCGAGGGCATGGCCTGGGTGGGCGAGGCGCCGTTTTCCAAGCGCGCGCACATGTTCCAGAACATGGGCGACGGCACCTACTTCCACTCCGGCATGCTGGCCATCCGCGCTGCCGTTGCGGCCAAGACGAACATCACCTTCAAGGTGCTCTACAACGACGCCGTGGCCATGACCGGCGGCCAGCGTCACGACGGCCCGCTGGACCCCGTGCGCATCACCCAGCAGGTGCATGCGGAAGGCGTGGCGCGCATCGCCGTGGTCACGGACGAGCCCGGCAAGTACGACGGCGTGACCGGCTGGGCGCCGGGCGTCACCATCCACCACCGCGACGAGCTGGACGAGGTGCAGCGCCAGCTGCGCGAGGTGGCCGGTACCAGCGTGCTGGTCTACGACCAGACCTGCGCCGCCGAGAAGCGCCGCCGGCGCAAGCGCGGCGAGTTTCCCGACCCCGACATGCGCCTGGTCATCAACGAGGCCGTGTGCGAGGGCTGCGGCGACTGCGGCGCCAAGTCCAACTGCGTGGCCGTGGTGCCGGTGGAGACGGAGTTCGGCCGCAAGCGCGCCATCGACCAGTCGGCTTGCAACAAGGATTTCTCCTGCCTCAAGGGCTTTTGCCCCAGCTTCGTCACCGTGCGCGGCGGCCAACTGAAGAAGGGCGTGGCCGCGGGCAAGGAGGTGCTGGACGCGCCGCTGCCCGATCCCCAGCTGCCCGACCTGGCGCAGGGCGTGTACAGCCTCATCATCACCGGCGTGGGCGGCACGGGCGTGGTCACCATCGGAGCGCTGCTGGGCATGGCCGCGCACCTGGAGGGCAAGGGCGTGGGCGTGCTGGACATGGCGGGCCTGGCGCAAAAGGGCGGCTCGGTGTGGACGCACATGCGCTTCGGCGCCACGCCGCAGGCGATTGCCGCCGTGCGCGTGGCCCCCGGCGGGGCCGATGCGCTGATCGGCTGCGACCTGGTGGTGGCCGCGGCCAGCAACACCCTGACCATGACGCGCAAGGGCGCCACCCGCGCCATCGTGAACACGCAAGAGGTCATGCCGGGCGCCTTCACGCAGAACCCGGACCTGCAGTTCCCCGGCAACCCGCTGGTCAAGACCATCGTGCGCGCCCTGGGCGAGGGCAACGTGGAGCAGGTGGACGCGGGCCGCCTGGCGCTGGCCCTGTGCGGCGACGCCATCGCCACCAACCTGTTCATGCTGGGCGCCGCCTACCAGCGCGGCCTGGTGCCGGTGAGCGCCCAGGCCATCGAGCGCGCCATCGAGCTCAACGGCGCGGCCGTGAAGATGAACATCGCCGCCTTCCGCTGGGGCCGCCGTCATGCGGTCGATCCGCAGGGCGTGGCGGCCAGCGCCGGCGCGGCGCCGCGCCAGCAGGCGGCCACCCTGGACGAGGCCGTGCAGCGGCGCGTGGATTTCCTCACCGGCTACCAGAACGCCGCCTACGCCGCGCGCTTCAAGGCGCTGGTGGATGCGGTGCGCACGCACGAAGCGCGTGTCTGGCCCGGCCAGGAGCAGCTGACGAGCGCCGTGTCGCAGAGCTTTTTCAAGCTCATGGCCTACAAGGACGAGTACGAGGTGGCGCGCCTGTACGCCGCGCCCGCATTCCGCGCGCAGATCGCCGCGCAGTTCGAGGGCGCGCCGCGCCTGTCCTTCAACCTCGCGCCGCCCTTGCTGGGCCAGAAGAAGCGCGAGTTCGGCGCCTGGATGCTGCCCGCCTTCGGCGTGCTGGCGCGCCTGAAATTCCTGCGCGGCACGGCGCTCGACCCCTTCGGCCGCACCGAGGAGCGCCGCCACGAGCGCGCCATGGTGGACGCCTTCGAATCCCTAGTGCAGCGCCTGCTGCAGGAGGCGCGGCCCGACCAGCACGAACTGGCCGTGCAGATCGCCCAGGCGCCCATGAAGGTGCGCGGCTACGGCCACGTGAAGGAGGCCGCGCGCACCGCCTACGAGGCCGAGCTGGAGCTGCTGCTGCAGCGCCTGCGCAGCAACGCCTGAGCATCAAACTTCATAGCTGCTGGCGCTTGATCTGCAAAGGTTTCGCATGGTTTTCATGATGAAAGAATTTCAGCTAAAGCGCTGGCAGCTCCTGTTTTCATAGCATCAACCGGAACCCCCATGCCCACACCGCCCGCCGCCGGCGCGCGCCCGGCCCTGCCTCGAGGCAGCCTGGTGGCACTGCTCACGCCCTTCACCGAAGACCTGCGCATCGACCTGCCGGCGCTGCGCCGCCTGATCGACTGGCATGTCGCCGCCGGTACGGCGGGCATCGTCATCGCCGGCACCACGGGCGAATGCGCCACGCTGTCGCACACCGAGCACCGCGAGCTGCTGGCCGCCGCCGTGCAGCACGCAGCGGGCCGCACCCACGTCATGGCCGGCGTGGGCGCCAATTCGACGGCCGAGGCGGTGGCGCTGGCGCGCTTTGCCCAGGAGTGCGGCGCGGATTCGCTGCTCAGCGTCGTGCCCTACTACAACAAGCCCACGCAGCAGGGGCTGGTGGCGCACTTCACCGCCCAGGCCGACGCCGCCGCGCTGCCGCTGGTGCTCTACAACGTGCCCGGTCGCACCGTCATCGATCTGCAGGTGGGCACCGTGGCCGCGCTGGCGCGGCACCCGCGCATCGTGGGCATCAAGGATGCGACGGGCGACATGGCCCGCGCGGCCGACGTGGCCCAGGCCGTGCCGCCGGGCTTCGCGCAGTACAGCGGCGACGACTTCACCTGCCTGCCCTACCTGGCGCTGGGCGGGCAGGGCGTGATCTCGGTGCTGGCCAACGTCCTGCCGGCCGAGGTGGCCGCGCTGTGCGCCCACATGGACGCCGGCCGGCTGCACGAGGCGCGTGCGCTGTTCGCGCGCCTGCTGCCGCTCACGCGCGCGCTGTTCATGGAAAGCAGCCCCGGCCCGGCCAAGTACGCGGCGCAGTTGCGCGGCCTGTGCGGCGGCGGGCTGCGCCTGCCGATGTGCGAGGTGTCATCCGCCACGGCGTCGGCGGTGCGCGCCGCGCTGCAGGCCTGGCCGGCTGCCTGATCGCGCTACCAAAAAATAGCTGTCAGCGATTGATGGGAAAGCGCTGTAGGCGTTTCCCTTCAAGCCGCCGACCTGCCAAACGCTGCGGTTCGGCCCAGGTGCCGACCGGCAGCGCCACGCCCTCCTGCAGCAAGCGTTCGCGCTGGCGGTAGCGGCGCTCACCCGGCTGGCGGGTCTGGCCCGCTCCTCCCAGGGCGCGCCAGGGTTTCGCAGCGCTCGGCGATGGCATGGCGCGCAGCGATCTGACTTCGCCAGGGGCGATGGCGCTGGTCGCCAGGTCGAACACCAGCGGGTCGTGCCCGGCGCGCGGCGCGGCAAAGGCAGTGGGGTTGGTACCGAACAGCGCCTGGGTGCCGCCGCTGGGCACCACGCAGGCCATGCTGTTGACCAGAGCCAGCGCCACCAAGCCGTCGCGCGCCAGGGGCTCCACGTCGGGCCACAGGGCGGCGAAGTGGCGCGAATTGCGGACGGCCAGCAGTGCGATGCCGTTGGCGCGTGCCTTGGCCATCAGCGCCGGGTAGGCCGCCTGCCAGGCTGGCTGGGCGAAGCCGTTGCCCGCATCCATGGCCAGGTAGTCGGGACACTATGGCTGTGCGAGCCGAGGGGCCTAAGACGAACAACAGCGGTACCAGGAACCCGCGTGACTTTTCTATGCATCCGTGAAAACCAGAACTTCATCACGTTGTCTGTTTTTGGGTAACTGTCTACACTTGTATAGTCAGATTGGTGAATGCTAATAGACACACCTTCTGGCCGCAGCTTATTTAGCGCGTCAAGCTTTTCAACCCCAATCCAAGGAGACAAACATGGCCGGTGTTGGTAGTGAGAAACTTTTCGAAAACGACAAGGTGATCGTGTGGAACTTCGAGTTGAAGCCAGGTGAGCAGACCCCGATCCATACGCATGAGCATTCATACGTGTGGTATTCCATCCAGGGGACGGATCTGCAGGTGTTCGATGAGCATGGAAACGATCTGGGGACTCTGGAGGTCCCTACCGGGGCGGTCTATTCACTGAAGGTGGAGGACGGGTTTATCGAGGTGATGTCTGAGATTTGCAAGGGCGTCAAGATCCCTGCCAAGCACAGCGCCAAGAATGCCGGCACCACGCATTACCGTGAGATCCTCGTCGAATACAAAACTTGAGCTTCAGCGCTTGAGTTCTCCCTGAATGCGAGCTCCGGCACGGTGTGGCATCAGGCAGCCAGCCGGAATCGACGGCCCCGTCCAACGTCCATGGCATTGTTTTTAGCCGCGCCATAGGCCCTGTGTGCGGCGGGGCCGCGTCAGCCGCCCGGTGTTGTCTCGCGCAGCAGCCAGGCGCGGAACGCCTGCAGCGCCGCTGTGGGCGGGCGCGACTTGAGACGGAATAGCCAGTACTGCCGGACGCGGAGCGCAAGAGCCTGGACGCGCGCGTGGGTTTCGGCCGAGGCGACCTGGTGGAATATTCGCCGCGGACCGAGCCGCATGCAGACCGGGAGGGCATGACGGTGGCCGAGCTGTGCGAAGCCACCATGGTGCTGAGCGACAACACCGCGGCCAACCTGCTGCTGCGCCGGCAGGGCGGGCCTGACGGCGTGGCTTCGGGGGCTGGGCGACACACACACGCGCCTGGACCGCACAGAACCCGCGCTGAACGACGTGCCGCCCGGCGAAGTGCGCGACACGACCACGCCGCTGACCATGCTGTGCACCGTGCAAATGCTGGTAATGGGCGAGGCGCTGGCGCCGCCATCGCGCGCGCAACTGCAGGCTTGGCTGCTGGGCAACCTTACGGGCGACAAGCGCTTGCGCGCCGGCATGCCGCCCGGCTGGCGGGTCGGGGAAAAGACCGGCACCGCCGAGGGCACGGCCAACGACGTGGGCGTGGTGCGGCCAGCGCCGGGGCAGGGCGCGCCGGCCGTGGTGGCCTGCTACCTGGCCGAGTGCCCGGTCGCGCCCGCGCAGCGCGACGTGGCCATCGCGCAGGTAGGGCGGCTCGCCACAGCTTGGCTCAGAGCTTCTTGACCAGCACCTGGCTCTTGCGGTCCCAGTTGTACTTGCGCTTGCGTGCGTCGGGCAGCCAGTCTGGGTCCACGGGCGAAAAGCCCCGCTTGATGAACCAGTGCATGGTGCGCGTGGTCAGCACAAAGATGCTGGACAGGCCCAGCATGCGCGCGCGCTGCTCGATGCGCTTGAGCAGCTTCTCGCCGTCGCCGGTGCCCTGGCTTTGCGGGGACACGGTGACGGCGGCCATCTCGGCCGTGCCGGCCTCCGGGTAGGGGTAGAGCGCGGCGCAGCCGAAGATCACGCCGTCGTGCTCGATCACGGTGTAGGCGGCGATGTCGCGCTCGATCTCGGTGCGGTCGCGCTTGACCAGCGTGCCGTCGCGCTCGAACGGCTCGATGAGCTGGATGATGCCGCCCACATCGTCGATGGTGGCTTCGCGCAGCTCTTCCAGCTTTTCGTCGATGACCATGGTGCCGATGCCGTCGTGCACGTAGATCTCCAGCAGCAGCGCGCCGTCCACCGCGAACGGCAGGATGTGGCTGCGCTCCACGCCGTGCTCGCAGGCCGTCACGCAATGCTGCAGGTAAAAGCCCACGTCGGTCGGCTGCTGCGCGGGCGGCAACTGGGCCAGCAGCTGGCGCGCTGCGGCCAGGGGAAGTTCGGTGTCGATGGGGTTGTCCTCGGCTTCGGGTTCCAGCGGCTGGATGCGGATGCCCGGCACTTCGGTCAGGAACAGCAGCTTGTCTGCCTTGAGCTCGGTGGCCACGCGTGTGGCGACTTCCTCCATGGCCAGGTTGAAAGCCTCGCCCGTGGGCGAGAAGCCGAAGGGCGAGATGAGCACCATGGCATCGGACTCCAGCGTGCGGCGAATGCCCTCGACGTCCACCTTGCGCACCAGGCCGGAGTGCTGGAAATCTACGCCATCGACGATGCCCACGGGTCGTGCCGTCAGGAAGTTGCCCGAGATCACGCGCACGCGCGAGCCCGCCATGGGCGTGTTGGGCAGGCCCTGGCTGAAGGCGGCCTCGATCTCATAGCGCAGCTGGCCCGCGGCCTCCTGGGCGCAGTCCAGCGCCACGGAATCGGTCACGCGCATGCCGTGCGAGTAGCGCGGGGCGTGCCCCTTGGCGTGCAGCTGTTCGTTGACCTGCGGGCGAAAGCCATGCACCAACACGATCTTCACGCCCATGGCCTGGATCATCGCCAGGTCCTGCACGATGCTCTGCAGCTTGCCCGCGGCGATGGCCTCACCCGTCAGGCCCACCACGAAGGTCTGGTGCCGGAACTTGTGGATGTACGGCGCCACGGACCTGAACCAGGGAACGAAGGTGAAGTTGAAGACCGTGGACATGGGCGGTGCGTCAAAGGGTTGGCGGTGGAGCGGTGAAAAGAGGGGCGGAGACGAAAAGCGCTCGCGGCTCCCGTGCGCCTGTACCAGGGCAGGGGCGCCAGCACGCGCAGGCCGCAGTGTAGCGGGCTGCGCGCCGTGCCGCGGGCAGCGCGGGGAGGGAGGAGGAATGCTCCTTAAATAATAGCTGCCAGCGCTTGATTGTGATGGTTTCTGAAGTGTTTTCTTCTGAAATCCACCGTGGGGAAAGCGTGGGCAGCTATTTAAATAATAGCTGCCAACCCGGCCATCAGCGTCCGCCGCGCGCCGACAGCGCCAGCGAACCACGTGCGGCAGCCGGCCGCGCCGTCCGCACGGGGGCCGGCTTGCGCTGGGCGGGGCGGGCATCGCGCCAGCGCATGGCCCAGCGTTCCACGGTGTAGTACGACAGCGCCGCCAGTGCCGCCGAGATCAGGAAGCCCAGCACCACCACGGCCGGCCACGGCAGGTCGGCGCGCAGGTAGCGCACCACGGGGTAGTGCCACAGGTAGATGCCGTACGACAGCTTGCCCACCAGCATCAGGGCCGGTGCACTCAGCATCTGGTGCAGCGCGCCGCGGTGCTGCTGCACCGCCAGTAGTACCACCAGGGCGGCGCATTCCACCACCGTCATGCCCCAGAGCATGGCGTTCATGTCGTCCCAGGACTGGGCCATCAGCAGCGGCACGGCCAGCACCACCCACATGAAATGGTGCAGCCGCTGGCGCAGCGCCTGGAACCAGGCGGGTTGCTCGTGCAGCAGCGTAGCCAGCAGGCTGCCGGCCAGCAGGCCCGTGGCGCGGGTGTCGAAGCGGAAGAAAATCTCGTAGAACTGCTGGCCCTGCGCCACCCACAGCACGCGCCAGGCCCACGCCAGCACCAGCAGTCCCAGCACCGGGCGCCACAGCGCGCCGCGCGGCGTAAAACGCGCCAACACCACCAGGAGCGGTGGCCAGACCAGATAGAAGTGCTCTTCCACCGACAGCGACCACATGTGCAGCAGCGTGTCGGGGCTGTCGAAGAAGGCGATGCCGTAGTCGGCCAGGTACAACAGGGACACCAGCGCGTCGGAATACACGTCCGTGAGGTCCGGCCACAGCAGCGGCGCGAACACGCAGTACGCCCCCAGGAACAGCGCCAGCGCCGGCATCAGGCGGAAGAAGCGGCGGCGGTAAAAACGCCAGTAGTCCAGCCGGCCGTTGCTTTGCAGTTCCTGCAGCAGCAACGAGGTGATCAGGAAACCGCTGAGCACGAAGAACAGGTCCACCCCGTAGAACGCGCCGTCGAACAGTGGCGCATGGGCGTGCGACAGGATCACCAGCAGGATCGCCACGCCGCGCAGTCCGTCCAGTGCGCTGTTGTAGGCCAGGCTCGGCGCGCGGCCGTCATGGCTGAGGGGGTTCACCCGGGGGTTGTCCATTTTGTCTGCCAAAACGCGGCACCTCCATTGCTGGGCAGGCCTGGCGCCCGCCGTGTTCATCACCAATCACATCCCGACCCGGAATGGGCTTGTCGCCAGTCCAATGCGCTGCCCAGGCCGTGCCTGGCCGCATTGCGCTGGCTGGGAGTGGTCGACACTGCCAGCCGTCCCTCGGGACGGCGCGGCACCCTTCGCTCCTGTGTCGGTAAGGCAGGCCGAGAAAGCGGTCCTGCGGTCGTGGGCACGCGCTGCGTGCCGCGCCGGATCTGCGCCCGGCCGTCGGATTCTAGGGGCCGTCCACAGGAGGCGGGTTACCAAATGTCGCTACCAATTCAGGGTGATGACTTTCGTGCGGGTGCGAAGTTCCGCTGCAAGCAACCGTGGCGTGACCGCGGGCACGCGGGGCCCATGGCGGAGACGGTGAAATTGTCTTTCCGGTTACCATCAAAGGGTTAACCCTGATGATGCGTTCGCCCCAGCGGACGCTTTTTCTTTTCTGCAAGCGGCCCTTCGCGGGCCTCGTACACCGGCCCCACAAGGGCCCTCACTGAAGGAGAGCTTATGTTCCGCAGAACCGTTCTTGCCGCTGGCGCAGTCCTGGCCCTGGCCGCAGGCGCACCCACGATGGCGCTGGCCAAGGATGCCTGGCCGGTCAAGACCATCACGCTGGTGCAGCCCTACGCACCCGGCGGCACCAGCGACATGCTGGCGCGCATCATCGCCAACGAGCTGGAAAAGCGCATCACTGCCAGCGTGATCGTGGAAAGCAAGGCCGGTGCCAACGGCAACATCGCCACCGCCTACGTGAGCCGCGCCAAGCCCGACGGCGGCACCTTCCTGGTGGGCTCCAGCAGCCCGGTGGTGATTTCGCCCACGCTGTACAAGAACGTGCCCTACGACCCGGTGAAGGACCTCACGCCCATCACCCCGCTGGCCAAGGCGCCGTTCCTGCTGGTCACGGGCGCCAACTCGGGCATCAACTCGGTGGACGAGCTGCTCAAGCTCATCAAGGCCGACAAGATCAACTTCGGCTCGGCCGGCGCGGGCTCGCCCCAGCACATGATCGTGGAGATGTTCCACATGCAGGCCAAGGCCAAGACCATGCACGTGCCCTACAAGGGCTCCGCGCCGCTGGTGCTGGCCGTGATGTCCAACGAAGTGCAGTACGCCATCGACAACCCCGTGCCGCTCAAGCCGCAGATCGAGGCCGGCAAGATCAAGGCGCTGGCCATCACCAGCAAGACCGCCTCGCCCAAGTTCCCGGGCGTGAAGCCGCTGGCGGAGCAGGGCTTTCCCGGCTTCGAGGCCGAGCCCTGGTACGGCATGATCGGCTCCAAGGGCCTGCCCCAGGACCTGGCCGAGCGCATGAACAAATATGTGCGTGAGATCCTGGCCCAGGAGAATGTGAAGCAGAAAATCTCCGACCTGGGCGCCGAGGCCTATGGCCTGAGCACGGCCGACTTTGCCAAGCTGATCGCCGCCGACATTCAGAAGTGGGGTGCTGCGGTCAAGGCATCGGGTGCTACGGCGGACTAAACGCATGCAATAGGTGACAAAAAAGGCCGTGAGGATTCACGGCCTTTTTTGCGTCTGACGCCCACCGGTCAAGCGCGGGCAGCTATCAATCAATGAGCGCTACTGTCCCGGGGCCTCCAGGGCGAACAGCGGCACCTGCGCCTGGCGGCTGAGCCACAGGCCGCCGCCCATGTCGATGAAGTGCCGCGCGAGGCCGCGGCGGTACAGCGACGCGCGGTGGCGGTACAGGCGCGGGTCGGTCAGGTCTTCGTCGATGATGTCGCGCTCGTAGTCCTCGCGCGTGACGGCCTCCAGGTACAGCGCGCCGCGGCACAGGCGCCCCAGGTTGTCCAGCGCCCGCGCCAGGTCCTGCGTGCCCAGGTAAGGCAGCACGCCCTGGCAGATGACGAAGTCGAAAGGCTCGCGCGCCGTGTAGTCCACCACCGAGCCGCGCTCCCACCCAAAACGCTCGCACAGGTAGGGGCTGTATTCCACGCCCTGGTAGAGCGCGCCGGGCAGGTGGTGCTGCACCATGTCCCGCCACAGGCCGATGCCGCAGCCCACGTCCAGCACCCGTGCCACGGGCACGCGCAGGTAGTGCAGATAGCTGCAGACGAAGCTGCCCAGCCGCTGCGCATGGCCGGGGTCCACCACGCTGGTTTTCTTGTCGAAGTAGTAGCGCTGGTAGTACGCCTCGTCAAACCACTGCTCACACGCCGATTGCACGCATGCTCCTGAAGAAGGCGGCGCCGGGCTGGTACCGCTCTCCGGGAGTATGGACCAGTCCATCGCGATGGCGGGCGGTTGCCATGGGGGGCCCCCCGGTGTGCCACGCGTACTGCGGCGTCTATATTGCGCGGCAGTGCCGTATGAGAACCCGATGAAAGGAGCGCCCATGTCCGCCGGAGACTGGAAAGACCTGTACGCCGCCGCCTCCACGGGGGATCTGGCCCGGGTGCGCTATCACATCAGCGCGGGCGTGGATCCCAACTACCAGCACCCCGAGGTGCTGTGCACGCCGCTCGTCGCCAGCCTGGTGCAGGGCCACGATGCGGTGGCGCGCTACCTGCTGGAGCACGGGGCGGACCCGCACCTGCTGTCGGAGTTCGACGGGCTCACGCCGCTGCAGGCTGCGCTGCGCCATGGCCGCGGTGAGCTGGCCGCACTGCTGCGCAGCCGGGGTGCGCGCGACGTGCCGCCGCCCAGGCGCGTGGCAGCGTGGCGGCGCTGGCTGCCGTTGTAGCGCACGGGGCGTAGCGTCAAGGCATTTTTTGTGCTGTAGCGCTTACTGATAAAGCGCTGGCAGCTATAAAAAAAGGAGTAATCAGCCTTGGGTAGCGGCCCCGCGGCGCTGGCGCAGGCTCTGCCAGCCCAGCAGCGCCAGCACCACCGCCACCATGGGCAGCATGCCGGCGTTGATGCCGCCCCAGCCGACGCTGTGCAGCAACTGGCCCGAGCCGAAGGACGCCACGGCCACGGTGCCGAAGACCAGGAAGTCGTTCAGCGTCTGCACCTTGGCACGCTCGGACGGGCGGTGGCAGTCGGCCAGCAGGGCCGTGGCGCCGATGAAGCCGAAGTTCCAGCCCACGCCCAGCAGCACCAGAGCGCCCCAGAAATGGGTGAGCGCCAGTCCCATCAGCGCCAGCAGGCCCGACGCGGCAATCAGCACCAGCCCCAGGTCCGTTACGGCGCGCTTGCCCCAACGGGCGATCAGACGGCCGGTGAAGAAGCTGGGTGCGAACATGGCGAGCACATGCCACTGGATGCCCAGGGCGGCTTCGCCCACGCTGTGGCCGCAGCCCACCATGGCCATGGGAGCGGCCGTCATCAGAAAGGCCATCAGCCCATAGCTCACCACGCCCGCGATCGCCGCCACGATGAACTGCGGCGTGCGCGCGATCTGCGACAGCGGCCGCGCGCCATGCGACTCGGCACGCGGCGGCGCGGGCGGCAGGCGCAGGGCCAGCAGCAGGGGCAACGCCAGCAGCGCAAGCGCGGCCTGGCTGTAGAAACTGCCGGCGAACGGCGTGGCGGGCAGGCTGTCGCGCGTCCAGATCACCACCTGCGGGCCAATGATGGCCGCGATCAGCCCGCCCACCATGACCCGCGATATGGCGCTGGCGTGCCGCGTGGTGGTGTCGCCCACCGCGTCGATCGCGGCGAAGCGGTAGCTCTGCACGCAGGCGCCGTAGAAGCCCGCCAGCGTCGTGCCCAGGCAGAACAGCAGGAAGTCCGACTGGCTGATGCCCCAGGCCGCGATCAAGCCCGACAGCACGCCCAGCACCGCGCCCAGCAGATAGGCCGTGCGGCGGCCCGTGCGGTGCATGAGCCATGCCGCGGGCAGGGTAGAGAGGGCCAGGCCCAGCTGGTACAGGCTCACGGGCAGCGTGCTGGCGGTAGGCGTGCTCGACAGCATCTGGCCCACCAAGCCCCCGAGCGAAATGATGATGGGGGGCGAGGCGCCACCCAATGACTGGGCGGCGACCAGCAGGCCAAGATTGCGGCGTTCAAGAGCGGTGGAAGAGGTCTTCATGGGCGGGAGGCGGCGAACAGGACACCTATTGTCTTCGCTGGATGTACGGTTCCGGGATAGACAATGCATCATTTTTCGCGGTAGATGACGCTATAAAGGATGCAGATGGTGGCATGAAGAGGGTGGGTTGTCGCAAATGAGCCCAGTTGAAGATAACTGCGTTGAAAGGGCCGGATTTTTGTGCTCTTTTGCTGAAGGTTGCGGATGTGATTTGCCTGCTTATTGGCGGAAATTGATTGGCAATAGATGCTTTTTGCTGAAAGAAAAGGATTTTTAAGGGGCGTAGAATCCGCGGCGAATTTGCTTGGCTTTTTTGGCATGCTCCCCTCCTGTTCCTCTCACCCCCCTGACGCTCCAGTGCTGCAAGTGCGGCAGGTGCGCCTGCGCCGCGGTGTCACGCAGGTCTTTGACGGGCTTGATCTCATGCTGGCCGAGCCGCGCATTGGACTGATCGGCCACAACGGCGCAGGCAAGACCAGCCTGCTGCGGCTGTTGTGCGCGCTGGAGGTGCCCGACGAAGGCCAGGTGCTGTCGCACGGGCAGGACTTGCAGGCACTGCCGCAAGGGCAATTGCGGGCCCAGCGCGTGGGCATGATGTTCCAGAACCCCGACGATCAAATCATCTTTCCCACGGTGGAAGAGGAGCTCGCCCTGGGCCTGCAACCGCAGGGCCTGTCTCGGCGTGATGCGCTGGCGCGCGCCCGCGCCTTCCTGGCCGAACGGGGCCTTGCCGACTGGGCCGCGCGCGCGGTCGGGGCGTTGAGCCAGGGCCAGCGCCAGCACGTTTGTTGGCTTGCATTGCTGCTCGCCGGGCCGCGAACGCTGTTGCTGGACGAACCCTTCGCCAGCCTGGACCTGCCGGGGCAGGCACGGCTGGCCGATGACATTGCCGCCTGCGGGCGGCAGGTGGTGGTGTCCACCCATGTGCTGGAGCATGTGCGCGACTACCCGCGCTTGGTCTGGCTGCATGAAGGCCGGGTGCAGGCGGACGGCCGCGGCCACGATGTGTGCGCGGCGTATGAAGCCGCCGTTGCCCAACAGGTGGCGCGGGCCCGCGCCGCGGCGGGCATGCCACATGCCCGTATGCGCGCCGCGGCCTGAGCGAAGGATGCACCGCCATGGGTAGCCTCTACAGCGAACACCTCACCTGGCTGCACCGCTGGCCCGCGGGGTGCAAGCTGGCCGGCATGGCGGTGCTGGGCACGTTGCTGTTCGTGCTGTCGGCGCCGGGGGCGTTGGCGGCGGCGGGCGTGGCGTGCGCACTGTTGTGGTGGAGTCTGGGGCCGGCCACGCGCGTGGCGCGCCGGCTCATCGTGTCGGTGCTTATCGCTGCGGCGTTGGTGGCGGGCTTTCACCTGTGGATGGGCCGGCCCGAGGTGGCGGCGGTGAGCGCGCTGCGCCTGGCCTGCGCCTCCACACTGGGGGTGGCGCTCACCGTGAGCACGCGTCCCACGGACTTGCTGCAGGTGCTGGATGCGCTGCTGCGGCCCCTGGCGCACCTCGGCCTGCGGCCGGAGCGCGTGTCGCTGCAACTGGCGCTGATGCTGCGGTTCACCGAACATTTCTTCGTGCAGTGGAAGAAGCTGGACGAAGCCCACCGCCTGCGCACCGGCCGCGCCGGCGGCCTGCGGCTGATCGCGCCGCTCACCGTGCAGATGCTGCAGGGGGCGCAGCGTGTGGCTGATGCCCTCTACGCCCGTTTGGGCGGCTGACTATTCCTGTTTTTTCTTGTCGACCCAAGGAGTTGTATGACTGCTGCCATATCCCGCAAAGCCTCCCACTCCATGGCGCTGGTGGCGCTGTTCGCCGCGCTCATGGCCGTGATGGGGCTCATTCCCAAGATCGACCTACCGCTGGGCGTGCCGATCACGCTGCAGTCGCTGGGCGTGATGCTGGCCGGCTGCCTGCTGGGCGCGCGCCGGGGCTTTCAGTCCATGCTGCTGTTCCTGGCGGCCGTGGCGGCCGGCCTGCCGCTGCTGTCGGGCGGGCGGGGCGGCCTGGGGGTGTTCATGGCGCCGTCGGCCGGCTATCTGGTGGGCTACGCGCTGGCGGCGGGAGTGACGGGCGCGCTGATGCGCACACTGCCGCAGGGCACGCCGCTGCGCACGGCCACGAGCGCGTTCATCGCTTCCGTGCTTGGCGGGCTGGTCTTCCTGCATGCCATGGGCATTGCCGGCCTCGTGCTGCTGGCGCAGATGCCGCTGGACAAGGCCTTTCTGGCGGACCTGGTCTTCGTGCCCGGTGACCTGGTCAAGTGCGCGCTCTGCGCGGTGGTGGTGCATACCGTGGCCAAGGCGCAGCCAGACTGGCCGTTTGGTGGGCGCGAACGTTGAACACCCACCCTTGCAAGCGGCAGGCGCTGGCGCCCCTGCCGCAACTGCTGACGGGCGATGCGCTGCCCGATCTGTTCGAGTGGGTACATGGCCCCCTGGCGCACTGGGCCCGCACCCAGCCGCACTGCCTGGCGCTGGCCAATGAAACCACCCAGTGGGACTTCGCGACGCTGCACGACCGTGTGCAGACGCGGGCGCGCTACTGGGATGCGCAAGGCGCGCCGGCCACCGTGCTGCTGCCCGGTGATGCCGGCACGCTGGAGGGGGTGGTGGAATTTCTGGGCGTGATCGCCAGCGGGCGCTGCGCGGCGATGGGCGATCCCCAGTGGCCGGCGGGTGTGGCCCGGGCGGTTGCCGGGCGGCTGCCTCTGGGCTCCGGAGCCCCGGCAGCGGCCACGCCGCAGTCGCCGTTCTACGTGGGCTTCACCTCGGGCAGCACGGGCCTGCCCAAGGGCTTCATGCGCCACCACCGCTCCTGGGTGGAGAGCTTTCGCGTCAGCCTGCAGGACTTTGGTGTCGCGGCGGCCACGCGCGTGCTGGCGCCGGGCCGCATGTCGCATTCGCTGTTCCTGTTCGGCGCGCTGCTGGGCCTGTGGACGGGCGCTGGCGCGGTGCTGCAGGAGCGCTTTTCCGCGCCGCGCGCGCTGGACACCCTGCGCGCGGGCTGCGCGCCCTTGCTGGTGGCGGTGCCCAGCCAGCTTGTGCTGATGCTGCAGTGGGCCGAGCGGCGGCAGCTGGCACCTATCGAAGGGGTGGAGCTGGTGCTGATCAGCGGCGCGCGCTGGCTGCGCGAGCGCACACCCGCGCTGCGCCGGTTGTTCCCGCGCGCACGCATCGTGGAGTTCTACGGTGCATCCGAGGCCAGCTACGTCGCCTGGATGGATGCAGAGCCGGGCGCACCGGCCCAGGCCGTGGGCCGGCCGTTCAGCAACGTGGACCTGCACATCGGCCCCGATCCCCGCAGCGGCGCGCTGCCGCAGGGCGTGCCGGGGCTGATCTGGGTGCGCAGTCCCATGCTGTTCATGGATTACGTGAACGCCGCGGACGGCACCGCCGCCCTGCGCGAGGGCGACTGGCTCTCGGTGCGCGACATGGGTTACGTGGACGACAGCGGTTTGCTGCACCTGTGCGGGCGCGAGAACCGCATGCTCGTCACCCAAGGCAAGAACCTGTTCCCCGAGGAAGTGGAGGCGCGCCTGCTGGCCCACCCACAGGTGGCGCAGGCCAGCCTGCAGGGTGTGGCCGACGGCCTGCGCGGCCTGCGTGTGCAGGCGGTGCTGCAGTGGCAGGGCGACGCGCCGCCACCCGGCGCGCTGGAGCTGGCGGCCTGGTGCCGCGCGGTGTTGGAGCCTTACAAGGCGCCGCGCCACTGGTGGGTGTGGGTGGGCGACTGGCCGCAGACGCCCAGCGGCAAGACCGACCACGCAGCCATCGCCCGCGCGCTGCAGGCGCCGTCGCCCTCGCTGGAGCGCTGGCGGTGAACGCTATTCCCATATTGGCCTGGGCGCGCACGCCGGTGGCGCCGGTCGGCGGGGTGCTCGCGGCCTGCCAGCCGCACGATCTGGCGGCGCCGCTGGTGGCGCGCATGCTGGCGGATGCCGGGTTGCCGCCCGAGGCCGTCGATGCCGTGGTGCTGGGCAACGCCCTGGGCGCCGGGGGCAACCCCGCCCGCATGCTGGCGCTGGCGGCCGGCCTCCCCGAGGGCATTCCCGCCGTGACGCTGGACAGCCAGTGCTGCGCGGGGCTGGATGCCGTCACCCATGCCTGCGGTCTGCTGGCGCTGGGCCAGGCCGATGTCGTGGTTGCCGGCGGGGCCGAGGCGTGGAGCCGCGCACCCCTGCGCATGCACCGGCCTCTGCAGGCGGAGGAGGCACCGGTGCCCTATGACCGGCCACCCTTCACGCCCTGGCCCGCGCGCGACCCCGACATGCTGCTGGCCGCGCTGGACGGCGCGCGGCGCCTCGGGCTCACGCGCCACGCGCAGGATGCGTACGCCATGGCCAGCCATGCGCGCAGCGTGGCGGCGCGCGCTGCCATGGCCCATGAAATCGTGCCGTTGCGGGGGTTGGCGCACGACGCCTACCCGCGCCTGTTGAGCGCCGCGCGTGTGGCGCGCATGCCTGCGGTGGCCAGCGGTCAATCGGTGGACGGCCAGGATTGCAGCCTCAGCACCGTCGCCGTGTCGCCCAAGGCGGACGGCGCGGCCCTGCTGCTGTTGGCCACGCCCTCGGCTTGCGCGCGCTGGGGCGTGCGGCCGCGTGCGCAGTGGCGCGGCAGCGCCAGCGTGGGTGGCGCGCCCGAGTCGCCCATGCTCTGCGCCGTCGACGTGGCACGCGCCGCGCAGCAACGCTGTGGCTGGGATTGGGCGGCGCTGGAGGCGCTGGAACTGCACGACGCCTTTGCGGCGCAGGGCCTGGCGTTCTGCAATGCGCTGGGCTTGCCGCTCGGTGCCATCAACCGGGGCGGGGGCGGCCTGGCGCGCGGGCACCCCATCGGTGCATCGGGCGCCATTGCGCTAGTGCGCGTGCTGGCGCAGATGGCGCAGCGGCAGGGTGCCGACCGCACCGACCGCACGCTGCGCGGCATGGCGTGCATTGCGGGTGCGGGTGGCCTGGGTGCGGCCACCTGGGTGGAAATGCCGGAGTGAGAATGACCGAACCCCTGACGATGCCTGTGGCGCAGGACGCCTTCGAGACGCTGGCGCAGGCGCGCCATTCCGTGCGCGCCTTCCTGCCGCGGCCCGTGCCCCTCGCGCTGCTGGAGCGGTTGCTGGCTGCGGCGCGGCTGGCGCCCAGCGGGGCCAATCTGCAGCCGGGTCGCTTCTGGGCCGTGGAGGGCGCGGTGCGCGAACGCCTGAGTGCCGCGCTGTGCCAGGCGTGGCGCGACCAGGTGCCTGAGGCCGAGGACTATGGCTATTTCCCCCGCCCCATGCCGCTGGCATTGCGCAAACGCCAGGTGGCAGCCGCGCAGGCGCTGTACGGGGCGCTGGGTGTGGCGCGCGGCGACGGCGCGGGTCGGGCCGCGCAGTTCGAGCGCAACTACCGCTTCTTCGATGCACCCGTGGCGCTGATCGTCACCATCGACCGCGGTTTCGGCGCAGGTGGCTTCATGGACCTGGGCATGTGTCTGCACGGACTGATGCTGGCCGCGCAGTCCCAGGGGCTGGCCAGCTGTGCCATTGGTGCGCTGGCGAGCTACCCGCAGATCGTGCGCGACGCGCTGGGCCTGCCGGCCAGCGAGGTGGTCGTCTGCGGCATGGCGCTGGGCTGGGAAGACGCGGGCGCACCCGTCAACCGCACGCGCACCGAGCGCGAGGCGCTGGAGCGCTACTTCACCGTGCTGCGCTGAGGCAATGCGGAACACGTTCCCTCGCGTGTCGTGAGCCCCACCTTTTCTGCGGCCTGCTGCGTTGCATAACGGTCGCGATGGTGATGGCGGGGCTTTGCGTGCGAGGTGCGTCCCCTCGCAGCCCAGGCAGTACCCTCGTGCCGACTTATTTGACGGCGCCGGGCCGTCGCGCGGTCTTACGACGCTGTGCCACGGCGCAGCACCAACAGGTCGATATGGGGCTGCACGCCCAGCCGCACTGCGAAGCCGGCCCACAGGCCCGCGCCCGCGCTCACGAACAGGCGCATGCCGTCCACGTCGTATTGCCCGCGCACGAAACCGTTGTTGAACGGAGCGACCAGCCAGCGGTCCATGCCGCTGATCAGCCCGCCGTGCGTGTGGCCCGAGACCTGCAGGTCCACGCCGTGCGCGGCGTTGTCGCGCGCGAGCTTGGGCTGGTGCGCCAGCAGCAGGTGGAAGTCGGCCTGCGCCGCGCGCGCCTGCCGGGCCACCGCGGGTACATCGGGGGGCACGCCCTCGGGCACGCGCGGGTCGGCATTGTGGTGAGAGGTGCGGCCGTAGACCGGGTCGCCCACGCCGGACAGTGCCAGACGCGCGCCATTCACCTGCAGCACCTGGGTCTGGTTGGCCAAGACGCCCAGGCCCAGGCGGCGAAATTCCGCCATCCAGGCGTCGTAGCCGCCGTAGTACTCATGGTTGCCGGGCGCGGCCCATACGCCGTGCGGTGCGCGCAGTTGCGCCAGTGGAGCTACGAAGGCGGCGCTGCTGCCTACGTCGCCATCCACCAGGTCACCGGGCAGCACGATCAGGTCGGGCCGCGCCGCGTGGGTGCGCTCCACCACGCTCTGCACGTAGGCGGTATGGTTGATGGGGCTCGCGTGAATATCCGCCAGCACGGCCACACGCAGGCCATCCAGGGCCTCGGGCAATTGCGGCAGGTGTACCAACTGTTCACGCACCGTGGGCGGCTGCAGGCCCTGCGCCGTGCCAAAGCCCGCCGCGCCCAGCGCCAGCGCCACGGCGGTGCCGGTCAACCGCCTGCTGCGCAGTCGCAGGTGCCATGTGTCGCCCCCGCCCATGAGCGCGGCGGCCCGCGCCGCGAGCCATGCGGCATCACGCGCCAGAAGAAAAGCAATGATCAGCACCAGCGTGCCCAACACCCAGCCGCCGGGCACCTGCAGATAGGCCAGCGTGGCGTAATCCATGGCGCCGGCCTGCAAGAGCTTGAGCAGCAGGGCCGGTGTCACGCCCAGCAGGGCGGTCAGCGCAATGGCCACCAGGCGCGCCCGGCGCGACATGCCGCGCACGGGCCCCCAGAGCCAGACCGCCAGCAGCGGAATCACCAACGCAGCAAGAGACACCATGGAAAGCCGGGGATGCAAAGAAGAAAGCGGCACCGACGTATGGGGCCGGCGTGGGGGGCGGCGCGGCGACAAAAGGGTGCGCCCCGCCGGCCGAGAACGTGCGCAGGATAACGGTCCTTTTCAATGCCTTGCAGGCGGTGGGGTACTGGGCGGTGTCCCGGCCCTAGGGCGTATCCCAAGAGACGTGGGGCGTACCCTGCGCTACGGTGGCTGTGGGATTCCCACCGGCCCGCGCGCCAGCAGGCGCCGGGGTTTCGCGCCGCAGCGGCGCACTTCTATCGTTTGCCATACCCATGAACCTTCACCAGAAACTGCTGCAGCGTGCCCGGCAAGGGCGTCCCATCCGCATTGGGCTGATCGGCGCGGGCAAGTTCGGCGCCATGTACCTGGCGCAGGTGCCGCGCATGCCGGGCGTGCACCTGGTGGGCATTGCCGATCTGTCGCCGGCCAACGCCCGCGCCAGCCTGGCGCGCGTGGGATGGGCGCCCGAGCAGTCGGAGGCCGCGTCTGCCCAGCAGGCGCTGGAGCAGGGCACGACCTGGATCACCGAGGACTGGCAGGCCCTGGTGCGCCACCCGCAGATCGAGCTGATCGTCGAATGCACGGGCAACCCGCTGGCGGCGGTGGACCACATTCTCGACGCCTTCGCCCACGGCAAGCATGTGGTGAACGTGACCGTGGAGGCCGACGCTTTCTGCGGCCCGCTGCTGGCGCGCAAGGCCCAGGCCGCGGGCGTGGTCTATTCGCTGGCCTATGGCGACCAGCCCGCCATGATCTGCGAGCTGGTGGACTGGGCCCGCACCTGCGGCTTTCCGGTGGTGGCGGCCGGGCGCGGGCACAAGTGGCTGCCGCATTTCTGCGAATCCACGCCCGAGACGGTGTGGGGCTACTACGGCCTGACGCCCGAGCAGGCGCAGCGTGGCGGCCTGAACCCCAAGATGTTCAACAGCTTCCTGGACGGGTCCAAGCCCAGCATTGAGAGCACGGCCGTCTCCAACGCCACGGGCCTGGCCGTGCCGAGCAACGGCCTGCAGTACCCGCCCGCCAGTGTGGAGGACATTCCCTACGTCACGCGCCCGGTGGGCGAGGGCGGAGTGCTAGAGAAAAAAGGCATGGTGGAAGTGATCTCGTCGCTGGAGAAGGACGGCCGCCGGATCCCCTACGACATCCGCATGGGCGTGTGGGTCACGGTGGAAGGCGAGACTGACTACATCCGCCACTGTTTCGAGGAATACAACGCCCACACCGACCCCACGGGCCGCTACTTCACGCTGTACAAGCGCTGGCACCTCATCGGGCTGGAGGTGGGCATGTCGGTGGCCAGCGTGGCGCTGCGCGGCGAGCCCACCGGCGTGCCCCAGGGCTGGAACGCCGATGTGGTGGCCACGGCCAAGCGTGACCTGCGCCCGGGCGACCTGCTGGATGGCGAGGGCGGCTACACCGTCTGGGGCAAGCTGCTGCCGGCTGCGACCTCGCGGCAGATCAAGGGCCTGCCGCTGGGCCTGGCGCACAGCGCGCGCGTGGTGCGCCCGGTGGCAAAAGGCCAGGCATTGTCCTGGGACGATGTCGAGATGGACACCACCACCCACGCCTATCGGGTGCGCCGAGAGATGGAGGCCATGTTCCCCGCCTGACCCTGGTGCGGCACGGGTGCCTGGGGGCTGGGATAATTCCCGCCCCTATGCCCCTCACGATCACCTTTCCCGAGCAACTCCCCGTCTCCAGCCGCCGCGACGAGATCATGGCGGCCATGGCCGAGCACCAGGTCATCATCGTCTGCGGCGAGACGGGCTCGGGCAAGACCACGCAGCTGCCAAAAATAGCGCTGGCCCTGGGACGCGGCAAGTGCAACGCCCCCGAGGGCACGCGCGGGCGCCTGATCGGCCACACCCAGCCGCGGCGCATTGCCGCCAGCAGCGTGGCCAAGCGCATTGCCGAGGAGCTGAACACCCCCTTGGGCGAGGTGGTGGGTTACAAGGTGCGCTTTCAGGACACGCTGCAAAAGGGCGCTTCGGTCAAGCTGATGACCGACGGCATCCTGCTCGCCGAGACGCAGACCGATCCGCTGCTCAAGGCCTACGACATGCTCATCATCGACGAGGCGCACGAGCGCAGCCTGAACATCGACTTCCTGCTGGGCTACCTCAAGCAGATCCTGCCGCAGCGGCCCGATTTGAAGGTGGTCGTGACCTCGGCCACCATCGACGCGGAGCGCTTCGCCAAGCACTTCGAGGGCAAGGCCGGTCCGGCGCCGGTCATCATGGTGTCCGGGCGCACCTATCCCGTGGAGATGCGCTACAAGCCCTTTGAAGAAAAGAAGGACTTCGACCTCAACGATGCCATTGCCGACGGCGTGGACGAGTTGTGGGCGGGCGGCAAGGGCGGAGACATCCTCGTCTTCCTGCCCGGCGAGCGCGAGATCCGCGAGGCGGCGGACCACCTGCGCAAGCACCTGCAGCACTCGCCGGTGCTGAGGAACGCCGAGGTACTCCCCCTGTTCTCGCGCCTGTCGCAGGCCGAGCAGGACCGCATCTTCGACGGCCACACCGGCCGGCGCATCGTGCTGGCCACCAACGTGGCCGAGACTTCGCTCACTGTGCCGGGCATCCGTTACGTCATTGACGCAGGTACGGCGCGCGTGAAGCGCTATTCCTTCCGTAGCAAGGTGGAGCAGTTGCTGGTGGAGCCCATCAGCCAGGCGGCGGCCAACCAGCGCGCCGGGCGCTGCGGCCGCTTGGCCAACGGCATCTGCATCCGCCTGTACGACGAGGCGGACTTCCACCAGCGCGACCGCTTCACCGACCCCGAAATCCTGCGCTCGTCCCTGGCGGGCGTCATCCTGCGCATGAAGTCGCTGGGCCTGGGCGACGTGGTGAACTTCCCCTTCCTCGAGGCGCCCTCGGGCCGTGCGATCGCCGACGGCTATCAACTGCTGCAGGAGTTGGGCGCCGTGGACGAGCGCGGCAATTTGCTGCCCATGGGCCGCGAACTGTCGCGCCTGCCCTTGGACCCGCGCGTGGGCCGCATGATTCTGGAGGCCCGCACCCGCGGCGCCGTGGCCGAGGTGCTGGTCATTGCCTCGGCCCTCAGCGTGCAGGACGTGCGCGACCGGCCGCTGGAGGCGCAGCAGCAGGCCGACCAGCAGCATGCCAAGTTCGACGACGAGAAAAGCGAGTTCACCGGCTACCTGCGCCTGTGGAAGTGGCTGCAGGATGCGCGCGGCGGCAAGATCGTCGCCAAGACGCGCAAGGAGATGGCGGCCCAGACCGCCCCCGCGGCCCAAGCGCGCAACACGGCCTTCCTGCCCGTCGCACAGCGCAGCAGCGGCGCGCAAGCGGAGGCCGCAGGCGAGGAGCGCCTGGCGCAGTTCCACCCCGCCGATGCGGAGGAGGCCACCCACAAGCTCAGCAACCGGCAGTGGGAGCAGTTGCTGCGCCAGAACTACATCAACATCCGCCGCGTGCGCGAGTGGCGCGACATCCATTCGCAGCTGCTCACCGTGGTGCGGGAGCACCAGTGGCAGGTGAACACCGAGCCCGCGGGCTACGAGGCCGTGCACCTGTCCATGCTGTCGGGCCTGCTGGGCAACATTGGTTACAAGGCCGAGGAGAGCGAGGCCTACCTGGGCGCGCACGGCATCAAGTTCCACCCGCACCCGGGCGCGCACCTGTCCAAGAAGCCCGGCCGCTGGATCGTCGCAGCCGAGCAGGTCGAGACCTCGCGCCTGTACGGCCGCGGTATCGCGGCGATCGAACCGCAATGGCTGGAAGAGGTGGGCGGCCATCTGCTCAAGAAGCAGCTGCTGGACCCGCATTGGTCCAAGAAACAGGCCGACGTGGTCGCGCTCGAGCGCGCCACGCTCTACGGCCTGGTGGTCTACAACGGCCGCCGCGTGAGCTATGGCCGCGTGGATCCGTACGAGGCGCGCAACCTGTTCATTCGCCAGGCGCTGGTCGAGGGCGAGTGGGAGACGCATTGGCCGTTCCTGGGCGCCAACCTCAAGCTGGTGCGCAAGGTGCAGGAGCTGGAGCACAAGAGCCGCCGCCAGGACGTGCTGGTGGACGACGAGCTGATCTTCGCCTTCTACGACCAGCAGATTCCCAAAGACGTGTACAGCGGCGCCACGTTCGACAAGTGGTTCCGCAGTGCCGGCAAGGAGAGCGCCGGCCTGCTGCTTCTCAAGCGCGACGAGCTGATGCGCCATGAGGCCGCGGGCATCACCACCGACAACTTTCCCAAGACGGTGAAGCTGGGCGGCGTGGACTGCACGGCCAGCTACCTGCACAGCCCCGGTGACGCGCGCGATGGGGTCACCGTCACGGTGCCGCTGTTCGTGCTGAACCAGGTGAGCGAGGAGCGTGCGGAATGGCTGGTGCCCGGCATGCTCAAGGACAAGATTCAGGCGCTGCTCAAGAGCCTGCCGCAGCGCCCGCGCAGCCGTTTCGTGCCGCTGCCGGAAAGTGCTGCGCGGCTGGCGTCGCTGTTCACCGAGGAAGAGCGTTGGGCCCAGGGCAGCTTGATCGACACGCTGCTCAAGCAAGTGCGCGATGAAACCTCGCTCGACGTGAAGCGCGCGGACTTCAAGCTGGACATGCTCAGCCCGCACCTGTTCATGAACTTTCGCGTGACGGATGAGCACGGCCGCCAGCTCGGCCAGGGACGCAACCTGGGCGCGCTCAAGGCGGAGTGGGGGAGCAAGGCTCGTGGGGCGTTCCAGGCGCTTGCTTCATTAAAGATAGCTGGTGGCGCTCACCAGAAGCCAGATTCCGGTGGAAAACCATCTGAAACCAAGGAAAACCGGGCGCCAGCAGCTATCAAAAAAGAACCACCCGTCGGCGCGCCCGCGGCACGCAAGGCCGATGCCCGCTACGAGGATTGGAGCTTTGGCGAACTGCCCGAGCTGATGGAAATCGCCAAGGGCAGCCAGACGCTGATCGGTTTCCCCGCGCTCATCGACCACGGCGATGCGGTGGGCATCGAGGTGTTCGACGAACCCGAAGTCGCCGCCGCGCGCCACCGCGTGGGCCTGCGCCGGCTGTTTGCGCTGCAGATCAAGGACGCGCTCAAGTACCTGGAAAAGAACATCCCCGATCTGCAGAAGATGGCCGTGGCCTTCATGCCGCTGGGCACGCAGGAGGAGCTGCGCGCACAAATCATCGACGTGGCCATCGACCGCGCCTTCCTGCAAGAGCCGCTGCCCAGCAACGAGGCACAGTTCAAGCAGCGCGTGCAGGACGGGCGCGGGCGCCTCACGCTGATCGCCAACGAGGTGGCGCGCATGGCGGCGGCCATTCTCATCGAATACGCCGCCACGCAGCGCAAGATCAAGGACACCAAGAACGCTCCCGAGGCCACGGCCGACGCGTCACAGCAGCTGCAGCGCCTGATGCCCAAGCAGTTCATCGCCGCCGCGCCCTGGGCGCAGCTGCAGCACTACGCGCGCTACCTCAAGGCCATCGCCACGCGCCTGGACAAGTACCGCGCCGACCCGGCACGCGATGCCGCCAAGCTCAAGGAACTGCAGCCGCTGGAGCAGCGCTATTGGCGCATGGTGGCCGAGCGCAAGGGCCAGGTGGATGCCCGCATGCAGGAGTACCGCTGGATGCTGGAGGAACTGCGCGTGAGCTTCTTCGCGCAGGAGTTGCGCACGCCGTATCCGGTCAGCGGCAAGCGGCTGGACAAGGTCTGGTCGCAACTGGTGTCTTGAGAGCGGCTCTCGCGCGGGGACAGGCCGTCGGGGCAGATGTGCTGCCACCAGCCGCCGTGGGCGGGGCCGTTCATGCTTTGGCGCGCACGGCGAGCGTCCGCCAACCCGTCACCAAACCGGCCCTGGCAGCGACCCGTGTGGCCTTCCCAGGCACCGGGCTTGCGGCCGCCAGCGCTCGCCTGGGCGGAACGGCCCTTGCCATCCAACTGCTGGCGGCGCCGATCGCCCCAGCGTCAAGACATGAGCAGCGCCTTCAGCTCCTCGGCAGATAAATCCCGCGCCGCGCCAAACCCTGCCACGTGGCGGCCCGCCGAAGGGATGATCTGCACGAACTGGAAGTCGCCCAGCGCCGTCATGGGCGCTGCCTCAGGGAAGTGCCGCAGGTAGGCGGCGCGCGCGCTGGCGGCTGCCTCGGGCGCAAGCAGTACGGCTTGTCCTTGGATGGCAACGCGCTCCAGCGCATGCACGGGCTGGGCCGCGTCCTCGGGCGCCGTGATCAGGAGAGAAACCGCGGGCGATTGCCGCAGGTTACGGGTATGGGCGGCGAGGGCGCTGACATGCAATACCAGCACCTGGGCCGTGGAGTCGATGGCATACGGAACGAACGACACCGCCGGCGTTGTGAATGGAACCGTTTCCGCGCCGGGCAGGGTTTGCAGCGTTGCCAGCGCGGCCGTGCGCCGGCCCCACAGCAGTTGCCGCAGCAAGCGGTCCAGGCGGGACTCGTGGGTCATGGCGTGCTTGGGGGCGGGCAGTTGCAAGTGCCGTGCATTGTAGAAACGGGCCTGCGATGAACGCGCTGCGGCCGTGACGCCTTCGAAAAGTGTCAGAAGTGGTCGCAGCAGTGCCCCGCGGTCAGCGCAGGGCCAGGCGCTCCAGTTCCGCGCACACATCGGCCATGCGGCCGGAAATCACGAGCTTGCACGCGTCGTCGGTGTCATGGCGCAGGATCACGCGCAGGGGGAGCGAACGGGTGGAGATCGCAGGCCGCAGACCTGTGTGCTGCATGGCCGCATCCGCGGCAGGCATGGCAAAGGCGCGGTGGCGGGCCGGATTTTCTTGCGCCATGCCCGCCACGGCGGGGCTATCGGGAGGGCCGGCGTTGGGCGTCGCTCGCTGGAGTGCATCGGCGCGTCCGTGCGTGGTGCAGGCAGAGGGTGCAGCGCCGCGCGACATATGGCGTGCGGCCAGTCCCCATCGGCGCAGGCGGCGCAAGGGGCGGGAAAGGGAGGCAAAGGCAAAGAGGGCAAATCCCATGTGAAGACTCCGGCATGCCAGGGCATGAAGGTGGAACACAGGCAGGATTGCCAAGGACGTCAAGCGCGCATCCGCAGGGTTGGCATGCCGCAGCCACGGGGCATGCCCGGGCTACCGCCTGCCAGACGCCCGCCACCTGCGGCGGCGCTGCATTCAACGGACTACATGAGCATGGTGTTGCGTATCAGGCCCACGGCCAGCCCTTCGATCTCGAAAGGTTCGCCCGGCTCGACGCGGATCACCGGGTAGTCGGGGTTCTCGGGCAGCAGCTCGATGGCGCTGCCTGTGCGGCGCAGGCGCTTGACCGTGACGTCATCGCCCAGGCGCGCCACGATGATTTGCCCGTTGCGCGCCTCGCGCGTTGCCTGTACGGCGAGCAGGTCGCCGTCCATGATGCCCGCGTCGCGCATGGACATGCCGCGCACCTTGAGCAGGTAGTCGGGCTTGTGCGCAAACAGGCTGCCTTCCACCGTATAGGTCTGGTCCACATGCTCCTGGGCGAGAATGGGCGAGCCTGCCGCCACGCGGCCCACCAGCGGCAGCGTGAGCTGCGACAGGCCGGGTATCGGCAGGTTGAACTGGGCGCCGCGCGCCGCATTGATGTTGCGCACGGTTTCGCCGCGCAGCCGGATGCCGCGCGAGGTGCCGCTGACCAGTTCGATCACGCCCTTGCGGGCCAGCGCCTGCAGGTGCTCCTCGGCCGCGTTGGCGGACTTGAAACCCAGCTCTGCCGCGATCTCGGCGCGGGTGGGCGGGGCGCCGGTGCGCGCGATGGCGGTCTGGATCAGGTCCAGGATCTGCTGCTGGCGGGCGGTGAGCTTGGGACTGTCGAGCATGGTGCGATCCAATGCGGTCGGTGGTTGAGTGGGTTACTGTTTTTTAATCCAGTATCTGTATTTTTGAACAGTTTTTGGAGGGATGCAAGTGGCAGCTGCAAGAAAAATCGTCGTTATGGGCACCGGCGGCACGATTGCGGGCTCTTCCGCGGTGCAAGGCGCGAACGTGGGCTACACGGCCGGGCAGATCGGCGTGGAGCAATTGCTGGCCGCGGTGCCCGGGCTGGTGCAGGCCGCGGGCGGCGCGCTGGTGGCTGAACAGGTGGTGCAGCTGGACAGCAAGGACATGGGCTTTGACGTGTGGACGCGGCTGGCCGGTCGTTGCGCCGCACACCTGGCCGACCCGGCCGTGGCCGGCGTCGTCATCACCCACGGCACGGATACGCTGGAGGAAACCGCCTGGCTGCTGCACAACCTGCTCGATACCACCGCCAAGCCAGTGGTACTGACCTGTGCCATGCGTCCGGCCACGGCGCTCGCGCCGGACGGGCCGCAGAACCTGCTGGATGCCGTCACACTGGCGGCCGATCCCTCGGCGCGGGGGGTTCTGATGGCGGCCGCTGGCGTGGTGCACGGGGCACGCGAGGTGAGCAAGGTGCACCCGCTGCGGCTGGACGCGTTCGACTCCGGCGATGCTGGGCCTCTGGGCTGGATGGAAGCGGGGCGCGTGCGCTGGGCCCGCGGCCTTGCGCCGCAGGTGGAACAGCCCGCGCATGGCGCGCTGGTGCCGATCCTGCCAGATGCCGCCTGGCCACGCGTGGAAATCGTCCTCAGCCACGCCGGCGCGGATGGCGCGTTGGTGGACTGGCTGGTGGAGAAGGGCGTGCACGGCCTCGTGGTGGCCGCCACCGGCAATGGCACGCTGCACCATGCGCTGGAGGCCGCGCTCGCGCGTGCCGTGGCGGCCGGGGTGCAGGTGCGCGTGGCTTCGCGCTGCCCGCAGGGGCGGATGATGGACCTGACGGGCACGCCCTGGCGCGATGCGGATGGGCTGAGCCCTGTGAAGGCACGGGTCAGCCTGCTGCTGGAGCTGATGCAGTCCGCTAATTCATAAGCACCGTCATGGGCCGAGGCGCTTGCCTGGGCACACAGCACAACGCCCCGCATTGCGGGGCGTTGGCGGGGGCCGGCGGCGGGTTCGTCAGCTTGACAGTGCCGTCAGGGCGCGCTGGGTGATTTCCTCCACGCTGCCGGTGCCTTGAATGGCTCGGTACTTAGGCGCGTTGGCGGGATCGGACTTGGCCCAGCTGGAGTAATAGTCCACCAGCGGGCGGGTCTGGTCGCTGTAGACCTGCAGGCGCTTCTTGACGGTTTCTTCCTTGTCGTCCTCGCGCTGCACCAGGGGCTCGCCCGTCACGTCGTCCTTGCCTTCGACCTTGGGCGGGTTGAACTTCACGTGGTAGGTGCGGCCCGAAGCCGGGTGGGAGCGGCGGCCGCTCATGCGCTCGATGATGGCGTCGAACGGCACGTCGATCTCCAGCACATAGTCGAGCTTCACGCCCGCGGCCTTCATGGCGTCTGCCTGGGGGATGGTGCGTGGGAATCCGTCGAACAGGAAACCCTGGGCGCAGTCGGGCTCGGCGATGCGCTCCTTCACCAGGTTGATGATCAGGTCGTCGCTGACGAGCTGGCCCGCATCCATGACGGCCTTGGCTTGCAGGCCCAGGGGCGTGCCGGCCTTGACGGCGGCGCGCAGCATGTCGCCGGTGGAGATCTGGGGGATGCCGAATTTCTGGCAGATGAACGCGGCCTGCGTACCCTTTCCGGCGCCGGGAGCGCCGAGCAGAATCAGTCTCATGGATGTCCTCTAGTGTTTTGAAATCAGCGGGCACGCTTGCCGTCGGCGCGCCAGCGCGGGACAGGTGCTCTTGTTGCGAACAAGGATAGCACGCGGGCCATGCGCCAAGCTGACGACCGCGCTAGCCGCCCAGGAGGGTGCGCACGCGCTCCAGGTCGGCTGGCGTGTCCACGCCCGCACCGGGTGCGCTGCCGGTCACGTGCACGGCGATGCGGTGGCCGTGCCAGAGGGCGCGCAGCTGCTCCAGCGCTTCCAGTTGCTCGGTCGGCGCCGCTGGTAGCTGTGGAAACCGGCGCAGAAAGCCTGCCCGGTAGCTGTAGATGCCGATGTGCCGTAGCGGTGCGAAACCCACGGGCACCCCCGGTTGGCCCGGCTGCCACCAGAGGCTGCCCGGCGCGTGGTCGCGTGCGTGGGGGATGGGGGCGCGGCTGAAGTAGTGCGCGAGGCCCTGCGCGTCCAGCACCACCTTCACCACGTTGGGGTTCGCAAAGTCCTCCGCGCTGTCGATGGCGTGCGCGGCGGTGCCCATGCTGGCATCGCCGCGCGCATGCAGCAGTGCGGCCACGGCGTCGATCAGCCGTGGGTCGATGAGGGGCTCGTCACCCTGTACGTTCACCACAATGTCTTCGCCCGCCAGGCCCAGCAGCTCGCAGGCCTCGGCCAGGCGATCGCTGCCGCTGGCGTGGTCGGCGCGCGTCAGCAGAGCCTGCACCCCATGCGCCTGGCAGGCCTGGACGATGCGCGCGTCGTCCGCCGCGACCACGCAGCGCAGGGCGCCGCTCTGGCTGGCGCGGCGGGCCACATGCACCACCATGGGCAGCCCGGCGATATCGGCCAGGGGCTTGTTGGGCAGGCGGGTGGAGGCCAGGCGCGCCGGTATCAGCACCGTGAACGGTGCGGCGCGACTCACTGTTCCAGCTCCTCGTCGCTCAAGGGGCGGGCCTCGTTTTCCAGCAGCACGGGAATGCCGTCGCGCACGGGATAGGCCAGCCGCGCGCTGCGCGAGATGAGTTCCTGGCGTTCGCGGTCGTAGGTCAGCGGGCCCTTGGTGACGGGGCAGACCAGCAGTTCAAGCAGTTTGGGATCCATGGTGTTCCTCAATGGCCGGACGATGATAGCGACGCCAGGCGGGCGTCGAGCGTGTCGAAGAAGGCCGGCGGGATCCGCAGGGCCAGCGGCACGGCCAGCGCGTCCGGGTGCGCGGGCCAGAGCTTGACGGCGTCTTTTTCGGTACAAATCAGCCGTAAGCGCTTATCCGGCGGGCGCTGCCAGCTAGAAAAATCATAGTGATCGGGCAGTGCTTCCTTGCTCCCGGGCTGAAGGCCCCTGGCGTGCAGCATCGCAAAAAAGTCGTGCGGCCGGGCGATCGCCGCGAGTGCGTGCAACGGTTCGCCCTGCAATTGCTCCAGCGGCAGGTGCTGCCCGCTGGCATTCACGGCATGGGCGGCGAGTTCACGTGACAGCGCGAATTGCGGCGCGACCCCACCGGGCGGGGAGCCGGCGTGGAGCACCAGGTCCACCGCGCGCGGCCAGGGCTCGCGCAGCGGGCCGGCGGGCAGCAGCCAGCCGTTGCCGGCGCCTTCGTCGTTGAAGACGCAGACTTCCAGGTCGCGCGCCAGGGCCAGGTGCTGCAGGCCGTCGTCGCAAACCAGGATGTTGGTGGCGGGGTGGGCGGCCAGCAGCGCGCGCCCTGCCTGGGCACGCCTGCGCGCCACGAAGACCGGGGCGCCGCTGGCGCGGGCGATGAGCAGCGGCTCGTCGCCCACCTCGGCCGCGCTGCTGGCGGGCAGCACTTCGTGGCAGTCTGAGGTGGCGCGGCCGTATCCCCGCGAGATGACGCCCGGCCGCCAGCCGCGGGCCTGCAGGTGGCGCACCACGGCCAGGGTCACGGGCGTTTTGCCGGCGCCGCCAGCGATCACGTTGCCGACCACGATGACGGGCACGGGCAGTCGCTCGCTGCGCAGCAGACCCGTGCGATAGAGCGCGCGGCGCAGCGCCGTGAGCACGCCGTACAGCAGCGACAGCGGCCACAGCGCCAGGGCCAGCGCGCCACGGTGCTGCCAGGCGCCGCGCAGCCGCTCGGCCAGGGGGGACGGGCGGCCGGGCGCGGCCATCGGCGCAGGCTTACTTGCCGGCCGTGGCCGACGACTGGGTGGCAAAGGTGATCTGCGACAGGCCCACGCGGCGCGCGGCCTCCATCACCGTGACCACGGACTGGTGGGGGGCCGATGCGTCGGCGCTGATGATGACCACGCTGTTCGGCCCCGCAGTGGCGGCATCGGCCAGCGCCCGCGCCACCTGGTCGACCTGCCGGCCCTCCAGCGTGGTCTTGTTGATGGCGTAGCGTCCGTCGGCGGCCACGGCCACGATGACTTCCTTGGGGTGGTCGCGCAACTGCTGAGCGTCCGCTACGGGCAGGGTGAGCTGCAGCTCGGTGAACTTGCTGTAGGTGGTGGTCAGCATCAGGAAGATGAGGATCACCAACAGCACGTCGATGAAGGGGATCAGGTTGATCTCCGGTTCTTCCTTTTGGCGGGGGCGAAAGTTCATGGCGAAACGTGCCTCTGTGCGCTGGCGCCGCTCACTTGCGCAGGCGGTTGATGTGCCGCACGAATTGCTCGGACGCCAGTTCCAGCGTCAACAGGTAGGCGTCCACGCGGCTGCGGAAGTAGCGCCAGAAGATCAGCGCCGGTATGGCCACGATCAGGCCGAAGGCGGTGTTGTACAGCGCAATGGAGATGCCGTGCGCCAGTTGCGCAGGGTTGCCGCCACCCGTCGCGCCCACGGCGCCCGTGCCGGCCTGGGAGCCGAAGATCTCGATCATGCCGATCACCGTGCCCAGCAGGCCCAGCAGCGGTGCGGCCGAGGCGATGGTGGCCAGGGCGTTGAGGTACTTCTCCAGCCGGTGGGCGACGGCGCGGCCGGCACCCTCCATGGCGGCGCGCACGTCGGCCTCGGTGCTCTGGGGGTTGCTGTTGAGCGTGCGCAGGCCGCTGGCCAGCACTTCGCCCAGGGCCGAGTTCTGCGCCAGCTGGTTCACCACGTCGGGCGAGGGAATGGACTTGGAGGAGACCGAGATGGCCTCGTCCAGCAGCTTCGGGGGGGCCACACGGGCGGTCTTCAGTGCGACGAAGCGCTCAAAAACCAGCGCCAGCGCCAGGATGGAACAGGCAATCAGGGGCCAGATCGGCCAGCCCGCGGCTTGTATGATCGACAGCAATTCTCACTCCGCTCACGTAAAAAGCAGCGGGGATTATGGCGCACCTTCCAACCCGGCCTTTGGGCGCATCGTCTGCTTTACGCCACCCCTGTTCGGAGCACAGGGCCGGGGCACGTAGAGTCGCCCGGGAGACTCACATTTTCTGTGGATAACTTTGTGGGAAACCACGTGCATACCCGTCGCGAAGCGGCGCCGTTACGTGGTTTGCTTAGTTTGATGAAAAACTGCGCATCAAAAAAACCTTTGAAATCAATGGGTTGCACGTACTCTTGTGGTATGGGGGCGGGTTGGCGCATGGCCTTCCGCCGTGGCGCCGGATGCCCGGATCTGTGGACTAGTGCACCGGCCCGGTGCGCGTACAAGCGTGGAGCGGCCTGTGTTTGAGCGTGCAGATACAGGCGTGGCGCCGCGAATCTGGGAGGTTGGCGCGTTATGCCGCGCCATTGCTGATGCGCTGGAGGCGCGGTTCAATCCTGTCGCGGTGCGCGGGGAGATCACGGGCTTCTCGCGCGCGTCCAGCGGGCACTGCTACTTCACGCTGAAGGATGGAAATGGTCAGATCCGCTGCGCCATGTTCCGCCGTGCGGCAGGCGTGCTGGATTTCACCCCGCGCGACGGCGAACTGGTCGAAGTGCGCGGCCGGCTGGGCGTGTACGAGGCACGCGGCGACCTGCAGCTCATCGTCGACAGCCTGCAGCGCGCGGGGCAGGGGGCGCTGTTCGAGCAGTTCATGCGCCTCAAGGCGCAACTGGAGGCCGAGGGCCTGTTCGACGCGGCGCGCAAGCGCGCGCTGCCGGCCATGCCGCGCGGCATTGGCGTGGTCACGTCGCCGGGCGCTGCGGCACTGCATGACGTGGTGACGGCACTGCGCCGGCGCGTGCCGCACATTCCCGTGGTGCTGGTGCCGGCCCTCGTGCAGGGGGCGCAGGCGCCCGCATCGATTGCCGAAGCGCTATCAAAAATGTATCTGCTTGCGCAGGAGGGGCGGGCGCTGGGCGGTGATTTGGCTATGAATGCCGGGGCGCCGCCAGCCATCGATGTGATCCTGCTGGTGCGCGGCGGTGGCTCCATCGAAGACCTGTGGGCGTTCAATGACGAGCGCGTGGCCCGCGCCATCGTGCAGAGCCCGGTGCCGCTGGTCAGCGGTGTGGGGCATGAGACCGACTTCACCATCGCCGACTTCTGCGCCGACCTGCGCGCGCCCACGCCCACGGCCGCCGCCGAGTTGGTGGCACAGCCGCGCGCCGTGTGGCTGGGGGCACTCGACCTGCTGGCGCAACGGCTGGCCGACGGCGTACAGCGCCAGGTGGACCTGCGGCACCAACGGCTGGACCAGGCGGCCCAGCGGCTGGGCCGGCCCTCGGGTTTCGTGGGGCGGCAGCAACTGCGGCTGAGCGGTCTCGAACAGCGCCTGCGCCACGGTTTGCTATTGAAAACGCAGCGGCTTGCGCATGCGGGGCAAGCGCTGCAGAGTCATTTTCCTCAAATCGTGCAGCGCAGCCTGGTGCAGCGCAGAGAGCGCCTGGAGCGCGCGGCGCTGCGGCTGCAACTGCTGGATCCGCGCCTGGTGCTGCAGCGCGGCTATGCCTTGCTGACCGATGCGCAGGGGCAACCCGTGACGCGCCCCGCCCAGGTGCGCCTGGGCGACGCCGTGCATGCCCAGTTGGCCGAGGGCGAACTGGACCTGACAGTATCGCAGCGCCGCTTGCTGTGAACGCGGCGCCGGTCAATCCCGTACCAGAGGGCAGGAGTCGCCGCCCGCCTACAGCGGCGAGTGCTATTACTTTCCTACAATGCCCGTTGCTTCGCCGCGCCCTGGTGGCCGCGATCTCCCCCATCCCAACCCACGAAGGACTTGACCATGGAACATACCCTGCCTCCGCTGCCCTACGCGATTGATGCCCTGGCCCCGCACTACAGCCAGGAAACGCTGGAATACCACCACGGCAAGCACCACAACGCCTACGTGGTGAATCTGAACAACCTGCAAAAGGGCACCGAGTTCGAGAACATGACGCTGGAGGAGATCGTCAAGAAGTCGTCCGGCGGTATCTACAACAACGCCGCGCAGATCTGGAACCACACCTTCTTCTGGAACTGCATGGCCCCCAACGGCGGTGGCGAGCCCAGCGGCGCCCTGGCCCAGGCGATCCATGCCAAGTGGGGCAGCTACGCCGCGTTCAAGGAAGCGTTCGTGAAGAGCGCCGTGGGCAACTTCGGCTCCGGCTGGACCTGGCTGGTCAAGAAGGCCGACGGTACGGTGGACATCGTGAACACCGGCGCCGCCGGCACGCCGCTGACCACGGCCGACAAGGCGCTGCTGACGGTGGACGTGTGGGAACACGCCTATTACATCGACTACCGCAACCTGCGTCCCAAGTTCGTCGAGACCTTCCTGGACAAGCTGGTGAACTGGAAGTTCGCCGAAGCCAACTTCGCCTGAGCCGAAAGCGCACGCCGCGCCCTGCGGCGTTGAGCGACCCAAAGACAAACGGCCCGCAGAGGAATCTGCGGGCCGTTTTTTCGTCTGGCTTGACGGCCCGGGCGGCGGCCTCATTGGGTACGGCCTCCCTGGGTAATTTGGCAGCGGGACGACAGTCTTGTAGAAGACTTGCAAAAAAAAGTGCCAGTTCCCCTGTCAATTTTTTGCAATGCGATATTCGATTGCAAATTACACGATTTCCGCGCAACGACTCGCGCACAATCCGGACTGTCACATCGGATGACTGCGCGCGAGGCCGCGGACCGGCGGCGCAAGACCTCTGTTTTGTTTACCTGAGAGACGAGATGAGCACCCAGAAACCCACCATCATCTATACCCTGACCGACGAGGCTCCCCGCCTGGCCACGGCCTCCTTCCTGCCCATCGTGCGCAGCTTCGCGTCGGTGGCCGGTATCGAAGTGGCCGAGAGCGACATCTCCCTGGCGGCGCGCGTCCTGGGTGAGTTCCCTGACTTCCTGACGCCCGAGCAGCGCGTACCCAATACGCTGGCTGAACTGGGCAAGAAGACGCTCGAGCCCGACGTCAACATCATCAAGCTGCCCAACATCAGCGCGTCCGTGGCGCAGTTGATCGCCGCCATCAAGGAACTGCAAGGCAAGGGCTACAACCTGCCCGACTACCCCGAGAACCCCACCACCGACGAGGAAAAGGCCATCAAGGCCCGCTATGGCAAATGCCTGGGCTCGTCCGTGAACCCGGTGCTGCGCGAGGGCAACTCCGACCGCCGCGCGCCTGCCGCGGTGAAGAACTACGCCAAGAAGCACCCGCACTCCATGGGCGAGTGGAAGCAGTGGTCGCAGACGCATGTGTCCCACATGCACGAGGGCGACTTCTATCATGGCGAAAAGTCCCTGACCCTGGACAAGGCCCGCGATGTAAAGATGGTGCTGGAGACGAAGTCCGGCAAGACCGTGGTGCTGAAGGAAAAGGTCGCGCTCAAGGACGGCGAGATCATCGACTCCATGTTCATGAGCAAGAAGGCCCTGTGCGCCTTCTACGAGAAGGAACTGGCCGACTGCAAGGAAGCCGGCATCCTGTTCTCGCTGCACGTGAAGGCCACGATGATGAAGGTCTCGCACCCGATCGTGTTCGGTCACTGCGTGAAGATCTACTACAAGGAAGCCTTCGAGAAGCACGGCGCGCTGTTTGACGAGCTGGGCATCAACGTCAACAACGGCATGGCCACGTTGTACGAGAAGATCGAGACGCTGCCGGCCTCCAAGCGTGAAGAGATCATCCGCGACCTGCACGCCTGCCAGGAGCACCGTCCGGCGCTGGCCATGGTGGACTCCGCCAAGGGCATCACCAACTTCCACTCGCCCAACGACATCATCGTGGACGCCTCCATGCCCGCCATGATCCGCCAGGGCGGCAAGATGTGGGGCGCCGACGGCAAGCCTTACGACTGCAAGGCCGTGATGCCCGAGTCGACCTTCGCCCGTATCTACCAGGAGATGATCAACTTCTGCAAGTGGCACGGCAACTTCGACCCGCGCACCATGGGCACCGTGCCCAACGTGGGCCTGATGGCGCAGAAGGCCGAGGAATACGGCTCCCACGACAAGACCTTCGAGATCGCCGAAGACGGCGTGGCCAACATCGTGGACATCGCCACGGGTGAAGTGCTGCTGTCGCAGAACGTGGAAACCGGCGACATCTGGCGTATGTGCCAGGTCAAGGACGCTGCGATCCGCGACTGGGTGAAGCTGGCCGTGACCCGCGCGCGCAACTCCGGCATGCCCGCCGTGTTCTGGCTGGACCCCTATCGCCCGCACGAGAACGAGCTGATCAAGAAGGTCGAGAAGTACCTGAAGGACCACGACACTACCGGCCTCAACATCCAGATCATGAGCCAGGTGCGAGCGATGCGCTTCACGCTGGAGCGCGTGGCGCGCGGCCTAGACACCATCTCGGTGACCGGCAACATCCTGCGCGACTACCTGACCGACCTGTTCCCGATCATGGAACTGGGCACTTCCGCCAAGATGCTGTCCATCGTGCCCCTGATGGCCGGCGGCGGCATGTACGAGACGGGCGCGGGCGGCTCCGCTCCCAAGCACGTGCAGCAGCTGCTCGAAGAGAACTACCTGCGCTGGGACTCGCTGGGGGAATTCCTGGCGCTGGCCGTGTCGCTGGAAGACCTGGGCCTGAAGGAAAACAACCCCCGCGCCAAGCTGCTGGCCAAGACGCTGGACCAGGCTACCGGCAAGCTGCTGGACGAGAACAAGTCGCCCTCGCGCAAGGTGGGCGAGATCGACAACCGCGGCAGCCAGTTCTATTTGTCGCTGTACTGGGCCCAGGCCCTGGCCGCGCAGTCCGAGGACGCCGCGCTGGCCGCCAAGTTCGCTCCGTTGGCCAAGACCCTGGCCGATAACGAGGCCAAGATCGTCGAGGAACTGCGCGTGGTGCAGGGCAAGCCCGCCGACATCGGTGGCTACTACCTGCCCGATCTGTCCAAGCTGGACGCCGTGATGCGCCCCAGCGCCACGTTCAACGCGGCCATCGCAGCGCTCGCCTGACGGAGCACCGGCCGGGTGTCATCCTGGCCGTCACCGGCCTTCCCGCAAGGGGAGGCCGGTTTCTTTTTGCACGGCCTTTGGGTGGGGTGGACCCTCGCAATCGCGGACAGGGATGCTATGAAAAATGAAGCTCTTCGCGCTTGATACGCAATGGTTTTAAGGTAAATATCTCATGAAATCCTTGCGGGAAAAGCGCTGCCAGCTCCTGAATAAATAGCGCGCTACCGCTGCGTGAACGGTCTTCCGCTGAGCCTGCTGCCCGCCTTCAGCCCGCGCTTGGCGAACCAGCCCTGGTTCATCTCCAGCACGAAGCGCACCGGCCGCTTGGAGCAGTGCGATTCTTCGGACAGCGGCTGCATGTCCACCAGGTTCACGATGGTGCCGTCGTCGGCCACGAAGGCCGCGGTGAGCGGCAGCGGCGTATTGCGCATCCAGAAGCATTGCGTGGCCGGCTGCTCGAAGACGAACAGCATGCCCTCGTGCATGGGCATGTCGCGGCGGTGCATCAGGCCGACTTGGCGCTCCTGCGGCGCGGTGGCGACCTGGGCGTCGATGCGGTGCATGCCGGCCTGCAACTCCACGCGCGGCAGGTTCATTTGCGGAACACCCTGCGCCGCTGCGGCTGCGCACAGGCCTAAGGCCACGCCGTATGCCAGCAGGGGAGACAGAAAGCTGCGCAGCAAGCGCGCGATGGGCATGGCAGGTGCGGTGAGCGAAAACATGGGCATGGAAGACATGGGTTGGCAGGGGCAATGCGGAACCCTGAGCGTAGCAGGCAACAAAAAGCCCGCCGAAGCGGGCTGTTCAGCAGTGGCCGCGGCGATCAGGCGGCCGTCTTGCTTCGCTTGGCGGTCTTCTTGGCGACCTTGGCGCTCTTGTGCTTGGCGGGCGCCTTGGCGTGGTGGTTGCGCAGCTTGGCGGGTTTGGTGGCGGCGGCCGGAGCCGGTGCGGCGGCCGCAGGAGCGGCCGTGTCGGGGGCGGCCACAACGGCCGGGGTGGCGGGAACTGCTGGCGTGGCAGGGGTCGCTTGCGCGAAGGCCCCCGTTGCGAGCAGACCGCCGGCCAGGATAGCGAGGAGTTTTTTCATATGTGCCAATTCCTTGGAAGGGTCGGTATACCGGTATACGCCAGGCGGCCAGGCCGCATGGCACGGATGCGTGCGTCGGCCGCGGAGCCTGTTGCACGCCCTGTCTCAACGGCTTCCCGGAGCGCGCGTTGACAGCGACCCTTCGCGGGTCATCATGCCGGGCCGACATGCGCTGCGGGGCGGGCCACCCTGCAGCCTTGCCCTAGAATCTTTGGGCGCCGTTCCTGCGCGAGCAGCCCGCCGCCTTGCGCACGCACCTACAGGAGACCTTCTTCATGACCAGCTACCAGCACATCCAGATTCCGCCCCAGGGCCAGAAGATCACCGTCAACGCCGACATGTCGCTGAACGTGCCCCACCAGCCCATCATCCCGTTCATCGAGGGCGATGGCACTGGCATGGACATCACGCCCGTGATGCTCAAGGTAGTGGATGCGGCTGTGGCAAAGTCTTATGGCGGGCAGCGCAAGATCCACTGGATGGAGGTGTATGCCGGCGAGAAGTCCACCAAGGTCTATGGCCCCGACGTGTGGCTGCCCGAAGAGACGCTGCATGCCGTGCGCGACTACGTGGTTTCCATCAAGGGGCCGCTCACCACGCCCGTGGGCGGCGGCATCCGTTCGCTGAACGTGGCGCTGCGCCAGGAGCTGGACCTGTACGTCTGCCTGCGCCCGGTGCGCTACTTCAAGGGCGTGCCTTCGCCGGTGCGTGAGCCCGAGAAGATCAACATGGTCATCTTCCGCGAGAACTCCGAGGACATCTATGCCGGCATCGAGTTCGAGGCCGAGTCGGACAAGGCCAAGAAGCTCATCAAGTTCTTGCAGGAGGAGTTCGGCGTCAAGAAGATCCGCTTTCCTGAGACATCGGGCATCGGGGTCAAGCCGGTGTCGCGCGAGGGCACGCAGCGCCTGGTGCGCAAAGCCATCCAGTACGCCATCGACAATGACCGGCCCAGCGTGACCCTGGTGCACAAGGGCAACATCATGAAGTTCACCGAAGGGGGCTTTCGTGACTGGGGCTATGAACTGGCAGTCCAGGAATTTGGCGCGCAGCTGATCGACGGCGGCCCGTGGATGCGCATCAAGAATCCCCGCACCGGCAAGGACATCACCATCAAAGACAGCATTGCCGACGCCTTCCTGCAGCAGATCCTGCTGCGCCCGGCCGAGTACAGCGTGATCGCCACGCTGAACCTGAATGGCGACTACATCTCCGATGCATTGGCGGCGCAGGTGGGCGGCATCGGCATCGCCCCGGGTGCCAACCTGTCCGACAGCGTGGCGATGTTCGAGGCCACCCATGGCACGGCCCCCAAGTACGCGGGAAAGGACTATGTCAACCCGGGCTCCGAGATCCTCTCGGCCGAGATGATGTTGCGCCACATGGGCTGGACCGAGGCGGCCGACCTGATCATCAGTTCCATGGAGAAGGCCATCCAGAGCAAGAAGGTGACCTATGACTTTGCGCGCCTCATGGACGGGGCCACGCAGGTGAGCTGCTCGGGCTTCGGGCAGGTGATGATCGACCACATGTAAGCGCCCCGCCAACCACGGGTGCGTGACTGGGCCCGCCGCTGGTCGGCGGGTTTTTTTGCCCTAGCGCAAGGTCAGCGCCCAGCAAAAAGGCCATCCCAACAGATGCTGGAATGGCCTTGAATGGCTCCTCAACCTGGGCTCGAACCAGGGACCTACGGATTAACAGTCCGGCGCTCTACCGACTGAGCTATTGAGGAATGATCGGTGTTTGTTTTTGGCAGGCCTTGTGCAATTGCAAGGCTTGGATTTTGGCTCCTCGACCTGGGCTCGAACCAGGGACCTGCGGATTAACAGTCCGTCGCTCTACCGACTGAGCTATCGAGGAACAAGACTTAGATTATATACATAAAAAAGTGCCGCCTTGACGCTGTGCTGTGCAAGGGATGCGAAGGGCGATGTCAGCGCTGCGGCTCAGGGCGAAGCCACAGCCACACCAGTACGCAGGACATGCTGACCACCGCGCTGATGGTCGCCCAGCGTGGGATATGCACCACCCACAGCACCAGCGCGCACAGGGCCATCAGGAAGGTGGCGCTCCACTTCGCATGGCGGCTCACGCGCCCGCCGTTGGCCCAGTTGCGCAGCATGGAGCCGAACAGCGGGTGGAACCACAGCCAGCGGTACAGGCGCGGCGAACTGCGCGCGGCCGCCCAGCCTGCCATGAGGATGAACACCGTGCTGGGCAGGCCCGGCACGACGATGCCGATCACCCCCAGCGCCAGGCAGAGTGCGGCAAACACCAGCAAGAGCCAGCGCGCCAGCGCGGGCAGGGGCGCTTGCTCAGGGACGGGCGGCAGTGGCTCGGGCGGCGGGGACATGCCTGCCATTGTGCAGGTGTTGCCGGGCGTTATGCTCCAAGGCAGGGACGCCGCCATGCCTTTCGCCATGCCCTGCGCTTGGCGGCTGCAGCCCGCAGACCCACCATGACCATCCGCACCATCCTGAAGATGGGCGACCCGCGACTGTTGCGGGTGGCCCAACCCGTTACCGCATTCGATACGCCCGCGCTGCACCAACTGGTGAACGACATGCGCGAGACGATGCAGGCCGTGAACGGCGCGGGCCTGGCAGCACCGCAGATCGGGGAGGATTGGCAGGTGGTGATCTTCGGCTCCGGCGAGCGCAACCCGCGCTACCCCGACCGCCCCATCGTGCCGCCCACGGTGCTCATCAATCCCGTGATCACGCCGCTGGGCGCCGACGAGGAGGACGACTGGGAGGGCTGCCTGTCCGTGCCGGGCCTGCGCGGCAAGGTGCCGCGCTTTGCGCGCATCCACTACCGCGGCGTCGATCTGCTGGGCGCGCCCATCGACCGTGTGGCGGAAGGTTTCCACGCGCGGGTAGTGCAGCACGAGTGCGACCACCTGATCGGCAAGCTCTACCCAATGCGCGTGCGCGATTTCACGCAGTTCGGTTACACGGAGGTGTTGTTTCCGGAGATTGGTGCGGTAGAAGACGATTGAGCGCTCAATCAGGCTGTAGCGCCCTTGTGGCAAGCGCAAGCAGCTATCGAAATCATAGTCATTGATCGGCCAGCGCCTGCAGTAGCTCGGTCTCGATCTGGATCTGTCGCGCGTTGTTCTGCATCTCTGGGCCCTGCACCAGGAACACGTCCTCCACCCGTTCGCCCAGCGTGCTCACCTTGGCCAACTGCACGCTGAGGCCGTGGCGCGAGAGCACGCGCGCCACCAGGTACAGCAGGCCGGCACGGTCGCTGGCGGAAATGCTGATGAGCCAGCGCTGGGCCTTTTCGTCAGGGCGCAGCGTGACGCGCGGCGCGATGGGGAAGCTCTTGACGCGACGCGACACGCGCTTGCGCGTAGGCTCGGGCAGCGGCCGCGGGTCTTCGATGGCGCGCAGCAGGTCGTTCTCGACCATGTGAATGAGCTCGCGGTAGGCGCCTGGCTGGCTGGAGGCAACGACCTGGAAGGTGTCCAGCGCATGGCCGTTGTTGGCAGTGTGCACACGCGCATCCAGGATGGAAAAGCCCGCACGGTCGAAGTAGCCGCAGATGCGCATGAACAGGTCGCTTTGGTCCGGCGCATACACCAGCACCTGCAGGCCTTCGCCCGCCAGCGACTGGCGTGCGCGCACCACCGGCTTGCCGGCGCCCACGTGGCGCGAGAGGTGGCGGGTGTGCCAGGCGGTGTCCGCCGCCTCGTGGCGCATGAAATAGCTCACGTCCAGCGTATCCCACAGCTTCTTGTGCGCCTCGTGGGGCTGGGAGGCCAATGCCAGCAGCACCAGCGCCTCGCGTTTGCGCGCCTCGATCTCGGCGGCGGCGTCGGGTGCGCGCCCGCCCAGGGTACGCAGCGTCGCGTGGTACAGGTCTTCCAGCAGCTTGCCCTTCCAGGCGTTCCACACCTTGGGGCTGGTGCCGCGGATGTCGGCCACGGTGAGCAGGTACAGGGCGGTGAGGTAGCGCTCGTTGCCCACGCGGCGCGCAAAGGCGGCGATCACGTCGGGGTCGGACAGATCCTGCTTTTGCGCCACCTGGCTCATGGTGAGGTGTTCGGCCACGAGGAATTCAATGAGCCGCGCGTCCTCGCGCGTGATGCCGTGCGCCGCGTGCTGGCGGCAAAAGCGCCGCACTTCCTGCGCGCCGATCTGTGAATGGTCGCCGCCGCGCCCCTTGCCGATGTCGTGGAACAGCGCAGCGATGTAGAGAATCCACGGTTTGTCCCAGCCTGCGGCGAGCTGTGAACACGACGGGTATTCATGCGCGTGTTCGGCCATGAAAAAGCGCCGCACGTTGCGCAGCACCATCAGGATGTGCTGGTCCACCGTGTAGACATGGAACAGGTCGTGCTGCATCTGCCCCACGATGCGCCGGAAGGGCCACAGGTAGCGGCCCAGCACGGAGGTCTGGTTCATGAGCCGCATGGCGTGCGTGATGCCTGCGGGCTGCTGCAGGATCTGCATGAATAGCGCGCGGTTCGCGGGGTCGCGCCGGAATTCACTGTCCATCACGCCACGCGCGTTGTAGAGCGCTCGCAGCGTGCGTGCCGACAAATCCTTGAGCCCTACAGTGGTCTCGTAGAGCAGGAAGGTTTCCAGGACGGCGTGGGGTTCTCTTTCGTACAGGTCGTCGCTGGCCACTTCGATCATGCCGGCCTTCTCGAAGAAGCGCGGGTTGATCGGACGCAGTTCATGCGTGGAGGGGTTCAGTCGCTCCTCGATGCCCAGCAGCAGGATCTGGCACAGCTGCGACACGGCCTTGGCGGCCCAGTAGTAGCGGCGCATCAGCGTCTCGCTGGCACGCATCGCCAGGCGCTGGCCGTCCGGTGCGGTGGAGCGGTAGCCGAAGGTCTCGGCCACGGCGGTCTGCAGATCGAACACCAGGCGGTCTTCGCGCCGGCCGGCCAGCGCATGCAGGCGTGCGCGGATCAGGAACAGCAGCGCCTCGTTGCGCTCGATCTGCTGCACCTCGAACGGTGTGGCCAGGCCGCTGGCCGCCAGTTCTCGCCAATTGCGCCCCAGGCCCGCGGCGCGCGCCACCCACTGGATGAGCTGCAGGTCGCGCAGGCCGCCGGGCGACTCCTTGCAGTTGGGCTCCAGCGCGTAGGGGGTGTTTTCGTACTTCGTATGGCGCTGGCGCATCTCCAGCGTCTTGGCGACCAGAAAGGCGCGCGGGTCCATCTGCGCGTCGTAGCGCTGGCGGAACGCATCGAACAGCGCGGCGTTGCCGCACAGCAGGCGCGCTTCCAGCAGCGATGTCTGCACCGTCACATCGGCGGCGGCCTCGCTCAGGCATTCGGCCACGCTGCGCACGCTGGACCCAACCTCCAGCCCCGCGTCCCAGCAGCTGCCGATGAAGGTCTCGATCGGCGTGCAGGGCGCCGCACCTGCATGGCCCGCGGCCACGCTCATGCCGTCCGGCAGTAGCAGCAGCACGTCCACGTCGGAATAAGGGAACAGCTGTGCGCGTCCGTAGCCCCCCACGGCGACCAGCGCCATGCCTTCAGGCAACTGCGCGCGGTCCCACAGCCGGCACAGCAGGCCGTCGGTCAGCGACGAGAGGCGATGCAGCAGGCTGCGCACGCCGCGCGTGGACGCTCCGGGCGCGCGCAGGGTCGCCAGCAGGGCGGCCTTGTCCTGGCGGTAGGCGTCGCGCAGCGCATGCAGCTGCGCGAGATCCGGTGCAGTGGCGGGGGGGCAGGGGGGGATGGAAGGCATGGAGGACGTTTAGCAAGAACCGTGCATGCCTTGCGGCGCTCTGGGCGCGGCGGCCTGGCTCAGGTCGTGGTGGCGGTGACGAAGGCCGGCAGCGCGGGGGAGCCGGCGGAGAGGGTCAGCACGTCGTAGCCGGTCTCGGTCACGAGCACGGTGTGTTCCCACTGCGCCGACAGGCTGTGGTCTTTGGTGATGATGGTCCAGCCGTCCTTGCCCAACTCCTTGATGTCGCGCTTGCCCAGGTTGAGCATGGGCTCGATGGTGAAGGTCATGCCGGGCACCAGCTCCTCGCCCGTGCCGGGGCGGCCATAGTGCAGCACCTGCGGGTCCTCATGGAATTTCTGGCCGATGCCGTGGCCGCAAAACTCGCGCACCACCGACAGGCCGTGGCCCTCGGCGAACTTCTGGATGGCGTGGCCGATGTCGCCCAGGCGCGCGCCCGGCTTGACCTGCTGGATGCCCAGCCACATGGATTCGAACGTGAGCTGCGACAGCCGCTTGGCGGCAATGGAGCATTCGCCGATGAGGTACATGCGGCTGTTGTCTCCATACCAACCGTCCTTGGTGATCACGGTGACGTCCACATTGACGATGTCGCCCTTCTTGAGCGGCTTGTCGTTGGGAATGCCGTGGCAGACCACATGGTTGACCGAGGTGCACAAGTGGCCGGGGTAGGGCGGGTAGCCCGGAGGCTGGTAGCCGATGGTGGCGGACACGGTGCCCTGGGCGGCCATGCATTCCGCGCCCAGGCGGTCGATCTCTGCGGTGGTGATGCCGGGCTTGATGTGTGGGGCAATGTAGTCCAGCACTTCGGACGCCAGGCGGCAGGCCTCGCGCATGCCGGCGATGCCCTGCGCGTCTTTGATGGTGATGCTCATGGCGCAAATTATCCCATCGGCCTTTGCCCCCTGTGGGCGAGGGGCGGGCAAGGGCGGGTGCCGCGGGCTAAAATAGCGGGCTCCCACCAACACGCGCTGCCGGCGCGGCGGCCCCATTCAGCGGCTGCCTCAACCAGCGGGCGAAACGCCTCTTTCTGCCACCACACAGGCCGCTACCGTGACCTTGCACATCACCCCGCTGGAGGGCGGCAATGCCCTCAGCACCTTCCGCGCCCAGCAACTGCAACCCGCCCTGGCGGCCATTCATCCCAAGATCGACGGCATTGCGGCGCGCTTCGTGCACCTGGTGGCCGGCGACGCCGCACCCGATGCCGCCGCGCGCGAGCGCCTGGCCGCGCTGCTGACCTACGGCGACCCATACGCCGGCCCGCGGGACGGCATGGTGCTGTATGTCACTCCGCGCCTGGGCACGGTGTCGCCCTGGGCGTCCAAGGCCACGGACATCGCCCACAACTGCGGCCTGGCGGTGCGCCGCATCGAGCGCATCACCGAATACCGCATCAGCCTCAAGGGCGGCCTGCTGGGTGGCAAGCCCGAGTTGAGCACCGAGCAGCTGCAGCAGGTTGCGGCGCTCTTGCACGACCGCATGACGGAATCGGTGGTCACCACGCTGGACGAGGCGCAGCGCCTGTTCACCGAGCTGCAGGCCGAGCCCATGGCCTTCGTGGACGTGCTGCAGGGCGGGCGTGCGGCGCTGGAGGCTGCGAACAAGGCCTGGGGCCTGGCCCTGGCCGACGACGAGATCGACTATCTGGTCAATGCCTTCACAGGCCTGGCGCGCAACCCCACCGACGTGGAGCTGATGATGTTCGCCCAGGCCAACAGCGAGCACTGCCGCCACAAGATCTTCAACGCGCAGTTCACCATCGACGGCGTGGCGCAGGACAAGAGCCTGTTCGGCATGATCCGCAACACCGAAGCCGTGTCGCCCCAGCATACCGTGGTGGCCTATGCCGACAACGCCTCCATCATGGAAGGCAGCGAGGTCGAGCAATTCATCGCCAAATTCGAGTCTTTCGCCCAACAGGCAAGCGCTCCAAGCTATCAAAAGCGTAGTGCAACCCACCATGTGCTGATGAAGGTGGAAACGCACAACCACCCCACGGCCATCTCGCCGTTCCCCGGTGCCGCCACCGGTGCGGGGGGCGAGATCCGCGACGAGGGCGCTACCGGCCGCGGCTCCAAGCCCAAGGCGGGCCTCACGGGCTTCACCGTGTCCAAGCTCTGGGGCAGCGAGGTGGGCAAGCCCGAGCACATCGCCAGCCCACTGCAGATCATGACCGAGGGGCCGCTGGGCGGCGCCGCGTTCAACAACGAGTTCGGCCGGCCCAACCTGACGGGCTACTTCCGCGAATACGAGCAGGTGGTCGGAACGGGCGAGGGCGCCATCATCCGCGGCTACCACAAGCCCATCATGATCGCGGGCGGCCTGGGCACGATCGACGCGCGGCTCACCCAAAAAATCCTGTTCCCCGCCGGCACGCTGCTGATCCAGCTGGGCGGCCCCGGCATGCGCATCGGCATGGGCGGCGGCGCCGCCAGCTCCATGGCCACGGGCACCAACGCGGCGGAGCTGGACTTCGACTCCGTGCAGCGCGGCAACCCCGAGATCGAGCGCCGCGCGCAGGAGGTCATCAACCACTGCTGGGCGCAGGGGGCGGACAACCCCATCCTGGCCATCCATGACGTGGGCGCGGGCGGCCTGTCGAACGCCTTCCCCGAGCTGACGAATGACGCGGGCCGCGGCGCGCGCTTCGACCTGCGCGCCGTGCCGCTGGAGGAGTCCGGCCTGGCGCCCAAGGAAATCTGGTCCAACGAGAGCCAGGAGCGCTATGTGCTGGCCATCGCGCCCGAGTCGCTGGCGCAGTTCACGGCCTTCTGCGAGCGCGAGCGCTGCCCGTTTGCCGTCATCGGCACGGCCACCGAGGAGCGCCAACTGGTGCTGGAAGACACGGCGGTCACGTCCGGCGACCAGAAATATCCTGTGGACATGCCCATGGACGTGCTGCTGGGCAAGCCGCCCAAGATGCACCGCGACGTGACCAGCGTGCAGCGCAGCTTCGCGCCGCTGAACGTGGACGGCCTGCCGCTGGAGAAGGCCGTGATCGAGGTGCTGGCCCACCCCACGGTGGCCTCCAAGCGCTTTCTCATCACCATCGGTGACCGCGCCGTGGGCGGCCTGACCCACCGCGACCAGATGGTGGGCCCCTGGCAGGTGCCCGTGGCCGACGCGGCCGTGACGCTGGCCGACTTCCGTGGCTTTGCCGGCGAGGCCATGGCCATGGGCGAACGCACGCCGCTGGCGGCGCTCAATGCGCCCGCGTCGGGCCGCATGGCGGTGGCGGAAAGCATCACCAACCTGTTGGCGGCACCCATCGAACTGCCGCGCGTGAAGCTGTCGGCCAACTGGATGGCGGCCTGCGGCGAGCCCGGAGAAGACGCCGCGCTGTACGAGACCGTGAAGGCCGTGGGCATGGAGCTGTGCCCGCAGCTGGGCATCTCCATCCCCGTGGGCAAGGACAGCCTGTCCATGCGTACCCAGTGGAGCGAGGGCGGCGAGACCAAGAAGGTCACCTCGCCCGTCAGCCTCATCATCACCGCGTTCGCCACGCTGGCCGACGTGCGCGGCACGCTCACGCCGCAGCTCGACGCCAAGGAAGAGGACACGACCCTCGTGCTGATCGACCTGGGCCGCGGCAAGATGCGCATGGGCGGCTCCATCCTCGGGCAGGTGCTGAACCAGACCGGCGACGAGACGCCCGACCTGGACGACGCCAAGGACCTGATCGCCCTGGTGGACGCCGTGAACGCGCTGCGCGCTAAAGGAGCGATCCTGGCCTACCACGACCGGGGCGACGGCGGCCTGCTGGCTACCGTGGCCGAGATGGCCTTTGCCGGTCAGGTGGGCGTGGCGCTGAACGTGGACATGCTCATCACCGAGGGCGACGGCATCACCGACGGCCGCATGGACAGCGGCGAGGGCAAGAACTGGGGCGCCCAGATCAGCGGCCGGCGCGAGGAGCGCACGCTGCGCGCGCTGTTCAACGAGGAACTGGGCGTGGTGCTGCAGGTGAGGACCAGCGAGCGCAACGAGGTCATGCAGACGCTGCGCGCGCACGGCCTGTCCACTTGCAGCCACTTCGTGGGCAAGACGCGCCCGCTGTCCTCGCCCATCGATGCGGGCAAGGGCGAGTTGCAGGTGTGGCGCGATGCCAAGGTCGTGTTCAGCGCCAGCCTGCCGGACCTGCACCAGGTGTGGGACGCGGTGAGCTGGAAGATCTGCCAGCAGCGCGACAACCCCGCCTGCGCTGACAGCGAGCACGCCGCGGCCGGCGATCCCGCAGACCCCGGCATGCACGTGCAGCTCACGTTCGACCCATTGGACAACGTGGCTGCGCCGTACATTGCCACAGGCGCGCGCCCGCGTGTGGCGGTGCTGCGCGAGCAGGGCGTGAACTCGCACGTGGAAATGGCCTACACCTTCACCGAGGCGGGCTTCGAGGCGTTCGACGTACACATGACCGACCTGCAGACCGGCCGTGCCGACCTGGCGCAGTTTGCTGGCGTGGTGGCCTGCGGCGGCTTCAGCTACGGCGACACGCTGGGCGCGGGCATCGGCTGGGCGCGCTCCATCACGTTCAACGAGCGCCTGTCGGCCCAGTTCCAGCAGTTCTTCGCGCGTGGCGATACCTTCGCCCTGGGCGTGTGCAACGGCTGCCAGATGTTTGCCGAACTGGCCGACATCATCCCTGGCGCGCAGGACTGGCCGCGCTTCACCACCAACCAGAGCCACCGCTTCGAGGCGCGCCTGTCGATGGTCGAAGTGCTGGAATCGCCCAGCATCTTCCTTCAGGGCATGGCCGGCAGCCGCCTGCCGATCGCCGTCGCGCACGGCGAGGGGTATGCCAACTTCCAGTACCGTGGCAATGCCGCCAAGGTGGTGCGTGCCATGCGCTTCGTGGACAACCATGGCCAGCCGACCGAGCGCTACCCGTTCAACCCCAATGGCAGCGCCGGCGGGCTCACGGCCGTGACGACGGCGGACGGACGCTTCACGGCCATGATGCCGCACCCCGAGCGTGTATTCCGCAACATCCAGATGAGCTGGACCGATCTGGCCGCCACGGGGGGCAAGGACGCGTTCAGCCCCTGGATGCGCGTGTGGCGCAACGCACGCAAGTGGGTGGGGTGATCGGCGCCGCGGCGCGCGGCTAGCAGCCGCCGCGCGCCTGGCACTCGGGCACGATGCGCCCGTGCGCATCGCGCCACTGCAGGGTCGGGCCGCCGGAAGACGGCTCCACCGGCGCGGGTGGCTGCGGCGGCCGGTACGGATCGTGCAGCACGGTGGATGAGCCCACGCCGGCTCCGACGTGTGCGCCGCCCATGGGAACCGAGGCACCCACGCCCACGCCGCCAGTCACCTGGCCGCTTGGGTGCACTCCCACTCCGACGCCCATCGGCCCCACGCCGGTGCCCACCCCGGCTGATACGCCGCCCGAACCCACGCCGACGCCCACGCTGAACGGCCCCACCGGCACACCCACGCCCAGGCGCGCCGACGGGCCGGCGCAGGCGGACAGCACCAGCGCGGCCAGCGCGGCGGCGGTGCGCACGGGGCGCGAGGACGCAGTGCGAGAGGGCATGCCGCCATGGTACGCCTGCCCGCCTATTACAAAAACAATAGCTGTCAGCGCTTGTCCCACATGCGTTAGGGGTGTTTTCATTCAGAATGGCGGCTTCTTGAAAGGAACTCACCCATGGCCGGCGCCAGCCTTCTGACCCTGCTTGACGACATCGCCACCATCCTGGACGACGTGGCCCTCATGACCAAGGTGGCTGCCAAGAAAAGCGCCGCCATGGCCGACGACGTGTCCGTCATGACCAAGGTGGCGGCGCAAAAGACCGCAGGGGTGCTGGGCGACGACCTGGCGCTCAATGCCCAGCAGGTCACCGGCGTGCGGGCAGAGCGCGAGATCCCCGTCGTGTGGGGCGTGGCCCGCGGATCCCTGGTGAACAAGGCCATCCTCGTGCCGGCGGCGCTGCTCATCAGCGCGTTCGCGCCGTGGGCCGTGACGCCGCTGCTCATGGTGGGCGGGGCCTTCCTGTGCTTCGAAGGCTGCGAAAAGCTCGCGCACAAGCTTTTGCACACGCCCGAGGAAGACGCCGTGCAACACGCGATCCATGCGCAGGCCAACGCCAATCCCAACGTGGACCTGGCGCGGGTGGAGAAGGACAAGATCAAGGCGGCCGTGCGTACCGACTTCATCCTCTCTGCTGAAATCATCGCCATCACCCTGGGCGCCGTCGCGGGCGCGCCTTTTGCGCAGCAAGTGGCGGTACTGGCGGGCATTGCCGTCCTGATGACGGTGGGGGTCTATGGCCTCGTGGCGGGCATCGTGAAGCTGGATGACCTGGGCCTGTGGCTCAGCCGCCAGGCCAGCAACGCGGCACAGGCCCTGGGCCGCGGCATCGTCGCGGCCGCACCCTGGCTCATGAAGACGCTGTCGGTGGTCGGCACAGCAGCCATGTTCCTCGTCGGCGGGGGCATCCTGGTGCATGGCGTGCCGGCGCTGCACCATGCCGTCGAGGGCGTGGGCGCGGCGGTGCAGGGTTGGCCGCTGGGCGGACTGTGGTCAGTGCTGGTGACCAACCTGCTCAATGCCGTGGTGGGCTTGGTGGCGGGCGCCGTGGTGCTGGCGGGGTGGACGCTGGTGGGACGGCTGCGCGGCAAGGCGGCTGCCAATGGCACGCATTGAGTGAGGCCATATGCCGCCGTTTGTGACGGAATAGACACATACGAATAGACACACAGATTCTGGGTTTGATCTGCGGCAATATTGACCATATTACTCGTGGGCTTAATACGTGCACGGGGGTCGTCCCCGGTCAACCCAACGTATCGAGTCAACATGAAAAAGAATCTTCTGGCCCTGGCCGTTCTGTGTGCGATGACCTCCGGCGCTGCCTTCGCGCAGCAGGTTGCGGAAGGTTCCTGGCTGGTGCGTGCACGCGCGGTGCATCTGGACAGCGCCAACAACGGTGCTGCCGGCGACGCGGGCGTGAGCATCAACGACAAGTGGATTCCTGAAGTCGACGTCTCGTACTTCTTCACGCCCAACCTCGCTGCCGAACTGGTCCTGACCTACCCGCAAAAGCACGACGTGCGTCTGAACGGCGACAAGATCGGCTCGCTCAAGCACCTGCCGCCCTCGCTGCTGCTGCAGTACCACTTCACGAACTTCGGCGCGTTCAAGCCGTACGTCGGCGCTGGTGTCAACTACACGCGCTTTTCCAGCGTGAAGCTGCCCGCGGGCCTGGACGTGAAGCGCAACAGCTGGGGCGGTGCCCTGCAAGTGGGCTTCGACTATGCGCTGGACAAGAACTGGTCCCTGAACGTGGACGTGAAGAAGGTGTACATCGACACCGACGTGCGCGGCGTGGGCACTTTCAAGGTCGACCCGGTGCTGTTCGGCGTGGGCGTGGGCTACCGCTTCTAAGCACGCAAGTTCCGTTCTTCATGGTGGGGTGGGCCGGCGTATGCGCCGGCCCTTTTTTTTATCCTCGGCGGACGGTAAATCGATGCTCTCATTGAAGGAGCTATTTGCGCTTGATGGGCAAGCGCTTCCGCCCGATTTGATCCTTTATTGGCAGGGCGGCGAAAAAGCCAACCACAGCGGGCAATCCGGCACAAGAGGTGCACTCTGGATTGCCCTGCAGATCGCGCGTACGTCCTACCTGAAGAGGTGTCGTTGGATTGCGCGGGCGATTTGGCCCCTGGCCTACGCTGCAGCGCTATGTCTGCAGTTTCTCCCCTTGCTCGGCTTGACGGCGTCCTTCACCACCTCGGCCTGGCACCGCCGCAGCCGCCCGCGGATGTGGCCTCGGCCGACGAACGCGGCGAGATCCTGGCCGGCCTGTTGCAGCCGCAGGCGGCGCTCTCACCCAAGTATTTCTACGACCAGCGGGGCTCGGAACTCTTCGAGGCCATCACCCGACTGCCCGAGTACTACCCCACGCGTACCGAGCGTGCCTTGCTGCGGCGCCACGGGCACGCCATTGCCCAGGCCGTAGGCCCGGCGCGTGTGGTGATCGAGCCCGGGGCGGGCAATTGCGACAAGGCGCGCGACCTCTGCGCGCTGGTGCGGGCCACGCACTTCGTGGGCGTGGACATCTCCGCCGACTACCTGCGGGATGCCATCGCGCGCCTGCGCGTGGCACTGCCGGGCCTGCATGCCCGCGCCGTGGGCGCGGACATCACCCGGGGTGTGCACCTGCCGCCGGACGTTCCCGGTGCGCGCCGCCTCGTCTTCTACCCTGGCTCGTCCATCGGCAACTTCGACCCGCCCCAGGCACTGGCCCTGCTGCGGCACATGCGCGAACTGGCGCTGGACGATGGCGGCCTGCTGATCGGGTTCGACCTGCCCAAGGACGTGGCCGTGCTGGAGGCCGCGTACGACGACGCCGCCGGCGTGACCGCGGCCTTCAACCGCAACGCGCTGGCCCACGTGAACCGCCTGGTCGGCAGCGACTTCGTGCCCGCGCAGTGGCGCCACCGCGCCTTCTTCAACCCCCATGCCTCGCGCATCGAGATGCACCTGGAGGCCGCGGGGCCGCAGCGCGTGCGCTGGCCGGGCGGCGGGCGCGACTTTGCGGCGGGCGAGCGCATCCATACCGAGAACAGCTACAAGTACCCGCTGCCGGATTTCACCGCGTTGCTGCACGAAGCGGGTTTCACGCGCACGCAGGCCTGGACGGACGATCGCGGCTGGTTCGCCATGGTGCATGCCCAGGCGTGATGCCGCCAGGGGATACCACATGCGCTTGCCACCCTCGACTCTCACGCTGCCGTCGTCGCCGCAGCAGTCGCAACCCGCGATGGCGCGGCGCTACGCCGCGGTGCGCGCGGCCACCGAGGCGCTGGCGCGGCCCCTCTCGGCCGAGGACTGCTGCGCCCAGTCCATGCCCGACGCCAGCCCCGTCAAATGGCACCTGGCGCACACGAGCTGGTTCTTCGAGACCTTCGTCCTGGAGGCGCACGAGAGCGGCTTCCGAGCATTCGATCCGGCGTTCCGCGTGCTGTTCAACTCGTATTACCACGGCGTGGGGCGGCAGCACCCGCGCCCGCAGCGTGGGTTGATCACGCGGCCCGACCTGGCCACCGTGCGGGCCTACCGCGCCGACGTGGATGCGCGCATGCAGCAGCTCCTGTCGCAGCCCGAGGTGCCGGGTGACGTGCTGGCGCTGGTGGAACTGGGCCTGCAGCATGAGCAGCAGCACCAGGAGCTGATCCTCACCGACGTCAAGCACCTGCTCTGGTGCAACCCGCTGTGGCCGGCCTACCAGGGCACAGCCGCGGCCGTGGTGGCGGACGCCATTGCGGCGCAAGACACCGCGTGGCGGCGCCTGGAGGGCGGCCTGGCGCAGATCGGCCACGATGGCGAGGGCTTCGCCTTCGACAACGAGACGCCGCGCCACACCGTCTTCCTGCAACCCTTCGAGATCGCCACCCGACCGGTGACCAACGCGCAGTACCTGGCTTTCGTGCAGGCCGGCGGCTACCGCGAGCCGGCCCACTGGTTGGCCGAGGGCTGGGACTGGCGGCGTGCGCAAGGGCTGGAGCACCCCATCTACTGGTGCGGTGACGGGGAGTGCGGCCAAGGTGGCGGGCCAGGCGGCTGGAGCGAATTCACGCTATCAGGCGAGCGCCCGCTGCATTCTGCGCAACCGGTGGTGCACCTGTCCTACTACGAGGCCGATGCCTTTGCCCGCTGGGCCGGCGCGCGCCTGCCCACGGAAGCCGAGTGGGAGGTGGCCGCCGCGGCGGCCTGTGCCGGGCCCGCGGGCTGCGTGGACCATCCCGGTGATGCCGATGTCTTGGACGACGGCGGACGGCTGCATCCCCGCCCCGCGGCGCCGGCGGGCGGCGGCGACACCCCCCCACCGATGGGCGGCGAGGTCTGGGAATGGACGCAGTCCAGCTACGCCCCGTACCCCGGCTTCGCGCCCGCGCCCGGCGCCGTGGGCGAGTACAACGGCAAGTTCATGGTGAACCAGTACGTCCTGCGCGGCGGCTCCTGCGCCACGCCGCCCGGCCATGTGCGTGCCAGCTACCGCAACTTCTTTCCCGCCACGGCGCGCTGGCAGTTCACGGGCCTGCGGCTGGCACGCGATGCCCGCTGAGCAGTGGGTATGCTCCTAAATCAGGAGCTACTAGCGCTTGCCAGGAAAGCGCTAGAGCCGAAAATCGCTTAAACCGCGTCCAGCGCCTGGTGCAGGTCGGCCAGCAGGTCGTCGATATGCTCGATGCCGATGGACAGGCGCACCATGCCCTCGGTCACGCCCGCCTGGGTCAGTTCTTCGGGATTGAGCTGGCGGTGCGTGGTGGAGGCCGGGTGCGTGGCCAGCGACTTGGCGTCGCCGATGTTCACCAGGCGAGTGAACAGCTGCAGCGCGTCCAGGAAGCGCGCACCGGCGGCGCGCGGGTCGCCGCTGGCCTTCAGGCTGAACGACAGGATGCCCGAGGCGCGGCCCTTCATCTGGCGCTGCACCAGGGCATGGTCCGGGTGGTCCGGCAGACCGGCGTAGCGCACCCACTCCACCTTGGGGTGGCCCTGCAGCGCCTCGGCGATCTTCTGCGTGTTCTCGCAAATGCGGTCCATGCGCAGCGCCAGCGTCTCGATGCCCTGCAGGATCAGGAAGGCGTTGTGCGGCGAGATGGCAGCGCCCGTGTTGCGCAGCGGCACCACGCGTACGCGGCCGATATAGGCGGCCGGGCCCAGGGCCTCGGTGTAGACCACGCCGTGGTAGCTCACGTCGGGCTCGTTCAGGCGCTTGAAGCGTGCCTTGTGCTCAGCCCAGGGGAACTTGCCGCTGTCCACGATGGCGCCACCCATGCTGTTGCCGTGGCCGGCCAGGTATTTGGTCAGGGCGTGCACCACGATGTCGGCGCCGTGCTCGATGGGGCGCAGCAGGTAGGGGCTGGGCACGGTGTTGTCCACGATCAGCGGCACACCATGGGCGTGGGCCACGTCGGCGAGGGCGCGGATGTCGGTCACGTTGCCCAGCGGGTTGCCGATGGATTCGACAAAGATGGCCTTGGTGCGCGCGTCGATCAGCTGGCCGAAGCTGGCGGGATCGCGTGCGTCGGCAAAACGCACCTCGATGCCCTGCTGGGGAAAGGTGTGGGCAAACAGGTTGTAGGTGCCGCCATAGAGCGTGCTGGCGCTGACGATGTTGTCGCCCGCCTCGGCGATGGCCTGGATGGCGTAGGTGATGGCCGCCATGCCCGAGGCCACGGCCACGGCGGCAATGCCGCCCTCCAGCGCCGCGACGCGCTTTTCCAGCACGTCGGTGGTGGGGTTCATGATGCGCGTGTAGATGTTGCCGGGCACCTTCAGGTCGAACAGGTCCGCGCCGTGCTGGGCGTTGTCGAAGGCGTAGGCCACCGTCTGGTAGATGGGCACGGCCACGGACTTGGTGGTGGGGTCGGGCGAATAGCCGGCGTGGACGGCCAATGTCTCGATGCGCATGTGCTTCCTTTGCGGGTGAAGGGGAGGGCGGGGCCCGGCGTCCTGGGGCGCTTCCTAGTGCGAGCCCTGGGCGCCCTGGGGCGGAGATAGCCGCGCGATTATGGCGGCCCCCCCTCCACAGGCCAACGATGCATTGGCAATGTCGATATGCGCCCGCGCGGCGCCGGGCGGGCGTTGCGTTATCCCCGCAGCCTGTGGGCTGTGCTGTGGAAAACCCCGTGGGCAACTGCGCGAAGCCGCGCCAGTCATGGCCTGGCACGCGATGCCCATGTTTTGGGCAGCAGGCCAGGATCAGGCGGAGGTGGGCGCCGGTCGCGTGCGGTAGAACTGCAGGGGCTGGGCCTGCATGTCCTTGAGGTGCTGGTTCATCACCGACTTCTTCATCTTGCCCACCACGTGCATCTCGCAGGGCTTGCAGTCAAAGCGCAGGGTGAGCTTTTCCTTGCCGTTGATGAGCTGCAGCGGCTCGGCCTTGATGGTGCCCTTCACGCCGATCACACCCTTGGCCTGCTTGGGGCACAGGCTCATGGAGAAGCGCACGCAGTGCTTGGTGATCATCAGGCTGACTTCACCTTCTTCCTCTTTCGATTCGTACGCGGCGTCGATCACCTTCACGCCATGCTTCACGTAGAAGTCGTGCGCCTTGTGGTTGAACACATTGGCCAGGTAGGTCAGCGTGTCTTCGGGGAAGGGCACGGGTGGCTGCACCGGCACGGCGCGCGGCAGGCGCACGAAGCCGGCGGTGCGCGCGTCCTCCAGCGCGACCACGGCGTCACGGCGCAACTGGTTCAGTGCCGATGCGGGCACGAACCACGGCTGCGAGAGCTGCAGCGCAATGGCGTGCACGGCGAAGCGGGTGGCGCCAAAGCGCCCGAGCTGATCGCGCAGCGTGGCCTCGGCCTTGACCGCATCGGTGGCTGGCTGGTGGGGCTGGATGACCGACGCACTGCCCACGAAGCCGTCTTCGTCGGTGAGCGTGAGCGCAAAGCCGTCGGCGGTCTCGGCCAGATGGGCCCACAGGCCGATGCGACGGTCGCTTGATTTCTTCTCCAGCGTGCGCACCCAGTCCATGTCGCGGTTGCGGTTGATCTCCAAGCCCTTGCGCAGGTCCTTGAACTCGGTGATCTCGTTCTTGGGGAACACGCGCCAGATGCCCTTCTTGGGCGCCACGCATTCGGCGCGGTTGATGTGCACGCCCACCAGTTCCTTTTGCAGGTCGTAGTAGCACAGGCCGTCGCCGTTGTGCAGTGCGGTGGCTTTGTCGCTCACCTCCAGCTCGAACCAGTTGTCGCCGATCTGCGTCACCCAGGCGATGGCGCGGCCCGGCGTCTTCGGGGTGTCGAAGGCGCCGATGTCCTCCTTGCGGCCGTTGACGAAGTAGTCGGTGAACTCGCGGTTGAAGTTCTGGTCGGGATCGGGCTCGAACGTGAAGGTGGTGCGGCCGCTGGACGAGCGCGCCAGCGGCTCGCCCGTGAACTCGCGCTCCTCGATGATTTCGTCCAGCAGCTTGCGGTAGTGGGCGGTGATGTTCTTCACGTAACCCATGTCCTTGTAGCGGCCCTCGATCTTGAAGCTGCGCACGCCAGCGTCGATCAGCGCGCGCAGGTTGTCGCTCTGGTTGTTGTCCTTCATCGACAGCACGTGCTTCTCGTGCGCGATGATGCGGCCGGCGCCGTCCAGCACCTCGTAGGGCAGGCGGCAGGCCTGGTTGCAGTCGCCCCGGTTGGCGCTGCGCCCGGTGTGGGCATGGCTGATGAAGCACTGCCCCGAATAGGCCACGCACAGCGCGCCGTGCACGAAGAATTCAATGGTGGTGCGGCTGGGGTCGGTGGCTTCGCGAATGGCCTGGATCTGCTGCAGATCCAGCTCGCGCGCAATCACGATCTGCGACAGGCCTGCGTCCTGCAGAAAGCGCGCCTTCTCGGGCGTGCGGATATCGGTCTGCGTGCTGGCGTGCAGCTGAATCGGCGGCAGGTCCAGCTCCAGCAGGCCCATGTCCTGGATGATGAGCGCGTCGGCGCCGGCCTCGTACACCTGCCAGGCCATCTGGCGGGCACCCTCCAGCTCGTCGTCGCGCAGGATGGTATTCAGCGTGATGAAGATGCGGCTGTTGAAACGGTGCGCGTGCTGAATGAGCCGCTCCAGGTCGCGGATGTCGTTGCCCGCCGTGGCCCGCGCGCCAAAGGCGGGGCCGCCGATGTAGACGGCGTCGGCGCCGTGGTTCACGGCCTCGATGCCGATATCGGCGTCGCGCGCGGGGGAGAGCAGTTCGAGCTGGTGGGGCAGGAGGGACATAGGGCGTGAATTATCCCGGTCTGCGCCCGGCCGTGCCGGGGCGGGGGTACCCGGCGGCAGGTACGCGTCTGGCAAAATTGCGGGTTTTCCCGGATGGTTCATGGACAGGGCGCTTAGCGCGCGTGTGGTTTGTGCGCCTGCCGCTTCCACCGCCAGCGGCACGGCTGGGTTGCGTCCGCCGGCGTGGTTCTTCCTTTGAGATCACATGGATATACAGTTCAGCACCTACTACACCCTGATCTTCGCGGCCATCGTGCTACTGGTGGGCAAGTTCCTCGTGCAGCGCATCCGCTGGCTGCGCGAATTCAACATTCCGGAACCCGTGGCGGGCGGCCTGGTGGCGGCGCTCATCTCCTGGGGGCTGAACGCCGCGTTCGATGTGCGTGCGTCGTTCGACACCGGCCTGCAGACCGCCTTCATGCTGGTGTTCTTCTCCTCCATCGGGCTGAGCGCCAACTTCCTCAAGCTGCGCGAGGGCGGCATGGGGCTGATCGTCTTCCTGCTGGTCGTGGTGGTGTTCATCGGCGTGCAGAACAGCGTGGGTGTGGCGCTGGCCACCGCGCTGGGGCTGGACCCGCTGATCGGCCTGATCGCGGGCTCCATCACTCTGGTGGGCGGGCACGGCACGGCCGGGGCCTGGGGCTCGGTGCTGGAAAACGACCACGGCATCCCTGGCGCCATCACCTTGGGCATTGCCTGTGCCACCTTCGGCCTGGTCATCGGCGGGCTGATCGGCGGGCCGCTGGCCAAATGGCTGATCCAGCGCCACGGGCTGAAGCACCCGCAGAGCACGGGCGATGCCGGCGCGCTGGAGGCGGGCACGCCCAACTTCGAGTTCCCGCACAAGACACGCCTGATCACGGCGGACGCGGCCATCGAAACCATGGCCCTGTTTGCCGGCTGCCTGGCCTTTGCCGAGTTCATGAGCCAGTTGACGAAGGGCACGGCGCTGCAACTGCCCACCTTCGTGTGGGCGCTGGGCGGGGGCGTGCTGATCCGCAACGTGCTGGACTACGTCTTCAACTTCGAGGTGTTCGATCGCGCCATCGACGTGTTCGGCAACACCGGGCTGTCCGTCTACCTGGCGATCGCGCTGCTGTCACTCAAGCTGTGGGAGCTGGCAGGGCTGGCGGGTCCGCTGGTCATCATCCTGGGCGCGCAGACGCTGGTCATGGCGGCCTACGCGGGCTTCGTCACCTTCCGCCTGATGGGAAGCAACTACGATGCGGCCGTGCTCTGTGCGGGGCATTGCGGCTTCGGCATGGGCGCCACGCCCACGGCGGTGGCCAACATGCAGGCCATTACCAACCAGTACGGCGCGTCGCACAAGGCTTTCCTGATCGTGCCCATGGTGGGCGCGTTCTTCATCGACCTGGTCAATGCCGTGGCCATCCAGGTCTTCATCAACGTGTTCGGCTAAGCGCCCACCACGGCGCGGAGGGCAGGCGGTGCGTACAGGATTCGGACTGATCGGGCTGCTGCTGGCCTTGGCCCTCGTGGCCGTGCTGGTCAAGAAGCAGATGGGCGCCACGCGCGTCGCCGTGCCGCCCGCCGTGCAGGGGCTGCCGGCGCCGGCGGAGGGCGCTGCCTCCACGGTGCGCGCGCAAAGCCAGCAGGTGCAGCAGCAGGTGAAGCAACAGATGGACGCACTGATGCAGCAGCCACGCACCCTGCCCGAAGATTGATGGCCAAAATGGCCTCTAGCGCTTACCCATCAAGCGCGAGCAGCTATTGAAAGATGAGCGAATCCGACGACGCCCACTGGATGCGCGAGGCCATCGCCCAGGCGCGCGCCGCTCAGCAGGCGGGCGAGGTGCCCGTGGGCGCCGTGCTGGTGCGCGATGGGCAGGTGATCGCCACCGGGCGCAATGCCCCCATCGCCGGGCACGACCCCACGGCGCATGCCGAGATGGCCGCGCTGCGCGCCGGCGCGGCGCAGCTCTCCAACTACCGGCTCGACGGCTGCACGCTCTACGTCACGCTGGAGCCGTGCGCCATGTGCAGCGGCGCCATGCTGCACGCGCGCCTGCCGCGCGTGGTCTACGGCGCGGCGGATGCCAAGACCGGCGCGGCGGGCTCGGTGGTCAACCTGTTCGCCGAGCCGCGTCTCAACCACCAGACCGCGGTGCAAGGCGGCGTTCTGGCCGATGAATGCGGTGCACTGCTGAGCGACTTCTTCCGCGACCGCCGCCGCGCCCAGCGGGCGCAGCAACTGGCCGCCCACCCGCTGCGCCAGGACGCGCTGCGCACGCCCGACGCCGCGTTCGCCCATCTGGACGGCCCCGCGCCGCATTACGTGAGCGATCTGCCCGCGTTGGCCGGCCTGCGCCTGCACTACCTGGACGAAGGCCCGCGCGACGCCGCCCGCACCTGGCTGCTGCTGCATGCCAGCCCTGGCTGGAGCCATGGCTGGCAGCCCATGCTGGCGGCCTTCGTGCAGGCCGGCCACCGCGTGGTGGCGCCGGACCTGATCGGCTTCGGCCGCAGCGACAAACCCAAGAAAGAAGCCGCCCACCGCCTCGACTGGCATCGACAGGTGCTGGCCGAGCTGGTGCAGCGCCTGGCCCTGCGCGGCGTGGTGCAGGTGGCGCAGCCCGGTGCGCCGCTGCTGCCCGATGCGGCGTCGGCGCCCCTGGTGCGCGTGCTGCATGTGCGGGGGGGCGCGCCCTGCGATGCCGCGCCGTTCCCCGATGCCGGCCATCGCGCCGGGCCGCGCGCCTTCGCCCGTTTTGCCGATGCCGATGCCGCGCCGCTCCTCACCGTGCCGGACGCCAGCGCCGCCTCGGCGCTGCGCGCTATGGAATACTTCACCCGCTATGCCTAACCACCCCCACGACTGCGGCCACGATCACTGCGATCACCCTCACGGCCCCCGGCACATCTACATCTACTCCCCTTCCGGCGCGGTGCGCGACAAGGCCGCGTTCAAGCGCGGCATTGCCCGCCTGCAGGCCATGGGCCACGAGGTGGAGGTGGACCCGGACGCGCTCGCGTCCCACACGCGGTTTGCCGGCGACGATGCCACGCGCCTGGCCGCCATCCACCGCGCGGCCGCCAGCGGCGCCGACGTGGCGCTGATCAGCCGCGGCGGCTACGGCCTCACGCGCATCCTGCCGGGCATCCAGTACAAGGCCGTGGCCAAGGCGGTGGAGCGCGGAACCCAGTTCGTGGGCGTGAGCGACTTCACGGCCTTCCAGTCCGCGCTGCTGGCCAAGACCGGCGCCACCACCTGGGCCGGCCCGGCGCTGGTGGGAGACCTGGGCGTGCCGGACGAGCCCGACGACATCATGCTGGCCTGCCTGGACGATCTGCTCACCGGCCACGGCGAGGGCAGCGGCTGGCGCATGAACGCCGAGAAACCCCGCGCCGACGGCCAGCCCGCCGTGCGCGACATCTACGTGAAGAAGGCCACCCTGTGGGGCGGCAACCTGGCCGTGCTGTGCTCGCTGGTGGGCACGCCGTATTTCCCGCAGGTCAAGGGCGGCGTGCTGTTCCTGGAGGACGTGGGCGAGCACCCTTACCGCGTCGAACGCCTGCTCACCCAGCTGCTGCACGCCGGCGTGCTGGCCCAGCAAAAGGCCGTGGTGCTGGGCCAGTTCAATGAATACAAGCTCACGCCGCACGACAAGGGCTTCAAGCTGCAGAGCGTGGTGGACTGGCTGCGCATGCAGATCAAGGCGCCCGTGCTCACCAACCTGCCGTTCGGCCATGTGCCCACCAAGGTGCTGCTGCCCGTAGGCACGGAGGTGTCGCTGTCGGTCGAAGGGCGCGACGCGCTCATCTACTGGGGCCATGCCCACTGATATGCTATTGATTTAAGAGCTGCCGGCGCTTGAAGGGTGGGCGCGATGGTAGGTTCTGGCTTGAAACGCCGCGACGGCGGGGAGGCGGCATGGGCAGATTGCAACGCATCGGCGTGGGCGCCGTGGTGGCGCTGGTGGCAGCGCTGCTGCTGGCCGGCAGCGTGGCCGCGGTGTATGCGCTGCGCAGCTTCCCGCAACTGGACGGGGCGCTGCGCGCCGCCGGGCTGCAGCACGCCGTGGCGGTGCGCCGCGACGAAGCCGACGTGACGCACATCGAGGCGCAGACCCCCTGGGACGCGTGGTTTGCCATGGGCTACGTGCATGCGCAGGAGCGCACCTGGCAACTGGAGTTCAACCGCCGGCTGATGCACGGCGAGCTGTCCGAGATCCTCGGCCCCGCCACGCTGGACACCGACAAGCTCATGCGCACGCTGGACATCATGGGTGCGGCGCGCCGCCAGTACGCCGCGCTGCCCGCGTTCGCGCGCGAGGCGCTGCAGGCCTACAGCCGGGGCATCCAGTCCTTCCACGCGGCGCGGACCCAGGCGCTGCCGCCGGAGTTTTTGCTGCTGGGTGCGCGGCCCGGCGGTGCGCAGGGCGTGGCCTGGGCGCCCGAGGACAGCGTGGCCTGGGCGCTGATGATGGCGCTGGACCTGGGCGGCAACTGGGGCAACGAGTTCGCGCGCCTGTCGCTGGCGGCCGCGCTGCCCACCGAGCGGCTCGCCTCAGACAGCGGCACTGAACTGAATGCTGTGCTGCCCAAGATGAGCCCTCTGAACCCGCAGTACCTCACCAAGAAGCAGACGGTGTTTCACAAGATCGCTGCGTTTGTGGAGAAGTTCAAGGGTGTGGGTGGGCAGGTTTGAATCTGCCCTTTTCTCGCCGGAAAATCCATAGACTGCAAGAATGACAGCAAGGAGGTTGGGATCGCACGTAGGGCTGTGTGACCCCCATCCTGCAGCGTGACCTGATTGGGTCAAGGCCGAGTTGTCATGCAGGCAGTTTGGCTGCAAGCAGTTCGACCTTCTCGATATTAGGCGGAGAACTGAGCAAGGTCGCGGCGTTGGCCATCAAGGCCGCGGCGATCTGGCCGTTCAGATGTGCCTGGCGACCTGCCTCATCGGCAAAGGCATCGAACACACCAAACGTCGAAGGGCCAAACTTCAATGCAAACCAGGCCGTGGTGCCGGACTCGGCGTTGGCGAGCGGCAGTGCGCTGGCCAGGAAGTCGGCAAGCGCAGCCTCCTGGCCGGGTTTGGCTTCGAGGCGAACAAACAGGGCGAGCTTGGTCATGCTGTATTCCTTTGGGTAAATGGAAAAGTGGGTGAAGGGATCAACGAGACTGCAGTCTAAGTCTTCATGACAGACATCTCTATAGGCAATAATGACGACATTGATATCATTGTTGCCATGAAACTCCACCTCCTTGTTTGTGATGGCGTGTTTGATCTGGGGCTTGCGGCACTCACTGACACAGTGGGCTTAGCCAATGCGATGGCGGGCTCGCTGCCACAGGCTCCCGCGCACATAGAGCTCACGCTGGTGGGCGTGCGGCGTCGCATCCGAACTGCGCAAGGCTTGACGGTCCCCGTGGTCACTGCGCATGGTGTGCCGAAACCAGACGTCGTGCTCGTGCCAGCGTTTGGCGACAAGATGCCTGACACGCTCTCGGCTCGACTCACACGCCCCGATGTGCCCGACGCGGTCGCGGCGCTACAGCAGTGGTCCACCGCTGGCGCGCACCTTGGTGCCGCTTGCTCCGGTAGTTTCTTGCTTGCAGAGTGTGGCCTGCTTGATGGGCATCGTGCGACGACGTCATGGTGGCTGGGGCCGATGTTTCGGCAGCGCTATCCGAACGTCACGCTGGACGAGTCACGCATGATCGTGAACTCGACACGCTTCACCACCGCGGGTGCCGCTTTGGCCCACGTCGACTTGGCCTTGCGCATCATCCGAGGGCGCAGTCCGGCGCTGGCGGCCCTGGTGGCACGCTATCTGCTGGTCGAGACACGCAGTTCGCAAGCCGAGTTCGTGATTCCCGACCACCTTGCGCATGCCGACCCGATGGTGGAGCGCTTCGAGTGCTGGGCTAGACGTCGGCTCGCGCAGGGGTTCTCGCTGGCCGAGGCGGCCAGCGCCGCGGGCACAAGCGAGCGCACCTTGGCGCGGCGGCTGCAAAGCGTTTTGGGAAAGACACCGCTGTCGTATTTCCAGGACCTGCGCGTGGAGCATGCCGTCCATCTCTTGCGCACCGGGAACGCCAGCGTCGACCAGGTCGCCGCACAGGTCGGGTACTCGGATGGGGTGACCCTGCGGGCCCTGTTGCGCCGCAAGCTGGGCCGGGGTGTCAGGGAGTTGCGACGCGGTGGATGACCAAAGGCGTTTGGTGCATGTACGGCTGGAGACAGCCGCGAAACTGTCGGAAGCAAAGGCTTACCCACTTGCGTCTACTACATCGTGCGTTGGGTGCAAAAGCACCAGCCGTGCCAAAGCAGTCTTCAGTGACCTTTCAAAGGTCAGAGTATTGGGAATACTGTTAGCTTTACCACTGTTTTCTGTTCACTAATCTGGGGTTTCATCCACATGTTATTCAATCCACTTCAAGTAGGTTCTCTCACCCTGCCCAACCGCATCTTTCTGGCACCACTGACCCGCGCCCGTGCCGACGCTGGCCACATGCCCAACGCGCTGATGGCCGAGTACTACAGCCAGCGAGCCACCGCCGGCCTGCTGATTTCCGAATGCACCATGGTGGCGCCCGGTACATCGGCCTTCGTCAATGAGCCTGGCATCTACAACGACGCGCAGATTGCAGCCTGGAGGCAGGTGACCGACGCGGTGCACGCCAAGGGCGGACGCATCTTCATGCAGATCTGGCACGCTGGCCGCGCAGCCTACCCTGGCGCTGCCGATGGCGCCCCCATTGTCTCCAGCGTTGCCACCGCTATTGAGGGTGAGATTCACACGCCCCAAGGCAAGGTGCCGCACGCGGTGCCCCACCCCCTGACCATCGAAGAGATTCCCGGCATCGTGGCTGCGTTTGCTCAAGGCGCACGCAACGCCATTGCCGCCGGCTTTGATGGTGTGGAAGTACACGGCGCCAACGGCTACCTGATTGACCAGTTTCTGCGCGACACGCCCAACCAGCGCACCGATGCCTATGGCGGATCGCTGGAAAACCGTGCACGTTTGCTGTTCGAGGTACTCACCGCTGTGACCCAGGCCATCGGTTCCGAACGTGTGGGTCTGCGCCTGTCGCCACTCAACAGCTTCAACAGCATGAAGGACAGCGACCCGCTGGCCCTCATCGGCTTCCTGGCCGATAGGCTCAATGCCTTCAAGCTGGCTTACCTGCACGTGATGCGCGCCGATTTCTTCGGCGTGCAGAAGGCCGATGTCATGCCCGTAGCGCGTGAAAAGTACAAGGGTGTGTTGGTGGGCAATATGGGTTACAGCGCTGATGAGGCAGAGGCAGCTATTGCCGAAGGTAAGCTTGACGCTGTGGCCTTTGGCACCGCCTTCCTGGCTAACCCGGACCTGCCCGCACGCATCAGGGCCAAGGCACCGCTGAACGCGCCTGACTCCAACACGTTCTACGCAGGTGGCGCCAAGGGCTATACAGACTATCCGACACTGCAGGTCGCGTAAATCAAAACCCATTCAAAAGCGAGGTATCCGTAATGGCACGCATTGTCAGAATTCATGAATACGGTGACGCCAGCGTTCTGAAGCTGGAAGATCTGGACGTACCGGCGCCGGCAGCAAACGAGGTGCAGATTGGCGTCAAAGCTATTGGCTTGAACCGTGCCGAAGTGATGTTTCGCAACCATGCGTATCTACAGGAGGCCGAGTTCCCGAGCCGCTTGGGCTATGAGGCCGCTGGCATCGTGGTCGCAGTCGGTAGCGACGTAACCGAGACAAAGGTTGGCGATGCCGTCGCTCTAATCCCTCCATTGGATATCGCCCGCTGGGGTACCTACGGCGAACTGGCCAATGTACCGGCTCATCTGGTGGTAAAGAACCCTGAGGGCCTGTCCTTCGAAGAGGCTGCTGCGTCCTGGATGCAGTACGTCACCGCCTGGGGGGCGCTAATCGAGCAGGCAGCGTTGAAGCAAGGTGACTTTGTGATTATCACCGCAGCATCAAGCAGTGTCGGCCTGGCAGCCTTCCAAATGGCTCGCATGGTCGGCGCCACCTCGATTGCGATCACACGAACGCGTGCGAAAAAACAGGCCCTGCTGGATGCCGGTGCGGCGCATGTAATCGTGAGCGACGAAGAGGACATCGCAGAGCGAGTGATGGCCATCACTGCCGGGCAAGGTGCTCGTGTTGTATTCGACCCAGTTGGCGGCCCCTCCTTCGAGCCCCTAACGCAAAGCATGGCCCGTGGAGGTATTTTGTTGGTGTACGGTGCACTCAGCCCAGAGCCAACGCCTTTCCCGCTGTTTACCGTGCTGGGCAAAAGCCTGACCCTGAAGGGCTATATCTATGCAGAAATCGTGGCCGACCCAGAAGCCCTGGAGCGTGCCAAGGCTTTTATTCTCCAAGGACTGAAGTCTGGTGCACTGCGCCCGATCATCGCCAAGACATTTGCCCTTAGCGACATCCAGGAAGCCCACCGTTTCCTTGAGGCCAATCAGCAGATCGGCAAGATCGTAGTTACTGTCTGATCGGTTTCTCCCATTGAGGAAGATTAAAATGTATCTGCCGAGCACGATTCCTTATCAGCAGCATCGAGGGTTCAGCCGAACCTTCACTCCGGGTCATTTGAGCCTGGGATTGTTCTTCCCTTTGGAGGCCTTCGGTGGGGACATTCCGAGCATGCTCAACCAGGTCGCATTGGCCAAACGAGCAGAGGAGCTGGGCTTCTCCGCGCTCTGGTTTCGCGACGTGCCTCTTCGGGACCCTAATTTCGGCGATGTCGGCCAAGCCTTCGATCCCTGGGTATACATGGGCTATATGGCGGCTCATACGTCAGAGATAGCGCTTGGCAGCGCATCCATTGCCATCCCTTTACACCATCCTCTGCACACAGCCAAGGCGTCAGCCAGCGTCGATCAGTTGAGCGCAGGTCGCTTGATTCTGGGCGTAGCCTCCGGCGATCGCCCAGTGGAGTTTTCAGCCTTTGACGTCGATCCCGAAAGACGCGGAGAAGTCTTTCGAGAGCACTACGAGGTGATTCGCCGAGCCTACAGCACCAGCTTCGAACCCATCCGCTGGAGCGGTGGTGAGCTGCGCGGCGCAGACCTCATTCCCAAACCCACAACCCAAGTGATTCCGATGCTCGTGACCGGACATAGCCGCCAGTCACTGGATTGGATAGCGCGCGAAAGCGCCGGATGGATCAACTATCCACGCGCGCCGAATATACAGCGACTGATTGTGGAAGATTGGCGGATGGAGGTCATGAAGCAATGTGGTTCCGTCTATAAGCCCTTCACTCAGTCGCTTTACATCGACCTCAGTGAGAACCCGTCCACGCCACCCACTCCGATTCATTTGGGGTTCAGGCTCGGGCGCGACCACCTCCGGGTTTTGCTGGAGTCGCTTGAGGAAATCGGGGTGGACCACGTTATCCTCAATCTCAAGTACGGTAAGCGCCCTGCGGCGGACGTCATTGAGGAGCTGGGCACTCACATCGTTGCGCAATTCGGAGTAAAGGAGCGTCCTGGAGCAAATTGATCCGCCGGCCGCGTCCACACCCGGCCGAGGTGGTGCGGCTAAACAGGCTGAATGATCAGGCCGATACCTGTTCAAGGAATATCAGTTGCAACGGCTCTTGCAGCAGATCATCTGCCGTGGCGGCAAAGCGCTGAAAGTAAGGCATCGAAAAATGCGCATCCAGCGCCGCCTGATCCCTGAAAGCCTCGCGCATATAGAAAGTGCCCTGCTCGTCACGCTGCTCGAACAACACATAATCGAGATTGCCCGGCTCTGCGCGGGTCGGCGCTATCAGTGCCAGCAATTCTTCTTTCAATGCCTGTTCTTTGCCTGCCTTGGCCTTGAGTACGGCAATTGATACCAACACGTTACTGGACGTATTCATCGTCAACTCTCCCACATAAAAAACGGCAAGTGATGCCGCAGGCGGTTCAACGGGCCCGCAGGCGAGCCCGTCTGATGAGTGAAATCAGAAACCTTCGAGAACGATCTTGCCCCGGGCCTTGCCGCTCTCGATCAGCGCATGGGCACGACGCATGTTTGCCGCATTGATCGCACCAAAGTGCTCGCCCACGGTAGTTTGCAGAACACCTTGGTCAATCAGAGCGCTGACCCGATTGAGCAGGTGATGCTGATTAATCATGTCCGGGGTTTCGTACAGCGAGCGGGTGAACATCAGCTCCCAATGCAATGACAGCGACTTGCGCTTGAGCGGCATCACATCGAGGGTTTCGGGATCGTCTATCACACCCAGACGCCCCTGTGGCTTGAGCACGTCGATCAGTTGTGCAAAGTGTTGTTCGGTGTGGGTTAGGCTGGCGACATAGTCGGTCTCCGGCACACCGAGCGCTTGCAACTGTGCGAGCAGTGGCTGGCTGTGATCGATCACGTGATGCGCGCCCAACTGCCGCACCCAATCAGCGGTTTCCTGGCGTGAGGCGGTACCAATGACGGTAAGGCGGGTCAACTTTCGGGCCAGTTGCACCAGCATCGAACCGACGCCGCCAGCCGCTCCAGTGATCAACAGGCACTTGCCCTCCCCCGTACCCTCGACGACACCGAGCCGGTCAAACAACAATTCCCAGGCCGTGATCGAGGTCAATGGCAATGCTGCCGCATCGGCGGCACTCAATGAATGAGGCTTGTGCCCAACGATCCGCTCATCGACCAAATGGAATTCGCTGTAGCTGCCGGGGCGGGCAATCGAGCCGGCATAGAACACTTCATCGCCCGGCTGAAACAGCGTCACTTCAGCGCCGACCTCGCGGACAATGCCTGTGGCGTCCCAGCCGAGGATTATCGGTTCTTTTGTGATAGTTCCGGCACGCACCTTGGTATCCACCGGATTCACTGATACCGCGCGAACTTCGACCAGCAGATCCCGAGGGCCAGGCGTGGGCCGCGGGAGACTGATGTCGATCAATGCTTGTGGATTGTCGATGGGTAACGCGTGCTGGGTAAAGCTGATGGCTTTCATGGAAACTCGCTGTCGAAGGGTTGATGCATTCACTTGCGGCAATTTTCGACTTCCCATGGGCAAAGAAAAACAAGCAGAATGCGTCAACACTTTCACTTCAGGAGTGAAAATGATCCGCATCGATGATCTTGGTTTATTCATCCGCAGCGCCGCGCTGGGCAGTTTCACCGCAGCGGCGCTTGAGGCTGATCTGCTGCCTGGTCAGGTCGCTGCCGCCATCAAACGTCTGGAGCGCGAACTGGACGTGCGCCTATTCGCCCGTACGACGCGCAGCCTGCGATTGACTGCCGAGGGCGAGCAATATCTGCCCACCGCCCACTCAGTGCTAGAGACCCTGCAGCAAGGCAAGGAAAACCTGCGGGGTGAGAACGCCACGCTGCGGGGCGTGCTGCAAGTGACAGCGCCGTCCGATCTGGGGCGCAACATACTGCTGCCGTGGCTGACGCAGTTCCGCCGTCAGCATCCTGAATTGACGTTGCGTTTTTTCCTGTCGGACCAGATGGCCAATCTGTTTCGCGACCCGGTGGACGTGGCGATTCGCTACGGTCCGAATGAAGACGCCAACTACGTGGCACTGCCGCTTGCACCTTGGAACCAGCGGGTGCTGGTTGCCTCGCCGGAGTATGTGCAACGCTGCGGTTCTCCCCAAACACCGGATGACTTGAGCAAGCATGCCTGCCTGCTCTATCTGCAAAATGGCCGGGTCTACGACAAGTGGAACCTGGGCGGGCAAACCGTGCAGGTTTCGGGACCGTTGTTCAGCGATGACGCCGATGTCGTGCGGCGCTGGTCATTGGAGGGTGAAGGTATCGCCTACAAATCCTGGCTGGATGTCAGTGCAGATGTCGCCGCAGAGCGTCTGCTTGTGCTGCTGCCGGATTATCCTGGCGAAGCGTCACCGTTGAATCTGGTGTGTCCGCATCGCAAGCAGATCAGCCCTGCGGTTTCTCAGCTTCACACGTGGCTGAGTAGCCAGTTTTCTGCTCTGGAGCGCGGGTGAACCGATCCTGTGATTGATGCTCACTGAGCATCCCGCGCTTCATGGTTCGGCGGATCAATGCGTTCACTTCCGCTGTGCGTCGAGAACTGAGCTGCTAGCTGCTGCCGATATAAGGACTAGCGCAAGAAGAGGTCCGAGCCCAAAAGCAAAAAGCCTTGGCAACCAAAGTGTAGGGCATCAAGTTTCTGCGGCTCGAATACTTGATGCATCCATCGTTATTTTTTACCGATCCCCAGAAGTTCTCAACTTCAGATCAGGCGCCAGGTTGCAACTCCACGCGCACCTCCCTTGGCTTACCGGCCCGCTCAACTGACAAGACAACCACATCCCCCACCTTTTGGTCGTCAAGCCGTGCGAGCAGCTTGGCGACATCGTCGACGGGAGCGCCGTCTATGCCTGTGATGCGGTCTCCCGGCACGATACCTTCGGGGCCAACGGTGATACCGCTCAGCCCCGCCTTTTGCGCCGCTGAGCCAGGGGCGACGCGGAGCACAAACACGCCTTGGGTGCCGGTCAGCGCCTGCAATCGGCGGTTGAGCTGCTCGTCTACCTCGATCCCAAGCGCCGGACGGATGTATTTGCCGGTCTTGATGAGTTGTGGCACCACACGCATGACCGTGTCCACCGGCACGGCGAAGCCGATCCCCGCCGATGCACCGGAAGGGCTGTAGATCGCTGTGTTGATGCCGATCAGGCGGCCGGCCGAATCGAGCAACGGCCCACCCGAGTTGCCGGGGTTGATGGCGGCATCGGTTTGAATCAGGTGTTCGATGGTCACTCCGCCAGATTCCCCGGGCAGCGATCGATCGAGCGCGGACACGATGCCGGTGGTGAGTGTCCAATCCAGGCCGAAGGGGTTGCCGATGGCGAATACCTTTTGTCCCACCTTGAGGTCTGCGCTGGTGCCGACCGGAACGGCGGGCGGGCGCTGGAAACCGACGCCGATTTTGAGCACCGCGATATCGTGGGCCGGACTCACTCCGACCAGCGCGGCTTGGTAATCGCGGCCGTCGGCCAGTTTGACAGTGGCCTCCGACGCCCCCTGAATTACATGAAAGTTGGTAACGACATGACCGGCGTCATCCCAGATAAAACCCGAACCCGTGCCGCGCGGCACAGAAAAGACGTTGCGCGTCCAGACATCTCGTACCAGTTGGGACGTCGTGATGTAGACCACCGATGCCCGGGATTTCTCGAACAGCTCGATGGTGGCCTGTTCGTCAGCGGCCAGATCGCCACGCGGCGTGACGGTGCGCTCAGCGGCTTGGCGCGGGCTGAACCAGGCTTCGATGGCGGGCAGGAACTGCCAGAACAGCATGAGTGCTGCAACGCACGCAGTGATGACGAGCCACCGCCGGACGAAATGATCCGGAGCTGGGCGTTGTGGGTAAGGACCGGGGGAAGACATGACGGAGGCTCCTTTCGAGTGATTTAGCGCCAAAGGCCGCTCAGGCCCCGGCGTGGTGGGCACATCGGGGCGAACGACCTTGGCACGAGATAATCCGTTTGGAACGGCAGGGTCTGCGATGGCTGAGGCGCCAACTCCATCAGGCGCGCGATACGATCCTCTGCCGCCGTATGCGTGCGCAACCAAGACGGCTCGGGATTTCCCCAGCCGGGCAGACCATCCATGAGGGCAATGGAGGCAAGGCGCCTGGAGCCGGTGGCAAAGGCATTGACATTGACATTGACGATGCCGCTGGGCACATAGTACGGAACCGGCGTGTTCGGCAACCCGGCGCGCATTGTAAGCGCTCGCAGCAACGACCAGATTACGGGGGCTTCATTGCTGCGCAAGGGACGGACGCCATGCAGGCGCAAGGTCATCGCGGAGGCGACGACAGGTTCGATCAGCAGGGTCAATGCGCATGTTGCCAGTGCCAGCCAAAGGCCATGCTCGCCCAACAGCAGACTGCCAACTGCAGCCGCGATCCCCCACCAGGGTCAAAACCAGCAACACGGTTTGAAAGCGATTGAGCCAGCGGTGCCTCGACCTGGCATCGTGTCGACCGTCTAGACTATAAAGAGCCATGGTCAATCACTCGCTCTTCCGGTCGTCGCGTTCACGCATGAGCCAATAGGTCAGACCCAAGGCCAGTATCGTCCCCGCCAGGGCGGCCACTTTGGCAGGATCAACGTCGGGGTCAAGGATGATGAACTTGCGGGCCAGTGCCAGGATCGCGATCAGAATGACGGTCTTGACCTGGATGACGCTTTCCTTACGCAGCGCCACTTTGACGATTGAATGCTTGAATTCCATCGCGATCAGCAGCGTCATGGTAGCACCGAATACCAGCTGAAAAACCTTATGATCCAGTGGATTCAGTGCATCCATGACGAGCAGCGTGAAGACGAGCCGAATCAACTGAATCAGCGAAATCACAATCACCATCGACATGACGCCCGACAGCGTGATGGCAACAACCTGCTCGAAGCGCTCGTAAACCGTCATCAACCGCCACTGGGAGCGCATCTCGTCAAGGGCCGTGTGGCCAGATTCTTTATGCATAAGCGTTGCTCTCTCTTTCAATGAAACGTAAATGGAACGGGGAGTCCGAGAAGACGACTCGATTACACCTGGATTGCCGAGGCAATTGCGAAGCCACCCAGCGCATAATGTCCTGCGCGCCCGTGGCGCCGCCGATGGGTGGATCAGCCTCTTGCACGTCAACCCTTTGACCCATGCATGGCATCAATCCGGCTTCTGGTCTGGCGGCAGCAATCCCAGCAGATCCGCCTGCAAATGTTGCAACTTGTCGATGCCAGCCCTCAATGCCTCGACACGGCCGGCATTTTTCATTTCACTCAGGGTGTGCGCTAACTGCTGGATGCTCTGATGCAGGACATCGACCTGATCATCAGGATCCTTGCCGAAGAACGTAGGGCGGCCACTTTGATCCCGCCAGTATTGGAGTGCTTCGGGTTGAGGCGGCACTTGGGTCTTACCTGACAGATAGTCGATCATCTGGGAAATCCAGACCCGGTGGTCGACGTATGTGAACGGCACGGGCAGCGAGGAGCGACTGTCAGGTTTGAATCCCTTCCAGGATAAGGGTACCTGCCAGGTGTGTAGCCATTGCTCGAATTCATGCGCCGGCATCGGATGCCCGATGGCATAACCCTGGCCCCACTCGCATCCCATACGCAGCAGCATTTCACCATGCTGAATGGATTCGACTCCCTCCGCGATGCAGTTCCTGCCAAACGACCTTGCCAGTGCCAGTAGCGCATCCAGGATGGCGATATCGTCCGGATCCTCGAGCATGTCGCGTATAAAACCTTGGTCGATCTTGAGCAGGTGCGCGGGCAGGCGCTTCAGATAGGTCAGCGATGAATAGCCGCTGCCGAAATCGTCGAGGGCAAAACGCAATCCCATCCTCTCGCACAGCGCCATCAACTGAGACACTTGAACGAAGTCCTCCACGGCGCTGGTTTCGAGGATTTCCAGTTCAAGGTCTTGCGGCTGGGCGCCGGGATGTCGTGACAACATACCCCGTAGATGCATGATGAAGTCCGGTTGCAGCAAGTGCCGCGCACCGATATTCACGCTGATCGGGACATGAAGGTCGGCCTTGCGCCAAACTTCGATCTGGGTCAGCGCAGCCTCGATGGTCCATTTCCCCACGTCAATCCCGAGCGGATGGTTCTCAATGATGGGTATGAAGGAGGCAGGAGATAACAAGCCACGCGTCGGATGTTGCCAGCGGATCAAGGCTTCGGCGCCCAGCACCTCACCGGTGCGCATGTTGACCTTAGGTTGGAAATAAAGCAGAAACTGCCCATTGGCAAGTGCATTCTCTATGCTGTCAAATCCGTCGTGACGGGTGCGCAGCGTACGATCCTTCTCCGTATCGAAAACGTGATATCGATTCTTGCCGGCTTGCTTGGCACGATACATAGCCTGATCTGCCTGCCGCAGCAGTTGGTCGGCGTCGATATCTTCGCCTTGCGGGTAGTAGCTCACACCGATACTCGCGCTCACCTCGCACAGTGCGTCACCAATCGGTACGGGCTGTGCAGCCACCTCGATCAGGCGATCGAGAATCGGTATGCTGACGGAAATATCCGGCAGGTCGACCAGAATAGCGACAAACTCATCACCACCAAGACGGGCCAAGGTATCGCCTTCGCGCAACACCTGCGTCATACGCCTGGACAGGACGGAAAGCAATTTGTCGCCGACTGCGTGGCCGTGCTGGTCGTTGACCTTCTTGAATCCATCCAGATCGATGAAGACAACCGCCAGGTGCATGCCACGCCGACGTGTCTGACGAATGGCCTGCTTAAGGCGGTCTCCAAGCAATAGTCGATTGGGCAAGCCGGTGAGCAGGTCGTAATGAGCAACGCGTTCAAGCTGTTGCTGGTTCTCCTTCAGCGCCGTGATGTCAGAAAACATGGCTGCGTAATGCTCGATATTGCCCCGCATATCCGGGACTGCACTGATCGTCAGCAGCGCGGCAAACTGACTGCCGTTCTTGCGTCGGCACCAGAGCTCTCCGTGCCAATAGTCGTGCTCACGCAGAGCCTGCCAAACGGTCTGATAGAACTCATCGTCATAGCGATCGGACTCGAGCAGACGAGGTGTCTGACCCATTACTTCCTCCCGCGCATAACCAGTGATCACGGAAAACGCCCGATTGACGTTGACAATGTGGCCTTGAGCGTCCGTAACGAGGATGCCCTCTCCTGCGTGCTCAAAAACTTTAGCCGCAAGGCGAAGCTCTTCCGCGGATCTTCTGCGTGAGGTGACATCATGGATATAGCCGTGCCAGAGGATGCTCCCATCAGGCATGGCTTCAGGCGACGCCTCGCCTTCGACCCAGATCACCCGACCGTCTGGAAACTGCACTCGGTACTCGTCATGCCAAAGCGCGAGTGACTGCCCCGACGCCTGTATGGTTTCATGCACACGGTCGCGGTCTTCAGGATGGAGCGCAGCGAACGCAGGAGTGGCATCTTCAACAACATCCTCCGGTGCAACCCCGTATATTTCCTGTATCCTCGCGCTGGCATAAGGGAAGTGCGAGCTGCCGTCCGGACGAAGACGGTATTGGTAAAGCATACCGGGAACGTGGCTGGCTAACTCTTCTCGCTGTCGGCGCATAGAGTTCAGCGCCTGCTCGACCCTCTTGAGATCGGTGATGTCCTCTACCGTCCCGTCTGCCGCTCTGGGCCGACCAGAGGCGTCGCCCTTGAATGTTGCCCGCAGGTGTATCCAGCGAACCTGCCCTCCGCTGACGATGCGATACCGCAGATCAAGGGACTTTCCGCACATGGCAGCATCCCATGCCCTATCGAAGAGGGGGCGGTCTTCAGGGTGAATGCACTGCAGGAATCGCTCGAAGGCTATTGGCGCACCAACATCCAGGCCGAGCACGCGGCAGGCTTCATCGGAGCAAGTGAGGAGTTGCGAGCCAAGATCGAGATGCCAACTGCCCAAATGGGCATTCTGGTTAATCTGGCCACAGTGTCGGGCTGAGATTTGAGGAGTCTCGTTCAAAGGTGACGTTCCTTATGGGTGCTGATTTTTTGGAGTAAAAACTTTCGCAAGTTATTGAAATTAAATGAATTAAATTGCAAGAATAGAACAGTACGACATCGTGCTGTTGTGAGTTGAGATCGAATTGGCCTCTGGCGCTTGTGGGACGGGCGCTGAAAGCTATCAAAAACATACCAACGTCGTGAACCAGGGTGCGCCGCGGCTATCGCCCGTGCCGGTCGACGGCGGAAAGGTCGAGGTGAATGCGGGTCCCTCTCGTGCGCCTCAGGTCTCCCGGCGGTGGCGGGCGGGCAATGGTGGCATCCGCCGTACTGCCCCACGGCTTGCTCGGCTGCGCGGCGCAGTGGCGCGACTTTCCGCGGCACCTCTGTGCCGCACGGAGTGTCACAGGTGCAGGCCCGCGCCATGCGCTACGCCGCTCGCCGTCGATTGCGTCCGCCAAAAGGCAACGCTCCTGGGTGCTATTGAATGATGAGCTGCTAGCGCTTGCTGGATAAGCGCGGGGGCCTGTTTTGGCTTAAAGCGTGCGCAGGCGTTCGATGGCCGCACGCAGCGTTTCGTCCTTCTTGGCGAAGCAAAAGCGCACCACGCGCTGGTCGAAGCCGTCGCCATAGAAAGCCGACAGGGGAATGGCGGCCACGCCGATCTCGCGCGTGAGCCACTGGCAGAAGTCCGCTTCGTTCAGGTCGCTCACGGCCGAGATGTCCACGCACTGGAAGTAGCTGCCGGTGCTGGGCAGCAGCTTGAGTCGCGAGCCCTCCAGCCCCTGGCGGAACAGGTCGCGCTTGGCCTGGTAGAAGGCCGGCAGCTGCAGGTAAGGCGCGGGGTTCTGCAAATAGTCCGCGAGGCCGTACTGCATGGGTGTGTTCACGGTGAACACATTGAACTGGTGCACCTTGCGGAACTCCGCCGTCATGGCGGCGGGGGCAGCCACCGTGCCCACCTTCCAACCCGTGACGTGGAAGGTCTTGCCGAAGCTGGAGACGATGAAGGCGCGTTCCGCGAGGCCCGCGAAGCGCGCGGCGCTCTGGTGCTCGGCGCCGTCGAAGACCATGTGCTCGTACACCTCGTCGCTGATCAGGAGCACGTCCGTGGGGGCCAGCAGTTCCTCCAGCGTGCGCATGTCGTCGGCCGTCCACACGGTGGCGCTGGGGTTGTGTGGCGTGTTGATGATCAAGAGGCGCGTGCGCGGCGTGATGGCCGCCGCGATCTTGGCAAAGTCAGGGCGGAAGCTGCCCGGCGTGAGCGGCACCCGGACCACGACGCCGCCGGCCAGCGCGATGTTGGGCACGTAGCTGTCGTAGCAGGGCTCCAGCACGATCACCTCGTCGCCCGGCTGCACGCAGGCGAGGATGGCGGTGAGAATGGCTTGGGTCGCCCCGGCCGTGATGGTGATTTCGGCGTTGGGGCAATACTGGCGACTGTGAAGTGCTTCAATTTTTGAAGCAACGGCCTGCCGCAGCGCGGGCACGCCGGCCATGGGCGGGTACTGGTTATGGCCGGCCTGCATGGCGCGCGTGACGGCGTCGATCAGTTGCGGGTCGCAGTGGAAGTCAGGAAAGCCCTGGCCGAGGTTCACGGCCTGGTGTTCGGCCGCCAGCGCGGACATCACGGTGAAGATGGTGGTGCCCACGTTGGGCAGGCGGCTGGGAAAGTGGGGCGTGGTCATTGGGTGTCACTCATTCAAAACTGGCGCAACGCGTGGCGTTCCGACGGCCGCATGCCTTGCGAACACGGGTCTTGGGGCGGGCTTGCCCAGGCCGCTGGCGTCGTCCCCATGCGGGAAGCCTCAAAGCGGCTCAGGGCGCATCACAACTCATAGTCGTTGACGTGCCCGGTCATGGCGCGGGCAATCAGGTCGCGGCTCAGGCGGTCGCTCAGCAGCTCCGCGAACTTGTAGACGAAGTTGCGCAGGTAGGCGCCGCGCTTGAAAGCCACGCGCGCCACGCTCTGACCGAACAGATGGCCGACGGGGCGCACGACGAGGTCGCCCAGCGGGTCGTCGCGCATGGCCATCTCCGCCACGATGCCGATGCCCAGCCCCAGGCGCACGTAGGTCTTGATCACGTCGGAGTCGATGGCCTCCAGCACGATGCGCGGCTGCAGCTTGCGGGTGGCGAAGGCCTGGTCGATCTTGCCGCGCCCGGTGAATGAGGGGTGGTAGGTGATGAGCGACTCGTGCGCGATGTCCTCCAGCCCCACGCGCTCCTTTTGCGCCAGCGGATGGCTGGGGGGCAGCACCAGGACGTGCTGCCACTCGTAGCAGGGCAGGGTGACGAGGTCGGGATACTCCGCCAGCGACTCCGTGGCCATGCCGATCTCGGCCACTTCGTCGATCACCATGCGCGCCACCTCGTGCGGCGTGGCCTGGTGCAGGCTGATGTTGACCTTGGGATACGCCTCGCGTAGCTTGGCCACCGGTACGGGCAGCACATAACGCGCCTGGGTGTGGGTGGTGGCAATGGCGAGGGTGCCGCTGTCCTGGGCGCTGTACTGCTCGCCGATGCGTTTGAGGTTGCCCACCTCGCGCATGATGAGTTCGATGCTCTTGAGCACGTGCTGGCCGGGCTCGGTCACGCGCTTGAGCCGCTTGCCGTGGCGCGCGAAGATGTCCACGCCCAACTCGTCCTCCAGCTCAATGATCGCCTTGGATACCCCCGGCTGCGAGGTGTGCAGTGCCTTGGCGGCCTCGGTGAGGTTGAGGTTGCGGCGCGCCGCCTCTTGAACGAAGCGAAACTGGTGCAGATTCATATTGAAATGCGGCTAAGAAGTCGCATCATTATGCTGCATCAATCTAACGGCGGGCGCGAAAGGTGCAGATATCGTTACGGCACCAATACTTCGGCGGCAATGCGCGCCATCAGGGCCGTCATGCGTTCGTCCTCGCCGATGGGAGGGCTGAGGTGCAGGCGCATCTGTGGAAACGCCTGGGACAGCTCCTCGACCATGCGGGGGAGATCTTCGCGCGCATGCCGCCCGGTGCCGAGAAACATGGGCACGATGCCCACCTGGGTGATGCCCTGCGCCGCCATCGCGGCAACCGTTGAAGGCAGGTCGGGCGCGCACAGCTCCAGGTAGGCGCAGCGCACTTCCAGCGCGGGCTGCTCGGCGCGCATGCGCGCGAGCACCGCCTCCATGGGCAGGCGCCACAGGGGGTCGCGGGAGCCGTGTGCGAACAGCACGATGCCGTTGGTACTAGGGTTCGTCATGGGTCTACTGCGGTGGGTCTAGCGCCTCAATACCAGCCATCCAAACGCTGCCAGTGAAAGCACGGAATAGATCAGGCCCGGCGCGGCCGCGGTCAGCCAGGGCGACCAGTTCTGCAGATTGCCCGCGAAGCCGAACACATTGTTCAGCAGGAAGAAGCTGATGCCCGCCATCACCCCGCCGAACACATAGCCCGCAATGCCCCCCGAGCGGAAATGCAGGTAGGCGAAGGGCAGGGAGAGCACTACCATCACCAGGCAGCTCAAGGGGTAGAAGACCTTGCGCCAGAACTCGATCTCGTAGCGCTGTGCCGACTGGCCGTTGGCCTCCAGGTGGCGTACGAAGCGGAACAGTTCGATCGTCGCCATCTTGTCCGGCTTGAGCAGCGACGCGGCCACCATGTCGGGGCTGATGCGCGTGGGCCAACGCAAGGTGGGCTCTTGCAGGCGCGACACGCGCATGCCGCCATCGGCCTCGGCCTCGAAAAGGGTGCGCTGGACCTGCTGCAGATTCCACGCATCGCGGGCGTCGTCGAAGGTGGCCTGTTCCGCCTGGATGGTGGCGGCGACGCGTCCGCGCGCATCGAACTCGAACACCCGCACGCCGCGCATGGCGCCATTGGGGTCCACGGCGCGCACATTCACAGCGATCGAATGGTCGCCCTGGCGCTCCTTCAGCCATGCGCCCGTGGCGCCAGTGCTGATCTGGCCCAGCCGGCGGGCTTTCACGAGGGAGGCCGCTTTTTCGCTCGCCGGGGCAATGTAGTCCCCGACGATGACTGTGACCATGACGAACGCGCAGCCGAGCATCAGCAGCGTGCTCAGCGCCCGCCAGGGACCCAGCCCACTGGTGCGCATGATGGTGAACTCCGAACTCTGCGCCAGCCGTGCCATCACGAAGATGGTGCCGATCAGCACGGTGATGGGCAGCAGTTCGTAGAGGTGCTGCGGCAGGCTCAGCGCCACGAACAGCAGCGCGTGCGAGAGCTGGTAGCCATTGGCGCCCGCGCGGCCCACCCAGCGTAGCTCGTCCACCATGTCGAAGAAGAAGAACAGCGCGAGGAAGGCGAGGGTGACGAAGGCCACACCCACGACGACTTCGCGGTAGATGAAGCGGCGGATGGTTTTCATGCCGTCCTCCGGCCCAGGAGGCTGCGCAGCGACCAGTGGTTGTGGCGCGCGGCCAGCAGCAGCAGGCCCAGGGCCAGGGTACCGCCGTGCAGCATCAGCATGAACGGTAGCAAGCCCAGCCTGCCCACGCCGATCCATGTCTGTCCAACGGTCATGAGGTTGTAGTACACGACAAAGGCGAACAGTGCGAACACCAGGCTGGTGCTGCGCCCCGCCCGCGGGTTGACGACGGCCACCGCCAGGCCCAGGACGACGAAGTTCAACGCGGCCAGCGCCATGCCGATGCGCCAGCCCAGTTCCGCCTGGTGGCGCGGCTGCGGGTCGCTGACCAGCTCCCAGGTGTCGCGGGTCTTGATGGAGGCCGCCTCGGGGTCGTTCTGCGATCCGCCACCCACAAGCGTGCCGTACTCGGCAAATTCACTGACGCGCAGGCCCGGCTTGTCCCGCAGCGTCTCCAGCCGCTGCCCGTTGCTCAACACCGCCATGCGTTCGCCATTGCGGATCTCCAGGCGCGCGCTTTGCGCGGAGGTGACGGTTTCGCGGTTGGGTTCGTTGGTGGCAATGAAAACGTTGCTGGCCGAGTTGGCATCCGGTGCGTCCTTGTCAATGAAGAACACGCGTGAGCCATTGGAGGATTCCTGGAATTCCCCGGGCGCGATACGGTCCACGTCGCTGCGCTGCTCGTATTGCGTCTTGAGCTCCTGGATCTGCCGGTTGGCCCAGGGCCAGACCACGAGCGACAGCGCGGCGATGGTCAGCATGACGGGCCAAGAAAACCGGAACAGCGGTGCCAGCAGGCTCATCAGTCCGCGCCCTGCCGAAAACCAGATGACCATCTCGCTGTCGCGGTACATGCGCGACAGCGCCCCCACCACCGTGACGAACAGGCTCAGGCTGAGGATGGTGGGCAGTTGTCCCAGCACCGTGAAACCCATGACCAGCATCACGTCGGAAGGGTTCACGCTGCCCCGGGATGCCTGGCCCAGCGTACGGATCAGCATCATGGTCATCACGACGGTGACCAGAACCACCAGGGTCGCGCCGAAGGTGCGGGCCAGCTCCTTGCGAATGGATGAATCGAATAACATTGGCTCGAAGGAAAACGCTGATTATGAACTTCGAACTGAAGACGCTTTCGCTGGCTGCCGCTGCTGCGCACAAATGCGACCTGCTGGTGGTGTTGGTGCCTGAAGGCTTCCTGCCGGGCAGCGACGTGCTGTCGACCATGGTTGAGCATGCGCTCAAGCAAGGCGATCTGGAGGTGAAGCCGGGCAAGCTCCTGCAGTGCTACGCCCCCGCCGGTGTTGCGGCGCGCCGGGTTGTGCTGCTGGGGTGCGGTGCGGCCGATGCACATGCGGTGCGCCAGGCCATGCAAGCCTTATCCCCCTCGTTCAAGTTGCCGTCGGTCAAGCGCATGGCGCTGGTGTTTGGAACCTCGGCCCAGCGGGGCGCCATCGGCGCTGCGGTGCGTGCGGTGGCCGATGGGAGCTATGTCTATACGGCCACCAAAACCAAGGCTGAGCCGCGTGCCTTGCTGCGTGTCACCCTGGGCGTGCCCGATGCGGGTGCGGTGCAGCCGGAGTTCGCCACGGCCACGGCCGTGGCGGCCGGTGTAGAGTTTGCGCGCGAGTGGGCCAATCGCCCTGCCAACCATGCGACCCCCACGCTGGTGGCCAATGCCGCCAAGACGCTTGCGAAATACCCCGGCGTCCAGTGCCAGGTGCTGGGCCCTACCGAGGTGGCCAAGCTGGGCATGGGGGCGTTTCTGGCGGTGGCTCAAGGGTCCGACCAGCCGCTTCGCCTGGTGGAATTGCGCTACAACGGCGCGGCCCGCACGCAGGCTCCCGTGGTGCTGGTGGGCAAGGGCATCACGTTCGACACCGGGGGGATCTCGCTGAAGCCCGCGGCGGAGATGGACGAGATGAAGTTCGACATGGGCGGGGCGGCGAGCGTCCTGGGCGTGTTCCGGGCGCTGGCGGAACTCCGGCCGGCGATCAACGTGGTGGGCCTCATTCCTGCGTGCGAAAACATGCCCGATGGTAAAGCGGTCAAGCCCGGCGATGTCGTGACGAGCATGAGCGGCCAGACCATCGAAATCCTCAACACAGACGCAGAAGGGCGTTTGGTCCTGTGCGACGCGCTGACCTACGCGGCACGCTTCAAGCCAGCCGCCGTGGTGGACATTGCCACATTGACAGGCGCTTGTGTGGTGGCGCTTGGTGGCCTGCGCAGCGGACTGTTTGCCTCCGATGACATGTTGGCGGCACAACTCCTATCGGCAGGCGATGCCGCGCTCGACCCCTGCTGGCGTATGCCCTTGGATGACGAGTACGCAGAAGGGCTCAAGAGCAATTTTGCCGACATGGCCAATGTGGCAGGCCGGGCCGGTGGTTCGATCACCGCCGCGAAGTTCCTGCAGCGCTTCGTCGGGGACACGCCGTGGGCGCACCTGGACATTGCAGGGACGGCTTGGAAGGGCGGCGCCGCCAAGGGCGCCACCGGCCGCCCTGTGGGACTGCTGGTGCACTATCTGCTGGAGCGGGCGACAGTGAGTACCGTGAAACCCAAGCAAAAGACGCGCAGCCGCAAGTCGGTGGCTTGAGGGCCATGTCGTTGAAGGTGCCCGCATGACACAGGTGGCATTCCACTTCAATGCACCCGACAAACTGGCGTATGTCTGTCGCCTGGTGCGAAAAGCCACCCGGCAGGATGCGCGGGTGACGGTCACGGGTGATGCAGACACCTTGCTGCGGCTGGATCGCCAGCTCTGGGCGTTGGCGCCTTCGGATTTCGTCGGCCATTGCCTGGGAGACGCCGACGAGGAAATTCTGCGTGCCTCTCCCACCGTGTTGGTGCAAGACCCTCGTACCAGTCCGAATCGGGACGTGTTGGTCAACCTGGGAAATGTCTTGCCCGAGGGATTTGCGCAGTACGCTCGGGTCGTGGAGGTGGTCAGCCAGGTGGATGAGGATGATCGGAAGCGCGCGCGGGAGCGCTGGCGCGGCTATGCCGCGCTGGGGTATGACATCGTTCGCCACGATCTGGTACTCAAGGAAAGCGCGGGATGACAACACCCACCAAGAAACCTCCCAGATTCGTGCCCACGCTCACCGACGTGGTGCAGATGCCCGAAGCCGAAGGGAGCTCGGCGCGTCCGTCGCCTCCGGTGACACGACCTGCGACCACCGCTGCGTCGCTCTCTGTGCCTTTGCCAGGGGCTCCGCATTCAACACCGCCCCTCGCAGCTCCCGCGCCGGTTGCGCCGCTGCCTGCAGCGCTGCCCTACGGGTTTGAGGAGTACGTGGTGCATCGCGTGATGCAGCGCGTGGACGTCGTGCTGGACCAACGTTTGCGCGAGGCGATCGCAGTGGTGGTACAGGAGCAGACACGGTCCATGGTGCCTCGTCTGCGAGAGGAAGTGGAATCGGTAGTGCGGCAGGCCGTCTATGAAGCCGTGGCCGAGGAACTGGCAGGCGAGCGCAGCGGCCATTGATGCTGCGTCAGGGTATTTCCCTGTGTCGTTTCGCAGAACCTTCTTGTGTTCCCTAGTGATGTGGAACATAAATTGCGATATGTTTCTCCGCGTTGGTTCACAACAATATTTCCAGCGCTTTTCTTAATTGGAGATCCATATGCAACTGAAGTTGAAAATGACCGTGGCTGCTGCGATCGCAGCGGTTGCCGGTGTGGCCGCTGCTCAAGAGGTGGTGAAGATTGGTCACGTGGCACCGGTCTCCGGCGCCCAGGCGCACTACGGCAAGGACAACGAAAACGGCGCTCGCATGGCCATTGAAGAGCTGAACGCCCAGGGCGTCACGATCGGTGGCAAGAAGGTGAAGCTGGAATTGGTGGCGGAGGACGATGCCGCTGATCCCAAGCAAGGCACGGCGGCCGCACAGAAGTTGTGCGATGCGAAGGTCGCGGGGGTGGTCGGGCACCTGAACTCGGGCACCACGATTCCTGCTTCCAAGGTCTACAACGACTGCGGGATCCCCCACGTCACTGGCGCCGCAACCAACCCCAACCTGACGCGCCCCGGCTACAAAACCACCTTCCGCATCATTGCGAACGACAACGCTCTGGGTGCTGGACTGGCAGCTTACGCGGCGGAAACCCTGAAGCTGAAGACCGTGGCCATCGTGGATGACCGCACCGCTTATGGCCAGGGCGTTGCCAACGTGTTTAAGCGCGTGGCAGCCGAGAAAGGCATGAAGGTTGTGGACGAGCAGTTCACCACGGACAAGGCGACGGACTTCATGGCTATTTTGACGGCCATCAAGGCCAAGAACCCCGATGCGATCTTCTTCGGCGGCATGGATCCTCAGGCGGGTCCCATGTTGCGCCAGATGGAGCAACTGGGTTTGGCCAACACCAAGTATTTCGGTGGGGATGGCGTATGCACCACGGAAATTGCCAAGCTGGCGGCAGGCGCCAAGACGCTGGCTAACGTGATTTGCGCAGAGGGTGGCGCATCCCTGGCCAAGATGCCTGGCGGCACGGCCTGGAAGGCCAAATACGACGCCAAGTACCCCAACCAGTTCCAGGTCTACAGCCCGTACACCTATGACGCGACCATGCTGCTGGTGGACGCTATGAAGCGCGCCGGCTCCTGGGACCCGAAGGTGTATATCCCCGAGTTGCTCAAGTCCAACTACAAGGGCGTGACCGCGAACATTGCGTTTGAACCCAATGGCGAAATGAAGAACCCGGCCATTACGCTGTACACCTACAAGGAAGGCAAGAAGACGCCGTTGAACTGATCGACCTGTTCCGCCTCGCCTTGAGTGCGGATCTCGTAAAAAAGGGCTCCTTGGGGAGCCCTTTCTCTTGATATCAGCAACCGTTCAGCGTCGGACCTGCAGCGCGCCGGGGTTGACGATATTCGAGGGCGTGCCTTTGATGTAGTTCACCACATTGTCAAAGGCGGCTCCGAAATAGAGCTCGTAACTGTCTTGTTCGACGTAGCCGATGTGCGGTGTACAAATACAGTTCTCAAGCCGCAACAGTGCGTGGCCTTGCAAAATGGGCTCGCTTTCAAATACATCCACAGCAGCCATGCCCGGGCGGCCTCTGTTCAATGCGGCGATCAGGGCGTCGGGCTCGATGAGCTCGGCACGTGACGTATTGACGAGAAGGGACGTCGGCCGCATGCACGACAGGTCCTCTAGCGTGATCATGCCCTGCGTTTCCTCGGTCAAACGCACATGCAGTGAAACCACATCGCATTGGGAGAAAAACTCTGCCCGTGTGGCCGCTACCTGCAGGCCGTCGCTCAGTGCCTGGACCCGTGAGGCTTCCCGCCCCCACACGCGCACGTTCATCCCAAAAGCGCGCCCATAACCTGCCACGATCTGCCCGATCCTGCCGTAGCCCCAGATGCCCAGCGTCTTGCCACGCAGGACATTGCCCAACCCGAAGTTAGGCGGCATGGATGCGGCACGCAGGCCCGACTGTTGCCATGCGCCGTGCTTGAGGTTGGCGATGTACTGGGGAAGACGGCGCATGGCGGCCATGATGAGAGCCCATGTGAGTTCCGCTGGCGCAACGGGGGAACTCACGCCTTCAGCGACGGCGATTCCCCGCTCGGTGCAGGCAGCAAGGTCAATGTGCGCGCCCACGCGGCCGGTCTGGGCAATCAGCTTCAGGCGCGGCAGCTTGTCCACCAGTTGGCGCGTGATCTGCGTGCGATCGCGGATCAGCACGATGATATCTGCGTCCCGCAAGCGCACCGATAGCTGCCCCAACCCCTTGACGGTGTTCGTGTAGACCTTTGCGGAGTAGGGGTCCAACCGTGCCGCGCAATGCAGCTTGCGCACGGCGTCCTGGTAATCGTCGAGTATTACGATGTTCATCTTGTCCACTTACTGCGCACACAGTGGCGCAGCTTTGTTTCTCTGCAATGGTTCCAACGGAGCGCATTGCCGGTCTCAATGGATCATTGTCGCTGATAAGAAAACCTGTGCAGCGTAGTTCCACCGATAAGCACCAGGCGCATTACCGTGGCGAATACGCTATTGCTTACATTTTTCAGAGAGTATCTGCGCCTTTTTCCCATTTGTGCAGTTACAAATGGCCGTGCATTCCACCAGTTTGTTTTCGGCATCAGCAATCACCATGAAAAACCGCGAGCCTCACTCCCTCTCCTCAACCCTCCAACTGGCCCGCGGTTTGGCTATGGCCTTGGCCGTGGCAGCCTCCGCCGGTGGCGTGGCAGCCCAGACCTACATCAACGCCACGGTGGGCGGGCAAATCGCTCCCGGCGTCTACGGCCGCGTGGATATCGGCAACAGCGCGCCTGCGCTGCTGTACCCGCAGCCGGTGGTGATCGCACCTCCCGCGGTGTATGTTCCCCGTTCGCCCATCTATATGTATGTGCCGCCGGGCCATGCCAAGAACTGGTCCAAGCACTGCGCGCGCTACTCTGCTTGCGGTCAACCCGTGTATTTCGTGAAGGAACCCCCGCGCCGGCCCGGCAAATTCCGCGATGACCGCGACCGGTTCGATGGCCGTTCGTTTGACGATGGCCGAGGCCACTGGAACGGCCGCGACCGGGATGATGACCATCGCGGCCGTGGGAATGGAAAAGGCAACGGCAACGGCCGAGGCCACGGGCGCGGTGATCGCTGAGGCAGGCCTGAAGCCTGGCATCTGATGACCGCAGCACGATGAGGGTCCAGGCTTTTCGAGGGAGGCATTTCCCACCCGAAGTTTTGAGCCAACACTGCGTGTGCTCGGCGGTGTTGCCTTAAGCTTGTGTGCCTATGGCACATGTGACGTTCTCCCCTCCCTATACACCGCCCTCACAGGTCGTCGCGCAGTTGCGTGACCGGGGTTATGCGGTGCTGCAACCCCGGGACACAGCGACATGGGTGGGATGTGCCTTGAACGATTTGCAGGCCCTGGCGGCCGACTGGTCGGATCTGCCCCCGGATGACTACCTCAAGGACGGAGGCCGGTACCGCAGGCGGCGCCACTCCTGCTTCATTGTCGAGGGACCCGCCGTGAACCAGGCACCGCACCGCGCGCACTGGCAGCCGGTGGAGTACAACGCGCTGCACGGAGGGCTGCAGCGCTGGTTTGCGCCCATGCGTGACGAAATGGTGGCTCGACCGGTGTGGCGGCAACTCATGCAGGCGGCTGCTGGCCTCTCGCAAGCGATGTGCGGGCAACCGTCTCAACCCTGCTACATCGAAGCACATCAGTTCCGCATTGACACCGAGGGCGGCATCGGCCGTCCGACACCCGAAGGCGCGCACCGCGACGGCGTGGACCTGGTGGCGGTGTTCCTGGTAAGCCGCCAGGGCATCAAGGGTGGAGAGACCCGCATCTTCGAAGCCACGGGCCCGAATGGACAGCGGTTTACCTTGAGCGAGCCCTGGTCCGTCATGCTGCTGGACGATGCGCGCATGATCCATGAAACCACACCCATCCAGCCTACCGAAGATGGCGGCTGGCGCGATACCCTGGTGGTTACCTGCCGGGGCGGTGGCTTTCAAGGGGATGCGTCCCAATAATTGATGCGAATCAAGCCTTGGAGGCCGCGTACGCATCACACTCGTTGTTGTTGCGGGCCTTCCAGGCCTGCCACCCTAACCAAAAGGAGGTTCCATGTTCAAGCACATTCTGATTCCCGTCGATGGCTCGGACACGTCCATGAAGGCCGTGGCCAAGGCGGCAGCGCTGGCCAAGACCTTCGGCAGCGCCGTGACGGCGCTGTACGTGATCGACCCTTATCCCTTCACGGGGGTGGGCGCCGATTTCGCCTACGGCCAGGCCCAATACCTCAGTGCCGCGACGGCCGAGGCAAACACGGCCCTGGACGCCGCCAAGGCCGCTGTCACCCAGGCAGGGGTCGCCAGCGTCAACACCATGGTAGGCGAGGGGCATGCGATCCACGACGGCATCCAGCGCGCCGTCGAGAGCACGGGCGCGGACCTCATCGTGATGGGATCGCACGGTCGCCGCGGGCTGGAAAAATTGGTGTTGGGCAGCGTCACACAGCGCGTGCTGGGCGTGGCCCACGTGCCGGTGCTGGTCGTGCGGGATTGACCCGGGGCGTACGTCGCCACACATGAAAACGGCTCGCAACGCGAGCCGTTGTCTTTTCGCGCCCCGGTCACGGAACGGGACGCCGCGAGCACGGGTTACTCAATCCGTGCACCCGAGGCTTCCACGATACCCTTCCACTGCCCGTATTCGTTTTTGAGCAGGGTTGAGAACTGTTCCGGCGACATGGCCTGCGGCTCTGCACCTTGCGCTTGGATGGCTGCCTTCATGTCCGCGGTGGCGAGCAGTTTGTTGACTTCTGCGTTGAGCGTGTTCACCACGGCTGGCGGCGTGCCTGCCGGCGCCAGCACGCCGTACCAGGTGCTCACGTCAAAGCCCTTGAAGCCGGACTCGGCCACCGTGGGCACGTCGGGCAGCGACGAACTGCGCTTGGCCGAGGTGACCGCCAACGGGCGCAGCTTGCCCGCCTTGATCTGACCCATCGCCGAAGGCAGCGACGAAACCAGCAGTTCCACATTGCCCGCCAAGGCATCCATGAGCGCCGGGTTGGAGCCTTTGTAGGGCACGTGGCTCAGCTTGATGCCGGCAGCTTTCTCGAACAGGTCGCCCGCCAGGTGAATGGAGGTGCCGTTGCCGGGCGAGCCATAAGTGACGGTGCCCGGCGCGGCCTTGGCGGCCGCCACCACGTCGGCCAAAGATTTGTACTTGGAGTTGACACTCGTGGCGATGACCACGGGCGTGTACGCCACGTGGGCCACGGCCGTCAGGTCCTTGGTGGGGTCCCACGGCAGGTTCTTGTACAGCCAGGGGCCGATGACCAGATTGTCCTTCTGGCCCATGACGATGTCATAGCCTGTGGGAGCGGCCTTCACCGCCTCGGTAATACCGATGGTGCCGCCAGCTCCCGGCTTGTTGTCGGCCACCACGGTCCATTTGTTGGCTTCCGTCAGCTTGGCGGCGACCAGGCGGGCCAGGATGTCGGTGCCGCCGCCGGGCGGGAAGGGCACGATCAAACGGATGGGCTTGGCGGGATAGGCGCCGGCAGCGGGTGCACTGGTCTGGGCATGGGCAGGCATAGCGCCCAAGGCACAGGCGAGGGTGGCAAGAGAAAGGATATGTCGACGAAGCATGGGGAAAAAGTCTCCTGGAGAACCTGGTATGGAACATGGCGCATCTGGCGCGCGCCCGCCTGGATGATGGCCCAGCCATCGTGGGCCGCACCGTGCCGAAGCGCGCGCATGCCATCGCCATCGGCGATGGCGGGGCGTGTCAGAGGCGCTCGAAAATGGCCGCGATGCCTTGCCCACCGCCGATGCACATGGTCACCAGCGCGTACCGGCCCTGGATGCGCTGCAGTTCGTGCAGTGCCTTCACGGTGATCAGCGCACCGGTGGCGCCGATGGGATGGCCCAGCGAAATGCCCGACCCGTTGGGGTTGACCTTGGCCGGGTCCAGGCCCAGGTCGCGCGTGACGGCGCAGGCCTGCGCGGCAAAGGCCTCGTTGGCCTCGATCACGTCCAGGTCGTTGACCGTGAGGCCTGCCTTCTTGAGCGCCAACTGCGTCGCGGGCACAGGGCCGATGCCCATGTACTTCGGGTCCACGCCCGCATGGGCGTAGGCCACCAAGCGCGCCAAAGGCTTTGCGCCGCGGGCCTGCGCTGCCTTGGCATCCATCAGCACCACAGCGGCAGCCGCATCGTTGATGCCCGAGGCATTGCCCGCCGTCACCGTGCCGTTGTCTTTCGCAAACACGGGCTTGAGCTTGGCCATGTCGTCCAGCGTTGCGCCGGCGCGGAAGTGCTCGTCGGTGGCGTATTGCACCTCGCCCTTCTTGCTCTTGAGGGTGACCGGGACGATCTGGTCCTTGAAGTAGCCCGCTGCCGTGGCACGCTCGGCACGGTTGTGACTCTCCACGGCCAGGCGGTCCTGGTCTTCGCGCGTGATGCCCCACTTGGCGGCGATGTTCTCGGCCGTCACGCCCATGTGGATGTTGTGGAAGGGGTCGTGCAGGGCGCCGATCATCATGTCGATCATCTTGAAGTCGCCCATGCGCGCGCCCCAGCGGCTTGCAAGGCTCGCGTAGGGTGCGCGGCTCATCACCTCCGCGCCGCCGCCGATGGCCACGTCGGCATCGCCCAGCTGGATGGTCTGTGCGGCCGACACGATGGCCTGCAAGCCCGAGCCGCACAGGCGGTTCACGTTGAACGCGGGCGTGCCCTCGGCGCAGCCGCCCTGGATGGCCGCCACGCGCGAGAGGTACATGTCCTTGGGCTCGGTGTTCACCACGTGGCCAAACACCACATGGCCGACGTCCTTGCCGTCCACTTGCGCGCGAGCCAGCGACGCGCGCACCACAAGCGCGCCCAGCTCGGTGGGCGGAACGTCCTTCAGGCTACCGCCAAAGGTGCCAATGGCGGTGCGCACGGCACTGACTACGACGACGTCACGGGACATGGTTTTCTCCTGTAATGGTTTTAAATGAAATCAGGCTCTAGCGCTTATTGGATAAGCGCTAGCAGCTACAAAATGCATAGTAATGGTTGCACTGCGCCGGGGCACGGCATCAGGCCTCGCGCACGTCGGCCACGGGGTTGGCGCCGAAGTCTGTACGCTGCAGCCAGGCGAGCACGCGGGCAGCCGCGGCGTCTGGCGAGGTGAGCATGCCGCCCGTCTTGAGGGCGGCGAAGTTCTGCACATCCGGAAAGTCGGCCGGGTTGGCGCCGCGCAGTTGGATCTGCATGTCGGTGTCGATCACACCGGGAGCCAGCGAGCATACCTTGGCGCCGTGGGGCTTGGCGGCTTCGTCCAGCGCCAGGCACCGCGTGAAATGGTCCATGCCGGCCTTGGCCGCGCAGTAGCCCGACTGGGACGCCATGGCGCGACGCCCCAGCCCCGAAGAGATGTTCAGTACCTTGCGCACCACGGAGTGGGGCGGTGCAGCCCAGCCTTCGGTCGCGCCCAGGAAGGCGGCCGTCAGCAGCATCGGCGCCTCCAGACCCACGCGCAGCGCGTTGGACAGCTCGGCCATGTCCTGCGGGCTGGTGCATGCCGACAGCGGCGCGATGCGCGGGATCACGCCGGCGTTGTTGATCAGCGTGGCGCTCGCGTACCGGCTGGCAGGCTGCGTGGCCAGCCATTCGCGCAGGCGTTGAGCGGCCTGCGCAGGCTGGGCCAGGTCCACGCTCCATTGCTCCAGCGTCGCGCCCTGCGGCACGGCCGTGGACAACGGCGCAGAGGTGCTGCGCGCCAGGCTGATCAGCGTGTTGCCGGGTTTCAGCAACTGGTGTGCCATGGCCAGGCCCATGCCGCGCGAGCCGCCGGTGAGGATGTAGAGGTGTTGCGTCATGCGGGCATGGTAACGGCCACGCACGCGGCGATCAAAACGGCGGTGCCGAGGCAAACGCGCACCAGCCACCCTGCAGCGGGTGCGCGAACTCCAGCACGCAGGCGTGCAGCAACAGGCGCGGTGCGCGGGCTTGTACGGACGCATCGGCATAGAGCTGGTCGCCAAGGATGGGGTGGCCCAGTGCCGCCAGGTGCACGCGCAGCTGGTGCGTGCGACCGGTGACGGGTTCCAGCTCCACGGAGGTGGTGTCGCCGGCGGCGTCGTGCGCCAGCACGCGCCAGCGCGTGAGGCTGGGCTGGCCGTGCGTGGCATCCACCACGCGCAGCGGACGGCGTTCCCAGTCCGCCGCGATGGGCAGCGCGATCTCGCCCCAGCCGTCCGCGTGCGCAGGGTCGGGCGGCGGCATGCGGCCCGCCACCACGGCGCGGTAGCGCTTGTGCACCAGCCGCTGGGCGAAGCTGTGGCTGAGGGCCCGCTGCATCGCGGCGCCCCGCGCCATGAGCACCAGTCCCGACGTGGGCTGGTCCAGCCGGTGCACGATGAGCGCGTCGGGCCACAGCGCCTGGGCACGCGTACTCAAGGCATCCTGCTTGTCGGGGCCCCGTCCGGGCACGCACAGCAATCCCGAGGGTTTCTCCAGCACCAGCAGCGTGTCGTCCACGTGCACGCTGCGGACGCCCTCTGATGGGCCGGCCGGCATACCCTGCAAAGGTGCATGCGCCCCCGCCGTCTGTACGGCCTGCGGTGCTGTCAACTCAACCGCCATGGGCCAGCCGGTCCACGGTCGCGCACAGCTCTTCCACGTCATTGGGCTTGTGGATCAGCGCGCGTGCGCCTTCGGCCAGCGCGGCCTGTTCGATTTCCGCCGTCACATAGCCGGAGGCCAGGGCCACTGGCAGGTCGCTGCGGATGGTGCGGGCCGCGCGCACGAGATCCAGGCCCGAGTAGCCCGGCATGTTGTAGTCCGTCACCAGCAGGTCGTAGCGCTCGGGGTGGGCCTGCAGGGCGTCTGTGGCTTGGTGCGGGTCGGTGAAACCGCTGACCTCGTAGCCGCGGCGGCGCAGCAGGCGCTGCACCAGAAAGACCAGCGCCTCGTCGTCGTCCACGTACATCACGTGCAGCAGACGGTCTGTTGCCGGCGCCACCGCGGGCGGGCTGGCGGGCGCGACCGGCGCGGGAACCTCCGGCAGGGCGGCCACCATGGTGTACGACGCCACGGGAAAGTACAGCGTGAAGCGGCTGCCCTCGCCGGGTGCGCTGTGCACGTCCACGCCACCACCGTGGGTGCGCATCACGCCGTGCACCACCGCCAGTCCCAGGCCGGTGCCCTGGCCCACGGGCTTGGTGGTGAAGAAGGGTTCGAAGATGCGCGACTGGGTGGCGGCGTCCATGCCCGGGCCGTTGTCATGCACGCGCACGGCCACGTAGTCGCCCGCACTCAGGCCCAGGCTCTCGCGCATGCGCTGGTCGGGCTGGATCAGCGCAGCATCCACGCGAATGCGGCCACGGCGGCTGCCGATGGCGTGCACGGCGTTGGTGCACAGGTTCAGCACCGCTTGCTCCACCTGCGTGGCATCCGCCAATACGGGGGGCAGGTCGGGGGGGACATGCACGGTCAGCTCGATCTCGGGCGGCAGCGTGACCCTCAGCAGCCGTTCGGTGTCGTGCACCACCTCTGCCAGGGTGACGGCGGCACGCTTGGGCGGCTCGTTGCGGCTGAAGGTGAGGATCTGGCGCACCAGGTCGCGGGCGCGCCGGCCGGCCTTGTCGATTTCCAGCAGGCTTTCGTACATCGGCGTGCCGGGCGGGCAATCGGCTTTGGCCAGCTCCACGTTGCCCAGGATCGCATGCAGGATGTTGTTGAAGTCGTGCGCGATGCCGCCGGCCATGGTGCCGACGGCCTGCATCTTGTGCGACTCGCGCAGTTGTCCCTCCAGCGCGTTGCGGCGGGCTTCTTCGCGCTTGCGGGCCGTAAGGTCGCGGGCAAACACGGTGGTGGTCTCGCCTTCCGCATGGCGCTCGAACGACACGCTGATCTCCACCGCCAGCTCGCGGCCCGATGCCGTGAGCGCCGTCATCTCCCCCAGCGCCGCCTGCGTGGTCAGTTGCGCGAACGCCAGCACCTGCTGGGCCTCGGGCAGAAAACGGCTCAACGGGCTGCCCAGCGCGTCGCTGGTGGCGCACTGGAACAGCATCGCTGCAGTAGGGTTGAACACGGTGATGCGCTCGTGCTGGTCCACGCAGATGATCGCGTCGAGCGCGGAGTTGATCACCGCTTCCAGCCGGCGCTCGCTGGTGTGCAGTTGCACGTTGCGCTCCTGCAGCTCCTGTGCGCTGCGCTGTAGGGCCTGGCGTTCGGCCAGCAGCGGCCCTTGGTCGATCACGGCGCACAGAAACTGCGTGAGCGGCGCGTCCTGCTCGGAGCGCGACTCGATGCGCGCGATGTGCAAGTCGCCAGTGATGTGGCGGCCCTCGCTGATGTGGAACACAACCTCCGTGGCCTCTGCCGTGCCCATGGCCCGCGCCTGGTCGAAAGCCTCGCGTACACGCGGCGCGTGGCTGTCGCTCACGAAGGGCATCAGTGCCGTCAGGGGGCGGTCCGTCTCGCGCGGTTGGAACGAGCGCTGTGCCATGGAGTTGGCCTGGACCACCATGTCATGCTCGTCCACCACCATGAGCGACAGCGGCACGCTGGAAAACAGGGCCTCGAATCGCTCGGAAGCGCTTTCGGCCGCGGCCTGGCTGTAGCGCAGCACCTGGTTTTGCGCCTCCAGCTCGGCCTGTGAGGCGCGCAGCTGCGCAATCAGCTCGGCCACGTCGCCGCTGGCCCGTTGAGGGCCGCGGCGCTCCGGCTGCTCAGGGGGTGACGAGGCAGGCTCCGCGGCGGGAAATAGCAGGGACAGGTCGGGGCGGCTCATGGGAATCGGGCAATCCGCAGGCCTGCCAGTGTACGCGTCTGCCTAGTGCCCCACAGGCCGGTGCCGCTGCCTCGTTCAGCGGCGCACCGACAGCAGCTCGATCTCGAAATTCAGCGTGGCGTTGGGCGGAATCACGCCGCCCGCGCCGCGCGCGCCATACGCAATCGCCGGCGGGCAGGTGAGCTTGGCCTTACCGCCCGGCTTCATGCGCTGTACGCCTTCGGTCCAGCAGGGGATGACGCGGTTCAACGGGAACTCGGTCGGCTCGCCGCGCTTGTATGAGCTGTCGAACTCCTTGCCGTCGGGGAAGGTGCCGCGGTAGTGCACCTTGACGGTGTCGGTGGCCTTGGGTGATCCACCGCTGCCGTCCTTGAGCGACTCATAGACCAGGCCGCTGCCGGTGGTGACGGCAGGGGCCTGCGCCTGGGCTGCGGAGGCGAGGGCAAGCGATGCAAGCAGTGCGAGAGGGGGGCGCATGGGTCAAACGTTCAGAAGCAACAAAGGCCCGATGGTAGGGCCGTTGTGAATGCCTGAGCGGAGCAGGCCGTCAGCCCAGTTCGCTCACCGGAACACAGCTGCAGAACAGGTTGCGGTCGCCGTAGACGTTGTCCACACGGCCCACGGGGCTCCAGTACTTGTTCTGGCGCAGGGCGGCAACGGGATAGGCTGCCGCATCGCGCGGGTAGGGGTGCTGCCAGTCGGCTACCAGCAGGCACTCGGCCGTGTGGGGCGCGTTCTTGAGGGGGTTGTCGTCCTGCGGCCAGGTGCCGGCCTCGATCTGGCGGATCTCGCGCCGGATGGCGATCATCGCGTCGATGAAGCGGTCCAGCTCGAACAGCGTCTCGCTCTCGGTGGGCTCCACCATCAGCGTGTTGGGCACAGGGAACGACAGCGTGGGTGCGTGAAAGCCGTAGTCGATCAGGCGTTTGGCCACGTCCTCGGCCATCACGCCGCTGGTGTCCTTCAACTGGCGCAGGTCCAGGATGCACTCGTGCGCCACATGGCCGTTGGCGGAAGCGTACAGCGTGGGATAGTGGTCCTTCAGGCGCGCGCTGATGTAGTTGGCGCTCAAGATCGCTGTCTCGGTCGCGGCCTGCAGACCGTCGGCGCCCATCATGCGGATGTACATCCAGCTGATGGGTAAAACGGCTGCATTGCCCAAGGGAGCTGCGCTGACAGCTCCTGTTTTGGAAGCAATGCCGCCCGTGGCATGGCCGGGCAGGTAGGGCACGAGGTCCTCCACCACGCACACCGGGCCCACGCCGGGGCCGCCGCCGCCGTGGGGGATGCAGAAGGTCTTGTGCAGGTTCAGGTGGCTCACGTCGCCGCCGAACTCGCCCGGCGCGGCCACGCCGACCAGGGCGTTCATGTTGGCGCCGTCCACATACACGCGCCCGCCGTGGCTGTGCACCAGCTCGCACAAGGCCTTCACCTGGGTCTCGAACACGCCATGCGTGCTGGGGTAGGTGATCATCACGCAGGCGAGGTTGGCACTGTGCTTCTCGCATTGGGCTTGCAGGTCCGCCATGTCCACGTTGCCGTTCTCGTCGCACTTGGTCACCACGACCTGCATGCCCACCATTTGGGCGCTGGCGGGGTTGGTGCCGTGCGCGCTACTGGGGATCAGGCAGATGTTGCGGTGGGCGTGCCCCTGCGCCGCGTGGTAGGCCTTGATGGCCAGCAGGCCGGCGTATTCGCCCTGGCTGCCTGCGTTGGGCTGCAGGCTGATGCCGGCGTAGCCCGTGGCCTGGCACAGCCAGGCGCGCAGTTGCTCGTCGAGCAGGCGGTAGCCTTCGAGCTGGTCGGCCGGGGCGAACGGGTGCACTTGGGCGAACTCGGGCCAGGTGATGGGGATCATCTCGCTGGTGGCGTTGAGCTTCATGGTGCACGAGCCCAGCGGGATCATGGTGCGGTCCAGCGCCAGGTCCTTGTCGGACAGCTGGCGGATGTAGCGCAGCATGCCGGTTTCGGAATGGTGGGTGTTGAACACCGGGTGCGCCATGAAGCGGCTGGTGCGCGCCAGAGCATCCGGGAACAGCGCCGGTGCGCCGGCCGCGTCCATCGCCTCGATAGTGGGCAGTTGCTGGCCGTCCCGCGCAAAGATCTTCCACAGCAGCTCGATATCGGCGCGGGTGGTGGTCTCGTCCAGCGAGATGCACAGGTATTCATTCCAGGCTTTTCGCAGGTTTGCGCCCATCTGGACTGCGCGAGCAGCTATTGAATCCGTAGCATCCTTGGTGTGCAGGCTGAGTGTGTCGAAGGCCGAGCCATGGTGGCGGCTGGTGAACCCCAGCTGCGCCAGGCCGCGGCTCAGGATGGCGGTGAAGCGCGCCACGCGGCGGGCGATGCGCGTGAGGCCCTCGGGGCCGTGGTACACGGCGTACATGCTGGCGATCACGGCCGGCAGCACCTGGGCCGTGCAGATGTTGCTCGTGGCCTTTTCGCGGCGGATGTGCTGCTCCCGCGTTTGCAGCGCCAGGCGGTAGGCAGGCTTGCCGTGCACGTCCACGCTCACGCCCACCAGGCGGCCGGGCAGACTGCGCTTGAATTCGTCGCGGCAGGCCATGAAGGCGGCGTGCGGTCCGCCGGCGCCCATGGGCATGCCAAAGCGCTGGGTGGAGCCCACCACGATGTCGGCGTCCCACTCGCCGGGGGCCTTGAGCAGCGTGAGCGCCAGCAGGTCGGTAGCGAAGATGGCGGCGGCCTGCTTGGCGTGGATGGCGTCCACGTCGGCCTGCCAGTCCTGCACCCAGCCGCTGCTGGCAGGGTACTGGATGAGGGCGGCGAAGAAGTCGCCGGCCAGGGCCGCCTGCCATTCCTCCTGGGAATTGGCCACCACCACGGTGATGCCGATGGGGGCGGCGCGGGTCTGGATGACTTCGATGGTCTGCGGGTGCGCATCGCCTGCCACGATGAAGACGTCGCTCTTGGACTTGACCGAGCGCTTGGCCAGCGTCATGGCCTCGGCGGCAGCGGTGGCCTCGTCGAGCATGGAGGCGTTGGCGATGGGCATGGCCGTGAGGTCGCACACCATGGTCTGGAAGTTGAGCAGCGCCTCCATGCGGCCCTGGGAGATCTCGGCCTGGTAGGGCGTGTAGGCCGTGTACCAGGCAGGGTTTTCCAGTACGTTGCGCAGGATGACGCCCGGCGTGTGCGTGCCGTAGTAGCCCTGGCCGATGAAGCTCTTGAGGATGCGGTTCTTCGACGCAATGGCCTGGAGTTCAGCCAGCGCTGCGGCCTCGGTGGCCGGCGCGGGCAGGTCCATGGGGCGCTGGCGCGCAATGGAGCGCGGCACGATGGAATCAATGAGCGCTCGGCGCGAGGCCTCGCCGATCACCGACAGCATGTGTGCTTCGTCGGCGGCGTCGATGCCAATGTGGCGGGGCAGGAATTCAGCGGCGTTTTCAAGCGCCGCCAGGGGCAGGGGGGAGGGCATCTGCATGGCGAGGGACCAGTCTCAAGAGCGATGGGGCGGTGCGGCGGCGCCGTGTGCACGGCGCCGCGGGTGCATCAGGCGTTCTGGGCGAAGGCGGTATAGGCCGTTTCGTCCATCAGGCCGGCGAGCTGGCCGGCGTCGCTGAGCTTGACCTTGAAGAACCAGCCGGCGCCCAGCGGGTCGGAGTTGGCCAGGGACGGGTCGGCGCGCAAGGCCTCGTTGACCTCGACGATTTCGCCGGACACGGGCATGTAGACATCGGCAGCGGCCTTGACGGACTCGACCACACCGGCCACGTCGCCCTGGGCAAAGGTGGTGCCCACCGCGGGCAGGTCCACGAACACCACATCGCCCAACGCATCCTGCGCGTGGACGGTGATGCCGACGACGGCCGCGGCCGGGTCGGCTGCGTTGATCCATTCATGGTCTTTGGAAAACTGGATGCTCATGAGGGGCTCCGGGAAGAAGAGGTGGAAGGAAAAGGTTTGAGAGTGGTCAGCCCGCACTGTAGCCGGGCTGACCTGGGCGCGGTGGCAGTTCGCCGTGGTGAATTCAGCCGCGGTAGTAGCGTGTGGGAACAAAGGGCGTGGCAGCCACTTCCATGGGCACGGCCTTGCCGCGCACCATGGCGTTCACACGGGTGCCGGGGGCGGCATGGGCGGGCATTACGTAGGCCAGGGCGATGGGCTTGTCGGCAGTGGGGGCCAGCAGGCCGCTGGTGACTTCGCCGATGCGCTCGCCCGACTCGTTTTGCAACTCGGTGTGCTCACGCACGGGCACGCGCTCCAGCGCCACCAGGCCCACGCGCTTGCGCGTGAGGGTGGCCGGGCTGTCGATCTGGGCCAGCATCTTGTCGGCACCGGGAAAACCGCCAGCGCGCGCGCCGCCTGTACGGCGCACCTTCTGGATGGCCCAGTTCAGGCCGGCTTCGGGTGGGGTGGTGGTGGTGTCGATGTCGTTGCCATATAGGCACAAGCCGGCTTCCAGGCGCAGCGAATTGCGTGCGCCCAGGCCGATGGGCTTGACCTCGGGCTGGGCCAGCAGCGTGCGCGCCAGGGCCTCGGCCTGCGTGGCGGGCACCGAGATCTCGAAGCCGTCCTCTCCGGTGTAGCCGCTGCGCGTCACGAAGCACTGCGCCCCGGCGATGTCGAAATGCCCGCCGGTCATGAACACCAGTTTGTCCACGCCTGGTGCCAGACGCGCGAGCACCGCAGCCGCCTGTGGGCCCTGCAGCGCGAGCAGGGCCTGGTCGGGCATGGGAATCACCTGGCAGCGTTGGCCGATGCGCTCCTGGATGTGGGCAATGTCGCCCACCTTGCAGGCGCCGTTGACGATCACGAAGAGTTCGCCCTGAGCCATGCGGAAGAACATGAGGTCGTCGATGATGCCGCCCTCGTCATTGAGGAGCAGGCCGTAGCGCTGCTTGCCCACGGGCAGGTCGACCACGTCCACGGGCATCAGCGTCTCGAATGCTGCTGCGGCGTCAGGGCCGACCAGCTTGAGCTGCCCCATGTGCGACACGTCAAACAGGCCGGCCGCCGTGCGCGTGTGGTGGTGCTCGGCCATCAGGCCCATGGGGTATTGCACGGGCATGGAGTAGCCGGCGAAGGGCACCATGCGGGCGCCCAGTTCGATGTGCAGGGCGTTGAGGGGAGTGGTGAGCAGGTCGGACATGGCGGACATGGCAATGGGCGAAGGCAAATGGTGGAGCGATCTCTCGATCGCCGATTTGCCCCGCTGTCCGCTTTACCTGAGAGATTCACCCCGCCTGCATGGCATGTCGCGGGGCTTGCTCCTTCGGTGGGCCGCATGCTGCTGCGGCCTCTCTCCAGCAAGGGAAACACCCGCATCCCTGCGGGCGTGTCGCCAGTCCTTTTGCCTGAGCGTTCGGCTGCTGCCTGCGCCTTCGGCGGCCCGGCCCTGGGGGGCGCGGACTCTCTCCTGACGGGACGGATTCTATCTATTTTGCGTACACGAGATCACGCAGGGCCAGTGAAAGCGATGGCACGTAGGTGATGACCAGGAGGCACAGCAGGACCACGCCCACGAACGGCAACAGGTGGGCGACGATGCGATCCAGGGAGATGCGCGCCACCGTGCATGCCGCGAACAGGTTCACGCCAAAGGGCGGCGTGATCATGCCGAGCGCCAGGTTCACCACCATGATCAGCCCGAAGTGCACCGGGTCCACGCCGAAGTGCTGGGCCACCGGCGCCAGGATCGGCGCCAGCACGATGATGGCGGCGCTGGTCTCGATGAACATGCCGATCACGAACAGCGCGGCATTCACGCCCAGCAGGAACAGCGCGGGCGACTGCAGCACCTCCTGCAGCCAGCGGCCGATGGCGTCCGGCACGCCAGCGCGCGTGATGAGGAAGGCAAACAGGCCCGCATTGGCAATGATGAACATGATCACCGCCGACGAGATGGCCGACTTGCGCAGGATGGCGAACAGGTCCGCGACGCGGATCTCGCGGTAGATCAGCATGCCCACCACCAGCGCGTAGAACACGGCCACGGCAGAGGCCTCGGTGGGCGTGAACACGCCGCCGTAGATGCCGCCCAGGATGATGACTGGCATCAGCAGTGCCCAGCCCGCCTGCAGCAGCGCGCGGCCGAAGGGCATGCGCCCGTCGCCGTCATGCTTGCCCCAGCCCTTGTACTTGCAATACACCCAGACGAACAGCATCAGCGCACCGCTGATGAGGATGCCGGGGCCGAAGCCGGCAATGAACAGCTCACCAATCGACACCTCGGCCGCCACACCGTACAGGATCATGGGGATGGATGGAGGGATGATCACACCCAGCTCGGCACTGGTGGCCTGCAGCGCGGCCGCGTAGCTGGTGGGGTAGCCATGCTTGATGAGCGCAGGAATCAGGATGGCGCCGATGGCGAACGTGGTCGCCACCGATGACCCTGAGACGGCCGCGAAGATCATGCAGGTGAGCACGCAGGTCATGGGCAGGCCGCCCTGCACGCCGCCCACGATGCTCTTGGCAAACTCCACGAGCCGTCGCGAGATGCCGCCGGTCTCCATGAGGTTGCCCGCCAGGATGAAGAACGGAATGGCTGCGAGCGGAAACTTGTTGATGGAGGCGAACATCTCCTTCACGGAGATCAGCATGTTGGCGTTCGCCACCTGGATGCCCAGGATGGAGGCCAGCCCGATGGAGACGGCCACGGAGATGGTGAGCGCGAAGCACAGCACCATGGTGGAGATCATGACCGTGGTCATAGGGCCCCAACGCGCGTCATTTCATGTACCCGCCGCCCCCCGAGGGGGCCGCTCGCTTGCTTGAGGCGGCTCTGCGCGGCGCTCATTGGGCAGTCTCCAGTTCATGGCGCTGCGGGTCGATCAGATTGCCCACGATGCCGAGGATGCTGAACAGCCCACCCACGGGCATGGCCAGATAGGCCCAGAACATCGAAACCGACTCCAGCCCTGCCATCGACTGCACGCCGCCGCGGCGCGCGTAGTCCCACCCCCACCAGATGATCACGGCGATGAGCGCCAGCGCTGCCAGGCACACCACCCAGTCCAGCACGCGGCGCAGCGGGCGCGGGCTCCAGCGGTAGAGCACGTCGACGCTGACCATGGCGCCCTGCCGGAATGCCATGGGAATCGCCAGAAACACCATCCAGATCAGGCTGAAGCGGATCAGCACCTCGGTCCACTCGGCCGGCTCTTCGAAAACGAAACGCATCAGGATCTGGAACATGCCGAGCGCCGAGGCCAGCGCCAGCATGGCGCAGGCGCCCCACATGGCGACGGCGGTGCTCCAGCGCTCGCAGGAGAGGAAGAAGGTTTTCATGCGCACTCACGAAAATATGAATAAAAACGCCCGTGGCACATGATCCACGGGCGGTAGCAGCTACTGAAAAGTGAGCGTCACTTGTAGTTGCGGATCTTGTCGAGGTTGGCCTTGCCGAACTCTTTCTCGAACTGCGCGTTCACGGGCGCGAGCGCGGCGACAAACTTGGACTTGTCCAGATCGTCGATCACCGTCATGCCCTTGGCGCGCAGGTCGGCCACGCCCTTGGCGTCGTCCTCGTCCACGCGAGCGCGGTTGGCCTTGGTGCCCTCCTTGGCGGCGTCGATGAAGGCCTGCTTGTCCGCGGGTGAGAGCTTGTCGAACACCGCCTTGTTCATCACGAAGATGCAGGGCGAGTACACGTGACCCGTCAGCGAGAGGTGTTTTTGTACCTGGTCGAACTTGGCCGAGATGATGACGGGCAGGGGGTTTTCCTGGCCGTCCACCGTGCCCTGCTGCAGGGCTGTGAACACCTCGGGGAAGGCCATGGGCGTGGTGATGATGCCGAAACCCTTGTACGCGGCGATGTGCACCGGGTTCTCCATGGTGCGCATCTTCAGGCCCTTCAAGTCCTCGGGCGTCTTCACGTCGCGCTTGCTGTTGGTCATGTGGCGAAAGCCATTCTCCGCCCAGGCCAGCGCCTTGAAGCCCTTGGCATCGAACTTGGTCAGCAGGTCCTGGCCGATCGGGCCGTCGAGCACGGCGCGGGCGTGGGCCTTGTCACGGAACAGGAAGGGCACGTCCAGGATCTTGGTCTCGGGCACGAAGTTGGGCACGGGACCGGTGGAGCTGAAGGCCAACTCCTGCGTGCCCAACTGCACCGCTTCGATGGATTCGCGCTCGCCGCCCAGCGCGCCGTTGTAGAAGGTCTGCACCTTGTAGCGCCCGCCGGTGCGCTTTTCGACCTCCTTGGCAAACGTGTCGATGGCGACGCCCTGGTGGGAGTTCTGCGCCGTCGAGATGCTGATGCGCATTGTGGTTTGTGCCAAGGCCGTTGCGGCCATGCCCAGTGCCAAGCCCAGGCCCAGCGCAAGTTTGGTCAGCTGCATGTTGTCTCCTGTGAATCTGCGGGTGCTGCCGAAAAATTATGGCAATGCAACATGACGCAGGTCATAGGGGTTTGCGCGGGGACTTGAGAAGGCCGCCTTGGCCCGTCTTGCCAAGTCCCCGCCCAGCGGTAACCGGGCGGGGTCTCGTCAATGTCGTGCGCCCCGGTAAGAGCGCCTTGATGGAAAAGAAGTATGCGCCGCGGGTTGTGGATGAATTTGCTGAATTTCTCTATAAAAACCTACATTGAAGAAAAATTTTCTGTGGTATCTAGGTTTCACGAATAATGCAGCACATGGATCGCCTAGACAGAAAAATTCTCTCCGTCCTGCAAGGCAATGCACGCGCCAGCCTGCAAGAGATTGGCGCCGCCGTCGGCCTGAGCCCCTCGCCGTGCTGGGGCCGCATCAAGAAGATGGAGGAGGCCGGCGTGATCGAAGGCTATACCGTGCGCCTGAACCCGCTGGCGCTAGGGCTGGGCGACACGGTGCTGGTCATGGTCACGCTGGACAGCCATTCCGACAACACGCTGGAGAAGTTCGGCGAGGTGCTGGCCAGCATTCCCGAGGTGGTGGAGGCGCATCTGGTGTCGGGCGAGTACGACTACCTGCTGCGCGTGGTGGTCAAGGACACGCGCGACTATGAGCGCCTGCTGCGCGAGAAGCTCTACAAGATCAAGGGCATACGCCACAGCCAGTCGAGCTTCGTGCTGCGCACGCTGAAGAAGGCAGACCTGCCTTTGGGTGTATGAAAGAAAAAAACTGCTCGCGTCCATGAAATTGGCGCGAGCAGCTATCTTTTTCTGAGCGTGATGGAGCTCAGCCGAGCAGCAGCGCGTCGTCGGCCAGCTTCTCGCCGCGCACCTTCTCGAACATCTGCAGCAGGTCGGGCACGTCCATACGCGCGCGTTCGTCGCCCGAGACGTCCAGCACCACCTGGCCCTGGTGCAGCATGACGGTGCGCTGGCCTACGTCCAGCGCCTGGCGCATGCTGTGCGTGACCATCATGGTGGTGAGCTGGTTCTCGGCCACGATGCGGGCCGTGAGCTGCAGCACGAAATCGGCCGTGCGTGGGTCCAGCGCGGCGGTGTGCTCGTCCAGCAGCAGGATGCGCGAGGGCTGCAATGCCGCCATGAGCAGGCTCACGGCCTGGCGCTGGCCGCCCGACAGCAAACCGATGCGGTCGGTGAGGCGGTTCTCCAGGCCCAGGCCCAGCGTGGCCAGGCGTTCGCGGAACATGGCGCGTTCAGACTGCTTGACGGCGCCGCGCAGGCCACGACGCGTGCCGCGCTGCTGGGCCAGGGCCATGTTCTCCTCGATGGTGAGGTCTTCGCAGGTGCCGGCCATGGGGTCCTGGAACACGCGCGCCACGCGGCGGGCGCGCTCCCACACGGGCTGGCGCGTCACGTCTTGGTTGTCGATGGCGATGTGGCCGGTGTCCACCGACAGGTCGCCCGAGATGGCATTCAGGAAGGTGGATTTGCCTGCCCCGTTGGAGCCGATAACGGTGACGAACTGACCCGCCGGGATGTCCAGCGACATGCCGCGCAGCGCGCGCGTTTCGATGGGCGTGCCGGGGTTGAAGGTGATGAAGAGGTCTTGTGCGCTCAGCATGGAGAGAGCCTTCCTTTCAGCGGCCGCGTGCGGCCAGCTTGCGCTTGAGCTGCGGAATCACGAGGGCGATGGTGACCAGCACGGCAGTCACCAGGTTGAGGTCCTGCGCCTTCAGGCCGATGAAGTCGCTGTTGAGCGCCAGCGCGATGAAGAAGCGGTACACGATGGCGCCGATGATCACGGCCAGCGTGGCCAGCACCAGGCGGCGCGAGGGCAGGATGCTCTCGCCCACGATCACGGCGGCCAGGCCGATGACGATGGTGCCGATGCCCATGGAAATGTCCGAGCCGCCCTGCGTCTGCGCGAACAGCGCGCCCGCCAGTGCCACCAGCGCGTTGGATACGGCCATGCCCAGCAGCACCATGGCGCCGGTGTTGATGCCTTGTGCGCGGGCCATGCGCGCGTTGGAGCCGGTGGCTCGGATGGCCAGGCCGCGCTCGGTGGCGAAGAACCAGTCCATGAACAGCTTGGCCGCGATCACGATCACCAGCAGGATCATCGGGCGCGACCAATAGTCGTCCAGGCCCGGCGGCTGGAGCAAGGTGAACAGCGTCTCGTCGTTGATCAGCGGTACGTTGGGGCCGCCCATGATGCGCAGGTTGATGGAGTACAGCGCGATCATCATCAGAATGGACGCCAGCAGGTCCATGATCTTCAGGCGCACGTTCAGCCAGCCCGTGACCAGACCGGCAACAGCCCCTGCCGCGGTGGCGGCCACCGTGGCCACGTAGGGGTTATGGCCGGTGGAAATGAGGATGGCGCAGACCGCGCCGCCCAGCGGGAAGCTGCCGTCCACCGTCAGGTCGGGAAAGCGCAGCAGCCGGAACGAGATGAAGACGCCCAGCGCGACCAGGCTGAAGATCAGGCCGATCTCGACGGCACCCAGCAGGGAAAAGAGTGACATGGACAGTGGCGGATAGAAAACAAAGCAGGAGCCATGGCGCCATGGCTCCTGCGTGGGGTGCCAGTGGCCCGGGCTGCCGCGGCGGCCCGGCCTTGGCGCGAAGGTTTATTGGACCACTTGCGTGGCGGATTTCACCAGCGCGTCGGAGAGCTTCACGCCCTGCTTCTCGGCGGCGCCGGGGTTCACGAACAGTTCCATCTTCGTGCTGACTTCGGGCTTGATGTCGCCGGGCTTTTCGCCCTTGAGCAGGCGCACCACCATGCGGCCGGTCTGTTCGCCCAGGTCACGGTAGTTGATGCCCAGGGCGGCGATGGCGCCGCGCTTGACGCTGTCGGTGTCGGATGCCACCAGCGGTACCTTGGCCTCCTGGCCGACCTTCACCAGCGACTCGTAGGCCGAGACGACGTTGTTGTCCGTGTTGGTGTAGATCACGTCCACCTTGCCCACCAGGCTGCGCGCGGCGCTGCTCACGTCCACCGAGCGCGGGGCAGAAGCCTCCACCAGCGTCATGCCCATCTTGGGCAACAGTTGCTTGAGCTCGTTGACCACGACGACGGAGTTGGCCTCGCCCGGGTTGTAGACCATGCCCACGCGCTTGGCGCCGGGCACGACCTGCTTGACCAGGTCCATCTGCTTGTCCAGCGCCAGCATGTCGGATACGCCGGTCACGTTGGTCTTGGAGGGCTCCCAGTTCTTCACCAGCTTGGCGGCCACGGGATCCGTCACGGCAGAGAACACCACAGGCACGGTCTTGGTGGCAGCCACTACGGCCTGGGCAGAGGGCGTGGCGATGGCGACGATGGCGTCAGGCTTGTCACCCACGAACTTGCGCGCGATCTGCGCGGCGGTGCCCGTGTTGCCCTGGGCGCTCTGGTATTGCCACTTGAGGTTCTTGCCCTCTTCAAAGCCGGCGGCCTGCAACTGGGCCTTCACGCCGTCGCGGATCGAGTCCAGGGCGGGGTGCTCCACGATGGCGGTCACGGCAACGGACTTTTGCTGCGCATGCGCCACGGGCGCGAGGGCGGCTGCGGCCAGGGCGATAGCGCCCAGGGGCGCCCAAGACAAACTCTTCATAACGGTTCACTCTCCAATTGAACGTGCGGTGTTTTCCTGTGTTTGTAGTACCAGGCCGGCGCAGGAACCACGCGCGGCCTTGTGGGGAGTCTACCGTTTGCCTGCCGTCCGTGGACGGAACGGGCGCTGCGGCACTTTGGGATCAAAAGTGCCTCTACGGCTTTTCGGTCCAGCGCTAACAGCTATTAAAAATATAGCATTGCGCAGCAGCCCCTTGGTTACATGCCCGAATAGTTCGGACCGCCGCCGCCTTCCGGCGTGACCCAGACGATGTTCTGCGTCGGGTCCTTGATGTCGCAGGTCTTGCAGTGCACGCAGTTCTGGGCGTTGATCTGCAGGCGTTGTGCGCTGCCGCCCTTGGCTTCGTCCGGCACGAACTCATACACGCCGGCCGGGCAGTAGCGTGCCTCGGGGCCGGCGTACTTGGCCAGGTTCACATTCACCGGCACGCTGGCGTCCTTGAGCGTCAGATGCGCGGGCTGGTCCTCGGCGTGGTTGGTGTTGCTGATGAACACGCTGGACAGGCGGTCGAAGGTCAGCTTGCCGTCCGGCTTGGGATACACGATGGGCTTGCACTCGGCCGCGGGCTTCAGGTAAGCGTGGTCGGGCTTGTCGCGGTGCAGCGTCCATGGAATGTGGCCCTTGAGCACGAACTGCTCGATGCCGTTCATCACCGTGGCCGTGACCAGGCCCTTCTTGAACCAGGTCTTGAAGTTACGTGCCTTGTTCAGTTCGGTGTAGAGCCAGCTGCCCTCGAAGGCCTTGGGATAGGCCGAGAGCTCATCGTGCTGGCGGCCGCTTTGAATGGCGTCATATGCCGCCTCGGCGGCCAGCATGCCGGTCTTGATGGCGGCATGGCTGCCCTTGATGCGACTCACGTTCAGGAAGCCCGCCTCGCAGCCCACCAGCGCGCCGCCTGGGAAGACGAACTTGGGCAGGCTCATCAGGCCGCCGGCCGTGATGGCGCGTGCGCCGTAGCCCAGGCGCTTGGCGGGCTTGATGCCCTTGGCCTCGTCGCCCTCCAGGTACCAGCGGATGTTGGGGTGGGTCTTCCAGCGCTGGAATTCCTCGAACGGGCTCAGGTAGGGGTTGCTGTAGTCCAGGCCGGTGATGAAGCCCAGCGTGACCTTGTTGTCCTCCAGGTGGTAGAGGAAGGCGCCACCGTAGGTGCTGTTGTCCATGGGCCAGCCGGCGGTGTGCAGCACGAAGCCGGGCTGGTGGCGCTGGGGGTCGATCTCCCACAACTCCTTGATGCCGATGCCGTAGGTCTGGGGGTCGCTCTCCGCATCCAGCTTGTAGCGGGCGATGATCTGCTTGCCCAGGTGACCACGCGCACCCTCGGCAAAGATGGTGTACTTGGCATGCAATTCCATGCCCAGCTGGAATTCGCTCGTGGGCTTGCCGTCCTTGCCCACCCCCATGTTGCCGGTGGCCACGCCCTTGACGGAGCCGTCTTCGTTGTAGAGCACTTCAGCGGCGGCAAAGCCGGGGAAAATCTCCACGCCCAGTCCTTCCGCCTGTTCGGCCAGCCAGCGCACCACGTTGCCCAGGCTGACGATGTAATTGCCGTGGTTCTGAAAGCACTGAGGCAGCAGGAAATTGGGCGTGCGCAGGGAGGACTTCTCGCCCAGGAACACCATGGCGTCGTCGGTCACGGGCTGGTTCAGCGGCGCGCCCTTGGCCTTCCAGTCGGGGATCAGTTCGGTCAATGCCTTCGGGTCCATGATGGCGCCGGACAGGATGTGCGCGCCCGGCTCGGAGCCTTTTTCGAGCACGACGACAGAAACGTCCTGGCCCTTCTCGGCCGCCAGTTGCTTCAGGCGGATGGCGGTGGCAAGCCCGCCGGGGCCGCCGCCGACGATCACCACGTCATATTCCATGGCTTCCCGGGGACCGTAGGTGCTCAGAATTTCGTCGTTCGTCATGGGTGTCTCTTCTGCTTCGATAGTGGAAAAAGGCAGGGTGCCGGCCTGGGGAGCGATGGCCCTGTGTGGTGACCGATTGTATTCAGGCCGTCGCACAGGAATCGCACGGTCGTTCACTTCTCGCGATGCCGTCCAGACACTTCATTTTGTGCAGTGCACAAGCGCAAACGGGGCGTTCGCGTACCTTCGCTTTAAGGGGGAGCGAACTGAAAAACGGCAAGCAATGCCCACTTTTTCGAATCCCGCATTCCGTAATTTGGCAGCGCTTTCGTTATGTGAAAGTGAAGGCCACGGCAAAACCCGAGTCTGGCACCGCGACGGCCAGCGCTGTGGTGTGGAAACCTGGCGGAAGTTGGATGGGATATGAGGGTAAACTCTTAGCTCGAGCAGGGGCATTCTGCGGGAGATGCTTGTTCCGAGCCATTTCCGAATGAAGTCACACTTATTTACATTTGGCGGTTTTTCCTTTCCTTCTCGTGCTTGCTTCACGGACGGTAAGTCAGCCGTTCACGTTCCGAGGGATATATGGAAAACTTTCGTATCGGCACCCGCCTGACGGCTGGGTTTGGCCTGCTCATCCTGTTTGCGATGCTCATGCTCACAGTGGGGGTGTGGCAGTTGCAGGGAGTGGCCGGGAGCACGCGGCAAATCCTTTCTGTGCCGCTCCAGAAGGAACGGCTGGTGACCGACTGGTACGGAGTGATTCGCGCCAGCATCCAACGTGCCACTGCTGTCGCGCGCAGCAGCGACGACTCGCTGACGGAGTTGTTCGCCGCAGAGAACGCCGCGTCGAGCAAGGAAACCAACGAACGGCAGGCCCAGTTCGTCAAGCTCATTTCCGGCAGCGAAGAGCAAGCCCTCTTTGACACTCTCAGCGGACACCGTCAGGCATACATCCAGGCCCGTGACGCCATCATCGCCGCCAAGAAGGGCGGGCAGGCAGAGCAGGTGACCACCTTGTTCGAGCGCCAGTTCGTTCCTGCCTCCCGTGGCTATCTGGAAAGCCTGGCGGCGCTGCGCGACTTCCAGCGGGCCAGTATCGATCGCACCGGGCAAGACATCGACAGCAGCGCTACCGCAAGCTCCTGGCTGATGGGCGGCATCGGGCTGGTGGTCCTGGTGGCGGGCATCGGTGTGGCCTGGATCCTTACCCACAGCATCACTGCGCCGTTGGCCCGCGCTGTTCAAGCAACGCAGGTGGTCGCCGCAGGAGACCTCACGCATGCCGTGCACTCCAGCGGCCGGGACGAAGGTGCCCAGCTGTTGCAAGCGCTGCAAGCCATGACCGACCGTTTGCGTACCATCGTGGGCGAAGTGCGCCAGGGCGCCGACAGTATCGCGGGCGCGTCGGCAGAGATTGCCGCAGGCAACCTGGACCTGTCCCGGCGCACGGAACAGCAAGCCAGTTCGCTGGAGGAAACGGCAGCTTCCCTGGAAGAGCTGACGTCGACGGTGCGTCAGAACGCCGACAACGCCCATCAAGCCAACCAACTGGCGCGCACGGCGGCAGAGCAGGCCCAGCAGGGCGGCCAGGTGATGGACGATGTGATGCAGACCATGCGCGCCATCGACGCTTCGTCGCGCAAGATCGTGGACATCATTGGCGTGATCGACTCCATTGCCTTCCAGACCAACATCCTTGCGCTCAACGCGGCGGTCGAAGCGGCACGGGCCGGCGAGCAGGGGCGGGGGTTTGCCGTGGTGGCCTCCGAGGTGCGCTCATTGGCCGGCCGCTCGTCCGAAGCGGCGAAGGAGATCAAGGACTTGATCGGACGTTCGGTCGATACCGTCGAGGCGGGTAACCAACTCGTGGCGAAGGCCGGCACATCCATCCAGGACATCATTCGCAGCGTTGACCAGGTGAGCGCGCTGGTGGGCGAAATCAGCGCGGCAAGCCGTGAACAGAGCTCGGGCATCGAGCAGGTGAATATCGCGGTGGCGCACATGGACCAGGCGACGCAGCAGAACGCCGCGCTCGTCGAAGAGGCCACCGCTGCGACGCAATCGCTGCAGGGCCAGGCGGCGCAAGTGGCCCAGGCCGTAGGGGTCTTCCGCGTTGATTCCTCGGCAGTCGCGTTGCCGGCACCGCAGGCCTGATCCTGGATACCACCGCACACCCCGCCGGGCCCCCGGGGCCTGGCGCTGGCGTATGGGCAACGGCTGGCTTACCTGGGCGTCAGCAACAGCCGCGCCTCGAACCCGCCAGCCTCGCCAGCCAGGGGTGACGTGAGTTGTAGCTGGGCATCGTGCTTGGCCGCAATGGTCGCGACGATGGACAGACCCAGCCCATACCCCGTGCGGTCCGCGCTCTGGCGCACATGGCGCTGCTGCAGGGTCTGCAGGCGGTCGCTGCTCACACCCGGGCCGTGGTCGCGCACGGCGATGGCGCAGCCGGGGCCCACGATGAGTTCCACCGCGCTGTCACCGGCATAGCTCAGTGCGTTCTCCAGCAGGTTGCGCAGGGCAATGGCCAGGGCGTCGAAGTCGCCCCGCGCCACGGGCGCAGGCCCTTCGTAGGCGGTCACCAGGTCCAGCCGGTCGGCGGCGCGATCATCCTGCCAAAACTCCTGCGCCACCGTGGTGGCCAGTTGGGCCAGGTCCACGGGCTCCCGGGTATAGGGAGCACTGGACTCGGCGCGCGACAGCTGCAGCAGCTTCTCGGTGCGGCGGCTCAGCGTTTGCAGCGCGGCGATGGCGGCCTGCACATCGTCATGGTGCAGGCCATGTTCCAGCGCAGTCTGTAACCGCAGGCGGGCCGCGGTGAGCGGCGTGCGCAGTTCGTGCGCGGCGTTGGCGGCCAGGGCGCGCTCCACGTCCAACGCGCGGGACAGGCGGTCCAGCAACCGGTTCACATGGTCTTCCACGCTGCGCAGTTCGCGCGGCAGGCCGGGCAGGGCGATCGGGGTGAGCTGCTGCCCGTCGCGCAGGCTGATCTCGTGCGTGAGAGCGTCCAGCACCTGCAATTCACGCCGCGCGATGCGCCGCAGCAGCAGCGCCAGCAGGGGCAGCATGGCCACCATGACGATGCCCAGGCCGACCAGGGTGCGGTTCACCGCCTCGCGCCGCTCGTGCAGCGGGTCGGCCACCTGCATGAAGAGGGGGCGAGTGGGGTGCGACAGGGTGTAGACACGCCATCCGTGCGTGTTCGCGAAGCCCGGCGCCAGCGGTACGTCGAACTGCTCGGGCTGGGCCTCGGCCGACCGCGCCAGCACGCGCGTGTCGGGCGCGACGATCTGGTAGAGCAGGTCGGCATCGGCAAACGATCCCGGAGAGGGCAGGACCAGCGGCCCCTCGGCCGCGTCGCGCGGGCCAGCCGCGTCCAGGTGGTCCAGGTGGTCCAGGTGGTCCAGGGCAATATCGAAGAAACGGTGTGAGACCTCGACCAATTCGTTGTCGAAGTTGTAACTGATCTCGCGGTCCGTGTACCACACCACGCCCAGCACGCACAGCAGCCACACGCCGCCCACCCAGAGGATCAGGCTGCGCGTCAGTCGCCCCGCAAGGGTCTGCGTGCGCAATGGCCCGCGCAGGTGCGCCCTCATGCCGTTGCGCCTTCGTCAGGACGGTGCACGAGGCGGTAGCCCAACCCGCGCAAGGTCTCGATGTGTTCGCGCCCCAGCTTGCGCCGCAGCCGGCTGATGAACACCTCCAGCGTGTTGCTGTCGGCCTCGTCGTCAAAGCCATACAGCGCGTCCTGCAGGCTTTCGCGCGTGTGGATGCGCTCGGGGCGGGTTGCCATCACGCGCAGCAGCGCCCATTCCTTCTGCGTGAGCGCGATCGGCACCCCGGCGCGGCGCACCTGCTCGCGCGACAGGTCGATCTGCAGGTCGCCCAGCGCCAATACCGGTACATAGGCGGCGTTGCGGCGGCGTTCCACCGCGCGCAGGCGGGCCAGCAGTTCACCGGGGTCGTAGGGCTTGACGAGGTAGTCGTCCGCTCCCGCGTCCAGGCCGGCGATGCGGTCGCTGACCTGGTCGCGCGCCGTCAGCACGATGACGATGGGCCGGTCCTTGAGGGCACGGATCTGCGGCAGCAGGCTCAGGCCATCCCCGTCGGCCAGGTGCAGGTCCAGCAGTACCGCGGCGTACTGGGCCGCGCGCAGGGCGGTGCCGGCCTGCGCCAGGCTGGGAACGGCATCGACCACGAAGGCCTTGGCGCGCAGATAGCCGCACACGGCCTCGGACAGGGCTTCGTCGTCTTCTACCAGCAGCACGCGCATGCAGATTTCTCTAAGGTGGGTGAGGCCGAAAGTGTAGGGCGCTGCGGGCGGTCTGGTATTCATGGTGCATTCAGGCCGCGGGCGTAGCCTGGCGGGGTGCCGTTTTCTGCCCATGGCGGTGTTGTGCCGCCCTCCCTTGCCATGCCCTTCTGGAATTTGCGCCGCCTGTATGCGGTGACGTTGTTGCTTTTCCTGTTGCTCGTCTTGTGGGACGCTTCGGGCCTGGACTTGCCATTGGCCCGCCTGTTTGGCGGGGCGCAGGGCTTTGCCTGGCGTGACCACCACACCTTTGGCCTGCTGACGCATGAGGGTCCGCGCTATGCCAGCGGTGCGCTGCTGGCCGCACTGGCGGTGGGGGTGTGGCGGCCCTGGGGATTCCTGCGCGTCATGGCGCCGGCGCAGCGCGCGCAACTGGTGCTGTCCGTCATCGGGGGGATGCTGGCGGTTTCGGTGTTCAAGCGCCTGAACACCACCAGCTGTCCCTGGGATCTGGCCGAGTTCGGCGGGGTGGCGCAGTACGTCTCGCACTGGGTGTGGGGCGTGCGCGACCTGGGGCCGGGGCACTGCTTCCCTGCAGGGCATGCCTCGGCCGCGTTTGGCTTTGTAGCGGGCTGGTTCGTGCTGCGCCGCGCGGCGCCGAACGTGGCGCGCCTCTGGCTGCCAGGCGCTCTGATGGCCGGGCTGGCACTGGGCTGGGCGCAGCAGATGCGCGGCGCGCATTTCATGAGCCACACTCTGTGGTCCGCCTGGACCTGCTGGACCGTGGGCCTTGCGTGGGAAAGTCTGGCGCAGCTGCACGTGCGCCTGGGAGTAGCGGCAGATACAAAGCTGAACGAAGCCTGAGCGGCGTCTTCAGCTTGGCTTCAGTGGCAGGTTCCACGATGGCGGCATGTCTTCGCGCGCCTCCATTGCCTCTGCCTCCTCGGCCTCCGTGCCGCTTGTGTCATCTGCCAGCCCCCCCGACGAAGGCCTCTTGCGTGGTGCGTTGCGCCGGCTGGATGGCTGGATGACCACCCCGCTGTCGGCGCAGCAGGTGGTGGTGCGCCTGTCGCTGTACCTGGTACTGGCGGCCAACTGGCCGCTGTGGCTGCAAATCACGCGCATTGGCGGCGCGCCCAGCCTGTACCTGCGTTCAGCGGCTGCCTTGGCCGTGCTGACGGCGTGCGGCACGGTGGCCATCCTGGCATTCACCGCCTGGACGCGCGGCATGAAGCTGCTGTGGTGGCTGGTGGTCATGGTGGCCGCGCTGTCGCAGTACTACATGCTGACCTACAGCGTGGTCATGGACCCCAGCATGGCCGCCAACGTGCTGCAGACGGATGCACGCGAGGTGGCCGAATTGCTGAGCCTGCGCATGCTGGTTGCGGTGCTGGCCGTCGCAGCGCTTCCCTCCTGGTGGTTGCTGCGTGTGCGTATTCCCGCCATGCGGCCGCTGCGCCAGGTGGGCCGCAACCTGGCGCTGCTGGTGCTGGCGCTGGGCCTGGCCGCCGGCACGGTGGCGGCCATGTCGCGGGACCTGGCGCCGCTGATGCGCAACCACCCGCACCTGCGCTACCTGATGAACCCCTTGGCCAGCCTCTACTCGACCTCCGTGTCGGCCTTGCGGCCGGTGTTCGCGCGCAGCCGCACGCTGGTGCCGATGACCCAGGGCGCCGCGCTGGGCGCCAGCCATGCGGCCGGGGCGCGGCCCACGCTGTTCGTGCTGGTGGTGGGCGAGACGGCGCGCGCGGACCATTTCGGCATCAACGGCTATGGCCGCGACACCACGCCGGAACTGACCAAACGCAACGTGATGAGCTGGCGCGAGGTGCGCTCGTGCGGCACCAGCACGCTGGCGTCGCTGCCTTGCATGTTCTCGCCACTGGGCAAGAGTGCATTCGAGTCGCGTGACAACGACTACGAGAACCTGCTGGACGTGGCGCAGGCCGCGGGTATGGGCGTGCTGTGGCTGGACAACCAGTCCGGCTGCAAGGGCGTGTGCGACCGCGTGCCGCACGCATCGGCCGCCGAAGGCCTGGATGCCGAGGCGCGCAAGCAGTTGTGCGATGGCGGCGAATGCCGCGACGAGGCCATGCTGCACAACCTGGATGCGCGCCTGGCCGCCTTGCCTGCGGCGCAGCGCGAGCGCGGCGTGCTGCTGGTGCTGCACCAGATGGGCAGCCATGGGCCGGCCTACTACAAGCGCTCGGCCGATGCAGGCAAGCGCTTCATGCCCGAATGCCGCACGGAAGTGCTGGCCGACTGCACCCACGGCGAACTGGTGAACGCCTACGACAACTCCATCGCCGCAACGGACGCCTTCCTGGGCAAGACCATCGACTGGCTGCGTGGCCAGAGCGCCAAGTACGACACGGCTCTGCTGTACCTGAGCGACCATGGCGAGTCGCTGGGCGAGTACGGGTTGTTCCTGCACGGCATGCCCTACGGCGTGGCGCCCGACATGCAAAAGCACGTGCCCATGGTGGCGTGGATGGACACCTCCTTCCTGCGCCGTAACGGGTTGGCGGCCGACTGCCTGCGCGCCAGCGGCGATGCGCCGTTGACGCACGACAACCTCTACCACACCGTGCTGGGCCTGCTGGACGTGCAGTCGCCTTCCTACCAGCGCCCGCTGGATGCCTTCAGCGGCTGCCGGAGCGCCGTATTGGCATCCAAATAAAAACAGCAGCCAGCGCTTATCTATAAAGCGCGAGCAGCTATTGTTTTAAGAGCGTCTTGGCGCTCAGGCCTTCTTCTCGCGCGGCAGGCGGCCCATCAGGTAGAACTCGGGATTGGGCTGCATGCCGGCAAAGCTGGCCATGCGGTTGGACAGGCCGAAGAACGCGGTGATGGCGGCGATGTCCCAGATGTCCTCATCGTCAAAGCCGTGGGGGTACAGCGCCTCGAAGTCGGCGTCCTCGATCTCGTGCGCGCGCTGGCAGACCTTCATGGCGAAGTCGAGCATGGCCTTCTGGCGCGGCGGAATGTCGGCCTTGCGGTGGTTCACCGCTACCTGGTCGGCCACCAGCGGCTTCTTCTCGTAGATGCGCAGGATGGCCCCGTGTGCCACCACGCAGTACAGGCACTGGTTGGCGGCGCTGGTGGTGGTGACGATCATCTCGCGCTCGCCCTTGGTGAGGCTGCCTTCTTCCTTCAGCATCAGCGCATCGTGGTAGGCGAAGAACGCGCGCCATTCGGCCGGGCGGCGGGCGAACGCCAGGAACACGTTGGGGATGAACCCGGCCTTTTCCTGCACCTCCAGGATGCGGGCGCGGATGTCCTCGGGCAATGTGTTCAGGTCGGGGAAGGGATAGCGCTCGGCCATGGGTGTCTCCGATTTTTTATGAAAGGTCTGGTCCGAGCATAGCCGAGCGTGCTGCACCTTCGCGCGAGCACAGCAGCGCCATCAATGCGTCCATGGCCTGACCCAGTGCGGCGATGTGCGGGTTGGCGGGTTCCAGTTGCTGCAGTGCGCACTGCGCGGCCTCCAGCGTGCTGAGCTGGTGGGGCGCGTGCGCCTTGCGCACGGCGTAACGCGTGGGCGGTACCTGCTGCAGGGCCAGGCGCGGCAGGGCCTGCAACGCAGGGTTGGCCCACAGCATCCTGCGGCTCTTGCGCCAGGTACCGTCCAGCACCACCAGGCGCAGCCGTTCGGGCGCTGCCAGCCAGTCGGTCGACAGCGGCGGTGCGGGCAGCATGGGGTGCTGCGGGTCGGGCGGCGTGGGCGGGTACAACAGCACTGCGCGGCGCGGTGCCTGCCGGTCGCCATCAACCCAGGGGGCGTTGATTTCCTGCGCCAAGGCAGCGTCGCCGAACGTTTCGCCCACCACGATGCGGCTGCCCGTCAGGCACAGGTGCAGCAGCCGTGCCGTGCCCTTGGCTTGGTGCTGCTCCAGCGGGTGCATGAGGATCAGTACTTGCACTTGGTGCGCCACGGGCCGCACGGCGGCGCAGATGCAGGCTGCGGCGGGGCGCTGGCAGCGGGGGCATACGGGCCGGCGGGGCAGGTGGGTGCAGGAGGGCATCGGGGTTGTCAAAAACAGAAGCGCCCAGCGCTTGTCAGGTAAGGGCTGGGCGGTATCTTGATGCTTGGCCCGGGTGCGGGCCTGGGCAGGGCGGCGGCGGTGCTTATTACAGCGTGCCGGCGCGCACGGCTTCCAGGGCAGCCTTCACGCCGGCGCCGTAGGCCGGGTCGGCCTGGGTGCAGTGCGCGATGTGGCGGTCAATGATGTGCTGCGACACGCCGTTGATGTTGCGCGCGGTGTTCTCGCACAGCAGGCGCTGCTTCTCCGGCGTCATCAGGCGGAACAGGTCGCCGGGCTGGGTGAAGTAGTCATCGTCGTCCTCGCGGTAGTTCCAGCGGCTGGCGTCGCCGTAGAGCTTTTCTACCGGTTCGGCGAACTCGGGCTGCTCCTGCCACGCACCCTTGGTGTTGGGTTCGTACGCAATGGTGCGGCCGGCGTTGCCGTCCACGCGCATGGCACCGTCGCGGTGGTAAATGTTGACCGGGCAGCGCGCGGCGTTCACCGGGATCTGGTGGTGGTTCACACCCAGGCGGTAGCGCGCGGCGTCGGCATACGAGAACAGGCGCGACTGCAGCATGCGGTCGGGCGAAGGGCCGATGCCGGGCACCAGGTTGCTGGGCGCGAACGAGGCCTGCTCCACGTCGGCGTAGTAGTTGTCGGGGTTACGGTTGAGCTCCATCACGCCGACCTCGATCAGCGGGAAGTCCTTCTTGCTCCACACCTTGGTCAGGTCGAAGGGGTGGAAGCGGTAGGTCTGCGCCTCTTCCTCGGTCATGATCTGCACGCACAGCTTCCACTTCGGGAAGTCGCCACGGTCGATGGCTTGCAGCAGGTCGCGCTGGCTGCTTTCGCGGTCATGGGCGACCACGGCGGCGGCCTCCTGGTCGGACAGGTTCTCGATGCCCTGTTGGCAGACCCAGTGGAACTTCACGTAATGGCGCTCGCCCGCGTGGTTGATGAGGCTGTAGGTGTGCGAGCCGAAGCCGTGCATGTGGCGGTAGCCGCGCGGAATGCCGCGGTCGCTCATCACGATGGTGATCTGGTGCAGCGCCTCGGGCAGGCCGGTCCAGAAGTCCCAGTTGCTCTCGGCGCTGCGCATGTTGGTGTAAGGGTCGCGCTTGACGGCCTTGTTCAGGTCGGGGAACTTGAGAGGGTCGCGGAAGAAGAAGACCGGCGTGTTGTTGCCCACCAGATCCCAGTTGCCTTCCTCGGTGTACATCTTCACGGCGAAGCCGCGGATGTCACGCTCGGCGTCGGCTGCGCCGCGCTCGCCGGCCACGGTGGAAAAGCGCGCGAACAACTCGGTCTGCTTGCCGATCGCCGAGAACACCTTGGCGCGGGTGTAGCGGGTGATGTCGCCGGTCACCGTGAAAGTGCCGAAGGCGCCCGAGCCCTTGGCGTGCATGCGCCGCTCGGGGATCACCTCGCGGTGGAAGTGGGCGAGCTTTTCCAGGTGCCACAGGTCTTGCAGGAGCATGGGGCCGCGCGGGCCCGCGGTCAGCGAATCCTGGTTATTGGCCACGGGTGCGCCGGCGGCGGTAGTGAGGCGATGGGTCATGGGAGAGCTCCTTTCTGGACTGCTGCGGATTAAATAGATGTGAACTATTTGTTTTGTAGAATTATTGTTTCTATCTATTTAAACGGCAAGCCCAAACCCATTGAATTTCCGCAACGCGGCAATAGACGCAGGCTTGCCTACACTGTAGAGCGGTAACCTGGAAGAAGGTTTGACATGCATTACGACATCGTGATCGTGGGGGGTGGGGCCGGCGGCCTGGAACTGGCTGCGCGCCTGGGCCGCGCGCTGGGGCCGCGCCAAGGGCGTGAGCGGGTGCTGCTGGTGGACCGCTTTGCGTTCCACATCTGGAAGCCCACGCTGCACGAAGTCGCGGCCGGGACGCTGGACGCTCATCAGGAGGGTCTGTCGTACCCCGTGCTCGCGCGGCGCAACCATTTCAGCTTCACCATGGGCGAACTGGCCGGGCTGGACGCCGCGCGCAAGACCGTCGCCCTGGCCCCTCAGCGCAATGCACATGGCGAGGAGGTGGTGCCCGCGCGCACGCTGAGCTTCACGCGTTTGGTGCTGGCGCTGGGCAGCGGCTCCAACGCCTTTGGCACGCCGGGCATCGAACACGCCTATCTGCTGGAAAACGTGCGCGATGCGCAGCGCTTTCATGCCGACTGGCTGAGCGCCTGCGCGCGGGCATCGTTCACGGACAAGCGCGCCCTGTCCATCGCCATCGTGGGCGCGGGCGCCACGGGGGTGGAGCTGTCTGCCGAGCTGCTGGAAGCCCATGCCGAACTGCTGGAGAGCCTGGGCAGCAGCCAGCGTTTTCGGCTGGACGTGACGCTGGTGGAGGCGGGCGACCGCATTCTGGGCGGCCTGCCCGAGCGCATCTCTGCCCAGGCCGCCGTGGCCCTGCGCCGCAAGCAGGTGCGGGTGATGACGGGCACACGTGTGCTGGAGCTGCGCCCGGGCGTGCTGGTCACCTCGGCCGGAGAGATCGCGGCCGAGATGATGGTCTGGGCCGCGGGCATCAAGGCCGCGGACGCCAACGCCGCGCTGGGCCTGGAAGTGAACCGGCTCAACCAGTTCGTGGTGGACGAGCGGCTGCGCACCTCGGCCCCTGACGTGCTGGCCCTGGGCGACTGCGCGGCCTGCGTGTGGGAGGGCGGGCGCATGGTGCCGGCACGCGCGCAGGCCGCGCACCAGCAGGCCGACTACCTGGCGCGCGTGCTGCTGGCGCTGCTGCGCGAGCGCGAGGTGACGCAGCCCTTCGTCTACCGCGACTTCGGCTCACTCGTGTCGCTGGGCGAGAACAAGGGCGTGGGCAACCTGATGGGCGGCCTGGCGGGGCGCAACTTCTTCGTGGAAGGGCTGATCGCCAAGTGGATGTACATGTCGCTGCACCTGATGCACCACCGCGCCATCCTGGGCCTGGGCAAGACGGCGGTGCTGGCGCTGGCGCGGCTGCTGCAGCAACGCGTGTCGGGGCGGCTCAAACTGCACTGACCGGCGCGACGGCGGCTTCAAAAACCATAGCTGGCAGCGCTTGCTGCGATTGGATTTCAGGCAATAAACGCCTTGAACTGCTTGATTAGCAAGCGCCAACAGCTCACTTTTTTGATGACTTATCCCGCCAGCAGCTTCTGCACCAGGTCCGCGGCCGTGGACGCGCCGTACTTGCGCATGAGCCGCGCGCGGTAGATCTCCACCGTGCGGTGGCTGATGTCCAGCGCGCGGCCGATCTCCTTGGAGGTCATGCCGTCCAGCAGCCGCGCGGCCACCTCGCGTTCGCGCGCCGTCAGCTCGGCGCGCACGGGGCGCTGCGCGCTCAGGTCCTCGAAGCTCCAGATGCCCGAGGCGTGCGGATCGTTGCGATCCAGCGCGCGACCGGACACGTGGCACCAGAAGGTTTCGCCGTTGGCGCGCTTCATGATGCGGTTGTCGGCATAGTGGCCGCGTGCGTTCAGGATAGGCGCCATGCGTGCGCCCAGCCGCTCATATTCGTCCGGGCTGGGGTAGAGGATCTGGAACGACTGGCCGATGAGCAGTTCGCGCGAGGCGCCGAACATCTCGCACACATGGCGGTTGCAATCCACCATGGTGCGGTTGCGCGAAATCACCAGGCCCACGGGTGCCATCTCGAAGGCCAAGCGGTAGTCGGCAACATTCATAGTGGTGCAAGTCTTTAGGGAAAACTACTTAGAAAACTACGTAGTATCGTAGCGTATCCACCCAGCAAACCAGGAGACTGTAGTGAACAAGCTTTACCCCTCGGCGGCCGAAGCGCTCAAGGGCGTCGTGGCCGATGGCCAGCTGATGGCCGTTGGCGGTTTCGGCCTGTGCGGCATTCCAGAGGCCTTGATCGATGCGCTGCAGGCCAGCGGCGTGAAGGACCTCACGGTGATTTCCAACAACGCGGGCGTTGACGGCTTCGGCCTGGGCAAGCTGCTGGAGACGCGCCAGATCAAGAAGATGATCAGCTCCTACGTGGGCGAGAACAAGGAATTCGAGCGCCAGTACCTCGCGGGCGAGCTGGAGCTGGAGTTCACCCCGCAGGGCACGCTGGCCGAGAAGCTGCGCGCCGGCGGCGCGGGCATCCCGGCCTTCTTCACCAAAACCGGCGTGGGCACCATCGTGGCCGAGGGCAAGGAGCTGCGCGAGTTCGACGGCGAGACCTACGTGATGGAGCGCTCGCTGGTGCCGCAGGTCTCGCTGGTCAAGGCGCAACGGGCCGACAAGTCGGGCAATCTGCAGTTCCGCCTGACGGCGCGCAACTTCAACCCGGCCGCCGCCATGGCCGGCAAGCTGTGCATCGTCGAGGTGGAGGAGGTGGTGGAGACCGGCGCGCTGGACCCCGACCAGATCCACCTGCCCGGCATCTACGTGCACCGCATCGTGCACAACCCGAACCCCGAGAAGCGCATCGAGAAGCGCACCATCACCGAGAAAGCAGGAGCCTGAACCATGCCGTGGACCCAAGACCAGATGGCGGCCCGCGCCGCGCAAGAACTCGAAGACGGCTTCTACGTCAACTTAGGGATAGGCATTCCCACGCTGGTGGCCAATTTCACCGGCGACAAAGAGGTGTGGCTGCAGTCGGAGAACGGCATGCTGGGCATCGGTGCCTTTCCCACCGAGGACAAGGTGGATGCCGACCTCATCAACGCCGGCAAGCAGACCGTCACCACCATCCCCGGTTCGTCCATCTTCAGTTCGGACCAGTCGTTCGCGATGATCCGCGGCGGCAAGATCAACCTGTCCATCCTGGGCGCCATGCAGGTCAGCGAAAAGGGCGACCTGGCCAACTGGATGATCCCCGGCAAGATGGTCAAGGGCATGGGCGGCGCCATGGACCTGGTGGCCGGTGTCAAGCGCGTGATCGTGCTCATGGAGCATGTGGCGCGCAAGAAGGACGGCACCACCGACCTGAAGATCCTGCCGGCCTGCACGCTGCCGCTGACGGGCGTGGGCGTGGTGGACCGCATCATCACCGACCTGGGCGTGATGGACGTCACCCCCGAAGGCCTGAAGCTGGTGGAACTGGCGCCGGGCGTGAGCTTCGAGGACATCCAGTCCAAGACCGGCGTGCCGCTGCTGCGCTGAGGGCAGGCACCCGCCAGGCCGCATGCGCATGCACGGCGGGGGCGCGGGGCCAAAACTACGGGCCGGGTGGGATCACCCGGCTTTTTTGTCTTTTTGCGCAAGGCAAAGCGCCGTATAGTGCGCGTGACATTTTTTAACATTTCGTCTGCGCATGAACGCACCCGACCTCAGCCCCGCAGCTTTTGCCGACGGAGACAGCCATTACCTGCGTGCCATCACCGACATGGCCGATCGCCGCACCGTGGTCACGCAGGAAGCGCTCTACAACGATCGGGGCATCAAGCTGGTGGACAAGGGCGCGCGCGTGGACAGCCGGCTCTACGACCGCTTGGTCAAGCACAAGCTGCGCGGCAGCATCGACGAGCATCTGGCCATGGACGACATGGTCAACGTGCAGTCCATCGTGCAATTGGCCGCGTCGCAGTGCGAGCACGACACGCTGGCCTATCTGCTGGTGCACACGCTGGAGGGCATGACCGCCGAGAAGCTGCTCGCGCCCGTGCGCGCCATGCTGCTGCCGCCGTCCCTGGCCTTCAAGCTCACCGTCATGCGCGAGCAGCATCCGGTGCTGTTCGAGCACAGCGTGCGCATGATGCTGGCGGCCGTGTACCTGGGCATCAAGAGCGGCTGGAGCGACCGCGAATGCGTGCCTCTGGCGACGGCGGCGCTGCTGCACGACATCGGCGTGCTGCACATGGACCCCGTCTGGCACGACCCGGCCAACAAGATGACGGCCGTCGGGCGCCAGCAGCTCATGGCGCACCCCATCACGGCCATGTTGATCATCCGGGGGCAGAACATGTTCCCGCGCGTGGTGGAGCGGGCCGTGCTGGAACACCATGAATGCATGGATGGCAGCGGTTATCCGCGCGGCCTGCAGGGGGACCAGATCTCGCTCATGGGGCAGATCCTGATGGTGGCCGAGGTGGTGGCCGCCTTCTTCGAGAAATACGCCAACGAGGCCGCGGCCCAGCGCCTGTCGCTCACGCTGCGCCTGAACCACCGCAAGTTCCCCGCAGCGCTCATCGCCTGTCTGCTGCCCGTGCTGCAGATCCGCGCCGTGCAGACCGATGTGCAGGTCACGCCGGCAGATGTGGAGCGGCTCATTGAGCAGCTGTCCACGGCCTTCGGCGACTGGGACACCCGCCGCGCCGGGCTGTCGCCAGAGGCTGCGGAATCGGAGGCCTGCGCCTTCGTGGCGCAGCGGCTTTCCGCGCTGCAAAAAACCCTGTTCGAGGCCGGCTCCCATCCCCAGCAGCAGGCCGAGGCCCTGCAGTACCTGCAGGGCGATGAACAAGGCCTGGCCGAACTGGCCCTGCTGGGGCGGGAAGCCCTGTGGCAGCTGCAGGGCATCGTGGACGCCACCCACAGCCGCTGGCTCACGCTGGAGCACAGCACGGAGGCGGGCGACCGTGCGGTCGTGCAGTGGCGCGATGCCTGCGCGGTGCGCTTGGCGCAGCGCTGAGATTCGCTCCCTGACGCACCGCCCGGATCAGACGCTAGGCCCTGACGCCGGCCGGGTTGGAGCCGCCAATCGCCGATGATTACTGTATATTTGAAAGGGGTATCTATTTAGCTCCAGTGACGTGAGAATAGCTGGATGGAAACCCAGATGCTAACGCCAACTCCTGGAGGGGACTACCCCCGCACCTGGAACGAATTTCTTGACTGGTTTGCCACCGAAGAGGCTTGCCAGGCGTTCCTGGAGAAGCTTCGGTGGCCCCAAGGCTTCGTCTGCCCGCGTTGCGGCAACGCTGGCGATGTGTACCGCGCCAGCCGCACCCGCCTGATGTGCCGCTCATGCCAGTACCAAGGCACAGTGACATCTGGAACCATCTTTGACAAGACGCGCACACCGCTGCGTGTCTGGCTGGCTGCAGCTTGGTACCTGACCAATCAGAAACAAGGCGTGAGCGCCCTGGGGCTGCAGCGCGTATTGGGTTTGGGGAGCTACCAGACCGCCTGGACCATGCTGCACCGGTTTCGACGTGCCATGGTCCGCCCGGGCCGGGACAAGCTCAAGGGGCTTGTGGAGGTGGATGAAACGTACCTGTCCATCACGGATCGCAAGAATCCCGCCACCCCTGCAGGGCGCAAGAGCAGCACCACCAAAGTGTTGATGGTCATGGCGGTGGAGATCGTGGAGCCCAAGGGGTTTGGGCGCATCCGGTTACGCCGCATTGACCGAGACGCCGCCACCCACGTAATCCCCTTTGTGCAGGAGGTGGTCGAGCCTGGAGCCCAGGTACGCACGGATGGTTCGGCGGCATACCGCGCTCTGGGAGAACTGGGTTACACCCACCAGCGCACCGTCATGCTCGGCTCAGGCGTACCTGCCCATGTCTCCATGGCGGGAGTGCACCGGGTCGCCTCACTGGTACAGCGCTGGGTGCTGGGAACACATCATGGCTCTGTACAGCCAGACCACCTGGACGCCTATCTCGATGAATTCGTGTTCCGTTTCAACCGGCGCACATCCAGCTCACGCGGGATGCTGTTTTACCGCTTGCTGCAGCAAGCGGTGGTTACGCCGCCAGTGACGTATGGGGATGTCGTGAGCAAGAACACCGGGGAGAGCCAATCGGATACCATTGCTGGATGAAATCACAGTATCAATGGGGCTGCTGGAGCTAAATAGATACCCCTTATATTTGAACAGTATTTATCGGCGGTTTGCATGGCGGCTTTTCTTTCCTCTTCCCTGAACGCACTGCCCGGCGTCTGGCAGGGCGATGCCTGGGCGCAAGCGCCGCAGCCGGCGGTGGCCACGGGCCATGCGCCGCTGGATGCGCAACTGCCCGGTGGGGGGTGGCCGTTGGGGTGCATGAGCGAGTTGCTGCTGCCTCCCCAGGCCCATCCCGAGTGGACCCTGGTGATGCCGGCCCTGGCCGCGCACCTGGCGCAAGGCCCAGGACACGCGGTACTGGTCACGCCGCCGCTGGAGCCCTTCCTGCCGGCGCTGCAACCCCTGGGGCTTACCGCCGACCGGCTGTGCTGCATTCACCCGCCCAGCCCGCGTGCGGACATGGCCGCGGCATGGGCTTGCGAGCAGGCGCTGCGTTGCCGCGACGTGCGCGCCGTGCTGGCCTGGCTGCCGCAGGTGCCTGCCGCCGTGCTGCGGCGGCTGCAGCTGGCGGCCGCGCAGCACCGCCAACTGCTGTGGGTGATGCGCCCCGAGCGCTCGCGCGCGCAGGCATCGCCCGCGCCGCTGCGCCTGTGGCTGCAACCGCAGGGCGAGGAGCTGCACGTCCATGTTGTCAAGCGGCGCGGCCCGCCGCTGGCGCAGCCCGTGGCGCTGCCCGCACGCACGCCGGTACTGGCCGCGGCGCTGCAGGCACAGGCCCAATGGCGCCGCCAGGTGCAGGCGGCCGCCTGGGGCATGGGGGGCCGCACACCGCAGGAGGTGGAGGATGCATTGGCTTGCCTGGCACTTGCCACCCATTGAGGCCACGACCGGGCCCGCCACCGGGCCCGTTATGGGCCTGCCGCCTGCCGCGCAGGGCTGGTGGGCGCTGCGCTTCACGCCGCGCGTGGCCCTTGTGGACGAAGCGCTGCTGCTGGAGGTGAGCGGTACCGAACGCCTGTGGGGCGGGCGCGCCGCTCTGCAAAGCCTGCTGCGTGACCACGCGCCCCCCGGGCCCGAAACCCTGGAGGGCGGACCTCTCTGGGCCAGTGCGCCCACGGCGCTGCAAGCCCTGGCCCTGCTGCGCCTGCAGCGCCAGGGCCGGCCCGTGCCGCGGCGGCTGCCGCACGATCTGCCGGTTGCCACCCTCTCGGCGCTGCGCCCGCATGCCCAGGCGCTGCAGCAGCTGGGCTGCCGCACCTGGGGCGCCGTGCGTGCGCTGCCGCGCGCCGGGGTGGCGCGGCGCTTCGGCGCCGAACCCCTGGCGGCGCTGGACCGTGCCTGGGGCGACGCACCGCATGGCCTGGACTGGATCACGCTGCCCGAGCAGTTCGCGCTGGAGCTGGAACTGCCCGCGCTGGCCGAATCGGCCCCCGCGCTGCTGTGGGCCGGCCAGCGTCTGCTGGATGCGCTGCAGGGCTGGCTGCGCGCGCGCCACCAGGGCGTGCAGGCGCTGGAGCTGGCCTGGCGCCATGACCTGCGCCGCATCGACGGCGTGGACCTGCCCCCCTGGCAGAGCCTCACGCTGCGCACGGCCGAGCCGCTGCAGGGCATGGCGCACCTGCGCCGCCTGCTGGCCGAGCGCCTGGCGCACCAGCGCCTGGCCGCGCCCGTGAGCCGGCTGGCGCTGCGCAGCCTGCAAACCGCGCCCATGCCACAGGCCAGCGCGGACCTGCTGCCGCCCCAGCCAGGCGACGCGGGGGCGGGGCAGGGCGAGCCCTGGCACCAGTTCGTCGAGCGCCTCTCGGCCCGCCTGGGCGCGGACAGCCTGCGGGTGCCGCGGTCCCAGGCAGACCACCGTCCCGAATGCATGCAACAGTGGCAACCGGCCTTGGCGGCCCGCGCCGCGCCGCCGGCGCCCGCACAGGACTGCACCCTCGCGCCCTTGCTTCCGCCCTGGCTCGTGCGGCCTGCGCGGCCGCTGGCCCTGCGCGGCAGCCGGCCTTGCCTGCACGGCCAGCCGCTGCGCTTGCTGGACGGGCCGCAGCGCGTGGAAACCGGCTGGTGGGAGGCCGCAGCGGACCTGAACGACGACGAGAGCGATGTGCACGGCAATGCACACAATGGCGCGCAGGACGGTGGCTCGGCCCTGGTGCGGCGCGACTATTTCGTTGCCCACAACCCGGCGGCGGGCACCGTCTGGATCTTCCGCGACCGGGCGACGGGCGGCTGGTTCTTGCAGGGGGTGTACGGATGATGCTGCCCGCCTACGCAGAGCTGCACGCGCTGAGCAACTTCAGTTTTCAGCGCGGCGCCTCGCACCCGCAGGAACTGGTGCAGCGCGCGCACAAACTGGGCTACAGCGCCCTGGCGCTGACCGACGAATGCTCCGTCGCCGGCGTGGTGCGCGCCCATGGCGCGGCGCAGGCGCTGGGACTGCCGCTCATCGTGGGCAGCGAGTTCTGCTGGGGCGACGTGCGCATCGTGGCGCTGGCGCGCGACGTGCAGGGTTGGGGCGACCTGTGCGAGTTCATCACCGCCGCGCGCCAGCGTGCCGGCAAGGGCGGCTACCGCGTGGATGCCCAGTCGCCCTGGGCGCTGCTGCAGGGCTGCGAGGTGCTGCTGGCGCTCCGTCGTGAGGCGTTTGTGGATGCTTCTGATTTAATAGCTGTCAGCGCTTGTCTAGAAAGCGTTAGAGGCCTATTTGGCTCTAACTGCTGGCTGGCGGTAGAGCTGCACACCGCGCCGGACGACGGTCTGTGGCTGCGCACGCTCACGCAGGCCGGCGCGCAGCTGGGCCTGCCGTTGGTGGCCGCGGGTGACGTGCACATGCACTCGCGCGCGGCCAAGCCGCTGCAGGACGTACTGACCGCCGTGCGCCTGGGCCGCAGCGTGGCCGCGTGCGGCTTCGCGCTGCAGCCGCATGCCGAAAAGCGCCTGCGCCCGCGCAGCCGGCTGGCGGGCCTGTACCCGCCCGCGCTGCTGGCGGCCACGCTGCAGGTGGCGGCGCGCTGCACCTTCAGCCTGAACGAGATCAAGTACCGCTATCCGCTGGAAACCGTGCAGCCGGGCATGACGGCAAGCCAGACGCTGGCCTGTCTCACCTGGGAGGGCGCGCGTGTCCGTTACCCCGATGGCGTGCCAGAAGCGGTGGCGACGCAGGTCGAAAAGGAGTTGGCGCTGATCGCCGAGTGTGGGTACGAGATGTACTTCCTCACGGTGCACGACATCGTGCGCTATGCGCGCAGCCAGGACATCCTGTGCCAGGGGCGGGGCTCGGCGGCCAACTCGGCGGTGTGTTATTGCCTGGGCATCACGGCGGTGGACCCGCAGAAGACGCGCCTGCTGTTCGAGCGCTTCATCAGCCGCGAACGCAGCGAGCCGCCCGACATCGACGTGGACTTCGAGCACGACCGGCGCGAGACCGTCATCCAGTACATCTACGACAAGTACGGGCGCGATCGCTCCGCGATCACCGCGGTGGTCATCAGCTACCGCACGCGCAGCGCCCTGCGCGACGTGGGCAAGGCCCTGGGTGTGGCGCCGGCGCTGGTGGATGCGTTTGCCAAGGAACACCACTGGTTCGACGACGTGCTGGCCACGGAGCACCTGCTGGCGCTGGCCGAGCGCCTGGGCGAGCCGCTGGGCGCGCACACGGCCGCGCTGTGGCTGCAGCTGGCGCGCCAGTTGCGCGGCTTTCCGCGCCACCTGAGCCAGCACGTGGGCGGCTTCGTGCTCACCGAGGGCAAGCTCACACGCCTGGTGCCCGTGGAGCCGGCCGCCATGGACGGGCGCTCCATCATCCAGTGGGACAAGGACGATCTGGACGCCATGGGCCTCTTGAAGGTGGACGTGCTGGCGCTGGGCATGCTCAGCGCGCTGCGCCGCTGCCTGGAAATGCGTGCCGCGCTGCGGGGCGAATCATGGGACCTGGCCGACATCCCGCCCGAGGACCCGGCCACCTACGACATGGTCTGCCGCGCTGACACCGTGGGCGTGTTCCAGATCGAGAGCCGCGCGCAGATGAGCATGCTGCCGCGCCTGCAGCCGCGCGAGTTCTACGACCTGGTGGTGCAGGTGGCGATCGTGCGGCCCGGGCCCATCCAGGGCGGCATGGTGCACCCCTACCTGCAGGCGCGCGAGCGCCGGCGCCAGTGGCAGCGCAGGCAGCGCACGAAGCGCGAGGAGCCGTTCCCCATTGAATACCCGGAGCTCGGCAACGCCCTGCGGCGCACGCTGGGCGTGCCCATCTTCCAGGAACAGGTGATGCAGATCGCCATCGACGGCGCGGGCTTCAGCGCGGGCCAGGCCGACGAGCTGCGCCGCTCCATGGCCGCCTGGCGGCGCAAGGGCGAGGTGCACCGCTTCGAGAAGCCCTTCAAGGACGGTCTGTTGGCGAACGGCTACCCGCCGGAATTTGCCGACCGGCTGTTCCAGCAGATTCTGGGCTTTGGCGAATACGGCTTTCCCGAAAGCCATGCCTACAGCTTTGCGCTGCTGGCCTACGCCAGCAGCTGGCTCAAGCGGCACGAGCCCGCGTGCTTCCTGGCCGCGCTGCTCAATGCGCAGCCGCTGGGCTTTTACACACCGGCGCAACTGGTGCAGGACGCGCGCCGCCATGGCGTGCGCGTGCTGCCCATCGACGTGGCGACGAGCGACGTGGACTGCACGCTGGAGGAGCCCCTGGCACCCGTTGCCGGCGTGTCCTTGGCGCAGCCGGCCGTGCGCCTGGGCCTGCGGCTGGTGGCGGGGCTGGGCGCGGCGGCCGCCGAGCGGCTGGTGCAGGCGCGCGGCAGCGGCCCCTTTGTCAACAGCGAAGACCTGGCCCTGCGCGCGCGGCTGGACCGGCAGGATCTGCAGGCCCTGGCCGCGGCTGATGCGCTGCGCGCGCTGGCGGGCCACCGGCGCCAGCAGATGTGGGACGCCGCGGCCCAGCTGCGTGCTCCGCCGCTGCTACAGGACGCGCCCGTGCATGAGGCCGCCCCGCAGTTGCCCGCCGCACCAGAGGGCGAAGACATCTTGTGGGACTACGCCGCCACGGGCCTGACGCTGCGGCGCCACCCCCTGGCGCTGCTGCGCGAGAAGCTGCAGCGCTGGCGGCTGGCCACGGCGCAGCAGTTGCAATCGGCGCCCCATGGGCGGCGCGTGCGTGCCTGCGGCATCGTCACCGTGCGCCAGCGGCCGGGCTCGGCCAACGGCACGATGTTCGTCACGCTGGAGGACGAGACCGGCTCGGTCAATGTGATCGTGTGGCCCGCGCGGCTGGAGCGCTGGCGCAGCGCGCTGCTGCGCTCGCGCCTGCTGGCGGTGGAGGGCGTGTGGCAGTGTGCCCGCGCACCGGGCGCGGACACGGCCGTGCGCCACCTGGTGGGCGAGCGGTTCAAGGACCTCACGCCGCTGCTGGGCCGCCTGGCGCAGGCGCTGGACGGCAGCCGCGACTTCCATTGAGTTTCAAGAGAAATAAGGCTCTGGCGCTTATGTGACAAGCGCTGACAGCTATCAAAACGATAGTCAGCGTGGCCCCACGGGCCGGCCCGAGCGCCATTCCTGTGGAATCAGCGCGTACAGCGGCGTGGGGTCGCGCACGAACAGCTGCGGTGTGGGCGGCGGCTGCAGGGTGAGCACCGAACCCTCGGGCGACAGCTCCATGGTGGAGAGCTGGCGCATCCAGGCCACATCGATCGTGCCGTCGGGCGCGGGGCGCGAGTAGATCAGCTCCAGCATGCGCTTGGCGGGGCGGCTGCCGCTGGCGGCGGCGATCTGGTACAGGCGGATGGCTTCGGTGTAATTGGACGGCACGCCGTCGCCGCGGTGGTAGCGGCGCGCCTGCGCCAGCCATTCGTCGGCCGTGTGCGGGGCGGGCTGTGCGCTGATGGTCTGCTCCATGCGGCTGGCCAGCAGCCGGGCATTGGAGGCTGCCGCGGGCGAGCGCGGCGCCGCCGCACGGAACTGTGCCAGCGCATCGGGCAAGCGCGCCGCGGCGATCTGGCGCAGGCCCAGTTCGTTGAGCGCCTGGGCACTGCCGGCCTGGGCGGCGCGCTGCAGCAGGGCTGCGTGTCCGTTCTCCTGTGGGGGGGCATCCGGCGCGCGCGGTGCGGCGGCGGGAGGCGGCAGCGGGGCCAGGCGCTCCTGCGCCCACCATTCCAGCAGCAGCGCCAGCGGCGCGTCCACCGCACGCAACTGGGCGATCCACGGGCGCGCGGCCGCAGGTTGCGGCGGGCCCACGCAGCCATCGATCTCGCACCAGGCCAGGCCGGCGCTGGCGTAGGGCTCACCCAGCGCGCGGGCGCGCTCGAACCAGTACCGCGCCTGCGTGCGGTCCAGGGGCACGCGCTCGCCGTGCAGGTACAGCAGGCCCAGGACCCAGGCGCTGCGCGCGGCGGCCTTTTCCGCTGCGCTGCCCTTGCGCGCTGGCGCCAGGGCCGTGGCGCGCAACCGGCGCAACTGCGCCAGGGTGGCCTCGTCCTCGGGTTGGGGCAGGCGCAACGGTTCGGCCTGGGGTTGGCCGGAGGGCTGGATGCGCGGCACGCTGGAGGAGCCGGATGGCTCGATCAGCGGGGCCGCGGGCTGCACCGCCGGCGGCGTGAAGTCGCCGCCGCCCTGGCTGGGCTGGATGGCGGGCTGCGGCAGCGCTTCGATGCGCGCTTGGGCCGGAGCCAGCAGCGTGCATGCCAGGAGCAGCACGGCCGGCAGGGCCAGTCGTCTGCCCCCGGGCGGCAGGGCGGCACCGGCCCGGGGCGCGAAAGGGCGGAGCAGGGGCGTCATGGCGAGGTGGGGCGGGCCGCGCCCTCAGCGCTTCGCGGGCTGCGGGGCGGCAGGTGCGGCCGCCGCGGGCTGGGTTTTCTTGGGCTGGGTCTTCCAGTACACCTCGGACTTCACGTAGCCACTGGTGCCCACGCCCTGCTGGAAGGCCTTGTCGATGTCCTCGATGGTGCGGTAGCCGGGAATGTTGACCAGCCCTGCGCCTTGCAGTGGCGCGGGCAGCCGGGGCAGCACGTCGGTTTCGGCGGCAAAGCAGGCCACGCGCTCGGTGCCAGGGCGGCTCGCGTCCATGATGAAGGCCGGGTTGGGCACCAGCCAGTCGGGCAGTCGCAGCGCCTGGTTCGCCGCCACCAGCGAATGCGGCGTGACCTGGTTGGGCGTGAGTCGCATGACGTTGCCCGAGGGGTCGGCAAAGTAGCAGTACATGTGTGAGGTGCGCGACACGGTGGCCGACACGAACACCTGCTCGCCGACTTCGAAAGTGGGTTCCATGCCCGGAGGCAGCGCATTCTCGATCTGCATGTCGATGCGCCGTGGCGGGGGCGTGGTGGAGGTGAGCACGAGGCCCGAGGTGCGCACGGGCGTGGAATCCCCTTTGTTCTCGGCCATGCTGCCGGTGGGGCCCGACGGGCCCCAGCCCACCCGTTGCAGGGAGCCATCGGGTGCCAACGTCACGAAGTGGCGCATCGCGCGCTCGTAGGTGGAGAAGTCCAGCACGCCGGTGGGCACCAGCAGGCTGTCGATCTGGAACTGCGTGAGCGCGGTGCGCAGCGCGGGCGAGTCCAGCGCGAGCAGGTCGGTGCCCGCCTGCAGGTAGCCCTGGGCGATCAGCGAGTTTTGCACCAGCGTGGCCTGGCCTACGCCGCCGCTTTCGTCGAACCAGTCGCGCATCTGGCGCTGAAAGTCGGGATGCGTTTGTTCCAGCGTCAGGCACTGCCAGTAGGGCACGCGCGCCCACTTGCCCACCAGCTCGATGGTGGCCAGGTCAATCAGCGTGCGCATGGCGCCGCCGGCGCCCAGCGCGTAGTCGCGCCCCACGTTGAAGTTGACGCCGTAGCTGCCGATGCGCCCGGCCACGTCCAGGCCCTGGCTGCCGCTGCCGATGACCACCTCATTGGCTGAGTCCAGTCCGGGAATCAGCGTGCGCGTGCGAAAGTCCCCCAGGTGCATCTCCAGCCCGATCACGGTGGCCGAGCGGTTGCGGCTGTAGCCTGTGTCCAGGCGGCTGGCGGAGGTGCCGGCGTCGAAGCGGTTGGTGGCCACGTTCTGGTCCACGAACGCAATGGCACCCGACACGTACAGCGCGGGGCGCTGCAGTTGCATGAGGTTGTTGTTGAGCAAGATGGTGGTGAGGTTCTGCACCGTATCCTGGCGCACGATGTCCACCTCATAGTCCACGTAGCGGAAGGCGTTGGACAGCCGCGACATCTGCGACAGAGAGGTGATGATCATGTCCTTGGCAGCAACGGGCACGCGGCTGGAATAGTCGATGACCTGCTTGCTGGTGATGAGCGTGGTGGGCACCTGCGCGGCGCGCAGCATGTGGTCCATGCACATCAGCGAATCCGAGAAGCTGGAGACCGAGCGCGTCGGGCGCACGACGGGGCGGTCCGTCGTATAAGCCGCCTGCTGCAGCGATGCGTCCTTGCGGGGGTCTAGCGGCGTTGTGCAGGCGCTGAGCAGTAGAGCGCCCGCCAGCATCAGCCAGGCAGCGCCACGGCGTGGGGCGCCGTTGCGGCCAGGACCGCGGGGAAGTGTGGTTGCGGTGTTCATGGCAAAGCCCTCTCGTCTTCGCGTTATCCAACCCTCTGGCGCGGCCGAGCAGGCGCGCGGCGCATGCCCGGCCGCGCCCGCACGCTGGTGGCCGTCACCAGCAGATATTGACCAGATCCCCTCGCAGCACCACCACCTGGTCGGCGCCGGGCTTGCCGGTGCCACCCGAGGCCGCGGTGCCGAAGTTGCTGCCCACGGATTGCGAGCACACGACCTTGGAGCCTTGCGTGTTCACCGCGTTGACGACGTCCTTTTCGGTCACGATGCCCGTGGTATCGCCAGAGAACGCCTTGGCCACGTAACGAGTCAGGCGCGCCTGCTGCCAGGCGGGCAGGCCGGTGTCGTGGTTGATGTAGCCGGAGCGCGGCGCAGAAGGCAACGGCTGCATCTGCACATTGACCTTCTTATCCAGCACCACCGGGTCTTCTCCCGGCGCGGCCCAGGCGGGTGCCGCGGCGCAGAGGGCCAGGGCTGCCGTGGCGGGCGCCAGGAAGCGTGTTGCGCGACTGAGCATGGCGAATCTCCTCAAGCAACCTGCACAAAAAGCGCCAGGCCTTCAGTAGGCCCGGCGCTCGCGGACTCACCAGTTGGGGCGATAGCAGTTGCCGCCGGGGCAGGGATCCTCGGCGCAAGCGTCATTGGAGGAGATGTTCTGCACCGCGAACGAGTGCGAGCCCTTGGCCTGGTTGACTGCGCTGCCACCGATGAAATTGGCCGTCTGGGTGGAAGCTGCCGCTACCACCACATGCCCGTAGTTGGAGGCGACGTTCTGGGTGGCATGTGCATCGCTGCCGTCAGCCAGGTTGCTCAGCACGGCACCCAGGCTGTTCACCGTCTGGCTGGAAGCAGCGCGGATTTCCACCTTGCCGTTGTTGCTGGCGAGGTTCTGGCGGGCAAGGGCGTCGTCACCCTTGGCTTCGTTGGTCACGGCACCCAGGCCCAAATTGGCGGTCTGTGTAGACGAGCCCCCAGCAAATACCTGCACGGGGCCGGCGTTGGAGGCAATGTTTTGCAATGCCTCGTTGTGTGCGCCGGACGTATTGGAGATGGCGGTGCCGACCGAGTTGGTCATTTGCACGGACGGCCCATTCAGGGTGATGGTGCTGGGCGGTTGCACTGCCATGGCAGCAGTCGCGACGGCACTCAACGCAAAAAATGCAAGAACTTTCATGACTGTCTCTCCTATAACGTGTCAAAAAGACCGCGCCCTCCGGTGGCTTGGGTTATGACCGGTGTCACGGCTGCATCGACAAGAAGAAAGACCGCGCCCGACCCGAGGAGGAATGCCGGAGGCCGCCCGTCTTTTTGTCTGGCTCCAGTTTCCGCAGGGGGGCCTCCGGCATCCATCTCCCATCGCGGGTAGCCGAAGAAGGGGGCGCTCTGACAGCACTGCAAATGCATGCGTCAGAGAGGAAAGAGGGCCAAGAGAGGCGCTGAAAAGGACCGGCGCAGGGGTGTTTCTCAGGTAGTGTCATTCGGTAACAACCGAATCTCTGCGGATGGGATGTGTTTATTGCCAGTGAAGGCCGGACCGGGCGGGACTGCAAAAAACGGCTGGCACGCCCTGCATATTCTTTGGCAGGGAAAATTTCCCATTAATGTGTTTGAGCGAGGTTTATCCCTTATCTGCGTTAGTTTCAAAATGTGAGTCAGGTAACTCACGAAGAAATTACGAATATCTCCGGATGTTTCGGTGTAATTTGTTTTCCTGTGAGGAAAGCACCCAAGGCGTTGGGATGATCTTTCCGTGGTTACGGTGTGCAAACGCTGAGGGGCCCCCAACAGGCGCCCCCGTCTGGAGACTTCTTTATGCTGCCCGTCAACGATCCTCCTGGTGCAATGGCCGCTCCGCGGGGGACGTCTGTCACCCCAGGCCAATTCGCCATGCACCAGAATCCGCCCTCCATCTGGCCGGACTTTCTGGCGGGGCAGCTAGAAAAGCCTGTGCGCGTTTTGCTGGTGGATGACGATGCGCACATGCGGCGCGTCATCGCGCAAGAGCTGATGAGCGACCAGCGTACGCTGCTGGTGGCGCAGGCCACCAGCGTGCGCGAGGGCCGCAAGGCCATCAAGCAGCATGAGTTCGATGTGATGCTCGTGGACCTGAACCTCGGCGATGGCGAGGGCTTCATGCTGATCGACTACATGAAGTCGGTGCGCCCCACGGCCGAGGCCATCGTCATCTCCATCATGCAGAACGATGAGCAGGTGCTGCACGCCTTTGAACTGGGTGCCACGGGCTATCTCGTCAAGAACTCATGGTTCGGCAGCTATCCCCAGGCGGTACTGCAGGTGGCCAACGGCGGTGCTTCCATCACCCCCAACCTTGCGCGTCGCCTGCTGCAGCGGTTTGACCCGAGCGGCGCCGCGGCCCCTCACGCCCAGCGGCGCGTGGAGCAGGAAACCGAGCGCCTGTCCCAGCGCGAGAAAGAAGTGCTGCGCATGGTGGCCAGCGGTTACACCAGCGCCGAGATCGGCAACCGGCTGTTCATCAGCAGCCTGACCGTGAACACGCACATCAAGAACATCTACCGCAAGCTGCAGGTGCGCACGCGGGCGCAGGCCGTGCGCTTCGCGTCACTGCGCGGGCTGTTCTGAAAGAAGAGCCGCCTGGGCGCACAAACGTCCGTCGCACCTGCCGCAGGGATGAGGGAGATTTCCATGTTTCGCACCCGTCCGCCGGCCTTTGCAATCGCCTGCGTTGCTATCTGGTTGCTTGCCATGTCCGTTGATACCCTGCTGCTGGTCTCTGCGGAGCAACTGAGTCTGCAGGCGCAGTTGCGCTGGAAGCTGCTGGGCCTGGGGGCCCTGGTAGTGCTGGGCATCTTGCTGATCGTGCAGTTGCCGCGCGCACTGCAGTGGCGCCCACGGCGTAGCATCCGGCCCAGCCCTGATGTGAAGCGCGAGCGCGAGCGCATTGCACGCAACCTGCACGACCAGGTGGGATCCCAACTTGTCAACGCCATCGCCCTGGTGGACGAGCGGGATCCCGAACACGGGACGCTGATGCAGTCGCTGGAGTTGTGCCTGCTCGACCTGCGCCTGTTGGTGGATTCGATGGACGGCGAGGACGATTCCCTGGCGGACCGGCTCGCGCGGCTGCGCCACCGCATCCAGCCTGCGCTGGACCGGCGCGGCATCGCTCTGCACTGGGAGATTGCGCCACACGATGAACTGGCCCTGCCAGAAGGCAAGGTGGCGCGGGAGATAGCCGCCATCGTCCAGGAAGCCGTGAGCAATGTGCTGCAGCATGCGGACGCCACGGCGCTCGTGATCCGCCTGCACTCCGTGCAAACGCTGCAGGGCAGGGCGTGGCAGTTGCAGGTGGCGGACAACGGCGCAGGGCTGCCGAGCGGCGAGCCCGCGTGCCACAGTCTGGGACGCGGCATTGACAGCATGCGCTCGCGTGCGGCGGCGGTTGCGGGCTGGCTGGAGCTGTTGCCGCAGGAAGGCCGCGGTCTGTGTGTGCAACTCACGGTTCCGGCCGTGCAGTGAGCACGACCAGTGCGTGTCCCCAGGCCGCGCATCCAGAAACTATTAAAACAATAGCTGTTGGCGCTGTATTGGCGAGCCTTGTGGGCTGCTTTAACGTTGAGCGCGCGAGGCGGGCTTGGCCGGCGCAGATGCCGGTGCCGCGCCGGCCTTGGCCAAAAGTGCAGCGCATTGCGCGTCGTCCTCGGCGGCGGGTACGGTAATCGGCAGCAGCGCCAGCGCCGCGGGCGCCGTGAGGGCGGCAGCCACCGCCGCCCCCGCGCGCAGCAGCAGCGGCCCGGGTTCTACCCCCACCTGCGGATCTGCGAAGGTGCCGCGCACATACAACGGCGTGCGCAGTGAGAAGAATTTCCACTTCAGCGAATCGGGCGTGATGCGCAGGTTGAGCAGTTCGTCGCCGAGGTCCACCGTGCCCTTGGCTTCGACGATGGCCTCCTCGGTGTTGAGCTTGACGGTGCGCGTGGTGGCCACGCCACCTTGTACGTCCAGGTTGGCCACGGCGCAGCGCAGCTTGACCTCCTTGTCGTCGCCGAACAGCTTGGAGACGATGACACTGCCCAGGTTGAGCGCCGCCAGATCCAGCAATTCCTTGCTCAGCGTGCCGTCGCGGATGTACAGCCGCACTTCGCCCCCGCTGGTGGCCAGCATGCGCGCCACCGACTGCCCCTGGCCGGTCAGCGCTAGAGCGCCGTCCAGCCGCCCCAGGCTCTTTTGCATGCGCTCCACCTTGGGAAAGAGGGCCGACAGCTGCAGGCCCTGGACCGAGCCCTGCAACTGCACCTGCAGCGGATCGGTGCGGCTGTCCAGCAGCACGTTGGAGTCGATGCGGCCGTGGGCCACGCCAAAGCGCAGCGGTGTCAGGCGCAGCTGGCGGTCTTCCAGCACCGCGCGCACGCTCAGGTTGTCCAGCGGCAGGCTGTCGGGGCGCACCACCTTCTGCCCGGCAAATGCCAGGTCCAGATCCATGGCGCCCCAGCGGTCGGTGGCGAAGCGGGCATCGGGCAGCACCTTGCCGGGGCGGCGCGAGGTGCCTTTCTCCTGTGCGCGCACGCCGCTGGGCGCGCCCAGGACCGGGCCCAGATCCGCCAGGCGCAGTTGCTTGGACGTCATATGGCCCTGCAGCTTGGGACGGGGCTCGCCGCCTGTGTAGGTCAGGCTGCCGTGCAGGTCGCTGCTGCCCACGGTGCCGTTGAAGTCGCGGTATTCCCACACCGCTTTGGCCGGTGCCAGGTTGCCGAGCAGGCGCCCCTCGACCTGGAACGGCGGCGTGTTGGGCAGCACCAGGCCGGTCAGTTCATACAGGTCCGCCATGCTGGGCGCCTTCACGAACACCTGCAGATCCATGCCCGAAAGCGCGGCGGGATTGTTGAGCACGCCTTCCACCCGTGTCTGCACGCTGCCCGAGCGTGCGGAAAAGCGCAGCGGATAGCGCGCCGCCTCCTGGCGCAGCGACAGCACCGGTCCTGCCAGTCCTTCTCCGGTGATGCGCGCCTTGCGGTAGGTGCCCTGCAGCGCGATCTTCATGCCGTACTTGCCTTCGGCCTGCGGTGCACCAGTGGGCAGGGTGTCGATGCGGGCACGCAGCGCCAAATCCTTCAGGCCGTCGGCATAGCCCAGCCAGCCGCCACGCACGACGAGCTGGTTCACGCGCAGATCCCAAGGATTGTCCTCAGCCGTACTCTGTGGGGCACGGGAGCGCGTGAAAGTCCAGTTGTTGCGCCCGTCCTGCCGGCGCGCAAGCACGATGTCGGGTGACGTCAGCACGACCGTGTCCAGCAGCAGCGTGCGGGACAGCAGCGGTAGCAGGCGCAATGTGGCGCTGGCGCTGGCGATGGTGCCCATGCCCGTGGGTGGGCGTGCCGGAGCATTCGCTTGGGTATCCCCCTCCTTCAGCGCGACGGCGCGCGCGGCGTCGGACGCCGCCGAACCCGCAGACGCAGGCGCTGCTGCCGCCGTGGGCGCGTCGGCATCACCTGCGGGTGCGGCTGGCTCGGGGCGCGGGGGAAGGGCGGGCAGTTGGTCCGTGCCTTTGCCCGGTGCTTCCGGCACCTCAAAGCCCTCCGGATTGCTCAGGGAGAGCTGCTGGGCACGCACGGTCACACCGGGTACCCAACGGCGCCAGCCTTCTTCCAGTGGTTGGGGCCAGTGCCACTCAGCCGACAGATCGCCATCAATGGAGAAGGTGCGCCCCGTGGCCTCGCTCACCTTGTCGTTCACCCAGGGCTTGGCGCGGTTCCAGTCCCAGTTCACCAGCACCACGATGAACAGGACCAGCGCCGCCACCACTGCGCCTATCGTGCCCAGCGTCCAGCGCAGTACGCGCTGGCGCGTGGAACGGGGGGGGGAGGGAGGCGGCGGGGGGCGTGTTCTCAGGGGGCATGGCAAAGGCGCCGCAAGCTGGCCAAACGGGTGTGCCTTGCCTCAGGGCGCGGAGTGGTGTTTGAAGCCATGCTAGTGCGAACATCCTCGCGCTGGGCCGTGCGTACGGCGATTGCCGGGCTTGTCCTACAGCCCACCCATAGGACGGCGCCGGGGCGTGCATGCGCCTTTGGCCTACGTTGAACCACAGCTGTTGCTTCAAGAATGGCGCCATTGCATTCACTTACACCGAGGCGCTCCTCATGCAAACGACCGACGCACTCACCCAGGAAACGATCTTCGGCGTGGCCGACAGCGTGACCTATTCCGGCATGCTGTGCCTGGCGCCGGATGGCCGCCGCTACTTTTACGCCCATGCCCAGGTGGATGGACGCACGCTGCCCCTGCCGCATGACCACTGGACCTCGCGCGATGCCGCGGTGCGCGGCCTGGCGGCCATCGCATCGGGCGAGAGCAAGCCCGCGGTCGCATGACACCGGAGCCCCCGCGATGGATGCAACGCCTGCGCTGCCCCAGGTCCTGGAAGAGGGTTATCGCGGCTTCCTGATCCGCATTCCTATTCCTGAGGCCACGCACGTCGCTGCCGGCACGCCGGTCCAGGTCAGCGTGGCGGCCATCTCGCAACACGCGATAGCCCATATGGACGCCATACGCTGGGCACCCGTGGAAGGATCGGAGGGAGACCTGCACACACTCGCACGGATCAAGCAAGCCATCGACGAGGCGTTGGACGGCGTGGATCGCGCTTCGTGATCTCGGTTTGTAACCCAAGACAAAATAGCATCTAGCGCTTTACCATCAAGCGCTGGTAGCTATCAAAAAAATAGTATTGGTGCATGGAGCGGGAGCCTGGGGCCCCTACAATCGCGGCCCCATGCACAACAGCCACGATCCCCGGGTCCTGCCCATGCGCGACGGCGTCAACCCCAGTTGTGTGGTTCTGCCCTCGGCGGGGCAGGGGCTTCTGGTGGACTTCCTCGCGCAGCGCCTGCCCGCCGTGTCGCGCGAGGACTGGCTGCGCCGCCTGCGCGCGAACGAAGTGGTGGACGAGTTCGGCACGGCCGCCACGGAGTGCAGCCCGTTCACGCCGGGCGTACGCTACTACTACTACCGCGAACTGCCGCCCGAGCACGAGCTGCCGTTCCACGAAACCGTGCTCTACCAGGATGCGCACATCCTTGTGGCCGACAAACCCCACTTTCTGCCCGTGGTGCCCGCGGGCCGCTATCTTCAGCAAACCCTGCTGGTGCGCTTGAAGCGCCGGCTGGGCCTGAGCGAGTTGTCCCCCGTGCACCGCATCGACCGCGACACGGCGGGCCTGGTGCTGTTTTCCGTGCAGCGGGCAACGCGCGGCACCTACCAGGCCCTCTTTCGCGACAGACGGGTGCACAAGGTCTATGAGGCCGTTGCACCGTGGCGTTCCGACCTGCCGCTGCCGTGCATCCATGAAAGCCGGCTGGAGGAAAGCGGCCATTTTTTCCGCATGCACGAGGTGCCCGGCACGCCCAACGCGCGCACGCACATCGACGTGTTGGAGGTTGCGTCACCCTGGGCGCGCTACCGTCTGGAGCCCATCACCGGAAAGCGCCACCAGTTGCGCGTGCACATGGCCGCGCTGGGCCTGCCGCTGCGCGGCGATGCGTTCTACCCGGAGGTGAACGACCCGCCGGAAGGGGACTATTCCAACCCGCTGCAACTGCTGGCGCGCACGCTTGCCTTTACCGATCCCCTCAGCGGAGAGGCGCGGCGGTTTGACAGTCGGCTGAAACTGCGCCCGCTGACGGATTAGTGTGTGGAAAAGTGGGGGAGGGGAGAGCAGCCGGAAGGCCGCGTTGCAGCACGCCTTGCCGGAATGCTGGAGCGGGCGATGGGAACATCATCGTGCCCCTAACTCGTTGATTGATAAAGAGTTTTCCGCACTCGGCGAACCGAGATGGACATAATAATAGACTGAAAAACCACGCTTGGTCAACGCGCGTTCCGAGCAAGTCCAGTGCGAGCCATGGACAGCCAGCAATAGCCAATGTACCCGAGCGCTCAGCGTCACGAGGCCGGTTCATCTCCCTTTGGCAGGAACTCCTCGCGGGCGCGCTGCAGAAACCGCTTCATGGGCTCAGAGGGTTCGGCGCTGCGGCGCAGCAGGTAGGTGGACAGCATGGGCGGCGTGCCGGCCAAGGGGCGAACGGTTATGTCGGGGCGGTTCAGGGTCTGCACCTGCGATGCAATGGCGAAACCTAGGCCATAACCGGCACCGAACAGAGTCAGCATCACGCCTAGGCTCGTCACCTGATCTACCAGCTTGAGCGGCTTGGACGCACCTTGAAGCACCGCCTGGATCTGGTGGTGGCAGCCCGATCCCGCGTCCGGATGGCACAGTACCAACGGAAACTTCAAGGCTTCATCCAATGGCACTTCCGCGTGCGCCAACAAGGGGTGGCGCACGGGCACGATCACCGACAGAGGATCGGTCCACACGGGCTCGGCGACAAGGCCTTCGCTCACCGCGTCCGACAGCGCAAAGCCGATGTCCAGCAGATCGTTGTGCAGGCCCTTGAGCTGCTGCGCGAAAGGCAGCTCGAAGACGCGAATCTCCAGTTCGGGCTCTTCCTCGCGGCTGCGCGCCAGCAAGGCGGCAATGTGGGGCTGCGCCGGCGATGCGCAGATAACCCTGATAGCCCTGCGCCGCCGCCTTTGCGGCACTCACCGCCTGCTCAACGGTGGCCAGCACACGCCGGCACTCACCGAGGAACACTTGACCGGCCCAGGTCAGTCGCGTCTGGTGCGCGCTGCGGTCGAACAACTGCACGCCGAGCGTGGCTTCGAGATTGCGCATTGCGCGCGACACAGGCGATTGTTCTACGCCAAGGCGCTCGGCCGCTCGCGCGAAATGCAGTTCTTCCGCGACCGCAACGAAATAGCGCAGTAGTCTGAGTTCCAATGCGGCCTCCTGTTTGCCTCGTTCCTGGCCTGCGTCCACCTCATGCGGATTGCGCCTCGCTTTCTCCTTCGATGATTGGCAAGAGGTTCCGGCGTTGCATGCTTGCCTATTCGGATAGGCAGATCGCATCCGAAAATTACGGAGGTTGAGGCGGAACGCTACCTGGCCGAAGACCTGAGAACCTCAATCGCCGCGACGCTGCACTACCGCCTGATCCACAGGTTCAGTTCAATCAATTCCCGGGTTGCAGCTCCACACGCACTTCGCGCGTTTTGCCAGACCGTTCCACTGATAAGACCACCACATCGCCGACCTTCCTGTCGTCTAGCTGCGCGAGCAGCTTAGCCACATCGTCCGTCGCCTTGCCATCAACACCGATGATGCGGTCGCCGGGCACGATGCCTTGCGGCGTGACTTCGACACCCGCGAGGCCGGCCTTGTGCGCTGCCGAACCAGGGGTAACACGCAGCACGAACACGCCCTTGCTTCCAGTCAGCGCCAGCAGGCGCTGATTGAGCTGTTCGTCCACCTCAATGCCCAGCGCCGGACGGATGTACTTACCGGTCTTGATGAGTTGCGGCACTACGCGCATGACGGTGTCCACCGGTACGGCGAAACCAATCCCGGCCGAGGCGCCGGAGGGGCTATAGATCGCCGTGTTGATGCCGATGAGCCTTCCTGCCGAATCGAGCAGCGGCCCACCGGAGTTGCCAGGGTTGATGGCGGCGTCGGTCTGGATCAGGTGATCGATGGCCGGGCCGCCCGCTTCTCCGGGTAACGAGCGGTCGAGCGCGGAGACGACACCAGTGGTGAGCGTCCAGTCCAGGCCGAAGGGGTTGCCGATAGCGAACACCTTCTGACCCACCTTGAGGTCGGCACTGGTGCCGACCGGCACGGCCGGCGGGCGCTTGAAACCGACGCCAATCTTGAGTACAGCGATGTCGTGCGCTGGGCTTGCCCCCACCAGTGCGGCCTGGTAGTCGCGGCCGTCGGCCAGTTTGACTGTGGCTTCGGACGCTCCCTGGATGACGTGGAAGTTGGTGACGACGTGGCCGGCGTCGTCCCAGATGAAACCCGAGCCTGTACCGCGCGGCACGGAGAACACGTTGCGCGTCCAGACATCGCGTACCAATTGCGCGGTGGTAATGTAGACCACCGAGGCGCGCGATTTCTCGAACAATTCGATGGTGGCTTTCTCATCCGCCGCCAGGTCGCCGCGCGCCGTCACAGTGCGTTCTGCCGCCTCCCGCGGACTGAACCAGGCCTCGATGGCGGGCAATAACTGCCACAGCAGCATGAGCGCGGCAATGCAGGCGGTGATGAAGAGACAGCGACGGATAAAGTGGTCCTGTGGCGGGCGCGCGTACGGGTCGGGGTAGGCCATGAGAAGTCTCCTGTTGATAGGCAATCAGCGCCACAGTCCGCTCGGGCGCCAGCGCGGTGGGCGCGGCGTCAAAGCGGATTCCGGCAAGAAATGGGGCGCGTGGGGTGGCAACGCTGATGCTGGCCCAGGCGCCAACGTCAGCAGACGTGAGATGCGCTCTTGCGTTGCCGGATGCGTGCGCAACCAGGAGGGTTCGGGATTGCCCCGTCCCGGCCACAACCAGGCACGCCATGAGCGGCTGACCCGCTCGATTTTCGGCAGCGCGGACGCCAGCCCCTGCGGGTCGCCCGTCAGTTCCGCAGCGAGGCGGTCAGCGTCGAACTCACGCACGCGAGACAAGCCGAGCTGTGCGAACAGGGCCAGCTGGGGCGATGCGGCCAATAACAATAAACCAGGCCAATAGACATCCGCCGCGTCAACCAGCAGCGCGGGCAGGCTCAGCAGGATCGCGATCTGTCCCATAAGGGCCAGCAGGCTCGTGAGGCGACTGACGGAATCCGCCAGCCCCATGACGCGCAGATCCTCATTGGCGATGTGCGCGATCTCGTGCGCGAGCACACCCGCCAGCTCGCGTGGGCTCAGGCGGCGCAGCAGGCCATCGGTGAGGGCGATCGATGCCTCCTGCTTCGATCCGGTGGCGAAGGCGTTGACGACGGCACTGGGCACGTAGTGCGGCACCGGCGTTGCGGGCAAACCGGCACGGGCGGACAGCTCGTGCAACAGGGGCCAAATTTCCGGGGCTTCGTGCGGGTGCAGCGCCCGGGCGCGATATAGGCGCAAGGTCAAGGCGGATGCGGCTGCCGGTTCCAGCAGCAGCGTGCCTGCAACGGCAAACAGCGCGAGCCACAGGCCGCTTTCCCCGAACAGCAGGCTTCCTGCGGCGGCTGCGATCTCGACCAGGGTCAGGATCAACAGCCCGGTCTGCAGGCGGTTGAGCCAGCGGTGTTGCAACAACGCCGCGCGCGGGTCATTGGGATGATGACGGATCATGCTCAGATGTCTCGGCGGCGCGGTCGTCGCGCTTGCGCAGCAGCCAGTAGGTCGCACCCAGAGCCAGCGTGGCGCCTGCCAGCGCGGCTATCTTTGCGGGGCTCGCCTCGGGGTCGAGGATCACGAACTTGCGCGCCAGCGCGATCAGGCCGATGAGGATCACGGTCTTGACCTGGATGATGCTGTCCCGACGCAGCGCCACGCGCACGATGGAATGCTTGAACTCCATCGCGATCAAGAGCGTCATGATCATGCCGAACACACTCTGGAATACCTTGTGATCCAGGGGATTGAAGGCATCGAGGACCAGCAGCGTGAAGACGATGGCGATGAGCTGGAACAGCGACACCACGATGATGACGGCAATTACCGCCGACAGAACGAGGGCGACGACCTGCTCGAAGCGCTCGTATAAACTCATGATGGCCCATTGGTCACGGAAGACCTGAAATGGATTGCGGCCTGTTGACTTCATGCAGATGGACTCCCTGCGACATTGCCGCTGTCGAGACGGCGGTGCATCGCACTGATGTTTCGTTCGACGAGCTCGGCCGACATGCCAAGCGACGACATCACTTGTTCCGCCAGCCCAAGGCCTGCGGCAAAGGATTGCTGGTACACACGCACGTTGGGCATGGCGCGAAATGCATCGGCCGCGGTCGTACTTCTGCATGACACCCACAAGGTCAGCGCCGGACGGCGCTCGGCAATCGCCTGGGCGATGCGCAGCACTTGCTGGGCATGGGCGAACGTGAGCACCACCAGACGCGCTTGCGCCAACCCGGCAGCCAGCAGGGTATCGGGCCGACTCGCATCGCCATGGAACACCGGCACGCCGGCGGCACGCGCGGCCTCGACCTTCTGCGCGTCCGCCTCCAGCAGCAGATGCGCCACGCCGGCGTGGCGAAGAATCTCGCTGACTGTCAGGCCAAGCTCGCCCGCGCCGCAAACGATGACATGGTCTCGATATCGCGCCGTCTGCGCGGCGATCTCGACTTCTTCAGCCTGGGGTGGCTGAATGACGCCGCCGGTGCGGCTCAAGAACCGGGCAAGTACATCGTGATGGCGGATCAGCAGCGGTGCCAAGGCCATGCTGAGCACCAGCGCGACCAGCATGGGTTGTACGACGGTCGCGGGAATCAGATGCTGCTGCAAGACCATGCCCAACAACAGCAGGGCGAACTCGCCGCCATGCCCCAACGCTATGCCCGTGCGCCAGGCATCGAGGGCGGACAGGCGCGTCGCCCGCAAGGCCAGGGTGTTGAGCCCGATCTTGACCGGTACCAGCACTGCCAGCCACGCCAGCACCGCCAGCGGTGCCGAAAGAATCTGTGCTCCGTCCAGCTGCAGGCCGACAGTCACGAAGAACACCCCCGACAACACATCGCGAAACGGTTTGAGGTGGTTTTCCATGTGGTGCCGGACGTCGCTCTCGCCCAGCACCATGCCGGCCAAAAACGCACCCAGGGCGGCGCGGATACGCCGACCGCGTGTGCAGCAGCGGCGGCAACCACCACCACGCACAAGGAAACCAGCACGAAGGATTCTTCGTGGCCCTGCCGCGCCACCCAGCCCAGCAGGCCATGTAACAGACGACGGGAGGCGAAGGCCGCTGCCGCGAACAACATCAGCACGCCCAACACTTCGAGCAGCACGCTCTCGATCTTCGGCGACTCGCCGCGCGCCCAGATCGCCAGCAGGGCCAGCAGGGGTACGCTGGCCAGGTCCTGAAAGACCAGCACGGCGATGGCGCTGCGGCCGTGGCGGGTGGTGAGCTCGCCTTGGTCGGCCAGCTGTCGGCTGACCAGCGCTGTGGACGACATGGCCGCCGCAGTGCTGAGCAACGCAGCGCTCTGCGCTCTGAACTGGCTGTCCCAGCCACATCAACAGGTCAGTGGCTTGGCGACAGCGATCATCTGCAAGCTGCCGGCCGCCAATACGGTTTTACGGGAAAGCCAGAAGTGCCCGAGGAAGAACTCCAGCCCAACCATGAACAGCAGCAGGGCCACGCCCAGCTCGGACAGAAAATCAAGCGCTTCTCCCGGCGCGACTACACCGCTGACCGACGGGCCCAGCAAGGCGCCGACGGCGAGGTAACCCAGCAAGGCGGGTACCCTGAACGCCGCCGTCGCCACCGCCGCGAGGCTGCATGCCGCCAGCAGGATCAGGGTGGCGCCGAGCAAGTCCTGCATCGGTCAACGCCCCACCTGTGCAGATGCCCAGCGCACGATGTCCTGCGCGCCCAAGGCGCCGGCCTGACGCCCGATCTCCCGCCCACCCTGGAACAGGGCGAGCGTCGGAATGCTGCGGATGCCGAACTGCGCGGCCAGGTGGGGTTCTGCCTCGGTATTGACCTTGGCCAGCCTGACCCTGGGTTCGAGCTGGCGCGCCGCTTGCTGGAACTGCGGGGCCATCATCTTGCACGGCCCGCACCAAGGTGCCCAGAAATCGACCAACAGTGGCAGGTCGCTGCGCTCCACGTGGCGCGAGAACGTCGCCGTGGTCAACTCGATGGGTTCGCCCGTGAACAAGGGCTGCTGGCAGCGGCCGCAGTTGGGATGTTCCGATAGCTTCGCAGTCGGTACGCGGTTGATGGACTGGCAATGCGGACAGACGAGGTGAAGATCATTCTTCATGGTTCGCCTCCTTGGACCACAGTGAGGCTGCCGCGCTTCGGGTCACAGACAATGCCGACCAATCAACGCCTTGGAGCCAATCGTTCCCGTCTTTGCTTACTCCGGCCTCTTCCAAATGAGCAGCGATGAACGCTTCGGCCTGCATGAGCCACCTTTGGACAGTATCTTCCTTACTAGGAATCAGCAGGATTTCAGAGACGCTGCTGGCATCCAGCCCGTCCACACGGATAAGCAGAAAAATGCGCCGCCACAAACGCGGCATGTCCTTCAGCAGGTCGAATGCAAAAGCGAACTCGCTCGACCGATCAACTAGCTCCTCCTGTTCCGCGATCGTTGCGGCATCGGGATGCTGACTGTCAGCGATGATATCGGCCAGCCTGAGTGTGTCATCGGGCTGATAAAATTCGAAGACTTCCTCTTCCACCATGGCCTCGGCGACGTCCTGGGCATCCGCTTCGACCGGCGCGTCCAGAGAAACGAATTCGCCAAATTGCCGGCTGTTTGCCACTTCGTGATCCAGGACGGCGAACAGATGCTTCAGAAGACCGAAGTAAGCCGCTTTTTCTTCCGGCACGGATTGCCATTCCACCTCAGCTTGGACAATCGCTTCATCCACCACGTCGCGCAGCGTCGGATAATCGCGCGGTAAATCGCCGACGGCACGCAGATAAGCCAGCTCACGCCTTGCGACAGCCTCAAGTTTCGACAGTAGAGGCATTCGGGTCACTTTGGCCTCATGGGCGGCTGACGCGGGTTTTGCGGCAATTCGCACCTTGAGCTCGCGCAAGCGCTCGCGTCGTGCTTTGCGCTTGATTTGGTCCTGAGCATGCAGCCGGTCAAAATGCTTCTTGGCCTGACGGAACATCGACTGTACGAGTGTCTGCGCGAGGGGCGTCAGCTCGTCATGTGACGCAGTAACGCTGACAATCTTTTTGCCGGGCAGGTGCATATAGCCACTGGCCAGAAATTGCCGCTTGGTCTTGTCGCGATCAAGGACGATTTGAAGTCGAACTGAATCTTTAGTGTGTTTGTCGAGCAATGGCTTGAGGTCGCGCTCGATCACATTTCCCAAAGCTCTCTGCCATGGTTCATGAAACTCTTTGTCGATAGCTCGATAGCTATATTGAATCTGCATGCATGACTCCTTTGATGTCATTTCTATGGAGGCACGAACCGAAAATGCTCATATCCATAGAATTTAGTTTGACCCGCTCTTATCCCTGGCGCGTTTTGCGAAGACGCCAACTCAAGAGCAAAAGCGTGACACCATAGACTGCCGCATAGAAGCCCAACAGCCAGCCTGCGGCCAGGAATGACTCGACCGGACGGGAAAAAAATATCCACAAGACGATAGCGCCAAGGACAATCGAGAGCAGTCCACTTAAGGCAAGCCAGATTTCACCCTTGATTTCTTGACGCAGCCGAACGGCGGCGGATATCTCCAGCACACCGGTGAAAATCGCCCAGAACCCCACGCTAGCCCATAAAAAAGAAGCCATGACCATCGTGGCGACCCAAGGAGCAACCAGGACGACGACGCCGGTAAGTATGCCGACAATGCCGCTGAACAGCAGCCAGCCCCAGCGCTCTTTTTTCTGGATATGGCGCACCGCTGCAACCAAGTTGAAAGCGCCATTGACCAAGGAAAATGCGCCGAACACTAAGGTCATGGCCAACAGAGCCGATTGTGGCATCCAGAACGCAAGGGCTGCGAAAATCAATGCCAAGACGCCGCGCAACGCAAAAATCCACCAATTTTCGGTCAATGAACACAGTGTTTTGGTGGGCTCATCCGCACTGGAATCGGTGATGGTGTCTATATTCATGCTATATCTCCTAAAGATCTAATGGGGTGAAAAAGCAAACATTCCTGAGCCAAGAGAGGGGCGCGACGCGCCCCTCTTACGCCCTATCCAGCGGTTTCAGAACAACTTGGACAGCTTTGCCTTGATTTCATCGAGCCAGCCTTTTCCGCCGCCTCCCCCAGCCGTCTTTTGCTTGACTTTCTTGAGTTCAGCATACAGGGGCTCAAAGTCCTTCTTCTTTCCATAGCCCAGCAGTTCTGCCATTTCCAACTGCTGCCGCGCTTCGTTCAATAATGTCTCCAGGCGCTCATTGGACGCTTCGCTCCGCTGACCATCTTCTACCAAGGTCTCGGCGCGCTGCAGGAGCAGCCTGGCGCGCAGGGCGGGCAGCGGATGCACGCTGCGCGTCTCGACCAGCGTGCTGAGCGCTGCCTGCAGCGCGGCTTTGGCTTCTTCGATCTTGCCCTGATCGATCAGCGGCACGACTGACTTCACGGCTGCGGGATAGGAGGCCAGAGGGATGTTGGTGACCGCGATCACGATTTCACTGGCCAGCAAAGCCAGCACGTGACGTGCCTGTTGCACCTCGCCATGTTTGAGGGCATCCAGCGCCTCGTCGGTCATCGCCTCAATGGTTTCCGTGTTGGCGAACAAGTCGTGCACGATGGTGCGCACATCAACGGGGGCCAGGGCGAGCGTGGGTTCGCGCGCAACGATCAGCTCCAGCTTTCCCGTCACTTCGGCCAGCGTTGCCAATGCGCGTGCAGCGTCCTTGCCGTCAAGTGCGGCCAGCGCTGATTTGGTCAGCGACAAGGCCGAGACGGCCTCATCGAGGACTTGTTTACGTTTGTCTGCCGCCTGCGAGTCCGTTTCCTTCTGAACCTCAGGCTGTACCTCCGTGACGACTTCAGGCTTGGCCTCTGGACTGACAGGAAGGCTGCTTACCGCGGCCTGTTCGTTTATTTCTTTGTTCGTCGCATTGGGATTCGATGTTTGCTCATTCATGGTGATATGCCTCGTATGAGTTAGTGAAAATAGGCGAATCTATTGGGGCTGACTGCGAACATCGCGAGACTGACCGACCGAACAGTCGGCCCCTTCATCACCTCAAAACAGCTTTTGGAGGCGCGTCTTCAACTCGTCGAACCATCCCTTGCCGCTTTTGCCACCAGCCGACTTTTGCTCAATGGACTTCACCTGATCGAAGATGGGTTTGAAATCCGCCTTCTTGCCATAACCCAGGACCTGCGCCATCTCGATCTCCGTGCGCACGGACGACAGCAAGGTGCTGAGCTCCTCGTTCTGCTTGGCATCGCGCTTGTCGGTCTCGGCCAGCTTTTCAGCTTTTGCCATCGCGGCTTCAGCCCGTAGCACGGGCAGAGGAAAGGCGACCGAGGTCACCACCAGCGTGTTCAGTGCTCGGGCGAGTTCCGCCTTGGCGTCGTCGATCTTGCCGCTGTCGATGAGCCGTGCGGCCGACTTGATCGCTGCCGGGTACGTTGCCATCGGCAGGTTGTCGGTTTCGATCACGATTTCGCTGGCCAGATTGGCGACGATGGGCCGGGCCTTTTGCAGCTCGCCATCACCCAACAACTCCCGAGACAACTTGACCGCCTTCTTCACCGATTCCACGTTGGCGTGGATATCGTGGGTGATGACGCGTACATCGACCGGCGCCAAAGCAAGTTTGGCGTCGCGTGCCAATACCAGTTCCAGCTTTCCGCTGGCCAGTTCCAGCGCAGCGAGCGCCTCCTTGGTCTTCTTTGCATCAAGGAGTGTCAAAGCCTCCTGGGTCTTGGTGAGCGCCGTGATGGCGTCCTGAGTGAGCTCAGCACGCTTTTTTTCGGCTTCCCGGGCGGCCTTGTCATCTACCTGTGGCTGCGCCGCCTTGGATGCGGCAGAGGGTGCTGCAGCACCTGGGCTAGAACCTGCCGCCGATTGGGCCTGAGCCGGTCCGCTCAGTCCGACGACGACCGCCAGGGCTAGTGCGGAGAAGGTTGATTGGGGCTGTTTGATATTCATGATCTTGGGCTCCTAATTAAAGTTAGTTGACTGAGATTTCAATCTGTTTCGGTTTGGCTTGCTCGGCCTTGACAAGCCGCACTTCCAGCGCGCGAAGCCGTCACTTTGGTCGGATCAACTTTGTCAGGCAAGACAAAGCTGCGCACAAAGCGGCCATACGCACGTTCGATGCGGTGGAACTTCTTGCCCTGCTCCTCTTTTTCCAGTTTGCTCTCGCCGCTGATGGTGAGCACGCCGTTTTCCGCGCTGACGCGCACGGCATCCTTGGGGACCTCCGGCAGATCCAGCTTGAGGAGGAATGCGTTCTCATCCTCGCTGATGTCCACCATTGGTGCCCAGTCCGCCGTGGTCATGGCTTCGTTGCCGGTACGGGCGCCCTGTCGCTGGGGTGTCCGTCCCAACATCGTCGCCAGGCGGTTTTGCAATTCATCCAGTTCCGGAAGGGGTCCCACGGAGTCAATGCAGACATATCGGTTCTCCTTGAACAATGCCGGCGAATTGGATGACGCACCGAACAGAGCCGCCGGCTCACTCTGAATAGCGCCTACTACTTTTCGTTTCCATCAAGAACAAGTCCTTGGGTCAATTGAAGGATGTCGTTCTCGTCGAGTGTTTCCCGCGCCAGCAGTTCGCGCGCACAACGCTCCAGCACCGCGCGGTTGGTGTCGAGGATCCGGTAGGCGCGCTCGAACACGCCCATCACGATGTCGCGGATGGCCTGATCGATGCGCGCCTGGGTCGATTCGGCCACCCGGCAGCCGCCGTGGGCCAGCTCGGGGACGTCGAGAAAACGCGGCCGCTGCGCCTCAAACGCGATGTAGCCGAGCCCCTCGTCCATGCCAAAGCGGGTGATCATGTCGCGCGCGATGTCGGTGGCTCGCGCCAGATCGTCTGCGGCACCGGTCGACAGTTCGCCAAACACCAACTTCTCTGCGGCGCGCCCGCCCAACAGTACGGCGATCTTGTGCTCCAGATCGGCGCGCGTCATCAGGAACCGGTCCTCGGTGGGGCGTTGCAGCGTGTAGCCCAGTGCGCCGATGCCGCGCGGAATGATCGATATCTTGTGTACCGGGTCTGTGCCTGGTAGCGCCAGCGCCACCAAGGCATGGCCCATCTCGTGATAGGCCACCGTCTCGCGCTCCTTCGGGTTGAGGACACGGTTGCGCTTCTCCAAGCCGGCGACGATGCGCTCGATCGCTGCAGTGAAGTCCCGCAGCTCGACCGCACGGGCTTTGCGCCGGGTGGCAGCCAGCGCCGCTTCGTTAACCAGGTTGGCTAGGTCGGCACCAGAAAAGCCGGTCGTCAACGCCGCGACTTGTTCGAGATCGACATCACTGGCCAGGGTAACCTTCTTGACGTGCACCTTCAGGATGTCCAGCCGTCCCTTCTTGTCGGGACGGTCCACCAGCACCTGACGGTCGAAGCGACCGGCGCGAAGCAAGGCCTGATCGAGGATCTCCGGCCGGTTGGTGGCTGCAAGGATGATCAGCCCGACCGAGCTGTCGAAGCCATCCATTTCGGTGAGCAACTGGTTCAGCGTCTGCTCACGCTCGTCGTGTCCACCGATCGGTCCTCCGACACCGCGTGCGCGGCCCAGTGCATCGAGTTCGTCGATGAAGATGATGGCCGGCGCCTGCCCGCGGGCCTGCTCGAACAGGTCGCGCACACGGGCCGCACCCACGCCGACGAACATCTCGACAAACTCTGATCCGGAGATGGAGAAGAAGGGCACCGCCGCCTCGCCGGCAACAGCCTTGGCCAGCAATGTCTTGCCGGTGCCCGGTGGGCCGACCAGCAACACGCCCTTGGGAATGCGCGCCCCGAGCCGTCCATACTCCTGCGGATTCTTGAGGAAATCGACGATCTCAACCAACTCCGCCTTGGCTTCATCGACGCCAGCGACATCGGCAAAGGTCACGCCAGTGTTCTTCTCCATGAATACCTTGGCACGGCTCTTGCCGATGCTCAGGAAGCCACCCATGCCCTGCTTCTCGGCGAAGCGGCGGAACAGGAAGAACCAGACGCCGAAGAAGGCCACCGCCGGCAGAATCCAGGAGAGCACATCACGTAGCCAGGTGCTTTCCACCACCCGCGCGTAAGGCACGTCGTACTTGGACAGCCGCTCGGCCAGGTCGGGTTCGACGCGAGTGGCCACGATGGTGGTCTTGCCCCGGCTGTCCGGCGATTTCATGCGCCCGGTGACCGTGCGGTCCGACACCAGCACTTCGGCGACGCGCCCCTCGGCCAGCGCCTTCTCGAATTCGCTGTAGGGCACGGGCTCGACGGTCTTGGCCGCCTGCCAGTAGTTCTGCAGCGTCAGCAGCAACAGGCCGGCGACGATCCAGTAGCCAATGTTCCATTGATCTTTCTTTTCCATGGGCAATGTTCCTCGCAAGTCGTGCCGCTAGAGAATGGGGGTGAACAGACGGGCCACCCCGTCGCGCAAGCGGATGGCCAGCGGGCGGGCGCGCGACTCCATGGCCGATATCTCGTTCGATGCATCACGGGCGGCATCAAAAAGGGATTCCAGCCGCGTAGACAGCGCGGTGTCGTACACCTCCACATTGAACTCGAAGTTGAGGCGCAGGCTGCGCGCATCCCAATTGGCCGAACCCAGGCAGCACCACTGGCCGTCTATCAACATCAGCTTGCTGTGGTCGAACGGGCCAGGCCGTTCGAAGATGCGTACACCGTGCTCCAGCACCTGCCAGTAGTGGGCGCGCGCAGCCCATTGCACCGAGGGATGGTCACCGTTCGCAGGCGTCAGCACGTCGACACGCACGCCGCGCAACGCGGCCGTGCTTAGCGCCGCGATCATCGGCTGATCGGGGACGAAGTAAGGTGTCCAGATGCGCACCGAATGCTTCGCGGCGCTCAAAGCGCCCATGAAGGTCCAGCGCATCCGGTCCAGGGCCTCATCGGGACCGGCCTCGATGCCGCGCGCCCAAGAGGTTCCTTGCTCATCAGCCGTCGCGGGCGGTTCGCCCCAGAAACCCTCGTTGAGCCGCTCGCCCGTGGTATCGCACCAATCATCGGTGAAGCACCGCATCAGATGCGCAATCAGCGGCCCGCGCAGACGAAAGTGCAAATCGTGACAGGCCCGGCCCGGCGCATCGGGCCGCCAATACGGGCTGAAGATGTTCATGCCGCCGGTGAAACCCGTCTTGCCATCGATCACCAGCAGCTTGCGGTGATTGCGCAGATGCGCGGCATGCAGGCGCGCGGGAATCAACGTCGGGTTGAACGTCGCCGCCGGAACGCCGGCGCGCTGCAAGGCGCGGTAGGCGCTGCGGGGCGTCCAGCGGGCATACACGTCGTCGATCAGCACCCGCACTTGGACGCCGCGCTCATGAGCCCGGCGCAGCGCATCGACGAACTGCGCCCCGATGCCTTGGCTGTCGAAGATGTACGAGGCCAAGGCGACGCTGTACCGCGCCGATTCGATGGCGGCGAGCATGGCCGGGTAGGCCTGCTCGCCATCGACAAGCGGCTCGATGCGGTTGCCGCCGGTCAGCGACTGGCCGGTGGCGCGTCCCACCAGGTGGGCCAGACCGGCAAGCGGCGGCGATACAGCCTCGGGCATCGTGGGCGAGAGGTCCTGCCGAACAGCAGGATCTGCCCCCGTGAAGAGCCGCCGCGCCCGCCGCTGGTAACGGTTGATGCCGAACAGCCCATAAAGCAGCGAACCGCCCAGCGGCAACAAGGCGATCAGCAGTACCCACAGCGTGGCCGATCGAGGGTCACGCTTGTAGATGACCGCGTGCCCCGCTGTGGGGATAGCGACCGCCAGCGACACGAGGGTGGCTGCCCATGTCAGCCCGTTGGGGTCGGACACGACAGCCTCCCATCGCTCAAGATTCGCCGCCCGCTGACTTCTTCTTGCGCGCAGGCTTGCTCTCGTCGCTAGGCGGCGTCTCGGCCGCTTTCGCGGCATCGGGCTTCTCAGGCTCGGCCGGCTTCGCGGGTGGCTCCTGGCGCTCGAAGACCACCCGTTCGGCCTTGTCGTCCCAGCGGGCGCTGGCGTGATCGGCCTTGCCGATACCGCCACCCAGCATCTCGCGCGCCAGTGCCGTCTCCAGCTCGCTGCGGATCAGCCGCTTGAGCTCACGCGCGCCGAACTCGGGCTTGTAGCCTTCCTCCGCGAAGTGATCGATCAAGGTCTGATCGAAGGTCAGCGTCACGCCTTGGCTGGCGGCGTTGCGGGCCACACGATCGAGCTGCAGGCCGACGATATGGCGGATCTCTTCCTTGCCCAGCGCGTGGAAGACGATGATTTCGTCGATGCGGTTGAGGAACTCGGGGCGGAAGTGTCCGCGCAGCACGTCCATCACCTCGGCCTTGGTCTTCTCGTATTCCTCGCCGGCGGCGCTGCGGGCCTTCAGCCGACGCTGGATGATGTCCGAGCCCAAGTTCGAGGTGGCGATGATGATGGTATTGGTGAAATCCACCACCCGGCCCTTGCCGTCGGTGAGCCGCCCGTCGTCGAACACCTGCAGCAGGATGTTGTAGACGTCGGGGTGAGCCTTCTCGATCTCGTCCAGCAGCAACACGCTGTAGGGCTTGCGACGCACCTTCTCGGTGAGCTGGCCGCCCTCGTCATAGCCCACATAACCCGGAGGCGCGCCCACCAGGCGTGCCACGGTATGGCGTTCCCCGTACTCGGACATGTCGATGCGCAGCAGCGCACCTTCATCGCCATAGATGGACTCGGCCAGCGCCTTGGCGAGCTCGGTCTTGCCCACGCCGGTCGGCCCGAGGAACAGAAAAGTCGCCACCGGCTTGCTGCCTTCGCGCAGGCCCGCGCGCGACAACCGCACGGCATCGGCCACCGCGCGCACCGCTTCGTCCTGGCCCACCAGGCGCTCGTGCAGCCGCTGCTCCAGATGCAGCAGCTTCTCGCGTTCTTCCACCGTCAGCTCGTTGACCGGAATGCCGGTCAGGCGCGAGACGATCTGCGCGACATGCTCGGCCTTGACTTCGGCGCTGCCCGAGGCGCGCTCGCGTTCCCATTCCTCGACAAGCTTCTTGAGTTCAGTCTCCTTGGCCTCGATGTGCTTGCCCAGCTCGGCGGCCTTGTCGTACTGCTTGCGCGAGGCCATATAGTCCTGCTCACGCCGCAGCTGGTGCAGTTCGGACTCCAGCTCTTGCACCGCCACCGGGCGGGCCGTGGCCGACAGCTTCACGCGTGCGGCAGCCTGGTCGAGCAGGTCGATGGCCTTGTCGGGCAAAAAGCGCGCGGTGATGTAACGGTCGGACAACTCGGCGGCGGCGATGATCGCATCCTCGGTGATGCTGACCTTGTGGTGCGCCTCGAAGGTGTCGCGCAGGCCGCGCAGGATCATCATGGTCTGCGCTACCGTCGGCTCGGGCACCATCACCGGCTGGAAGCGACGCTCCAGCGCGGCATCCTTCTCGATGTACTTCTGATACTCGTTGAGCGTGGTGGCGCCGATCAGGTTCAGTTCGCCGCGCGCCATCATCGGCTTGAACACGTTGGCCACGTCCAGCCCGCCTTCGCCGCCACCCTGGCCGGCACCGACGATGGTGTGCACCTCGTCGATGAAGAGAATCAGCTCACCCTGGTGCTCGGTCACTTCCTTGAGCACCTTCTGCACGCGCTCCTCGAACTCGCCGCGGTACTTGGCGCCGGCCACCATGGCATTGATGTTGAGTTCCACCAGGCGCTTGTCGCGCAGCGTCTCGGGCACTTCGCCGGCGACCATGCGCTGCGCCAGCCCTTCGACGATGGCGGTCTTGCCGACGCCGGGCTCGCCGATCAGCACCGGGTTGTTCTTCTTGCGCCGGGCCAGCACCTCGATGGTCGTCTCGATCTCCTGCGCGCGGCCGATGACCGGATCGAGCTTGCCCTCGCGCGCCATCTTGGTGAGGTCGCGCGAATACTTGTCGAGTTCCGGCGTGTTGGTCGGCGTCTCGGCACGGCCGTCCTCGGCCCCCTTGCCGACCACCTTGCTCACCTGCTGGCGCAGCGCCTGCGGCGTGAGCCCGTAGCGGCGCAGCAGGTTGGCTGCCAAGCCTTCGCCTTCTTCGGCCAGGCCGATCAGAAAGTGCTCTGGCCCCACATAGGAATGACTCAACTCGTTGGAGGCCACGAAGGCACGGCTGAGCGCATCCTTGACACGTGGCGACACGCCGATCTCGCCCTCGAACGGCTTGTCGCCACGCTTGGCTTCGGATTCGATCTGCCGCTTGAGGTCATCGACCTTGATCTTGAACTGCCCCAGGATGGTCTTGACCACGTCGCTGTCGGATAGCGCCAGCAGCAGATGTTCGGTATCCACCTCGGAGCGGCCAAATTCGGCAGCGTGTTTGGCGGCCTCCTGCAGCAGGGCTTCCGACTGTTCGCTGATACGGCTGGCGAGCCCACTGCCGCGCCGGCGCGTTGTACCCGTAGCAGCCGGGGCGGGTTCGCCGAACGAGGCATCGACCACCTCGTCGGTATCGGCCGCCATGGACGGCGAATCGTCACCGATGCGGAAGAAGTCGCTGCCGAGGAAGTCTTCGAACAAGCCGCTGCGCGAGCCAAACAAGGCTTCCAGCGGCGAGACGGTGCGCTTTTGCTGGCGCACCAGTTGGCGATAGTGATCGTCACACAACAGCATGGTGCTGTGACGACCATTGAGATTGGCTTCCACCCGCACCGTGGCGGGCTGGCCGCAGACCTGGCATTGTTTTCTGGCCATGCTCATGCTCCTGTAAAAATTGATTTGATGAGACGCCGCCGATCACGGCGCCTCATCCTTTTGTGGTTTTGAGAAAAGCGAGCCGACCAGCGTCAGCCGTTGATCGGGATCGAGCGGCCCTGCTTGGGCGCACTGGCCTCGCGCTTTTCCATCGTGATCGTGAGCACGCCGTTCTTGAAAGCGGCCTTGATCGTGTCCTGGTTGGCATCGGCCGGCAGGTTCAGAGCGCGCTGAAAGCTGCCGTAGGAGCGCTCCACCCGGTGGAAACCACCGTCTTTGGTTTCCTGCTCCTGGCGCTTTTCACCGCGCACCAGCAACACATCGTTATCGAGCGTGATCTGAATGTCCTTTTCCTCGACGCCGGGAACCTCCAAAGAAATCTTGTACTGCTTGTCTGTTTCCTGGATGTCCAGCGCCGGCTTCAGCATGCCCGGCCAGTCCGCCGGCCAGCGCGGCAAGGCCAGCGCCGGGAAACCGAAGCCCCGGAACGCATCATCGAACAGGCGATCGATTTCGCGATGCAATTGCAGGATGGGGCTGACCGGCCCGCCTGCCGCCGGCAGGTCATTGCGCTGCACCGGCAGTGAGGCGGTGCTCTGTTGTTCTTCCTGCTCCTTTTTGAACCAGTTCCAGGGAGCCAATTTCTTGAAATCAATATCCATGTCATACCTCCAGAAATCAATTGAAGACTCACTCAATCCGTTTGCCCGCGGCGACGGACAGCGCGCCCAGACGACACGGGATGTTTCGCTGACTTCGGCTGTTCATCTACCTCCTTCTTTCTGCCTGCTTGGATCTGATCATTGATCCATCGATCGATTTCACTTTGACGAAACCGCCACGTCCCGCCGACCTTGAAGGCCGGAATCTCCCCGTGCGAGGCGAGCCGGTAAAGCGTCCGCTTGCCGACTTTCAAGTAGGCAGCCAACTCGTCGAGTGTGAAGATCGCCTGCTGGCGCGCTGTCATACCACCCCCACTAGTTCCGTCGTCACGCGGCCTCGCTCGAGGAAGTTCTTGCAAGACTTTGCTGGATGTTGCACCTAACATGCAGAAAGTCAAGAGCCAACATCCAGCGATCTGCTGGCCGATCGATGTGAATCAATCGTAAGCAGCGAGGAAACAAATGTTGGCTGCCGCCGCGATGGTGCTCCCCAAGTCGTCAATCTGTAGCCATGTGAAGGGGAAGTCCATGAACGAGATTGCGCGAGTCGGGGTGGATCTGGCTAAGCGGGTTATCTAGGTGCATGCGGTGGATGCGCGCGTGGTGGTTGCCAAGGCGCTGGCCGCTGACAAGTTTGCGGCCTGGTGCGCGCAGCTGCCTCCCGGCTGCCTGGTGGCCCTGGAGGCCTGCGGCGGTGCGCATCACTGGGCACGCAAGCTGCGCGGCTATGGGCTGGATGCGCGGCTGATCGCAGGCCACTTCGTCACGCCCTACCGCATGGCCGGCAAGGGACGCAAGAACGGTTCGGCCGATGGGCAACCCGCCCGCACATGCGCTTCGTGCCGGTGAAGACGCCGGCGCAGACGCTGCTGGCTGCGCGCACATGAGGATTTCATCAATCAAGTCCTTGGCTTTGGTTACCCAATCCACCAAGTCACCCAAGGCCACTGCTTCCGATACAGCCATTTCGCGGTCAATGTGATTTACAGTCCCAGTAGCCATTTTCAAAGATCCTTTTGATGATGGTCAGGCGGCCAGGTTGTTCTCAGGCTTCCCGGTCGCCGCCTTTTTGCCCTGCATAGTCCGGCGCAGGGCTTGCCGGTATCTCAGGCCCGCAGGGGAACTACGTCCGCGCCCTGGCGCAGCTTGTCGAGATAGTCCGCCCACTCGTTCATCATCTTTCGGCGTTGGGTCATGAACTCCGCGCGGTCGTAGGCCATGCCCAGGGGGCCGCTTTTGCCGTGGGCCAATTGCGCCTCGATCACATCGGGCGCCACGTTCAGGTTCTCCACGATCAGCGTGCGCGCCATTGCACGGAAGCCGTGGGCGGTCATCGTTTCGTTGTCATAGCCCATTCTGCGGAGCGCGGTGTTTACCGTGTTTTCGCTCATGCGCCGGCCTTCACCCAGCAGGGAAGGGAAGACATACTTGTGATGGCCAGTGAGTGGTTTCAGGCGCTGAAGACTTTTCACGGCTTGCGGGGACAGCGGCACATAGTGCGGGCGTCCGCTCATCTTGGCTTGCTTGGTGCGCTTCATCTTGACGGCGGGGATCGTCCACAGGGCATTGTCGAAGTCCAGCTCGGCCCATTCCATTTGCCTGATTTCGCCGGGGCGCTGGAATGTCAGGGCGGAAAGCAGGAGGGCTTCACGGGTGACAGGACTGCCGTTGTAAATCTCCATGTCGCGCAGTAGCTGGCCCGCCTGTTTTGGCGTCAGCACTGCGGCCATGTGGCGCACCAGCACGGCTTGCAGAGCGTCTTTGAGAGGGGCGGTAGGGTCTGCGGTGGCGCGGCCCGTGGCGATGGCGTAGCGGAATGTCTGGCCCGCGTACTGGCGCAGCGAATGGGCGGTTTCCCGTTTTCCCTGCTTCTCCACGCGGCGCAGGGTGTCCAAGATCAGCGGGGGCGTGATGCTGTCCAGGGGCAGGGGGCCGATGTAGGGGAACAGGTTCGCTTCGGACATGCGCAGCCACTTGCCAGCATAGGCGGCGCTCCACTCACGTTCCTTCAGGCCGTGCAGCTCGCGGGCAATCGCTTCATAGGTGTTTGCGCTACTGACGCGGGCTGTCGCCTTGGCCACCTTGCGTTGCTGCACAGGGTCTGCGCCTGTGGAAAGCAGCTTGCGGGCGTCATCGCGTGCGAAGCGGGCCTGCTTCAGCGTGACTTCGGGATAGTTGCCAAGCGCAAGGCGCTTTTCCTTGCCGACGGAACGGTACTTCCAAAACCAGCGCTTGGAACCGTTGGGGTGACTTCCAGGTACAGGCCACCAGCATCGGCAAAGCGGGCGCGCGGCTTATCAGGAGGGCAAGTGGTTGATTTACAAGCGATTTCTGTCAGCATGGGGGAACAGATTCAGAGCAAAGGCAATGAATTTGCCTCGTTCCCCCAGATTGTTCCCCCGCAGTCCGTGCGCTGTAAAGATTGCCTATGACTGCTTGTGACGGCTTAAATCAGCCTAACCTGTTGATTTTCCGGTGGTTTTGGCTGGATATGACGCAACATGAATTGTTGCAATGGAGCGGGCGATGGGAACATCACGCCGCACTCAACCCGTTGATTGATAACGAGTTTCTTCCGTTGGCGCTACGGAATTAGGCCAGATTATGTACCAGCCCCACCTGCCCGGCAACCCGGGATCGTCTGCCATCGCCCAGCAACGTCCATGCACAGCCACCAGGCTCATGTCCAGATGCGCCTATAGGCCGAGACTGTGCTTCGCTGCGCCGAAGTTTGGGGCGTACTCCACACCAACGTCCTCTAGATCGGCAGCGATTTCATCTTGAAGACGTCGGGTGTTCGGCGCGAAATACTCCTTCGTATTCGACGAGGCGAACACGATCGGCGCCACCAGCCCTGCGGAGCGAAGCTGGCCAGCCGCCTCGATATAGGCTTCGACGATCACGCAATCCTTCATTGATTCTTTACCCAGTCGGGCGGGAGCACGAGGTTCGTTGACTCGCTTGAACGCACGGCTGGCGACCCCATCGTTGTGCGGCACCACGCTGGCAACGTCCCGCCACCTGTTCAGCACTGTCCTGGCCCGCGCGACGTGTCCCTCAAGGTGGTCCAGCGGCAACATTCCCTGGGCACCGTAGGCCAAGGCCACTTCATGGATACGTTGAGCTTGTGCCCGGAACCTTGCCAAAGCGTTTCGAGCCTCTACCTCGACGCCAGCGACATGAGCAGCAAGCTCGATGGTCACCTGTTCTGCCATCAGAACAATCAGATCGGAGCCGGCCTCGGCTGCCGCAAGCAAGGCAAGCCCGGCGCTGGCATCGTGTGCTACCGCTGTTTCGCGCGTGATGTCACGGATGACGTCAAGGACGGTGCATGTATCCACGCACAACACTGGCGCGTTTAAAGCAACCAAGTCGTCAATGACTGGAGTATTCAGGCTCATGTATGCGACTGGTCATACTGTTCAAGCAGTCCGAGTGCGAATTCATAGTCGATGGCCAAGTCCTGCGCCCGCCCTGCGGACCAGGCCTCCACCTCGACAAGCCACCGTGCCAATTGGTCACTATCCAGTCGTTTCGATGCACGGTGCGCGGCAATCAGGAACGCGTACCAGCGCTCCTTGTCCATGGGATGGGCCGCACCTGTGGACTTATTGGCGAGCCGCGAAAAGCGCCGCAGGGCTGCTGCCGGTTCGGCATCCAGCCAATCATCAAGAGTCTGGTTGGGAGAGGTCAGTTCGACGCCGAAACCGCCGGCCCGGGACGCCGGTTCCGCGACTTGGGCGACGAAGTCGCGAAGAATCGCGTTGTACTTGTCAATACCAAGCTCACCGACGTTTCGCGGCACAATATTGGAAACCTTGTAGCCATCAGGCTCTTGCCACAGCACCAGAGCCGATTCATCGACGTCGTCGAATGCAGATCGTACAAGCACGATCACATCGTCGTCGCCCATGTGTTGCTTGAGGTCTTCTTCCCGCTCAGCGTCGTGACGCCAAGAGCCACCCACCTGCGCGAGGATGCCACTGCGCATTGCGGTTGCTGTCTTGCCCCTGAGGTGAAGATGCTGGAAGACCGTGATCGGCTTTTCTGTCATTTCGGTTGCCCGCAATAGAACTGTTGATGTTCTGAAACTTGTCGGTAAATCGATGGCATTCGCCTGTCATTCTTTCTTGATCTGAACGAAGACCCGTGCCGTCTGGCTCGAAGCCTCATCGTTGCCCGTCGAGACGGCGTCGCCACGCCTGGTGCCACCCGAACCGCGTCTGCTGAAAGACCCTCGGCGTCTGACATGCGGGTGATGCCCAGACTTGAAAGCACGTAGACCGAATGCGTCTTTCGCCGCGATGGCATCTGTAGCAAAACCTCACCACCAAGCCTCCCCGCCTCGGGCGAGAAACATCTTGAAGCATACCGCCACGCAGAGGCTCGGTGTTGGTGGACAAGGTGCCACATCGACTGGTTGCTGGGGTGAGCATTGCAGCCATTCGCCGTCACTACAACCTTTCCACAAGCCAAGTCGCCACCGCTCCGCGCCGCGAAGGTGTGGATGGCGTCGACCAGACCACGAGAAAAGCCGATGTCCTGAACCCGTTCACCAGGGAGTAGCCCATGAGAAAGTCATCTTCTTCCGGCGCCCAAGCCAAGGTCTTCTATCGTCCGATCGAGGCGGCCATCCAGTGGGCGGGACTGTCACGCTTCGAGCGCCGTATCCTTGATATTGCCGAAGGGATGAACCGGCTGCCGGAGCACGCTGCGCTGGCGCGCTGGCCACAGCTTCGCCTGAACGCGGAACGGATCTACGACGCACTGTTGCATCTCGACCTTCCCTACGGCAAGGATGGCATCACGAGCAACGACCCCGCCTTGCTCGATGACCCCGGCCTCACGATCCGACATGTCGATCTGAAGGCCTGGATGATCCGCTTCTATCCCGACCAGCGACCGGCCTTCCTGTTCGATGCCTTCGAGCGTCACCTGCATCCGGCCGTCAGTGTCGATGCTGTGCAGGCACTGGTCATGGATCGCGAGGCATTGAAGCTCCAGCTTGCCGACAGGGTGCAAGCCTGGGATGCGCTCTATGCCCAGTTCCAGACGCTCAGCCAGGAGCACCAGGCGCGCACGGAGCGCGAGAAGCGTTCCGGGGTGCCGGGCGCCCGCAGTGAGTCCACCTACCTGAACATCGTTGGCGGTCTTCTGACCCTGCTGCTGGGCAAGTCGCCCAATGGCGTTCCCTATTCGTCCTTCGAGACGCTGGAATCGGTCATCAGTGCGTTGGTTGCCCATTACGGCGACAAATCCGGGATCAGCGAGCGAACGCTGTGGGCGAAGTTTTCGGCAGCCAAGCGTCATCTCGCCACCCAGGACCGCTGACTGCAAGTGCAGACGGCGTGTCTGCACTTGCGGTGACTGCGCGGGAACCGCGCTATTGAATACGGGGCACGTCCATCACCGCCGCTACACAGCGCCAAGGAGTGTCCCTCGTGACTGCCCAGACCATCGCCACCGCGACGCCGAACGAACACCGCATCCTGCGCCGCGCGGAAGTCGAGGCCAAGACCGGCTTCAAGCGCGCCCACATCTACAACCTGATCAAGGAGGGCAAGTTTCCCAAGCCCCTGCGCCTCGGGGTACGCGCCATCGGCTGGGATTCGGTGGAGATCGATCAGTGGATCACCGATCGACTCAGGGAGCGGGCGTGAGCCCGCGCGCCCCCCGGAATCCCTTCCACGAGGAGTCGCGCCATGCAGGTGGTATCCATCATTTCGACCAAGGGTGGCGTCGGCAAGACGACCACCGCGGCGAACCTGGGCGGCTTCATCGCCGATGCAGGGCTGCGCGTGCTGCTGCTGGACCTGGACGTACAGCCCACCTTGTCGAGCTACTTCACGCTCGGCACGCATGCGCCTGCCGGTATCTACGAGATGCTGGCCTTCAACGAGCAGCGTATCGAGCAATTGGCTTCGCAGACCGCTGTGGCGGGTCTCGACCTGGTGGTCTCGAACGACCACCGCGGCGAACTGAACACACTGCTGCTGCACGCACCCGACGGCCGGCTGCGCCTGCGTCACCTGCTCCCCGCGCTGGCGCCGCACTACGACCTGCTGCTGATCGATACCCAGGGAGCGCGCAGTGTGCTGCTGGAGATGGCGGTACTGGCCTCCAGCCTGGCGCTGTCGCCGGTGACACCGGAAATCCTGGCGGCGCGTGAGCTGAGGCGCGGCACGCTGCAACTGATCGAGGACATAGCTCCGTATCGGCACCTCGGCATCGAGCCGCCACCGCTGCGCTTGCTCATCAACCGTGTGCATCCGGTTTCGTCGAACGCCCGACTGATCCAGCAGGCCCTGCGCCAGGTGTTCCAGGCGCACGCTGGCATACAGGTCCTGAACACCGACGTCCCGGCCATCGAAGCCTACCCACGTGCCGCAACACGGGGGCTGCCAGTGCATCGCGTCGAGTACCGGCAACCAGTGGGCCGTACTGCGCCTGCGGCGTTGGAGACGATGCGTGCGCTAGCTGGCGAGCTGTTCCCGGCATGGCGGGAGCGCTTCGCGTGCGTTACCGGCAGAGGCCGCGCAGGGGGAGCCAGTCATGGCGAACGCGCATGAACTGGCCCGCGGCCATGCGCGGCTGCGCGCGCTGATCGAGTTCGCGCTGGGCGAAGGTTGGCACGTGAAACGCACGCGCGGCGGGCACCTGATGTTCACCAAGCCCGGCTGCGCCGCGATCTACACCAGTTCGACCGCGAGCGATCACCGCGCCAGCCGCAACGCTCGCGCGCAGCTTCGCCGCGCCGATCGACAGGCACCGGTGGCATCTCGGGAGAGCAGCGATGGCTGAGTCGACGCCGCAGGACATGGCCGCCAAGCTGCTGGCCACCGGCTTCGAACGCAGCGGTCCTTCGGCCGCTGCCCTGACCGACCCCATCGCCGATACGCCGATGGTGGTGACGCTGGACGAGTTGCGTCCCTATGAACATGACCCACGCGTGACGCGCAACCCGGCCTACGAGGAAATCAAGGCCTCGATCCGCGAGCGCGGGCTGGACGCACCGCCCGCGATCACCCGCCGGCCGGGCGAGGCGCACTACATCATCAGGAACGGTGGCAATACGCGGCTGGCGATCCTGCGCGAATTGTGGAGCGAAATCAAGGAAGAACGCTTCTTCCGCATCGCGTGCCTGTTCCGCCCGTGGCCGGCGCGCGGCGAAATCGTGGCGCTGACCGGGCATCTGGCCGAGAACGAGCTGCGTGGCGGGCTGACCTTCATCGAGCGGGCGTTGGGCATCGAGAAGGCGCGCGAGTTCTACGAGCAGGAAAGCGGCCAGGCACTGTCGCAGAGCGAACTCGCGCGGCGGCTGACTGCCGACGGTTATCCGGTGCCGCAGTCGCACATCAGCCGCATGAACGATGCGGTGCGCTACCTGCTGCCGGCGATCCCGACGCTGTTGTACGGCGGACTGGGCCGGCATCAGGTGGACCGGCTCGCGGTGCTGCGCAAGGCGTGCGAGCGCACCTGGGAGCGGCGTGCGCTGGGCCGCACCGTGGCCGTGGACTTCGCCACCTTGTTTCAGGACGTGCTGACGCAGTTCGACACACAACCGGACGACTTCTCGCCACAGCGGGTGCAGGACGAACTGGTGGGCCAGATGGCCGAGCTGCTGGAGGCGGACTACGACACGCTGGCGCTGGAGATCGACGACAGCGAAAGCCGCCAGCGTGCGCTGACCAGCGAACCGGCGCCTGTCGTGCCTGCTGCTCCTTCCGCACCGGTCTCCGCGCCTCAGCAGCCACCCGTGTCGTCCGGTCCGCGCGACACCACGCCGGTCTCGCCTGCGGCGTCAGCAGCGCCACCGCCTGCATCGCCCGAAGCGCCGCAGGACCAGCACGGACAACGCGACGAGCGCCTGCAAGGGCACATCGTGACACCGGCACCGACCACCGAGCGCCTGCAGTCCATCCAGCGGATGGTCGCCGACCAGCTCGGCGACAAGCTGCCCGACTTCGAGGCCGATGCGCTGCGTGCGATCCCCGTGCAGGCGGGCGGGCTCTATCCCATCTCGGACGTCTGGTACATCGAGCCGAGCTTGGACGTGCCGGATCGCCTGCGTGTGCACATCGCGCAGTTCGCGCGCGAAATCGGCGAGGAAGCGGCGGTCGCCGACCACATCGAGGCCAGCGTCGGCGGCATCGGCTTCGTCTGCGCGGCGCCGGTTGTGGGCCAGGCGAAGGCGCTGCCGGCGTTCGCGCGGGCGGTGCTGACCCTGCTGCATGTGCTGAGTGCGGCGCCGCCCTCCGCGAACGGAGTGGACCGCGCGCGGCTGGCCGACGAGCTGGCTGCGCTGCTGCATGGCCATGGCGGCTCGGCTACACGCCTGAGCGATGCTGCGCTGGTGAAGCTGTTCCGTCTGCTGCGCCTGGCGCGCCGGCTGCTGGATCTGGAAGCCGGCGTAGCGAGCCAGGATTCCTGAGCGCAGGAGGCTTCCGCATGTCGGCACCGCACCCACTCAACCAAGCCGTGATCGCTCAGGCCCTGCATGACTTGCGCAACGGCCAGTTGCGCCGCTGCAAGGCCATGGGCTTCGGCGAGGAAGAGCTGGATGCGCTGAAGCACCCCGAACTCGTGAGCATGCTGGTGAATGCCACGGTATCGTGGTGTTCGGTGTCGGTGAACCGGGATGTGTTGAAGCGGCTGCTGAGCCAGATGCACGACGTGGAGCGGGAGATCGCCACGGTGGACCGCATGCTGCGCCTGGGAGCGAGCACGGAGATGGTCAGCAAGTTCTACGGCCTCACGCATCAGGAAGTGGCGCTGCGCCGCGACATCCTTGGGCTGCCCAAGCGCAAGGGCCGGCATCCGGTGCTCGACGAGGCGCAGGACGTGGCCTTGTGGGAGCGCTGGAAGGCCGGCGTCACCGAGCGCCATATCGCCCTGTCCGACGACATGGCGATGCTGGCGCTGACCATGGATCTGGCCGAGGCGCTGAGCCTGCCGATGTCGGTGGTGTGGGCGGCGATACGCAACTGGATCGACCAGGGGCTGGTGTAGGCCATGACCACGGGTGGCGCACCACGGCGCGAAGGCCCGGTTGCGCTGTCGGCGTTGTTCGACGAGGCGCTGCGGCACCTTGAGCCGAAGGAACCGGCGCAGGGCACGGCGCCGAGCCAGGACGGCTTTCTCTACAGCGGCAACCGCCATGAGAGCGTGCCGCGCCGACTGTTCCTCGACCGGCGCCTGACCCCGCTGGAACGCAACGCCTGGCAGGTGTTCCGCCTGCAGCTCAACGACGACGGCGTGACCGCCTTTCCCACCTACGACCAGCTCCGCCCATATCTGGCGTCCATGCCCTGTGCGGCGCAAGCCTCGCACGAGACCGTGGCGCGCGCCTTGACGCTGCTGCGGCTGACGCGCTGGCTCAGCCTGGTGCGGCGGCGGCGCGATCCCAAGACCGGCCGCATCCAGGGGAACCTCTACGTGCTGCACGACGAACCGCTGTCGCCCTTCGAGGCGATGCAGCTCGACCCCGACTATCTGGGCCTGGTGAGCCAAGCGCTCACGCACGCGGCGAAGGCGGTGCAGGTCGTGGGCATGAACACGCTGCGGGAGATCGCCGAAGACCCGCTGCTCAGCGGGCGCACGCTGCCGACCCGCCTGCAGGTGCTCGCGCAGCGCATGGCACGGCATGGCTGGACGACGCCAGGTTATCCACAGGAGGGTGCGGACCACGAATCCGAAGAAGGCCAGGAAGCCCTGCTTCGGAATGGCGCACGCCCGTCTTCGGAATCCGAAGCAGGGCCGAAACCCGCGCCGGACGGCTCTCTTCGGATTCCGAAGGAGGACCGTACAGTACGTAATGATCGTATAAATGAAGTACGTACAGTACCGCGCGCGAGGGCCTTGCAGAACCTGCGGCTGCCGGAGCGTTTCCTGCGCTTGAAGGACGAACAGCAGGCCGGCGCGCTGGTGGCGCTGCAGCAGGTGGACGAAGCGCAGCGGCAGGCCGTTCTCGACGAGTGGGCGGCACGCTGCCACAACAGCGCGGTGCGCAACCCGGCCGGCTACCTGTTCGGCATCATCCAGAAAGCGATCCGCGGAGAGTTCAAGGCGTGGGCGGGCACCGACGCAGCAGCGCCGCTCGCGCCGCGAGCTGCGGGGCCCGCGTCATCGTCGTCGCCTTCGGCCTCCCGCCCAGCCGACCCCGAGGTGGCGCGCGCCTACCTCGCACGGCTGCGTTCAGCCTTGCGCGATCCCTGAGCTATCCCCAGGGGATAGACGGAACAGGTCGCCTTCCGTGGGGTGATCCGGTCAGGTCGCGGCTTCGTCTTCTTCCGTTTCCCGCCAATAGGCGTAGTTGAACAGTGCATCCAGCTCCGTGAAGTCGTCCAGGCCCAACGATCGTCTGACCGTATCGGCATGCCCGCAGTACCTTGCGTAGCTTTCCGCACTGACGTTCTGCTTGGTTGGATGCAGTGGGTAGTCCCGGATACCGGCGAGCGCCAGTCCCGACACCGCGTTCTGGTTCATCACGGCGAACCGCTTGTTGTCCAGCGCGTGCAGAATCTCAGTCAGCAGGTTGATGCCTGCTCCGGTGATGGCGCCGAAATGTCGATGTAGAACGGTAAACGCTTCGGCAGGCGAGAGGTTGCGCCGGTCAAGGATGTCCGCCACTGCGGCCATGAACTGCCCTGGGTGGTTGGCGATCCGGCTCTTGCCGCGGTGCAGCCCGCCGGAATGGAACAGGCCGATCAGCGCGTCGTACTTACTCGGAAAGTCCCGCCTGACATTGCTGCTCAGGGCCGCCAGCTCTGCCAGCCTGCGCCTTGCCTGGCGCAGGTTCCCTTTGCGGCCGTTCTTCTGCGCAGTGAATCCATGCGCTGAATCGTCGCTTTTCATCAGCTCCAGGAGGTCGGCCAGGATCGTGAAGTCCGGCCCCTCGGTTCGGCTCGCCTTCTGCGCACGCTTCTTGGCCACCTTCCGGCAAGTGTCGTGGATGGTGTATTCCCGCTCGTAGGCATCAATCCGTGGCTTGGTCGCTGGCACGAGAATCCTGTCCGCGACCAGCGCATCGAGGTGTCGCGTGACAGATGCCATCAGCGCGCCGCTCGCGTCGTCGATGAGGGCCGATGCCTCGTAGTTTCCGTAGAAGCCTCCGTGGGTGAGGTTGGCCGAGCCGACGATCACCGAGCATTGCTTGCCATTCTGGAAGGCGTAGATCTTCGGGTGGAAGGTGTCGCTGGCGTTGCTGAGGTACAGGACGAGCGCGTGCTTCTCGGCGAGCGCAAAGAGCTGTCGGAGTGCTTCGGGTTCGGTCAGGTAGAAGTCCAGACCTATCGCAAACCTGGCCTTCAATCCGCTTTCCAGCGCCTTGCGCAAGGGCTTCAACAAGTCGCCGAGGGCCGAGGTCTTCGCGAAGGCCACCAGGCATTCCAGGCGTTCCGCCCGCTTCAGCAGCTTCTCGACCACGTGGCCGTGCCCGTGCTCTTCCTCGTTCAACAGCAACTGAACGGCTTTCCCATCCTGCATGTTTTCCCCTCGTTCTTCTGCGCAGCAACCCCAGGTGCGATGCGCCCCCGGTCATTGTCATGGTTCAAGCCCCGACATCAAGCATTGGTGGCTCAAGACCTATCCCCAGGGGATAGCCGGCACACACAGCCTTCCGTGCGGAACAAACCGGGCGCGCATGGGCTGCGGTTTGTTGACTGACGGCCTTCCGGCCGATGCCGATGCTGGCGACTCGCCCCTTCACCGCGAGTCGCTCCCATGGCCAACGAACGCACAGAACCCCTGCAACTGAATCTCGGATCGCTGCGCAGCGCGATGTCGCTGACGCTGCACACGCACCACGCTTCGCGCATCTGGCACGGCCGCGCGCCGACCGAGGGGCGCCCAGGCATAATCGGTCTCAACGGCTTCATCGGCGCCATGAACAAAATGAAGCGCGGCGCCGAGCAGGACGACCCGTACTCGGACTGGTGGATGTTGCGGATCGAGGACAAGCTCGCCGACACCAAGACCCGTCTGCAGACCCTGCGCGAACAGGTGGATCAGGCCTTGGCCGACGTGCCAGCGGCGCTGTCGCTGGGCGAGAACATGAACGTGCAGCCGGTGAAGCTGCCGCTGTTCGTGAACGCCCAGCTCGGCTTCATGGCGGTGTATCTGCTGGCCGACTACGACGACCTGGCACGCAAACTCATCCTGGCGCACCACACGGCGCTGATCGACCGCAGCACCTTGGAGCGCTGGCTCAATGATGGTGCGCACGCGCTGCGCAGCCTGTTCTCGCTGGCCCAGCAGTACCGCTACTCGGGCACGACGCGCGACGACTTCGCGGCGAAGAACGCGGCGGCGCGGGCGGCGTTGGAGAAATTCGGCGAGCTGCCGCTGGATGTGCTCGAAGGCACGCGCCGTTCGCGCTTTGCGCCACCGATCGCGCGGCGGACAACCAAGCCCAGCACGCCGCCTGCTGCGCCTGCCATCGTGCCCGATGCGCACGCTCCCACGGGTGGCGCAGCCGATGGTGCTGCGGGCGATGAGGGTGCTGGCGCATGACAGCATCGCCCCCTATCAGCCACTCCACGCGCTTCGTGGCGCTGGAACAGGCGGACTTCCAGCGGCTGGAACACGCAGGCTACCTAAAAGGCCTTTTACAGCCTTTTAAGGGTAAGGGGAGTCTGGAGACCTGGGCCAACCAGTGCGCAGCGCTGCGCGACGACGTGATTGGCCTGGCGCAGCGGCGCGTGCTGCCCCAGGCGCGCGCCTACCCCTTCAGCCTGCTCGACGTGCAACTGGCCCAGCAGGCCACTGGTGCAGGGACGACCTTCCTGCGCTGGCGCAACCTCGACCGTTCCTCCATGGGCGTGGCGTTGTGGGAGGCCCTGCTGGCCAACCCCGCGACGCCGGCCTCGCTGATCGACGAGCTGTACGCGATCGAACTGCAGCGCATCGTGCTGAACATGCAGATCAGCCTGACCCACAGCATCGCTCGCCAAGCCCTGGAATGCGCCAACAAGGCCGCGCAGGCCGAAGCGGCTTACCTGCGGCGCGTCCACGGGCATACCGCGTCCGTTCCACCCACCACCAAGGAGTCACCATGAGCACGCACTTCGTCGGCGAGGGCAACATCGGTTCTGCGCCGGACTACCGCGAATTTCCGAACGGCAACGACGAGCCGCGCCGGCTGCTTCGCCTGAACGTCTACTTCGACAACCCGATCCCGAAGAAGGACGGCGAGTACGAAGATCGCGGCGGCTTCTGGGCGCCCGTGGAGCTGTGGCACCGCGACGCCGAGCACTGGAAGACGCTGTACCAGAAAGGTATGCGGGTGCTGGTCGAGGGCCGCACCGTGCGCGACGAATGGGAGGACGCCGACGAGAACGAACGGGTGACCTTCAAGATCGAAGCGCGGCGCGTGGGCATTCTGCCGTATCGCATTGAGGCGGTGACGTTGGGTGCGAAGCCCTCTGCATCTGATAGTGGTGCGCCGCAATCCTGACCAGCCAAGCAGGATCCCCACGGCTGTTCCCGTTCAGCTTGATGACGAGGACGGTCGCGTCATCGGTCGCCTTGTTCGTCAGACTGGCCACCGATCCGCTCAATCGACCAGCGGCCGGGCATTCTGCGGTCGCACGATCGTCACTAGCGTCCTAGCCCGCGTCAGGCCGACCCGCAGCAGCCGGCGGCTACGTTCAAACGGCGGCTGCTCATTCCTCTCATCGAAGAAGCTCGACTTGAAAGCGCCTTCCACGAGAACGACCCCATCGAACTCCTTTCCCTTGGCCTTGTGCATATTCATCAGGATGCAGCCTTGGGGGTCGCGCTCGGCTGCCACGAGCCGCTCCTGCTCGAGGATACGTTTGACTAGGGGCTGTTGAGAATCACCGAGAGTTGATAACCCCAGCCGCGAGATAGATCATCGCTGCGAAGCTGGTATCCGTCTTGTCGCTACGCATGGCGATGCGCTTGAACTCCTTGAGCTTGCCAAAGAAGTTCTCGATCAAGTGACGCCATTTGTAGATCTCCCGGTCAATCTCCAGTGGCGCTCTCCTTCGCGGCATCTGTGAGATCACCACCTGCGCCCCGCGCTTGTCCAACTCCTGGATCAGCCAGTTCACATCGAAGGCCTTGTCGGCGAGCAAGGCTTCAAAGCGCACATCAGCGATCAGCTCTTTGACCCCTTTGGTGTCATGGCGCTGCCCTGGCATCAAGACGAACTTCACCAGATTGCCCAACGCATCCGTCAGCGCCAGGATCTTCGTGCTCATGCCTGCGCGCGAATGGCCTATGGCTTGGCCCGAAGTCCCCCTTTTGCCCCCTGGCCGTGCCGGTGCACTTTCACAATCGTGGCATCCACCATCGCATATTCCATGTCTGGCTGCTCGCTCACTGCATCGAACAGGCGTTGAAATACGTCGGCCTTGAGCCAGTCTCTAAAGCGCTTGAACACCGTGTTGCAGCGCAGGAGATACGTTGTTCTTTCCTTCGGATTGCGTGCATGAGTTCCGCAATGAAGGCGGCGAGCCGGCTGTCTTCTATATCGTGATCAACGATCGGACGCGGCGTTAGGCGGCGAGATCGCCCCGGCACGACCATTCGCCGCGGCATGATCCCGACATGCATCCTGGCAACCGCGTGGTTGCCGGCATTGCTTTCGGCAAATCGGGAGCCGACGGATTCGCTTTGTTTGCTGTGACAAAGGGCTGGCGTGGCGATGGTGATGGCTCGTTGTTTCAGGACACCGATCCATGCGCCCATCCCGCCAGCCCTTCCGTATCGCCGGACGCAGCCACCTGATCCGTTTGCCCGGCTTGCTCCTGGCCGCCATGGCCAGCGGCTGCGCGACGACGAACGCCGTGCCACCGACGCCCGCATCCGAAGCCATCGACATCGCGTCCGAAGCCGTGGCGGAGGTCGTGCCGGTGACGCGGTATGGCCGCTATACCCTGGTCGAACTCGCGCCGACGGCGGCCCAGCACGACCTGTTGCTGCAGGTGGTGGATGTGGATATCCCCGGCACGCTGGGCGCCACCGTCGGGGATGCGCTCCGGCACCTGGTCCTGCGCTCCGGCTACCGGCTGTGCGACGAGCAGTCCGCCGACCTGCTGGCCTTGCCGCTGCCGGCGGCTCACTACCGGCTCGGCCCGGTCCTGCTGCGCGATGCGCTCTTGACCCTGGCCGGCCCCGCCTGGGATCTGCAGGTCGATGACGGTGAGCGGAAGGTGTGCTTCATCCGCAGCCTCAGGGAGGCTCGTACGCCGCACGAGCCCAAGCCACCGGAAAGCAACCGTTCGCAGGAGACCCCTCCGCTGATCCGGGAGGTTTCGCCATGACCATCCGGGACTCAGCGACGGGCCAGCGCACGACGCTGCTGCGGGTCGCGGCCGCAACCTGGTTGTTGCTCGTCAGCGCTGTGGTGCTGGTGGATCACATGGCCTTGTCCGGGCTGGCGGAACAGACCCAAGCCTTCGCGCCCACCGCGCAGGTGTCCCTGCTCGAAACCCGAGTGGATGGCCTCTCGCATCGGATCGAACAACGCCACACTCAGCCCGCCGCCTTGCCGCAGGCGCGCTACGAGCAGGACACCGCGGCATTGGACCAACGGCTGGCGGCAATCGAGCAGGCGCAGGCCCATCACGCCGCCACCGATGCGCTGCACGCATTGGAAACCCGTGTCACGCGACTGGAAACCCGCCCGGTCTCGCGCCAGCCCAAGCCGCCCGCACCGCGGCCATCCCAACCCTTGGCGGCCCAACCCAAGCCTGTTGAGCCGTCATTCCGCCTGATCGGAGTGGAACTGCGTGCGGGAGAGCATTTCGTGTCGGTGATGCCTGTCGGTGGCACCGGGCTGGCCGATGTCCGCCTGCTGCACGCCGGAGAGTCGGAGGGTGGCTGGCGACTGGACGGGATCGAGCGCGACGGCGCCGTCTTCCGGCAGGGAGACGAGATCCGCCGGCTGCCCATCCCGCCCCGATAGAGAGGTCCACGCCGATGGTCCCGCGCCACTTGATCCCGCCATTGATGGCCGTGTTGCTGGCCGCCTCCGCCATGCAGGTGGCACTTGCCCAGCCCACCGGTGCAACCACCGCGGCCAGGACGGCGCCGAGCCGTGAAGCGCCTGCGGCCATCGCTCGCAGCGACGAACAGCGGGCGCAGGACTGGGGGCTGCGCACGGACGAATGGACGCGCTATCGCGAGTTGATGCAAGGGCCGCTGGGCGTCTACTCGCCCAGCCTCGACCCGCTCACGGCCCTCGGCATAGAAGCACGTTCCGACGAGGAGCGCCGCCGCTACGCGGAATTGCAGGTTCGGGCCGAAGCCCGGCGGGCCGAGAAGACGCTGGCCTACCAGCGTGCCTACGACGCCGCCTGGCAACGGATCGCGCCGGGCATGGCGAGGGTCAACCTGCCCGGTGCCAAGCCGACCGGCGCGGGCACCGCCATCGCATCAGGCACCGACCGAACCGCCATCTTCGTGAAGGACGGCTGTACCGCCTGCGACCAGGCCGTGCAGCGGCTGCAGGCGTCGGGCGTCGAGTTCGATGTCTATGTCGTCGGCAGTCGCGCCGACGACGCGCGCATCCGTGAATGGGCACGCCGGGCCCGTATCGACCCGGCGAAGGTACGCGCCCGGCACATCACCCTCAACCACGACGGTGGCCGCTGGCTGTCCCTCGGCCTGCAGGGCGAACTGCCCGCCGTCGTGCGCCAGGTCGGCGGCCAATGGCAGCGACAGTAGGCCTCGGGCGTCTCGCGCTCCTGCTGCTGGCTTGCTGGGCACTCGGCCAGGCGAAAGCCGGGGAGGTTCCGCCGCCGGCCTACCAGTTCGCGGCACAGCGTGCGGGCATTCCGGCGGCGGTGTTGTACGCGGTGGCCTTGCAGGAGAGTGGCACCCGGTACCACGGCCGCCTCGTGCCCTGGCCCTGGACGCTCAACGTGGCCGGGGCATCGCATCGGTTCGCCACCCGTACCGAGGCCTGCGCCGGTTTGCACCTGGCATTGCGCGACGTGCCGCGCACCCGCATCGACGCCGGCCTGGGCCAGATCAACCTGGGCTACCAGCGTCACCGCTACGACCACCCCTGCGAACTGCTCGATCCCTATCGGAACCTGGCGCTGGCCGCGCAGATCCTGCGCGAGCAGCACGCGCCTGGCCAGGACTGGCTGATCACGATCGGCCGCTACCACCGTCCCGCTGGTGGCGCACCCGCTGCGCGCTACCGCCAGAGTGTTGGCCGCCACCTGGCCCGCGTACTGGGCGAGCCAGCGCGGGGCTCGGATAACCGGAGAACCCTGCCATGAAGCCTCGAATCTTCCGTCCGGCTGTGCCGTGGCTGATCGGCTTGCTGCCGCTCGTGTCCGTGCCAGCCGCCTTCGCACAATCGCCGCCCTTGATCGTCGTCGAGGATCGCGGCGGTGCCTCCGCGCTGCCTTACTACCAGGCCTTGGACCTGCAACCGCGCACCGGAAACCGGCCATCACCCAGGATCGAGATGCCACGCCTGCCCGAAGGGCCTTCTGGCGAGGCGGCCATGCTGCCGGTGCGTTCGGCCCATTTGGCCCCTGGCGATGTGGCTCCCCGGGCGATCCAGGCGCCGGGGCTCACGCCGATGTTCCTGGTTGGTGATGACCAGCGCTCCCATGCCTGGCTGCGCCAGCGTGCCCCGGCGCTGCGCGAGCTCGGGGCCGTGGGGTTGGTGGTCCAGGTCGAGTCACCGCAGGCACTTGCGGCACTGCGTGCCCTGGCGCCCGGGCTGATGCTGGCGCCGGCGTCCGGGGACGAACTGGCCGGGCGCCTGGGGCTGCGCCACTACCCGGTGCTGGTAACCGCCACCGGCATCGAACAGTGAGAACTGCCCGATGGCCCAGCCGCACGCCGTCGAAGTCCTGCTGCGGCCAGCGGTGGAGCTATACACCGTTGCCGTATGCGCAGGCGCCGCGGTGGTGTGCGTGGTGGCACCGTGGTCGCTCGCGTTGAATCCGGTACTCGGCCTCGGCAGCGCGCTGGCCTTCCTGGCCTTCGGTGCGATTCGCCTGCGCGACGCCTGGGCCATCCTGCGCTACCGCCGTCATATTCGCCGTCTGCCACGCTACGTGATGACGAGCCGCGACGTGCCAGTGAGCCAGTACCGCCTGTTCGTTGGGCGTGGCTTCCGCTGGGAGCAACGACACACCCATCGGCTGACGCAGACCTACAAGCCCGAGTTCCGGCGCTACGCCGAACCGACGACGTTCTACCGCCTGGCGCGCCGCCTGGAGGAGCGGCTGGAGTTCGCACCGCCGCCGCTGCCTAGGCTGGCGCGGGCACTGGCCTGGGACAGCCCGCTCAACCCCGTCCGGCCGTTGCCGCCCGTGGGTGGCATGCCGCGCCTGCATGGCATCGAGCCGCACGAGACCGACGTCACCCTGCCGCTGGGCGAGCGTGTGGGCCACACCCTGGTGCTCGGTACCACGCGCGTGGGCAAGACGCGCCTGGCCGAACTGTTCATCACCCAGGACATCCGCCGCAAGGTCCATGGCGAGCACGAGGTGGTGATCGTCTTCGATCCCAAGGGCGATGCCGACCTGCTCAAGCGCATGTATGTCGAGGCCAGGCGCGCCGGACGCGAGGGCGAGATGTACGTGTTCCACCTGGGCTGGCCCGACATCTCGGCACGCTACAACGCCGTGGGCCGGTTCGGGCGCATCTCGGAAGTCGCCACCCGCATTGCGGGGCAGCTTTCCGGCGAAGGCAACAGCGCCGCGTTCCGCGAGTTCGCCTGGCGCTTCGTCAACATCATCGCGCGTGCCCTGGTGGAGCTGGGGCAGCGACCAGACTACCTGCTGATCCAGCGGCACGTCGTCAACATCGACGCGCTGTTCATCGAGTACGCCCAGCACTTCTTCGCCCGAACCGAGCCCAAGGCCTGGGAGGTGATCGTCCAGCTCGAAGGACGCCTCAACGACAAGACCATCCCGCGCCACATGGTCGGGCGAGAGAAGCGGGTGGTGGCACTGGAGCAGTACCTGTCGCAGACGCGAACCTACGACGCGGTGCTCGACGGCCTGCGCTCTGCGGTGCGCTACGACCGCACCTACTTCGACAAGATCGTCGCTTCGCTGTTGCCGCTGCTGGAGAAGCTCACCACCGGCAAGATCGCGCAACTGCTCGCGCCGAACTATTCCGACCTGTCCGATCCGCGCCCGATCTTCGACTGGATGCAGATCATCAGGAAGCGGGCCGTGGTCTATGTGGGGCTGGATGCGCTGTCAGACGCCGAAGTGGCGGCGGCCGTCGGCAACAGCATGTTCAGCGACCTAGTGTCGGTGGCGGGGCACATCTACAAGCACGGCATCGACGACGGCCTGCCGGGGGCATCGGCCAATGCCAAGGTCGCCATCAATGTTCATGCGGACGAGTTCAACGAACTGATGGGCGATGAGTTCATCCCGCTCATCAACAAGGGCGGCGGTGCGGGCATGCAGGTCACAGCCTATACGCAGACGCTCTCGGACATCGAGGCGCGCATCGGCAATCGCGCCAAGGCCGGCCAGGTCATCGGCAACTTCAACAACCTGTTCATGCTGCGGGTGCGCGAGACCACCACCGCCGAACTGCTGACACGGCAACTGCCGAAGGTGGAGGTCTACACCACCACGCTTGTCAGCGGCGCCACCGACAGTTCCGACATCCACGGCCCGACCGACTTCACCAGCAACGCGCAGGACCGCATCAGCACGTCGAGCGTGCCGCTCATCGAGCCCGCGCACGTGGTCGGCCTGCCCAAGGGGCAGTGCTTCGCCCTCATCGAAGGCGGCAACCTGTGGAAGATCCGCATGCCGTTGCCGGCGCCCGATCCGGACGAAGCCATGCCCCGGGACTTGCAGCAACTGGCCAGCTACATGCGCCAGCACTACGCCGAGGCGGGCGAATGGTGGGAGCGCAACAGGCTGCCCCGGCTGCACGACCACGACGCGTTGCCAGCGGATCTGGCCGAGGACGTGCAAGAAGGCACGCCGGATGAAGAGGCGCCATCGTGAAAGAGCCCGCCGCGTCCGCCGAGCGACAGCAGGCACGCCAACGCGGCCTGGTCGCCAGCGTGGTCACGCTGCCATGGCGCCTGTTCGGCGTGCTGGTCGCCTCGCTGCTGCTGTCCATCGTCATCGAATGCGTCGGCATGCACCTGTTCTGGCCAGACCAGGGCTGGCGCCACGCGCAGCGCATGCTCGACTACGAACTGAACCAGCTCTCCACCCATTTCACCCGGAGCACCATCGTGCAGGAGCCGAGACGCACCGCGCGCTGGCTGGTGGAGGGCACCTACGAGTGGGTCTTCGTGAAGACGGGCTTGCTGGACTGGACGCGCGACGCCTCGGCGCAGGCCAGCGCACCCAGCCGAGGCGCGCACCGAGACTTCCGCTATTACCTCGCCCAGGTCTATGTCTGGACCGAGCGCTATCTGATTGCCGCCGGCTTCACCGTCCTGACGTTCATCGTCCGCCTGCTGGTCTTGGTGCTCACGCTACCGCTGTTCCTGCTCGCGGCCTTCGTCGGCCTGGTCGATGGACTGGTTCGCCGCGACATCCGCAAGTTCGGCGCGGGGCGGGAATCGGGCTTCGTCTACCACCGGGCAAAGGCGGCCTTGATGCCGCTGGCGGTGTTGCCGTGGGTGACCTACCTGGCGTTGCCGGTGTCCTTGCATCCCTTGATGATTCTGCTGCCTGCAGCGTTTCTGCTTGGACTGGCGGTGAACATCGTGGCGGCGAGCTTTAAGAAGTACCTGTGACTTATCCAACGCTTCGGGCTTCTCCACCGAAGGTCGGCCAGGGCAGGGTTACTCCTGGTCCGATGTCAGAAAAAGGACTATGATTCTTTCATGACTAGATCATGAGTGCCAATGAAAACCCTTCCCGAGGAAATTCTGCTACATGCTCGATCCTTGCCAGAGGGAGGAATTGTCTCGCCCAAGGTCTTCCTTCACCTTGGAAGCCGATCTGCCATTGACCAGGCACTGTCCCGCCTAGCCAGGGAAGGCAAGCTTCTCAGGATCGGCCGAGGCTCCTATGTCGCCCCGGTCACTGGCTCTTTTGGTGAACGCCCACCGGCTGTCTCGAAGGTAATCCAGTCGCTAGCCTCCCAGAATGGCGAGTTCGTTGCTCCTCATGGAGCGATCGCTGCAAATAACCTAGGACTCTCGCGACAGGTGCCTGTTCGGGAAGCCTACGTGACATCGGGACGAACTCGTGAAATTCGGCTCGGCCGGCTAGAAATCCTAGTCAAGCATGCTCCCGGATGGGTGTTGGCATTGGGGAACCGACCGGCCGGCGATGCAATACGCGCCTTGGATTGGCTTGGTCCCGACATGGCTCGCAAGGCTTTGCCGGTCTTGCGCCGCAAACTCCCAGGCGGAGAGTGGGATGCCTTGGTAGCAGCACGAGCATGCTTTCCTTCATGGCTGGCCAGGGCAATCGGGGAGGAAGTCGGCAATGGTTAGGCTTCATGGCACCCCAGGCTGGCACATGTACGCGCTGTCCCCTCGAAGGACAGGGTGGCCGGCATGCGAGCAAAAGTCTTGCTCCGCCCCAGGGAGAAAATTCATTGGCCATCAATTATTCGTTCGCACAGCACCACGGAGTGCTGGCATACAGGAAAACATCCCAGGATGAGTGCTTATAAGTTCGTGGACCTCTTCTCTGGATGCGGCGGCCTGTCACTGGGCTTGTCCATGGCTGGGTTGCAAGGAGTGTTCGCCGTCGAGAAAGATCCGATGGCATTCGATACGTTCTCAGGAAATTTCCTTGGCGAACGGGATGTTCCCGTAAAGAAATTTACCTGGCCATCCTGGCTGGAAAAGAAAGCCTGGGGTATCGATGACCTTCTCGATAAGCACCAGCCAAACCTTGTCGAGATGCGCGGTACTGTACAAGTCCTCGCAGGGGGGCCTCCTTGCCAAGGATTTAGCTTTGCGGGGCGTAGGCGCGAGGAAGATCCACGCAACCAGTTGTTCGAGAAGTATGTATCGGTTGTCGATGCCGTACGACCGACGATACTGGTGCTGGAGAACGTGCCCGGCATGAAGGTCGCCCATCTGGGGCCTCCAAGCGAAGATGGAACCCGCGCACAATCGCAGGAATCCTTCTACCAAAAACTGAAGAAACGCTTGTCCGAAATTGGATACGTCGCCCATGGGAAGATCGTGGACGCTTCGGATTTTGGCGTTCCCCAGAAGCGCTCCCGGCTTATCGTCATCGGAATCAAGGAGGACTTGGCCGCCCAACTTGATGGAGGGGTAATTCACGCTTTCGAGGTTCTCGAATCGAAGAGGGCCGAAGTCCGCGAGCGGCATGCTCTCCCAAAGAAGAAGCTCATTACTGCCGAAGATGCCATCTCGGACCTTCTCGTCAGCCAAAATTATACGCAGCCATGCCTAGATCCATATTCGCGACCAGGTTTCGAGGAGACCGCGTACTACGGTCCGCACACCTCGTACCAGAAAGCCATGCACAAGCATTGCCGCACGGACTCCATGGATAGCATGAGACTGGCCCGGCACCGCGATGACGTGCGCGACCGGTTCCGGCTAATCATCAAGGAGTGCACCCAGGGGGTCAGGATGAACGAGGAAAGCAGGGCTCGATTCGGCCTGAAGAAACACCGCATCTACCCAATGTCGGCGAACGATCCCGCACCGACGATCACGACTTTGCCGGATGATGTCCTGCACTATTGCGAGCCAAGGATACTTACCGTACGCGAGAGCGCCCGCCTTCAGAGCTTTCCGGACTGGTTCCAGTTCCGCGGCAAGTACACGACAGGAGGGGAAATGCGTACCAAGGAGTGTCCTCGATACACCCAGGTAGGCAATGCAGTCCCACCCCTGCTGGCCGAAGCACTTGGCCTCACTGCGGCATCCATACTGGACGAACTCGATGAGATAGCACTGCGCAAAAATAGCCTACAGGAAATGCCAATCGTCACACCAGCATGATGGCAGTGACCTAGGGAATATCGATGTCTATGGGGGAGATGGCGATCATGGAAAACGAAACGGAGCAGCCCCGGCGGTTCCCTGGAGGGCTGCTTGAATGGGCCGGGCATCATTCGGGCGGCGTCAAGCGACTGTTCGATCCTAGTAGCGGGCGTCCTGGCAAGGAATTGCTGAGGACCAGCTTGATTTCCCGGCTTGAGGCCTGGGCCAGCCTAGTTGCGTCGGGAGCCAAGGGTACGCCCAGGATATTGCTCTTGGTCGGAGGGCCAGGCAATGGCAAGACCGAAGCCATCGAGTTCACCATAGATTGCCTAGATAAAGGCCTGGCAGCCAATGGCAGCCTACGACGCAAGCTCTCGGAGCAGTTCCACCCACCTCTTGGGCAACCTGTGCCAAGGGATATACATGTTGATGCTGGCGCCCTTGCCGCCGTGCCAAGGAGGCTTGACTTGTCCATCGTGCAAGATGCCTCGGCAACGGCAGGCCATGAAGGACGCTCCGCACCTGAGCTGTTGATTGATGAGCTGCGTTCCCTATTGGCCGACCAGAATGCATGCTACTACCTATGTTGCGTCAATCGAGGCGTGCTCGATGATGCACTGATCCACGCCATCGATCACGACCTTGGCGATGCCCGTGCATTGCTTGAGCGGATCACTCGATCCGTCAGCCTCTCCGCCGATGCGCCTTCCTGCTGGCCACTTTCGGAATATCCAGATATCGCGGTGTGGCCGATGGATGCCGAATCGCTACTTGCCAAGCCCGATAGCGATATTCCTGCACCAGCCGAGGTCCTCCTCCGGCATGCTGTCGATTCGAGGTATTGGCCCGCGCAAGGCACCTGCATTGCAGGCGACCGCTGCCCCTTTTGTCGCAGCCAAGCCTTGCTAGCCCGGGAGGATGCACGAACCTCATTGTTGAAGATGCTTCGATGGTACGAGCTTGCCAGCGGCAAGAGATGGAGCTTCCGGGACTTGTTCTCCCTTGTTTCCTACCTGCTGGCCGGCAACCTTGCGGTGGACGAAGGAAAGCCAAGCGACCCTTGCAGCTGGGCTGCATCCCTTTGGGAACAAGACCAATCGGGACAATCGGCCAAGAAGCCTCGTCGCCAGCAACTTGTCGCTATTTTCCAGCTAGCGACCGCAGGCTACCAACATGCACTTTTCCATCATTGGGATCCGTTGGCCGCCAATGTCCTCAGGCAAGGCATCAAGGACCTAGGACTAGGGCCGGAGAAGGCAACAACGGATACCCGCGGACCCATCCTGACCTTGCTTGGCCTCCAGTATTTCCTTGCTGGGCGCAAGGACTCGTATCTTCCAGCGACCATTGCTTCCCTGCTGTCGAGCTTGTCTGACTTGCTGGATCCTGCAATGGCAAGCCCGGAAACCGAGGTGGCCGTCAGCGGGAGAAGCAATATCGTCCTCGCAGAACTCGATGCAAGATTCAGTCGTTCCGTTGCCGGGGGAATCGAATTTGTTCGCAAGTATCAGGCGCTCTCGAAAATCGAGGTCGACCTGCTCCAACGCCTGGCCAAACTAGACGAGACCTTGTCTTTGCCAGCCACGCGCCGCCGGAATCCCGCAGCGGCTGGTCGCATCCAGAACATCGTCCGTGATTTTGCATGTCGGTTGGTTCGGCGCAGCTTATGCACGCGAACAGCAGTGGTCGCCGACGCACAAACCCTTGAAGCATTCCAGCACGTCGTGGAAGACGTTCAGGGGAAACAGCTCTTCGAGGTAGCCAAGCAAGTCAAGGACCTCTTGAACCGTAACCAGAGATTCGAGGTTTCCCTCACAACGACATTTGGGCAGCCACTTCCTCCCCAGCAACGCCAGGCAACCCTACTCGTCCAGACAAGGCCGGTAAAGGCCCTGCAGCTTGCATCCGAAGGGCGCCCACGGTCTCCGATCTGCTTCCTTCAGGTAGGAAGCGGGCAATCGCTCCAGCCGATCGCATTGACGTATGACTTGTTCAAGGCCGTAAAGGAACTGGAGCGGGGGATATCCATCGCTTCCTTGCCCAGGACAGTCGTTGCCCTTCTGGATACCACTAGGGCGAGGCTGGCAGGGACGATTGTCCGGGATCCAGATGTCCTGGAAGAGTCAATCATCAGGATTGGATCCGATGGGATAGAAGTCGGCCAGTCGTGGAATGGCTTCGTGGCAACCGTTGGAGGGAAGCAGCCATGACGCTAGCCGAATTCAAGCAATCCCCGTGGCAGAAGTCCCACCAGACCTACAAGGAGTCGGCACTAGCCATCAGTCCAGCACCGGAATATGCCAGCTCGGAAGTACTGGTGGCCTCCCTCTATCGCACCATTGGATTCGACTCCATTAGCGAAGGAGGCGTACCAAAGGCTGGGCGCGACCTTGAAGGCAAGCTTCGCAAGCTCCATGACAAGCAACAAGCCATTCCTGATGGAGCCATACTTGACGCCGACGCATGGAGTGGCGTCCTGCACGGAGTACTGGAAAGCCCCAAGCTACCGAACCAATCCTCCAAGCGGTTCCTCCAAGTTACGCCACTCGTTCCTTCATTGTCGGTTTTCTCCGGCTCGGCGCGACTAAGCAGCAATTCCTGGCCTGCAGGTAGCCTTGTGCGGCGCATGGCATGGCTGGGATCCAGGGACCACGACACTGCACTTTCCCTTTGGAAGGAGCTTTTCTCTGCACTCGAAGTCGGCGAAGACGATGATGTCTTCGCCCGTTGGCTGGAGCAGGAAACATCCTCCTGGGGCGCCTCCCCGAAATGGGAACTGGCGAAGGTGGATCCGCAAGACGTTGCGAACTTCTCCATCGACGATTTCGAAGGCGTGCCTTTCATGCCTGCGCGGCAATTTGCCAGTGACCTACGTGCGATCATGAAGGCGAAGCCCTCGATGACCCGCAGGCAATGGACAAGCCTACTCGAAGCCATCCTGAGGCTTTCTGCAGTGTCGCATGTCACATGGTTATGCGATGTCCAGTCGCGCATCTGGCGTTGCCTCCTAGAGGCTGTCGACGGCAACGGCCCGTCTGGAACGGAAGATGTACGTGATCTCGTATTCCCCAAGAATCCACAGTACATGACGTATGGCGGGAAGGCCCTCCACGGCCTCAAGGACAAGGCGTCTGCCTACCTGACGGCGCGTCTCGGCATTAATACGCTCCTATGGTCGTTGGAGGAAGCAGGCCTTCCCTTCCATGGAAGCCTGTCTTCTAGCGCTGGCATAGCCCAGCTATGCACCCATGTCCGGGAAAACCGTGGTGCCCTCGATGCCATGGGCGTGCGCATGACGTTCTCCGACCTGCGCGAAAGGGAAGCACGTGCATTGAACTGCAAGAAGGGAATCGGCGCGAACATCCTGGAGTTTTCCAGGCATGCATTGGGGCAGCGGCAGACAGCATCCCAATTGCTTAGGGGGTATGACCAAGGCTACGTACTCAAGAAAAGGGGAAGCAGCCCATCGAGCCCATGGATAGTTGCGCTTGGCCCTGTATCGATTCTTGCCTTGGTCCATTGCTCACTGGCAGGCATGGGAGGACCTCGATCGATCCATCGCCTCGAACAGCATCTAGCGGCCTATGGTGTCGTCATTGATAGGCATGACATCGCAAGGAATGACCTAGGCCAGCAACTCCGGATGCTCGGACTCGTACTCGATAGCCCGGATGCAGAAAGCGGAATGCTCTTGCTACCACCGTTCCCCTCAAGCAACCAGTCCTTGGACAAGAAAGAATGAATAGACTCGTAGAAATCCTGGCGAAACTTGTCCAGGAAAAGGTCCAGGGAGCCGTGACTGGACAATCGGGCGACAAGCTTGAATCCAGGTTTATTTTCCACGGCCCCCCACTGGAAATCCTGGAACAGGTGTTCGGTGCACTGGCCGTCGATGGTGGCATACGGATCGAAATCGACGCGCATGGCGCGGCCAAGAAAATACCTGTATTGCTGGTTCTCCCGGCGGTGCAGGCAAACCCTGGGATAGGAGACTCCGGGGAATGCGACGAGAACCATCTCCTGCATATCCGGAATGATCCAAACTCGGCCAGTTTCGTCGCCTTGCTCCCACCGGGGCAACATAGCAGTAGGTCAGTTGCATCCACGACCGACGAATTCGGCATCAGCGCATCAAGCAATACCGGTCATGCGACGTTCGAGGAGTGGTGGGATGACGGCTTTGTCCAGGATCTGGTCGACAAGGGCCTCGGTGATGCAGGGATAGGCAGCGATTCCCTCGATGATTCAAGGGCAATGGTCAAGCGGGCGGCAATGGCTGTCGACGAAGTGGACCCCAGCGAGGGGCTACGGATTGCTGCATGGCGCTTGCTATCCCGAATCTACTCGATCAACAAGGACACCAAGGAACTACCGCCTGGGTCGGCCCTCGCACTCGCTTGCGGCTTTCCACCGATGCAAGATGGAAGCGTATCCGCAAAACTCCAAATGCGCATACAGGACAAGATTGCCGACGAGATGGCGGATGGCTTCAGGACAGGGGTAAGGAGACTCGCCGACCAGGCTACTGATGCGACAAGGGAAGCCCTTTCTGGCTTCCTTTCCCACGTAGAACACACTTGCCAGGTGTCTACGGCATTCGAGCGCTCGATGCCTGCGTTCTACTTGCCTTCGGATGGCCTCGAACTTGAAAAGCCCGAGTCATGGTGGACCACATTGACATGCCAGTGTTGGTCGGAACTCCTTGCTGATGAGCCTGATGAAACCAGCGGAGACCTTTCCATCGATTGCTCCAATGCCATTTTCCACGCAGTGCGTGGAACACCGTCTATCGTACAAGCAGGCGTGGAACTATCGATATCGACCGGACAAGATGCCACTGGCACTCCAGTCGACGTTTTCCTGACCGGGGGTTCCCATGGCAGGACTGGCATCCAAATCCCAGTCGATGGCGCTATCCAACATTCCGACAAACCACCCGCAAGCGGCCAAAGATCACCTATCAGCTACAAGGTGGCAGCCAGCGGAAGGAAACCTGCGACAGCCAAGGTAGTTTCCCTGGCAAGCTGGCTACCCGGCATCCTAGTCGTGTCCCGGATGGCTACCAAGTTCACCCCGCCCAAGAAACCTCGCAAGGGGAATGCCGGGGCAGACTGGGAATCCGCACTCTCCTTGCCCGGCTCCGGCCGATATGAACTCCTGATCTTCGTCACTCCTGGCGCCCAGGTGACAAAGGCCGAAGGAATTCCGGACGACGCAACTGAATCGATGGCCGATGCTCCCGAAGAACTCACCCTTCACGAGGCCAAGCAAGGGATATATCAAGTCGAGATCGACGCCGAAGAGAAGTATCAGCTGGAGATTTCCTTCCAGAAGGATGGCAGCAACACGGATGAAATATGCAGGGTGTTCATCACCTGCGAGGAAGCCAAGGAAGAAGGCTGCAGGAGCGAATTCGAGCGACTCATCAAGCTCAATAGACGCCCGGTCGAGAAGTTCGATACGAAGGCAGTAGTGCAGTTGGATCGTCATGCTCGACTATCTGCCATGCAGTCATGGATGCTTGACGAGATGTCAGTCGCCAAGTCATTCATTCCCGTAGTCATATCCGACGACTATGCCAGCAAGTGGGCCTCTCCAGACTGGGACTCCCAGGTTGGCCCGATTCTTTCGCAAGCACGCTTCCTGCACGACCCACGGCCTCCGGCAGGATTGTTTATTCCCCCAAAGGGATTCGTCGACGCTCGTGAAGAAATTGCCAAGCGAATAAGGGAAACAAACGACGGCATGGGACTGGTCGAGTCATCCCCCCTTGGGAAATGGCTGTTGCGCGACCCTAGTTTCCTGGAACAAGTCGAAGCCTACCTAGATGCGTACATGGCCTGGATTACGGCCGATCGCGATGTTGCCTGCTGGGTGGACCTTATCGCCGTATGCCCAAGGGAGGCAGATGGACGCACGCTGGCAAGGATTCCAGATGCAATCATTCTTTCCCCATTGCACCCGTTGCGACTCGCATGGCATTGCCTCGCACAGAAAATACTGTACGAGGCGGTGGAAGGTGACGAACCCCGACCTTGCCCTGCTGCCAGCATACTGGACCCAGACTGCATACCCGACATCCTGGAAATGCCACTACAGTCTCCGGGAGGGCCCACCGGCATAGACCGAGTTGCATTCCTTTCCGTCGAATGCAACTCCGACTATTGGTCGGTCCTATGGAATGGCAAGCGCCTGGACCAGATTTCAGGCAAATCAAGGAAAGCTCCATTCGACGATTCGCTAGGGTTAATCGTAGGCGGTATTTCGAGTGGATTCAGCCCTGCCCAGGTTGCTCGTTCGCTAGAGGATGTCTCCGACCTTCTCGCCGCCAAGCCTATCATCGGCCTTGTCGTCTCCAGCGGAGGCGGAGCGACGGACGCCTGCAACGAGGGCCTTGCAACATGGTGTTCCTGGCGATTCGGGCGTGGCGAGGAGAAGGGCTTGCAACGGGGCGTAGGCCCCAGAATGATCGAGGTCTTCGATACCAGGCCGGAAAGTTCGCGCCCGGACCAGGCCATGATCGCGAACCTGTCGGAAGACACGGGGAACCGTGTCCGCTGGTTCGAGCGACAACCTCCTGGAACAAGGCCAGACCTCGGCATCATTGCCCAGCTTGATTCTGCACAACCAGAGTCACGGCCTGTCGGCATGCGATCTCCGCTAGGACTCGGCGGACTCGTGCGCCACAGGATCAGGAGGCAACTGCATGGCTCGTTCCTGAGTGAATCTAGGCAGTCACTGCCCATACCACCTACCGGAGACGTGTTCTGCAACAAGATTGCTAGTTGCATCAACCTTCTAGAGGGAGGACAAGACAAGACCATCGGACTGCAGTTTTCCCCAAATGTACATGCCGTCTCCAGCATGCTGGAAGATCAATGCGCTAGCTTTGTCGCCGTTTCATCCTCCGCCATCGACCCCGCCTGCTTCCTTGGTGGCTGGATCAAGGGTACGTACCTTTGGGACTATGACCTGCCTTCCTATTCCCACAGGGCTGGGGATACCAGTGGCTACTACCTCCTATCGCAGGTCAGGGATGCTGACCGTGATGCACTGGGACGGGTACTGTGTCCATTGCCGGGGTGCGAGGGACTCGACCATTCGCAGGTAGAGCAGATCTTGCTCGAGGTTGCCAGGCGAGGAATACCAACGGTACGAGGACTTTCTGGCGACGACACGGGCGCCACTGGCGACCTGGGATTGTTCGTGGCCGTCCGTCTCCTGCAAGACCAGTTCCGCACCGAAGGAAACAAGGACAGCTTGCTGCCCGTGCTGTCGGGTACGCAGGATGACTTATCCATGGCCTTGATCATTCCCGTCGACCCATTTCGGAGCTACCTGGCAGACCTGTCCCGGTCACTGGGACGGGATAAGAAGGAGACATCCTTGTCTCGCCCCGACCTGCTTGTCATCGGGATTCGTGCAACCGAAGTCGGGGTTCGCCTGCACCTCACGCCAATCGAAGTGAAGTTCAGGAACCAAGGTAGCGGATTTGCCCCAGGAGAAGCGAAGGAAGCACTTGCCCAGGCACGTGCCTTGACTAAGTTGCTCAAGGCCATGGTCGACCAGTCTGCGAAATCCACAGCCTGGAAGCTTGCCTACCAGCACCTGTTGCTTTCGATGATAGGGTTCGGCCTGCGCGTATATAGCCAGCATGAACTTGTTTCCACCCAAACGGAACGCTGGTCCGGCTACCACGAGCGCATTGCTGCAGAGATACTCGCTCCTGATTCATCGATCACGATAGATGAATCGGGACGATTGCTGGTCGTCGACGGGACGCCACTCAGCGATGCACACGACCACGACGGAGATGGCTTCAGCGAAAGCATTTCAATTTCCCCCAAGGATGCAGGAAAAATCGTTGGAGGCGACCCCCAGGAGCTCTACGAGGCAGTTCGGTCCAAGGTTGGTGACTGGCGGCTGATGCCATCGCTGGACACTGCCATCACCACTTCCACGACGAGCGTCTCGCCCGGCCCCACGAACCCGGGGTCAAGCGATGGTGACGACAGTGCACCTGCCGAGCCAGACACCATCACAACGTCAAGCCCTGCAGGTGCCTCCACTGAGGAAACCAAGGGCGACAGGGCTGTCGATGCGTCCGCCTCCCCGGATACATCGATGCCGCCGTCTGAAGAACAAGGCAGCGGCATCTTGCTTTCAGTCGGCAGGACCATCGATGGCTTCGAACCTCGCCAACTATCGTTGAACATATCGGACACGAGACTCAACCAGCTCAACATCGGCGTCGTTGGAGACCTCGGCACAGGGAAGACGCAGCTACTGAAATCCCTGATATTCCAGATAGCAACCTCAAGCGCAGAAAATCGAGGAATCAAGCCACGGTTCCTGATATTCGACTACAAGCGAGACTACAGCAGCCCGGAATTCGTCAATGCAACTGGTGCCCGTGTCGTAAAGCCATCACGCTTGCCACTCAACCTATTCGACACCTCCTCCATCGGCGAATCCATGGCACCTTGGCTGGATCGGTTCCGCTTCTTCGCCGATGTCCTCGACAAGGTCTATTCCGGCATTGGGCCCGTGCAGCGAGACAAGCTCAAGGGCGCTGTCCGCAATGCCTACGAGACATGTTCGATAGAGGGTCGCCAGCCAACGATTTACGACATTCATTCCGAGTACCGGGCGCTATTGAATGGCAAGTCGGATTCGCCGATGGCGATCATCGACGACCTCGTGGACATGGAGGTATTCGAGAAGGACCCTGCCAAGACAAAGACCTTCGATGCTTTCCTCGATGGCATAGTCGTTATTTCCCTGGATGCAATGGGGCAAGACGACAGGAGCAAGAACATGCTCGTGGCCATCATGCTGAACATGTTCTACGAGAACATGCTCAAGACACCAAAGCGTCCCTTCCAGGGAAGCGATCCACAGCTTCGGGTGATTGACTCATACCTATTGGTCGATGAAGCCGACAACATCATGCGCTACGAATTCGACGTATTGCGCAAACTATTGCTGCAAGGCCGAGAATTCGGGGCCGGGGTTATCCTGGCATCCCAATACCTTCGGCACTTCAAGGCAAGTACTACCGACTACAAGGAGCCATTGCTGACATGGTTCATACACAAGGTCCCCAATGTCACGCCAGCCGAGCTAGGCTCGCTGGGATTCACCTCGGACCTAGGAGACCTTTCCGAACGCGTGAAGACATTGCCAAACCATCATTGCCTCTACAAGTCGTTCGACTCATCCGGGGAAGTGATTCGTGGGTTGCCTTTCTACGAATTGGACAAGAAACCTTGAGCTGAACCAGCATGGTCGACTTCCTTTCCCCATCCGATCGCTCCGAGCGCATGTCGCGGATCCGGGGAAGGGACACCCAGCCGGAGCTTGCACTGCGCAAGGCCCTGCATCGGATGGGCTTCCGCTACAGGCTGCACGAAAAAAAGCTACCAGGAAAGCCAGATATTGTTCTTCCTCGCTACAAGGTCGTGGTCTTTGTCCATGGCTGCTTCTGGCACCGTCATCCGGGATGCAAGATAGCCACCGTTCCCAAGAGCAATACCCCATTCTGGCTGGAGAAGTTCCAACACAATGTTGCCCGTGACATCCGGGCCGTGGATGAGCTTCGTGCCTTGGGCTGGCGAGTCTTCGTCGTCTGGGAATGCGAGTTGTCGTCAACAGCAAAAACTATTGCCACGAGCGAACGGATCGCAGTCTTAATTCGTGATTCCGCAGAGTCCGCGACATGACTTCCAAGCAGCATCGACATTGCCCGGTAGGAATCCGGTGACGACCTAAATCCCATTCCTGGCTGCCCGGGGCACCCCTGTGTCCCAGCATCCTGCCATTCCCTCACCGAGGAAGGCACGATGCCCCCAACCAGCCCCCGCGCTTGTCGACAGCATTGCTGGATAGTGCTGCTTCTGCTCGCAACCTCTTCATTGCAGCCGGCCATTGCATCCACTGCAGCCATCGAACGCGAGCAACTTGCGGCCTTGGTTCGCCAGCTCGACCTGATCGATCGCCTGACCGAGCACGCCGCCCATATCGCTCCGCAGGAACGCGCCCGCTACCACTTCGACCATGCCCGCCTGCGCGAGGACCTCCAGCGCGTTCGGGCGGGCATCCAGGACTACCTGACGCCGCCGCGCGCCCAGCCGCGTGATCCGGTCGAGCTGTCCGGCGACTACCGCCAGTCCAGCCCGCCCTCCGACCAGGAGGCACCCCAATGAACGCCGCCCAGGTCAGCGCCTTCCAGGCCAATGGCGGCTTCGCCCCCGCCGCCGTGGCCACGGTGGTGCTCGGTCTGGTGTTCGCCGTCCTGCTCCTGTGGGGCGTGTGGGCCATGCGTACCGCCTACACCGGCTGGGCCGAGCAGCGCCTGTCCCAGCGCCAGTTCCTGGGTGTCGTCGTGCGCTTCGTCGCGATGTACCTGGTGCTGACCTATTTCCTCCTGTCCTGACCACCACGAAAGGCCTGACCACCATGAAGACCCATCCGATTCCCCATCGCGTTGCCACCACCATCCTCGCGCCACTGATGCTGCCGGGCCTGCCGCTGGCGGCCCGGGCGCAGGGCCTGCCGACCATCGAGGACCCGTCGCGCGGCCAGGGCAGCGGCATCATGCAGACGCTGCAGAACTACGGCTACGACATCGTGCTGCTGGTCGCGCTCCTCGTGGTCGCCTCGATGTTCGTCGGCGTGTGCTACCACGCCTATACGCGCTACTCGGAAATCCATACCGGCCGCGCCACCTGGGGCCAGTTCGGCCTGACGGTCGCCGTGGGTGCGATCCTGCTGGTGGTCGGCATCTGGCTGCTGACCAAGGCCACCGGCGTGCTCTGAGTGGCAATGGCTGCCTTGAACGATATCGCGCGTGACGGGTTGGTGACCTTCCTGCCGCACAGGCTGAACCGCCAGCCCGTGGTGGTGAGGGGCCTGACCGCCGACGAGCTCTGGATCTGCGCCGGCCTCTCCGCGGTGGCGGGGGTCATCGCCGGCGTGCCGCTGGCCTGGGCCACGCACAGCGTCGCCATGGTGCCGACCCTGATCGTGGCTGGCGTGGCGGCTGGCGTGTTCGGTGGTGGCGGCTTCCTGCGCCGGCAGAAGCGCGGCCGCCCGGACACCTGGATGTACCGGCAACTGCAGTGGCGCCTGGCGCTGCGCCATCCGCTGGCAGCGTCCTGGCTCGGTGGGCACCGTCTCATCACGCGGTCGGGGTACTGGACCACCCGGCGCTCACGCGGAGCAGCCGCCTCATGAGCCGTTTCAGGAACGAAGTCCATCACCTGCAGGCCCATGTGCGCACGCTGCGCCTGGGCGCCGGTGCGTTGTTCGTGGTGGCGCTGCTGCTCGGTTTCGGCTGGTGGAGTGCGCCGAGGCAACTGACGATCCACGTGCCCCCCGATCTGCGCTCGGGCAGCACCCGCGCCTGGTGGGATGTGCCGCCCGAGAATGTCTATGCGTTCGCCTTCTACGTCTGGCAGCAGGTACAACGCTGGCCGACGGATGGCGAACAGGACTACCCGCGCAACCTCCACGCGCTGTCGGCCTATTTCACACCGGCCTGCCAGGCCTTCCTGCGACAGGACTACGAGTACCGGCGCAGCAGTGGCGAACTGCGCCAGCGGGTGCGCGGCATCTACGAGATTCCGGGGCGCGGCTTTGGCGACAACCCCACGATGCGGGTAAAGACGGTTTCCAGCCGCGACTGGATCGTCACGCTCGATGTCAGCGCGGACGAGTACTACGGCGCCGAGCAGGTCAAGCGGGCCCTGGTGCGCTATCCGCTGAAAGTGGTGCGGCTGGACGTCGATCCCCAGCACAACCCCTTCGGCCTTGCGCTGGACTGCTATGACGGAGCGCCGCAGCGCATCGAGGCACCGTCGCCGGCAGTGCCTCCGTCCGGCAGGCCCGGCGGCGGCCTGTCGCAGGGAGGCAACCCTTGAAACACAACGTCTTCACCATCGTGGCGAGCCTGGCCCTTGGATTCGGCCTGGTGCCGGACAGCCATGCCATCGAGATCCTGCGCTGGCAGCGGCTCCCGCTGGCCGTCCCGCTGGTCGTCGGCCAGGAGCGCGTGGTCTTCATCGACCGCAACGTGCGTGTCGGCCTGCCCCCGAGCCTGGGCGAGCGGCTGCGCGTGCAGAGCGCGGGTGGAGCCATCTACCTGCGCGCCAGCGAGGCCATCGCGCCGACGCGGCTGCAACTGCAGGACGTGGAATCCGGCGCCATCGTGCTGGTCGACATCGCAGCCACGGACGCCCGGGAAGGCGAGCAGCCGCTGGAGCCTGTACGCATCGTCCTGCAGGACGCCGCCGAGGAAGCCAGCGAAGACACAGCCGCCGGTTCAGCCCAGGCAGCGCATACCGCGAAGCGTCGGCAAACGCCGATAACCGTTGTCCTGACGCGCTACGCGGCGCAGAACCTTTACGCACCGCTGCGCACCGTCGAGCCCGTGGCCGGCATCGGACGCGTGCCGCTGCGGCGCCCGCTCGCGCTGGACACACTGCTGCCGACGCTGCCGCTCAAGGCGCGGGCGCTGGCGGCCTGGCGACTCGAAGACCAGTGGGTCACCGCCGTGCGCCTGACCAACACCTCGCCTCACCGGATCGATCTCGATCCAAGGGCGCTGCAAGGCGACTTCGTGGCCGCGACCTTCCAGCATCCCGACCTGGGGCCAGCGGGCGCTTCGACCGACACCACGGTGGTCTACCTGGTCACGCGCGGCCGTGGCCTGGCCGAGTCGCTGATGCCGGTGCTCAGCCCCATCGATGCCGGCACGAACCTGCCGCCGGCCGCCGCTGCGGGGAGGACGTCCGATGAGGAGTAATCCCCTGTTGAAGTGGCTGCTGATTCCGATGGCATTGTTGCTGGTGTTCGTCGGTGCCAGGTTGTTCTCAGGCAGCGGCGCCGCACCTGGCCAGCCGGATGTCCCCGGGCAGCTCACTCCCGAGGAAATGAAGGCGCTCGGCATCGCGGGCGACACCCCGCGCGATACCGTCGCCACCCTGGTCGCGCAGGTCAAGCAGCTCCGCACAGAGTTGCAGACCGCGCTGAGCGACAACCGCCAGCACAAGGCCGAGAACGAGCGCCTGCGTACCCGCGAGGGCGCGATCGACCAGCGCATCCAGAACGCCCTCGACAGCGAACGCCGCCGCCTGGAACAGGAGCGCACCCAGGCCGCCAGCGACCGGCAGCAGACGCAAGGGCTGATGCAGGAATTGCAGCGCCGCCTGGACGGGTTGTCCGGCAAGGGCGGTGCCGCCGACCTGCCGATCGGCCTTGGACTGGACGGGCATGACGGCGGACCGCTCACGGATGGCGGCATGCGCTGGATCGAACCGGCTGACGCCCAGCCCGATCCGAAGGGCGGTTCGAGCAGCCTGCGCTTGCCCGCCTTTCCCTCCAGCTTCGGCCCGGCCTCGCCGGAGCTGTCGGCTGCGGCGGAGGCCGTCAGCGACAGGACTGCGCAAGCCGTTGGCGGCACCGCCCAGGCGGTCTATACGGTGCCCGCCAATGCCACGCTGATGGGCTCGGTCGCCATGACCGCGCTGATCGGTCGCATTCCCATCGACGGCACCGTCAACGACCCGTTTCCCTTCAAGGTGCTGATCGGGGCCGACAACCTGGCGGCCAACGGCATCGAGATTCCCGACGTGGCCGGTGCGGTGGTCAGCGGCACGGCCTCGGGCGACTGGACGCTCTCGTGCGTGCGTGGGCAGGTCCGTTCCATCACCTTCGTGTTCAGCGACGGCACCATCCGCACGGTGCCGGAGGACGACGGCAAGCGCAGTCGAAGCCAGAACAGCACCAGCCTGCTGGATGGCCTGGGCTGGATCAGCGATCCCTACGGCATCCCGTGCGTCTCGGGCGAGCGGCGCAGCAATGCCCAGCAGTACCTGGGATCGCAGGCGTTGATCACCGCGGCCGGCGCGGGCGCCGCCTCGCTCATCAAGTCCGACAACGGCAGCGTGGCCGTGGTCGCCAACAACAGCGGTTCGCTGGGCACGGTCGGCATTTCGGGCAACGAGGCCATGGGCCGCATCCTGGCCGGTGGCGTGCGCGACATGGCCGACTGGGTCAACAAGCTCTACGGCCAGGCCTTCGCTGCGGTCTACGTGCAGCCCGGCGCCAGGGTGGCCGTGCACCTGGAGCAGCCGATCGCCATCGACCACGACGCCAAGGGGCGCCGGGTGAATCACCTCATGGGAGAAGCACATGCGTCGGACCTGGATTGACCGCCCCCTTGTCCTGCTCGCCGCCGCCGTTCTCGCAGGTTGTGCCACCAGCTCGGAAAAGCTGCTGCCCCGGGGCGAGCACACCATGCTGGACATCTGGCGGCACGAGACTGGCGGCCATAGCGGCGGCCAGGCCGGCCGCCTGCTGCTCGACGCACGCCAGGACCTGCGCCGCCCGCTGGCCGACGCTGACACCCTCGCGGCGCCCGCCCGGAACGCGGCCTACACCCGCACGGCAGCGAACGAGATCCAGCGACAGTTCCATCGACTGCCAAACCCCGATCTGGTGATGTATGTCTTTCCGCACCTGGCCGGCACCGACCCGGTACCGGTGCCCGGCTACAGCACCGTCTTCCCGCTCTACCAGCGCGTACAGTACGCGATGCCGGGCGAACGGCTGGAGGACTACTGATGGGCTGGCGACTGCCGTGGCCGCGTCGTCCGGCCCCCATGCCAGTCCAGGCCCACATCGAGCCGGACGCCTGGACGCAGCATGTCGCCCGCCTTGCCGCGCACGGCATCGAGGCACCTGGCGCCGCCCCTGGGCAGCAGCATCGGCGACCCGCGACGCAGGCCGACCACGCGGCACTCTACGACGTGGCGCCGTCCTTCGCCGACCTGCTGCCCTGGGTCGAGTACCTGCCGGCCACGAAGAGCATGCTGCTCGAAGATGGCCAATCGGTGGCGGCGTTCTTCGAGTTGCAGCCGATCGGTACCGAAGGGCGCGAGACCGCCTGGCTGTGGCAGGCCCGCGATGCCCTGGAGAATGCGCTGCAGGACTCCTTCGACGAACTGGACGAGAACCCGTGGGTGGTGCAGCTCTACGCGCAGGACGAAGCCGATTGGGAGCACTACCTGCGGACGCTGAGGGCGTACCTGCATCCACGCGCGCAGGGCAGCGCGTTCAGCGAGTTCTATCTGCGCTTCTTCGGGCACCACCTGCGCGCGATCGCGAAGCCGGGCGGCCTGTTCGAGGACACCACGGTCACACGCCTGCCGTGGCGCGGCCAGACCCGGCGCGTGCGCATGGTGGTTTATCAGCGCGCCCCGGACGCAGCATCGGCCCGGCGGGGGCAATCGCCCGAGCAGGCCCTGGCGACGATTTGCGACCGCCTGGTCGGTGGCCTGGCGAATGCCGGCGTCAAGGCCCGGCGCCTTGGCGCGGGGGACATTCACGACTGGCTGTTGCGCTGGTTCAACCCGAATCCCGGCGCGCTGGGCAGCACGGCCGAAGACCGGGAACGCTTCTACGCGCTCGCCCGCTACCCGGAGGAACGGGAAGAGGGCGAGATCGAGCTGGCCAGCGGCGACTTCGCGCAACGCCTGTTCTTCAGCCAGCCGCGCTCGGATGTCGCTAGCGGCCTGTGGTTCTTCGACGGCATGCCGCACCGGGTCATCGTCATGGACCGCCTGCGCTCGCCGCCCGCGACCGGACACGTGACCGGCGAGACGCGCAAGGGCGGCGATGCGATGAACGCGCTGTTCGACCAGATGCCCGAGGACACGGTGATGTGCCTGACCCTGGTCGCCACGCCGCAGGATGTGCTGGAGGCGCACCTCAACCACCTGGCCCGCAAGGCGGTCGGCGAGACGCTCGCCAGCGAGCAGGCGCGCCAGGACGTGCAGCAGGCCCGCGGCCTCATCGGCAGCGCGCACAAGCTGTACCGGGGCACGCTGGCGTTCTACCTGCGCGGCCGCGACATGGCGCAGCTCGACGCCCGCGGCCTGCAACTGGTCAATGTCATGCTCAATGCGGGCTTGCAGCCGGTGCGCGAAGAGGACGAGGTGGCGCCGCTCAACACCTACCTGCGCTGGCTGCCCTGCCTGTTCGACCCGGCGGCGGACAAGCGGCAGTGGTACACGCAACTGATGTTCGCGCAGCACGCGGCCAACCTGGCGCCGGTGTGGGGGCGCAGCCAGGGCACCGGCCACCCGGGCATCACCTTCTTCAACCGGGGCGGCGGCACGATCACCTTCGATCCACTGAACCGGCTCGACCGGCAGATGAATGCCCACCTGTTCCTCTTCGGCCCGACCGGCTCCGGCAAGAGCGCCACGCTGAACAACATCCTCAACCAGGTCACGGCGATCTACCGGCCCAGGTTGTTCATCGTCGAGGCCGGCAACAGCTTTGGCCTGTTCGGTGACTTCGCCGCTCGGCTGGGCCTGAGCGTGCATCGCGTAAAGCTGGCACCCGGCGCGGGCGTGAGCCTGGCGCCATTCGCCGATGCCTGGCGTCTGGTCGATACACCGGGCCAGGTGCAGACGCTGGATGCCGACGCTCTGGACGAGGACGGCGACACCCATCCGGCCGACGACGGGGATGACCAGCGCGACGTGCTCGGCGAACTCGAAATCACCGCCCGGCTGATGATCACCGGCGGCGAGGACAAGGAGGAAGCGCGCATGACGCGCGCCGACCGCAGCCTGATTCGCCAGTGCATCCTGGACGCCGCTCAGCGCTGCGTGGCACAGGCGCGCACGGTGCTGACCCGCGACGTGCGCGACGCGCTGCGCGAACGCGCCCGCGACGCCAACCTGCCGGATGCCCGGCGCGCGCGGCTGCTGGAGATGGCCGATGCGATGGACATGCTCTGCCAGGGCGCAGACGGCGAGATGTTCGACCGTCCTGGCACGCCCTGGCCCGAGGCGGACATCACCATCGTGGATCTGGCCACCTTCGCGCGCGAGGGCTACAACGCGCAGCTCTCCATTGCCTACATCTCGCTGATCAACACGGTGAACAACATCGCCGAGCGCGACCAGTTCCTGGGCCGGCCGATCATCAACGTCACCGACGAAGGCCACATCATCACCAAGAACCCGCTGCTCGCGCCCTACGTGGTCAAGATCACCAAGATGTGGCGCAAGCTCGGTGCGTGGTACTGGCTGGCGACGCAGAACATCGACGACCTGCCCAAGGCCGCCGAGCCCATGCTCAACATGATCGAGTGGTGGATCTGCCTGTCGATGCCGCCCGACGAGGTGGAGAAGATCGCCCGGTTCCGCGAACTTTCACCCGCACAGAAGGCGCTGATGCTGTCCGCGCGCAAGGAGGCTGGCAAGTTCAGCGAGGGCGTCATCCTGTCTAAGTCGATGGAAGTGCTGTTCCGCGCCGTGCCGCCCAGCCTCTATCTGGCCCTTGCGCAGACCGAACCGGAAGAGAAGGCCGAACGCTACCAGCTCATGCGCCAGTACGGCATCGGCGAACTGGATGCCGCCTTCAAGGTGGCCGAAAAGATCGACCAGGCGCGTGGCATCGCATCGCCGCCGCTGTTCCTGCCGAAATGACCGGAGCGCGTCATGTCCTCGAAGCGAACCACCTTGCCGAGCCGGTCCCAGGCCATTCGCAAGCGCGCCGGGCGCCTGCCACGGCTGCCCTGGGTGGTTGCCGGCATCCTTGTGGCCGGCCTGCTGGGCTGGCTCCTGTACCGCACGCCCGGTGCGCCGGCACCACGCACGGGGCCTGAGGTCGCGCAGGCGCATCCGGCCGGCCCACCCTGGCGTCACGGCCCAGCCGATGCGCGCTTCACGCTGACGCTGTACGCCGACCTGGAGTGTCCGTTCTGCAAGGCCTACTACCCGACCCTGATGGCCTGGATCGATGCCCATCCCGAGACCAGCCTGCGATGGCATCACCTGCCACTGGCGATGCACGATCCCGAGGCGAGTAGGCTGGCTCGCGTGGCCGAGTGCGCAGGCGAAGCACAAGGCCACGAGGCCTTCTTTGGTGCCATCGCATGGCTCTACCAAAATACCGGCGGCGATGGCCAGGGGCTGCCGGCTGACCTGACCTGGCCAGGCCTGACGACCGCCAGGCAGGCCTGCCTGGACAGCGATCGCCCCGCAGCCATCGTTCGCGCGCAGGCCGACGAGGCCGTGCGCAGCGGCATCAACGCCACGCCCACCGTGCGGCTTGACGACGGCCTGACCGGGAAATCGCTGCTGCTGCACGGTCCGATCGAGGGCGATGCGCTGCTGTCGGCTCTGGACTTGGTCGCGTCGGAAGAAACTGTTGGACCCAAGGCATCCGAATCACCGAAAAGCGGTGCCACTCTGACCGAGCGTCGAGCGAGATAGCATGATCGTCAAGGCGGCAACACTTCCCGCCCTGCCGGTTCATTCGCTGTTCTGCGGCTCGATAGCTGCGGCAATTCTTGCCAGTAGCTCGGAGCGGTCGAAATAGACCTCGTTGCGGCGAATCTTTTCCTGACCGTCCAGTTGCACCAGGCACACGCCGACCACGGTCAACACCTCGCCGCCGACCGGGATGTCCGCGCGCCATTTGTTGAGGAAGCCATCCTCCATGGGGATGCCCTCGACCTGCGTCCAGACCCACGCCGGATTGCGCGCCAAAAGGCGCTCGAAATAGCCCAGCAACGCGGGCTTTCCCCGCAGCCCTTGGGGTACGGCAGGGTCGAGATAGAAGGCATCCTCGGAATAGAAGGCAGCCAGCCGCTGGGGATCGTTGCCGGTCCAGGCGGGCAGCCACGCCAGCGCAAAGCGCCGCGCCTGCTCCGCATCGAGGGCGTTCATCGTGATGTACCGGGCCGACCCGGAACGCGCGTCATCGGTGCGCCGCCTTGCGGGTACCGCTGTCGATGGCCTTGAGCAGCGCTGCACCAAGCACCGACTTGAGCACGCCGCCGAGGACGAAGGGGGCCACGCCCACGGCGATCGCTTTCTGCACGCCAACCATCGCGGCCAGCCAGGCGCCGCCGAGCAGCAGGCACAGGGCGTTGCCGATCAGCATCGCCGCGAAGGCCAACACGACGCGCCCGCCATGCCAGCCGCGTTCGGCCAGCCAGCCGGTCAGCGCGCCGGCCACGGGAAAAGCCAGCAGGTAGCCACCCGTCGGTCCCAGGAAGCGCGCCAGGCCTCCCGTGCCACCGGCAAACACCGGCAACCCGAGCGCGCCCTGGGCCAGCCAGACGAGGATCGTCAGGCCACCCAGGCGCCAGCCGTACAGTGCGCCGACCAGCGTGACGGCCAGCGTCTGCATGGTCATCGGCACCGGCACCATGGGCACGCTGACGTGGGACGACGCGGTGAGCACCAGGGTGCCGAACAGTACCGCCAGCACCTTGGTAGCGGTGGACTGTTCGCGCAGCCAGCGGGTTGTGTCGAGGGTCCCGAGGGTTTGGGTCGAGGTTGAGGTCATGGGTTCTCCTTCATGAATGGCGGTACTGGCCGCCGGGCGCATCCTTGCGCGGACACCGGAAACGTCATCGATCCTGCTTGCCCTGCAGGCAGATCAGCGTCTGCTGGCCGAGCGCCACCTGGGCCCGTCCCTGTTCGGTGACGCCGAAAACTTCGAGTTGGCAGATGGTCAGGGTGCGTCCGGAGCGCACCACCGTGCCGACCGCTTCGAGGTAGTCGCCCTGCGCGGGGGCGAGCAGGTTGATCTTGAACTCGACGGTCAGCACGGAGCTGTCCGGTGGAAACAACGTGAAGCCCGCGTAGCCGCCGGCCGAGTCGGCGATGGCGCTGGTGCCCCCGGCATGGAAGTAGCCATGCTGCTGGGTGAGGGTTTCGCGGAACGGCAACCGGATGCTGACCCGTCCGCGCGCAACCTCGTGCAGTTCGGCGCCCAGGTGGCGCATCAGGCCCTGGCGGGCGAAGCTGTCGCGGACGATTCGCTCGACCTGGGGATCGAGCGGCAAGGATGGGGCGGCTTGGGTCATCGTTCTAAGGTTCCTTTGCAGTGGAGAGGGGGGTTGAATCGAGGTGGCCGCTTCTCCAGGAATGCACGCATGCCTTCCTCGTGGTCGGGCAGCGAAAGGGTGTGGTGGAAGGCGGCCCGCTCGCGGCGTAGTCCTTCATCCATGGGCAGGCTGGCGCTGGCACGCGCGGCCTGCTTGATCAGGACCAGCACCTCGCCCGACAGCGACGCCATGTCGGCGGCGAGCCGGCGGCCCTCTTCGAGCAGATGGTCGGGGGGCACGATGCGCGAGACCAGCCCGCTGCGTTCGGCCTCCCGGGCGTCCATGCGGCGCCCGGTCAGCAGCAGGTCCAGCGCCTTGGCCATGCCGAGCAGGCGCGGCAGGCGCTGGGTGCCGCCTGCGCCGGGCATGGTGCCGACGCGAACCTCCGGGTGGCCGAACACGGCGTTCTCGGCCGCCAGCACGATGTCGCACATCTCGACCAGTTCGCAGCCGCCGCCGAGCGCGAAGCCCTGCACCAGCGCCACCACGGGCTTGGGGAACGTGCCCAGCGGCGCGCAGCAACCGGCGAAGTCAGTGGCGCGCGCCTGCTCCGCGCTGATGCCGAGCATCTCCTTGAGATCGGCACCGGCCGCGAAGTGTTCGCCTTCGGCGCGCAGCAGGACCACCCGCACGGCGGCGTCGGCCGCCAGCCTGTCGAGGTGCGCGGCCATCGCGTCGGTCAATGAGCGGCACAGGGCGTTGCGGGCTGCCGGCCGGTCGATGACCAACTCGGCATAGCCGTCTGGGTGCGACGCGCATCGAATGAAATCGGAAGACATGGGTTCTCCTGCGAGGAACCGCCCGAAGTGCCGGGCCGTCATCGATTCGGCAGCGCCGGGCAGTACCTGCGAAGTCTGCTGCGCGATGACGCTTGCGGCCAAGCGCGAATATCTCAGGTGGGACTGAAAATTTCTCGCTGGAGCCGACGCCATGCCCGGCCCAGAATCAATTCGCGGACGGGCCTCGTCTTTCCCTCAACGCCCCGGTACTCCCCGTCCCAGCGAACTCCCATGGAACATACCGCCCTCGTGGCGCTGATCGTCTACGCCTTCGTCATGTCGATCACGCCCGGTCCCAACAACGTGATGCTGATGTCCTCGGGCCTGCTCTTCGGCCTGGGCCGAACCTGGCCGCACCTGCTGGGCATCCCCGCGGGCGTGATGGTGCAGCTCGGGATCACCGGCGCCGGCCTCGGTGCGGTGTTTGCCCTCGAACCTCGCCTGCAGGTCGCATTGAAGGTCGTGGGCAGCCTCTACCTGCTCTGGCTGGCCGCGCGCCTGTGGCGCGCGGCCGAACTGGAGGAGACCGAAGCCGGCCGGCCCATCGGCTTCATGCAGGCGTTGGCCTTCCAGTTCGTCAATCCGAAGGCCTGGCTGATCTCGGTGACGGTGGTGTCCACCTTCCTGCCGCCGGGCGAAGGCTACGCACTGCGCCTGCTGGTGGTCAGCCTGGTGTTCGCCGCCATCGGACTGCCCTGCATGCTGGTCTGGGCCGCCTTCGGCGCCGGCCTGCGGCCCTGGCTGCGCGACCGCGCCGTCGCTCGCGTGGTCAATCGTGCGATGGCGACCCTGGCCGCCCTGACCGTTCTTCTCTTCTGGATGTGATGCCATGACGACACTCTCTCATGATCAACTCCGGGCCCATGCGCTGGCCTGGATCGACGACTGGAACCGGCGCGACGTGCCGGCGGTGCTGGCCGCCTACGCCGACGATGCACTGTTCGTGAGCGCGCTGGCCCAGCCCTATACCGGTGGCACGCGGGTACAAGGCAAGGACGCGCTGCGCCGCTACTGGCTGGCCGCGCTCGCCGACAGGCCGGACCTGCGGTTCGAACTCATCTCGGCCATCTGCGATGTCGAGGCGCAGACCGTCGTCGTCCATTACGTGGCGCAGGCCTCCGGCGGGCGCACGCGCATGTGCGAGATCATGCGCTTCGAGAACGGGCGGCAGGTCCATGGCGAGGCTCTGCACGGCGTCCCCGCCGAGGAGGACACGCCATGACGGCACTGCTGCGCGCCGTCCGGACCGACGACGGCAACCGCTATGACTGGGGTGGGGTCTGCCTGGGCTGGCGACTGCTGGAACTGCAACACATGCAGGTGCGGCAGGAATGGATGCCCGCAGGCGGCGCCGAAGCACCCCACTGGCACGCCAGGGCGCACCAGTTCTTCTACGTGCTCAGTGGCCACCTGCGCCTGAGCACGTCCGACCAGGACGTGCTGCTGGCAGCCCGTCAAGGCGTGCATGTCCCGGCCGGCACTCGCCACATCGCTGCCAATGGTGGCGACGAGGACGTGAATTTTCTGGTGTTCTCCAGCCCCAGCACGCAGGGCGACCGCATCGAATCGACCTCGGCCGCCGAACCGGATCGCCATCGCGACTCGGAGCCTGCGTCATGACCGTTTTCGCCATTGCCCAACTCACCATCCACGACCGGACCGCCTACGACCGCTACCAGGCGCGCTTCATGGAGGTGTTCCGCCACCACCGGGGACGTCTGCTGGCCGCGGACGAGCAGCCTCGCACCATCGAAGGCACCTGGCCGCACCAGAAGCTCGTGCTCATGTCCTTTCCCGACGAAGCCGCCTTCCATGACTGGGCGGAATCGGACGAGTACCAACGCATTGCCCAGGATCGCATGGCCGGCGCGCAGGCCGTGGTGCTGCTGGTCCAGGGTCTCGCTGTGAATGACTGAGCCCATCGACATTCGCGCCGCCGACGGCTATGCACTGGGTGGATTCGCCTGGCGCCGCCCCTGCGATCCACGACGCCCGCATCCGGTCGCGGTCATCAACGCTGCCACCTCGGTGCGCTGCCGGTACTACGGGCGCTTTGCCGACTGGCTCCACAGCCACGGATGGGACGTGGTGACCTACGACTACCGCGGCATCGGCGAATCGCGACACCGTGGGCTGCGTCGGCTGCAGGCCGACTGGATCGACTGGGGGCAGCACGATTTCGAGGGTGTGCTGCAGTACCTCGCCTGGCGATTCCCCGGCCAGCCGATCGACGTGGTCGGCCACTCCGCTGGGGGCTTCGTGATCGGGCTGGCCGCGTCCGCACACCGCGTGCGGCGCATCTTCACCATGGGGGCGCAGTACGCCTACTGGCGCGACTATGCGCCCGCCGCACGCCGCGCCATGTTCCTGCGCTGGCACGTGGCCATGCCGCTGCTGGCGCGGGTGCTTGGCTACGTGCCAGCCAAGCGCCTGGGATGGATGGAGGACACGCCCAAGGGCGTGGCACTGGACTGGGCACGCATGGGTCCCCGCTTCGAGGGCACGGTGCGCCGAGGCCGGGAGACACTGGAAGGTGAGCCCGAAGCCGAAATGCTGGCACGGCGCTTCGGCCAGGTGCGCGCACCGATCCTGGCGCTGGGCATCGAGGACGATCCATTCGGCACGGTACCGGCGCTGGACCGCCTGCTGGATTACTACACCGGCAGCGAGCGCCATCACCTGCGCTTGGCTCCCGCGGCCATCGAGCAGGCCGAAATCGGCCATTTCGCCTTCTTCCACGAGCGCTTCCGCGAGGCGCTGTGGCCCCTGGCGCTGGACTGGTTGCGTACCGGCGAGCCACCAACCCACCCACTCGGCGCACTGAAGCATCGACCTGCGGACGATCCGCAAGCAGCGGGAGCCACGACATGAACACGAACCTCGCCCCCTCGACAGCATCGGCAAACGAGCGCCGATCGCTCTGGATTCCGATCCTGGCCGGCGGACTGATCATGGGTTTGGCCCTCGGTGTGCGGCACGTGCAAGGCTTGTTTCTGCTGCCGGTGACGATGGATCGCGGTTGGTCGCGCGAAATGTTCGGTTTCGCGATGGCGGTGCAGAACCTGACCTGGGGTCTCGCCCAACCCTTCACCGGGATGATTGCCGACCGCTACGGTTCGGCCAAGGTCATCGCGGGCGGGCTCGTGTTCTATGCGCTGGGGCTTTTCTTCATGGTTCAGGCGCACAGCCACGTGGCCTTTGTTCTGGGCGCTGGCGTGTGCGTCGGCATCGCGCTGTCGGGCACGGCATTCGGTGCGATCTACGGCGCGCTCAGCCGCCTCGTGCAGGCTGAGCGCCGCAGTTGGGCACTGGGGCTGGCCGGCGCCATCGGTGGCCTCGGGCAGTTCGCCATGGTCCCGGTTGCGCAGGCCTTGATCGGCGGTTGGGCCTGGACGGGTGCGCTGCTGATTCTGTCAGTGGTCATGGCGTTGCTGCTGCCGCTGGCGTTCCCGATGCGCGACGCAAGCATCTCGAACGCGGTGGTCGGACCGGAGCTGTCGATGAAGGCGGCGATCGGTGAAGCCTTCCGCCACCGCGGCTTCTGGCTGCTGAACCTGGGCTTCCTGGCCTGTGGCTTCCAACTCGCCTTCATCGCCACGCACCTCCCAGCCTACCTGCTGGACCGGGGCCTGGCCGCTACCGATGCCGTCGCCGCGCTGGCGATCATTGCGCTGACCAATGTGGCCGGCACCTACCTGCTGGGGCTTTGGGGTGGCACGCTGCGCAGGAAGTACCTGCTTGCAGGCCTGTACCTGGCGCGCACGGTGGCGATGGCCCTGTTCGTCCTGCTGCCGCTCAGCACATGGGGCGTTTACCTGTTCGCTGCAGTGATGGGGTTCCTCTGGCTCGGGACGGTTCCGCTGACCAATGGCCTGGTGTCTCAGATCTTCGGCGTGCGCTACATCACCACATTGTTCGGTTTCGTCTTCTTCGGCCACCAGTTGGGATCATTCTTCGGTGTCTGGCTTGGTGGCCGCATGTTCGAGGCAACTGGGTCGTACCTGAGCATCTGGCTGCTGGCGATTGCGCTGGGCCTGCTGGCGACGGTTCTGCACTGGCCGATCGACGACAGGACCATCGTTCGCGCCGATCCACGGTTGGCGACTTCATGAGGCAAGACCGCGAATGGTTCAGGCGCTGGGCACCGCTGGCTGTGCTGCTGGCTGCGGGCGTGCTGGTGTTCCGCGCCTGGCTGTCGATGGAACTGCTGTGGGTGTGGTTGGAGCAGTGGTCCTTCTGCGGGTGAGCGGGACCTGACGAGAACTTCGCACGACCATGAGCGCTGATCGTGTCGCTGACTGGCCAAGGTCAAGTGGCTGGCCGTTGCCTCAACCATGCGACGACATCGTCGGCATTCCGGTCCGGCGGGAACACAGGATAGAACACATGCTCGATCACGCCATCGCGCGCAATCAGGGTCAGTCGCTTGAGCAGTGCCAGGCCTTGCACCTCGAAGACCGGCAGACCGAGCGCGGTTGCGAATGAAAGGCGGTTGTCGGACAGCAACGGGAAAGGCAGGTGGAGGCGCGCCACCGCCTCGCATTGGTACGCGGTGTCCTGCGTCGACACGCCGAACAATTGGGCGACGCCCAAGGACTTCAGTTCGGCGAAATGATCCCTGAAGGCACAGGATTGCGGGGTGCAGCCCCGTGCTCCTGGAATCTCGTCCCAGCCTGGAGGCAGTGCGATATCCGGCCGGCCCGTCATCGGGAAGAGATAAAGCACCGTGCGTCCGCGCAGGCGCGAAGGGTCGACACGGCCACCATCCGTCGATGCCAGTTCAAGCGTGGGCAGGCGCATGCCCGCGAGGTGGCGGGCGCCGCCATCATCCTCCGGCTGCGGAAGACGCGACCAATCGACCTGCTGCAGGTTATTCATGGCTTCACCACCGCTCGCTACCGGCCAGCCAAAGCACGTAGCTCTTCCAGCCGGCGGGTTCGGCGAAGCGCGCGTAGGCCCGGATGGCATCGGGGTTGTCCTCGGGGACCAGCCAGCGCAGATGGATCCAGGCGCGTGATCGACCGGTATCGGTGATGGCCGCGATGAGCCGCTGAGCGAGTCGTTTTCCGCGCGCGGCGGGCAGGACGTACAGGTCGTCGAGCTGGCCCGACCGCCCTCCGGAGATCGCCTCGGGCAGATCGAAGAACACTGCGAAGGCTACGAGTTCGTCGCCGAGAAAGCCACCCAGCACTTCCGCGATCGGATCGGCGATCAAGGCATTGGCATGAGCCAGTGCATTCGCCCCGGCGCCTTGCCCGTGGCGCATCTCGTCGCCATAGGCGGCCAGCAGGGAGGCAAGCGCAACGGCTTCATGGGCAACGAGCCGTCGAAGCGTCACATCGTCATCCGGCGGTGCTTTCTGGTCTTTCGGATATGCGGTATTCATACGTGTCTATGCTGTCCGCGCTTCTGGGTTCCGAGTTCCGCTTTCCGACTGACATTGCTCGCGCAGCCAGCCGCGCAGGTTGTCCAGCCGTCGATCCTCGGATAGCGCCTCGGGATAGACGAGCCAAAAGCCGACACCCGCGCTCACGGGGTGGTCGAAGACCGAGGCCAGGCGTCCGAGCCGGACGGCACTCTCGGCCAGTTCGCAGACGGCGATCGACACGCCAGCCCCATCGGCGGCCGCCTGCATCGTCAGGCCGCCCGAATCCACGCGGGTCACGACAGCCGGCTCGAACGGCCCGCCGGGCAGGCTGTCCATCCAGCGCTGCCAAGTGAGGCAATGCCGCGAAACGAACAGGTTGGCGCGCGCGACCTGCTTGAGGCGTTCCCGGCGCGAGCCGGTGGCAAAGCCCGGGCGCGCGTACAGATCGATGGTGGCCTCGAACAACAGGTCGGCCTGCAGGCCGGCCCACTGGCCGTCGCCATACCAGATGCCGGCATCGGCCACGCCGGCGGCCAGATCCACGTCGTCCTGCGTGGTGGAGATGTCCAGCGAGAAGCCGCGCCGCTCGAACGGATACAGGCTCAGGCGGGGCGACAGCCAGTTGGTCGCGAAGGTCGGCAGCATGTTCACGCGCAGGGGCCCGTCGCGCCGCTCCTCGCGCAAGCTGCTCACGCCCTCGGCGATCAGGGCGAAACCCTCGTTGAGGCTAGGTGCCAGCCGGCGGCCGGCGCTGGTCAATTCCAGCCGCGTACCGATGCGGCGCAGCAGTTCGACGCCGAGCATGTCCTCCAGCGTGCGCAACTGGTGGCTGACCGCCGAGGGGGTGACCGCCAGTTCCAGGGCCGCGTCCTTGATCGAGAGATGGCGCGCCGCAGCCTCGAAGGCGCGCAAGGCATTCAACGGGACAGGGATGCGCATGGGGGATTCACCCTCCTGGAAGTCATTGGTCGTTCATGGACTCATTAAACCGGAAATCGTCGTCTCCACGCTCGCCGACACGAGGACCAAAACTCAGCATCGTCTGAGATTTGCTCACTCGTGCCGACGGCGAACCGGCCGCACACTTACGCCATCGACAACCTGTACAGCGGTGCGCACCATGCTCAATTCCCTTGACGATCGCGATGGCCTGATCTGGCTCGATGGCGAGCTGCTGCCCTGGCGCGAGGCGCGCCTGCACGTGCTCACGCATGCGCTGCATATGGGCGGGGCCGTCTTCGAGGGCATGCGCGCCTATGGCGGTCATGTCTTCCTCAATGCGCCCCACCTGGAACGCTTCCAGCAGTCCGCCGCGCTGCTGGACTACCACCTGCCGTGGTCGCAAGGCGAACTGACACAGGCCATCGAGGCGGTGCTGTGGGCCAACCAGCTCGACGACGCCTACATCCGCCCGGTGGCCTGGCGCGGCGCGGAGAGTGTTTCCATCGCTTCGCCGCGCGCCCGCATCCACGTGGCGATCGCGGCCTGGGACTGGCCCACGGCGGCGTCCCAGGGCCGCGCCGAGGAAGGCATCCGGCTGCAGCTGGCGAGTTGGCGGCGTCCCCGCCCTGACACCGCACCCACCGCGGCCAAGTGCTCGGGGCTGTACATGATCGGTACCCTTGCGCGCCATGCCGCCGCAGCGGCGGGCTGCGACGACGCACTGCTGCTCGACAGCGAAGGCCGGGTCGCCGAGACCACGGCAACCAACCTGTTGATGGTCCATGACGGGGTGCTGGTGACCCCATTGCCGACCTGCTTTCTCGACGGCATCACCAAGCGGCACGTGATGGGACTGGCGCGCCAGCGCGGGCTGCGGGTCGAGGAGCGGACCGTGACGCTGGACGAACTGCGCGCCGCCTCCGAGGTATTCACCGCCGGCACCTCGGTCGAACTGCAGCCGGTGGTGGCGCTGGTCGAGGATGCGGCGACCACCGAATGGCCCGTGGGGCCGGTGACGCGACAACTGATCCGGGACTTTCGCGCGTCCGTGACCGAGGCGAGCCAGGTCGGCCGGACGCTGCGGGAACGGGAGACCGGCTTGTTGGAACGGCGCCCGTGGCCCGCTCGCGTCGCCTCCGCCTTGCAGGCGCCGTAGCGCGCCATGGACCGGTACGCAGACGGACCCGCGAGAGGACAGGCACGATGCCATGCAGACTGGCTTCATACACGCCCCAGACAGTCGCGCAGTTGCGCGGCAAAGCGCGCCGCGTCCCCGGGTTCGAGCGTCGAGACCGTGACTCGCAGCGCGGGGGCCGCGGGCGCGATCGCGAAGGCATCGCCGGTTCGCACGGCCCAGCCGCAGCGTGCGAGGCTTTGCGCGGTGCGGTGAACGTCACGGTCTTCCGGCAACGGAATCCACACATTGAACCCGTCGCAGGGCTGCCTGGCGGCGATGCCCACGGCGCCGAGTGCATCGATCAGGGCCTTGCGACGCATGGCGTAGGCGGTCTTGGCCGCATGCAGGCGCGCCGTGGCCGCGTCGGATCCGAGCAGGCCGCGCACGGCCGCCTGCAGCAGGTGGCTGACCCAGGTCGTGCCGGGAGCCAGTCGCATGCCGAGCCTTGCGGCGGTCCCCGCATCGGTAGCGATGAAGGCCAGCCGCAGGTCCGGGCCGAAGCCCTTGGACACGGAGCGCACCAGCGCCCGCCGCGTGGTGGCCGCGGGCGCGATAGAGAAGTACGGCGTCTCGGCCAGCAAGGCGAAGTGGTCGTCCTCGATCACCAGCACGTGCGGATGGCGGGCGAGCACGCGGCGCAGTTCGCGGGCGCGCTGCTCGCTCAGGCCGCAGCCGGTGGGGTTTTGCGCCCTTGGTGTGCACAGCACCGCCTGGGCGCCATTGGCCAGCGCCGCTTCCAGCGCCTGCGGGCGCATGCCGTTCGCATCCATGGCCACGGGCACCGCTGCCAGGCCCGTGCTGTGCAGGATGTTGAGGCTGCCGAGGAAGCACGGGTCCTCCACCGCCACCTTGTCGCCGGCGACGAGGTAAGCAGCCAACAGACGCTCGATCGCATCGACCGCACCATGCGCCAGCACCAGACCGTCACCCTCCCGGAGATCCGCTCCGAACCACTGCCGCGCCAGCCGTTCGAGTGCTGGGTCGAGTACAGGCTGGCCATACAGCGCGGGCCGGTAGCCGCTGGCTGCCAGCGCCTGCAATGGATCGGGCAGCCAGGCCGGGTCCGGATTGCCGCTGGCCAGATCCGCCAGCGCCGAGCCGGGCTGCAGGCCCTCCTGCTCACCGAGACGCGCCGCTGGCCGGATCACCGTTCCGTTGCGCCCCAGCGTCTCGGCAATGCCTGCGGCCACCAGCTTCCGGTACGCGGCGGCGACCGTGTTGCGGTTGACGCCCAGTTGATCGGCCATCTCGCGCACGGACGGCAGTGTCTGGCCCGCGGCAAGCTGGCCCGCATGTGCCTCGCGGCGAATGCGCTCAAAGATGTCCGATGCGGTCTTTTCTGCCATTCCCGTTTGTCCCGTGACAATGTATATTTTGTCCTATGACAATGTTAGCAGCACGGAGAACCCCTTGTCCATGAACGCGCAGACGCATCCCTGGCCCACCGCACACAGCGTCGAGGACTTTCGGCGCAATCTGGCGGCGGTGCATCGGCGCATCGCCGATGCCTGCTCCCGCGCGGGACGCGATCCGTCCGATGTGCGCCTGCTGCCGGTCAGCAAGACCGTGCCGGAGGAGCGCATCCGTCTGGCCTACGCCGCCGGCTGCCGCGACCTGGGTGAGAACAAGGTGCAGGAGGCGCAGCGCAAGGCCGAAGCGATGGTGGATCTCGCCGACCTGCGCTGGTCGGTCATCGGCCACCTGCAGACCAACAAGGCCAAGGTCGTGGCACGCTTCGCCAGCGAGTTCCAGGCCCTGGACAGCCTGCGTGTGGCGGAGGCGCTGGACCGTCGCCTGCAAGCCGAAGGGCGCGCACTGGATGTGTTCGTGCAGGTCAACACCTCGGGCGAGGCCAGCAAGTTCGGCTTGCCGCCTTCCGAGGTGGCCGGCTTCGTCCGGGCGCTGCCGGGCTTCTCCACCCTGCGCGTGCGAGGCCTGATGACACTGGCGCTGCTGTCGGCCGATCCGGCGCGGGTCCGTCCCTGCTTCGTGCTGTTGCGCGAACTGCGTGATCGGCTGCGCCAGGAGGCGCCGGCGGGCATCGGCATGGACGAACTGTCGATGGGGATGTCCGGCGACTTCGAGCTGGCCATCGAGGAAGGCGCCACCGTCGTGCGCGTCGGCCAGGCCATCTTTGGCGCTCGCGCGACGCCAGACAGCCATTACTGGCCCGACGACGACCGGGCTGCGACATCGACCGCATCGGAGCAGACCGCATGAAGACCGCCCTGGCCCTGCGCCACATCCATTTCGAAGACCTCGGCACGCTCGAACCGCTGCTGCGCGAGCGTGGATTCGACGTGCGCTACCTCGACCCCACGACGGACGACCTGGCCGGTGAGGAGGCCGCGGCAAGCGATCTTCTCATTGCACTGGGTGGGCCGATCGGCGCCTTCGACGAGCGGGCCTATCCCTTTCTTGCCGACGAACTGCGTCTGCTCGAACGGCGCTTGGCCAGCGGCCGGCCGCTGCTCGGCATTTGTTTGGGCGCGCAATTGATCGCGCGCCTGCTCGGCGCCGCCGTCGCCCCCATGGGCTTCAAGGAGATCGGCTTCGGCGCGCTGACGCTGACGGATGCGGGCCGCCGCTCGGTGCTGGCACCGCTGGCCGGCGTGCCGGTGCTGCATTGGCACGGCGACCGCTTCGAGCTGCCTGAGGGCAGTGAACTGCTGGCGAGCACCGAAAGCTGCGTGCAGCAGGCCTACGCGGTCGGCAACCGGGTGCTGGGTCTGCAGTTCCACCTGGAAGCCGATGCCAGCCGAATCGAACGCTGGCTGGTCGGCCATTGCTGCGAGCTGGGCCAGGCCGGCGTCGATCCGCGCACGCTGCGCGCGGATGCCGAGCGGCATGGGGCAACGCTGAAGGCTGCGGCCCACCGCACGATCGGCGCGTGGCTGGACCGGCAGCAGGACACGGGGGGGCGTCCTGAATGACGGTGACCCAACCTGTGCCCATCGATGTCATCAGCATCCAGTCCCAGGTGGTCTACGGGCGGGTCGGCAACAACGCGGCGATTCCCGCGTTGGAAGCCTGCGGGCTGCTTACGACCGCGGTGCCGACCGCGCTGCTCAGCAACACCCCGCACTATCCCTCGGTCCATGGCGGTGCGGTGCCCGACGCGTGGTTCGCTGGCTGGTTGGATGACCTGGAGGCGCGCGGCATCCCCGCGTGCGCTCGCGTTGTGCAGGTCGGCTTCCTCGGCGCGCCGTCGCAGGCACGGATCCTCGCATCCTGGTGGTCGACGATGCGCGAGCGCCACCCGCAACTGCGCCTGCACCTGGATCCGGTCATTGGCGACTACGACCAAGGCGTGTATGCGGCGGCTGGCATGGCCGAGGCCTGGCGCACGCTGCTGATTCCAGAAGCCCACGGCCTCGTCCCCAATCGGTTCGAGCTGGAACAGGTCACCGGCAGAACGCTGCAGGGTCTGGCGGATTGCCGCGAGGCTGCCCGTGCGCTGTTGCGCGGCCCCACCCAATGGGTGGTGGTGACCAGTGTCCAGGATGATCCTAAAAGCGCCGTCGTCCAGACGCTGCTGGAGACGCGAGAGGGGGTATCGCGCCTCTTCGAGCATCCCCGCGTGCCCTGCGTGGTGAAAGGGGCCGGCGACTACTTCGCCGCGCGCCTGACCGGCCATTGCCTGCTTGGCATAGAGATGCCTCAGGCCGTCGAGCGCGCCTGCGGCGAAACCGCCGAGCAACTGACCCGCACCCGGCGCCTGGGCTGGGAGGAAATGGCCATCCACGCTATGGCCGGGAGCGTCCGGCCATGAATGCCTACCGCCTCGTGATTTCCCGGCATAGCCGGCTGCTGGGTCAGTTCGACAGCGAAACGCCCTGGGCGGGCGACGCGATCCGCGACCTGCTACAGCGACTTCCCGAATGCGATGGCTATCGCACCGAACTGTTCGTCGCGCGCGAAGAGCGCCGATTGCTCGAAAGCGGTCCTGGCGGCCTGAAGGTCCTCGGCCGCGAGCTCTTGTTCCAACCCTTGCCGATCACGGCGCTGCTGTCTGGCACGGCGCCCGAGGAGCCGCTCGCGTGAATCAAGCTCCCGGCCTCATGTACGCGTAGGTGGCGCGATGGAGCTGCGACACCTGCGCTGTTTCGTGGCAGTGGCCGAGGAACTGCACTTCACGCGTGCGGCGGTGCGGCTCCATATCGAGCAGTCTCCGCTGTCGCGCACCATCCGGGAGCTGGAGTCTGACCTCGGCGCCACGCTGTTCGAGCGCAATCGGCGCGGCACCCAGCTCACCTGGGCGGGCCAGGTCCTGCTGGAAGATGCCCGCCGCGTGTTCGCGGTGCTGGAACAGGCACGAACCAACGTCCGGGCCGCCGCCACGGGCTATCGCGGCATGCTGCGCCTCGCGCTGTCGGACGGTATCGCGCAGACACGCCTCGCGGCACTCCTGGCCCTGTGCCGGGAGGAGGAGCCCGATGTGGAAATCCGCCTGTTCGAGACGCCGCTCGCATCGCAAGTGCGCGGGTTGCGCGACGACACTTTCGATGCCGGGTTTGCGCAGTCTGACGAGGCTGGAGAGGGCATCCTGTGCGAGGCGGTCTGGTCCGATCCCATCCTGGTGGCCATTCCGACGCGCCATCCTTTGCTGGCCTTCAGGCAGGTCCCTCTGGATGAACTGCTGCGCTATCCCCTGATCAAGTGCCACCCGGAAACCTGCGAGGGTGCGTACCGGCAGATCAAACGGCTGCTCCGGACGGCCGCCATCCAGCCCCGGATCGCAGAGCGGGTCGCGACACTGGAATTGATGCTGACGCTGGTGGCCGCGGGCTACGGACTGGGTTTCGCCACGGCGGCGCAGATTTCGGTCTGCCGTCATCCCGAGGTCATTGCGCGGCCCCTGTCGGACCCGTCGGCATGCATGACCACCTACTTGTTGCGGCCGGACAGTGAGCCCTCGGAACCGCTGCAGCACTTCATCGAACGCGCCATGCTCTCGCGCGACGACAGTCCCGCCGTCGATCCGATCTAGCCCTGGGCAACCGCGTTCCTCGCAGCGCAGACCTTCGTCGGGGACGCCGCGCAGGTGCCATGGCAAGCCATGGGCGACCGAGCGGCTGAACGTGCCGCCGCGTCTACAGATGCAGGGTGCCGCTGGCGACGGTCACGGCCTGGCCACCGACGCGCACCGTCAATTCGTCGCCGTTTCGGGTCCATTCGACGTGGATCAGGCCATCGCGTCCCATCTCGATGCCTTGCTCCGCAAGGTAGCCACCCTGGAGAGCCGATGCGTGCCGGTGCCTTGCCAGGAATGCCGCGACACACCCGTTTCTAGACCCGCAGACGGGGTCCTCGGCCACGCCTTCGCCTGGCGCAAACGTGCGCAGGCGCAAGCGTACCGGCGCGTCGGCCTCGTGCTCGGCAAAGACGGTCACGCCGACGGCACCCGATGCGCGGCAGCGTTCGGCGATGCGAGGCAGGTTGGGACGCAGCGACGCCAGGGCGGCGACGCTGCGCAGCTCGGCGATCAGCCACGGGATGCCGGTGGAGACGACTTCTACCGGCATCGCGGCCAGCATGTTCGCATCGCAGCCCAGCAGGGCCGACATTTCCCCAGGACCGATGGCCGTGTTGCGGAACTGCGGGCTGGCCTGGGTCATCCAGTAGATCGGCGAGCCCTCGGTCGGAACGACTTCGACAGGCACGATGCCGATGCCGCAGGCCTGCCGCAGCAGACTTGCATCGACCAGATCGCCACGGTGCGCACGCACCGCGCTCGCAGTGGCGATGGTGGGGTGCCCCGCGAACGGCAGCTCGCTGGAGGGCGTGAAGATGCGCACCCGATAGTCGGTGTCGGGCGATTCCGGGGCCAGCACGAAGACCGTCTCGGACAGGTTCATCTCGCGCGCGATCCGCTGCATGGTCCGCGCATCGAGGTCGTCGGCATCGAACACGACGGCAGCCGGGTTGCCCCTGAGCGGCTGGCTCGTGAACACATCGACTTGCAGGAAGGATTTGTTCATCGCTTCTCCAGGTTCGGTCGCACCGCCTGTGCTCGGTTGCGTGCGCGTGGCCGGGAATGAATCACGCGGCCAGGGCCTTGGCGCCGCTCGACGGTCTCCACAAAAGAATCCATGCGGCGAATCCGAGGAAGCCGATGCCCGCCAAGCGCGTGCAGCGCTGGCGCCAGACGGAAGTGCCCAATGCTCCCCGCACCCGGCTTGCAATGGCGGCATAGCCGGTCAAGGTGGCGCCGCTGAGGATCACGAAGATCGCGGTCAGGCCCATGAACTGAGGGATGAGCGCCTGGTCGGCCCGGATGAACTGGGGGAAGAAGGCGGTGAAGAAGAGGATCGACTTCGGATTGGATGTCGCCACCAGGAATCCTTCCTTCGCCAGCGCGAAGGCCTGCACCGGCCCTGCGTCATGGGCACCGGCGTCCGGCGGCCGTGTGTGTCTGCCCTGCACAAGCAGGCGAAGACCGAGGTACGCCAGGTAGGCGGCGCCGGCCAGCCGCAGTGCGGTCATCGCGTGGGCGGATGCAAGCAGGAACAGGCCGACGCCCCACGCGGCCGCCGCGGAAACCACGAGCAACCCCAACATGTTGCCCAGCGTCGACCACAGGCTCGCGACCACGCCCTGGCGAGCGCCATTGCGCATCGCCAGCAGGATGGCCGGGCCGGGCGTAAGGATGGACAGCCAGGCCGCCAGGATGTAGGAAATCAGGAGCGGGATATCGGACATGGCGAACTCGGGGGGCTTCTTCGTCGGTTGTGAAGGAAGTGCACTTCGACGATAGCCAAGGCCATTCCAGCTGACCATTGAGCTTTTCTCGACGCTTGCTGAGACCTTCTCACTCGGCAATTCGACGCATCGGTCTTAAGGTTTCCAGCCAGACAACCTCACCCCGGATATCCGCGCACGCCACCATGAGCCACCTTCAGACCGTTCGCCTCTTGATGCTTCCCGGTATCGGCAATTCCGGGCCGGAGCATTGGCAGACGCGCTGGGCGTCGCGCCAGGAGCATGGCCGGCGATTCCAGCCTGCCGACTGGGACAGGCCGGACCTGGCCGACTGGCTGCAGGCACTCGATGCGGCTATCGACGAGTGCGGTGCGCCCGTCGTCTTGGTCGCACACAGCCTTTCGTGCCTGCTCGTCGCGCACTGGGCATCGCGGCCGGGAATCGGAGAAGACATCCAGCATCGGATCGCCCAGGTCCGGGGCGCCTTCCTGGTTGCCGTCCCTGACCCCGGCGCACCGGCGTTTCCAGGCGAGGCGAGCGAGTTCGGCCCGCCACCGACCGAACCCCTGCCGTTTCCCGCACTGGTGGTCGCCAGCAGCGACGACCCTTATGGCTCGCCGGAGCACGCCCGGCGCATGGCCATGGGTTGGGCAGCGGGATGCTTGGAAGTCGGCGCCCTCGGGCATATCAATGCCGCCAGCGGCGTGGGCGACTGGGACACCGGCTGGCATCTGCTGCAGGCATTCGGAGCGGGGCTGCGCGTCCAGATGCCGGCATCGAATCGACGGGGAGCATGAGCATGCGCGCGTACCGCTACCTGACCGGCATCGACGACGCGGCGTTCTGCCACCGCGTCACCGCGGCCCTGAACAGCGGCTGGGAGCTGTATGGCGCGCCGAGCCTGACCTACGACGCGGCGCGTGGCGCAGTGATCTGCGGCCAGGCCATCGTCAAGACCATCGAATCGACGACGTACAGCGAGTCACTGGACTTGTCTGTGCTCTGACGGAGATCCCCCAATGGATGCATCGACTGCGATCCTGGGCTTCACGCTGACGGCGCTGCTGCTCACCTTGACCCCCGGCCTGGACACGGCGCTGGTACTTCGCACGGCCGCTGTGGAAGGGGGGCGCAAGGCGATGAGGGCGGGCGGCGGCATCGTGACCGGCGTGCTGATCTGGGGGCTGATCGCGGCCCTCGGGCTCGGCGCGGTGCTCGCGGTCTCCCGACTCGCCTACACCCTGCTGCAGATCGCGGGCGCGGCCTATCTGCTCTGGCTCGGCTGGAAGCTGATCTCTGGCGCGCTCAAGAGCCGGCCGACGCTGCCCGCAGACGATCCGCCGCTCGTGCGTGGCGAGCGCTGGTTCCTGCGCGGTCTGCTGACGAATCTGCTCAATCCCAAGGTCGGGGTGTTCTACGTGAGCCTCCTGCCACAGTTCGTTCCCGCCGATGTGCCGGTGGTCGCGTTCAGCGTGCTGTTGGCCGGCATCCACGCCGCGATGGGACTGCTCTGGTTCGCCGCACTGGTGCTGGCCGCGCGGCCCCTGGCACGCTGGCTGCGCCGGCCCACGGTGATGCGCTCGCTCGATGCGCTCACCGGCCTGGCGCTGATGGGGTTTGGCCTGCGTCTGGCCCTGTCCAGGCCGACGAGCTGAGGTGCGAGCGGCATGGACATCGGAACCTTCCTGCTGCTGGCCGGTGCCGGCATGATCGGCGGCATCTGCAATGCGGTGGCCGGCGGCGGCACATTCTTCACCTTTCCCGCGCTGCTGGCTGCCGGCGTACCACCCGTGGTGGCCAACGCCACCAGCGCGGTGTCGATCTGGCCGGGGCATGCGAGCAGCCTGCTCGGCTATCGCAGCGAACTCGGGCGCCACCGCGCCGCGTTGCGGCGCAGCCTGCCCGTGGTCGGTGCCGGTTCGCTGGTGGGCGCCACACTGTTGGTGTTCACCGGAGATGCACAGTTCAGCCGTCTGGTGCCGTGGCTGATCCTCGTCGCGACAGTGCTGTTCGCCCTGGGACCCTGGCTGCGCCAGGCCATCGAGCGGCATGCTCGCGGTCAGGTGCCGCACCTGGCGGCTGCGGGGGCGGAGTTTCTGACCGCACTCTATGGCGGCTACTTCGGCGCCGGCCTGGGCATCATGCTGATGGCGATCCTGACCTTGCTGGGTGTGCGCGATGTCCAGGAGGCCAACGCCGTCAAGAATGCGATGGCTACCGTTGTGACCAGTGCCGCGGTGATGCTCTTCGTCGCCACCGGGTCCATCGCCTGGGCGCAAGGCAGTGCGGTCCTGCTGGGCGCGATCTTGGGAGGCTATGCCGGCGCGCGGTTGGCGCGCTGGATTCCGCCGCTGGCGCTGCGTTGGACGATCGTGGCGACCGGCCTGGCGCTCTCTGCGTACTTCGGGCTGAAGGCGGGTGCATGATGGATCGCTTGCAGCGGGCGTGCGACGCCCATGCCTGTGCCAGCACGGCGCTCCCCGGCATCGCCAATGGCGGGCGATGCTGCTTTCCGCGCTCTGCTGCGTTTGCGGACAACGTGGCACCGACCCTGCCACCCGCCTGGATCTGCCAATCCGGCTCGACCAACGAGGCGCTGTGTCGATTCAGTTGGCGAACTTTCTGTGAGGAGTCCATTCGATGAATCCACTTGATGCACTGACCGCGCTCTGGTCGCTGGGCGGGCTGCCGCCGCAGGCGCTGGCCGGGATCGCGCTGACGGGCAGCGACCCGGTGTTTCCCTCGTCCTTCGCCGTCGGCACCGCCGCGCAGACCAGCATTGCCGCGGCTGCGCTCGCCGCCTGCGAACTGTGCCATGAGCGGGGTGCTCCGCGCCAGCGTGTCACCGTGGACATGGCCCACGCCGCCGCCGAATGCACCGGCTGGTTCACGCTCGACGGCCAGGAGCCCGAGCTGTGGGACCCGTTCGCCGGCCTGTACCGCTGCGCCGATGGCCACGTGCGTGTCCACACCAACTTCCCGCACCACCGCGATGGCGCGCTGCGCCTGCTGGGCCTGGACCCCGCAACTGCCACACGCGCCGACGCAGAGCAGGCCCTGCGGGGTTGGAAGGCGCTGGACTTCGAGCAGGCCGCGGCCGACCACGCGCTGGTGGCCACGGCGTTGCGCAGCTTCGCCGAGTGGGATGCCACGCCCCAGGGTCAGGCGGTGGCCTCGCAACCCCTGATGACCATCACCCGAATCGCCGATGCGCCACCGCGTGCACTGCCGCCCCTGGCGGCCGATGAGCGGCCGCTCGCCGGCCTGCGCGTGCTCGACCTCACGCGCATCCTGGCCGGCCCCGTCGGTGGGCGGGCGATGGCGTCGTTCGGCGCGGACGTGATGCTGGTCAACTCACCGAACCTGCCCAACATCGCCGCTATTGCCGAAACCAGCCGCGGCAAGCGCTCGGCGCACATCGACCTGCGCAGCGAGGCCGGGCGCGAAGCGCTGTGGCAGCTCCTGGAAGACGCCCACGTGTTCTCGCAGGGGTACCGGCCCGGCGGCCTGGCCGCGCTCGGCTTCTCGCCCGAGGCCCTGGCCGCGCGCCGGCCCGGCATCGTCGCCGTGTCGCTGACCGCCTACGGCACGCAAGGGCCCTGGGCCGACCGGCGCGGTTTCGATTCGCTGGTGCAGACGGCAATGGGCTTCAACCACGCCGAGGGCGAGGCGGCGGGCGACGGCAAGCCGCGCGCGCTGCCGATGCAGATCCTCGACCAGGCCAGCGGCTTCCTGATGGCTTTCGGCGCCGCCGCCGCGCTGTGGCGACAGTCGCGCGAAGGGGGAAGCTGGCACGTGCAGGTGTCGCTGGCGCAGACCGGGCACTGGCTGCGCGGGCTGGGGCGCATCGAAGAGGGTCTGCGGGCCGGCAGGCCGGACCTCAGCCCCTGGCTCGCCGACGAAGTCTCCGGCTTCGGCCTGCTGCGCGCCGTGCGCCCCAGCGCGCAAATGGCGCGAACACCGGCCGGCTATGCGCGACCGTCAGTGCCGCCGGGAACGGATCGCCCGAACTGGTGAGAGCTTGTCCGCAAGCCGAGAGTTGATACGGCCGGACCCCTTGAATGAGCAATATCCCAGGTCACCCCGGCGATGCATCGCGTGCCGCACCGATGCCTGCCACGTCAGCCTTGCCCTCCCATCTGCTGTGGACCATTGCCCTGGCGGCGGGCGCATCCGTGGCCAACAGCTACTACAACCAGCCGCTTCTCGGCGAATTGAGCCGGGAGTTCGCGCTCTCTGCGGGGACCGTGACCTGGCTGCCCGTGCTCACCCAGGCGGGCAATGCCCTGGGCGTGCTGTTCCTGGCACCACTGGGTGACCGCCTGGAGCGCAAGTCGCTCATCCTGCGAACGCTGGCGACGCTGGTGCTCTCCCTGGTGCTGGCAGCCGCGTCCTCCGGCTTCGTTCAATTGGCACTGGCGAGCCTCGCCGTGGGTTTGTGCGCCACCGTGGCGCAACAACTGGTTCCCTTGGCCATCCACCTGGCGCCCTCCAACCGAAAGGGGCAGGTGCTCGGCGTGGTGACGGGCGGCATCCTGATCGGCATCCTGCTGGCCCGTGTGGTGAGCGGCTGGATGACCGAGCTTTGGGGCTGGCGGTCCGTCTTCGGTTTTTCTGCGGCACTGATGCTGGTACTGGGCTTTCGGCTGGCATGGACGCTGCCGGTGGTGCCGCCGTCCTCCGATCTCGGCTATGGACGATTGCTGCTGTCGATGTGGCATTTGGTGCGCAAGCACGCTTCCTTGCGCCAGGCTGTGGCAGTCCAGTTCCTGCTGTTTGCCAGCATGATCGGCTTCTGGGCAACGTTCGCGCTCTGGCTGGAGCGGCCGCCACTGCAGCTCGGCGCGGTATCCGCCGGCCTGTTCGCGCTGGTCGGCGTGTGCGGCGCGTTGGCTGCACCGGCGGCTGGCCGTTTTGCCGACCGGCGCGGACACGGCGCAGTCGTCCGTGCAGGCGCGGTGGGAACCGCAACGGCATTTGCCGTGCTGTACCTGGGTGGCTCATCGATCCCTGCACTCGTCCTCGGCATCTTCTTGCTCGACGTGACCGTGCAGTCAGCCCAGGTGGCGAACCAGACCATGGTCTATGCGTTGGACGCGGGTGCGCGCAGCCGGCTGAACACCGTGTTCATGGGCGCGATGCTGCTTGGCGGGGCCTTCGGCGCTGCTGCAGGCGGGTGGGCCTTCACTGCGCATGGATGGGCCGGTGTCTGCGCCTTTGGCATGCTTAGCGCCACCGTTGCGTGGGGCCTGTCTCTTCGGCAAAACCAATGATGACAAGTGAATTGACAAACCGTCTGCTGGTCGAAGCAAACCCTGACATGACGCCGATGCCATCTCAGGTGGTCATTTCGGGGTGCTCCGGCGGCGGCAAGTCGACCTTGCTCGGGGAGCTGCGGCGGCGTGGTCATGCGACCGTCGCCGAACCCGGGCGGAGGATCATCGATGAGCAGATTCGACAGGGCGGCAACGCCTTGCCATGGACCGACATGGCGGCCTTTCTGCGGGAGGCGCTGCGCGTCGCCGCCATGGATCTCGAAGGCGCGGCACGGGACGCTGGTCCGGTCTTCTTCGACCGAGGGTTGATCGACGCCGCTGCAGCGCTTCAACGACTCTACGGGGTACCGTTGGCGCAAAGTCTGGGCGAATCCCGCCCTTATGGGCGGCTCGTGTTCCTCGCACCGCCCTGGCCGGACATCTATTGCGCAGACGAGGCGCGGCGGCACGGTTTTCCCGAGGCTGAGGCGGAATACGCCCACCTGGATGCAACCTACCGGGCACTCGGCTACGAAGTCAGGTTGCTTCCGCGCGCCAGTGTGGCCGAGCGGGCCGACTTCGTTCTCGAAGCGATTCATCGCTGCTGAAGGCGAGACCAACTTGCGGCGGTTGCCCTGGATGCTGATCCGAACGCGGCCCTGCAGCATGCGTACTCACGTGCACCGTTGTCGATGAGCACGCGACGACACGGGCGCGGGCTACTGTCGTCGACAGGTGATAGGTCGGAGAAAACTGCTGGACATGGCAACGGCCGCCCTGTCTGCCAAACCGCACGCAAGCGGAGCGTAGGGCAGAAACAGGAAGCGGGGCCGAAGGTGCTAGCCGAGCGAAGCGAGGGAACGATGGAAGCCCGACAGGGGCGAAGCCCCGAAGGGGGTTCGATGCAAAGCACGACAGCGCGACCGGTCATCTTCCTTGGCCGGGGAGGCCCAGACATCAATGCCCCCGTCTTTAGTCACGTCATCAGCTCACTTGCACCATTGGCTAGCCAGACTATATGATTCATATATGTTTCATATAGATCAAAGCACATGGGTATCGTGAACATCGACGACGATCTGCATGACCAACTGCGCAAGGCCAGCGCGGTATCGTGCCGGTCAATCAATGCGCAGGCGGCCTTCTGGATCAGGATCGGCATGCTGTGCGAAATGAACCCGACACTGAGCTTCAACGACATCGTCACCCGTGAGCTGCGGGCCGCAGGCGTTGTGGCGCAACCCATCAAGATGGGGTCGGCATGACCAAGCGCCCAGAAGAAATCGCGCTGATGGCCGAGTCAGGCCAGCTTTTGGCGCAGGTGTTCAGCCATCTTGATCGGCTGAACCTGATCGGCATGTCCACGATGCAGGTCAACGATCTAGTCGATGACTTCATCGTCTATGAACTCAAAGCGCGCCCGGCCAGCAAAGGGCAATACGGGTACGCCTACGCGCTCAACGCCTCCCGCAACCATGTGGTCTGCCACGGCGTTCCTTCCGCCAAGGACATTCTGCAGGACGGGGACATCGTCAATTTCGACATCACGCTGGAGAAGAACGGCTACATCGCCGATTCCAGCAAGACCTATCTGGTCGGCGAGGTGTCACACCAGGCGAAGCGGCTCGTGCAAGTGGCTTATGAAGCGATGTGGAAAGGCATCCAGGCCGTCCGCCCAGGCGCCACGCTCGGCGACGTGGGCCACGCCATCGAGCGGCATGCCCGCAGGAATGGCTATTCGATCGTCAGGGAATACTGTGGCCACGGCATCGGCCGTGAAATGCACGAGGAGCCGCAAGTGCTGCACTGGGGTAAACCGCGAACGGGTCTGGCGCTTCGGGAAGGGATGGTGTTTACCATCGAGCCGATGGTAAACAAGGGGCGGTCCGCCGTCCGAACAGAGGTCGATGGGTGGACGGTCGTCACGCGTGACGGGCAATTGTCGGCTCAGTTCGAGCATACCGTGGCCGTCACTGCGAGCGGTGTGCGCGTCTTGACGCTGCGCCCGGGCGAAAAGGCGTTGCACTGATTCAACGTAGTGGACAGGAACGCCTTGCGACGATCCAATGGCCGCGTCAAACAACGATCCGCCCGGCCAGCCGCTCATCGCGCGCACAGGCGCTCAATCGCTCCTCGGCACGGAACCACGGGTCGCGTTCGATCGGCAGGCCCAGCCGGCCGAGCACCGTCGCCAGTTCGCCCAGACTGACCCAGCCGATTTCCGGCGTCCCAGGCCCAGATCGCAAAGACCAAATGCGTGGTCATTGTCATCGCCGAGATCAATCTCGGTCAGCAGTCAAGCCACGTCGGCGTCCGGTGTGAACAGCTTGGCCACGAGACCGGATTGGCCCATACCCATCCACTGCACACAGTCAGCTTTTGGCAAGCGCGCAGGTCCGATCAGCGAGTCGGGGCGGACAGGGATGGTGAAAACGGGGCAAGGTGGTCTCCGCTTTGTTTGTCGCGTCGAGGCCTGGTTTCGGTTCGACTGTCACCGGATTGGCTTCCCTACGGTGTTGTCTCATGGACCCTCGCGCTGCTCCTCAAGCCGCCCGTGCTCGCTCAGCATGGCTCGCTGCGGGCATTGCTATCCTGGCGTTGGCCACCCGAGCGGCTGCTGCGGAAGTATGGGTCGTTACCGACTCCCACCACTCGGTCCTTGGCCAGGCTGACCGACACCTCATCCTGGACGCGGCCGCGGTGCTCGAAGCGGAGCTGGCCGACAACCTGCCCACCGATCCTGAGCGCGCCAGCGCCATCGTCCAGCAACGCCTGAAGCTGGGCGGTACAGACCTGCAGCGAAGGATCGGCACCGCCTACCAGGGCGTTGCCGATGCCTGGAGCCTTGGCGTCGCCAAGGTTCCGGCCATCGTGGTGGATCGCCGATACGTGGTCTATGGCGAGACGGACGTGGCCCGTGCGGTTTCCCGCATCGACCAATACCGGAGGACGCAGCCATGACGAGGCGTCCGTTCGCACCATCCCGGCGCCAGCGGTTGGCCATCGCAGCGCTGCTGCTGGGGTGTTCCGCATCGTCCTTTGCACTGAACACCGCCACCATCGTGGCCTCCACCCTGTCGCCGGATTGCCTGGAGTACCGCGTCACCGGCATCTGCTACTGGCTCTATTGCACCTGGACGGGATGCACCGTGCGCACCTCGGTCAAGGTGCGCCACTACATCCCGGATGCCGTGGTGTCGAGCTACTCGAACACCGGCGAGAACCCTTGGGTCGAGGTGCGGGCGATGAGCCTGCCGAACCCGACCGCGAAGGCCGGCGGCGACGGCACCACCAACGAGGATCACGAGAACAACCTGGCGAAGTTCAAGAACGCCGACGTCATCGGCCATCCCGGTGGCCATGTGTTCAGCCAGTTCGCCAGCGCGTCCGGCTACACCTGCGAGGGCGCCGGCACCGCCTTCATGCCCTATCTGCTGAGCACGCTCGACACGCTGGCATGGCGCTACAACATCCCCGAGGCGCTGTATCCGGAAGCACTGATTCCCGGCCGGCGCGAGATCGGCACGCGCACGGCCATGAATCTCTGGGGCAACGTCTATCCGCGTGGCGGCTTCCTGCACCAGGTGGATGACCACAAGGCCGCAGCCGTGGTCGCCCAGCGCGCGGGTGACATCGTGACGCGCCGCAACCAGATCCACGTCTACCAACCGCTGCTCGCCAGTTCGCGCGATGGCTACTGGCCGGCCGGCGCCCTGATGGAAACCGATGCCGCCACGGGCAAGTGGCAGGAGCTGACCCCCACGCTGTCCAGCAGTTGCGCGGTATTCCCCCACGGCAATGCCAAGGTGCAGGCCCGGCAAGGCGACTACGCCTGGGCATTGTGGCGTCCTTATAGCTGCTGCCAGCGCCGCGGCCAGGTGTTCCTCGGCAGCGTCGATTTCCTGTGAGACCCGATGCCATGACGACTTCATTTCCGAGCGCCCGTCGATTTCTGTACGTCGCATTGGCCGTTGTCGCAGCGTTGTGCTACTCCAACGCCGGGGCGCAGACCAGCGTCAACGAGTACGGCGTCCAGCATCAAGGCAGCGTGATAGGCGACGACGTGCTCTACAGCATTGGGGGCGGCCGCGCGGTGTCCATGAGCGGTGCGGCCAACATGCACTCCATCGGCGTTGGCGTCGGCTGGAACAGCAACCTGATCTGTGGCGACATGAGCATCACCACCACGCTGCAGAACCAGTTGAACGGCATCACCAATGGCTTCCAGGCCATCATGTCCTCGGTGATCCAGAACGCCACCGCTGCCGTGGCGTCGCTGCCCGCCTTGATCATCCAGCGCGCCGATCCAGGGCTGTACAACCTGTTGACCAATGGAGTGCTGCAAGCCAGGCTGGATTTCGATCGCAGCAAGCTGACCTGCCGTGCCATCGCCAACCGCATGGCCGACATGGCGGGTGGGCAGCTCGGCTGGGACCAGCTCGCCGAAGGCATGGCGCTGAAGCAGGCCGTCGCGAGCACCGATGCGGTCTCAGCGATCGACGACGCCGAGGCGAACCGTGGCAACAATGGCGTGCCGTGGGTCGGCGGAGACAACGCTGGCGGCGCGGGCCAACGTCCGGTGCGTGTGGTCGGCGACGTGACCCGCGCCGGCTACAACCTGCTCAATGGCCGTGGCGTCGGCGATGCCAGTTCGATTCCGCAAGCCAGTTGCAGCGGCAACCTGGCATGCCAGACCTGGAGTTCGCCCGATGCCGCCGCAGCCTGGGCCATTCGCGTGCTGGGCGAGCAGGAACAGCGCACCTGCGATGCATGCACCAAGACCGTCACCACGCCGGGCGTTGGCCTGACCCCGCTGATTCAGGAGGAATACGAGGACAAGCTGCAGGCCCTGCAGGAGCTGGTCGCCGGCAGCCGTCCGACCACGGCGCAGAACCTGCAGGCTGCGAGTAGCGCGTCGCTGCCCATCACCCGTGGCGTGATCGAGGCGCTGCGCGACGAGACGGACCAGGACATCCTGGCTCGGCGCCTGGCCTCGGAGGTTGCGCTGGCCAGCGTGCTGGAGAAGGCGCTGCTGCTGCAACGCACGCTGCTGACCGGGCGCAAGGAGCCCAACGTGGCCGCCAACGAACTGGCCCAGAAGGCCGTCACCCACGAAAGCGACATCCTCGATCGCGAGATTCACAACCTGAAGGCAGAGCTGGAGCTGCGCCGCGAACTGGCCAGCAATTCGCCGATGGCGATCATCCAGCGCCACAGCACCCGCGCCGCCGGTGCGCGTGGCATCTACGAGGGTGACCCGGTGCGCAATCGGGTCGATGAACTGCAGCGGCCGCCGTCTGGCGGAAGCCATCCATGAATACCGTGGGGCGGTGCCTGCGCTGGCTGTCCAGCCGGCGTGCCATCCTGGTGCTGGTGTGGGCGGTGTCGCTGCTGATCGCCGCGACCGCCGTCAATGTGGTCGGCATCCGCATCGCGGGCGGCATCGAGGGCTGGCAGCGCTGGATGGCGGCGCAATCCGGGGCCTTCCTGGCCTGGCGGTTGTTGCTCTACGCCGCCACCGCCTGGGGTTGGCTCTGGATGCGACGTCGCCTGCGCGCGCGGGAACCGGAGCGCGCTGCCGGGCAACGGCTGCTGCGCGCGGAGGTTGCGGCCATCGTCGCCGTGATCGTGCTGGAAGCCAGCCTGCTGATGCAGGCACGGTAGCGCGAGGTTCGCCATGACGCTGTACACCACCGACTACCTGGAGTACTACCTGACGCTGGTGTCCTGGGTGGTCCACAACGGCATCTGGTCGGTGCTGGTCGCCAGCGGCGTGTTCGCCGTCCCGTTCCTGGCGATCGTCATCCAGGAATGGTTGAAGGGCCGCGCGGAAGGCGCGGACGAAGGCAACAAGGGCGTGCTGTCCTCGGCTCGCATCGAGAACCGCGTCTTCGTCGCCATCGTGGTGATCATGTTCGCGGGCATTCCCTTCATCTACGTCGATTTCAACACCATCAAGTACGACCGTTCGCGTTCGACCCAATGCCAAGTAAATGTCCCAGAGCCGACCGATACGGGCTGGTCGCAATCGTTTAGCACGATCAACAACCAGTCGGCCAAGGTGCCGGTGTGGTGGTTCGCCATGCACGCGATCTCGCGCGCGATCACCGGCGCTTCGGTCGCGGCCATTCCTTGCGGCACCGACCTGCGGCAGATCCGCATGGACATTGACGCGACCCGCATCGACGACCCGGTGCTGGCCCAGGAGATCAGCGACTTCACCCGCGACTGCTACGGCCCCGCCCGCGCCAAGCTGTTCATGACCCGGCCCAGCCTGAGCGAGGAGCAGATGCACGACGTCACCTGGATCGGCTCCAGCTACTTCGTCGGCACCGCCGGCTTCTACGACAGCTACCGCTCCAGGACTCCGCGCGATGCCTGGCCGTTCGACGCCACGCGCGACGCCGGCCTGGCCCAGGTGCCCGGCGGGGGCGGCTACCCGACCTGCCGGCAGTGGTGGTCCGACGGCGACCACGGCCTGCGGGCACGACTGCTGGCCAAGGTCGATCCCAGCCTGCTGACGCGACTGGTCGGCTGGGCGGGCTTCCTGAGCCAGTCCGAGGTCAACGATTCGGTGATCCGCGCCGTCGCAAGCCCTCGCCAGCAGAAGCTCAACCAGGGGGCGGTCTACACGGACTACGGTGGCCAGATCGACATGACGCTGCCCAACATCGTCACGCGCGCCGCCAGTGACGTCGGGCTGACCGTCGGGTCACTGGGCTATTTCCCGGCGATGGACGTGGTGCGGCAGGCGCTGCCGATGGTGCTGTCCCTGCTCAAGATGGCGCTGGTCATCTGCATCCCGCTGGTGCTGCTGATCGGCACCTATGACCTCAAGACCGTGGTCACGGTGAGCGTGGTGCAGTTCGCGCTGTTCTTCACCGACTTCTGGTTCCAACTCGCCCGCTGGATCGACTCGACGATCCTCGATGCGCTCTACGGCTGGGGATGGGGCTGGAACCGGCCGCACACGAACTTCGATCCGCTGGTGGGCCTCAACAACACCTTCGGAGACATGCTGCTGAACTTCGTGATGGCGACGATGTTCTTGATCTTGCCGGCGTTCTGGATGACGGCATTGGTCTGGGCAGGGGTCAGGGCCGGCAATGTTCTGCAAGGACTGGGTACGGGCACTCGCGATGCGGGACAGGCAGGCAGTAAAGGCTCGGGCATGCTGATCAGTGCAGCCAAGAAAAAGTAGGGGTCATCACGAGTCAGTCGTCTCCAAACCGCGGGTCAGGATCGTCGTTGTACGACGCTGGGTGGTAGAACAGGCTTTCGCGATGATCCAGCTCTTCGGCCTTGCTTCCGAGGAAATCATCTTCGCCTTGCGGCGCTTGCTCCGCCATCCTGGCTGCCACAACGAGAGCGACCAGCAACAGCGCCGCCCAGACCGCGACGTACAGCAACACCCCGAGGATCGCCAGCTTGACCATCCAGATCAGCACCCTTGCACCGCCTGCCGGCAGACCCTGCGCCATCAGCCACCGATGTGTCCGACGCTCCGCGCGCAGGCAACCGCCCCATACACCGCCCAGCCAGCGGCCGAGTCGCGCTGCGGTGGTCATGCGTGCGGTGTGCTTCATGGTTGGCTACCTCATGGTCGTTCCACGGTCGTTGGGCAAGGTGATGCCGGTTTCCTTCATGCCTGCCGCGCCGCGAATGCTTCGGCGGTCATGATCAGGCCAGGAAAGTCCTCTCGCATGGCGAGAATGTCCGCATCCCCCGTGATCAACGCATCCGCCTTGCCGACATGCGCGAGCACCAGGAACACCTGGTCCTTCTTGTCGCGGCAGACCGGCAGGTCTGGCCATGGCGCAGGCAGTTCCACCACATCGGCGTAGGGCAGAAAGTCCGCCAGCAACTCCTGCTGTTCCGAGGTCGACAGCTTGAACTTGGGATAGGCCAGGACGCGCAGGAGTTCACTGGCCGTCTCCCGGCAGACCAGCGGCTGCAACTGCTGGTGCTGCCAGGCGTGGCGTATCCAGGCCAGGCGTCCGGCACTGAAGATCAGCGCCGACAGCACGATGTTGGTGTCGAGGACGACCCTGCGCATCACTGCCGTGCCCAGGCCACGGCATCCTCAACGTCCTGCTCGGTGATCCCGAGTTGCTCCAGCTTCTCGCGCACAGCCTGTGCCTTCTGGACGCGCACGGGGGTCAGGACGATCCGACCGCCCTCGACGGTGACGTCGAAGTACTCCGCCGCATCCACGCCGGACACGGCCGCCTTGGGCAGCGTGATCTGATTTTTCGATGTGAGCTTGGCAAGCATGGGAGGCCTCCATAAGTTTCAAAGGAAATCTTACTTCCTTACTTCATTCTCGACAAGCATGCCTTCGGGCGCAGGGGTTTCAGGGCCTGCTGCGCTTTCAGCGCCGGTTGAAACGGACTGATCTGGTGAAAACACAGTGCCTGTTCCGCTCGATCCTGGAGCGCACCGGCTCCGCATTGATTGCGGCACACGAAGCCGACTGCCCCTATATCAAAGGGCTTGTCGAAGGCCAAAGGGCTGGGGATGGAGCAAGGGAATGGCCTCAAGGGGAAAGGCCCTACCCGAAAAGGCCAAAAGGCTCCTCCGGCCAGCCCATCACCAGGATGTCGCCATGCTTTCGCTGTTCCAGCGCAAACGGGTGCCGCTGGCCACCGCCGCCGCGCCACCTCCTGCCGAGCCTGCCAAAGGGCTGACGCCACCGCAGTCGGCCGCAGCGCTGCTGGCGGAGCCGCGCCGGCAGCGGCTGCTGGAACACATCTGGCAGCGCACCTCGCTGTCGCGTCGGCAGTTCCGCTCGCTGTACCTCGCGCCGCTGGAGCGCTACGCCGAGCTGGTCCAGCAGTTCCCGGCCTCGGAGGCGTATCACCATGCATGGCCGGGCGGCATGCTGGACCACGGCCTGGAGATCGTGGCCTACGCGCTCAAGCTGAGGCAGTCCCACTTGCTTCCGGCCGGCGCCTCGCCCGAGGCCCAGGCCGCGCAAGCCGAGGCCTGGACCGCCGGGACCGCCTACGCCGCGTTGCTGCACGACATTGGCAAGATCGCGGTCGACCTGCACGTCGAGCAGGCCGATGGCCTGGTCTGGCACCCCTGGCACGGGCCGCTGCGGCAGCCGTACCGCTTTCGTTACCGGACGGATCGCGAGTACCGGCTGCATGGCGCCGCCACGGGACTGCTCTACACCCGTGTGCTCGATGCCGGCATCCTCGACTGGCTGAGCGACTACCAGGACCTGTGGTCGGCGCTGTTGTACGTGCTGGCGGGCCAGTACGAGCATGCCGGTACGCTGGGAGAGCTGGTCGTCAAGGCTGACCAGGCATCGGTGGCCCTGGCGCTCGGCGGTGATCCGGCCAGGGCGATGGCGGCGCCGAAGCATGCGTTGCAGCGCAAGCTGCTGGATGGTCTGCGCTACCTGCTGCGCGAGGAATTCAAGCTAAACCAGCCTGGCGGCCCGTCGGATGGGTGGCTGACCCCGGAGGCACTCTGGCTCGTCAGCAAGACAGTCAGCGACAAGCTGCGCGCACACCTCCTGTCGCAGGGCATCGAAGGCATTCCATCGAACAACACCGCCGTCTTCACGGTGCTCCAGGACCATGGCATCGTGCAGCCCGCCCCGGATGGGAAGGCGATCTGGCGGGCGACAGTCACGAGCGGCACCGGCTGGTCCCACAGCTTTACCTTCCTGCGCCTGTCGCCGGCCTTGATTTGGGAGTCGGGCGAGCGTCCCGCACCGTTCGCCGGCACGGTCACGACGGAAGAGGCCCTCCCTGGCGATGAGGCAGCGCCGCCGGCCTCCGCCGGCATCCCGGCCACCTCACCGCCCCCTGGGGTGGCGGATTCCCTAGCCGGGATCGCGGACCCGGTCTCCGATCTGCTGTCGGTGCTCGATGCGTCCGACGCAGTTACCACCAGTACATCGTCCGCCAGCGCGGAACCCCCATCACCATCCACCGCCGCACCTACGGCAGTGACCCATTTGGCGCCGACCAGTCCTGCCACCATGTCGGCTCCCGCGAAGGCCACGCCGTCCGGGAAAGACTTCATCGCTTGGCTCAAGCAAGGCATCGAGTCGCGCAAGCTCATCATCAACGATGCGAAAGCACTGGTGCATACCGTCGATGGCACGGCGTACCTGGTCAGCCCCGGCGTTTTCCAGCGCTACGTGCAGGAGCATCCGGAGATCCAAGTGCTGGCCCGGCAGGACAATCTGCACGACTGGCAATGGGTGCAGAAGCGCTTCGAGAAGCTGGGGCTGCACCGCAAACAAGACAGCGGCCTGAACATCTGGACCTGCGAAGTCACCGGGCCGCGCAAGTCGCGGCGGTTGCACGGCTATCTGTTGGCGGCGCCTTCGGCATTGTTCGCGGAAGTCCCGCCGGACAACCCCTACCTGTCCCTGACGCGGAGCTAGCAGCACGAAAGGCGCCAGCGCGCCTCATGGTGATCGGCGACACAGCGCACGCAGCACGCTTGCCAGCTTCTTGACAGCGATCTCCAGTTCATGGGGTGCATGGGCAGCAAATCCCATGAGGAAACCAGCCCCATCCCTGCCCGATGCATGGCGGCGCGATGCATGCAGCGCGGTCAGCCCCAGCAGGTCGATGCCGACCCGCCGTGCCGATTCCACCGCCTCGCGCTCGGGAATGTCGCGGATGAACACGCAAGGCATCTGCATCCCGCCAGCGGGCACCCTGGGCTCCACGAAGTCGGCCAGGTGCTGGCGCACCAGCTGCGCCAGCACATCGCGGCGTTCCGCATAGACGGCCCGCATGGTTCGCACATGGGCTCCGAAATGCCCACCCTCGATGAAGCGAGCCAGGGTGAGCTGCGGGATCGGTGCGCTGTGCCCATCCAGCAGGGTGCGGGCCACGGTCATGGGCGACACCAGAGCCTCCGGCAGCACCATGTAGCCGATGCGCAGGCCGGGGAACAGCGACTTGGTGAAGGTGCCGATGTAGATCGTGCGGCCGTGGGGGTCGAGCCCCTGTACGCATGCGGTGGGCTTGCCTTCGTAGTGGAATTCGCTGTCGTAGTCGTCCTCGATGATCCAAGCCTGGTGCTGGCGGGCCCATTCGATGACGGCCAGGCGCCGGTCCAACGCCAGCGTAGCCCCGGTTGGGAACTGGTGCGAGGGCGTCAGGAACACCGCCCGGGCGGTATTGCAAGGGGTCTGCGCCTTTGCCAGCAGGTGCGCTATCTGCATGCCTTGGTCATCCATCGGCACGGGCACGCAATCCAACCCGGCGGCGTCAAATGCCTTGCGCGCCCCGTGGTACACGGGGTCTTCGATGAAGATGCGCTCGCCAGCATCGAGCAGCACGGTGGCGCACAGGGTCATGGCCTGTTGGGAACTGGTCAGCACCAGCACGCGCTCGGGTGTGGCCTGCGCGCCTCGTTCGAGGTTGACGTAGGCGGCAATGGCGCGTCGCAACGGCTCCATGCCCTGCGGTGGGCTGTGCAGCAGCGCCAGGGTGCCGTACTCCTTCAACACCTGCCGCTGCAAGCGCTCCCAGGTTGGCAGCGGAAAGCTGCGCGTCTCCGGCACGCCGGGCGCGAAGGGGCGCGACATCAGGAAGTCGCGCACGCCGCCGCCCTGGAGCATGGCATCGCCGCGCCGGCTCAGGCGCAGGGGTGCCTTGCGATCCACGCTCGTGCGCCGTGGTCTGCCGCGCCCGGGCAGCCACCGGGCCTGCTCGGACACGAAGCTGCCACTGCCGACCCGCCGCTCAATGAAACCTTCGGCGTGCAACTGGCCATAGGCCGACTCCACCGTGTCGCGGGACACCCCCAGCGACTTCGCCAACGCGCGCGACGCGGGCAGGGGGCGGCCTGCATCGAGCGCGCCATCCAGGATCAACTGGCGAATGGCCCGCTGTACCCGTGCATGCAGGGGCAAGGCGCCGTGCGCGGGGTCGCCGAGCCAGGCTTTGACGGATTCAAGTTGGGCATGTCTGAACAATTGGCAGGTACTTCATCTGAAAATTGGTGGGGAACATCATGCCATTAAAAGTCTATCGTCTCATGGTCTTTTCGTCCCCATGCCAGGAACCCACTTCAGATGATGCCGTCGGACCCTTCAGCTTCGCCCGTTCGTTGGAACGATCTCACCCATCCCGTCATGGCCGGACTGATTTCGGTCATCGTCAACTATGGCGGCACTTTCATCCTGGTGTTCCAGGCAGCCAAGGTCGCGGGCCTGAACCCGGAGCTGACGGCCTCGTGGGTGTGGTCGATTTCCATTGGCGTGGGCGTGACAGGCATCATTTTGAGCTGGGTATCCCGCGAACCGCTCATCACCGCCTGGTCCACGCCGGCAGCGGCGTTTCTGGTCACAGCACTGGCAACCACACCTTATGCCGAGGCCGTCGGGGCATACCTGATCTCGGCTGCCGCCTTTGTGCTGCTGGGCCTGTCGGGTTGGTTCGAGCGCGTTATCCGTTTGATACCGCCAGGCGTGGCTGCCGGGCTGCTGGCCGTCATCCTGCTGCAATTCGGCACTGGCGCCTTCGGCGGCTTGAGCGTCGATCCGCTGCTGGCGGGACTGCTGATCGCCGCCTATCTGGTGTTCAAGCGCTTTTCCGCGCGCTATGCGGTGGTGGGCATCCTGGTGCTGGGATTGGTATTCCTGCTGGCGCAGGGCCGCGTCGATCTGTCGGGACTGAGCCTGAAACTGGCCGCGCCGGTGTTCACCATGCCCGCGTTCTCGCTCAACGCCTTGTTGAGCGTGGCGTTGCCGCTGTTCCTCATTACCCTGACCGGGCAGTACATGCCGGGCATGCTGGTATTGCGCAATGACGGCTTCAAGACCAGCGCCAACCCCATCGTGACCATCACGGGCCTGGGTTCGCTGCTGATGGCGCCGTTCGGTTCGCACGCCTTCAACATCGCGGCGATCACCGCCGCCATCTGCACGGGCCGGGAGGCACACGAAGACCCGTCCAAGCGTTGGATCGCGGGGATGGCCGCTGGGGTGTTCTACGTTCTGATCGGCGTGTTCGGGGTGACGCTGGCCGCGGTCTTCATGGCCTTCCCGGCGACCTTCATCACCACGCTGGCGGGCCTGGCCCTGCTGGGGACGATCGGCGGCAGCCTAGCCACCGCCATGTCCGATGCCAAGACCCGGGAAGCCTCACTGATCACGTTTCTGGCGGCCGCCGCCAACATCACCTTGCTGGGCATTGGCGGGGCGTTCTGGGGGTTGGTGCTAGGGCTGGCGGCGCATGCTGTGCTCAACGGGCGGGTGCTGCTGCGGGTACGTACATCGGTCATTACGCCTACGCCTGCAAACGAGAGGGTGAAGTGATGACCGAGGCTTTCAACACACGGACTGACGGTTACGCCAACCGTGCCGAATTCGAGGAATCTCCCATGCAGACGACCGCCCCTCACCTGATGCGCGCCTACGCCCGCCAACCTGTCTCATTCGTGCGCGGTAACGGCGCGCGGCTCTGGGACGAGCAGGGCGTGGAGTACCTAGATGCCATTGCCGGTGTCGCGGTTACCAGCCTGGGTCATGCCCACCCGGAAATCGCGGCCGTCATCGCCGAACAGGCCGGGGCGCTGCTGCACACTTCCAACGTGTTCCGCATCGACTGGCAGGAGCAGTTGGGGGAACGCCTGTGTGCGCTGACCGGGATGGAAAGCGCCTTCTTCTGCAACTCGGGTGCGGAAGCCAACGAAACCGCCCTCAAGCTGGCCAGGCTGCATGCCCATCGCAGGCAGGTGGCACGACCGCAGATCCTAGTCATGGGCAACGCCTTCCATGGCCGCACGCTGGCCACGCTCGCCGCCACGGACAACGCGGCCAACCAGCAGGGTTTCGGGCCGTTGCTGCCTGGCTTTCTGCGTGCTCCCTACGGTGATATCAGCGCGGTACGCCAGGCGGCAGAACAATCCCCGGACATCGTGGCGGTGTTGATCGAATCTGTACAGGGCGAGGGTGGCATTCGGGTGGCCAGTGCCGAATACTTGCGCGAACTGCGCGCTTTGTGCGACCAGAGGGACTGGTTGCTGATGCTCGACGAGATCCAGGCCGGCATGGGGCGCACCGGCGCGTGGTTCGGATACGCGCACGCGGGCATCTCACCGGATGTGGTGACCCTGGCGAAAGCGCTGGGCAATGGCTTTCCCATCGGCGCGTGCCTGGCGCGCGGTATTGCGGCAGACCTGTTCTCGCCGGGCCAGCACGGCTCGACCTTCGGCGGCAATCCGCTGGCTTGCCGGGTGGCCTGCACCGTCCTCGACATCATGGCCCGTGACAGGATGCCCGAGCGCGCCATGGTGCTGGGCGCTCGCTTGCTGGTGGGCCTGCGCAAGGCGCTGGCAGGTCACCCGCACGTCCTCGCCATTCGCGGCCTGGGACTGATGGTGGGTATCGAACTGGACCGGCCCTGCAAGGAACTAGTTGGGCGCGCGCTGGCTGAGCAGCGCCTGCTCATCACCGTGACCCGAGACACCGTGATCAGGCTATTGCCACCATTCGTTTGCGACGAGCGTCAGATTGACGACATCGTGGTGCGTGTAGCGCGCCTGCTTTCATCGGACCTGGTTGATTGCGAGGTTTGGTCTGTTCCGGCTCAGCCGATGGACATCACCGTATGACGTCCAACCCCAACCGCTATCCGCCCGACCAGGACGCACACCATGTATGACACTTCTGTTGCCCTCGCCGATTTCGACCCGGAACTTGCCCTGGCAGTCCACCACGAAGCGCGCCGTCAGGAGGATCATGTCGAACTGATCGCCTCCGAGAACTACGCGAGCCCTTTGGTGATGGCCATCCAGAATTCGGTGTTCACCAACAAGTACGCCGAGGGTTACCCAGGCAAGCGCTACTACAGCGGCTGCGAGCATGTGGACGTGGCCGAACGCTTAGCCATCGAGCGGCTCAAGGTGCTATTCGACTGTGATTGGGCCAACGTCCAGCCCCATGCCGGCGCCCAGGCCAACGCAGCCGTGTTTCTGGCGCTGGCCAATCCCGGCGATACCGTGATGGGCATGAACTTGGCTCAGGGTGGCCACCTGACCCACGGTAACCCATCCAACTTCTCCGGCCGCCATTACAAGATCGTGCCTTATGGACTCGACCCCCAAACCGGGCTGATTGACTACGACGAGATGGAGCGCATCGCGATGCAGGCACGGCCGAAACTGCTGATCGGCGGCTTCTCCGCCTATTCGCGGCACAAGGACTGGGCACGCATGCGCGCCATCGCCGACAGGGCGGGTGCCATCTTCTGGGTGGACATGGCCCATGTCGCCGGCCTGGTGGCGGCAGGCGAGTATCCTGACCCGTTGCCCCACGCTCACGTGGTCACCAGCACCACCCATAAGACCCTGCGCGGCCCGCGTGGCGGTATCATTCTCTCGAAAGGGCAGGACGAGGGCCTTTACAGAAAGCTCGACTCCGCCGTATTCCCCGGCGTCCAGGGCGGGCCGCTGATGCATGTTATCGCCGCCAAGGCGGTGGCGTTCAAGGAGGCGCTGCAACCTGCATTCAAGGCCTACCAGCGCCAGGTGGTGGCGAACGCTCGCGCCATGGCCGCGGTGATCCAGCAGCGCGGCCACAAAATCGTTTCGGGCGGTACCGACAATCACCTGATGCTGATCGACCTGTCCGCCAGGCCCTACACCGGTAAGGATGCGGACGCGGCGCTGGCCGATGCCTGGATCACCACCAACAAGAACAGCGTGCCGGGCGACCCGCGTTCGCCGTTTGTGACCTCTGGCGTGCGCATCGGCACGCCCGCCGTGACCACGCGCGGCTTCGGCGTGGCCGAGTGCGAGCAACTGGCCGGCTGGTTGTGCGACGTGCTGGATGCATTGGAAACCGGTGGTGTTGGATTAATGGCCGTGCGGGATCGAGTAAGACAGCAGGTGGCGGATCTGTGCCGTCGCCATCCCGTCTATCGATAGGTAATCACTGACGGCAATGCGGCGCCTGCGTACTACCTCGTTGTAGGCGAGAGACGCAACGCCGACCTAGACAGCGTCTTCCTGTTTTTCGGACAGTTGCGCCTCGGTCGCAGCCATCAGTGCCGCGGCCGAGCAACCCAGCCCCTTCGCGATCCGCAGGATCAACACTAGCGTGGGCATGTGCTCGCCGCGCTCGATCTTGCCCATGTGCGATCGCGCGATACCCGCCTGTTCCGCCAGCACCTCCTGCGCCAGCGCCTTCGCGGACCGTGCCTCGCGCACGGCAACGCCGAAAGCGCGCGCTGGCTCGCTTTCATAGGTTCTTGTTCCCGCAGGTCTCCCGCGTTGCACTGATCGCTTCTGCATCAACAGAAGCGTCACGTTTCACGCGAATTTAAACCACGTTAAACTTATCTCATTGACCGATGGCACGCGGTTTTTTCCAGTGTCGGCGTTGTGCGGGTGACACGATGATCGCTTCCGATCCTTTGAACATTGCCCTGTCGGACTGCCTGGCCTATCCCAGGTTGTCGGTACCGATGGCGGTACACCGTCGGCGCTATCCGGACGACCCGATTCGTCTTCACGAAGAGCGCTTGGAGGATCAGCATCGAGGACTGCTCGCGGGGGCTTTCGAGGCAGGCCTCTGCCAATCGCCCGCAGCCCCTGAAGGCATCGATGTCCGACCCGTCTGGCGCGATGCGCTGGCATTGGCCGTGTCGGCCCATCACCCCTTGCTGGCCTTTGCGTCAGTGTCCCTGGAGCAGGCGGCCGACCACCATTGGATCGCCCTGGATGGGCGCGACTGTGTCGGCTACTGTGGGCAAATCGACTCACTGCTGACGGCAGCCGGCGTCGTCCCCTCGGCCGTCACGACGGCCACATCGTTCGGGTTGATGATGACCTTGGTGGCCGCCGGCTACGGTGTCTGCTTGGCACCCGCCACCCGCATTGAGGGCCATCGTTCCCTTGGCGTTGTCCAGCGTCCCTTGCAAGAGGGCGCGCTGACGCTCACCACGTACTTCCTGAGCCGTCGAGATACGGGCAGCGCCCGCCTGGAGCCGTTCTTCCACGCGCTCCAGGCAAGCGCCTGACCGAACTTCGGCGCGCCCCTGGCTTGATCAGTCTCCGGGCGCCACTTCGGCGGCATCGGCAGCGACGGCTTCGCGCACCAGCCGCTGCACGCTTTGCCGGACCTGCTCAGGGAACTCTGTCGTCACGACTGGCTCGCTCGCCTGCATGCACTGTGCGGCCACCAGCCGCGCGGCAAGGTGCAGGTTCGTTGGGTTGACGGCTTCGATGGCCGGCCGTGTCCCGAGAGCCTCGTACGAGCGCAGGAGTGCGTGGTAGATGTCCCAGGTGTCGACGCCCCGTGGCAGTTGCTTCAGGACAGACTGGACCAGCCTGCGCTTGAGCGGATCGAGCTGCCAGTCTGGCACGCGCTGCCCGCGGTGCCCCATGTGGATCGACAGCAGGTTGCCGGCCTGGATCTCGTAGGTGATCCAGCGGCGCGACTTGCCCGCGAGCTTGGCGTAGTCCGCCACCGAGAGGTTGTGCGGCGCCTCGAAGGTCTCCAGCACCTGCAGGCGTCCGCGCTGCACCTCCGACAGGCGCGGCCGCGCGTACTCGGGCATGCGCACGGCCGACAGCCGCTGTACCGATGCCGGCGCTTCGGATTGGTTGGACGTCGGCGCGGTCACGATCAGCTGCGGCGCGGTGAGGTCGACCACCGGCGGCTGCACGGCCGCCTGGCCGGCGATGGTCGGCAGGCCCTGGAGCGTGATGGTCAGATGCCGGCTGGCAACCTCGACCTGGTTCTGCTCGAACAGGTCCAGGCGATCAGCCCAGTCCTGCATCATGACGCGGCGTTGCTCGACGTATTCGGCATGGTTGTAGGTCGCGCTGATCTTGTCTGGATCGGCATGCGATAGCTGGGCATCCACCCATTTCTTCGGGTAGCCGAGTTCGTTCAGCGCCGTCGAGATCGTCGCCCGGATGCCATGCCCCGTGAGCTGGTCCTCGTAGCCCATGCGCTTGAGCGCGGCGTTGAGCGTGTTCTCGCTGATCGGGTTCTTCAGGCACCAGTCGCCTGGGATGAGATGGACCTGGGCAGGCTTGCATTGGTCCAACAGGTGGCGAACGATCTCCTGCGCCTGCACCGACAGCGGCACGATGTAGGGCGGGATGTCGATGAGACGCTTGCGCTTCTTCTTGGTCAGCAGCGCGCGCTGCTTGAGCCTGGCCACCGGGATGACCCACAGGCCCCGGTCGAGGTCGAACTGATCGGGCGTGGCGAAGCGAAGCTCGCCGGTGCGCACACCAGTGAGCATCAGCAGCCGGATGCCCAACTGCGTGTTCAGGCGCCCGCGGTACTTGCGCAGTGTCTGCAGCATAACCGGCAGCTCGTGCATGCGCAGGAACGGGTTGTGTTCGACAGGCGGCAACGGCAGCGCGACCACTTCCAGGTCCCTGGACGGGTTATCGCCCATGTTGGGAATCGCCACCGTGGCGTAGGTGAACAACTGGGTGAACCAGGTCCTCAGCTTCTCGGCCACGGACAGCGAGCCGCGCTTCTCCACCTTGCCGATGATGTCCAGCAGGTGCGCGCGGGTGATTTCGTAGATGGTCAGGTGCCGTAGCGAGGGGAACACATCTTTCTTGAAGACGCGCCCGATCTGTTCCAGGCTGGTCTGCCGTCCTTCCTCCAGCGAGAGCCGGCGATGGGCCAGCCATTGCTCGTAGACGGCCATGAAGGTGTGCTCGCCGGCCAGGACGATCGCGTGCCGCTTGCGCTTGCGTTCGCTGTGGGGATTGACGCCCTTGGCGAGCAGCGAGCGGGCTTCATCGCGAAGTGCACGGGCGTCCTTCAGGGAAAGCGCCGGATAGTTGCCTAGGGTGATGCGCTCACGCTTGCCAAACCACGAATAGCGGAAGTGCCAAGCCTTGGTGCCGATGGCGGAAACGTAGAGATAGAGGCCGTCGAAGTCGGCCAGTGCGTATGGCTTGCCGGTGGACTTGGCCTGCCGGGCCATGAGGTCTGAAAGCATGATCCCAACTCCATGAAAGCGAGTTGAGTGCCATGTTTCCCATCGGACCTCGGCTCCTCCAGCAACAATGCGGCAGGGGAAGTTCGCGCATTGTTTGGGCCACTTTTTGTACCAGTTTGGGCCGGCCGTCAGTGGATTTCGCTGGACGTCACTGGAACGGCTTTTCTGGAAAAGCCGAACCGTGACAATGACTTGCAACACTCCATGGACGTCCTTGGAACACCATGGAAAGCTGAAGTGGAGCGGGCGATGGGAATCGAACCCACGTCTTGAGCTTGGGAAGCTCAGGTCCTACCATTGAACGACGCCCGCAAAGTCGGTGGATTCTAGCGCACTGCCGCGTGCTTTCCGGGCAACCGTGCGTTCTGCGCCGGCCGACGTCCAGCCTGTCCTGCCAGCACATGGGTTCGTGGGAATTTCTGGCCATCGGGCAATAGGAGCAAGCGCTGGCAGCTATAAAAAAAGAAGTAAAGTGCTCTCTACTTCTGGATATCGCCCACGCAGAGGTATTTGATCTCCACATAGTCGTCCATGCCGTAGTGGGAGCCCTCGCGCCCCAGGCCCGACTGCTTGACGCCGCCGAAGGGCACATGCTCGGTCGCGAGAATGCCGACGTTCACACCCACCATGCCATATTCCAGCGCCTCGCCCACTCGGAAGATGCGGCCCACGTCGCGGCTATAGAAGTAGCTGGCCAGGCCGAACTCGGTGGCGTTGGCGGCAGCGATGGCTTCCTGCTCGGTCTCGAACCTGAAGACCGGCGCCAGCGGGCCGAAGGTTTCCTCGCGCGCGCACAGCATTCCAGCGGTGGCGTTGGCCAGCACCGTGGGCTCAAAGAACTGGCCCGCGCCCAGTTCCGCCAGGTGCTTTCCGCCCGTCACGACGCTGGCGCCCTTGGCGATGGCGTCGTCCAGGTGGCGCTGTACCTTGTCCACCGCGGCGGGTTCGATCAGCGGGCCCTGGTTCACGCCGTCCTCGAAGCCATTGCCGACCTTCGCGGTTTTTACGCGAGCGGCAAACTTGGCGACGAAGGCGTCGTACACCCCCGCCTGCACGTAGAAGCGGTTGGTGCACACGCAGGTCTGCCCGGCATTGCGGTATTTGCTGGCAAAGGCGCCTTCCACGGCGGAGTCGAGGTCGGCATCGTCGAACACGATGAACGGCGCATTGCCGCCCAGCTCCAGGCTCAGCTTCTTCACCGTGGGCGCGCACTGGGCCATGAGGATGCGCCCGACCTCCGTCGAGCCGGTGAACGACAGGTGGCGCACGACGTCGCTTGCGCACAGCACCTTGCCGATGGCGATGGAGTTCTCCGCATCGGCCGTCAGCACGCTCAGCACGCCTGCGGGAATGCCCGCGCGCAACGCCAGCTCGGCCGCGGCGAGGGCGGTGAGGGGGGTGAGCTCGGCCGGCTTGATGACCACCGGACAGCCCGCCGCGAGCGCCGGCGCCACCTTGCGCGTGATCATCGCCAAGGGGAAGTTCCACGGTGTGATCGCCGCGCACACGCCGATGGGCTGCTTGAGCACCAAAAGGCGGCGGTTGTTGTCGAACTGCGGCAGGGTCTCGCCGTTCACGCGCTTGGCCTCCTCGGCAAACCACTCGACGAAGCTTGCGCCATAGGCCACCTCGCCCTTGGCCTCGGGCAGTGGCTTGCCTTGTTCTGCCGTCATGAGCCGGCCCAGGTCGTCCTGGTGCTGCATGAGCAGGTCAAACCACTGGCGCAGGATGGTGCTGCGCTCCTTGGCGGTCTTGGCCTTCCATGCGGGCCATGCTTCGTTGGCGGCGGCGATGGCCAGCTCGGCTTCCTTGGCCCCCAGGTTGGCCACATCGGCCAACTTCAGGCCCGTGGCCGGGTCGTGCACGGCAAAGCGTGCGCCGCCTGCGAACCACTGGCCTCCCAGCAGGGCGTCGGTCTTGAGCAGGCTCGGATCCTTGAGCAGGGAAAGGGGTGATGTCTTCATGTCCATGGGGTGGCTCCTGGAAGGCCGCGGCGGGCAAGGCAAAGGGGCAGGATAGCGCCGTGCGTGCGCAAGGGTGAAATCTATAATGGCAGGTTGGTCACGACGGGATGCCTTGCGCTGCCATACCCGCCCACGAACCCCATACACACCATGAGCACACCGACTTTCTCCGTTGCAGACATTCGCAAGACCTTCCTGGACTTCTTCGCCGCCAAGGGGCATACCGTGGTGGCGTCCAGTCCGCTGGTGCCGGGCAACGACCCCACGCTGATGTTCACCAACTCGGGCATGGTGCAGTTCAAGGATGTGTTCCTGGGTACGGACAAGCGCCCCTATGTGCGCGCCACATCGGTGCAGACCTGCCTGCGCGCCGGCGGCAAGCACAACGACCTGGAGAACGTGGGCTACACCGCGCGCCACCACACGTTCTTCGAGATGCTGGGCAACTGGAGCTTTGGCGACTACTTCAAGCGCGAGTCGCTCAAGTGGGCCTGGGAGCTGCTGACCGAGGTCTACAAGCTGCCTCCCGAGCGCTTGCTGGCCACGGTCTACGCCGAGGACGACGAGGCCTACGACATCTGGACCAAAGAAATCGGCCTGCCGCCCGAGCGGGTGATCCGCATCGGTGACAACAAGGGCGGCCGCTACAAGAGCGACAACTTCTGGATGATGGCCGACACCGGCCCCTGCGGCCCGTGCTCGGAGATCTTCTACGACCACGGCGAGCACATTGCCGGCGGCCCCCCGGGCAGCCCGGATGAGGACGGCGACCGCTTCATCGAAATCTGGAACAACGTGTTCATGCAGTTCGACATGGACGAGCAAGGCAACGTCAAGCCGCTGCCCGCACCCTGCGTGGACACCGGCATGGGCCTGGAGCGCCTGGCCGCCATCCTGCAGCACGTGCACAGCAACTACGAGATCGACTTGTTCGACGCGCTGATCAAGGCCGCGGCGCGCGAAACAGGCACAAGCGACCTGACCAACCCGTCGCTCAAGGTCATCGCCGACCACATCCGCGCCACCGCCTTCCTGGTCGCCGACGGTGTCATCCCCAGCAACGAGGGCCGCGGCTACGTGCAGCGCCGCATCGTGCGCCGCGCCATTCGCCACGGCTACAAGCTGGGTCGCAAGACGCCGTTCTTCCACAAGCTGGTGCAAGACCTGGTGCAGCAGATGGGCGATGCCTACCCCAAGATCCGCGAGCAACAGGCGCGCATCACGGATGTGCTGCGGGTGGAAGAGGAACGCTTCTTCGAGACCCTGGCGCACGGCATGGAGATTCTGGACAGCGCTTTGGCTGGCGGCGCCAAGACGCTGCCGGGCGACGTGGCGTTCAAGCTGCACGACACCTATGGCTTCCCGCTGGACCTGACGAATGACGTGTGCCGCGAACGGGGCGTCAACGTGGACGAAGCGGGCTTTGCCACCGCCATGGAACACCAGAAGAGCACTGCCCGCGCCGCAGGCAAGTTCAAGATGGACCGCGCGCTGGAATACACCGGCGCGGCCAACCAGTTCACGGGTTACGAGCAACTGGCCGAAAGTGCCAAGATCGTCGCGCTGTACGTGGACGGCACCAGCACCGCAGCCCTGCACGCGGGCCAGAGCGGCGTGGTGGTGCTGGACCGCACGCCGTTCTATGCCGAAAGCGGCGGCCAGGTGGGCGACCAAGGCACCATCGGCGCTGGCTCGGCGTGCTTCACCGTGGCCGACACGCAGAAAATCAAGGCCGACGTCTACGGCCACCACGGCATCCTGGAAGCCGGCACGCTGAATGTGGGCGACACGGTGCAGGCGCAGGTGGACCTGCAACTGCGCGCGGCCACCATGCGCAACCACTCGGTCACCCACCTCATGCACAAGGCGCTGCGCGAGGTGCTGGGCGACCATGTGCAGCAAAAGGGCAGCCTGGTGAACGCCGAGCGCACGCGCTTTGACTTCGCGCACAACGCGCCGCTGACGGCCGCGCAGATTCGCGAGATCGAACGCCTGGTGAATGCCGAGGTGCTGGCCAATACCGACACCAACGCGCGCCTGATGGACATCGAAAGCGCGCAGAAAACGGGCGCCATGATGCTGTTCGGCGAGAAGTACGGCGAGACCGTGCGTGTGCTGGACATCGGCACCAGCCGCGAGCTGTGCGGCGGCACGCACGTGCGCCGCACGGGCGACATCGGCCTGTTCAAGGTGGTGGCTGAGGGCGGCGTGGCCGCGGGCGTGCGCCGCATCGAGGCGGTGACCGGCGAGAACGCGCTGGCCTACCTGCAGTCGCTGGAGTCCACGGTGGACCAGGCTGCAGCCGCCCTGAAGGCGCCCCCCGCGGAGCTGACCGCCCGCATTGGCGGTGCGCTCGATCAGATCAAGACGCTCGAGAAGGAACTGGCTGCACTCAAGGGCAAGCTGGCTTCCAGCCAGGGCGACGAGCTGGCCGGCCAGGCCGTGGACGTCAAGGGCATCAAGGTGCTGGCGGCCCGGCTGGAAGGCGCGGACGCCAAGACCCTGCGCGAGACCATGGACAAGCTCAAGGACAAGCTCAAGACGGCGGCCATCGTGCTGGCGGCCGTCGATGGCGACAAGGTGCAGCTGGCGGCTGGCGTGACGGCCGACAGCATCGGCCGTGTCAAGGCCGGGGATCTGGTGAACTTCGTGGCGGCCCAAGTGGGTGGCAAAGGGGGCGGAAAACCCGACATGGCCATGGCCGGCGGCACCAACGCGGCGGCGCTGCCGCAGGCGCTGGCAGCCGTGCAGGGCTGGGTGGGCGAGCGCATCTGACGGCGGCCTGGGCCCCCAGACGGGGGCCGGGCGCAATTGCGGACATGTTGCACCCGCGTGGGCGGTGGTGGCCTGCGCCGCGGTTACACCTGACCCACGGGGCTAGGCAAAAGACGGCAGGCGCAGCACCGTCTGCCGGCAAATGGGCTAGAACAGCTCCACTTCGTCGTGCGCCACCTTGATCTGCAAGGCGCCACTGTTGACCAGATCTTCATAGAAGCAGACCTGGTTGCGTCCATGTTCCTTGGCATAGTAGAGCGCCTGGTCCGCGCGCCCCAGGATCTCCACCGGCGAGCCCTGTTGCGTGGCCGCGAAGCCGATGCTCACGGTGATGTGTCCGATCTGCGGGAACACATGCGTCTGCACGGCCGCGCGCAACCGCTCCAGCGCCTGGCGCGCCTGCGCCAGCGTGAGGGAACGCAGCAGCACCACGAACTCCTCTCCGCCGAAGCGGAAGATGCTGTCCTGGCTCTGGAACAGGGTGCGCAGGCGGTTGGCCACCAGGATCAGCACCTCATCGCCATAGAGGTGTCCAAAGCGGTCATTGACCGACTTGAAATGGTCGATGTCGATCACCGCCAGCCATTGGCGCACAGTGTCTTCGCCCTCGCCTGGGCTGGCGGGTGCGCCGGTCTGTCGTGAGAACTGCTCCTCGAAGGTCTTGCGGTTCAGCAGCCCGGTGAGCGCGTCCCGCTCGCTGTAATCCAGCAGGCTCTGGTAGTTTTGGTAGACCAGAAACACGCCCATGATCACGTCGCGCTGGTGCCGCGTGAAGCGGCGGGACTGGGTGATTTCCAGGCACGCCGTGGGGCGCCCGCCCAGCCACATGGGCAGCCAGAGCGTGTGGCGCTGCTCGGAGGCACGCGCGGCGCTCTCGCCCTGGGTGGCGATGCAGTGGGCCAGTTCAGGCTCTTGCGCCAGCGGAATGCGCTGGGGATCTGAAGCAGCGTCGTACTCACTGGAGACTAACTGCCCTTCGTGGCTCCAGCTGCGCGGGCGCAGCATCAGGACTTCGTCCTGCGTGAACAGCTCCAGCGCCCGCACCTGCACGATATGGCCCAGCTTGAGCAGCGTGGACAGCACCGAGACCTCCAGGCGCAAGTGGTCCCGGTGGGCGGTCATTTCGGCCAGGTTCTGGAGGATGGGCTTCATCGGGAAACGGGAATAGACGCTCAGCGGCGCGTGAACACCAGGTCCCACACGCCATGGCCGAGCCGCATGCCGCGGTTCTCGAACTTGGTCAGGGGGCGATAGTCCGGCTGCGGAGCATAGCCCTCGGCGGTGTTGGACAGCAAGGGTTCGGCCGACAACACCTCCAGCATCTGCTCCGCATACGGCTGCCAGTCGGTCGCACAGTGGATGTAGCCCCCCGGCTTCAAGCGTGCCGCCAGCTGCGCCACCAGCGGCGGCTGGATCAGGCGGCGCTTGTTGTGGCGCTTCTTGTGCCAGGGGTCGGGAAAGAAGATATGCACGCCGTCGAGCGCTCCGGGCGCCAGCATGTGCTCCAGCACCTCGACAGCGTCGTGCTGCAGGATGCGGATGTTGTGGATGTCCTGCTCGCCGATGCGCTTGAGCAGCGCGCCCACGCCGGGTTCATGCACCTCGCAGCACAGAAAGTTGTCTTGCGGGCGCACGCGCGCGATGTGTGCCGTGGCCTCGCCCATGCCGAAGCCGATCTCCAGCACCAGCGGCGCGCTGCGGCCGAAGGCCGCAGTGGCGTCCAGCAGGGCGGGCGCATAGTCCAGCACGTAGCGCGGGCCCAGCTCTTCCAGCGCCTTGGCCTGGCCGGTGGTGGTGCGGCCGGCGCGGCGCACATAGCTTTTGATGCCCTTGGGATGGGCGACGTCTGCCGGGGCGCTGCCAGCGGCACCGGGCATGGGGGGGGCCGCGGGGGCCTGCGGGTCTTGCGAAGAAAGCGTTTGAGTCACAGCGGCGAATTGTAGGTTCCAGGCCATGCCTTGACCCAGAATGCGAGCGCATCGGGGATGCCTGCTATGCCTGTAGGTGACGGCAATCCCAGTACCTGGGCTGCATTTGTCAAAGCCTGCAGCGGCTGGCTGTCGTCGATGGGGGGAGCGCCATGTTGTTTGGAGAGCTTCTCGCCATCCGCCGCACGTACCAGGGGCGTATGCAGGTACTGCGGCGTGGGCACGCCCAATGCGGACTGCAGCAGGATCTGGCGCGGCGTGTTGTCGGCCAGGTCTTCGCCGCGTACCACATGGGTGACGCCCTGGTCGGCGTCGTCGACCACGACCGCAAGCTGGTAGGCCCACAGGCCATCTGCACGCCGCAGAACGAAGTCGCCCACTTGCCGCGCCACATCCTGAAACTGCGGGCCCAGGCGCCGATCAGTCCAAGAGACGCCGGAACTTGCTATTGAATAAATAGCTGTTTGCGCTTGCTGGATGGGCGCTGGAGGCATTTTTGATTGATACCGCTGGGTATGGAAGCGCCAGGCGCGCGGCGTGCGTCCACCCAGGCCGTCGCGGCAGGTGCCAGGGTAGGGGCGTTCCACATGGCGTTCATGCACCAGGCCCTGCGCCTGCAAGGCGGCTTCGATGTCGCGGCGCGTGCATGCGCATGGGTAGGCCAGGCCGGCGTGGAGCAGCCCATCCAGCGCTTGCTGGTAGCGGGGGCCGCGGGTGGATTGGTACAGCGGCTGCTCGTCGGGCAACAGGCCGCAGCGGGCCAGCTGCGCCAGAATGCGCTCGTCGGCGCCGGGCACGCAGCGCGGCGGGTCCACGTCTTCGATGCGCACCAGCCAGCGCCCGCCGCGTCCTCCAAGGGCCGCGCGCGCGTCCAGCCAGCTGGCCAAGGCGGCGACGAGCGAGCCCGCGTGCAGCGGGCCGGTCGGGGAGGGGGCAAAGCGGCCGACGTAGCCCGCGGCCGCTGTCATGCAGCGGTGAGCGCGAGCTCCAGGCCCGAGACGAAAGCGTCTTCCAGCCGGTGCCCCAGGCACCAATCGCCGCAAACGCCCAGGCCCAGGGAGGCGTCCCACAGGAAGCTCTGGCCCAAGGGCTTTTGCGTCTGCGCGTGGCGCCAGCGCCGCATCTCGGCATGCGTGGGCGTGGCGCGTATGCCGGTGACTTCGGCAAACGCCTTGATGAGCTTGGCCTGCACGCGGGGGGCCTCGTCGTTCAGGTGCTCCAGCGACCAGGCGGGACTGGCCTGCACCGTCCAGCGCTCGATCTGTGTCCGGCCGGGCTTGCTGGACTCACGGGCCAGCCAGGCAATGCGGTGGTGCGTAGTGCGTGCGGCGTTCCACTGCGGGCCAAGCGTGGTCAGCCCGGGGCGCACGGCCTGCGCAAAGGCCAGCATCAAGGTCCAGCAGGGCGCGATGTCCACGCCGGCCAGGGCATCGTCCCACGGCGTGGAAACGCCGGACTGCTGCAGCAGCGCCCGCGACAGCGGTGCGGGCTGGGCCAGTACCACGCCATCGAAACCCGCATACACCTGCGATCCCCCATCGAGCGTCTCGGTGCGCAGCTGCCAGGCCGTGGGCCGCATGGCGTCGCGCTCGATGCGCGTGACGGCCGTGCGCGTGTGCAGGTGGCCTTCGCGCGCCAGCGGTGCGGCCCAGGCCTGGACCAGCGCATCCATGGCGGGGGCCGCCACCCAGTGCGCTTCACCGGGCGGTGGCGCGGCGGTGGCGACGCGCCCGGCGGCGTCCAGCACGCGGATGGTGGTGGCGCTCCAGGCGCGGCACAGGCCGGAAACAGTGTCCAGCGCCCGCTGAAAGCGTGCGTCGCGTACCGTGAAGTACTGCGCGCCCGAATCAAAACTGCCAAACGGCGACGCCAGCGCCGCCGTGCGCCCGCCGGGCTGCGGCGCCTTCTCGAAGACGGTGACCATGTGGCCCGCCTGGGCCAGTGTGCGGGCGCAGGCCACGCCGGCCATGCCGGCACCCACCACGGCAAAGCGCCGCGCGGCGCCCAGGGGCGCGACCTGCTGGCCTTGTTTCAGTCGATCGCTGGAGCGGGAGGAAAAGCGGGTCATGGCAGGCCTTCGATGACGTCGGAAATGGGCTGGTGCAGTGCTGGTAATTAGCGCAGCGCTAGTGTTGACTCTACACGCGCCGCGCGGCCCACGCATTCAGAACTGGTGGTGGTTTTCCAGCAACGCACGGCGTGTGGCGTCACTTTGCAGTTGCGACAGCCACCACTGCAGCGCGCGGCCCGGCGCAGCGTGCCCGGGGCCACCCCATTGGTAGCTCAGACGCACGTTGCGCGCGGGGCGCGCCACCTGCCGCTCGACCAGATGGCCGGCTTCGAGGTACGGACGCACCATGGGCTCGGGCAGAAAGCCCCCGCCCAGGCCGCGCAACTGTGCATGGATCTTGGCGCGCATGTTGTCCACGGTGAGGACGTCCTGCCCCGCGAGGATGCCCATGGTCACGTTGCTGCGCCGTGCCGAGTCGGCCACGGCGATCACGCGGTGTTCGCGCAGCATGGTGTCGCTGATGGGCTCGGGCACCTTGGCCAGTGGGTGATGGGGCGCCACGACGAAGATGAAGCGCACCTCGCCCAGCGGGGCGGATTGCAGCCCGGCGACGTTGGAGGCACCCACGGCCACGCCGATGGCCAGGTCTGCTTGGCCCGACGTCAGCGCTTCGGCCGTGCCGCTGAGGATGCCGTCGCGCCACTTCACGCGCGTGGGTGGTCCGAGGGCGTAGAACGCCTCCACCAGCTCCAGCATGGTGGTGGGCGAGATGACGCCGTCCACCGACAGCGTGAGCTGCGGCTCCCAGCCCGTGGCCACGCGGCGCACGCGGTTGGCGATGGCGTCCACGTCCTCCAGCAAGCGCTTGCCTTCGCGCAGCAGCTCCATGCCGGCATCGGTGGGCCGTGCGTGGCGGGCGCTGCGGTCGAACAGCAGCACGTCCAGCGCATCCTCGATCTGGCGCACACGGTAGGTCAGTGCGCTGGGCACCACGCCGAGCTGGCGTGCCGCCGCGGCAAAGCTGCCCGTCTCCGCAATGCTCTGCAGCACGGCCAAGTTTTCGGGGGTCAGGGCATCGCGGGTGTTTTGCATGATCGACGGCCTATTCGTTCAATGAGTTTGAATGATGCCTTCAAGCCCGCTGTCCCTGCAAGGGCGCTGCGCCACCTACAGTTCTCTCCAACGCAACGCATTTCCAGGAGCGACCCCATGCTGACCCTTCGCAAATCGCAAGATCGCGGCCACGCAGACCACGGCTGGCTCCATTCGTACCACAGCTTCTCGTTCGCGGGCTACTACGACCCGCGCCACATGGGCTGGGGCAACCTGCGCGTCATCAACGAGGACCGCATCGCGCCGGGCACGGGCTTCGGCACCCATGGCCACCGCGACATGGAGATCATCAGCTACGTGCTGTCCGGCGAACTGGCGCACCAGGACAGCATGGGCAACGTCAAGGGCATTCCGCCCGGCGACGTGCAGCGCATGAGCGCCGGCACGGGCGTGATGCACAGCGAGTTCAACCACGCCGAGGGCCAGCAGACGCACTTTCTGCAGATCTGGATCGAGCCTAATGTGCGCGGCATCGCGCCGAGCTATGAGCAAAAGCGCTTTCCCGATGCCGACAAGCGCGGCCAGTTGCGTCGCGTGGCCTCGCCCGACGGCGCGCAAGGCTCGGTCACGATCCATGCCGACGCCACGCTGTACGCGGGCCTGTTCGACGGTGCTGAGGCGGCGGAGCTGCCCATTGCCGCAGGGCGCAAAGCCTACGTTCACCTGATCCGCGGTACGCTGCAGGTCAACGGACAGCATCTGAGCGGGGGCGACGCGGCCCTGCTGGATAACGAAAGCAGCGTGACCCTGTCCGGGGGAAGCGATGCCGAAGTTCTGGTTTTTGATCTCGCCGCGTGAAGTCTGCCCATCCACTTCAACCCTAGGAGTTCCGCCATGTTTGCTACCCTGCAAAACCCTCTGGCCCTGTTGGGCCGCATCCTCATCGCCCTGTTGTTCATCCCTGCGGGGTTCGGCAAGATCAGCGGCTTTGCCGGCACCGTGGGCTACGCCACGTCCGTGGGCATGCCCATGCCCACCGTGGCCGTTGCCGTCGGTCTGTTGATTGAACTACTGGGCGGCCTGGCACTGCTCTTCGGATTCGGAACACGCATCGCTGCGATGGCGCTGGCCGTGTTCACGCTGGCGGCCAGTTTCTTCTTCCACGCCTACTGGGCTCTGCCAGCGGACCAGCAGATGATGCAGCAGCTGTTGTTCTTCAAGAACGTTGCCGTGACGGGCGGCTTGCTGGCATTCGCCGCCTTCGGTGCCGGGGCATGGAGCGTGGACGGCGCACGGTTCGGGCGCTGATTGCTATCGAAAAAGAAGCTGCTTGCGCTTGATGGATGGGCCTTGGAGGTCGATATGACCTGCAAGGCCCATCAACTTTTGGAACGCTGCCAACGGCCGTCGATGCGCAGCTCATGCGGCATGAAGCGCGCCTTGTAGTTCATCTTCGGGCTCTGCTCGATCCAGTAACCCAGGTAGACATACGGCAGGCCCAGCGTGCGCGCCTGCTGTACCTGCCACAGCACGTTGTAGGTGCCGTAGCTTGCGCCCGGCTCGGGCTCGTAAAAGGTGTAGACGGCGGAGAGGCCGTCCTCCAGCACGTCCAGGATGGACACCATCTTCAGTGTCCCCGGCTGGCCGTCGGCCCCGGTCTCACGGAACTCCACCAGCCGCGAATTGACCCGGCTTTGCAGCAGGAACTGCGTGTACTGGTCGATGCTGTCCTGGTCCATGCCGCCCCCGGCATGGCGTGCGTTCTGGTAGCGCAGGTATAGCTGGTAATGCTCGGGCAGGTAGCACAGGCGCAGCACCCGCGCCTGCAGGCCGGCGTGGCGCTTCCAGGCACGGCGCTGGCTGCGGTCGGGCTTGAATGGATCAACCACCACGCGCAGCGGGGTGCAGGCCTGGCAGCCGTCGCAGTAGGGGCGATAGGTGAACATGCCGCTGCGCCGAAAGCCCCGCGCCACGAGGCCCGAATACACATCGTTCTGAATCAGGTGACTGGGCGTCGCCACCTGCGAGCGCGCCTGCCGCTCGGGTAGGTAGCTGCACGGGTAGGGTGCCGTGGCGTAGAACTGCAGGCTTTGCAGCGGAAGATCGTTGAGTTGGGTCACGCCGCTGAGGGGTTGGGCAAAAGCTCGGTCCAGTATACGGGCTCGAATTTCCAGGTGCAGGCAGGGTCTTGCCGCGCTCGCGCCACGTGATTCAGAAACTGCGAACGTTCCATCTCCCGGGCGCCCAGCGAGGCCAGATGGCCCGTGTTCTGCTGGCAGTCGATCAACCGGACCCCCTCGCGCCGGCACAGGCATACCAGCGCCGCCAGGGCGATCTTGGAAGCATCGGTCGCGTGCGCGAACATCGATTCGCCAAACACGGCCCGTCCTAGCGCCACGCAATAAAGCCCCCCCACCAGTTGCCCGTTCACCCAGGTTTCCACGCTATGGGCATGGCCAGCAGCATGCAGCGCCTCATACGCGGCAACCATGGAGGGCACGATCCAGGTGCCGGACTGCCCGGCCCGCGGCTTGTTGGCGCAGGCGTGGATCACGGCGGAAAAGTCGCTGTCGATGCGCACCTCGCAACCGGGCGTGGCGCGAAAGCGCTGCAGCACGCGGCGCAGCGAGCGGTGCAGACGGAATTCCTGCACATGCAGCACCATGCGCGGGTCCGGGCTCCACCACAGGATGGGCTGGCCGGTGCTGAACCACGGAAAGACACCCTGGGCATAGGCCTGCACCAGGCGGGGCACCCCCAGCGTGCCGCCCGCGGCCAACAGGCCGGGCGCGGGAGAGTCCGTGCCCCAGGCACCGTCGGTGGGTGGAAAAGGATCGTCGGGTTCCAGCCAGGGAAGCGATGTGGTCATGCAGGCAATCAAGGGCGCGCGTGGAGCGCGATTGTCGCCCGCCCGCGTGCTCAGAACGTGATCAGGACGGAGGACGCGCTGCGCTGGTGTGCGCCATGGAATACCGCCTCGATGTTGTTGCCGTCCGGGTCCAGCGCAAAGGCGGCGTAGTAGCCCGGGTGGTAGGACCGCTCGCCCGGGGCGCCGTTGTCGCGCCCGCCATGCGCCAGCGCCGCGCGGTGGAAGGCATCCACCATCTCGCGGTCTTTCGCCTGGAAGGCGAGGTGGTGCCGCCCCGTGAGGTGGCCATTGGCGGCGGGGCTGCTGGCCGTGGATACGAACAGCTCGTCGGCCCAGAAGTAGCTGTCGGTCTGGCCTCCCAGGGGGATTTGCAGCGCGCCCAGCACCGCCTCATAGAACCGCAGGCTGGCGGGCAGGTCGCGCACCACCAGCTGGATATGGTCGATGAGGCGGCCGCGGTGCAGGTGCTGTGCTTCCATCATGGCGCTCCTGTCCTGTCGTGGCGGAATACCGCGCGACCCAGCGCGGTGCGTCCGGCCATTCTAGGCAGGGGCGCATGACGGCATTCAGCGCACCATGCAGGGCCGCTTGGGGTCGAACTGCCAGCCCGGAATCAGGCTTTGCATGCCGATGGCGTCGTCGCGCGCGCCCAGGCCATGCTCCTGGTACAGCGCATGCGCGCGCTGCAGTGCGGCGCGGTCCACCGTCACTCCCAGGCCCGGGGTCTTGGGCACGTCGACGAAGCCGCCGCGGATCTGCAGTGGGTTCTGGGTGAGGAACTGCCCGTCCTGCCAGATCCAGTGCGTGTCGATGGCCGTGACCTTGCCCGGAACGGCGGCCGCCACGTGGGTGAACATGGCCAGCGAGATGTCGAAGTGGTTGTTGGAGTGCGACCCCCAGGTCAGGCCCCGGTCGCGGCAGGTCTGGCCCACGCGCACGGAGCCGGCCATGGTCCAGAAATGCGGGTCGGCCAGTGGGATGTCCACGGACTGCAGCGACAGGGCGTGCACCATCTGGCGCCAGTCGGTGGCGACCATGTTGGTGGCCGTGGGCAGGCCGGTGGCACGGCGGAATTCGGCCATGACCTCGCGGCCCGAGAAACCCCCTTCGGCGCCGCAGGGGTCTTCGGCATAGGCCAGCACACCGCGCATGTCGCGCATCAGGCGGATGGCGTCCTTGAGCAGCCAGCCGCCGTTGGGGTCCAGGGTGACGCGGGCTTGCGGGAAGCGCTTGGCCAGGGCGGTGACGGCCTCGACCTCCTGCTCGCCGGCCAGCACGCCGCCCTTGAGCTTGAAGTCGTTGAACCCGTAGCGCGCGTGCGCGGCTTCGGCCTGGCGCACGATGGCGTCCGGCGTCATGGCCTCCATGTGGCGTACCTGGTGCCAGTCGTCGGTGCCTGAACGGTCCTCTCCCGCCTGCACGTAGGGCTTACCGGTCTTGTGCGACGGCCCCACGAAGAACAGATAGCCCAGCATCTCCACGCGCTCGCGCTGCTGGCCTTCGCCCAGGAGCGCCGCCACGGGCACGCCCAGGTGCTGGCCCTGCAGGTCCAGCAGTGCGGATTCGATGGCCGTCACGGCGTGCACGCCAACGCGCAGGTCGAAGGTTTGCAGACCGCGCCCACCAGGGTCACGCCCTTCCAGGGTCTTTTGCACCTGCTGCAGCAACTGCAGGCGCTCACCAATGGATCGGCCGATGAGCACGCCGCGACTGTCCTCCAGCGCCCGGCGGATGCCTTCGCCACCGGGGACTTCCCCCACGCCCGTGCGACCCGCGCTGTCATGAATCAGCACCACGTTGCGTGTGAAGAAGGGCGCGTGCGCGCCGCTGAGGTTCATCAACATGCCGTCGCGCCCGGCGACGGGGATGACTTCGATCTCGGTGATGGTGGGAGTCTGTGACATGGTTCAGGGAACAGAAAAACGGAAATAAAACGGCCCGGATGTCAGGCGGAGTGCGCCTGCCGGGCCGCAGCCGCCGACCAGGGCACTTCCTGCACCGGCACGCCCGTGGCAAGGCAGCTGTGCAGGTTTTGCAGCACCAGGTCGGCCATGGCACGGCAGGTCTCCTGGGTGCCGCTGGCGATGTGGGGGGCCAGGACGACGTTGTCCAATGCGAGCAGTGCTGGCAGCGGGTGGGGCTCATCCTCGAACACGTCCAGACCGGCGCCGGCAATCCGCCGCTGCTGCAGGGCGGCGGCCAGCGCGGCCTCGTCCACCACGCTGCCGCGCGCTACGTTGACCAGGAACCCCTGCGGGCCCAGCGCGTCCAGCACCTCGGCATTCACCAGGTGGCGCGTGCTGTCTCCGCCCGCAGCGGTGATGACGAGGAAGTCCGCCCAACGCGCCAGCTCCATCAGCGACGGCAGGTACTGATGGGGCGAGCCCTCCACCGGCCGGCGGTTGTGGTAGGCCACCTGCATGTCAAAGCCCGCGGCGCGGCGCGCCACGGCAGCGCCGATGCGTCCCATGCCGAAGATGCCCAGGCGCTTGCCGCTGGCGCGCGTGTGCACGCCAAAGCGCTGGCGGCTCCAGTCACCGCGGCGCACGAAGCGGTCGGCCGCGGACAGGCTGCGCGCCGCGTCCAGCAGCAGGGCGAAGGCCATGTCGGCCACGCAGTCGTCCAGCACACCGGGCGTATAGCCCACGCGTGCGCCGCACTCCAGCAGCGCAGCCTGGTCCAGTGCGTCAAAGCCCACGCCAAAGCTGCTGACGAACCGCAGGCGGGGCAGGGCGCGCACCACGTCGCCCGGCAGCCCCATGGCGGCGGAAGTCACCACGCATTCAAAATCTGCGCCGTGCGCGGCCAGGAAGCCGGCCCGGTCTGGCTGCTCGCTGAGCACGGTCACGTCGAACTGGGCGGCCAGTTCGTGGTCCAGTGCGGGCAATGGCATGCGGCCGTACTGGAGGATGCGGGGAGGGCGATGTGTCATGGGGGCGGCAGAGGCAAGAGGGCGCCCGCACCGGCAACTGCGGCGCGGACGTCGAGAGGGCGTGGCAATCAGTCGATGCTGATTTTGCGGGCTTCGATGAGCGTCTTCCAGCGCGCATATTCGCGCGCCTGGAAGGCCGTGAACTCCTCGGGGGTGTTGGCAACGATCTCCATGCCCTGGTCCGTTAGGCGCTTCTTCAGCGTCGGCTCATTGATGGCCTGGATGGCGGCGTCGGCCAGCTTCTTCTTCACATCCGCGGGCAAGCCCTTGGGCGCGGCCATTCCTTGCCAGGAATAGATCTCGGCCCCTTTCACACCGGCCTCGGCCAGCGTGGGCACGTCGGGCAGAACGGGGGAGCGCTTGTCGCCCGTGACGGCGATGGCCGTCAACTTACCGGCACGGATGTGCGGCAGCACCGCGTTCACGTTCTGGAACGAGAAATCCACCTGTCCGCCCAGCAGATCGTTGATGGCCGGTGCGCCACCCTTGTAGGGCACGTGCACGCCCGTGGTGCCGCTTTGCTGCCAGAACAGCTCGGCCGAGAGGTGGTCCGACGAGCCATTGCCAGAGCTGGCAAAGCTGATCTTGCCAGGTTGCGCCTTGAGCGCAGCCACCACCTCGGCCAGCGTACGTGCCTTCTGCGCGGGCGAGGCGACGAGCACATTGGGCGCTTGCACGGGCAGAGACAGATAGTCGAAGTCCTTGACTGCGTCATAGGGCACGTTCTTCACCAGATGCGGCGCGATCACGTAGGGGCCGAGCGAGGCCACGAGCAGCGTGTAGCCGTCGGGCGCGGCGCGCTTGACCGCCGTGGCGCCAATGGTGCCGGTGGCGCCCGGGCGGTTGTCCACCACGAATGCCTGGCCCAGTTTCTCGCCCATGTGCTGGGCCATGGCGCGGGCAATGGTGTCGGTGGAGCCGCCGGGCGGGAACGGTACGACGATGTTCACGCTCTTTTCCGGCCAGGCGGCCACGGCAGACAGGGCCACGCTGGCCGCGAGGGCCACGAGGACTTTTTTCATGGGGTGCTCCTTGGATCTTTATGTGCCGGGATGAGCAGCCCCGCCAACGCTGGGCGGGGCCAAAAGGCATCAGACAGGCTCGACCTTGCGGATCAGTTCGGCCAGCATCTCGATCTCTTCAGCCTGCAAGTCGGCCAGCGGCGCACGCACGGGGCCGGCGGGGTGGCCGACGATCTTGGCGCCGGCCTTGATGATGCTCACCGCGTAGCCGGCGCTGCGGTTGCGGATCTTCAGGTAAGGCATGAAGAAGTCCTTGAGCAACTGGTGCTGCGTGGCCTGGTCGTCGTTCTTCACCGCTTCGTAGAAACGCATGGCTGTTTTCGGGATGAAGTTGAACACGGCGGACGAATACACCGGCGTGCCCAGTGCCTTGTAGGCGGCGGCATAGACCTCGGCCGTGGGCAGGCCGCCCAGGTAGGCCAGGCGGTCGCCCATGGCCAGGAACATGGAGGCCATGCCCTCGATGTCGCCCACGCCATCCTTGAAGCCGACCAGGTTCGGGTTGCGCTCGCACAGGCGGGCAACGGTTTCCGGCGTGTAGCGGGTGATGCCGCGGTTGTAGATGATCACGCCGAAGTCCACGCTCTTGCACACGGCTTCCACGTGGGCTGCCAGGCCTTCCTGGCTGGCTTCTGTCATGTAGTGGGGCATGAGCAGGATGCCGTGCGCGCCGGCCTTCTCGGCGGCCTGCGCGCATTCGATGGCAAAGCGCGTGGGGCCGCCCGCACCGGCAATGATGGGCACCTTGCCGCGGCAGGTGTTTACCGCGGTCTGGATGATCTGCGGATATTCGCTGGCCGTGAGCGAGAAGTACTCGCCCGTGCCGCCCGCAGCAAACAACGCGCTGGCGCCGAACGGAGCGAGCCACTCCAGGCGCTCGGCATAGCCCTTGGCATTGAAGTCGCCGTTGTCATGGAAGTCGGTGATGGGGAACGACAGCAGGCCGGAACTCATCACGTTCTTCAGGTCTTGGGGAGTCATCTCAGTCTTTCTTTCAAAGCCGCTGCGCGGCAGGTTGGCGACGTGGGGTTTAAGAGGGGAAATCTGGGCGCGGTCAGTCCAGCTGCAGCTTCTCTTGCTGCACGACCTTGGCCCAACGGGCGCGTTCGCTGGCAAAGAAGCTGTCCACTTCCGACGGGGACATGGTCACCACTTCGGCGCCCTGGCCCGTGAGGCGTGAGCGCACATCGGGCGTACGGATGGCGGCCACCAGGGCCTCGCCAATGCGCTTGGTGATGGCCGGCGGTGTTCCTGCGGGCAGCATCACGCCTTGCCACGAGCCGGTTTCGAAGCCCGCCACGCCCTGCTCGGCGATGGTGGGAGAGCTGCCGATGAGCGGCATGCGCTCGCGCTTGGACACACCCAGCAGCTTGAGCTTGCCGCTTTGCACATGGGGATAGGTGGCCAGCATGCCGTTCATCAGCACCTGCGTCTGGCCGGCCACCGTGTCCTGCACCGACTGCACGCCGCCCTTGTAGGGCACGTAGACCCACTTGGCGCCCGTGGCGCGGGCCAACTCCACACCCGCCAGGTGCGGTGCGCTGCCGGTGGCCGTGACGGCGAAGTTCAGGTCGCTGGTTTTGGACAGCTCCACCAGTTCCTTCAGGTTGTTGGCCTTGACGGAGGGGTGCACCACCAACAGGTGGGGCGAATACGCCAGCATGGCAGCGCCGCGCAGATCCTTGGACGGATTGAAGGGCAGCTTGGTATAGATCGACGGGCTGATGGCCAGCGCGCCCAGATCGCACAACAGCAGCGTGTAGCCGTCAGGCGACGACTTGGCCACGATATCGGCGCCAAGATTGCCGTTTGCACCGGGCTTGTTCTCGACGATCACCGGCTGCTTGAGCGACTCGGACAACTGCTGGCTGATCGAGCGGGCAATGATGTCCGAACTGCCGCCCGGCGGGTAGGGCACGACGATCTTGAGCGGACGGCTGGGCCAGTTGTCTGCGGCGTGAACCATGGTCGTGGTGCAGGCCAGCGCAGCGCAGGCGAGGGCAAGGCGGCGGGTGAAAGTCATGCGATGTCTCCTGAGGTTGTGAGCGTTAGTTATATGTCATCGTACAACATCATCGAAAGAACAACAAACGTTTCAGCGCAAATTTTTCATTGGATGGCTTGTAAGGGGCTCAGGCGGGCAGGGCGGACGCTGCGGAGGCCGCTTCCTGAGCCTGGCGTAGCCGTTCGCGGCTGTTGGTCAGGTGCACGCGCATGGCCGCGCGGGCGGATTCCGCATCCTTGCGCGCAATCGCCATGTAGATCTCTTCGTGCTCTCGGTTCACGCGCTGCAGGTAGCCGTCATTCGGCGGGGAGCTGCGCGCGGTGCCCACGCGGGTGCGCGGAATCAGCGTGGTGCCCAGGTGGTTCATGATGTCCGCAAAATATCGGTTACCGGTGGCCTGGGCAATCTGCAGGTGAAAGCGAAAGTCGTGGGCTACCGTGTCTTCGCCCAGTTGCGTGCTCTGCGCAAAGTCATCCAGTGCGGCACGCATGGCCTGCAATTGCCCCTCAGTACGGCGTTGCGCGGCCAGCCCAGCCGACTCGGTCTCCAGGCTGATGCGCAGCTCCAGCACGGCCAGCACGTCCACAGACTCGGCCAACTCGGAGGGGTCCAGGAAGAACATGCCGCCGCTGCGGGGTGGCAGTACGAAGGTGCCGATGCCGTGTCGGGTCTCCACCATGCCGGCGGCCTGCAGCTTGGACAGTGCCTCGCGCACAACCGTGCGACTCACATCGTAGCCCTGCACCAGCTCCGATTCCGTGGGCAGCTTGTCGCCTTCGCGCAGCAGGCCTTGGCGAATCTTGCTTTCAAACTCGTCGAACAGCACCTTTGCCAGGCTGCGCCCTGCGCTGCGGCCCGCTCTGCCGCGCAGTGAAGAGGCGTGCTGGGCCGCGGACGCGATGGATTCGGGTAATCCCGTGGAGGGCGTGTTCATGGATGTGATCATAATTCGTCGCACGTTATCAGACAACATATCTCTCATTCGAGCCGGGACCTGAAATGCCGGCACGGATGCCCCTCTCAACGCACGAAGATGAGCACCTCCCACGCGATCCGCCACATCCGCATCACGCCCATTGCCTTCCGCGATCCGCCGCTGCTCAATGCGGCCGGCATCCACGAGCCATGGGCCCTGCGCTCCATCATCGAGATCGAGACCGCCTCGGGTCTGGTGGGCATCAACGAGAGCTATGGCGACCAGCCCATGCTGGACGCTTTGGCCAAGGCGGCGCCCGCCCTGGTAGGTCTGTCCCCCTGGGCGCTCAACGCCATGGAGCAGCGCGTGGCGGCCCTGGTCGCACCGCCCGCACAAACGGCCTCGGAATTCCTGGGGCAGCAGGTGTCGCTGGCACCGGGCACGCATGTATCCAAGACCGTGGCCAAGGTCATCAGCGCGTTTGAAGTGGCGATGATGGACCTGCAAGGCCAGTTGGCGCAGGCCCCGGTCGTGGATCTGCTGGGCGGCGCGGCGCGCGACTGCGTTCCCTTCTCGGCCTACCTGTTCTACAAATACGCCGAACACATCGACCAGCCCTATGCGCCGGATGCCTGGGGCGAGGCACTCACGCCCGCGCAACTCGTCGCCCAGGCGCGGCGCATGATCGCCCAGTACGGCTTCCAGAGCATCAAGCTCAAGGGCGGCGCCTTGCCGCCCGACCAGGAGGCGGCCGGCATCCTCGCGCTGGCCCAGGCCTTTCCGGGTATGCCGTTGCGCATCGACCCCAACGCCAACTGGACGGTACAGACCAGCCTGAAGGTGGTGCAGCAACTGCGCGGCGTGCTGGAGTATTACGAAGACCCGGCCCCTGGCCTAGAGGGCATGGCTGCCGTGGCGCGCGCGATGGAACGCGAAGGCGATGTGCCGCTGGCCACCAACATGGTGGTCACCGACTTTGCCGAATTCCGCCGCAACGTCGACCTGGGCTGCCCCGTGAAGATCGTGCTCAGCGACCACCACTACTGGGGCGGTCTGCGTGCCACGCAACGGCTGGCCACGCTGTGCAAGACCTTCGACCTGGGTCTGTCCATGCACAGCAACTCCCACCTGGGCATCAGCCTCGTCGCCATGACGCACCTGTGTGCCAGCGTGCCGCAGCTCACCTATGCCTGCGACACGCACTACCCGTGGCAGGACGAGGAGGTCGTCGAAGGCGGCCGCCTGCAATTCGAGCAGGGCAGCCTGCGCGTGCCTACGACGGCGGGCCTGGGCGTCACGCTGGATCGCGAGGCGCTGGCCCGCCTGCACGACAACTACCTGCACTGCGGCATCCGTAACCGCGACGACCTCGGGCAGATGCGCAAGTACGACCCCGGCTTCACCGGCCGCCAGCCACGTTTCTGAGTCCTTTCCATCCAACCAGGAGACATCCCCCATGCAACGCCGCACCTTGATCAAAAGCTCCCTCGCCGCCGCCAGCGCCTTGCTGCTGGGCAGCGCATTGACTCCCTTGCCTGCAGCAGCGCAGGGCAATTGGCCCGCGGGCAAGGCCATCACCTACCTGGTGCCCTTTCCACCCGGCGGTAATACCGACACGCTGGCTCGCGTGGTAGCCCAGCCTCTGGGCCAGGCCCTGGGCACGCCCGTGGTCATCGACAACAAGGGCGGCGCGGGCGGCAGCGTGGGATCGGCCATCGCCGCGCGCGCGCCTGCCGACGGCTACACCATCCTTGGCGGCACCATCAGCTCGCACGCCATCAATGTGAGCCTGTACCCCAAGCTGGACTACGACCCCGTCAAGTCCTTCACACCGATTGCCATGCTGGGCTCTGGTCCGCTGGTGCTGGTGGTGCCCGCCGCCAGCCCGTACAAGACGCTTGCGGAAGTGCTCGCCGCCAGCAAGGCCAAGGCCGCGGCGGGCGGCCTGTCCTCGGCGTCGCCCGGCAGCGGCACCTCCAACCACATGGCGCTGGAGCTGCTGGCCTATCAGACGGGCGTGAAGTTCACGCATGTGCCATACAAGGGCAGCGGCCCGGCGGTGCAGGACGTGATCGGTGGCCAGGTGGACATGATGTTCGACACCGCCCTGGTCGTAGGCCCGCACATCCAGTCGGGCAAGCTGCGCCCCATCGCCGTGACCAGCTCCAAACGCGTGGAGTCGCTGCCCGACGTGCCCACCATTGCCGAAGCCGGAGAAAAAGGCTTCGACATGGGCTCCTGGCAGGCCGTGTTCGCGCCCGCCGGCACACCCAAGCCCATCGTGGACCGACTGCACGCCGAGATCATGAAGATCGTCGCCACCCCGGAAGTCCAGGCGCGCCTCAAAGCCTTCGGCATGGTGCCATCCACCATGACGCCCGCCGAACTGGCCACATTCCAGAAAGCCGAGGTGGCCAAGTGGGCGCAGGTGATCAAGGCCGCAGGCATAAAGGCGGAATGACCCCTGAGCGGCCGCACGCCTTTCGCTAACGGAGATGCCGCCCCGTTGCCGGGTAGCCCTTGCACGGCAACCTGGTTGCAGGCGTCAGCTTCGTCGCCCGCGGGCGGCCGTAGCGCCATGGAAACTGGAAAAGACATTGGTATGAGTACACAAGCCCCGCTTTGCATCGCCATGCACCCGGCCGACAACGTCGCCATCGTGGCCAACGATGGCGGCCTGCCTGCTGGCACCCGGCTACCCGGCGGCCAGGTGCTGGTGGACAAGGTGCCGCAGGCGCACAAGGTGGCGCTGGAAGACATCCCCGAGGGCGGTGCCGTGCGCCGCTACAACGTGGTCATCGGCTATGCCCTCAAGTTCATAGCGGCTGGCAGCTGGGTGCACGAGCGCCTGTTGCAGATGCCCGATGCGCGTGCGCTGGACGGCCTGCCCATCGCCACCGCCAAGCCGACGCCGATGGAGCCGCTGGCGGGCTACACCTTCGAGGGCTACCGCAACGCCGATGGCTCCGTGGGCACGCGCAACATCCTTGCAATCACCCAGACGGTGCAGTGCGTGGCCGGGGTGACGGACTTTGCCGTGCAGCGCATCAAGGCCGAGTTGCTGCCCAAGTACCCGAACGTGGACGACGTGGTGGCGCTGGAGCATGGCTACGGCTGCGGTGTCGCCATCGACGCGCCGGACGCGGCGGTACCCATCCGCACGCTGCGCAACATCAGCCTCAACCCGAACTTCGGCGGCGAGGTGATGGTGGTCAGCCTGGGCTGCGAGAAGCTGCAGCCCGAGCGCCTCATGCCGCCTGGCGCCATTGCTCTGGTGGACCAGCGTACCCTGCAGGAGGCACCGCTGGACGTGGTGTGTCTGCAGGACGAAGCCCATGTGGGCTTTATGTCCATGGTCGACTCCATCCTGCGCCAGGCCGACGAGCACCTGAAGCGCCTGAACGCACGTCGGCGCGAGACGGTGCCTGCCAGCGAACTGGTGGTGGGCGTGCAGTGCGGCGGCAGCGATGCCTTCAGCGGCGTGACCGCCAACCCGGCCGTGGGCTTTTGCACCGATTTGCTGGTGCGCGCCGGCGCCACGGTGATGTTCAGCGAGGTGACCGAGGTGCGTGACGGCATCGACCAGCTCACCGCACGTGCGGCCACGCCCGAGGTGGCGCAGGCCCTGATCGACCAGATGGCCTGGTACGACGCCTACCTGGCACGCGGCCGCGTGGACCGCAGTGCCAATACCACACCGGGCAACAAGAAAGGGGGGCTGTCGAACATCGTCGAGAAGGCCATGGGCTCCATCGTCAAGAGCGGTAGCGCGCCCATCGCCGGCGTAGTGGCTCCGGGCGAAAAGGCGGTGCAAAAAGGTTTGCTCTACGCGGCCACCCCCGCCAGCGACTTCATCTGCGGCACGCTGCAACTGGCGGCGGGCATGAACCTGCACGTGTTCACCACGGGGCGCGGCACGCCTTATGGGCTTGCGCAGGTGCCGGTGATCAAGGTAGCCACGCGCAGCGATTTGGCCCGGCGTTGGCACGACCTGATGGATGTGAACGCCGGCCGCATCGCAGACGGGCAGGCCACCATCGAAGACGTGGGCTGGGAGTTGTTCCACCTCATGCTCGACGTGGCCAGCGGCCGCAAAAAGACCTGGGCCGAGCACTGGAAGCTGGCCAACCAGCTCGTGCTGTTCAACCCAGCGCCGGTGACTTGACCTGCTTATTCGACCCACCCCCGGCAAAACCCACAACGGAGATCCCGAAATGCCTCACGAGAAGAATGCGGCGCCCGGCGCTGCCACGCGGCGCCATTTCCTGGCCGGCGCGGTGGCCGCCACGGCCGCGGGTGCTGCCACGGCGCAGAGTTTTGAATTCAAGCCCCAGCAGCGTTACCCCGACCCATCGGTGCAGGTGCTGGACCCGCAGTTCGCCAAGTACCGCATCTACAGCAGCAGCGTGGAGCAGATCGCCACCGGCATGCGTTGGGCCGAAGGGCCCGTGTGGTTCGGAGACGGGCGCTACCTGCTGGTATCCGACATTCCGAACAACCGCATCATGCGCTGGGATGAGGCCACCGGTGCGTGGGGCGTATTCCGCCAGCCCTCCAACTTTTCCAACGGCCTCGCACGCGACCGCCAGGGCCGGCTGCTGACCTGCGAGCACCTGACGCGCCGTATCACGCGCACCGAGTACGACGGAAGCATCACCGTGCTGGCCGATGGCTACAACGGCAAGCGCTTCAACTCACCCAACGACATCATTTGCAGCAAGGACGGCGCGGTCTGGTTCACCGACCCGCCGTTCGGCATCGCCGGTCATTGGGAGGGCGAAAAGGCCGCGCCAGAGCTGCCGCACGGCGTCTACCGCATCGACCCGGGCGGCGCAAAGGTCAGCCAGGTGCTGGGCGACCTGGCGGGTGCCAATGGCCTGTGCTTTTCGCCCGATGAGAAGGTGCTCTACATCGTCGAGGGCCGCCACCAGCCGCATCGCGTGGTGTGGGCCTACGACGTGGGCCCGGGCGGGCGGCTGTCCGGCAAGCGTCTGCACATCGACGCGGGCGGCCCGGGTGCCCTGGACGGCATCAAGTGCGACGAGTTCGGCAACCTCTGGTGCGGGTGGGGCAGCAACGGCGCCGTGGGCGCCAACCCGGCGGACCTGGATGGCGTGATGGTCTTCAACCCCGAAGGCAAAGCCATCGGCCACATCCGGCTGCCTGAGCGTTGTGCCAACCTGTGTTTTGGGGGTGCCAAGAACAACCGCCTGTTCATGGCCAGCAGCCATTCGATCTACGCGCTTTACGTGGAGGCGCGCGGCGCTGTCTGAGTGCAAACGTCCCCGTGGCGGCCGCCCGCCACAGGGCAGGGGCCGACCCGTGAGGCCCAGGTCATCAGGGCCGCAGGGATCACGGAAGGCTGAGCCAACCGCCCCGTTCGCACGAACGCACCGCATCAACGGCAACAGCCGCCACCTCCGTGGGGGTTGGCGGCTGTTTCGCTTCTGTTTTGATAGCTGCTGGCGCTTGTTGGTCAAAGGCTAGAGGCTAAAAAGGCTTGAAACCTACTGGCTGACGCCAGCCCCGCGCTGCGCGGCTACCCTGTGGTGCGCGGCTCAGTCTTGCACGTACCAGGCGTCCTTCAGCTCGCTCACGGTGGCCTCGGCCACCTCGGGCTGTGCAGCCAGCCAGGCCTGCGTGGCTTGGCGGTCGTCCTCGGTGGCGGAGCCGCGCACGAAGGCCGTCACGAAGCCTTCGCGCACCCAGCCGGCGGCCGCCAGATTGCGGGGCACCAGCAGGTCCCGCACGAAGCGGTCCATCAGCGCCTCCTCTTGCTCGGGCGTCAGCTCCTGCTTGACCTTCAGCTCGTACTCGAAGCCGAATTCCTGAAACTCGGCCACGCGCATCTTCTTGCGAAGGCGGCGGCTGCGTTGCTTGTTGGGTGGCAGTGCCATGGTCAGGTTCTCTCAGTTCAGTGAATCAAGGGCGGCATGATGGCAGAACACGCGCCGCGCCCGCCCGTCAAAGCCCCAGCACCTTGGCGACGTAATCCGCATCCTTGTCGCCGCGGCCCGACAGGTTGACCAGGATGTGCTGGTCCTGAGGCAGCGTGGGCGCCACGCGGATGGCCCAGGCCACGGCATGGGCGCTCTCCAGCGCGGGGATGATCCCTTCCACGCGCGACAGCTGCATGAACGCGTCCAGACATTCCTTGTCGGTCACGGCTTCGTACTGCACGCGGCCAATGTCCTTCAGATAGCTGTGCTGCGGGCCCACGCCGGGGTAGTCCAGGCCCGAGGCAATGCTGTGCACGGCGGCGGGCACGCCCGGCGCATCCTCCAGCACATAGCACTTCATGCCGTGGATCTCACCGGGCTGGCCCATGCTCAGCGTGGCCGCGTGCCGGCCGGGCTTGTCGGTGCCTTCGCCCGAGGGCTCCACGCCCACCAGCTTCACGTCGGTATCGCCCAGGAAGGCGGTGAACATGCCCATGGCATTGCTCCCGCCGCCCACGCAGGCGGTCACGTAGTCGGGCAGGCGGCCGTGCCTGGCCTGGAACTGCTCGCGCGCCTCGCGGCCGATGATGCTCTGGAAGTCGCGCACCATCATCGGAAACGGGTGCGGCCCCACCACCGAGCCGATGGCGTACAGGTAGTCGCTGGGGTTGGTCAGGTACTCCTCGAAGGCGCTGTCCACCGCCTCCTTCAGCGTGGCCGCGCCGCGCGTCACTGCCACCAGCTTGCAGCCCAGGATGCGCATCTTGGTGACGTTGGGGTGCTCCTTCTCGATGTCCACCTGGCCCATGTGGATCTCGCACGGAATGCCCACCAGCGCACAGGCCGTGGCCAACGCCACGCCGTGCTGGCCAGCGCCCGTCTCGGCGATCACCTTCTTCTTGCCCATGAACTTGGCCAGCAGCGCCTCGCCCAGACAGTGGTTGATCTTGTGCGCGCCGGTGTGGTTCAGGTCCTCGCGCTTGAGGTGGATCTGCGCGCCGCCCAGCAGGCCCGACAGCCGCTTGGCATGAAAGATCGGGCTGGGCCGGCCCACGTAATCGGCAAACAGCTGTGCCAGCTCGTCCTGGAAGTCCTTGCGCTGCGTGATCTCGGCATAGGCCGCGGCGATGTCGTCCATGGCGGCTTTCAGGTGCGGCGGCACAAGCTGCCCGCCGTAGGGGCCAAAGAAGCCGGCGGCATCGGGCATGGGGGCGAAGTCGGTGGAGGCTGTCATCGCAGTCAAAGGAGGAGGGTGGTTGAAAGAACTTCGATTTTGATAGCTGCCCGCGCTTTTCAGACGGGCGCTGGGCGGCATTTTCATGCTGAACCATTGCGGGGCGCTTACGGCCCGCCAACGGCAACACGGGGCAATATACGCGCGTGTTGCGCCTCACGGTTCGATACACGCCCCCGGTTGCCGCGCGCCGCCGCGCCGCCACAGAATCGCCCATGCACCTGCAACCCTACGAAAGCGTGAATGGCGTACCCCTTACCGCCACGCGCGGCGACATCATCAGCGCCCACGGCCAGCCACGCAGCGAGTCGCGCAACAACGTCGGCCTGACCGCGCTGGACTATGGCGACGTGGTCTACCGCTTTCAGGACAGTGGCCGCCTGGAAGAGGTGACTGCCCGCGCGGAAGCGCTGCACCTGGGCACCGTGGCCGTGCCGTTCCGTGACCTGGCCGCGTTTGTGCAATCGAGCGATGACCGGGCATTCGACCGCGCCGGGTTTCTGGTCAGCCCGCGGTACGGGATTGCCTTCGTACCGGGGGAGCCCTGCTGGGTGACGGCGCTGGCCCACCATTGCGTGCAAGAGTGGATGGCGATGGCTTGAATTTCTATCTAACCGATCGTTTTATAAAGAGTTTCGGCATAAAAAGAAAAACAGGAAAAATACCGAAATGCAGGAAATCAGCCCTGCCGTTGCCCCAATACATCGACGCCGTAGCCGCCTTCAAAGCTTGGGAAGAGGCGCAGCGCGACAGAGAGGCGCTGAAGCGGCGGCGTGATGAAATTTAGGCCAATGCGGTTCAGAGATTGGTGGATGAATATCTGCCCTGAATGGTGCTTTTAAGTAACCCGATACGCCGGGCATTTGTGAGATGTCTTGATGCTGTGTACATGAAGAGGGTTGATTTGGCCAAGGACCGGTGACGGCCAGGAGCAGTCAGTAAAAGCCAGAATAAACGGTCACTCAACGAATGAGGGGACCCGCCCACAAAATGCGGGTCCGCTTGAGCGACAAATCAGGCCGGGGCGCATCGTAGAACATGGTGCAAATAATATGGCCGGTCATGCTTATATGCTATCTGACAAACCGTCGATAGCCTCGTTCGGTTGGCGGCACGATACTAAGCCGATGGCTTACATCGGGGGCTTTTTCCACCATGCCGTCAACTAGCCGGCCCAGGAAGACCTGGAGCTCCATACAGCAGGTTGAGAGAGTGCCTAATAGCTTTTCCCTTGGGCCACCCTCAATTGTCCTGTGATCTACTGTATAGCAACTAAGTTGCCCAACAAGTGCTTGAATGTCGTTTCGTTCAAAGGAGACTCCCTCCCAGTTGTGCGCAAAGTGATTTCTTATCTTGCGCAAGATTTCCATGTCTTTATATTGATCGTCGGTTACCAAGCCGAAGGCATAAACAGCTTTAATTCGGCTACCAAATGTGCCTAATGGCGCATTGAAGCCCTCAATCAGCTCTTTTGTTGCTTTGCATGAGCGAAAGTAGGCGAGCAGCAATCGCCCAAGAGTATCTTCCAAGAATGTAGCAAGAGACAAGACCATTGCTTGATCATCTTGCTTTTGGATCAAACTCATGAAGCGGTTTAGCCTGTCCAAGGAGTAGCGCTCATTGGCCTGATGCTGTTCGCTACTTATGCGTTCGGGTTTCTCTTTCATGATCCATCTTGTATTTTTTATTTATCGCAAAAATTCACCGACGGCCATGTGAAAAATAGCCGCCCACCTGCAAAACTCAGCTAGGCTGGCAGTTAAAGTCTTTCTGGCGCAAAAAATTCATGGCCGGTAATTTCCGAAGAGATTGAATCAATAAACTGATTGGGCGCTGAAACTATAAACTCTGATAAGAGCCAGTTATGTTGGCAATCGAAGTGCTTGGCCAATCGATCGGGTGCGTAGCGTGACAATTCAGAGAGTCTATGCATGGCGGCAAAAGTGAGGACGAGGCAGTTCCTATTAATCGCTCCTGCGATAGCGCCACCTCGCCGAAGGTACCATCTATTGCTCCCTGCGTGGATATAAACGATCTCCTTGCGCATGCGGGCATGGAAGGCTTTGTACCGATTCAGACTTTCAACCTTCTCCCTCGGACGCCAATCAAATCTGTGAATACTACGAATGATGTGCTTTTCGGGGTTTCCTGCATCACGTTCAAAGCTAGCTGGCAGTTTGTTTATCGTGTTTGCGTTCGCGTACTTACCTACAAGTTCGGCAACCAACCAAGCCTCGTGAGTTTGAGTAGATCGAACAATCTTTGCGTTATTGATAGGAATGAAGAGCTCAGTATCAGTGAAGGTAAGGCTGAATGCCCTGTGGATATAAGGCAAGTTGTACAGAACGTCCTTGAGTGTGTATAAATCAAGAGGATTAATCGGCTCGCCGAACGTCTGGCACAATGCAGGCAATACGCCGCCATTTTTTATTTTTATTCGCTCATTAGACAATGCCGTGGGGCCTGCTGCGGTAAAGCCGGATACCCCATGTTGATCACTAAACTGGCTTCCATTTGTTAACAACAGGGCCTTGGTTGCGTTAAGGAAGCAGTAATACGCGGTGAGTGGTGCAGAAGTTTTTGGGAGACTGAGCGTGGCCTCGTAAAAGCTGCGAGCTTGATTCCAGAAGAATCTGGCATCATTTTTCTTATTCCGCTTAAGCCAAAGATCGACATAGTCCCAAGTGCTCGTCACCAATACTGTCCGCTCATTAAAGTGAGGGGTAGTGATTGATTTGTGTAACGTGAGAACCTTGTTTTTGTAATTAATATCTGAAGTGGCCATGAATTATTCTAAGGTCTGACAAAAAGCCTTTATCGGCCGCGACGCAGGCCATGTCTGACGCTCGGCGCCTAAACTGGCGATTAAAAATTCCCCGGAGCGGGCTTGCAGCCTAGCTTCGTACCGTGTGTTGTATATGAAAACAGTTCTAAATTCAGCCGCCAAATACTGCACCCCTAGTGTTCAATAGGTGCCCGAGATTTGCCCCATGGACGAACGCGCTGAAAACACTATATCTTGCGCCTCACACTATCCTGCATGACGGCTGTAAAGCGTTGATCTGAGGGACTACTTTGGGTCGAAAGAGGCCATAGCAAAGGCACTCTGCTCAGAATAAAAAAAGGCGCTGCAACGCAAGTCACAGCGCCTTTTTGCAGAAGGCATGCCGGAAAGCCTGCTCAGCCCTTCTTCTGCACCATCTTGATCACGCTGGAGAAATCCTCCCCCCCGTGCCCCGCAATGCTGTGCGCCGCGTAGATTGCGCGCGCCATGCCGCCCAGCGGGGTGCTGGCCTTGGTGGCGATGGCGTTTTCCTGGGCCAGGCCCAAGTCTTTCAACATCAGGTCGGTGCCAAAGCCGCCCGCGTAGCCCTTGCTGGCGGGGGCGTTCTCGTGCACGCCGGGGAAGGGGTTGTACTTTTCCAGTGCCCAGTTGCCGCCGGAGCTGCGGCGCATGATTTCGCTCAGCACCTTGGGGTCCAGGCCGTTGGCGACGCCCAGCGCGATGGCTTCGCTGGTGCCCACCATCAGGATGCCCAGCAGCATGTTGTTGCAGATCTTGGCCGTCTGGCCCGCGCCCACGGCGCCGGCGTGGAAGATGTTGGCGCCCATTTTTTCCAGCAGGGGGCGTGCGCGCTGTAGTTGCGCGTCGGTGCCGCCGACCATGAAGGTGAGGGTGCCGGCGATGGCGCCGCCCGTGCCACCCGATACGGGTGCGTCGATGAAGTCGATGCCCAGGGCTTCAGCGGCCTTGGCGACCTTCTGGCTGGTGGCGGCGGCGATGGTGGAGCTGTCGATCACCAGCGTGCCCTTGGCAATGCTGGCCAGCAGGTTGCCACTGCCCAGGAACAGGCCTTCCACGTGTTGGCTGGCGGGCAGCATGGTGACGACGGCCTCGGCGCCCTGCACGGCGTCTTGCGCGCTGGCGGCGACCTGCAGGCCCTCGGCCTTGATCTTGGCCAGGGCGTCCTGGCTCAGATCGAAGGCCTTCACGCTGTGGCCGGCCTTGTGCAGGTTGATGGCCATGGGCGCGCCCATGTTGCCCAGCCCGATGAATGCGATTTGCATGGTGGTTGTCTCCTGTGGTGTGTGATGGGAACTATGGTTTTGATAGCTGCTAGCGCTTTATGGGTAAGCGTTACAGGGCAAAAATGCCTTCAATCATGATCGCGTGCCCTTGCTGCGGCTTGTGGCCGCCTTCGCCCGCCGGGGCGAGGCCTTGGCAAGCGGGTTGAAGGCGAGGGCGGTGTCGATCCAGTGCTCCCACTGGGCGCGCGTGGCGTAGGCAGCGGGCTCCAGCCAGAAGTAGCCGGCCATGCCGCCGCGCGGGTCCAGTTCGCGCACGCCGGGGGTTTCGGCGGTTGCGTCGTGCTGCTGCGGCGGCAGGCGCACCAACAGCTCTTCGCCCTTCACGCCCAGGCAGAGCTTGCCGTCCACCATGAAGGCGTGGCAGCCAAAGAGCGTGCGCTCCTCTACCTCCACCTGCGCGTTCAGCCGCTCGCCCAGCGCGTCGCGCACGGCGGCGATCAGGTGCAGCGCTTCGTCGGACAGGGGGCGAGCAGGCATGGTGGTTTTGGAGTCAAATAGGCCTCTAGCGCTTATCCATCCGGCGTGAGCAGCTATGGTTTTTGAATTTCAACGGATCACCTCCGGCGCGTCGCCGTCCAGCATGCGCCGGCCGATGATGACGCGCATGATCTCGTTGGTGCCTTCCAGGATCTGGTGCACGCGCGCGTCGCGCAGCAGGCGCTCCAGCGGGTATTCGCGGATGTAGCCGTAGCCGCCGTGCAGTTGCAGCGCCTCGTTCACCACGTTGAAGCCCACGTCGGTGGCAAAGCGCTTGGCCATGGCGCAGTAGGTGGAGGCATCGCGCGCGCCGGCGTCGAGTTTGCTGGCGGCCAGCCGCACCATCTGGCGCGCAGCCACCAGCTCGGTGGCCATGTCGGCCAGCTTGAATTGCAGCGCCTGGAAGCTGGCGATCGGCTTGCCGAACTGCTTGCGGTCTTGCATGTAGCGCTGGGCGTGCTGCAGTGCGCCTTGCGCGGCGCCGACCGAGCAGGTGGCGATGTTGATGCGCCCGCCGTCCAGCCCCTTCATGGCGATCTTGAAGCCTTCGCCCTCCTGGCCCAGCAGGTGGTTGGCGGGGATGCGCACGTTGTCAAAGCTGATCTGGCGGGTGGGCTGGCTGTTCCAGCCCATCTTTTCTTCCTTCTTGCCGTAGTGGATGCCGGGCAGGTTCGCGGGTACGGCAAAGGCGCTGATGCCGCCGGCGCCGGATTGCGCGTCGCCGGTGCGTGCCATGAGCACCAGCACGTCGGTGCTGCCCGCACCGCTGATGAAGGCCTTGCTGCCGTTGATGACGTACTCGTTACCGACCAGCTCCGCGCGCGTCTTGATGGAGGCGGCGTCGGACCCCGCGCCGGGTTCGGTCAGGCAGTAGCTGGCGAGCTTTTGCCCGCTGGTGAGTGCCTCGCCCCATTCGGCGCGCACGACATCCGTGGCCCAGGTGCCCAGCATCCAGGTGGCCATGTTGTGGATGGTGATGAAGGCGGTGGTGCTGGGGTCCACGGCCGCCAGTTCCTCGAACACCAGCGTGGCGTCCAGGCGCGGCAGGGCCAGGCCACCGGCGCTCTCGGGCGCGTACAGGCCGCAAAAACCCAGCTCGCCCGCACGGCAAATAGCCTCGCGGGGGAAGATGCCCTGCGCATCCCACTCGGCGGCGTGGGGCGCCAGCTCCGCCTGGGCGAACTGGCGCGCGGTGTCGGCAAAAGCGCGCTGGTCTTCGCTGAGTTCAAAGTCCATGGCGGTGTCTCCTTCTCTTATGTGTCTTATGGCTTGTTCGTCGTGGGCTGCGGCGCCTCGCCATGGTGCAGCCAGTGCATCAGGGCATCGCTCCGCGCCTGGGTATGGACCGTCAGGCAGTCGTGGTACAGCCGCGGCCATTCGGGGCGGGACTCCGCCGCGCGCTGCGCCTGCTTGCACTGCGCGGCGCGCGTGCGCTGCCAGGCGGCGTGGTCCTGGCGCAGGGCAGGGCGCTCGTGGGCGGACAGGGCACGCATCACATCGCCATACAGAATCTGAGTGGCGGTGTCCGCCTCCTGGTAGCGCTGCACGGCGCAGGCGTTGGTCTCATCCACCGTGCCGCCGGGGCGGCAGGCAGCGCCGGCCTGCGCCTGTGCCTGGGTGGCAGCCAACAGGGCGCACGCAGCGGCCAGGACGCGCAGGCGGGCGGCATGGGTTCTCACGCATCGGGTCATGCCTGTGATTTCACCATGCGCGCCCCGCGCGGCGCCGCTTACTTCAGGCTGATGGTGGTGTTCACGCCGTGGCTGGTGGTCGAGTCGTCGAACCAGCGCGCCGTGACGGTCTTGGTCTGCGTGTAGAACAGCACCACCTGCTTGCCGTAGGGGCCCAGGTCGCCCAGCTTGGAAGCGCGGCTGCCTGTGAAGGAGAACAGCGGCACGGGCACGGGGATCGGCACGTTGATACCCACCTGGCCCACGTCGATGTCTTCCTGGAACTTGCGCGCGGCCGCGCCGGACTGCGTGAAGATGGCCGTGCCGTTGCCGTTGGGGTTGGCGTTGATGAACTCGATGGCCTCGTCGATGTCCTCGGCGCCGGCCAGGCACAGCACGGGGCCGAAGATTTCCTGGTCGTACACGCTCATGCCGGGCTTCACGCCGCTGAAGATCGTGGGGCCGACGAAGTTGCCCTTGTCGTAGCCCGCCACCTGGGGCTTGCGGCCGTCCAGTTCCAGCGTGGCACCGTCGGCAATGCCGCGCTCGATCAGGCCCTCGACGCGCGACAGCGCGGCGCAGCTCACCAGCGGGCCCACATCGGTGCCGGGCTCGGTGCCGGCGGACACCTTCAGCGTCTTGGCCTTCTCGACCAGATCGGGGATCCAGTTGCGCGCCTCGCCCACCAGCACGGCGACCGACAGGGCCATGCAGCGCTGGCCGGCCGCACCGAAGGCGGCGCCGGCCAGGGCGTTCAGCGTCTGCTCCTTGTTGGCGTCAGGCATGACGATGGCGTGGTTCTTCGCACCCATCATGCATTGCACGCGCTTGCCGTTGAGGCTGGCGCGGTTGTACACATGGGTGCCCACCTTGGTGGAGCCCACGAAGCTGATGGCCTTGATGTCCGGGTGGTCGCAGATGGCGTTCACGGCGTCTTCGCCGCCATGCACCACGTTCAGCACGCCGGCGGGGATGCCGGCCTCCAGCGCCAGTTCGCACAGGCGCATGGTGACCATGGGGTCTTGCTCGGAGGGCTTGAGCACGAAGGTGTTGCCCGTGGCAATGGCCATGGGGAACATCCACAGCGGGATCATCGCGGGGAAGTTGAACGGCGTGATGCCGGCGCACACGCCCAGCGGCTGCATGAGGGTGTAGGTGTCTACGCCGTTGGCCACGTTGTTGGCCAGCTCGCCCAGCTGCAGCGTGCCGATGTTGGCCGCGTGCTCCACCACTTCGAGGCCGCGGAACACGTCGCCTTCGGCGTCGGGCAAGGTCTTGCCTTGCTCGGCCGTCAGCAGGGCGGCCAGTTCCTTCATGTTCTCGCGAATGAGCTGCTGCAGCTTGAGGAAGATGCGTGCGCGCGTGCCGATGGGGGTCTTCTTCCAGGTCTTGAAGGCTTCCTTGGCGGAGGCCACGGCGGCGTTGATCTCGTCGGGCGTGGCGAAGGGCACGCGCGCCAGCACTTGCTGCGTGGCGGGGTTCACCACGTCGCGCCACTGGGTGGTCTTGGACTCGACGAATTGGCCGCCGATCAGCAGCTTGACGGTGGGGGCCTTCACGGCCTGGGAGGTGGATGCGTCCATGGTTGTCTCCTGGGGTCCTGGGGTGGTCTGCAATGGAGCGGGCACGGCAAGTGCCGACTTGGCATGGGCTGCATCGTAGTTGTGCGAAATTGCGTAGGCAATAGACAATCACGCACCTTGGCTTTGCAAATTTGCACATCACCGCAGAGGAGCCGTATGGACTGGGACAATTTGCGCTACTTCCTGGAGCTGGCGCGCACCGGCACGCTGGCAGGGGCCGCGCGCCGCACGGGCGTGGAACACACGACAGTGGCGCGGCGCATCCAGGCGCTGGAAAAGCAGATGGGTGCGCCGCTGTTCGCGCGCGAGGCAGCGGGACACCGGCTGACGGAAACCGGCCGCCACCTGCTGCCCGCCGTCGAGGCCATGGAGGCCGCCGTGCTGGGGGTGGAGCGCGCATCGCCCGCCAACTCCCCGGGCGCGGGCCCCTCCGGACTGGTGCGCGTGGGTGCCACCGAGGGTTTTGGCACGGTGGTGCTGGCGCCGCATCTGGCGCGGCTCACGCAGAAGCACCCGCACTTGTCCATCGACCTGCTGGCCCTGCCGCGCATGCTGCACCTGAGCCGGCGCGAGGCGGACATCGTGATTTCGTTAGAGCGGCCCAAGCGCGGCTCGGTGATCGTCACCAAACTCGCCGACTACACCCTGCGTCTCTACGGGCAGCGCGAGTACCTGGCGCGCAGACCGCTGGTGGCCAAGCGTGAAGACCTGCGCCACCACGCCTTCATCAGCTACGTGGACGATCTGCTGTTCACAAAAGAGCTGCAGTTCATCGACCAGCTCTACCCGCCCGAGCGTTTTGCGCTGCGCAGCACCAGCATCACCGCGCAGTACGAGGCCGTGCGCGCTGGCGCGGGCCTGGCCGTGCTGCCCGCGTTCCTGGCCGACCGTGACCCTGTACTTGCGCGCGTGCTGCCCCACGAGGCCGAGTTCACACGCACCTTCTGGATGAGCATGCCGGCCGAGGCCAAGCACTTGGCGCGCATGCAGGCAGTGTGGGCCTTCCTGAAAGACGTGGGCCAGCGCGAGGGAGCATCGCTGGCCCCAGGTAAACCAGCGGCAGGCTAGGGTACGCTGCGGCATACAGAAAAAGGCCCCCGCATGCGGAGGCCTTGCGGACCAGGGGATCAGCGAGGATCAACCTTGCTCCTTGTTCTTGCCCGACGTGCCCTGGTTGGATGAGGTAGCGCTGTTGCTGCCGCTGCTCTTTTGCCCGGTGCCGCCGCGCGAGGTGCGCCAGGTGTTGAAGTCATCGGCAAACTTCTCATAGCGCTCCTTGCGCCAGGAGTCGTAGTCGTCATCCAATTGGCGCAATTGGTCCTGGCGCCACTGGTGGTAGTCGGGGTCGTTCTGAAAGCGTCCGCGCTGCTCTCCGCCGGTGCCGGAGTACTGCGAACCAAAGTCCGCGTCGCGATGGCCTTCATAACCCTGGCCTTGGGAGCCGTACCCCTGCGAACCGTACCCCCCGTAGCCGCTCTGGCCCATACCCCCCTGGGCGCCATAGCCTTGAGCGCCGCGGTAGCCGCGGCCGTACGAGCCCTGCATCGGGTTGTTGCCGCCGTACATGCCCTGCTGCTGCCCGCCTGCGCCAAAGTCGCCGCCATAGCCGGCACCGCCCTGGTAGTGGTAGCCCTGGCCTGATCGCGACCCTGCGCGGAAGTCGCTGTCATAACCCGCCTCGTAGCGGTCGCGGTAGTTTTCCTCATAAGGGCGCTGCTGTTGCATGCCCTGGTAGTCGCCGGCCCACTCGCGCTGGGAGCGCTGGGAGCCGCTGCCTTCCTGGCCATAGGAGGCATAGCGCTCCCGGTCGTCCCCGCCGCGGTAGTCGCCGCCTTGCTGGGATTCGCGCCCGCCGCGGCCCATGCGATTGTCGTGATCGTCACGGCTGCGGTCTTGGCGGTAATTGCGTTCGTCGTTGTCTCGGTATGCCATTGCGTACTCCTGAAAAAAAGGGGGTGGAAGAGGGGGCTGAAAACGCTCAGCGCTGCTTTGAACTGCGGTTGGATGAACCGCTTTTCGCATTCGAATCGCCTTGCGATCGCGTGGAGTTATGGCCGCTGGCCGTGGCGCCACCCTGGCGGCTCTGGCTCTTGCGCTGGTTCAAGTTCTCCGTGTACTGGTTGTGGCCTTGCGGGTTGTTGTTGGGCATCGATTTCTCCTGAAGTGGTGGTGTGAAGGGCGCACAAAACCTGATGTGCGTGATTCATTCTTCGGTTGCGGTGCACGCGAGTCGGTAGGACCGGTCCTATCGGCGGGTAGGTGCCCTGCGATGACTGGAAACACAGCGCATGCGCATCAGACGCATCAGGCGCCGTCCCCCGCGTTGCCGGTAATGGGCAGCACGATCCCGGTGATGTAGCTGGAGCAGCACGGCGCTGCCAGGAACACGTAGGCCGGAGAAATCTCCTCGGGCTGTGCCGGCCGGCCCAGGTGCGTCTTCTCGCCGAAGTGAACGATGTCCTTGGACGATTGGTCCGCCGGGTTCAGCGGCGTCCATACCGGCCCCGGGGCCACCGCATTCACGCGGATGCCCTTTTCCGCCAGGTTGTGTGCCAGGGCTTTGGTGAAGGCATGGATGGCCCCCTTGGTGGCCGAATAGTCCAGCAGCTTCTTGCTGCCCCGCAGGCCGGTGACGGAGCCGGTGTTGATGATCGCGTCGCCGCGTGACAAGTGCGGCAGCGCGGCCGTGGCCATGTGGAAGTAGCCGTAGATATTCGTGCGGAAGGTTTCGTCCAGCCGTTCCTCGGTGATGTCCGTCAGCGATTCGGCGTGTTCCTGGAATGCGGCGTTGTTCACCAGGATGTTCAGCTTGCCGAGCTGGGCCACGGCCTGCTTCACCGCGTCGCGGCAAAAAGCCGCGTCTTTCACGTCACCCCGAATGACCAAGCATTGACGGCCCTCCGCCTGCACCAGGCGGGCGGTCTCCTGAGCGTCCTGGTCGGCGCTCAGGTAGACGATGGCGACGTCGGCACCCTCGCGGGCAAACAGCAGCGCGACCGCGCGGCCAATGCCGGAGTCGCCTCCCGTGATCAGGGCCGCCATGCCCTGCAGTTTGCCGCTGCCCTTGTAGTGGGGCGCGTCGAAACGGGGCTGGAGCTCCATGGCATGTTCATGCCCGGGCTTTTGCAGATGCTGGTCCGGCATGGGTGGAGCGGGCTCCTCGCGGCCCGGGCCGGGTGCCGCCTTCTGCGATTGCTGGGTGTCGCCTGAGGACTTGGCGGCGTCTTTTTGGTCTTGCTGCTGCTGTATGTCCCGCTGCTGTTGCTGGGTCTCGTCGGCGGTGGGCGAGGAGGGCGTCTGGCTGGCCGGTGTATTCATGAGAAGGCTCCGTGGGGGGTTCAGAAAGCGAGAGGACTGCTGCTCAGCCCAGGGATTTCCAGAGGGGAAGTTCGGGATCGGGGCAAAGCGGCGCGATGTGGCAATGACGGGCGGCGGTTTCCATGGCGTTGGCTCCTGCATAAAAAGTGGCTGAAATGACGGGCTGAAAACCACAGGGCCGGGCACGCGCCATGGCGGGCCCGGCCCTGCTGGCCAGTGCGCGTCAGCGGTCGCTGCTGCGGCGAGGGCTGCTCTGGCCGGCGCCGCGGGAAGCGTGGGTGCCCCCATGGCTCTTGGCGCCTGCTGCGCGTGCCTCGGCGGAGGTGAATTCGTGTGCATTGCCCGAGGCATGGGCCGCGCGCCCGCCTTGCGAGGCCGTCTCGCGCTGGCGCTCGGGGTCCATGCAGGCAAATCCCCGCCCGCCCTGACTGCTGGCCTGGGGCGGGGTGCCGGCGCGCTGATCTCGGCTGGCGGGATGTTGGGAGGTAGGGCTGGGCATGCGTAAGCTCCTGCGTGATGGGGGAAATGAACAAGCGGCGACAGTGAATCGCTGCCAATTCACTCTAGGCCGCTGCATTTGCATGCACAGATAAGAAGAATCCGACGGAGAGGTCGGAATCGGTTGCGCTGGGGCCGTGGTGGCGCTTACCCCTTGGCGGGCTGGCCGCCACTTTCTGCGGTGGGCGCGTCGGCCTCCGCTGCAATGCGCAGCTCTGCGGGCGGCAGCAGCGCCAGGTGGTCGTTGCTGACCACGGGAATGAACCCCAGCGCACCCCGCTGCTTGTGAAAGGGTGTGGAGAACTTGGCTTCGATGAGCGCGGTCACCTTCTGGAAGAAGGCAAGGTGCGGCGGGTCTCCATACGCCATCTCCGTCTGGTTCCAGCGCACACGCCATTGGTTGCGCACGCGCTGCACGCCGATGCGCACATGCTCATCCAGACATCCGTGGTTCATCTTGAAGACAATCGTGAGACCGAAGTAGATGAAGCCATCGTCCCCCGGCTGCAAGCGGGGCGAGAGGGTGGTTCCCTCGTCCTTCATGCGCTCCAGGTTTTCATTCAGAACGTGGAACTCAATGTCCGCCGACCGCGCACCCAGGTATTCGATGTACTCCACGCGCATGTGCTCCGCGAACACGCGGCATTCCTCCTTGTAACGCCCATATTCCGAGCACCATTGCGAGGCTTTGGCTTGCAGTTGTTCGAAGATGGGAGGACTGCTCATACGGGGCTCCTCATCCAGGGATCATGGTGTGTGACGGCGGGCGCGGACGGCCCGCCCCGGCACGCGGACTCCGCGGTGGACGGCGCCGCCGCGGTGTATTCAGCAGGAGCAAGGGCTGCCCGGTAGAGCGCCGTCCTCGAAGGGTCCGCATCGATCCACTCTGCGCCTGGGAAAAATGCCCGGCTGTAGGACAAGGGCAGAAATGGGCCGGGACCCTCATCGCTTGGGCGCCGCATCCCGCCCAGGTCGGCAGTACCGCCCAGCCACGCATTGCGCAGGCGCGCCTTCCCCGGTACGGCGGCTGGTCCTACAGCCCGGCGCCTGCGCGTTTCCCACACTAAAGGCCAACCCGTTGCAAGAAAGGACTTCCCATGGCCAAGCAGTGCGAAACCTGCGGCAATACCTACGACCGCACGTTCGATGTGATTCTGGACGGCAAGCCGCACACCTTCGACAGCTTTGAGTGCGCTATTTCGCGCCTGGCGCCGCGGTGCGGGCACTGCGAGGTGCCCATCATCGGCCACGGCGTGCAGGCGGGAGAGCGCATCTTCTGCTGCAACCATTGCGCCGAGGCCGCGGGTGTCCAAGTCTTGCGCGATCGCGCCTGACCCTTGTCTTTCATGAATGGAGTGAGCTATGCAGAACGTTTCTGATGTGATGACCCGCGGGATCCGCACCATGGCACCCGACGACACCCTGACCACCGCCGCGCAGGCCATGCGCGAGTTGAATGTGGGAGCCTTGCCGGTGTGCAATGGCGAGCGCCTGGTGGGCATGGTGACGGACCGCGACATGGTGCTGCGCGGCCTGGCCGAAGAGCGCACCCACTCGCGCCTGAACGAGGTCATGTCCCGCGAGGTGTACTACTGCTACGAAGACCAGCCCGTGGACGAAGCCATCGCGTCCATGCGCGCCATGCAGGTGCGGCGGCTGCCCGTGGTGGACCGTGACCAGCGGGTGGTGGGTATCGTGTCGCTGGGCGACGTGGCCACCAACGTGGACGAGCGCCAGTCCGGCACGGCGATCCGCGACATCTCCAGTCCTTCAGAGCCTGACCGGCGCAGCCAATCGGCCGCCAGCGGCGCCGCGGGCGGCGGCCAGACCTCGTGACGACACACGGCTGCACGCACTGCTGCGCCTCGCCACAGCGGGGCGCAGGCCCCCCCTTTTTTTATATGCGCCCCATCAGCAGCAGGATGAGCACGATCACCACCACCAGCCCGACACCACCGCCCGGACCGTAGCCCCAGGAACGGCTGTACCCCCAGGTCGGCAGCACGCCGATCAGGATCAGCACCAGGATGATGAGCAGCAGGAGGGAAATCGACATGGTTTTTCCTTTCGTTGGCAACGCGGGCATCGCGTGGCCTCATCGTGCGGGCGCTGGAGGCGCCCGCAGCTAGGCAGGCGGTGCATGGTGTGGTCAGGCAGCATGCCGAGCGGGCTGTAGGCCAAGGCCCCGCTCTTGCCTGGACAGTAGCCGGCGCTTTGCCATGCCGGCTGCGCGGGGCGCCCGCGTGCAGGTTCGCTGAAGGATGGGTTTGCCTGTGCGGCCCGGCCGCGCACAATGCACATGCCATGGTGTCAACGCGGCCCCATGGCCCTCCGCGTAGCCTCGCGTGCCGCATACAGAGCCCGCTGGCGCAGCACCATGACAGCACCCACGGTTGATCCCAGGAATCCTTCCCATGAACTCTGTGTCAAAAGTGCCTGCAAGCCATACCGGAAGAGCGCTAGCAGCTATTATTAACATAGCATTGACCGCCGCCGCCATGCTGGCGGGCGGCGAGGCGCTTTCCCAGGAGGTCGCACCCGTACACCCCGTGCCCGCGCGCGGTGAGGCGTCGGCGGAGGTAGTGGCTTCGGGCCTGAGCCATCCGTGGGGCCTGGCCTTCTTGCCGGGCGGGCGCTTCCTCGTCACCGAGCGGCCCGGCCGCCTGCGCGTGGTAGAGGCCGACGGGCGCCTGGGGCCGCCGCTGGCCGGGTTGCCACAAGTGGCAGCGGGCGGGCAGGGCGGCCTGCTGGATGTGATCACCGATGCGGACTTCGCGCGCAACCGGCGCATCTTCTTTTGCTATTCCGAACCCGCACCGAAGGGCGACGGCAACAGCACGGCCCTGGCCAGCGCCACGCTGGCGCCGGACGCGGCGGCGCTGCAGGACGTGAAAGTGCTCTTCAGCCAGCGTCCCAAGGTGGCGAGCCAGTTGCACTTTGGCTGCCGCATCGTGCAGGCGCCGGACGGCCATCTGTTTCTCACGCTGGGCGAGCGCTACGGCCGCAAGGAGGACGCCCAGCGCCTGGACAACCACCTGGGCAAGGTCGTGCGCATAGCGCCCACGGGCGGCGCGGCGCCCGGCAACCCGCTGGCGGGCCGCGCGGGCGCGCTGCCGGAGATCTGGAGCTGGGGCCACCGCAACCCCCAGGGAGCGGCCTGGGGGCCAGACGGCCGGCTGTGGATCCATGAGCACGGCGCGCAAGGGGGCGACGAGATCAACCGCCCCGAAGCAGGCCGCAACTACGGCTGGCCGGTGATCACCTATGGCGAAAACTATGGCGGCGGCAAGATCGGCGAGGGCACGGCCAAGGCCGGCATGGAGCAGCCGCTGCATTACTGGGTGCCGTCGATCGCGCCGTCGGGGATGGCCTTTCTCACCAGCGACCGGTACGGCGCGGCCTGGAAGGGGAGCCTGTTCGTGGGTTCTCTCAGGTTCGCACGGCTGCACCGGCTGGAGCTGCAGGGCGCGCAGGTGGTGCGCGACGAGTACCTGCTGGACGGCCTGGGCGCGCGCATCCGCGACGTGCGCCAGGGGCCGGACGGTTGGTTGTACTTGCTCACCGACAGCCCGGACGGGCAGTTGCTGCGCCTGAGGCAACGTTGAACACGCCAGCGCGAGGGCGAGCCGCGGTGCGGGACCGGCTGCGAGGGGGCATCCCCTGTGCCCGAATCGGGACATGCGGCGCACGAGGAGCTCGCGCGCCGTTGCCCCGCTGCTACCCGTAGCGCCTGCGACAATGACCGCCCGACTGAACAACGATGACCGCCATGCTGCTTGACGCCTCCGAATCCCAACTCGTTCTCGTGGATTACCAGGAACGCCTGATGCCCGCCATCTTCGAGGCAGAAGCCATTCTGGCCAACGCGCGCAGGCTGGCGCAGATTGCCAGGCTGATGGACGTGCCGGTGTGGGGCACGGAACAGAATCCTTCGCGCCTGGGACCCAACGACGCCGCGTTGCGCGCGCTGTGCCAGCGCACCTTGTCCAAGATGCACTTCAGCGCCACCGAGGAGGGCCTGGGCGAGTGGTTGCGCCCGCCCGCCAAGCCCCAGGGCGGCAATGCGCGCAGCCTGCCCAAGCACCTGCAAAAGGGCCGCGAGCCCCAGGCCCCGGAGCGCGCCAGCATCGTGGTGGCCGGCTGCGAGGCCCATGTCTGCCTGCTGCAGACGGCGCTCGATCTGCTGGAGGATGAATTCGAGGTGTGGGTGGTGACGGACGCCTGCAGCTCGCGCACGGAGCGCAACCGCGACGCCGCCTTCGACCGACTGGCCGGCGCCGGCGCCGAGCTGGTAACCACCGAGATGGTGGCCTTCGAGTGGCTGCGCAGCTGCGAGCACCCGGCATTCAAGGAGATGCTGGCCTTGGTCAAATAGGCCTCTCGGGCACACCCACCAAGCGCTAACAGCTATGAATAGTGAAGCACAAAGGTGGGCTGGGCGTAGAGGGTGCGGCGAGCGCCGCGTCAAGGACCGTGTCTGGGACCGCGTCGGCGACCGCGTCAGCTTCCCGCAAGTGCGGCATGAATAATTATGAATTTTGGATAACCACCGACCCGCGCCACGTCGGCGCGGAGGATTCCAAGGAGACAGCACCATGGCCGCCGACTATGCCGACTTCTACCGCCGCTCCATCGACGAGCGCGACGCCTTCTGGGCCGAGCAGGCTCGCCTGATCGACTGGCAGCAGCCGCCGCAGCAGATCTGCGACTGGAGCAATCCGCCGTTCGCCAAGTGGTTCGTGGGCGGCACCACCAACCTGTGCCACAACGCGGTGGACCGCCACCTGGCGGAGCGCCCGCTGCAAAACGCGCTGGTGGCCATCTCCACCGAAACCAATACCGAGCGCGCCTACACCTACGCCGAGCTGCACCAGGAAGTGCAGCGCATGGCCGCCAGCCTGCAGACGCTGGGCGTGCGCCAGGGCGACCGCGTGCTGATCTACATGCCCATGATTGCCGAGGCGGCGTTCGCCATGCTGGCGTGCGCACGCATCGGGGCCATCCATTCGGTGGTGTTCGGTGGGTTCGCGTCGTCGTCGCTGGCTTCGCGCATCGAGGACGCCGAGCCCACGGTGATCGTGAGCGCCGATGCGGGCTCGCGCGGCGGCAAGGTGGTGCCCTACAAGCCGCTGCTGGACGAGGCCATCGAACTGTCGGCCCACAAGCCCGCGGCCGTGCTGCTGGTGGACCGGGGCCTCGCGCCCGCCGCCATGCGCGCGGGCCGCGACCACGACTGGGCGGCACTGCGCGCGCGGCACATGGATGCGCAGGTGCCGTGCATCTGGGTGGACGCCACGCAGCCCAGCTACACCCTGTACACCAGCGGCACCACCGGCAAGCCCAAGGGCGTGCAGCGCGACACGGGCGGCTACACCGTGGCGCTGGCGTCCAGCATGCGCCACATCTTCGAGGCACAGCCGGGCGACACCTATTTCTGCACCAGCGACATCGGCTGGGTGGTGGGCCACAGCTACATCATCTACGGCCCGCTGATTGCCGGCATGACCACCATCCTGTACGAAGGCCTGCCGGTGCGGCCCGACGCGGGCATCTGGTGGAGCATCGTCGAGAAATACCGGGTCACGCACATGTTCTCGGCCCCCACGGCGGTGCGCGTGCTGAAGAAGCAAGACCCGGCCTACCTGAAGAAATACGACATCCGCAGCCTGAAGGCGCTGTGGCTGGCGGGCGAGCCCCTGGACGAGCCCACGGCGCAGTGGATCAGCGACGCGCTGCAGGTGCCCATCATCGACAACTACTGGCAGACCGAGACCGGCTGGCCCATCCTCACGCTGTGCAACGGCGTGCAGAAGCAAACCTCGCGCTTCGGCAGCCCGGGCAAGGCCGTGTACGGCTACCACGTCCAGCTGATCGACGAGGCCACGGGCGAGGAGCTGACCCAGCCCAACCAGAAGGGAGTGGTGGCCATCGAGGGGCCGCTGCCCCCTGGCTGCCTGCAGACCGTGTGGCGCAACGATGATCGCTTCGTCAACACCTACTGGAAGAGCATTCCCGGCCGGCTGGTCTACAGCACGTTCGACTGGGGTATCCGCGATGCCGACGGCTACTACTTCATCCTGGGCCGCACCGACGACGTGATCAACGTGGCCGGCCACCGCCTGGGCACGCGCGAGATCGAGGAATGCATCGCCGGCCACCCCAATGTGGCCGAGGTGGCCGTGGTGGGCGTGGCCGACGCGCTGAAAGGCCAGGTCGCGATGGCCTTCGCGGTGCCGCGCGATGCCTCGGGCCTCACCGACGAGGCCGCGCGCCTGAAGCTGGAAGGCGAGGTGATGAAGCAGGTCGATACCCAACTGGGCGCCGTGGCCCGCCCGGCGCGCGTGCTGTTCGTGACGATGCTGCCCAAGACCCGCAGCGGCAAGCTGCTGCGCCGCGCCCTGCAGGCCGTGGCCGAGCGCCGCGACACGGGTGACCTGACCACCATGGAAGACCCCGTGGCACTGCAGCAGATCAAGGAACTGCTGGGCTGACGCGCGGCAATTTGCTCCTGATTTGATAGCTTCTAGCGCTTGATGGACGGGCGCTGGAAGCTTTTTTATTGCTTGATTCGATACGCCATCAAGCGGCTATCGCCGCCGCCGGTGGTACGGGCGCGGCGGCCTGGCCGGTGGCGCGCCATGGTGCGGGAGCCTGCCAGGCCTTCGCCCAGTCCATGAACTGCTCCACGGGCATGGGCATGGCGATGCAGTAGCCCTGCGCGTGGTGGCAGCCCATCTGCAGCACTGCCAGGCCTTGCTCCTCCGTTTCCACCCCTTCGGCCACGATGCCGCAGCCAAAGGAATGCGCCAGGCCGATCACGCCCTGCACAATGGCCCGGTCGCCCGCATCGGCCAGCATGCCGGCGACGAAGCTGCGGTCCAGCTTGAGGTGGTCCATGGGCAGGCGGCGCAGGTACGCCAGCGACGAGTAGCCCGTGCCGAAGTCGTCGAACGAGATCTGCATGCCCAGCGCGCGCAGTCTGGTCAGCTCCCGCGCCACGTGGTCGATGTCGTAGAGCGCGGCGCTTTCGGTGAGCTCGATGGCCAGCAGCCGCGCCGGCACCGCGGGGTGCTGCGCCAGGCGCAACGCCATCCAGTCCGCAAAGCCCCGGCGGTGCAGGTGCTCGGGCGTGATGTTGATGCTGACGGGCAGTTCCAGACCCTGTGCCATCAGGCGGGCGATCTGCTGCAGCGCGGTGTCCACCACCCATTCGCCAAAACGCATCTGCAGCTCGGTGTGCCCTTCGATGAGGTGCAGGAAATGCACGGGCGACAGCAGGCCGCGCTCGGGGTGCTGCCAGCGGGCCAGGGCCTCGGCCCCCACCACGGTGCCCAGCCGCATGTCCACTTTGGGCTGCAGGAACAGTGTCAGTTCGCCACGCTGCAGCGCGCGCAGCAGTTCGCCGCACTGCTCGCGCCGCAGTTGCCGGGCGCGCTCCTCGGCGGCGTCAAAGCCATGGAAGCGGTTGCGCCCCGCCTGCTTGGCCGCATACATGGCCTGGTCGGCGTGGCGCAACAGGGTGTCGGCGTCGGCCTCATCGTCGGGGTAGAGGGTGTAGCCGATGCTGGCGGTGACCAGCACGCGCTCGCCGTCCAGCGTGTACGGGGCCGCGACGCTCTCCATCACCGTATGCAGGCGCCGCTCGCATTCCTCGGCATGGGCCAAGCCCGACAGCAGGATCACGAACTCGTCCCCGCCCAGCCGCGCTACCGAGTCGGTCAGGCGCAGGGCGCGCTTGAGCCGCTCGGCCACCACCACCAGCAGCCGGTCGCCCGCCGCGTGGCCCAGGCGGTCGTTGACGGGCTTGAAGCCGTCCAGGTCCAGGTAGGCCACGCCCAATTGCTGGCCGCGCGCACGGCTGTGCTCCATGCCTGCGCGCAGCCGCCGCTCCAGCATCACCCGGTTGGGCAGGCCGGTGAGTGCGTCGTAATGGGCCATGCGCTCCAGTTGCCGCTCCTGCGCGCGTTGGCTGCTCACGTCGATGGACATGCCCACCATGCGCGCGGGCTGCCCGGCGGCGTCGTACGCCACCACCTTGCCCACGCTGCGGATCCAGCGGCCGTCGCCCTGGGGAGCAAGCACCTCGCAGGTCACGTCGAACGGCTTGTGCGGCTCCTGCAGGTGGCGCTGCAGCTCCTGGGTGACCACGTCGATGTCTTCCGGCGTGATACCCGACGCCCAGTGCACGGCAGCGCTGGCCCCGGTCTCCACCGGCGCCAGTCCGTACATGGCGCGCCAGCGCGCGTCGCCCGTGACTTCGCCGCTGGGCAGGTTCCAGTCCCACAGGCCCAGCGCCGCCGCCTCGATGGTGAGCGACAGCAGTTCCTCGCGTTCGCGTACGCGCTGTTCGGTCTGCTTGCGCTCGGTGATGTCGTGCAGGCCGAACAGCCAGCAGGCCTCACCGTTCACTTCGATGGGGCTCATGGACTGCAGCACGGTGCGCTTGTCGCCGCCGCGCGTGGTCAGTTCCAGCTCGTAGCCCACAAGCTGCCCTTCGGCCGTCGCCGCCTCCAGCAGCGCCGCGCGGGTGGGGGCGGAGTAGATGCCCAGTTCCACCACCGTGCGCCCCACGGCTTCCTGGCGGGTGTAGCCCAGGGCCTGCTCCCACGCCGGATTCACGTCGAGGTAGGTGCCGTCCTCGCGGCGCGAGAACCCCAGCGGGTAGGGCAGCAGCTGGAAGATGCGCGCCAGCCGTTCTTCGGAAGAACGCAGCCGCTGCGCCGCGCGGCGCGGCTCGTCGATGTCCTGCAGGATGCCGCGCACGCGCACCACGCGGTCGCCCTCGATGATGGGCTCCCCGCGCACGCGCACCCAGACCAGGCGCCCATCGGCGCGCACGATCTCGATTTCCTGGCTCCACACAGTGCGCTTGCGCAGGCAGTCGCGCAGGGCTGCGTGCATGGCTTCCCGCCAGACGGGTGCGACGAACTGCTGCACATAGTCGCGCGGCAGCGGCGTGCCCGGGTCCAGCCCGTGGATGTCGAAGCACACGTCGGACCAATAGGTGATGCCCTTGCCCGGCTCTTCCTCCCACACGCCCAGCCGCGCCATCCAGCCCGCCTGGCGCAGCAGGCGGTTGGCGGCGAGCAATTCATCGCGCACACGGCGCTCCTGCGTCATGTCGTGGAACACGAAGACCAGGCAGTCCTCGCCCTCAATGCGCGACACCCGTCCCGACATGAGGCCCGGCACTTCGGCGCCGTCGCGCAGCGCCGTCATTGGCAGGCCGCGGACCTCGCCCTGGTTGCGCAGCGCCTCGGTGAGGCGGGCGCGCTCCTGCGTGTCGCCCCACACGCCCAGTTCCATGGACGAACGCCCCAAAATCTGGTCGCGCGGCTTGCCCAGCAACCGCTCGAACGCAGGGTTCACGTCCAGGTAGCACCCGTCGGACAGGCGGGTGATGCCCGCGGCGTCGGGCAGCGTCTGGTAGACGGTGGTGTATTTGGCTTCGGACACGCGCAGCGCGTCGCGCATCTCGTGGTGCTCGGTGATGTCCAGGTCAATGCCGGCCATGCGCAGCACGCGTCCGGCGGAGTCGCGCTCCACCGCGTGCCCGCGCGAGACCACCCAGCGCCAGTGACCCTCGTCATCGCGCATGCGCGACTCGGCATGGAAGCTCTCTTCCTGTCCGTCCTGCACGCGCTGCAGGTACGCGCCCAGGCGCTCGCGGTCGTCGGGGTGGCGCCGGGCGTTCCAGCGTTGCCATGACTCGCGCACATCGAAGGCGCGCAGCGGTGTGAAGTCCTCGTCGTCGGGGCTGTTGGCCAGGCCAAAAGCCCGGTAAAAGCGCCCGTGGTAGGTAAAGCGGCTGTTGCGCAGATCCCATTCCCAGCGCCCGCCGCCCGAGGCCTTGAGCACGCGCAGCAGCTCGTCCTCGTGCTGTCCCAGCGTCTGCAGCGACCGGGCCCGCGCACGCAGCAGCTCGACGGCGCCGCACAGCGCCACCACGCCGAAGGCGTAGCGCCAGGGAATGCCCTGCCACGGGGCCGATCCCCCCTGCGCGGCAAGGGCGCTGGCCGTCTCGGTCCAGGGCAGCAGCGCGGGCGGCACCAGCACGGTGAGCGCGACCACCAGCGATATCGCCGTCAAGCGTGTCGCGCGCCCCAGCTGCCACGCCAGGCAGCCCATCAGCCAACAGGCCGCGGACAGGCTGATCATGGCGCCCCAGTGGGCCGGCGCGTCCAGCCAGCCGCTGGCCAGCGCAGCCACTGCAGCCACGCCACCGCACAACGGCCCGAACAGGAACGCGGCGGAAACGATGATGGGCGGGTGGATGTACGCCACCCCTGGCGCGTCTAGCGGCATGCCCTGCAGGGCCACCAGCGTCGACGCAGCCCCGGCCACCAGGCCCAGCGCGATGCGCACGCCGCGCGAGGGTTGCAGCAGGACGGATTGCGGCAGCGCGGTCGCCCCGGCGATCAGCAGCAGGTGCACGATGCCGGAGAGGAACACCTCAGTGGGCATATCCCTCCTGTGCATCCGCGCGCTGGTCGCCCCCGCGGTCCCCGCCATCCTGGCGCAATGGCGCAGCGCCCGCGGGCCGCGGCCCGGGGATGCGTGCAACGGCAGGGAATACGGCAAAGGCGCAAAGCGACATGTTTCAGAGTGTATTGCGCCCGGCGGCCCGGCGGTCCATGTGCGTGCCGCGCGTCGCGCAGCGGACCCGCAGGCGTCGGGTGAAACCCTGCCGCGGCGCGTCAGGGCGCCTTTGTACCCGGCCGCACCGCGCCGCCCACCAACCCCGTGGAGAGCGCCGTGCCGCACGCAATGACCACGCCGCAGCCCAGCATCCACGGCGTCACCGCTTCGCCCAGAAACACCGCGCCGTAGAACACTGCGAACACGGGCGCCAGGAAAGTCACGGCCAGCGCCCGGCTGGGGCCGGCATTCGCAATCAGGCGAAAGTAGAGGATGTACGCAATGCCCGTGCACAGCACGGCAATGGCGGCGATGGCCGCCCAGGCGCGCAGGCTCGGCGTCTGCGCGGGCCAGGCCCACCACATGGGCAGGGCCAGCCCGAGCGCCGCGCCCACCTGGCTGCCCGTGGCCGTGGCCAGTGGCGGAATGCCCACCAGGTAGCGCCGTGCGTAACTGGCGGCCACCGCATAGCAGGTGGAGGCCAGCAGGCACGCCGCAATGGCCCAGCCCGCCTGACTGCCGCTGGCGCCCACGCCAGCCGGTGCGCGCCAGGCCAGCAGCGCCACGCCGACGAAGCCCAGCGCCAGCCCCGCCCAGCGCAGCCGGCTGATGCGGTCGCCCAGCCACAGCCAGGCCACCAGCGCGCCGAACAGCGGCACCGTGGCATTGAGAATCGATGTCAGCCCGGTGGCGATGTGCATCACCGCCCAGGCGAACAGCGCGAACGGGATCGCCGAGTTGATGAGCCCGGCGAACAGGACGGGCCGCCAGTGGCGCCGCAGCGCGGGCCATTCGCCCCGGTGCAGCAGGAAGGGCCAGAGGAACAGGGCGGCCATCAGCACGCGCAGCCCGGCCATGGGCAGCGGGCCGAACTCGGCCGCGCCCAGGCGCATGAAGAGGAACGACGCCCCCCACAAGCTGGACAGCAACACGAACTCGCCCACCCAGGCGGGCGCGTGGGGGGAGAGGGCCTCAGCGCTCGTGTGTGGTGCTGTCATGCGAAATTCAATAGAGGGGTGAAGGGAATAGCGCGGGCTTGCGGGCCCGACTCCAGCGCCAGCAGTGCCTTCTTGCGCGGCAGCCCCCCCGCGTAGCCGGTGAGGGCGCCCGCACTGCCGACGGCGCGGTGGCAGGGCACGACGACGCTGAGGGGGTTGCGCCCCACGGCCGCGCCCACGGCACGCACCGCGGTAGGCCGGCCGATCTGGCGTGCCAGCGCGCCATAGCTGGTGGTGGCGCCGTGCGGAACGGCCAGCAACGCCTGCCACACGGCCTGCTGGAAGGGTGTGCCGCCCGACAGGTCCAGCGGCAGATCGAACCGCGTGCGTTCGCCCCGCAGAAACTGCTGCAGTTGCTGGGCCGCCGCGCGCAGCACGGGATGCGCATCGTCTGTGGGCCACGCGGGTGCGGCATCCAGTTGCGCGGGCTGGTGGCGCTGGCCGTCGAACCAGAGCCCGACCAGGCCTTTCGCGCTGGCGGCCAGGCGCACGTCGCCCAGGGCCGTTGCGATGCGGCTTTGCACGGTGTCGCGGGGGTATTGCATGGTGAATCCTTCATTAAACGCGAAATTTGCCTTTTGCGCAGGCGCAACCAGCGCCGGCAGCTATTGGTCTGATAGCACCAGAGCCAAACCACTCCACGCGCGCAGCACGCCATAGCTGCGCCAGGGGCGCCAGGCGCGGGCTGCTTCGGTGGCGGCGCGCGCGGGTTGCGGCTGGCCCTGCACGCCCAGCGCCTTGTGCAGCGCCACGTCCCCGGCCGGAAAGGCGTCGGGCCAGCGCAGGGCGCGCATGGCGATGTACTGCGCCGTCCAGTCGCCAATACCGGGCAGGGCACGCAGCGCGTCCAGCGTGGCGGGTACGTCGGCGCTGGCATCCAGCAGCAGCGTTCCCGCGTCCATGGCCTGCGCAAGCGCCACGATGGCGGCCTGCCGCTGGCGCACGATGCCCAGGCTGCCCAGTGCGTCCCCTTGCGCCGCGGCCAGAGCGGCCGGTGTGGGAAACAGCCGATGCAGGTCCGGCCATGGCGTGGCGATGGGCTCGCCAAAGCGTTCCACCAGCCGCTGCGCCAGCGTGCGCGCGGCGGCCACCGTGATCTGCTGGCCCAGCACGGCGCGCACCGCCAGCTCGAAGCCGTCGAACGCGCCCGGCACACGCAGGCCGTCGCCCTCCGGGAAGGAGGGGTACAGCACCGCGTTGATGGCCTGCGGGTCCGCGTCCAGGTCGAACAATGCGCGCACCCGCGCGATGAGCTGCGGCAGCACGGGCTGCAGGCCGTCGCTGACGCGCAGCCACAGCTGGGGGCGCCCGTCATCGAAGCCGGCTTCCAGCCAGCCGGTGAAAACGGTGCCCGCGCTTGCCAGCCGCACCGTTCTGCGCAGAACCTGCACCCCCGGCCCGGTGCGGATGCTCTCCATGCCGTGGATCTGCCGCGCCGCCAGAAAGCCCATCAGCGCGGCCGTGTCGTAGGGCGGGCGCAGGCCCAGACGCACCGCACGGGCGCCTGCCTGTACCCCATCGGATGCGGCGCCTTGCCGGCGCAACTGGGTGGGATTGAGTCCGTAGTGGGTATTGAAGGCCGCGTTGAAGCGGCGCACGCTGGCAAAGCCGCTGGCCAGCGCCACCTGGGTGACGGGCAGATCGGTATCGGTCAGCAACTGCTTGGCCGCCAGCAGCCGGCGCGTCTGCAGGTACTGCAACGGCGAGATGCCCAGCGCGGCCTCGAAGATGCGGCGCAGGTGCCGGTCGCTCACGCCCAGGCGCGCGGCCAGCTGCGCCACCACGGCGCCGCCTTCGCACGCGCCCCAGGACTGCGGCGCATCCAGCATCCGCAGCGCCTGGCGCACGAGGATGCCCGATGCGTCCTGCACCGACCAGGCCAGCGCCTGCGGCGCCAGCTCGGGCCGGCAGCGCAGGCAGGGGCGAAAGCCGGCACTCTCGGCCTGCGCCGCCAGCGTAAAAAAACGGCAGTTTTCGCGCCGGGGCGTGCGTACGGCACAGACGGGACGGCAATAGATGCCGGTGGAGGTCACGCCGGTGAAGAACCGTCCGTCAAACCGCGCATCCCGGGCCCGCAGGGCCAGGTAGCGGGCCTCGTCGTCGTCGGCCGCAGAGGCTGTGCTGGCGGGTGGAGCAGGGGAATGGAGGGCGTCGGGCATGGGGCCATGATAGGCACGCGCAGCCGTTCCACTGGCCGTTTTCGGACATGCGCCTGGCCGGCCTCAGTTAGGCCCCCGGCTGACAGGGGCGCGCCTGGACCGGGCCTACAATTCCGGCCTTCCTGCCGGCCTTCCTGCCGGCCTTGCCTGGACGGCGGACCTGCCGGTCCCGCCCCTTATCTCCAAGGAATCCCCTGTGCAGCTTTCTCCCGCGATCTTCAAGGCCTACGACATCCGCGGCATCGTTCCCAGCACGCTCAACGACGACGTGGCCCGCGCCCTCGGCCGGGCCTTTGGCACCGCCGCACTCGCGCAAGGCGAGCGTACGGTGGCTGTGGGACGCGACGGGCGCCTGTCGGGCCCCGCGCTCTCGGCCGCGCTGATCCAGGGCCTGGTGGACGCGGGCGTCGAGGTCATCGACATCGGCATGAGCACCACGCCCCTGCTGTACTTCGCGGCCAGCACGCTGTGCGCCAGCGGCATCCAGGTCACGGGCAGCCACAACCCCAAGGACTACAACGGCTTCAAGATGGTGCTGGCCGGCCGCGCGATCTACGGAGAGGAAATCCAGCAGCTACGCCGCACCATGGAGCAGCAGAGCTGGCAGCTGCGCGAAGGGGGCCACGTGCGCCATGAGGACGTGCTGCCCGCCTACGTGCAACGCATCGTGGGCGACGTGAAGCTCGCGCGGCCCATGAAGATCGTGGTGGACAGCGGCAACGGCATCGCCGGCGCGTCGGCGCCCGGCATCTTCCGTGCACTGGGCTGCGAGGTGATCGAGCTGTTTTCGGAGGTGGACGGCAACTTCCCCAACCACCACCCCGACCCCAGCAAGCCCGACAACCTGCGCGACGTGATCGAGGCCTTGAAGGCCAGCGACGCCGAACTGGGCCTGGCCTTCGACGGCGACGGCGACCGCCTGGGCATCGTGACCAAGGACGGCCAGAACATCTTCCCCGACCGGCAGATGATGCTGTTCGCCCAGGATGTGCTCTCGCGCGTACCGGGCGCCCCCATCCTGTTCGACGTGAAGTGCACGCAGCGCCTGGCGCCCGCCATCGAGGCCGCGGGCGGCCAGCCGCAGATGTACAAGACCGGCCATTCGCTCATCAAGGCACGCATGAAAGAGCTGGACGCGCCCCTGGGCGGCGAGATGAGCGGCCACATCTTCATCAAGGAACGCTGGTTCGGTTTTGACGACGGCACGTATGCAGGCTGCCGCCTGCTGGAAATCCTGAGCCGCCATGCCGACCCCAGCGCCGTGCTGAACGCCCTGCCCACAAGCCATTCCACGCCCGAACTCAACGTGCATTGCGAGGAGGGCGAGCCCCATCGCCTGACGGCCGAGTTGCAGGCGCTGGCAGCCGACGCGTTTGGGGCGCCGGCCCGCATCAGCACCATCGACGGCCTGCGCGTGGACTGGCCCGATGGCTTTGGCCTGATCCGCGCCAGCAACACCACGCCGGTGCTGGTGCTGCGCTTCGAGGGCCACACCGACGCCGCGCTGCAGCGCATCGAAGCCGCCATGCTGGCGCTGCTGGAACGCGTGAAGCCCGGCGCCCAGGTGGGCGGCGCCGCGCACTGAGGGCAGCGCGGGCGGCATGCACCAGCTCATCCTGTGGCTCTACAGCCTGGCCGTGTGGCTGGCCACGCCGCTGCTGCTGCGCAAGCTGCGCCGCCGCGCGCTCACCGAGCCCGGCTACGCCGTGGCCGTGCCCGAGCGCTTCGGCCACTACCCGCCGCCCATGGACAGCCTCTCGCCGTCATCGGGGACCGAGGCCGACGAGCAGTTCATCTGGATCCACGCCGTCTCCCTGGGGGAGACACGCGCGGCGGCCATCCTGCTGAAGGAACTGCGCCCGCTGCTGCCCGGCATGCGCCTGCTGCTCACCCACGGCACGGCCACGGGCCGGGCCGAGGGCGAAAAGCTGCTGCTGCCCGGCGACGTGCAGGTGTGGCAGCCCTGGGACACGCCCTGGGCCGTGCGGCGCTTTCTGCGGCAGTTCCGCCCGTCCATCGGCATCCTCATGGAGACGGAGATCTGGCCCAACCTCGTCGCGGCCTGCCGCCGGCGGCGCATCCCGCTGGTGCTGGCCAACGCGCGGCTCAACGAAAAGTCGCGCGCCGGCGCGCGCCGGCTGGGCTGGCTGTCGCGCCCGGCGTACGCCGGCCTGTCGGCCGTGTGGGCGCAGACCGAGGACGACGCCGCCCGCCTGCGCGACGTGGGCGCGCACGTGGCGGGGGTCTTCGGCAACCTGAAGTTCGACGTGGTGCCGTCACCCACCCTGCAGGCGCAGGGCCGCGCGTGGCGCGCCGCCAGCGCCCGACCGGTGGTGCTGCTGGCCAGCAGCCGCGAGGGCGAAGAGGCCATGTGGCTGGAGGTTTTGAGGCAAAAAACGCCTCTAGCACCCGCCAGTCAAGCGCCAGCAGCTATTGATTCAGGAGTAAATCAGTCCGTGCAGTGGTTGGTGGTCCCGCGCCACCCCCAGCGTTTTGACGAGGTGCAACGCCTGTGCGAGGCCGCCGGCCTGCGCGTGTCGCGGCGCAGCCAGTGGACCGCGCAGCCGGACAGCGCCGATGTGTGGCTGGGCGACTCGCTGGGCGAGATGGCGCTGTATTACGGCCTGGCCCACGTGGCGCTGCTGGGAGGCAGCTTTGCGCCGCTGGGCGGGCAGAACCTCATCGAGGCCGCGGCAGGCGGCTGCCCCGTGGTCATGGGCCCGCACACCTTCAACTTTGCCGAGGCCGCGCGCCTGGCCATCGACGCTGGCGCCGCGCTGCGCGTGGCCGACATGGCCGAGGGCGTGGCCGCCGCGGCCGCCCTGGCGCAGGACCCGCAGCGGCGGAGGGCGCTGTCCGAGCGCTGCGTGGCATTCACCGAGGAGCACCGCGGCGCGGCCCTGGACACGGCCCTGGCCGTCCTGCAGCGCCTGCGCGAGGCCGTGGACGACCGTCCCGACTGAGCGGCCCGCCCGCGTTTCCTGCGGTCACGACTGCAACCACGACTGCGAGGGCGCTGACACAGCGCAAGCCGCCGGCGTTGCCTGTCTCGCCAAGCAACGCCGGGATGGCAGAGAATCGCTCCATCATGATGGACAAGCACTACCTCACACCCCTGTTCACGCCCAGCTCCATCGTCGTGCTGGCCGGCAACGCCGATGCGCCCGACACGCACACGCCCCAGGCCAAGGTGCTGCGCGAGGCGCTGGCCGCCCAGCGCTTCACGGGCACGCTCACCTACCTGGACATCCATACCAGCGGCACGCTGGCCGACCTGGCGCAGACGCGTGCGGACCTGGCCATCATCGCCCAGCCGCTGCAGGACCTTCCCGCCGCGCTGGAGGTAGCGGGGCGCATCAACTGCCGCTCGGCACTGGTGCTGTCCAACGGCGTGGATGCGCAACTGGCGGAGCAGCTGCGCAAGATCGCGCGTCGCGAGGGCATCCACCTGCTGGGGCCCAATTCGCTGGGCATGCAGCGGCCGTCGCTGCAATTGAATGCCAGCGCCGCGGGGCCGCTGGCGCGCGAGGGGTCGCTGGCCCTGGTGTGCCAGTCGGGCGCGCTCACCTCGTCCATCCTGGATTGGGCCAGCAACAACGCGGTGGGCTTTTCCAGCGTGATTTCGCTGGGCCCGCACACCGACGTGGGGCTGAGCGAGGCGCTGGACTTCCTGGCCAACGATGCGCGCACGCAGAGCATCGTGGTCTACATGGAGGGCATCCAGAATGCGCGCCGCTTCATGAGCGCCCTGCGATCGGCGGCCTATGCCAAGCCGGTGGTGGTGCTCAAGGCGGGGCGCAAGCCTGCAGGCAACGAGGCGGCGCAGACGCACAGCGCCGCCATCGTGGGCAGCGACGACGTGTTCGACGCCGCGCTGCGCCGCGCGGGCGCCGTGCGCGTGCGCTCGTTCGTGGAGCTGTTTTCGGCCGCGAAGTGCCTGGCCTCGCGCTACCGCCCCGTGGGCAAGCGCCTGGCGATCATCACCAACGGCGGCGGCCCCGGCGTGCTGGCGGCCGACTGGGAGAACGAGATCGGCCTGGACCTGGGCCGCTTTTCGCCCGAGACCTGCGCTGCGTTGGCGCCCAAGCTGCCGCCGCTGGCCTCGCTGGCCGACCTGATCGATCTGTCGGAAGAAGCGGGGCCGGAGCACTATCGCCTGGCGCTGGAGGCGGCGTTCCGTGACAAGCAGATCGATGGCCTGCTGGCCATCTTCTCGCCCAAGGCCGGCGCCGACGCCGAAGCCGTGGCCACCGTGCTGGCCGATGCCAAGCGCCTGGCCTCCAAGCCCTTGCTGTCGTGCTGGATGGGCGACGCCTCGGTGGTGCCGGCGCGCCGCATCCTGCGGGCCGCGCAGATTCCCACCTTCCGAACGCCCGAGGCCGCGGTGGGCGCCTTCGGCAACATCGCCTCGTTCTACCAGAACCAGCAGCTTTTGCAGCAGACACCGCCGCCGCTCACGACGCTGTCCAAGCCCGACATCGAGGGCGCGCGCCTGGTGATCGAGAGCGTGCTGGCCGAGCGGCGCAACGTGCTGACCGAGATGGAGTCCAAGACGCTGCTGGCGGCCTTCCACATCCCGGTGACCAAGACGCTGCTGGCGCGCAGCAGCCACGAGGCGATGATGATCGCCACGCAGCTCGGCTTCCCCGTGGCGCTCAAGATCGATTCGCCCGACATCGCGCACAAGTCCGACGTGGGCGGCGTGGCGCTGAATGTGCACAACGGATCGGCCGCGCGCGATGCCTACACCGACATGGTGCAGCGTGTGGCGCGGGTACAGCCCGGCGCGCGCATCAACGGCGTAACGGTGCAGAAGATGGCACGCGGGCGCCGCGGGCGCGAGACCTGCATCGGCCTGGTCAGCGACGAGCCCTTCGGCCCGGTGATCACCTTTGGCGCCGGCGGCACGATGATCGAGCTCATCAACGATCGCGCGATGGAGTTGCCGCCGCTCAACCAATTCCTGGCGCGGCGGCTCATCGACCGCTCGCGCGTGGCCGAGACGCTGGGCGAATGGCGCGGCGCCACCGCCGTGGACCTGGAAGGGCTGGAGCAGGTGCTGCTGCGCGTGTCCGAGATGGTCTGCGCGCTGCCCCAGCTGCGCGAGATGGACATCAACCCCCTGATCGTGGACGAGCAGGGCGCCGTGGCCGTGGACGCGCGCATCGTCATCCATGAAACGGCCCAGGGCGGCTCGCGCGGCGAGGTGGCCGGCTACGGGCACTACGGCCACCTCTCCATCCTGCCGTATCCGGCGCGCTATGAGGCGGTGTGGCCGCTGCGCGGCGGGGGTGAGTACCTGGTGCGCCCGATCCGTCCGGACGATGCGCAGATGGTGCAGCGCCTGGTCAAGGAACTGTCGCCCGAGAGCCGCTACTTCCGCTTCGTGTCGCAGTTGGCCGAGCTGCCGCCTTCCATGCTGGCGCGTTTCACCCTCATCGACTACGACCGCGAGATGGCCCTGGTGGCCGTGCACCGCGAGCGCGTGGTGGACGAGGAGGGCGAGGTGAGCTACAAGGAGCGCATCGTGGGCGTGTCGCGCTACGTGACCAACCCCGACCAGACGAGCTGCGAGTTCGCGTTGCTGGTGGCCGACGACTTCGCCGGCAAAGGGTTGGGCTCGCGCCTGATGCTCAGCATCATGGACGTGGCGCGCGATCGCGGCCTGGCCGAGATCCAGGGCCTGGTGCTGGCCAACAACCCGACCATGCTCAAGCTGATGCGGCGCCTGGGCTTCGAGGTGCGCACCTTCGAGGACGACCCAGAATTCCGCCTGGTGGTGCACCAACTGTAAAAGCCGATGGGCTGGCTCGTCACCAAATACCTGATCACCGCGGCGGTGGTGGTCGCCGTGTCCGAAGCAGCCAAGCGCAGCGACAAGCTGGGCGCATTGCTGGCGGCGCTGCCGCTGGTGACGTTCCTCGCGCTGGTCTGGCTGTACGTGGAAAAGCAGCCGCAGGAAAAGATCGCCAACCACGCTTGGTACACGTTCTGGTACGTGGTCCCCACGCTGCCCATGTTCCTGGCGTTCCCCTGGCTGCTGCCGCGCATCGGGTTCGGCCTGACCCTGCTGGCCAGCGCAGCCATCACCGTGGTCTGCTTCGGCCTGTTCGCGCTCGCCGTGCGGCCGCTGGGCGTCGAGTTGCTGCCCTGACCCTGCAGAGCTTTGCGGGACGGCCCACGCGCTATAAACCGTCCATGAAAACCCAGTATTTCACCGCCACCAGCCTGGACGGCTTCCTCGCCACGGAAGACGACTCGCTGGATTGGCTTTTCACCCTGGGCAGCCTGGAGGAATCCAGCTATCCCGCCTTCATCGCGCAGGTGGGTGCCCTGGCCATGGGGTCATCCACCTACGAATGGATGCTGCGCAACGCGGACGCCGTGCGCGCCGAAACGGGCTCCGCCTGGCCCTACACGCAGCCCGCCTGGGTTTTCTCCTCGCGCCGCCTGCCGGGCATCGACGGGGCGGACATCCGCTTCGTGCAGGGCGACGTGCGGCCGGTGCACGCGGCCATGCGCTTGGCGGCGGGGACGAAGAACCTCTGGATAGTAGGCGGCGGGGACCTTGCCGGCCAGTTCTACGACGCTGGCTTGCTGGACGAGCTGATCCTGCAGGTGGGCTCGGTCACGCTGGGACGGGGCAAGCCGCTGTTTCCGCGCCGGCTGCCCAGCACCGCGTTGCGCCTGCTTGACGCACAGCCCCTGGGGACGGGCATGGTGGAGCTGCGTTATGCCGTGAACCGGACGGGTGACGCGGCGGGCCTTGACCGGGAATGATGGTCTTTTAGACCTCTAGCGCTTATCCACCAAGCGCAAGCAGCTATTGTTTATATAGCAATAGCGGTGGGTATCGCAGAGTGTTAGCGACTCAGCAGGCTGTCCACCGCCACCACGTCGTCCATGGACAAGGTGCCGGCGGCCTGCTTGAGTCGCAGCGTGCCCATGAGCACGTTGTAGCGCGCCACGGCCAGGTCGCGCTTGGTCTGGTAGAGCTGGCTCTGGGCGTTGAGCACGTCGATGTTGATGCGCACGCCCACCTCGTAGCCCAGCTGGTTGGCTTCCAGCGCGCTCTGGGTGGACGCCTCGGCCGCCTGCAGCGCCCGCACCTGGCTCTGGCCCGACTGCACGCCGAAGAACGCAGCGCGCGTGGCCTGGGCCACGCTGCGGCGTGCATGGTCCAAGTCGGCGCGCGCCTTGTCTTCCAGCGACAGGGTTTCCTTCACCCGGTTTTGCACCGCGAAGCCCGCGAACAGCGGCAGGTTGAGCGCCACCCCCACGCTGGCGACGTTGGCCCGGGAGTGCACGCCCGGCATGGTGACGGTTCCATTGGGCGTGCGCTGCACGCTGTAGCCCGCCTGCAGATCCACCGTGGGCAGGTGGCCAGTCTCGGCCTTGGCGGTCTCCAGACGCGCCACGTCCAGCGCAATGGCCGCCTGGCGCACCTGGGGTTGCTGATCTTCCGCGACGTGCACCCAGCTGTTCACATCGGCCGGCTGCACCGCGGGCAGTTGCACCGGCTGGGCCAGGGGCAGCGGGGTCAGGCCCGAGCGGCCCACGGTCTGCTCCAGTGCCAGGCGCTTGACGTGCAGGTCGTTCTCGGCCGCGATCTCCTGGGCCGACACCAGGTCGTGCCGCGCGTGGGCCTCGCGCTCGTCGGTCACCGTGGCGGTGCCGACCTCGAAATTGCGCTTGGCCGCGGCCAGTTGTTCGGCCACGGCAGCCTTTTGGGCCTGCATGAAGGTCAGGGTGTCCTGGGCGGCCAGCACATCGAAATACGCCTGGCTCACGCGCACCAGCAGGTCCTGCTCGGCCCCGTCACGCTGCGCGCGGGCAATGTCGATCCCGCGCTGCCCCTGCTCGAAGCCGATGCGGTTGGCCGGCCGGTACAGCGGCTGCGAGGCCACCACGCCCACGGTCTGGGTAGGGGCGTGCAGGTCCAGCGGGGGCAGGGGGCCACGGGTCAGGTCGGTGCGGGCGTAGGTCACGCCCCCATTCAGCGCGGCGCTGGGCAACAGTCCTGCGCGCGCCTGCTCGGCACGGCTGTCGGCGGCCTGCAACTGTGCCTGCGCGGCCTGCCACGGGGCGTCATAGCTGCGCGCCCATTCCACCAGCGTGGACAGGCTCTGCGCCTGCGCGGGCAGGGCGCCCAGCGCGCAGGCGCCCACGGCCAGGGAAACGGAGAGCAACCGTTGCAGTGATGTCATGACGTTCTTCAGGAAGGTCTGCGGTGATCAATGGGAAGGCTGCAGCACGCCGGGCGACGTCCGTGGTGGCTCAATACCGGGGCACCGCCGGGTCGCGCTCATGCGACCAGGCCTCGATGCCGCCCGTGATATTGGCCACCTGGTCGAAGCCCTGGTGCGCCAGGAAGCCCGCCACCCGCAGGCTGCGCATGCCGTGGTGGCACAAGCAGGCCACAGGGCGGGCGGGGTCCAGTTCATCCAGCCGTGCGGCCAGCTCCCCCATGGGGATGGCCACGAGCTCAAACCCCTGGGGCGTCACGCTGGCGGTCTGCAGCTCCCATGGCTCACGCACGTCCAGCACCAGCGGGCGGCTGCCGGCGTTAGCGGTCAGCCAGTCGGCCAGTTGGGCAGGGCGCACGTGGTCGATCATGCAAAGGTTCCTGAAGGACGCTGAAGGGGTGTCAGAACTTGAAGCGGGTCGGCTCCGGGAAGTGGCGCAGGCGCGGCACCACCACATCCCAGGGTTGAGTGGTCTCGTACCGGTCACCTTGGCGGCGCACGAACGTGGCGCGCATCATCGGCATGTGGCCCACGAAGGCGCCCAGGCGGCCGCCGTCGCGCAGCAGGCCCAGCAGGCGCTGGGGAATCTCGGCCACCGAGCCGCTGAGCACGATCACATCGAACGGACCATCGGGGATGGGGTCCAGCGCGCCGTCGGACTGGCGCACCTCGGCGTTGTCCACGCCGGCACTGCGCAGGTTCTCGCGGGCGAACTCGGCCAGCTCCGGGACGATCTCCAGCGACACCACGCGCTCGGCGCGCGCGGCCAGCAGCGCGGCCATGTAGCCCGAGCCCGCGCCGATCTCCAGCACGCGGTCGGAGGATTGCACCTGCAGATCCTGGAACATGCGCGCATCCACGCGCGGCGCCAGCATCACCTGGCCCAGGCGCTCGGCTTCTTCCACCGAGGGGTTCAGCGGGATCTGCGTGTCGATGAAGGCGGCCCCCTGGTAGGCCGGAGGCACGAACTCCTCGCGGCGCACGGTGAACAGCAACTCCAGCACCGCCTCGTCCAGCACGTTCCACGGGCGGATCTGCTGCTCGACCATGTTGTAGCGGGCCTGCTCGGTAGGATCGCAAATGTCAGCGGACGTGTTCAGAGGCATGTTCATGGGGTACTCCGGAGGCGGGTCACTGTGGTTCAGACAAACCCCTGATTCTAGGTCGGCCGCACGCACAGCCCCTGCAAGACGTTCTCGGCCTGCAGGCGGATGTACTCCTGCGCGGAGAACGTGTCAGGGTTCGGGATGCACAGCGACAGCGAAGGCTGCGAGAACATCAGGAACATCAAGGGCGCCAGCACCAGGTAGACGGCATGGTCCAGATCCAGCGGGCGGAACTCGCCACGGTCCATGCCGCGCTGCAGGATGCGGCGGATCAGGCGGTGGCCGGGTTCCACGACCTCCCGGCGGTAGAACTCAGCGATCTCCGGGAAGTTGTTGGCCTCGCTCAGCATGAGCTTGCCCAGGCCCGATGCCTTGGTGGAGCCCACGCGCTCCCACCACGTCTGAAAGCAGTACTGCACCAGTTCGCTGCTCGTGCCCTCGAAGGTTTCCATCTCCAGGTCCCATTCAGGGAAGCGGCCCGCAATGTTCTTGCGGACCACGGCCTTGAAAAGGTCTTCCTTGCTGGGGAAGTAGAGGAACAGCGTGCCCTTGGACACGCCCGCGCGCGCGGCGACCTCGTCCACCCGGGTGGCGGCAAACCCTTTTTCCACGAACAGGTCCAAGGCAGCGTCCAGCAATTCACCGGGCCGGGCTTCCTTGCGGCGGCCACGGCGCGGCGGTTCGGACGATTCGGGGACTGGGGGGAGGGTGGCCATAAATTACTGACTGACTGGTTAGTAATATAGCAACCCGCCTTCCCCCCGTCAACGCAAGGGCAGACGCGGGACGGCGCCTTCGCTTCATTTCTATGATGAGGCTTTCATCCCCTTCACGAGGCGCAATCCCATGTCCGATCTGCAATCCATCACCCTCGGCGGCGGGTGCTTCTGGTGCACCGAAGCCGTGTTCGACCGCGTGCGCGGCGTGACCGACGTGCAAAGCGGCTATGCCAATGGCGACGTAGCCGAGCCCACCTACGAGCAGGTGTGCAGCGGCACGACCGGCCACGCCGAGGTGGTGCGCGTGACCTTCGACCCCGCGCAGATCGGCGTGCGCGAGATTCTGGAGATCTTCTTCGCCACGCACGACCCCACCACCCTCAACCGCCAGGGCAACGACGTGGGCACGCAGTACCGCAGCGCCATCTACTTCACCGACCCCGCGCACCAGGACGTGGCCGAAGAGCTGTTGCGCCAGATGGGGCAGGACAAGCTCTTTGGCGCGCCCGTGGTGACCGAGGTGGCACCCCTGGTGAACTACTGGCCCGCGGAGGACTACCACCAGGACTACTACCGCAACCACCCCAACCAGGGCTATTGCGCCTTCGTCGTGGGGCCAAAGGTGGAGAAGTTCCGCAAGACCTTCGCACGGCACCTCAAACCCGGCGCCTGACCGCTGCGAGGCCCAGGTCGCCGCCGGCGGTCCTCCGCCTTCCCACAGCGGCGCATCCGCGCAGCCTTTTGTGAATCCCCGCGGGTTCCTGCGCTATCCTCCCGGGCCCGCGCCGCAACAGCGGCGCGGTGTTACTTTGGAGGAAGCAACCCATGAAACCCTGGCTCGCCACCCTGCTGCTGGCCTGCGCCGCCTTCGCGCACGCGCAGGAGCACACCGCGCAGCAGACCAAGGTCGACATCGAGCGCCACCGCGCCATGGCAGCAGCGCACGAGGCCGCTGCCAAGTGCCTGGAATCCGGCAAGGGCGAAGAAACCTGCCGCAAGGAATTGCAGGCCGCCTGCAAGAACCTGGCGATCGGCAAGTACTGCGGCATGAAGCACGCCCACTGACGACTGCACCTTTCACCCAGCCCGCATGTCCCTGACACCCGCGCTCTTGCCGCAACTGCGCCGCCGCCTGGCCCTGACCTGGCTGCTGCTGGCGCTGGTGCTCGCGCCCGCACTCGGGCGCATGCACCAGGTGTTGCACCTGCCCGCGGGGCAGGGGCTGGCGCATGCCTTGCACGGCGACGGGCATGCACGGGATGCGGCAAGCGCCGGGCAACAGGCCCTGGACACCCTGCATGCGCTGTTTGCAGGGCACGGCGCCGCGGACTGCCAGGTGCTGGACGAGCAGACGCTGGTGGGCGCCGCGCTGGGCCAGGCCCCGGCAGTGGCACAGGCACAGCCGCAGCTGCCCCCTGTCAGGTCCCCCGCGCCGGTGCCGCGCGCGGGCAGGGCGGCGCCTTTCCATGCCCGCGCTCCGCCCCTGAGCGCCTGAGGCTCCCCGCCTCGCGCCGCCGCCTTTGCGTGCCGGCGTCGCAAAAACTCCTCTTTTTATAGCTGCTCGCGCTTGATACATAAGCGCTAGAGGCAGTTTTGGATCAAATTTTCAAGCGCGGCCGCGTGCGGCCCGAGCGTTCGCGCGCGCCTGCCGCCTTTTAACGGAAATCGTTGTATGAACTCCTTCACCCCTTTCGCCCGCATGCCGGGCGCAATGCACCCGCTGGCCTGGGCCGCGCTGCTGTGCCTGACCAGCGCAGCACCCGCGTGGGCGCAGGCGGATGCCCGCCTGCCCGAGGTCACCGTGTCCTCCAGCGGTTTGCAGCTGGGCGTGTCCGAAATGACGCAGCCCGTGTCTGTGCTGGAGGGCGACGCCCTCGTGCGCCAGCGCGAGGCCACGCTGGGCGAAACCCTGGACGGCGAGCCCGGCATCACCGGCAGCCATTTCGGCGCGGGCGCCAGCCGCCCCGTGATCCGCGGCATGGACGGCCCGCGCGTGCGCGTGCTCTCTGACGGGTCCGAACTGCACGACGCCTCCACCGTCAGCCCCGACCACGCCGTGGCGGCCGAGCCACTGCTGGCCACGCAGGTCGAAGTGCTGCGCGGGCCGTCGGCACTGGTCTACGGCGGCGGCGCCGTGGGTGGCGTGGTCAACGTGCTGGACGGCAAGGTGCCCACGGCCGTGCCTGACAAGGGCTACGAAGGCAGCGCCGAGCTGCGCGCCGGCAGCGCAGCACGCGAAAAGGCCGGCGCTGTCGCGCTGACCGGTGGCGCGGGCAACCTGGCCGTGCACGTGGAGGCCGCCGGTCGGGACGCCGACGACTACCGCGTGGGCAGCGGCTGGGCCGAGGGGCGACGCGTGCCCGGCAGCTTCAACCGCACGGGTACCGGCAGCGTGGGGCTGTCCTGGGTTGGCAGCCGCGGCTACCTGGGCCTGGCCTTCACACGCCAGAACGCCAAATACGGCCTGCCGGGCCACAGCCACAGTTTCGAAGGCTGCCACACCCATGGCAACCACCTGCACTGCGGCAGCCATGACGAGCACGACCACGAGGACGACGGGCATGACCACGACCACGGTCACGAAGCCGTTCCTGTGGTGGACCTGCGCAGCGAGCGCGTGGACATCCGCGGCGAGCTGCGCGACCCGTTCACCGGCTTCTCCGCCCTGCGCCTGCGCGCGGGCGTGACCGACTACGTACACGACGAGGTGGAGGAGGGCACCGTTGCCACCACCTTCAAGAACAAGGCCCACGACCTGCGCGTGGAGCTGCAGCACGAGCCCGTGGTCGGCTGGCGCGGCGTGCTGGGCCTGCAGACCGGGCAGCGCAAGTTCAGTGCCGCGGGAGAAGAGGCCTACGTGCAACCCACCCTCACGCGCCAATGGGGCGTGTTTCTGCTGGAGGAATACCGCCTGGGCGACTGGCATGGCGACTGGCGCATCGAGACCGCGCTGCGCCACGACCGCCAAAGCGCCGAAGCGCAGGACAGCGGTGTGGAGCGGCGCCACCACGGCACCTCCGCATCGCTGGGCGCGGTGTGGCGCTTTGCGCCTGGCTACGCAGCGGGTGCGAGCATCACCCGCGCCCACCGTGCGCCCACCGCCGAGGAGCTGTACGCACGCGGCCTGCACATGGCCACGTCCACCTACGAGCGTGGCGACGCCAGTCTGCGTGCGGAAACCTCGCGCAACATCGACCTGAGCCTGCGCAAGACCAGCGGGGACACCACGTTTGACGTGAGCGTGTTCCACAACCGCATCCGCAACTACATCTACGGCCGCACGCTCGACGAACTGGACGGCCTGCAGCTGCTGCAGTACAGCCAGGCGGGCGCCACCTTTACCGGCATGGAGGGCCGGGTGCGCCAGCGCATCACGCAGCGCCTGGGGGTCACCCTGTTCGGGGACAGCGTGCGTGCCCGCCTGGACGGTGGCGAGCGGCTGCCGCGCATCGCCCCCGCACGCGTGGGCCTGCGCCTGGATGCCAACTGGCGCGACTGGGACGGCGCGGTGGAATGGGTGCAGGTGGCGCGGCAAAACCGCGTGGCCGCGTTCGAGACCGCCACGCCTGGCTACGGCATGCTGAACCTGGGCCTGGCCTACAACGGCCGCACGGGCAGTGGCACGCCATGGCAGGTGTACCTGAAGGCGCGCAACCTCACGGACCGCCTGGCCTACGCCCACACCTCGTTCATCAAGGACGCGGCCCCGCTGGCAGGGCGCAACGTGACGGTGGGCGTGCACGTGTCGTTCTGACACCACCATCCCCGGCCCGCGGCGGATGCGCATGCACATCCGCCGCGCAGCACGCACGGCGGTGCGCAAAAGACCGCGCGCCGCCGTGCGACAAGGTTGTCCCGCGGACTGCGCACTGCTAGCATGCGCGCCCATGTTCCCGAGCACACCCGTCCGCCGCACCCTTGCGCGCAACCGCGTGGGCGTCGTGGCGCGTGTGCTCTGGCCATACCAGCCGGTCGCACATTCCTCCGCCCGGCGATAAAGCACCCATCCTCTTTCCAACGCGCAGAACCACCATCGCCGGGCACCCGCCCTGCGCAACGGTGGACAACGCCTTCCCACGCCCGCTCGCGCGGGCCCTTCGTCCGCCGGGTCACCCCAGGTCCCCGCAGCAGCACCGCACGGGCGCCTTGCAAGGATTGGAGCGTCGCATGGAATTCACCAAGCAGTTTCTCCGGGCCAAGAGCCCCTGCGCCAACGGCTTTCGCTGGTTCGTGCGCCATGTCGAGGACGGTGTGGGCTACCAGCAGGCGCTGGACCAGCTGGTGGCCGCCGGGCGCGTGGACGACGCGCTGTGGCTGCTGGGCCAGTTCGGCCCCTCGAACGCAGTGCTGCACCTGGACAGCCTGGAGGCCGAGGCCCTGGTGTTCGCGGGCACCGTGCAGGTGCGCGGCGGCATCGAGGTGGACGGCGTGATCCACGTCGGCCGCTCCCTCCATTCAGGGGGCGGCATCCGCGCCGGCAGGGCCATCGTGGCGGGCGAGGACATCCGCGCCGGCGCGCACATCCACAGCGATGGGCGGCTGCACTGCGGCGGCGATCTGCGCACCGACTGGGGCGTGCAGGTGCAGGAATCGCTGCACTGCGGCGGCGACCTGCGCGCAGCGTGGGACGTGGTCTGCCACGGCGCGCTCAGCGTGGGCGCCAGCGCCTTCGTGGGGCAGGACCTGCTGGTGCACGGCGGCATCGACTGCGGCAAAAGCCTGCGCGTGGGCGGGCATGTGAGCGGCGAAGGCAGCCTGCGCGCGGGGCAGGGCATCGTGGTCGGCGGAGCCATCAGCGGCCTGACGCACCTGGAGGCCGGGTGGGGCATCAAGGCGGGCGAGTGCATCCACACACAGGGAGCCATCAAGGCCGGCGAGAGCCTGAGCGCGGGTGAGGACATCCGTGCGGGCGAAGGCTACGGCATTTTCGCGGGCCTGAACGTACAGGAGCCCGCCTGGGAGGTGTGTGCCCAGGTCTGGGCGCAGCAGCCGCCGGCCGGCCTGCGCAGCGGGGTGTGGATGGGGCCCTGCGCCATCTGATGCCCACAGCGGCTGCGGCCGCAAGGATCAGGAGGTCTGCTTGCGCGCGCACGCGCCGCGCCCCGCTGCTGGCACGCGGCGCCAGTCATCCGCGCGCCACGCGCAATAGCGATACTCGAGGTTTCGCGCCCGCTGCATGCCACCCATTTCTCCTTTCGCCGCCACCCGCCACCACGCCAGCGCCCGGCGGGTGTTCCTCATCTTCTTGCGCCTGGGCCTGACGTCGTTCGGCGGGCCAGTGGCCCATCTGGGCTACTTCCGCGAGGAATTCGTCGCGCGCCGCCGTTGGCTGACGGAAGACGCCTACGCCGACCTGGTAGCGCTGTGCCAGTTCCTGCCCGGCCCCGCCAGCAGCCAGGTGGGCCTGGCGCTGGGCCTGCGCCAAGCGGGGTGGGGCGGCGCACTGGCGGCCTGGCTGGGTTTCACGCTGCCCTCCGCGCTGGTGATGGCGCTGCTGGGCCTGGGCCTGGTGGCGGGGCAGGGCTTCATGCCCGCGGGCGTGCTGCACGGCCTGAAGGTGGCGGCCGTGGCCGTGGTGGCGCAAGCCGTGTGGGGCATGGCGCGCAGCCTGTGCCGCGGGCCGGCGCGGCTGCTGCTGATGGTGCTGGCCTGTGCGCTTGCGCTGCTGTGGCCGGGCGTGGTGGGGCAGGTGGGCGCCATGCTGGTGGCGGCGCTGGCCGGCCTGGGGCTGTGGGGGCGCGCGGGCGCCATGCCGGCTCCACCATCGCAGGGCGGGCTGGCGGCCGGGGTGCGACCGCATACCGGAGCGCTGCTGCTGGCCGCATTTGCAGCGCTGCTGGTGCTGCTGCCGCTGGCTGCGCGCGCCTGGCCTCAAGGATGGCTGGTGCTGGCCGATGCGTTCTACCGCGCCGGCGCCCTGGTGTTCGGGGGCGGCCACGTCGTGCTGCCGCTGCTGCAGGCCGAGGTGGTGGCCACCGGCTGGGTGGCGGCCGACGATTTCCTGGCGGGCTATGGATTGGCGCAGGCGGTGCCGGGGCCGCTGTTCACCTTTGCGGCCTTTCTGGGCGCTGCGGCAGGCCACGGCGCGGGCGGCTGGCTGGGCGCGGCCGTATGCCTGGTGGCGATCTTCGTGCCAGCATTCCTGCTGGTGGCGGGCGCGCTACCGTTCTGGGAGCGGCTGCGGCACAACGCACGTGCCCGGGCGGCCTTGGCGGGCGTGAATGCCGCCGTGGTGGGCCTGCTGCTGGCGGCGCTCTACCACCCGGTGTGGACCAGCGCCATCCATGCGCCAGCCGACCTGGCGTTGGCATTGGCGGCCTTTGCCGCGCTGGTATGGGCGCGCGTGCCACCGTGGCTGGTGGTGCCGTTGTGCGGCGCAGCAGGTTGGCTGCTGGGCTGATGACAGAAGGAAAACGGCCTCAGCGCTTATCCATCAAGCGCTAGCAGCTCTCATTAATAGAGCATCAACCGCCCACGCTGCGGCGGTCGATCTTGCGGCTGAGCACGATGCTGGTCTGCGTGTTCTGCACGCCGTCCAGCTGGCCGATGCGGTCCAGCAGGCCGTCGAGCTGCTCGTGGCTGGTGCAGCGCAGGAACACCAGGTAGTCGAACGGCCCGCTCACCGCCGAAACCTCTTCCACCTGGGGCAGGGCCTGCAGCATTTGCAGCACCGCCGGCCCGGCCTTGGGCAACACGCGCAGTGCGCACCAGGCGCGCACGGCGCTGCCTGCCAGCCGCTGGCCCAGGCGCACGCCGTAGCCAGCAACCACCCCTTCACGCTCCAAGCGCGCGATGCGCGCCACCACCGTGGTGCGCGCCAGGCCCAGGCGGCGCGCCAGCTCGGCCGTGCCCTCGCGCGCGTTGGCCTGCAGCAGGCTGAGCAGTTGTTGGTCCAGTGCGTCCAGTTCCACGGGCATCTCCAATGCTGCCGATACGTCGTGCAATGCCGTCGATATGACGATCGTTGATGCTTTTATCGACAGTTGTGATGCTACACACTGACAACGATCCGGCCTAGCATGGCTCTACCGAACGACAACGCAAGGAGACTGCCATGACCCGCCTGCATCCCGTCAATGCTTCCCACCCGCACCGCGTACTGATCCTGGGCGCGGGCCATATCGGCCGTGCCATTGCGCTGCTATTGGAGGACGCGGGCAGCTACACGCTCACCGTGGCCGACCGCGACGCCGCCGCACTGAAGCGCCTGCAGGCCAGCAGCGCCGCCACCTTGCAGGTGACGGACGACGCCATGCTGGAGGCTGCCATTGCCGGGCACCATGCGGTACTCAACGCACTGCCGTTTCGCCAAGCCGTGCCGGTGTCCACGCTGTGTGCACGCCATGGCGTGCACTACTTCGACCTGACGGAGGACGTGGCCAGCACCCGTGCCATCCAGGCGCTGGCCGAAGGCGCGCGCAGCGCGTTCATGCCGCAGTGCGGGCTGGCGCCCGGCTTCATCGGCGTGGCGGGCAACGCCCTGGCGCAGCGCCTGGACCGCGTGGAAGCGCTGCAACTGCGCGTGGGGGCGCTGCCGCGCTACCCGCAGGGCGCCCTGCGTTACGCCATGACCTGGAGCACCGAGGGCCTGATCAACGAATACTGCAACCCGTGCGACGCCATCGTGCAGGGCCGGCGCACCAGCGTGCCTGCCCTCGACGGGTTGGAAACGCTGCTGATCGACGGCGTGGAATACGAGGCCTTCAATACCTCGGGCGGCCTGGGCACGTTGCCCCAGACCTGGGAGGGGCGCGTGCGGCAGCTCGACTACAAGTCGGTGCGCTACCCCGGCCACCATGCCATCCTGCAGCTGCTGCTGCACGAGCTGCGCCTGCGCGACCGGCGCGACCTGCTCAAGGAGTTGCTGGACGGCGCCGTCCCGACCACGCAGCAAGACGTGATCGTGATCCTCGCCAGCGCGCGCGGCCAGCGAGGCGGCCGGTTGGTGCAGGAAAGCTATGCCGCCCACATCCTGGGCGCATCGGTGCACGGGCAGATGCTCAGCGCCATCCAACGCACCACGGCCGCGGGCATCTGCGCGGCGCTGGACCTGGTCATCGCGGGCCAGCTTCCGCAGGCCGGTTTCATCGGGCAAGAGCAGATCGCGCTGGAGGACTTCCTGGCCAATCGGTTCGGGCGCGTCTACCGCGTGCCGGGAAGCGAGGGGGACGCCGGGTCGGCCCAGGCCCCGCTTGCGCGGTCATTGCAAGCGGTGGGGGCCTGATCAGCGCTTTTGGTACATGGCCTCGATGGCGGCCGCGTAGTGCGCCATGAGGTGGGTGCGCTTGAGCTTGAGCGTGGGTGTCATGAACGCGTTCTCGATCGTCCATGGCTCGCGCACCAGATGCACGGCGCGCGGCACCGCATAGCGCGGGAAGCCGGCCGCCAGCTTCTCGATGCGCGCCAGTGCCGCCCGTTGGGCGCTGGGGTGCGCAAGGCTGGCAGGGTCGTTGGCGTCCAGTCCCAGTTGCCCGGCCAGTTGGCGCCACTCTTCGGCATGCACCACGGCCACGCAGGCGATGAAGGGGCGCTGCTCGCCCACCACAAAGGCCTGCTCGAACAGCGCATCGGCGGTGATGGCCAGCTCCAGGTCGGCCGGCGGCACCTTCTCGCCCGTGGAGGTGACGATGATTTCCTTGATGCGTCCCAGGATGCGGATGCGGCCGTCGACGATCTCGGCCTGGTCGCCCGTGCCCAGCCAGCCGTCGGCGGAGACGGTGCGGGCCGTATCCTCGGGGCGCTTCCAGTAGCCCTTCATGACGATGGGGCCGCGCACCTGCAGTTCGCGGTTCTCGCCGATGCGCACCTCCACGCCCGGCAAGGCGCGGCCGACGGTGGACGGGTCGTTGTCCTCCAGCGTGTTCACGCTGACCACGGGCGAGGTTTCGGTCATGCCGTAACCCTGCACCAGTTGCAGGCCCAGGCCCAGGAAGCAGTGCGCGATGGTGGGCGACAGCGGCGCGCCCCCGCTCACGGCCACGCGCACGCGGCCACCGAACTGCGCCAGCAGCGGCTTGGCCACCAGGGCACGCAACAGCGGCCAGGGCAGGGCGCGCATCCAGCCGCCCGCGCCGTCGTCCTGGGGTGCTGGCAGGCGCTGCGCGGCACAAAACCGCTTCCAGCCCACGGCCTGCGCGGCCTGGAACAGCTGCATCTTCAAGGGCGAGGGCGACAGCGTCTCGATGAGCTTGGCATGCACGCGTTCATAAATGCGCGGCACCGACACCAGCACCGTGGGGCGCACATTCTTCAAATCCTCCGCCAGTTGCGCCACCGAGCGCGCATAGACCACGCAACTGCCCGAGGCCATGGGCAGGTAGTAGCCGCCCGTGCGCTCGAAGGTGTGCGACAGCGGCAGGAAGGACAGGAACACATCCTGTGGCGTGGGGGCGATGCGCTCCAGCACCGCCTTCACGTCGGCCACCACGTTGGCATGGCTGAGCATCACCCCCTTGGGCTTGCCGGTGGTGCCGCTGGTGTAGACGATCGCCGCCAGATCCTCAGGGCCGGGCGGCGAGGGCAGCGGCGTATCTGCCGCGGCATGCTGCAGCCAGGCAGCCAGCGGTGCGACCGGTACGTCCTGCTCGGCGGCGGTGGGCAGGCCGGTGCTGGCGTTGGTCGTCACCACGCCCATCAGGTGCGGCAGCGGCATGCCCACGTCGCGGATGCGCCGCCATTGCTCGGGCTCTTCCACGACGAGCAGCGACACCTCGGCATCCGCCAGGATGTAGGCAATGCTGCCCGGATTGTCGATGGCATGCAGAGGCACGGGCACACAGCCCGTGGCCATCACAGCCTGGTCGATGCTCATGGCATCCAGCCCGTTGGGCAGCAGGATGGCGATGCGCGCCCCCTGTGGCAGGCCCGATGCGGCAATGGCGCGGCTGCACTGCTGCACGCGCTCCTGGGTCTGTGCCCAGGTCAGGCTGATCCACTGGCCGGTGCCGGGGTCGCAGGCGCGGTACGCCTCGCTGTGGGGAGTGAGGGCGGCGCGGAACGCCAGCAGTTCGGGCAGCGTCTGCACGCCGCGCAGGTCGGGGGTGGGGGAATTCATGCGTGCAATACGTGCAGTGCGTGCCGGCAGGGCTGGGCACCATTGCGGAGCCAAGCCGCCGAGCAAAAAGCGGAATCATAGGCCGGGCACGCGCGTTTTCGCACGATCGTTCGCAAACTTGTCGCTCGCGCGACGGAAAAAAGAACGGCGGATGAGGGGCGGGCCCGGTCAGCCCGCTGCCTCCAGCCCATGCGCGAAATGCGCGGACATGGCGGCCACGGTGGCCTGCGGGTCGCGCGCGCGCAGCGCGGCCAGGATGGTTTCGTGCTCGGCCACCGAATCCTCGATGCGTCCCTGCTTGAGCAGCGAGTTGTGGCGGTTGAGCTTCATGACCTTGCGCAGGTCGGCCACCATCTGGCTGCGCCAGCGGTTGTCGGCCATCTCCAGCAGGCGCATGTGGATGCGCTCATTGATGGTGAAGAAGCGGTCGCGGTCCTGCACGGCGGCGGCCAGGTCGGCATGCAGCTGCTCCAGTTCGCGCAGTTGCTCCGGCGTGGCACGGGCGGCCACCACGCCTGCGGCGTCGCTCTCCAGCAGGCTGAGCAGGTGGTAGACATCGTGCAGGTCCTTGTCGGACATCTCGGTCACGTAGGCGCCGCGGCGCACCTTCATGGTGACCAGGCCTTCCGCCGCCAGCACTTTGAGTGCTTCGCGCAAAGGCGTGCGGCTGATGCCGAGCTCCTCGGCAATCTTCAGCTCGTCGATCCAGCTGCCAGGCTCCAGCTCGCGCCGGAAGATGCGCTGGCGCAGTTGCTCCGCCACTTGTTCATAGAGTGCGCGGGGAGTGAGGGTGACGGCTGACATGGGCGGACTGTACCTGAAAAAAACTAAGAATTAATAATTACAGATCAGGTAAACTCCGCAAAATTGCGAAAACGCAGCACGCATAACCACATCTCTTTGCCATCTTTGCGAAAGCGCCCCCGCCATGAGCAGCCATCCTGATCCCATCTTCCAGTCCGCCGACCTTGCCGCCTGGGCCAAGGCCGCGGCCAAGTCCGCGCCCGGCGGCGACGTGAATGCCCTGAACTGGGTGACGCCCGACGGCATCAGCGTGAAGCCCCTGTACACGGCGCAAGACACGCAGGACCTGCCCTACGCCAACACGCTGCCGGGCTTCGAGCCCTACCTGCGCGGCCCGCAAGCCACCATGTACGCCGTGCGCCCCTGGACCATCCGCCAGTACGCGGGCTTTTCCACGGCCGAAGAATCCAACGCCTTCTACCGCAAAGCGCTGGCCGCGGGCGGGCAGGGTGTGTCGGTGGCCTTTGACCTGGCCACGCACCGCGGCTACGACAGCGACCACCCGCGCGTGACGGGCGACGTGGGCAAGGCGGGCGTCGCCATCGACAGCGTGGAGGACATGAAGATCCTGTTCGACGGCATTCCGCTGGACAAGGTGTCTGTTTCCATGACCATGAACGGCGCCGTGCTGCCCGTGCTGGCCGGCTACGTGGTGGCAGCCGAGGAGCAGGGCGTGAGCCAGGACAAGCTGGCCGGGACCATCCAGAACGACATCCTCAAGGAGTTCATGGTCCGCAACACCTACATCTATCCTCCCAAGCCGTCGATGCGCATCATCGGCGACATCATCGAGTACACGAGCAAGAACATGCCCAAGTTCAACTCGATCTCGATCTCGGGCTACCACATGCAGGAAGCCGGCGCCAACCAGGCGCTGGAACTGGCCTTCACCTTGGCCGACGGCAAGGAATACGTGAAGACGGCCATCGCCAAGGGCATGGACGTGGACGATTTCGCCGGGCGCCTGTCGTTCTTCTGGGCGATCGGCATGAACTTCTACCTGGAGATCGCCAAGATGCGCGCCGCGCGCCTGCTGTGGTGCCGCATCATGAAGGGTTTCAACGCCAAAAACCCCAAAAGCCTGATGCTGCGCACGCACTGCCAGACGTCGGGGTGGTCGCTGACCGAGCAGGACCCCTACAACAACGTGGTGCGCACCACCATCGAGGCCATGGCGGCCGTGTTCGGCGGCACGCAAAGCCTGCACACCAACGCGCTGGACGAAGCCATCGCGCTGCCCACCGAATTCAGCGCACGCATCGCGCGCAACACGCAGCTCATCATCCAGGAAGAGACCCACATCACCAACGTGATCGACCCCTGGGCCGGCTCCTACATGATGGAAAAACTCACCCAGGACATGGCCGACGCCGCCTGGAAGATCATCGAAGAGGTCGAGGCGATGGGCGGCATGACCGCCGCCGTGGACTCCGGCTGGGCCAAGCTCAAGATCGAGGCCGCGGCTGCGGAAAAGCAGGCGCGCATCGATTCGGGCAAGGAAGTCATCGTCGGCGTGAACAAGTACAAGCTTGCCAAGGAAGACCCGGTGGACATCCTGGAGGTGGACAACGTCAAGGTGCGCGAGAACCAGATCGCGCGCCTCAACGCCATCAAGGCAAAACGCGATCAAACCCAGGTCCAACAAGCGCTGGCTGCTCTTACTTCTGCAGCAGAAAGCGGCCAAGGCAACCTGCTGGATCTGTCGATCCAGGCGATTCGCGCACGCGCCACGGTGGGCGAGGTGTCCGACGCGTTGGAAAAAATCTTCGGGCGCCACCGCGCCGATACGCAAAAGGTGACCGGTGTGTACGCTGCTGCCTACGACTCGGCCGAAGGCTGGGAAAAGCTCAAGGGTGAAATCGATCAGGCCGCCGAACAGCTCGGTCGCCGCCCGCGCGTGATGATCGCCAAGCTCGGCCAAGACGGCCACGACCGCGGCGCCAAGGTGGTGGCCACAGCCTTTGCCGACCTGGGGTTCGATGTCGACATGGGCCCGCTGTTCCAGACCCCCGAGGAGTGCGCGCGCCAGGCCATCGAGAACGACGTGCACGCCGTGGGCGTCTCCACCCTGGCCGCGGGCCACAAGACGCTGGTGCCCGCCATCATCGAAGAACTGAAAAAGCAGGGCGCCGACGACATCATCGTCTTCGTGGGCGGCGTGGTGCCCGCGCAGGACTACGACTTCCTCTACGGTGCAGGCGTCAAGGGCGTCTATGGCCCCGGCACGCCGATCCCGGCCAGCGCCAAGGACGTGCTGGAGCAAATCAAGAAGGCGCAGGCGCAGTGACCCCCCAGCAGCTGCAAGAAGGCATCCTGCACGGCGCGCCCGCCGTGCGGCGCCGCGCCATGGCCAAGGCCATCACGCTGCTGGAATCCACGCGGGCCGACGATCGCACGCAGGGCGACGAACTGCTCACCGCGCTGCTGCCGCACACGGGCCGGGCGTTTCGCCTCGGCATCAGCGGCGTGCCTGGCGTGGGCAAGAGCACCTTCATCGAAGCCTTGGGCCTGCACCTGATCGCACAAGGCCTCAAGGTGGCGGTGCTGGCCATCGACCCGTCATCCACCGTCTCGGGCGGCTCCATCCTCGGTGACAAGACGCGCATGGAGCACCTGTCGGTCCACCCCGATGCCTACATCCGCCCCAGCCCGTCCAGCGGCACGCTGGGCGGCGTGGCCGAGAAAACGCGCGAGGCCATGCTGGTGTGCGAGGCTGCGGGCTATGACGTGGTCATCATCGAGACCGTGGGCGTGGGCCAGAGCGAGATCGCCGTGCAGGGCATGACCGACATGTTCTGCGTGCTGCAGTTGCCCAACGCGGGCGACGACCTGCAGGCCATCAAGAAGGGTGTGATGGAGCTGGCAGACCTGGTGGTCATCAACAAGGCCGACATCGACCCGCACGCCGCCACACGCGCGCAGGCGCAGATCACTTCCAGCCTGCGCCTGCTGTCCATGCACGGCAACCCCGAGCATGCGCACCACGACGAATCCCTGTGGACGCCGAAGGTCATCACGCTCAGCGCGCTGAAAGGCGAGGGGGTGGATCGCTTCTGGGCCGCGGTGCAGGAGTTCCGCCGCCTGCAGACGGCCAACGGCCGCCTGGCCGCGCGGCGCGAGCGGCAATCCCTGGCGTGGATGTGGGAGCGCATCGACGCGGGCTTGAAGCAGGCCTTCCGCCAGCACCCGCAGGTGCGCGAGTTGCTGCCCCGCCTGCAGCAGGACGTGGCCGCGGGACGCGTAGCGGCCTCCACTGCAGCACGAAATCTGCTTGCAGCGCAATCTGGACAAGCGCTGCACGCTACTATTTAAATAGCACTTCACTGAAAGAGCGACCATGCAAGACATCCTGGATCAACTGGAGAAAAAGCGCGAACTCGCCCGCCTGGGCGGTGGCCAGAAGCGCATCGACGCCCAGCACAAGAAGGGCAAGCTCACCGCGCGCGAGCGCATCGAGCTGCTGCTGGACGACGGCACCTTCGAGGAATGGGACATGTTCGTGGAGCACCGCTGCACGGACTTCGGCATGGAGAACACCAAGATCCCCGGCGACGGCGTGGTCACCGGCTACGGCATGATCAACGGCCGCCTGGTGTTCGTGTTCAGCCAGGACTTCACGGTGTTCGGCGGCGCGCTCTCCGAGACCCACGCCGAGAAGATCTGCAAGGTCATGGACCAGGCCATGAAGGTCGGTGCGCCGGTGATCGGCCTGAACGACTCGGGCGGCGCGCGCATCCAGGAGGGTGTGGCTTCCCTGGGTGGCTATGCCGACGTGTTCCAGAAGAATGTGCTGGCGTCCGGCGTGATCCCGCAGATCAGCATGATCATGGGCCCCTGCGCGGGCGGAGCGGTATACAGCCCGGCCATGACCGACTTCATCTTCATGGTCAAGGACAGCTCGTACATGTTCGTGACCGGCCCCGAAGTGGTCAAGACCGTGACGCACGAAGAAGTCACGGCCGAAGAGCTCGGCGGCGCCATCACCCATACCACGAAGAGTGGTGTGGCCGACATGGCGTTTGAGAACGACGTGGAGGCGCTGATGATGCTGCGCCGCCTGTACAACTACCTGCCGCTCAACAACCGCGAAAAAGCCCCGGTGCGCCCCAGCAACGACCCGGCCGACCGCATGGACATGAGCCTGGACACGCTGGTGCCCGAGAACCCCAACAAGCCCTACGACATGAAGGAGCTGATCCTCAAGACGGTGGACGACGGGGACTTCTTTGAGCTGCAGCCCGAGTACGCCAAGAACATCATCATTGGCTTTGCCCGCATGGAAGGCCAGACCGTAGGCATCGTGGCCAACCAGCCGCTGGTGCTGGCCGGTTGCCTGGACATCAAGTCCAGCATCAAGGCCGCGCGCTTTGTGCGCTTTTGCGATGCGTTCAACATCCCCGTGGTCACGTTTGTGGACGTGCCCGGCTTCATGCCAGGCACTTCTCAAGAGTACGGCGGCATCATCAAGCACGGCGCCAAGCTGCTCTACGCATACGCCGAGTGCACCGTGCCGAAGATCACCGTCATCACACGCAAGGCTTATGGCGGCGCGTATGACGTGATGGCCTCCAAGCACTTGCGCGGCGACGTGAACCTGGCTTGGCCCAACGCCGAGATTGCGGTGATGGGTGCCAAGGGCGCGGTGGAAATCATCTTCCGCGAGGACAAGAACGACCCCGCCAAGCTGGCCGCCCGCGAGGCTGAGTACAAGGCGCGCTTTGCCAACCCGTTCGTCGCCGGCGCACGCGGCTTCATCGACGACGTGATCCTGCCGCATGAGACACGCAAGCGCATCTGCCGCAGCCTGGCCATGCTCAAGAACAAGCAGCTTGATAACCCGTGGCGCAAGCACGGGAACATTCCGCTGTAAAGGAGAGTTGGCATGGCGCTGATCGCAAATATCAAAGCGCAGCCACTGCAGTCGGTCGCAAAGCACTCGACAGTTGAATGCACTTACACCGTAGTCATCACAGACGATGGGAAGTGCTTGCAGCTAGACACATACGGTTCTGCCGGGCGCGCTCTCCCTGGGAAAAGAGTCAAAGTCTTCGATTCAGTCCTGAAGCCCTTCAGCAACTGAAGCAAATCATTCAAGAAAACGGGTTGTGAGAATGTTCACCAAAATCCTGATCGCCAACCGTGGCGAAATCGCCTGCCGCGTCATCGCAACCGCCCGCAAGATGGGCATTGCCACCGTGGCCGTCTACTCCGACGCCGACAAGGACGCGCGCCATGTCAAGCTGGCCGACGAGGCCGTGCACATCGGCGCTGCGCCCAGCCGCGAGTCGTATCTGCTGGCCGACAAGATCATTGCTGCCTGCAAGCAGACCGGCGCGCAGGCGGTGCATCCGGGCTACGGCTTCCTGTCCGAGAACGAAGCCTTCGCCAAGCGGGTGGAGGAGGAGGGCATCGTCTTCATTGGCCCCAAGCATGCGGCGATCGCCGCCATGGGCGACAAGATCGCGTCCAAGAAGCTGGCCAACCAGGCGGGCGTGAACACCATCCCCGGATACAACGACCCCATCGCCGGGCCCGAGGCCGCGGTGGAGATCGCCAAGGGCATCGGCTACCCGGTGATGATCAAGGCCTCGGCCGGTGGCGGCGGCAAGGGCCTGCGCGTGGCGTTCAATGACAAGGAAGCCTTTGAAGGCTTTGCCAGTTGCCAGAACGAAGCGCGCAACAGTTTTGGCGACGACCGCATCTTCATCGAGAAGTTCGTGCAGGAGCCGCGCCACATCGAGATCCAGGTGCTGGGCGACGCCCACGGCAACGTGATCTACCTGAACGAGCGCGAGTGCTCCATCCAGCGCCGCCATCAGAAGGTGATCGAGGAGGCGCCATCCCCCTTCATCAGCGACGCCACCCGCAAGGCCATGGGCGAGCAGGCCGTTGCCCTGGCCAAGGCCGTGGGCTACCAAAGCGCCGGCACGGTGGAGTTCGTGGTCGGCAAGGACCAGGACTTCTACTTCCTGGAGATGAACACCCGCCTGCAGGTGGAGCACCCGGTGACCGAGTGCATCACCGGCCTGGATCTGGTGGAACTCATGATCCGCGTGGCCGCCGGCGAAAAGCTCGCCATCCGCCAGGAAGACGTGAAGCGCGACGGCTGGGCCATCGAGTGCCGCATCAACGCCGAGGACCCGTTCCGCAACTTCCTGCCCTCCACCGGACGGCTGGTGCGTTTCCAGGCGCCGGAAGAGTCCATGTTCCAGGGCGACACGGCCAAGAAGTATGGCGTGCGCGTGGACACGGGTGTGTTCGAAGGCGGTGAGATCCCGATGTACTACGACTCGATGATCGCCAAGCTGATCGTGCACGGCCAGGACCGCAACGACGCCATCGAGAAGATGCGCGCTGCGCTCAACGGCTTCGTGATCCGCGGCATCAGCAGCAACATCCCTTTCCAGGCGGCGCTGCTGGCGCACCCGAAATTCGTGGCCGGCCAGTTCAACACCGGCTTCATTGCCGAGCACTACGGCAAGGGCTTCGCCGCCGAAGACGTGCCGCACGACGATCCGCTGTTCCTGGTGGCGCTGGCGGCGTACATGAACCGCCGCTACCGCGCGCGTGCATCGGGCATCAGCGGCCAGCTCACGGGTCATGAGGTGCAGGTGGGCGCGCAGTTCACCGTGGTGGTGCTGGGCGCACAGGGCAACAACATCCACCATGAAGTGACGGTCACCGACTACGAGCCAGAGAGCCGCTCCAGCGCCGTGACCATCGGCAGCACCACCTACCGCATCAGCAGTACGGCCGGCCTGGGCGACATCCGCGTGCAGGGCCAGTGCAACGGCAAGGGCTTCACGGCGCAGGTGGAGCGCGGTACGGCCAAGAACCCGCTGGCGCTGCGCATCAGCCACAACGGTACGCAGATCGACGCGCTGGTGCTGTCGCCGCTGGGCGCAAGGTTGCACCAGCTCATGCCCTTCAAGGCGCCACCGGACCTGTCCAAGTTCCTGCTGTCGCCCATGCCGGGCCTGCTGGTGGACATCGCGGTGCAGCCGGGCCAGAAGGTGCAGGCCGGCGAGAAGCTGGCCGTGATTGAGGCCATGAAGATGGAGAACATCCTCTTCGCGGCGCAGGACGGCGTGGTGGGCAAGATCGTCGCGGGCAAGGGCGAATCGCTGGCGGTGGATCAGGTCATCCTGGAATTTCAATGAAAACAGCATCTAACGCTTGCCCTGCAAGCGCTAGCAGCTATCAATAAAGGAGTAAATGGATGACACGCCCCTTCAAAGTGCTGGGCATCCAGCAGGTGGCCATCGGCGGCACCGACAAGCAGCGCATGAAGACCTTGTGGGTGGACATGCTCGGCCTCACGCAGACGGGTACCTTCCAGAGCGAGCGAGAGAACGTGGACGAGGACATCCTTGCCATGGGGCAGGGCGCCTTCAAGGTGGAGGTGGACATCATGCAGCCCCTGGACATCGAGAAAAAGCCTGCCGTGCACGCCACGCCGCTGAACCACATCGGCCTGTGGATCGATGACCTGCCCAAGGCGGTGGAATGGCTGACCGCACAGGGTGTGCGCTTTGCGCCCGGGGGCATCCGCAAAGGCGCGGCGGGCTACGACATCACCTTCCTGCATCCCAAGAGCAATGACGAGTTCCCGATCGCCGGGGAGGGTGTCCTGATCGAACTGGTGCAGGCGCCGCCCGAGGTGATCGCGGCGTTGGGTTGAAAAGGACAAGCTTCGACGAAGCACCTGACTGCTGAAAAACAAGAGAGCCCTGGTCCATGCGACCAGGGCTTTTTTTATGGTCATGCCGCATCTTCAGCAAAAACAGCAGGGTGTTTCTGGTAATTAGGGGAATTTACGGGGTATTTGATGGCAGATGAACAACACGACTTGCTTCCTCCATCTTCATTCCCCATTTTTCATCTATATGCTCTCAAGATGCATTAAAAATAACGCAAATAGGCCACTTTTAGGCGCATCTCTTTTCATCCTGATTTTTGAACGCTAAGACTTCACAGACCACTCAAGCCTTTACACAATCAGGAGCAGCGCCCAGCAGTGGCGACCGCAGAACCGGAGAAATTTGATGACCTCAGCCACGACAGCCCCGCATACAACCCAGACACTGCAGTTTCATCCTCGCGTTGCCGAGAGTGTTGCGACGCAGCGAGGGGAGGGCTGGAGCATTCAAGCGGTACAGGAGCTCCTCGATCTTCCATTCATGGAACTGCTCTGGCGCGCGCAGGCCACGCACCGCACACATTGGCCCCAGGGCGACATCGAATTGGCCACGCTGCTGTCCGTGAAAACAGGCGGCTGTCCGGAAAACTGCGGCTACTGCCCCCAGTCGGCGGAGTTCGATACCGGCGTGAAGGCCGAAAAACTCATGAACGTCCAGGAGGTAACCCAGGCAGCGCAAGCCGCCAAGGACGCCGGCGCGACGCGCTTTTGCATGGGCGCCGCCTGGCGAGCTCCGAAGGACCGCGACATCGAAAAGATGAGCGAGCTGATCACCGCCGTGAAAGACCTAGGCTTGCAGACCTGCGCCACGCTGGGCATGTTGCAGTCGCACCAGGCCCAGGCGCTGAAGGATGCCGGACTGGACTACTACAACCACAACCTGGACACGGCCCCCGAGTACTACAGCGACGTGGTCAGCACGCGCCAGTACCAGGACCGGCTGGATACGCTGCGCCATGTGCGCGACGCAGGCATCAACGTGTGCTGCGGCGGCATCGTTGGCATGGGCGAAGCGCCGGTGCACCGCGCGGGTCTCATCGCGCAGTTGGCCAACCTAAACCCGTATCCGGAGTCGGTGCCCATCAACAGCCTGGTGCGCGTTCCCGGAACACCGTTGGCCGACAGCGAGCCGGTGGACCCGCTGGACTTCGTGCGCGTGATCGCGGTGGCCCGCATCACCATGCCCAAGGCTCGCGTACGCCTGTCCGCCGGCCGCCAGCAGCTTGGCGACGCGGTGCAGGCTTTGTGCTTCTTGGCGGGTGCCAATTCCATCTTCTATGGCGACAAGCTGCTCGTGACGGGCAACCCGGATGTAGAGGCCGACACCCAATTGCTGGCCAAACTGGGGTTGAAGGGTACGCCCAACCAAACCACCACAGAAACTGCTTGCGGTGCTTAATCTGCATGCGCTGTTTTGTACAGAGGATGCGCGCCCTGAAGAATCAGGGTGCCAACAGCTGGGTACGGTTTTTCGGTACGCCATCGAGTAAGCGGCAGGATTAGTCAATTCAATTATTTAACATAATATACATCGTATCTACCAAACTGGCAGCTGAGTATCCGTCGCCACAACACCGACATCCGCACCCAGCTCAGGGAACGATCCCACCCTCCGCGTAAACGTTCAGTGACCGGCCCTTGTCAATTGACTACGATGGCTGGCATGTCCCAAACACTCACCACGTCAACTATCTCCTTCGGCCACCAAGGTCGCGTGTGTATTGTCACGGGCGGCGCCCATGGCATTGGCGAGGTCTGCGTGCGCAGGCTGGCGCGCGACGGTGCCAAGGTGGTGATCGCAGACATGGATGATGCCCGCGGACGTGCTCTTGCCGATGCGGTGCCGCAAGCCGCCTACATTCATTGCGATGTGGGCAACAAGTCCGAAGTGGATGCCCTGGTAGGTCAAACCATGGCGCTGCACGGGCGCATCGATGTATTGGTCAACAACGCGGGCATCTTCCGCGCTGCGGATTTTCTGGAGGTGACCGAGGAAGACTTCGACGCGGTACTGCGCGTGAACCTCAAGGGTGCCTTTCTCATGGGCCAGGCTGTGGCACGCGAAATGGTGCGCTCGGGCGGCGGCAGCATCGTGAACATGAGTTCCGTCAACGGCGTTTTGGCCATTCCGAACATCGCCAGCTACAACGTGAGCAAGGGTGGCATCAATCAGCTCACCCGCGTGATGGCGCTGGCGCTGGCGGACCGTGGCATCCGCGTGAACGCGGTGGCGCCCGGCACCATCGCCACGGAACTCGCCGCGAAGGCCGTGCTGACGAGCGACGAGGCCCGGCTCAAGATCCTGAGCCGCACGCCGATGAAGCGCCTGGGTGAGCCTTCGGAGGTCGCTGATGTGGTGGCATGGCTCGCCAGCGACGCCGCCAGTTATGTGACCGGCGAGATCGTCACCGTGGACGGCGGCCGCATGACGCTCAACTACACCGTGCCGGTCTAGCCCAGCCCATCACTCTGCGCAACAGGCCGCAGGGTCTTTGGGTTGACGGCACAATCCATGCCATGAGACTTCTGCACACCATGCTGCGCGTTGGCAATCTCCAGCGCTCCATCGATTTCTACACCCAGGTGCTGGGCATGCAGTTGCTGCGCACCTCCGAAAACCCTGAATACAAATACTCTCTGGCCTTCCTGGGCTTCGAGGGCGGCAACCCCGGCCAGGCCGAGATCGAGCTGACGTACAACTGGGGGGTGGAAAGCTATGAGATGGGCACAGCCTACGGCCACATTGCCCTGGGCGTGCCCGACGCCTACGCCGCCTGCGAGAAGATCAAGGCCGCCGGCGGCACCGTGACGCGCGAGGCCGGGCCGGTCAAGGGCGGCACCACGGTGATCGCCTTTGTGACCGACCCTGACGGTTACAAGATTGAATTGATCGAGCGCAAGAGCGATGCCGGCGCAGGCACCGGTCTGCGCTAGTTTGCTCTTTCTTTAATAGCTGTTAGCGCTTATCCACAAAGCGCTGCAGCCCATTTTTACTTGTATTCATCAAACCCGCTGCAACGCGCTGGCTTCGCGCGCTAGACGGGTGATGCGGGACCAGTCGCCCTGCTCCAGCGCATCCGCGGGCACCAGCCACGACCCGCCCACGCAGGCCACGTTCTTGAGCGCCAGAAACTCCGCCGCATTGCCGGGCTGGATTCCACCCGTCGGACAGAACGCCACGTCGCCAAACGGCCCCTGCCACGCTTTCAGCATGGCCGTACCGCCCGCCTGCACCGCAGGGAAGAACTTGAGCGCAGACAAGCCCTCTTCCTGCGCCGTCATGATCTCGCTGCCCGTGGCCACGCCCGGCAGCAGCGGCAAGCCCGCATCGCGGCAGGCGCGGCCTACGGCGGGCGTAAAACCCGGACTGACGGCAAACCGCGCCCCGGCGCGCGCGGCAGCAGCCGCATCAGCACTGGTGCGTACGGTGCCTGCGCCGACCACGGCATCGGGCACTTCCGCGGCGATGGCCCGCATGCATTCGAGGGCTTGCGGCGTGCGCAACGTCACCTCCAGCATGCGGATACCACCGGCGACCAGCGCGCGCGCCATCGGCACGGCATGCCGCACGTCGTGCAGAACGATGACCGGGATCACGGGCGCATCGCGCATCACATCGAGCGCCGTGAGGGTGTGTTGCGTCACAGCCATGTGCAGGCTCCCTCTTCCGCGCTGAGCGCATTGCGCCGCATGCCGGCGAACAGTTCGCGCCCCCAACCGCGTGCGTTGTCCTGCAGCAAGCCAGGCGGCACGGTGGCAGGCGTGCGCGCCTGCCATTCGGCCGCATCGACCAGCACATCGAGCGTGCCCGCCACGGCATCCAGTCGGATGACGTCACCGTCGCGCACCAGCGCCAGCGGGCCGCCGGCATGCGCCTCGGGCGATGCGTGGATGGCCGCAGGCACCTTGCCCGAGGCGCCGCTCATGCGGCCGTCGGTGACCAGCGCCACCTTGTAGCCCTTGCCCTGCAGCACGGCCAGCGGCGGGGTGAGCTTGTGCAGTTCTGGCATGCCATTGGCCTGGGGACCCTGCCAGCGCACCACGCAGACCACGTCCCGGTCCAGTTCGCCGGCCTGGAAGGCCTGCTGCAGTTCGCCCTGCGAGGCAAACACGCGTGCGGGCGCCTGCACCACATGCCGGTCGGGCGGCACGGCGGAGACCTTGATCACGCTGCGCCCCAGGTTGCCCGACAGCAGCTTGAGGCCGCCCGTGGCGCTGAAAGGGTCGGCCGCAGGGCGCAGCACGCTGTCGTCACGCGAGGCGCCGATGTCGGCCCAGTGCAGTCGCTGATCGGCGGTTCCCTGCGGCTCGCGCGTGTATTCGCGGATACCTCCAGGGCGAACGGTGAGCACGTCCTCATGCATCAGCCCGGCATCGAGCAACTCGCGGATCACATAGCCGGGGCCGCCGGCGGCCTGGAATTGGTTCACGTCCGCGCTGCCGTTGGGGTACACGCGCGCCAGCAACGGCACGACGGCGGACAGGGCGGAAAAGTCGTCCCAGTCGATCACGAGGCCCGCCGCGCGCGCCACGGCCACCCAGTGGATCAGGTGGTTGGTGGATCCTCCCGTGGCCAGCAGCGTCACCATGGCGTTGACGATGGCGCGCTCGTCTACCACGCGCCCGATGGGCGGGCACGGAGTCCCCTTGTCACCCAGCACGGTGCGTGCGGCCTCGCGCGTGAGTTCCTGGCGCAGCGTCTGGCCGGGGTTCACGAAGGCCGTGCCCGGCACATGCAGGCCCATGGCCTCCAGCATCATCTGGTTGCTGTTGGCCGTGCCGTAGAAGGTGCAGGTGCCCGGCGAGTGGTAAGCGGCCATCTCGGCCTCCAGCAGTTCACCGCGGCCCACCAGACCTTGCGCGGCCTGTTCGCGCACCTTGGCCTTGGCGCTGTTGGACAGGCCCGACGTCATGGGCCCCGCCGGCACGAACACCGTGGGCAGATGGCCGAACTGCAGCGCCCCCACCAGCAGACCAGGCACGATCTTGTCGCACACACCGAGCATGAGCGCGCCATCGAACACGTCGTGGCTCAGCGCCACGGCCGTGGCCATGGCGATCACGTCGCGGCTGAACAGGCTCAACTCCATGCCGGGTGTGCCCTGCGTCACGCCATCGCACATGGCGGGTACGCCGCCGGCCACCTGGGCCGTAGCCCCGCGCTTGCGCACCTCGTCCTTGATCAGGTCCGGGTAATGCTGCAGCGGCGCATGGGCCGACAGCATGTCGTTGTACGCCGTGACGATGCCGATGTTGGGTGCCTTCTGGACCACCACACGCAGCTTGTCGTTGGCAGGCATGCCGGCGAAGGCGTGGGCCACATTGGCGCAACCCAGGCGGTCTGCACCGCGGTCGCGGCGCGCGTGGAACTCAAGCTGTTGCAGATAGGCGCCGCGCGTAGGGGCGCTGCGCTGGCGGATGCGCTCGGTGACGGTGTGGACGGTGTCGTGCAGGGGCATGCTGGGTGGCGCGAGGGCGGCTGTGGGAAGGTTGCAGAAAACGACTGCGGGCAAGCATTGCCCCCGGAATCCTACGCGCCAGTGGGCGACACAGGTGTAGGCCGAGGGCACATGGGCAGGGAACCGAGGGCAGGCGCCGCCGCCTGCCCCGCCCTGCGCTTACTTGGCGTTGCGCGCCTGCTGGACGGCGGCGTTCACCTCGTCCCAGGTCTGCTGGCCCACCGACTTGGCGATGCCTGCGTTCACGCTGACCAGCTTCTCGCGCATGCGGTTGGCCTCGGCGGCCGACAACTCGTTGACCTGCATGCCCTTGCCCTTCAGGTCGGCCAGGGCCTTGGCGGCCTCTTCGCGCGTGTCCTTGCGCTCGAAATCGCGGCTCTTGATGGCGGCGTCCTGCAGCACCTTCTTCTCGGCGGCGGACAGGCCGTCCCACCATTTCTTGCTCACCGTGACGATCCAGGGGCTGTACACGTGGTTGGTCACCGTGAGGTACTTCTGCACCTCGTAGAACTTGCTGGAGACGATGGTGTTGTAGGGGTTCTCCTGGCCGTCCACGGCGCGCGTTTCCAACGCGGTGAACAGCTCGGAGAACGGCAGCGGCACGGCGTTGGCGCCCAGGGCCTTGAAGCTGTCGAGGAACACGTTGTTCTGCATCACGCGCAGCTTGATGTCGTTCAGGTCTTCCAGCTTGGCGACGGGGCGCTTGCTGTTGGTGAGGTTACGGAAACCGTTCTCCCAGTACACCAGGCCCACCATGCCCTTGGCTTCCAGCTTGGCCTTGATCTTGTCGCCCACGGGGCCGTCCAGCACCACATCGGCTTCCTTGGCGTTGCTGAAGAGGAACGGCGTGTCCCACACAGCCATCTCCGGCACCAGGCCCACCAGCGTGGCGGTGGAGCCCACCATCATCTCCTGCGCGCCACCGATCAGCGCCTGCTGCATCTGCGTGTCGGAACCCAGCGAGGCGTTGCCAATGGCGCGCACCTTCATCTTGCCGCCGGTGGCCTTTTCCACTTCTTGCGCAAACATGCGGGCCGCGCGGCCCTGGTTGGAGTTGTCCACCAGGCCATAGCCGAAACGCACGATGCGCGGCTTGAAGTCCTGCGCCTGTGCAGCGCCGGTGGCAACGAGTGCGGCCACGAGGCCGGCAAGAGCAAAGCGTATACGCATGGGAAGTCTCCTTTGGACAGTCAGGGTGAAAAGGGATGAAAAGCTCAGTGCATCCAGCGCAGCGGCGCGGTGATGAGGGCCGGGAACAGCGTGAACAGGACCGCCAGCAGCACATACACGGCCAGGAACGGCGTGGTGCCGCGGATCACGGTCTCCATGCGCAGCCGGCCCACGCCCGCCACCACGTTCTGCACCGTGCCCACGGGCGGCGTGATCAGGCCGATGCAGCCCACATAGATGAACATGAAGCCGAAGTACACAGGGTCGATGCCCGCCTTGGCGGCCAGCGGCGCGCAGACGGGGCCGAAGATCAGGATGGTGGGCGTGAGATCCATGGCCGTGCCCACCACCAACAGGAAGGTCATCATCAGCGCCATGAACAGCACGGGGTTGCCCATCACGCCGGCGAAGCTGTCGGCCAGCATGTTGGGCAGGTCCGCCAGCGTGATCATGTAGGCCGTGACGGTGGCGGCGCCGCACAGGAACATGACCACCGCCGTGGTCTTGCCCGCGGCCAGGAACACGTCGTACAGCTGCGACCAGTTCAGTTCGCGGTACACGAACATGGACACCAGCAGCGCATAGACGGCGGCCACCACGGCAGCCTCGGTGGGCGTGAAAATGCCGCCGCGCAGGCCGCCCAAGATGATGACCGGCATCATCATGGCCCAGAAGCTCTTCGCCAGCGCCTTCATGCGCGGGCCCCACGCCACACGCTCCATCGAGGGCAGGTCGTGGCGGCGCGCAATCCAGGCCCAGGCGCCAATCAGGAAGATGCCCATCATCAGGCCCGGTGCCACGCCCGAGAGGAACAGCTTGCTGATCGAGGTATTCGTCGTCACCCCGTAGATCACGAACGGCATGGACGGCGGGATGATCGGCGCGATGATGCCGCCGGACGCCAGCAGGCCCGCGCTGTAGCTCATCGGGTATTTCTGCTCGCGCATCATCGGCAGCAGGATGGTGGCCAGCGCCGCCGTGTCGGCAATGGCCGAGCCGCTCATGGACGCCAACAGCACGGCCGCGCCAATCACCACGAAGCCCAGCCCGCCGCGGATATGCCCCACGAAGGCGCGCGCCAGGTCGATGATGCGCCGCGACAGGCCGCCCGCGTTCATCAGCTCGCCCGCCAGGATGAAGAACGGCACGGCCAGCAGCGGAAAGTTGTCAAAGCCGGCCTGCAGGTTTTGCGCCAGCAGCTGCGAATCGAAGAAGTCCAGGTGCCACATCAGGGCGACACCCGTCAGCACCAGGGCGTGGGCGATGGGCATGCCGATCACCATGCCGCCGATGAGCACCAGAAGAAAGATGGCGGTAACGATCATGGTGCGCCCTACTCCACCGACGTTTCCGCGTCGCTGCCATGCGGCAACGGCTCGCCGCGGCGCAGATCCACCACCACGCCCACCAGCAGGCCCACGGCCAGTACCAGCGTCGCCGCGGCGCCCAGCGCCAGCGGATAACCCAGCACGGTGCTGTAGCTGTCCATGCCGGCGATCACCTGCTCCCACGAACCCTTGAGCAGCAGCAGCATGCCGCCCGCCACCAGAGCCTGGCTGGCCCAGAACAGCAGCTTGCGCGAGCGGCCCTTCAGGCGCGAAGTGAGCATGTCGAAGCCCAGGTGCTTGCCCTCAAAGGCCGCGACGATGGTGCCCACCGCCACCAGCCACACGAACAGCAGGCGCGAGATCTCCTCGTACGAGACGATGCTCGTGGAGAACACGTAGCGCAATACCACGTTGACGAACACGGCCACGACCATGCCGGCCAGTGCGAGCACCATGAAATGCTCGGCCAGGCGCTGCACCAGGGGCTTGCGCGGCCGTTCCTGCGGGGAAGGGGAAGAAGCGCTCATGCACTGTCTCCGGAAGACGACGAAAGGGAAGCAGCTGCGTTGCCGCGCAGCCATTGGACGACGGACCGGGCCAGCTCGTCCACGGGGCGTGTGGCATCCAGCGTCAACACGCGCGGCTCGCCCTCGGGCGACTCCAGCGTGGCGAACTGATCGGCCACCAGAGCGGGCGAAAAGAAATGCCCCGCGCGCGTCTGCACGCGCTGCAATGCCTGCTCATAGTCCAGCGCCAGAAACACGAATCCCACGCGCGGGTTGCCCGCACGCAGGCGATCGCGGTATTTGCGGCGCAGCGCCGAGCAGGTCAGCACTACGCCCGCCGTGCCCGCGGGCGCCGCCAGCAATGCGGCCAGCCGGTCCAGCCAGCCCGCGCGGTCGGCATCGGTCAAGGGCACGCCGGCGCGCATTTTGGCAATGCTCTCGGGAGCATGGTGGGCATCGCCTTCATGCAGCACCCAGCCCAGCGCTTTTGCGCAGGCCTCGCCCACGCTGGACTTGCCGCAGCCGGAAACGCCCATCACCACGATGGCATCGATGTCACAGGTCAAGATAGCGCTATCTCTAAAGATTCAAAAAAACGGCTGCATCCCAGGACACAAGCCGTTCACCCGAAGTTCACGGCTTCACGCCGCGGCTTCTCATGGAGAAATTTCGCTGCATCGCATGGGGAGAAGCTACTCCCTCCCCACAAACCCGCGAAAACCCCATGAAAGATAGCGCTATCTTAAGGGACAATTTTGGCCAGAATTCCTAGGAATAACCCTTGACCGCCAACCGACGACCGCGCCGCTCCAGCGGCCGCATCACCCTGAACGACGTGGCAGGCGCCGCCGGCGTGAGTCCCATCACCGTGTCGCGTGCCCTGCGCGGCGAACGCACCGTGGACCCTGCGTTGGCCGAACGCGTACGCGAGGCGGCCGATCGGCTGGGCTACGTACCCGACCCGGCCGCGCGCGCGCTGGCGTCGCAGCGCAGCACGCAGGTGCTGGTGCTGGTGCCGCTGCTGTCCAACGCGCTGTTCGTGGATTTGCTGGAGGCGGTGCACCGCACGCTGTTCCCCGAGGGCTTTCAGCCGCTCATCGGCGTGACCCACTACGACAGCGCCGAGGAAGAGTTGCTGCTGCGCACCTACCTGCCCCACCGCCCCGCCGGCCTGCTGGTGACGGGGTTCGATCGCAGCGAGGCCGCACGCCAGCTCATCGTGCACAGCGGCGTGCCCTGCGTGCACCTCATGGAGACCAGCGCCGCGCCTGGTGTGGCCTGCGTGGGCTTTTCGCAGCAGGACGCGGGCGCCACCATCACGCGCCACCTGCTGGAACGCGGGCGTAAGCGCATCGCCTTTTGCGCCGCGCAACTGGACCCGCGCGTGCTGCAGCGTGCTGAAGGGTACCGGCGCACCCTGCGCGAAGCGGGCCTGTACGACCCGCGCCTGGAGTTGCTAAGCCCCGAGCGCTCTTCCATCGCCCTGGGCGCCCGGCTGTTCGAGGACCTGGTGCAACGCATGCCCGACGTGGACGCCATTTTCTTTTGCAACGACGACATTGCCCAGGGCGGGCTGCTGGCGGCTAACCGCATGCGCATCGACGTGCCGGGGCGCATCGCCGTCGCGGGATTCAACGACTTGGCCGGCAGCGCGCAGATGGTGCCGCCGCTGACCACCATCCGCACACCGCGCAGCGAAGTCGGCCGCGCCGGCGCCGACATGCTGCTGGGCCTGATGCGCGGCACGCTGGCGCAGCCGCAGTGCGTGCAGCTGGACTACGAGCTGATCGTGCGCGAGAGTACGTGAACAAGGATACAGCGCAGTGCGCTACAGCTTTGGTAGCTTTTCGCGCTTGCAAATCAAGCACTCAAGGCAAAAAAGTACCTGAATCCTTCTTCAAACAAGCGCGACCAGCTATTGAATATGTAGCACGCCAGACACAAAAAAGCCCGGCATTACCGGGCTTTCGCAGGCTTGGCGCATCCAGGCTCAGGGAGCCAGAATCACCTCCACGCGGCGCGCCTCGGCATTGCTGCCGCTGCCCTGCGTGGCTTCGGGCTTCTTCAGCTCCACCTTCTCTTCGGCCACACCCAGGGCCTTCAGGGCGTCGCGCACGGCCAGCGCGCGCTGCTTGGCCAGCTCGGCGTTCACGGCCGCGTCGCCCGTGGCGTCATGGAAGCCCGACACCACGGCGGTCTTACCGCCGTCCACCACGCCCTTGACCACGTCGCCCAGCGCTTCGTTGGCGCCCGGGGCCAGCTCGGCCTTGCCGGTGGCGAAGAAGAACTTCACCACACCGCCCTCCACCACCACGCTGGCGGCGTCCTCGGTGATCATGATCACCACGCCGGGCGCGGCTGCCTCAGCCGCAGGGACCACAGCGGCGGCCGGCGCCTTGGGGGCGTGGGCAATGCCACGCTTGTAGACCACCACGCCCACGACGGTGGAGACCACCAGCGCGATCAGCGCAAAGAGGAACCCGAGTGCGAAGCGTTGCTGGCTGTCGTCGTCGGAGCTGTTGAAGGACATGTTGAGAACTCCCGTGAATAATCGGTGCGTTGGACAAAACCCATCGATTGTAGAGTCTCGCCATGCCGCCGCTTGCCGCTCCCCTGCGTGACCCCGCCCCCATGCTCGACCGCGCGCTGCATGAATGGGGCGGGCGGGACGACCTGTGGATCTTTGGCTATGGCTCGCTGATCTGGCGGCCCGACTTTGCCTACGCCGAGCGGCGCGCGGCCACGGTGCACGGCTGGCACCGGGCTTTGAAGATGTGGAGCCGCGTGAATCGCGGCACGCCCGAATGCCCGGGACTGGTGTTAGGCATGCTGTCGGGCGGCAGTTGCCGCGGCATGGTGTTCCGCGTGGACCACAGCCACGCGCGCCAGGTCATGGTCAACCTGTGGCAGCGCGAGATGGTCCTGGGCGTATACGACCCGCGCTGGCTCAACTGCCGCACGCCCCAAGGTGCGGTGCGCGCGCTGGCGTTCACGCTGTCGCGCAAGAGCCCCAGCCACACGGGTGTGTTGGCGGACGAGGAATACCGCCGCATCTTCGCGCAGGCCAGCGGCATCTACGGCACCACGCGCGACTACGCCGAGGCCACGCACGCCGAGCTGCAACGCATGGGCATCCACGACCGAGCGCTCTCGCGTCTGATTGCGTTGGCGCGCGAACCGCGTTAGTTTGGCGGTTTTCAACCCTCCTGGAGAAATCGCATGTCCCTTCGCTACCTCCCCACGGCCGCTGCCCTGGCGGCTGCCGTCGCACTCGTCGGCTGCGCATCCATGTCCAGCGCGCCCTCGGCCACCGCCCGGCTGGAGCCTACGCGCGGCAACAGCACCCAGGGCACGGTGCGCTTCGTGCAAAACGGTGATGCGGTGCGCGTCAGCGGCACGGTCAGCGGGCTCAAGCCGGGGGCGGAGCACGGGTTTCACATTCATGAGAAAGGCGACTGCTCCAGCGGGGACGGCAACAGCGCGGGCGGCCACTTCAATCCCACGGGCACACCGCATGGCCAGCACGGCAAGGGACCGCACCACACCGGCGACCTGCCCAGCCTGCGCGCGGACGGCAGCGGCGTGGCCACCTTCAACTTCGAGTCGCGCAGCATTCGCGTGGGCTCCGGCGCCACCGACATCGTGGGTCGCGGCCTGATCGTGCATGCCAACCCCGACGATTACGTCACCCAACCCACCGGCAACGCGGGCGCGCGCCTGGCGTGCGCGGTGATCGCCGGTCGCTGATCGTGCAGGGCTGGGCGCCCTGCGGGCACAATCCCCGCATGAGCCACAGCCCTCTTTCCTCCTCCATCGCCGACCTGCGCAAGAGCTACGAGCGCGCCGAGCTCAGCGAGGACGCCTCCCACGCCGATCCCTTGCAGCAGTTCGACCAATGGCTGCGCGAAGCCATCGCTGCCCAGGTGCCCGAGCCCAACGCCATGACCGTGGCCACCGTGGGCAGCGACCTGCGTCCCAGCACCCGGGTGGTGCTCATCAAGGGCTATGACGCACGCGGCATCGTCTGGTACACCAACTACGACAGCCGCAAGGGCCGCCAGCTGGCCGGCAACCCCTATGCCGCGCTGCAATTCCACTGGGTGGAGCTGGAGCGCGTGGTGCGCATCGAGGGCGTCGTGGAAAAGGTGAGCGACGAGGAAAGCGACACCTATTTCCACAGCCGCCCGCTGGACTCGCGCATCGGCGCCTGGGCCAGCCCGCAAAGCCAGGTCATCCCCAGCCGCGGCGTGCTGGTGGCCAACGCGGCCAAGTACGGCGCGCAGTTCCTGCTCAAGCCGCCCCGCCCGCCGCACTGGGGGGGCTTTCGCCTGCGGCCGGATCAGTGGGAGTTCTGGCAGGGCCGCAAGAGCCGCCTGCACGACCGGTTGCGCTACCGCCTGGAGGACGGCGCGTGGGAGCGCGAGCGGCTGGCGCCGTAAGCGCCCGGAAGACGCCCTGCTCCACGCGCGTCTTCAACGCATGTTCAATGCATGAAGAACTGCGCCAACACCAGCACCACCGGCAGCGTGATCAGCGCCAGCGCGGTGGACAGCGCGATGGCCGAGGACACCTCCTCCTGCATCACGCCATAGCGCTGCGTGAACAACAGCACATTCGCGCCCACCGGCATGGCCGCGGCGGTGAACATCACCGCGATCGCCGGGCCTGACAGCCCCAGCGCCCACGCCAGCGTCCCCAGCGTGGCGGGCAGCGCCAGGTTCTTGATCATCGCCACCCGCAACGCGCCGCGCCAGTGGTTGCCAATGCGTGTGTGCGCCAGCGCAATACCCACCAGCAGCAGCGCCATGGGCCCCAGCGCCGCCGCCAGCACCTGCAGCGGGCGGTCCAGCATCTCGGGCAGCTTCCAGCCCGTCTGCGCGAACAGCAGGCCCGCCAGGATGGGCAGCGGCACCGGGTGCACGATGCTGTTGCGCACGGCCTGCCACACGGTGTGCGCCATGGGGCGCGGCGCGGCGCTGCCGGTGCGCTGCTGCTCGCGCGCCTCGGCCAGCTCGAACACCATGGTGGCCGCCGTCAGCAGCACCAGCGAATGCAGGGACACCAGCGTGAACAGCGTCACCAGGCCCTGCGGCCCATACACCAGGCCCATGAGCGGCGCGCCGATCATCACCAGATTGCTGAAGGTGTGCGCCAGCGCCCGCGCCGCCGCGGCCGTGGAGAACCGGCTGAACGCCAGCGTCAGCCCGAACAGCAGCGCCGCCGCGCTGAAGTACAGCAGCACGGGCTGAAAGTCCAGCTCTTGGAGCCGCACATGGCCCATGGTGCGAAACAGCAGCGCGGGCGTGAGCACCAGGAACACGATGTTGGACAGATCTGGCACCGCCGTGGCGCGCACCCAGCCCACGCGGGCGGTGAAGTAGCCGATGCCGATGCACAGAATGACGGGAACCAGGGGAACGAGGATCGAGGACAGCAAGGTGGGCAGAGGGTCGAGGTGCCGGCGCGGCGCCGGGCGGCAAGTGTAGGGCCTGGGGATGCGGCGCGCTTGCACTCATGAATTAATAGCTGCCAGCGCTTGATGGACAAGCGCTGGAGGCCAAAAATACCCAAAACCCCTTGCCACCGCGGCGCAAAACCGGACCTGGGACAATATCGGCCCCCGCCCCGCTCCTTTATCTCGTCAGACCGCCCCGTCCTTCACCGTGCACGCTACGCCCTCCTCCATCGCCCACAGTCCCTGGCGCATGTCCGTTGCGCCGATGATGGATAGTTGCGATTAACCAACATTCATGCGGGTTTGCGGGGTGATCGTGTGCAATCCGTGTGCATCAGCTTTTCACATTGTGATATTTAGCTGTAACGGCAGTCTGTTTTTGGTGCCGATAGAAAAGGCGTTTGCACACGCCTGCCCTACCCCACCGCCTTGCACATCAGCACCAGCTCTCGGTGGTCTGAGCGCACGTCGATCAGGCTCTCGATGCCGTAGATGGTGCCGTTATGGATCACGCGATCCTGCGCAGTCATCCATGGGCGAAACCGCATCCTGATTCTGGCCGTCACTTCGGACACGGCAGCTTGAGCGGCTAGGTACTCCCGGCCCGTCAGCGGCTCCACAGCGGCCCAGCAGGTGAACAGGGGGGCCCAGGACTCGATGGGCTGGCCCAGCTCGTCCTCGGTGCGGGAGAAACGTTCAACCGTCACCCGTTGGTCAAGTTGCCCCGCCTTCATGAATGCACCCGGTAGGGGTTGAGCAGGTTCTCAAAAGTCGGGTTTTTGTAGAACTGCCGGTCGCCCTGGCTTTCCCGCTGTTCGTACAGCGTGCCCACCAGCAGCAGCGCGGCAGACTTCACCGGAGCGGGCACAGGCTCGGCCACGGTGGTGACGTTCAGGTAGTCGGCCACGGCGGTGGTGGCGGTGGCGATCAGCGCGCCCAGCAGAGAATCTTCGTCGTTGTGGTCGATGCGGCAGTGCAGCTTCGCTTCGTCCAGGGTCAATAGTGCGGCCATGTCGGTTCCTCAGTTGTAGGGGTGCCCCCCCGCAAGAATCACTCAGGCAGGGGGGCGGGTTGCCAGCCGCGCACCTTATGTCGTGCCGCTGGCTGTCGGGGTTCGTTCTCGCCGCGCCACTCACCGACTAAGGCGCGTCCGGTCTGCGGCTTTCGCCCCCGCACCGGCACGGGCTGTTAAACAAAAGTGAAGGCGTCGAAGCTCACGCTCTGCGCCTCGGTGGCCCTCGATGCCACGCCCATGGCCATCGCCAGGGCCTGCAATCCGTCTATGCGTCCTGTAGCCTTCGCCTTGTCCAGCTTCCTGGCTCCCGTTGGGTCTTTGGTGACCACGGCATTGGCGGCGCACATGGTTAAGACGGCGTGCCCACCGTGGGCGATGCGTCCATTCAGTAGCTCGGCCTCCAGGGCGTCCAATGCTGGAGCCATGTCTTTAAAGCCCTGGCCCCACTCCACCAGCGGCAGGTCTGCGCCCAGGCGGTCTAGCTCTTTGCGCATGAGGTCGATGCGCCAGCGGTCGTATGCGATGGCCTGCACGTCCAGATCAGCGAAGATTTCCAGCATGTCGGATGCAACGTGCTCATAGTCCACGGTCGCGCCGGGAGTCGTCCGCAAAAAGCCCTGGCGGTGCCACACGTCATAGGGGGCACGGTCGCGGCGGGCGCGTTCCTCCAGGCCCTGCGATGGTGTCCAGAAGTGGGGTTGCACATGCCACACGCCATCCACCTGGCCCACGATCACCAGCGCCGTGAGGTCGGTACGGGCCGACAAGTCCAGGCCAGCGAACACCGGGCCGTCGAAACTGCGGGGATTTCCGCAGTTGGACTTCCACACGTCCGGGCTGATGAACGGGGAGACAGTCGAAACCCGCTGATTCAGTAGCAGGTTGCGGGCGCTGTTCTCCATGCTCGGCATACGCTGCGCCTGCGTCAGTTGCTCCCGGAGATCGTCCAGGCTGCGGAACGTGCCTAGAGCTGGGTTTGCGGCCTTCCAGGCTTCAACGTCCAGCAGATCACAGCCTGCGGGCGCTTCGTACACATGGCAGACGATGCGCGGGTCTTGGCTGGCGCGGGCGTCGTCGATCCATGTGGAAAGCAGATCAGCATCGTTGGCTGCGGCGGTACTGATGGCGATCAGCAGCGGCGCTTCGTGCGCCCCCTGGCTCGTGGTGATGGCGTCGATGAAGTCGGACTGCGGGCCACGAACTTGGCCGATTTCGTCCAGGATGGCCAGCACCGGGGAAAGGCCGTGCGCCGTCTTGCCGTCCGCTGCAAGGGCCTTGTACTCCACGTTGAGCGGCAGGCCGATCAGGCGCTTTCCGCTGGGGATGATCTTCACCAGGCTAGACAGCTTCGGGGACTGTTGCACCATCTTCGCGGCCAGGTTGAACACCAGGGCGGCTTGGTCGCGGCTCATGGCACCCGACACGATTTGGCTGTTTTGCTTGGCCTCGGGGCCTACCAGGTGGGCCAGCAGTAGCGCTGCAATGCAGCCGCTCTTGCCATTTTTCCGGCTCACCGACAACAGGGCGCGGCGCGTGCCGTGCGGGTTGTCGTACACGTCACGGATGAACTGTTTCTGAAACTCTGCCAGCACCAACGGCTGGCCCACGCTTGCGCCCTCGGGCGTCACACAGTAACGCTCGATGAACTCGATGATGCGGGCGGCGCGGGTCATGATTGGCAAAAACTATCAAAACATCATGGCACGGATTATGCAACCCGCAATAAGTGTGCCTGATAGGTTTTCGCTATTTTTGGCTGCTTCGATTTTCATAGCATCGCCCAAAATCACCCCGTCACCATGCGCAGGCGGGGGATCAGATCATCCCCATCGTCCTGGCGGGCGCTGCGTTCCAGCTCGGCACCCTTGGCAATGTCCGCAGAGCGGCCCACCGTGGCCACCGTGTTGACGGCAATGGCGCGAGTGAGGGCAAGGGCAAGGCGGGTCAGCTTGATGTGGTCGTCTGAGCCTACGGGCGCGGCCTCCAGGGCGCATTGCACGCGGGCAAGGTTTGCCGCCGATGCCATGTCCACCGGGTTCCATGTATCGCGGGGCCTGGCCTGCACGATGGCATCCCAGAACGGGCGGGCCTCGGGTGGCACCAGCACATGCGCGGGTGGCTCCAAGGGCGGCAGGGCTGCGGCTTGGGTGGCGGCGATGGCTGCGGCGGTGCTGTCGGAGCGTTTGCGCTTGGGTGTCAGCTTCATAGTTGCCTATTTTTTAAGCAGTCAGCGTTAAAAGAAGGGGAACAGGTCGGTTCGGCGTCCTCGGTTGCTGGTGATTTCTGGTTGACGCTCTCAGCATCCCCGGCAAGGCCCGTAGCGGCCTCCACAGTCGATTTGTTCCAATGGCTTGAGGGGTTGGCAGGCCAGCCGCTCACATCGCATCCATGGTTCACGCGCTTGCCCATGTCGTGGGCGGTGTGTCGGCTATGGCACGGAGCACACAAGCCGACGAGGTTGGAGCGGCTGTTGTCCATGGCGTTGTCGTTGATGTGATGGACTTGTGTCGCCGGTTCGATCAGTCCACGCGCTTCGCACTCGGGGCACAGCGGCTGCTCGGCCAGTACCATGCGGCGCAGCTTTGCCCAGGCGTCGGAGTTGAGCGGCAGCAGCCGCCCATTCTTGGCGGTGGTGTAGCGCTTGGTGCGAATGTCTGCCAAGGTCAGCGGCTTGCGTTGCAGCTCATGGGCCATCGTCAAGCCCTTGGGGTTGGCCGTGTCCAGCATCTTCAAGCCTCGGGCCTTCCAGGGGTCTAGCATCTTCATGCGGCGGCCTCCTGTTGCTTGCTGGGGTACGGCAGCGGCGCAGGGGTGGCATTTGAAGTTGCACCCTTCGGCACGTCAGGTGCGGAAGTCTCTTTGTCGTCCAGGCCCTCGATGGCGGGCAGGTTCTCCAGCTTGCGGGCTTCGCTCTTGAGCATCCATCCGTCGCTGATGCCGGAGCTGTAGAACGCGGCACGGTTGGCACTGTCGCCACGCAACAAACCCTCCACCTGATGCTCGGCAAAGTACATGCGGCGGCCTGCGTCCGTCAGGCACTTGGCAGCAATGGCCTGTTCCCATGCCACCAGGTGGCGGCGCAGTGTCTGCGTGACGAACTGCCGTGCCATCTCCACGCTGTTGGAGTAGTTGCCATTCCTCAGATCACCGATGACCGTGGGCGGCACGCGGAACAGGCGGGCCACTTCTTCAACGGAGAACTGGCGGGCGGCGATCCACTCGGCATCCTCCAGCGTCATGGATAGGGCTTGGAAGTCCACGCCTTCTTCGAGAATCGCGGTGCGGCCTGCGTTACCTCCACCTGCGTGCTGGCTGGCCCACGATGTGGCGATGGCCTGGCGCTGCTCGGGCTTCAAGCGTCCGGGGAACTTGAGCACGCCCAGCATCTTTGCGCCATTGGTGAAGGTGTTTCGTCCGTGCTCGTTCTCGGCTTGGGCCAGTTCCACCACACCACGGGCGGCGGCGATAGGCGACACGCCCATAACGCCATCGTCACCCAGGCGGTGGCGAAGGTGCAGCACCTCATGGGCCAGCAGGCGGGTTAGAACCCCGTCCTTCGTGTAGTCGTACACCAGGCCGGAGCTGGTGCGCTGTACCGTCACGTTATCGGGGTTCAGCGGCCACAGTTCCCGCACCTGGCCATCCAAGCCACGCACGATCCGAGCGAAGGCGTTGCCTCGGAGGAGCACACACGCTTGCATGTACTCGCGGAACTCCAGGGCGGTTTGCTCGGGGTTGGCCATGTCGTGCAGCACGCGGTACAGCGGGTGGTCTGTAGCTCGTTCGCGGTCGTCGCCGTTGCGCTTGAACAGGATCAGCGGCAGGCTTGCTGTTGTCTCGCTGATGGCCTGCACACAGGCATAGACTGCCGATACACCCTGAGCGGTGGCAGGCGTGACAGCCGATGCACTGATGGGCACAGGCCAGCCATTCACGCCGATTGTGCTGCGCGCCTCCAGGCCGATGGCGGATTTGATGCGGGTGATGATGCTCATGTGGTTTGCAGCCATGCGGCGTTCATGTCCCAAAATGATTGGGTGATAGGCATGTTGCGCAGGGCCACAGTCGTGTCCTGATATGCCGGGTCTGACGTGAGCGTGATTTCCACCAGCTCCACATTCAGCAGCTCACGCACAAGGGTCGAACCTCGTTCTTCCCAGCGGTCGCCACCTTCGGGCACGCGGAACCCGAAGGAACACCCCGCAACGTCCCCACGATCCACCAGGATGGCCAGATCACGCCCATGGGTGGTGTCGGGCAAGGCCAGCTCAAACGCAAGGCCCTGCGGCGTTTCCCTCAGTTGCAGCGTGCCGCCTCGGGTCGTGCCCAGCAACGCACTGCCATCGTGGTGGTACAGGGCGCGGATGTTGGAACCCGTCGCCAGCGATTTGGCGAAAGCGCCAGGGCGGATCACTTCGGAGAATGTGCCCAGGTTCGCCTCGGAATTGAACACGGCGGCGATGCCGTGCAGTGTCTTGCCGGTCGCCTTGAGCGTGCCGTGTCCGCGTAGTTCCAACATGCCGCAACCCTCGGTTAGATGGTCATGTCTTCGGCCACCACGAACGCCTTGGGATGGCGCACCACGGCATCCATGGTGTGCATGATCCGCAGTTGAACGTCGCCCTTTTCGTAGTAGCCCGTGGCGTAGGGGTTGGCCAGAATCTCGGTCACGCCCCACTCACCAATCACGATTTGCGAGAAGTCGCCAGCGATCACGCGGCCCTTATCTGGTGTGCCGCTCTTGGCGTCCAGTTGGTTGGTGACGTAGGCGGGCAGGCCAGCCACGCGGCCACCGTCCATCAAGTACACGCTACCGGCGCTTGCGTCCTTCAGGGTGGTTTGCAGCTTCGTCGCGGCCTTGGCATGGGTCAGCACGGCATTCGGAGTGATGTTCTCCAGGCCCAGTTTTTCCAGCATCGCCACAACGGTGGCCCAGCTCAGAGTGGCAAGGTTTGCCGTCTGAATGCCGCTCACGTTCAGGATGCCCACCGGCTGCTTTGCCACGGCGGTTCCATGCAGCAAAGCTTTGTCCACTGCCAAGCCCACCACGGCGCTGATGTCGTCGCGCAGCAGGGCTTCAATCGAGGGGTTGGACTGCAACGCCAGGTTGCGGGAGAAGGCCGTCAGCGCGCCCACGGTCTTGGGTTCCAGCTTGATGGAGCTGTACGTGGTGTTGCTCTCGGTCAGGCTGTCGCCCTCGCTCACCCAGTAGGCGGTGGCTGCGCCGGTCGCTTTGGGCAGGACGGTATCGCCACGCAGGCCGGACAGCACGCGGGCACCCAGGCTGCGCACGATCAGGCTGTTGCGCAGCAGGCCAATGAATTGATCCGCACGGTAGTCGTCGGGCACCACGGCAGCCGCGCCGGGCGTGGTCATGGTGGTGCGCTTTTCAAAGATGGACGTGGGCACCAGGATGCCGCCATTGCGGGCGGTCAGGCCCTGGCGCTTTGCTTCGGCTTGGAACTCGGCCAGTGCGCCGGTGACGCTGCGGTTTTCAATCTGAGCGGCGATGGCGTCCAGCACGTTGACCTGGCCTTCCAGCTCGTTGCGGGCCTTGTCCACCGGGGCACCCAGCGAACGGCGCTCGGCGTCCTCGATGAACTGCGCGCGCTGTTCGTCGGCTTCCAGGGCGGTGATTTCGCTTTTCAGCTTGTCGAACTTCGCCTGGCCTTCGGCGTTGAGCTGGGGGGTGCTGGCCAGCAGGGAACGGGCTTCGGAGACTTTGGCGGCGCGGGCTTCGCGGATTTGGTGCAGTTGCATTTGTGGGCTTTCTTGAAAAGGTGCCCATGCAATCGCCGGGCGGGTTGTGATAGCTATTAACTATCAATTAGGCGTGATATATAGCCGTTATCAATCGTCGTGTCAAGAAAAAACCCGCACTTGGCGGGCTTGGGTTTCAGTGGAGAGTGGGCGGCCTGCCCATGAAGTGGTCTAGCAGGTCTTGCCGTAGGTGCGGCGGTGTCTCCAGCACCTGCTCGCGCATGTCCTGGCGGGCCTTGTCGCTGTCGTTGAACTGGTCGCACCGTCGCATGGCGGCTTCCAGTAGCTGCGCTGTGACGCGGGCCGATTCCAAGATGCACGCGATCAGCGCGGGCTTGTGGCCCAGGACGGCGGCGCGCTGCGCTTCCGTCAGCTTACCGGCGGGCACCACGATGCCGGTTTTGTCAGGCGTTACGCTGGGTTCAATGCCGCTCTGGATGAGATCGGCCAGGATGGCTTCGGGCGTCATAGAACCTCCGTCACCGAAGATTCCAAGGCTCCCGAAGATTCCAAAGATTCCACGTTTCCAAAACTGGAACCTTCGGAATCTTCGGCGGAATCTTCGGGCGAAACCATCCTAAAAGCCACTTCGGTGGCATTGCGCAGCCGCCACATCCAGCCGCCTTTCATGCCGTCCTTCTTGCGCTCGACGCCCACCTTTTTGGATGCGGCCCATATTTGCTTCTTGGAAAATCCAGCCGCCTTGAGTGGCTTTGCAGCTTCGTCGCAGCTTGTCCAGAGCACGCTATCCAGCTCGGAGCGCAGCAGTTCCACCGCGTCGCTGGCGTCGTCCTGCGGCCCATCGTCCGGGTCTGTCAGCAGCTCGCGTGCCGTGCCTTCCACCGCCTTACCCCATGCGATGTGTGACGCATGAATGCCGGGTATAGGTTCGGACTGTTCAAGGTGGTACTGAAACCCGCCATCGTCCGGGCCGATGTTGCTTTTGCTGCGGGCTAGGATGCGCGTGTCCTGGCCTTCTTCGTCGCCCTTCACCTTCGCTGCCACCATTACCACGCGGGCCACAGCAGTAAATGCCACGCTGCCCACCACGCGCTGCGCCGGGTCGGTTCCCTGGCCACCTTTGGCAAAGTGGGTGATGCCCAGCACCGCGCAGTCGCACTTTGCAGCCAGATCAACCAGGGGTTGCAATGCGCGTCGAACCTCGGTGTTCTTGTGGCTGTCGCCAGTGACGGCGCTCACCACAGGATCAATCACCAGCAGACTGATGCCGCCGATTTTCTCGATGGCCTCCAGCAGTTGCCCCAGGTCGCGGGCCGGGTCGAATGGCACCACTTCGCCGTCCCGGCGTGCGCCCTCGATGAAATAACACCGGGCACGATCCGCACCAGCCGCCATGAGGCGCGGCACCAGCGTATCGGCGGGGTCATCTTCACCGCTCCAGATCAGCACGTTGCCAGGTGCGCAGCGAGAACCATCTGGCCAGCGTCCGCCGATGGTGATGGTTGCCGCCATTGCCAGCGCGATGGTGGTTTTGCCCTGCCCAGGTGCGCCAGCGAGGATATGCAGCTTCCCCATGGCCAGCCAGTATTGCCACAGCCAGCGGTATGGCTCGGGCGTCAGGTCGGTGCCGCATGTCAGGATCACCTTGTCGCGCGGCCCCAGGCCCGATATGTCCGGCGAATCTGGCAGTTCGGGAAAGATTGGCCCGCGCTCGCGGTCGTCCAGCACCGATGCCATGGCGTTGTGCTCTGCAATGCTGCGCTTCATGCGAACACCTCCACCAGTCGAGTGATGCGGCCCGATGCAGTCAGCACGCGGGACAAGTCCACTTGAGACAGCACCACACCGTGCGCCACGTTGGCGGCGGCGATGGCCACAAGGTTGGCTTCCACTGCCAGCACCTCCAGCGCCTGGCGCGGTGATAGTGGGGTAGGCTTGTGCTGGGTGGCGGGGCGTCCGTCATCAATCCATGCGCCCAGGGCCTTGGCGGCCTCTACGAACTCCAGGCCGTGCTGTGCCATGTGGTACGCCAGCACATCGCCACCACGGGCGCCACAGCCCGCCATGCAAGCAAATGCACCGCTGTCGGTGTTGATCCGCATGGAGTCGGAACCGCCATGGAATTTGCACTCGGTTGTGCGCCATTTGCCGCGCCCGGTCAGCTTCAAGCCCTCGGACTCGTAGTAACCCACCGCGTCGGGGAGATTGCGGCGGTCGAACCCCATTACAGCGCCTCCTTTGCGGCTACGCTGTTGCGCTCGCGGGTAATGCCCTCCAAATATTTCTGCACCGCCTGGCGCGGGTACAGGTAGCGATTCCCCAGCAGGATATATGCAGGGCCGGTGCCGCGCTTGCGCCAAGCCTCCACGGTGCTCTGGGACAGCTTGCCCAGCAGCATGATGTCTGATTCTGTGAGGCAGTCGAGTTTGTCCGCCAGTGTGCGCAGGCGGTCGAGTTGATTCTCTGCGGCGGGTTGCAGTGTTGCTTCCATTTCCCATTACCTTTCTGGCGTAGGCCATAAGTGATTGATGGGTGAATGGTGTTTTCTTTACTGCACTCCGTCATTACCCGTCTGCTGGCATCCCGTCCGGTTTGCCAGCAGACGGGGTATCTTTGAGCCACACCTCGCGCATTTGCTTCTCAGTCACCGACACATCTAACTCATTGAAAACACGCTTCACATAGTCGCGAGCAAAAGCTGATTTGTTGTTGCCGTATTCGCCTCTATGTTTTGCCCACTCGCTTTCAACAAAAGCACGGGCCTTATGATTTTTTGCATGACCTTTTAACGCTTTGGCGATCTTGTCATTTTTATCAAGCAACTCAATTAGAGATATAAGGGAAAATACATTAATGCGCTCATGGATTACTTGATCTGTCAAGTAAAAGTTATAGCTCATAATATCTCTTATATGCTCTTCTTCATCATCAATTTCCAACCCTTTGGAAATGAAACGATCAATGGATCGGTATATTTCTGCAGCGTCAACCTCGGCTGATTCAATGGATTTGTCAATATATTGGCACAACTCGCAGACGTGCTTTTCATAATCGAACTCTTCGTTATCCATAGCGTTCCCTCGCGCTCCCTGAAAAGGTGCCAGCCCAGCCCGTCAGGGGAAACGGGTTTTCGGGGATCAGCCTAGGGCTGGCGAATCGGGTTAAGCGATTTGCTTATTTGCCATCAGAGCAAAATCTTCTTCAAAACGCTCGTGGATTTCTTCAGCAAGGCGGCTTGCCAAGTGCATCAATTGCAGTCGAATTTCCTCGTTCCACTTCCATTCATCGTCCGCAATGACAGCGTTGAGGGCGTTGAGTTGCGGAATCATGGCGGCCATGTCGTCATACGGCGATGCCTCATGGCCATTCTTGCCGATCGTAAAACCGCGCCGGTACACCCAGCGCCCGCCCTCCCGCGTTGTGCTTTTTGGGTTTGCTACAGTCTTGTTAGCCATGGTGAAAGTCCTTCTTTCGTTGTGGTCAGACGGCCTCGGCGCTCGAACCGCCCTGGCTGTCGCCTTGTTGCCCTGCTTTGTCCGGTGCAGGGCTTGCCGGTTTATTGATTGCCGCGTGAACGTCCTCGGGCTTGATGGCCGTGTACCGGCGCAACATGGCCCAGGTCTTATGCCCCGTCAGTAGCGCTACTTGCGGGATGCCCAGGCCCATGCGGAAAAACTGAGCGGCGGCGCGGTGGCGCAGGTCGTGAAAGTGCAAGTCCTCGATGCCCAGCGCAGTGCAGGCGCGGGTGAAGGATGCCGATACGCTGCGGGCGTCATAGGGGAACAGGAACCCGGTCTTGCGCTCGGCAATGATGGGTTCCACGATGGCCCAGGCATCCGGCAATAGCGGCACCGTCTGGTCGTTGCCTTTCTTGTTGCGCGGGTCTTTGCGGTCGCGGATCACCACGGTCTTGGCCTCGGTGTTGATATCCTCGATTTCCAGCCGCGTGATTTCGCCTTGCCGCATCCCGGTTGCCAATGCGAACTGGCACAGGGTCTGCATGGGGATTTGCTGGCGCTTCAAGGTAGCCCAATGGCCATAGATGCGCCCTAGCTCGTCGTCTGTAGGCTCCCGGTCACGCTCCTGGCTGCGGGTGTTGAGGCCACGGTGCATGAGGCTGGCGCGGGCCTCCAATGCAAGGCGCTCGGGAAGATCAAGCTGTCGAGCGTGCCTTCCCCACTTGAGCACGGCAGACAGATAAGACAGGTCTGCGGCGATGGTCACGCCCCCTGCCCCGTCATCCTGGCGGCGGTCGATGAAGTCGCGCAGCACCACAGCGTTAAGGCTGGACAGCTTCACCTTGCCCAATTCCCGCTTGAGCATGTTCAAGGTGGCTTCCTTGGTCTTGCCGGGTAGCTTGGTGCTGCTCTCGTTGTACTTGTCGATCAGGTCGCCCAGGGTCGAACCCTTGGGTACAGGCGCATATCCACCAGCGGCGATATGGTTTGCCTGAGCCTCGATTGCGATTGCCCAATCCTTCGCTTCGCGCTTCGTGGCGAAGGTGGCAGCGCGGTACATGCCGCCCCTGCGGATTTGAGCACGCCACTTGCCGGACGGTAACTGAGAAAATGAGGCCATGTGTGTGCAGTCGTGTGCATTGGTTAATGCTCAGATTCTGCACTTTTTAGGCACTTCGTGTGCACACCGTGTGCACTTTATCTTGCACACGGGGTAAAAATCAGGTTTTACAGTTGGAAAATACCCTTATAAATCAATCACTTAGCCCGTGGCGTATGTCCATTGCGCCGATGATGGACTGGACCGACAGGCACTGCCGCTACCTGCACCGCCTGCTGTCGCGCCACACGCTGCTGTACACCGAGATGGTGACCACCGGTGCGCTGGTGCACGGCGACGTGCAGCGCCATCTGCGCTTTGACGCGGCCGAGCACCCCGTGGCGCTGCAGTTGGGCGGCAGCGAGCCGGCCGACCTCGCGCACTGCGCCCGTCTGGGCGAGCAGTGGGGCTATGACGAGATCAACCTCAACTGCGGCTGCCCCAGCGAGCGTGTGCAGCGCGGCGCTTTCGGCGCCTGCCTGATGAACGAGCCGCAACTGGTCGCCGACTGCGTGAAAGCCATGGTGGACGTGGTTCAGGTCCCGGTCACCGTCAAGCACCGCATCGGGATCGACCAGAACGAAGACTACGGTTTCGTGCGCGACTTCGTGGGCGTGGTGGCCGACGCGGGCTGCCGCGTGTTCATCGTGCATGCGCGCAATGCGTGGCTGAAGGGCCTGTCGCCCAAAGAGAACCGCGAGATTCCCCCGCTGCGCTACGACGTCGCGGCCCGGCTGAAAGCCGACTTCCCGCAACTGACCATCGCCATCAACGGGGGCTTTCAGACCGACGCCGCGGTGCTGGAGGAGCTGGCCCGGGTGGATGGCGTGATGGTGGGCCGCGAGGCCTACCACAACCCCTGGTGGCTGGCGCGCTGGGACGAGCAGTTCTTTGGCGCCGCGCCCGCCGCGCTCACGCGCGAGCAGGTCGAGGAAGACATGGTGGCCTACATGGAGCGCGAAGCCACCGCGCACGGCACGCACTGGTATGCGGTGGCGCGCCACATGCTGGGCCTGCGCAACGGACTGCCCGGCGCGCGACGCTGGCGCCAGGTGTGGAGCGACCACCGCTTGAAACACCTGCCCGCGCGCGAAGTGATGGCCCTGGCGCGCACCAAGCCGGGCGCCACCGCGCCCGATGCACTGCGCGCAAGCGCCGTGCAAGCAGTCGCCCTGCCAACGGAGCCGCTCAGCCTTTGAGGCCCGCCAGCCAGTCCCGCAGCGGCTGCGGCAGCCCGAACAGATAGCCCTGCAGGCCATGGCAGTGGTGAGCGATGAGGAAATCCGCCTGCTGCCGCGTCTCCACCCCCTCGGCCACCACGCGCAGGCGCAAGTGGCGTGCGACGGAAAGAATGGCCTGCACGATCGCCGCGTCGTTCGCATCGGAGGGCGCGTCCTGCACGAAGCTGCGGTCGATCTTGAGCTCGTACAGCGGCAGGCGCTTCAGATACGCCAGGCTGGAGTAGCCGGTGCCGAAGTCATCGATGGAAAAGCGCACGCCCAGCGCCACCAGCTCGTGCATGCGCCGGGCGGTGTCCTGCCAGTTCTCCACCAGCAAGCTTTCCGTGACCTCCAGCGTGAGCAGCGCCGCGGGCGCGCCCGTGCTGTGCAGCGCCGCGCGCACCTGCTCCACGAAGTCCGCCTGACGGAACTGGCGGGGGCTGACATTGACCGAGATCGACAGCGCCCGGCCCTGCTGGTGCAGTTCGGCCAGCGTGGCGCAGGCCTGCTGGATGACACGCGCACCCATGCGCACAATCAACCCCGCCTGTTCCGCCACCGGGATGAACTGCGCCGGCGGCACGAAGCCGCGCTGCGGATGCGGCCAGCGCAGCAGCAGCTCCGCGCCGATGAGCTGGCCGGCGGCATCCACCTGCGGCTGCGCATAGGTCAGCAGCGCGTCGTTGTCGACCGCGCTCTTGAGGTCCTGCAGCAGCGCCAGGCGCTCCTGCGCTGCGGCGTGCATGTCCTGCTCAAAGAAGCACACCTGGTTGCGCCCCCGGTCCTTGGCACAGAACATGGCCGTGTCGGCCTCGCGCAGCAGGTCTTCCACGCCCTCACCGTTCTTGGGAAACAGCGTCACGCCGATGCTGCCGGTGCTGCCATAGTGCACCCCACCCAGGTCATAGGGCGCATCCAGGCATTCGCGCAGCTGCTGAGCGCGCCGGCAGGCCTGCTCACGCGCAACGGAGGGGGTGTCGCCCAGCCGCGGCACCAGCATGACGAATTCGTCGCTCCCCAGCCGTGCCACGGTCTCCTGCGGCCCGGCCGCGTCCTGCAGGCGCGCGGCGACCTGCACCAGCAGCCCGTCGCCCACACCGTGGCCCCGCGCGTCGTTGATCTCCTTGAAGTTGTCCAGGTCGATGTAGAACAGCGCGCCCATGCCCCCCTGCTGCTGGGCGGTGAGCAGAGCATCCTGCAGGCGCTGCAGCAGCAGGCGGCGGTTGGGCAGGCCGGTGAGCGCGTCGAAATACGCGAGCCGGTACATGGCGGCCTCGGCTTCGTGGCGCCGCGTGACGTCGCGCGACAGCGCGATGAAGTGGCGCTGGCCCGGGCCGCCCCCGGTCTGCGGCGCACCGCCCTGCTTGCAGGCCACGGACAGCTCGAACCAATGCTGGCTGCCCCCGATGTCCAGGCTGTACTGCCGCCCTTCGGAATAACCGTACTCGGCCGCCTCGTCCAGCGCAGCCATGTATTCGGCGGCGGCAGCGGGCGGCAACACATCCCCCAGCGTGCGCCCCACCAACGCCTGGGCGCGCGTGCCGATCAGGTCCGCGCGGGCGGACCGGTAGTGGTGGATGCCTCCCTGTGCGTCCACCTCGAACAGCAGGTCGGGCACGGCATTGAGCGTGGCTTCCAGCTCATCGCGCGTGCGGCGCAACTCGCGCGTCATCTCGCGGGCCAGCGCCATGGCCCGCTGTCGCGCGTTCACCTGCTGCCCCACGAACCATCCCGCCAGCAGGCTGAAGGCGGCGCCCAGCAGGGCAACCAGATGGTGTGTGGATCCTTCGAAGCGCTGCTCGAATGAGGGCAGCGGGTACAGCACCAGCGTCCAGCGCCTGCCGCCTACGTCGTAGCTGCGCACGGCCTCCAGCCCGCCATTGACCGCGTGGGGTGCATAGTCCGTGCGCGACGCAAACACGAGCACCCCACCTGCCACCGAGGGGCCGTCATGGATGGCCAGCGCAAGGTCGCTGTCCAGCTCGCGCGCCAGGCCCTGGATCACGTCGTCCATGCGAAATGGCGCGGCCACCCAGCCTGCAATGTTCTGGCGGCGCTGGGCCAGAGTGTCCACGGCAGCGTGTCTGGCATACAGCGGCAGGTACATGACCAGGGAGCTGCCGGCATTCCCTTCGCGGCTGCCCAGCGGGCCCGACAGCGCCAGCGTCCCGGAGTCGCGCGCGCGCAGCAGCGCCTCGCGCCGCGCCGGCTGCAGCATGGCATCCTGTCCCAATTCCTGCTGGTTTTCCGGCGTTTGGGGTGCGATGTGCGTGATCAACGCCTGCCCCGTGCGCGCCCCGGTGGATTCCGCCACGCGTGACAGCAGCGCCACGCCCTGCAGGCCCGGGCGCGTCTGCGGCAGGTGCAAGGCCTCCACATAGGCCTGGAATTCCTGCTGGTCGATGCTGTCGGAGCCTTCGTAGTAGCCCTTGACGCCACGCAACACCATTTCGTAGGCGGCGATGCGGTCCGACAGGTTGGAAACCACGCGGTCCACGGACAAGGAGAAAGCCTGCAGCCGGCGCTCGTCCCGTGCGCGCTCCACACCCTGCCAGACCAGATAGGTGACGGCGAGCAGCAGCAGTGAAAGCACCACTGCTGCAATCATGCCCGGATGCCATGGGGCCCAGTGCTGTGCGAACCCCCTCGGGGCAGCCACCTCTTTATTCATGCGTTTCCAAGCGTCGCATAGCGACCGCCGCAACACAATAGGGAAGCGCCAGATTGCCGCGCACCGCGCGGCCCGTCTGTGGGACGCGGCCTTGTCCTACCCCGCCGAGGGCCACCGCAGGCCCTTTCCTGCCCTACCATCCGTGGCTGTCCCTTGACCCCTGCGTCTGCCGTGCCCCTCCCCTCACCCACGACCCATCTCACCCCTGAGGAGTCCGCGTTCCACGCGTTCTATGCGCAGGAGCGCCCGGCGCTGGACCACGCCTGCGCGTTTTACATGGCGCTGCTGCAGTCGCTGCTGTCGCAGGCGCGCCACATCGACATCGCCAAGATCGAAGGGCGCGTGAAGGACCGCGATGAATGCCTGCGCAAGTTCTCGCGCAAGTACCGCGCGGCGCTGGAGGAAAGCGGGGCACCCTATGAAATCCGCCCCTACATCACCGACCTGATCGGCGTGCGCGTGGTCTGCCTGTACGAGGACGAGCTGGAGAAGGTGGCGCAGATCGTCCAGTCGCACTTCGACGTGATCGACGTGACCGACAAGGTCAGCGCCCTGGAGGGCACCGAGGCCTCTTTCGGCTACAAGGGCCTGCACCTGGACCTGCGGCTCAACGCCGTGCAGGCCGCCCTGCCCGAGAACGCCGCCTACGCGGCGCAGCCGTTCGAGCTGCAGGTGCGCACCATCATCCAGGACGCGTGGAGCGTGCTGGACCACAAGATCAAGTACAAGAAGTCGATTCCGGCCGAACTCAAGCGCCGCATCAACGTGCTGTCCGCCCTGTTCGAACTGGCGGACCGCGAGTTCCGCCAGATCCGCGATGCCACCGATGCCGAACTGCTCTACGCACCCGACGAGACCACCGAGGCCGAGACCGAAGCCAGCCGAACGCCGGCGCCCGGCAGCGAGCTCAACGCCTTCACGTTCCTGAAGATTGCCCGCCATTTCTTCAAAGACGTGGAGTTCGACGCGCAGAAGGTGGACCTGTTCGTGGACGACATGCGCGCATGGTCACCGGGCATCACGCGTGCCCGCTTCAACACGCTGATGCGTGAAACGATTGCCACCGTCAAGCGCTACAAGCAGTTCTACGAGGCGCAGAACCCCGAGGGCAGCTTCAACCCCTTCACCGTGATCCGCCACTGCCTGTACCTGGGCGACCGGCAGGCGTTTCGCCGCGCGCTGCGCAACAGCTCGCGCGAAGCCTTCGAAGCGTGGTTGCAGGAAAATCCCACCCTGATATAAGTCAAATCGACCTCCAGCGCTTGTCCATCAAGCGCTGACAGCTATCAAAAGCATTGCATCAAGCCCGCCCGCCAATGTCGCGCGCGGGACACTGAATGCGTAGTTGCACGACACGCAAGCAAATGCAACTGCTGATATATTGCACTGCAACATAACTTGGTCCTGCCCCATGCTGTACACCCTCTACGAGACCCAGCGCTCCCTCATGGAGCCCTTCGCCGACCTGGCGCAGGCCGCCGCCAAGTTCTACAGCAACCCGCTGTCGCCGTTCAGCGAGACGCAACTGGCCCATCGCATCTCGGCGGGCTATGAACTGTTGTACCGCCTGGGCAAGGACTACGAGAAACCCGAGTTCGGCATCAGCACCGTGGACGTGGATGGCATGAGCGTGGCCATCCATGAGCGCGTGGACGTCGACAAGCCTTTTTGCGAACTGCGCCGCTTCAAGCGGTTTTCGGACGACCCGGCCACCTTGCTCAAGCTCAAGGGCCAGCCCGTGGTGCTGATCGTGGCGCCGTTGTCGGGCCACTACGCCACGCTGCTGCGCGACACCGTGCGCTCCATGCTGGAGAGCCACAAGGTCTACATCACCGACTGGAAGAACGCGCGCATGGTGCCGCTGCAGGAGGGCGAGTTCCACCTGGACGACTATGTGAACTACGTGCAGGAGTTCATCCGCTACCTGCAGGGCCAATACGGCAACTGCCATGTGATGAGCGTCTGCCAGCCCACCGTGCCGGTACTGGCCGCCGTCTCGCTGATGGCCAGCCGCGGCGAAACCACGCCACTGTCCATGACCATGATGGGCGGCCCCATCGATGCGCGCCGCTCACCCACAGCGGTGAACAACCTGGCCACCCAACGCAGCTTCGAGTGGTTCGAGAACAACGTCATCTACCGCGTACCCAGCAACTTCCCCGGCGCCGGCCGCCGCGTGTACCCGGGCTTTCTGCAGCACACGGGCTTCGTGGCCATGAACCCGGACCGGCACGCCAGCAGCCACTACGATTACTTCAAGAACCTCATCAAGGGCGATGACGCCAGCGCCGAGGCCCACCGCAAGTTCTACGACGAATACAACGCCGTGCTCGACATGGATGCCGACTATTACCTGGAGACCATCAAGACCGTCTTCCAGGACTACAGCCTGGTCAACGGCACCTGGGACGTGCGCTCGCCGGACGGAGCGGTGGAGCGCGTGCGCCCCCAGGACATCACCCAGACCGCGCTGCTGACCATCGAAGGCGAGCTCGACGACATCTCCGGCTCCGGCCAGACCGAGGCGGCGCAGGATCTGTGCACCGGCATCGCCGCGGACCGGCGCAACCACCTCGAGGTGAAGGGCGCCGGCCACTACGGCATTTTCAGCGGCCGCCGCTGGCGCGAGCTGGTCTACCCGCAGGTGCGCGACTTCATCCGTGCCAACCAGTCCGCCCAGCCCACGTCACGCCCCCGCCGCGCACGCAGCGCCGCCTGACGCCGGCCATGACCTCCCCCGCAGCGCAGCAGGCGCTCGTTGAGCGCATTGACGCGGCCCTGCCCCAGACCCAGTGCACGCGCTGCGGCTACCCTGACTGCCAGTCCTATGCCCTTGCCATCGCACGGGGCGAGGCCGAGATCAACCAGTGCCCGCCCGGCGGGGCCCAGGGCGTTGCACGCCTGGCCGCCATCACTGGCCGGCCCGAGCTGCCGCTGAGCGCGGCCCATGGAACGGAGGTCCCGCGCGCCGTGGCGGTGATCGACGAGAACTGGTGCATCGGCTGCACGCTGTGCCTCAAGGCCTGCCCCACGGATGCCATCCTGGGCATCAACAAGCGCATGCACACCGTGATCGCGCCGCACTGCACGGGCTGCGAACTGTGCCTGCCCGCGTGCCCGGTGGATTGCATCCGCATGGAAAATGCCAGCGGCCAGGCCACTGGCTGGGCCGCATGGTCCGCCCCGCAGGCCGAGCAGGCGCGCGTGCGCTACCAGGCGCGGCAAGAGCGGCTGCAGCGCGAGGAGGCGCAGGCCACCGCCCCCGAACCCGTTCCTCCGGCGCCGGACAACGCGCCCGATCCCAAGCGCGCAGCCATTGCCGCGGCACTGGCGCGCGCCCGCGCGCAGCGCGCCGACCGGGGCTGACGCCGCTGCGCCGGCAGCCCTACCGCTCACGACCGCAGCGGGCTATGGCAATACGGAGCGAACCGGCGACAGGCCTGCCGCATCAGGCCGCGAGCGACTTGTAGACGCCGCAGCCCAGATAGACATCTCCCGCGCGCTGCACGTAGGACATCTTGGTTTGCACCGCGCCCGTGGCCGGATTGGTGATGTCGTATTCCACCCAGCCCGGCGCGCGTTCGGCCTGGGCCACGATGGCGCTGACCAGCGCATCCCCGGCAATACCGGGAATGTCCTGCACCCGCGTTCCCACCTTGGCGGGATTGCCGCCAAAGGCCAGGTAGGTGCCGCCCGCATCGAGCGCAAACACGTACATGTCGCGGTCGTGGTAGGGCTGTGCGGGGTCGGTCAACGTGCGCAGAAAGGCGTCGCGCGGCAGGCCGCGCTGCACGGCCGCGGCGCGCTGCACCAGGGCCACGGCCTCCTCGGCCGTACCCTGCTGCAGACGAAACGCCAGCACCGCCCGGGACAGGGTGGACGCCCGGCTCTCCAGCGCCTGCGCCTCGCGCAGGGCATCGCTCACCATCTGGGCATTGCGCTGCGTGATCTGGTCCAGTTGCTGCACCGCGGTGCTGATCTCGCGCAGACCCGTGCCCTGTTCATTGACCGAGTGGGAGATTTCGCTCACATGCCCGGCCACGCCACGGATGCCTTGCGCCATGGCCGCAATGCCCTCACCGGCGGTGCGGATCAGCCCCGCGCTGCCCTCCACCTGCCGCACGGACGTGCCAATAAGGTCGCGGATCTCGCGCGCCGCCTCGGCCGAGCGGCCCGCCAGCGTGCGCACCTCGGCTGCCACCACCGCAAAACCCCGGCCCTGCTCGCCCGCGCGTGCCGCTTCCACGGCGGCATTCAGCGCCAGGATGTTGGTTTGGAAGGCGATGCCGTCGATCACCTGGATGATCTCGCCCATGCGACGGGCATCGTTCTGGATGCCCTGCACCGCCTCCACCGCCCGCTCCATCGCCTGGGTGCCCGCCTCAGCGGCTTGGCGCACCTCGCCGGCGCGCTGATCGGCCACGCTAGCCGCCTGCGCGTTGTTGTTCACGGCGGAAGACAGCTCCTCCACGCTGGCCGCGGTCTGCTCTAGGCTGGCGGCCTGTTGTTCGGTCCGGTCGGCCAGTTCGCGGTTGTCCGCCGCCAGGCTTTGACCCGCGTGCGCCACCAGCGCCGCGTTGCTGCGGATGTCGGCCACCATCGACGAGAGCGTGTACACCATGCGGTTGAGTTGCTCGCCCATGTGCGCCAGTTCATCGCGGCCGCGCACTTCGGCCCGGCTGCACAGGTCGCCCTGCGCCGCGCGCTCCATTACGCCGCTCAGCCGCCGCACGTCGCCCGCCACACTGGACTGGAAAGCCGTGGCCAGATAGGCGGTGGCCAGCACCGCCACGCCACACACGCCCCACGTGGCGCGCGGCCCCCACCCCTGCGCCCCCGCGACGGCCAGCAGTGCCAACACGGCCACGCCTCCCAACAGGGCCAGCTTGGCCGAGAAACGCAGGCGCCGCATGAGCCCTACGCCAGGTCGCAGAATGAATGAAACCGTCATCGCTTTTGTCCCCCTCGATGGCTGAAATGTGCGCCCTGGCGCGTCGCACTGATGAATTGATGCCGTTTGTAACCAAATTTGACGGCTGTGTAGAGCGATCAAACCCTGTAGTTGTTTTTGGGAACGGGTGGCGGGGCCGCGCCCTGTGGCGCCCGGCCGCATCCCTGATAATCGCCCCCCTATGAATCCCCTGCTCTCCCTACTGCAGCCCTATCCGTTCGAGCGGCTGCGACAGCTTTTTGCGGGGGTGACACCCTCGGCCGCTCACCGCGCCATCAGCCTGGGCATCGGCGAGCCACGCCATGCAACGCCGCCGTTCATCCAGGAGGCCCTGGCCGCCAACCTGGCAGGCCTGGCCAGCTACCCCTCCACCGCCGGTGACCCCAGCCTGCGCGAAGCCTGTGCCGGCTGGATGCAGCGGCGCTACCGTATTCCCGTCGACCCCGCCACGCAGGTGCTGCCGGTGAACGGTTCGCGCGAGGCGTTGTTCGCATTCGCGCAAACCGTGGTGGACCCCACCCGCGCAGGCGCCACCGTGGTGTGCCCCAACCCGTTCTACCAAATCTATGAAGGCGCCACGCTGCTGGCCGGCGCCACGCCGTACTACGCCCCGAGCGATCCAGCGCGCAACTTTGCCGTGGACTGGGACAGCGTGCCCGAGGAGGTATGGCAGCGCACGCAACTGCTCTTCGTGTGCTCGCCCGGCAACCCCACGGGCGCCGTGATGCCCCTGCCCGAGTGGGAGAAGCTCTTCGCGCTGAGCGACCGTTACGGTTTCGTGATCGCCTCGGATGAGTGCTACAGCGAAATCTACTTCCGCGACGAGCCACCATTGGGCGGCATGGAGGCTGCAGCCAAGCTCGGACGCAGCGACTACCGCAACCTGATCGCCTTCACCAGCCTGTCCAAGCGCAGCAACGTGCCGGGCCTGCGCAGCGGCTTCGTGGCGGGCGACGCGGCACTCATCAAGGCGTTTTTGCTGTACCGCACCTACCACGGCAGTGCCATGGGTCCCGCCGTGCAGGCCGCCAGCGTGGCTGCCTGGAACGATGAGGTGCACGTGGAAGAAAACCGTGCCCTTTACCGCCAGAAGTTCGCCCAGGTCACGCCCATGCTCGCCGAGGTGATGGACGTGCGCCTGCCCGACGCGGGTTTCTACCTCTGGGCCAAGGTGCCCGACGCCCTGGGCATGAGCGATGCGGAGTTCGCCCAGGCCCTGCTGGCTCAATACAATGTCACGGTATTGCCGGGCAGCTATCTCGCCCGCGATTCCGGTGGCGCCAATCCCGGCGCCCAGCGCTTGCGCATGGCCCTTGTGGCCGAGACCGCGGAATGCGCCGAAGCGGCCTCGCGCATCGTGCAATTCATCCAATCCCGTACGTGATTCCATCCATGACCCAACAATTGCAGACCCTGATCGACAACGCCTGGGACAACCGCGCCAGCCTCTCGCCCTCCGCCGCGCCCAAGGAAGTGGTGGATGCCGTCGAGCATGTGATCGCCGAACTCAACAACGGCAGGCTGCGCGTGGCCACGCGCGAGGGCGTGGGCCAGTGGACCGTGCACCAGTGGATCAAGAAGGCCGTGCTGCTGTCGTTCCGCCTGAAGGACAACGAGCTCATGAAGGCCGGCGACCTGGGCTTCTTCGACAAGGTGCCCACCAAGTTCGCCCACCTGTCCGCCGACGAGATGGCCGCCACCGGCGTGCGCGTGGTGCCGCCGGCCGTGGCGCGCCGCGGCAGCTTCATCGCCAAGGGCGCGATCCTGATGCCCAGCTACGTGAACATCGGCGCCTATGTGGACGAAGGCACCATGGTGGACACCTGGGCCACCGTGGGCTCGTGCGCGCAGGTCGGAAAGAACGTGCACCTGTCCGGCGGCGTGGGGCTGGGCGGCGTGCTCGAGCCCCTGCAGGCCAACCCGACCATCATCGAGGACAACTGCTTCATCGGCGCGCGCTCCGAAGTCGTCGAGGGCGTGATCGTCGAAGAGAACTCGGTCATCAGCATGGGCGTGTACATCGGTCAGAGCACGCCGATCTACGACCGCACCACGGGCGAGACCACCTACGGCCGCGTGCCCGCAGGCTCCGTGGTGGTCAGCGGCAACCTGCCCAAGGACGGCGGCCGCTACAGCATGTACGCGGCCATCATCGTCAAGAAGGTGGACGCCAAGACCCGCTCCACCACCAGCCTGAACGACCTGCTGCGCGACTGAAGCTACGCCGCACCGGCACTGCACGCATACATAACCAGCACTGAGAGGGAACCAGCATGAGCACGATGGAGCGGATTCTGCGCCTGATGGCCGACAAGAAGGCATCCGATGTCTACCTGTCGGCCAACGCACCGGCGCTGATCAAGATCAACGGCGAATGCGTGCCGATCAACAGCCAGATCCTGCCGCCCGACGCGCCCAAGAACCTGCTGTCCGAGATCGTCCCCCCCGACCGCATCGAAGAGCTGGAAGAGACCGGTGAGCTCAACATGGGTGTGCCGCTCACCGGCGTGGGGCGCTTTCGCGTCAGCGCGATGCGCCAGCGCGGCACCTATGCGGTGGTGATCCGCTTCATCACGCAGAACATCCCGCAGTTGTCCACGCTGCACCTGCCGCCGGTGCTCAGCGAGCTGATCATGGAAAAGCGCGGCCTGATCCTGCTCGTGGGCGCCACGGGCTCGGGCAAGAGCACGACGCTGGCGGCGATGCTGGACGCGCGCAACGAGTCCATGACCGGCCACATCCTCACGGTGGAGGACCCGGTCGAATACCAGTTCAAGAACAAGAAGTCCATCGTCAACCAGCGGGAGATCGGCAGCGACACCCAGTCGCTGCAGACCGCGCTCAAGAACGCGCTACGACAGGCGCCCGACGTGATCCTGATCGGCGAAATCCGCGACCGCGAGACCATGTCCGCCGCCATCGCCTACGCCCAGTCGGGCCACCTGTGTCTGGCCACGCTGCACGGCAACAACAGCTACCACGCCCTCAACCGCATCCTGTCGTTCTACCCCGTGGAGGTGCGCCCCACGATGCTGGGCGACCTGGCGTCCGCCCTCAAGGCCATCATCTCGCAGCGCCTGGTACGCACCACGACCGGCGACCGCGTACCCGCGGCGGAGGTCATGCTCAACACCAAGCTGGTGGCCGAGCTGGTGGAAAAGGGCGACTTCTCGGGGATCCGCGAGGCCATGGAAAAATCCATGGCCGAAGGCTCGCAGACCTTCGAGGAAGCGCTGGCCCACCTGATCCTGGAGGGCAAGATCGACCGCAAGGAAGGCCTGGCCTACGCCGATTCCCCCACCAACCTCATGTGGCGCCTGCAAAACGACTTCTCGGCTGCCGCGAAGTCGGCGCGCGCCGTCAACGATGCCGGCCAACAGTCCGAGGACGATGCCCCCTCGTTCACCGAGATCGTGCTGGACGTCAAGCCCGCCTGAGCCCGTTTCGCGGCCGCTGCACGGCAGTGCGCCGCCTGTACCCATGTCCCCCACCCTGCTACTGACCGAACAGCTCATCGCCCGCCCCTCCGTCACGCCCGACGACGCGGGCTGCCTGGACCTGCTGGCCCGGCGCCTCGCTCCCTTGGGCTTTGCCTGCGAGCGACTGGACAGCGGGCCCGAGAACTTCCGCGTCAGCAATTTGTGGTCAAAACGCACTGCAGCGCTCTCTGGACAAGCGCAAACAGCTACCAAAACAATAGTATTCGCCGGCCACACCGACGTGGTGCCCACGGGCCCCGTGGAGCAGTGGAGCAGCCCGCCGTTCACCCCCACACACCGGGACGGCCGCCTGTACGGCCGCGGCGCGAGTGACATGAAGGCCTCGATCGCCGCATTCGTCGTCGCGGTCGAGGAATTCCTGGCCGCTACGCCCGACCCGCGCCTGGACATCGCGCTGCTGCTGACCAGCGACGAGGAAGGCCCCTCGGTGGACGGCACCAAGGTGGTCATTGAGCAGTTGCGCGCGCGCGGGGAGCGGCTGGACTGGTGCATCGTGGGCGAGCCTACCTCGGTCGAGCAGACCGGCGACATGATCAAGAACGGCCGCCGCGGCACGCTGTCCGGGCGGCTCACCGTGCGGGGGGTGCAGGGCCACATCGCCTACCCGCAGCTGGCGCGCAACCCCATCCACCAGGCCGTGCCCGCGCTCACCGAGCTCGCCGCCACCGTGTGGGATGAGGGCAACGCCTTCTTTCCGCCGACCAGCTGGCAGATGAGCAACATCCATGGCGGCACCGGCGCGACCAACGTGATCCCCGGCCAGGTGGTGATCGACTTCAACTTCCGCTTCAGCACCGAATCGACCGCCGAAGGGCTGCAGCAGCGCGTGCATGCGGTACTGGACCGCCACGGACTGGAATACGACCTGACCTGGACGCTGGGCGGCCAGCCCTTCCTGACCACGCCGGGCGAACTGGTGCAGGCGGTGCAGCAAGCCATCCGCGCGGAGACCGGCCTGGAAACCGAGCTGTCCACCACCGGCGGCACCAGCGACGGGCGCTTCATTGCACAGATTTGCCCCCAGGTGATCGAGCTGGGCCCGCCCAACGCCAGCATCCACAAGATCGACGAGAACGTGCGCTTGGTCGACATCGAGCCGCTCAAGAACATCTACCGCCGCACGCTCGAGCACCTCAACGCACTGGCGGGCGCATGACCGCGAAAGTGCACGGTGACACCGTCGGTGCGCTGGTCGCCAGCGGCGCCGCGCGCCTCACACAGGCCGGCGTGGCCTTCGGCCACGGCACCGCCAACGCACAGGACGAGGCCGCCTGGCTGGTGCTGTGGCGCCTGGGGCTGCCGCTGGACAGCGTGCTCGACGAGGGTGCTGAAGGTTCAGTGGTAAATCGGCCTGTAACGCCCGCCCATCAAGCGCTGGTAGCTACGCTTTTTGAAGAACGCATCGCCACGCGCAAACCGGCTGCCTACCTCACGCGCGAGGCCTGGTTGCAGGGCGTGCCGTTCTACGTGGATGAGCGCGCCATCGTGCCGCGCAGCTTCATTGCCGAACTGCTGGCCGACGGCAGCATCGACGACTGGCTCAGCGACCAGACGCGCCACGTGCTCGACCTGTGCACCGGCAACGGCAGCCTGGCCGTGCTGGCCGCCATGGCGTATCCCGACGTGCAGGTGACGGGCGCCGACCTCTCGCCCGACGCGTTGGCCGTAGCCCGCATCAACGTGGACCGGCACGGGCTGCAGGAGCGCATCACGCTGGTCGAGTCCGACGGCCTGGCCGCCCTGCCCGGCCCCTGGGACCTGATCCTGTGCAACCCGCCCTACGTCAACGCCGCCAGCATGGCCCAGCTGCCGCCCGAATACCGGGCCGAGCCCGAGCTGGCCCTGTCCGGCAATATGCGCGGCGGCAGCGACGGCATGGACTTCATTCGCCAGCTGTTGGCCGACGCCCCGGCGCGCATGAGCGAAGACGCCGTGCTGGTGCTGGAGATCGGCAACGAACGCGAACACTTCGAGGCCGCCTTTCCCGACCTGCCCGTGTTCTGGCTGGAGACCAGCGCCGGCAGCGACCAGGTGCTGCTGCTCACGCGCCAGGCCCTGCTCCCACTCGCTTCCGCAAAGTGACGGCGCCGGCCCGTCCGGCCCCCGCCCCGTCCATTGGTTTTGACCCATGATCACCCTGAAGAACGTCACGCTGCGCCGCAGCGCCAAGGTATTGCTCGACGGCGTCTCCGTCACCATCAACCCCGGGGAGCATGTCGGCCTGGTCGGGCGTAACGGCGCTGGCAAGTCCACGCTGTTTGCGCTGCTCAATGGTTCGCTGCACGAAGACGGCGGTGACTTCTTCCTGCCCGCGGCCTGGCGCATGGCCCAGGTGGCGCAGAACATGCCAGAGACGGACGAGTCTGCCACCGCCTTCGTACTGGAGGGCGACACCCGTTTGTCGGAGCTGCGCCAGGCGCTGCACACGGCCGAGCAGGCGGGTGATGGCATGGCCATCGCCCAGGCGCATTCCGACCTGGCAGACGCCGGTGCGCACGACGCCACCGCGCGCGCGCAGGCGCTCATCCTGGGTCTGGGCTTTCAGGTGGCGGAACTGGAGCGCCCGGTCAACAGCTTCTCCGGCGGCTGGCGCATGCGCCTGCAACTGGCGCGCGCGCTGATGTGCCCCAGCGACCTGCTGCTGCTGGACGAGCCCACCAACCACTTGGACCTGGACGCGCTGGTATGGCTGGAAGCGTGGCTACAGCGCTACAATGGTACCTTGGTCGTCATCAGCCACGACCGCGAATTCCTCGACGCCGTGACCCAGGTCACGCTGCACATCGATAACGCGCGCCTGACCCGCTACGGCGGCAACTACAGCAAGTTCGAGGAGCTGCGCGCCCAGCAGCTGGAACTGCAGCAGTCGGCCTACGAGCGCCAGCAGGACAAGATCGCGCACCTGCAGAAATTCATCGATCGGTTCAAGGCCAAGGCCACCAAGGCCAAACAGGCACAAAGCCGCGTGAAGGCGCTGGAGCGCATGGAGAAGATCGCCCCCGTGCTGGCCTCGGCCGACTTCACCTTCGAGTTCAAGGAGCCGGCCAACCTGCCCAACCCGATGCTGGCCATCACCGACGCGTCCTTCGGTTATCGCGCCGAGGATGGCAGCGAGACCACCATCCTGCGCCACGTGAACCGCTCGGTGCTGGCCGGCCAGCGCATCGGCATTTTGGGCGCCAACGGCCAGGGCAAGTCCACGCTGGTCAAGACCATCGCCCGCACCATGGCGCCGCTCTCCGGCACCCTGACCGAGGGCAAGGGCCTGTCGATCGGCTACTTCGCGCAGCAGGAGCTGGACGTGCTGCGCCCCGGCGATAACCCGCTGGAGCACATGGTGCGCCTGGCGCGCGAACTGGGTGCCCAGGCCCAGGAACCCAGCCGCGAGCAGGACCTGCGCAACTTCCTGGGCAGCTTCAACTTCAGCGGCGACATGGTGCACCAGGCCGTGGGCACCATGAGCGGCGGGGAGAAGGCTCGCCTGGTGCTGGCCATGATCGTCTGGCAGCGTCCCAACCTGCTGCTGCTGGACGAGCCCACCAACCACCTGGACCTGGCCACGCGTGAGGCGTTGTCCATGGCGCTCAACGAGTTCGAGGGCACGGTGATGCTGGTCAGCCACGACCGGGCGCTGCTGCGCGCCGTGTGCGATGAGTTCTGGCTGGTGGGCCGGGGTGCCGTGGCGCCTTTCGACGGCGATGTGGACGATTACCAGCGCTACCTGCTTGAGGAGTCCAAACGCCTGCGCGAACTGGCCCGCGCAGCCGAGCAGGTGGTCGTTGCCGAGGCCGCGTCCCCAACCGCCACTGCCGCCCCTCCCCTGCGCGACGCCCGCGAACAGCGCCGCCAGGAAGCCCAGGCCCGCCAGCAACTGGCCGAGAAAACCCGCCCCCTCAAGCGAGAGCTGGAAAAAATCGACCAGCGCCTGGAAGCCCTGAACCGGGAAAAAGCGCAGTTGGAAGAACGGCTCATGCAGCCGTTGCCCCCCGCGGAGATCGCGGAATGCGGACGGAGGCTCAAGGACTGCACCGAAGAGGTGACAGCCCTTGAGGAAAAGTGGCTGGATGTTTCCTCAGCGCTGGAGGAACTGGCGCGCTGAGGGGCTACAGGTATTTTTGGTATATGTATAAAAACAGCCTCCAAGCCTTACGCATAAAGCGCAGACAGCTCCTTTTTCAGGAGTAAATTCTGGGGATATCCCGGTGTTGCATTTTTTTGCAGCGCACTGTCAACGCCCTCCCAGGGGGCCGCGTTGTGGGTACATCTAAGGAGTTTTCCCTATGACCATGACTGCAATCCTCTCTGCCTGGCCCGAAGACGAACGTGACCGCAAGCGCGCCCCGGCCCGCCTGTAAGCGTCCACTCGGCCTGTTCTGAAGGCCGTTCGTTGGAGGAATCGCCGCACTGCGCAATTCCAAGCCACTGCCAGGGCCCGCCGGGAGCTACCGGCCCCGATTCACACCGCCCACTTCAGGGTGGAGACAAAAAAGGAACGTGCTGCCACGTTCCTTTTGCATTTCAGGGCAGCCTTTTCCAGCTGCCGCTAGGTCAGCCCATGTGCAGGCCGCCGTTGACCGAGAAATCCGCCCCGGTGGCATAGCCGCCCTCTTCGGAGGCCAGCCACGAAATGATGGACGCGATCTCGCTGGGTTCGCCCAAGCGCTTCACGGGCACAGTGGCGACGATCTTTTCCAGCACATCTGGGCGGATCGCCTTGACCATGTCGGTGCCGATATAGCCGGGGCTCACGGTATTCACCGTCACGCCCTTGGTGGCCAGCTCCTGCGCCAGCGCCATCGAAAAACCGTGCATGCCCGCCTTCGCCGCCGAGTAGTTGGTCTGGCCGGCCTGGCCTTTCTCGCCGTTCACGCTGCTGATGTTGATGATGCGGCCCCAGCCCTTGTCCACCATGTCTGCAACGACCTGCTTGGTCACGTTGAACATGCTGTTGAGGTTGGTTTCGATGACAGCGTCCCAGTCCTCGCGCGACATCTTGAGGAACATGCGGTCGCGTGTGATGCCGGCGTTGTTCACCAACACATCCACACTGCCATGCTCGGCCTTGGCCTGGGTGAAGGCCTCCACCGTGGACTCCCAGTTGCCCACGTTCCCGACCGACGCGTAAAACGTATAGCCCAGCGCCTTTTGCTCGCCCAGCCACTTGTTGTAGTCGCGCGTGGGGCCGCACCCGGCGATGACCTTGAACCCGTCCCGGTGCAGACGCTGACAGATGGCCGTGCCGATGCCCCCCATACCCCCGGTGACGTACGCAACTTTCTGGCTCATGTGTGCTCCTTGGATGTGTCAAAAGTGAATCAGATCAGTGACCACTCTACCCAAGAATTACGACAATACCGAGGAGGAAAACACTGCGCCCCGGCATTATTGTTGCGGCGCAAAAAACCGGGCATCATCGCGTTTTTGCACTCCGTAGCCAGCCGTTGCCGCCTGCGCCGACAAAAAAGGCCGTACGGGCTTCCCCGTGCGGCCTTTTTGCATGCAGGGCACCCGTCCCAAAGGGTGCCGCGCCTTCAACGCTCCAGCGCCATGGACACGCCCATGCCTCCACCAATGCACAGCGCGGCCAGGCCCTTCCTGGCATCGCGGCGCTGCATTTCGTGCAGCAGGGTCACCAACACGCGGCAGCCCGAGGCACCGATGGGGTGACCGATGGCGATGGCGCCGCCATTCACGTTGACCTTGGCGGGATCGATGCCGAGTTCTTTGTTCACCGCGCACGCTTGGGCAGCGAAGGCCTCGTTGAGTTCGAACAGGTCCACATCGCCCACGCTCCAGCCCGCGCGCTGCAATGTCTTGCGGGATGCCGGCACCGGGCCCATGCCCATGGTGGCGGGGTCCAGTCCGCTGGTGCCGTAGGCCGCAATGCGGGCCAGCGGTTGCAGGCCCAGGGCCGCAGCCTTGGTGGCACTCATCACCACCACGGCGGCCGCACCGTCATTGATGCCCGAGGCATTGCCCGCCGTGACCGAGCCGGCCTTGTCGAAAGCGGGGCGCAGGCCACCCAAAGCTTCGGCACTGGTTTTGCGGTTGAGATATTCGTCTGCCGCGAATATGACGGGGTCGCCCTTCTTCTGCGCAAGTGTCACCGGCACGATCTCGTCCGTGAAGCGCCCTGCGTCCTGGGCGGCTGCGGCCTTTTGCTGGCTGGCCAGCGCCAGCGCATCCTGCATCTCGCGCGTGATGCCGTGCTGCCTGGCCACGTTCTCGGCCGTGATGCCCATGTGGTACTGGTTGTACACGTCCCACAGGCCGTCGACGATCATGGTGTCGACCAGCTTCCAGTCGCCCATGCGCTGGCCTTCGCGCGAGCCATTGAGCACGTGCGGTGCCAGGCTCATGTTCTCCTGGCCGCCGGCCACGACGATCTCGCTGTCGCCCGTCGCCACGGCCTGGGCGGCCAGCATCACGGCCTTGAGACCCGAGCCGCACACGGCGTTGATGGTGAGCGCGGGCGTCTCCTGGGCCAGCCCCGCCTTCATCATGGCCTGGCGGGCCGGGTTCTGGCCGCAGCCGGCCGCAAGCACCTGGCCCATGATGACCTCGCCCACCTGATCGGGAGCGACGCGGGCGCGTGCCAGCGCCTCACGGATGACGATGGCGCCCAGATCGGTCGCGGGGGTCTTGGCCAGTGCGCCGCCAAACTTGCCCACGGGCGTGCGCACGGCGGAAACGATGACGATGTCTTCCATGGTGAGTCCTTTCGGGAGTGGCACCTGCCGGCTGCACGGCCGCAGGCCAGTAGCCATTGTCTGTCGGCCCGGTGTCAGGACTATTGCGTAGTCACCCCGCAGCGCGCCGCAACGCCGCAACGCCGCCCCGGGAGCGTGCGGCGCCAGACTCAGGCCTTTTGCTGCACGTAGCGCCCTGGCGCGGGTTCGATGGCCTTGAACTTCGGCGCCTTTCCATAGGCCTTGGGTGCGGCGATCTGCCGACCGGCGTGGCCGTGCAGCCATGCGCACCAGTCGTCCCACCAACTGCCGGGCAATTCGGTGGCCCCAGCCAGCCATGCATCCAGCGTGGCGGGCAGTTGCCCATCCTCGCGCAGCCAGTGGCTGCGCTTTTTCTTGGCGGGCGGGTTGATGACCCCAGCGATATGGCCCGACGCGCCCATCACGAAACGCTTGTCCCCCGGCAATACTTGCGTGGAAGCGTAGGCCGCGCCGATCGGCACGATGTGATCCTCGCGCGAGCCGTAGATGTACACAGGCAGTTGGACCTGGGTCAGGTCGAGTGGCTCGCCGCACACGGTGAGCCGCCCCGGCCGGATAAGGTTGTTCTCCAGGTAGAAGTTGCGCAGGTACCAGGCGTAGTACGGCCCAGGCAGGTTGGTGCTGTCGCTGTTCCAGTACAGCAGGTCGAAGGGCGGCGGCGTCTCGCCCTTGAGATAGTTGCCCACCACGTAGTTCCACACCAGGTCGTTCGGGCGCAGAAAGCTGAAGGTGGATGCCAGGTCCTGGCCCTTCATGAGCCCGCCCTGCCCCATCTGCAGTTCGCGCATGCGCACGAAGCCTTCGTCGATGAACACATCGAGGATGCCGGTGTCGGCAAAATCGATCAGCGTGGTCAGGAAAGTGCAACTGGCCACGGGCTCCTCGCCACGCGCCGCCAGCACCGCGAGCGCCGTGGCCAGCATGGTGCCGCCCACGCAAAAGCCCAGGGCGTTGATCTGCTTGGCGCCAGCGATCTGCTGCACGGTGGCGATGGCCGTGAGCACGGCCTCGTCGATGTAGTCGTCCCAGGTCTTGTGCGCCAGCGACGCATCGGGGTTGCGCCAGCTCACCACGAAGGTGCGGTGGCCCTGGGCCACGGCATGGCGGATCAGCGAGTTGTCGGGCTGCAGGTCCAGGATGTAGTACTTGTTGATGCACGGAGGCACCATGAGCAGGGGCCGCTCGTACACCTTGGGGGTGAGCGGCTTGTATTCCAGCAGCTGGAACAGCTCGTTCTCGAACACCACGGCACCCTCGGTGGTGGCCACGTTGCGACCCACTTCGAAGCGGCTCTCGTCGGTCATCGAGATATGCCCCTGGCCCAAGTCGTGCAGCAGGTTGGCCACGCCCTTGGCGATGCTCTCGCCGTGCGTTTCCAGGGCCTTTTGCTGCGCATCCGCGTTGAACACCAGGAAGTTGCTGGGCGCCATGGCGGCCAGCCATTGCTCCACGCTGAAGCGGATGCGTGCGCGGGTCTTGTCGTCGGCCTGCACCGCGTCGACCAGTCCCATGAGCGCGTGCGCCTGCAACTGGTAGGCCGCGACCGAGAACGCCGACAACGGGTTGTGCGCCCAATTCTCGCCCGCGAACCGGCGGTCGTTGCTGAGGGGTGCATCGTCGTGATGCAGCGCGTGGCTCCACAGCGCCTGCACCTCTTGCAGGTACCGCTGCTGCACCGCAGCCAGCTTGTCGGGCGCGAAGCTCACCGGGCCGGCAGGTGGCATGGACAGCGCGGCGCCCATTTCCTTGGGCTGCAGGACCTGCAGCATCTGACTCCAGCCCTCGCCCACCATCTGCTGAAACTGCCGGGCGCTGTCGGCCCAGCTGGCGTCGAAATTCGTGCTCATGCAGCCTCCATCGCGGCCCAGGCGCGGGCCCCATGTGTCATTGTTGCCCAGCAGGCGGTGCCGCAGAAAACTGCAGCGCATTCGCAGGGCTTTGGGTTTCCGCCGCCGTGGCAAGCCGGCCACAATCGCCGCTTTGCCCTTTCGGAATCGATCATGTACCTGGTGGTTATCGCATGGCTGTATGTCACCGTGTTGATGGCCTTGGCCGAGGCCACGTCCGCCAACGGCACGGCGCTGGGCGCCAGCGTCACCTTCGTGCTGTACGGGCTGCTGCCCATGTCCATCGTGCTCTACATCCTGGGCACGCCCGGGCGAAAGCGCGCGCTGCGCGCCCGGCAGCAGGCCGAGGTGGAAGCCGCCTCAGGCGGCCAGCCAGATGCAGGCGGCCATGCGCCCGCTGCTGCCAAGCCGGGAGGTGTCCCGCCGGTGCGAAAAGAACCGTAACGGATTGGCCACCGTGCACCAGGCGCTGGTGCTGTCGTTGCCGTACAGCGCCGTAACACCGCAGGCGCGCAGGCGGTGGCGTGCCAGCCCGGCCAGGTCCGCCAGCCACTTGCCATCGCTGGCATGCGGGCGAAAGTACGCGGCCGCCCGCGGATCCTGCACACAGAAGGCCTCGCGCACCTCCGCGCCCACCTCGAAGGCCTCGGGGCCGATGCAGGGCCCCAGCCAGGCCATTACGTCATCCGCATCCGCCGTCGCTCCGTTTTCAATAGCTGCTTGCGCTTGACCTGCCTGCGCTGCGGGCCTGAAACACTCCAAAGTCGATTCCAACACTCCTGCGGCCAGACCGCGCCAGCCCGCATGCGCCGCGGCCACGCGCGTACCCGCGCGGTTGGTGAACAGTACCGGCAGGCAATCCGCCGCCATCACGATGCAGGCCACGCCTGCGGCCTGCGTGGTGCAGCCATCGGCGTCCAGCCCATCGGGCGTGTGCGCGTCCAGCGGTTGCACCGCCGTGCCATGCACCTGGCGCAGGTATGACGCCCGTACCGCGGAGCCGCCAGCGCCCAGCGCATCCTGCAGCGCAGCCCAGTTGGCCTGCACGGCGGCGGGGTCGTCGCCCACGAAGCGGCCCAGGTTGAAGCTGTCCCAGGGCGGCGCGCTCACGCCGCCGTTGCGCGTGGTGCACAGCGCACGTACCCGGGCGGGCACGGGCCAGTCCGGAACCAGCCAGTCGTGCGGAACTGCGGAGGGAGCGGTCTGTGCCACGGGCTTCAGGCCTCGTGGTCCGGGCAGGCAGACGGCTGCGCGCGCTGGAAGGCCGGCAGCGCCATGCATGCGTCGAACGCGGCCATCGTGCGCGGCAGGCCGTCCATGTCCACATGGAAGCGCCGGCCGTTGAAAATCTGCGGCACCAGGCAGCAGTCGGCCAGCGTGGGCGCATCGCCCCAGCACAGGCGCGAGGCCGCCAGCCCGGCGGCCTGGCGTTCACCGTCCAGCAGCCCCAGCTGCCGCTCGAACGCCTCCAGGCCCTTGCGCACCCAGTGGCGGTACCAGGCGTCCTTGGCGGCGTCTTCCACCTGCAGCTGGTGCTTGAGGTACTTGAGCACGCGCAGGTTGTTCAGGGGGTGGATCTCGCAGGCCACCATCTGCGCCAGCGCCCGCACGCGCGCGCGTGCCAGCGCGTCGCCCGGCAGCAGCGCAGGCTCGCGGTGGGTCTCGTCCAGATATTCGATGATCGCCATCGACTGCGTGAGCAGGTGGCCGTCATCGGTCTGCAACGCCGGCACCAGCGTGTCACCCACGCGGTCGGCATAGCCGGGCGCCAAATGCTCTGCCTTGACCAGGTGGACCGGCAGGTAGTCATAGGGCAGGCCCTTGACTTCCAGCGCGATGCGCACGCGAAACGATGCCGAGGAGCGGAAGTAGTTGTAGAGCTTCATGCGGCCGCAGCATAAGCCAAGCCGGCGCCGGGCGTAATGCGGGCCCCCGCCCATGCGCGGCGCCGCGCCGTGGCACACTGCTTCATCCCTTCACACCGCCGCTACCACCGAGAGAACCATGAGCTATGTGATCCCTCCCGCACCGCAGGCCAGCGTGCCCGTCGTGGGCTCAACCCAGCGCTTTCCCGTGCACCGCATCTACTGCGTGGGCCGCAACTATGCCGAGCATGCCAAGGAAATGGGCTTCACCGGCCGCGAGCCGCCGTTCTTCTTCATGAAGCCCGCCGACGCCGTGCTGCCCGTGAACCCGGGCGAGACCGGCCAGATGCCCTACCCCACGCTGACCAAGGACTTGCACCACGAGATCGAGCTGGTGGTGGCCATCGGCAAGGGCGGCAAGCACATCGCCGCGGCCGACGCGCTGTCGCACATCTGGGGTTACGCCGTGGGCCTGGACATGACGCGTCGCGACCTGCAGGGCGAGATGAAGAAGCAGGGCCGCCCCTGGTGCATCGGCAAGGGCTTCGAGGCCAGCGCGCCCATCGGCCCGATCACGCCCGCGGCGCAGGCGGGCGACGTGCAGCAGGCAGCCATCTGGCTGCAGGTCAACGGCACGGACCGCCAGCGCAGCAGCGTGGGCCAGCTGATCTGGAACATCGCCGAGACCATCGAACATCTGTCCGCCGCGTGGGAGCTGCAGCCCGGCGACCTGATCTTCACCGGCACCCCCGAGGGGGTGGGCGCGGTGGTGCGCGGCGACGTGCTGGAAGGCGGCATCGACGGCCTGGGCACGCTGCGCGTGGCCGTGGCCTGATTCACTATCATAAAAATAGCTGCTAGCGCTTTCTCCATAAGCGCTGCAGCCGTTTTTTATTCATACAACGATGAATTTCCGCCGCCCCATCAAGCATTGCCGCGCCTGCGGAACGGCCGTGGCCTACCGCGTGCCCGACGACGGTGACACGCGCGAGCGCGCCGTCTGCCCCAGTTGCAACGTAATCCACTACGAAAACCCGCTGATGGTGGTGGGAACGGTGCCGGTACTGGGCGACCACGTGCTGCTGTGCAAGCGCAACATCGAGCCGCGCCGCGGCAAGTGGACCTTGCCGGCCGGCTTCATGGAACTGGACGAGACCACCGTCGAGGGCGCCGCGCGCGAGACCGACGAGGAAGCGGGCGCGCAAATCCAGATGGGCCCGCTGTTTTCGCTGCTGAACGTGCCGCAGGCGGGTCAGGTGCACCTTTTTTACCTGGCCACGCTGCTCAGCGACCGCTTCGACCCCGGCCACGAGACCATCGAGGCACGCCTGTTCACCGAGGACGAGATCCCCTGGGACGAGATCGCGTTTCGCACCGTCAAGCACACGCTGGAGCAATTCTTTGCCGACCGTCGCGCGGGGCACTTCGGCATGCACTGCATCGACATCACCTGAGCAACCGGCCAGCCCCTGCGCTGCGCCAACCGAGACCCGCAAGGCACAGCGCCGTAAACGCACCGCCGGCCCAGAACGTGGCTGCCGGCCCCACGGCATCCCAGAGCAACCCAGCCACCGCGCTGGCCACCAGCATGGCCAAACCACTGGCCAGGTGGAACACGCCATAGGCCGTGCCGCGCAGGTCGGCCGGAGTTGCATCCGCCACCATGGCCGACAGCAGGCCCTGCGTCATGCCCATGTGAATGCCCCATACGGCCACGCCGGCAATCACCAGGGTCCAGTGCTGGGCCGTTGCGAGCAGCACGTCCGACAGGATCAGCACCACCAGGCCCCAGGCCAGCAGCCGCGTGTGGCTCACGCGGTCCGACAGCTTGCCAAATGGATAGGCCGCCGCCGCATACACCAGGTTCATGGCCACCATCACCAGGGGCACGAGTGCCATGGGTATGCCGATGTTCTGGGCGCGCAGCACCAGGAAGGCTTCGCTGAAACGTGCCAGCGTGAACACCGCACCCACGGCCACCACCCACCAATAGGCGGGCCCCAGGTGGCGGATGTTCTCGCGCCGGATGGGGTTGGTGCGGCGCACGCCCCCTTGGGACGCAGGCTCGCGCACGCCCCAGGCCAGCACGGCCACCGACAGCACGCCCGGCACCACCGCCACCCAGAACACGGCGCGAAAGTCGTTGGCCCACAGCAGCATTAGGCCCACGGCCAGCAGCGGCCCGACGAAGGCGCCCACCGTGTCCAGTGACTGGCGCAGGCCGAACGCGGCACCGCGAATCTCCGGCGGGGTCACATCGGCCACCAGCGCATCGCGCGGTGCGCCGCGGATGCCTTTGCCCACCCGATCGATCAGGCGCGCTGTCACGATCAAGCCGGCGCCCGAAGCCAGCGCAAAGAGCGGCTTGGTGACCGCCCCCAGCCCATAGCCCAGCAACGCCAGCCCCTTGCGCCTGCCAAGATAGTCGCTGAGCGTGCCCGAGAACACCTTGACGATCAGCGCCGTGGCTTCTGCCAGACCTTCGATGAGGCCCACCGCGAAGGCCGACATGCCCAGCGCGCCCACCATGAACATCGGCAACAGGCTGTGGATCATCTCGGACGAGATGTCCATCAGCATGCTCACCAGGCCCAGCGCCCATACGGCGGCGGGGACGCGCGCTGGCGAGGGTTGGCGCGGCGTCTGCATGCCAAGGGGGCCGTGGTCAGCGGGTTTCGACGAAGAACGGCGCGTTGTCCTGCGGCCGGGGTACGACCACGCCACGCTGCACGGGATCGACCACCACGCCAGGAACGACCTGCGGCACGGTGGGGCCGGCACCGGGTGGCGCCGGGGGCGCCGCCGGAGCAGCGGCTGGCGGAACCGGCAACGGTGCATCCGGCTCGGTCACCCACACCGGCGGCTCGGCCGGCGCGGGGCGGGGCGTGACCTCCTGCAGCGGCACAAGGGGCGCATCCGTGATCTCGGGGCGCTCTTCCGGCGGCGGGGCGCTGGCGGCCGGCGCCGGCGTCTGCGGCAGTTCGGGCTGCGGCGCCGGAGCGCCCGCCGGGCCGGCCTGCTCACCCGTGGGACGACCAAACAGGTCATAGACCCAGTTGCGCAGCGTGCCTGCGGCCGAGCCGATCCAGGAGCTTTCCTCCTCATCCACGAAGCGCTCGCGCGCGTCGATGACCTTGCCGCGCAGGGCCTGGCGGAACACGTCCCCCACCATGGGCAGCGCGCTGTGCGCGCCCTGCCCCCAGTAGTCGCTGCGCAGGGTGATGCGCCCGTCGTTGAAGCCCGCCCAGGCCCCCGCGACAAGCTGCGGATGCATCAGGATGAACCAGCCGTCGGTGTTGTCCTGCGTGGTGCCGGTCTTGCCCGCCACGTCCGCCGTGATGCCGTAGCGGCTGCGGATGGCCGCGCCCGTGCCTTTGTCCACCACGCCGCGCAGCGCGTCGCGCAGCTGCTGCGCGGCGGTGACGTCCAGCGCGCGCTCGGGCGATGCAGGTTTGAATTCCTCCAGCAGCTTGCCGTGCTTGTCCTCGATGCGCGTGATGACCCGGGGTGCCAGGTAACGCCCGCCGTTGGCGATGGTGCCGTAGGCGGCGACCATCTCCTTGAGCGTGACCGAGCTCGTGCCCAGCGCCAGCGCGGGCACGGCCTCCAGTTCGGACTCGCGCACGCCCATGGCGCGGGCCAGTTGCACCACGCGCGCCGGCCCCACCTTCTGCATGAGCTGTGCGGTGATGGTGTTCTTGGAGTACGCCAGCCCGTCGCGCAGCGTCATGGGCTCCTCGCTGGGCGGCGTGCGGCCGTCCGTGGGGCGCCAGACCCGCTTGCCACCCAGGGGGATCTCCACCGCGGTGTCCAGCAGCGTGTCGGTCGGCTGCAGTCCCATCGCAAAGGCCGCGCCGTACACGAAGGGCTTGAAGGTGGAGCCCGGCTGTCGGCGTGCGGCCTGCACGTGGTCGAACGGATCGGTCGCGTAATCGCGGCTGCCCACCCAGGCCAGCACCGCACCGCTGCGCGGGTCCATGGCCATGAAGCCGGCCTGCACGCGGGTCTTGGACTGGCGCAGCGTGCGCAGGAAGCTACCGTCGTCCAGCAGCTCGCGCAGCGCCTCCTCGGGTGCGGCCCCCCCGGCCACCGCCTTTTCGTACTGGGGCGACTCGCGCACCAGCTGTTGCACCAGCGCGCTCTTGGGGCCCCAGGCGCTGCGCGGCGCCCACGCACCGTCAGCCACGCCCTGCAGCGCCCGGCCCTGCTGCTGCACGGCCCGGTTGGCCATCTCCTGCAGCCGCCCGTCGATGGTGGTGCGGATCACCAACCCATCGGAATACAGGCTGTAGCCGTTGCGGTCGGCCCAGTCGATGAGCTGGCGGCGCAGCTGCTGCGCCAGGTGCGGTGCAAGTCCCGCCACCTCGGCCTGCCGCTCGAAGCGGATGCGCAGCGGGCGCTTGATCAGCCGCTCGTATTCCGCCTGCGAGAGCTTGCCCCGCTTGGCCATTTGCGCCAGCACGGTGTTGCGCCGGGCCTGCGCGCGCTCGGGGTTGAGCACCGGGTTGTAGTAGGCCGTGCCCTTGAGCATGCCGATCAGCGTGGCGCTCTCCAGCACGTTGAGCTTGTCGGCCGACTTGTCGAAGTACGTGCGCGCCGCCATCTCGATGCCGTAGGCGTTGTAGAGGAAGGGCACCGTGTTCAGGTAGGTCTCCAGGATCTCGTCCTTGGAGTACAGCCACTCGATCTTCAGCGCGGTGATCGCCTCCTTGATCTTGCGCGTGAGCGTGGGCGCGCGGCCGATGTCCTCGGGGTAGAGATTGCGCGCAAGCTGCTGGGTGATGGTGGAGCCGCCCTGCTTGTCACCGCCCACGGTGCGCACGACGGCCGACAGCGTGCGCCGCCAGTCCAGGCCGAAGTGGTCGTAGAAACGGTGGTCCTCGGTGGCGATGAGCGCATCGACCACGGGCTTGGCGATGGTCTCCAGCGGCACCCATTCGCGGTTCACCCACCGGTACTCGGCGAGCAGCCGCCCGTCGGCAGACACCAGCTGCGCAGGCTGGTCGCTCTTGGCCTTGCGGATGTCGCTGATCCCCGGCGTGAACGGGATCAGCACCAGCACATACAGCACGCCGGCCAGCGCCAGCGCCGCCAGCAGCCACACCAGGCCATGCGCGGACAGCCAGCGCTCGGGCCGGTGCAACAGTTGCGCCAGCGCGGGCCGCAGGCGGGCCCAGCGGGCTCGCAGGGTCGTGGAAAGATCCATGTAATTTATGGGCAAAAATGGCCTGTAGCGCTTTATCAGCAAGCGCTAGCAGCTATGAATTCAGAAGCAATGCGTAGACAGGGGTGCCCGGCCATGCGCGGCAGGCAGAACACGCGCCGCCGCGCCGGTCGCCGCACCAGCCGCGGCGCCTGGCGACGGGCCGGGCCTGCTTTATACCGCCAATCCCGCGCAAGGCTGGGCCGCTGTACGGATGCCACTGACCGCCCGGTGGCCCGCGCCACCACCTCAGCCCATGAACTGGCGCAACTGCGGCAGGCTGGCATGGGCGGCGCGCCGGCCCTCGGCAATGGCTTCGCTGGCACGGTGAAAGTCCAGCAGGCCCAAATGCGCCAGGCGCGGGGCGATCACCACCTCGGGCGGGTCACCCGCCATGCGGCTGCGGGTGATGCGCATCTGCATGATGTTCACGCTGGTCATGATCACGTCCAGCGCCGATGGCTTGGGGGGAGGCGCCTCGCCGCTGGCGGGCGCCCAGAACTTCAGGCGGCGCATCCAGTCGGCGCTGACCAGCGGTTCGGGCACCGGCTCCGGCCCAGGGACCGGCGCCGCATCCGTGGGCACGGAGGCATCCGGCTCGCGCACCACCGCCAGCGGATGCATGTGGCGGTGCAGGATGTCGGAATTCAGGTCCACGGCGATGACGATGTCCGCACCCATGGCACGGGCCAGCGATGCGGGCACGGGGTTGACGAGTCCGCCATCCACCAGCAGCCGCCCGTCGGTGTGGTTCACGGGGGTGAACAGGCCCGGTAGCGCGATGGAAGCGCGCACCGCGTCGGCGATGGAGCCGTGGCGCAGCCAGACTTCGGCACCCGAGTGCAGGTCGGTCGCCACCGCGCCGAAGGGCAGCGGCGACGCGTCGATGTCGAAATCGGCGAAGTTGCGGCGCCAGAAGGCGATGAGCTTTTCGCCCTTGAGCATGCCGCCCGACAGATTGAAGTCCATGAAGCCGAACACATCGCGCAGGCCCAGGCCCTGCACCCAGTCGGCAAAGCGCTCCAGTTCGCCCCCCGCGTAGGCCGCGCCCACCAGCGCGCCGATGGAGGAGCCGCAGATCACGTCCAGCCGCACGCCCTCCTCCCGCAGCGCCTGCAGCACGCCGATGTGCGCCCAGCCGCGCGCCGAGCCGCTGCCCAGCGCAAGGCCCAGCCGTGGGGCGCGGCGGGTCAGTGCCATCTAGGCCCCACCTGCGTTGGGCGGTGTGCCCCGCAGCAACGCATGCAACCCGTCCTCGTCCAGCACGGGGATGCCCAGTTCCTGCGCCTTGGCGAGCTTGCTGCCCGCGTCGGCGCCGGCCACCACGTAGTGCGTCTTCTTGCTGACCGAGCCCGCCACCTTGGCACCGGCGGACTCCAGCAGGTCCTTGGCCGCGTCGCGGCCCAGGGTGGGCAGCGTGCCGGTCAGCACCACGGTCATGCCCGCCAGGGGCAGCGTGGCGGCGGCAGCGGGCTCGCTCTCGTCCCAGGTGACGCCGCAGGCGCGCAGCTGCTCCACCACCTCGCGGTTGTGCGGTTGCGCGAAGAAGGTGTGGATGGCCTCGGCCACCACGGGCCCCACGTCGTTCACCTGCAGCAACTGCTCCACGCCCGCATCCATGATGGCGTCGAGCCGGCCGAAGTGGCGTGCCAGGTCCTTGGCCGTGGCCTCGCCCACATGGCGGATGCCCAGGCCGAAGAGAAAGCGCGCCAGCGTGGTGCGCTTGGATTTGTCGAGCGCATCCAGCACGTTCTGCGCGGACTTCTCGGCCATGCGGTCGAGCTGCGTAAGGCTGGACAGCCCGAGCCGGTACAGGTCGGGCAGCGTGCGGATCACGTGGCCATCCACGAGCTGGTCCACCAGCTTCTCGCCCAGGCCCTCGATGTCCATGGCGCGGCGCTGTGCGAAGTGCAGCACCGCCTGTTTGCGCTGCGCGGGGCAGAACAGCCCGCCGGAGCAGCGGTGGTTGACCTCGCCCGGCTCGCGCACCACGGCGCTGCCGCAGATGGGGCACTGGCGCGGCATGCGGAAGTTAGGCACGTAGGGTTGGCGCGGCCCCGCCAGCGGCTGCGCGGGTGCGGTGCCGTCCGCGCTGCTGGCGGCGTCCACCAGCGCGTCGGAGCCCGCCAGCACTGCCAGGCCTGCGCCCGCCGGCACCACGCCCACCACCTCGGGAATCACGTCGCCCGCGCGGCGCACGATCACCTGGTCGCCCACGCGCACTTTCTTGCGGCGCAGCTCGAACAGGTTGTGCAGCGTGGCATTGGTCACCGTGACGCCGCCCACGAACACCGGCGCGAGTCGCGCCACGGGCGTCAGCTTGCCCGTGCGGCCCACCTGCACGTCGATGCCCTCCACGCGCGTGACCATCTCCTGGGCCGGGTACTTGTGGGCCACGGCCCAGCGCGGCTCGCGCGTCACAAAGCCCAGCTGGCGCTGCAGTGCCAGGCTGTTGACCTTGTAGACCACGCCGTCGATGTCGTAGGGCAGCGCGTCCCGTTCGGCCCCCACACGCTGATGGAACGCTATGAGTTCAGAAGCGCCTTGCGCAATCTGCACCTGGGCTGCAACCGGAAAGCCCCATTCCTTGAGCTGCTGCAGCATGCCGAAGTGCGTGCCGAAGTCGGGCCCGCCCTCAGCGGCCGGCGTGACCTCGCCCAGGCCGTAGGCGAAGAAGGACAGCGGCCGCTGCGCGGTGATGCCTGAGTCCAACTGGCGCACCGCGCCGGCGGCGGCGTTGCGCGGGTTGACGAAGGTTTTGTCGCCCTTCTCGCGCTGGCGCTCGTTGAGTGCGTCGAAGTCCGCGCGGCGCATGTAGACCTCCCCGCGCACCTCCAGCACCGGCGGCACGCCGGCGGGCAGGCTCAGGGGGATCTGGCGGATGGTGCGCACGTTGTGCGTCACGTCCTCGCCCACCTCGCCGTCACCGCGCGTGGCGGCCTGCACCAGGCGCCCGCCCTCGTAACGCAGGCTCATCGCCAGGCCGTCGAACTTGGGTTCGGCCACGTATTCCACCGGCGGCGCATCGGGCGGCAGCTTCAGTTCACGGCGCACGCGCGCGTCGAAGGCTTGGGCGCCGCTGGCCTCGGTGTCGGTTTCGGTGCGGATGCTGAGCATGGGCACGCGGTGGCGCACCGGTGTCAGCCCGTCCAGCACCGCGCCCAGCACGCGCTGCGTGGGCGAGTCGGGCGTCACCAGGTCGGGGTAAGCGCCCTCCAGCGCCTGCAGCTGCTGGAACGCGCGGTCATACTCGGCATCGGGCACGCTCGGCGTGTCCTGGACGTAGTACTCGTGCGCCCAGCGGTTCAACTGCTCGCGAAGCGCTTTGATTTTTGTAGCTACCAGCGCAGACCCCTTGGGCGCGGGAGCGGGAAAAAGGCTGGATTGTTCAGTCATGCCGGAAAGGGTCAGGCCCGGTCCCATTGGGCGAGGTGCAGCAGCACGCCCGACGGGTCCCAGACGTAGGTCACGCACGCGCCGTACGGTTCCTGCTTCGGCGCGGACACGCGGGCCCCAGGAAAGCGGCCCGTGCCGATGAGCTGCGAAACGTCTGCAAAACACTGGGCCGCGTCTTGCACGGAAATGTGCAGCATGCAGTTGTCCGCCCATTCCTTCACGTAGTAGCGCTGCAGATAGAACCGCGCCCCGCCCAGGTGGAACAGGGCCAAGTCTTCGTCCGACCATTCCAGGGTGCAGCCCAGGGCCGCGTAGAACGCCTTGGACAGCGCGAAGTCCTGGGCCGGGAGGAAACACCGGACATCATGGGCGCGCAGGTCGATCATGCCGGTTCCTAGCTGAACAGGCGCCGCGCCAGTGCGGAGCCGGCCGAGAGTTCGCGGCTGTCCAGCTTGTCGTACAGCTGCTCAAGATCGGCGGCGATGGGCTCCATGGTCATGGCAGGCAGCGGCGTGCCGTTCTGGTCGCACAGCACGCCGTCCATGGCCTCACCGAGCGCGGCCGCCACCTCGCGCAGGCGCGCAAAGGGCTGCTGCGAGCGGTGGACCTGGGCCACGTCCAGGCTCAGCACGATGTCGCGCACGGCGGACTGCTCGGGGTCGTCGGACATGGCGGCCTGCGCGTCGTAGGTCAGCGTGAGCACGGGCGGCAGGCCCGGACCCTGCGCCGGCAGCACCAGCCGGCCCGGAATGGCGCCGGCGACGAGACCCAGGCGTGCGGCGTTCTGCTGCACGTAGCCGGGACTCCAGGCCGCGTGGCGCGCCCGCAGCACGAAGGTGAGCTGCGCATCGTGCTCGCTGGCGAACTGGTCCAGCTCGCGCGCGCGGGCCACCTCGTGCAGCATGTCGGGAAAGTCGGGCGCGGCATTGATCGCGTCGGCGAAGCCCTGGGCCTTCATGACGAATTCGGAGAACTCGATCTCGTTGAGCGCACCCAGGCGGTTGGCCAGTTGCACGCCCGCCTGGAACTGCAGGTAGCGCTGGCCGGGCTGGGGGGTTTCCCACTGCTGCGCGGCGTCGTTGAAGCCCTCCACCGCGAACGGCTTGCTGCCCGCGCGGCGCGTGGGCGGCAGCGCGGCCAGGGCCGCATCGCCCGAAACCTGCTGCTCGGCCACGATGGGCGCGATGGCGTCGATCAGCGGATCCAGCCCGCCGCGGCGCTCGGCCGTGGGCACGGGCAGGTCCAGCGCATCACGCAGATCCACGGCATGACCGTCAAAGCCAGGCTCGGCCTCGCCTTCGGCGCCGCTCCCGGCAAGCCCCGCGCCGGTGAGCACCGCGCCGGTAAGCACCGCGCCATCAAAGGCGGGCTCATGGCGCGCCGCCGGCTCCTGCGCGGGATCGGCCTCGGCCGGCCGCGGGCGCTTGGGCGCGTTGCGGTGGGTTGTCCAGGCGTTGTAGGCGACGACGACGATCAGCACGAGCGCGCCGGCGATGATGAGACCAAGTTGGAAGTTGCTCATGGTGAATACGGGGTCAGGCCTCGGCCATGGACAGCGCGGACTCCATGTCCACGGCCACGATGCGCGACACGCCCTGCTCCTGCATGGTGACACCGATCAGTTGCTCGGCCATCTCCATGGCGATCTTGTTGTGGCTGATGAAGAGGAACTGCGTTCCCTTGGACATGCTGGACACCAGCTTGGCATACCGCTCGGTGTTGGCATCATCCAGCGGTGCGTCCACTTCGTCCAGCAGGCAGAACGGAGCGGGGTTGAGCTGGAAGATGGCGAACACCAGCGCGATCGCGGTGAGTGCTTTCTCGCCGCCCGACAGCAGGTGGATGGTCTGGTTCTTCTTGCCCGGCGGCTGGGCCATGACCTGCACGCCGGAGTCGAGGATCTCGTCACCCGTCATGATGAGCTTGGCCTGGCCGCCGCCGAACAGTTCGGGGAACATGCGGCCGAAGTGCCCGTTGACGGTCTCAAAGGTGCCCGACAGCAGGGTGCGCGTCTCGCCGTCGATCTTGCGGATGGCGTCCTCCAGCGTGGTCATGGCCAGCGTCAGGTCTTCGGTCTGCGCGTCCAGGAAGCCCTTGCGCTCGCGCGCGAGCTGCAGCTCCTCCAGCGCGGCCAGGTTCACCGCGCCCAGCGCCGTGATCTCGCGGTGCAGGCGGTCGATCTCGCCCTGCAACCCCGCCATGCGCACGCCACCGTCCTGGATGGAGCGCTCCACCGCCGCCAGGTCGGCCTGCGCGTCCGCCAGCAGCGTGCTGTACTGCTCCAGGCCCAGGCGCGCCGCCTGCTCCTTGAGCTGGAACTCCGTGATGCGTGCGCGCAGGGGCTCCAGCGTGCGCTCGTTCTGCATGCGCAGTTCGTCGCTGGCGCGCAGCCGCGCCGTCAGGTCGTCGTACTGGCTGCGCTGGGCGGCCAGGTCTTTTTCGCGCTCGATCTTCAGGTCCAGCGCCTGTTGCAGGCCGCCCTGGGCGGCGGCATCGGACAGGCGCGAAAGCTCGTCCTGCGCGCGCTGGCGCTCATCGTGCAACGCGCGTGCCTGGGTGGCCGCGGTGTCGATGGTGCGCGCCAGCTCGGCACGCCGGGCCTGCAGGCTGCGCTGGGAGAACTGGGCCTCCTGCGCCTGGCGCTCCAGCGCGCGCTGCTGTTCACGGCATTCGGCCAGGCGGCGCTCGGCCTCGATCACACGGTCGCCCAGCTGCGCATGGCGCTCCTGGCTGTCGGCCAGTTGCATGTCCAGTTCTTCAAAACGCGCCTCCGCGGTGACGCGGCGCTCCTGCAGGTCGCCCAACTGCGCCTCGACCTCGGACAGGTCGGCGCCAATCTGCTCGCTACGCGCCCGGGTCTGCTCGGCCAGTTGGGACAGGCGCAGGGTCTCGACCTGCAGCTCGTGCGCGCGGCCTTGGGCCTCGCTGGCCTCGCGGCGCGCGGCCACCAGGCGCTGCGCCGCGTCGGCGTACAGGCTCTCGGCACGCACCAGCGCCGTGCGCGCCTCCTCGGCAATCAATGCCTGGGCACGCAGCTCCTTCTCCAGGTGTTCGATCTCCTGCGCCCGGGCCAGCAGGCCGGACTGCTCGGAGTCCTGCGCATAAAAACTCACGCTGTGCGCGCCCACGGCATGGCCGGCTGCCACATAGATGGCCTCGCCCGGCTGCAACTGCGCACGGCGGTTCAGCGCATCGTCCAGCGTCTGCGCGGTGTAGCAGCCCTGCAGCCAGTCCACGAGCACGGCGTGCAGCCCGGCGTCGTGCACGCGCAGCAGATCCGACAAGCGCGATGAACCAGCGGGGGTTTCGGGCGCGGGCGCAGACGGCGCGCTGTAGAAAGCCAGCCGCGCCGGAGGCGCGTCCTGCCCGCCCGCGCCCAGGAAGCCGCGCACCATGTCCAGCCGGCCCACGGGCAGCGCGGCCAGGCGCTCGCGCAGCGCGGCCTCCAGCGCGTTCTCCCAGCCGGGTTCGATGTGGATGCGGCTCCACAGTCCCTGCAGCCCTTCCAACCCGTGCTTGGCCAGCCAGGGCTGGAGCTTGCCGTCCACCTTGACCTTCTCCTGCAAGGCCTTGAGCGCTTCCAGCCGCGCGGACAGGTCGGCCTGCCGGGCCGTTTCCTGGTTCACGACCTGCTGGCGCGCACGGCGGTCCTCGTCGAGCTGGGGCACGCTGTCCTGCAGCTCGGCCAGGCGCGCCTCGGCCATCTCGGCGCCTTCCTCGGCCTGCTGCAACTGCTGGCGCAGGTTGGCCAGGCGCGCCTCGTCGGGCGCAGCCAGGGCATTGCGGTCGGTGCGCAGGCGCTCCAGGCGCGCCTCCAACTGGCGGCTTTGCTCGTCCAGGCTGCGCTGCTCGGCCGCCAGCACCTGGATCTGCTGCTGCACCTGCGCCACGGCGGCGCGCTGCTCGTCGCTGCGCTGCTGGCTCTGGCGCAGGGCGTCTTCCAGCTCGGGCAGGCGTGTCGCCTGCTCCTCGACCTGTGCGGCCAGGATCTCGGCCTGCTCCTCGGCATTCATGCCGGCGCCTTCGATGCCTTCGACTTCGGCTTCAGCCTCTTCCTTGCGCGCGGACCACTGGGCGATCTGCTCTGCCAGTTGCACCAGGCGCTGCTCCACGCGCTGGCGGCCCTCGACCACGTAGCGGATCTCGGCTTCCAGCTTGCCGACCTCGGCCGTGGCCTCATAGAGGCGCCCCTGTGCCTGGTTGACCTTGTCGCCCGCCTCGTAGTGCGCCTGGCGGATGGTCTCCAGGTCGGCCTCCACATGGCGCAGGTCGGCCATGCGCGACTCCAGGTCGTTCACGGCGGCCAGGCCCTCGGTGCGCACGCGGGCCTGTTCGCTTTCCGCCTCGGCGCGCTTCAGGAACCACAGCTGGTGCTGCTTGAGGGTCACGTCCTGCTGCAGCGCGTTGTAGCGCGCGGCCACCTCGGCCTGCTTTTCCAGCTTTTCGAGGTTGGCGTTCAGCTCCCGCAAGATGTCTTCCACGCGCGTGAGGTTCTCCCGCGTGTCGGACAGGCGATTCTCGGTTTCGCGCCGGCGCTCCTTGTACTTGGACACGCCCGCAGCTTCTTCAAGGAACAGGCGCAGTTCCTCAGGGCGACTTTCGATGATGCGGCTGATCGTGCCCTGGCCGATGATGGCGTAGGCGCGCGGGCCCAGGCCCGTGCCCAGGAACACGTCCTGCACGTCGCGGCGACGCACCGGCTGGTTGTTGATGAAGTAGCTGCTGGTGCCGTCGCGCGTGAGTACGCGCTTGACGGCAATCTCGGTGAACTGGTTCCACTGCCCGCCGGCGCGGTGGTCGCTGTTGTCGAACGTCAGCTCCACGCTGGAACGGCTGGCCGGCTTGCGGCTGGTGGTGCCGTTGAAGATCACGTCCTGCATGCTCTCGCCGCGCAGCTCGCTGGCCTTGCTCTCGCCCAGCACCCAGCGCACGGCGTCCATGATGTTGGACTTGCCGCAACCGTTGGGGCCCACCACGCCCACGAGTTGCCCCGGCAGCATGAAGTTGGTGGGCTCGGCAAACGACTTGAAGCCGGCGAGTTTGATCGAGTTAAGACGCACGGGTCAGGCGTTGGACAGGGCGGTTCGCAGGTGCAGGAAAGACCGGAATCATACCGTGGCGCTCGTGTCGGCCCCATGCCCAGCCGGGCATCCTTCGATTGCAAGCAAAAATGGCCTCTAGCGCTTACCCAGCAAGCGCCAGCAGCTATTCTTACGAGAGCATCCTACGGCAGCTCAGCCCCCACGCGGGGCGAAGGCAATGATGGCCATGCCGCACAGCGTGACGGCCACGCCCAGCCAGTCCCATGGGCCGGGGCGCACGCCGTCCACCGTCCACAGCCAGACCAGCGCCACGGCCACATACACGCCGCCGTAGGCCGCGTACACACGCCCTGTGGCCGCCGGATGCAGCGTGAGCAGCCAGGCAAACAGCGCCAGGCTGGCGGCCGCCGGCACCAGCAGCCAGGCGCTGCGCCCCTGGCGCAACCACAACCAGGGCAGATAGCAACCGACGATCTCCGCCACGGCAGTGAGCAGGAACAGGGCCAGGGTCTTGAAGGGCAGCATGCGTGAATGCGTGATGGAAAAGAAGGCCGCAGCGATCAGACGCCGGCCCGCTTCAGCACCAAGGCCTCGAACGCCGCAGCCTGCAGCGGTGGGCTGAGCAGATAGCCCTGCCAGGCGTGGCAGCCGTTGCGCTCCAGAAAGGCGCGCTGCGCCTCGGTCTCAACGCCCTCGGCCACCACCCGCAGGCCCAGGCTGGTGCCCAGGGCGACGATCGTGCGTGCGATCACGGCATCGTTGGGGTCGGTGAGCACGTCGCGCACGAAGCTCTTGTCGATCTTCAGCTCGTGCAGGGGCAGGCGCTTGAGGTAGGCCAGCGACGAGTAGCCCGTGCCGAAGTCGTCCAGCGAGAAGCCCACGCCGTAGCCACGCAACTGCACCATCTTGGCGATGGTGTCCTCCACGTCCTGCAGCAGCATACCCTCGGTCAGTTCCAGCCGCAGGCGGCGCGCGTCGGCGCCCGAGGCGGCCAGCGCCTCCAGCACCTGGGGCACGAAGCTACCCTCGTGGAACTGGCGCGGGCTCACGTTCACCGCGACGGTGAGCTCACCCAGCACGGGGTGCGCGCTCCACTGCGCCAGCTGTGCGCAGGCGCTGCGCATCACCCAATCGCCCACGCGCAGGATCAGTCCGCGTTCTTCCGCCAAGGGAATGAACTCCGCTGGCGAGATGAAGCCCCTGTCCGGGTGGCGCCAGCGTACCAGCGCCTCGGCGCCCGTGATGCGGCCCTGGTCCACCTTGGGCTGGTAGAACAGTTCTAACTGTCCCGCATCCAGTCCGGCGCGCAGGTCCGCCTCCAGCGCCGCGCGTTTGGACACCGCAGCCTGCATCTGTGGATCGAAAAAGCGCAGCGTATCGCGCCCGGCAGCCTTGGCCTCGTACATGGCAAGGTCGCTGCGCTTGAGCAGTTCGTCCGCCGATTCGCGCACCCCGCGGAAGATGGCGATGCCCACGCTGAGCGCCGTGTGGTGCTGCTGACCGTCGATGTCGAAGGGCGCGCGAATGGCCGCCAGGATCGTCTGGCCCATTTCCTCGGCGCGGTTGGCGGCCTCCTGCGGGTCGGCGCCCAGGTCCTTGAGCACCACGACGAACTCGTCGCCGCCGTGGCGCGCCAGGGTTTCGTCCTCGGGCACGCAGTCGCGCAGCCGCCGGGCCACCTCGCGCAGCAGGCGATCACCCATGTCGGGGCCTTGCGTCTCGTTGATGGTCTTGAAGTTGTCCAGATCCAGCATCATCACCGCGCCGCACAGCTGGTGGCGGGCGCTCATGGCCAGCGCCTGCTCCAGGCGGTCCAGCAGCAGGCGGCGGTTGGGCAGGCCGGTGAGCGGATCGTTGTAGGCCAGGTAGCGCACCTCTTCCTCGGCCGCCTTGCGCTGGCTCTGGTCCACCATGGTGACGATGTGCGAGTCGCCCAGGATCATGCCGGACAGCTCGACCGCGCGGCGCACGCCCGACTTGGCGGTGATCACGCATTCCACGGTACGGATGGCACCGTCGGGGTTCTTCAGCGCCGCCGTGCACGCAGCGAGCCATGCCTCGCGCGCATGCTCGCGTTGGCGTGCGTCGGGCATTACCAGGCGCCACCAGGTGTCCACGTCGGGCGCCTCGCGTATGTCGTAGCCGCAGATCTGGACATGACGGTCGTTGCGGAACACGATCTTGCCGTCCTGCACCTGGTTCACGCCCACGGGCATGTGGTTCAGGATGTTACGCAGGTGCTCCTCGCTCTGGCGCAGCACCTGCTCCATGTGCTTGCGCTTGCTGATGTCCTGCACCACCGCAAGATGGTGCTCGGGCTGGCCTTCCAGGCGCAGCGGCGAGACCATGAGGTCCACCCACACCTCGCTGCCGTCCTTGCGGCGGTAGCGCTTTTCCATGCGGTATTCGCTCAGCTCACCGGCCAGCATCCGCTGCAATTGCTCCAGGTCCGCGGCCAGGTCGCTGGGCTCGCTGAAGTCCTGAAAGCGCATCTGCTGCAGTTCCTGCGCGCTGTAGCCCAGCAGGTCGCAGAACTTCTGGTTCATGCGCACCAGGCGGCCGGTGCGCGAGTCGGTCTGGGCGATGCCCACCGCGGCCTGGTTGAACACGGCGCGCAGGCGCGCCTCGCTTTCGCGCAAGGCCGTATCGGTCTCCTTGGCATGGTCCAGTGCCTGCGACCGCCGCAGCACCAGCATCGATACCAGCGCGGTGAACAGTGCGGTCACCAACAGACCGCCAGAGCCCAGCAGCCAGGGCAGGCGCGACTCCTGCGGCGAGAGGAACGGAACGACGGGCTGGAACTGCAGGCTCCAGCGCCTTCCGCCCACGCGCACGCTTTGCTCATATTCCATGGCAGAGGTGCCGACGTGCGTCTCCGATTCAAAGAGGGATTGCGGCGGAGCAGGCACCTCGCTGTTGAAGGGGCCCACGTCCGCCATGCGCAGCGCCAAGCCCTGCATGTTGCCCGCGGTGCGCACGGCATGCACGATGTCGTAGATGCGCAGGCTCACGCCCACCACCCCCAGAAAGCGCGCCGGCCCCGCCTGTCCGGCCGCCGGCTCGGCAAACACCGGCATGCGGATGATGACGCCCGTGCGGTGCTCGGTTTCCTGGTGCAGCTCGAACGGCGCGGAGGCGACCAGCCCGCCGGTGTCGCGCGCACGGCGCATGGCTTCGAGGTTGGCTGGCTGGGAATGGATCTCCAACCCTTGCACGCTGCTGTTGCCCCCCCTGCGGCCAGAGGTAGTCCACCACGAAATAGTCCGGCAATACGGCCTGCGGATGGATGGCGAAATCCCGCGGCAGGTCGTCGTCCAGATGCGGGTCGGAGCGCGCCTGCTCTTCGAAGGCCGCCCGCCGGGGGCCGGGCACGTACCGCGTAAAGTTGATGTTCTTCACGCCGGGGTGGTAATGCCGCAGATCCAGCTCACGCGCCACGCGCTCGAAGTCGGCGCGCCGCAGCTGCGGATTCACCGTCAGCAGGCCACGCATGCCCTGCAGCAAATCCGCGTGGGACTCCATGCGCCGCTGCAGCGTCTCGGCGAACAGCCGGGCCTCCTGCTCGAAACGTACCCGCGCGATGGCCTGCATGGAGGACTGCTGCTGGTGGTACAGCGCGTAGCTTGCCGCGCAACCGGCCAACGCCACGGCCGCTCCGGGGAGCCCATGCCAGGGGAACGAGCGCTGTGCGTGGGATGTCGGCATGCGGGCAGATGGACAGGGAGGACAACGGCTGATAGGCCGCCGCCGCGCCGCAGAGCATAGCGGCATTTACCGATGCGGGGGCAACAGGCACCGCCAACGTCTGCTGCGACCGAGCGGCCGCGGCGCCTGCGCAATTCCCCACGCCGGCGTCGCCAGCCGCCGGCCCGTACCATGGCCGCATCAGGAGTGCCCGCCATCGTGTTGTTTCGGTTGTTCGAAAATCGTGTCCCCCCGTACCCTGCGGCCGAGCCGACCGTGCCGCCCGCCGGGTTCCTCGCCTTCGTGTGGGCCAGCACGCGCGGCCTGCGCGGCTATGTCGGGGCCATGGCCGCCCTGTCTGCCGTGGTGGCCATCTACGAGGCGCTGCTGTTTGCCGTGCTGGGACGGGTGGTGGACTGGATCGCCGCCACTGCGCCCGAGCGCTTCTGGGCCGAGCGCGGCACGCTGCTCGCCGGGGTGGCTGCGGTGCTGGTCGCCAGCATTGGCATAGTGGCGCTGCAGACCACCGTGCGCCACCAGGTGCTGGCCATCAACTTCCCGCTGCGCCTGCGCTGGAACTTCCACCGGCTGATGCTGGGCCAAAGCATGGCGTTCTATGCGGACGAGTTCGCGGGCCGCATCACCACCAAGATCATGCAGACCGCGCTGGCCGTGCGCGACATGATCTTTACCACCTGCGACGTGGTGATCGGCATGGGCGTCTACCTGGTCACCATCCTGGCACTGGCGGGCGGCTTTGAATGGCGGCTGCTGCTGCCCTTTCTTGCGTGGGCGCTGTGCTACGCGGCCGCGTGCTGGTACTTCGTGCCACGCCTGGGCCAGGTGAGCAAGGCCCAGGCCGACGCGCGCTCCGTCATGACCGGCCGCGTGACGGACGCTTACACCAACATCGCCACGGTGAAGCTGTTCTCGCACACGCGGCGCGAGGCCGAGTTTGCCCGCGCGGCGATGGACGCGTTCAAGACCACGGGCTACGCACAGATGCGGCTGGTCAGCCGCTTCGAGATCGTGAACCACGCCCTGGTGGTGGGCATGATCCTCGGTGCCTGCGGCACGGCGCTATGGCTGTGGTCACGGGGCGAGGTAGGCGCCGGCGCGGTGGCCGCGGTGACCGCGATGGCACTGCGCGTTTCGGGCCACGCCCACTGGGTGATGTGGGAGATGACCACGCTGTTCGAGAGCGTGGGCACCATCCAAGACGGCATCAACACCCTCACCCGCCCCCGCACGGTGGTGGATGCGCCCGATGCCCGCCCGCTGCAGGTCACGCGTGGCGAGGTGCAGTTTGAGAACGTGCGCTTCGGCTACCGCGACGGCGCGGCAGTGATCGACGGGCTGAACCTCACCATCCGCCCAGGCGAGCGCATCGGGCTGATCGGCCGCTCCGGCGCGGGCAAGTCCACGCTGGTCAACCTGCTGCTGCGCTTTCATGACGTGCAGGGCGGACGCATTCTGGTGGACGGGCAGGACATCGCCCACGTCACGCAGGACAGCCTGCGCCAGGCGATCGGCATGGTCACGCAGGACACTTCGCTGCTGCACCGATCAATGCGCGACAACATCCTGTACGGCCGCCCCGATGCCTCCGAGGAAGACATGCGCCTGGCTGCCGAACGCGCCGAGGCCGCGCAATTCATCGACGAGCTGACCGACCTGCAGGGCCGCCGCGGCTACGACGCCCAGGTGGGCGAGCGCGGCGTCAAGCTTTCGGGCGGGCAGCGCCAGCGCGTGGCGATCGCACGCGTGATGCTCAAGGACGCCCCGATCCTGCTGCTGGACGAGGCTACCAGTGCGCTGGACTCCGAGGTGGAAGCGGCCATCCAGCAGAGCCTGGACGGACTGATGCGGGGCAAGACGGTGATCGCCATCGCGCACCGCCTGTCCACCATCGCCGCCATGGACCGGCTCATCGTGCTGGACGCCGGCCGCATCGTCGAGGAAGGCACGCACGCACAGCTGCTGGCGCAAGGGGGTGTCTATGCGCGGCTGTGGACGCACCAGAGCGGCGGCTTCATGGGACAGGACCCGGACGAGGCCTGAGCGATACAGGATCGGCCGCGCACGATCATGGCAATCGGGATAGAAATAGGCCTCCGAGGCAATACTGGCAAGCGCCAACAGCTCTTATAACAATAGCACAAGAGACCGACGAGTCCCGGTTCAGCTCTGCTCCTCGGGGCCCAGGGGATGGGGGCGCTGCGGCTCGTGCGGCGGCAACTGCAGGAACAGCGCCGTGGCCGCCAGCGTCAGCACACCCATGCAGGCAAACGTGGCGCGGAACGCGTGGAGCGTGTCCTGCGCATCTGCGGCGCCAAAGTAGCCCTGGAAGCTCGCCAGCACCGCCCCGGCAGCCGCCACCCCCATGCCCATGGCCAGCATCTGCACCATGGACAGCAGGCTGTTGCCGCTGCTGGCATGACCCGTGTCCAGGTCCTTGAGCGTGACCGTGTTCATGGCCGAGAACTGCATGGAGTTCACGCCACCAAACGCCGCCAGCTGCACTATCAGCAGCCACGGGGGCTGGCCGGGCGTGATCAGGCAGAAGCTGGCGATGAGCAACGCCAGCGCGCAGGTATTGACCACCAGCACCTCGCGATAGCCCCAGCGCCGCACCATGAAGGTGACCGCAGGTTTCACGGCCATGCTGCCCAGCACCGTGGGCAGCATCATCATGCCCGCCTGCATGGGTGCGTAGCCCAGGCTGACCTGCAGCACCAGCGGGATCATGAAGGGCATGCACGAGCTGCCCAGCCGCGAAAACAGGTTGCCCAGCAGCCCCACACGCAGCGTGCGCACCGCGAACAACCCCGGCACAAACAGCGGCGCATCGCTGCGCAGCGCATGCAGCCAGTAGGCCGCCAGACTGGCCAGGCCAAAGATCATCATCACCAGCGACGACGCGCTGCGCGCACCACCGCCGGCCATGCCCTCCACCGCCAGCGACACGGCCGCCATGCCAAAGGCCAGCAGACCATAACCCACGGCGTCGAATCCACGCACGGCCAGCACCTCTCCCGCCGCCATGAAGCGCCGCGCGGCCATCAAGCCCACCAGCCCCACGGGCACATTGACCCAGAAGATCCAATGCCAGGAGGCGTACTCCACCATCCAGCCGCCCAGGGTCGGCCCGATCAGCGGCCCCACCAACCCGGGAATCGCCACGAAGCTCATGGCGCGGATGAACTCGTCGCGCGGAAACGCCCGGAGCACCGCCAGCCGCCCCACGGGCAGCAGCAGCGCACCGCCCAGCCCCTGGACCACGCGCGCGCCCACCAGCAGCGGCAGCGTGGACGACAGCGCGCACAACACTGAGCCGAGCACGAACAACGCGATCGCCAACATGAACACCCGCCGCGTGCCGAAACGGTCCGCCAGCCAGCCCGACGCCGGAATCAGCACCGCCATGGCCAGCGAATACGCCACGATCACCGAGTGCATCTGCAGCGGGCTCTCGCCCAGGTCGCGCGCCATGGCCGGCAAGGCCGTGTTGACGATGGTGGCGTCCAGCGTCTGCATGAAGAAGCCCAGCGCGACCACCCACAGCAGCGGCTGGCGCGAAGTGGGGGAAACAGGTCCACGCGTCATGAAATCGCCCATGTCGGGCTCAGAAAAGAAGGCCAAAGTGTGCCATTGGGGCCCGTTTGCGGACTAATGCGCTGGTCATATCCGTCAAAACGATGTTGGGCCCTGTTCACCAAACATGAACCGCTATCAAAGTAGAAGCACTTTCCCGAGATGGTGAGTGGCAGGTATGCGGAGGCACTTCACCCCATCACCGGGCAAAACCCAGCAAGACGTTGCCTATCGCCGCGGGCACGTTCATGAAAATCTATGTAAATCAACTATTTACTATCACTTGTCGGCAGATTTCCCGTCATGCCGTGGTACCCTCGCGCCCCATGTTTCGTCGGTTGTGCCTGCTGCTGCTGCTTTGCTCGAATGCCTACGCCGCTCCCTCCCCCGAGGTGGAGCGGGCAGCCGCCACCCCTGCAGTCAGCATTGACCGCAGCCTGCTCGTCCAGTTGCAGGACGTTCAGCACAACGTGGCAGACCGCACCTCCTCCCTGATTTCCACCGCCATGGGCTTCATCGGCGTGCCATACCGCCGGGGTGGCAGCAGTGCCGAGACGGGTTTTGATTGCAGCGGCTTCGTGCGCGCCATCTATGAACAGGCCAAGGGCATGGTGCTTCCACGCCGCGCCAACGAGCAGGCCGCCGCCACCGAAGTCATCGACAAAAAAGACCTGCAGCCCGGCGACCTGGTGTTCTTCAACACCATGCGCCGCGCGTTCAGCCACGTAGGCATCTACGTGGGTGACGGCAAGTTCATCCATGCCCCGCGCTCCGGTGCGCAGGTGCGCGTGGAAGACATGGGCGCTTCCTACTGGCAGCGGCGCTTCAACGGTGCACGGCGCGTGACCACGGACGAAGACGCCGCCGCCATGGCCATTTCGGCGCGCTCTCCGGCCGCCAACTGAGACCGGGGCCGGCACCCTGTCCGGCACTGCTCTAGTAATTGCGGTAAGTAGCTACGCACCGGGCCAGCGTTTTCAGTGCCTGCACATGGGGTGACGGTGTGCAAGCCACACAGGTGTCCTGAGTCTCCTTCCAGCCATGACCACACCCACTACGCGCTTTTGGCTCATGAAATCGGAGCCCGACGAATGCTCCATTGACGATGCATTGGGCGCTCCGGGCGCCACCGTGCCCTGGACCGGCGTGCGCAATTACCAGGCGCGCAACTTCATGCGCGACGAGATGCAGGTGGGGGATGGCGTGCTCTTCTACCACTCAAGCTGCCCTGCACCCGGTATCGCCGGCATTGCACGCATAGCCTCGGGCGTACGTCCCGATCCCACACAGTTCGACCCTGAATCCCCTTACTACGACCCCAAGTCACCCCTTGAGAAACCCCGGTGGCTGCTGCGGGACGTGCAAGCCGTGCGCAAGACACGGCTCATTGGCCTGGCGGAACTGCGCGCCCATCCCGAATTAGCGTCGATGCGCGTACTGCAGCGAGGCAACCGGTTGTCGATCACGCCGCTGCAGCCGCAGGAGTGGACCTTCATCACGCAGGTGCTCGCGGCAGACTAGCGGGCCGCGCGGGTGTCCCCGCCACGTATCAACAGGCTGGAGGCGGGAGGACTGGAGGCGGGAAAGGGAATCCCGCCAGAAACCCAACCTTCATCAACCCGCCCCCTTGGCGCGCAGCAGCGCTACCAACTCCGGCACCAGCGCCTGCGGCCCACCCTCGGCAACGGCGGTGGCAAAGGTGTCGTGCACGGCCTGGGCAATGCCATCGGCCGCGCCGCCGTCGTGCGCCATGGCGGTGTAGTAGCCCATGTCCTTGAGCGCGTTGGACATGAAGAAGCGCAGCCCGGAGGGGTCCTGCTGCAGCAGGTAGGGCCGCAGGCGCTCCAGCGCCACGCCGCCGCCGCCGCCCTTGGCGAGAACATCCAGGAACACCTGCGGGGCCACGTCGGCCGCCAGCGCGCACGCGGCAGCCTCCGCGATCAGCGCCACGCTGCCCAGCGACACATAGTTGTGCAGCAGCTTCATGCGGTGGCCGCTGCCCACGGCACCGGTATGCGTGATGTTCTCGGCAAAGCACTGCAGCACCGGGCGCACTTCGTCGAGCAGTGCGGCCTCGCCGCCCACCAGCAGGTTCAGCCGGCCCTCGGCGGCCTCCTTGGGGGTGCGGGTCATCGGCGCATCCAGGAACCGCCCGCCGGCCGCCGCCACGGCGCGGGCGACGGATTCTGTGGACGAAGGAATGGCCGTGGAGCAGTCGATCACCACGGTGCCGGGCTGCAGGGCGGCCAGGGCGCCCTCCTCGCCCAGCAGCACCGCCTCTACCTGGGGCGATCCCGTCACGCACAGGATGAGCAGCTGCACCTGTCGCATCAGTTCATGCACCGACGCGGCGCTGGCCACGCCCTGGGCGCGCAATGCATCCAGGGGCTGGTTGCCAGGGTGCTCCAGCACCGTCAGCGCATAGCCCTTGCGGGCGATATTCATGGCAATGCCGTGGCCCATCAGGCCTACGCCGATCAGTCCGATGCGAGGGGTGTTCATGTGCTGCGTTTCAACCGGTGGGTGGGAAGCGGTGTCCACCGCATTGTGGCGCGCGGAGCCCCTTCAACCCACCGCCGCCGTATTCCGGAAAACCAGTACCTTCAGCGACCGCTCCTCGTCCACATCGGCGAACACCGCCGGGTTGGGAACGCGTTCCACGAACGCCAGCGAAGGCGCCTGGGATCGCATCTGCTCGCACAGAAACTCCATCCCCAGCTCCGGCGCGTTCAGGCACAGCAGGGCGTGGCCGCCCGGCATCAGCAGTTCCGGCAGGCGCCGCATGAGCCGCGCATAGTCCTTGGTCGCGACGAAGCTGCCCTTCTGGTAGGACGGCGGATCCACGATCACCAGGTCGTACGGCCCGCTGCGCGTGATCTTGCCCCACGAGCTGAAGATGTCATGCGCCAGAAAGCGGGCACCGGCGCCCAACCCGTTGAGCTGGTGGTTCTGCTGCCCGGTGGCTATGGCACCCCGGCTCATGTCCACATTCACCACGTCCGCCGCGCCCGCCTGCAGCGCGGCAACCGAAAACGCACAGGTATAGGCGAACAGGTTGAGCACCCGAGCGCCGCGCCCGGTGCGTGCGCGGTGGTTCGCCACATGCGTGCGCACCCAGCGACGCCCTTCGGCCATGTCCAGGAACAACCCGTGGTTCTGCCCGCGCAGCACCTGGACGCGCAGGCGTGCGCCATCCTCGGTGACCACATGCGGCTGGGGCACCTCGCCCGCCATCAGTCGCGTATCGCTGCGGCCCTCGATGCGCAGCGCCTCGCCGCGGTGCTGGAACACCCAGTTCAGCGGCTGCCCTGGCGCCACCTGCTGCCAGCGTGCGCGCAGGGCGCCGTCGATGGTGGCGAGTGCGTCGTCCGTCACCGGGGCGAAGCTGGTGAGCACCAGCACGGGTGGATAGGCATCCAGCGTCCACTGCTCGCTGCCGGGAAACCGCCCGCCACGCCCATGGAAGATGCGGCAGGCCTCAACGGGCGGAGTGAGGGTGGCGATGGCGTCGAGCAGGGCTTGCATGAGTGGGGTCGGGCGCAAAGAAAAATAGGCATCAAAATGCCCTCTAACGCAGATTGTGCCAGCGCTAACAGCTATGGTTTTTACGTTATCGTCACGGTTTCATCCGCTCCGTTCAAGGCTTTTGCATGACCTTCGCTGACAACCTGCGCCAATTGCCCTCCATCGCCCACCTGGCCGCCCTGCAACTGCTGGACGACGCCGGCCATGTGGTGGCCACCATTCCCAACCAGCCGGGCAAGACGGGCTCGCTGACCGTGTACGCCGCGCTGGCCGCCAAGCACGGCGGCATCACCGTCGCCGCGGCGCAGGAAGGCCTGGAACTGTTCGCCGAACACACCGCCGATGCCCGCCAGCATCCCGGCAGCCATCCCAACATCGACCGGCTGCTGCAGGTGATCGAGACGGGCCAGGGCTACCGCGTGGCACTGGTGCAGGCCTGAACTGCCACGCACACTCGCCAACCCAGCACCTCATACTCAAAAACGCCTCCAGCTCTTGCACAGCAAGCGCCAGGCGCTATCAAAAGCATAAAAAAGGCAGCCAGAGGCTGCCTTTTTTGCTACGGCCGCGGCCTTTACCTGCGCTGCGGCGGCACGTCCGTGCAACTGCCGTGGGCAATCTCCGCCGCCATGCCGATGCTCTCGCCCAGCGTGGGGTGCGGGTGGATGGTCTTGCCGATGTCCACCGCGTCGGCGCCCATCTCGATGGCCAGGGCGATCTCGCCGATCATGTCGCCGGCGTGCGTGCCGACGATGCCGCCGCCCAGGATGCGGCCGTGGCCGTGCGCCTCGGGGCTGTCGTCGAACAGCAGCTTGGTAAAGCCTTCGTCGCGCCCATTGGCGATGGCGCGGCCGCTGGCCGCCCAGGGGAACAGGCCCTTCTTGACCTTGATGCCCTGCGCCTTGGCCTGGTCCTCGGTCAGGCCCACCCAGGCCACTTCGGGGTCGGTATAGGCCACGCTCGGGATCACGCGGGCGTTGAAGGCGGCGCTTGCCAGTTCCTTGTTGCCCTGCAGTTCACCGGCGATGACCTCGGCCGCCACGTGCGCCTCGTGCACCGCCTTGTGCGCCAGCATGGGCTGGCCCACGATGTCGCCGATGGCGAAGATGTGTGGCACGTTGGTGCGCATCTGGATGTCGACGTTGATGAAGCCGCGGTCCGTCACGGCAACACCGGCCTTGTCAGCGGCGATCTTCTTGCCGTTGGGGGTGCGGCCCACGGCCTGCAGCACCAGGTCGTACACCTGGGGCTCGGGCACCGTGACGCCGTCCTTGGCGGGCGCGAAGCTTACCTTGATACCTTCGGGCGTGGCCTCGGCGGCCACGGTCTTGGTATTCAGCATCACGTTGTCGAAACGGTGCTGGTTCATCTTCTGCCATACCTTGACCAGGTCGCGGTCAGCGCCCTGCATCAGGCCGTCCAGCATCTCCACCACGTCCAGGCGCGCGCCCAGCGTGCTGTACACCGTGCCCATTTCCAGGCCGATGATGCCGCCGCCCAGGATCAGCATGCGTTTGGGCACGTCCTTGAGCGCCAGCGCACCGGTGGAATCCACCACGCGCGGATCGTCGGGCATGAACGGCAGGCGCACGGCCTGGCTGCCGGCGGCGATGATGGCGCGCTTGAACGCCACCACCTTCTTGGCGCCGGTCTTGTCCTGGCTGGTGCCGGTGGTTTCCTCCACCTCCAGGTGGTTGGCGCCGACGAAGTGGCCGTAGCCGCGCAGCACGGTCACCTTGCGCATCTTGGCCATCTGCGCCAGCCCGCCGGTCAGCTTGCCGATGACCTTTTCCTTGTGGCCGCGCAGGGTGTCGATGTTGACCTGCGGCGCGCCGAAGTCGATGCCGGCGCTCTTCAGGTGGCTCACTTCGTCCATCACCGCGGCCACGTGCAGCAGCGCCTTGGAGGGAATGCAGCCCACGTTCAGGCACACGCCGCCCAGGGTGGCGTAGCGCTCGACCAGCACCACGTTCAGGCCCAGGTCGGCCGCGCGGAAGGCGGCGCTGTAACCGCCGGGGCCGCCGCCCAGCACCAGCACATCGCACTCCACGTCGGCACTGCCGCCGAAGCTGGCCGCTTCGGTTTTAGGAGCTGCTGGCGCTTGAGCAGCGTGCGCTGGAGCCGGTTTTGACTCAGATGGCGGTGCGCTGGGCGTGCTCGCCGCGGCAGGGGCCGCAGCCGGCGCCGCCGCTCCCTGCGCCACTTCCAGCGTCAGCAGCACGGAGCCCTCGGCCACCTTGTCGCCCAGCTTGACCTTGAGCTCCTTGACCACGCCGGCGTGGCTGCTGGGAATCTCCATGGAGGCCTTGTCGGACTCCACGGTGACCAGGCTCTGCTCGGCCCGGATGGTGTCGCCCGGCTGCACCAGCACTTCGATCACGCCCACCTCGGCGAAGTCGCCGATGTCGGGCACCTTGATGTCGATGATTGCCATATGTTGTGCTCCGTCCTTACAGCAGGATGCGGCGGTAGTCCGCCAACACCTGGCCCAGGTAGGCGTTGAAGCGCGCGGCAGAGGCGCCGTCGATCACGCGGTGGTCGTACGACAGGCTCAGCGGCAGCATGAGGCGCGGCACGAACTGCTGGCCGTCCCACACGGGCTTCATCTGGCTCTTGGACAGGCCGAGGATGGCCACCTCGGGCGCATTGATGATGGGGGTGAAATGCGTGCCGCCAATGCCGCCCAGCGAGCTGATCGACATGCTGCCGCCCTGCATGTCGGCCGCACCCAGCTTGCCGTCGCGGGCCTTCTTGGCCAGCTCGGCCATCTCGGCGCTGATCTGCAGGATGCCCTTCTTGTCGGCATCTTTCAGCACAGGCACCACCAGGCCGTTGGGCGTGTCGGCCGCAAAGCCGATGTGGAAGTACTGCTTGTAGACCAGCGCGTCGCCGTCCAGGCTGGCGTTGAACTCGGGGAACTTCTTCAGCGCCGCGACCACGGCCTTGATGACGAAGGCCAGCATGGTGACCTTGACGCCGCTCTTCTCGTTCTCCTTGTTGGTGGAGACGCGGAAGGCTTCCAGCTCGGTGATGTCGGCCTCGTCGTTATTGGTGACGTGGGGAATCATCACCCAGTTGCGCGACAGGTTGGCGCCGCTGATCTTCTTGATGCGCGACAGCTCCTTGCGCTCGATGGGGCCGAACTTGGCGAAGTCCACCTTGGGCCACGGCAGCAGGTCCAGGCCCACCCCAGAGCCACCCGCAGCGGGCGCCTTGCTGCCCTGCGCCTGGGTCTGCAGCGCACCGCTCATCACCTGGCGCGTGAAGGCCGCCACGTCATCCTGCGTGATGCGGCCCTTGATGCCCGTGCCCTTGACCTCCGCCAGCGGCACACCCAGTTCGCGGGCGAACTTGCGCACCGAGGGGCTGGCGTGCGGCAAGCCCGGCGTGGGCGTCGAGGGCTGGTGGGCCGGCACGGGCGCCGTTGCCGTTGCCGCAGCCGGTGCGGGCGCGGAGGCCTGAGCCGCCACGGGCGCGGCAGCGGCCGGAGCGGAAGCGGAAGCGGCCGCTGGTGTAGAAGCCTGCGCCGGAGCGACCGCCGGTGCAGGGGCGGCACCTTCAAGCACCGCCACGAGGTCGCCCACGTTGATCTTGTCGCCGATCTTGACCTTGAGCTCCTTGAGAACGCCGGCGGCGGGCGAAGGGATCTCCATCGAGGCCTTGTCGGACTCCACGGTGAACAGCGACTGCTCCACCTTGACCGCATCGCCGGGCTGGACCAGCAATTCGATCACGGCGACGTCCTTGAAGTCACCGATGTCGGGCACACGCACCTCAACCGCGCCACCACCCGCAGCAGGGGCGGCGAGTGCAGCAGGCGCGACCGGCGCTTGCGTTTCGATAGCTGCCGGCGCTTGTGCGGCGGGCGCTGGAGCCGGTTTTTCATCAGAAGCAGCGGCTTCGCCCGCAGCCTCCAGCACGGCGATCACGCTGCCCTGCTTAACCTTGTCGCCCAACTGGACCTTGAGTTCCTTGACCACACCCGCGTGGCTCGACGGGATTTCCATCGAGGCCTTGTCGGACTCCACGGTGATCAGCGACTGCTCCGCCTTCACCGTGTCGCCCACCTTGACCAGCAGCTCGATCACGCCGACTTCGTCGAAGTCGCCGATGTCGGGAACCTGGATGTTTACCAATGCCATTGTCTTGTCTCCCGGGCCATCAGGCGTGCAAGGGGTTGATCTTCTCGGTCTGGATGCCGTACTTGGCAATCGCCTCGGCCACCTTCGCCTTGGGCAGCTTGCCCTCGTCGGCCAGTGCGCTCAGCGCGGCCACGGTGATGTAGTGGCGGTTGACCTCGAAGTGCTCGCGCAGGCGGTAGCGGAAGTCGCTGCGGCCAAAGCCGTCGGTGCCCAGCACGGTGTAGGAGCGCCCATCGGGAATGAAGGCGCGGATCTGCTCGGCGTAGTTCTTCATGTAGTCGGTCGAGGCGACCACGGGGCCGGTGCTCTTGCCCAGCTGCTGCGCCACGAAGGACGTGCGCTGCGCCTCCAGCGGGTGCAGCAGGTTCCAGCGCGCCACGTCCTGGCCCTCGCGGGTCAGCTCGTTGAAGCTGGTGCAGCTCCACACGTCGGCCTGCACGCCCCAGTCGGCGGCGAGCAGCTTCTGCGCCTCGATCGACTCGCGCAGGATCGAGCCCGAACCCAGCAGCTGCACGCGCTTGTCGCCGTCCGCGCCGGCCTTGCACAGGTACATGCCCTTGATGATCTGCTCTTCCGTGCCCGGCTGCAGGCCCGGCATGGCGTAGTTCTCGTTGAGCAGCGTGATGTAGTAGTAGACGTTTTCCTGCTTCTCCACCATGCGCTTCAGGCCGTCCTGCATGATGACCGCCACCTCGTGCGCGAAGGTCGGGTCGTAGCTCACGCAGTTGGGAATGGTGTTGGCCAGGATGTGGCTGTGGCCGTCCTGGTGCTGCAGGCCTTCGCCGTTGAGCGTGGTGCGACCGCTGGTGCCACCCAGCAAGAAGCCGCGCGCCTGCATGTCGCCCGCGGCCCAGGCGAAGTCGCCAAAGCGCTGGAAGCCGAACATCGAGTAGTACACGTAGAACGGGATCATGATGCGGTTGTTCGTCGAATACGACGTCGCCGCAGCGATCCACGAGCACATGCCGCCCGCCTCGTTGATGCCCTCCTGAAGAATCTGACCGGCCTTGTCTTCCTTGTAGTACATCACCTGGTCGCGGTCGACCGGGGTGTAGAGCTGGCCCTTGGGGTTGTAGATGCCAATCTGGCGGAACAACCCCTCCATGCCGAAGGTACGCGCCTCATCCACCAGGATGGGCACCACGCGCGGACCCAGGGCCTTGTCGCGCAGCAGCTGCGTGAGAAAGCGCACGTAGGCCTGGGTGGTGGAGATCTCGCGGCCCTCGGCGGTGGGCTCCAGCACGGCCTTGAACGTCTCCAGCGCCGGCACGGTGAAACTCTCGTCGGCGTGCGTGCGACGCTGCGGCAGGTAGCCGCCCAGGGCCTTGCGACGCTCGTGCAGGTACTTCATTTCCGGCGTGTCGTCGGCCGGCTTGTAGTAGGGCAGCTTGTCCAGCTCGCTGTCGGGGATCGGGATGTTGAAGCGGTCGCGGATGTACTTGATGTCCTCGTCCGACAGCTTCTTGGTCTGGTGCACGGTGTTCTTGCCCTCACCGGCCTTGCCCATGCCATAGCCCTTGACGGTCTTGACCAGCAACACCGTGGGCTGACCCTGGTGTTCATTGGCCGCATGGAAGGCGGCATACACCTTCTCGGGCTCGTGGCCGCCGCGGCGCAGTTCCCAGATCTCGTCGTCGCTCATGTGCTCCACGAGCTTGGCCGTCTCGGGGTACCTGCCGAAGAAATGCTTGCGGATATACGCGCCGTCCATGGCGCGGTAGGTCTGGTAGTCGCCGTCCAGCGTCTCCATCATCAGCTGCTTGAGCTTGCCGCTCTTGTCGCGTGCCAGCAGCTCGTCCCAGCCCTTGCCCCACAGCAGCTTGATGACATGCCAGCCCGCACCGCGGAAGGCACCCTCCAGTTCCTGGATGATCTTGCCGTTGCCGCGCACCGGGCCGTCCAGGCGCTGCAGGTTGCAGTTGATAACGAAGATCAGGTTGTCCAGGTTTTCACGCGCGGCCAGGCTGATCGCGCCCTTGCTCTCGGGCTCATCCATCTCGCCGTCGCCCAGGAATACCCAGACCTTGCGGTTCTTGGTGTCGGCGATGCCACGCGCATCCAGATACTTGAGAAAGCGCGCCTGGTAGATGGCCATCATCGGCCCCAGGCCCATGGACACCGTGGGGAACTGCCAGAAGCCCGGCATCAGCTTGGGGTGCGGGTAGCTCGACAAGCCCTTGCCGCCGGTCTCCTGGCGGAAGTTTTCCAGCTGGTCTTCGGTGATGCGGCCTTCGAGGTAGGCGCGGGCATAGATGCCGGGCGCGCTGTGGCCCTGGAAGTAGATGCAGTCGCCGCCGTGGCCTTCGCTCTCGGCATGCCAGAAGTGGTTGAAGCCCGCGCCCCACATGGAGGCCAGCGAAGCGAAGGAGCCGATGTGGCCGCCCAGGTCGCCGCCGTCATGCGGATGCAGGCGGTTGGCGCGCACCACCATGGCCATGGCGTTCCAGCGCATGTAGGCGCGCAGGCGCTTCTCGATGGCGATATTGCCGGGGCAGCGGGCCTCCTGGTCCGGCTCGATGGTGTTCACGTATCCCGTATTGGCGGAGAACGGCAGGTCAATACTGCTCTGGCGCGCCTGCTCCAGCAATTGCTCCAGCAGGAAGTGGGCACGCTCCGGCCCCTCCTTGTCGATCACTGCCGACAGCGCGTCCAGCCATTCGCGGGTTTCCTGTTGGTCGATGTCGGTAGCGGTCAGGACTTTGGTCGGATCAGACATACCTGTCTCCTTGATTCAGTGGCAATAACGGTAATACGGGCGCGAGTTTCGCACAAATTTTCATCATTTCAAATGATGCTTTTTCATCTCTTAATATGAAAAATTGCTGCAATTGCACATTATTTCTTCAGATGAAATCACCCCCGCGAAGCCTTTAAACTCCGCGCCCATGGAGTCTCCTGTCGCGCCATCTTCCACCGTGTCTGCCGTTAAAACCCCGGCGCGCTGGTGGCGTGCCTGGTGGCGCAGCCTCTCGCCCACGCGCCAGGACCGGTTCGCGGCGCTGGCGCCCGTGGCATCGGTGCTGATGTTCCTCGCTGCCATCGTGGCCTCGTTCTGGTATTTGCGCACGGAAGAGGTGGAACGCGAGAAGGAAGCCCTCAGGCGCGACGTGGAATACGCCCAGCAGCGCGTGCGTTTGCGCTTGCTGGAGCGGCAAGAGCAGATCATGCGCATCGCGCGCGATCTATCCAACCAGGATGTGGAGCGCGCGGACTTCGGCAGCCGCGCCGAGCCGCTCATCAGCCAATACCCCGAGCTGCAGGCCATCACCTGGATTGACGAGCGCCGGCGCATCCGCGCCAGCCACGCCGCGCCCGCCGTGACCAGCAGCCAGCTGCGCGTGGGCGGGGAGGTGCTCAAGCCCGGCGAGACCACCAACCTCTTCAACGCCGTCCGCGACCTGCAACAGCCGCTGTATTCGCAACCCACGGCCACCGAGGGCGAGAGCGCGCCCCTGCTGCAACTGCAGGTGCCCCTGTCGCCCCAGGGCAAGTTCGGCGGCGTGGTGCTGGCGGAATACTCCATCGACAGCCTGCTGCGCTACGGCACTCCCACCGAGGTGCTGGCGCGCTACGCCGTCACGTTGCTGGACGGCAATGGCCGCACCTTGGCGGGCACGCCCCTGCCCCCGCGCACCAATGCGCTGCTGCCCTGGACCACCAAGGCCAACCAGTACGAGATCCCGGTCTCCCCGGTGGGCAACGGCCTCGTGATGCGGGCGCAGGCGTACCGTACGTCGCTGGGCGTGGTGGGCAGCGGGCTGTTCTGGCTAGTGGGCACGCTCAGCGTGATGACGGCATGGATGCTCATCGCCACCTGGCGGCACACGCGCAGGCGGCTGCAGGCCCAGGAAGCACTGGTGGCAGAAACCAACTTCCGCCGGGCGATGGAGAACTCCATCCTCACCGGCATGCGCGCGCTGGACCTGGAGGGCCGCATCACATATGTGAACGCCGCGTTCTGCCAGATGACAGGCTGGACCGAGGCCGAGCTGGTCGGGCAGACCCCGCCCTACAGCTACTGGCCCGAGGGCGAATATGAGTCGCTGCACGCCAATCTGCGCGACGAACTCTCGGGCAAGACCGTGCCCGGTGGATTCCAGGTACGCGTGCGGCGCAAGAGCGGCACGCTGTTCGATGCGCGCCTGTACGTCTCACCGCTGATCGACGCACGCGGTCACCAGACAGGCTGGATGACCTCGATGACCGATATCACCGAGCCCAACCGCGTGCGCGAGCAACTCACCGCCTCGCATGAGCGCTTCACCATCGTGCTGGAGGCGCTGGACGCCTCCGTCTCCGTGGCGCCGCTGGGGAGCGAGGAGCTGCTGTTTGCCAACCGCCTGTACCGCCAATGGTTCGGCTCGCAGACCAGCGGCCACCTGCAGCTGGTGGCGCAGGCGGGCGTGCTGCCCACCTCCTACAGTTCCGGCGGCATGGACGACGAAGATGGTCTGATGGGCCTGCCCACCGACTCGCTGACCAGCGCCCGTTCGGAGAACGCCGAGATCTACCTGCCCGATCTGGGCAAGTGGCTGGAGGTGCGCTCGCGCTACCTGAACTGGGTGGACGGCCGGTTGGCGCAAATGGTCATTGCCACCGACATCACGCCGCGCCGCCAGGCCGAGGAGCAGGCCGCGCGCCAGGCCGAACGCGCCCAGTCGGTCAGCCGCCTCATCACCATGGGCGAGATGGCCTCCAGCGTGGCCCACGAACTCAACCAGCCGCTCACCGCCATCAGCAACTATTGCAGCGGCATGGTCTCGCGCATCCAGGGCGGCCAGATCAGCGAGGAGGCACTGCTCACGGCGCTGCAAAAGACCGCCCACCAGGCGCAGCGCGCCGGCCAGATCATCCAGCGCATCCGCGCCTTCGTGAAAAAAAGCGAACCCAACCGCACGCTGGCCGACGTGCACGAGATGGTGAGCGAAGCGGTGGAACTGGCCGACATCGAGTTGCGGCGCCACAACGTGCACCTGACGCACTACGTCGCCGCCCGCCTGCCCCAGGTGATGGCCGACACGATCCTGATCGAGCAGGTGCTCATCAACCTGATGAAGAACGGCGCCGAGTCCATCGCCCAGGCCCACCGCCCCCCATCCGGGCGCAGCGTGGAGCTGCGCGTGGTGCCGCGCCATGTGGATGGCCGCGGGGTGATCGAGTTTTCGGTGCAGGACACGGGCAAGGGCCTGGCCCCGGAAGTGCTGGCGCACCTGTTCGAGGCATTCTTCTCCACCAAGAGCGAAGGCATGGGTATGGGCCTGAACCTGTGCCGCAGCATCGTCGAGTCGCACCAGGGCCGGATGCACGCGGAGAACCTCTACAATGGATCGGAGGTCACCGGCTGCCGGTTCTCCTTCTGGCTTCCGCTCGCCACTGCTGCGGATGCCACTATCAATTCCGCAGCAACGTCAACCCCAAGGACTATTGCATGAGTTTGATTCCGAAAAAAGGCACCGTCTATGTCGTCGACGACGACGAAGCCGTCCGCGACTCGCTCCAGTGGCTGCTGGAGGGCAAGGACTACCGTGTACGCTGCTTTGATTCGGCGGAATCGTTCCTCGCACGCTATGACCCGCGCGAAGTCGCCTGCCTGATCGTGGACATCCGCATGGGCGGCATGACGGGCCTGGAGCTGCAGGACCGCCTGGTCGAACGCAAGTCGCCCCTGCCCATCGTCTTCATCACCGGCCACGGCGACGTGCCCATGGCCGTGAACACCATGAAGAAGGGCGCGCTGGACTTCATCCAGAAACCCTTCAACGAAGAAGAGTTGCTGGGCCTGGTTGAGCGCATGCTGGACCATGCACGCGAAGCCTTTGCCGACTACCAGCAGGCCGCCAGCCGCGACGCGCTGCTGTCCAAACTCACCAGCCGCGAGGCGCAGGTGCTGGAGCGCATCGTTGCCGGCCGCCTGAACAAGCAGATCGCCGACGACCTGGGCATCAGCATCAAGACGGTGGAGGCGCACCGCGCCAACATCATGGAAAAGCTCAACGCCAACACCGTGGCCGACCTGCTCAAGATTGCCCTGGGGCCAGGTAGCGCCAAGGCCTAATTGCTCCGTTTTTGATAGCTGCCTGCGCATACCAGACAAGCGCCAGGCAGCTTTTTCATTTGTATCGTGGATTCATCAATGACAGCCCAACTGATCGACGGCAACGCCCTCTCCCGCCAACTGCGCACTGAAGTCGCCGCGCGCACGGCCGCGCTGAAAGACCGCGGCATCACCCCTGGCCTCGCAGTGGTGCTGGTGGGCGACAACCCTGCCAGCCAGGTGTACGTGCGCAACAAGGTCAAGGCTTGCGAGGACGTGGGCTTTCACTCGGTGCTGGAAAAGTACGACGCCAGCATGACCGAAGAACAGCTGCTGGCGCGCGTGCAGGCGCTGAACAACGACCCCAGCATCCACGGCATCCTGGTGCAACTGCCGCTGCCCAAGCACATCGACGACCACAAGGTCATCGAAGCGATCTCGCCCCTCAAGGATGTGGACGGCTTTCACGTCGCCAGCGCCGGGGCACTGATGGTGGGCCAGGTGGGCTTCAAGGCCTGCACGCCTTACGGCTGCATGAAGATGCTCGAATCCATCGGTATGAAGGATCTGCGCGGCAAGCACGCCGTGGTCATCGGTCGCTCCAACATCGTGGGAAAACCCATGGCCATGATGCTGCTGGCAGCCAACGCCACCGTCACGGTCTGCCATAGCGGCACGGCGGATCTTGCCGCCATGACGCGCCAGGCCGATGTGGTGGTGGCTGCCGTGGGCAAGCGCAACGTGCTCACGGCCGACATGGTCAAACCCGGCGCCGTGGTGATCGACGTGGGCATGAACCGCAATGACGAAGGCAAGCTCTGCGGCGACGTGGACTTCGAGGGCGTCAAGCAGGTGGCGGGCTACATCACGCCAGTGCCCGGCGGCGTGGGCCCGATGACAATTACCATGCTCCTGGTGAACACCCTGGAAGCGGCTGAGCGCCTCTGACGCGAGGCACCCCTGACCCGAGTGCCGGTGGGCGCGCGTTTGCGCCAACGGCTTGAACCCACTCACGGCAACGCCATCTAAGCCAGCATGAGCAATCCCCTCCTCGACTTCTCGGGCCACATTCCCTTCGACCGCATCACCCCCGCCGACGTAGCCCCTGCGGTGGATGTGCTGCTGCAACGCGCAGACGCCGCACTGGAAACCGTCACCCAGCCGGACTTCCCGGCCCGCTGGGATGCGATTGCGCAGGTACTGGATGTCGCCACCGAGGAACTGGGCCGCGCATGGGGCGCCGTCAGCCACCTCAACAGCGTGGCGGACACGCCCGAGCTGCGCGCCGCCTACAACGAGGCGCTGCCCAAGGTCACCGAGTTCTGGACCCGTCTGGGCGCCGACGAGCGCCTGTACGCCAAATACAAGGCGATCGACCCCGCCACGCTCAACCCGGAACAGCGACAGGCGCACAGCAATGCGATCCGCAACTTCGTGCTGTCGGGCGCCGAGCTGCAGGGCGCAGCCAAGGAGCGCTTTGCCGCCATCCAGGAACGCCAGGCCGAGTTGCAACAAAAGTTCAGCGAGAACGCGCTGGACGCCACCGACGCCTACGCCTACTACGCCACGGCCGAGGAGCTGGACGGCGTGCCGGCCGACGTGCAGAACGCCGCCCGCGCCGCGGCCCAGGCCGAGGGCAAGGACGGTTACAAGCTCACGCTGAAGATGCCGTGCTACCTGCCGGTGATGCAGTTCGCCACCAGCAGTGCCCTGCGCGAGAAGCTCTACCACGCCTACGTCACACGCGCATCGGACCAGGCCAGCGGCGACGCCGCGCGTTTCGACAACACCGCCGTGATGGGCGAGATCCTCGCGCTGCGCAAGGAAGAGGCGCAGTTGCTGGGCTATGGCAATTTCGGCCAGGTGTCACTGGTGTCCAAGATGGCGCAGTCGCCCGAGCAAGTCATCCACTTCCTGCGGGACCTGGCGCATCGCGCCCGGCCCTTTGCGGAGAAGGACGTAGCCGACCTGCGCGCCTTTGCCGCTGAGCATTTGGGCCTGGCCAACCCCCAGTCTTGGGACTGGCCCTACATCTCCGAGAAACTCAAGGAAGCGCGCTACGCCTTCAGTGAGCAGGAGGTTAAGCAGTACTTCACGGCGCCCAAGGTGCTGGCCGGGCTGTTCAAGATCGTCGAGACGCTGTTCGAGGTGGCCATCCGCCGCGACGTTGCGCCCGTATGGAACAGCGCCGTGGAGTTCTACCGCATCGAGCGCGGCGGCGAGCTGGTGGGTCAGTTCTACCTGGACCAGCCTGCCCGCCAGGGCAAGCGCGGCGGGGCCTGGATGGACGATGCGCGCGCCCGCTGGCTGCGCCCGGACACGGGCCTGCTGCAGACACCGGTGGCGCATCTGGTGTGCAACTTCGCCGATGGGGTGGACGGGCGCCCACCCCTGCTCACGCACGACGACGTGATCACCCTGTTCCATGAATTCGGCCATGGCCTGCACCACATGCTCACCCAGGTGAACGAGCGCGACGTGTCAGGCATCAGCGGCGTGGAATGGGACGCCGTGGAACTGCCCAGCCAGTTCATGGAGAACTTCTGCTGGGAATGGGAAGTGCTGCGCCACATGACCGCCCATGTGGACACGGGCGAGCCGCTGCCGCGCCCGCTGTACGACAAGATGATCGCGGCCAAGAACTTCCAGGCCGGAATGGCCACGCTGCGCCAGATCGAGTTCGCGTTGTTCGACATGCTGCTGCACACCGAGCACGACCCCCAAGGCGACGTGCTGGCGCTGCTGGACCGCGTGCGCGACGAAGTGGCCGTGCTCAAACCTCCCGCCTTCAGCCGCTCGGCCCACACGTTCAGCCATATCTTCGCGGGCGGCTACGCGGCGGGGTATTACAGCTACAAATGGGCCGAAGTACTCAGCGCCGACGCGTATGCCGCGTTCGAGGAAACTGCCGGCGCGGGCGGGGAACCCAGCGCGGAGACCGGCCGGCGCTACCGCCAGGCCATCCTGGAAGCGGGCGGCAGCCGCCCCGCCATGGACTCCTTCAAGGCCTTCCGCGGCCGCGAACCCACACTGGACGCGCTGCTGCGCCACCAGGGCATGGCAGCATAAAAGTGAGCGGTTCGCGCTTGTCTGCCGGGCGTTTGCGCCTGCTTTCTACTTCAAAATGGCTTGCAGCAAGCGCGACCAGCTATTATTTTTAAGAAACCAAGAGGAGAGGAACCCATGTCCATCATTCGCAACGCTGCCATGTTGGCCACCACCTGCGCCACGGCCGCCCTGCTGTCCACGGCCGCGCTGGCCCAGCAGGTGTACCGCATCGTCGGGCCGGATGGCAAGGTGACCTTCTCCGACCGCGCTCCCGCCGCAAACGCCGAGGGCACAGCGGTCGGCGCCGGACCACGCAGCGGCGGCAGCGGCGTCGAGGCCCTGCCCTACGCTCTGCGCCAGGTGGCCACGCGCTTTCCCGTGACGCTGTACACCAGCAGCGACTGCGTGCCCTGCAACAGCGCGCGCAATCTGCTCATCAACCGTGGCATTCCTTTCACCGAGCGCACCGTCAGCACCAACGAGGACATCGACGCGCTCAAGCGCATGAGCGGTGAATCCAGCCTGCCCTTCGGCACCATTGGCGCACAGCAGCTGCGGGGATTTTCCGACACCGAGTGGACGCAGTACCTGGACGCCGCCGGCTACCCCAAGCAGTCGCAATTGCCGCCGAACTACCGCCGTCCTGCGGCAGCCCCGCTCGTTGCGGTGCCTGCGCAGCCTGCAGCACCGGCTGCGGACAAGGCGTCCGCTGCTCCCGCACGACGCCCCTCAGCGCCACCGGCAGCGCCCACGGGGCCGTCTCCCTCCAATCCGGCCGGCATCATTTTCTAAAAGCGAGGGGATGCTCGGCGCGGCATTGCCGCGCCACTGCCGTCCACCGTCTTACAGGGACAGCGTACGCACGCCCTGTGCCGTGCCCAGCAGGCAGACGTTGGCCTTCTGCAGCGCAAACACGCCCACCGTCACCACCCCCGGCCATTGATTCACCTCGGTCTCGAACGCCAGCGGATCGCTGATGGTGAGGCCGCGCACATCCAGTATGTGTTGGCCGTTGTCGGTCACGAGCGGTTGGCCATCCTTGAGACGCAGCGTCGCCTGCCCCCCCAGCGACTCGAAGCGCCGCGCGATGTACGCGGCGGCCATCGGAATGACCTCCACCGGCAGCGGGAACGCGCCCAGCACGTTCACCAGCTTGGACTCGTCCGCTATGCACACAAAGCGCCGTGCCAGCGCGGCGACGATCTTCTCGCGCGTGAGGGCCGCCCCTCCGCCCTTGACCATGTAGCCGTTGCCGTCGATCTCGTCGGCGCCATCGATGTACACCGACAGCGAGCGCACGTCGTTGGCGTCCAGCACGGGGATGCCCAGCGCCTTCAGCCGCGCCGTGCTGGCTTCGGAGCTGGAAACCGCGCCGCGGATGGTGTCCTTGATAGATGCCAGCGCGTCAATGAACTTGTTGACGGTAGAGCCGGTCCCCACGCCCAGCAGTTCGCCCGGCACCACATATTGCAGTGCAGCTTGGCCGACCAGGGTCTTGAGTTCGTCTTGGGAAAGGGATGTGGGTGCAGTCATGGGGGAAAATCCGGAAAGATCATTGAATTATCCCCATGTCTCTGCTGCCCTACGCCCTCGCCCGCTCCTTTCTCTTCGGCATGGACGCCGAAGCCGCCCACGAACTCACCATGGACATGCTGGCGCGCGGCCAGCGCACGCCGCTGCAATGGGCCTGGTGCAACGAAACCGTGAGCGACCCCATCGAACTGGCAGGCCTGCGTTTCCCCAACCGCGTGGGCCTCGCGGCGGGGCTCGACAAGAACGCCCGCTGTATCGACGCGCTGGCCGCCATGGGCTTCGGCTTCGTGGAGGTTGGCACCGTCACGCCCCGTGCGCAGCCCGGCAACCCCAAGCCGCGCATGTTCCGCCTGCCCGAGGCGCGTGCGCTCATCAATCGCCTGGGCTTCAACAATGAAGGGCTGGATGCCTTCGTGGCCAACGTGCAGCGCTCGCAGGTCCGCACACAGGGCCGCGGCCAGAGCAAACTGCTGCTGGGTCTGAACATCGGCAAGAACGCCACCACGCCCATCGAAGACGCCATGCGCGACTACCTCACCTGCCTGGAGGGCGTGTACCCGCATGCCGACTACGTTACGGTGAATATCAGTTCGCCCAACACGCAGAACCTGCGCGCTCTGCAGAGCGATGCGGCTCTTGACGGCCTGCTGGGCGCCATTGCCGAGCGCCGCGAACAGCTCGCCGCCGCCCAGGGCCGCCGCGTGCCCATCTTCGTGAAAATTGCGCCGGATTTGGACGAGGCCCAAGTGGCCGTGATTGCCACCACACTTCAGCGCCACGGCATGGATGGCGTGGTTGCCACCAACACCACCATCCGCCGGGACGCCGTGCAGGGCCTGCGCCATGCCGGCGAGACTGGAGGCCTGAGCGGTGCACCCGTGCTGGAAGCCAGCAACGCCGTGATCCGCCAGTTGCGTGCCGCGCTGGGCCCGGCTTTCCCGATCATCGGTGTGGGCGGCATTCTGAGCGCCGAAGATGCTGTGAGCAAAATCCGCGCAGGCGCCGATGTCGTGCAGATCTACACCGGCCTGATCTATGAAGGCCCTGCCCTCGTGGGCCGTGCGGCCAAGGCGATCCGCGATCTGCGTTAAAAACGGGCCAAGAAAAAAGGCCGCGATGCGGCCTGATAGAGACTGTGGAACAAGGCCTTAGCCGCGCCGCATGCGCATGACCAGCGGCATCACCAGGGTGGCCCAGCGCACCAGCCGTTGAGGCCCCGCCAGCACCGCAGCGCCCACCACCGCTGCCACCGCAACGGGATGCAGGCGCGCAAACGCCACCAGCCGGGCCGCCAGCGGCGCATCGGGTTCCACCCGAACTTCCGCGCCTGCGGCCACGGCGCGCGCCTGGCGCAGGGCCGCGCGCCGAGCACGCAGCCGCTCACGCTGCACCAGAATGCGGTCCAGCACCTTCTGCTGCTGCGGGGTGGGCACGCGCGTCGGCTGCCCAGAGTTCAGGGAAGAGGGGCTCATAACTGCTCCTTGATGGTGCGCCAGTCCTGCTGCAACTCCCGCCGCGTAAGGGCAAAGGCATTACCCGCCTGTCGGCCGATGGACACCAGGACCACCGCCACTGCCACCCAGGCCAGCAACCAGCCGCCTGCCAGCAACCATGCCACCAGCACGCGCTGCGGTGAATCCCAGAACTGGACCAGCACAGCCAGTGACAACAGCAGCAGGGCGATCACGGCCACGCACCCAAAGAGAACCAGCAGCACCACCAGCTGGGCCATGCGGCGCTTCTGGTCGGCCCATTCGAGCCGTGCGAGTTCGATACGGTCTTCCGCCGCGATCACGCCTTCGATGATGGCGGCCCGCCAGCGTGCAACCCAGCCTTCCAGGCCGAGCAGGGACAACCAGTTCATGCAAGCCCCTCCCAGGCGCTGGAGCGCGCCGCAGCGTTGACGATTCGCCCTGCCATTGCGCTACCGGTCAGCGGCGGGCCAGCATGAAGCCCACCAGCGCCCCTACGGCCAGCGCAGCGCCGGCAACGCGCCAGGGCTCATCGTGGGCATAACGGTCGGCGGCGCGCGCGGCATCTTTGGCCTGCAGGGCTGCCTCCTGAGCGGCACGCACGGCGGAATCGCGCACCGAATGGATGCCGTCATCCAGACGCTGGCGCAGTTGCTTGATCTCGGGAATACCGTCCAGATCCTTGCTGGCCAGCAGACCGCGCAGGTCGCCTACCAGCTTTTCGAGTTCTGCCTGGGTGGAGGAAATGGTTTCGGATACGGTGGTCATACGCGAGCCTTTCATAGCAGGAAACAATGGTAATACGCCGTGCATGGCAAACCATGTAGGCGGGTATCTCATCTTAGCCCAGTGCTCGCGCCGCAGGGCATGGCCGCTATCACAAAATGACCGCGTTGCATCATGACACGGCGTCTTGGTGCAGCAGACCGGCCACGTGCGCACCGATTGCCAACGCGCTGGTCAGCCCAGGTGATTCGATGCCAAACAGGTTGACCAGCCCCGAGACTCCGTGATCGCGCGGCCCCTGGATCAGGAAGTCCGCCGCGGGCTCATGGGGGCCGTGGATCTTCGGGCGTATGCCGGCGTAGCCCGCCGCCAGTGCACCGTCGCGCAGGCCAGGCCAGTACTTGCGCACCTCGGCGTAAAAGGCCTCGGAGCGGCTCGCATCCACCACCAGGTCCTCGGGGCCTTCCACCCATTGCACGTCGGGGCCGAACTTGGCCTGCCCCCCCAGGTCGAGCGTCAGGTGCACGCCCAGCCCCGCCGCCTCCGGTACGGGATAGATGAGATGGCTGAAGGGTGCCCGGCCGGACAACGTGAAATAGTTGCCTTTGGCATAGGCCGCCTGCGGTACATGCACCGCGGACAACCCCTCGAACTGGCGCGCGAGGACTGGCGCATGCAAACCGGCCGCGTTGACCACGGTGCGCGCACTGATGCACGTGCCATCCATTGCTTCCAAATGGATAGCTTGTGGCGTGCAACGGGCCTTGGCCAGAGGCGAATTCAATGCCAGAACACCACCCGCGTTCTCCAGGTCGCCCAGCAACGCCAGCATGAGGGCATGGCTGTCCACGATGCCGGTACTGGGCGAGAGCAGCGCTGCCACACATTCCAGTTCGGGCTCCAGCGCACGTGCTTCCTCCCGCGAGAGCCATTGCAGATCATCCACGCCATTGGCCTGCGCGCGCGCTCTGATGCCCGTCAGCGCGTTCTGCTGTTCGGTCGACGTGGCCACGATGAGCTTGCCGCAGCGACTATGGGGCACGCCGCGCTCGCTGCAGTAGTCGTACAGCATCGCCTTGCCTTGTACGCACAAGCGCGCCTTGAGCGAACCCTGCGGGTAATAGATGCCGGCGTGGATCACCTCGCTGTTGCGCGAACTCGTCTCGGTGCCAATGGCATTGGCCGCCTCCAGCAGCCAGACCTCGCGCCCTTGCAGCGCCAATGCGCGCGCCACCGCCAGCCCCACCACCCCCGCGCCCACCACGACGCAATCGACCGTCTCACTCATCGCTCATGCCTCCGTTGTCATGCCTGCTCGAAACCCTCGAGCACATTCACCGCATTCGTTCCCAGCTCCGCCGCTGCGTAGCCGCCTTCCAGCACCAACACAGTGGGCAGTCCCACACCACGCAGCCGCGCACCCAGCCGCAGAAAATCCGTCGTCGCCAGCCGAAAGCGCGAGATCGGATCGCCCTCATGGGTATCCAGTCCCAGCGAGACCACCAGGGCATCCGCTCCAAAAGCGGCGATGCGCGCGCAGGCCTGCTCCAAGGCCGCAAACCAAGTGGCAGCATCGGTGCCGGCCGGCAGAGGCAGGTTCAGGTTGCAGCCCGCACCGAGGCCCGCGCCGGTTTCATCGGCATGTCCCAGATAAAACGGGTATTCGGTGCGGGGATCGCCATGGATGCTGACGAAGAGCACGTCCGCACGGTCATAGAAGATGCTCTGCGTGCCATTGCCGTGGTGGTAATCCACGTCCAACACGGCCACACGGGCCGCGCCGTGGTCGCGCAGCCATTGGGCCGCCACGGCCGCGTTGTTCAAGAAGCAGTACCCGCCCATGAAATCGGGACCTGCATGGTGCCCCGGCGGGCGTGTGCTGCAGAACGCGGCGCGCTCGCCAGCCGCCAGGCGCGCCGCGGCACTGGCCGCCGCGTCGGCGCCTGCCTTGGCTGCCGTCCAGGTGCCCGCTGCAAGCGGCGAGCCGTTGTCCATGGAGTACAGCCCCAGCTTGGCAATGAAATTGTCGGGCTCTATATCCGAGCGCAATGTGCGTACCGGCCATACCGACGGAAACGGCTGCACACGGTTCTGCTCTTCACCCAGCGACAGCCACTGCTGCCACGCCGAAGCCAGAAAAGCCAGGTAGCGCGGCGCATGGATCTTTGCCAGTACCTCCGTGCAATCCACATCCGGGGGGTGCAGTACATGACCCCGCGCAGTCAAAGCGGCTTCCACATAGGCCGCGCGCGTCGGGTTCTCGAAACAGGGTACACGCTCGCCGCGGAAAAATTCGTGCTCGGGAGCGTGGGTGTGCTGCAGCGGGTTATGGAAGGTGATCATCGACGGCGGCCAAATCAATCGCGACTGCCGGATTGTCATCGACGCCGGCAGTCCCTCACGACCTCAGCGCCAAGAAAAAACCCCTTGCGGCCATACGGGCTGCAAGGGGTTCGGATTGGTGGGTGATACATGGATCGAACATGTGACCCCTGCCGTGTGAAGGCAGTGCTCTACCGCTGAGCTAATCACCCAAAGGGACTGTATTTTTGCGAGTACAGGCCCTGACAAAACTGGTGGGTGATACATGGATCGAACATGTGACCCCTGCCGTGTGAAGGCAGTGCTCTACCGCTGAGCTAATCACCCGTGTCGTTGCTGCGACAGCCCGCGATTATGGCATAGCTTTCTTACGCCTCAGACAAAGTCCGCCAAATTGTTTTACCGCTGCTGGACTTGTCGATCTGCACGAGTACTTCCTCATGCTCGGCAAGCTCCTGCGCACTGGCGGTCAGCACCGTCAGTGCAATGCGGCTCAGATCTACCGCGGCCACGGTGGTGCCTCCTGCCCCGGCGGTGGCCTCATCCATGATCAGCAGGGCATCCTGCCCGCGGGTCATGTTGATGTAGACATCCGCCAGCAACTCCGCGTCCAGCAAGGCGCCGTGCAGCGTACGACTGGAATTGTCAACGCCCAGCCGGTCGCACAGCGAGTCCAGCGAGTTGCGCTTGCCCGGGAACATCTCCTTGGCCATGGCCAGGGTGTCGATCACGCCCCCGACATGCGCGGACAGCGGCGCCAGGCCGACCAGTTCCAGCTCCTTGTCCAGGAAGCCCACGTCGAAGCTCGCGTTGTGGATGATGAGTTCCGCGCCCTGCAGGTATTGCAGGATGTCTTGCACCCGCTCGGCAAACTTGGGCTTGTCGCGCAGGAATTCATTGCTGATGCCGTGCACCTTCAGCGCGTCCTCATGGCTGTCGCGCTCGGGGTTCAGGTACAGATGCAGATTGTTGCCGGTGAGCTTGCGGTTGACGAGTTCCACGCAGCCCAGCTCGATGATGCGGTCGCCCCCTTCCGCCGACAGGCCGGTGGTCTCCGTGTCCAGAACAATCTGCCGGGACATCAGTGGTTCTCCTTGGCGTGGTTGATCGAGTACTTAGGAATCTCCACCGTCACATCGCTCTGCGCCAGGATGGCCTGGCACGACAGGCGCGATTGCGGCTCCAGGCCCCACGCGCGGTCCAGCAGGTCTTCCTCCTCCTCTTCCGCATCATTGAGCGATTCGAATCCTTTGCGCACGACCACATGGCAGGTCGTGCAGGCGCAGCTCATATCGCAGGCGTGCTCGATCTTGATGCCGTTGTCCAGCAATGCCTCACAAATTGAGGTGCCGGCCGGCGCGGTGATTTCCGCGCCCTCGGGACAGTATTCGTGATGAGGCAGGATCTTGATGACGGGCATGGGTGTTTAAATCAATGGATGAGGTTTGTGCGCTCAGAGGGCGCTGACGTTCTTGCCTGCCAGGGCTTGGCGGATACCGCGGTTCATGCGCTGCGCAGCAAACGCCTCGGTGCCCTTGGCCAGGGCCTGCGCCGCGGCCTCGACAGCCGCCGCGTCGGTGCTGGTCTCCAGCGTGGCGCGCAGTGCATGCATCAGGTCGTCGATCGCCGTGCGCTCCGCAGCCGCTAGTACATCGCCGTCCACGTCCAGTGCGCTCTGCGTGGCGATCAGCAGGCGGTCGGCATCCACACGGGCTTCAACCAATGCGCGCGTCTGCATGTCCTGCTGCGCGGTCGCAAAGCCCTCTTGCAGCATGCGCGCGATCTGCTCGTCGCTGAGCCCGTAGGACGGCTTGACGTCAATACGCGCCTCCACACCGCTGGCCTGCTCGCGCGCAGCCACGCTGAGCAGACCATCCGCATCGACCGTGAACGTGACGCGGATGCGCGCCGCGCCCGCTGCCATGGGGGGAATGCCCCGCAGCTCAAAGCGCGCTAGGCTGCGGCAGTCCTGCACCAGGTCGCGCTCGCCCTGCACCACGTGAATGGCAAGAGCGGTTTGGCCGTCCTTGTAGGTGGTGAAGTCCTGCGCCTTGGCCGTGGGAATGGTCTCGTTGCGGCCGATGATGCGTTCGACCAGCCCACCCATGGTTTCGATGCCCAGCGACAGCGGAATCACGTCCAGCAGCAGCAGATCGCCGGCCGCATCGTTGCCGGCCAGTTGGTTGGCCTGGATGGCCGCGCCGATGGCGACCACTTCGTCCGGGTTGAGGTTGGTCAGCGGTTCACGGCCGAAGAATTCGGCCACTGCGGCGCGCACGACCGGCATGCGCGTGGAGCCGCCGACCAGCACCACGCCCTTGATCTCATCGCGCTCGATCTGCGCATCGCGCAGAGTGCGGCGCACCGCCGCCAGGGAGCGCTGGGTGAGATCCGCTGTCACTGCAGCAAAATCTTCACGCTTAACATCAAATTGCACTGTAGCGCCCGCCACATCTGCGGTAAAAGCTACATTATCAGTAGCAGTCAGCGCTTCCTTGCAGGCGCGCGCGGCCAAGCGCACCGCCGTCTTGTCCTCGGGCGTACTCGCCCGAACACCTGTCTGCTGCATCACCCACTCAGCCAGAGCCGCGTCGTAATCGTCGCCGCCCAGGGCCGAGTCCCCCCCGGTGGCAATGACTTCGAACACCCCTTGCGCCAGGCGCAACACGGAGATATCGAACGTGCCACCGCCCAGGTCGTACACGGCATAGACGCCTTCGGCTCCGTTGTCCAGCCCGTAGGCAATCGCGGCGGCCGTCGGCTCGTTGATCAGGCGCAGCAGATTCAGGCCCGCGAGATGGGCGGCATCCTTGGTCGCCTGGCGCTGCGCGTCGTCGAAATATGCGGGCACCGTGATCACGGCGCCGTAAAGGTCACTGTCGAAACTGTCTTCGGCACGGTAGCGCAGCGTGGCAAGGATCTCGGCACTGACTTCCACCGGCGATTTCACGCCTGCCGCGGTGGACAGCGAGAGCATTCCGCCACTGTCGGTCGCTGCAATGAAGTTGTAAGGCAGCTTCTCGCGCCCCGTGATGTCGCCCAGGCCCCGGCCCATGAATCGCTTGACGGATGACACCGTGTTGGCCGGGTCCTGCATCTGCGCTGCAGCGGCCTCGTAGCCGATCTGCCGCCCGCCCCCGCCCAGGTAGCGAACGACGGAAGGCAAAAGCACCCTGCCCTGCGCATCGGGCAAGCACTCGGCGACCCCGTTGCGCACCGCCGCCACCAGCGAATGCGTGGTGCCCAGATCAATGCCGATGGCAACGCGCCGCTGGTGAGGATCGGGCGATTGCCCTGGTTCAGAAATCTGCAGAAGCGCCATGAAATGAGTGTGGAAAAGCCGGGGCCCGCAAGCGCACGCCCAGGCAGGAGTGACCGAATAAAGCGCCTATTGTCCCAGTTGCTCTCGGCGCAAATCGATGTCGTGCGCAAATCGCGCAATGAACATGAGGGCTCTGACCTCGCGGGCTGCGCCGGCATAGTCCTGCTGCTGGTCCAGCAGTTCCGCACAACGGGCCAACGCCACTTGCCGCGCCATATGGGTGGTGTCGTCCAGCGCGTCAAGCTCCGCAGCACTGCGGGCCTCATCCAGGGCTTCGCGCCACTCCATCTGCTGCATCAGGAAGGCCGCGGGCATGGCGGTGTTGTCCTCGGCGCGGATGGGCGAGCCGCCCAGTTCGCAAAGGTAAGCCGCCCGCTTCAAAGGATCCTTCAGGCGTTGGTATGCCTCGTTGATGCGCACCGACCATTGCATCGCCACACGCTGGGCGGCGGCGCCCTGCGCCGCAAACCGGTCGGGATGGGCTTCGCGCTGCAGGTCCTTCCACCGCGCGTCCAGAGCGTCGCGGTCCTGCGCAAAGCGGCGTGGCACACCAAAAAGTTCGAAATCGTCGGATTGGAGGTTCATGGCAATAAAAAAAACCGCCAGCGCGGCGGGCGATGGCGGTCCTGTGCAATAAGCGGCCTACGGCGTGCTCACACGCGGAAGCTCTCTCCACAACCACAGCGGTCGCGCTCATTCGGGTTATTGAAGCGAAAGCCTTCATTGAGGCCCTCGCGCACAAAATCCAACTCGGTCCCGTCGATATAAGCAAGGCTCTTGGGATCGATCAGCACCTTGACGCCGTGATTTTCAAACACAACGTCTTCGGGTGCCTGCTCATCGACATATTCAAGCTTGTAAGCCAGGCCTGAGCACCCGGTGGTCTTGACACCCAGGCGCACGCCCACGCCCTTTCCCCGCCGGGCGAGGTAGCGCGTCACATGGCGCGCGGCAGCTTCGGTCAGCGTGATCGCCATGGTCTTCAGGCGGCCTCGACAGCCGCTCCGTGCTTGGCCTTGTAATCGTTGACGGCGGCCTTGATGGCGTCTTCCGCCAGGATGGAGCAGTGGATCTTCACCGGCGGCAGCGCCAGCTCTTCGGCGATCTGGCTGTTCTTGAGCGAGGCAGCCTCATCCAGCGTCTTGCCCTTGACCCATTCCGTCACCAGCGACGAGGACGCAATGGCGGAGCCGCAGCCGTAGGTCTTGAAGCGCGCATCCTCAATCACGCCCGTATCGGGGTTCACCTTGATCTGCAGCTTCATCACGTCGCCGCAAGCCGGCGCACCGACCATGCCGGTGCCCACCGAGTCGTCACCCTTGTCGAAGGAACCCACATTGCGGGGGTTCTCGTAATGGTCAATCACTTTGTCCGAGTAAGCCATGGTGTGTTTCTCCTGTATTCCGTCGTTCCGCGTGTGGTCAGTGAGCCGCCCATTGGATGGTGCTCAGGTCCACCCCATCCTGGTACATCTCCCAGAGGGGGCTCAACTCACGCAGCTTGGCGACGTTGTGCCGGATGGTGCTGATCGCGTAGTCAATTTCTTCTTCCGTCGTGAAACGGCCAATGGTCATGCGCAGGCTGCTGTGGGCCAGCTCATCGCTGCGGCCCAGGGCGCGCAGCACATAGCTGGGTTCCAGGCTCGCCGAAGTGCAAGCCGACCCGGAAGACACCGCCAGTCCCTTGATGCCCATGATCAGGGATTCGCCTTCCACGAAGTTGAAGCTCATGTTCAGGTTGTGGGGTACGCGCCGCTCCAGGTCGCCGTTGATAAAGACCTGCTCCACATCCTTCAGACCGTCCAGCAGACGCTTTTGCAGCGCTTGGACCTTTTCCAAATCCTGGGCCATTTCCAGCTTGGCCAGGCGGAAGGCCTCGCCCATGCCCACAATCTGGTGGGTGGGCAACGTGCCCGAACGCATGCCGCGCTCGTGGCCGCCACCATGCATCTGCGCTTCCAGGCGCACGCGCGGCTTGCGGCGCACGTAGAGGGCTCCGATGCCCTTGGGTCCGTAAGTCTTGTGCGAAGCCAGGCTCATCAAATCCACGGGCAATTGGGTCAGGTCGATTTCGACCTTGCCGGTGGCCTGCGCGGCATCCACGTGAAAAATGATGCCCTTCTCGCGGCAAAGCGCACCCAGCTGGGGAATGTCCTGGATCACGCCGATTTCGTTGTTCACGAACATGACACTGGCCAGGATCGTGTCAGGGCGGATGGCGGCCTTGAACTCCTCGATGTCGAGCAGGCCGTTCTCCTGCACATCAAGGTAGGTCACCTCGAAGCCTTGGCGCTCCAGTTCACGCATCACGTCAAGGACGGCCTTGTGCTCCGTCTTCACGGTGATGAGATGCTTGCCCTTGCCTTGGTAGAAATGGGCAGCGCCCTTGATGGCGAGGTTATTGGATTCAGTGGCGCCCGAGGTCCACACGATCTCGCGCGGGTCGGCGCCGATCAGATCGGCCACATGGCCGCGGGCTTGCTCCACGGCCTCTTCGGCCTCCCAGCCCCAGGCGTGGCTGCGCGACGCCGGGTTGCCGAAGTGTTCGCGCAACCAGGGAATCATCGCGTCGACGACCCGTCCGTCCACGGGGGTCGTGGCGCCGTAGTCAAGATAGATAGGGAAATGCGGAGTCATGTCCATGGCTGGCTCAGTGAAAAGTTCTGGCTGGCATCAAAAGGCAATAGGATCGACGTGGCGAACCCGCCCCGCGCGCAGCCCGTGGCCGGCGCAGGTCAGCCTGCAGCTCAAGATTTGGCGAACGCGTTGCCGAGGGCAAACACCGAATTGGGTGCGTTCACACGGATCGGTTTGACCACCGGCGTGGTGGAGATCGCGCGGCGCGTGACCGGCTTGTCTTCGATTTGCACGCCCTTGGCGAGCTGGTCGTCCACCAGTTTCTGCAACGTGACGGAATCCAGGAATTCCACCATGCGCTGGTTCAGAGAGGCCCACAGCTCGTGCGTCATGCAACGGCCCGCCTCGCCCAGGCAGTTTTCCTTGCCACCGCACTGCGTGGCATCAATGGGCTCGTCCACGGAGACAATGATGTCTGCCACGGTAATATCGCCCGCCTTGCGGGCGAGCGTATAACCGCCGCCAGGGCCGCGCGTGGATTCCACCAGTTCGTGGCGGCGCAGCTTTCCGAACAATTGCTCCAGATAGGACAGCGAAATCTGTTGGCGCTGGCTGATGGCCGCCAAGGTGACGGGCCCGTTGTTCTGGCGCAGGGCCAGATCGATCATGGCGGTGACCGCAAAACGGCCTTTGGTTGTGAGACGCATCGCAAGCTCCTTGTCTAGGCTTGATCGTTATAGAAACGCCGCGGCATGCGTATAGCCAACCGGGCACCGTCTCCACCCTTTCCCTGAAGCGCTACGGCTGCAGCCTCCAAGGCCCTTGTTTGTTGTGGGGCTCTTTCTTGAGTGTTTGAGACAAGTATAGCACAAATCCCTATTAATTTTGTCGGGTAACTAGACTAAACAGTCGCGTTTTCTCCTGCAGGGTCGCAAAACCTGGTCATGCGGCAGGGATTTGATCGCCGCCATGCGCTCCAAACACCCGGTCCTTGAGACGGGTCAATTGATCGCGCACCCGAGCAGCCTGCTCAAACTCCAGGTTGCGGGCGTGTTCCAGCATGAGCTTTTCCAGCCGCTTGATTTCGCGGGCAATGTCCTTTTCGGACATCTCCTCCAATTCGGCCTGCCGCGCCGCATCTTCGCGGAGTCGCTGGGCTTCCTGGCCGGCCTTCTCGCTATAAACGCCGTCAATCAGGTCTCGCACCTGCTTGACGATGCTGCGCGGCGTAATACCCCGGGCCTCGTTGTATGCGATCTGTTTGGCGCGGCGGCGTTCCGTTTCGCTGATCGCCTTGCGCATTGAGTCGGTGATTCGGTCGGCATACAGGATGGCCTTGCCGTGCAGGTTGCGCGCCGCCCGGCCAATGGTCTGGATCAGGCTGCGTTCGGCGCGCAGGAATCCCTCCTTGTCGGCATCCAGGATGGCCACCAGGGAGACCTCAGGAATGTCCAACCCTTCACGCAGCAGGTTGATCCCCACCAGGACATCGAAGGCTCCCAGGCGCAGGTCGCGAATGATTTCCACGCGCTCCACGGTGTCGATATCGGAGTGCAGATAGCGCACCTTGACCCCGTTGTCGCTCAGGTAATCGGTCAGTTGCTCCGCCATGCGCTTCGTCAGCGTCGTAATGAGTACGCGTTGATTCTTTTGCGTGCAAATGCGTATTTCCTGCAGCACGTCATCCACCTGATGGGTAGCGGGACGCACCTCCACCTCCGGGTCCACCAAGCCGGTGGGCCGCACCACCTGGTCCACCACCTGGCCCGAGTGCTCCTTCTCGTAATCAGCCGGAGTGGCCGAAACAAACACCACCTGCCGCATGCGCTTCTCGAATTCCTCGAACTTGAGCGGCCGGTTGTCCAATGCCGACGGCAGGCGAAAGCCGTACTCGACCAGCGTGGTCTTGCGCGCGCGGTCGCCGTTGTACATGGCGTTGAGTTGCCCGATCATCTGGTGGCTCTCATCCAGGAACATCAGCGCATCGGACGGGAGGTAGTCGGTCAGCGTGCTCGGCGGCTCGCCAGGCGCAGAACCCGACAGGTGACGCGTGTAGTTCTCGATGCCCTTGCAGTGCCCCACTTCGCTGAGCATTTCCAGGTCGAAGCGCGTGCGCTGCTCCAGCCGTTGCGCCTCCACCAACTTGCCCTCGGCCACGAAGAACTTGAGCCGCTCGTCCAGTTCCTGCTTGATGGTCTCCACGGCCGCCAGCACCTTGTCGCGCGGCGTCACGTAATGGCTGCTGGGGTACACCGTGAAGCGCGGGATTTTTTGCTGGATACGCCCCGTGAGCGGGTCGAACAGCTGCAGGCTTTCCACCTCGTCGTCGAACAGTTCGATGCGCACCGCCAGCTCGGAATGCTCGGCAGGGAACACATCGATGGTGTCGCCACGCACGCGGAACTTGCCCCGGCTGAAGTCCTGCTCGTTGCGCTGGTACTGCATGCGGATCAGCTGCGCGATCGCGTCACGCTGGCTCAGCTGGTCACCCACGCGCAGCGTCATGATCATGCGGTGGTAGCTCTCGGGCTCGCCAATGCCGTAGATGGCCGACACCGTGGCCACGATGACCACATCGCGCCGCTCCAGCAAGCTTTTGGTGCACGACAGGCGCATCTGCTCGATGTGCTCGTTGATGGCGCTGTCCTTCTCGATGAACAGGTCGCGCTGAGGCACGTAGGCCTCGGGCTGGTAGTAGTCGTAGTAGCTCACGAAGTACTCCACGGCGTTCTTGGGGAAGAACTCGCGGAACTCGCTGTACAGCTGTGCGGCCAGCGTCTTGTTGGGCGCAAAGATGATGGCCGGCCGTCCCAGGCGGGCGATCACGTTCGCCATGGTGAAGGTCTTGCCCGAGCCCGTCACGCCCAGCAGGGTCTGGAACACCTCGCCGTCCTGCACGCCCTCCACCAGCTTGGCGATGGCCTCGGGCTGATCACCGGCGGGCGGGTATGGCTGGTACAACGAAAAGGGCGAACCTGGAAACTGGACGAACTGCCCGTCCGCCGCGCCAGCGGCCGGCTCAGAGGTGACTTCATGCATGGCGGAGGTAAACGGCGCGCGGGGGCGGCCGTTAAAATCAAGAGTGGACCGAAAGCCTACCGTAGGTGAGGTCCCGTCGTCAGATTTCCATCCCCTCAAGGACTTTTCATGTCTCTGTTCACCGCCGTCGAAATGGCTCCCCGCGACCCGATCCTGGGTCTCAACGAACAATACGCCGCCGACCCCAATCCAGCCAAGGTCAACCTGGGCGTGGGCGTGTACTTCGACGACAACGGGAAGCTGCCCCTGCTGCAGTGCGTGCAGGCGGCCGAAAAGGCCATGATGGACAAGCCCGCTGCGCGCGGCTACCTGCCCATCGACGGCATCGCCGCCTATGACAACGCGGTCAAGGCCCTGGTGTTCGGCGCGGAGTCCGACGTCGTCAAGGCCGGCCGCGTGGCCACGGTGCAGGCCATTGGCGGCACGGGCGGCCTGAAGATCGGCGCAGACTTCCTCAAGAAGATCAGCCCGAACGCGAAGGTGCTGATCTCCGACCCGAGCTGGGAAAACCACCGCGCCATCTTCACCAATGCCGGCTTCGAGGTGGGCAGCTACCGCTACTACGACGCCGCCAACCGCAAGGTGGACTTCGACGGCATGCTGGCGGACTTGAACGCCGCCGCGCCCGGCACCATCGTGGTGCTGCATGCCTGCTGCCACAACCCCACGGGCTACGACATCACCGCCGCGCAGTGGGAGCAGGTGATCGCCGCCGTGAAGGCCAAGGGCCTGGTGGCCTTCCTCGACATGGCCTACCAGGGCTTCGGCCACGGTATTGCCGAGGACGGCGCCGTGATCGGCAAGTTCGTCGCGGCCGGCCTGAACATCTTCGTGTCCACCTCGTTCTCCAAGAGCTTCAGCCTGTACGGCGAGCGCGTGGGCGCGCTGTCCGTGGTGGCCAACGACAAGGACGAGGCCGCGCGCGTGCTCTCGCAGCTCAAGATCGTGATCCGCACCAACTACAGCAACCCGCCCACGCACGGCGGCGCCGTGGTGGCGGCGGTACTGAACAACCCCGAGCTGCGCGCCCTGTGGGAAAAGGAGCTGGGCGAAATGCGCGTGCGCATCAAGGAAATGCGCCAGAAGCTGGTGGACGGCCTGAAGGCCGCCGGTGTGAAGCAGGACATGGGCTTCATCACCACGCAGATCGGCATGTTCAGCTACTCCGGCCTGTCCAAAGACCAGATGGTGCGCCTGCGCAATGAGTTCGGCGTGTACGGCACCGACACCGGCCGCATGTGCGTGGCCGCGCTGAACAGCAAGAACATCGACTACGTCTGCCAGGCCATTGCCAAGGTGATGTAAGTATCACGTGCACAAAAAAACCGCCCTCCCGGGCGGTTTTTTTTTGGCATATCCGAAGCCATCTCGCACGGATCTCACACTTCGTTACAAAGCCTTGCATAATTCGGACGCCCTGCGCATCTGAACAAATCCATAGACGCCCGCCACTGCACATCATGAATCACTTCAAGATCTCGACCCGCCTTGTGTTCCTCATCGGACTGATGTCCGTCCTGCAGCTCATCGTGGGAGGCATAGGCCTCTATGGCACAGACCAGACCAAAGAAGGCCTGCGCACCGTGTACGAAGACCGTGCCGTGCCCCTGGGTCAGCTGTCGCAAATCCAGTCCAACCTGCTGGAAAACCGTCTGGCGCTGACCAGCGCCCTTGCCAACTTCACACCCGAAGAAGTCACACGCACTGCTACAGAAATCGACCGAAGCCTGGCGGAAACCAGCAAGATCTGGGTAGCGTACGCTGCCACCAGCATGACTGCCGCCGAGAAGGTGCTGGCCAACAAGTTCGAGGCCGACCACACCAGATTTGTGAATGAAGCCCTCAAACCTGCAGTCGCCGCGTTGCAGGCGGGTGATTTTGACAAAGGCAAAAGCCTCAACGACACCATGGTGCGCCCGGGCTATGCCCCCCTGCGGGAAGGCATACAGGCCCTGGTCGATCTGCAGCTGAATGAAACCAAAGCCGAGTTCAATGCCGCCACCAGCCGCTACAACACGCTGCGCGCTCTCTCGATCGGCTCCATTGTCCTCGGGATCGCCTTTGGTGTGCTTTTTGGGCTGGCCGTGATGCGCAACATCACCCGCTCCCTGAAAGAAGCCGTGGAAGCCGCCGACGCCGTTGCCCATGGTGACCTGAGCCGCAGCATCCCAGTCCATGGCAAGGACGAAATATCGCTGCTCTTGCGCTCGCTCGCTGCCATGCAGGAATCGCTGGCACATGTCGTGCAGCGGGTACGCAGCGGTTCCGAATCTGTGGCGATGGCCAGTGCCGAAATTGCCCAGGGCAATCAGGACCTGTCGGGCCGCACCGAAAGCCAGGCCAGCGCACTGGAAGAAACCGCCGCCAGCATGGAGCAACTGGGCTCCACCGTGCGCCAGAACGCCGACAACGCGCGTGCGGCCAACCAGTTGGCCCAAAGTGCCAGCATCGTGGCTGTTCAGGGTGGGCAGGTCGTGGCCCAGGTGGTGGACACCATGAAGGGCATCAACGACAGCAGCAAGCGGATTGCCGACATCATCAGCGTCATTGATGGCATCGCCTTCCAGACCAACATCCTGGCCCTCAATGCGGCCGTGGAAGCCGCCCGGGCCGGCGAGCAGGGCCGGGGCTTTGCCGTGGTGGCCAGCGAGGTGCGCAGCCTGGCCGGGCGCAGCGCCGAAGCGGCCAAGGAAATCAAGAGCCTCATCACCGACAGCGTCAACCGTGTCGAGGCCGGCAGCGCCCTGGTGGATCAGGCGGGCACCACCATGCAGGAGGTGGTGGGCTCCATTCGCCGCGTGACCGACATCGTGGGCGAGATCAGCGCGGCCAGCAGCGAGCAGAGCGCCAGCGTGACGCAGGTAGGCGAAGCCGTGACACAGATGGATCAGGTCACGCAGCAGAACGCAGCACTGGTCGAGGAAATGGCCGCCGCGGCCAGCAGCCTGCGCAGCCAGGCGGCCGATCTGGTCAACACCGTGGCCGTCTTCAAGCTCGGTGCGCAGGGCGGCAACACGCCCGTGCGCCCGGCAGCCCCGCAGGCTCCCGCAGCACAGGCCCCGGCGCCCATGCCCGCACCAGCCCCCCGCCCCGCTCTGCGCACGGCGGCACCCGCAGCCAAACGCGCGCCCGCCCCCGCCAAAGCCAAGGCGGTGGCCGCACTTCCGCCCAGCACGCCCAAGGCGCCACCCGCCAGCGCGGGCAAGGACGATGAATGGGAGTCCTTCTGAGCATGAACGCACCGCTTGCGCATACCCGCGTCCTCAGCCTGGCACTCAACCTGCCGGGCCCTGCGGCCCTGTTGCGCTGCGCCCAAATGGGTGCACAGTGCACCAAGCTTGAACCGCCCCCGGCCCCGGGCCAGCCCAGCGCCGACCCCATGGGCATCTACAGCCCGGCTGCCTACGGTGAACTGCACCAGGGCGTGCGCGTGCTGCATGCCCACCTCAAGACAGACGAAGGCCAGGCCGCGCTGCATGCCGAACTGGCGCACACCGACGTGCTGATCACATCCTTTCGCCCCTCGGCGCTGACCAAACTCGGGTTGGGCTGGGAGGCGCTGCAGGCGCGCTACCCGCGCCTGTCGCTGGTGCGCATCGTCGGCGCCCTGGGCGAGCGCGCCGAGGAACCGGGCCACGATCTCACTTACCAGGCCGAGGCCGGGCTGCTGGCCAGCCTGCAGGTGCCCCCCACGCTGTTTGCCGACATGGCTGGTGCCCTCATGGCCAGCGAGGCCGTTCTGCAGGCCCTGCTGGCACGCGCGCAGCAGGGCACGGGGGTCTGCATCGAGGTGGGACTGGCCGAGGCCGCGCAGTGGCTGGCGATGCCCCTGCACTGGGGCCTGACCACACCGCAGGGCGATGTGGGCGGTGCCCACGCGGGCTACCGCGTCTACCCTTGCGCCGACGGTCGTGTGGCCGTGGCTGCTCTCGAGCCGCACTTTGCCACGCGCCTGTGCGAGGCCGCAGGCCTCGCGGCCCGGGGCGACATGGAGCACATGCGCGACCAGGCCACCCACGCAGCCATCGCCCGCTTCCTCCTGGGGCATACCCGTGACGAACTGACCGCGCTGGCGCAGTCGCGCGACATTCCGCTGCACACCCTGCGCTGAACTGGCCATGCAAGGCACTGAGCGGCGCAGGGATGGCGACAAAAACCCGCGCACCACGCAGGTGCGGCCCCGGTCTGCGCGCCAGCAGAACACGTCCCCTGCGGGCGCCCGCCTGGCCATGCTGCTGATGCTGGGCTGGCTGGCCCTGCTCGCCTGGGGTGCCTGGGCACAGCGCCTGCCACTGTGGCTGCTGGTGGCCGTAGCGGGACTCAATCTGGTGACTTTTTTCGCCTATGTCCTCGACAAAAGCGCTGCCCAGCGCGGCGCCTGGCGCACCCGGGAGAGCCACCTGCACCTGCTCGCCCTGCTGGGCGGCTGGCCTGCCGCATGGTGGGCCCAGCAGTGGCTGCGCCACAAATCGCGCAAACAGGACTTCCGCGCGGTGTATTGGGGCACGGTGGCGGTGAACTGCGCCGCACTGGCGGTGTGGACGCTGCGGCCGCAGACGCTGCGCGAAGCGCTTTCTTTTTTATAGCTGCTCGCGCTTACCAGCATTGCGGCAGGGCCGGTTTTTATCGGGATATGCGGCATGCCCTGCGGCCACGTCCGACAGCGCGGCCTTCCATCGCCCGACAGCCAGGCGACGCTGCGGCACCTCCAATGGGTCCAGTTTCTTGCCGCATTGGAGAACGACGCCATGAAGCCTTTCGCCCTCGACCCGAGCATGACCACGGCGACCGGGACTTTCTACCCCACGGGCCATGTGTTCGCGCTGTTTGCGAACGAGGAGGCGGCGCGCTCCGCAGGCCGGGCGCTGCAGGCCCAGGGTCGCGATGACGTGGCGCACGCCACGCCGCCGATGATCCTGGAACATGTGGTGCGCACGCTGGGCAATGCCGATGCACCCCTGCCCTCGGTCGGTGCGGAGGGCGTGATCGTGCGCCGCATCGCGCAACTGGCCAGCGACGGCGCCCACGGCCTGTTGCTGCGTGCCACGGATTCCGACGCTCCGGAGACGCTGCGCGACCTGCTGCAGCCGCTGGGCCCGCTGGCGGCGTTCTACTACCGCCGCCTGGTCATTGAGGAGCTGGTGCCCGCCCCCGCCGGTCCCGCGCGCTGACGGCCGGGTGCCGCCCCGTCAGCGCCGCCGGCCCGTACCCTTGCCCGACGCCGGGGTGCCGGCCCCGCCCTGGCGGCGCCCCGCGGCGCCCGCAGCGTTGCCACCGGCATTGCCACGGCTGCCAGTGCGGGTACCGGTGCCCGCACGCGGCGGCAGGCCGGTGTTCTGCGTGAGCATGCGGCCCGGCTGCGGCGCGCTGCTACGAAAACGCACGTCTCCCTGCGGCTCCTCCGGCTCCTGCGGGCGGCGGCGCAGCGCCACGGCCTTGCCGTCCTTGTTGATGGTGTAGCCCACGCCGGCCCCGCCACCCTTGGGCCCGGTGCTGTTTTTCTTGCGGGCGCTCTGGTAGCTGCCGTCGACCAGCGGCTGGAAGGTGGGGATCAGGTGGTGCTTGCCGTTGCCGATCAGGTCGGCCCGGCCCATGCTTTTCAGCGCCTCGCGCAGCAGCGGCCAGTTGTTGGGGTCGTGGTAGCGCAGGAAGGCCTTGTGCAGGCGGCGGCGCTTTTCGCCACGCACCACGTCCACCTGTTCCTCGGCCACGTCGCGCATCTGCCGTCGCACGCGCGTGAGCGGGTTGCGGCCCGAGTGGTACATGGCCGTGGCGCTGGCCATGGGGCTGGGGTAGAAGGCCTGCACCTGGTCGGCGCGAAAGCCGTTCTTCTTGAGCCAGATGGCCAGGTTCAGCATGTCCTCGTCGGTGGTGCCGGGGTGGGCGGCGATGAAGTACGGGATCAGGAACTGTTTCTTGCCCGCCTCTTCGGTGTACTGCTCGAACATCTGCTTGAAGCGGTCATAGTTGCCGATGCCTGGCTTCATCATCTTGGACAGCGGCCCCGCCTCGGTGTGCTCGGGCGCGATCTTGAGGTACCCGCCCACGTGGTGCTGCACCAGCTCCTTCACGTATTCGGGGGACTTCACCGCCAGGTCGTAGCGCAGGCCGGAGCCGATGAGGATCTTCTTGATGCCCGGCAGCTTGCGCGCACGGCGGTAGATGTTGACCAGCGGCGCATGGTCCGTGTGCAGGTTCTGGCAGATGCCGGGAAACACGCAGCTGGGCTTGCGGCAGGCGGCCTCGATCTCTGGGCTCTTGCAGCCCAGGCGGTACATGTTGGCCGTGGGGCCGCCCAGGTCGGAGATGGTGCCGGTGAAGCCCTTGACCTTGTCCCGGATGTCCTCCACCTCGGCAATGATGGAATCCTCCGAGCGGCTCTGGATGATGCGTCCCTCGTGCTCGGTGATGGAGCAGAAGGTGCAGCCGCCAAAGCAGCCGCGCATGATGTTGATCGACGCGCGGATCATCTCCCACGCCGGGATCTTGGTCGGCCCCTCGTAGCTGCCCTGCGCGTCCAGGTACTGCGGGTGCGGGTTGCGCGCATACGGCAGGCCGAACACCCAGTCCATCTCGGCCGTGGTGAGCGGGACGGGCGGCGGGTTCAGCCACACGTCGCGCGCCGTCGCGCCCTCGCCATGCGCCTGCACCAGCGCGCGGGCGTTGCCGGGGTTGGTCTCCAGGTGCAGCACGCGGTTGGCGTGGGCGTAGAGCACCGGATCGGCCTTCACCTGCTCGTAGCTGGGCAGGCGGATCACGGTGCGCTCGCGCGGCGGCAGCGCCCGCCCGCTGCGCCCCTTGGAGGGCAGCGCCGGGTTGGGCACGATCTGCACGGTCTGCAAGGGTTTTTGGCCTCCAGCGCTTTGTGGGTCAGCGCTGGCAGCTATTGAATTTGCAGCATCTTCCTGCGAACACGCCTGGCCCTGGGCCGCAGCCTGCTCGCTCGTGGTCATGTAGGGGTTGATCAGCTCATCCACGCGGCCGGGCTCGTCCACCTCGGTGGAGTCGATCTCGAACCATCCGGGCTCGGACGCGCGCCGCACGAAGGCCGTGCCGCGCACGTCGGTGATGGTCTCCACCGGGTCGCGCCGCGCAATGCGGTGGGCCACTTCAACCAGGGCACGCTCGGCGTTGCCGAACAGCAGGATGTCGCACTTGCTGTCCACCACGATGGAGCGGCGCACCTTGTCGCTCCAGTAGTCATAGTGGGCAATGCGGCGCAGGGAGCCTTCGATGCCGCCCAGCACGATGGGCACGTCCTTGTACGCCTCGCGGCAGCGCTGGCTGTAGACCACGGCGGCGCGGTCGGGCCGCTTGCCACCCACGTCGCCGGGCGTGTAGGCGTCGTCGCTGCGGATCTTGCGGTCCGCCGTGTAGCGGTTGATCATCGAATCCATGTTGCCCGCGGTCACGCCCCAGAACAGGTTGGGCTTGCCCAGCACCTTGAACGCGTCGGCGCTCTGCCAGTCCGGCTGCGCGATGATCCCCACGCGAAAGCCCTGCGCCTCCAGCACCCGCCCGATCACCGCCATGCCGAAGCTCGGGTGGTCCACGTAGGCATCGCCCGTCACCAGCACCACGTCGCAGCTGTCCCAGCCCAGCTGCTCCATCTCGGCACGGCTCATGGGCAGGTACGGCGCCACGCCAAAGCGCTTGGCCCAATACGGGCGGTAGCTGGTCAACGGCTTGGCGTTGCGCGGGAAGAAGGAGACATCGATCGGGGCGTTCATGGGCGGGCCTGCAGGTGGGGGCCGGGCATTTTAGAAGCCATGCCCCCTTTGCGCCTAACCGCCCCCGCATGGCCCTTGTCGCCGTCGGCCCATGGGGTAAGCTCGGCCGCCCCATGCCCTACACCCTCAGCGCCCCCGTTCACAGCGAACTCATCATCAAGAAAAGCCGCTTCATCGGCTGCGTGCAGCCCATGGCCGACCGCGCGAGCGCGCAGGCCGTGGTGGATGCGCTGTGGCGCGAACACCCGGGCGCGGCCCATGTGTGCTGGGCGCTGCTGGCGGGCGGCCAGTCCGCCGCGGTAGACAACGGCGAGCCCAGCGGCACCGCCGGGCGGCCCATGCTGGATGTGCTGCGCCACCAGGACCTGGAGGGCGTGCTGGCCACCGTGGTGCGCTATTTCGGCGGGGTGAAGCTGGGCGCGGGTGGCCTGGTGCGCGCCTATACCGATACCGTGGCCCAGGCGCTGCTGCAGGCAGACAAGGTGCCGCTGCAGCGCATGCGCACCCTGGAATGCAGCGTGCCCTACGCCCTGGAAGGACTGCTGCGCCGCATGATCGACGGTGCTGGCGCGCAACTGCTGCAGGTGCAGCATGCGACGCTGGTCACGCTGCAACTGCGCCTGCCCGAGGCCGAGGCCGAGGCCTTCGTCCACCATGTGAACGAAGCAGGCCAGGGCCGCGTGGCCTGGGGCGAATCCACGGACTGAAGACCGGGGGCGGGCCGCGCCCACGCAAGCCCAACAATGCCTGCGCGCCTACATGCCGCGCCGGCGCGCGCGGCGACACTGGCGGCCCGCATTGACAAGGAGCCCCCTCCATGAGCCAGCCGCTGGACGTGATCATCCTGGGCGCCGGGTCCGCCGGACTGGCGGCGCTGCGCGAGGTGCGCAAGCGCACCGACCACTGGCGCATCGTGAACGACGGCCCCTGGGGCACCACCTGCGCGCGCGTGGGGTGCATGCCGTCCAAGATGCTCATCGAGGCCGCCAACGCCTACCATGCGCGGCGCGCTCTGCACACCTTCGGCATCGAGGGCGCGGATGCGCTGCGGGTGGACCTGCCCGCCGTACTGCGCCGCGTGCGCGCGCTGCGCGATGACTTCGTGGCCGGCACGCTGGCCGCCACCGACGCGGGCGAGCGCGCCATCAGCGGCCATGCCCGGCTGCTGGACGCGCAGCGCGTGGAAGTGAACGGCCAGGTGCACACCGCGCGGCGCATCATCATCGCCACGGGCTCGCGCCCCATCGTGCCGGAGGACTGGCTGGCTTTTGGCGACCGCATCCTCACCACCGACACGCTGTTCGAGCAGCCCACGCTCGGCCCGCGCGTGGCCGTCATCGGGCTGGGGCCGCTGGGGGTGGAAATCGCGCAGGCGCTCGCGCGGCTGGGGGTGGAGGTGATGGCCTTCGCGACGGGCAAGAGCGTGGCCGGCCTGAGCGACCCCGCCATCAACGACGCGCTGCTGGCGCGGCTGAAGGACGAATTCATCGTCAACGTGGGCGACAAGGCCGAGTTGCGCGAGGTGGCCGGCGGCATACAGGTCACCAACGGCAGCGCGACCGTGGTGGTGGACCAGGTGGTGGCCGCCATGGGCCGGCGCCCCAACCTGGAACACCTGGGGCTGGACACGCTGGGCGTGGAGCTGGACGACAAGGGCCGCCCGCCCATCGATCCGTGCACCCTGCAGGTGGGCGATCTGCCCGTCTTCATCGCGGGCGATGCCGATGGCGACCGCCCCCTGCTGCATGAGGCCGCGGACGAGGGCCACATTGCGGGGTTGAACGCCCTGGCGCCCACGCCGCGCGGCTTCGCCCGGCGCACGCCGCTGGCCATCACCTTCAGCCAGCCTCAGGCCGCCGTGGTGGGGCAGCGCCATGCCGATCTGCCCGAGGGGCAATGGGTGGGGGGCACGGTGGACTTTGCGCGCCAGGGCCGCGCGCGCGTGGCGCAGTGCAACCACGGGCGCCTGAACGTGTACGCCGAACACGGCAGCGGCCGCCTGCTGGGCGCCGAGCTGTGCGCGCCAGCGGGCGAACACATGGCCCACCTGCTGGCGCTGGCCGTCGAGCAGCGGCTGACGGTGCACGACCTGCTGCGCATGCCCTTCTACCATCCGGTGCTGGAGGAAGGCCTGCGCACGGCGCTGCGCGACGCGGCCTCGCGCCTGCCCAAGGCCAGCGATTCCGACCTCGCCGCCTGCGAGGCCTACGGCGCGAGCGCGCTGGACTGATACAAAAACAATAGCTGGCTGCGCTTGCCAGGATGGATTTTCAGCACCAAAACAGCTTGAAATCCTTACGCATCAAGCGCGAACAGCTATGTTTATAGAAGCACCCTTGAATCCGCGGTGAACTGGCCGATAACAAGAGGTACACCGGAGATCGCCATGGACGTCGCCCTCACCCAATCCATCGTCAGCACCGCCAGCGCCCTCGCCAGCCGCGAGACGGCCGATGCCGTCCAGGTCACCGTGCTGAAGAAGGCCCTGGACACGCAGGAAACGGCCGCCGCCACCCTGCTCGCCGCCCTGCCCCAGCCGCCGCTGGCGACCGAGGGCCCGCTGGGCACGCAGCTCAACACCTACGCCTGACGCGCACGGCGCGCTGGCTTTTTTTCGCCGGCTCAGGCCGGCTTCAGCCCTGGCCTTGCTCAGCGCAGCCGCGCAGGCGACAGGCCCGCCACGTCCACACCCTCGCGCGCCAACTCGGGGGCCAGCGGCTCGCCCAGTGCCAACTGCCGCGTCAGCAGCGCCGCGCCCGCCGCGCTCTGGATGCCATAGCCGCCTTGCGCGGCCAGCCAGAAGAAGCCGGGCACATGGTTGTCCCAGCCAATGACCAGGTCGCCATCGGCCACGAACGAGCGCAACCCCGCCCAGGTGTGCGAGGGGCGGCGGATCTGAAAGCACGTCACCTGCTCGATGCGGTGGATGCCCATGGCCACGTCCAGTTCCTCAGGCACCACGTCGTGCGGCGCCACGGCGTCGGCATTGGCGGGGGAGCCCAGCATCTGCCCCGCGTCGGGCTTGAAATAGTAGTCCTCCGCAATGCCGATGACAGCCGGCCAGTGGGCCGCTTGCATGCCGGCCGGCACGGGGAAGGTGAAGGCCGTGCGCCGCCGCGGCTCCAGCCCGATGGGCGGCACGCCCGCCTGGGCTGCCACCACGTCGGCCCAGGCGCCTGCGGCATTGACCACGGCGCGCGCGTGCAGCACCTCGCCATCGGCCAGGGTGATGTGCCAGCCCTCCTCGCCCCGCTGCAGGGCCGTCACCTCGGCATGGGTGCGGATCTCGCCACCACGCTGGCGCAGGCCGCGCAGGTAGCCCTGGTGCAGCGCATGCACGTCGATGTCGGCGGCGCCGGGCTCGCTCATGCCCGCGGCCACGGCCTCGGGGCGCAGGCACGGGGCCTGCTCCAGCAGCTCCTCGCGCGTCAGGCGGCGCACCTGCGGGTTGCGCGGCAGCGCCTCGGCGTAGGCGGCTTCCAGCAGGTCGAGCTGGTCGGGCCCCGCCAGGTACACCACGCCGCGCGGCGTGAGGATGGGGGCGCTGCCGAATTCGGGCGGCGGCGCATCGTAGAACGCGCGGCTGGCCCGCGTGAGTGCGCAGATGTTGGGCGTGCCATAGGTGGCCGAGTACAGCGCAGCCGACCGGCCGGTGGTGTGGTAGCCGGGCTGGGCCTCGCGCTCCAGCAGCAGCACGCGGCGGTGCGCGGCCAGTTCCCAACCGGCGGAGGCGCCGGCAATGCCCGCGCCGATGATCACAAAGTCATAGGGTTGCATGGGTTCCCTCGCCAATCACTGTCAGACCGCCGACGCCTGCTCCTCGGTACCGCGTGCGCCCAGCCGCGGCACGCCGCGCGCGTCATCGGGGTCCGGCGCGTGGGTGACGATGGAGGTGAGCGCGGGTTGCACCGGCCCCAGCCGGGCCAGGTCGGGCCGCGGGCGCTGCAGGCCATCGATGCGGGCAAAGGCTTGCTCCAGCCCCAGGCCGATGGACAGTAGGCGATGGTCGTCGCGAAAGCGCCCCACCACCTGCAGGCCGAACGGCATGCCGGCCGTGTCGCGCCCGCAGGGCACGCTGAACGCGGGGTGCGTGGTCAGCGTGGTCACATAGGTCAGTGCCAGCCAGCGGTAGTAGTTGGCCTGGGGTTCACCGTTGATGTGACTCGCGTACAGCGCGGTCCACGGGAAGGGCGAGACCGGCGTGGTGGGTGCCAGGATCACGTCGAAGTTGGCAAACGCCTCCTGGAAGCGCGCCAGGATGCGCGTCTGCTCGGCCTGTGCCCAGGCGCTGTCCAGCAGCGACATGGCCGCACCCATCTCGTAGTTGGCGCGCGTGTTGGGCCCCAGGCTGGCGGGGTCGCGCTCGTAGGCCTCGCGCATGCCGGCCAAGAAGCTCTCGGCCCGCAGCACGTCGAAGCAGCGGTGCACGTCGCCCAGGTCCAGCCGGATCTCCTCGCAAGAGCGGAACAGGTGGCGCATGGCGCCGATCTTGGCGCGGAACACCGCGCGGATGCCGTCGTCCACCGCGCAGGCGCCGAAGTCTTCGGTGTAGCCCACGCGCAGGCCGCCCAGGTCGGCCGGCTCCAGGTGCAGGAAGCTGTGGGGGTCCAGGGGGTAGGTCAGCGGGTCGCCCGCCGACAGGCCGGCCGATGCGGCCAGCTGCAGGCAGGCCTCGGCCATCGTGCGGCCCATGGGGCCGACCACGGAGATCGGCGTCCAGCCCAACAGCTTGCGCGAGCTGGGCACCACGCCGGGCGACGGCCGAAAACCCACCACGCCGCACTTGGCCGCGGGGATGCGCAGCGAGCCGCCCGTGTCCGAGCCCGTGCACACCGGCAACATGTCGCAGGCCAGCGCCGCGGCCGACCCGCCGGACGAGCCGCCCGCGTTCAGGCGCGGATCGAACGGGTTACCCGTGGCGCCCCAGACCACGTTGCGCGAATTGGCGCCCGCGCCCATCTCGGGAATATTGGTCTTGCCCGTGACGATGGCGCCGGCCGCGCGCAGGCGCGCCACCAGCACGTTGTCCTGCGCAGGGATGTTCTCGCGGTAGATGGGCGAGCCGTAGGTGGTCAGCAGGCCGGCGGTGGCCTCCAGATCCTTCACGCCCATGGGCAGCCCGTGCAGCAGGCCGAGGGGCTCGCCGGCGCGCACCGCCCGCTCGGCGGCATGCGCCTCGGCGCGGGCGCGGTCGTAGCAGGTGGCGGTGACGGCGTTCACATAGGGGTTCACCGCCTCGATGCGGTCGATGCAGGCTTGCAGCAGCTCGACGGGCGAGATTTCGCCCGTGCCGATGCGGTGGCGCAGTTCATTGGCGGACAGTTCCACCAGCGTGGGATCAGCAGTCATGGTCGTGAAGAAGGTCCAGGGGCCATTGTGGATGAGCCGCGCCTCAGTCGGCGGTGATGCCCGCGCGCTGGGCGATGGCACGCATCAGCGGCAGCTCCCGCTCGATCAGGGCAGCCAGCTCGGCCGACGAGGCGAATGCGGGCTCAAAGCCCAGGGCGAGCAGGCGCTCGCGCGTGTCGGGGTCGGCCACGACCTCGGCCAGCGTCTTCTCCAGCCGCGTCTTTACCGCGGCAGGCAGGCCTGCGGGCGCCACCAGGGCCAGCCAGGTGTCCATGTTCAGGCCGGGGTAACCGCTCTCGGCCAGCGAGGGTACCTGGGGCAGCAGGGTCGAGCGCTTCTCGGTGGTGACGGCAATCGCCTTGACCTTGCCCTCCTTGAGCTGGGGCAGCGCGGCCGACACCGTGTCCACGGTGAACGGAATCTGCCCGCCGATCAGGTCCACCATGGCCGGCGCGCTACCCTTGTAGGGCACGTGCTGGATCTTCAGGCCCGCGGCATGAAAGAACATCTCGCCCGCGAACTGCGAGGTCGTGCCCGCGCCGAAGGAGCCGTAGGAATACTTGTCGGGCGCGGCCTTCACGGCGCTGACGAATTGCTTCACATCGTTGACCGGCACGCTCTTGCTGGCCAGCAGGATCAGCCCCGTGCGCCCGGTGATGCCGATGGGTTCGAAGCTCTTGACGGGGTCATACGGCAGCCGGGGCCGCACCGCCGGGTTCACCGTAAAGGTGGTGCCCGAACTCAGCAGCAGCGTGTAGCCGTCCGGCGCGGCCTTGGCCACGTAGCTCGCGCCGATCACCGTGCCCGCGCCAGCGCGGTTGTCGATGACCACGCTTTGCCCCAGCTTGTCGCCGAGCTTCTTGCCGATCAAGCGGCCCAGCACGTCGGTGGCTCCACCCGCGGGGAACGGAATCACCAGCGTGATGGGCCGGGAGGGAAACGCCTCCTGCGCATGCGCGGGGGCGAAAGCGGCGGCACCCAGGGCGCAGGCCAGCATGGACAACATCGTCTTGCGGTTCATGGCGTTCTCTCCAGTCAAGCCAGTCAAAAAACAGATCCTTTCGCGGGGCCAGGACTCGGCGAAGGCGCGTCAACCCAGGGCCCGGCCACGTTCCTCGAAGCGCGCGTAGGCCTCGGGCGGCACGTACAGCCCGCCGGTGGTCCACACCAGGTGCGTGGCCTGCGCCAGGTGGGGCCACAGCCCTTGCGCGTGCAGCCAGGTGCGGCCCGTCTCGGTGCCCGTCAGGAAACCGGGGCCGCTCAGGCCCGCCGCTGCGGACGGCTCGATGCGCTCGCCCGTGGCATCCAGCACCTGTACCAGTTGGCGAAACAGGGTGTCGTCGCGCACGGTGAAGCAGCCCGACAGCAACGGCTCCATCAGCTCGGCCGCGGGCAGGGACGCGCGTGGCACGGCCAGGCCGTCGGCTTCCGTCCGGTTGGTAAGGCCCCAGTCGTACACCGAGGGGTGTGCGCCCTGTCCGGCCATCATTTGCACCAAGAAACACGGCGACTGCACGGGCTCCGCGAAGAAGCAGTGCACATGCGCCCCCAGCACCTGCCGCAGGCCGAAGGTGATGCCTGCCGGCGCCCCCCCCACCCCGCAGGGCAGGTAGACGAACAGGGGGTGCTGCGCGTCCACGACGATGCCCGCGTCCTGCAACTGCTGGCGCAGGTGCAGCGCCGCGGCGCTGTAACCCAGCAGCAGCGACAGCGAGCGTTCGTCGTCCACGAAATGGCTGAACGGGTCCTGCGCCGCCTGCGCACGCCCCGCGGCCACGGCGCCCTCGTAGTCACCCGCGTGCTCCACCACCTGCACGCCGCGCTGGCGCAGACGCTGCTTCTTCCATTCCTTGGCATCGACCGACATGTGCACCACGGCACGAAAGCCCAGCGCCGATGCCGCCACGCCGATGCTCAGGCCCAGGTTGCCCGTGGAGCCGACGGCCACGGTGTAGCGCGCAAACACGGCGCGCGCAGCGGGGTTTGCCAGGGCGCGGTAGTCGTCGGCACCGGACCGCGGCGTCAGCAGGCCGTGCTGCAGTGCCAGGCGCTCGGCCAGCTCCAGCACTTCATGGATGCCTCCGCGTGCCTTGATGGACCCGGCCACGGGCAACCGGTGGTCCGCCTTGATCCACAGCGCGCCCTGGCCCGCGACGAGCCCCGCCGCGGCATGCAGGCTGGATGCGGGTAACAGGGACGACTCGATCACGCCACCCGTCGCCTGCAACTCGGGGAACACGCCCTCCAGCAGCGGCGCAAAGCGCGCGAAGCGTGCCGCTGCCTTCTCCGTATCATCCAGACTAATGTGATCACCGGCCACGGCCTGCCGTGCGGCGGGTATGGGCTGCCTGTGCGGGTTGAGCCATAGGCAGGGCTCGGCGCGGCGCAGTTGTGCGCCCGGGGCGTCGTCCTGCAAGTGGTCCTGTGGGGAAACAACGGAGGGCATGGGCTACGGTCGGTGGAAGGTGGGTATAGACGGCATTCTTGGCATGCCCCGGCACCGATACAACTCGTTTATATTGACGAGTGCATTAGTTTGAATAATGAATTCACGGCTTTTTCCTTCCCTGCTCGCGTGGCTGCGCTGCTTTGAAGCAGCCGCACGCCACGGCAGCTTCACGCGCGCGGCGGCGGAGCTGTGCATCACCCAGGGCGCGGTGAGCCAGCAGGTCAAGCAGCTGGAAACCTGGCTGGGGCGCCCCCTCTTCGTGCGCACGCCCCGCACCCTCATGCCCACGCCCGAGGGCAAGTGGCTGGCCGTGGTGCTGCGCGAGAGCTTCGGCGCCATCGAGGACGCCCTGTCGCAGATGCGCGTGACCGGCGATACGCCGGTGGCCACGCTGAGCTGCTCGCCCTCGTTTGCCATGCAGTGGCTCACGCCGCGGCTGGGGGAGTTCTTTCGTGAGCACCCGGACGTGGGCCTGCGCGTGTTTGGCGAGTTCCACCGGCTGGACCGCACCCGCATGGTGCGCGACGGGGTCGAGGCGGCAGTGCGCTTCGACCTGGGCGGCTACACCGACCTGCGCGCCAGCGTGTTCCTGGATGAGTGGCTGATTCCCGTGGCCAGCCCCGCCTTCCTGGCCGCCCATCCTGACCTGCAGTCAACCTCGCAATTGCGCGGTGAATGGCTGCTGCACGACAGCAGTGCCTGGGAGGGTGCCGACCCATTCGAGGAATGGCAACACTGGTGCGCCTGCACGGACACAGCGCCGCCCGACTGGGGCGCCGGGCAGCAGTTCAACCTGTCGCAATTGGCGCTGAGCGCCGCCCTGGCGGGCCAAGGCATTGCCATGGGGCGCGCGGCCCTCGTGCTGGAAGACGTACAGCACGGGCGGCTGGTGCCGCTGTTCGGGTGCAGCGTGCGCTCGCGGGCGTCGTACTCTTTCGTCACCACGGCGCATCCCAGCCCGCCGATGCTGCTGGTCAAGGAATGGCTGGCGCTGCAGGCACAGCGCTTTGCGGAGTTGCGCGGGGCTCTGCTGCCGTGTCCCGCTTGAAAAAAGAAACTTATAAAGCGCTTTTTAATAAAAAAGCGTATAAAGGATGGCATGACGCATTCGTTGATCACCACATTGGCAGAAGTGCGCAAAGCCCGGCGCATCACACAAGCCGACCTGGCCGCGCAAGCCGGCCTGTCGCGCATGGCCGTGCAGCGCACCGAGACGGGGGACGTGGACCCGCGCTTTTCCACCCTGGCCGAGATGGCCCGCGTGCTCGGCATGGAGCTGATCGCGGTGCCGGCCGAGTTGAGCCCCGCGCTGCAGGCCTTCATCCAGTCGGGAGGCAAGTTCCTGGGCCAGCCCTCGGGGGCGGATGCGCCCCCCTCGGTGGTGGAGAGCCTGGGTCGCTGATCAAGACGCACGATGAGCACCGCCATCCGCTACCTGCGCCTGTACCTGCACCGCCCTGCAGCGCAGGGGGGCGGGCGGCGCGGCATCGGCTACCTGTCCCAGTACGGCGACATCCTGCGCGTGTCCTTCGATGAGGACTACATCGCCGACCCGCAGCGCCCCACCCTGTCGCTGAGCTACCGCAGCGCGAACGAGGCGGACACGCAGCGGATCCTGCGCTCGGCGCGTGACGCCCGCTTGGTGCGCACCGACGGGCGTTGGCCGGCGTACTTCCAGAACCTGCTGCCCGAGGGCCACAACCGCGACCGCCTGGCGCGCGAACGCGGCTGCGCGCCCGACGACGAATTCGAGCTGCTGGCCGCCGCCGGCCACGACCTGATGGGCGCGCTGGAGGTCGAACCCGTGCCCGCCCAAGAGGGCGTGCCCGACGTGGTGCGCTACTGGCACACCACGCAGGGCCTGGACGTGCTGGAGCCCGGGTTTGTCGAATACCCGGTGGAAGACGCCGCCTCGCTGCCCGGTGTAGTCACCAAGTTCAGTGCCGTGCAGGACGGGCGCCGCTACCTCGTCAAGCGCCGCGGCGCCGCCGGCAGCGTGATCCTCAAGCTGCCCACCACCGCCCACCCGGACTTGGTGGCCAACGAGTTCACCTGCTACCAGCTGGCCGGTAGCCTGGGCCTGCATTGCGCCCAGGCGCGCATCATCACCCGCGCCGAGGCCGAGCTGCCCGAGGCCGTGCCGTTAGACGACATCCTGGCCGTGCAACGCTTCGACCATCTGGCCGACGGCACCCGCGTGCACATGGAGGAGTTCAACCAGGCCCTGGGCTACGCGCCGCGCCAGAAGTACGGCAAGGGCCTGTTGCAGGACTGGGCCACCATGCTGCGCGTGGTCGATCGCCTGAGCGACCAGCCGGTGCAAGACACCCGCGAGTTCCTGGCGCGCATGGTGGCGTTCATCCTCATGGGCAACACCGACGCTCACCTGAAGAACTGGGCACTGGTCTACCCCGACGGGCACACGCCGCGCCTGGCGCCGCTGTACGACCCGGTGTGCGTGGCTGCGTTCTTCGAGGGAGCGACCGAGCACCAGTACGCGGTGAATCGCGCCATCGACCGCAGCATGCGCGCGCTGGACTGGGACGCACTGCAGGCCCTCATCAAGACCGCCGGCCTGTTGCGCATACCGCGCCACCTGGCACTGCTGCGGGACCTGGTACGCCGCGCGCAGGCCGACTGGCCCGCACTGCTGGCTGACGCCCCCTCCACGCTGCAGCGCACCGTGCAGGCGCGGCTGGCGGGTGGCGTCGCACTCACGCACCCATAACAGTCGGGCCCGGTCCAGCCGGGTGCGGCAGCCGCCCCCGTCGGTGAAAAGCCTGTGGGGCCACGCCCCGCAGCAGCTCGGTGCCCGACAGCCTTTGCCACAGGGTGCTGCCTAGATGGACGTGCAAACCGGTGCCTGCCCCGAGTCTGGCCACCATCGTCAGTCACAGCCATGAGGCGGCGGCGACCGCGCCTTCATTGGCCAAGGGATAAGCCGCGCGCCGCCGCAGCCCTCAGCGGCTCTGCATCCATCCAGCAGCCTCATCCATCAAATGCCCGCGAAACACTTCGGCAATGGGCGACAGCCGCTTGCCCTTGGGCCAGACCAGGTGCCACTGCGATTGGATGGGAAAACCCTGCACGTTCAGAATGGCCAGGCCATCGAGGTGCGGACCCAGCGCGTGCCGCGAAACGATGGAAACGCCCAGTTGCCCTTGCACCGACTCCTTGATGGCCTCATTGCTGCCCAGCTCCAGTACCGCAGCGGGCGCAAAGCCCAACTGGCGCAGATGGGCGTCCGTCGCCATTCGTGTGCCTGAGCCTTTCTCGCGCAGGATGAACCGCTCGCTCTGCAGCTGCGGCAAGGCCACCCGTTTCTTGGCAGCCAGCCGGTGCCCCGCGGGAGCGATGACCACCAGCGGGTTGGGCATGAGCACATGGTCCTCCAGCGGCAAATCGTCCGGCGGCATGGACATCACGTAAAGGTCGTCCTGGTTGGCACGCAGACGGGTGATGACATGGTCGCGGTTGAGCACTTCCAGCGAAATGTCGATCTGTGGGTGCAGCTTGCAAAAGCTGCCCAGCAGGCGGGGAACGAAGTACTTGGCGGTGCTCACCACCGCCACCTTGAGCCGGCCGCTGGTCAGGCCCTTGGCGCCCGAAATGCCCTGCTCAAACGCATCCCACTCGCTGGCGATGGCGCGGGCGGTGCGGGCAAGGGCCTGGCCCGCCTCGGTCAGGTACACGCGGCGCGACACCACCTCGTACAGCGGCACGCCCACCGCTTGCGCTACCTCGCGCAACTGCATCGAAGCCGTGGGCTGGGTCACGTGCATGAGCTTGGCGGCGGCGCTCACGCTGCCGGTCTCGGCCAGCGCAAGAAACAGGCGCAGTTGGCGAAAAGTGATATTCATAGATTTTTATCTATAGATAACCGCATTCGAATCGATTTTACTTTGCCCCCTGCCCTCTCTAGCATCGCCTCCCATCACCCATGTGGAGTTGAAGAATGCAAAGTTTGCTGGACCCTGCGGTCTTTTTTTTTGCGCTGGGCGCTTTTGCGGGCCTGGTGCGGTCCAACCTGGAGATGCCTGCGGCCATCTCGAAGTTCTTGTCGATTTACCTGCTCACGGCGCTGGGCCTGAAGGGCGGCTTTGCGCTGGCGGCCTCGGGCTTCACGGCCAGCGTGGCCAGCAGCCTAGGACTGGCGGTGCTGCTGGCCGTGGTGGTGCCCCTGGTGGGTTACGCGCTGCTGCGACGGGTGCTGTCGGGCTTCAACGCGGCGGCCGTGGCGGCCACGTACGGATCGGTCAGCGCAGTGACATTCGTGACCGCCACGCAGTACCTGGAATCGCAATCCATCTCCTACGGCGGCTACATGGCCGCGGCCATGGCGCTGATGGAGTCGCCCGCCATCCTCCTGGCCGTGATGCTGGCCAATGCGCTGCGCCAGCGCCAGGCGGTGCCCGCAGCCCATGCTGCGCCCGTGATGGCCGTTTCTCCTTCAGGCGCCGCCCTGGCCTGCCCCGGCGGGGTGGGTGCCGCGGGCCCCGCCCCAGCGGGCAAGGCCGGTCCGGCCTTGTCGGTGGGGACGATCCTGCGCGAATCGTTCACCGATGGCACCCAACTGCTGTTGCTGGGCGCCATGCTCATCGGCCTCGTCACGGGCGAGGCAGGCAAGGCCGCCATGCAGCCGTTTTCGGGTGACCTGTTCAAGGGCATGCTCTGCCTGTTCCTGTTGGACATGGGCCTGTCTGCCGCGCGCAATCTGCCCGCCGTGCGCAAACAGTCGCCCTGGCTGTTGGCCTACGCAGTGTGGGGTCCGCTGGTGCATGCCAGCGTGGCGGTCGGCCTGGCGTGGCTTGCCCAGGTGCCCGCGGGCGACGCCGTGCTGCTGATGGTGCTGGCCGCCAGTGCGTCGTATATCGCCGTGCCCGCCGTGGTGCGCTATGCGATACCCGAGGCAGATCCTTCGCTGTACGTCAGCCTGTCGCTGGGTGTGACGTTTCCGCTCAACATCCTGCTGGGCATCCCGCTGTATACGCAGGTGGTGTTGCAGTTGTGGGGTGGTTAACGGCTTGGGCGCCAAAGCGCATTGCCCCAGCGGTGGCATCCGCTGCCGGGCATATGCCAACTATTTTGCTATCAATAAAGTAGCTTCAACCGCTTATCCAACCGGCGCCAGCTCGTCTTTTCACCCAAAACTTTCGGCACCTGCCGAGCGCAGCAGGGCGGCTGCCGCGTCGGCTTTCATCGCGCGGGCGCAGCCCAGGGCGGTGTTGCCTTGCTGGTCGGCCGCGCGCGGGTTGGCGCCGCGTGACAGCAGCAGTTCGACCACGGCCGGATGGTTGAACAGGGCGGCGAACATCAGCGGCGTACGGCCATCCGGCGAAGGCCCGTCCACGGCCGCACCACCGTCCAGCAGCAGGCGCACCATGTCCACGTCGCCCTTGAAGGCGGCGCCGGCCAACGGCGTCTGCCCGCGGCCGTTCACCAGCCCCGCGTCGGCTCCGCGCGCCAGCAACAGCCGCGCGGCCTCGGCATGGCCGTGGTAGCTGGCCAGCATCAGCAGGCTGTCGCCCTGGGCATTGCGCAGGTCGGGCGGCAGGCCGTTGTCCAGCCACAGCGCCAGACGCGCGGCGTCGCCCTGGCGCGCGGCGTCGAACACCTTCTCGGCAAAGGCCAGGGTGGCTTCATCCAGGGCGGGGCGTTCGGGCGTGGCGGTCATGGGGTTCTCCAGCGTCAAGGTGTGAGCCATTGTAGGAACCGGCACCCTGCCCCGCCGCGCATTTGCGCTATGGCTTCGATAGCTTGACAGGCCGCACGGGTCAATGCCCCGTGGCCTTGGAGAGCAGCTGGATCACCAGCACGCCGCCCACGATCATGGCCATGCCGACGACGGCCGGCAGGTCCAGCTTCTGCCCATAGAGCAGCCAGCCGACCAGCGAGATCAGCACGATGCCCAGCCCCGACCACACGGCGTACACCACGCCCGTGGCCATGTGGTTCATCACCTTGGAGACGAGGTAGAACGCCACGCAGTAGCCCAGCACCGCAAGCGCGCTGGGCCCCAGCCGCGTGAGCCCCTGCGAGGACTTGAGCGCCGAGGTGGCCACCACCTCCGCCACGATGGAGATGCCGAGCAGAAGGTACGGATGCATGGGTAAGAAAGTGCGGTGCGTGCGAGATTTATCAAAATGATAGCTGCTCGCGCTTGATGGGAAAGCGCTCCAGGCATATTTGGCTTGAAATTCCCACGCTACACCCTACCCGCCCGTGCAGACCAGCCGCTGCTCGCCCAGCCCCGTCGCGCCCAGCCGCATCACGTCGCCCGCGCGCAAGAAACGCGGCGTGGGCTTCTGTCCCAGGCCCACGCCGGCGGGCGTGCCGGTGAGCACCAGATCGCCCGGCTCCAGCGTCATGAACTGGCTGATGTAGGCCAGCACCCGGGGCACGCCGAAGATGAAATTGCGCGTGTGGCCGTCCTGCATGCGCTGGCCGTTCACCTCCAGCCACAGCCCGATGGCGTGCGGGTCGGGAATCTCGTCGGTGGTCACCAGCCAGGGGCCCACGGGCGCGAAGGTGTCGCAGCCTTTGCCCTTGTCCCACTGCCCGCCACGCTCCATCTGGTAGCTGCGCTCGGACACGTCGTTGGCCAGCACGTAGCCGGCCACATGGGCCAGCGCATCGGCCTCGGCCACCTGCTGCATGCGCGTGCCGATGACGATGCCCAGCTCCACCTCCCAGTCGGTCTTGAGCGCGCCGGGCGGGATGCGCACGGCGTCCGTGGGGCCGCTGAGCGCGCTGGTCGCCTTCATGAACAGCACGGGTTCGGCGGGCGCGGGAAGGCCGGCCTCGGCCGCATGGTCGGCGTAGTTCAGGCCCACGCAGACGATCTTGCCGACACCGCCCACGGGGCAGCCCAGGCGTGTGCCGGGTTCCACCGCGGGCAGGCGCGCGGCGTCGATGGCGGCCAGCGCGGCCAACGTGCGCGGCGCCAGCTGCGTGGGGCCGATGTCCGGCAGCAGCATGGACAGGTCGCGCAGCACGCCCTGGGCGTCGATCAGGCCGGCGCGCTCCGTGCCGGGGTGTCCGTGGCGGACGAGTTTCATGGGTGTCTCCGTGGGTTTGATCGGGACGATCTTATGCACATCATCCCGTTCATCCATCGCATCGACTGATGGCCGCATCGCGTTTGGCGATGGCGAGGCCGGCACGGCCGCCGCGCGGCACGCGTACGATGCGCAGCTTCGCCGCCCCGCCATGCACCCCCACATCCCCGAATCACCCGCCAGAACCGCCGAGGACGACCACCCACGCCCGCACAGCCTGCGTGAGCTGTTCTGGGCCTTCACCTGGCTGGCGCTGCAGGGCTTTGGCGGCGTGCTGGCCGTGGTGCAGCGCGAGCTGGTGGAACGCCGCCGCTGGATGAGCAACGAGCAGTTCGTCGAGGACTGGGCCGCCGCGCAGATCCTGCCGGGCCCGAATGTGGTGAACCTGTCCATCATGGTGGGCGACCGCTACTTCGGCCTGCGCGGCGCGCTGGTGGCCGTGGCGGGCATGCTGTTGCTGCCCATGCTGCTGGTGGTGGTGCTGGCCGTGGTCTACGCCGGCTTTGCCGACCAGCCCATGGTGGCCGGCGCTCTGCGCGGCATGGGCGCCGTGGCCGCAGGCCTGGTGGCGGGCGTGGGCTGCCGCCTGGCCGCATCGCTGCGCAAGCACCCGCTGGGGCCCTGGGCCTGCGGCGCGATCGCGGCCGCCACCTTCGTCGCCATGAGCGTGCTGCGCCTGCCGCTGGCCTGGGTGCTGCCCGTCGTGGGCGGCGCGGCCTGCGCCCTCACCTGGCGCAAGCTCGCTCCCGCGGGGCACTGACGCAGCCATGGCCGCACCGCTGACCTTGCACCTGCAGCCGCTGGACTGGCTGAACCTGTTCCTGTACTACCTGTCGCTGTCGCTGCTGGCCGTGGGCGGCGCCATCGCCACCGCACCGGACATGCACCGCTTCCTGGTGGAGCGCCAGGGTTGGCTGACCGAGGTGCAGTTCAACACCTCCATCGTCATCGCACAGTCGGCTCCCGGGCCCAACGTACTGTTCATCGCCCTGCTGGGCTGGAACGTGGGCCTGAACGCGGCCGGCACCGGCACGCATGCGGCCTGGGCCTTCGGCGCGCTGGGCGTGGCGGTCTGCATGCTGGGGGTGCTGCTGCCCAGCAGCCTGCTGACCTGGGCCGCCACGCGCTGGGCACACCGCAACCGCGAGCGCCGCTCGGTGCGCGCCTTCAAGCAAGGCATGGCACCACTGGTGATCGGCCTGCTGCTGGCCACGGCCTGGGTGCTGGGCAGCGCCCATGGCGAGCCCGCGCAAGACTGGCCACTGTGGCTGCTGAGCGCGGCCACCACCCTGCTGGTGTGGCGCACGCGCATCCACCTGCTATGGCTGCTGGGCGCGGGGGCGTTGTTGGGCGCGTTCGGCTGGGTCTAGCGCGGTGTCAGGGCTGGCGCGCGCGACGGTAGTCCGCCAGCGCCCGCACCGTGGTGCACAGCAAGCCATGCGCACGGGCAAAGCGGGCCACCTGTGCGCCGCGCGCCATGCTGCCGTCGGGGTTCATGAGCTCGCACAGCACGCCCGCAGGCGGCAGGCCGGCCAGCACGGCCAGGTCCACGGCCGACTCGGTATGGCCGTCACGCTCCAGCACCCCGCCCGCGCGTGCCACCAGTGGGAACACGTGGCCCGGGCTTACGACCTCGGGCGCGCACCCCGGCGCCGGAATGCGCAGGGCGCATCGCACGGTCTGCAGGCGGTCGGCCGCCGACACGCCGGTACTCACGCCATGCGCGGCCTCGATGGACTGGGTGAACGCGGTGGAGAACGCCGAGCGGTTCACCTCCACCATGGGCCGCAGCCCCAGCGCCTTGGCATGCGCGGGCGTCAGGCACAGGCAAACGATGCCGCTGCCCTCACGGATCATGAGTGCCATGGTGGCCTCGGTCATGTTGGCGGCAGCGCAGACCAGGTCGGCCTCGTTTTCGCGGTCGGCGTCATCGAGCACCAGCACCGGGCGGCCGGCCGCGATCGCGGCGATCACCGCGGGCAGGGGCGCGAGCGTGACCTCCTGTGGGAGATCGCCAGGGGCGGACAAGAAAGTGGCGGGAAAAGACATGAAACGCTCCTCGGTTGAAATGAAGAAACGCCTCAAGGCATGCAAGAAGCACCCACGCGCGCCATGGGCCCGGGGCCCGGCACGCGCGAAGCACACGGCCGCGCCCAGGGCGCTGGGCCCCGGTCGCGGCACGTCTTCTTTCATCCGGACTATGACCGTCGGCCCCGGACTGGGAGTGGCCTGCGCCGCCCCGCACCGGGTCTGCTGACCCCCGGTTGCACTGATGGCAACCGGGGCGCTCGCGGGCTCGCGGTGCAAGAAAACCTCCATGCGCCGCCTACCGCCGGTGGGGAATTCCACCCCGCCCTGAAGACCTGCCGATTATGGCGCCCCAACCATCGGCGGCCCGTCCAGCAGCAATGGCAACAGCCGCGCCGCCGGGCCGCGCAGCACGGCGTGGGCGATACCGTCCAGTTCGCTGGCCGCGGTGTTGACCACCACCAAGCGCGCACCGGCATGGCGCGCCTGGTGCGCCAGCCCTGCGGCCGGGTACACGGCGCCCGCGGTGCCCACCACCAGCATCAGCTCGCAGGACTGCGCCGCCTGTTGCGCCGCGGCCAGCACCGGCAGCGGCAAGGCCTCGCCGAACCAGACCACGCCAGGGCGCACCAGGTTGCCGCAGGTGGGACAGCGCGGCGGGTGGCCGGGCGCGGCGTGGGCCAGATCGCAGCAGGCACGCGGACGGTCGAGCCAGCGGTCGGCCGTCAGGTCACCATGCAGGCACAGCACATCCGGGCTGCCGGCGCGCTGGTGCAGGCCGTCCACGTTCTGGGTGATGAGCGTCAGCCGCCCGCGCCCGTGCTGCGCAAACGCCGCCAGCGCCCGGTGGCCCGCGTTGGGCTGCACGCCCGCGAGCAAGCCGCGGCGGTGGGCGTACCAGTCCCACACCCGCGCGGGCTGGGCCCTGAAGCCGGTCTCGCTGGCCATCTCCATGGGGTTGAACTGCGCCCAATAGCCCGTCTGCGCATCCCGGAACGTGGGGACGCCCGACTCGGCGCTGATGCCTGCGCCTGTCAGCACCGCGATGCGGCGCGCATCGCGCACCCACGCCCGCACCTCGTCCAGCGGGGTGCAGGGGCCGGAGGTTCCGGCATCGTCCGTCATGCCGCGGCCCCGGCCAACAGGCCCTGCTCGACCATGGCGACCAGCCGCTCGGCCAGCGCCTGGCAGCCGGCCTCGTCCAGGCCGCGCAAGGGGCCGTCCAGCATCAGCATCGCCATGCCATGCACGGCGGACCAGGCCATGAACTCGGCGCCCGGGCGGCGTGCGGGTGGCAGCAGACCGGCCTGCACCATGCCGTCGAGTGTGTGCCCCAGCAGTTCGAACGGATCCATGCCGCTGGCCCCGCGCGCCGCATCATCGTCCGGCGCGCGCTCGTCCACATCAAAGGGCCGCGCCACGAAAGCGGTGCGGAACAGGCCCGGCTCGTGCCGCGCAAAGCGCAGATAGCCCAAGCCCACGCCGCGGAACGCGGCGCGTGCACGCTGGCGCGGATCGCGCAGCCAGCGCGTGGCATGGATCTCGGCCTCGATCGCGCGCGCCAGTTCCGACAGCGCCACCGCGCGCACGGCTTCCAGCAGCGCCTGGTGGTTCTGAAAGTGCCGGTACGCCGCATTGGGCACGACACCGGCACGGCGCGTGGCTTCGCGCAGCACTACCGCGGCAGGGCCGCCTTCGCGCGCCAGCGCCACACCGGCGTCCAGCAGCGCGCGCTTCAAATCCCCATGGCGGTACGTGGCACGCGCGGGGCTCAGGTCTTCATTCGGCATTTACGAGTTTTTACAGATACACCGTCCACATTTATCCGCAAGGCCCGGATACACTGCAAGTGTACATTGTCCACAAAGGAGTGCGCCATGGAACCCGACAGCTACATCGACGGCTTCGTGCTTGCCGTCCCCACTGCCAACAAGGAGACCTTTCGCCAGCACGCCAGCGAGGCCGCGCAGATCTTCAAGAAGCACGGCGCCCTGGAGATCGTGGAATGCTGGGGCGACGACGTGCCCGAGGGCAAGCTCACCTCCATGCCCCTGGCCGTGCAGCGCAAGGACGACGAGACCGTGGTCTTTTCCTGGGTCGTGTGGCCCTCGCGCGCGGTGCGCGATGCCGGCATGCAGGCCGTCATGGACGACCCGCTCTGCCCCAAGGACATGCCTTTCGACGGCCAGCGTGTGATTTACGGCGGTTTTCGCGTGCTGGTACACGCGTAAACGGCGCGCACCTCTTCCCCTCTTCTACTCCACTCAAACCACCCGCAAGGAGACACCATGCAGTTCACGCCCTACCTCAACTTCGACGGCAACTGTGCCGAGGCATTTGCCTTCTACGCCAAGCTGTTCGGCGGCACCATCGTCCACCAGAGCACCTTTGGGGAGATACCTCCCTCCGAAAACATGCCCCCGCTGCCCGAGGCAGCCAAGAGCCGCATCATGCATGTGCAGCTGCAGATCAAGGACCAGTCGTTGATGGGATCGGACGCCATGCCGGCCATTCCTGGGCAGGACCCCAATGCCTGTGGTGGCGGCTACCAACTGCCGCAGGGTCTGTGGGTGTCGATCCAGGCCGCCGACGCGGCCGAGGGGCGCCGCCTGTTCGATGCGCTCAGCGCCGGCGGCGAGACCGTCATGCCATTTGCCGCGACCTTCTGGTCGCCAGGCTTCGGCATGGCGCGCGACCGCTTCGGCACGCCGTGGATGGTCAACGTGACGGCACAGGCCTGATGCCCCACACCCAAGGAGGCCATATGTCCGACCGCACCGTTCGTTTGCACCGGGTGCTGCGCACCACGCCGCACAAGCTGTATCGCGCCTTCCTGGAGGGCGACGCCATGGCCAAATGGCTGCCGCCCCACGGCTTTACCTGCAGGGTGCAAGAACTCGACGCCCGCGTGGGAGGTACCTTCCGCATGTCGTTCCACAACTTCGGCTCGGGCCAGTCGCACGCCTTCGGCGGCGAATACCTGGAGCTGGTGCCGGGGGAGCTCATCCGCTACACCGACCGGTTCGACGACCCGAACCTGCCCGGCACGCTGGAGGTCACCGTCCGGCTCACGCCCGTGAGCTGCGGCACCGAGCTGAGCATCACCCAGGCCGGCATTCCGCAGGCCATTCCGCTGGAAATGTGCTACCTGGGCTGGCAGGAATCTCTCACCCAGCTGGCCGCGCTGGTGGAGCCCGACATCCCGGGTTAAAGGCCCAGCAGTCCCGACTCAGCAGGAGCACTCCATGACGCAACCCGCCAAAAACACCGTCTGCCTGTGGTTCGACGGCACTGCCGAGGAAGCCGCGCGGTTCTACGCGAAAACCTTTCCCGACTCATCCGTGAGCGCGCTGCACCGCGCGCCGGGGGACTTTCCGTCAGGCCACGAGGGCGATGTGCTGATGGTCGAGTTCACGGTGCTGGGCATCCCCTGCCTGGGGCTCAATGGCGGCCCGGCCTTCAAGCACAGCGAGGCTTTCTCGTTCCAGGTGGCGACCGCCGACCAGGCAGAAACCGACCGCTACTGGAATGCCATCGTGAACAACGGCGGCCAGGAAAGCGACTGCGGCTGGTGCAAGGACCGATGGGGCCTGTCCTGGCAGATCACGCCCGTGGCCTTGACCCGCGCGGTGACCGACCCCGACCGCGCCGCCGCCAAGCGCGCGTTCGACGCGATGATGCAGATGCGCAAGATCGACATTGCCGCCATCGAGGCGGCGCGCCGCGGCTAGGGGCCGGGCGCCTTCCGCGTTCAGGCGCGCTGGCGCAGCGCCTCGTACAGGCACACTGCGCTGGCCACCGACACGTTCAGGCTCTCGACAGCGCCCTGCATGGGGATGCCCACCAGTTCGTCGCAGGTCTTGCGCGTCAGTTGGCGCATGCCCGGGCCCTCGGCGCCCAGCACCAAGGCGACCGGGCCTTTCAGGTCCACCTGGTACAGCGTCTTGTCGGCATCGCCACTGGTGCCGATGACCCAGATGTTGCGCTCCTTGAGCTCGTTCAGCGTGCGCGCCAGGTTCGTGACCATGAAATACGGCACCGTCTCGGCCGCGCCGCTGGCCACCTTGGCCACGGTGGCGTTGATGCCCACCGCATGGTCCTTGGGAGCGATCACCGCATGCGCGCCCGCGCCATCGGCCACGCGCAGGCAGGCGCCCAGGTTGTGCGGGTCGGTCACGCCGTCCAGCACCAGCAGCAGCGGATTTTTCACGCCACGGGCCTCCAGCTCGTCCAGCAGCTCGTCCAGCGTGCGCACCTGCGCCACGGCCTCGACCCGCGCCGCCACGCCCTGGTGGCCATGGCTGCCGGCCAGCTTGGCCAGGCGCAGGCCGTCGGCTTCGATCAGGCGCGCCCCCGCCTCGCGTGCGCGCTCCAGGAACTGGCGCATGCGCGCGTCGCGGCGCGTGGGCTCGTAATAGATCTCGATGATGCTTTGCGGCGCGGTCTTCAGGCGCACGCCCACGGCGTGAAAGCCGAAGAGGACTTTGGGGGAGGACATGGGTGGCGATTATCCCGCCAGCGACCCCACTGGCACCGTGGCGCGGCGCAGGCCACCGCCGGGCAGCCGCTAAAATCCGCGTTTCTTCCCTTGACAAACGGGCCGCTGCCACAAGCGGCGCCGCTTGCCTGACCGCCTTCATGGCCGTCCCTGTGGCGGCCGCGCCTGCCACAAGGCGCCGCGCTGCGCGGCCTGCGCAGCGGCTCAGGCCCTCCTTCTGTTCAGATCATGATTCTCTCTCCCCTGTTGCGCTGGGTGCAGCGCACGAGCCTGGTCACCCAGATCGCCATCGCCGTGGTCATCGGCATTGTGCTGGCGGCTGTATGGCCGGCCGCAACGCCCCATTTGGCCATACTTGGCTCGTTGTTCATCTCGGCCTTGAAGGCGGTGGCGCCGGTGCTGGTGTTCGTGCTGGTGATGGCCGCCATCAGCAACCACACACCGGGCGAGACGACGCACATCCGCCCAGTGCTGGTGCTGTACGCGGTGGGCACGCTGGCCGCGGCCACCGTGGGTGTGGTGGCCAGCATGTGGTTTCCCAGCACGCTCACGCTGCAGGCGCCCGCACAGGCCGCCGCGGGGCCGGGGTCGGTGTCCGAGGTGCTGATGAACGTGCTCAAGAGCGTGGTCGAAAACCCGGTCAAGGCGCTGCTGGAGGCCAACTACATCGGCATCCTGGCCTGGGCGATTGCGCTGGGCCTGGCGCTGCGCCACGCCAGCGCGGGCACGCGCGCCATGCTGCAGGACGGCGCCGCGGCCGTGACGCAGGTGATCCAGCTGGTGATCCGTCTAGCGCCTCTGGGTATCCTGGGCCTGGTGGCCAGCACCTTTGCGGAAGCCGGCGCGCAGGCGCTGTGGGGTTATGCCCAACTGCTGGCCGTGCTGCTGGGCTGCATGCTGTTCGTGGCGCTGGTGGTCAACCCACTGATCGTGTACGTGGCGATCCGCCGCAACCCCTATCCCCTGGTGCTGATGTGCCTGCGCGAGAGCGGCGTGACGGCGTTCTTCACGCGCAGCTCTGCCGCCAACATCCCGATCAACCTGGCCCTGGCCAAGCGCCTGCGCCTGAACGAGGACACCTACAGCATCGCCATTCCGCTGGGCGCCACCATCAACATGGCCGGCGCGGCCATCACCATCAGCGTGCTGTCGCTCGCCGCGGCCAACACCCTGGGCATCCAGGTAGACCTGCCGACCGCGCTGCTGCTGTGCGTGGTTGCGTCGCTGTGTGCCTGCGGCGCATCGGGCGTGGCCGGCGGCTCGCTGCTCCTGATTCCGCTGGCGTGCAGCCTGTTCGGTATCGGCAACGACGTGGCGATGCAGGTAGTGGCCATCGGCTTCATCATTGGCATCCTGCAGGATTCGGCCGAGACGGCGCTGAATTCCTCCACCGACGTGATCTTCACCGCCGCCGCCTGCCTGGCACAGGAGCGCAAGGCGCAGGTCTGATTCACCACCAGCTTGCTATCGATACGAGAGCTGACAGCGCTTGCTGCGCATGGATTTCAAGATGAAATTCATTGAAAACCATCTAGCATCAAGCGCTGGCAGCTATTCTTTCAGGAGTTATCGACCAGCCGTCCGGCCTCAATGGTGATGCGCCGGTCGCAGCGCGCGGCAATGCCGCGGTCGTGCGTGACCAGCACCAGCGTGGTGCCCTGCTCGCGGTTGAGGGCCAGCATCAGTTCCATGATGGTCTCTCCCGTGGCGAAGTCCAGGCTGCCCGTGGGCTCGTCGGCCAGTAGCACGGCGGGCTCCACCACGAAGGCGCGTGCCAGCGCCACGCGCTGCTGCTCGCCGCCCGACAGCACCTTGGGATAGTGCGTCAGGCGCTGGCCCAGGCCGACGCGCTCCAGCATGTCGGTCGCGCGGCGGCGTGCATCGCGAATGCCCGCCAACTCGAGCGGCAGCATCACGTTCTCCAGCGCCGTGAGGTTACCCATGAGCTGAAAGCTCTGGAACACGAAGCCCACCTGCCGCGCGCGCAGTGCGGCGCGGTCGTCCTCGTCCAGTGCGAACAGGTCCTGCCCGCCCAGGCGCACCGTGCCGCGCGTGGGCGTGTCCAGCCCGGCGATGATGGACAGCAGCGTGCTCTTGCCCGATCCCGAGGCGCCCACGATGGCCGCAGTCTCCCGCGGCGCCAGGCGGAAATCGATATCCCGCAAAATCTCCAGCGTACCCGTGGAGTCCGTGACGGACTTGGACACATGCTCCACCGCGATGATGGATTCGGGCGGCATGCGTTCGTTGGAGGCGGCAGGGGCCGCGGCGGAGGTTTCGGACATGAAAGGTTCTCGGCAGTGAAGCATATGGTTCGGCGTGACTTTATCGTGGCGGGCGCACTGGCCCTGTGGGGCGCGGCGCCCGCCCTTGCGCAGTCCGGTGGCAAGAAACCCACCCGCGCCCCCGTGATCCTGGTGGTGGGCGACTCGCTCAGCGCCGAATACGGCCTTCCGCGCGGCACCGGCTGGGTGGCGCTGCTGGACAAGCGGCTAGCGCAGGAGAAGATCCCCGCCACGGTGGTCAACGCCAGCGTGAGTGGCGACACCACCGCCGGCGGCCGTGCGCGGCTGGCCGCACTGCTCCAGCAGCACCGGCCCACGCATGTGGTGATCGAACTCGGCGGCAACGACGCCTTGCGCGGCCTGCCGCTGGCCAGCACCCAGGGCAACCTGGCGTGGATGACCGAACAGGCCCAGGCCGCGGGCGCGCGCGTGCTGCTGGTGGGTGTGCAGGTGCCGCCCAACTACGGCGCCAACTACACCCGGCAGTTCGCCGAGGTCTTCGAGAACGTGGCCCAGGAGCGCAAGGCGGCGCTCGTGCCCTTCTTGCTCAAGGGCGTGGCCGATGGGCCCGATCCCACGGCGCTGTTCCAGCCCGACCGCATCCACCCCACGGCCCAGGCGCACCCGCGCATGCTGGACAACGTGTGGCCCGCGCTGCGCGCGTTGCTGTAAACCATCGTCAGAGAATCAGCCGGCGCTCTGCGGCGCCTGCGCGGGCGCAAGGGGCGCAGTGGGCGCCGCCACCGCCGCGCGGTAGGCATGCCAACTGGCATGCCCCAGCACCGGCCCCACCACCAGCAAGCCCGCGCCCCAGGCGAACAGCGACAACGCCACCAGCGCCGTGATGAGCAGGCCCCACACCAGCATCACGCCGGGGTTTTCCACCACCACCCGCATGCTCGCAATGCCGGCCGTGAGCGCATCGGTGTCGCGGTCCAGAATCATCGGAATGGACACCACCATGCTGGAGAACACCAGGGCCGCGAACACACTGCCCACCAGCAGGTACACGGCGACGAACTGCCAGTTGCCCGGGTTGAACACCGCCTGCACCACCCCCGTGGTGGACGGCATGCCGGTGTTGAAGAACACGGCAAACACCACGAGCGACGCGCGGCCCCACAGCAGTTCCAGCACCACAAGTACGAGTACCAGCATGCCCATGCTGCCCAGGTGGCGGTCCCAACAGGTCAGCGATTCGCCCAGGTCGGGCGCCAATCCCTGTTCGCGCCGGCGGCTGGTGTCGTACAGCCCCATGGCCAGGAAGGGGCCCACCAGCAGGCAGCCGCTGGCAAACGACATGGTGTATTCCGGCCGCGCCTGAAACACCCAGCCCAGCAGGAGTGCCATGCCCCAGAACCACGTACCGTAGAACAGCGCCACGCCGGGCGCGGCCATCATGTCACGCGCCCCCAGCACGAGCCAATGCAGCGGGTCCGGCCAGCGCAAGGGGTTGAGAGTCACCGGTGCGGACACCGGCGCGGAGGTGACTGGCGCGGAAGAATCAGACATGGCGGTCGGCATCGCTGCGGCAGTGGCGTTGCTGCCACCTTAACCACCTGACTGCCTGACCACCATCAAGGAAACTACCACCCTCGCCGCGCCAGCCGCCAACGCATCAGGCAGCTCCAAAGGCCTGGTGCATCGCCTGCGCCAGGTCGGCACGCAGGTCGTCCACGGCCTCCAGCCCCACGGAGAAGCGCACCACGGTGCCGGGCCGCAGATGCGCGGTGGCGCCCGTGCGCATGCTGGGCAGGTCGTAGGGCACCACCAGGCTCATCGGCCCGCCCCAGCTGTAGCCCAGCTTGAACAGGCGCAGGCCGTCGCAAAAGGCATCCACCTGCGCCTGGCTGTGGCGTGCGTCAATGACCACGCTGAACAGGCCCGCGGCAGCGCCCTGCCCGCCATTGGCTGCGCCGCACAGCGCCTTCCACTGCGCATGGCCGGGCGATCCGGGCAGCGCCGGGTGCAGCACCTGGGCCACCGCGGGCTGCAAGCCCATCCACTGCGCCAGGTCGCGCGCGGCCGCATCGTGCGCGTGGTAGCGCAGCGCCATGCTGGGCAGCGCCCGCAAGACCGCTTCCACGTCGTTCGCCCCCACCCCCAGCCCGAGCCGCATATGCGTGAGCTTGATGCGCAGGTGCAGCCCCTCGTCGCGGGTGGTGATGCTGCCCATCAGCACATCGCCCCCGCCGCTGGGGTATTTGGTGAGCGCATGCACGGATACGTCCACGCCCAGCGCGCCCTCGGCACCCGCGCCACGGCCCAGCAGGTCGAAGGGTGCGAAAGCCAGGCCCGCGCCCCAGGTGTTGTCCAGCACCGTGGCCACGCCGCGTGCGCGGCAGATGCGCACCTGCTCCACCAGGTCGGGAAACTCCAGCGTGACGGAGCCCGGCGCCTCCAGCCACACCAGCCGCGTGGCGTCGGTGATCTTGGATGCGAGGTCCGCCGGGTCCAAGGGGTCATAGATACGGTGGCGGATGCCGTAGTGGCGCAGCTCCACCTCGGCCAGTGCCTTGTTGGGACCATAGGCGTTGTCCGGGATCAGCACCTCGTCGCCCTGGCGCAGCAGCGCCAGCGATACGGTGGAAATGGCCGCCAGGCCGCTGGGCACCAGCAGACACTGCAGCCCGCCTTCCAGCGTGGCCAGGCGCTCTTCCAGCTGGTAGGTGGTAGGCGTGCCGTGCAGCCCGTAGGTGTAGCTGCTCTTGTCCTTCCACTCGCGCGCGCGCATCGCGGCGACGTTGGGGAAGATGACGGTGGACGCCTTGTGCACCGCTGGCTGCGGGGCATGGAAACCCTGCGGCGGTGTGTACTCGTGGTGAATGAGGCGGGTGGACAGGTCGGGTGTGGAGGGCTGCTTCATGCGCCGATGGTAGAGCCTGTCCCCCGCCCAGGCTCAGCCGCCGCTGGAGATGGTGAGGTTGTTGACCACCGAGGTCACGCCCGGTACGGCCTGCGCGATCTGGCTGGCACGGTCACGGGCCTGCTCGCTTTTCACGGGGCCATTGAGCGTGACGACGCCCGCGCGGGTGTCCACGTCGATCTTGATGGCGCTGAGGTCCGGGTCTTGCGCCAGGCCCGCGTTCACCTTGGCGGTGATGCCGGCATCGTCCATTAGGGCGGCTGCGTCGGCCGTGGCGTTGCGTGAAGCCTGCCCGGCTTCCTGCGCCGCGGATTCCATTTTTTGCTTGGCATCCTGGGCCGCCTGTTCGGTCTTGTTGATGGCGGAATCCAGGCGTTGACCGGCCGTGGGTTCCTCGGCCTTGTTGCAAGCACTCAGCCCGGCGGCCAGGGCAGCGGCAGCGGCGAAAGTGGTCCAGCGCGACGCTCGAAAAAGAGGGGTTGTCATGGCATATCTCCTTCCAGTGGGTACGGGGTCCACTGTAGAAAGCACTGGCTGCCGAGCCGGTCGGACAGGGCCGAAACCGCAGTAGGACAACAGCGGCTTTCAGGCACGTGCCGACGCAAGCCTGGACAATCGGCCGATGTCCTCATCCTTGCTGCATCGCTGGTTTCCCTTTCTCTCCTGGCCCCGCCCGACATCCGCGCTGCTGCAGGGCGAGTTCTGGGCCGGCATGACCGTCGGGCTGATGCTGGTGCCGCAGGGCGTGGCGTACGCCGCGCTGGCCGGCATGCCGCTGGTGACGGGGATCTACGCATCGCTGGTGCCGGCACTGGTGGCCGTGCTGTGGAGCTCATCCACCCGCCTCGGCGTCGGGCCCACGGCGCTCACCAGCCTGCTCATCGGCGCGTCGATCACCGGGCTGGCCGAGCCCGGCAGTGCCCATTGGGTCACACTGGCGGTGTGGATGGCCCTGCTGTCGGGCCTGCTGCAGCTGCTGCTGGGCGTGGTGCGTTTCGGCTGGCTGCTCAACCTGGTGACCTCGCCGGTGCTGGGCGGCTTCACGCAGGCTGCGGCGTTGCTGATCCTGGCCTCGCAACTGCCCGACCTGTTGGGCCTTCGCACCAGCTGGAGCGCACTGGCGGTCAGCCCGTCGCTGCACCACTTCGATCTGCGCGCGCTGGCGTTCGGCCTGGGCAGCCTGGGCTGCCTGGTGCTGGCGCGGCGCTGGCGCTCCAGCTTCCCGGCCGCCATCGTGGTGATCGCGCTGGCGGCGCTCATCAGCTGGGCCATGGGCTATGCCGATGCCGACGGCGCCGTGATCGGCCACTTGCCCTCCGGCCTGCCGACGCTGTACTGGCCGGGATGGCTCTCGTGGGAAGAGATGGGCGCGCTGGTGATGCCGGTGATGGTCGTCACGCTGGTCAGCTTCCTGGAGACCGCCTCCAGCGCCAAGGTGGAGCACCACCAGGGCGGCACCCGCTGGAACGAGAACCAGGACCTGATCGCCCATGGCATGGCCAAGATCAGTTCGGGCCTGTGCGGCAGCTTTGCCACCAGCGCGTCGTTCTCGCGCTCCGCCATCAACCTGTATGCGGGCGCCAAGAGCGGCTGGGCGACGCTGTTCGCGCTGGTGCTGGTGCTGGCAACGCTGCTGTGGCTCACGCCGGCCCTGTACCACGTACCACAGCCGGTGCTGGCCGCCGTGGTGGTGACAGCGGTCACCAGCCTCATCAAGCCCGCCGGCATGTTCCGCCTGTGGCGCGTCTCGCGCGTGGAGACGGCCATCGGCCTCGTTACCTTCGGCCTCACGCTGGCCACGGCACCGCGCATGTACTGGGGCGTGCTGGTGGGCCTGCTGATGAACCTGAGCCACTTTCTCTACCAGCGGCTGCACCCGCGCATCATCGAGGTGGGCCTGCACCCCGACGGCAGCCTGCGCGACCGCCACCTGTGGCAGCTGCCCCCGCTGGCGCCAGAGCTGCTGGCCCTGCGCATGGATGCCGAGCTGGACTTCGCCTCCGCCAATGCGCTGGAGCGCCGCGTGACCGACGAGCTGGCCCAGCGCCCGTCCATCCGCCACCTGTGCCTGTTCGCGCTGCCCATCAACCGCATCGACGTGACGGGGGTGGAGGCCTTCATCCGCCTGCGCACGCTGCTGCAAAGCCACGGCGGCACGCTGCATGTGACCGGCATCAAGCTACCGGTACAGCACACGCTGGACAATGCAGGCGCGCTGGCGCCGGGACCCAACTTCGCGCTGTACCGCACCGACGCCGAGGCCATCGCGGCACTGCAGAGGCTGGCGCCCCCCGACGCCGGGAACCCTGCCTCGGCCCCGCAGTCCGCCACAAGTGGCCCAGCTCAGCCGCTACCGAAGCTATAGCTGCTACACTGCCGATAGATATTTGTTTCTGTTTGTGACAAACACCGCGTCCCCCGCTTCCGTCTCTCTGCGCGACCTGCGTCTGGCCACGGCCCATGCCCTGGTGGCGCAGTCCTTGGGTTCCGAAGTGTCCCTGCAGGGCCAGACGCCGCTGCTGTACCTGCAGAACCTCATTGACGGCCTGTGCGAACTCTCGCTGAAGGACCCGCTCACCGGGCTGGCCAACCGTCGCCACGTGCGTGCGGTGCTGGAGCGCGAGATCGACCGGGTCGCGCGCTCGGGCGAAGCCGCGCTGCTGCTGATGCTGGACATCGACCATTTCAAGCAGGTCAACGACCGCCATGGCCACCTGGCCGGCGACATCGTGCTGCAGTCCGTCGCGCGTACGCTGGAGAGCTGCGTACGCCCCATGGACACCGTGGCCCGCTACGGCGGCGAGGAATTCGCCATCGTGCTGCCCGCCTGCCAGTTCGGCTTTGGCCGGGTGATCGCCGAACGCGTGCGCCGCGCGGTCGAAGCCACGCCCGTGCGCATCTCGCCATCGCTCACGTTGAACGTCACCGTGAGCATCGGCGGCGCCTTCGCGCTGCAATGGATCCGCAGCACCACCGCCCTGTGGGCCGACCGGGCCGATGCCGAGCTGTACAAGGCCAAGCTCGGCGGCCGCAACTGCATCAGCATCGAAGAACAACCCGACAGCACGGTCACTGCGGAAGAAAAGAGTCTGCTGTTCGGCCCGCTATACACTCCGTCGGGATGGGGCGAGCTGCCCCCGCCTTTGGATCCATCCACAGGCAGCGCCTATTGAAAGCCCAGTAGTGATGAACGACGCGCTGTCCCCCAACCCGACGACTCCACCGGCCGGCGCCGCTGCGCCGGCTTCTGCTTCCGTGCCCTCCACCACACCTGCCAACGCACGCATCATCGCCATCACCAGCGGCAAGGGCGGCGTGGGCAAGACCTTCGTGTCCGCCAACCTGGCGGCCGCCCTCACCCGCCGCGGGCACCGCGTGCTGGTGCTGGACGCCGACCTGGGCCTGGCCAACCTGGACGTGGTGCTGAACCTGCACCCCAAGGTCACGCTCCACGACGTCTTTACCGGCAAGGCCCAATTGGAAGACGCCGTGATCAAGGCGCCCGGCGGCTTTTCGGTCCTGCTGGCCGGCTCCGGCATGGTCGAGTACTCGCGCCTCACGCCCGAGGTGCGCAACGAATTCCTCAACGTCATCCACACGCTGGCACCCCGCTTTGACGTGGTGCTGCTGGACACCGGCGCGGGCATCTCCGACGTGGTGCTGTTTTCCGTCTCGCTGGCGCACGAGGTACTCATCGTCGCGACGCCCGAGCCCACGTCGCTCACCGACGCCTACGCCGCCATCAAGGTGCTGGCCACCCAGCAAAAGCGCCAGCACGTGCGCATGGTGGTGAACCAGGCCGCACGTCCGGGGGACGGACGCGCCATCACCGGGCAATTGCAGCAGGTGCTGGACCGCTTCGTGACCACCGACACCGGCCGCCCCATGCGGCTGATCCACGTAGGGGACATTCCCGCCGACACCTCGGTGCGCGACGCCGTGATGCGCCGCCAGTTGCTGATGCTGCAGATGCCCGGCTGCCCGGCCGCGCTGGCCGTGGCCCAGTTGGCGAACAAGGTGGAGTCCACGATGCTCACGCCATCCCCCGAAGGACCGGGCGCAAATCGCTCCTGAAAAAATAGCTGCTAGCGCTTACCCAACAAGCGCTACAGCCAATTTTTCTCTCAACAACTTACACCTGGAACCTCCGCGGCGGCAGGGGAATGCGTTCGCTCTCGCCCGGGATGTGGCCCATGGCGTCGCGCTCCCAGTCATCGGCGGCCTGCACGATGCGCTCCTTGCGGCTGGAAACGAAGTTCCACCAGATGTGGCGCGGGCCGTCCAGGGCGGCGCCGCCGATCACCACGCACCGCGCCCCCGCCTTACCCGCGCGCACGCTGGTGGAGCGGCCGGGCTCCAGCAGCGCCAGCGTCTGCGCGGGCAACGCCTCGGCGTCCAGCCACAGCCCCTCGCTCACGGTGTAGAGCGCCATCTCGTCGGCGAGCGCGGGCAGGTCCAGCGCAGAACCCGGCTCCAGCCGCACATCCAGCAGCAGCGTGGGCGCAAACGTGGCCACGGGCGACTGGCAGCCGAAGGCCGCGCCAATCAGCACCCGCACCGCTGCGCCGCCATGCTGGTAGGCCGGGATCTGGTCCGCAGGGGTATGGGCGAAATGCGCCGCCGCTTCCTCATGCGCCTGCGGCAGCGCCGCCCAGAGCTGGATGCCGTGGTTCACATAAGTGCTGTGCGCCAGCGCGGGCGGGCGCCGCTCGGAATGCACGATGCCGCGCCCCGCCGTCATCCAGTTGATGGCGCCGGGCTCGATCTGCTGCAGCGAACCCAAACTGTCGCGGTGCAGGATCGCGCCCTCGAACAGGTAGGTGACCGTGGCCAGCCCGATGTGCGGGTGGGGCCGTACGTCATAGGCGGATGCAGGCGCCACCGTCGCGGGGCCGAAGTGGTCGAAGAACACGAAGGGCCCCACCGACCGGCGCTGCAGCGCCGGCAGCAGGCGGCGCACAGTGAAGCCGCCGCCCAGGTCCTTGAAGTGCCCGCTCAGGCGCAGAGGGCCCTGCGCAGGAATGGCGTCGGCGCTCATGCGCGCTCCACCACGGTGGTGATCTCGGTGGTCACCTGGGTCATGAGCTTGTGCACGGGGCATTTGCCGATCGCGGCCTGCAGCTCGGCGATCTGCGCATCGCTCAAGTCGCCCTGCACTTGCAGCCGTGTGGCCAGGCGATAGGTACCGCTGCGCTCCTGTGAGGCATCACGCTCCACCACGGTGCGCACGTCCTGCACGTCCCAGCCCTTGCGCCGCGCGTACCACAGCAGCGTGAGCGCCTTGCAGCCGCCCAGCGCGGCGTCGTACAGGTCGTGCGGGTTGGGGCCGGTGTCGTCGCCGCCTTCGGCGGCCGTGCCGTCCACCGCCCATTCGTGGCTGCGGATGGTGAGGCGCTGGGCCATGGGGGTGCCCTCGATGCGCTGCAACTGGATGGTCATGGACGGCTCTCCTTCAGGGTTGTCCGTGCCACTGTAATGCGACAGGCGTGACAAGCGGCACCGCGGCGTGCGCCCGCCCGGTGTCTAGGGGCGCAGCTGCAACTGGTGCACGTAGCGGCGCGGCTGGCGCTGCAGGGGGCGGTAGCCGCCGCCGGCCCAGGCCTGGGCCATGTCGGCGTAGCGCGGCGAGAACACCAGCCCGCTCTGACCCGTCTGGTAAATGAACAGCGAACGCTCCGGGTCCTGCAGGTCGTACAGCGCGCGCAGCGAGGCCGCGTGCCGGCTGGCGAAGGGCTCCACGGGCTGCGCAGCGTTGTACTGGCCCACGTTGACGCTGTACGCATCGCCCCCCGAGGGCACGCCCACGTTGAACCAGCGCGACAGCACGGGCACGCTGCCCAGCGGCTTGTGCACGGAAAGCGCCGGATGCGCCGCGCCCCACGCCCAGCGCTCGGGCTGGTTGCCATAGCGCGCGGCCAGGCGCTGCACGGTACGCTCCAGCGCCGCGCCGGCATGTGCGGCGCAGCCGTGGGGCGGGCACCACCAGGTGTCACCGCGCTCCAGCATGCCTTCCAGGCCCGCACGGAAGTCCCGCCGGCCGTAGGTGGCGGCAAAGCGCTCCTCACCCACGCGGGGCACGACCAGTGCGCGCGTGAGCTCGTCGGCCCACACCGACAGGATGAGCGGCGCCGCGCGGTCGGGGCGCATGTCGCCGTCAAAGCCGCGCAGCAGCGCCTGGGCCTGCCGCGCCAGCGGCTGCGAAACCGGAGCCGCCAGCAAATGGGGCAACAGGCGCAGCGCGGCGGGGGACACCGTGTCGCCCTGCAGCGCGCGCAGGGACGGCAGGTCGTGCAGGCGCCGTGCCTCCAGCTGCTGCTCTATGCGCTGGTAGCGGTAGGGCAAGGCCCAGTCTTGCGTCAGGAAGTGCGGATAGCCCGGCGCCGTGATGCGCTGGTTGGCCGTGGCGATCCAGCCGCGCGCGCCGCCGTCGTCCTGCGGCGTCTGCGCCAGGGGCAGCCAGCCCTGCCAGTCGTAGCGCGCCTCCCAGCCCGGCGCGGGGGCCACACCGCGCAGTTCGTTGCCGGCCGCACGCAGGGGCACGCGCCCAAAGGCCTGGAAGCGGATCGCGCCATGCACGTCCGCCGCCACCACGCTTTGCATGGGCGAGTGGTAGTGCGCCATGCCTGCGAAGAGCTCCTCCACCGAGCGCGCCTGGTTGCTCAGCAGGCCCGCCAGCACGGTGTAATTGTCGGCATCCAGTGCGCTCCACCGCAGCGCGATCACATGCCGGCGCAGGTCCAGCACGCTGCCGTGCAGCGCGGGCTGCGCATCGCTGATCACCGGCCCATGGCGCGTGCTGCGCACAGTGTGGCGCACGTCGGGGCGGCCCTTCACGCGGATCACGTGCTCGCGCTGCTCGAAGCCCTGCCAGCCCTCGGGCGTGCGGTAGCGCGAGGGGTCGTCGGGGTGGATGGCCTCGATGTACAGGTCTTGCACATCGGGCGCGGTGTTGGTGAAGCCCCAGGCCACCTCGGCCGTGCGGCCCAGCACCACGAAGGGCAGGCCCGGCAAGGTGGCGCCGATCACGTCAATGGCCGCGACGGGCGTGCCGTCGGACGCCCTGCCCTGCGGCGCCTTCAGGTGCGCGAAGTACCACAGCGCCGGCGCGCCCAGGCCCAGGTGCGGGTCGTTGGCCAGCAGCGGCCGGCCGCTGGCCGTGCGCGTGCCGTCCAGCACCCAGTTGTTGCTGCCGCGCCCGCCGGGCGTGCCCAGTCCCGCCACGAAGTCCTGCGACCAGGCCTGCAGCGCCTGCGCCGCGCCTTCGCCTGCGCCTGCGCCTGCGGACTCGGCATCGGCCTGCGGGGCCGGTGCAGCCGCCTGCGGCGCGCGGTACACGCCCAGCGACCGGTACAGCGCCTGCAGATCCACCGCCGTCGCGGGTGCCTCGCCAGGATAGGGCGGCATGAGCTGCCACAATTCACGTTTCAAGGAATTGGTGATGTAGCGTTTGGCAGCTTCCACATTCAGCTTCTCCTCATCAATCAACGCCTGCGCTTCACGCTGCTGCTCAGCCTGGGCATATTGGAAGAAGGCATCAATCACCGTGGCCTTGTCGCCCAGCTCATCCAAGTTGGTGTGTTTCCACCCAGAACTGACCCACCGGGGGTGGGTCAGAATTCGGTGGAAATCAACACATACGTGTTGCAGCCATCTATCCCTCTTATTCAGCTACTCACCTAGCTACACATGCAGCTACACATTTTGGGCTTGATGGTAGTAGTGCATCAAAATGCACGACACTGGATGAAATAATTTACAAGCTATTGATTTTAAATATATTTTTTAGAAAAAATAAAACATCATTGCACGTTAAAAAACTCACAGCAGCACAATGTCGTACTGCGCCTGGCCCATGGCGCTTTCGGCCTGCAGGGAGATCGGCTTGCCAATGAAGTCCGACAGACCCGCCAGGTGCTGGCTCTCCTCGTCCAGGAACAGCTCCACCACGCGCGGGGATGCCACCACGCGGAACTCGCGCGGATTGAACTGGCGCGCCTCGCGCAGCACCTCGCGCAGGATGTCGTAACACACACTGCGCGCGGTCTTCACCTGGCCCGCGCCCTGGCACGTGGGGCACGGCTCGCACAGCATGTGCGCCAGCGATTCGCGCGTGCGCTTGCGCGTCATCTCCACCAGGCCCAGCTGCGAGAAACCGCCCACCATGGTCTTGACCCGGTCGCGCGCGAGCTGCTTGCGGAACTCCGCCAACACCGCGGCCTGGTGGTCCTCGCGCAGCATGTCGATGAAGTCGGCAATGACGATGCCGCCCAGGTTGCGCAGGCGCAGTTGCCGCGCGATGGCGCCCGCCGCCTCCAGGTTGGTCTTGAAGATGGTGTCGTCGAAGTTGCGCGCGCCCACGTAGCCGCCGGTGTTCACGTCGATGGTGGTCAGCGCCTCGGTCTGGTCCACGATGAGGTAGCCGCCCGACTTGAGCTGCACGCGCCGGCCCAGCGCCAGGGCGATCTCCTCGTCGATGGAATACAGATCGAAGATGGGGCGCTCGCCCTTGTACAGCTGCAGCTTGGCGGCGGCCGCAGGCATGAATTCATTGCCGAACGCCTTCAGTGCCACAAACTGCTCGCGCGAATCGATGCGGATGCTCTGCGTTTGCTCGCCCGCCAGGTCGCGCAGCACACGCTGCAGCAGGCTCAGGTCCTGGTACAGCAGTGAGGTGGGCGGATGCGTCAGCGCTGCCTGCCGGATGCCTGCCCAGGTCTTGCGCAGGTAGGCGATGTCTTCGGCCAGCTCTTCGTTGCTGGCGTCCTCACCATTGGTGCGCAGAATGAAGCCGCCGCCGTTGCCCGATGCCTGGTCATCCACCAGCTTCTGCAACCGCGTGCGCAAGGCGTCGCGCTCGGCCTGGGGAATCTTCTGCGACACGCCCACGTGGTCGTCCTGCGGCAGGAAGACCAGCAGCCGCCCGGCGATGCTGATCTGCGTGGACAGGCGTGCGCCCTTGCTGCCGATGGGGTCCTTGATGACCTGCACCATGAGCGCCTGGCCCTCGAAGACCTGCTTCTCGATGGGCACGGGCGGTTCGTTCTTGCGCGCGAACATCGGCGCCTCGCCGCCTTCCTGGCGGTGCCACACGTCCGCCACATGCAGAAAGGCCGCACGCTCCAGCCCGATGTCGATGAAGGCCGATTGCATGCCCGGCAGCACGCGCGAGACCTTGCCCAGGTACACGTTGCCGACCAGGCCCCGCTCCAGCGTGCGCTCCACGTGCAGTTCCTGCACGGCGCCGTTTTCGACCACGGCCACGCGCGTTTCCTGCGGCGACCAGTTGATGAGGATGTCTTGTTGCATGGGCTTTTGCCAGATGAGGCGCCCATGATGCCTCAGAACCAGCGCTCCCCGCCGCCCTACCGGCGGCCGGCGCCCGTCACACCACCGTCGCCAGCATGCCCTGCATGAGTTGCGGCTGCAGCGCCACCACGTCGCCCACGATGATGAGCGCCGGCGGACGCACGCGGTGCTGCTGCGCCAGCGCGGGCAGGTCCTGCAGCGTGCCGGTGATGCAGCGCTGCCCGGGCAGCGAGGCTTGCTCCACCAGCGCTGCGGGCGTGCTGTCCGGCAGGCCGTGGCGCACCAGTTCGCGGCAGATGATCGGCAGCGTGCCCATACCCATGTAGATCACCACGGTTTGGCGCGGGCGCGCCAGCGCCTCCCAGTCCAGCGCCACTTCGTTGTCGCCGCGCAGGTGGCCGGTGGCAAACACCAGGGTCGCAGAGTGGTCGCGGTGCGTGAGCGGGATGCCGGCGCAGGCGCCCGCACCCTGCGCGGCCGTGATGCCCGGCACCACGTCGAACGCGATACCGGCCTCGGCCAGCGCCTGCACCTCTTCGCCGCCACGGCCGAAGATGAAGCCATCGCCGCCTTTCAGACGCACCAGGCTGCGCCCGCTGCGCGCCAGGCGCACCATGAGGTCGATGATCGATTCCTGCGGCAGCGTGTGGTGCGAGGACTGCTTGCCCACGTAGATCAGGTCGGCATCCTCAGCCACGTAGCGCAGCACCTCCTTGCCGACCAGGTGGTCGTAGAGCACCAGGCGCGCGCCGCGCAGGGCCTTGACGGCGCGCAGCGTGAGCAACTCAGGGTCGCCCGGGCCTGCGCCCACCAGCGTCACGTGTCCAGGCTTCGGGGGCTGTCCGGACTCTCCTGCTGCGGGTGCCACGGTGAACCAGCGCGCATCTTCAATGAAGCTCATATGGGCCTCTCCTTTGCGGATCATGGGGTGGCTCCATTGTTCAAAGGCTGCACCGTTTGCGTCCTTGAACCAGTTCAAGGACAGCGGCAACACCCGCTGCGACGATACTCCCACTCGCATGAAGAGGGGATGGACAGCGACCTCGCGAGAGTGGCCCTGGCAGCCGCCAGGGCCCACCCAAGCGCTGATCCGTGACGCAGAGGACCCACAATGACAGCAAAGAGGATCGCCAGGCTGGTCGCATTAGCGGCCGCCACCCTGGTGTCTGCCACCGCTATGGCGCAGGACGCCAAGCCAGTCTCGGAGGCCGAGAAAAACTACCAGGCAGGCGGATCGCCGCTGGCGGAAGTGCCCATGTACCAGAGCACGAACCCCAAGGCACCCAAGATGACGCAGGCCGAGTTCGACCGCGCACGCCAGATTTACTTCGAGCGTTGCGCGGGCTGCCACGGCGTGCTGCGCAAGGGCGCCACGGGCAAGCCGCTCACACCGGACGTGACCCTGCCCAAGGGCACGGACTACCTCAAGGTCTTCATCGCCTACGGCTCGCCTGCCGGCATGCCCAACTGGCAGACGTCCGGCGAATTCGACGAGGCGACCGTGGACCTGATGGCCCGCTACATCCAGCAGGACCCTCCCACACCGCCCGAGTGGAGCCTGGCCGACGCCAAGAACACCTGGAAGGTCATCGTGCCGCCAGACCAGCGTCCCAAGAAGAAGATGAACAAGTACAACTTGGACAACATCTTCTCCACCACGCTGCGCGACACGGGCGAAGTGGCGCTGATCGACGGCGACACCAAGCAGATCATCAACATCGTCAAGACCGGCTACGCGGTGCACATCTCGCGCATGTCGGCTTCGGGGCGTTATCTGTTCGTGATCGGCCGCGATGCCAAGATCAACATGATCGACCTGTGGATGGAAAAGCCCGACAACGTGGCTGAAATCCGCGTGGGCCTGGAAGCACGCTCGGTGGACACCTCCAAGTTCAAGGGCTATGAGGACAAGCTGGCGATCGCCGGTGCATACTGGCCTCCCCAGTACACCATCATGGACGGCAACACCCTGGAGCCCCTGAAGATCGTGTCTACCCGCGGCATGGTCGTCGGCACGCAGGAATACCACCCCGAGCCGCGCGTGGCTTCCATCGTGGCATCGCACTACAAGCCCGAGTTCCTGGTGAACGTGAAGGAAACCGGCAAGACGATGATGGTGGACTACTCCAACCTGAATGCGCTGAAGACCACCGAGATCGGCTCGGCTCCCTTCCTGCATGACGGTGGCTGGGATGCATCCAAGCGCTACTTCATGGTGGCTGCCAACAACAGCAACAAGATTGCTGCGATCGACGCCAAGGACGGCAAGCTGGCCGGTCTGACCGAAGTGGGCAAGATCCCCCACCCCGGCCGCGGCGCCAACTTCACGCACCCCAAGTACGGTCCGGTGTGGGCCACGGGTCACCTGGGCGACGAGACCATCTCGCTGATCGGCACCGACCCGCAGAAGAACAAGCAATACGCCTTCAAGGAAGTGGCCAAGCTCAAGGGCCCGGGCGGCGGAGCGCTGTTCATCAAGACCCATCCCAAGTCCAAGCACCTGTGGTCCGACGCACCGCTGAATCCTGATCCCAAGGTTTCGCAAGCCGTGGTGGTGTTTGACATCAACAACCTGGACAAGGGCTACGTCACGCTGCCGATCGCCGAATGGGCAGGTCTGCCCGATGACGGCGGCGCCAAGCGCGTGACCCAGCCTGAGTACAACAAGGCAGGTGACGAAGTGTGGTTCGCCGTGTGGTCGGCCAAGGACAAGCAAAGTGCGCTGGTCGTCGTGGACGACAAGACGCTCAAGCTGAAGTCCGTGATCAAGGACCCGCGCCTGATCACGCCGACCGGCCACTTCAACGTGTACAACACCCAGCACGACGTCTATTGACGCACTTCGAAGGCCAGCCATGTCACGCACCGCGTTCCTGTCCCTGGCCCTGGCATTGGCCGCTTCGGCGGCCGGCGCACAGGGCACGCCCGACCCTGACCGAGCCGCCCAGCTCGTGCGCATGGTGCGGCAGGACTGCGGTTCGTGCCATGGCATGCGCCTGACGGGCGGCCTGGGTCCCGCGCTCACCCGCGAGGCCCTGGCCGGCAAGCCGCCCGAGTATTTGGCTGCCGTCATCACCCACGGCATCCCCGGTACACCCATGCCGCCCTGGAGCGCCATGCTGCAGGGAAGCGAGGCCCTGTGGATCGCCGAACAGCTGGCCAATGGGTTCCCCGAAGAAAACAGGAGGTCCGCCCCATGAAACGGCGTGCCCTGCTCTCCCTTACCGCCAGTGCACCCCTGATTGCCACGGGCTGTGCGGCTCCCTCTTCCACCACCTCCACATCCGCCGCTCCTGCAGCCACGCTGCAGGGCACGGGCGATCTGGGCGTGGTCATCGAGCGCGCCAAGGGCGCACTCACCCTGATCAACACCAGCCGGCGCGAAGCCGTGGGCCGCGTTACCGGCCTGGGCGACCTGTCGCACGCCTCGGTGGTGTTCTCGCGTGATGAGCGCTTTGCCTACGTCTTCGGCCGCGACGGCGGCCTGACCCAGGTAGACCTGCTCACCCAGCACATCACGGGCCGCGTGATGCAGGCCGGCAACTCCATCGGTGGCGCCATCAGCGCCGACGGCAGCCTGGTCGTGGCGCAGAACTACACGCCCGGCGGCGTCAAGGTCTTCGACGCCGCCACCCTTGAGTTGCTGGCCGACCTTCCCGCCCACACGGCCAGCGGCGAACGCTCGCGCGTCGTCGGCCTGGCCGACCTGCCGCAGCGCCGGTTCATCTACAGCCTGTTCGACGCGAACGCCATCTGCATCGCCGACTGCTCCAACCCCCGAAAGCCGCAGGTCACCACCATCCCCAACATCGGCCGCCAGCCCTACGACGCGCTGGTCTCGCCCAACGGACGCCACTACATCGCCGGCCTGTTCGGTGAAGACGGCCTGGCCATGGTGGACCTCTGGGACAACCCGCCGCGCGTGCGCCGCATCCTCGCAGGCTACGGCCGCGGCCAGCAACCGCTGCCGGTGTACAAAATGCCCCATCTGCGCGGCTGGGCCATCGCGGGAGGCCATGCCTATCTGCCGGCCATTGGCCGCCATGAGGTGCTGGTGGTCGACACCGCCACCTGGGCCGAGGTCGGCCGCATTCCGGTCGCGGGCCAGCCGGTGTTCGTGATGGCGCGGCCCGACGGACGTCAGGTGTGGGTCAACTTCTCTGTGCCAGACTACAACCGCGTGCAGGTCATCGACACTCCGAGCCAGCGCGTGGTGCAGACGCTGGAGCCCGGCAAGGCCGTGCTGCACATGGAATTCACGCCGCGCGGCGAATCGGTCTGGATCAGCTGCCGTGACGACAACCGCGTTCAGGTCTACGACACGCACACCTTGCAGTCCCAAGCCAGGCTGGACGTGGACGCCCCCAGCGGCATCTTCTTCACTGCCCGCGCACAGCGCATGGGGTTCTAAGCCATGCCGAGCAGCCAGAACGCAACCCACCTCGCGCTGCTCAACCACTGGCAGCGCGGCTTCCCCCTGTGCGCCGAACCCTTCGCGGCCATCGGCCACAGCCTGGGGATGGATGCCGAGGCCGTGCTCAGCGGCTACGCACGGTTGTGGCAGGCGGGCGCGCTCAGCCGCATCGGCGCGGTGTTCGCGCCGGGCGCGGGGGGCGCCTCCCTGCTGGCGGCCATGGCCGTGCCGCCCGAGCGGCTCGACGACGTGGCCGCCACGGTGTCGGCCCACCCAGGCGTCAACCACAACTACGAGCGCGAGCACACCACCAACCTGTGGTTCGTGGCCACCGGCCATGACGCGGACCAGGTGGAGCGCCTGCTCCAGTCCATCGAGCACACCACCGGCCTGCCCGTGCAGCGCCTGCCCATGCTGCGCCCCTACCGCATCGACACCGCCTTCGACCTGGAGAGGACGTCCGCAGGCGTGGGGGACGGCGTCGGCACCACGGGCCCCACGGGCCGCGCACGCACCCCCCTGGCACCCGAAGACTGGCCCCTGGCCGCGCTGGCCGAGCAGGGCCTGCCGCTGACCGAGCGGCCCTATGACGTATGGGCCCACCAGCTCCACAGCAGCACGCCCGCCGTGCTGGCCACCATTGCCCGCTGGCAGGACGAAGGGCTGCTCAGCCGCTTCGGCGTGGTGGTGCGTCACCATGAACTGGGCTACACAGCGAATGCCATGGCCGTGTTCGACGTGCCGGACGACCACGTGGACACCCACGGCCTGGCCCTGGCCCATGCGCACGGCGTAACGCTGGCGTACCGCCGTGCGCGCACGCCGGACTGGCGCTACAACCTGTACTGCATGGTGCATGGGCGCGACCGCGCAGCGGTGCATACCCAACTGGCGCAGGCCGTGGCCCAGGCGGGCCTGGCCACTTGCCCCAGCGCCGTGCTGTTTTCGCTGCGGCGCTTCAAACAGACGGGTGCGCGGCGGTTTGCCCACCATGCGCCCCATGCCATTCCCGAACCCATGCAGGAGGCCGTCGATGCTCTCCCCTGAAGACGCTCGGCTGATCGACCACCTGCACGGCGGCTTTCCGCTGGTGGACCACCCTTTCGCCGCCGTCGCCGCCGACATCGGCTGGACCGAAGAGCAGGTCATCGAACGCCTGCACCGCCTGCTCGCCCAGGGTGTGCTCACGCGCTTCGGCCCGCTGTTCCAGATCGAACGCGCAGGCGGCCAATTCGTCCTCGCGGCCATGGCTGTGCCCGAGGATCGTTTTGACGCCGTGTGCGCTGCCGTCAATGCCTTCACCGAGGTGGCGCACAACTACCGCCGCGAGCATGCGCTGAACATGTGGTTCGTGGTGGCGGCCGAGTCCCCCGCGCTGGCGCGCGAGACCCTGGTACGCATCGAAGACGCGACTGGCCTGCCGGTCTACGCCTTTCCCAAGGAAGAAGAGTATTTCGTGGAGTTGCGCCTGCCGCCCCTGCCGGCGCAGTCCACCGGAGAACACCATGGCGCTTGATGCCTTCGACCGTGCGCTGATCGCCGCCACGCAGGGCGGGCTGCCGCTGGTGGCGCGCCCCTACGAAGCCGTGGGCGCCATGCTGGGCGTGCCTGGCGAGCAGGTGCGCGAGCGCCTGGCCCGGATGATCGACGAGGGCCTGGTGCGCCGCATCGGCGCGGTGCCCAACCATTACCGCCTGGGCTACACGGCCAACGGCATGAGCGTGTGGGACGTGGACGATACCCAGGTCGCCGCGCTGGGCCGCCAAGTCGCCGCGCTGCCGGGCGTGAGCCACTGCTACCGCCGCCCGCGCCACCTGCCCCACTGGCCCTACAACCTGTTTGCCATGCTGCATGGCCCCAGCCGCGCGCATGTCGAGCAACAGGCCGAGCAGATTGCCGGCCTGCTGGGCGATGCCTGCCGCGCCCACGACATCCTGTACTCCACGGCCATCCTCAAGAAGACCGGCCTGCGCCTCAAGGAAGACTGACCATGTTTCGCATCAGCCAGTACCTGCGTGAACTCGCCCAGGCCCAAGCCACCGGAACCTACCCCACTTCACGCGAACGGCACGCGCGCGGCCCCGTGGTCATCTGGAACCTGATCCGGCGCTGCAACCTCACCTGCAAGCACTGCTACGCGCTCTCGGCCGACCACGACTACGCTGGAGAGCTGTCGTTGCAAGAGGTATACACCGTCATGGACGACCTCAAGGCCTTCGGCGTGCCTGCGCTCATCCTCTCGGGCGGCGAGCCACTGCTGCGCCCCGACCTCTTCGAGATCGCGGCGCGCGCGCGTGACCTGGGCTTCTATACCGGCCTTTCGACCAACGGCACGCTGATCGACGCACCCATGGCCGCGCGCATCGCTGGCGCGGGCTTCGACTACGTGGGCATCAGCCTGGATGGCCTGAAGCCCACGCACGACAAGTTCCGCCGTCTGGACGGTGCGTTCGACCGCAGCCTGGCCGCCATCCGCCACCTGGCCACGCACAACGTCAAGGTGGGCCTGCGCTTCACCATGACAGCGCTGAATGCACACGATCTGCCCGCGCTGCTGCAGCTCATGAAGGACGAGGGCGCCAACAAGTTCTACTTCTCGCACCTGAACTACGCGGGGCGTGGCAACATCCACCGCGACAAGGACGCGCACCACCAGGCCACACGCCAGGCCATGGACCTGCTGTTCAACCACGCCTGGGCCGATGCCCAGGCCGGCAGCCTGGACGACTACGTGAGCGGCAACAACGATGCCGACGGCCCCTATTTGCTGCAATGGGCACGCGAGCACCTGCCGCAATGGGAAGGCGCCTTGCGCCAGCGCCTGCTGGCCTGGGGCGGCAATGCCAGCGGCCAGATGGTGGCCAATATCGACAACCTGGGCCATGTGCACCCCGACACCATGTGGTGGCACCACGACCTGGGCAGCGTGCGCGAACGGCCCTTCTCGCAGATCTGGAACGACACCAGCGACCCGCTCATGGCGGGGCTCAAGCAGCACCCGCGCCCTGTCCAGGGCCGCTGCGCCGGTTGCCAGTACCTCACGATCTGCAATGGCAACACCCGCGTGCGCGCACAGCAGCTCACGGGCAACCCCTGGTTCGAGGACCCCGGCTGCTACCTCACCGATGCCGAAGTGGGCGCATCCAGCACGCCCTTCGAATCCCCTGCCAAGCATGAGCGCCGTCGCACGATCGAGATTGCCCATGCGTAAACTAGAAACACCTTTCCCTGAGCGGCTACACCGCTTCCCCCTTCTCTGCGCTATCGCGAAAAAGGTGGATACCGCCGCGGCGAAGCGGCCCTTGCGCGGCAGCCGCTGGTCTGGGCCGAGCCGTTATCTGGCGGCCTTGGGTCTGTTCTGGCTCGCGGGCCTGCACGCCCAAACCACCGAAGCCCTCCAGCCCAACGCCCCCGCCCTGTACCAGCAGCACTGCGCTGTATGCCACGGCGCGCAGCGCACCGGCATCATGGGCCCCGCGCTGCTGCCCGAGAGCCTGGAGCGCGTGCGCCCCGCCGAGGTGTTGCGCGTCATCCAGCAAGGGCGCCCCGCCACCCAGATGCCCGGGTTCTCCGAGCAGTTGGGCGACGCGGAGATTCGCGCCCTGGCCGCGTGGGTACGTACCCCCGTGGTGCCCGCGCCGCGCTGGGGCGAGGACGATATCCGGGCGTCACGCACGTTCACGCCCGTGCCCGACGATGAGCCCGCCAAGCCGAAGTGGAACGCAGACCCGATGAACCTCTTCCTCGTCGTGGAAGGAGGCGACCACCATGTCTCGCTGCTCGACGGCGACCGCTTCGAGGTCATCACGCGCTTTGCCAGCCGCTATGCGCTGCATGGCGGTCCCAAGTTCACGCCGGACGGGCGCTACGTGTTCTTCGGTTCGCGCGACGGCTGGATCACCAAATACGACCTGTGGCGCCTGCGCGTGGTGGCCGAGGTGCGCGCGGGCCTGAACATGCGCAACGTGGCCGTGAGCGGCGACGGGCGCTGGGTGATGGCCGCCAACTACCTGCCCCACACGCTGGCGCTGTTCGATGCGGATCTGAACCTCGTGCAGACATACGCCGCAGCCACGCTCGACGGCAAGGCGAGTTCACGCGTTTCGGCCGTGTACGACGCCACGCCGCGCAAGAGCTTTGTGGTGGCGCTCAAGGACATCCCCGAGCTCTGGGAAATCTCGTACGACCGGAACGCGGCCCCCATCTACGATGGTCTGGTGCACGACTACAAGATGGGAGAGGCCATCGCCAGGCCCGGCTACCTGGGCGTGCGGCGCACCCCCCTGAGCGAGCCGCTGGACGACTTCTTCTTCGACCAGTCCTACCGCCACGTACTCGGCGCCACGCGCCCGCGCAGTGGCGCCGACGAACGCGCAAGCGCGCAGGTCGTAAACCTGGACATCCGGCGCAAGGTGGCCGATCTGCCCATCGCCGGCATGCCGCACCTGGGCTCGGGCATCACCTTCGCCTGGGGCGACACCACTGTGCTGGCCAGCCCCAACCTGGGCGGCGGGGCCGTGGACGTCATCGACATGCAGACCTGGAAGACGGTACGCACCATCGCCACGCCCGGCCCGGGTTTCTTCATGCGCAGCCATGAGGACACGCCCTACGCCTGGACCGACTCCATGATGAGCCCCACGGCCAAGGACACTCTGACCATCATCGACAAGCGCACGCTGCAGCCGGTGGCCCAGGTGCGCGAGCCCGGCAAGACGCTGGCGCACATCGAGTTCACCCGCGATGGCCGCTACGCCCTCGCCAGTGTCTGGGAAATGGACGGCGCCCTGGTGGTCTACGACGCCGCCACCTTCAAGGAAGTCAAGCGCCTGCCCATGAAAAAGCCCGTGGGGAAATACAACGTCTGGAACAAGATCACCCGCAGTGAGGGCACATCGCACTGAACGATTTGAGATAGATCAAGTCAAAACCTAGGGGTCTCCCCTGTAATGCGCACATGGACATCGCGCACTTCGACATACCGCGCTACCTTGCGGCGCTGCCCCTGTTCCAGGAAATGGCACCCCAGGAGCTGGAACGCCTGGGCACGGGTTGCCGGCTACGCCGCTATGCGCGCGGCGAGATGGTGTTCAGCGTTGGCATGCCCTGCGAGGAATTCCACGTCACCGTAATGGGGCAGGTGAAGCTGTTTGCACTGTCGCCAGCGGGGCAGGAGAAGGTGATCGAGCTTGCCGGCCCCGGCATCAGCTTCGCCGAGGCGCTGATGTTTACTGATCGTCCCTATATCGTGAACGCCCAGGCCCTGACCGATACCCTGCTGCTCTCTGTAGGCAAGGCGGCCGTGGTGCGCGAGATCGAGAACGAGCCGCGCTTTGCCATGCGCATGCTCGCCGGCATCTCGCGCCGACTGCACGGCCTGGTGCATGACGTGCAGACCTATACGCTGCACAACGGCGCGCAGCGCGTGATCGGCTACCTGCTGCACGCCCTGCCCGAGGACGCGCCTCATCCCCCTGCCGCACCTGTGCCTCCGCAATGCCCGGCCCGCGCGGCACTGCAGTCCGTTGCTCCCGCGCCGCCAGCCAGCGCGCGCAGCATCTCGCTGCCGGTGAGCAAGGCCACCATCGCTTCGCGGCTGTCGATCACGCCCGAGTATTTCTCTCGCGTACTGCACGACCTAGAGGCCGCCGGCCTGATCCACATCGACAAGCGCGACATCCACATCCCGGATACGGCGCGCCTGGCCAAATACCCGATGTAACCAGGCTCCGGGCCTGACAGGCTGCGCCTAGACGGCCAGCACGCCCGCCGCGCGCAGCAGGCGCGCCGTCTCATACATGGGCAGGCCCATGATGCCGGAGTAACTGCCCGACAGGTGCTCCACATAGGCGGCGGCGCGCCCCTGGATCGCATAGGCGCCCGCCTTGCCCAGCGGCTCGCCCGTAGCCACGTAGTCCTCGATCTGCGCCCGCGACATGGGCACAAAGCGCACGCGCGAGACTGACAGCGCCGTGAGGCGTCGGGGACCCACCTGCAGCGCGACGGCCGTCAATACGCGGTGTTCATGCCCCGCCAACTCCCCCAACATACGCACCGCGTCGTGCGCATCCTCGGGCTTGCCGTAGATGGTGCGACCCAGGGCCACGGTGGTGTCGGAGCACAGAATGGGCGCTGGCGACAGCCCGCGCCGCGCATGGCGCGCCACGGCAGCGTCCAGCTTGAGCCCCGTCACCCGCTCGACATAGGTCGTGGGCGCCTCACCAGGCAGCACGGCTTCAATGGCCTCGGCATCCTCGGCCTCGTCCCCCGCCGCGTTGGGCAGCAGCAGCTCATGGCACACCCCCAACTGCTCCAGCAACTGGCGGCGCCGCGGGCTCTGAGAGGCCAAGTAGATGAAGCGGTGTTCTTGAGTCAAATGGGCCTCCAGCGCCCGACCAGAAAGCGCGAGCAGCTATCAAATCTGAAGTTATTCGCGATGGTACGGGTGCCCGGCATTCACCGACCAGGCACGGTAGAGCTGCTCGATGAGCAACACGCGCACCATGGCATGCGGCAGGGTCAGGTCGGACAGGCGGATGCGCTCGTGCGCCGCCTGGCGAAAGGCCGGGTCTAGGCCGTCGGGGCCGCCGATGACCAGGGCCACGTCGTCCCCCCCGAGCTGCCAGTCCTTCAGCCGCTGGGCCAGGGCCTTGGTGGTGAGGCCCGTGCCGCGCTCGTCCAGCACCACCACACGGGTGCCACGCGGGATGGCCGCTTCGATACGCTCGCGCTCGGCAGCATAGAGCGTCTCCAGCGTCTTGGAGCCGCGCGGCTCGGTCTTGACGGCCTTGAGCTCGACCTTCAGCTCGGGCGGGAATCGCTTGGCATAGTCGTCATAGGCCGTCTGCGCCCAGTCGGGAACCCGCTGGCCCACGGCCACGATCAGCAGCTTCATGGGTCAGCGCAAGGCTCAGGCCTTCTTGCGTGCGGGGGCCTTCTTCGCGACAGCCTTGCCGGTGGATTTGGCGGCCGGCTTGCGTGCCGTGGTGGTAGCGGCGGCCTTGGCGGGCGCCTTCTTGGCCACAGGCTTGTTCACCACGACGGTCTTCACCGCGTTCTTGACAGCTGGCTTCTTCTCCGCCACGGGCTTTGCCGTGCTCTTCTTCGCTGCGGGTTGGGATGCGGCCTTGACCGGTGCCTTCTGTGCCTTGCTCGCGAGCTTGCCAGCGGGCTTGGATGCGGGCTTCACTGCGGATTTCGCTGCCGGTTTGGCCGCTGCGGGAGCTGCCGCCTTGGCCGGCTTCTGGCCAGCTGCGGACTTCGTGGCGGGCTTGGCTGCTGCCTTCTTGGCAGCCGGCTTGCGCGCGGGCGCCTCGTCGTCGCCTTCCGAGGCCATGATCTTGCGCGGCTTGGCAGCGCCCAGCTTCAGGCGCACGGGCTTCTCGCCCCAGATCTCCTCCAGCCGGTAGTACTGGCGGATGGCGGGCTGCATGACATGCACCACGGCCTGGCCGCAGTCCACGATGATCCATTCGCCGTTGTCCTCGCCCTCGCTGCGCGGCTTGGGGAACCCGGCCTTGCGCACGGCGTCGCGCACGCTGGCGGCCAGCGCCTTGGTCTGGCGGTTGGAGCTGCCGGTGGCGACGACCACGCGCTCGAACAGCGGCGAGAGATGCTCGGTGTTGAAGACCTGGATGTCTTGCGCCTTGACGTCTTCCAGGCCATCGACGATGGCGCGCTGGAGCTTGGTGACGTCTTTCTTGGCGGCGGTTTCCGATTTGCTGGAAGTGGTCATCAGGTGGTCTTCAGTGAAGGAATGGAATCAATATAGCCTGCAAGCACCGCCACGGCCAAGGGGGGCGCGGAGCGGTTGTCAGGGCATGTTTCAGATATCAAAAACGGGTCTGGCGCTTGATGGTCAAGCGCAGGCAGCTATTGAAATTATAGTTACCCGCGCTCACACACTCAGATCCAGTCGCGGCGCTGAAGAAAGCGCTCGGTCAACAGCGCCTCGGGCGAACCCGGCTGCGGCTCGCGCTGGTAGGACCAGGCCGCCAGCGGCGGCATGGACAGCAGGATGGATTCCGTGCGCCCGCCCGACTGCAGGCCGAAGTGCGTGCCGCGGTCCCACACCAGGTTGAACTCCACATAGCGGCCACGCCGGTAGAGCTGGAACTCGCGTTCGCGCTCGCCATGGCCCATGTGCATGCGCCGCTGCACGATGGGCAGGTAGGCGCCCAGGAAGGCATCGCCCACGCTCTGCGTCATGGCCAGGCTCTGCTCGAAGCCCAGCTCCGCGAAGTCGTCAAAGAAGATGCCGCCCACGCCGCGCTGCTCATTGCGGTGTTTAAGGTAGAAGTACTCGTCGCACCAGGTCTTGAAGCGCGGGTACAGGCCTTCGCCGAAGGGCGCGAGCGCATCGCGGCAGGCACGGTGAAAGTGCACCGCATCGTCGTCGAAACCGTAGTACGGCGTGAGGTCCATGCCGCCGCCGAACCAGCAGATGGGGCCCTGGCCTGCCTGACCTGCCGCACCTGTGCCAGCCGCACCTGTGCCGGCTGCGATCATGCGCACGTTCATGTGCACCGTGGGCACATAGGGGTTGCGCGGGTGAAACACCAGCGACACGCCCATGGCCTCGAACGGCGCACCCGCCAGCTCCGGCCGGTGCTGCGTGGCCGAGGGCGGCAGACGCGGCCCGCTCACATGCGAGAAGCCGCAGCCCGCGCGCTCGAACACGCGCCCACCTTCCAGGATGCGCGTGATGCCGTCGCCCTGCAGTGCAGACCCGCTTTCGCGCCGCCAGGCATCGGACCGAAAGCGCGCCCCGCCGTGGCTTTGCGGCCCCTCGATGTCCTCCAGCGCGCTGGTGATGCGCGCCTGCAGGCCCTCCAGATAGCCGCGCACGCGAGCCACGGTGTCCGCCGTGTTGAAGGTGGGTTTTTGTGTGGTCATCCGTTGGCCTTCACCGCGCGGTGGCCAATGTCGTGACGGTACTGCGCGCCGTCGAAGTGAATGCCGCGCGCCACGTCATACACACGCTGCTGTGCCTGCTTGACGCTGTCGGCCAGCGCCGTCACGCACAGCACACGCCCGCCACTGGTACGCACCACGCCATCCACGAGCTGTGTGCCGGCGTGGAAGACCATGGCGTCGTCCGCGTCCTGCGGCAGGCCGGTGATGGCATCGCCCTTGCGCGGGTTCTCGGGATAGCCCTGGGCAGCCATCACCACGCCCAGCGCCGTGCGGCGATCCCACTGCAGTTCCACCTGGTCGAGCTTGCCGTCCACGGCCGCCCCCAGCACCTCCACCAGGTCGCTTTTGAGGCGCATGAGGATGGGCTGTGTCTCGGGGTCGCCCATGCGGCAGTTGAACTCCAGCGTTTTGGGATGGCCCGTCGCGTCGATCATCAGGCCGGCATACAGAAAGCCCGTGTAGGGGATGCCGTCTTTTTCCATGCCACGGATGGTGGGCAGGATCACCTCGCGCATGGCGCGCGCATGCACATCGGCCGTGACCACCGGCGCAGGCGAATACGCGCCCATGCCACCGGTGTTGGGGCCTTGGTCGCCATCCTTCAGGCGCTTGTGGTCCTGGCTGGTGGCCAGCGCCAGAACGTTCTTGCCGTCGCACAGCACGATGAACGAGGCTTCCTCACCTTCGAGGAACTGCTCGATCACCACGCGGGCGCCGCCTTCGTTGTGGGCGACGCCGTACTTGTTGTCCACCAGCATGAAGTCCACGGCGTCGTGGGCCTCCTGCAGCGTCATGGCTACCACTACGCCCTTGCCCGCCGCCAGGCCGTCGGCCTTGATGACGATGGGTGCGCCCAGACGGTCCACGTAGGCATGCGCGGCCTGCGGGTCGGTGAAGGTCTCATACTCGGCAGTGGGGATGCCGTGGCGCTTCATGAAAGCCTTGGAGAAGGCCTTGGAGCTTTCCAGTTGCGCGGCAGCCTGCGTGGGGCCGAAGATGCGCAGGCCGTGGGTACGGAACTCGTCCACCACGCCAGCGGCCAGCGGTGCCTCGGGGCCGACCACGGTGAGCGCGATCTTCTGCGCCTGCGCCCACTCGCGCAGGGCCGTCACGTCGCTGATGGGCACGTTCTCATACTTTGGCGACAGCGCCGTGCCGCCGTTGCCGGGCGCCACGTACACCTTGGAGGTCTTGGGGGACTGGCTCAGCTTCCAGGCCAGTGCGTGTTCCCGGCCGCCGCCGCCAATGACTAGGATTTTCATAGGGTGTCGGTGCTCAAGTTCCTAGAGCTCTGCGTTGTGGTAGACCTCTTGCACATCGTCGAGGTCTTCGATCATGTCCAGGAGCTTTTGCATGCGCGCGACATCGTCGCCCTCCAGGGCGATGGTGTTCTCGGGGCGCATGGTGACCTCGGCCACCTCCGGCTGAAGGCCCGCAGCCCCCAGCGCATCGCGCACCGCCTCGAAATCGCCGGGCGCGGTCAGCACCTCGATGGCGCCCTCATCATCGGTGATCACGTCCTCGGCGCCCGCCTCCAGGGCCACTTCCATGACCTTGTCCTCGCTGGTGCCGGGGGCGAAGATGATCTGGCCCACGTTCTTGAACTGAAAGGCCACGGAGCCTTCCGTGCCCATGTTGCCGCCGTACTTGCTGAAGGCGTGGCGCACTTCGGCCACGGTGCGCACGCGGTTGTCGGTCATGGTGTCCACGATGATCGCGGCGCCGCCGATGCCGTAGCCCTCGTAGCGGATTTCCTCGTAGCTCACGCCTTCCAGCGTGCCCGAGGCCTTGTCGATGTTGTACTTGATGCGGTCGGCCGGCATGTTGGCGGCCTTGGCCTTGTCGATGGCCAGGCGCAGACGCGGGTTGGCCGAGGGGTCGCCGCCGCCCGTGCGCGCCGCGACGGTGATTTCACGAATGATGCGGGTCCAGATCTTTCCGCGCTTTTCATCCTGGCGCCCCTTGCGGTGCTGGATGTTGGCCCATTTACTGTGTCCTGCCACTGCAGCGTCCTTTGATTGATTTAATCTTGCGGCCGCGATTTTACTTTTGACTCACCCCATCACTACCGCCATGTCCGAACCTCTCCTGATTGCACAGCGTGATTCCACGCAATGCCACCTGCTGCCGGGCCTGGCCAACCGGCACGGCCTGATCACCGGCGCCACCGGCACCGGCAAGACCGTGACGCTGCAAACGCTGGCCGAGCAGTTCTCGCGCATCGGCGTGCCGGTGTTCATGGCCGACGTGAAGGGCGATCTCACCGGCATCAGCCAGAAGGGCAGCATTGGCGAGAAGCTGGGCAAGACGCTGGCCGACCGCGGCTTGGCCGCGCCCGAGCCCACGGCCTGCCCCACCACGCTGTGGGACGTGTTCGGCACGCAGGGCCACCCCGTGCGCGCCACCATCTCGGACATGGGGCCGCTCTTGCTGGGGCGCATGCTGAACCTGAACGAAACACAGCTGGGCGTGCTGAACTTGGTGTTCAAGATCGCGGACGACAACGGCCTGCTGCTGCTGGACCTGAAGGACCTGCGCGCCATGCTCACCTACGTGGGCGACAACGCCAAGGACTTCACCACCGAGTACGGCAACATCTCCACGGCCAGCGTGGGCGCCATCCAGCGCGGGCTGCTGCAGATCGAGACGCAGGGCGGCGACCAGTTCTTTGGCGAGCCCATGCTCAACATCCAGGACTTCATGCAGACCGTGGACGGGCGCGGCGTGGTCAACATCCTGGCGGCCGACAAGCTCATGAATTCGCCGCGCCTGTACGCCACGTTCCTTCTGTGGATGCTGTCGGAGCTGTTCGAACAACTGCCCGAGATCGGCGACCCCGAAAAGCCCAAGCTGGTGTTCTTCTTCGACGAAGCCCACCTGCTGTTCAACGAGGCGCCCAAGGTGCTCGTGGAGCGTATCGAACTGGTGGTGCGCCTGGTGCGTTCCAAAGGGGTCGGCGTGTATTTCGTCACCCAGAACCCGCTGGACATCCCCGACAGCGTGCTGGCCCAGCTGGGCAACCGCGTGCAGCACGCGCTGCGCGCCTTCACCCCACGCGACCAGAAGGCCGTGAAGGCCACGGCCACCACCATGCGCCCCAAGGCGGGCCTGGACATCGAGGCCGCCATCACCGAGCTGGCCGTGGGCGAGGCGCTGGTGAGCTTCCTCGACGCCAAGGGCCGCCCCAGCGAAACCGAGCGCGTGTACGTGCTGCCGCCCGGCAGCCAGATCGGCCCCATCACCGACGTGCAACGCCGCGCACTCATCGGCGGATCGCTCGTCGCGGGCACCTACGAGCAGGCCGTGGACCGCGAATCTGCCTACGAGAAGCTGCGCGGCCGCGCCGAGCAGGCTGCCAGCACCGCCCCCAGCGCCCCCGGCAACGGCACGGCGCAGGGCGACAGCGGCCTCATGGGCGGCCTGAACGATGTGCTGTTCGGCAGCACCGGGCCGCGCGGCGGCAAGCGCGACGGCCTGGTGCAGACCATGGCCAAGTCGGCCGTACGCACCATGGGCACCAGCCTGGGCAAGGAAATACTGCGCGGCGTGCTGGGCGGCATCTTCGGCGGTAGGAAGCGTTGAGGCGTTCCAAGCCAAATTCAGCTCCAGCGCCCATCTATCAAGCGCTAACAGCTATTATTTAAGGAGCATCCGATGATCGACCTGTACTACTGGACCACGCCCAACGGCCACAAGATCACCCTCTTCCTGGAAGAAAGCGGCCTGCCCTACCGCGTGCACCCGGTGAACATCGGCCGGGGCGAGCAGTTCGCGCCGGACTTTCTGCGCATCGCGCCCAACAACCGCATCCCCGCCATCGTGGACCAGGCGCCCGCGGATGGCGGCGCGCCGCTGTCGGTGTTCGAGTCCGGCGCCATCCTGCTGTACCTGGCCGACAAGACCGGCCGGTTCATCCCGCAGGACCTGCGCGGGCGCAACGAGGCGCTGCAGTGGCTGTTCTGGCAGATGGGCGGCCTGGGGCCCATGGCCGGGCAGAACCACCACTTCACGCAGTACGCGCCTGAGCCGGTGCCCTACGCCATTGAACGCTACGTGAAGGAAACCGCGCGCCTGTACGGTGTGCTGGACAAGCACCTGGCCGACGGGCGCGACTACATTGCAGGGGACTATTCCATTGCCGACATGGCCTGCTACCCCTGGATCGTGCCGCATGAGAGGCAACGCCAGGACCTGGCGGATTTCCCGCACCTGCGGGCCTGGTTCGAGCGCATCCAGGCGCGGCCCGCCACCGGCCGCGCCTACGCGCTGGCACAGACCATCAATACCGCGCCCACGGTGGACGAGGCAGCCAAGAAGATCCTCTTCGGCCAGGACGCCGGCACCGTGCGCCGCTAACCAAGCACCGAGGCGCCATGAAAAAAAGCCGCTGTTCAGCGGCTTTTTCGTGGGTGGACGGGGGCCTTGGCGGCACGGTGCATCGCGTGCATCAGTCCACGAGCCCCACGAACACGTTCTGCACGTCGTCGTTGTTTTCGATGCCCGCCAGGAAGGCCTGCACTTCCTCCTGCGCCTCGGGCGAAAGGCTGGCCATGCTCACCGGGTTCTTGGCCTTGTAGCCCAGCTTGACCGACAGCACCTTGAAGCCGAAGCCCGGCAATGCCTTGGCCACCGCGTCCAGATCCGAAGGGTCGGTCAGGAACAGGGTCTGACCTTCTTCCTCGCCGGGCTCGAAGTCCTGGGCACCGGCCTCGATGGCGGCCAGTTCCGCATCGGCGCCGGCTTGCTCGGGCTCGCCCTCGATCATGCCCACGTGGTCGAAGTCCCAGGCCACGGCACTCATCTGCCCCTTGCGAAAGCACACGCGCATCTCGGGCGCCGTGCGGTTCACGTTGTCGGTCAGGCATTCCACCATCACCGGCACCTGGTGCGGGGCAAAGCCCTCGTAGATCACGCGCTCGTAGTTCACCGCGTCGCCCGCCACGCCCGAACCCTTCTTGATGGCACGCTCCAGCGTGTCCTTGGGCATGGACGCCTTGCGCGCCGCCTCGATGGCCAGGCGCAGGCGCGAATTGCCGGCAGGGTCGGCCCCCGCGCGCGCGGCGACGATGATTTCCTTGACCAGCTTCCCAAAAAGCCTGCCCTTGGCATCGGCGACCAGCGCCTTGCCCTTTGCCTTCCATTGCGCGCCCATGGCTGCGAATCCTTTGCTTGGAGCCAACAAAAAATGCGGCCTGCGCCGCAGCGGCAAAGTGTATACCTCGCCGCCAGACCGGCTGGACCGCGACAGAGGGGCGCCTGCCGGTGGCGCCGCGCGAGATGGCGCTTCTTTGCTATGCATCAAATAGCTGCCCGCGCTTGCCCTACAAGCGCTGCAGGCCGATTTCGCTCTGCACCCGATGACCGCCGCACCGTCGCGCAAGCGACGCCCCGGCCCGCCGGCCACTCCTACAGTCGCGCCATGAACACCCTCACCTGCTTCACCCTCACCGTCACCGACCATGTGGCCCACTTGGTGCTGAACCGCCCCGAGGCCATGAACACCATGCACCCGCAGTTCTGGCGCGAGCTGGACACCGTGCTGGCCAACCTGCACCGCGGCGGCGAGGCGCGCGCGCTGGTCATCAGCAGCACGGGCAAGCACTTCAGCGCGGGCATGGCGCTGGAGACCTTCGGCGGCGCGATCACGCTGGACGACCGCAGCCCCGAGGGGCGCGCCGCCGTGTTCGACCAGCTGACGGACATGCAGGCCACCTTCACGCGCATCGAAGAGCTGCGCATCCCCGTGATCGCGGCCATCCACGGCGGCTGCATCGGTGGCGCGCTGGACATGGTGGCGGCCGCCTGCATCCGCTATGCCACGCGCGATGCCTTCTTCTGCATCCAGGAGATCAACATCGGCATGGTGGCCGACGTGGGCAGCCTGCAGCGCCTGCCCAAGCTCATGCCGCTGGGCCTGCTGAACGAGCTGGCCTACACCGGCCGCCGCCTGCCGGCCGAGCGCGCGCTGGAATGCGGACTGGTCACGCAGCTGTTCGACTCGCACGAAACGCTGGTGGCCGGCGCCCTGGCCTGCGCGAACGAGATTGCCACCAAGCCGCCGGTGGCCGTCTGGGGCACCAAGCAGGCCGTGCGCTATGCGCGCGACCACGGCGTGCACGACAGCCTGCGCCAGATGGGCTGGCTGCAGGGCGCCATCTGGAGCAACCGCCACGTGGGCGAGGCCGTCTCCGCCATGCAGGCCAAGCGCGCGGGCGACTTCCCGGCGCTGGCGCCGCTCAAGCGCTTCAGCGAACTCGGCTGACGCACGCGCCGCGCGGCCCCGGTTTCAAAGTTGATAGCTGGGTGCGCTTGCTGCAAGGGCGTTGCAGGCCAATCGAGGCATATACCGCCGGGTGTCGGGCTATGATGCGGCAACCCGCCTGCGGCGCGGCACCGCGCCGCGTTTCCATTCACCAGCGTTCGCCCACAGCCATGCACCTGCCGCGCCCTCCGCTGCCCACCTACGACGACGTTGCCGAAGCGGCCCATCGCCTCAAGGGCATGGCACACCGCACGCCGGTGCTGAGTTCCAGCACGTTGGATGCGCTGCTCGGAGCGCAGGTGTTCTTCAAGTGCGAAAACCTGCAGCGCATGGGCGCGTTCAAGTTCCGCGGCGCGTTCAACGCACTGGTGCAGTTCAGCGAGGCGCAGCGCCAGCGCGGAGTGATCGCGTTCTCGTCGGGCAACCATGCGCAGGCCATCGCGCTGTCGGCGCGGCTGCTGGAGATTCCCGCAGTCATCGTCATGCCGGAGGATGCGCCGCTTGCAAAGATAGCCGCCACGCGCGGCTACGGCGCCGAGGTGGTCACCTACAACCGCTTCACCGAAGACCGCGAGGCCATCAGCCGCCGCCTGGCCACCGAGCGCGGCATGACGCTGATTCCGCCCTTCGACCACGCCCACGTGATCGCCGGCCAGGGCACGGTGGCCAAGGAGCTGTTCGAGGACGTGCCGCACCTGGACTACCTGTTCGTGCCGCTGGGCGGCGGCGGCCTGCTGTCGGGCTGCCTGCTGGCAGCCCGCGAACTGGCGCCGCAGTGCAAGGTGGTCGGCGTGGAGCCCGAGACCGGCAACGACGGACAGCAGTCCCTCAACGCAGGCCACGTGGTGCGCATCGACACACCGCAGACGATTGCCGACGGTGCACAGACGCAGGCACTGGGCGCGCTCACCTTCCCCCTCATTCACGCCGGCGTTTCTGACATCGTGACCGCCACCGATGCGCAGCTCATGAGCGCGATGCACTTCTTTGCCGAACGCATGAAGATCGTGGTCGAGCCCACGGGCGCGCTGGGACTGGCGGGCGCGTGCCATGGCGGCGTGCGGCTGCGGGGCAAGCGCGTGGGCGTCGTCATCAGCGGCGGCAACGTGGACATGACCCGCTACGCGCAACTGCTGACCGCGGCGTCGGCAGATTGACCTGAGGCGGATGGGCCTCTGGCCGGCGGTGCGTCGGCGCTGCCCGCGCGCAGGGGCTTGGCGCCAGAGTGCAAAATTCCGGCTCCGATCATTTTTTCTATCCCAATAAGAGGCACCAGCCCATGAGCAACGTCCACGTCATCGACCACCCCCTGGTACAGCACAAGCTGACCCTGATGCGCAAGAAGGACGCCAGCACCAACAGCTTCCGCCGCCTGCTGGGCGAGCTGTCCACCCTGATGGCTTACGAAGTCACGCGCGACATGCCGCTGCAGGACATCCAGATCGAAACCCCGCTGGAGACCATGACCGGCAAGGTCATCGACGGCAAGAAGCTCGTGCTCGTGTCCATCCTGCGCGCGGGCAACGGCTTCCTGGACGGCATGCTCAACGTGGTGCCGGGCGCGCGCATCGGCCACATCGGCCTGTACCGCGACCCGGACACGCTGCAGCCGGTCGAGTACTACTTCAAGATGCCCTCGGAGATGGCCGAGCGCGACATCATCGTCGTGGACCCGATGCTGGCCACCGGCAATTCCGCCGCCGCGGCCGTCGCGCGCCTCAAGCAACTGCAGCCGCGCTCGATCAAGTTCGTGTGCCTGCTGGCTGCACCCGAGGGCGTGGCCACGCTGCAAAAGGCCCACCCCGACGTGCCCATCTACACCGCCGCTATCGACCGCGAACTCAACGACCACGGTTACATACTGCCCGGCCTGGGCGATGCGGGCGACCGCATCTTCGGCACCAAGTAACGCGCTGGAGACAGGGCCTGCCCCGGCCCTGGCCGCGCCGGTCGCTCCTACTTCAGACCATTTCGGACGATTTCGGACAACGTCGGCTACTGCGGCACCACCTGACCCACCGTGGCCGATGGCGCGGCCTGGCCCGCGGGTAGCGCCGGGCCGCCCGCGGCCTGGGCGTCGCGCCAGCCGGCCATGAGGTCATTGGCCATGGCCTGCAGCAACCGCTTTTCCCGCTCATCGAACGCGCGCGGCGCGGTGTCCATCAGGCACAGCGTGCCCAGCGCATGGCCCGCCGCGTCGCGCAGCGGAACGCCCGCGTAAAAGCGCAGACCCTGCTCGCGCAGCGCCGGATTGCCGGCAAAGCGCGCATCCCGCGCAATGTCGAGCACCACCAGCGACCGCTGCCGCGCCACCACATGCCCGCACAGCGACAGGCCGCGCGGCAGGCCCTGGCCCGCCGAGCAGGCCTGCCCCCCGCCGGCCGACAACGGGCCGTGCGCACACAGCGTGACCTGCCGCTCGCGATCCACCAGCGACACCATCGCCAACGGTACGTCGAAGATGTCGGCCGCGCGCTGGGCCGTGTGCTGGCACAGCTGCTGCAGCGCGGGGCTGTCCAGCACGCCGCTGGCCTGCAGGGCGCGCAGGCGCGCCTCGTCGTGCGCGGGAATGGGCGCGGGGGTGTAGGCGCCTTCCACGCTGGCGCCCTGCAGCTGCGCCACCTGGGCCAGGGTTTCCTCCAGCGACAGCGCCAGCGCGTCGGCGCCCAGTTGGGCACTCAGCTCGTCCTGCGGCTGGGACTGCACCCCACCCCACAGCGCCAGCACGATGTGCACATGCGGCCAGCGGCGCTTGAGCCTGCGGCACAGGTGCCGCGCGGCGGCGGTGGGCTCGGGCGCGAGCCACACCACGCAGACCACGCGCACGGCGTCCAGGTCCAGGCCATCCAGATGTTCGGCGCTCATGGCGCCCTCCACGCGCGCCAGCGCCGGGCAATGCTGCAGCGACAGCGCATGCGCCAGCATGCGCGCCGCGAACAGATCCACCTCCCACTTGCCGCCCAGGCACACCACCGGCTCCTGCGCAGCGGCGTCGGGCACCGGGTACTGCTCCTCCAGCTCGTCCAGCAGCGCGTCCATGCCTTCGACCAGGCGCAGGCGGTGCTCGGGCGTGGCCACCTGCGCATGGTCGCCCACGGCCATGCGCAGCACGGGCACGCCCACCTGGCCGTAGAAAGCGGGCACGGCGCCCTTCAGGGCCTCGATGCGGGTGGTGCTCAACTCGATGGCCTCCGCCGCGTCGCCCGCCAGCAGTCGCTGGTAGATGCGCGTGGGCTCGTCCAGCACCGGCCGGCTGCCCAGCAGCACCTCCAGGAAGGCCAACTGCGGCAGATACCGGCCGATCACCAGCAGGCACACGGTGAGCGGCGTGGACATGATGAGCCCCACCGGCCCCCACAGCGCCGCCCAGAAGGTGGCCGCCACGATGAGCGACAGCGCCGACAGCCCGGTGCTGGACCCATACAGCCAGGGCTCGATGACGTTGTTGCTCACCAGTTCCAGCAGCACGATGAGGCCGATCGTCCACAGCACCAGGTCCCAGCCCGGGTCCACCGCGAAAGCGAGGGTGAGCGGAAACGCCGCGGCAATGAACGGCCCCAGGTAGGGCACGAAGCGCATCACCGCGGCCAGCGACCCCCACAGCACGGCACCGGGCACGCCGATGAGCCACAGGCCCGCCGCCATGGGAATGCCGTAGGTCACGTTGACCAGCAACTGCATGGTCAGGTAGCGCGTGATGCGGTCGCCCGCCTCGTCCATGGCATCGGTGGCGCGGTGCAGATTGCCCCCCCACAGGCGCAGCAGGCGGTCGCGCAGGTCTACACGGTCCAGCAGGATGAAGATCACGAACACCAGCACCAGGCCCGCCTGGGTGAGCGGCCCACTGACCGCCGAGAGCGCGGCCATGAGCTGGTTGGCGGGCGACAGCACGGGCGGCTGCACCTGCACCTTTTGCACCGCCGGCGCGCGCGCGGCACCCGACAAGGCGGGAGCGGCCGCCTCCACCTCGCGCTGCACGATGTCGAAGGTGCGCTTGGCGCCATCGAACATGCCGGGCGCGCGCAACTCCTGGCGCAGGCTGCGCAGCTTCTTGCGGATGGTGCTTTGGTAGGAGGGCAGCTGCGCGCTCAGCTCGCGCGCCTCGTTACCCACGAACAGCGCCCCCACGCCCAGCACCATCAGCATGGCCATCACCACCGCGATGACCGAGGGCAGGCGCGGCAGGCCCATGCGCTTGAGCTGCGCCACCAGCGGCTCCAGCACGAAGCTCAGCAGGAACGCCAATGCCAGCGGCACCAGCAGCGTACGGCCGAAATACAGGCCCGCGACCACCAGCGCCGCGATCACCAGGCCGATCATGAACCGCAGGCTGGGCACCGTGGCGTCCAAGGCCGTGGCGGTGTGCACGGTGCGCTGCGGCGGATAGCCCGAAGCGGTGGCGCCGCGCGCCGCCCCCGCATCCCTGGCCGGCCTGGAATCGGTCGGCTCCTGCGGCCCGCTGTTGCCCATGGCGTTGTCCCCTTGCATCGCTTCTCGAAGTCGTGTCCGGCGCGTATTGTCTGCTGCGCGGCCCCGCGCCCCTGTAGGCGGCAGCCGCCACAGACTGCACGCGGGCGGACGACTGACAGCGCACGCCGTGCACCGCGCCGCCCGCAAAGCGCTCCACCCTACCGATCAATGACCTAAAATAGCCCCAGCGCGCTTGTAGCAAGCGCGAGCAGCTATCAAAATAAAAGCGCCTCTGCCGCACCGTCCCGTCGGCACGCACCTACCGGTCCACCCCCCAACAAAGCCCCCGCGCCGCCGCCTTGACCGCCACCGCCACTCCCCTGATTGCCGCCGGCACCCTGCTGGGCGGCATCGGCCTGTTCCTGCTGGGCATGACCATGCTGACCGACGGGCTCAAGCTGGCGGCCGGGCGCGCGCTGGAGCGCATCCTGGCCGCCTGGACGCGCACGCCGCTGCACGGGCTGGTGACAGGGGTGGCACTCACGGCGCTGGTGCAATCGTCCACCGCCATGACGGTGGCGGCCATCGGTTTCGTCAATGCGGGGTTGCTGGGCTTCAGCTCCGCGCTGTGGGTGGTGTTCGGCTCCAATCTGGGTTCATCGGTCACCGGCTGGCTCGTCGCGTGGCTAGGCTTTGCGGTGAAGGCCGATGCCTTCGCCCTTCCGTTCATCGGCATCGGCATGGCGCTGCAAATCACCGGCAGCGGCACGCGGCGCGGGGCGCTGGGCCAGGCGGTGGCGGGGTTCGGCGTGCTGTTCCTGGGTATCGAACTGCTGCGCCAGGGCTTCACCGGGCTGGATCCGCAGGCGCTGCCACCGCTGTCCAGCGACCTGCCGGGCCTGGCGCTGGCAGTGCTCATCGGCCTGGGCATGACGGTGGTGCTGCAGGCCTCGTCGGCCACGCTGGCGGTGGTGCTCACGGCCGTGGCGGGCGGCTCGCTGGCGGTGGAAGTGGGCGCGGGCGTGGTCATCGGCGCCAACGTGGGCACCACGCTCACGGGCATCCTGGCCGCCATCCACGCCACGTCCAACGCGCGGCGCCTGGCGGCGGCACACGTGCTGTTCAACGTGGTGACGGCCGCGGCGGCCCTGGCGCTGCTGTCGCCCCTGCTCGCCGCCATCCACCACCTGGGCGTATGGCTCACGGGTGAGGGCGACGCAGTGACGCAGCTCGTGATCTTCCACACCGCGTTCAACCTGCTGGGCGTGCTGCTCATGTGGCCGCTGTCAGGGCCGCTCGCGCGCTTTCTGCTGGCGCGCTTTCGCTCGGCCGACGAGGACGTGGCACGCGCGCAGTTCCTGGACCACAACGTGGCCGCCGTGCCCGCGCTGGCCCTGCAGGCGCTGCGCCGCGAGATGGCGCGCGTAGGCCACATGGCACTGCAGCTGGCGTCGGATGCCACCCGCATGGCGCCCGTCGCCCTGCCCTGGCAACCGGCGGGCGCACAGGCCACGAGCCAGCTCACGCGCCAGTTGCAGGCGCTGGAGCAGCTGCAGCAGCAGGTGGGCGCGTTTGTGAGCGACGTGAGCCGCCAGCCGCTGTCGCGCGACGTGGCCGACCAGATGCCCGAGCTGCTGCGCATTGCGGGCTACTACGACACGCTGGCGCGTGTCATGCACCAGGTGGGCCAGCAGGCGCTACGCGTCACGCACCCCGCAACGGTGCCGCCCACCACGCCCGAAGGCCACCCCCTGGCCGCGCTGCCCCTGGCCTTCACCGCGGCGCTGGATTTTTTTGCCGCCGCTGATCCCAAGGCCCACGACCTGGACCAGGTGAACACCGCTCACGCCGTCTTCGACGCGGCGTACGAAGCCGCCAAGGCCGCCGTGCTGCGCGCGGGTGCCCAGGGCTTGCTGGAAGTGACGGCCGTGCACGAGTGGACGGGACTGCTGGGCGACCTGCGCCGCGCCGTGGAGCAGGCCCACAAGGCCGCGCAGCATCTGGCGGCCCTGCCGCGTCTCAAGCCCACCCCGCCCGCCAACGGCCCGGCAAGCGTTACGCCCGGTGCCGAGTGACCCGCAGCGGCGATTCAGGCAAAAAGTGCCTGCAACGCCCTTGAATACAGCGCGAGAAGCTATGTAAAACATAGCACCCTGAGCCCTTCAGCACGACTGCACCTTCAACGGGTGTTCCGTCATGGGCCGGCGCACTGTTGCGTTATGGCACACGGCTGCGCCGCTGCGGCACAGCCGCGGCACGCCCCACCGCCCCTTCCCTCTGGAGCCGTTCTGGCACGGCGCTTGCACTGAGGCACTGCCGCCGCCGCATCGGCGGCATTCCTTCACAAGCACTCAGGAGACACCACATGAACATGGCCGAAATCGCCAGCCTTGGCATCGCCAACCCCTACAAGCAGCAGTACGGCAACTACATAGGCGGGCAGTGGGTGGCGCCCGTGGACGGGCAGTACTTCGAGAACATCTCGCCCATCAACGGCCAGAAGTTCACGGCCGTGCCACGCTCCAACAGCAAGGACATCGACGCCGCACTGGACGCTGCGCACAAAGCCAAGGCCGCGTGGGGCCGCACCTCGACCACTGAGCGCGCCAACATCCTGAACCGGATCGCCGACCGCATGGAGGCCAACCTGCTGCAGATCGCCGTGGCCGAGACCATCGACAACGGCAAGCCGCTGCGCGAGACCATGGCGGCCGACATTCCGCTGGCCATCGACCACTTCCGCTACTTCGCCGGCGCCGTGCGCGCGCAGGAAGGCGGCATCAGCGAGATCGACGCCGACACCATTGCCTACCACTTCCATGAGCCGCTGGGCGTGGTCGGGCAGATCATTCCCTGGAACTTCCCCATCCTGATGGCGGTGTGGAAGCTCGCCCCCGCGCTAGCTGCGGGCAACTGCGTAGTGCTGAAACCCGCGGAGCAGACGCCCGCCTCCATCCTGGTACTGATGGAGATCATTGGCGACCTGCTGCCGCCGGGCGTAGTCAACGTGGTCAACGGCTTTGGCCTGGAGGCTGGCAAGCCGCTGGCCTCCAGCAACCGCATCGCAAAAATAGCCTTCACCGGCGAGACCACCACCGGCCGGCTCATCATGCAGTACGCCAGCCAGAACATCATCCCCGTGACGCTGGAGCTGGGCGGCAAGAGCCCCAACATTTTCTTCGAGGACGTGATGTCCGCCGACGACGGCTTCTTCGACAAGGCGCTGGAAGGCTTTGCGATGTTCGCGCTGAACCAGGGCGAGGTCTGCACGTGCCCCAGCCGCGCGTTGATCCAGGAATCGATCTACGAGCGCTTCATGGAGCGCGCGCTCAAGCGCGTGGCCGCCATAAAGCAGGGCCACCCGCTGGACAAGAACACCATGATCGGTGCCCAGGCCTCGCAGGAGCAACTGGAAAAGATCCTTTCTTACCTGGACCTGGGCAAGCAGGAAGGCGCCCAGTGCCTCATCGGCGGCGCGCGCAACACCGCGCTGGGCGGCGACCTGGCCGGCGGCTACTACGTGCAGCCCACGGTGTTCAAGGGCCACAACAAGATGCGCATCTTCCAGGAAGAAATCTTCGGGCCCGTGGTCTCGGTGACCACCTTCAAGACCGAAGAAGAGGCGCTGGAGATCGCCAACGACACGCTCTACGGCCTGGGCGCGGGCGTGTGGAGCCGTGATGGCGCGCGCGCCTTCCGCATGGGCAAGGGCATCCAGGCGGGGCGCGTGTGGACCAACTGCTACCACCTCTACCCCGCGCACGCCGCGTTTGGCGGCTACAAGCAGTCGGGCATCGGCCGTGAGAACCACAAGATGATGCTGGACCACTACCAGCAGACCAAGAACCTGCTGGTGAGCTACACCCAGCAGCCGCTGGGCTTCTTCTAAGCCCATACAGCGCCCCCACTGGCCGTCCCAGCAGGGGCGGCTGGTGCACGGGGGCTCCCCTTGCGTTCATTTGCACAGAGAAGGAGGTTTATCCCATGCCAGCCAAGACAATGAAAGCCGCCGTGGTCCGCGAGTTCGGCAAGCCGCTGACGATCGAAGAGGTGCCCGTGCCCACCCCCGCCGCCGACCAGATCCTGGTGAAGATCGAGGCCTCGGGCGTGTGCCACACCGACCTGCACGCCGCCGAGGGCGACTGGCCCGTCAAGCCCAATCCGCCCTTCATCCCGGGGCACGAGGGCGTGGGCTTCGTCGCCGCCGTGGGCGCCAACGTCAAGCATGTGAAGGAAGGCGACCGCGTGGGCGTGCCCTGGCTGCACTCGGCCTGCGGCCGTTGCACGCACTGCCTGGGCGGTTGGGAGACGCTGTGCGAGTCGCAGAGCAACACGGGGTATTCGGTCAACGGCGGTTTTGCCGACTACGCGCTGGCCGACCCCAACTACGTGGGCCGCCTGCCGAAAGACCTGGGCTTCGTGGACATCGCCCCCGTGCTGTGCGCCGGCGTGACCGTGTACAAAGGCCTGAAGGTGACCGACACCAAGCCCGGCGACTGGGTGGCGATTTCCGGCATTGGCGGCCTGGGCCACATGGCCGTGCAGTACGCCCGCGCCATGGGGCTGAATGTGGCTGCGGTGGACGTGGACGACGACAAGCTCGCGCTGGCCCGCCAGCTGGGCGCCAGCGTGACGGTGAACGCGCGCGACACCGACCCGGCCGCCTTCCTGCAAAAGGAGATCGGCGGTGCGCACGGCGCGCTGGTCACGGCCGTGTCGCCCAAGGCCTTCGAGCAGGCGCTGGGCATGGTGCGGCGCGGCGGCACGGTGTCGCTCAACGGGTTGCCGCCGGGCAACTTTCCGCTGCCCATCTTCGACATGGTGCTGCGCGGCGTGACCGTGCGCGGCTCCATCGTCGGCACGCGGCTGGACCTGCAGGAGTCGCTGGACTTCGCCGCGCGCGGCCAGGTGAAGGCCACGGTGCGCACCGAGAAGCTGGAGAACATCAACGACGTGTTCGCGCGCATGCACAAGGGCCAGATCCAGGGCCGCGTGGTGCTGGACATGGCGGCCTGACACCGCAGCACAGGCAACGCCATGACCACGCCAGCGCCGCCCGCCACCCGCGTGTCGGCCACACCCGAGGCCACGGCGCTCATCAAGCGCCTGGTGGCCCAGCACGGCCCGCTGATGTTCCACCAGTCGGGCGGCTGCTGCGACGGCAGCGCGCCCATGTGCTTTGCCCGCGGGGAGTTCCTGCTGGGCGATGCCGACGTGCTGCTGGGTGAGATCGCCGGGCAGCCGTTCTACATGAGCCGCTCGCAGTTCGCGTACTGGGAGCACACGCACCTCCTCATCGATGCGGTACCGGGCGGCGGGGGCATGTTCTCGCTCGAAGGGCCCACGGGCATGCGCTTTCTCACGCGCTCACGGCTGTACACCGACGAGGAATGGGCCGCCATCGAAGCGCTGGGGCCGCCGCCAACGGGCGGCCAGTGACGCGGTTCTAGAGTTGCTCTTTATTTAATAGCTGCTCGCGCTGTATCGGCGGCGTTTTTCAGGTCAATTTCGGCTGAATCTCCCGCCCAACCAGCGCAAATCGCTCCTTTTTCAGGAGCGACACGACTGCGCGCGCAGGTAGCGGTACACCGTGTTGCGCGACACGCCCAGCGCGCGCGCGGCGGCGGAGACATTGCCCGCGTGCGCATCCAGTGCCTGCTGCAGCGCATGGGCCGCCACATCGCCCAGCGGCCGCACGCTGGCCGGGGCCGGGGCCGCGGCACGCGCGCCGTCCGCTGGCGGCACCGCCGGCTGAGAGAACGCCTGCGCCACCACGCGGCCCTGCTGCGCCAGCGCCTCGCATTCCTCCAGGAAGTCCTCCGGCAGGTGCGCGCACGTGATCGCGTCCGCGCCCTCGGCCAACAGCGCCGCCGTGCGCAGCACGTTGGACAGCTGGCGCAGGTTGCCCGGCCAGGCGTGGGCGGCGAACAGCGCCATCACCTCGGGCGCCACCGGTATGGGGCTGTCTGCGGCGGGAGAGTCATGCTGGGCGCGCAGCAACCGCTGCACGATCACCGCCAGGTCCGTGCGCTCGCGCAGCGCAGGCAGTCGCACCACCAGGCCGTTCAGTCGGTAGTACAGGTCGTCACGGAACTGGCCGTCGGCCATCATGGCGCGCAGGTTGCGGTGCGTGGCGCAGACCACGTTCACGTCCACCTCGATCTGCCGCGTGCTGCCCAGAGGCGCCACGCTGCGCTCCTGCAGCACGCGCAGCAGCCGTGCCTGCATGGCCAGCGGCATGTCGCCAATCTCGTCCAGGAACAGCGTGCCGCCGTGCGCCTGCACGATCTTGCCCACGCTGCCCTTGCGCCGCGCGCCGGTGAAGGCGCCCTCTTCGTAGCCGAACAGCTCGGCCTCGATCAGCGACTCGGGAATGGACGCGCAGTTCACCGCCACGAAGGGCCCCCGCGCGCGCGGGCCGTCGTTATGGATGGCACGCGCCAGCAACTCCTTGCCGGTGCCCGTCTCACCCAGGATCATCGTGGGCACGCCACGCCCCAGCAGCCGCGTGACGCGTTCGATCACCTGCGCCAGCTGGGCATCGCCCGTGTCCAGGTAGCGCAGGCTGGACAGGCCCGGGGCCGCAGCAGGCCGCGCGCGCGGCGGCGGAGCCGCGGCCGGGACGTCCGGGCACACCGGCAGCGTGACGCCGCCGCGTGGCGCAAACTCCACCTGTGCGTGCACCGACACGCCTGCCGGCAGTTGCAGCGCCAGCAGCGTGGGCACCGAGCGGCGCGCATGCTCCAGCAGCGCGCCCATCGACAGGCCGAACAGCGAGGTGAAGGTGTGTGCCGCCAGCGCCGGTCCCGACAACCCCAGCTGGAACTGCGCGCTGCGGTTGGCCGCCAGAAAGCGCCCCTGCGGGGTGAACGCCGCCAGCCCTTCCATGAGCGTGCCCAGGAACTCGGCGCGCGCATGAAAGCGCAGGCGCACGGCATCCTCGTACACCTTGCCGAAGAGGTGGTTCTCCACCATCGCGGCGGACATGCGCACCAGCGCCAGCGTGTGGGCGCTGTGGCCGCGGCGGTCGCCGCTCACGTCCAGCGCGCCGAGGATCTGCCCCTGCGGATCCAGGATGGGAGCGCATGAACAGGTGAGGAACTGGTTGGCTTCCAGGTAATGCTGGCGCCCGTTGATCTGCACCGCATCGCCCAGGGCCAACGCCGTACCAATGGCGTTGGTGCCCTTGCTGCGCTCCGACCAGCCCGCACCGGGCTGCAGGGCCACGCGGCTGGCGCGATCCAGGAAGGCATCATCGCCCTCGGCATGCAGGATCACCCCCTGCGCGTCGGTCAGCATCACCATGCTCTGCGTGCCGCGCAGCTGCTGCGCCAGGGTTTCCATGACGGGGCGCGCATGGGCGCACAGGGCCTCGTTGCGTGCCACGGTCCAGGCCAGGGTCTGGCGGTCCAGCAGGTGCAGGTCGGCCTGCTCATGGGGCTGCAGCCCGAACGACTGCGAGCGGGCGTGGGCCTGGGCGACGACGCCTGCCGTGGTCAGCGCCAGCGCGGCACCCGCGGAAGGATGCGCGCCGGGCGTTGCGGTGCGGTGCATGGTGTCTCCTATGCAAGCTATGCGCTGCACGGCACGCGGCCAGGCGGCGCTTTGGGACCGCACGATAGCATCAACGGCCGCTGACGAGCCCAGCAACCGCGGCGGGCACGCTGGCATGGGGCTGCGCCCACGCGTGGGCCAACGCCTGCAGGGCAGTGCCTGCGTCCTGCTCCAGCTTGAGCGCCAGCAGCCCGTCGGCCCGTGTACGCCCCTGGTTGACCGCTGCCACGGGCAGGCCGGCATCGACCGCCGCCTGCACGAACCGAAAGCCCGAATACACCATGAGCGACGAGCCCACGACGAGCACCGCGTGCGAGCGTGCCAGCGCCGCGCGCGCGGCCTCCACACGCTCGCGCGGCACGCTCTCGCCAAAGAACACCACGTCGGGCTTGAGCAGGCCGTTGCCGCAATGTGCGCAGGAAGGCACATCGAAGCCGCCGAAATCAAGCCCCTCCAGATCGGCGTCCCCATCGGGCGCGGCGCCGGCCTGCAGCGCCACCCATCCAGGGTTGCGCCGCTCCAGTTCGTGTTGCAACGCCGCACGCGGCGCACGCATGCCGCAGTCCATGCACAGCACGGTGTCGATGCGCCCGTGCAGGTCCAGCGTGCGCTGGCTGCCCGCTGCGCTGTGCAGGCCGTCCACGTTCTGGGTCAACAGCAGTTCGATACGGCCCGCCGCTTCCAGCGCAGCCAGCGCACGGTGCGCAGAACCGGGCTGGGCGCGGCCCATCACCCGCCAGCCCAGCAGGCTGCGCGCCCAGTAGCGCCGGCGCGTGGCTTCATCGCCCATGAAGGCCTGGAAGGTGACGGGCTGGGGGCGCTTCCATTCACCGTTGTGGTCGCGGTAGTCGGGAATGCCCACCTCCGTACTGCAGCCCGCGCCCGTGATGACGAACAGGCGCGGATGGCGGCGCACGAAGTCAAGCAGCGCATCAACGTTGGCGGCAGCTTGCATCACAGCCCCTCAGTCCATGCCGGGCGCGATGCTCTCGGCGTAGTCGTACACCGCGCCGAGGATGGCCTCGGTGCGTTCGTCATCGGCCTCGGCACCCAGCGTGTCCAGGCGCTCGAACAGCGCGTCGAACGTCAGCCCGCCGCCCTCGCCCTCCACCAGCATCGCGACGCGGTGCGCCTCCCAGCGCTCCTGCTCCTCGGGCGAGAGCGTGTGCGGGAAGTTGCGCGCACGGTAGCGCCAGACCAGCTCGGCCAGGCGCGCGTCGTCAAAACCCAGGCGCTCGTGCGCCAGCTCTTCGCCGGGCAATGCGCGCAGACGGTTCAGGCGGCGGCGGTCCTCATTGCCCACGAAGCCCCCGTACAGGTCCTGGTCCACATCCAGCGGCCCCTCCGCAGGGCGCTGGAACACCTGGGCCCACACGGCTGTCAGGTCGGGCAACGCGCGCGCCGCGGCGGCATGCAGCGCGGCCTGTGGCAGGTCGATGCCCCAGCGCTGCGCCATGGCCGGCGTGAGTGTATTGAGGTTACCCACCACCATCGGCGACTTGTTCAGATGCACGCTCTTGAGCGGCAGGCGCGTCACGCCTTCGGGCAGGTCGGCCGCGCGCGTGAACAGGCGCGTGCGGATCTCGTCAGCGGACAGCCGGGCCAGCTCGGAAGGGTCTTGCGCCAGATCCCAGGCCAGCAGCTCATTCTTGTTGGTCGGGTGGCTGGCCAGCGGCCACATCACGGCCAGGCAGCCGCGTTCGGCAGGGAACATGCCCGAGACGTGCAGGAACGGCCGTGCCTCCTGCGCCGTGGTGGGCAGGCGCAGCTCAGCCGCCACGCGGTCCTTCTTGTGCAGGGACAGCGCGAAGTCGAACAGCCGGGGGTTGTGTGAACGGATGAGCCGCGCCAGTGCGATGGTCGCGCGCACGTCCGACAGCGCGTCGTGCGCGGCCTCGTGCGCCAGGCCGTTGGCCTTGGACAGATGCTCCAGGCGGAAGCTGGGCTTGCCGTCCACCTCGGGCCACGCGATGCCCTCGGGGCGCAGCGCGTAGGTCAGGCGCACCACATCCAGCAGGTCCCAGCGGCCGCACTGGTTCTGCCACTCGCGCGCATACGGGTCCATGAGATTGCGCCAGAACATGAAGCGCGTGATCTCGTCGTCGAAACGGATGGTGTTGTAGCCCACGCCAATGGTGCCGGGCAGCGCCATCTCGGCCTCGATGCGGGCGGCGAATTCGCGCTCGGGCAAACCCTTTTCCAGGCACAGCTGGGGCGTGATGCCGGTGATCAGGCACGACTGCGGATCCGGCAGATAGTCGTTGGCCGGGCGGCAATAGATCATCAGCGGCTCGCCGATCTCGTTGAGCTCGGCATCGGTGCGGACGGCGGCAAACTGTGCGGGGCGGTCGCGGCGCGTGTTGGCGCCAAAGGTTTCGTAGTCGTGCCAGAGAAAAGTGTGCATGAGGAAGAAGTTGCAGCCGGAAACAGTGCCAGGGCGAAGTATGCATGGCAGGCCGGCACAATGGCCGCATGCGTTTTCTCTTCATGCCCGACACCCTCACCCGGCGCCGCGCCGCCGCCTCCGCACTGGGCCTGGCAGCACTGGCGGGGTGCGCCTCCGCTCCGCCAGCGACCCCCGCCGTAGCGGCTCCATCCGCTGCACCCAGCGCCCCTGCGCCCGCGCCGGTTATCCCCCAACTGCCCTCGCCCGCAGCGCCCACCACCCCGGCGCCTGCCCCGGCAGCATCCACCGTGGAACCGGCGAGCACGCCGGTCGCGCCGGCGGCGCCCGACACCACCGCAACCACGCTGGCCGGCTTCCACGCCTGGGTGAGCGCCTTTGCACGCGAGGCGCTGGCCGCCGGCATCCGCCCGCAGACCGTGGCCGCCACCCTGGGCCAGGTGCAGTGGCAACCGCGCGTGGTGGAACTGGACCGCGCCCAGCCCGAATTCACCCGCCCGCCCTGGGCCTACCTGGACAGCGCCGTGTCACCCCAGCGTATTGCGCAGGGACGCGAGCAGCGCCGCCAGTACGCCGACGCGCTGGACGCGGCAGCGCAGCGCTACGGCGTGCCCGCCAGCGTGGTCACGGCCATCTGGGGCATGGAGAGCAACTATGGCCGCAACTTCGGCAGCTTCCGCACCGTGGATGCGCTGGCCACCCTCGCCTACGACGGGCGCCGCAGCGCATGGGCCCAGCGCGAGCTGCTGGCCGCGTTGCGCATCGTGGACCAGGGCGACATCGCGGCCGACGCGCTCATCGGCTCCTGGGCCGGGGCCATGGGGCACACGCAGTTTCTGCCCTCGGTGTTCCTTGCCCATGCGGTGGATGCCGACGGGGACGGGCGGCGCGACATCTGGGGCAGCGTGCCCGACGTGGTGGCGTCCACGGCCAACTTCCTGTCCCGTTCGGGCTGGAAGAGCGGTGAGCCGTGGGGCGCCGAAGTGCTGCTGCCGCCCGGCTTCGACTACGCACGCGCCGAACTGAGCGTGCGCCAGGCCAGCAGCGACTGGGCCGCTGAAGGGGTGCGCGGGGTGGATGGCGCAGAACTGCCGCCGCTGCAGGACGCCTCCGTCCTTACCCCGGCAGGCGCGCGTGGTCCCGCCATCCTGGTCGGGCCCAACTTCCGCGCGCTGCTGCGCTACAACAACTCGGTGAACTACGCCCTGGCCGTGGGCCTGCTGGCACGGCAGATCGACGGCGGCGCGGGCCTGGCATCCGCCTGGCCGCGCGAACTGCAGCCTCTGTCGCGCAGCGAAGTACGCGCGCTGCAGGAGGCGCTGAACGCGCGCGGCCTGGACACCGGCACGCCCGACGGCGTGGCAGGGCCCGCCACGCGCGCCGGGGTGCGCCGCTACCAGCAAAGTGTGGGCTTGCCCGCCGATGGCTATGCCACGCGCGAACTATTGCAGCGACTGCTGACGCCCTGAGCCGGCGTCACCGCGTTGTTTTACTCCTTTTTTGATAGCTACTAGCGCTTGCTGCATGGGCACTAGAGCCTGATTTCATCAAGATCGCCGCTTCACTCGAAGCCGCGACCCTCGCCCGCCTCCTCGTGGGTCACGCCGTCGCGTATGTGGTAGATGCGCTTGAAGGTGGGGATGATCTTCTCGTCGTGCGTGACGACGATGATGGCCGTCTCCAGGCGCCGCGCCATGTCGTTCAGGATGCGGATCACCGCCATGGCACGTTGCGAATCCAGCGGCGCCGTGGGCTCGTCGGCCAGGATCACCGGCGGGCGGTTGACCAAGCCGCGGGCGATGGCCACACGCTGCTGCTCCCCGCCCGACAGTTGCGATGGCATGGCCGTGGCGCGGTGCTGCACGTCCAGGGCCGTGAGCAACTCCAGTGCGCGGCGGCGCGCCTCGTCGTTGGGCACGCCTGCCAGCATGGGCAGCAGCGCCACGTTGTCGGTGGCATCCAGAAACTGGATCAGGTACGGCGCCTGGAACACGAAGCCGATCTGGTCGCGGCGCAGCGCGCGCAGGTCGGGTACTTGCCAGCCGTCGTCATAGATCACCGTATCGCCCAGCGTCATGCGGCCCGACGTGGGGTCGATCACCGCGCCCAGGCACTTGAGCAGCGTGCTCTTGCCCGAGCCGGACGGGCCGATCAGGCCCACCACCTCACCCGGTGCCACGTGCATGTTCACGTCCTTGAGGGCGAGGAACGCCGTGTCGCCGGAGCCGTAGCGCTTGGTCAGGCGCTCGATGTGGATCCCTTTCCTGCTCATTGCTGCGTCCTCACCCTATCGCCTCGGCCGGATCGACCCGCAGCGCCATGCGGATGGCCACCACGCTGGAGAGCACGCAGATCGCCAGCACCGCGATGAACCCCGCCACCGTATCGAACGGCACCAGCAGCACATATTTGGGAAACAGCGGCGCGGCAAAGGTGGCCGTGATCTTGCCGACGACGAAGCCGATCACGCCGAGCACCAGCGCCTGCTGCAGGATCATCCAGGCGATGGTGCGGTTGCGCGTGCCGATGAGCTTGAGCACGGCAATCTCGCGGATCTTGTCCATCGTCAGCGTGTAGATGAGAAAAGCCACGATGGCCGCACTGACCAGCGCCAGGATCACCAGGAACATGCCGATCTGCTTGGCCGATGTGGCGATGAGCTTGCCCACGAGGATGCCTTCCATCTGCGCCCGGTCGTACACCGTGAGCCGCTTCCAGCGGCGGATGGGCTCGGCCACCTCCTGGGATGTGAAGCCCGGCTGCATGCGCACCAGCACGGCATTCACATAGCTGTTGCTGGTTTGCGAGGCCACCACCGCATCCAACAGGTCGGGAACGCCGGGGCGGTTGAAGGCCGGGTTGGCCTCGGTGCGGCGGCGCTGCATGAGGATGGCGTCGTTGTCCTTGAGAAACTGCGCCTCCTGCGCATCTTTCAACGGTATGAACACCATCGGGTCGCCGCTGGACGAGACCATGCGCCGCGTGAGGCCCACCACCGTGTAGTGGTTGCGCCGAATCTTCAGCACATCGCCCAGACGCACGCCGGCCGCCACGTCGGCGACGGCCTCGTAATGGCCGCGCGTGATCTGGCGCCCCGCCACCAACTGCGGCGGCCAGCCGGGCGCGCCTGGGCCGCTCGCGGTGATGCCCACCACCATGGAGCGCACATCCTTGTCGCCATGGCCCACTTGCATGGTCAGGTAGGTGATGTTCGCGGCCTGCGCCACGCCCGGCATGGCGCGGATGCCGCGCCACAGGTCGTCGGGCACGCTGGAGGATTCCGCGTAGGGGCCCAGCGTGTCTTTCTGCACCACCCACAGGTCGGCGCCGCTGTTGTCCAGCAGCACCTTGCCGTCGTCCACCATGCCGCGGTAGACGCCCGCCATGGTCAGCGTCACGCCGATCAGCAGGCCCAGGCCGATGCCTGTGAAGACGAACTTTCCCCAGGCATGCAGAATGTCGCGCCCTGCCAGGCTGATCAAGGCGCCACCCCGGCAATGCGCTCGACCACGTGCACGCGGCTGCGCGCCGTGAGCGCCCTCTCGCTGTACACCACGATGGAGTCGCCCACGGCCAGCCCGTCCAGCACCTGCACATGGCCGTCGAGGTCCGCACGGCCCAGGCGTACCTGCGCAAACTGCGGCTTGCCACCGACCAGCTTCCACACGCCGCGCTGCCCGTCCACGAAGCGGATGGCCGCATTGGAGATGGTGGGCGCTTCGGGCAGTGCCGGCAGGCGCACGGTGACCTCGGCCAGTTCACCGACGGGGGGCAGCGGTGTAACCGGTGCATCGAAGACGATCTTGGCCAGCGTCTCCTCTGTCACCGCGTCCGCCAGGGGCTCGACGCGCAGCACGCTGCCGACCAGGTTGTCCCCGCGGCGCGAGCGCAGCACCACCTCGGCCGGCAGCCGGGGCCGCCAATCCTTGGGCGGTGATCTGGTCAAAGCGCGTGTCGATCCACAGGCTGGCCGGGTCGATGAGCTTCACCACGGCCTGCCCCGCCACCACGGTCGTGCCAGGGTCGGCATCGCGCGCAGCCACCATGCCTGCCACGGGCGCCACCAGCCGCAGGTTGCCACGCTGCGCGCGCAATGCCTGCAAGTCAGCGCGCTGACGGCTCGCATCCTCGCGGGCAGCGGCGAGCGCGGCGTCTGCCACGGCCAGTTCCTGCTGCTTGGTGGCGTAGCTTTCCTCGCTGGTGCCGCGCACCGCCACCAGTTGCCTGTAGCGCTGGTGCTGGGTCTGCGCATAGCTCTGCCTAGCCTCTGCCTGGCGCAGCGCGGCTTCGGCGCTCTTGATGGCCGCCTGCTGTGCGCGCAGGCGGTCGTCCAGGTCCACCGGGTCCATTTCGCCCAGCACCTGCCCGGCCTCCACCCTGTCGCCCACCTGAACGTCCAGGCGCTGCACGCGCCCGGCGAAGGTGGGACCGATCTTGTACAGATAACGCGCCTGCACCGTGCCAATGCCTGAGAGTGCCGGGGCAATGGCACGCGACTGCACGCTGCCCAGCGTGACCGCCACGGGCGCCAGCGGCCCCGAACGCAGAGCGACATAGACGAACAGCGCCACCAGCGGCGCAATGACGGCGATCATCGCCAGCGTGCGGCGCCGCAGACGGGGAAACTTCATAACGCTCTTCCGATGCCGCGGCGGTAAATGGCAAACACGCCCTGCGCATCGCGGCGCATGCGCTGCACGTCACCCGCGAGCAGCGACTGCATCACCAGCCCCTGCACGGTGCCGATGAACAGCACGGCAGCGGCCTGCGCATCCAGTTGCGGGTCCAGCTCTCCCGCGGCTTTGCCGGCCTCCAGCAGCCCGCGCAGGCGCTCGCCGTAGGCCGTGATCAGGGTCTGCACCATCTGCTTGGGCAGGGTTTGGCCGGGGCGTTGGAGCTCCCCAAAGATGAGGCGTGGCCCACCGGGCCGCTCGCACACGAAATGGATGTGCGCCATGAACACCGCCTCCAGCGCCGCCAGGGGAGAGGCCGCCCCATCCGCGGCCGCGTCCACGCGCGCCATGAGACGCTGTGCCACCCACGACATCACCGCTTGCAGGATGGCGTCCTTGGACGCGAAATGCCGAAACAGTGCCCCCTGCGTCACGCCCATATGCTGGGCAATGGCGGTGGTGGTGATGTCGCTGGGGTTCTGCTGGGCCGCCAGATCGACCACGGCCTCCACCGTGGCGATGCGCCGTTCGTCGGCGGGCAGGTACTTGGGCAGTTCACTCATGCAGCCACCTAAAGAAAGTAACTTATTACTATCTTATCGACAAACACACTGTGCGCAAGGCACGAATGCCCTTCTGGAGCATCCCGGGTTCTCATTCGCACGACCACCCCCTGCAATTCGCTCTCTTATCGATAGCTGCTCTCGCTTGGTGGATGGGCGTCAGAGCCGCTTTTGCTCATAAGCATGGCGAGCACCCATAAAAAAACCCGCAGCGCGGGCTGCGGGTTTGTTGAAACGCGGCGGTGCCGGAATCAGTCGGCGGTGGCTTCTTCGGGTTCGGCCGGTTCGGACTTGGCTCCGCGCTCCTTCTTGGGCACCGGCTGGATGTCCAGCAGCACCTCGGAAGTCTCCACGCCCTTGTCGTCCGTCTTGACCTCGATGTCCACCGTCAGACGCCCGCCTTCGGTCAGGCGACCGAAAAGCAACTCGTCGGCCAGCGCCTTGCGGATGGTGTCTTGGATCAAGCGCTGCATGGGGCGCGCGCCCATGAGCGGATCAAAGCCCTTCTTGGCCAAGTGCTTGCGCAGCGCGTCGGTAAAGGTAACTTCCACCTTCTTCTCGGCGAGCTGCTGCTCGAGCTGCAGCAGGAACTTGTCCACCACGCGCAGGATGATCTGCTCATCCAGCGGCTTGAAGCTCACGATGGCATCCAGGCGGTTGCGGAACTCGGGCGTGAACAGGCGCTTGATGTCGCCCATCTCGTCGCCCGCCTGGCGCGGATTCGTGAAGCCGATAGCGGCCTTGTTCATGGTCTCGGCGCCCGCGTTCGTCGTCATGATGATGATGACGTTGCGGAAGTCGGCCTTGCGCCCGTTGTTGTCCGTCAACGTGCCGTGGTCCATGACCTGCAGCAGCACGTTGAAGATGTCCGGGTGTGCCTTCTCGATTTCGTCGAGCAGCAGCACGGCGTGCGGCTTCTTGGTGATGGCCTCGGTCAGCAAACCACCCTGGTCGAAGCCCACGTAGCCCGGAGGCGCACCGATGAGACGGCTCACGGCGTGGCGCTCCATGTACTCCGACATGTCGAAGCGGATCAGGTCCACGCCCATGATGTAGGCGAGCTGCTTGGCGGCCTCGGTTTTGCCCACGCCTGTGGGGCCCGAGAACAGGAAGGAGCCGATCGGCTTGTCCGCCTTACCCAGTCCCGAGCGTGCCATCTTGACGGCGGCGGCGAGCACCTCCAGCGCTTTGTCCTGGCCGAAAACCACGCTCTTGAGGTCGCGCTCAAGCGTCTGCAGCTTGCCGCGGTCGTCATTGGACACGTTGGCAGGCGGGATGCGGGCGATCTTTGCCACGATCTCCTCGATCTCGGCCTTGCCGATGGTCTTTTTGCGCTTGGACGGCGTCAGGATGCGCTGCGCGGCGCCAGCCTCGTCGATCACGTCGATGGCCTTGTCGGGCAGGTGGCGGTCATTGATGTACTTGGCACTCAGCTCGGCCGCAGCCTGCAAGGCGCCGGCGGCGTACTTCACGCTGTGGTGCTCCTCGAAGCGGCTCTTGAGTCCCTTGAGGATGTCGATGGTCTCCTGTACCGTTGGCTCGACCACGTCCACCTTCTGGAAGCGCCGCGACAGCGCCGCGTCCTTTTCGAAGATGCCGCGGTATTCGGTGAAGGTAGTCGCACCGATGCACTTGAGCTGCCCGCTGGACAGCGCAGGCTTCAGCAGGTTGGACGCATCCAGTGTCCCGCCCGACGCCGCGCCCGCACCGATCAGCGTGTGGATCTCGTCGATGAACAGGATGGCGTTGGGCTTGTCTTTCAGGCTCTTCAAGACGCCCTTGAGGCGCTGCTCGAAGTCGCCGCGGTATTTGGTGCCCGCCAGCAGCGCGCCCATGTCCAGCGAATACACCGTGGCCTCGGCCAGGATCTCGGGCACGTCGTTCTGCGTGATGCGCCAGGCCAGGCCCTCGGCAATCGCGGTCTTGCCCACGCCGGCCTCACCCACCAGCAGCGGGTTGTTTTTGCGGCGGCGGCACAGGACCTGGATGGTGCGCTCGACCTCGTAGTTGCGGCCGATCAGGGGGTCGATCTTGCCGTCCTTGGCCGCCTGGTTCAGGTTCTGGGTGTATTGCTCCAGGGGCGACGCCTTTTCACTGCGCTCGCCTTGCGCGCCCTCTTCCCCGTCGGCCTGGCCCTCGGCCTTGGCGGGCTCCGGCGGCTCGCCCTTCTTGATGCCGTGGGCGATGTAGTTCACCACGTCCAGGCGCGTCACGCCCTGCTGGTGCAGGTAGTACACGGCATGGGAGTCCTTTTCGCCGAAGATGGCCACAAGCACGTTGGCGCCCGTGACCTCCTTCTTGCCGTTGCCCGTGGACTGCACGTGCATGATGGCGCGTTGAATCACCCGCTGGAAGCCCAGCGTGGGTTGTGTGTCCACCTCGTCGGTACCGGCGACCTGCGGGGTGTTGTCCTTGATGAAGTTGGTCAGCGATGCGCGCAGATCGTCGATGTTGGCAGCGCATGAACGCAGCACCTCGGCCGCGCTGGGGTTATCGAGCAGTGCCAGCAGCAGGTGTTCCACGGTGATGAACTCGTGGCGTTGCTGGCGTGCCTCGACAAAGGCCATGTGCAAGCTGACTTCCAGTTCCTGGGCAATCATGTGAGAACTCCTTTGTGCTTGCGTGTTAGGGATGACTGTAGATTGGGAGCAATGCCCCCTTATTCAACGGGCTCACTCAAACATTGCAGGGGGTGGCCTGCCTTGTGCGCCGCTTCCAGCACCTGGTCCACCTTGGTAGCGGCGACATCGCGCGTGTACACACCGCACACGCCTTTGCCGTCCAGATGGATCTTCAGCATGATCTGCGTGGCGGCCTCGCGGTCCTTGTTGAAAAACTCCTGCAACACGACGACGACGAATTCCATGGGGGTGTAGTCGTCGTTGAGCATGACCACCTGGTACATCTGGGGCGGCTGGGTCTTCTGCGTACGCCGCTCCAGCACGACCGAACCACCCTCGTCCCAGGACGGAGGGGTGGGAGCCGGCACCGGCGCGGGGATTGGGGGGGTGGTTGCCATGAATTTCATTCTAGCGAGGCCGATGCGGCACCTGAGCAGACCTCACATGGTGCCGCGCGGGCTTTTTTCAAGCGCTGATCACAGCCCTACTCATAGACCACGTTCACAGCACCGCTGCCCACCTGAGCGCTCCACGCGGCCAGCGCGGCATCGCTGGGAAAGAACCGGCTGGCCTCTCCCAACTGCACCTCGGCCGTGGCCGCGCCAGCCGCCGCTGTGCAGCGCAACTGCATGCGCACGCGCAGGCCATGGGCAAGCACCTCGCCGTGTTCGGTCTCCTCCCGTTGCGGAGGATAGTCACGCACCAGCGCCCCGATGTCTGGCAACTGCTGCCCCAGGCACACCTGCAGATAGCGCCCATAGCGTGCCCGCGCACCCGCCAAATCCCAGACCTGCTGCACCTTCATGCGCAGGCCTCCGCTGAAGTGGTCCAACTGCAGCCGACCACTCACCACTACGAATTCATCGTCCTTGAGCAGGCCGGCGTTCGCATTGATCAGCCCTTCGTCGGCGGAAGCCTCGATGACGCCAGACTTGTCGTCCAGCTTGAACAACGCCAGCCTGCCTCGCTGCCCGTTGATGACGCGGTAGTCGCTCACGATGCCGGCGACCACCTGCGTCTCGCGGCTGTCTACCAGTTCGTCGATAGCGGTGCGCACGAAGCGGCGCACTTCCTGGTGCACTTCGTCGAACAAGTGGCCCGAGAGGTAGAAGCCCACCGCGGTCTTCTCCTGCATCAGCCGTTCCTTGATGCCCCAGGGCATCACATCCACCAAATCAGGCTCCTGCGTGCTGGAGCCGATGGCGTCATCGCCCATCATGTCGAACAGCCCGCCTTGGTTGGCGTTGGCGATCTGCGCATTGGCAAACTCGAACGCCCGGTCGAGGGATGCCACGAGCGCGGCACGGTTGAGCTGCAGGGCATCGAAGGCGCCCGCCTTGATGAGCGCCTCCACCGTGCGCTTGTTGACGCGCGTGCGGTCCACGCGTACGCAAAAGTCAAACAAGCTCTTGAAAGGCCCCCGGGTTGCGCCCTGTGGGCCCACGCCCTGCCCTTCGCGGGCGGCGATGATGGCCTCGATCGCCTGCTGTCCCGTGCCCTTGACGGCGCCCAGGCCATAGCGGATGACCTTGTCCGTCACCGGCTCGAAGCGGTAATTGCCGCGGTTGATGTCCGGCGGCTCGAAGGTCATGCCGAAATGTTTGACCGCGTCTTCATAGAGCACCTTGAGCTTGTCGGTGTCGTCCATTTCCACGGTCATATTGGCGCAGTAAAACTCCGCCGTGTAGTGCACCTTGAGCCACCCGGTGTGGTAGGCCAGCAGCGAATAGGCGGCGGCGTGCGACTTGTTGAAGCCGTAACCCGCAAACTTTTCCATCAGGTCGAAGACCTCGTCGGCCTTGTCCTGACTGATACCCTTTTCGGCTGCACCCTTGCGGAAAATGGCACGGTGCTCGGCCATTTCCTCGGCCTTTTTCTTGCCCATGGCGCGGCGCAGCATGTCGGCGCCGCCGAGCGAGTAACCACCCAGCACCTGCGCCGTCTGCATCACCTGCTCCTGGTAGACCATGATGCCGTAGGTCTCGGCCAGCACGGGCTCCACCAGCGGATGCGGGTACTCCACCACCTCCTTGCCGTGCTTGCGGTTCACGAAGCTGGGAATCAGGTCCATGGGGCCGGGCCGGTACAGGGCATTCAAGGCGATCAGGTCTTCCAGCCTGCTTGGGCGCGCTTCCTTGAGCATGCCTTGCATGCCCCGGCTTTCAAACTGGAACACGGCTTCTGTCTTGCCGTCCGAGAACAGTTTGTAGGTCGCAGCATCGTCCAGGGGAATGTTCTCGAACGCGAAGTTTTCCTGCCCTTTGTGGCGCTGCATGATGAACTCACGCGCGATTTCCAGGATGGTCAGCGTCGCCAAGCCCAGGAAGTCGAATTTCACCAGGCCGATGGCCTCCACGTCGTCCTTGTCGTACTGGCTCACCGCCGATTCGCTGCCTGGCTGCTGGTACAGCGGGCAGAAATCGGTCAGCTTGCCCGGCGCGATCAGCACGCCGCCGGCGTGCATGCCAATATTGCGCGTCATCCCTTCGAGTTTTTGCGCCATCTCGATGATGGTGCGCACGTCTTCCTCCTTGCGCACGCGCTCGTACAGGATGGGTTCCAACTCCAGGGCGTAGTTGTTCTTGTCCCCCTCCTTCTTGGGCTCTGGCGGGTAGGCCAGCGTATAGGTCTGGCCGGGTTTGCCGGGCACCAGCTTCGAGATACCGTCACAGAACGTGTAGCTCATGTCCATCACCCGCCCCACGTCGCGGATGGCAGCCTTGGCCGCCATCGTGCCGAAGGTGGCGATCTGGCTCACGGCCTCCTTGCCGTACTTGTCCTTCACATAGTCGATCACCCGGTCGCGGTTGGCCTGGCAAAAATCGATGTCGAAGTCGGGCATGGACACCCGTTCGGGGTTCAGGAAGCGCTCGAACAGCAGGTTGTATTGCAGCGGATCCAGATCCGTGATCTTGAGCGCGTAGGCCACGAGCGAGCCCGCACCCGAGCCGCGCCCGGGGCCCACCGGGCAGCCGTTCTTCTTGGCCCACTGGATGAAGTCACCCACGATGAGGAAGTAGCCGGGAAAGCCCATCTTCAGGATCGTGCCCAGTTCGAACTCCAGCCGCTCCTGGTAGCGGGGGCGCTGGCGGTCGCGCTCGGCGGTGTCCGGGTACAGGTGCAGCAGCCGCTCCTCCAGGCCCTCATGGGACGCGTGGCGGAAGTACTGCTCCATCGTCATGCCGCCCGGAATGGGGAAGTTCGGCAGTTGCGGCTTGCCCAGCACCAGCGACACATTACAGCGCTTGGCCACCTCAACGGTGTTGGCGAGGGCGCTGGGTACGTCGGCGAACAGCGCTTCCATCTCGGCACTGCTCTTGAAATACTGCTCGCGCGTGAAACGGCGCACGCGCCGCGGATTCGCCAAGATCTCGCCCTCGGCGATGCACACACGCGCCTCGTGCGCCTCGTAATCGTCCGGCGTTGCGAACTGCACCGGGTGGGTGGCTACCACCGGCAGGGCCAGGCGCGCGGCAAGCTGCACCGCGGCGGTGACATGGGCTTCGTCGTCAGGGCGTCCGGCGCGCTGAACCTCCAGGTAGAAGCGGTGCGGGAAGATGCCCGCCAGACGCAGCGCCAGCTGCGCAGCTCCGGCGTCATCGCCCTTCATGAGCGCCTGCCCCACGGGACCGGCCTGCGCTCCAGCGAGCGCAATCAGGCCGTCGCCCAATTCCTGCAGCCACTCCCAGGTGCACAGCGCCTGGTTCCTGACGATGTTGCGCGTCCACGCGCGGGCCAGCAGTTCGGAGAGGTTCAGATACCCGGTGCGGTTCTGCACCAGCAGCACCATGCGCGAGGGTGCGCCTGCCGCTTCGCCCTCCAGGTAGATTTCGGCGCCCAGGATGGGCTTGACGCCCTTGCCCCGGCCTTCCTTGTAGAACTTGATCGCGCCGAACAGGTTGTTCAGGTCCGTGATCGCCAGGGCGGGCTGGCCGTCTTTCGCCGCCGCCTTGACGACCTCATCGATACGGGTGGTTCCGTCCACGACGGAAAATTCAGTGTGCAAGCGCAAGTGGACAAACATGCGGCATTGTAGGAACGCGGGCATGTCCCATGCTTGCTCAGGGCCCCGCGCGCAGCATCCTTACAATGGCGCCATGCGGCAGTTCCATGGAGGTGCCGCCGCCGTCGCACACCCTTAGTACAAGAGCTGCCGCCATGCCGCGTTTTCCCCTGCCTTTGATTTCTGCCCTGCTCGCCGCCGGCCTGCTGGCTGCCTGCTCCAGCACGCCTGAAGACAAGACCGCTGGCTGGAGTACCGACAAGATTTATTCGGAAGCACGCGACGAGCTCAATGGCGGCTCTTACGACAAAGCCGTGCCGCTGCTGGAAAAGCTGGAAGGACGCGCCGCCGGCACGCCGTTGGCACAACAGGCCCAGTTGGAAAAGGCCTACGCGCAATACAAGGGCGGCGAGAAGGCGCAGGCTATTGCCACGCTGGACCGCTTCATGAAACTGCACCCCGCCAGCCCAGCGTACGACTATGCGCTGTACCTCAAAGGCTTGGTGAACTTCAACGACAACCTGGGCCTGTTCTCGTGGCTCTCGCGCCAGGACCTGTCGGAGCGCGACCAGAAGGCCGCCAAGGACTCGTTCGAGTCCTTCCGCGAACTGGTGACCCGCTTCCCCGAGTCGCGCTACACGCCCGACGCGCGCCAGCGCATGACCTACATCGTCAACTCGCTGGCGCAGTACGAAGTACACGTGGCGCGCTACTACTATGAACGCGGCGCATACGTGGCCGCCGTGAGTCGCGCGCAGAGTGCCATTGCCGACTACAAGGACGTTCCAGCGACGGAAGAGGCTCTGTACATCCTGGTTCGGTCGTACGACGCGCTGGGGCTCACGCAACTGCGTGACGACACCCGCCGCGTGATGGATGCGACCTATCCTCAGAGCAGCCTGCCGCAGACGGGATTCAAGGCGAAGGCGAACCCCTGGTGGAAGTTCTGGTAAGGGCATCCAGCGCCGCGCCGAACTCTTCCTGCGTATGCAGCCTCCGCATGGGGGGCAATGCCCGCAGCAGAGGCTTGCCATAGCCCTTGTGCAGCAGGCGTGTGTCGGCGATGACCAGTATGCCGTGGTCGTTCTCGTTGCGGATCATCCGGCCGGCCCCCTGCTTGAGCGCCACTGCCGCCGATGGCAGGGCGTGTCTGCGGAACACGTTGCCACCCTGGTCCGCCAGCCGCCGTGCCTGCGCCTGCTCCCACGGGTCACTCGGAGCGGGGAATGGCAGCTTGTCGATCACCACCATCTGCAGGGCCTCGCCCGGGACGTCGATCCCCTCCCAGAACGACGCCGCCCCCACGAGCACATGGCCCGCCGGCCGGCCGCTCGCGTCAAGCTGGGCACGAAAGCGCTCCACCATGCGCGACCGTGAGGCATGTCCCTGCGCCAGCACCTCGATGCCGCCGCCGGGCGCGAAACGGCGGCATAGCTCATCCGCAATCACCGCAAGCGCCCGCAGACTGGTGGTCAACACTAGCGTATGCCCGCCAAGCCTTGCTACGGCATCACCCACCCAGCGCGCAAGCTGAACGCTGTGCCCCGCGTCGGAAGGCAGCGGGAGTGCGGGCGGCACATACAGCGCCGCCTGCCGCGCGTAGTCGAAGGGGCTAGGCACCTGCAGGGTACGAGCGCCCTCCAATCCACAGGCATCGGTGAACCAGCGCAGGTCCTTGCCATCACCCAGCGTGGCGGAGGTATAGATCCACGAACGCGGTGCGGACGCGGCAGGCGGTTCGTCGCTCTCGTCCCAGGCGCCCTGCGTGGGGGGCTTTCCCTTCCACAGCGTGCGCAGGGCGCCGGCCACATCCAGGGGTGTTTCCACCATGCGCAACGCGCCTGCAGATTCAATCCAGCGCACCGTGCCAGCGTCCGCCTCGGAACAGAAATGCAGTACACGCTCCAGCAACGCGACCGTCCGGCTGTGCAGGTGGGCCAGATCGGGAGCGTGCTGCGCCACGCCGTCCAGTGCGGCCAGCACCGCGCGGAGTGCCGCCACCGCCCCCTCCAGCGCACCGTCCCAGGCAGACGGATCCAAGGCCTCGGGTGTGAGGCCCGTCCAGGCGATGCGGGAGCCGGCTGCATCGGCATCTTCGCCCGGAGCGACCGCCAGGCGCAGCGCGTGCGCGCACTGGCGCAGGTGCTGGAGCAACCCCTGCCAATCCGCAGCGCCGCGCGCATGCCGCGCCCCAGCCGCCACCACATCCTGCCCAAGTTGCAGCAGCTGGCTGGTGCTGACATGTGTGCCCAGGAACTGGGCCGCGGTCTCGGCCAACCGGTGGGCTTCATCGAACACCACGACCCGGGTGTCCGGTAGCAGTTGCGCGGCCCCCGCCCCCTGCGCACCGAGGTCCGCAAAGAACAGGTGGTGGTTGATGATGAGCACATCTGCCGCCTGCGCGTCGTGCCGTGCGCGGTAGACATGGCATTGGCGCAACCGCGGGCATCCGGAACCCAGGCAGTTGTCCACCGTCGAAGTGACCTGCCTCCAGGCGGCTGAGTATTCATCCAGACCGGGGACCTCCGCCAGGTCTCCGCTGCGCGTGGACTGGGCCCATCGCTCGACACACGCCAGATCGTGGGCGACTGCTTCGTCATGCCCCTCCCCGTTGCGACGCGCCTGCTCCAGTCGGTAAAGGCAAAGGTAATTGGCCCGGCCTTTGAGGGCCGCTACGCGTAGCGGGAGCGCCAGCGCCTGCTGCAGCAGCGGCAGGTCGCGCGTCAACAGTTGGTCCTGCAGCGTCTTGGTGGCCGTGGAAATGAGCACACGCTCGCCGCTCAGCAGTGCGGGAACCAGATAGGCAAAGGTCTTGCCAATCCCCGTTCCCGCTTCCACCACCAGTGACTCCCGGGCGTTGATGGCCTGCGCCACAGCGAGGGCCATGGCCGCCTGCCCCGGGCGGGAACGCAGATCAGGCCGCACACGCGCCAGGGGTCCGTCGGGCGCAAACACCGGGAGGACGAGATCGCTCAAGGACATGCGCCGCGGGCCAAAAGAAGTGTCAGAAAGGAATGGCCATGCACCAGCCGTGATGCTCTAAAAACACAAGCAGACGCACCAGCGATGACAAGGCCCGGGAGTTGATCATAATAGGCGGCTCCCCCGCTTTCGCGACCGCGAGGCGGCCTTTCGTCCTCCGCTCCAATCCCATGACCAAAGCGTTCCGCCTCATTGCGTCGACCGGCATCCACAAGGGTGACCGCGAGTACCAGCAAGACCAGGTCGCCCTGCTGTCGCACCCGCGTTTCAATGGATGCGTACTGGGCGTGGTGGCCGATGGCATGGGTGGCCGCAGCGGAGGGCGCAAGGCGTCCGACCAGGTGATGCTCACCGCGCGCCAGTTGTTTGAACGCTATTCGCCAGAAACGGACGACGCCGCCGCCCTGCTCAAGCACATCGTGGAGGAGGCGCACATCGTGATCCGCCTCACCGCGATTTCCGCGGAACAGGAGCCACACAGCACCATCGCGGCATTCGTGATCAACCCACGCGGCGATTGCCACTGGGCCCACGCAGGGGACTCGCGCATCTACCACTTCCAAGGGGGGCGGCTGGTGTTCCGCACCAGCGACCACTCCTATGTGCAGGCGCTCGTGGACCGTGGCGAGATCACGGAAGCCGAGGCCAACACCCACCCCCACTCCAACATCCTCGTCGGCTGTCTGGGCACCGAGAGCGACCCTCCCATCACCACCCACCTGATTCCGCAGATGCAGCCGGGCGACGTGCTGTTGGCTTGCAGCGACGGCGTGTGGCACTACTTCTCACCTGCGGAACTGGCATCGGTCCTGGATTCGCTGACGCCGCGCGAGGCCACCGAGTTCCTCATCGACAAGGCGCGCTCGCGCGCACGCGGAGGCGGCGACAACCTGTCGCTCGCCATCGTGAAGATCGAAACTCTGGTAGAGGAAAAGAAGCCTCCACGCTTGGCGCAACTCACACCCGCCACCTAAAACGCGCGTGGAAGACGGCCCCGCATGGGCCGTGGCGTCCACCGGGCCCTAAAGGGCACTCAACGGTCGCTGCTCGCGGCCGGGGCCGGCGGCGGCAATGCCGGCGACGGCTTGCGGCCGGCCGCCTCGGCTTGCTGGCGCTCAAGGCGTTCGCGGCGCTCACGCGCTTTCTGCTGCTTGGCCTCGTAGCGGGCGCGGGAATCCTGGATGCGCTGGGGCTGCGTTTGCTCACGGCGTTGCACATCGGCCGCATGCTCGGCCGCGCGGCGGCTCTGCTGCTGCGCACGGTCGCGCGCCTCCTGCTCGCGGGGCTTCTGCGGCGCGTTGCGGGGCGCCACCCGCATCGGGGCGGGACGCTCCCCGGCTTCCAGTTTCTGGCGTTGCTCCTGCTTGCGCTCCTCGATTGCTTGCAGGCGTTGCCCCGCCTTCTCCCGGCGCTCCGCATCGTTGATCTGCACTTCCTGGCGGTGCAGCACGTTGTCGGCCTCACGTGCCTGTACACGCACCCTACGCAGGCAATCCTCCACGGCAAATTGCTGGTAGCAAGCCGCCTCGCCGCGCTCACGCTGCGCCTCGATCTCCCGGCGCTGCGCCTGGATGTGCTCACGCTGGGTCTGGCGCTGCCGCTGCGCCTGCGCTGCATCGGTCACAGGAGCGTCGGCAGCCCACGCCGCCAGGGGAGGCAGCGCTGCCCCCCCCATGCACAGGAGGGCTGCGGCAAGAAAGCGGAAAGGCAGTGCAGGCATCAGGTCAGTCCGGTATCGACGACGCGCCGCTCAAGCGCCAGGAATTCCTTGGATTGCATCTCGTTGAGGCGCGAAATGGTGCGTGGAAATTCATGCGCCAGGGGGCCTTCCGTATAGAGCTGCTCGGGCGGCACGGCGGCGGAGACGACGAGTTTCACGCGCCTATCGTAGAGCACGTCCACCAGCCAGGTAAACCGGCGCGCGGGCGACGCCATGCTGACAGGCATGTAGGGCACGTTGGACAGCAGCACCGTGTGGAACTGCGAGGCGATTTCCAGATAGTCGTTCTGCGACCGCGGGCCCATGCACAGCTCGCGGAAGTCGAACCACACCACGCCGCCCGCACGGCGGATGGCCTTGATCTCGCGCGCCTCGATGTGCAGCACCGGGTCTTCGCCACGCACCTCGGCCAGCTGCTCGAAGGCGTGCTGCATGGCCGCGTCCGCCGCGGGGCCCAGAGGCGTGTGGTAGAGCTCGACCAGCTCCAGCGCACGGCGCCGATAGTCCGTGCCGTTGTCCACGTTCACCACCTCCATGCGGTCGTTGAGCAGGTCGATGGCGGGCAGGATGCGGTCGCGGTGCAGGCCGCCGGGGTACAGTTCGTCGGGCTTGAAGTTGGAAGTGGTGACAAAGCCCACGTCGTTGTCGAACAGCGCCGCCAGCAGGCGGTGCAGGATCATCGCGTCGGTGATGTCCGCGACGTGGAACTCGTCAAAACAGATCAGCTTATAGCGCTTGGCGATGCGCGCACCCAGCACATCCAGGGGGTTCTGCGTCCCCTGCAGGCCAGCCAACTCACGGTGCACTTCGCGCATGAATTCGTGAAAGTGCAGACGCACCTTGCGCTTGATGGGTACGGCGTTGAAGAAGCAGTCCATGAGGAAGCTCTTACCCCGCCCCACACCGCCGTACATGTACACGCCCCGCGGCACCTGGGGCCGGTTGATGAGCTTCTTCAGCGTGTTGGAGCGGCGCTGCTTGTACGCTCCCCATTCCTGGGCACAACGCTCCAACGCATCCACGGCCCGCAACTGGGCCGGATCGCTCTTGAAGCCCTTGGCGGCCAGCTCGGCCGCGTACGCCTGCCTGACGTTCACCCGCATGTTATCCCTATGCTTCAAAAACAATAGCTGCCAGCGCTTGCCACACAAGCGCTGGCAGCTATTTTTGCCTCAAATTATCAAAAATTGAGGGTGCGCTTGTCCACGGCCAGCGCCGCTTCCTTGGTGGCTTCGGACAGCGAGGGGTGGGCATGGCAGATGCGCGCAATGTCTTCGCTCGATGCCTTGAACTCCATGGCGACGACGGCTTCGGCGATCAGTTCGGAAGCCATCGGACCGACGATGTGCACGCCCAGGATTTCGTCCGTGGCGGCGTCGGCCAGGAACTTCACCATGCCGGTGGTGTCGCCCAGCGCGCGCGCGCGGCCATTGGCCAGGAACGGGAAGGTGCCCGCCTTGTACTTCACGCCGTCGGCCTTGAGCTGCTGCTCGGTGCGTCCGACCCAGGCGATCTCGGGGCTGGTGTAGATGACCCAGGGGATGGTGTTGAAGTTGACATGGCCATGCTGGCCAGCCATGCGCTCGGCCACGGCCACGCCCTCTTCCTCGGCCTTGTGCGCCAGCATGGGGCCGCGCACCACGTCGCCCACCGCCCACACGCCGGGCAGGTTGGTCTTGCAGTCGCCGTCGACCACCACGGCGCCGCGCTCATCCAGCTTCAGGCCCACCCCTTCGGCGTTCAGGCCGGTGGTGTTGGGCACGCGGCCGATGGAGACGATCAGCTTGTCCACTTCCAACGCCTGGGCCTCGCCCTTGGCGTTGGTGTAGGCGATGCTCACGCCCTTCTTGCCAGCCTTGACTTCGCCAATCTTCACGCCCAGCTCGATCTTCAGGCCTTGCTTGTCGAAGGCCTTTTTGGCCTCCTTGGCGATCTGCTCGTCCACCGCGCCCAGGAACGTGGGCAGGCCTTCCAGAATGGTCACGTCGGCACCCAGGCGGCGCCACACGCTGCCCATTTCCAGGCCGATCACGCCGGAGCCGATCACGCCCAGCTTCTTCGGCACGCTGCCGATGGCGAGCGCGCCGTCGTTGGACAGGATCTGCTCTTCGTCGAAGGCCGCACCGGGCAGCGCACGTGCGTTGGATCCGGTGGCCACGATGACCTGCTTGGCGGTCAGCGTTTCTTCGGCCTTGCCGGTGACCTTGATTTCATAGCCGCCGTCCACCGCCTTCACGAAGGAGCCGCGGCCGTGGAAGAAGGTCACCTTGTTCTTCTTGAACAGGTACAGGATGCCGTCGTTGTTCTGCTTCACGACGTTGTCCTTACGGGCAATCATCTTGGCCACGTCCATCTTCACGCCCGTGGTGGTGATTCCGTGGTCGGCAAAGTGCAGGTTGGCATGTTCGAAATGCTCGGACGACTGCAGCAGCGCCTTGGAGGGAATGCAGCCCACGTTGGTGCAGGTACCGCCGGGTGCAGCGCCGCCAGCGGCGTTCTTCCACTCGTCGATACAGGCCACATTCATGCCCAACTGGGCGGCGCGGATGGCGGCGATATAGCCGCCAGGGCCTGCGCCGATCACGATGACGTCAAATTGCTTGCTCATGGTTCAAAAACAGTATCTGGTGATGAGAAAAAACCCACCGCTGGACCGGGCCGGGGGTGGGTTTTCGTATGCGTCGAACCCTGTGGAAATTACAGGTCGAACAACAGGCGCGACGGGTCTTCCAGCGCGTCCTTCATGGCCACGAGGCCCAGCACGGCTTCTCGGCCGTCGATGATGCGGTGGTCATAAGACATGGCCAGGTAGTTCATCGGACGCACCACGACCTGGCCGTTTTCGACCACGGCGCGGTCCTTGGTGGCGTGCACGCCCAGGATGGCCGACTGCGGCGGGTTGATGATGGGGGTGGACATCATCGAGCCGAAGGTGCCGCCGTTGGAGATGGAGAACGTGCCACCGGTCATCTCTTCGATGCCCAGCTTGCCGTCGGCCGCCTTCTTGCCGAATTCGGCGATCTTCTTTTCGATGTCGGCAAAGCTCATCTGGTCTGCGTTGCGCAGGATGGGCACCACCAGGCCGCGCGGCGAGCCCACGGCGATACCGATGTCGAAGTAGCCGTGGTAGACGATGTCGTTGCCGTCCACCGAGGCGTTGAGCACCGGGTACTTCTTGAGGGCATGCACCGCTGCCTTCACGAAGAAGGACATGAAGCCCAGCTTCACACCGTGCTCCTTGGTGAACTGGTCCTGGAACTTCTTGCGCAGCTCCATCACCGGCGCCATGTTCACCTCGTTGAAGGTGGTCAGGATGGCGTTGGTGGACTGCGACTGCAGCAGGCGCTCGGCGATGCGCGCGCGCAGGCGGGTCATGGGCACGCGCTGCTCGGGGCGCTCGCACAGCTCTTCCTTGGACGCGGGCGCGGCCACCTGCGGCAGGGCCTTGGTGGGCACGCCGGTGGGGATGACGGCCGCGGTGGACTTCACCCCGCCGGCCACGGCCGACAGCACGTCGCCCTTGGTCACGCGGCCATCGCGGCCGCTGCCCGGCACCTGCGAGGCCGACAGGTTGTTCTCGGCCAGCAGCTTGGCGGCTGCGGGCATGGCCACGTCGCCCTTGCTGCCACCCGCGGCCGGTGTCGGCGCGGAGGCCGTGGCCGCCGGTGCGGCAGCGGCGGCTGCCGGCGCCGCGGCCGCAGCGGCCTTGCCTTCGGTGTCGATCTTGGCGATGACCTGATCGGAGGTCACCGTGCCGCCATCGCCCACGACGATCTCGGCGAGCACGCCGGCCGCAGGCGCGGGCACTTCCAGCACCACCTTGTCGGTTTCGATCTCGATCAGGATCTCGTCCTGGGCGACGGCCTCCCCGGCCTTCTTCTTCCATTGCAGCATCGTGGCTTCGGCCACGGATTCGGACAGCTGGGGGACCTTGACTTCAACGATGGACATGTTTCGAATGCTTTCCAAAAGAGGGTTTTGTCTGTACTTCAGTAGCGGGGGTTCTCGGCCTTACTTGGTCAGGACAAAACCCTTGAGCTTGGCGAACGCGGCCTCGACCAGCGCCTTTTGCTGCTCCTGGTGCAGGTGCGCGTAGCCCACGGCGGGCGACGCGGAGGCGGCGCGGCCGGCATAGCCCAGCTTCTGGCCATCGAGCATGTTCTCGTGGATGTTGTGCTGGATGAAGAACCAGGCGCCCTGGTTCTGCGGTTCGTCCTGGCACCACACGATGTCGGTGGCATTCGGGTACTTCTTGAGCTCGGCGGCGAAGGCCTTGTGCGGGAACGGGTAGAGCTGCTCGACGCGGATGATGGCCACGTCGGTGGCTTCCTTCTCCGCGCGCTTCTTGACCAGGTCGTAGTACACCTTGCCGGAGCAGGCGATCACGCGCTTGACCTTGGCGGCGTTCTGCGCGACGGCCTCGTCCTTCTCGCCCAGCAGGGTCTGGAAGCTGCCTTGGGTGAACTCCGACAGCACCGAGGTCGCGTCCTTGTTGCGCAGCAGCGACTTCGGGGTCATGATGACCAGCGGCTTGCGCAGCGGGCGCACCATCTGGCGGCGCAGCACGTGGAAGATCTGGCTGGCCGTGGTGGGCTGCACGATCTGCATGTTGGCCTCGGCGGCCAGCTGCATGAAGCGCTCCAGGCGCGCCGAGCTGTGCTCCGGGCCCTGGCCTTCGTAGCCGTGCGGCAGCATCAGCGTGATGCCGTTCACGCGGCCCCACTTCACCTCACCCGAGGCGATGAACTGGTCGATCACCACCTGCGCGCCGTTGGCGAAGTCACCGAACTGCGCTTCCCAGATCACCAGGGTGTTGGGGTCGTTAGAGGCGTAGCCGTATTCGAAGGCCAGCACGGCCTCCTCGGACAGGATGGAGTCGATGACAGTGAACGGAGCCTGGTTCTCGGCGACGTTCTGCAGCGGCACGTAGGTGCCTTCGTCCCACTTCTCGCGCTTTTGGTCGTGGATGACGGCGTGGCGGTGCGTGAACGTGCCGCGGCCGCTGTCCTCGCCCGACAGGCGCACCGGGTAGCCCGAGGCCACCAGCGATGCGAAGGCCATGTGCTCGCCCATGCCCCAGTCCACGTTGATCTCGCCACGGCCCATGGCGGCGCGGTCGTCCAGCACCTTCTTGACCAGCTGGTGCGGCGTCACCGTCGGGGGCATGGTGGTGATGCGCTCGGCCAGGCGCTTCCACTCGGCCAGCGGAATGGCGGTGTCGCCGGCGTCGGTCCAGCTCTTGCCCAGGAAGGGGCTCCAGTCCACGGCGTACTTGCTCTTGAAGTTGGTGAGCACCGGATCGACCGTGTGCTTGCCCTCCTCCAGCGCGGCGCGATAGGCCTTAGCCATGTCGTCGCCCAGCGTCTCGCCCAGACCCTGAGCCGCCAGCTTGTCGGCGTAGAGCTTGCGCGTGCCCGGGTGCTGGGAGATCTTCTTGTACATCAGCGGCTGGGTCAGCGCCGGCGTGTCCTGCTCGTTGTGGCCGAGCTTGCGGTAGCACACGATGTCCACCACCACGTCCTTGGAGAATTCCATGCGGAACTCCAGCGCCAGCTGCACCGCCAGGCACACGGCTTCCGGATCGTCGCCGTTCACGTGCAGCACGGGCGACTCGATCATCTTCACGATATCGGTGCAGTACAGCGTGGAGCGCAGGTCGCGCGGGTCGGAGGTGGTGAAGCCGATCTGGTTGTTGATGACCAGGTGCACCGTGCCGCCCGTGGTGTAGCCGCGGGTTTCCGACAGCGCCAGGGTTTCCTGGTTCACGCCCTGGCCGGCGAAGGCCGCATCGCCGTGCACCAGCACGGGCAGCACCTGCTTGCCCGCGTGGTCGCCGCGGCGGTCCATGCGCGAGCGCACCGAGCCCTCGACCACGGGGTTCACGATTTCCAGGTGCGAGGGGTTGAAGGCCAGCGACAGATGCACCGGGCCGCCGGTCGTGGAGACGTCGGAGGAAAAGCCCTGGTGGTACTTCACGTCACCGGCGGGCAGGTCCTCGGGGGCGGTGTGCTCGAACTCGGCGAACAGGTCCTTGGGCATCTTGCCCAGGGTGTTGACCAGCACGTTCAGGCGGCCGCGGTGGGCCATGCCGATCACCACTTCCTGCACGCCCTTCGCGCCTGCGGAGTTGATCAACTCGTCCATGGCGGCGATGAAGGACTCGCCCCCCTCAAGCGAGAAGCGCTTCTGGCCCACATACTTGGTGTGCAGGTAGCGTTCCAGGCCTTCGGCGGCCGTCAGGCGCTCCAGGATGCGCTTTTTCTTGTCGGCAGAGAAGTTGGGCTTGCTGCGGATGCTTTCCAGCTTTTGCTGCCACCAGCGCTTTTGCACCTGGTCGGTGGCGTACATGTACTCCACGCCGATGGTGCCGCAGTAGGTTTCGCGCAGCGCGTTCAGCAGCTCGCGCAGGGGCATCTTGTCCTTGCCGAAGAAGGTGTTGCTCGCGTCGAACACCGTTTCCTGGTCGGCATCGCTGAAGCCGTAGAACGAAGGCTCCAGTTCGGGAATCTGGGGGCGCTCGGTGCGCTTGAGGGGGTCCAGGTCGGCCCAGCGCTGGCCCACGTTGCGGTACGCGGCGATCAGTTGCTGGACGGCGGTGCGCTTGCGGCCCATCTCGGCGTCGGCGCTGGCCACCACGACCTTGGTGCCGCCGGCCTTGGCGCGCTCGGCAAAGGCGTTGATAACGGGCAGGTGGGGAACGTCCTTGGCATTGCTGCCGTCTACCGCGGGCACATGTTGCAGTGCGTCAAAGTATTCGCGCCAGGAGTCTGGCACGCTGCCAGGGTTGGCAAGGTAGTTCTCATACATCTCTTCGACGTAGGGCGCGTTGCCGCCGAAAAGATAGGTGTTGCCTTGGTAGGCTTGGTAGACGGATGTCGGATCGCTCATATTCCGCTGACCTCCACTTCCCTGAAGGAAGCGTTAGCTGGTTAACAAACCTTCCGCGTCACGGCTGAACCGGTTGGCGGATGCGACTGTGGCAGGGGAAGGGCCTCGTTTGCGGCCGCTATTGTGCCATTGAACGCCTGCGCGCGCGGCGAGCGGGTATCAAGACAGGCGTGTGTGTGGCTTACATTTTGGGCTTCGCTCCTTCCACCGCCCCCATGAACCCGCCCACGCTCCAGTCCCGCACCCTGCTGCTCCTGCTCACCGTCGTGACGCTGGCCTTTGGCGCCATCCTCTGGCCGCTCAACGGCGCCATCTTCTGGGGTGTGGTGCTCGCCATCCTGTTCACGCCGCTGCACCGGCGGCTGCAGCGGCGCATGCCGCGCAGGCGCAACCTGGCCGCGCTTGCCACCCTGGGCGTGTGCCTGGTGATCGTGATCTTGCCGGTCACGCTGATCGGCGCTTCGCTGGTGCAGGAGGCCAGCGTGGCCTACGAGCGTGCCCGCTCGGGGCAGCTGAACTTCGGCGCCTACCTGCAGCAGGTGCTGGCCGCACTGCCCCCTTGGATGCTGGAGCTGCTGGACCGCTTTCACCTCACCACCCGCGCGGAGCTGCAAGCCCGCCTGACCACGATCGGCGCCCAGGCCAGCCAGTTCCTGGCCACCAAGGCGCTGGACGTGGGCCAGAACACGCTGCAGTTCGTGGTGAGCTTCGGCGTCATGCTCTACCTGTTGTTCTTCCTGCTGCGCGACGGCGCGCGGCTGGCGGCGCGCATCCGCGAGGCCATCCCCCTGGATGCGCGGCACAAGGAGCAGTTGGCCATCAAGTTCACCACCGTGATCCGCGCCACCGTGAAGGGCAACATCGTGGTGGCCGCCGTCCAGGGCGCCCTGGGTGGCCTGATCTTCTGGCTGTTGAACATCCAGGGGCCGGTGATGTGGGGCGTGCTGATGGCGTTCCTGTCGCTGCTGCCCGCCGTGGGCGCCAGCCTGATCTGGGGGCCCGTGGCCATCTACTTCCTGGCGACCGGCGCGCCGGGGCAGGCCGTGATCCTCACCGCCTATGGCGTATTCGTCATCGGGCTGGTGGACAACGTACTGCGTCCCGTGCTGGTCGGCAAGGACACCAAGCTGCCCGACTACGTGGTGCTGATCTCCACCTTGGGCGGCATGGCGCTGTTCGGGCTCACGGGCTTTGTGATCGGCCCGATGATCGCCGCGCTGTTCATCGCCACCTGGGACCTGTTCGCGCCGCACGACGGCGCAGAACGCTCCTGAAATAGTAGCTCCCAGCGCTTGATGGGCGGGCATTGAAGGCCAAAACACCTTCAACCCCGCCGGCGCACTCATTCCGCCTCAATACCCGCAGCCTTGATCACCCTGCCCCACTTCTGGGTCTCGGCGGCCTGAAAGCGCGCCAGCTCTTCGGGCGTGGTGGTCCAGGCCTCGGAGCCTGCGGCCTCGAAGAACGACTGGGCGGCCTGGCTCCTCGTCGCCTGCGCCAGCAGAGCGTTCAGCCGCGCCACCACGGGCGCGGGCGTGCCGGCGGGCACGTAGGCCGCAAACCAGTAGCCCATGTCATAGCCCTTCACGCCGGCCTCATCCAGCGTGGGCACCTCGGGCAGCTGCGTGCTGCGCTTTTGCGTGGAGTACCCCAGCGCGCGCAGCTTTCCCGCCTTGACCTGAGGAACGCCGGTGGACGTGTCGGTGATCATCAGGTCGATCTGCCCGCCGAGCAGATCGGTGATGGCCAACGGGTTGCTCTTGTACGGCACATGCAGGATGTCCACCCCCGCCAGTTGCTTGAGCATCTCGCCGGCCATGCGGCTGGAAGAGCTGCCGCTGCCAAAGCTCAGCTTGCCGGGGTTCTTGCGGGCGGCGGCCAGCAGGTCGCCCACGTTCTTGTAGGGAGCGCCCGCGTTCACCACCAGCACCTGGCCGCCCTTGCCCAGGCCGGTGACGGGAGCGAAGTCCTTCACCGGGTCGTAGGGCAGCTTCTTGTACAGGTGTTCGTTCGCGGCATGCGTGGTGTTGGTGGTGATGAGCACCGTGTACCCATCCGCCGGTGCCTTGGCGACGGACTGCGCGGCGATCATGCCGCTGGCGCCGGCCTTGTTCTCCACGACCACGGGTTGCCGCGCATCGGTGCTCACGGCCTGGCCCAATGCCCGCGCCAGTTGGTCGGTGGCACTGCCGGCCGCAAACGGCACGACGAAAGTGACGGGCTTGGCAGGATAGGCGGGGGCCTGTGCGTTGGCGGCGCCGGCCGCGGCACACAGGACGGCCGCAGCGGTGCTAGCCAGTACACGGCGGCGATGCGGGAACGGGTTCATGGTGTCTCCTTGGTTGTGGTGATGAAAAATGCCGCCGGCGCGCGTCAATGCGCTCCGGCCAGGTGATGTACAAGCGCCGCCGGCATCCGCACCGGCAGGTCCAGCAACAGAAAGGACAGCGCCTTGCCATGGCTGTCGAGGTTGAGCGCGTCGTTCACGCCGCCGTCCAGCACGCCATCCAGCACGAAATTCATCGCCTGCAGTTGGGGCAACAGATAGCGCGTGACGCGCGTGGGCCCGCGCGCCGCGAACTGGCGCGCCACGGCCTCCTCGGTAACCTGCTGCACCAGCACGTCCCACAGGGCCGGGTGCCAGGCGATCACGCTGATGTTGGAGCGGTCGCCCTTGTCACCCGTGCGGCCGTGCGCCAGGCGATACAGGGGAACCGTGAGATCGGTAGGGTTCATCGTGGTCCTTCAGTCCAGCAGCGTGTAGCCAGGATTGACCGCCTCGCGCGGCACGAGGCAGGAAACGGTGCCCAGGCGCGGGCGCATGGTCGTGCGCACACCGCCGCCCCCCGCCGGGCCGCAGCAGTACAGCGCCGTCACCTCGCGCACCAGGCGCTGCGCGCTGGCATGGTCGCGGTGCTGCAGCGCCACGCGCAGGCGTACGTCCCGCGCGCCCTGGCTTGCCTGCGCCGCCAGCCACCGCCCTGCGTCGTCACCCCAAACGCTGGCCACGCCGATCAGGTCCACGCGCAGCGGTGCCACGCTCGCAAGCCGCTCGCGCAGCACGTCGCCCGCCAGGCGGGCGCGCTCCTCGGCGCGCGCGCCGGCATACGAAATTTCGCCCTCGGCAAACCAGCCGGACTCGAAGCACACATTCACCTTCAGCGACGGCGGCCGCGCATGGCCGCGCACGCCCTGCAGGTGCACGCGGTCGCTGCCGACCTGCGCCACGCTCGCCTGGGTGATGTCGGCCACCACGTCGGGCGTCAGGTAGGCGGCGGGGTCGTGCAGTTCATACAGCAGCTGCTCCTTGACCGTGCGCTCGTCCACGCGCCCCCCCGTGCCCGGCGGCTTGGTGAGGGTGCAATGGCCGTCGGCGTCGATCTCGGCGATCGGGTAGCCCAGCCGGGCCAGGCCCGGCACGTCCTTGTAGCCCGGGTCGGCAAAGTAGCCGCCCGTGACCTGCGCGCCGCATTCCAGCAGGTGGCCCGCCATGGTGGCGCGCGCCAGGCGGTCCCAGTCGTCCATGCACCAGCCGTAATGCGCCAGCGCCGGGCCCAGCACCAGCGCAGGGTCGGCCACGCGGCCGCAGACCACGATGTCGGCCCCCGCGCGCAGCGCCTGGGCGATGGGTTCCGCGCCAATGTAGGCATTGGCGCTCACGATGGGCTGCGCGGGCATGGACGGGCCCAACGCCCGCTCCAGCACGGCGCGGTGCTGTGCGCCGCTCAGGTCGTCGCCGTGCACCACCGCCACGCGCGGGCGGCGCGCGCCCAGCTCGGCCGCCAGTTGCTGGATACGCAGCGCAGCGCCCCGCGGATTGGCCGCGCCAAAGTTGCTCACGATGCGCACGCCGTGTTGAAGGCATTGCGCGAGCACCGGCCGCAGCAGCTCATCCAGCAGCGGCTCGTAGCCCGCATCGGGATTGGCGCGGCGCGCCAGTTGGGCCAGCGCCAGCGTGCGCTCGGCCAGGGTCTCGAAGATCAGCACGCCGGGCCGGCCGCTGTCCACCAGCGCCTGCACCACGGGTGCGGCAGCATCCAGGCGGTCGCCCGAGAAGCCGGCCGCACAGCCGATGAGCAGGGGTGAGGGGTTCGCCATTGCAGGGGTCCTTGGGAATGTCTCCAGGGCGCACTGTAGGCACGGCAGGTTATTCTGTGAAATAGATTGTCAAGATCAATTCATCTGGATATCAAATGAATATCTCCACACGGCAGGTCGACGCCTTCCTTGCCCTGGCGGCGCAGCGCAACTTCACGCGCGCCGCGGCGCAGTGCCACTTGTCGCAGCCGGCCTTCAGCGCGCTCATCCGCGCGCTGGAGGACGACCTGGGTCTGCGCCTGTTCGACCGCAGCACGCGCCATGTGAGCCTGACGGCCGAGGGCGAGAACTTCCATGCGTCGGCGCTGCGCATTCGCGCCGAGGTGGATGCCGCGCTGGCCACGCTGCGCGACGCCGCACTGCTGCGGCGCGGGCGCGTGTCCGTCGCGCTGCTGCCCTCGCTGGCCGCAGGGTGGCTGCCGGGTGTGCTGGCCGGCTTTCGCGCACAGCACCCGGGCGTGGAACTGGACATTGCCGACGTGCTGTCCGAGCCTTGCATCGAGCGCGTGGCCACGGGCAAGGCCGACTTCGCGCTGGCCGCCATCCGCGCGGACACGCCCGAGCTGCAGGCCGAGCCCTTCTGCGAGGACGGCTTTCACCTGGTCTGCCGCGCGGACCATCCGCTCGCCCGGCAGCCCTTGCCCGCCGGCCGGCGCAGCGCCGCCGCGCAATGGCGCGCCCTGGCCGAGTGGCCATTCATCCATCTCGCGCGGCACAGCAGCGTGCGCCAGTACCTGGAGGCGGCCTTCCATCCCCATGCGATGCGCACGCTGATGGAAGTGGAGCAGTTGGCCACCGTCATGGGCATGGTGCGGGCCGGGCTGGGCATCAGCGTGGTGCCTACGCTCACGCTGTTCCACTTCCAGCAGGAGGGCCTCGCCACCCGGCCGCTGGCCCTGCCCGGGCTCACGCGGCAGATCTACCTGGTGCGCCGGCGCGACCGGGGCCTGTCGGTGGCCGCGCAGGCGCTGTACGCACGGGTGATGCAGCAGCGGCCGATGCATGCCGAAATGCCATCAAAACAATAGCTGGCAGCGCTTGACGGACAAGCGCTGGAGCCCGATTTCCCTGAAACTTGCGTTCACCCGCGCCCACGGCCTGCGGGGCACCCCCGGTGGCACTGCACGCTCTGCGATGCCACACTCGGGCCATCACATGCGTGCGCAGGAGGAAGCCATGAACACCCACGACACCGTGTATGCCTGCATCGACGGGCTGGCCACCACCCACGCCGTGGTGGACGGGGCCCTGTGGGCCGCGCAGCGCCTGCAGGCCCCCCTGGCGCTGCTGCACGCACTGGAGCGGCCTGAACCCATGCCGCCCGTGGGCGACTACAGCGGCGTCATCGGCATGGGCGCGCAGGACCTGCTGCTGCAGCGCCTGAATACCCTCGATGAAGAGCGCAGCCACGTCGCTCAGGAGGCCGCGCGCCGCATGCTGGCCGAGGCCCAGGCGCGCGTGGATGCCGCCCGCGTGCCTTCGCTGCAGGCGCTGCTGCGCCAGGGCGAGCTGACCGACGTGCTGCTGGAGCACGAACCCAGCGCGCGCCTGTTCGTGCTGGGGCGCCAGCACCGCGCCACCGCCGCGCGCAAGCTGCGGCTGGACTACCGTGTGGAAGGCGTGGTGCGCAACGTGCGCCAGCCGGTGATGGTGGTGACCATGCCGGAGTTCGTGGCGCCGGCGGGCTTCGTCGTGGCCTTTGACGGCAGCGCCACCGCGCGCCGCGCCGTAGAGGCCGTGGGCCGCAGCCCGCTGCTGCGCGGCATGCCCGGCCTGCTGGCCCTGGCCGGCGAGCCCACGCTGGAGATGCTGGAAGCGCTGCAAAGCGCCCAGTCACACCTGGAGGCCTCAGGCTTCGACATCACCACGCAGATCGTGCCGGGCGTGCCGGAGGAGGCGCTGCCGGCCCTGCTGCAGTCGCACGGCAACGTACTGCTGGTGCTGGGCGCCTACGGGCACTCGCGCATCCGCCAGCTCATCGTCGGCAGCACCACCAGCGCGCTGCTGCGGCTGTGCAGCGTGCCGGTGCTGGTGCTGCGCTGACGGGTTCACTATCGATTCAATAGCTGCTAGCGCTTACTGCATAAGCGCTGCAGGCCTTTTTTATCTGAACTGTGACGTCCCCACGCTAGCCCCCGCCCCGCGCCGGGGCGAACGCCCTCAATCCGCGCCGCGCGGCACGACACCCCAGCGCCGCGCCCAGGCCAGCCCCTGCGAGGTGCCGCCCGGGCCCGCGATCGCCGGACGGTATTCACAGCCCACCCAGCCGTCGAAACCGCAGGTGGTCGCCACCTCGTCGATCACGCCCAGCAGGTAGTCGACCTGCAGTTCGCCCTGGTCGGGCTCGTGCCGCTCGGGTACGCCGGCGATCTGGAAATGCCCCACCCGTCCCGTGGGCAGGTAGTGGCGGATCTTCGTGGCCACGTCGCCCTCCATGACCTGGCAGTGGTACAGGTCGAACTGCACCTGCACGTTGGAAGCGCCCAGTTCCTGCAGCACGGCATGGGCGTCCTGCTGGCGCTGCAGGAAGTAGCCGGGCATGTCGCGCCCGTTGATGGGCTCGATCATCAGCCGCACGCCCTGGCGCCCGGCCTGGCCGGCGGCCCAGCGCAGGTTGCGCAGGTAGCAGGCGCGTGCGTCGGCGTGCGCCAGCCCGGGCGGCACCACGCCAGCCATCACGTGCAGGCGCTCACAGCGCAGCGCCTGCGCATAGTGCAGCGCCTGTTGCAGCCCCTCCTGGAATTGCGCCTCGCGCCCCGGCAGACAGGCCAGACCGCGCTCGCCCGCCGCCCAGTCCCCCGGCGGGGCATTGAACAGTACCTGCGTCAGTCCATGTTCGGCCAGGCGCTGCGCAATCTGCTCCGCAGGATGGTCGTAGGGAAAAAGGTATTCCACCCCCCGGAAGCCGTCGCACGCGGCAGCGGCAAAGCGGTCCAGGAAGGCATGCTCGGCGTAGAGCATGGAGAGGTTGGCAGCAAGGCGAGGCATGACAGGAAGGGCGTTCGTACAAAAAAGGGCGCCAGTCGCGGACTGGCGCCCTTCATTCTAGGAACGCGTGGTGGGCGTCAGGGGAACGTGAAGTTCACCGTCTGGGTCGTTCCCGCGCCCAGGGTCAAGGCCTGCTGCTTGTCGGCCTGCCCCGCCAGACGCGCCTGGATGGTGTAGCGCCCTGCGGCTCCGGCATCGGCCGTGAACACGAGCGGAGTGGGCGCCGCGGCATACGGCGCCACCAGCGGGGCGGCCGTGGGCAGCGTGAAGCTGTAGGCGCCGGTCACGCCGTCCACGGGCTTGGCCGACACTTGCACCGTGCCAGCCGCTGCCAGCGGCTGCAGGGCCCGCACCCAGGCATCCACCGAGGTGGTGCCGTTCACGGTGCCAACGGGCGATGCCGGCAGCGCTACGGCCTGCGTGGACGTGCCGACGGAGGTGACCAGCTCGGACTGCACCGGCACCTGGGTCACCACGGCCGTGGTGCGGCCGGGTGCCGTCAGCACCAGCGTGTAGCTGCCCGGCACCACCGGCCGCAGCAGGTAGCGGCCCGAAGCGTCCGGCACGGTGGCGCGCACCACCTCGCCTTGGGACTGCAGCGTCACCGTGGCGCCAGCAACGGGTTCGACGAAGCCCTGCACACCAGAGACCAGGCGCGGAATCACCGCCACCACCGGCTTGAGCAGGTAGCGGCCCGATGCGCCGGCCGTGACGACGGACTTGCAGGCGTCGAAGTCGAGCACGAAGTCCGCCATCTGGTTGGCGGCGATGTCGATGTTCACGTTCATCTTCACGCCACTTTGCTGGCCGCTGGGCGTGGTCAGCGCTACTTCGCCCGACCCTGTGGGCACGACGGAGTTGGCGAAGGGGGCCGCTCCGCCATTGCCCGCCAGCACCAGACGCATCTGGGTGTATTTGCCCGTGGGCAGCGGCAGCTCGCCCAGTTCCTCCAGCACGCCGTTGGTCAGCGACAGCAGGTCCACGCGGCGCGCGGGGTTCAGCGTGAGCTCATGCCAGCCGGAAGCGTCATCCGCCGCCGCAGCGCTTTGGTGCACGCGTATTTTCTGCACGGTGACGTTCACCGCGTCATAGCCGCAACTGGGGGCATCGGTCAGCGCCAGCTTCAGCGTGCCGGTGCCGCTACCGTCACCGCCATCACCACCGCCGCCGCCACAGGCGACCAGGGCAGCCAGCGCGGTGGCGCCAGCCAGATACTTGCAACAGGAGAGGGTTTTCGTGCGCATGATGTTCATTGCCTCCGGGGTTTTTCTTGCCGAGGAAGGTGCCGTCAGACCAGCCTACCGCCCCGGGGCGCATTGTGAGAACGGCACCCCGCGGCACCTGGCAGCCAAATGTCAGGTGTTGCCTGATGTATGGAATCGCCAGAAAAGCGGGAGCCGACTTCTGCGCTGTAAAACACCGGACAGGCACATGAAATCGAAATTCAACGCTATGAATAGCAGAGCAACCGGCCAACGGACATGCAAGCAGATCGCGCCCGTGTCCTACACCAAACGCGGTAGTCGCCCACGGCCCCGCACACCCTGCTGCGCGACCCGCCGCCGGGCAGGTCAGACCGGCTGCGCGGCCTGCACCAGCCGTTGCGTGTAGGCGTGGCGCGGGGCATCCAGCACCTGGTGCACGCTGCCGCTTTCCACCACCTCGCCGTCCTTCATGACGATGACCTCATGCGCCATGGCGCGCACCACCGCCACGTCGTGCGTGATGAGCAGGTACGACAGCGCCCGCTCCTTCTGCAGGCGCTGCAGCAGGCTCAGCACCTGCTGCTGGATGGTGACGTCCAGCGCGCTGGTGGGCTCGTCCAGCACCAGCACCTGCGGTTCGACGATGAGCGCGCGCGCAATGGCCAGGCGCTGGCGCTGGCCGCCCGAGAACTCATGCGGGTAGCGCGCCAGCAGGCCGGGGAATTGCGCGTCCGTCAGGCCCACCTCGGCCAACATGGCGGCCACGCGCGCGCGGCGCTCGGCCACGTCCAGCGCAGGCATGTGCACGCGCAGGCCCTCGCCCACGATCTCCTCCACGGTCATGCGCGGCGACAGGGACGAGAACGGGTCTTGGAACACCACCTGCACCTGCCGGCGCAGCTGCTGGTTGTGCGCGGTGTTGCGGTGGGCGGGCTGCTGCCAGGCCTGGCCGGCAACCCGCAGCTCGCCGCGCGACGGCAGCAGGCCCAGCAGCGCCTGGGCCAGCGTGGACTTGCCCGAGCCCGATTCGCCCACGACCCCCAGCGTGCGCGCACGCGCAATGCGAAAGCCCGCATCCTTCACGGCCACGAATTCGCCCTTGGCAAACCAGCCGCGGATGCCCGGCACCGGCACGGGGTAGGCCACGCGCAGGCCGCTTGCCTGCGCGGCGGGCACGGCGTCGCCGTCGGCACCGCTTTCTACTACGTCCCGCCGCGGCGTACTGCCGATCAGCTTGCGCGTGTAGGCATGCTGCGGTGCGTCGAACACCTGGGCGACGGTGCCCTGCTCCACCACGGCGCCCTGCTCCATGACGGCCACGCGATCGGCAAAGCGGCGCACCAGCAGCAGGTCGTGCGTGATGAGCAGCACGGCCATGCCCGTCTGGCGCTGCAGGTCGGACAGCAGGTCCAGGATCTGGCCGCGCAGCGTCACGTCCAGCGCGGTGGTGGGCTCGTCGGCCAACAGCAGCTTCGGTCGGCTGGCCAGGGCCATGGCGATCATGGCGCGCTGGCGCTGCCCTCCCGAAAGCTGGTGCGGAAAACTGCCCGCGCGCCGCGCCGGCTCGGGGATGCCGGTACTCGCTAGCAGTTCGATAGCTGCTTGCGCGCTCTGCGCCTTGCTCAGGGCCTGTTTTAGCACCAAGACCTCGGCCACCTGGTCGCCAATCGTCATCAGCGGGTTCAGCGCCGTCATGGGCTCCTGGAACACCATGGCGATATCGCCGCCGCGCACGCCGCGCAGTTCGCGCTCAGGCAGTTGCAGCAGATCACGCCCGTGCATCAGCGCGCTCCCCTCCAGTTGCGCATCGCCCGTCAGGCGCAGCAGCGCCAGCGCGGTCACTGTTTTGCCCGAGCCGGATTCACCCACCAGCGCGAGCTTTTCGCCCGGGGCCATGTCGAAGCTCACCCCATGCACCACCTGCTTGGCGCCGAAGCGCACCCGCAGATCCCGCACCTGCAACAGCGGCGCGGACGATGGAGACAGGGGGGGCGCAGCGCGCATGGCAGAAGGGTTCACGATGCCTCAGTTCTTGCGGGGGTCCAGCGCGTCGCGCAGCGCATCGCCCATGAAGGTCAGCAGCAGCAGCGTGGTGACCAGCACCCCGAAGGTGAAGACGGAGATCCACCACGCGTCGATGTTGTTCTTGCCCTGCGACAGCAGCTCGCCCAGGCTGGGGGTGCCGGGCGGCACGCCCAGGCCCAGGAAGTCCAGCGACGTCAGCGCCAGGATCGCCGCACCCATGCGAAACGGCAGAAAGGTCACCACCGGCGTCATGCTGTTGGGCAGGATGTGGCGGCGGATGATCTGGCCGTTGGACACGCCCAGCGCCCGCGCGGCCTTCACATAGTCCAGTTGCCGGTTGCGCAGGAATTCGGCGCGCACATAGTCCGACAGCCCCATCCAGCCGAACAGGCTGAGCAATACCAGCAGCAGCCCGATGCTGGGCGCGAACACGGCGCTGAAGATGATGAGCAGGTACAGCTCGGGCATGGAGCCCCAAATCTCGATGAAGCGCTGGAAAGCCAGGTCGGTCTTGCCGCCAAAGAAGCCCTGTACCGCCCCCGCCGCCACGCCCAGCGCCACGCCCACCACGGTGAGGGCAATGCCGAACAACACGCTCACGCGAAAGCCGTAAATCAGTTGCGCCAGCAGGTCACGCCCGCGGTCGTCCGTGCCCAGCCAGTTGTCGCGCGACGGGCCCGAGGGGTTGGGCTCCTTCGCGAAGTAGTTCAGCGTGTTTGGCCCGTAGCGGTTGAGCGTGTACAGCGCCCAGTTATCCCCCTGCGACAGTCGCTCGCGAATGAAGGGGTCGAGGTAGTCGGTGGGCGTCTGGAAGTCACCGCCGAAAGTCGTCTCGGGGTAATCGTTGAACAACGGGAAATACGTCTGACCCTCATAGCGCACGACCAGGGGCCGGTCGTTGCTGACCAGTTCTGCCCCCAGGCTGACCACGACCAGCGCGCAGAACACCAGCAGGCTCCAGAACCCCAGGCGGTTGGCACGAAAGCGCTGCCAGGCGCGCCGGCTGGGTGACGCCGAGGCGGCAACGGGCGCAGCTGGCGCCCCATTAGCTACCGAATCAATAGCTGCTAGCGCTTGGTGGTCGGGCGTTGGAGCCATATTTCAATCAAACTTGACGCGGGGATCCACCCACACGTAGCACAGGTCGCTGATGAGCTTGGTCACCAGCCCGATCAGGGTGAACAGGTACAGCGTGCCCAGCACCACGGGGTAGTCGCGGCGGATCACGCTCTCATAGGACAGCAGGCCCAGGCCGTCGAGCGAGAACAGCGTCTCGATGAGCAGCGAGCCCGCGAAGAACGCGCCGATGAAGGCGGATGGGAAGCCCGTGATGATGGGAATCAGCGCATTGCGAAACACGTGCTTGTAGAGCACCTGCCGGTCTGTCAGTCCCTTGGCACGCGCGGTGAGCACATATTGCTTGCGGATCTCTTCCAGAAAAGCGTTCTTGGTCAGCATCGCCGTCACCGCAAAGCTGCCGGCCACCATGGCCGTGATGGGCAGCGCGATATGCCACAGGTAATCCGTCACCTTGGCCCACAGGCCCAGCTCGTCCCAGTTGGCCGAGGTCAGCCCGCGCAGCGGGAACCACTGCAATTGCCCGCCAAAGATCACCAGCAGCGCCACGCCGAGCACGAAACCCGGGATCGCGTAGCCCACCAGGATGATGAGCGTGGTGACGAAGTCAAAGCGCGAGCCGGCGCGCACCGCCTTGGCCACACCCAGCGGCACCGCCACGAGGTAGCTGATGAAGAAGGTCCACAACCCCAGGCTGACGGACACGGGCAGCTTCTCCTTCACGAGTTGCCACACGTCCTTGTTCTGAAAGAAGCTGCGCCCCAGGTCGAAGCGCGCGAACTGGCCCAGCATCTGGAAAAAGCGCTCATGCGCCGGCTTGTCAAAGCCATAGAGCTGCTTGATCTGCTCCAGCCGCTTGGGATCCACGCCCTGCGCGCCGCGATAGGCCATGCCGCCGCCCTCGCCGCCCCCGCCCATGCCGGCAGCGCCGGCCTTGGCCTCAGCCAGATACTGCTCCACCGGACCGCCCGGCACGAACTGGATCACGACAAAGGTCAACAGCAACACGCCCAACAGCGTGGGCAGCATGAGCAGGATGCGCTTGAGGATGTAGGCGAACATGGCGGTTTCAGTCCTTGCGCGGCGTCGCGGCCTTGGGCGCGGTCTCGGCGGTCAGCGCAGGCGAACGGGCCCACCACGTATCCACCGCCCACATCTCTCCGGTCGAATACGGCGGCACCACTTCGGGCCGGTCCAGGCGCCAGGCGTTGTAGACCATGCGATGGGTACCCGCGGACCACTGCGGAATGAGGTAGTGGCCGTGCGCAATGATGCGGTCCAGCGCATGGCACGCGGGCAACATCTGTTCCTGCGTCTTGGCAGACACCATGGCACGGATCATTGCGTCCACGGCCGGGCTCTTTACGCCGGGGAAATTGCCCGAGTCTTCCTGGTCTGCCGCCGCGCTGCCGAACAGGTCGGCAAACTCCTGCCCCGGGTTGTTGGTGCCCTGGTAGGCAATGGTGGTGATGTCGAAGTCGAACTTCTGCAGACGCTGCTGGTACAGCGCGAAGTCCACCGAGCGGAACCTGAGCGTGATGCCGAGCTTTTGCAGGTTGCGCATCCACGAGGACAACGTGCGCACGCCGCCTTCGCTGCTGTCCATGTATTCCAGCACCATGGCCTGGCCGCTGGCGTTGCGCAGCACGCCATCCTGCACCTGCCAGCCTGCCTCCTGGAGCAGCGCCTGCGCGCGGCGCAGGTTGTCGCGCAGCGTGGTGGCGCCGTCGGTGGTGGGCGGCTCGAACATGGGGCCGAAGACCGCGGGGGGCAGATCCTTGCGCCAGGGCTCCAGCAGCGCCAGCTCCTGCGGCGTGGGCATGCCGTGGGTCTCGCACATGGTGTTGCCGAAGATGCCGCGCACGCGCTGATAGGCACCATAGAAAAGCTGGCGGCTCATCCACTCAAAGTCGAACGCCAGCCCCAGGGCCTCTCGCACGCGGCGGTCCTGCAGCAGCGGGCGGCGCGTGTTCAATACGTAGCTCTGAAAGCCCGAGGGCAGCTTGTTGGCGAACTCGCCCTTGACCAGCTCACCCGTGTCGAACTTGCGGCCGTTGACCCGCCGCGCCCAGTCGCCCGCACTGAAAAACCGCATCAGATCGAACTCGCCGGCCTTCAGCGCCTCCAGCCGCGCGGTGTTGTCCTTGTAGATCTTGACCAGCACACGGTCAAAGTTGGCCGTCCCCTTGCGCACGGGCAGGTCGCGCGCCCAATACTGGGGGTCGCGCACATAGGTGATGTCCTTGCCGAAGTTGACAGGCCCAATCTTGTACGGTCCGCTGCCGATGGGGATGTCCATCACCACCTGGTCGAAGGGCTTGGGCTTGCCGTCGGCGCCCAGTCCCCAGTCGCGGCTGAACACGGGTAGCCCCCCGACGGTGAGCGGCAGTTCGCGGTTGGGCGCCTTGAAGCGGTAGCGCACGGTGCGGTCGTCCAGCACATCCACACCGGCCACCTCGATCAGGAGCGTTTTGTAGCCCGGTGAGGTGTAAGGGCCCATCAGGGTGTCGAAACTGTGCTTTACATCCTGGGCCAGCACCGGCTTGCCGTTGTGAAAGCGCGCCTCGGGCCGCAGCCTGAAGGTGGCTGACAGGCCATCCGGCGCCACCGCCACATCCTCGGCCAGCAGTCCATAGCCGGTGGCTGTCTCGTCCAGCGAGCCGGTGAGCAGCGAGTCGAACATCAGCGCCGACAGGTAGGCCGGCGCGTTGCCGCGGATCGTGAATGGGTTGAACTTGTCGAAGGTGGAGGTGCGCAGATTGCTCACCAGGCGCAGTTCGCCGCCCTTGGGCGCCTGTGGGTTGACGTAGGGGAAGTGCGCGAAGTCGGCCGCCAGCGCGGGCGCCCCCCACATCGCGTAGGCATGCGCGGCCCAGGCCGTCCCGCCCGCCACGCTGCTCCCTCCCAGCCAACCGATCAATAAACAGATACGCCAGAACCGCATGCGACAATTCTGCACCACGCAAGCGGCCCGCAAGCCCCCGCGCCACGCTTGCCATTTCCCTTCGCACATCGCATTTCAGGAGAACAACAATGGGTTTTCTCGCCGGCAAGAAGCTGCTCATCACGGGCGTGCTGTCCAATCGCTCGATCGCGTACGGCATCGCCAGGGCCTGCCACCAACAAGGCGCGGAACTGGCCTTCAGCTACGTGGGCGAGCGCTTCAAGGACCGCATCACCGAGTTCGCCGCCGAATTCGACTCCAAGCTGGTCTTTGACTGCGACGTGGCCGACGACGCGCAGATCGACAAATTGTTCGCCGACATCGGCGCCGCCTGGGGCAAGTTCGACGGCTTCGTGCACTCCATCGGCTTTGCTCCGCGCGAGGCCATCGCCGGCAACTTCCTGGAAGGCCTCTCTCGCGAAGCCTTCAAGGTGGCCCACGAAATCAGCGCCTACAGCTTCCCGGCCATGGCCAAGGCGGCCCTGCCCTACCTGAACGACAAGTCGGCGCTCCTGACGCTGTCGTACCTGGGCGCCCTGCGCTCCATCCCCAACTACAACACCATGGGCTTGGCCAAGGCCAGCCTGGAAGCCAGCGTGCGCTACCTGGCCGAAGCCGTGGGCCGCACTGAAGACGGCCGCTGCATCCGTGCCAACGGCATCAGCGCGGGCCCCATCAAGACCCTGGCCGCCAGCGGCATCAAGGACTTCGGCAAGCTGCTGGGCCGCGTGGCTGACGCCGCCCCGCTGCGTCGCAACGTGACGATCGAAGACGTGGGCAACGTGGCCGCGTTCCTGCTGTCCGACCTGGCCAGCGGCGTGACCGCCGAGATCACCTATGTGGACGGCGGCTTCAGCCAAACCGCCGGGCTTTCGGCAGACCAGGTGTGAGCCTGCGGCAATGACTGCGGAGTGGGTGCGCCACTCCGCCCTTGCTTGAAGAACCAACGGGCCTGCAAGGCCCGTTGTTCGTTTCGGTCACTGTGCGCGGACTTTCAGGACCGCTGGTTGCCCATGATCGAGCCTTCGTTGGGGCGCCGGGACTCCTGCGGCATGCCCCGGGCCACGATCTCAGAATCGGTAGCGTGCCACCACCTGCGCCGAACGCGGGGCACCCGGCAGGTTCAGGTTCGGCGAACTGCCGTGGCCCGCCACGATATAGCGACGGTCGAACAGATTGTTCAGCTTGAGTTGCACATCCCAGGCGCCCTGGCGGTAGTTAGGCCATGGCATCCACCGTGGTGTAGCCAGGCAAGGTAACCGTGTTGCCGGGGTTGGCGAACCGCGCTCCCACATAGTTCAGGCCGCCGCCCAGGCCAAAGCCGTGCCCCAGTGCCTTGGTCACCCACAGGTTCGCGCTGTGCCGGGGAGTCAGCGTGGGCCGCTTGCCCTGCACAGGCTGGCCCGCATCCGTCGCAGGCGAGGCGGTCATCTCGCCATCCAGGAAGGCATAACCGGCCCAGCTTGGTTCACACGCCAACCTTATATGGTTTGCGGGGGGCTGCCTCTGCTGCGGGCCTCGTTCTTAGAGGAATCGCAACGAAAAAGGGTTAGCAGATGAGTACCTGCTAACCCTTGGAACGCCTGGCGGAGAGGGCGGGATTCGAACCCGCGGTGGGGATTAGCCCACACACGCTTTCCAGGCGTGCGACTTAAACCGCTCATCCACCTCTCCGAAGCCTTCCATTATAGATGCTGCACAGACACTTTTTCAAAGTTCTGACTGTTCCCTCGAAAAAACATCCTTCACGGGTCCCAGGAAGGAACATTCCGGTTCCCCGCCTTTCAGGATGCCTCTCGCCCACGCCCCAAAAAATGGAACCGCATCAGGGTACGCTCCCGTGCTCTGGCGTGGTCCACTACCGGCAGTGGATAGTCGATGCCTAAACGCAGTCCACAGGCCTGCAATTCCAGCGGCTTCATGCTTGCAGGGAAGTGGAGGTGCTTATCAGGAACACACGCCAACTCCGGGAGATAGCGGCGGATGAACCTGCCATCGGGGTCAAACTTCTGTGACTGCGCCACCGGGTTGAAGATGCGAAACCAGGGCTGAGCGTCACATCCGGTTGACGCCGCCCATTGCCAGCCGCCATTGTTGGCAGCCAGGTCGTAGTCGTTCAGGTGCTGGGCAAAGAAGCGCTCGCCACGGCGCCAATCGATACCCAAATCCTTGGTCAAGAAGCTCGCCACCACCATGCGCAGCCGGTTGTGCATGTAGCCCGTCTGCAGCAGTTGGCGCATGGCGGCATCGACCAACGGATAGCCAGTGCGCGCCGCGCACCATGCCTGCCAGTACTCAGGCGCGTCATCCCACTGGACGCGGTCGTACTCAGGGCGAAATGCCTGGGTGACCACGTGCGGGTGGTGCCACAGAATCATGAAATAGAAGTCGCGCCACGCCAGTTCGGACAGCCAGGTCTGCGCGCCTTCGCAGCCTTGCGCGGCCTGTCGCGCGGCCAGTGAGGCCAGCTGGCGGATGGACACGGTGCCAAAGCGCAGATGCACCGACAGGTAGGACACGCCTTTGCGCCCAGGAAAGTCGCGCGCCAGCTTGTAAGCCGCCATGCGCGGCAGAAAATCCTGCAGCAACTGCTGCGCGCCGCGCGAGCCCACAGGCAGCTGCAAGTCAGCCAGGTTGGTGGGCACGAAGCCCAGATCCGCCAGCGTGGGCAGCCGCTCCCCCGCAGGGGGCACGGCCAGGTGCTGAGCGTGGCGCTCCACGGGATAAGGCTTGGTCTGGAAGGCATCCAGCTTCTGCAGCCAAGTGCGTTTGTATGGCGTGAAGACGCTGTAGGGCTGGCCCTGCTGGTTCAGCACCTCGCCCTGCTCCAGCAGCACCTGGTCCTTGTAGTCGCTGAACGCGATGCCACACGCCGCCAGGCCGTCTGCCACACGTCGGTCGCGGGCCAGGGCTGCAGGTTCGTAGTCGCGATTGGCCAGCACTTCGCGCACGCCCAGGCTGCGGGCCAATTGCACGATGCACTGCACCGCCGTACCGTGGCGCACGATCAGGCCGCCACCGGGGGCGCCACTGCGCGCCGCCAGCGCGCGCAGGTCCTCATCCAATGCGCACACGCTGGCGTGAATGAACTCCACCCGCCGATCGCACCGGGTCGGCAGCGCATCGAGGATGTCGGTGTCAAAGACGAAGACGCAGTACACGCGCTCGAAACGGCGCAGTGCGTGGTACAGGGCGGCGTGGTCATGGCAGCGCAGATCGCGCCGCAGCCACACAAGGGCGCTGGCTGGCATGGGACGGGAAGGACTGGTCTGGCTGACGGCGCGGCAGTGCCCCTCAGGCCTGCATCACCACGGGGCCGCCCTGCTCCAGCGCCCGCTGGTAGGCCGGACGCGCCCGCATACGCTGGCGGTAGGCCACCAGGTGCGGCCAGGCCGTTTCGTCGCCCCCGCGTGCGAGGGCCGCCTCCACGGCAAAGCTCATCTGAAAGTCGGCCATGGTCAGGTGCCCCCCGGCGAACCAGTCGTGCTGTGCCAGGTGCGCGTCCATGAAAGCCAGCGCGGTTTGCACGTTCGGGCCGATGAGTCTTTGCTGCACTTTGGCGCACAGGGTGCGCGCGATGGGGCGCACAAAAAACGGCATGGGCTGGCGCGCAATGGTGTCAAACACCAGCTTCATCACCAGCCAGTTCATCAGGGACCCCTCGGCGTAGTGCATCCAGAACCTGCACTGGCGATGTTCTGCCGTGCCGCGCGCGGGTTCCAGATGGGCCAGATCCGCCGGCGCCTGTGCACCGTAGCGCTCGGCCAGATATTCGATGATGGCGCCAGATTCGGCCACCACCATGTCGCCATCGGTGATGACGGGCGACTTGCCCAGCGGGTGCACCCGCTTGAGCTCTGGTGGCGCCAGCTTGGTCACGGGGTCACGCGAGTAACGGCGGATGTCGTAGGGCACGCCCAGTTCTTCCAGCAGCCACAGAATGCGCTGGGAGCGCGAGGTTTCCAGGTGGTGAACGGTCAGCATGGGCGGCATGGTAGTGCAGTCGCGCACGAAGGGTTGGCGCCTGCCGCGGCACGGCGTGCCCCGCCATGGGTGGGCCTTCCCTCGCGCCGAGGCCCGGACCCACGTCCCTCCCTTCGCCAAAGGAGTGCGGGGCGCTTTGAAAGCTATATTTTTTATAGCTTACAGCGCCTACTCATCAACGCTTAGCGCCGATTTTTATCCAAAGACGGATCAACGCCGGCTGTAGATCTGATCAAACAGTGCGCCGTCCGCAAAATGCTCCCGATTGGCCTTGGCCCAGCCACCGAAAGCCTGGTCGATGGTGGCCAGTGTGAGCTTGGGGAATTGCTTGTCGTACTGGGCCTTGGCCTTCTCGCTGGTTGGACGGTAGAAGTTCTTTCCAGCAATGTCCTGCCCCTCGTCGGAATAGAGGTAGGAAAGGTACTCCTCCGCCAGCGCGCGCGTGCCCTTCTTGTCCACCACCTTGTCCACCACCGCCACCGTGGGTTCGGCCAGAATGGACAGCGATGGCACTACGATCTCGAACTTGTCCTTGCCGAACTCCTTGAGCGCAAGAAACGCCTCGTTCTCCCAGGCCAGCAGCACGTCGCCCACACCGCGCTGCACGAAGGTGATGGTCGAGCCGCGCGCACCCGTGTCGAGCACCGGCACGTTCTTGTAGAGCTTGGACACGAAATCCTTGGCTTGAGTGTCGCTGCCGTACTTGCGCTTGGCGAATTCCCAGGCAGCAAGATAGTTCCAGCGCGCCCCGCCGCTGGTCTTTGGGTTAGGGGTAATGACTTGCACGCCGGGCTTGACCAAGTCATCCCAATCCTTCACGCCCTTGGGGTTGCCCTTCTTCACCAGAAACACGATGGTGGAGGTATAGGGCGCCGAGTTGTGCGGGAGGCGCTTTTGCCAAGCGGGCGCCAGCAGGCCGTGCTGGGCCAGCGCATCCACGTCTCCGCCCAGGGCCAGCGTAGCCACGTCGGCGTCGATGCCATCGATGATCGAACGCGCCTGCTTGCCCGAGCCGCCGTGCGACTGTTTGAACTGCACTTCCTGCCCCGTCTTGGCCTTCCAGTGGCGCGCGAAGGCCTGGTTGTAGGCCACATAGAGTTCACGCGTGGGGTCGTAGGACACGTTGAGGAACTGCGCGGGCTGGGCGAACGACGGCAAAGACGTCAGGGACATGACCGCCGTCAGGGCGGTGGCCAGGGGAAACTTGATAAAGTCGCGGCGATTGTTCATGAAGGGCTTTCGTTGCAGGGTGCGTCGGTGCGGTTCACCGATGCAAGGCATTCTGGAAGTCGCCCTTCAAAATCCAAACCAATAAGATTTCAGTTCGTTATTCCATTGACGTCTGAAGTTTCAGCAAGGAATCGCTCCATGGCACGTACCGTCCACTGCATCAAGCTCGGCAAGGAAGCCGAAGGCCTCGACTTTGCGCCCTACCCCGGTGATCTGGGCAAACGCATCTATGACAACGTGAGCAAGCAAGCCTGGGCCGACTGGATCAAGCACCAGACCATGCTGGTCAACGAGAACCGCCTGAACCTGGCCGACGCGCGCGCCCGCCAATACCTCGCCCGCCAGATGGAAAACCACTTCTTCGGCAGCGGCGCAGACGCTGCGGCGGGTTATGTGCCGCCCAGCGCGTAACGCAGTGCAGCGCTGCAAGAAGCGGTTTCGCTAAAGCCACTTCTTCGGCAGCGGCGCAGACGCTGCGGCGGGTTATGTGCCGCCCAGCGCGTAACGCAGTGCAGCGCTACAAGAAGCGGTTTCGCTAAAACCACTTCTTCGGCAGCGGCGCAGACGCTGCGGCGGGTTATGTGCCGCCCAGCGCGTAACGCAGTGCAGCGCTGCAAGAAGCGGTTTCGATAAAACCACTTCTTTGGCGCGGCGCAGACGCTGAGGCTGGCTGAGTCCCGCCCGGCGCATGACGCAGCGCTGCGCCAAAGCAGCGCCTCTTTGCAGTCGCCCCCGTCGCATCACTGTGGCGGGGGCGTTACCGTTGTAGCCCACTGCGCCTGGCAGGCGGCCCAGGCCCGGCTCCCTGAGGAGATTTCATGTTGCCGTCGGTGTCATTGCTGGACTCGTTCCAGTTCTCACAGTTCACCACCCTGCTGGTGATCTACCTTGTGGCCATCACGGCCGAGGCCATGTCTGGCGCGCTGGCCGCAGGCCGGCGCAACATGGACATCTTCGGTGTCAGCGTGATCGCCTTTGTGACCGCGCTGGGCGGCGGCACCATCCGTGACATGGTGCTGGGCCACTACCCGATCGGCTGGACACAGCACCCGGAATACGTGTACCTAGTGATCTCCGCAGGCCTGCTGACGACGGTGGTGGCGCGCTACCTGCACCGGATCAAGCGCGTGTTCCTGCTGCTGGACGCCATGGGGCTGATCGCGTTCTCGCTGATCGGATGCAACGTGGCCCTGGAACTGGGCTACCCGCCCGTGGTGGTGGTGATGTCCGGCATGCTCACGGGCATCAGCGGCGGCATCCTGCGCGACGTGCTGTGCAACCAGGTGCCCGTGGTCTTTCGGCGCGAGCTGTACGCCAGCGTGTCCCTGGCCGTGTGCCTGCTGTTCCTGGGACTGCGCACGATGGAAGTGGAAAACAACCTCAGCACTTTGGTGTGTTTCGCCGCCGGCCTGGCGCTGCGGCTGCTGGCACTGCACTACCACTGGCGCCTGCCGGTGTTCTCGTACCAGCAGCGCTGGGAATGACACTGTTTCTGTAATCTTTTCGCGCCTCCCGACACCATGTCCGAACCGATTGAATGGCTGGAAGACGGCACGCCCTACAGCCCGCGCTTCTCAGACCGGTACCACAGCGAGCACGGCGGCCTGGATCAAGCCCGCGGCACATTTCTCGCCGGCTGCGGCCTGCCCCAGGCCTGGCAGAACCAGCCGCAGTGGCGCGTGCTGGAAACCGGCTTCGGCCTGGGCCTGAACTTCCTCGTGACCTGGGCCGCCTGGCGCGCCGACCCCCACCGGCCACAGCGGCTGCACTTCGTTTCCTGCGAGGCCTGGCCCGTGAGCGCGGCCGATCTGCTGCGCGCCGCGCCCATCGATTCCACACTGCAATCGCTGGCCCAGCAGTTGGCGGCGCAGTACTGGGGCTTGCTGCCGGGCGTGCACCGGCTCTCGTTCGACGGCGGGCAGGTGCTGCTCACGCTGTACATCGGTGACGCGCAAGCCCTGCTGAGGCAGCAGCAGCCCACGGCGGATTCGGTGTACCTGGACGGCTTCGACCCCCAGCACAACCCGCAAATGTGGGACATCCACACCCTCAAGGCCGTGGCGCGCTGCTGCCGTCGCGGCACCCGCCTGGCGACGTGGACGGTGGCGCGCGGCGTGCGGGACGGGCTGGTGCAGTGCGGCTTCGAGGTGCAGAAGGTGCCGGGTGTCCACCCCAAGCGCGACAACCTGCAGGCCACCTACGCGCCCCGCTGGGAGCCACGCGCCGGCCAGCCCGTGCTGCCAGACGCCACGGTGGCCGCCCCGGCCCGCTGCCTGGTGGTGGGCGCAGGACTGGCGGGCGCCGCCGTGGCGGCCAGCCTGGCGCACCGTGGCTGGCAGGTCCAGGTGCTGGACCGGGCCGATCACCCTGCCGCCGGTGCATCCGGCCTGCCGGCGGGGGTGTTCGCGCCCAATGTCTCGCAGGACGACAACCTGATCTCGCGCCTGTCGCGCGCGGGGGTACGCACCACGCTGAATACGCTGGCGCAGCTTCCAGCCGAGACGCGCGGCACCGACTGGAGCGCGTGCGGCACGCTGGAGCACCGTGTGGACGGCACCACAGGATTGGCCTGGAGCGACGGGCCTGGCCTGGACTGGAGTCGCCCCGCAACACCCGCACAACTGCAGGCCAACGGCTTATCGGCAGACACGGTGGCCTGCTGGCACGAGCACGCGGGCTGGGTGCGCCCGCCCCAGCTCATCGCCCACCTGCTGAACGACCCGGCCATCCACTGGCGCGGCAGCGCGGCGGTGGCGGAGTTGCGCCGCACCACCGTCGACGGCCAGCCCCTCTGGCAGGCACTGGACGCCGAAGGGCGCGTCCTGGCCGAGGCGGAACTTGCCGTGGTTTGCGCCGGGCACCACACCGGCCCGCTCACGCACGCGCATTGGCCCATGAATCCGCTGCGCGGCCAGTTGGCCTGGGGCCTGCATGCCCAGGCCCCCGCGGGCGCCCCCTGGCCGCCCCAGCCGGTCAATGGCAACGGCAACCTGGTGCCCCGCGTGCCGCTGCAGGGTGGCGCAGGCTGGGTGCTGGGCTCCACGTTCGAGCGCCTGAAGACCGCCCTGCCCCCCAGCCCTGACGACCAAGCCAAGGGCTTGGCCACCAATCAGGCCAAACTGCACGCGCTGCTGCCCCCCCTGGGCGCTGCCATGGACGCCGCCTTCACCCAGGCCGCCACCGCGCCGGACGGCCCCGTGCGCACCTGGGCGGCCGTGCGCTGCGGCGCGCTGGACCGCCGCCCCATCGTGGGGCCGGTGGACCCGGTGCGCCAGCCCGGCCTGTGGCTGTGCACTGCCATGGGCGCGCGCGGGCTCACGCTGTCATTGCTGTGCGGCGAACTGATCGCCGCGCGGCTGCACAGTGAGCCCCTGCCGCTGGACGCCCCTCTGGCGCGCGCGTTGAGCAGCGAGCGCTGGCTAGGGTATGAGCCACAGTGAGCCGACACGCATTTCATATACAAATAACGGAATATATGAAGCATTAAAAAATAGTTTGTCTTTATAAGACAGACTTTTAAAGTGCGCCCATCGATGCTGCGGGCGCCATTCGGGGCCCGGCGGCACCTGTGTTGAAACGCCCACGGCCCTGCCATGTACCAGTACACCGAATTCGACCGCCAGTTCGTCCACCTGCGCGCCCAGCAATTCCGCGATCAGCTCGAACGCTGGCAGCGCGGCGAGTTGACCGACGAGCAACTGCTACCCCTGCGCCTGCAAAACGGCTGGTACATCCAGCGCTACGCGCCCATGGCCCGCATCGCCGTGCCCTATGGCGACATCAACAGCACCCAGCTGCGCATGCTGGCCCACATCGCCCGCGAATACGACCGCCCTACGCCCGAGCTGCTGGCCCATGCCCAGGCCACGCAGGACCAGCTGCAGGCCGCCCAGCCGGGCCTGACACTGGCCGCGCCCCCGCTGCGCTACGGCTACGGCCACTTCACCACGCGCACCAACGTGCAGTTCAACTGGATTCCCATCACCCGCGCGGCCGACGTGATGGACCTGCTGGCCAGCGTGCACATGCACGGCATCCAGACCAGCGGCAACGACATCCGCAACATCACCTGCGAGGCCTACGCCGGCATCGCCGAGGACGAGATCGTGGACACCCGGCCGTTCGCCGAGATCACGCGCCAGTGGAGCTCGCTGCACCCCGAGTTCACCTACCTGCCGCGCAAGTTCAAGATCGCCTTCAACGGCGCCGCGGAAGACCGTGCCGCCACCGGCTGGTATGACATCGGCCTGCAAGCGCTGAAGAACGCGGCCGGCGAGGTGGGCTTTGCCGTCAAGGTGGGCGGCGGCATGGGGCGCACGCCCGTCATCGGCACCGTGGTGCGTGAATTTCTGCCCTGGGACCAGCTGCTGAACTACATCGAAGCCATCGTGCGCGTGTACAACAGCTACGGCCGCCGCGACAACAAGTGGAAGGCGCGCATCAAGATCCTGGTCAAGAGCGAAGGCCAGCAGTTCATCGACGCGGTGGAGGCCGAATACCGCGCCATCCTGGAGCAGGACGGCGCCCCCCACACCATCACCCAGGCCGAGCTGGACCGCGTGACCGGCCATTTCGTCGTGCCACCACTGCGGCCCGCCGGCCGGCCGCACGGCGTGAACACCTCCGGCCAGCTGTACCAGCGCTGGCTGCAGCAGAACGTGCGCGGCCACCGCATGGCCGGCCTGAAGGCGGTGACACTGTCGTTCAAGCGCGTGGGCTTTGCGCCCGGCGATGCCGACGGCGACACGCTGGACGCCCTGGCCCAGCTGGCCGACCAGTTCAGCGCCGGCGAGGCGCGCCTGACGCACGAGCAGAACCTGCTGCTGCCCTGGGTGCACGAAGCCGACCTGCCCGCGCTGTACGAGGCCGCGCGCAAGCTGGGCCTGGCGCAGCCCAACATCGGCCTGCTGACGGACATGATCGCCTGCCCCGGCGGCGACTTCTGCTCATTGGCCAACGCGCGTTCGCTGCCCATCGCCGCGGCGATCACCGAGCGCTACCAGGATTTGGACGAACTGTTCGACATCGGCCCCATCGACCTGCACATGAGCGGCTGCATCAACAGCTGCGGCCACCACCACAGCGGCCACATCGGCATCCTGGGCGTGGACAAGGACGGCAAGGAGTGGTACCAGATCACGCTGGGCGGCTCCGACGGTACGCAGCTGTCCGGCCCGGCCATCGGCGGCAAGGTGGTCGGCCCGTCGTTCTCGGCCGCCGAAGTGCCCGACGTGATCGAGGCGCTGCTGGACACCTACCGCGCGCTGCGCAAGGGCAACGAGCTGTTCATCGACACCCTGCGCCGCGTGGGCCAGGACCCCTTCAAGGCCGCCGCCAATGGTGCGCGCCACCCCAAGGCGGCCGAAGAGGCCGTGGCCTGAGCCCATCCGAAAGATCTCGAATACTATGAAAATCATAGCTGCTGGCGCTTTGTCCCTGGGCGCTGACGACCTCAAAACCCTGCAGATCGCCAACGACGCCGACCTGGCCGCGCTGGCCGCCGAAGGCGCGCTGGAGGGCGTGCAGCGCATCGAGCTGCAGTTCCCCAAGTTCACCGACGGCCGCGCCTACAGCCAGGCGCTGCTGCTGCGCCGCCGCTACCGCTTTGCGGGCGACATCCGCGCCACAGGCGACGTGCTGATCGACCAGCTGGTGCACATGCACCGCAGCGGCTTCAGCAGCGCGGTGCTGGCGCCCGGCGTGGACCCGGCCGCGGCCGAACGCCAGTTCGCGCGCTATGCCGCCTTCTACCAGGGCGACGTGCTGGAGCCGCGCCCGCTGTTCGCCCGGGAGGCCGCATGAGCACCGCCACGGCAGTCAGCGCCGCCGAACTCGCCCGCGTCAACGCCGAGCACGGCCACGATGCCGCCGCGCTGGTGGCCTGGGCGCTGGGCCTGGGCCAGACGCCCATCGTCACCACCAACTTCCGCCCGTTCGAGGCCGTGATCCTGCACCTGGTCACCCGCGTGCAGCCGGGCGTGCCCGTGGTCTGGATGGACAACGGCTACAACACCGAGGCCACCTACCGCTTTGCCGACGCGGTGACGAAGCAGCTGGGGCTCAACCTGAAGATCTACCTGCCGCGCCGCTCGCGCGCCCACCGCGAGGCCGTCGAAGGCCCGACGCCCGCACTGGACGACCCGCGCCACGCCGCGTTCACCGAAGAGGTGAAGCTCGAACCCTTCGCCCGCGCCCTGCGCGAAACGGCACCCAGGGTGTGGTTCACCGCGCTGCGCGCCACCGACACCGCCGTGCGCGCGCAGATGGAGCCCGTGAGCATCAACCCCGACGGCCTGATCAAGGTCGCGCCGCTATTGCACTGGTCGTCCAAACAGTTGCACGAATACTGCCAGCAGCACGGCCTGCCCAACAACTTTGACTACGTGGACCCCACCAAGGGCGAAGACAACCGCGAATGCGGCCTGCACCTGGCCCACTAAAAACGATAGCTGCCTGCGCTTGCCCCACAAGCGCTGGAGCCAGATTTTACTGGAACATCGAATGAACGCCCGTGTTGACTCCCAAGTGCTCAACCAGCTCAGCAACCGCCACCTGGACGCGCTGGAAGAAGAAACCATCTTCATCCTGCGCGAGGTGGCCGCGGCCTTCGAGCGCCCCGCCCTGCTGTTCTCGGGCGGCAAGGACTCGCTGGTCATGCTCAAGTGCGCCGAGAAGGCCTTCGGCGCGGGCCGCATTCCCTACCCGCTGCTGATGATCGACACGGGCCACAACTTCCCCGAGGTGACCGACTTCCGCGACTTCCGCGCAAAGGAACTGGGCGCCGAACTCATCGTGCGCAGCGTCGAGGACTCGATGGCGCGCGGCACCGTGCGCCTGGCCCACCCCAGCGAATCGCGCAACGTGCACCAGTCCGTCACGCTGCTCGAAGCGATTGAGGAGTTCCGCTTCGACGCCTTGATCGGCGGTGCGCGCCGGGACGAGGAGAAGGCGCGCGCCAAGGAGCGCATCTTTTCCCACCGCGACAGCTTCGGCCAGTGGCAGCCCAAGGCGCAGCGCCCCGAACTGTGGACGCTGTTCAACACCCGCCTGGCCCCCGGCGAGCATTTCCGCGTATTCCCCATCAGCAACTGGACCGAGCTGGACGTGTGGCAGTACATCGAGCGCGAGCAGGTCGCCCTGCCATCGCTGTACTACGCCCACCCGCGCGAAGTGGTGGAGCGCCGCGGCCTGCTGGTGCCCGTCACGCCGCTCACGCCCCCGAAGGACGGCGAAGCGGTGCAGACGCGCACCGTGCGCTTTCGCACCGTGGGCGACATCACCTGCACCTGCCCGGTGGAAAGCCCGGCCGCCACGGCACGCGAAATCGTGATCGAGACCCTGGCCGCCGAGGTCAGCGAGCGCGGCGCCACGCGCATGGACGACAAGACCAGCGACGCCTCGATGGAAAAGCGCAAGAAAGACGGGTATTTCTGATGACCACCGCCACTATCAATTCAATAGCTTCCAGCGCACAACCAGAAAGCGCTGGCGGCACAAATGATCACATTTCCGCGCTGCGCTTCATCACCTGCGGCAGCGTGGACGATGGCAAGAGCACGCTGATCGGCCGCCTGCTGGTGGACAGCCGCGCCGTGCTGCAGGACCACCTGGCCGGGGTGCAGCGCGGCGGAGAGACCGACCTGGCGCTGCTGACCGACGGCCTCAGTGCCGAGCGCGAGCAGGGCATCACCATCGACGTGGCCTACCGCTACTTCGCCACCGAGGCGCGCAAGTTCATCATCGGCGACGCGCCCGGCCACGAACAGTACACGCGCAACATGGTCACCGCCGCCTCCCAGGCCGACGCCGCCGTAGTGCTGGTGGACGCCACCAAGCTCGACTGGCAGAACCCGCAACTCACGCTGCTGCCGCAAACGCGCCGCCACAGCCTGCTGGTGCACCTGCTGCGCGTGCATTCGCTGGTGTTTGCCGTGAACAAGCTCGACGCCGTGGCCGACCCACAGCTCGCCTACCGTCACATCCGTGCCGCGCTGGAGCAGTTCGCCCGACACGCGGGCATCGCGGTGGCGGGCGTGGTGCCGGTGTCGGCGCTCAAGGGCTGGAACGTGGTAGAGGCCAAGCCCGGCTGGTGCGACTATGCGGGCCCGAGCCTGCTGCAGATCCTGGAGCGGCTGCCCAACACCCCGCCCGACGCCGGCCTGCCCCTGGCCTTCCCGGTGCAGTGGGTGGAGAAATTTTCTTCCTCATCCGACACCTCGCAGGGGCGCCGCGTGTTCTGGGGCCGGGTGGGCACGGGCCGCGTGCAGCCGGGTGCGCAGGTCGCCATCTTCCCCAGCGGCCAGCTGGCGCAGGTGGCGCAGGTGCTGGACCATGCGCGCCGCGCCACCGGCGTGGCCGCGGGCCAGAGCGCGGGCATCACCCTCGACCGCGAGGTGGACGTCTCGCGCGGCGACTGGATCGTCGCTGCGCCTGCACCCGCTGCCGCGGCCGAGGACGACTTCGACACCCCCGCCGCCGTGCCCGCATGGCCCGGCCAGCGCGAGATCACCGCCACCGTCGCGTGGATGGACGACGAGCCGCTGGTGGCGGGCCGCGTGTACTGGGCGCTGCACGGCCACCGCTGGGTCAAGGTCAAGGTGCGCCGCGTGGTCCACCGCCTGGACATCAACACCCTGGCCGAGGAAGACGCCACCCAGCTGGAGCCCAATGCCATCGGCCATGTGGAGCTGCTGCTGCAGGAACCCCTGCCCGCGGCGCCGTTCGCGCGCAGCCGCGTGCTCGGTTCGCTCATCCTGGTCGACACCGCCAGCCACAAGACGGCGGGCGCCGTGCTGGTGAACGCACCGGCCCCAAAAGCTTGATCAACGTTAAGGTTTCCGCGCCTCAGGCATGGTTGGCTGGCCTGCTGAGGCGGCGGTCGGCCTAAAATCGCGGGCTAACCCCATACCAGAACACAACTACTCATGACTCACGTCGTCACCGAAAACTGCATCAAGTGCAAATACACCGATTGCGTGGATGTGTGCCCCGTGGACTGCTTCCGCGAAGGTCCCAACTTCCTCGTGATCGACCCCGACGAGTGCATCGACTGCGCCGTGTGCATCCCCGAATGCCCGGCCAACGCCATCTTTGCCGAGGAAGACCTGCCCAGCGACCAGCTGGCCTTCATCAAGATCAACGCCGAGCTGACGCCCAAGTTCAAGAGCATCACCAAGCGCAAGGCACCGCTGCCCGACGCTGACGACTGGAACGGCAAGCCCGGCAAGCTGGACCTGCTGGAGCGCTGACTCCCACGCTCCCGCCACGCCCCGCATGCACCCATCCCCCAGCAGCCCGACGCCCCAGGCCGCGGACGCCGTGGTGATCGGCGCCGGGCCGGTGGGGCTGTTCCAGGTCTTCCAACTCGGGCTGCAGGGCATCGCGGCGCACCTGGTTGATGCGCTGCCCCATGTGGGCGGCCAGTGCGCCGAGCTGTATCCCGACAAACCCATCTACGACATTCCCGGCATCCCTGTGTGCACGGGCCTGGGGCTCGTGGAACTGCTGCAGCGGCAGATCGCCCCTTTCGCCCCCACGCTGCACTTGGGCCAGCAGGTCCACACGCTGGCCGCGCAGGCCGACGGACGTATTCTGCTCACCACCACCGCCGGCACCGCGCTGCTGGCACGCAGCGTCTTCATCGCCGCGGGCGTGGGCGCCTTCGTGCCGCGCGCCATCAAGGCCGAGGGGGTAGAGGCGCTGGCCCCCGGCCAATTGCTCTACCACCCTGACGCCGCCACGGCCACCCGTGCCGCGGCCGGCAAGCGCGTGGTGGTACATGGCGGCGACGAGGCGGCCGTGCAGGCGGCGCTGGACTGCGTGGACGCTGCCGCGCAGGTGCTGCTGCTGCACCGGCGCGATGCCTTCCAGGCCGCGCCCGCGCCGCTGGCGCAACTGCAGGCACTGCGCGAAGCGGGCCGCATCCAGGTCGTGATCGGCCAGATCACGGGCGTGGAGACCATGCCCGGCGGCACCCTGCAGGCGCTGGCCCTGCTGGACCCACAAGGCCAGCCACAGCGCCAGCCGCTGGACCTGCTGCTGGCCTACCTGGGCATCTCCCCCCGCCTGGGGCCCATTGCCGACTGGGGCCTGGCGATGGACCGCAAGCAGCTGACCGTGGACACGGCCACTTTCGCCACCAGCGTCCCCGGCATCTACGCCGTCGGCGACATCAACACCTACCCCGGCAAGCGCAAGCTGATCCTGTGCGGCTTCCACGAAGCCACCCTCGCCGCCTTCGCCGAGGCCGAACGGCAGGCGGGCCACAAGCTGCCCCTGGAATACACCACCAGCAGCGAACGGCTGCAGGCCCGGCTGGGCGTCGCCCCGGCCCGCTGACCTGCGGCGACGGCGCGGCGCGTCCTGCGGCAATGCGCCGGGCGCTATTGAAGCAGGAGCTTGCAGCGCGCGTTCTGCCTTGTTTCCAAATAGAAATCTGTCTAATAATGGCTTGTAGAGTGCGCTGGCAGCTCTATTTTTCATAGCAATTGACGTTTCGGCCATCGGTTCGCGCCTGAAACGGCCGGAACTTCGCACGCGGGCGGCCCTCCACCTGGGGGTTGTCATCCCTCAGTTCCAACTCCAAGGAGATCACCCCGTGCCCTTCGCACTGCCCCTGCCGCATCGCATCCTGTCCAAAGCCCTGGCCGCCGCCGCGCTGGCCCTGCCCCTGCTCATGCCCGCCGGCGTGCAGGCGCGCGAGTTCGTCAGCATCAAGGGCAATGCGGTCAACGTACGCGAGGAGCCCAGCACCCGCTCCGCGACGCTGTGGGAGCTGGGTCGGGGCTATCCGCTGCAGGTGCAGCAGCGCAAGGGCCGGTGGCTCCAAGTGCGGGATTTCGAGGAGCCGCTCGGCTGGGTGTACGCGCCGCTGACCAGCAAGACGCCGCACCGCGTGGTGACGGCACGCGTCGCCAACCTGCGCGCCGGCCCCGGCCAGCAGCACAAGACCGTGGGCAAGCTGCAGCAGCATGAGGTGGTGCGCAGCCTGGGCCAGTCGGGTAGCTGGGCCCGGGTGCAGCGCGAAGACGGGCAAAAGGGCTGGGTGGCCCGGCGCCTGACCTGGGGCTGGTGATATTTCGGGTGCCGCGGCGGTGTGGGCCTGTGGCGCGCGCGGTGCCCGGCGCTCCCTCAGCCGCCCGTTACTCGATCACACGCTGCGCCACCGGCGCATAGCCATGGTTGAGCGGCCCGTGGCCGTGACCGGTGCGCACATCGGCCCCGGCAGCGATCGCGCCCAGAATGTACTGGCGGGCCAACCGCACCGCCTGCGCCAGCGGCTGGCCCAATGCGAGGTGCGCAGCGATCGCCGACGACAAGGTGCAGCCCGTGCCGTGGCCGTTGTGCGTGACGATGCGCGCAGCTTCCAGGCGGTGGCGCTCGTCGCCAGGCAGGGCCAGCACATCCACCACCCGGTCGCCCGGCAGATGCCCGCCCTTGAGCAGCACCGCGCGCGCGCCCAGCGCCAGCAGGTCGGTGGCGGCCGCGTCCAGCGCGCTTTCGTCGGCAATGGCGCGGCCCAGCAGCCAGCCGGCCTCGTCCAGGTTGGGGGTGACCACGGCGGCCAGCGGGAACAGCGCGCGCACCAGCGTGCCCACGGTTTCCTCGGCAATCAGCCGGTCGCCGCTGGTGGCGACCATCACCGGGTCCAGCACCACGTTGGGCAAGCCATGGCGAAGAATCGCGTCGGCCACCACCTGCACCACCTCGGGCGAATGCAGCATGCCGATCTTCACCGCATCCACGCCGATGTCCTCGACCACGGCGTCGATCTGTGCGCGCAGCATCTCGGGCGGAATGCCGTGGATGCCCGTCACGCCGCGCGTGTTCTGCGCGGTGATGGCGGTGATCGCGGTCATGCCGTAGCAGCCCAGGGCGCTGAAGGTCTTCAGGTCGGCCTGAATGCCCGCGCCGCCGCCGCTGTCCGAGCCCGCGATGGTCAACACGCGCGCATAGCGCCGGCCACCGCCGGGCGTCTGTGTCTCTTGGTTCATGGCAAAAATTATCGGCCAAGCCGCAGCGCATTCAACGCAGCCGCGGCAACGCCAGAGCCTGCGCCACGTCAACAACAGGGGCACCACCCCTGTGCTGTAATGCCGGCCACGGACGAAACAGGGGTGTCCCCGCCGCACTAAGAACGTGTTGACGAAAGCGGCAAGCGACTGAGAAATACCCTAAGCACCCGATCCAGGTCATGCTGGCGTGGGGAGTTTCAACAGCATCGGCGCGCCGCGCGCTCCCGTTTTGTCCTTTGGTTGTTTGGCCTGGCCTTTCATCACGGACACGATGCACACTTTCCCCACCCTTCGCTCCTCCTCCCGCGTCACCATCCTGGGCGCGGGCCTCATGGGCCGCCTGCTGGCCGTCGAACTCGCCCGCCAGGGCCACGCCGTTGAGGTGCACGAGGCAGGCACCCGCGCCGCCGAAGGCGCCGCAGCCTACGTGGCCGCCGCCATGGTGGCCCCCCTGGCCGAATCCATCGTGGCCGAGCCCGGCGTGGTGCGCATGGGCGTGCACTCGCTGGCGCGCTGGCCCGAGCTGCTGGCACCGCTGGCCGCACCGGTGTACTTCCAACATGACGGCACGCTGATCCTGTGGCACCGCCAGGACGCGCCCGAAGCCGCGCGCATGCGCCTGAAGTTCGAGCAGACCCAAGGCCTGGTGCCCGGGCTGCCGCGCATGCAGGCGCTGGACAGTGCTGGCGTGGCTGCACTGGAGCCCACGGCCGCACAGCGCTTCCACCAGGGCCTGTACCTGCCCGGCGAGGGCCAATTGGACAACCGCCAGGCCCTGGCCGCGCTGGCCGCCACCATGGACCAGTTGGGCGTGGTCACCCATTGGGGCAGCGCGCGCCAGCCGGCCGACTTCACTCCCGGCCAGGCCGGCCAGCCCGACTGGGTGCTGGACTGCCGGGGCCTGGGCGCGCGTGCGCAATGGCCGCAACTGCGCGGGCTGCGCGGCGAGGTGGTACGCCTGCACGCGCCCGACGTGACGCTGCAGCGCCCAACGCGCATCGTGCATCCCCGCTACCCGATCTACATCGCACCGAAGGAGAACCACCTGTTCGTCATCGGCGCCACCGAGATCGAATCCGACGACATGTCGCCCGCCAGCGTACGCTCCACGCTGGAGCTGCTGAGCGCCGCCTACGCCGTGCACCCGGGCTTTGCCGAGGCGCGTATCCTGGAAATCTCCACCCACTGCCGCCCCACCCTGCCCGACAACCTGCCCGCCGTGCGCGTAGTGCAGGATCGCGTGCTGGAGGTCAACGGTCTGTACCGCCACGGCTTCATGATCGCGCCGGCCATGCTCGATGTGGTCATGCAGGTGCTGAACACGGGACAATCCAAGCTCGCCCCTGAATTCGACCTCTCGCTGCAGCTCGACCGCGAAGCTGCGCTGCACACATGAACGTATTCATCAACCAAAACGCCGTGCAACTGCCCGATGGCGCCACCGTCGCCGACGCCGTGGCCCACCTGGCCCCCCAGCCCCCGTTTGCCGTGGCCGTGAACCTGCAGTTCGTGCCCAGTGCCCGCTATGCCGCGCACGCCCTGCAGTCCGGCGACCAGATCGAAATCATTGCGCCGGTCACCGGCGGTTGAGCCTTTTTCACCCATGAACAGTCCTACCTCTTCCCCCGACACGCTGGTGCTCTACGGCCAGGCGTTCCCGAGCCGCCTGCTGCTGGGCACCGCGCGCTACCCGTCTCCCGCCGTGCTGGAGGCCGCCGTGCAGCGCGCGCGGCCCGCGATGCTCACCGCATCGCTGCGCCGCCAGGGCAGCAACCCGGCCGAATCCGGCAGCAGCTTCTGGGAACTGCTCAAGCGCCTGCAGGTGCCGGTGCTGCCCAACACCGCCGGCTGCCATAGCCTGCAGGAAGCCATCACCACCGCCCATATGGCGCGTGAAGTCTTCGACACCCCCTGGATCAAGCTGGAGCTGATCGGCGACGACTACACGCTGCAGCCCGATACGCTGAACCTGGTGCAGGCGGCCGAGCAACTGGTCCGCGAAGGCTTCTACGTGCTGCCCTACTGCACTGAAGACCTGGTGCTGTGCCAGCGCCTGGTGGACGTGGGCTGCCAGGCCGTCATGCCGTGGGCGGCGCCCATCGGCACGGGCCGCGGCCCGGTGAATCCCTATGGCCTGCAACTGCTGCGCGAGCGCCTGGACGTGCCGCTGCTCGTGGACGCCGGCCTCGGCCTGCCGTCCCACGCCTGCCAGGTGATGGAATGGGGTTACGACGGCGTACTGCTCAACACGGCCGTGGCCCTGGCGACCGACCCCGTGCAAATGGCCGGCGCCTTTGCCGATGCCGTGGCCGCAGGCCGCGCCGCCCGCATGGCCGGCGCGATGACACCGCAGGAGGCGGCGCAACCCAGCACGCCCGTGCTGGGCACGCCGTTCTGGCACCACGCGCAGGACTGAGCATGCCGCAAGCCGCCGCGCCATTGCCTTCTGCAGCCGCCATGGAGCAAGCCATCCGCCAGCACCATGCGTCGGCGTTTGCGGACTTCCCGCCGCAGCCGATGCCGGCGACAACCGTGGAAGACCCCGTGTACCGCGCAGCCCTTGCGGCCTGCAGCGCCCTGGGTTTCATCGCCCATGACGCAGACTGCCTGGCCCGCGCCTGGGCTGCGCAGACGCGGCGCACCGGCCGCTTCGACCCGGCGCAGTGGCCCGACGAGCCCGCAGACTTCGGACTGCAGCCGCGCCCCCATGCGCACCCCTTTGCAGCCTGCCCGCAGAACCTGGGTCTCTACGCCGTATTGCCCGATGCCCAATGGGTGGGCCGCATGGCGCAGGCCGGCGTGCCGACGGTGCAGCTGCGCTTCAAAAGTGACGACCCTGCGGCCATCACGCGCGAGGTACGCGCCGCAGTGCAGGCCGTGCAAGGCACCGCTTCGCTGCTGTTCATCAACGACCATTGGCGCCAGGCCATCGCGGCCGGGGCCTATGGCGTGCACCTGGGCCAGGAGGATCTGGATGCGCTGAGCCCCGAAGAGCTGTGCACGCTGCGCGAGTCCGGGGCGCGCCTGGGCGTGAGCACGCATGGCTATGCCGAGATGGTGCGCGCCGACGCGGCCAGCCCCAGCTACATCGCCATGGGCGCGGTGTTCCCCACCACGCTCAAGAAAATGGCCACAGTGCCCCAGGGCGTGGCGCGGCTGGCGGGCTATGCCCGGCTGATGCGCGGCTATCCGCTGGTTGCCATCGGCGGCATTGGCCTGGCCCAGTTCCCGCAAGTGCTGGCCACCGGAGTGGGGTCGATTGCCGTGGTGCGCGCCGTGGTGGCGGCCGATCAGCCGGAAGCCGCTGCGGCGCAGCTCATGCGGGCCATGGACGCCGGCAGGCGATAGCCCCGTCCGCGCACGGGGGGGCGTTCGCGCTTCAGAAGCGGTTCTTTTGCAACTGCTCGAGTTCGAAGCGCAACTCCAGCTTGTCGTTTTCCATGCCAAAACCCACGGCCTGCCCTTGCGCGGGCGCCGGGGTGACGGGCACGGGCGGCAGATCGCTGAGGGTGATGTGAGGCGGCCCGGACACGTCCACGTCCACCGCGGCGGCGCAAGTGGATGCTGGCGAGCCGTCATCCACCGGCAGCAGCGCCAGGCCGGCCGCCATCGAGTCCAGCGACCGGCCCGTCCCATCCTGCGCGCCCATCGGGTGGAGCGCTGGCGTGGCACGCGGGGTGGTGCGCGCGCGGGGCGGCGGCGCACCGCGCAAATGTGCGGGTGTGGTCTGGGCGATGGACAGCAGCAGCAGCAGATCGTCCAGCGCCGCCAGGTCGAAGGGCCCCTCGCCCTGCGTCTGTCCCCGGTGAAATAAGAGGCCCTCCAGCACGGCCAGGACCTCGGGCGAGGACCATGCCGCCTCGACCCGTGCCAGCGCCTCGGGGTGGTCTTCCAGGCTTCGGCCCAGTTGCTGGAACTGTGCAAATGGAGGCACGCGTACATTGAACCGCTCCTCGACCTGCGCGCGCAGGCCGTCGAAGCTGTCGGTTCGCCCCAGTTGGTGGTACAGCCGCAGCAGTTCAATATGCGCCAGCGGCGAGTCTTCGCCGTGCTGCGCGATGTATTGGCGCAGCACATGGATCGCCTGCTCGTGCTCGCCCACCGAGGTGAAAAATTCAGCCTGCTGTTGCAGATCGAACAGCGACTCGGGCTGCACACCAGACTGGGCCCTTGCCTGCAAGGGCTCCACAGCCGGCGCCGCCACCGCGGGGCCTGGAGCCGCCGCGGGTGCACTCACTGGCGCGGTAGTAGGCGTGAGCGGAAGCGGCCCACTGTCCGGCCCTTGCGGCGGCGGCGCCGTCGGCTGCCAGACATCGCGCGCATCCGGCTCCACCTGCAGCCGGAGCTTGCCGTCAGGGCCTTCCGCGGCCACGGCCCCGTCCCGCAGGCCACCGCTGAGTGCCACCGAGTCACGCCATGCCTGCAGCGCCTCGCGCCGGGTGCGGCGCAGCAGCCAGGCAATGCAGGCCAGCGCGAGCACCAGCAGCCCCGCGAGCATGTACACCACGGTCGCGGGGAACCCCTGCGACTCCACCTGCGCCAGGCGCTCGCGCAGCTCAGCCGCCGTTGCGCGCTCGCGCTCCACCAGCTGGCCCTGCGCGGCCGCATCAGCCTCGAGCCTCTTGAGCCGCTCTTCAAACCGCTGTGTTTGGGCCGTCGAAGTGTCCAGCGCCTGCCACCATGCGGCCGACTCCGCACGCAAGGCCTCGCTGGGGCGCGGCGACATCTGGGGCGGCTCGCGCGTGAGCTGCAGCGCGGAGGCATTGTCAGGACCCAAGTCCAGGGGTTCCATTACCAGGCGGGAGGGAGCCGCCGCAGCCGCGGGCGGCGAGGCTTTGGCGCTGGTGCGCAGCGTCGTGGCGGTCTTAGCTGCCCGCGATGGGCGTGCCGCCCGCTCGGCCGGGGCATGCGTGGACGCCGCGGGAACACGCGGCTGCGCACCAGGCCGCCGGACCGTGCGTGCGTCCTCCCCCTCGCCGCCCAATGCATTCCGCACTTGCGGCGTAGCGCGTGGTGCGGGCACCGCCAGGCGCGACAGATCGATGGGCTGCCGTGCCGCTGGGGGTGCAGTGCCGGGCGGGTCTGCCAGGAACGTGTAGGTGCGCGACACACGCCCTTCGCAGCCGGCGGTGAGCGTGGCAGTCAGCACCGGCTCATCCACGGGAATGAGCGCCTGCACGCGCACCATCGGAATGGCGCCTCCTTCCAGGGGAGTGACATGCACACGCGTTTCGGGGACAGTGGTTGCGCCTAAGACCAGCCGCGCCCCGAGGCAGGAAGACGCGACGGTCTTGCCGGGATCGGGCCGTACCTCGAAGGTGAGATCGATCGTGGAACCCAGAACCACTGTGCCGTGGCTGCCGCCAAGCGAAAGCGCGCTGGCCCCAAACGCTGCGGCATAGATCCAGGCGCCGACAAGTAGGTTACGCATAAACACAGTGGTTTCAATTTGTTTATAAATTTTGCCATAACCCTGCCGCATCCGATAGCGCTAGATAATTGCCGCCATGCAAACGGTCTTCACTTCAATCGGCATCGTGGGCACTGGCGCCATGGGCCGCGGCATCGCGCAGATCGCCGCCCAGGCAGGCAGCACGGTCTACCTCTACGACACCCATGGCGGCGCCGCCGACGCCGCCCGCACCCACATCCACCAGCAGTGGCAGCGTCTGGTGGACAAGGGTCGGCTGGACGAGAGCCTGTTGCCGGCTCTGGTGCAGCGGCTGGTTCCCGTCACGTCGCTGCACGACTTCGCGGCTTGCGAATTGGTGGTGGAAGCCATCGTCGAGCGACTGGATGCCAAGCAGGAACTGCTCAAACAGCTCGAAGCCATCGTCTCGCCCGAAGCCGTGCTGGCCAGCAACACGTCATCGCTGTCCATCACCGCCGTGGCCGCACCGCTGCAGCGGCCGCAGCGCATGGCAGGCTTTCACTTCTTCAACCCGGTGCCGCTGATGAAGGTGGTCGAGGTCGTGGCCGGCCTGCGCACGGACCCCCATGTCTGCACCCGCCTGGCCGGCTATGCGCGCGCCATGGGCCACACCCCGGTGATGGCGCAGGACACGCCGGGCTTCATCGTCAACCACGCAGGGCGGGGCTATGGCACCGAGGCGCTGCGCATCGTGAGCGAGGGCGTGGCCGATTTCGCCACCGTGGACCGCATCCTGCGCGACCAGGTGGGCTTCAAGCTCGGCCCCTTCGAGTTGCTGGACCTCACCGCGCTCGATGTGTCGCACCCGGTCATGGAGTCGATCTACCGCCAGTACTACGACGAGCCGCGCTTTCGCCCCAGCGTGATCACGGCGCAGCGCTTGAGCGGCGGCCTGCTGGGCCGCAAGTCCGGCGAGGGCTTTTACCGCTACGTGGACGGTGCGCCCGAGCTTCCGGCCGAGCCGCCGGTGCCCGAGGTATCGGGCCTGCCGCCGGTCTGGGTCTCCACGCGCGCCGCCCGCCGCGCCGAGCTGTACCAGTTGCTCAAGGACCTGGGGGCAACGATCGAGACGGGCACCTCGCCCTCGGCCCAGGCGCTCACGCTGGTCGCGCCACTCGGCTTTGACGTGACCACCGTGGCCGTGGTGGAGCGCCTGGACCCCGCGCGCACCATCGGCATCGACATGCTGATCGACGACGCGGCCACCCGCCGGCGCGTGCTGGCGACCAACCCCGCCACGCGCGAAGACATGCGCGACGCCGCGCACGCGCTATTTGCACGCGACGGCAAGCCAGTGAGCGTGATCCGCGACAGCGGCGGCTTCGTCACACAGCGCGTCGTGGCCAACATCGTCAACATCGCCGCGGACATCTGCCAGCAGCGCATCTGCAGTCCCAAGGACCTGGAGACCGCCGTGACCCTGGGCCTGGGCTACCCGCTGGGCCCGCTGGCCATGGGCGACCGCTGGGGCCCCACCAACATCCTGGAAGTGCTCTTCAACATGCAGACCGTGTACGGCGACCCGCGCTACCGCCCCAGCCCTTGGCTGCGCCGGCGCGGCGCCATCGGCCTGAGCCTGACGCACGAAGAACCCTGACCCTGCAACCACCCGCGCCGCCATGCCCGCCGAACTGCAAAGCACCAGCCAGGGCCAGACCCTGGTCCTGACCCTTCGCCACCCCGAGCTGCGCAATGCCTTGGAGCCGGCCATCTGCGCGGCGGGCATCGAGGCCCTGAACGTGGCGGAGCGCAATCCCGACGTGCACTGCGTGGTCATCACGGGCGCGGACGGCCTGTTCAGCGCCGGCAGCAGTCCCCAGCGGCTACAGGCGTTGCGGCATCAGAGCGCGCCAGCGCAGGTGCATGGCCTGGATCTGCTGCACCACTGGATCGAGGCGATACGCACCCATCCCAAGCCCGTGATCGCCGCCGTGGAGGGTGAAGCCAAGGGCGCGGGGTTTTCACTCGCGCTGGCATGCGACCTGATGGTGGCCGCGCGCAACGCGGTGTTTGCCATGAACCATATCCACGCGGGCCTGCCGCCCGATGGCGGCGCCAGCTGGAGCCTGGCGCAAATGCTGCCCCGCGCGCTGGCGCATGAGATCCTGATGTGCGGCGACCGCATCGACGCCGCACGACTGCAGTCCCTGGGCATGGTCAACCGGCTGGCCGATCCCGGCCGCGCCCTGCATGAGGCGCTGGCGCTGGCCCAGCGCCTGAACGATGGCCCGCCCCATGCGCTGGCGAGCATCAAGGAACTGGTGAGCGAGGCGCGGCACCACAGCTTCACCGAACAGCTCGCGCTGGAGCGCAGCCACTTCGTGCGCAACCTCCAGCATGCCCCGGCGGGCGAAACCCGGGCGGCTTCTGCCGACCCACGCGCTTAAAGCTACTATTTTTATAGCTGCTAGCACTTGACGGTCAAGCGCCGGCGGCTTGTCTCATTCAAACCCATCCATGGCATTGCTGGCTCCGCGGCAGCGGCGCCAGCACGCGCGCGCCCGCGGACGCCCATGTGACAGCCCGCTCCCCGCGCCCCGGTCCCTCACGCGACAATGGACTGCAACCCAGTCACGCAAACGACAGACCATGGACGATCCGATTCTTACCATCGATGAACGCGAGGCGATCAACTCAGGTCGCTGGTTTTCTTCCCTCTCCCCTTCTTTGCGCCACGACATACTGCGATGTTCCTACGTCAAACGCTTCAAGGATGGCGCACTCATCGCAGCACGCGGCGACCCGCCCGAGGAATGGATTGCCTGCGCGCGCGGCGCCGTGCGCGTGAGCTCCACCTCGATCTCCGGCAAGCAGATCACGCTGACCTATGTGGAGCCGGGCATCTGGTTCGGCGACGTGGCGATCTTCGACGGGGACCGGCGCACGCACGATGCCTACGCCCATGGCGACACCACCATCCTGTGCGTGGCGCGGGCCGACTTCAAGAAGATCCTTGCACAGCACTCGGAACTGTACGAGGCCATGCTGCGGCTGCATGCGCGGCGCATCCGGCAGCTGTTCGGGCTGGTGGAAGACCTCAACACCCTGCCCCTGCGCTCGCGGCTGGCCAAGCAGTTGCTGCACCTGGTGCGCAGCTATGGCGTGCCCAGCCTGTCCGACGGCAACGAAGTGCGCATCAGCCTGCAACTGGCCCAGGAAGAACTGGCGCAGTTGCTGGGCGCGTCACGCCAGCGCGTGAACCAGGAGCTGAAGGCCATGGAGCGCGAGGACGCCATCCGCATCGAGCCCGGCGGCCTCGTGATACGCGACCGGGATGCGCTGATGCGCATCTCCGAAGCCAACCAATGAGCCAGGTTTACAAAAACCATAGCTTCCAGCGCTTGTCCCGCAATGGCTTCCATGTGAAAAGTCTTTGAATTCCATAGCTGACAACCGCAAGCAGCTCACTTTTTTGAAAGAACCCTCCATCCCCATGAGCAACTTCGAGCACTTCATCGGCACACGCCCCGTCTCCGAGCAGCATGCCTTCGATACCGACGCGCTCACTGCCTGGCTGTCGCAGCATGTGGAAGGGTTTGCCGGACCGCTGACGGTGGAGATGTTCAAAGGCGGCCAGTCCAACCCCACCTACAAGCTCGTGACCCCCACGCGCAGCTATGTGATGCGCGCCAAGCCCGGCCCGGTGGCCAAGCTGCTGCCGTCGGCACACGCCATCGAGCGCGAATACGCGGTCATGCGCGGGCTCGCCGGCACCGACGTGCCCGTGCCGCGCATGATTGCGCTGTGCGAGGACGAGTCCGTCATCGGTCGCGCTTTTTATCTGATGGAGTTCATGCAGGGCCGCGTGCTGTGGGACCAGTCGCTGCCTGGCATGCAGCCGGCCGAACGCGCGGCGATCTACGACGAGATGAACCGCGTGATCGCCGCCCTGCACCGGGTGGACTTCACGGCGCGCGGCCTGGCGGACTACGGCAAGCCGGGCAATTACTTCGAACGCCAGATCTCGCGCTGGAGCAAGCAGTACACCGCCTCGGTCACCCAGCCCATCGCCGAGATGGACGCGCTGATGCAATGGCTGCCCGCGCACATGCCCGACAGCGCGCGCGACGCAACCCGCGTGTCCATCGTGCATGGCGACTATCGGCTGGACAACCTCGTGTTCCACCCCACCGAGCCACGTGTGATCGCGGTGCTGGACTGGGAGCTGTCCACCCTGGGCCATCCGCTCGCGGACTTTGCCTACCACTGCATGAGCTGGCACATCCCCGCATCGCTGAGCCGGGGCATCGGCGGGCTGGACCTGGCGGCGCTGGGCATCCCGTGCGAGCGCGACTACATCCAGCGCTACTGCGAACGCACCGGCATCACCGACGTGGATGCGCTGCACCGGGACTGGAACTTCTACCTGGCCTACAACATGTTCCGCATCGCCGCCATCCTGCAAGGCATTGCCAAGCGCGTGGAGGCCGGCACGGCCGCCAGCGCACAGGCCAAGGCCGCTGGCGCCACCGCACGGCCCATGGCGCAGCTGGCCTGGTCCTTCGCGCAAAAGAGTTGATCCCCCTTCCCCACTGACGAGAAAGCACCCCATGGACTTCGATTACTCGCCCAAGACCAAGGAACTGCAGGCGCGCCTGATCCAGTTCATGGACGACCACATCTACCCCGCCGAGAAGGCCTATGCCGAGGAGATGGCGGCCAACACCGCCGCGGGCAGGCGCTGGACACCACTGCAAACCATCGAAAACCTGAAACCCAAGGCACAGGCCGCGGGGCTGTGGAACCTGTTCCTGCCGGTGGACACCGCCCAAGCATCGGGCTACGAAGGCGCCGGGTTGACCAACGCCGAGTACGCGCCGCTGGCGGAGATCATGGGCCGCGTGCTGTGGTCCAGCGAGGTGTTCAACTGCTCGGCCCCCGACACGGGCAACATGGAGACCATCGCGCGTTATGGGTCCGAGGCCATCAAGGCCCAGTGGCTCAAGCCGCTGCTGGAAGGGCGCATGCGCTCGGCCTTTGCCATGACCGAGCCCGATGTCGCCTCCAGCGACGCCACCAACATCGAAACGCGCATCGAGCGCCAGGGCGACTATTACGTGATCAATGGGCGCAAGTGGTGGACCAGCGGCGCCAACGACCCGCGCTGCAAGGTGTTCATCACCATGGGCAAGACCGACCCCGAGGCGCCCAAGCACTCGCAACAAAGCATGATCGTGGTGCCAGCCGACACGCCAGGCATCACGGTGGTGCGTGCACTCAACGTGTTCGGTTATGACGATGCGCCGCACGGCCACGCCGAAGTCCTCTTCGAGAACGTGCGCGTGCCGGTGGACAACATCCTGCTGGGCGAAGGCCGTGGGTTCGAGATCGCCCAGGGACGCCTGGGCCCCGGGCGCATCCACCACTGCATGCGCCTGATCGGCCAGGCCGAGCGCGCGCTGGAACTGATGTGCCGCCGCGCCAGCAGCCGGGTGGCCTTCGGCAAGACGCTGGCACAACAGAGCGTGACCCAGGAGCGCATTGCCGAAGCCCGCTGCAAGATCGACATGGCGCGCCTGCTCACGCTCAAGGCCGCCTGGATGATGGACACCGTGGGCAATAAGGTCGCCAAGACCGAGATCGCCATGATCAAGGTCGTCGCCCCCAGCATGGCCTGCCAGGTGATCGACTGGGCCATGCAGGTGCATGGCGGCGGTGGCGTGAGCGACGATTTCCCGCTGGCCTACGCCTATGCCAACGCGCGCACCCTGCGCTTCGCCGACGGCCCGGATGAGGTGCACCGCAACGCCATTGCCAAATGGGAACTGGGCAAGTACGGCACCTACGGTCGTGGTGCGGCCCAACCGGTCACCCGCGGCGCTTGAGCGCAGCGGGACCTTGCTCCGCAGTTGAAGATCCGGTCCCGGCCTGGCCTACCCATTGGGGTGGCTAGGCCGCAAGTTTTTATCAGCCTGCGTTCAAGTCTTCGCTGCGGCAGCTCCCTGCACGAGGCCTGGCGCCGCACGGAGGAAGGCACGGACCGGCCGGACAGCCAGTGAGCAAAAGCAGCGCGGCATTTCACAAGATAAAATCACCGGTTCCTTGGTTCTGCCCTGCCTCATGAAGAAACACTCGCCGGACGCGCCCGCCAAACCCAGTGTCCAGGTGCTGGAGCGCATGTTCCAGTTGATTGACGTACTCGCTTCGCGCGAGGAAGCCATCTCGCTGAAGGAGATCAGCGAGAAGACGGGCCTGCATCCGTCCACCACCCACCGCATCCTCAATGACCTGACCATCGGCCGTTTCGTGGACCGTCCTGAGTCGGGCAGCTACCGCCTGGGCATGCGCCTGTTGGAGCTGGGCAATCTGGTGAAGGGGCGCCTGAGCGTGCGCGACGCCGCCATGGCACCCATGCGGCAATTGCACAAGCAGATCCAGCAACCGGTGAACCTCAGCGTGCGCCAGGGGGACGAGATCGTGTACGTGGAACGCGCCTACAGCGAGCGTTCGGGCATGCAGGTGGTGCGCGCCATTGGCGGCCACGCCCCGCTGCACCTCACCTCTACGGGCAAGCTCTTCCTTGCGGCCGACGATCCGCAGCGCGTGCGCGCGTACGCCACGCGTACCGGCCTGCCAGGGCACACGCGCAACAGCATCACCCAGTTGCCCATCCTGGAACGTGAGCTGGGCAAGGCGCGCCAATACGGCATTGCGCGGGACAACGAGGAGTTGGAACTCGGGGTGCGCTGCATCGCGGCGGGGGTCTTTGACGACCAGGGCCAGCTCGTGGCAGGCCTGTCAATTTCAGCGCCCGCTGACCGACTGGATGACGGATGGCTGCCCAAGCTCCAGTCCACCGCCGATGAAATCTCCCAGGCGCTGGGTTATACGGCGGGGCAGCGCACGGCCCTGGACGGCCCGCTCAAGACCTGAATGGCCTGACGCCGGCCGTCCGGCGGGTGTGTCGCAAGACGCATGCGACCCGTGGCCGCAGTCAGCCGCGGCTAACCGTTGGTTCCTGCGTGCAGGATGGCGCCGGCGCTGGGGTGGGTCTTCTCGACCCAGGAGCGCACGCGCTCTGCGTCGCCCAGACGGCTGAACTTTCCTGCCGAATCGAGGAACACCATGATCAGCTTGCGGCCCGCCACCTCGGCCTGCATCACCAGGCAGCGCCCCGCTTCCGAGATGTAGCCAGTCTTCTGCAGGCCGATATCCCACGAAGGGCTCTTCACCAGCCGGTTGGTGTTGTTGTACTGCAGGGTGCGCCGGCCAATGGCGACCTCGTGGCTTGGAGACGTGGAGAGTTCACGCAGCAACGCATCACCATGCGCCACATTCACGAGCGTCGCCAGGTCGTGCGCGCTGGACTGGTTGCGGCTGGACAGGCCAGTGGGCTCCACAAAGCGCGTATCCGCCATGCCCAGCAGCTTCGCCTTGGCATTCATGCGTGCCACGAACGTATCCAGCCCGCCCGGGAACGTGCGTCCCAGCGCATGGGCGGCGCGGTTCTCACTGGACATGAGGGCCAGGTGCAGCAGTTCACCGCGCGAGAGTGTCGTTCCCACGGCAAGCCGTGAGCCGCTGCCCTTTTCCGTATCCACGTCGTCCTGCGTGATCGTGATGAGCTCGTCCATGGGCAAGTGCGCCTCGGAAACGAGCAAGCCGGTCATCAGCTTGGTCAACGAAGCGATGGGCAGCACGGCATGGTCATTCTTGCTGAGGAGAACTTCCTTCGTGTCCTGATCGATCACCAGTGCCACGCTCGACTTCAGGTCCAGCGGATCGCTCACGTCGTGCAGCCCTGCCAACTGCCCGAATGAGAGGCGCGCGGGCTCCGCCGCTACGCGCACGGGCGCACGGGCACTCACCGCAGACGCGCGCGCCGCCTTCACGGCCACGGTCCGGCGGGGCGCCTTGGCCGACGATTTGGCGGGGGTGCGTTTGGCAACCGTGGTGGACGCGGCTTTTTTTGCCACCGCCTTCTTGCGTTCGGCCGCATGCACGCCGGGCGAGGTCAATGCGATACCCATCACCAGAAGGGCCAATCCCTGAGAGATACGGGAGACGATGCGAGCGCGCATATGCATCAAATGCTCCAAGCAGCAAAAACTGTGTGGCAGTGTACAAAATCAAAAAAAGTCGCGCAAGATCAATACCTTGCGCGACTCTTTTAGAAAGTGCCTGAATTATAGGACGCGGTATCAGCCCTGTGCTGCCACGCGCTCAGCTTTACTTTGTAATTTATTCAGGGCACTGAGGTAGGCTTTGGCCGATGCCACCACGATGTCGGGGTCGGCCCCTACGCCATTCACCACCCGGCCGGCGCTCTGCAACCGCACGGTGACTTCGCCCTGGCTTTCGGTGGAGCCACTGATGGCGTTCACCGAGTACAGCACCATCTCGGCACCGCTGCGCACATGCGCCTCGATGGCCTTCATCGAGGCATCGACCGGGCCATTACCCTCCGCGGAGCTGCGGACTTCCTTGCCGTCCACGGTGAACACGATGGTCGCCTCGGGCCGTTCGCCCGTCTCGCTGTGCTGCGCCAGGGACACGAAGCCGAACTGCTCCTTCTCGCTGGTCACGCTTTCGTCGCTCACGAGTGCCAGGATGTCCTCGTCAAAGATCTCGCTCTTGCGGTCGGCGAGTTCCTTGAATTTGGCAAACGCCACGTTGATTTCGCCTTCGCTCTCCAACTGGACGCCCAGTTCCTGCAGACGTTGCTTGAACGCATTGCGGCCACTGAGTTTGCCCAGCACGATCTTGTTGGCGCTCCAGCCCACGTCCTCGGCGCGCATGATCTCGTACGTGTCGCGCGCCTTGAGCACGCCGTCCTGGTGGATGCCCGAGGCGTGGGCGAACGCATTGGCGCCCACCACGGCCTTGTTGGGCTGCACCACAAAGCCGGTGGTCTGGCTGACCATGCGGCTGGCGGCCACGATGTGCTGGGTATCGATGCCGACGTCCAGGCCGAAGTAGTCGCGCCGCGTCTTCACGGCCATCACCACCTCCTCCAGCGAACAATTGCCCGCACGCTCGCCCAGGCCGTTGATGGTGCACTCCACCTGGCGTGCCCCGCCGATCTTCACACCCGCCAGCGAGTTGGCGACCGCCATGCCCAGATCGTTGTGGCAGTGCACGGACCAGATGGCCTTGTCACTGTTGGGAATGCGCTCGCGAAGGTTCTTGATGAAGTTGCCGTACAGCTCGGGAATGGCGTAACCCACGGTGTCGGGCACGTTGATGGTGGTGGCGCCCTCCGCGATCACCGTCTCGATCACGCGGCACAGGAAGTCCGGATCGCTGCGGTAGCCATCCTCGGGGCTGAATTCGATGTCCTCCACCAGGTTGCGTGCAAAACGCACCGCCTGCCTGGCTTGCTCCAGCACCTGCTCGGGCGTCATGCGCAGCTTCTTTTCCATGTGCAGCGCGCTGGTGGCGATGAATGTGTGGATGCGCGCGCGGCTCGCTTCTTTGAGCGCCTCGGCAGCACGTGCGATGTCCCGGTCGTTGGCACGTGCCAGCGAGCAGACCGTGGAGTCCTTCACTGCGCGCGCAATGGCCTGCACCGATTCGAAGTCGCCGTTGGAACTGGCGGCAAAACCCGCCTCGATCACATCCACACGCAGCCGCTCCAGTTGACGGGCAATGCGCAGCTTTTCATCGCGCGTCATGGAAGCTCCCGGCGACTGCTCGCCGTCGCGCAAGGTGGTGTCGAAAATGATGAGCTTGTCGGTCATGGATCGTCTCTTGAGGTCGTTGTGGGGATAGGGAATCAGGCAACCATCACCTGGGCTTGTATTTGCGGAGCACGCTGCAGCCCCGAAAGAATGGCACGGATCGAGGCTGACACGATATTGGCATCCATGCCCACCCCATATACGGTGTGGCGATCATCGATGCGCATCTCGACATAGGCCACGGCCTTGGCGTGGGCGCCCTCGCTGATGGCATGTTCGTTGTAGTCCAGCACGCGCACATCGCAGTCCAGCGCAGCGGCCACGGCCTGCACGAATGCGTCGATCGGGCCTGTGCCTTCGCCTTCAATCTGCAGCGTCTGGCCTTGCCAGGGCAGTTGTCCGCGCAATGCAACCGTGCCGTTTTCGCCTTCCATACGGTATACCGGCGTTGCTGCCTCGTCCAGACGGTATTCGCGCTCGAACAAACTCCACAGATCGGCGGCCGTGAGCTCCTTGCCGCTGGCGTCCATTTCGCGCTGCACTGCCTGGCTGAACTCGATCTGCAAGCGCCGCGGCAGTTGCACGCCGTATTCACTCTCCAACAGATACGCGATGCCGCCCTTGCCGGACTGGCTGTTGACGCGAATGATGGCTTCATAACTGCGCCCCAGGTCCTTGGGATCGATCGGCAGGTAGGGCATCTCCCAGATGTCGCCCTCGCGCCGGGCGGCAAATGCTTTCTTGATGGCGTCCTGATGCGAACCGGAGAAAGAGGTATAGACCAGATCGCCCACGTACGGATGGCGCGGGTGCACGGGTAACTGGTTGCAATACTCCACGGTGCTGCGGATGCCGTCGATGTCCGAAAAGTCCAGCCCCGGATGCACGCCTTGCGTGTACATGTTGAGGGCCACGTTCACCACGTCCAGGTTACCCGTACGTTCGCCGTTGCCGAAGAGGCAGCCCTCCAGGCGGTCAGCGCCCGCCATCAAGGCCAGCTCCGCCGTTGCCGTGCCGGTGCCGCGGTCGTTGTGCGGGTGCACCGACAGCACCACGCAGTCGCGGCGCTGGATGTGGCGGTGCGTCCACTCGACCATGTCCGCGAAGATGTTCGGCGTGGAATGCTCCACCGTGGTCGGCAGATTGATGATGCACTTCTTCTGGGGTGTCGGCTGCCACACGTCGGTCACCGCATCGATCACACGCTTGGAAAACTCCAGTTCGGTGTCCGAGTACATCTCAGGCGAATACTGGAACGTCCAGTCGGTAAGGGGGTACTGGGCAGCAATGTCCTTGAACATCTGCGCGTTTCCACGCGCCAGTTCCACGATTTCCTCCTCGCTCATGTCCAGCACCACGCGGCGCATCACGGGCGCGGTGGCGTTATAGAGGTGGACGATGGCGCGGGGCGCGCCTTCCAAAGCCTCAAACGTGCGACGGATCAGATGGTCACGCGCCTGGGTCAGCACCTGAATGGTCACGTCGTCAGGAATGCGGTCTTCCTCGATGAGCTTGCGCACGAAGTCGAACTCGACCTGGGAGGCCGACGGGAAGCCTACCTCGATCTCCTTGAATCCGATCTTCACCAGTTGCTCGAACATGCGCATCTTGCGCGCGATGTCCATGGGCTCGATCAACGCCTGGTTGCCGTCGCGCAGGTCCACACTGCACCAGATGGGCGCGCGGTCGATCACCGCGTCGGGCCAGGTGCGGTCCGTCAAGCGCACGGGGGCAAAGGGACGGTATTTGGCGGCGGGGTTCTGCAGCATCGGAATTCTCTCTTTCGTGGAACAAGGTAGGTGTCTGACCTGTGCTCCAGCGACCCCGGAAAAACAAAAACGGCCCGTCGCTGGTGCTCACGGGCCGTGGGAAGTAGGTGTGTACGCGCGCGCTACTATGCCTGCCCGAGGGACAAGTTCAGTAGTAGTGCTAGCGACAGGAAATGCATGCGAACGACTCTAGCACAAAAAACACACGGCGACACGCAGGGCTACTCGTGCAACCCGCGCTCCTCAGGCTCGTCCTTAGAGGTGCTGATCACGCTGGCCCGATACCCCTTGGCACGCCGCCATGCATACACGCCGTAGCCGCTCAATCCATAAGCCACGAAAATGCTGAACAGCACCGTGGGCGCATGGATGTTGATGATGGCGATCCCCAGCACGATGAGCACGATGGCCGTGAAGGGCACGCTGCGCTTGAGGTGCAGGTCCTTGAAGCTGTAGAACGGCGCATTGGTCACCATGGTGAGCCCGGCGTACAGCGTCAGCCCGAACATCACCCAGGAGAGCTGGCTCCAGGTCAGCAGGCCGTCCTGCCCACGCTGCACACCCGCGTCGGACAGCAGCCAGATAAAGCCCGTCACCAGCGCCGCCGCGGCCGGAGATGGAAGCCCCTGGAACCAGCGCTTGTCCACGGTGCCGGTGTTGACGTTGAAGCGCGCCAGCCGCAGGGCAGCGCATGAACAGTAGACGAAGGCCGCGATCCAGCCCCAGCGCCCCAGGCCGCTGAGGGCCCACTCGTAGGCGATCAGTGCAGGCGCCACGCCGAAGGACACCATGTCCGACAGCGAATCCATCTGCTCGCCGAACGCGCTTTGCGTGTTGGTCATGCGCGCCACGCGGCCATCCAGGCTGTCCAGCACCATGGCGCAGAACACTCCCACCGCCGCATAGTCGAAGCGGCCATTCATGGCCATGACAATGGCGTAGAACCCGCCAAACAACGCTGCCAGCGTGAACAGGTTGGGCAGGATGTAGATGCCCTTGCGGCGCTTGCGCACCATCACGCCCGTGTTTTCGGCGGCGTCGTTGCCATCATGCATTCAATCGACCTCCAGCGCCCATCCAGCAAGCGCCAACAGCTATAAAATCAATAGTATTTTTGTTCCGCACACGCGTGCGGAAAAGGACGCAGTGTAGCCGCTGCCCCGCACGCAAAAAAGGCCACCGGGGTGGCCTTGGGGAAAGACGCCAGCGCGGCCCGGCCGCGCTCGCGCATCAGTTGCGCGTCTGGTCCACCAGCTTGTTCTTGGCGATCCAGGGCATCATCGCACGCAGCTGGGCACCCACCACTTCGATGCTGTGGTCGGCGGTGTTGCGGCGGCGGGCCGTCATGCTCGGGTAGTTCAGGCGGCCTTCCTGGATGAACATCTTGGCGTAGTAGCCGTTCTGGATGCGCTTCAGGGCATTGCGCATGGCGGCGCGCGACTGCTCGTTGATCACTTCAGGGCCGGTCACGTACTCGCCGAACTCGGCGTTGTTCGAGATCGAGTAGTTCATGTTGGCGATGCCGCCTTCGTAGATCAGGTCCACGATGAGCTTGAGCTCGTGCAGGCACTCGAAGTAGGCCATCTCGGGGGCGTAGCCGGCTTCCACCAGCGTCTCGTAGCCCATCTTGATCAGCTCGACAGCGCCACCGCACAGCACGGCCTGCTCGCCGAACAGGTCGGTCTCGGTCTCTTCCTTGAAGTTGGTCTCGATGATGCCGGCCTTGCCGCCGCCATTGGCCATGGCGTAGGACAGCGCCAGGTCACGGGCCTTGCCGGACTTGTCCTGGTGCACGGCCACCAGGTGGGGCACGCCGCCGCCCTGGGTGTAGGTGTTGCGCACGGTGTGGCCGGGGGCCTTGGGCGCCACCATCCACACATCCAGATCGGCGCGGGGCACGACTTGGTTGTAGTGCACGTTGAAGCCGTGGGCGAAGGCCAGCGAGGCGCCCTGCTTGATGTGGGGCTCGACGTTGTTCTTGTAGACCTCGGCGATCTGCTCGTCGGGCAGCAGGATCATGACGACGTCGGCTTCCTTCACGGCGTCGTTCACTTCCTTGACCGTCAGGCCGGCCTTGCCGACCTTGTCCCACGAAGCGCCGCCCTTGCGCAGGCCGACCACGACCTTCACGCCGCTGTCGTTGAGGTTTTGGGCATGGGCGTGGCCTTGGCTGCCATAGCCGATGATGGCCACGGTCTTGCCCTTGATGAGGCTCAGATCACAGTCTTTGTCGTAGAAAACTTTCATGGTCGCTCCGGTTGGGATTCTGTTCAGGGGGAAAGGAAAACGGGGGGATTGTCGTACTTACACACGCAGGATGCGTTCGCCACGGCCGATGCCGCTGGCGCCCGTGCGCACCGTCTCCAAAATGGCGGTACGGTCGATGGCCTGCAGGAAAGCGTCGTTCTTGGACTGGTCGCCGGTCAGCTCGATCGTGTAGCTCTTTTCGGTCACGTCGATGATGCGTCCGCGAAAGATGTCGGCCATGCGCTTCATCTCTTCGCGCTCCTTGCCCACGGCGCGCACCTTCACCATCATGAGTTCGCGCTCGGTGTAGGCGCCTTCGGTCAGGTCAACCACCTTGACCACCTCGATGAGGCGGTTCAGGTGCTTGGTGATCTGCTCGATCACGTCTTCCGATCCATGGGTCTGGATGGTCATGCGCGACAGGGACGCGTCCTCGGTAGGCGCCACGGTCAGCGATTCAATGTTGTAGCCCCGCGCGGAAAACAGGCCAACGACGCGCGACAGCGCACCCGGTTCGTTCTCCAGCAGGACGGCGATGATGTGTTTCATGGGATGAGCTTCCTCTTCTCGCTGCCCTCCCCTGGCGCCGGTAAGCGCCAGGCTTGGCAGACAATAGATTCGTCAGAAAACGCTATTAAATAAATAGCTATTAGCGCTTGCCAGGCAAGCGTTACAGGCCTTTTTGATGCTTAAAGGTCTTCCGACCCCAGCAGCATCTCGGTGATGCCCTTGCCAGCCTGCACCATCGGGAACACGTTCTCGGTGGGGTCGGTCCGGAAGTCCAGGAACACCGTGCGGTCCTTGAGCTTGCGCGCTTCGCGCAGCGCCGGCTCCACGTCCTGCGGGCGCTCAATGAGCATGCCCACGTGGCCATAGGCCTCGGCCAGCTTCACGAAGTTGGGCAGCGCGTCCATGTAGCTGTGGCTGTAGCGGCCCGAGTATTCAATTTCTTGCCACTGGCGCACCATGCCCAGGTAGCGGTTGTTGAGCGACAGCACCTTGATAGGGGTGTTGTACTGCAGGCAGGTGGAGAGCTCCTGGATGTTCATCTGCACCGAGCCTTCGCCCGTCACGCAGAACACCTCAGACTCGGGCTTAGCCAGCTTGATGCCCATGGCATAGGGAATGCCCACGCCCATGGTGCCCAGGCCGCCGGAGTTGATCCAGCGGCGCGGCTCGTCGAATTTGTAAAACTGGGCGGCCCACATCTGATGCTGGCCCACATCGGAGGTGACGTAGGCGTCCGCATCACGGGTCATATTCCACAGCGTCTCGATCACGTACTGCGGCTTGATCACCTCGGTGTTCCCGCGATCGTACTTCAGGCAGTCGCGGCCGCGCCAAGCCTCGATCTGATCCCACCACGCCGACAGCGCACCAGCGTCGGGGCGTGTCGTGGTCTCGCGGATCATAGAGATCAGCTCAGTCAACACGTCCTTGACATCGCCCACGATCGGAATGTCCACCTTCACGCGCTTGGAAATGCTCGACGGGTCGATATCGATATGGATGATCTTGCGTTCGTTCTGCGCGAAATGCTTGGGATTGCCGATCACGCGGTCATCAAAGCGCGCGCCCACGGCCAGCAGCACGTCGCAGTTCTGCATGGCATTGTTGGCCTCGATCGTGCCGTGCATGCCCAGCATGCCCAGGAATTTGCGGTCGGTGGCCGGGTAGGCACCCAGACCCATCAGCGTGTGGGTGACCGGATAGCCCAGCATGTCGACCAGCGTGCGCAGCTCGGGCACCGCATTGCCCAGCAGCACGCCGCCGCCGGTGTAGATATAAGGTCGTTTCGCGGCCAGCAGCAGTTGCAGCGCCTTGCGGATCTGGCCGCCATGCCCCTTCTTGACGGGGTTGTAAGAGCGCATTTCCACGCTCTGCGGATAACCTTGGAAAGCCGTCTTCTTGAACGACACATCCTTCGGGATATCCACCACCACGGGGCCGGGACGGCCGGTGCGCGCGATATGGAAGGCTTTTTGGAGCGTCACCGCCAGGTCGCGCACATCTTTGACCAGGAAGTTGTGCTTGACGATGGGACGCGTGATGCCAACGGTGTCGCACTCCTGGAAGGCATCCAGCCCGATCGCGGGCGTGGGCACCTGGCCGGAGATGATCACCATGGGGATCGAATCCATATACGCCGTAGCGATGCCCGTCACGGCATTCGTCAATCCGGGACCGGAAGTCACCAGCGCCACCCCGACCTCGCCCGTCGCGCGGGCATAACCGTCGGCCGCGTGCACCGCCGCCTGTTCGTGGCGCACCAGCACGTGCTGAATGGTGTCCTGCTTGTACAGCGCGTCGTAGATGTACAGCACGGCGCCGCCGGGGTAGCCCCAGATGTACTGGACATTCTCGGCCTGCAGAGCCTTGACGAGGATCTCGGACCCCATGAGGTCCTGGGTGCCGGGAGAAGATGAGGAGTTGCCGCCGCGAGAGGCCGCAGCCGCCGACGTGAGTTCGGCCTTGGAGATTTCCATGATCAACCTTTGCGAATTTCTCTAACGAAAAACCTTGGGTGCCCCTTGTACGAACTCTTGTGAAGCCGACTTGGGACTTGAGGCCTCGGCCATGGGCGCCAGGAGTGTTGCGCCGGACCGGGACCCGTTTGCCTTTTTGAATTGCAGTACACATTATTGCACTGCACACATGCAGTTGGCGCAGCACGGCATAAAAAATACGCGGCAATGCGATAATCCGTCTTTCGCAGCTTGCTGCACGCACCTGCGCGCGCACTCCGCTTTCGCCCTCCTTGGGTTTTTGCCTTTGGCTACTGAACAAGAGCTCTCCGACTTCCTCAAAAGCGTGGACAAGCGTGCTTTCAAGCGCACGCTTTACCATGTGCGCAATGAGGAGGCCGCGTTGGACATCGTTCAGGACAGCATGCTCAAGCTGGCCGAGCACTATGGCGACAAACCGCCGGCCGAGCTACCCATGCTCTTCCAGCGCATCCTCACCAACTGCATGCTGGATTGGTTCCGGCGACAGAAGACACGCAATGCGCTTTTTTCCAGCCTGAGCGACTTCGAGGGCCCGTCGGACGATGGTTCAGATTTTGATTTTCTCGAGGTACACGCCGCTGCCAATGGCGAAATGGCACAGAGTGCAGAGGATTCCGTGCGTCGCGCACAGGTACTGCGCGATATCGATGCCGAGATCCAAGAACTGCCCCCGCGTCAACGGGAGGCATTTTTGATGCGTTACTGGGAAGAAATGGATGTCGCAGAAACCGCAGCCGCCATGGGTTGCTCCGAAGGCAGCGTCAAGACACACTGCTTTCGGGCCATCCAAACCCTCAGCAAGGCACTGAAGGCCAAAGGAATCGTGCTATGAACCGCCCTCCAGAATACCCGCCGGAAATCACCCAGGCCGCGGATGCGTTCGCCCGCCGCCTTACGGCGCGCCTGAGCGAAGGCAATGCCAGCCTTCCCTACGACATCACCGAGCGCCTGCGCGCCGCCCGCATGCAGGCGTTGGCGCAGCGCAAGCGCCCCGCCGTACAGTCTGCCCGTCAAACAGCCGCGGCAACGCACGTGTCTTCGCAAGGCTCCACCGCCACGCTCAGCGGCTGGGGCAGCGAAGGTGGCAATTGGTGGCGCGCCCTGGTATCCGCCGTGCCGCTGACGGCGCTGGTGGTGGGGCTGGTCTTCATCAATATGGCGCAGGATGAGACGGTGGCCACCGAAATCGCCGAAGTCGACGCTGCGCTTCTGACCGACGATCTTCCCCCGTCGGCCTATGCTGACCCCGGCTTCCTGCAATACCTCAAGACAGCCAATACGACGCAATAAGATCACTGCCTGCATGCACGAGCCGTCCCCGCACGCCCCACGCCCCCACCTGCCAGCATTCTTGCTGGCTTTTGTCTTGCTGGGTGCGCTGGCGACGACGGGGTGGTGGATGGCTGCCTATGTGCGGGTGGCGCCCAGTACCCCTGTCCCGGCCGAGGCGCTGGGAGATGGCAGGCACAAAATCTACAGCGAGCCCCGGCAGGCTCCGCAAGCCGAGGCTGGCCCCCGCTGGACAGAATTGAGCACTCCTCAGAAAGAAGCGCTCTACCCCCTTGCAGACCGCTGGAGCGTGCTCAGCGAAGGGCAAAAGCGCAACTGGCTCAACCTGGCGGCGGGCTTTCACGCACTCTCTGAGGACGAGCAGGCGAAGATGCTCGCACGCATTACCGATTGGGCCAGCCTCAGCACCCAGCAGCGCAGCCAGGCGCGACTGAACTATGCCGCCGCCAGCAGGCTCCCGGCCGACAGCCGGCGTGCCCGATGGGAGGCATACCAGGCGCTGAGTGCGGAAGAGAAGAAGCGCCTGGCGGCCAAGGCGGCGCCGCGGCCGACCGGCGCAGCCACCACGGTACGCCCGGTTTCCCCCAAGAAACTGGCCCGCGTCCCTGCAGCCACCAATGCGCCGCCGGCCGTCCCCAACCCTCCGAAAATCCAGCCGCCAGCGGAATTCCATTCGCCCCAGGCCCTGCCGGTGCCGCCCCCCGTGGTCGTGGAAACATCGCCGGTCACGATCCCGTCCGCACTGCCTGCGCCGCTCCCCCCCCTTGCGCCCGCCTCGGCTCCCGAACCCGCTCCGGAACCGCCAGTGGACCTGACCCCCCTGCATCCGCCGCAATGATCGGTGCATGACCTCCGTTCGCCGTCCCGCATGACTGCCTCGCGCGCCAATCCGCAGACCCCCCACCCTTCCGACGCTGCCGCCCCGGCGGCATCCCGCGCGATCGCCCCTCCGCTGCGGCGCCGCATGGCCTGCTGGTTGTATGAGGGCATGTTGATGTTCGGGGTGGTGTTCATCGCGGGCTACCTGTTCGGCACCCTGACACAGACGCGGCATGGGCTGGACAACCGCCACGCGCTGCAGGCCTTTCTGTTCGTGGTGTTCGGCATCTACTTCGTCTGGTTCTGGTCCCAGGGACACACGCTTGCCATGAAGACCTGGCACATCCGGGTGGAAGACCGGCAGGGGCGCTCCCTCTCGCAACCACGGGCGCTGCTGCGCTACTTGTTGTGCTGGCTGTGGTTCCTGCCCCCATTGGCGGTGATCGCACCCTTTCAACTGTCTGCGGGCGAAGCGACCGTCATCGTGGCGGGCTGGGTCGCGGTATGGGCCCTGCTCAGCCGATTTCACCCGCAACGCCAGTTCTGGCACGACGCACTCGCCGGTACCCGCCTGGTGCATTACGAAGTGCCGCCCCGCCGCAAGGGTTGAGGGGCGGACTGGGCCACGCACGTGTGCATCTGACGCGCAAGCTATGCGCACAACCCCTGCAGTTCGCCTTCCCATGGCGCGACAATCACCGTCCGAATGCCTGATCCCACGTCCTCCGCACCACACCCCCACAAGCAACGCACCGGCTTGCGCCGGCTGTGGCATGCCACGGGCTACTCCCTGACGGGCCTGCGGTCAGGCTGGGAAGAAAAGGCGTTTCGCCAGGAGGTGTGCCTGGCAGCCCTGCTGCTGCCCTCGTCCTTTTACGTCGGTCGGGACTGGATGCAGACCGCTGTACTGGCGGCGGTGGTGGTGTTGGTGCTGATCACCGAGTTGCTCAACTCCGGCATCGAGGCCGCCATCGATCGCGTCGGGCATGAACTGCATCCGCTGTCCAAGCGCGCCAAGGACTTGGGCAGCGCAGCGGTGCTGCTCAGCCTGCTGCTGTGCGCAGCCGTGTGGGCGGCCGCGCTCTACCAAAGGTTCCTACATGGCTGATGTCGCTTTTTCGATCTGCGTGTACCTGGGCTCTCGCCCGGGCAACAACCCCTTGTTCACAGAAGCGGCCACGGCCGTGGGCCACTGGATAGGCCGCCACGGCGGCCAGCTGGTCTACGGCGGTGGCCGCAGCGGCCTCATGGGCACGGTGGCGGAGGCCACGCGCGTGGCAGGCGGCCGGGTCGTGGGCATCATTCCGCAGGCTCTCGTGGACAAGGAACTGGCCAACCACTTCTGCGATGAGCTGCACATCGTGCAGACCATGCACGAGCGCAAGGCCATGATGGCCGAGCGCAGCGATGCCTTCGTCGCCCTGCCGGGCGGCATCGGCACACTGGAAGAGCTGTTCGAAGTCTGGACTTGGCGCCAGCTGGGCTACCACGACAAGCCCATCGGCCTGTTGGACACCGACGGCTACTACGGCGGCATGCTGGGCTTCCTGCAGCATGCGGTACATGGCGGGCTCATGGGGGAATGGCAGATGGGCCTGATCCGCGTGGGTACGGAGCCCGATGCCCTGCTCACCGCGTTGGTGCAGGACGCAGGCGCGAATGCCAGCGCCATCCCCCTGCGCAGCGTGATCTGACGGCTGTCCCACCGCGCTGGCGTGCGCGGGATTGGCAGACGTGCCGTTCGTTACACCGCGGCGTCGTCCAGGTCGCCGGTGCGGATGCGCACCACGCGCTCCACGGCGGTGACGAAAATCTTGCCGTCGCCGATCTTGCCGGTGCGCGCCGCGCCTACGATCGCATCCACGCAGCGGTCCACGTCTTCGGTGCGCACCACCACCTCAATCTTGACCTTGGGCAGGAAGTCCACCACATACTCGGCACCACGGTACAGCTCGGTATGGCCCTTTTGCCGGCCGAAGCCCTTCACCTCGGTCACCGTCAGCCCCGTCACCCCACATTCGGCCAAGGCCTCGCGGACTTCCTCCAGTTTGAAGGGCTTGATGACGGCGGTGATCATTTGCATGGGGAACTCCTCAAATATCTAAAAAGCGGTGGGCACGGCACGGCGACCCAGCGGCCGCCACAGGGGGCTCAGGCCCTGAATCGGTTGGTGATGGGGTAGCGCCAGTCCTTGCCGAAGCTGCGGCGCGTGACGCGCACGCCCACAGGCGCCTGGCGGCGCTTGTATTCGTTGAGCTTGATGAGCCGGGTCACGCGTTCGACATCCGCACGTTCAAAGCCGGCGCGCACGATGTCTTCCAGAGGCTCGTCATTTTCCATGTAGCGCTCGACGATGGCGTCCAGTACCTCGTAGGGCGGCAGACTGTCCTGGTCTTTCTGGTCGGGACGCAGTTCGGCACTGGGCGGACGGGTGATGATGCGCTCGGGAATGGGATTCGCGCCGGTGCCATACGGGTCATTGGCGTTGCGCCACCGGGCCAGGGCGAACACGCGCGTCTTGACCACGTCCTTGATCACGGCAAAGCCCCCGGCCATGTCGCCGTAAAGCGTGCAGTAGCCCGTGGCCAGCTCGCTCTTGTTGCCCGTGGTCAGCACCAGGCTGCCGAACTTGTTCGACAGCGCCATCAGCAGCATGCCGCGGATGCGCGCTTGCAGATTCTCTTCCGTCGTGTCCTCGGGCAGGCCGGCGAACTGCGGCGCCAGCGCAGTCTTGAAAGCCTCGAACTGCGGGGCGATGGCGATTTCGTCATAGCGCACCCCCAGCCGCCCGGCCATGTCGCGCGCATCGATCCAGCTGATGTCGGCCGTGTAGGGCGAGGGCATCATCACTGTGCGCACCTTGTCGGCGCCCAGCGCGTCCACGGCAATAGCCAGCACCAGCGCCGAGTCCATGCCCCCCGACAGGCCCAGCAGCACGCCGGGGAAGCCGTTCTTGCCCACGTAGTCGCGCACGCCCAGCACCAGGGCGGACCACAGCTCCGCCTCCCAGCCCTCGTGTGGCGCCACTGGCGCTTCCAAAACAATAGCTGCTTGCGCTTGCTGCACCTTGATCAGCAGCGTTTTTTCTTCAAATCCTGGCGCACGAGCCGCCACGCTGCCATCGGCATTCAGCGCGAAGGACCGGCCCTCGAAAACCACCTCGTCCTGCCCGCCGACCAAGTGCGCATAGACCAGGGGCAGGCCGGTTTCCAGCACGCGCTCGCGCATCACCTGTTCGCGCTCGACAGCCTTGCCCAGGTGGTAGGGCGACGCATTGAGCGTGACCAGCACCTGCGCGCCCGCCTCCCGCGCGCCGCGCGCCGGCCCGGGGTACCACGCGTCCTCGCAGATCAGCAGGCCCATGCGCACGCCCTCGACCTCGAACACGCAGTTCTCATCCCCGGGGACGAAATAGCGGCGTTCGTCGAAGACTTCGTAGTTGGGCAGGTACTGCTTGGCGTAGGTGTGCTCGATACGCCCCGCGCGCAGCACGCTGGCCGCGTTGTGGCACAGGCCGCGCCCCCCCTCGCCCACCCCGTGCGCCACGCGCCGCGGGTGCCCCACGACCACCGTCAGCCCCGGCCAATCCGCCGTAGCGGCCGCCAACCCTTCCAGTGCCTGCTCGCACGCCTGCACGAAGGCTGGCCGCAGGTACAGATCCTCGGCCGCGTAGCCGCACAGCGCCAGCTCGGGCGTAAGGAGCAGCCGGGCGCCGCCAGCATGGGCATCGCGCGCGGCCGCAAGAATCTTCTGGGCATTGCCCGGCACGTCGCCCACCACGAAGTTGAGTTGGGCGATGCTGATGACGAACGGCATGGGAATAGCGGGGCGGGTTGGTCTCGGACGATTATGTCACCCGGGCCCTGGCGCCGCCCCGAGCCGCGCCTTGCCCCTGCGGCACGCCCCGGCTGCGCGCTTGTCCCCACAGGCCAGGGACAGACCTGTGGATAAGCTGCGGGCGAGGCGGGCACATGCGGCTTAAGTGGTTGATTCATAACGCCCGCCCCTGCACCGCCTCATTTTTAAGCAGGCTGCGCCACCGCGGAGAAATCCCCACGGCCACGCGGTCCGGGCTTTGGGGAGATGATGCGCTCTGCCCTGATTGCGGCACCGCCCACTGCATGACCACACCCTGCCCTGCCAGCACGCCTGCTTACGCATTGCACCTGCACGACTCGATCCATCGCGTGGGCGCCGATGCATGGGACGCACTGCTGGCGCTCCAGCCCCACCCCACGCCCTTCCTGCGCCATGCCTACCTGTGCGCGCTCGAAGACAGCGGCAGCGCCACGCCCGCCCGGGGCTGGACGCCCGTCGTGTTCACCCTGTGGGCGGGCACGGACCTGCAGGCCGCCTGCATCGTGTACGCCAAGGCGCACTCGTACGGTGAGTACGTGTTCGATTGGGCCTGGGCCGATGCCTACGCCCGCCACGGGCTGGCGTACTACCCCAAGGCCGTGGCCGCCGTGCCGTTCACGCCGGTACCCGGCACCCGGCTGATGGCCTGCGACGATGCCGCGCGGGACGCCCTGCTGCGTGCCGTGCTGGACTGGGCGAAGCAGGCGGGGCTGTCATCCCTGCACCTGCTGTTCGGCGCGCAGCAGGATCTGGCTGCAGCGCACCAGGCGGGGATGCTGCTGCGCAGCACCGTGCAGTTCCACTGGCACAACCGGCGGCCCATGGACGGTGCAAGGTTCGCGGATTTCGAGGACTTCCTCGCCTCCCTGAACCAGGACAAGCGCAAGAAGATCCGCCAGGAGCGCCGGCGCGTGGCCCAGGCGGGGGTGTGCTTTCGCGTGCTGCGGGGCACGCAGATCACCACGGCAGACTGGGACTTCTTCTTCCGCTGCTACGAGCGCACCTACCTGGAGCACGGCAATCCGCCCTACCTGACGCGGGCCTTCTTCCACGCCATGCACCAGCACATGCCCGAGGCCTGGGTGCTTTTCGTGGCGGAGCGCGCAGGCCGCCCCATTGCTACCAGTTTAATAGCTGCTGGCGCTTATCCCAACTGCGTGAACACCCCAAATGACATGCAATCCGTGGCCTATGGCCGCTACTGGGGTGCGCTAGAACGGGTGGACTGCCTGCATTTCGAGGCCTGCTACTACCAGCCCATCGAGTGGTGCATCGCGCAGGGCGTGCACCGTTTCGAAGGCGGTGCGCAGGGCGAACACAAGATGGCGCGCGCCCTCCTGCCCGTGCGCGCACAGAGCGCCCACTGGCTGGCGCACCCGGCGTTTGCCGAAGCCGTGGACCGGTTCCTGGCGCGTGAAGGCGAAGGCGTGGAGCAGTACCTGGAGGATCTGCACGCGCGCAACCCCTTCCGGCAGGCAGGCTGACGGGCTGGACGCGGCCATGAAAAACCGCGCCCATGGGCGCGGTTGGCAGAGATACAGCGCGAAGGCCCTCAGGCCGTCGCGACCGACTGCACCAATCCCATCTCAGAACTGCTGAGCAGCGATTCGATGTCCACCACGATCAGCATGCGCTCGCCCACGGTCGCGATGCCACGCACGAAGGACGAATCCACCTGCCCCTGGAACTGCGGTGCAGGCTTGATGGCATCGGCCGGCAGAGCCACCACGTCGGCCACGGCATCCACCACAGCGCCCAACACCGTGCCACCCACGTTGAGGATGATGACCACGGTGAAGTCGGTGTAGTCGGCGCTGGCGCATTGCAGCTTCAGGCGCAGGTCGACGATCGGCACGATCACGCCGCGCAGATCGATCACGCCCTTGATGAACTCCGGCGCGTGCGCCATGCGGGTGGGTTGCTCGTAGGAGCGGATTTCCTGCACGCGCAGGATGTCGATGCCGTACTCCTCCTCACCCAGGCGGAAGGTCAGGTATTCCGCGGCACCGCTGGCGTTGGCGTTGCCGTAGGAAGGACGCTGGGCGATGGAAGACGACATGGCAACTCCTAGGGAAATGTTCTCGCGCTTGCGCGCAGGTCGGGCACCGCCGGCCACACCAGCGTCGCGCACGCCCTGGCAGCATAGCAGTCATCGGTTACTTATGCTGACAATTTTGCCAGAAACCGAAATCCCTGCAAGAAAAAAGCCCGCGGGCATGTGCCAGCGGGCTGGATGAGGCAGTGGGCGCGATGCGGGCCGCACCCCGCCACCATCAGGCTTTCTTGTAGTTTTCCACGCCGTCCAGGATTTCCTTGTGGGCGGCGTCGATGCCTTCCCAGCCCAGCACCTTGACCCACTTGCCTTCTTCCAGGTCCTTGTAGTGCTCGAAGAAATGGCTGATGGCCTTCAGGCGCATGGGGTTCACATCCTCCACGGTCTTCCAGGGCTCGTACATCTTGAGGATCTTGGTGGTGGGCACGGCCAGCACTTTGCCGTCCACGCCGGCCTCGTCTTCCATCTTCAGGATACCCAGCGCGCGGCAGGGCACCACCACGCCGGGGTGCAACGGGTACGGGGTGATCACCAGCACGTCCACCGGGTCGCCGTCGCCCGACAGGGTCTGGGGCACGTAGCCGTAGTTGCAGGGGTAGTACATGGCCGTGGTCAGGAAACGGTCCACGAAGACGGCACCCGACTCCTTGTCCACTTCGTACTTGATGGGATCGGATTCCGCCGGGATCTCGATCACCACATTGAAGGTTTCGGGAATGTTCTTGCCGGGCTTGACGTTGTTCAGCGACATGGTTTGGGGGTTGAGTGGTTGGAATGACACGGCCTTCGCCCCGGGGGCGGTGCGCAAGGCGGTCCGTGATTTTAGGCGCACGCCCCTTGCAGCTTGCTTGCACCGGGGGTTTCGCGTTAAATGGCTGCGTTGGCCAATCGTCTCCCGCCGCCGGGGCACGAGGAAGCAACGCAGCGGAAGCACTTCCCCCATGCGTTGCGCTTCCCCCTCCGTGCAACTGACAACCGATGGAGATAACGAATGGCTGGTTCCACCTCGGCGCTGACTGCCCCTCTCATCCTGGCTCTGGTTTGCGGACTGATTGCTGTGGCCTACGGACTGTGGGCACGCAGCTGGATCCTTTCCAAGGACGCGGGCAACGCCCGCATGCAGGAGATCGCCGGCGCCATCCAGATGGGCGCGGCGGCCTACCTCGCACGGCAATACAAGACCATCGCCTTCGTCGGCATCGTGCTGGCCATCCTCATTGCGGCGTTCCTGGACGGCACCACCGCCGTGGGCTTCGTCATCGGCGCGGTACTCTCCGGCGCCTGCGGCTTCATCGGCATGAACGTCTCGGTGCGCGCCAACGTGCGCACGGCCCAGGCCGCCACGCAGGGCATGGGCCCGGCGCTGCAGGTTGCCTTCCGCGGCGGGGCCATCACGGGCATGCTGGTGGTGGGCCTGGGCCTGCTGGGCGTGACCGCCTTCGCGTGGTTCTTGGTTGGCAATGGCCGGCTCACCCCCACGGCCAGCCTGCCAGCGCTGCTCAACCCGCTGATCGGCTTTGCGTTCGGCTCGTCGCTGATTTCCATCTTTGCCCGCCTGGGCGGGGGCATCTTCACCAAGGGTGCCGACGTGGGCGCGGACCTGGTCGGCAAGGTGGAGGCCGGCATCCCCGAGGACGACCCCCGCAACCCCGCCGTGATCGCCGACAACGTGGGCGACAACGTGGGCGACTGCGCCGGTATGGCGGCCGACCTGTTCGAGACCTATGCCGTCACCCTCATCGCCACGATGGTGCTGGGCGCGCTGCTGGTGGGTGCTGCGCCCGTCGCGGCCGTGACCTACCCACTGGCGCTGGGGGCCGTCTCCATCATCGCCTCCATCATCGGCTGCTTCTTCGTGCAGGCCGGCCCGGGCATGCGCAACGTGATGCCCGCGCTGTACCGGGGGCTGGCCATCGCGGGCGTGTTGTCGCTCGTCGCGTTCTGGTTCGTCACGGCCTGGATCATCCCCGACAACGCGCTGGGCGGCACGGGCGCGCAGATGCGGCTGTTCGGCGCCTGCGCCACCGGCCTGGTGCTGACGGCGGCACTGGTGTGGATCACGGAGTTCTACACCGGCACGCAGTATTCCCCGGTGCGCCACATCGCGCAGGCGTCCACCACGGGGCATGGCACCAACATCATTGCGGGTCTGGGCGTGTCCATGCGCTCCACGGCCTGGCCGGTGATCTTCGTGTGTGCGGCCATCATCGTGTCTTACATGCTGGCGGGCCTGTACGGCGTGGCCGTGGCCGCCATGTCCATGCTCAGCATGGCGGGCATCGTGGTGGCGCTGGACGCCTACGGCCCCATCACTGACAACGCCGGCGGCATTGCCGAGATGGCCGAGCTGCCCAGCAGCGTGCGCGACATCACCGACCCGCTGGACGCCGTGGGCAACACCACCAAGGCCGTGACCAAGGGCTACGCCATCGGCTCGGCGGGCCTGGCAGCACTGGTGCTGTTCGCCGACTACACGCACAAGCTGGAGAGCTTCGGCCAGGCGATCCGCTTCGACCTGAGCGATCCGATGGTCATCGTGGGCCTGTTCATCGGCGGGCTCATTCCCTACCTGTTCGGCGCCATGGCCATGGAGGCCGTGGGCCGCGCCGCCGGCAGCGTGGTGGTGGAGGTGCGCCGCCAGTTCAGCGAGATCGCCGGCATCATGGAAGGCACGGCCAAGCCCGAGTACGGCCGCGCGGTCGACATGCTGACCAGCGCCGCCATCAAGGAGATGATCATCCCCAGCCTGCTGCCCGTGGCCGTGCCCATCATCGTGGGCCTGGCGCTGGGGCCGAAGGCGCTGGGCGGGCTGCTCATGGGCACCATCGTCACGGGCCTGTTCGTGGCCATCAGCATGTGCACCGGCGGCGGCGCTTGGGACAACGCCAAGAAGTTCATCGAGGACGGCCACCACGGCGGCAAGGGCAGCGACGCGCACAAGGCCGCCGTCACCGGCGACACCGTGGGCGACCCCTACAAGGACACGGCCGGCCCGGCGGTGAACCCGCTCATCAAGATCATCAACATCGTGGCGCTGCTCATCGTGCCGCTGGTGGTGAAGTTCCACGCCGGCTGACCCGGCACTATCAAAAAAGAAGCTGCCAGCGCCCGTCCCTTGGGCGCTGGACGGCATTCCGGCTCGTAGCCCAGCACGCTGCGCGCGCCTGCCGCACAATCAGGCCCATGCAGCTCCACCACATCGCCAACGCCGGCGTGGCCTCGACTTCGGGCCGCACCATTGCCGTGATCGACCCCTCCGACGGCCAGCCGTACGACGAAATCCAGCGCGGCACGGCCGAGGACATCGATGCCGCCGTGCATGCGGCGCAGCAGTGCTACCACAGCGTGTGGCGCAAGCTGGCCCCGGCCGAGCGTGGCAGGCTGCTGATGCGGCTGTCCGCCAAGATCACCGAGCATGCCGAGGAGTTGGCCGCCATCGAGCAACGCGACTGCGGCAAGCCCACCCGGCAGGCACGGGCCGACGCACACGCCCTGGCGCGCTACTTCGAGTTCTACGCCGGCGCCTGCGACAAGCTGCACGGCGAGACCATTCCCTACCCCGACGGCTTCAGCGTGTTGACCTGGCGTGAGCCGCATGGCGTGACCGGCCACATCGTGCCGTGGAACTACCCCATGCAGATCTTCGGGCGCTGCGTGGGCGCCGCACTGGCGGCCGGCAACGTGTGCGTGGTCAAGCCGGCCGAGGACGCCTGCCTGTCCCTGCTGCGCGTGGCCCAGTTGGCGGTCGAGGTGGGCTTCCCTGCCGGCGCGCTGAACCTCGTGACCGGCTACGGCCACGAGGTCGGCGACGCGCTGGCGCGCCACCCCGGCATCCAGCACATCAGCTTCACCGGCAGCCCCAAGGTGGGCACGCTGATCCAGCAGGCCGCCGCCGAGCGCCACTGCCCGGTCACGCTGGAGCTGGGCGGCAAGAGCCCGCAGATCGTCTTTGCCGACGCCGACCTGGACGCCGCCGTGCCCGTGCTCGTGAACGCCATCGTGCAGAACGCCGGGCAAACCTGCTCGGCCGGCTCGCGCGTGCTGATCGATTCCCTGATCTACGAACCGCTGCTGGAGCGCCTGTCAAAGGCCTTCGAGGCGCTGCGCGTGGGCCCCGCCGCCATGGACCTGGACCTGGGGCCGCTGATCCGCCAGAGCCAGCAGCAGCGCGTGTGGGATTACCTGTCCGATGCGCAGGTGGCTGGCATTCCCCTGGCCGCGCAGGGCACCGTGGTGGACGAAGCGCCCGACACGGGCTTCTACCAGGCCCCCACCCTGCTGCGCGACGTACCGGCGCAGCACCGCCTGGCGCAGGAGGAAATCTTCGGCCCCGTGCTGGCCGCCATGCCCTTCGACGACGAAGACCACGCCGTGGAGCTCGCCAACGGCACGCCCTTTGGCCTGGTGGCGGGCGTGTGGACGCGCGATGGCGCGCGCCAGTTCCGCATGGCGCGGCGCATTGCCAGCGGCCAGGTATTCATCAACAACTACGGCGCAGCCGGCGGCGTCGAATTGCCGTTTGGCGGCGTGAAGTCCAGCGGACACGGACGCGAGAAGGGTTTCGAGGCGCTCTACGGCTTCACCACCCTCAAGACCGTGGCCATCCGCCACGGCTGATCCCTGCGAGCCGCGTGCCCTGCGGTGCCCCGCCAGTGCTCGCTTGGCCGCTGATACGTTTCCCATCTCGACCCCATGCCTCTGTCATCCCCTGCCCCCCGCACTGCCCGCCATGTCCGACGCGTCACCTACCAGGGTTACGAGCGCGAGGACGGGCTCTGGGACATCGAGGGCGAGCTGCACGACAGCAAGCCGCAGGACCTGCCGTCGCTGCGCTACCCGGACGGCGTGCGCCGCGCGGGCGAACCCATCCACCACCTGTGGCTGCGCGTCACCGTGGACCGCGACCTGGTGGTGCGCGCCATCGAATCCGCCATGGATGCCCACCCCCTGGCGGGCTGCACACAAGCGCAGCGCGCCCTGCAGGCGATGGTGGGCTGCAGCATGGCGCGCGGCTGGCGCCAGTCCATCCAGACCCACCTGGGCGGCGTGGCCGGTTGCACCCATCTGCGGGAACTGCTGTTCAACCTGGCCACGGCCACGTTCCAGACGATTCACGCCGCATTCCAGAATGAAGGCGACGAGCCGCCGCGCCACTTGGGCCAGTGCACGGGTTGGGACTTCAGCGGTCAAGGAGTGAAGGAGCACTACCCGCAGTTCTACGGCCGCGCGCCGCGCACGCCGAAGGCAGCCTGATCGGCAATCGCTCCCGATTCAATAGCTGCCCGCGCTTTCTACACGGGCGCTAGAGGCACTTTTTGCCCATAGGCCTGATTTAGATCGACCGCATGTGCAGGCGCGCGGCTCAGGTTCACCATGCCGCCACTCGCGGAGGCTGAATAGCGCTTGAACGGCTCGGCCCGACGGACGGCCTGCGCCAACCCCTGGTTAGCCAGCCCCTGGTTAGTAAAGAGAGTGGAGAGTGGCGTGGCACATCCGCCGGGGGCGCGCGGCTGGGGCGGTCGAGCCAGGGCCGTGTCCCGCGCGCCACAGCTGCTGCCCAGCGGCGCAACCAGCCCAGCCACGTCGGCCTTCCCTCCCCCGGGAAAGGCGGCGCAGTCGGGCGCCGCGCCGATGAGACACGCAGTTGCTCTTGTGCCCGCAGGGGTCAGCCCAGCACGTCCTGCAGGGCCACCTCGTACAGCGAAGTCAAGCTGTCCGTAACCTCCAGCAGGCGCTCGCTGGTGGTGGCCACGTTTTCCAGGCCGCGCGGGTCTGGCTGGCGCTTGAGGGCGGCCTCGAAAAACACCCACTGCGCCTGGCCCAGTTCCAGTGCCGAGCGGATGGCAGGGGTGGAGATAGGCGCCTTGTTCAACTGCGCGAGGGCACGCTGGAACTCATCGGCGTCGCCCGTCATCTGCTCGCGCACCGTGCGGCTGTCAAGGCCGGCGGCCAACAGCTCATAGTTCTTGGCCAGGCGCTGCGACAGCATGCGCTGGCGCCCGGCGGTGTTGACCAGGCGTGCCGTGGGCGCCTGGGCCAGGCGCTCGAGGGCCTCGGTGGTGGTGTTGGCGGCAGCCAGCATCTGGTCAGCCTGGGCCGACACGGCCTGAAAGCCCTCCTTCGTCGGCGCCTGGGCCGTGAGCGCGTCCAGGCGGTCCGCGTTGCGGCGCACGTCCGCCAGCAGCCGCGCCACCTCGGGCGGCCAGCTCTGGCGGTCCATGTCCTCGAAGCCGGAATGCACCTGCCGGCGGGTGTGTTCCAGCGCATCGCGGGCGCGCGCGGCACCCACGTTCAGGTACAGCTGGCCGTAGACCTTGGCCGTGCGCTGGGACAGCGCCCGAAAGCGCGCCGTGCGGTTGATGGCCGTGGCCAGGGCCATGCGCGCCTGGGCCGACAGCGGCAGGGCCGGCACCAGCAACACGGTGGCCAGCGCGCGCACAGCGGTGCGGCGGCCGCGCCGGCAGGCGGCGACGGAGGGAGGGGTGGGGACTGGGCGTTGGTTCTGCATGCGCCGTATTCTCAAATCGCCCTCCCGCGCCCCTATGACACTGGTCAAAGGCACCTCATGTCGCTGCCGTGACAGCAGATTGATCAACATCAATTTAGCGGGCAGCCGCCATACCCCTACGACGCCGATGGGGCACAATTTCGCTATGGCTGAACGTGTCATTCCCCTCGTGGATCAGCGCAGCAAGGTGCTGCAGCCCCCCGCGCTCCTGGCCGCGGCACCCGCTACCGGACTGCTGCAGGACACGCTCTCCCGTCCCTTGCGCGACCTGCGCATCAGCGTGACGGACCGCTGCAACTTCCGCTGCGGCTACTGCATGCCCAAGGAAGTGTTCGACAAGCACTACCGCTACCTGCCGCACAGCGACCTGCTGAGCTTTGAAGAGATCACGCGGCTGGCGCGCCTGTTCATGGCGCATGGCGTGCGCAAGATCCGCCTCACCGGCGGCGAGCCGCTGCTGCGCAAGGACCTGGAGAACCTGGTTGCCCAGTTGGCGGAACTGCGCACGCTGGAGGGCCGCGTGCCCGACCTCACGCTGACCACCAATGGATCGCTGCTGGCGCGCAAGGCGCGCGCCCTCAAGGCCGCGGGCCTGCGGCGCGTCACCGTGAGCCTGGACAGCCTGCAGGACGACGTGTTCCGCCGCATGAACGACGTGGACTTTCCGGTGGCCGACGTGCTCGCCGGTATCGAGGCCGCGCAGGCGGCGGGCCTGGAGCACATCAAGGTCAACATGGTGGTCAAGCGCGGCACCAACGACCACGAGATCCCGGCGATGGCGCGCCACTTTCGCGGCACCGGCATCACACTGCGCTTCATCGAATACATGGACGTGGGCGCCACCAACGGCTGGCGCATGGATGAGGTGCTGCCCTCCGCCGAAGTCATCGCGCGGCTGCAGGCCGAGCTGCCGCTGGTGCCGCTGGCCGCGCAGTCCCCCGGCGAGACCGCCAAGCGCTGGGGCTACGCCGGCCCCGACGGTCGCCACGACCCGCGCTTGGGCGAAGTGGGCGTGATCAGCAGCGTCACGCAGGCCTTCTGCGGCGACTGCAACCGCGCGCGCCTGTCCATGGAGGGTCGGCTGTACCTGTGCCTGTTTGCCTCGCAAGGCTGGGACCTGCGCAGCCTGCTGCGCGGCAATGCCAGCGACGCGCAGATCAGCGCCGCCATCGCCCACATCTGGCAGGGGCGCGGCGACCGCTATTCCGAGCTGCGTGCCAGCCTGCCACCCGAGACGGGCAGCGGCCAGCGGCGCATCGAGATGAGCTACATCGGCGGCTGAGCCGCCGCCGCGCCGCAGGGACCTGCCCCGGCGCGCCGTTCACCACCCTTCTTCTTTCCCATGATCGACACCCACGACATCACAGGTCTCATCCTCGCCGGCGGCCGCGGCTCCCGCATGGGCGGGGTGGACAAAGGCCTGCAGAACTTCCGCGGCCTGCCCCTGGCACTGCACACGCTGATGCGGCTGCAGCCGCAAGTGGGCGACGTGATGATCAACGCCAACCGCAACCTGGCGGCCTATGAATCATTCGGAGTGCCGGTGTGGCCTGATGGCCTTGCCGACTACGCAGGCCCGCTGGCGGGCTTTCTCACAGGGCTGGAGCGCTGCGAGACCCCTTGGCTGCTCACCGTGCCCTGCGACACACCGCTGTTCCCGCCAGACCTTGCCGCACGCCTGGCCCAGGCCGCCATGCGCGAGGGCGCCGACATTGCCATGGCAGCGGCACCCGAGGCCGACGAGCGCGATGGCACCGTGCGCGTGCGCACCCAGCCGGTGTTTTGCCTGCTGCGCGTGACGCTGCTGGAGAGCCTGGTGCGCTTCACGCAGGGCGGCGGGCGCAAAATCGACCGCTGGACCGAACAGCACGCCTGCGCCGTGGTTCCGTTCGACCAGCCGGGAGACGACCCGCATGCTTTCTACAACGCCAACACTCTGGCCGAGCTGCACGCCCTGGAAGGCCTGGGCCACCGCTGAGCTGCAACCCTCTTTGCCCGTACCGCATGAAAACCATTGACCAGATCGCCGCCGAGTTGCAGGGCTACGACCCGCAGGCACTGCGTGCCGCCGATGTGAACACCTTCCTGGAGCGCCTGGTCGCGCCCGTCACCAGCACCGAAGAAGTCGGCATCTTCGACGCCCTGGGCCGCGTGCTGGCGCGGGACGTGGTCTCGCCCGTCAGCGTGCCGCCGCACGACAATTCGGCCATGGACGGCTACGCCTTCGACGGCGCCCAACTGCAGCCCGGCCAACCGCTGGTGCTGCGCCCGGTCGGCTCCACAGCCTTTGCCGGCGCCGCCTGGACCGGCACCGTGGCCGCAGGCGAGTGCGTGAAGATCATGACCGGCGCCATCATGCCGACAGGGCTGGACACCGTGGTGCCGCAGGAGTTCACCACCGCCGAGCCCGACGGCCACATCCGCATTGCACCCGACGTGCTGCGCCGCGGCGACAACCGCCGCCTGCTGGGGGAAGACCTCATGCAAGGCCGCGTAGCGCTATCAAAAGGAGAGCTTCTAGCGCCTGCTGCTATTGGCCTGGTGGCCAGTTTGGGTCTAAAAACAGTGACGGTATACCGCCGGGTGCGCGTGGCCTATTTCTCCACGGGCGACGAGATCCTCAGCCTGGGCGAGCCACCGCGCGAGGGCGCGGTGTACGACAGCAACCGCTACACGGTCTTTGGCCTGCTGACACGTCTGGGCGTCCAGGTGATCGACCTGGGTGTGGTGCGCGACGAGCCCACACTGCTGGAAGCCGCCTTCCGCCGTGCGGCCGCCGAGGCCGACGCCATCATTACCAGCGGCGGTGTGAGCGTGGGCGAGGCCGACCACACGCGCACCATGATGAAGCAGCTGGGCGACGTGGCGTTCTGGCGCATCGCCATGCGCCCGGGCCGGCCGATGGCGGTGGGCCGCCTTCGGCGCGAATTACAAGCCAAATCCGATCCTAACGCTCTTCCATCAAGCGTTAACAGCTATCAAAATGGAAGCATTCAGAGTGCAGACGGCAGCAGCGTGCTGTTCGGCCTGCCAGGCAATCCTGTGGCGGTGATGGTCACCTTCTTGGCTTTCGTCCGCCCCGCGCTGCTGCGCATGATGGGCTGCACGCGCAGCGCACCGCCGCTGCTGCGCGCCGTCAGCACCGAGGCCATGCGTAAGAAACCCGGCCGCACCGAATACCAGCGCGGCCTGGTCACCACGGCCGCGGACGGCACGCTGCAGGTGCGCACCACGGGCAACCAGGGCTCAGGGGTGCTCAGTTCCATGGTGCAAGCCAACGGCCTCATCGTGCTGCACCACGGCCAGGGCAACGTGGCACCTGGCGACATGGTCGATGTGATGATGTTTGACGGCGTGATCTGACACGCCCGCGCAGCGGCGGCCGGCTTGGCCGCGTGCGCCGCAGCCCTACCCTGCCCCCATCGCCATCCTTGCAGGAGCCGCCATGCCGTTTGCCGCCACCCATCTCGCTCAGCCGCCTTCGCGTGAAACGGTGGACCAGTGGCTGGGCCCCACCGTGCTGGAGTTCGGTACGCCCTGGTGCGGCCACTGCCAGCGCGCCCAGCCGCTCATCGAGCAGGCCCTCGAAGACCGGGACGATGTGCGCCACGTCAAGGTGGAGGACGGCCCCGGCCAGCGCCTGGGCCGCAGTTTTGGCGTGAAACTCTGGCCCACGCTCGTGTTCCTGCGCGACGGGCGCGAAACGGCGCGGCTGGTGCGCCCACAGACGGCACAGAGCATCCATGAAGCGGTGCAGGGCATCACCGCCACCACTGGCTGATCACCCGCAAGGCACAGAACCCGGTCTCAGCGGCCCAGCGCCTGCTCCACACCCTTGTTGGCCAGCATGTCGGCGCGCTCGTTGCCAGGGTCGCCTGCATGGCCGCGCACCCAGTGCCATTCGATGCGGTGGCCCGCTTGGTGCGCCAGCTCGTCCAGGCGCTGCCACAGCTCCACGTTCTTCACGGGCTGGCCGGCCGCCGTACGCCAGCCCTTTTTCTTCCAGCCATGGATCCACTCGGTGATGCCCTGGCGGACGTACTGGCTGTCCAGGTACAACGCCACCTGGCAGGGGCGCTTGAGCGCGCCCAGCGCCTGGATCACGGCCATCAGTTCCATGCGGTTGTTGGTCGTTCCCAATTCGCCACCGAACAGCTCTTTCTCCAGCGTGCCTGAACGTAGCACTGCCCCCCAACCGCCGGGGCCCGGATTGCCCTTGCACGCACCGTCGGTATAGATCACCACCTGATTCAAAAATAGCTCCCAGAAATAAAAAAAAGGCCCGTCGCCTCAGCCCGGGCCATGGCGCCGCGCTACCTGTACCTGCGCGGCAGCCGCCTGCGGCGCCTTGCGCCACGAAGGCTCCAGCAGGCGCATGCCCTGCACGCGCTTGACGGCGACGATCACATACGCGGCCCCGAAGATCGGCCACCAGCGCGCACCCAGCGCGTCCATCCAGCCGTAGCGCTGCAGCCAGCGGTCGCCGGCCACGGCGGGCCGGTAGCAGCCGAAGCTCATGGATTCCAGCTCAAAGCCAAGCAGGCGCAGCCAGTCGCGCAGGCGCCCGGGCGAAATGAACTCCCCCACGTCCGGCAGGAACAGCCGCCCCCCTGCGCCACAGCGCTGGTACAGGCGCGATCGCCGCTGCCGTAACCCCCACAGACTGAGCGGGTTGAGTCCACTGATGACCACCTTGCCCTCGGGCACCAGCACGCGGTGCACCTCGCGCAGCGCCGTGTGCGGGTCCACGCTCAGCTCCAGGGTGTGGGGCAGCGCCAGCAGGTCCAGGCTGGCCTCGGCAAACGGCAGCGCGACCGCATCCGCCAGCAGCGCCGGTGGCTCCTGCGCATCGCTACGCTCTAGCAGCAACTCCGGCGGCATTACGGCCAGCCAGCGGTGCGGCATGCGGTTGCTGCGCAATGCCTGCAGGCCCGGCATGCCCAGCTGCAGCGCGTGGTAGCCGAAGATGTCCGCCACCAGCTCGTCGTAACGCTCCTGCTCCCAGGCCAGCAGGTAGCGGCCAGGGGCAGTATCGAACCAGTGGTGCAAACCTATAATTTCGCCGGTCATGAAGAACTTGCTGCCATTGCCCGCCTTCGCCGACAACTACATCTGGATGATGTACGACGCGCAGCGTGCGGTCGTTGTGGATCCCGGCGATGCAGAACCCGTGTTGCAGGCGCTGCGCAGCATGGGGCTGCCATTGGAAGCGATTCTAGTCACGCACCACCATGGCGACCACGTGGGCGGGGTGAACGCCCTGCGCGAAGCCACGGGCGCAACCGTGTATGGCCCTGCCACGGAGCCCATGCCCGAGCCCCTCATCCGCCTGTCGGGCGGCGACACTCTTCAGGTGCTAGGCCTCACGTTTTCCGTGCTGGACGTGCCGGGGCATACGGCGGGGCATATCGCCTACTACTGTGCGGACATGGAAGGCGAGCCCCTGCTGTTGTGCGGGGACACGCTGTTCTCAGGTGGATGCGGGCGCTTGTTCGAAGGCACGCCCACGCAAATGCAGGCCTCGCTGGACACGCTGGCCGCATTGCCCGGCAACACCCGCGTATGCTGCGCCCATGAATACACGCTGTCCAACCTGAAGTTCGCCCGCGCGGTGGAACCCCATAACGTTGCGCTACTCCAGTACATCATCGAATGCGAGTCCCGGCGCCGCGCGGATCAGCCCACACTGCCGTCGCGCATTGCCATCGAGCGCGACATCAACCCTTTTCTGCGCACGCGCGTTGCTACGGTAGCCCAAGCCGCCCACGGCTTCGACCCCCTCATAGACCCGCGCGAACCCGCAGCCGTACTGGCCGCGCTGCGCCAATGGAAAAACGAATTTCGATGAGACTTCTGCACATCCTGGGGCTGGCAAGCCTGCTGTGGTTGACCGGTTGCGCGACCACTGCCCCTACGGACAACGCCGCATCCACCGCCGACCCCACTACTGCCAGCCATACGCCGCTGTATCCGTCGGGACCATTGCAGCCCATCACGGCGAGCGCCGCCAGCGGCCACACAGTGGCTGGCGTCAGCGCGCCAGCCGATCTGTGGGACCGCATCCGGCGCGGCTTTTCCATGCCCAACCTGGACACCGATCTGGTACGCGACCGGGAACAGTGGTATGCCACGCGCCCCGACTACATGCAGCGCATGACCGAGCGCTCCAGCAAGTACCTGTTCCATATCGTCGAAGAGCTGGAACGCCGGGGCATGCCCACAGAACTGGCGCTGCTGCCCTACATCGAGAGCGCCTTCAACCCCCAGGCAGTGTCCAGCGCCAAGGCCGCGGGCATGTGGCAGTTCATGCCGGCCACGGGAACCTACTTCGACTTGAAGCAGAACGCCTTCCGCGACGACCGGCGCGATGTGCTGGCGTCCACGCGCGCGGCACTGGACTACCTGCAGAAGCTCTACGGCATGTTCGGCGACTGGCATCTGGCCCTGGCCGCCTACAACTGGGGGGAAGGCAGCGTGGCCCGCGCGATCGCGCGCAACGAGAAACAGGGTCTGGGCACGCGCTACACCGAGTTGACGATGCCCGCCGAAACCCGCATGTACGTGCCCAAGCTGCAGGCCGTGAAGAACATCGTGGCCAATCCCGACAAGTTCAGCACCGAGCTGCCGCTGATCGAGAACCACCCGTACTTTCAGAGCGTGGAGATCACGCGCGACATGGACGTCACCCTGGTAGCCAGTCTCGCCGGCGTACGCATCGAGGATTTCCGCGCCCTGAACCCGTCGCTGCACAAGCCCGTGATCCTTGCGGCGGGCATGCCGCAGATCCTGCTGCCCTGGGACAACGCCCAGGTGTTCCGCAAGAACCTGGAGGCCTACACCGAAGGCCAATACGCCAGTTGGACGGTATGGACGGTGCCCAACACGATGAGCGTCTCCACCGCGGCGCAACGCACGGGCATGAGCGAAAACGATTTGCGTCAGGTGAATGGCATTCCACCACGCATGATGATCAAGGCCGGCTCGGCCCTCATGGTGCCCCGCGCGGCCACCATGCGCGCAGACGTCCCGGGCCATCTGGCCGACAACGGCCAAGTCAGCTTCACGCCCGAAATCGTGACGCGGCGCACCACGGTGCGCGCGGGCAAGCGCGACACCGTAGCCAGCATCGCACGGCGCTACAAGGTCAGCACCGCAGACGTTGCCGACTGGAACGACGTGAAGACCTCCAGCAAGTTCAAGCCCGGAGAACAGGTCGTGATGTACCTGCCCGTGCGGCTTACCGCGACCTCGCTGGCGCGCACCAGCGCGAAACAACCCATCAGCCGGGCGACAGTCCGCTCGGCAAAGGCCGGTGCGCCCACACGCAAGGGCGGCACACCGTCGAAACGCAAACGGTAAGCCCGGCTAGAAACGCAGCGTGTGCATACCCAACAGGCCGAGGATGCCCATCACGATCAGGTACAGCGCAACGATCACGTTGAGCAGTTTGGGCATGATCAGAATCAGGATGCCTGCGATGAGGGAAACCAGGGGGCCAATGCTGAGGTGAAGTGTCATGGGAACTTTGCCGGGATGCGGGAGGAAGGAAAGCACTCGCGCTGCGCGCGCCGCCTAGCCCACCACTTTAGCGGTGATCCCGGGGCGCAAGGCGCACTTGGCGCGCCCTGACCGACTGAACCAACGCCTGGGCACGCCGTAATCTGCCGCAGAGGGCCGGGGGCCTGCATTTTTGCCCCCTCTTGCGCCACACCGAGCTTTCCCAAAAAAGGTCCGATACGGCGCGAAGCGCGGCGTCACATCAGCAGTTGCCTTTTTTCGCCTGACCGGGAGGGCACCCGTGCGGGTGGCTCTTGGGACCCGCTCCACGGTTGTCGTAATGGTCGTGATAGACCGCGCAACCGGAAAGCGTGAATGCAGCAACCGCAATGGCAAGCAGAGTCTTCATGGCTGGAAATGTGGATGAACGTCGAGGCATTTTAGAAGCGCCCCATTGTTCCCGGACTGATTGAAACTCGTACGGTGGAGTAATACGACGCTGTACCACTCATCGCTAGCACAGCGACAAAGGTAAGCAGTCAGGTCATGGGTGCCTTCTATGCTGATCACGGAGCTATTGGGGGGGCAAAACGTTGGCGCACCCCTACCCTCACAATTGGCCAAGCAAAAACAAAAAAGGCCCTGTATCGCTACAGAGCCTTTGAAACTTGGTAGGACGTACAAGATTCGAACTTGTGACCAACGGATTAAAAGTCCGCTGCTCTACCAACTGAGCTAACGTCCCAACCTTTGCCACCTCTCGGTAGCAAAGCTAAAGATTATAGCGTGGTTTTCAGGTCTTCGACCTTTCCGCCAACTTGTCGAGAATCCATCCCGCTGCACAGTGACCAAATGTGGCCGTGACGGCGACCGATGAGCCATAACCATGGCAATTCAGGGATCCGTCACCTTCACCGACGCCGCAAGACGCGCGTGGCTTTGATACCGCTTCCTTGCTATAGACGCAGGTGACGCCGATTTTGCGGCCTTCTCGGGCCGCACCGTGGTTCCTGCGCAAGCGATAGCGCAGCTGGGCCAGTAGAGGATCGTGCGTGGTAAACGCCAAATCTTCTACCTCGACTTTATATGCGTGACGCTTGCCCCCGGCAGCACCTACCGTGACGAAAGGCAGCCGTGTGGAGACGGCCCAAGCTGCCATTACGGCCTTGGCGTTTACCTGGTCGCATGCATCCACCAATGCATTTACCGAAGATGGCAACAGAGTGGGCCAGTTCTGTGCATCCACGAACTCTTCAACGCAGTTCACCCGACATGCCGGATTGATCAGGGCAATGCGCTCGGCCATGGCGCGTACCTTGGCTTGGCCTATGGTTGTGGTCAGAGCGTGAATTTGCCGGTTGACGTTCGACTCGGCTACATGGTCCAGGTCAATCAGCGTGAGTGCCCCAACGCCGCTGCGCGCGAGTGCCTCTGCTGTCCAAGAACCCACGCCGCCAATTCCGACCACAGCAACATGCGCGCTCCGGATGCGTGCGGCGCCCTCCTGCCCGAACAGGCGTTCCAGCCCTGCGAAGCGCCGCTCCAAGTCTGGCGTGTCGTGAACGGGTGTGATCACTTCAGGCGCGCCAGTCGTTCCTTCGCTGCGGCTGCTGCTTCCGACTGCGGATAAACGCGCAGCAAGTCTTCCAGGGTCTTGCGCGCAGCCCGCGTATCTTTCAATTCGATCTGGCAATTGGCAATCGAGAGGGCCGCCTCGGGAGCGCGCGCATGGTCTGGCGCCGCCGACAACAGAGCCTTGAAGTTGTTGATGGCCTCTTTGTAATCACGCGTGGCGTACTGTGCGTTGCCCAGCCAAAAACGGGCAGACGGTACATAACCGGACTGTGGATACTGGCGCACGAAGCTGCTAAAAGCGTTGGACGCTTCACCGAACTTACCTGCACGGAAGAGCGCCAAAGCCGCCTCGAAATCACGCTTCTCTGCAGGATCAGCCCGGAATTCGCGCCCGTCCAGCGTCACCGTCGCGGGCTCAAACTGGCGCAACCGCTCATCGACACCCTGCGCCATGTCCTTCTGGCGGCGCTGCAACTCTGCGACATCGCGCAATAGCTGCTCGTTCTGACCACGCAGTGTCGCCTGTTCGGTGCGCAATGCCTCGATCTGCATCTGTAGGTCGAGCAGGCTGCGCCGTAGTTGCGAGACCTCATCACCGGACCGTTCACCCGCACGCTGGCTGGCCTGCGTCAATGCATCGACACGCTGGCGCATCTCAAGGATGGCGCGGCGCGCCTCGCTGTCCTCGAACAATGCATAGCTGGGGGTCGACCAGCAGGCAGCGGCGGCCAGCGCCGCCGCGCCCAGCGCCCGCGGGCGCAGGAGCAAAGACATGCGCGGCATCAACGGTACGACAGCTCAACGCGGCGGTTTTGCGAGTGCGCGTCTTCCGTGTGGCCCTGCACCGCCGGCTTTTCCTTGCCAAAGCTCACCGCCTCCACCTGCGCGTCCGGCACGCCCAGCAGCCCCAACGAGCGGCGCACGGCTTCCGCGCGCTTCTGGCCCAGCGCCAGGTTGTACTCGCGACCACCGCGCTCATCGGTATGGCCCTCCAGCACGACCTTGCGGGCGGAAGACGCCTTCATGAAGCGAGCATGGGCCTCCAACACGGACTGGAACTCAGGCTTGACGATGAAGCTGTCAAAGTCGAAGTAAATGACGCGCGCCACGCCAACGGGACCCGCGGCGTCGCGGCCCGACTGGGACAGATCCACAGGAGCCACGCCGCTTTGGCCCGTGCTTCCCGAGTTGGCGCCCGGTGCGGTGGACGTAGCGCCGCGGTCTTCGACCGGCACATCGTCCAGCTTGACGCCGGAGCTGCAGCCTGCCATGAGGGCGACGATGGAGAGCGCCAGAGACACGCGCTTGAAGGGGAAACGGTTCATTAAAAACTCCTGAAGAGCAGTTGTTCGAAAAACGGAAACTTATTTGTTCTGGAACGGGCCCCAGTCGGGCTCGCGGATATCCCCACCCTGCCCCGCCAGACGCGCCTTGATTTTGCCGTCCAGCGTGGTGGTCATCAGGGCTTCGCGACCCTGCTGCTGCGTGGCATAGACGATCAGGCGGCTATTGGGAGCAAAGCTGGGATTCTCATCGGCGGAGGTGTCGGTCACCGCCGTCACGCTGCCCGACTTCAAATCCATCACGTGCAGCTTATAGGCGCCGCCCACGCGGGAAATGTAGGCCAACCACTGACCATCGGGACTGATGCTGGGTGAAATGTTGTAGGACCCGTTGAACGTCACGCGCTCCGCGCCTCCCCCGCTGGCTGCCACGCGGTACACCTGGGGCGAACCTCCACGGTCGCTGACGAAGTAGATGCTGCGGCCGTCGCTGGAGAACACGGGCTCCGTGTCGATGCCGCTGCTTTGCATCAGGCGGCGCGGCTCACCGCCGTTAGCGTCGATGGTGTAGAGCTGCGAGCCCCCGTCGCGGCTGAGGGTCACGGCCAAGGTACGGCCATCGGGCGACCAAGCAGGGGCACTGTTGGAGCCACGGAAATTGGCGATCAAACGGCGGCGGCCTGTGGCCACGTCATGCACGTACACCACCGGCTTGCGCGACTCGAACGATACGTAAGCCAGCTGGGTCCCGGTGGGCGCCCATGCGGGAGAAATGATCGGCTCAGGACTGGAAAGCGCTGACTGCGCGTTCTCGCCGTCCGCATCGGCCACCCAGAGGCTGTAGCGCGAGCCGGCTTTGGTCACATACGCAATGCGGGTGGAGAAGATACCGCGCTCGCCCGTGAGTTTTTCGTAGACGAAGTCGGCAATGCGGTGCGCCACCAGACGCAGGTCGGCCTGCGTGACCACGAAGCTCTGCCCGCCCAGGTCCTGCGCCTTGACCACGTCCCACAAGCGGAATCGGACGTCGAAACGGCCGTCGGCCAAGCGCGTGATGCTGCCGGAGGTGAGTGCGTCGGCCTTGCGCTGACGCCACAGGGACAGATCGGGACGGGACGATTCATCCAGCGCGACACCCGACGCGTCCACGCCCAAAAAGCGCCCGCTGCGCTCCAGGTCAGCCTGGACGATGGCGGATATTTTCTGCGGCGACTGCGGTTCGCCACGGAACGGTGCGATCGCAATGGGCAGTTGCGTCAGGCCTACGCCCGTGATTTCCACACGGAACTGCGCAAGCGCTGAAAGGGAGGAACTGGCAGCCAAGGCTGCAACGGCGTGGCGCCGCGAAAGCTGCGGCAGAGCCGTGCGGAGGGAAGGGGTATTGGGGATGCGGTCAATAGTCATTGGAACCATCGAATAACCGTCAAATGCCGGCAAACAGAGCCTCGCATGTTACACATAGCGTAGCGTGCCATGTGACAAACTGTGCCGGTCTGCAATAGCCGAAACGTAGAATCCGCCCCTCATGCAAGATTCGAATCATAGCGCGCCAAAGACCACTTTGCAGCAAGCTCCGCAGTCTCTTTCGCTCTGGGAGCGGTTGCGCAGACTCCATCCGTACTTCGGCCACCAGCGGCTGGCATGGACCATGGCGGTGTTGGCGACGATCGTCGCGGCCGCCACCGAGCCATTGATTCCCGCGCTTCTCAAACCATTGCTGGACCAGGGTTTTACAGAAGGATCGCTGGAGCTGTGGATGGTTCCCGTGGCCATCATCGGCGTCTTCCTGGTACGTGGGCTGGCCCAGTTCACGGGACAGTACGCCCTCACGCGCATCGCCAACGAGGGCATGCTGCGCCTGCGCACGGCGCTGTTCGAGCGGCTGCTGGCTGCGGACATGGGGCTTTTCCATCGCCAGTCGGCCAGCGCACTGTCCAACACCGTGGTGTATGAGGTGCAGACCGGGTTCACCTCGCTGGTCCAGGCGCTGCTGGGCCTGTCGCGCGATGGTTTCACGCTGGTCGCCCTGCTGGGTTATCTCATCTACCTGAACTGGCAACTCACGCTGATCGTGGCCGTGCTGGTGCCGGGGGTGGCCTGGGTGATGAAGACGCTCTCGCGGCGCCTGTACAAGATCACTAAAAGCAGCCAGCAGGCCACCGACGACCTGGCCTATGTGGTCGAAGAGAACGTACTGGCCCACCGTGTGGTACGCCTGCACGGTGCCCAGGCCGAGCAGGCCGCGCGATTTGACAGGCTGAGCCAGCGCCTGCGCCGCCTGGCCATCAAATCCACGATCGCCTCGGCCGCCATGACGCCCACCACGCAGTTGCTGTCCGCGGGCGCGCTGTCCACCGTGATCTGCATCGCCTTGTGGCAAAGCCATGGCAACGGTGCCAAGGACGTGACCGTGGGCGGTTTCGCCTCGTTCATAGCGGCGATGCTGATGTTGATAGCGCCCATCCGCCGCATGGCCGACATCGCCAACCCCATCACGCGCGGCGTGGCGGCGCTGGAGCGGGGCCTGGCCCTGCTGCACGAGGCGCCGGCCGAGACAGGCGGCACGCACACCGCGCAGCGCGCCCAGGGGGCGATTGCCCTGCGCAACGTGACCGTGTCCTTCCGGCCCGACCAGGCGCCCGCACTGGACGCCGTGAGCCTGGACATCCGCCCGGGCGAAGTGGTGGCGTTCGTCGGCCCCTCCGGTGCCGGCAAGACCACGCTGGTGAACCTGCTGCCGCGCTTTCTCAGCCCCAGCAGCGGCCAGGTGCTGCTGGACGGCGTGGCAACCGACCAGTGGGCGTTGCCCAGCCTGCGCGCGCAATTCGCCATGGTGAGCCAGGACGTGGTGATGTTCAACGACAGCGTCGCCGCCAACGTGGCGCTGGGCGCTGCCGTGGACGAGCAACGTGTGCAGCACTGTCTGGACGCAGCGAACCTCGCCGAGTACGTGGCCAGCCTCCCGCAGGGTATGCACACCGTGGTGGGGCACAACGCGACGCAACTGTCGGGCGGACAGCGACAGCGGCTGGCCATCGCGCGGGCGCTCTACCGCGACGCTCCGGTGCTCATCCTCGACGAGGCCACCTCGGCACTGGATACCGAGTCCGAACGCCTGGTACAGCAGGCCCTGCAGCGCCTCATGCAAGGGCGCACCACGCTGGTGATTGCCCACCGCCTCTCCACCATCGAACACGCGGACCGCGTGGTGGTCATGGAGCAAGGGCGCATCGTCGAGCAGGGCCCCCACGCGGAGCTGTTGGCCCGGGGCGGCCTGTACGCGCGCCTGCGCGCACATGGCGGCGCGTGACGACTACCAAAAACAATAGCTGCTTGCGCTTACCCTGCAAGCGATTCGGCACTATTTTGGCATGAAACCGCCAGCTGACAAGCGCCAGCAGCTCCGTTATTCATAGCATACGCGCCCGAGGGCCTACCATTTCCCGCGGTCCGGCTGGCGGCGGCGTACGGCCTCCGCCACCAGTTGCACCATGTCCTGCCGGTCGGCGCGCATGGCGAAATCCACGGCCGACAGGCCCAGTTGGTTCTTCAGCGACGGGTCGGCCCCCTCGCTGATCAGCAGGCGCGCCGCATCCGCCGTGCCGTAGCGCACGGCCATCATCAGCGGCGTGGTGCCGTTGGGCGATGCAGCGTCGATGTAGGCGTGATGCTCCAGCAACAGCGCCACCATGGCCGCGGCATCGGCCGTGGTGCTCGCGGCGGCATAGTGCAGTGGCGCCCAGCCGGTCTTGTTGACGTCCGCCTCGCGCGCGATCAGGCCGCGCGCAGCGGGCAGATTGCCGCGCAAGGCGGCCATCATCAGCGCGCTTTCGTCCTTGGCATTGCGCTCCTCCACCTTCAGCCCCTTGGCGGCGATCAGCACCTCGGCCACCTGCCGCGCTTCCTCGCGCAGGGCCAGGATCAGCGCGGGCTGCCCCTTGGGATCGCGCGCGTTGGGGTCAAACCCGCGGCGCAGCAGCGAAGCCACCGTGGCGGCATCGTCACGCGCGATGGCACGCAGGAAATCGTCGTACGCGCCGGCATGCGCCAGCCCCGCGGTACCGGCGGCAGCCACGGCGAGCCACGCCAGGGCGCTGCGACGCTGCAACAGGCTCTTCATACGGCCTCCTTGCTCAAGAAAAGTTGCTCGAAGTTACGGCTGGTTGCCTCGGCCACCTGCTGGACGCTCAGCCCTTTCACCTGTGCCAGCTGCTGGGCGACATAGGGCACGTAAGACGGGTTGTTGGTCTTGCCCCGGTAAGGCACCGGCGCCAGATACGGGCTGTCGGTCTCGATGAGCAGGCGGTCCATGGGCACAAAGGCAGCCACGTCGCGCAGGTCCTGCGCGTTCTTGAACGTGACGATGCCCGAGAACGAGATGTAGTAGCCCCGGTCCAGCGCCGCGCGGGCCACCTCGGCGGTTTCGGTGAAGCAGTGGAACACGCCGCCCGCACGGTTGCCCGCACCGTCCTCGCCCTCTTCGCGCAGGATGGCCAGGGTGTCCTGCGAAGCGCTGCGCGTGTGGATCACCAGCGGCTTGGCCGCCGCGCGCGCAGCGCGGATGTGCGTGCGAAAGCGCTCGCGCTGCCACTCCAGGTCGGCAATGCTGCGGCCGCCCTTGCGGTCGTCCATGCCGTAGTAGTCCAGCCCCGTCTCCCCGATGGCCACCACGCGCGGCAGCGCTGCGCGCTCCAGCAGGTCCTGCACGGAGGGCTCGGCCACGCCTTCGTTGTCCGGGTGCACGCCGACCGTGGCCCAAAAGTTGTCATAGCCGGTCGCCAGCGCGTGCACGGCGGAGAACTCCTCCATCGTGGTGCAGATGCACAGCGCGCGGTCCACCTGCGCCTCGGCCATGGCCTGGCGGATCTGCGGCAACTGGCTGATGAGTTCGGGAAAGTTCAGGTGGCAGTGGGAATCGACAAACATGGTGGTCTCGAAAAACAAAAATGCCGACCGGCGGGCGCGGTCGGCATCCTGCGGGGCCCGCGAAGGGTTGCCCTTAGATGGTCTGCGTAGGCCGTTCAGACGCCAGGGCCGTGCCCAGCACTTCCTCGATCTTGTGCTTGAGCTGGCGCGACTTCTCGTCCTTGGGGAACTGGATGCCCACGCCCTGCGTGCGGTTGCCCGCGGCGCGCGCGGGTGTCACCCAGGCCACGCGGCCGGCCACGGGGTAGCGCTGCGGGTCGTCGGGCAGCGTGAGCAGCACGTACACATCATCGCCGAGCTTGTATTCGCGCGCCGTGGGCACGAAGATGCCGCCCTCTTCAAAGAACGGGATATAGGCCGTGTACAGCGCGGCCTTTTCCTTGATGTTCAGCTGCATGACGCTGGGACGCGGCGCTGTGGAGGGACTGCTCATAGGTCGTAGAAGGCTTTCAATGGCGCGAGTTTAGTGTGCGGCGCGCCTGCGCCACAAGCGACTCCAGCATCAGGCCGGCGTTGAAGGGGTGCTCGGCCGTGCGCGCCTCCTTGGCGAGGGCGCGCGACCAGCGCGTGAGCGGCCCCACGCCGGGCGGCGCGGGCAAGTCGGCGGGCGAGAAATAGCGCGGCTGTGCACCCACGCGTTGCGCCAGCAGATCGTGGCAGAGCTTTTGCAAGGCATCTACGGCCCGTGCGGGTTCCAGCCCGGCCAGCGCCGACACGTCGCCGCGCGCCACGGCCTTGGGCAGCAGCGCCCAGGTCTGCGGGCTGCGGCCCGCACGCGCCAGGGCCAGTGCGTCGTCAGGCCGGCCGCCGGCGGCGCGCAGCAGGGCCTCGGCCGCATCAGCGGACACGCCCTGCTCTACCAGCCATTGCTGGCTTTGGGCCGGGTCGGGCCACTGCAGGGTGTGCCCCAGGCAGCGGCTGCGGATGGTGGGCAGCAGTTCGTGCGCGGCCTCGGTGGCCAGCACAAACCGCACGTCGCCCGGAGGCTCCTCCAGCGTCTTGAGCAGCGCGTTGGCCGTCACATGGTTCATCTGCTCTGCCGGGTAGACCAGCACGGCCTTTCCGCGGCCGCGCCCGCTGGTGCGCTGGGCGAACTCCACCGCGTCGCGCATGGCCTCCACGCGGATCTCGCGGCTGGCCTTGCGCTTCTTGTCCTCGATCTCGGCCTGCGCCTTCTCGGGCAGCGGCCAGCCCAGGGCCAGCGCCTGCGTTTCGGGCATGAGCACGCACAGGTCGGCATGCGTATGCACATCGATGCCATGGCAGCTGGCGCACTGGCCGCAGGCGCCGTGCGCGGTGGGCGCATCGCACAGCCAGGCGCGCACCAGCTCCAGCGCCAGCGTGTACTGGCCCAGGCCGGACGGGCCCTGCAGCAGCCACGCGTGGCCGCGCTGGGCCAGCAGCGCCTGGCGCTGCGCGGCGATCCAGGGGGCGACCGCACTCATGGCGTCTGCGCCAGCCAGCCGCGTGCGGCCACTACGGCACGCAGCTGCGCGGCAACCTGCTCGCGCGGCTGCGACGAGTCGATGCGCGCAAAGCGCTGCGGCGCTCCCGCGGCGCGGTCGGCATAGCCGCGCGCCACGCGGGTGAAGAACTCCACGGGCTGCGACTCGAAGCGGTCGGGCGCGCGCGCGGCGGACAAGCGCTGCGCGGCCACCTCAGGTGGTACGTCGAACCACAGCGTGAGGTCCGGATTTCGCATCAAATCGGGCTGCAGACCAACACCAGTCTGCGCAAGGCGCTCCATATACGATAGCACCTCCAGATCGAAGCCGCGCCCTGCGCCCTGGTAGGCAAAGGTGGCATCGGTGAAGCGATCGCACAACACCACTTCGCCGCGTGCCAGCGCCGGCTCGATCACGCAGCGCAGATGGTCGCGCCGCGCGGCGAACACCAGCAGCGCTTCGGTCAGCGCGTCCATGCTGTCGTGCAGCAGCATCTCGCGCAGCTTCTCGGCCAGCGGCGTGCCGCCGGGCTCGCGCGTCAGGGTCACGGTATGCCCCGCAGCGCGCAGCGCCTGGGCCAACGCGTCGATGTGCGAGGACTTGCCCGCGCCGTCGATGCCCTCGAAGGTGATGAATGCGCCGTTGGTCATTTCTGGCCGCGTTGGTAGCGGTTCACCGCACGGTTGTGGTCTTGGAGCGTGCTGCTGAAGTGGCTGGAACCGTCGCCGCGCGCCACGAAGTACAGCGCCTTGGTGGGCGCGGGCTGCACTGCGGCCAACAGCGCCGCCTTGCCGGGCATGGCAATCGGCGTGGGCGGCAGGCCCGCACGTGTGTAGGTGTTGTAGGGGGTGTCGGCGGTCAGGTCACGGCGGCGCAGGTTGCCGTCGAACTTCTCACCCAGGCCGTAGATCACCGTGGGGTCGGTCTGCAGCAGCATGCCCACGCGCAGGCGGTTGCTGAACACGCCGGCGATCTGCGCGCGGTCTTCGGCACGGCCGGTTTCCTTCTCGACGATGCTCGCCAGGATCAGCGCCTGGTCGGCGGATTGGAGCGGCGTGTCCGGCGCGCGCTGCGCCCAGGCCGCGTCCAGACGCCGGTCCATGGCGTGCAGCGCGCGACGCAGCACGGCAATGTCGCTGCTGCCCTTGGCATAGGTGTAGGTGTCGGGAAAGAAGCGCCCCTCCGCGGGCACGCCCGCGCGGCCCAGGCGCTCCATGATGTCCGCGTCGCTCAGGCCCTGGGTGTCGGGCTTGAGCTGCTCGGCCCGCGCCAGCGCCTGGCGCACCTGGCGAAAGGTCCAGCCTTCCACCAGCGTGACGGCGCGCAATGCCTCCTCGCCGCGCACCAGCTTCTGTAGCAGCGCGTAGGGGCTGGTGCCCTGGGGAATCTCGTAGTTGCCGGCCTTGATCTCGCGGTCCTTGCCCGACAGCCGGAACCACAGGAACAGCACGTCTGCATCCGTGGCCATGCCCGACCGCACCACCGCGCGGGCCACGCCGCGTGGCGTGGTGCCAGGCTCGATCTCCAGCTCCAGCGGCTGGCCGGCGGGCACGTCCGCGCGCACCGGCAACGGCGCCTGCAGCCACCAGGCGGCCACAGCGCCCACTGCGATCACGATGAGCAACACCAATGCGAGGAAACGACGCACAACCCTGCAGCCTGTATGAAAGAAGCCGGGCATCATAATTCAGCCATGATCGACTCCATGCCAGTGCCCCCGTCCCTGCCTGCGGACGGCGTAGTCCCCCTGTCCCACCTTGGCGTGATCCGCGTGGCCGGTGAAGACGCCGCCAAGTTCCTGCACGGCCAGCTGACGCAGGACTTCGCGCTGCTGGATCTGCACCACGCCCGCCTGGCGGCGTTCCTGACCGTCAAAGGCCGCATGCAGGCCAGCTTCATCGCCTTCAAGCGCAGCGAGGCCGAGGTACTACTGGTCTGCGCCCGCGACCTGCTGGCGCCCGCGCTCAAGCGCCTGTCGATGTTCGTGATGCGCGCCAAGGCCCAGCTGACCGATGCCACCGGCGACTTTGCGCTGTACGGCCTGCTGGGCGACGCCGCCCGCGCCGTGCTACCCGCTGGCGAGCCCTGGGCCAAGGCCGATGTGGGGGATGCCAGCGTGGTGCAGCTCTACCCCGCCGAAGGGCAGCCGCGCGCGCTGTGGGTAGCGCCCGCTGGCAGCGCCGCACCCGCCGGCGCAGCCCTGACTGAAGCGCTGTGGCTGTGGAGCGAGGTGCGCAGCGGTATCGCCACCCTGACCGCGCCCGTGGTCGAGGCCTTCGTGCCGCAGATGCTGAACTATGAGTCCGTGGGCGGCGTGAACTTCAAGAAGGGCTGCTACCCCGGCCAGGAGGTCGTGGCGCGCAGCCAGTTCCGCGGCACGCTCAAGCGGCGCACTTACCTGGCACATGCCCCTTCGGCCGTGGCCGTGGGTGCTGAAGTGTTTGCCGACGGTGACGCCGAACAGCCCGTGGGCACGGTGGTGCAGGTTGCGGCCGCACCCACCGGCGGCGTGGATGCGCTGGTGTCGCTGCAGATCGCAGCCACCGGCGGCGCCCTGCAGGTGGGCGCCGCGGATGGCGTGGCGCTCACGCTGCTGCCGCTGCCCTACGCGCTGCTGGAAGACATTTAAGCAAAAACAGGCGCTAGCGCTTATTTGACAAGCGCTAGCAGCTATCAATAAAGAAGCAGTCAGCCCTGCAGACTGCGCCGCATGGTGATGTGGGCAATGCCCGCCTCCTCATACGGTTGGCCTACGGCCTCAAAACCTGCGCGGCGGTAGAACGCCTCGGCGCTGCACTGGGCATGCAGCGTGACCTGCACATCGCCGCGCGCGCGTGCCGCCTGCACCAATGCGTCCAGCACCATGCGGCCCCAACGCTGGCCGCGCAACACGCGATCCACCGCCATGCGGCCGATGCGCGCCTGGCCCGGCGCATCCTGCAGCAGTCGGCCCGTTGCCACGGGCAGACCCAGGCGGTTGTAGGCGACGGCGTGCACGGCGGTGGCGTCCAGCGCGTCCAGCTCGATCTCGGGCGCAATCCCCTGCTCCTGCACGAACACCGCCGTGCGCAGCGCCGTGGCGTCGCGCCCCAGCGTGGCCCAGTCGCCCACGCGCAGCTCCACCATCTCGCCGCCGGCCTCGAAGTGCTCGATCATCGCGCGCAGCGCGGGCGGCACCGCGCGCTTGGTCTGCGTGGCGGGGTCGGCAAACACATAGACCAGTTCCACGGTCACCAGCAGCCGATCGCCAGCGAACATGCTGGCCTCGAACACCAGCGACGTGGTGCCCACGCGCGCGCAGCGCATGCCCACGTCCAGCAGGTCGTCGAGCCGGGCCGAGGCGTGGTACTCGACGCTGGCTTTCTTGAGGTACACCTCGCCGCCCAGCGCCTGCATGCCGGTTTCGTACGGCAACGCCAGCGCGCGCCAGTATTCGGTCATGGCGCAATCAGCGTAGGTGAGGTAGTGGGCATTGAAGACGATCTTCTGGATGTCCACCTCTGACCAGCGCACGCGCAGGCGGTGAAAACAGCGAAAGTCAGAGCGTTGCATGGCGTGTTTCCGTCGAAGGGATCAGTCGAGTTGAAAGGCGCTGCGCAGCGCGGCGGCAGCATCGGCATGGGCCTGGCGCGCCTCGGGAAGGGCGCGACCCATCTTGATGAATTCGTGCGTCACGCCGCGGTAGATCTCGAGTTGCACCGGCACGCCCGCGGCACGCAGCTTGTCCGCGTACTCCACGCCCTCGTCCACCAGCGGGTCGTACTCGGCCAGACCGATCCAGGCCGGCGCCACGCCCTCGGCGTCGGGCGCGAGCAAGGGGGCGAAGCGCCAGTCCTCGCGCTCGGCACGGCTGGGGATGTACTGGTCGAAAAACCAGCCAATGGCCGCGCGTTCCAGCACCAGGCCGTGCGCGAACTCGGTGTGCGAGGGCGTGTCCTGGTGCGCCGTGGTGCCGGGGTAGATGAGCAACTGCAGCGCCAGGGGCAGCCCGGCATCGCGCGCCTGCAGAGCGCACACCGCGGCCAACGTGCCGCCTGCGCTGTCGCCGCCCACCGCCAGGCGCGACGGGTCGGCGCCCAGCGTGGTGGCGTGCTGCGCCAGCCAGGCCAGCGCGTCCCACGCATCGTCGCTGGCCGTGGGGAACGGATGCTCGGGCGCGAGCCGGTAATCCAGCGACACCACCATGCAGCCGGCCAGCCGCGCCAACTCGCGGCACAGCACGTCGTGGGTGGCAATGCTGCCGATGGTGAAGCCGCCACCGTGCAGGTACAGCAGCAACGGCAGCGCCTGCGCGTCAGAGGCCGTGGGTGCATACAGGCGCGCGGGCAGCGGGGTGCCGTCGCGTGCGGGGATGCGCAGGTCTTCCACGCGCGGCAAGGCCGCCTTGGGCAGCTCCAGCACCCCGGCGCCCAGTTCATAGGCAGCGCGGGCCTGTGCAGGGCTCAGGGTGTGCAGTGGGGGGCGCCCGGCGCGCGCCATGCCGTCGATGACGTTGCGCATCTGCGGCGTGAGCCGCGCGTGGTGGGGGGAAGGCACATGGGAAGCGGAACCGGGCGTCGTCAACGGAAAAGTCCTTGGGTTATTGGAAGTGCACCTGCACCGGCTGCGCGCCGGGCAGGCCCAGATAGGTTGCCGTGACGCTCAGGCCGGCGCGCGGGGGCAGCAGCGGAGAAAACGACCCCAGGCTCACCAGGTCGCCGGGCTGCAGCGTGATCTCCTCCTGCTGCAGCGCCTGGGCCAGCCAGACCACGGCGTTGAGCGGATGCCCGAGGATATCGCTGCCCTTGCCGCTGGCGAGCAGCGCGCCGGAATGGTCCGTGAGCTGCACGGTCATGCGCTCCAGCGCGTCCAGCAGCGCATAGCGCTCGCCGCGCGTCGCCGGCACGGCGATAGGCTGCCCGGCGATGCCCAGGCGCGCGCCCACGTTGATCGCGCCCACGCCGGCGCCGTTGAGCTGGGGCGGCGCCTGCACCACCAGGTCGGGCAGTTCAATGAAGGGGATCACCTGGTCGATGTGCTGCAGCACCTCCTCGGGCGTACGCGCGTGGTTGATGGCCGCATCCTTCACGCGTACCAGTAGGTCGGCCTCGTACAGCGGGCGCGCCCCAAACGCGGCGGGCACGGTGCTGCCGCCGGGGCGCACCATACCCTCGTACAGCTTGCCCCACACCGGCTTGTCGGTGTTGAAGCGCTTTTGCACCGCGGGGTTGGTGAGGCCGGCCTTGTAGCCCACCACCTTGCCCAGGCGGGTGCCCAGCAGCGCATTGAACTTGGCGCGGGTGCAGGCGCCGTCGGCGTCTGACAGTGCCGGGAAGTTGGGCGCGGGGGTCTTGGCGGCGTAGTGCGAGGCCATCGCCCCCACCGCAGCGTCGCTGAGGCACTCGGCCTGGGCGCCCAGGCCGGTCGCCAAGGCGACCCCCGCGCCCAGGGCGATGAGGGTTTGCTTCATGGTCATGCGTGTCTCCTGGTTGTAGTGTGTCGGGTGATCCTACTGGCACTCCCTCTCTTTCGCACACCATGGCTTTCATCTACTACGTCACCCAGATCCAGTTCGAATTCGGCGCCGTGCGCCTGCTCAAAGCAGAATGCGAGCGCATCGGCATCACCCGCCCCCTGGTGGTCACCGACCCCGGCGTGAAGGCCGCCGGCGTGCTGCAGCAGGCGCTGGACGCCCTGCCCGGCCTGAACGTCGCCGTGTTCGACCAGACGCCCTCCAACCCCACCGAAGCGGCCGTGCGCGCGGCCGTGGAACTCTACAAGGCCCAGGGCTGCGACGGCCTGATCGCCGTGGGCGGTGGCAGCGCCATCGACTGCGCCAAGGGCATCGCCATCGCCGCCACGCACGACGGCCCGCTCACGCACTACGCCACCATCGAGGGGGGTTCGCCGCGCATCACCGAGCGCGCCGCGCCGCTGATCGCCGTGCCCACCACCAGCGGCACGGGAAGCGAGGTGGCGCGCGGCGCCATCATCATCGTGGATGACCACCGCAAGCTGGGCTTTCACTCCTGGCACCTGGTGCCCAAGGCCGCCATCTGCGACCCCGGCCTCACACTGGGCCTGCCGCCCCTGCTGACGGCCGCCACGGGCATGGACGCCATCGCGCACTGCATGGAAACCTTCATGTCCGCCGCGTTCAACCCGCCGGCGGACGGTATTGCGCTGGATGGCCTGGAGCGCGGCTGGCACCATATCGAGGCCGCCACGCGCGACGGACAGGACCGCGACGCACGCCTGGCCATGATGAGCGCCAGCATGCAGGGCGCCATGGCCTTCCAGAAGGGCCTGGGCTGCGTGCACTCCCTGAGCCACAGCCTGGGCGGGCTGAACCCGCGCCTGCACCACGGCACGCTGAACGCCGTGTTCCTGCCCGCCGTGGTGCGCTTCAACGCGCAGGCCGAATCGGTGCGCAAAGAGCGCCGCCTGGAGCGCATGGCCCATGCCATGGGCCTGGCCTCTGCCAGCGACGTCCCCGATGCCATCCGCGACATGAGCGCACGCCTGGGCCTGCCCACGGGTCTGGCGGCCATGGGCGTGACCGAGGCCGTGTTCGACGACGTGATCAAGGGCGCCCTGGCCGACCACTGCCACAAGACCAATCCCCGCCTGGCCACGCCGGACGACTACCGGGAGATGCTGGTCGAGTCGCTCTGACCCGCGGCAGCGTTCGCCGAGCAGGCGCCCGGCGGCCTCGCTACACTGGTGCGCTTAACATTTATTAACACGCATTCCGCCGGTTCGGCGGGGCCGCGTACCGCATGCGCACATACCCGCTCTCCAAATGGCTGACGCAAGGCACCTACCCGCGCCTGTACGTTCCCATTGTGCTGATCATGGTGGCGGTCACGCTGGTGCGCTACCACGCGCTGGTGGGCGCCGAGCGTGAGCAGGCGCAGCTGCGCATGCGCGCAGAGCTGCAGGCAGCCGCGTACGCCGTGCTGCAGGCGCTGGACGAGCCTGCCGGCAATGCTGCAGCGCAGGAGCGCCTGCGCCAGGCCGCGCAGGTCGCGGACGCACCGGTCCAGTCCATCCGCTGGGAACTGCCCTCCCGCCCGGCCGTCGACCTGCGCAACGCCATGCCGCCCACCAAGGCGCCGCCGTGGTTCGTGCAGCTGCTGGACCTGCCCACCCCGCGCCACACGGTGGCGCACCGGCTGGCGGACGGCCGCACGGGGCAGCTGGCGCTGGCGCTGTGGCCCCAGCACTACGTGGACCGCGCCTGGAGCGCCATGGCCACGCAGTTGCGCATCACGGCGCTGAACATCTTCACCATCCTGCTCCTGCTGACCCTGATCCTGCGCGCGAACGACCGCATGTTGGACCGCATGCGGCACGCGGCGGAGCGCTTCAAGCAAGGCCACCTGGACGCGCGCATACGCCGCACGGGCACGCTGGAGGCGCGCGAAATCGCCGACACCTTCAACGACATGGCGGGCAAGGTCCAGTCCTTGGTGCTGTCCCTGCAGGAAACCCAGCGGCAGCAGAACGAGCAGCTGCACTTTCGCCGCCAGCTGGTGAACGCCCTGCCACTGCCTTTGTTCGTGCTGGGCGCGGATGGCGCGCACCTGGAGACCAACAAGGCCTGGCGCGAACTGCTCAATGCCTCCCGCCCCGCCACCGTCGCGGGCACGCTGGACCAGCTCTGGGCCGATGGCGTGGACTCCTCCATCGTCCTGGCCCAGCGGCTGTCCGACCGTCCCTCGGGATGGCAGGCCACCGTACGCCCCTTGCAGGGCGTGCCGCACGAGATGGCCTGCTACCACGCCACCTTCACCGCGCCCGATGGCGTACCCGCCGGCACCATCGGCGTGCTGGTGGACATGACGGAGCACACCCAGGCACTGCAGGCAGAGCGCGCCGGCCGTGCGTGTGCGGAGGCCGCGCTGGACACCGTGGCCGATGGCGTCATCACCATGGACGCGCAGGGCCTCGTGCGCACGATCAACGGCGCGGCCCAGCGGGTCATCGGGCTCGCGCAGGGGCAGACGGTCGGCCGCCACGTCGATGAGGTCTTTCGCCTGGAGCCACCGCACTCCGTGCTCGCCGCCTCGGGAACGCAGGGGCATGCTGCGCACGGCGCGGGCGCCGCGGCCACCGCGATCCTCGCCTGCCATTCGGGTGCGCCGCGCACGGTGGACTACTCCGTGGCGGCCGTGCACGCGCCCGACGGCACCGCCGCGGGCCACGTGCTGGTCTTTCGCCCCCGGTGACGTTGCCGCGGCACGCCGCGGCGGACACGCTCACAGCGGCTGGACGCGGGCGGGATCGGGCCGCCGCAGCCACTGCGCCCACTCGTCCGCCAGCTGCTGCGCCGCCGCCGTTGCGGTGCTCCAGGCACGGGCGCGCGCGGCCGTGTCGGTGCCGTAGCGGGTGAAATCGGTGCGGTCCGGCAGTTTGCCGCCGGGCAGGCTGCGCACCCAGTCGGGATGGGGCGACAGCAGCACCATGCGGTCCAGCGCTGGCGTGGCGCGGTGGCGCCAGGGCAACCCCTTGTCCAGCCAGCCAGGCACCACGCGGTGCTGGAAGTGCGGGTAGAGCACGATCCCCGGCGCACTTTCCAAGCCGTTTTGGCCTGCAGCGCCCGCGGGTAAAGCGGTATCAGCTATATTTTTAATAGCAATTGGCACCTGATACCGCAGGTGCAGGTGGTAGTCGGTGATGCCCCCGTCCCAGTAGGCGCCGCGCGGTGCGCCGGCGATGTCGTGCACGGCACGCAGCACGAAGGGAATGGAACAACTGGCCTGCAGCGCGGGCATGAAGTTCTGCGGGGTCAAGGCCACCTGGTGGGTGCGGAAGTCGCGCACGTCAAACGGCAGCGCGCCCGGCGCAGCGGTGGAGAACACCACGCGGTCCAGCCACAGCGCCAGCGCGCGGCGGTGCAGCGCATTGCTGGCGAAAGCGCCCAGGTAGCCCAGCGGCGTGGCCCAGCGGTGCTCGCGCGCCAGCAGGTGGCGCCCGCGCGCGGCGACGATGTGCAACCGGTAGCGCGCATGGCCCAGCACCGTGTCCACACGGCCGCCAAAAAAGGCCTGCAGGTTCTGGCCGAACTGCGCGCTCACCGCGTCCGCCGTGGGGCGGCGCGCGCCAGGGGGCAGCTCGTACTCCTGGTGGATGTAGTCGTGCTCCAACCGTTCGAAGGCCGGCAGGCTGTTATCCAGGCACGCCGTGGCCATGCGCCACGCGCCGATGGAGGCGCCCACCAGGTCCACCGGCTGTGCCGACTGCGCCAGCCATTCACCAAAGACAAACCGGTCCAGCGGGCCGAGGATGAGTCCCTTCGGACCGCCCGCGGCCGCGGGAATCACGGCCACGTCGCTCGGCGCCAGGCCATGGCGCCCGATGTGCCGCAGCGCCTGCGGACCGGCATGGATGCACAGCGCCTTCATCACGCCCCCGCCTCACGCATGCGCCGGCTCACACGTAATCGCCCGCGTCGGGGCGGACCTTCCAGTCAATCGGGTCCTGCTGCAGCACCATGTCGATGTCCAACCCCAGCGCGATGCCGACTTCGCCGGGGAAAGACCCCGCCAGCTCGCGCGCATCCAGCCCTGCCTCGCGCGCGCGAGCGCGCCACGCGGCCAGGTGCAGCACGCCCGCCAGCGGCTCGTACACATCGTTGTCGAACGGCGCATGGTGGTGGCGCAGCGCGTCCACCACGGTCTCGGGCAACTGCCAGCGCCAGGCCAGCCCCGCGCTCACATGGGCGTAGCAGTAGCCGCACAGGTGCTGCTCCAGCCGGGCGCGGCGCAGGTCCAGCGGGCCCACCAGGCTGTTGAGGGTCTGCATGCGGCCCGCGTCGGCCAGGTGCATGGCCAGCTCGCCCACCCCGTGCAGCAGGCCGGCCGTGTAGGCAGCGATCTGGTTGTGGTGCACCAGCCCGGCGAGCGCGCGTGCCACTTTGGCCGTGTGCAGGCTGTAGCGCCAGAAGTGCTGCAGGTTCATCCCCGGCACCGAGCGCGACGTGGTCCCCAGCGGCGCGGACGCCACCAGCGCGCGCAGTTGGGACACACCCAGGAGCGCCAGCGCTTCTGGAATACCGCCGATCTGGCGCTGCGCGGCGAATGGGGGCGTGTTCGCCTCTTCCAGCAGGCGTGCGGCCAGTGCAGGGTCGGTGCCGAAGAGCTGGTTCAGGCGCCGCAGGTTGGGCTCGACCGCGCTCAACTCGTTCATCAGCAGCGCCACCGCGCGTGGCAGGCTGGGCAGCGTGATGGGCTGCGCCAGCAGTGCGTTCAACTCCATGGATCGGATTGCCCAGACAGGAAGGTCGGGCCATTATCCATGCAACTCTTACGGTTGTTTACGGGCAGCGCTTCAGCGCTTGCCCTGCTGCAGCTTGGCGAAGGCCGAGGCCATGGCCGAGGGCTGCGCCGGCTCGGCCGCGCGGCGCGGCGGGGCGTAGCCGCGGCCCGCGCCTTCGAAGCGGTTGTCGCGCGGGCCGTCGCGGCGCGCGGGTGCGGCGTCCAGCTTCATGCTGAGGCTGATGCGCTTGCGCGCCGCATCCACCTCCAGCACCTTCACTTTGACGATGTCGCCGGTCTTGACCACCTCGCGCGCATCCTGAACGAACTTGTGGCTGAGCTGGCTCACGTGCACCAGCCCATCCTGGTGCACGCCCAGGTCGATGAAGGCGCCGAACTGGGCCACGTTGCTCACCGTGCCCTCCAGCACCATGCCCTCGCGCAGATCGGCAATGTCTTCCACACCCTCGTTGAAGCGCGCCACCTTGAAGTCGGGGCGCGGATCGCGGCCGGGTTTTTCCAGCTCGCCCAGGATGTCGCGTACGGTGATCACGCCGAACTTCTCGTTGGCGAACAGCTCGGGCTTGAGCGTCTTGAGCATCTCGGCGCGACCCATGAGCTCGGCCACCGGCTTGCCGGTCTTTTCCATGATCTGCTCGACCACGGGGTAGGTCTCGGGGTGCACGCCGGTCATGTCCAGCGGGTTGTCGCCATCGCGGATGCGCAAGAAGCCCGCCGCCTGCTCAAAGGTCTTGGCGCCCAGGCCGCTGACTTCCATGAGCTGCTTGCGGTTCCTGAAGGCGCCGTGCTGCTCGCGCCAGCGCACCACGGCCTTGGCCACGCTGCCCGACAGGCCCGACACGCGCGCCAGCAGCGGCGCGCTGGCGGTGTTCAGGTCCACGCCCACGGAGTTCACGCAGTCCTCGACCACGGCGTCCAGCGTGCGCGCCAGCTCGCTCTGGTTCACGTCGTGCTGGTACTGGCCCACGCCAATGCTCTTAGGCTCGATCTTCACCAGCTCGGCCAGCGGATCCTGCAGGCGGCGCGCAATGCTGGCGGCGCCGCGCAGGCTCACGTCCACGTCGGGCATTTCCTGGCTGGCGTACTCGCTGGCGGAATACACCGAGGCGCCGGCCTCGCTCACCACTATCTTTTCAATAGCTGGCAGCGCTTGCCCCGCCTGGTCTACGGCCTGTTTTTGCATTAATTTGATCAGCTCGGCCGCCAGCTTGTCGGTTTCGCGGCTGGCGGTGCCGTTGCCGATGGCGATGAGCTGCACGCCGTGCTTCATGCACAGGCGGCCCAGCGTGGCCAGGCTGCCGTCCCAGTCGCGGCGCGGCTCGTGCGGGTAGACGGTGGCGGTCTCCACCAGCTTGCCGGTGCGGTCCACCACAGCCACCTTCACGCCGGTGCGGATGCCCGGGTCCAGCCCCATCACGGCGCGCGGGCCGGCGGGCGCGGCCAGCAGCAGGTCGCGCAGGTTGTCGGCAAACACCTTGATGGCCACTTTCTCGGCCTCTTCGCGCAGGCGCGAGAACAGGTCGCGCTCGGTGGACAGGCTGAGCTTCACGCGCCAGGTCCAGGCCACGCACTTGCGCAGCAGGTCGTCGCTCTTGCGGCCCTGGTGGCTCCAGCCCAGGTGCAGGGCGATCTTGCCCTCGGCGAGGCTGGGCTGGCCCGGCTCGGGCTTGAACGTGGAATTCACCTGCGGCTCAGGCAGCACCAGCTTGGCCTCCAGAATCTCCAGCGCGCGGCCGCGGAACACCGCCAGCGCGCGGTGCGAGGGCACGCGGCCAATCGGTTCGTCGTAGTCGAAGTAGTCGCGGAACTTGGCGACCTCGGGGTCGTTCTCGTTCTTGCCCTCCACCTTCTTGCTGCGCAAGAGCCCCTCGGCCCACAGCCATTCGCGCAGCGACTGCACCAGCACGGCGTCCTCAGCCCAGCGCTCGGACAGGATGTCGCGCACGCCGTCGAGCACGGCGAAGGTGGTCGAAAAATCGGGCCCCGGCTTGCCGTCGTCAAGCGTGGTGGCGGGCTGGCAGAAGGCCTGGGCCTCGGCGTGCGGGTCCAGCGTGGGATCGGCCAGCAGCTTGTCGGCCAGCGGCTCGATGCCGAACTCCTTGGCAATCTGGCCCTTGGTGCGGCGCTTTTGCTTGAACGGCAGGTAGATGTCTTCCAACTCCTGCTTCGTTGGAGCAGCAGCAATGGCAGCGCGCAATGCGTCGGTCAGCTTGCCCTGCTCGTCGATGCTTTTCAGCACGGCCACGCGGCGGTCTTCCAGTTCGCGCAGGTAGGCCAGGCGCGCTTCGAGCTCGCGCAGTTGCACATCGTCCAGGCCGCCGGTCACCTCCTTGCGGTAGCGCGCGATGAAGGGCACGGTGGCCCCGCCATCGAGCAGCTCCACCGCTGCGCGGACCTGGGATTCGGTGACTTTGATTTCTGCGGCCAACTGCCGAACGATCTGCTGCATGTGCCTTCTGAGACGGGTCAAAACACGAAGCGCGCGAGTTTGCCACAGGGCTTGCTCCCTAAAATTGCAACTGCCGATGTCCACCCCGCCCTTTCCCCTCCGCACCGAATGCCCGCCCGGCGCCTGCGTGTGCGAGCGCGACGCGCTGATGCGCACGCCCGGCGGTGATGTGCGCATCCTGCGCCTCACGCGCGAGGAGGAAAATCGCCTCGTGCAGCGCCTGGAGAGCCTCACCAGCCTGGCCGACCTGCGCCACATGGAGCAGCGCCTGTTCGAGCAGCTCGGCGTGCGCCTGACCATCGGCACCAGCCCCAACGAGGTGCGCAGCCTGCGTGGCATCACCGTGCTGGTCCAGGAGCAGCCGGGCCTGTGCCGCAAGACGCGCCAGGCCATCCCTGCGGCCATCAAGAAAAGCATGGAGCGGCACCCCGAGATCGTCTACGCCCTGCTCAACGCGGGCGGCCTGTTCGAAGGCGTGTGATCCATGCAGGACGATCTGTTTGGCGGTGCGCCGCCATCGCCCTCAGCACCGCCACGACCACCGGAAGACACCCCCGCCCGCCCACGGGAAAAGTCGCCCACCCGCCGCACCGGTGTGCATCCCGCCGCCTGGGACGATGACCTGCACGCACTCGCCAACCGGCTGCCGTCCACGCTGCGGCTGGGCACCTCCTCCTGGAGCTACCCTGGCTGGCAGGGCCTGGTGTGGAAGGGTGTGCATTCCGAACAGCTGCTGGCCCGCAAAGGCCTGCCCGTGCTGGCCCAGCATCCGCTGATGCGCACCGTGAGCATCGACCGGAGCTTCTACCGCCCGCTCACGGCCAGCGACTATGCGCGCTACGCGGCCCAGGTGCCGGCGGACTTCCGCTTCGTGGTCAAGGCGCCCAGCCTGGTCACCGACGCGCTGGTGCGCAGTGAGGACGGCCGTGGACGCGAGCCCAACCCGGCCTTCCTGGACGCGCAGTTGGCCGCCCAGGAGTTCGTGGCGCCCGCACTGGAGGGGCTGGGCCAGCGCACCGGCGCGCTGGTGTTCCAGCTAAGCCCGCTGCCCTGGAACCTGCTGGACCGCCTGCCCGAGGTGTTGGAGCGACTGCGCACGCTCTTGCAGGCCCAACCGGCGCTATTCCCCGCGGCGCCCGACGCCGTGCTGGCCGTCGAGGTGCGCGACCCCGAATGGCTGGCGCCCGCACACCTGCCCCACTTCGCCGACGTACTGCGCAGCAGCGGCGCCACCTACTGCCTGGGCCTGCACGCGCGCCTGCCGCCCCTGGCCGAGCAACTACCGCTGCTGCGCCGGCTCTGGCCCGGCCCACTGGTCTGCCGGTGGAACCTGAACCCCGTGCACGGCCCGCAGGGGTATGAAGCCGCTGAAAAGGGCTACGCGCCCTACGACCGCATTCACGACCCCGATCCGGACAACCTGGCGCTGCTGGCGCGCACGGTGGCGGGCATCTGCGGACGGGACCAAAACGCCTTCGTGACCATCAGCAACCACGCGGAAGGCTGTGCGCCGCTGACAGTGCAGCGGCTGGCGGAACAGGTGGTTCTTTATGATCAAAAACAGCTCTAGCGCTTGACTGGCAAGCGCTGGCAGCTATCTTTTTTGACGATCTGACGATCTGACGATCACGGACTGCCGCGCCCGCACGACGTTCTTCTTGCGCCAAAAGGAGGCCAAGAACACCGCCCACATGGGGCGCACAAGCGCCACGGCGCGTGCCCTCTTACCGCTGCCTCACCCGCAGCGAGCTGCACACCCCCGCAACCACCGCGCACGCCCCCGCCACCAGCAGTGCCAGCGACTCCGCGCTTCCATCGTGCCCCGGCCGCAGGGCGAAGATGGCCGCGAGCGACACGGCGCCCAGTGTCTGGCCCGTCAGGCGCGCGGTGCCCAGCATGCCGCTGGCCGCGCCGCTGCGGTGCAGCGGGGCCGAGGTGACGATGGTGTGATTGTTGGGCGACTGGAACAGCGCAAAGCCGGCACCGCACAGCGCCATGCGCCAGGCCACGTTCCAGTCCGCGGGCTGCGCGGGCATCAGGCCCAGCGAGACCAGGCCGGCAGCAAACACCGCCATGCCAATGCCGCCGAGCAGGCCGTCCGGGTAGCGGCCAATCAACCGGCCCGCCAGCGGCGCCACCACGGCGGTGGCCAGGGGCCAGGCCGTGATGAGCAGTCCGGCCTCCAGGTGGGTGCGGCCCTGCGCCTCCAACAGCAGGAAGGGCAGCGACAGAAAGCCCAGCATCTGCGCGCAGAACGCCCCCACGGACGAGCCCATCGACAGGGCGAACACCGGAATGCGCAGCAGGTCCACCGGAAACAGCGGCGCCGCCAGGCCGCGCTGGCGCCACAGGAACACCGCCCCCACGGCCACACCCACGGCCAGCAGGATCGCACCCGTGGCCGCGCTGCCGCCCTGCGCCGCGCTGCGCACGCCCAGTTGCTCCCCGCCCAGGAACAGCAGCGTGAACATGGCGCCGTTGAGTAGCACGTCGATGGCGGAAAAGCGCGGCGCATGGTTGGCGGATGGAGGATTGGCCGGCAGCGCGCGCCGCCCCAGCCACCAGACTCCCACGCCCAAGGGCAGGTTCATGGCAAACAGCCAGGGCCACGACGCCACCGACAGGATGGCCGCCGCCACCGACGGCCCCGCCATAGACGCGGTGGCCACCACCAGCGAATTGATGGCCATGCCGTGGCCCAGCTGTGCGCGCGGGTAGATCAGGCGCACCAGCGCCGCGTTCACGGCCATCACGCCCGCGGCGCCCAGGCCCTGCAACGCCCGCGCGGCAATCAAGGCGGGCATGCTGGCCGCCAGCATGGCGCCCACCGACGCCAGCGCGAACAGCGCCATGCCCACCAGATACACGCGCCGGTAGCCCACGCGCTCGCCCAGCGCGGCCAGCGGCAGCAGCACGACCAGCGTGGCGAGCTGGTAGGCGTTGACCACCCACACGCTCTGCGCCGCGCCCGACTGCAACTGGCGTGCGATGTCGGGCAGCGCCAGGTTGACGATGCTGCTGTCGAGCACCGCCAGCGTGAGCCCGAGAACGATGACCAGCATCGCCTGGCGGCGTGCGGGCTGCGGCAGGCCGTCGGCCAGGGGCGGCGCACCCACGGGTAAGCCGCTCATGGCCGGCGCTCCGGGGCGATGTCTTTCGCGGCGCCGTGCGCGATGCGCTGCGCGCCCGCCGGCCCCAGCGTGATCCAGGTCAGCGCCACCCCCGTCAGCGCCCCCGTGGCCATGCCCACCACCATGGGCAGGGGCGCGTCACTGGCGAACAGGCCCACCGCCGCCATGGCGAGGGTGCCGATCAGCATCTGCAGCGTGCCCATGAGGGCGGACGCCGTCCCCGCAATGGTGCCGTGCTCCTCCAGCGCCAGCACGGAGGTGGTGGGGATCACCAGCCCCATCAGCGCGCTGGCGACGAAGTACAGCACCAGCAGCACGGCCAGCCGGTCGCCGCCCAGCAGGTAATGCGCCAGCAGGGCCAGCATGACCGCGCCCGCGCCGCTGGCGGCCGCCTTCACCACCGGCGCCATGCCGTAGCGCCGCCCCAGCCGCGCCGTGAACTGCGCGCTGGCGAAGAAGGCCGCCGCGTTGACCGAAAACGCCACGCTGTACTGCACGGGCGACAACCCGTAGTGGTTGATCAGCACGAAAGGCGAGCCCGCCAGGTAAACGAAGAAACCCGCCATGGAGCAGCCGCCGATGCCCACCAGCCCCAGGTAGTGCCAGTCGCGCAGCAGCGTCGTGTACGCCGCAGCCGCGCTGCCCACGGAGCTGCGCACCCGCTGGCCGGCGGGCCGTGTCTCGTGCAGCGCCCGCTGGACCAACACCAGCCCGGCCAGCGCCGCCACCGCCACCACCCAGAACACGCCGCGCCAGCCGGCCAGCGCGATCACGCCGCTGCCCACCAATGGCGCCAACAAGGGCGACACGCTAAACACCAGCATCAGCAGCGACATGAGCCGGGCCGCCTCGGTGCCCGTGTGCAGGTCGCGCACCACCGCGCGCGGAATCACCATGCCCGCCGCCGCGCCCAACCCCTGCACAAAGCGCAGCAGCACGAGCGTGTGCACGTCGGTCGCCAGCGCGCAGCCCACGCTGGCCAGCGTGAACAGGCCCAGCCCGAAGAACAGCGGCGGCCTGCGCCCGACCATGTCGGACACCGGGCCGTAGACCAACTGGCCCACGCCCAGCGCGAGGAAGAAGGCCGTCAGGCTCCACTGCACCGCCCCCACGTCGGCCCGCAGCGCCGCGCCGATGGCCGGCAGCGCCGGCAGGTACATGTCGATGGCAAATGGGCCGATGGCCGAGAGCAGGCCCAGGATCAGGGCCATGCGGAAGAACGGGGAAAAGGGCATTCGGGCGATTGTCGCCACACTGGCCGGATCGTGCTGGCGCGCTGCGCGAAGGCCCACATCGCCTCCCATGCAGCGCCGCGGCCGGCACCCGCGTGCGTTCGATGGCCGCAAAAGCCGCCCTTCCTGCCCGCTGTTCACGGGTTGCCTGGCCCTGCCGCCGCCCGACAATCGCGTGCGCGGCTCGGCCGCACTGTTCCCTGCCGTCCTGTACTGCCTCGCCCGGAGACCGCATGCCCCTGCCCCCGATCGCCCCCGCCGTGCGCGGCTGGGCCGCCACCCTGGCCCTGTGCGCTGGCGCCCTGCTCCTGGCCGCGCCCGCCCTCGCCGCCGCGGACCGTGAGGACGAGGCCGACGACGCCCCGCCCGTTCCGGTCGCGCCCGCCCAGCCGGTGCTGGTGCCGTCGCCCGACGGCGCGCTGGTGATCGATACGCAGGCGCGGCTGGCCTGGCCGCGCTGCGCGCAGGGCATGCAATGGACAGGCACCACTTGCACCGGCGTGGCCCTGCGCTACACCTACGGCGAGGCCCAGGCGCTGGTGCGCCAGCGCTGGAAGGACGAGGGCGTGCGCTGGCGCCTGCCGCGCGTGCCCGAGCTGCGCCGCCTGGTCAACCGCAACGCGCAGCCGCCCTCGGTCGACCCCCAACTCTTTCCCAATGCGCCGCTGGAATGGCACTGGACCGGCACCGCCAGCGTCAACACCCTCAGCGTGAACCCCTACGCCTATGGCAATGTGGCGCGCGGCGGCGCGGGCGAGAGCAGCCTGTCGGTGCAGCAGGGCTGGGCCGTGGACATGACCAGCGGCGAGGCCCGCGGCGACGTGGGCCGCAGCACGCGCCTGCCCATACGGCTGGTGCGCCCGGCGCCCTGAGCGGACGCTCTGCGCACCCTGCACCTGGGTGGACGCGCAAACGCTACATTTTCAATAGCTGCTAGCACTTATCCAGCAAGCGCCAGAAGCCATTTCAATTCAAAAACCGGTCACTGCGCGCGCAACGCCGCCCGCAGTTGCGCCCCCAGCTCGGGTTTGTCCGCGAACGGGTCGGTGGGGTTGCGTGCCTGCACCACGTCTTCCATGCGCGTGCGCACGGCCCCCAGCGCCTGCGGGTGGCTGTAGATGTAGAACTGCCCCGCCGCCACGGCGTCGAAGACCTTCTGCGCCACCTCGGCGGCCGTCACCTTGCCGCTGGTGACGGCCTTGCCGATCATGGCCTGGCCGATGAGCTGGCTCTTGGTGGGCCGCTCGTCCGCCAGCACCTGCGGGCGGTTGCGCTCGCTCTGGCTGATGCCCGTGGGCACGAAATACGGACACAGCACGCTGGCGCCCACCTGGTCGGTGACCAGCGCCAGGTCCTGGTACAGCGTCTCGCTCAGTGCCACCACGGCGTGCTTGCTGACGTTGTAGATGCCCATGTTGGGCGGGGCCAGTAAGCCGGCCATGCTGGCGGTGTTGACGATGTGCCCGCGCCAGGCGGGGTCGTCCTTGGCCGCCTGCAGCATCAGCGGGGTGAACAGGCGCACGCCGTGCACCACGCCCATGAGGTTCACGCCCAGCACCCATTCCCAGTCGCGGGCCGAGTTCTCCCACACCAGCCCGCCCGATCCCACGCCCGCGTTGTTGAACACCAGGTGCGGCGCGCCGAAGTGCTGCACCACGTCCTGCGCCAGCTGCTCCATCTGCGCGGCGCTGGACACGTCCACCCGGCGCGCCAGCACGGGGGCGCCAGCGGCGGCCAGCTCCACGGCGGCGCGCTCCAGCGCGTCCTGCTGCACGTCCACCAGGACCAGGTTCATGCCCAGGCGCGCGCCGATGCGGGCGCACTCCAGGCCAAAGCCCGAGCCCGCCCCCGTGAGCACGGCAGTCTTGCCGGCGAAGTTGTCGATCATGCGGTGTGTCTCCTGCGGTCTATGAATGGAAATCTCATGCGGCGCGGCGCAGCACATAGCCCACGCGTGGGAAGTGCACATGCACGTCGCCCGCGCGCGGGTCGGTGCGCGCCAGCGTGTAGCGCGTGCGCGTGGCGGCGATCAGCGTGCCTTCGGTGGGCTCGGGCCCAAAGCTCTCGGCGGTGATCGTCACGCGGCTGCCCAGGGGGATGCCATGCTCGTCCTGGAAGGCCTCGGCGGGCAGCGGCTGGGGTAGCGCGCCTGCGGCAACGGTGACGGCGTCCTGGGCGCTGAACTTCTCCGCGCGGCCCTGGCCCTGCGCGGCCATGCGATCCATCCACTCCAGCACCGCCGGCGTGGCCGAGAGAATGTCGGCCATCACCGGCACACATTCGCGCGTGAACCACAGCGGGTGGTAGGCGGCAAAGTCGGCCACGCAGGGCTCGGCGCCGAAGAGAAAGTCGTGCTCTTCCACCATGTTGGCGATGCGCCGCAGGTACGAGCGGTAGGCCGCCGTGGCGTCCGCCGGGTGGGTGCGCGCCGTGCCCATGGCGCGGCGGTCGTTGCGAAAAGCCTCGGCCGTACCATCGGGCAGGCCGGCGAACAGCGCCTGTGCCCCGCGCGGCTGCAGGCAGTAGGCCATGGCAGCCCCGAACAGCACCATGTCCGCCCACTGCGCGAACACGCGCGAGACGCCTTTGAGGTGCGGCGGGTACAGCACGGGCTCGGGCTGCAGATGCTCCAGCACATCGCAGATCAGCGCCGTGTCGCAATAGATGTCAGCCCCGATCTGCAGGAAGGGCGTGCGCCGGTAGCCGCCGGTGAGCGCCACCACGTCGGGTTTGGGCATGACGCTGGGCACGATCACCGACTTCCACGCCAGTTGCTTGAAGCCGAGCACGCAGCGCACCTTGTGTGCGAACGGCGAGGCGGGATAGTGGTGCAGGATGAGTTCGGTCATGCGCGCTCTCCGGTGCGGTGCGAAAGACGGCCCCTGCCTTGCGCCCTTTCAGGCCTGTGGCGGCGGGCTCCACAGCATCTCGACATGCGGGATGTCGTCTTCCAGATAGGGATCGGACACCGTAGCAAACCCCAAGCTGCCATACAAGCGCTGCAGGTGCGCCTGCGCGCTGATGCGCACCGGGCGCCCCGGCCATACCCGCTGGCACTGCGCCAGCCCTTCAGCCACCAGCGCGCGGCCCAGGCCGCTGCCGCGCGCCTCGGGCGCGCAGACCACGCGGCCGATCGAGGGCTCGGCGTAGTTCACGCAGGGGTCCACCACGCGCAGCGTGGCCAGCAGCGGCCCCTGCGGCTGCGCGCGGCCCAGCAGGTGCCAGGCGTGCTTGTCCGCGCCGTCCGGGTCCTGGTAGGGGCCCTGCTCCAGGATGAACACCCGGCAGCGCAGGGCCAAGGCATCGTGCAGCGCGTGCACGCCCAGGTCGTCAAACCGTGCCCAGCTCCACTGCACCGTCAAACCAGCTTCACCAGTTGCTTGCCGAAGTTCTTGCCCTTGAGCAGGCCCAGGAACGCCTCGGGCGCCGCGGCCAGGCCCTGGGCGATGGTCTCGCGCGGGCGCAGCTTGCCGCTGGCCGCCAGGCCTCCCAGTTCCTTGAGCGCCTCGGGCCACACCTCCATGTGTTCGCTGACGATGAAGCCCTCGACCCTCATGCGGTTGATGAGAATGAGCGCGGGGTTCTGCAGCGGCAGCGGCTGGCCGTCGTAGCCGGCGATCATGCCGCACACGGCCACGCGGGCGAACGCGTTGGCGCGCAGCAGCACGGCGTCCAGGATGTAGCCGCCCACGTTCTCGAAGTAGCCGTCGATGCCGTCCGGGCAGGCTTCCTTGAGCGCGCGGGCCATGCTCTTCAAATCGCCGTTCGCACGGTGGTCGATGCAGGCGTCAAAGCCCAGCTCTTCAGTCACATAGCGGCATTTGTCCGGGCCGCCGGCAATGCCCACCACGCGGCAGCCGCGCGCCTTGGCCAGCGCGCCGAAGGCACTGCCCACGGCGCCGCTGGCGGCGCTCACGACCACGGTCTCGCCCGCCTTCGGGGCGATGATCTTCACCAGGCCGTACCAGGCGGTCACGCCGGGCATGCCCACGGCCCCCAGGTAGGCCGACAGCGGCACGTGGGTGGTATCGACCTTGCGCAGCATGCCGGGCGTGTTGCCGTCGGCCACGCTGTACTCCTGCCAGCCGCCCATGCCTACCACCTTGTCGCCCACGGCATAGGCCGGGTGGCGGCTCTCGACGACCTCGCCCACCGTCCCGCCGATCATCACCTCGCCCAGCGGCTGGCTGGCGGCGTAGCTCTTGCTGTCGTTCATGCGCCCGCGCATGTAGGGGTCCAGGCTCAGGTAATGGTGGCGCACCAGCACCTGGCCGTCCTGCAGTGCAGGCGTATCGGTGGTGACCAAGCGGAAGTTGTCCACCGTGGCTTCACCCTGGGGGCGGTTGTCGAGGAGGATCTGTTGGTTGCGTGGCATGCGAAATCTCCAGGTTAAGGTTTGCTATTGTTTCAATAGCTTCTAGCGCTTGATACACAAGCGCTAGAGCCACTTTTCGTTCAATAATCAGTCGGTGGACACGCCGCCGGGCACGGCCTTGGGCACGTATTTGAAGGTGCCCGTGGCATGGCTGCAGACGCGCCCTTCGGCGTCGTACACCGCCCCTTCGACGAAGGCCAGCGAGCGCGTGCGGTGCAGCAGCCGCCCCTTGGCCACCAGCGGGCCGCGCGCCGGGTGCATGAAGCTGGTCTTCATCTCGATGGTGACCACGCCCATGTCCGGCGTATCGCTGCGCGCGGCCGTGGCCAGGGTCACGTCCAGCAGCGTCATGGTGGCGCCGCCATGGGTGACGGCGTAGGAATTCATGTGCTCGGGCCGCGCCTCAAAGTGCAGTTCGGACGTTCCGCTCTGCATGTGATGCAGGGTGAAGCCCAGCTCTTTGACGAAGGGAATGTCGGCACCAAAATCCAGCACGGGAAGCTCCTTGCTCAAGGTAAAAAAGACCGCAAGGATAGTGCCCCTGGCGCGGTGGTTCGCCCTTGCCGTCAGCCGCCGATGACCGCGCTCACGCCCCCGTCCACGGCCAGCCACTGGCCGGTGATGTGCTTGCCCGCCTCGCTGGCGTACAGCAGCGTGATGCCCTTGAGGTCTTCGTCGTCGCCCAGGCGGCGCAGCGGCGCGTGCGCGGCCATCTTTTCCTCGCCCAGCGTCTCGATGAGCACGGTGGCCATCTTGGTCTTGAAGAAACCCGGGCAGATCGCGTTCACGCCGATGCCGTGCACGCCCCACTCGCAGGCCAGCGCGCGCGTGAAGTTGATCACCGCGCCCTTGGAGGTGTTGTAGGCAATGGTCTTCATCTCGATCGGGTTGCCCGCCAGCCCCGCGATGGATGCCACGTTGATGATGCGGCCGCTCTTGCGCGGGATCATGCTGTGCTTGCCGATCGCCTGCGACAGCAGGAAGTAGCCGCGCACGTTCAGGTTCATGACCTTGTCCCATGCGGCCACGGGGTGGTCCTCGGCCGGCGCGCCCCAGCTCGCGCCGGCGTTGTTGATCAGGATGTCCACGTCGCCCATGCGCTGCAGCGTCTCGCTGGCCAGGCGGTGGATGTCTTCCTCGCGCGCGCAGTCGGCGGCGACCCAGCGCGCGTCGATGCCGGCGGCCTGCAACTCGGAGGCGGCCTGCTCGAGGTCTTCGGCCTTGCGCGAGCTGAGCATGATGCGCGCGCCCGCCTCGCCCAGCGCGTGCGCCATCTGCAGCCCCAGGCCGCGCGAGCCGCCGGTGACGAGGGCAGTCTTGCCCGAGAGGTCGAAGAGTTGTTGCGCGGTACGGGCCATGAAGGTGTCTCCCCAAGAGTCTGTGGTACGCCGTGCCATCGCCCACAGTGGGCAACGGAGGCGCGGCGGCAGGATTTTGAGCGGCTATTGTGGCGAGCGGCCCGCGCCACACATGTCACATGCGTGATTCATCGGCAGGGTTTTTGTGTCCAAAGGACAATCCGGCCGCGGAGCCCGCGGGGAAAGCGGGGGCCGCTCATTTTTCAGGAGTTCCCATGTCCACCGATACCGCCCTGCTGCGCCGGGCCGTGCACCTGGCCCATGACAACCGGGCCCGCGGCGGCCGGCCCTTCGGCGCGGTGATCGCGCGCGGCGGCGAGGTGATCGCCACCGGCGTGAACGACATCGTGCACAGCCACGACCCCAGTACCCACGCCGAGATGCAGGCCCTGCGCGCCGCAACGCGCCAGCAGGCGAACCCCAGCCTGGCGGGCTGCACGGTCTACGCCAGCGGCCACCCCTGCCCCATGTGCCTGGCGGCGCTGGTCATGGCCGGCGCGGACAGGGTGTTCTACGCCTTCGACAACCGCGACGCCGCGCCCTCCGGCCTGTCCAGCGAAGGCGCCTACCAGCGCCTGCGGCTGCCGCTGGACCCGCCGCCCCTGCCGCTGCAACGCCTGGCCACGGGCATCGGCGTGGAGCAGCTCTACGGCGACGCGCCCTGGCCCACGGACGGCCCCTGACACCCCTGACCACAGCGCCGCTGGGGCCGGCGCCAGCCCCTGCGTATAGGAATGCCTGGCGACGGTGGCGCTGGCCACGCTGAAGCGGGGCCCCTTCCCCACGGCCATGGGATCGCCGGGCCGGCATGGGGATTCTCGGCGCCTGCATGTCCCACCCTGCGGCCCATGGCGCTGATGGGCGCGGGGCATGGCTGGCCCCCGCAGCGCTACGGCGCCTGGGCGCGCGCGCCACGGCCACGGCCACGGCCACCGGCGCGCCGGCATGCGTCGCCGGGCTGCGCGCGCCGCCGTGCAGGCGCGCCCATTGCACCTGGCCACCGCCGCAGGTTATCGCGCCGTGCGGCTGGCAGCATCGGCGGCCGGGCTGGCTCGACAACGGTAGGTGCGTGATGCGGGAATGTGCGTTCCGGTATGTGACCTTTCTGGTGCGGCACGCGCACCACGTACGCCGGCCGTGCCACATCGCGGTCACAATATGCACCTTTTGAGGGACTGCAGCTACCCGCTACCAGTGCAAAACCACAGCCCATGCACCCACTTGGTGCAACGCGGGCACAGGGAGGAACCATGAACCAGAAACCCCATGGGCGCCTGCGCGCCTGGCAAGCCGCCTGCCTGCTGGCGGGCGCCCTGAGCGGCGGCGCCGCCTCGGCCGACATCCTGATCGGGCAGACCACGGCCGTCAGCGGCCCAGTGGCGGCCAGCGTGGGCGAGACCCTCGCGGGCGTGCACCTGTATCTGGACCACATCAATGCCAAGGGTGGCGTGCATGGCGAGCGCATCAAGCTGATCACGCTGGACGACAAGTTCGAGCCCAAGCTCGCTGGCGAGAACGCACGCCGCCTGATCGAAGACGACAACGTGGCCGCGCTGTTCATGAGCCGCGCCACGCCGCACACCGAAGCCATCCTGCCGCACCTGGCCAAGCACGGCGTGGCGCTGGTGGCGCCCTCCACGGGTGCGATGACTTTCCACAAGCCTGCCAACCCGCTGGTGTTCAACGTGCGCTCCAGCTACCAGGCCGAGACCGAGAAGGCCGTGGAGCACCTGCACACCATCATGGTCCAGCGCATCGCCGTGGTGCACGTGGACGACAGCTTTGGCGAGGACTGCCTGGCCGGTGCCCAGAAGGGCTTTGCCAACGTGGGCAGCAACCCCGTGGCCGTGATCAAGGCCGACCGTGCCAAGCCGGACTACGCCACCATCGTGCCGCAACTCATCCAGGCGCAGGCCCAGGCTGTCATCTGGATCGGCTCCAGCGTGGCGGTGAGCGACGGCGTGAAAGCGCTGCGCAAGGCCGGCTCGTCCATGCAGGTGGTCACGGTGTCGAACAACGCATCCCGCGGCTTCGTCGCCCAGCTGGGCGACTCGGTGCGCGGCGTGATCGTCACGCAGGTGTTCCCCAACGTGCGCTCCATGGGCTACGCCATCAACCGCGAGGCCGCCGCCCTGGCCAAGGCCAAGGGCAACCTGACGCTGTCGCCCTCGGTGATGGAAGGCTTCACCTCCGCCAAGGTGCTGGTGGAAGGCCTGCGCCGCGCCGGCCCCAAGCCCACGCGCGAGAAGATCGTCACCGCGCTGGGCGGCATGAGCCACTACGACCTGGGCGGGCTGGAGCTGGGCTACGGCCCCGGCGACCGCACGGGCCTGAGCTACGTGGAGCTGTCCATCATCGACGCGGACGGACTGTTCCGCCGCTGACGCCGTCGCTGCCGCGCCGCGGGGCCACCGGGCCACCGGGCCACCGGGCTACCGGGTCACCGCCCCTCGCGCGCCGCGGCAGCCCCCATCGCCAATCGCGATGCGCCGCCGGCCGCAGCCGGCGCACACGGCCCACGGCAGCCGTTACAACCAAGGGTCGCATTCACCCGGCCCCACGCCCGTCGCCCCCATGTCCTCTCAAGATTCCTCACCGGCTCGCTGGTACTTCGGCTGGAACATCGTGGCCGCGGCCACCGTGCTCACCGCCCTCACCGTGGGCCTGCGCCTGGGGCTGGGCCCGCTGTTCCTGCCCATGGCCGAGGACCTGGGCTTTTCGCGCAGCCTGCTGTCGTCCATCGTCGCCGTGGGCATGCTGTGCTACGGCGCGGCCATGCCGCTGGCGGGCTGGCTGGTGGCGCGCCGGGGCACGCGCTTCGTGCTGTTGGCGGGCACGGTCCTGCTGGTGGTGTCGACACTCTGGGCAGTGAACACGCGCACGCCGCTGGGGCTGCTGCTGAGCTTCGGCATCCTCATGTCCGTGGGCGCGGGATTCACCAGCCCGGTGGCGCTCACGCCGGTCATCAGCCGCTGGTTCAACCGCCGCCGGGGCATGGCGCTGTTCTTCTTGTCCACGGGCTCCATGGCCGGCATCGCCATCATGACGCCCGCGCTGGGCATGGCGCTGCAGCATCTGAGCTGGCAGGCCACGCTGCTGGGCTTTGCCGCGCTGTTCACCGCCATCACCGTGCCCACGGCGTTGTGGGTGATCCGCGACGAGGCGCCTGCCGATGGCGATGCCCCGCTGCCCGGCAGCCCCATTCGTGCGGCGAACCCGATGGCTCCCGCAGGGCAGCACTACACGGTGCTGCAGGCCATGCGCACCGGCACCTTCCTCAAGATCACGCTGGGCCTGTTCGCCTGCGGCTTCAGCATGAACCTGCTGGGCACGCACGGCATGCCCATGCTGATGGACCATGGCTTTGACGCCACCACCAGCGCCTTCGGCATCGGCCTGATCGGGCTGGTGGCCATTCCCAGCACCATGGTGCTGGGGCGCCTGGCCGACCGGCTGCCGCGGCGCAAGCTGCTGGCCGCCATCTATTGCGTGCGTGGCGTGGGGTTCTTCGCGCTGCTGCTGGCGGGCAATACCCTGGAGCTGTACGGCACCTCGGTGATCGGCGGCATTGCCTGGGCGGGCAGCATCGCGCTGTCGTCCGCCATCCTGGCCGACATGTTCGGCGTGCGGCTGGTGGGCGTGCTCTACGGCTGGGCCTACCTGGGGCATCAGGTGGGGGCCATGATCAGCGCCTGGCTGGGCGGCTGGGGCTATGAGCATTTCGGCACGCACTGGATCGCCTTCGGCCTGTCGGGCGCACTGCTGATGGTGGCCGCGGGGGTGGCGCTGCTGCTGCCGGGGCGGCGCCCCCCGGCGCTGCCCACGCCCCAGGCGGCGGGCTGAGCGTTCACCGCCGGCCGCGCGCCACCCGGGCAGCCGGCGCCACCTTGGGCGACAATGGCGGCCCTCGCGCACACCCCCCGCAGGCCCTCGGCTTGCAGCGCGCTCGATTCAACTTTCCCGCACCGCCATGACCTCTTCAACGACCGCACGCCGTGCGGCGCTGCGCCGCTTTGCCGCAGCCGCCGCCGCTGTCGCCAGCTTCTCTCCCCTCCTGTCCACCCAGGCCGCCGAGCCGCAGGTGCTGCGCGTATCCGCCATCCCCGACGAAGCACCCACCGAACTGCAACGCAAGTTCAAGCCGCTGGGCGAGTACCTGTCCCAGGCCACCGGCATGAAGGTGGTGTTCACCCCGGTAACCGACTACGCCGCCGTGGTCGAATCCCTGGCCACGCGCAAGCTGGAACTGGCCTGGCTGGGCGGCTTCACCTACGTGCAGGCGCGCATCCGCACGGGCGGTACGGCCATTCCGCTGGTGCAGCGGGAGGAGGACGCACGCTTTACCTCGCGCTTCATCACCGCCGACCCCGCCATCCAGGGCCTGGCCGACCTCAAGGGCAAGACCTTTGCCTTTGGCGCTCCCTCGTCCACCTCGGGCAGCCTGATGCCGCGCTACTTCCTGCAGCAGGCCGGCGTCCAGCCCGAGCGGGACTTCAAGACCGTGGCCTATTCCGGCGCGCATGACGCCACCGTCGCCTTCGTGGCCGCCGGCAAGGCGCAGGCCGGCGTGCTCAACGCCTCCGTCTGGGACAAGCTGGTCGAGACCAAGAAGGTGGACCCGTCCAAGGTACGGGTGTTCGCCACCACCCCACCCTACTTCGACTACAACTGGACCGTGCGCGGCGATCTCGATCCCGCCGTGGTGCAGAAGATCAAGGCCGCCTTCCTGGCGCTCGACCCGGCCAAGCCCGAGCACAAGGCCATCCTGGAACTGCAGCGCGCCTCGCGCTTCATCGCCACCGAGCCGCGCAACTACGACGGCATCGAAGACGCCGCCAAGACGGCCGGCCTGCTGAAGTAAGCGCGCCGGCGCGCGCGGGCCTGGCCCAGGTAGCCCGCGCGTGCACCATTGGCGTTATTGATCAAATCAGCCCCTAGCGCTTGCTGGATAAGCGATAGCAGCTATTGAAAAAAGAGCAATCATGAGCTTCGAGCTGGACGGCGTGGATCTATGCCACCCCGGCGGCCATGTGGCGCTGCGCGGCATTACCCTGGCCGCGCGCCAGGGCGAGAGCCTGGCGCTGATCGGCCCCTCGGGGGCGGGTAAGACCACCCTGCTGAACCTGCTGGGCACAGCCCTGCCCGCCAGCGCCGGCCGCGTGCACGTGCTGGGCTCCGCCCTGGGCGCGTCGTCGCCCGACACGCCCCATGCTTCGTGGCCTCCGCCGCGTGCGCTGCGCGCGCGCATCGGCACCGTGCACCAGGCCCCGCCCCTGCCACCGCGCCAGCGCGTGGTGACCGCCGTGCTGGCCGGGCGCCTGGGCCAATGGCCCGCATGGAAGGCGCTGGCCTCGCTGCTGTACCCGGCCGACCTGCCCGGTGCGCACGCCGCGCTGCAGCGCGTGCAGTTGCAGGACAAGCTGTTCGCGCGCTGCGACCAGCTCTCGGGCGGGCAGCTGCAGCGCGTGGGCATTGCCCGCGTGCTGTACCAGCAGCCAGCGCTGCTGCTGGCCGACGAGCCCGTCTCTGCCCTTGACCCCACGCTGGCGCTGGCCACCGTGCAGCTGCTGGTGCAGGACGCGGCCGCACGTGGCGCCACGCTGGTCGCCAGCCTGCACGCGGTGGACCTGGCGCTGGCCTGCTTTGCGCGCGTGGTGGGCCTGCGCGAGGGGCGCATCGCCTTCGACCTGCCGGCCGGCGCGGTCACGCCCGATCTGCTGCAGGCGCTGTACGCCCCGCCCGGCGACGGCGCGCTCGCGCCGGATGAAACGCCCACGCCGCCCCCGACCACCAGCAGCTACGCCTCATGCCGCTGACGCACCCCGCCCCGCACCTGCGCGACCCGGCCGCACGCGGTCGGCTGGGCGGCGCGCTGCTGGCCGTGGTGCTGCTGTGGCCGCTGTTGCAGGCGTCGGGCTTTGACCTGGCCGCTCTGCTGGCGCCCGAGAACCTGCGCGTGCTGGGCGGGTTCCTGCGCCAGTTCCTGCCGCCTGAAATGGGGGCCGACTTCCTGGCCCTGCTGGCGCGCGCCACCCTGGAAACGCTGGCGATTGCCACTGCGGGGCTGGCATTGGCCTTCGTGCTGGCGGTGCCGTTGGCCTACTGGGCCAGCAACGCTGCACGCGAACGCCCCCGGCTGAACCCGGCAGCGCGCGGCGTGCTCACGGTGCTGCGCGGCATCCCCGAGCTGGTGTGGGCGCTGGTGTTCGTGCGCGTGTTCGGCCTGGGGCCGACGGCCGGCGTGCTGGCGCTGGGGCTGGCCTACGGCGGCATGCTGGGCAAGGTGTATGCCGAGATCCTCGAATCCGTGCCCGCCGCACCCGCCCAGGCGCTGGCGCGCAGTGGGGCGCGCCGGCCCATCGCCCTGCTCTACGGCCTGCTGCCGCAGGCGGCGCGCGAACTCACGTCTTACACCGTGTACCGCTGGGAATGCGCGGTGCGCGCCTCGGTGGTGATGGGCTTCGTGGGCGCGGGCGGGCTGGGCCAGCTCATGGACCAAGCCATGAAGATGCTCAACGGCGGCGAGGCGTGCACCATCCTTGTGACCTTCATGCTGCTGGTGCTGGCGGCCGATGCGCTGTCGGGCGGGCTGCGCCGCGCGCTGGATGCGCCCCCCGCGGCACGCGCCGCGCCGCTGGGCTGGCGCAGCGGCGCGTTGACCGCGACGGTGCTGGCCGCCCTGGCCGCCAGCCTGTGGCTGCTGGACATGGACTTGCCCGCGCTCTTCACCGCCGAGGCGGCGCGCAGCATGGCGGAGTTTGCCGGCGGCTTCTTCCCACCCGAGCTGGGCGGCACCTGGCTGCGGCAGGTGGCGCGCGGCGTGTGGGAGACGCTGGCCATCTCCATCGTGGGCACGCTGCTGGCCGCCCTGCTGGCCCTGCTGCTGGCCCTGCCACGCCGGCGCGCGGGCTGGAACCTGCTGCTGAACCTACTGCGCTCGGTGCCCGAACTGGTATGGGCCACGCTCACCGCCCTGGCCGTGGGCCTGGGGCCGTTTGCCGGCGCACTGGCCCTGGCCCTGCACACCACCGGCGTGCTGGGCCGGCTGTATGCCGAGGCGCTGCAGAACACCCCGGCCACGGCCGCGCGTGCGCTGCGCCAGGCCGGCAGCGGCGGCGCCATGGCGTTCCTGTATGGCACGCTGCCCGGGGCGGCGCCGCAACTGGTGGCGTACACGCTGTACCGCTGGGAGATGAACATCCGCATGGCCGCCATCCTCGGCTTCGTCGGCGCAGGCGGGCTGGGGCAGTTGCTGTACGTGGAGCTGTCGCTGTTCCACCATGCGCAGGCGGGCACGGTGATCCTGGCGATGCTGGCGCTGTCGGTCGCGGTGGACTGGGCCAGCGCGGCGCTGCGCCGCTGGATGGGCAGGGCCTAGTACCGCAACCGGGGAGTAGAGGAACAAAAGGCGATCGATGGCTTCGCCCCAAGGGCCAGGCGCGAACCGCAGCAGCGTCCGTGGCGATTGCGAGGATGGGCAACGCCGCCTCGCGGGCGAAGGCGCACTTTCATGTCCCGACACTTTCGGGTTGCAGCACTAGAACACCCCCAGCGCGAGCCCGGTGGCCAGCGCCTCGCCCAGCGCACGGCAGCGCTCCAGGTCCGCCGCGCCGATCTGCTTCGGGGCCAGGATCGCCTCGGGCGTCTGGGCGTGGGTGCAGACGATCAGCGGCTCGGCCACGGCCTTCAGCCGCCAGCCCGTGGCGATGCGGGCGATCTGGCGTGCGGCGTTCTGGCCGTCGCTGCCGGCGCAGACCAGGCTGGCGTAGGGCCGGCCATTGATGCGGTCCAGCACCGGGTAGTAGCAGCGATCGAAGAAGTCCTTGAGCTGGCCGCTGATGGCCGCCAGGTTTTCCGGCGTGGCGAACAAGTAGCCCTGCGCGGCCAGCACATCGTCCGGCCCCGCCTGCGCCGCGTGGAGCAGGCGCACCGACACGGCGGGCTCGGCCGCGGCGCCGGCGCGCGCGGCCTCGGCCATCTGGCGCGTGCCGCCGGTCAGCGAGTGGTAGACGATCAGCAGGGTCTGGGGCGCATCCATGCGGCAAGCATAGACCGTTGCCCATGCGGGCGACCACCACCCTGCGGAGAGCGCGTGGCGTCAGAACGCGTCTTCATCCAGTGCCGCGCAGGTCAGGTCCCGCTGGCGCACCACCTGCAGCCAAGCACCGATGCGCGGCAATTCATAGTGGTAAAAATAGCGTGCAGCGCCCATCCTTCCAGCGCTAGCAGCTATTGAAAGAGTAGCATCCAGTGCGAGCACGCTGCACGCCACGTCCAGCCACACCCAGGCCAGCACCGTGTGGCCGAAGGCCTGCATGTAGGGCACGGCGTTGGCCAACGCCTCGGTAGGGTTACCGGTGGCCCAGGCGGCCTGCGTGGCTTCGCCCACGTCCTGCAGGGCCTGGGCCAGCTGGTCCGCCCAGGCGGCGAGTTCCGGATGCTTGCGCGCCTGGGCAATGGTGGCGCCAATGGTGCGCGCCAGCAGCTGCAGGCCTGCGCCGCCCTGCATCACCACCTTGCGGCCCAGAAGGTCGGCGGCCTGGATGCCGTGCGTGCCCTCGTGGATCATGTTCAGGCGGTTGTCGCGCCAGTACTGCTCCACGGGGAAGTCGCGCGTGTAGCCATAGCCGCCGTGAATCTGGATCGCCAGGCTGTTGGCCTCCAGACAGAACTCGCTGGGCCAGCTCTTGGCGATGGGGGTCAGCACCTCCAGCAGCAGCCTCGCGTCCTGCGCCGCCTGCGGCTCGCCCGTGCGGCCCTCGTCCACCAGCCGCGCGCAGTACAGGTTGAGCGCCAGCGCGCCCTCGCAGTAGCTCTTTTGCGCAAGCAGCATGCGCTTGATGTCCGCATGGCGGATCAGCGGCACGGGCGGCTGGCTGGCGTCCTTGCCGGCACTGCCGGCGGCGCTGGTGCTGCCCTGTACCGGGCGGCCCTGCAGCCGCGTCCTGGCATAGTCCAGGCTGGCGTAGTAGCCTGCCAGGCCCAGCGTGGTTGCCGCCATGCCGATGGCGATGCGTGCCTCGTTCATCATGTGGAACATGCACTTCAGGCCCTCGCCCGGCCGCCCCACGAGGTAGCCGATGGCGCCGGCTCCGCCGCGCACGGGGTACCTGCCCTCGCCAAAATTCAGCAGCGTGTTGGTGGTGCCGCGCCAGCCCAGCTTGTGGTTCAGTCCGGCCAGCGCCACGTCGTTGCGCTCGCCCGTCAGTTGGCCATCGGTATCCACCAGCTTCTTGGGCACGATGAAGAGCGAAATGCCCTTCACTCCCGGCACCAGCTTGCCGTCCGGCCCGGGGATCTTGGCGAGCACCAGGTGCACGATGTTCTCGGTCAGCTCATGGTCGCCCGAGCTGATCCACATCTTGTTGCCACGCAGGCGGTAGCGCGGGCCCAGCGGGTCGACCTCGAAGTCTGCGCCGTCGGCCTCGGCGCGCGTGGTGATGTCGCTCAAGCTGGACCCCGCCTGCGGCTCCGAAAGGCACATGGTGCCCGCCCAGCGGCCGTTGAATTCATTGGCGGCGAACACCTGCTGCTGCAGGGGCGTTCCGTGCACCAGGATGGCGTTGGCGTTGCCCGTGGTCAGCAGGTTGGAGCCAATGCTGATCGACGCGCAGCCAAAGAAACTGTTGGCCGCCGACTCCACGACATACGGCAGTTGCATGCCGCCCAGCGCGTAGTCCTGCGCCGCGCTGAGCATGCCGCTGTCGGCAAACGCCTGGCGTGCGTCGTGCGTGCATTGGGGCAGGATGACGCGCTCACCGTCGAACTGGGGCTCCTGCGTGTCCACCGTGCGGTTGAACGGCGCGTACTTCTCGCGCGCGATGCGCTCGCAGGTGTCCAGCACAGCGTCAAACGTCTCGCGCGAGTGGTCCGCAAAGCGCTCGCGCGCATTGAGCGATCCAGCCTGGAGCCATTCGTAGAGCAGGAAGTCGAGCGTGGAGCGCAGGGAGGTGGTCATGCGCGAAATTATGGAAGGGACGGGCCGATGAAGCCTGTCCGCTGGGTGACGCGCACCGCGGGGGTCCATTGGATCGCGGGCTGGAACACCGGGGCTTTGACCAAATCACCGTCTCGGCGTCTCGGTATTGCCCGTGATTCAGGCATACGAAGCGGTGGCCATAGACGGCCCGGCCGTTTCGACGCGGTTGCGTCCCGCGGCTTTGCCACGGTACAGAGCCGCGTCGGCTTGTTGCAGGGCTGCCTCCAAGGCGTGTGCATCTGCAAAGCCCTGTGAAACCCCGACCGTGACCGTGCACTGCAGCGGATGACCGCCCTCTGCAATGTCGATGGTTTGCGTCTCGATGGCTGCACGCAATCGCTCCGCCATGTGCATGGCCCCGGGAAAGTCGGTGTGCAGGCAGATCACCGCGAACTCTTCCCCGCCCAGACGGCTTACCAAATCGCCACGGCGCGCCGTGGCCTGGAGTATCTCCGCAACGCGGCACAGGACGGTGTCTCCGGCGTGGTGGCCGTAGGTGTCGTTGATCCGCTTGAAATGGTCAACGTCGACAACGAGCAAGTGCGCATGCTCCGCCCGGCGCTGGTTGAAAGACAGCTGCAGCGCCTCGGTGAGACCTCGCCGATTGAGCAACTGCGTCATCGGGTCGCGCGCAGCGATATGGCGCAACTGATCGGTCAAGCGGCGCAGAACCAGCCAGACGATCGATGGCGGCAGCACCGTGGCCAGGAATGACATGTAGATGTAGAACACCAGCTGGAACTGGCGGTCCATCTGCAATGCATCCAGGCCGCCATCCAAAAGCTTCATGAACTTAAGCGCGTTGAGTACGCATATGCCGCTGATCAGCGCGGCAAAAAAGACCATCTCGCCATACAGATCCTTGGCAAATGTGCGAGCGCCGTAGATCACCGTCAGGGCCATCACAAAAAACAGGAGTGCCGATCCCCCTGAAAGCATGGCGTAGCGTGCAACCGGCCCCAAGCTCCATTGCACCAGTACCTGCGCAAGGCTGTAGAGCGCCCCAAATACGAGAAGTGGAGACAGCAAGGGGACGGCGTGCCCAAAAAAACGCATGGCTCCGAGCCCGTAAACCACCGGGGAGGCCAGCGTCAGCGTGTGGTTCACCACACTCATCGCACTCCAGGCGGGGCCGCCCTCCAGCAGCTGCAGCACATAGGCGGAGCCCAGTAGAAAGTTGCCGAGCGCGAAAAGATCCATTCCCATTTTTTGCCCATACAGCCGTTTGCTGATCAGCAAGAACATCACCGCAAAGCACAGCAGATGCGCGCAGAGCATGCCAACGAGAACGCTTGCGACCATGGGGATATTCAAGGGGACTTGGCCGACCCTTAGGGCGAGTCGTCCAAGCCAGGACGACGGGCAGGGATTGTTGTAACAACCAGTAATTCAGAGGAGTTTAATCGTCCGCACACGCAGCCGCCTGCTGGGCGGAACTTCAGGACGCTTGCAGCCCCCTCCAGCGGCTGGCCCGCTGCGTCGCTCCCTGTACAGGAACCCGTTTCACAAAAATATCGCTCGTTTCTCCTGCTACCGCCCATGCAGCAAGCGCAGACAGCTATCAAAATAAAAGCAAGCGCCCCGCGCAGACCACATCGTCTGCGCGGGGCGCTTGTTGTTTCAGTCCGAAAGCGGATCAGCGCTTACAGCACTTCAAACACGCCCGCAGCGCCCATGCCGCCGCCGATGCACATGGTCACGCACACGCGCTTGGCACCGCGGCGCTTGCCTTCGATGAGGGCGTGGCCCGTGAGGCGCTGGCCCGACACGCCGTAGGGGTGGCCCAGAGCGATGGCGCCGCCGTTCACGTTCAGGCGGTCGGCGGGAATGCCCAGCTTGTCGCGGCAGTACAGCACCTGCACGGCGAAGGCTTCGTTCAGCTCCCACAGGTCGATGTCCTGCACCGTCAGGCCCAGTTTCTTGAGCACCTTGGGTACGGCGAACACGGGGCCGATGCCCATTTCGTCAGGCTCGCAACCGGCCACGGCAAAGCCCAGGAAGCGGCCCAGCGGCTGGAGGTTGTTGCGAGCAGCGTAGTCCTCGCCCACCACCACGCAGGCGCCTGCGCCGTCCGAGAACTGGCTGGCGTTGCCCGCCGAGATCAGCCCGCCAGGCATGGCCGGGCGGATACCGCTGATGCCTTCCTTGGTGGTGCCCTCGCGTGTGCCCTCGTCGCGGCTCACGGTGACCTGTTTGGTGATCAGGCCCAGCGTCTTGTCCGCGATGCCCGCGGTGACGGTGATGGGCGCGATCTCGGCGTCGAACAGGCCGGCTGCCTGGGCGGCGCAGGCCTTTTGCTGGCTGGCGGCGCCGTACTCGTCCATCGCGTCGCGGCCGATGTGGTAGCGCTTGGCCACCTGCTCGGCGGTCTGCAGCATGCTCCAGTAGATTTCGGGCTTTTGCTTGGCCAGGGCCAGGTCCTGGATCATGTGCAGGTTCATCTCCTGCTGCACGCACGAGATGCTTTCCACGCCACCAGCCACATACACCTCGCCCTCGCCCGCGATGATGCGCTGCGCGGCGGTGGCGATGGTCTGCAGGCCCGAGGAGCAGAAACGGTTGATGGTCATGCCCGATGTGGTGACGGGCAGGCCAGCCTTGAGCGCGATCTGGCGCGCGATGTTCATGCCGGTGGCGCCTTCGGGATTGGCGCAGCCCATGATGACATCATCGACGGCGGCGGGGTCAATGCCCGCGCGCTGCACGGCGTGCTGCACGGCGTGGCCGCCCAGCGTGGCGCCGTGGGTCATGTTGAACGAGCCCTTCCAGCTCTTGGCGAGCGGCGTGCGGGCGGTGGAAACGATCACTGCGGAGGTCATTGCAATATTCCTTGTTCTGCGTGCTTCAGGCGGACGAACGGGCGCTCAGGCAAAGGCCTTGCCTTCGGCGGCCAGCCGGGCCAGCAGCGGCGCGGGCTCCCAGGCGCGTGCGTCATCCAGCGGGTTGCGGGCAAAGCGCTTCATGGACTGCACCACGTTGAACAGGCCCACTTCGCTGGCGTAGTGCATGGGACCGCCGCGGTGGATGGGGAAGCCGTAGCCGGTCAGGTACACCATGTCGATGTCGCCCGACTTGCTGGCGATGCCCTCTTCCAGGATCTTGGCGCCCTCGTTGACCAGCGCATAGACCAGGCGCTGCACGATCTCCTCGTCGCTCACCTTGCGCGGCGTGATGCCCAGGGCCTTGCGGTGCTCCTCGATCATCTGGTTCACCACGTCGCTGGGAATCGCGTCACGCTTGCCAGCCTGGTAGTCGTACCAGCCCGCCCCGGTCTTCTGGCCGAAGCGTCCCATCTCGCACAGCAGGTCGGCCGTCTTGCTGTACTTCATGTCGGGCTGCTCGACGGCGCGGCGCTTGCGGATGGCCCAGCCGATGTCGTTGCCGGCCAGGTCGCCCATGCGGAACGGGCCCATGGCGAAGCCGAACTTCTCGATGGCCTTGTCCACCTGCTGGGGCGTGCAGCCTTCGTCCAGCAGGAAGCCGGCCTGCTGGCTGTAGCGCTCGATCATGCGGTTGCCGATGAAACCGTCGCACACGCCGGAGACCACGGCCGTCTTCTTGATCTTCTTGGCCAAGGCCATCACGGTGGCCAGCACGTCCTTGGCAGTTTCCTTGCCGCGTACCACTTCCAGCAGCTTCATCACGTTGGCAGGGCTGAAGAAGTGCATGCCCACCACGTCCTGCGGGCGCTTGGTGAACGCAGCGATCTTGTCCACATCGAGTGTGGACGTGTTGGAAGCCAGAATGGCGCCGGGCTTAGCCACGGCGTCGAGCTGTTTGAACACGGCTTCCTTCACGCCCAGTTCCTCGAACACGGCCTCGATGATCAGGTCGCAGTCCTTCAGGTCGGCATAGTTCAGCGTAGTGGACAGCAGGGCCATGCGTTGCTGGTACTTGTCTTCCTTGAGCTTGCCCTTCTTGACCTGGGCTTCATAATTCTTCTGGATCGTGCCGATGCCGCGGTCCAGCGCCTCCTGCTTCATCTCAAGGATGGTCACGGGAATGCCCGCGTTCAGGAAGTTCATGCTGATGCCGCCACCCATGGTGCCCGCACCGATCACGCCGACCTTCTTGATGTCCCGCTTGGGAGTCTCGGACGGGACGTCGGGAATCTTGCTCGCGGCACGCTCCGCAAAGAACAGGTGGCGCAGCGCGCGCGACTCGGGCGTCCACATCAGGTTGATGAACAGCTCGCGCTCGTACGCCAGGCCGTCGGCAAACTTGCGCTTGGTGGCCGCTTCCACGGCGTCCACGCACTTGGCGGGCGCGGGGAAGTTCTTGGCCATGCCCTTGACCATGTTGCGTGCGAACTGGAAGTACGCATCGCCCTCGGGGTGCTTGCACGGCAGGTTGCGTACCAGCGGCAGCGGGCGCACGTCGGCCACGCTTCGGGCGAAGGCCAGCGCTTCCTCGGCCAGCGATTCGGGCGACGCGGCCATCTTGTCGAACAGCTTCTGGCCGGGCACGGCGCCGATCATCTCGCTCTTGACCGGCTCGCCGCTGACGATCATGTTCAGCGCTGCCTCCACACCCACCACGCGCGGCAGGCGCTGCGTGCCGCCCGCGCCGGGCAGGATGCCCAGCTTCACCTCGGGCAGCGCCACGTTGCAGCCGGGCGCGGCCACACGGTAGTGGCAGCCGAGGGCCAGCTCCAGCCCGCCGCCCATGCAGACGGTGTGGATGGCAGCCACCACGGGCTTGGTGCAGTTCTCGACAGCGTTGATGACGGAGTGCAGATTGGGCTCCTGCAGCGACTTGTCGGTGCCGAACTCCTTGATGTCGGCGCCGCCCGAGAAGGCGCCGCCCGCGCCGGTGATGACGATGGCCTTGACGGCCCCGTCGGCCTGGGCGCGATCGAGGCCATCGACGATGCCCTGGCGCGTGGCCAGGCCAAGCCCGTTGACGGGCGGGTTGTTGAGGGTGATCACGGCCACGTCGCCGTGGACCTGGTATTCAGCCGTCATGCTGTCGTTCCTCTTGAATCTCGGGTGGATGAAAGAAAAGTACGCTCGTGCGTTTTTAGCACGCAAGTCTAGAGGCAGGGGTCGCAGTTTTTTGTCTCAGCCGGGACAAGCGTGCAGCGCACACCGACATCTAACTATCTTTTTGATAGCTGACAGCGCTCATCCACAATGGGCTAAAGGCCAACCAAGCCCTCAAACCTCCAGCCACTCCTTGCGTACATAGCTGTTGGCACGCAGCTCGTCGGGCGTGCCCTGAAAGACGATGCTGCCGTGCCCCATGACCAGCGCGCGGTCGGAGATGGTCATGGCGATGGTGAGTTTTTGCTCGATGAGCAGCACGGAGATGCCCCGCTGCTTGAGCCGCGTGAGGTACTCGCCCACCAGTTCGACGATTTTGGGCGCCAGCCCCTCGGTGGGCTCGTCGATGATGATGAGGTCCGGGTCGCCCATGAGCGTGCGGCACAGGGTCAGCATCTGCTGCTCGCCGCCGGACATGACGCCCGCCTCGATGTTGCGGCGCTCCTTCAGGCGCGGGAACATCTCGTACATGTCGTCAAAGCTCCAGCGGCTATCCCTGCCACTGCCCTTCTGGCCCAGCAGCAGGTTCTGGTGCACGGTGAGGTTGGGAAACACGTCGCGGCTTTCGGGCACGTAGCCGATGCCCAGATGGGCGATCTCGTAGGCCTTCCTGCCATTGAGGTCCTGGCCCTTCCACTGCAGCGTGCCCTGCCAGTCCACCAGGCCCATCACGGCCTTGGCCGCGGTGGAGCGGCCGGAGCCGTTGCGGCCCAGCAGCGCGACGATCTCGCCCGGCTGCACGTCAAATCCCACGCCGTGCAGCACATGGCTCTTGCCGTAGTAGGCGTGCAGGTTCTCGACTTTCAGCATGTCTCAATGTCCCCCGGCCTGCTGCGCGGCAATGACGGAGCCCAGGTAGGCTTCCTGCACGCGCGGGTTGGCGCGCACGTTCTCGGGCGTGTCGAAGGCGATCACCTCGCCATACACCACCACGGCGATCTTGTCGGCCAGGCCGAAGACCACGCCCATGTCGTGCTCCACGGTCAGCAGGGTGCGGCCCTGCGTGACCTCCTTGATGAGGTGGATGAAGCGCGTGGTCTCGCTCTTGCTCATGCCCGCAGTGGGCTCATCCAGCAGGATCACGCTGGCGCCGCCGGCAATGGTGATGCCGATCTCCAGAGCGCGCTGCTCGGCATAGGTCAGGTTCATGGCCAGGGTGTCGCGCTTCTTGTCCAGCTTGATCATCTCCATGAGCTGCGTGGCCCGGTCGTTGGCATCCTGCAACCTGGACAGGAAGCGCCAGAACGCATAGCGGTACCCCAGGCTCCACAGCACGCCGCAGCGCAGGTTCTCGAACACGCTGAGCTTGGGAAAGATGTTGGTGATCTGGAAGCTGCGCGACAGCCCCATGCGGTTGATCTCGAACGGCTGCTTGCCGTCGATGCGAGCGCCGTGCAGCAGCACTTCTCCGCTGGTGGGCGCGAACCGCCCACTGACGAGGTTGAACAGCGTGGACTTGCCCGCGCCGTTGGGTCCGATGACGGCCACGCGTTCGCCGGGCCGTACCGCCAGGTTGGCGCCGCGGATGATCTCGGTCTTGCCGAAGCTCTTGCGCAGGTCGCGCAGCTCCAGCGCATAGGTTGCCTGGTCCGCCATCAGCCTGCCTCCCCACGCTTGATCTCGTGCTCGATCTCTTCCTGGATCGCGCCCCACTGCCGCATGAACTGCCTGCGACAGAGTTCGAACAGCCCCACGCCGGTCACCAACACGAAGCCGGCGCCGAACCAGCTCGCCACGCTCTTGGCGTTCAGCGTCGCACCCAGAAACTCCAGCTGCGGCCCCAGCGCCTCGTTCAGCTGCAGGTGATAAGTCATTTCGATCATCGCTGCAGCCCCCAGCACCGCAACCAGCGCCGTGCCGCCCAGCGCCAGGTAGGCGCTGATGATGCCGCGCAGCTTGCCGTACTTGGCCAGGCGCAGATTCATCATGATCAGGCTGGCAATGCCGCCGGGCGCATACATGACCATGAAAAGGAACACCAGACCCAGGTACAGCAGCCAGGCCTTGGACAGCTCGGACAGCAGCACCGACGCCAGCACCAGCAGCACGGCGCCGATGATGGGGCCGAAGAAGAACGTGGCCCCGCCCAGGAAGGTGAACAGCAGGTAGCTGCCCGAGCGCACCACGCTCACGCTGTCGGCGGCCGTGACGATCTCGAAGTTGATGGCCGCCAGCGCCCCGCCGATGCCCGCGAAGAACCCGGCGATGATGAAGGCGAAGTAGCGTACGCGCTGCGTGTTGTAGCCGATGAACTCCACACGCTCGGGGTTGTCGCGCACGGCGTTGAGGATGCGCCCCAGCGGCGTGCCCGTGAAGGCAAACATGGCGGCCGTGCACACGAAACAGTACGCGGCGATCAAGTAGTACACCTGAATTGCCGGACCGAACGTGATGCCCAGTACCGGCTGGCCGTACACGCGGTCCGTGGTGATGCCGCCTTCGCCCCCGAAGAACTCGGGGAACATCAGCGCCATGGAGGCCACGAGTTCGCCGATGCCCAGTGTGATCATCGCGAAGGTGGTGCCGGACTTCTTGGTGGTGACATAGCCCAGCAGCACGGCGAAGAACATGCCCGCCAGCCCTCCCACCAGCGGCATCAGCACCAGCGGGATGGGCAGTCGCCCGTCGCTGGCCATGTTGATGGCGTGCACCGCCAGGAACGAGCCCAGGCCGGTGTACACGGCGTGGCCGAAGCTCAGCATGCCGCCCTGCCCCAGGAGGATGTTGTACGACAGGCAGATGATGATCGCGTAGCCGATCTGCGACAGCATCGTCAGCGCCAGGCTGCTGGTGAACAGCTGGGGCGCCACGACGAGCGCCAGGGCAAACAGGCTCCAGATGACGATGCGCCCCACATTCAAGGGCTTGAAGCGGTAGTACCGCACGGCGCCCCCGGCGGCCGCGGTCGAAGGTGCAGAGGAAGTGGTGTGCATGGCCTTTCAATCCTCCCGCGTGCCCAGCAGGCCCTTGGGCCGGAAGATCAGGATCAGAACGAGGAACAGGTACGGCAGGATCGGCGCCACCTGCGAGATGGTGAGCTTGAATAGCGGGTAGCCAAAGGTCTGTTCGGTGACCTGGACGCCCAGGCGGGCGAAGGCATGCACCAGCGAATAGTCCAGCGCCACCGCAAAGGTCTGCACCAGTCCGATGATGAGTGACGCCAGGAACGCCCCCGCCAGCGACCCCATGCCCCCGACCACCACCACCACGAAGATGATGGAGCCCACCGAGGCCGCCATGGCCGGCTCGGTCACGTAGGTATTGCCGCCGATCACGCCGGCCAGCCCCGCCAGCGCGCAGCCGCCGCCAAACACCAGCATGAACACGCGCGGCACGTTGTGGCCCAGGGCCTCCACCATGTGCGGATGCTTGAGCGCCGCCTGGATCACCAACCCGATGCGGGTGCGCGTGAGCAGCAGCCAGACCGACAGCAGCATCAGCACCGCCACCAGCATGACGAAGGAGCGCGACTTGGGAAACTGCGTGCCGTACAGGGTGAAGAGCGGCCCCTGCAGTTGCGCAGGCAGGCCATAGGGCACGGTGGAGCGCCCCCACACCAGCTGCACCACCTCCAGGATCAGGTACGACAGGCCAAAGGTGACCAGCAGCTCGGGCACATGGCCGAACTTGTGCACGCGGCGCAGCGCATAGCGCTCGAAGACCGCGCCCAGCGCTCCCACCAGCAGCGGTGCCACCACCAGCGCGGGCCAGAAGCCGATGGCACCCGACAAGGTGTACGCAAAGTACGCGCCCAGCATGTAGAAACTGGTGTGCGCGAAGTTGAGCACGCCCATCATGCTGAAGATCAGCGTCAGCCCCGAACTCAGCATGAACAGCAGCAGACCGTAGCTGACGCCGTTGAGCAGGGAGATCACGAAAAACTCAAGATTCATCGCAAGACCGCGCAGCAGGTGAAAAAAAGGCCCGAGGAGACTCGGGCCCCAAAGGTCGTCCCACCAGGAACTACATCAGGAAGGCCGCTTCATCTGGCACGACGTGGGCGTGCTGGCCACATAGGGCTCGTAGTACTTCACCGGCACGAAGGTGTAGCCGGTGTTCTCGGCATCGCGGGGATACTTGTCGCCCGCCTTTTCCCAGCGGGTCACGAACAGGCCCTGCTGCAACTGGTGGTCGGACTTGCGCATCTCCACTTCGCCGTTGAAGCTGTTGAACTTCATGCCTTCCATCGCAGCAGCCACCTTCACGGGGTCGGTGGACTTGGCCTTCACGAAGGCGGAATCCAGCATGGAGAAGGCGTGGTACACGGCGCCGGTGTACATGTCGTCGTTGAACTTCTTCTTGTAGTCGCCCACGATGCGACCGATCTCGCCCGGCAGGTTCAAGTGGTTGTACGACACCATGTACACCCGGCCCGCGGCGCCTGCGCCCATGGCCGTGGGGCTGCCCGTCACCCCGCCGTAATAGGTGTAGAAGTTCACGTTGTTCAGGCCCGCATCATTGGCGGCCTTGATGAGCAGCGCGAGGTCGGAGCCCCAGTTGCCCGTGATCACCGTGTCCGCACCCGACTGCTTGATCTTGGCGATGTAGGGCGCGAAGTCGCGCACCTGCGCCAGCGGGTGCAGGTCGTCGCCCACGATCTGCACGTCGGGGCGCTTGCGCTTGAGGTTCTCCTTGGCGTACTTGGAGACCTGATGTCCGTGCGAATAGTTCTGGTTGATCAGGTACACCTTCTGGACCTCAGGATGGTCCTTGATGAAGGTGGTCATGGCCTCCATCTTCATGGAGGTGTCGGCATCCAGGCGGAAGTGCCAGTAGCTGCACTTGCTGTTGGTGAGGTCAGGGTCCACCGCCGCGTAGTTCAGGTAGACGACTTCCTTGCCCGGGTTGCGCGCGTTGTGCTTTTCCAGTGCGTCGATGATGGCCAGCGCCGGGCCCGAACCATTGCCCTGCACCACGTAGCGCGCGCCCTGGTCCATCGCGGAGCGCAGTGCGCTGGTGGTCTCCTGCGGGCTGAGCTTGTTGTCGATGCCGATGATCTCGAACTTCACGCCCGACGCATTCTTCTTGTTGAACTCCTCGGAGATGAACTGGAAGCTCTTGAGCTGGTTGGTGCCCACCGCGGCCATGAGGCCCGACAGCGGATCGAGCCAGGCGATCTTGACGGTTTCCCCTTTTTGGGCGAATGCACCGCCAGCACATGCAAATACTGCGCTAGCAGCTACCATTTTGATACCGAACTTCATGCCTCGTCTCCTTGTGAGAATGAATACGCCGCAGCGTACAAGGGATGCAACGAGGCGCCGTTCAGGGATTGCCCCTAGCAGCTATCACCCATGTGACCGGCGCGCAGGAACAGTCCCTTGCGCACCGGCCGGCGCGCTCACAGGCCGGGCAACTGGTAGCCCGCCAGTTGCTCGCGCAGGCGGGTCTTGAGCATCTTGCCGGTGGCGCCCAGCGGGATCGCATCGACGAACACCACGTCATCGGGGATCTGCCACTTGGCGGTCTTGCCCTCGTAGAACTTGAGCAGTTCCTCGCGCGTGACCTGGGCGCCCGGACGCAGGGCCACCACGACGATCGGGCGTTCATCCCACTTGGGGTGCGGCATGCCGACACAGGCCGCCATCGCCACGGCGGGGTGCGCCATGGCGATGTTCTCGATATCGATGGAGCTGATCCATTCGCCACCGGACTTGATCACATCCTTGCTGCGGTCGGTGATCTGCATGAAGCCATCCGGGTCGATGGTGGCCACGTCGCCCGTGGGGAACCAGCCCCGGCCCTGCTCGTCCTTAACGAGCGGGCTCTCGCCCTTGTAGTAGCTGTCCAGGATCCAGGGGCCGCGTACCAGCAGGTCGCCATAGCTCTTGCCGTCCCAGGGCTGCTCCTGGCCATCGGCGCCGACGATCTTCATGTCCACGCCATAGATAGCACGGCCCTGCTTTTGCAGGATGTGCATCTGCTCGTCCTTGCCCATCTGCAGGTGCTTGTTCTTGAGCGTGCACAGCGTGCCCAGCGGGCTCATCTCGGTCATGCCCCAGGCGTGCAGCACGGACACGCCGTACTCGTCCTGGAAGGCCGTGATCATGGCGGGCGGGCAGGCCGACCCGCCGATGACCGTGCGGCGCAGGGTGCTGAACTTCAGGCCCGCGGACTTCACATGGTTGAGCAGCATCTGCCACACGGTGGGCACGCCCGCGGCAAAGGTCACGCCCTCGGCCTCGATGAGGTCATGGACCGACTTGCCGTCCAGCGCCGGGCCGGGGAAGACCACCTTGCAGCCCGTGAGGGCCGCCGAGTACGGGATACCCCAGGCGTTGACGTGGAACATCGGCACCACGGGCAGCACCGCGTCGCGCGCCGAGAGGTTCATCACATCGGGCAGCGCAGCGGCATAGGCATGCAGCGTGGTGGAGCGGTGGCTGTACAGCGCCGCCTTGGGGTTGCCCGTGGTGCCGCTGGTGTAGCACATGCTGGACGCAGAGTTCTCGTCGAACGTGGGCCACTGGTATTCGGCCGACGCGCCGCCGATCCAGTCTTCATAGCTAGTAAGGCCGGGGATGCCCGAGTCCGCAGGCAGCTTGTCGCTGTCGCACAGCACCACCCATTTCTTGACCGTGAGGCACTTGGCATGCACGGCCTGCACCAGCGGCAGGAAGGTCATGTCGAAGCACAGCACCTGGTCCTCAGCATGGTTCACGATCCAGGCGATCTGGTCAGGGTGCAGGCGCGGGTTGATGGTGTGTAGCACGCGGCCCGAGCCGCTCACGCCGAAGTACATCTCCATGTGGCGGTAGCCATTCCAGGCGAGCGAGGCCACGCGGTCGCTGAACTGCAGGCCCAGCGCATCCAGGGCATTGGCCAGTTGGCGCGAACGCCGGGCCAGGTCGCGATAGGTGTAGCGATGGATGTCCCCCTCCACGCGGCGCGAGACGATTTCCCCGTCGCCATGGTGACGCTCGGCGAACGAGATCAACGAGGAAATCAAGAGAGGTTGGCTCTGCATCAGGCCCAGCATGGATGCTCCTTTGGTAATGAATTGTGGGTGTACGAAGACTGCGCCATCGTAGCGGGGAACATGGGGCTTTCCAGCCACGGAGCCATCCGGAGAAATCCCACGTTCGCGCCGCCTCCCGCGCACAAGGCCTTGGCCCAGATCGGGGCATAGGGGCCCGGGGGACAATCCCCGCATGACGTTTGCCCCCACCCCTGACGCTACCCCGGTCGCGCCACTGGTGCCCGCCTGGCAGCCGGGCTTCGCCGCGCTGGGCTCGGCCTTCTTCACGCCGCTGCGCCCCACTCCCCTGCCCCAGCCTCACTGGGTGGGCACCAGCGCCGAGGTAGGCGCCTTGCTGGGCCTGCCCGAAGCCTGGCAGCAGCGCGACGACGCACTGCAGGCCTTCACAGGCAACACCCTGCTGCCCGGCAGCCAGCCGCTGGCCAGCGTGTACAGCGGCCACCAGTTCGGCGTGTGGGCCGGCCAGTTGGGCGATGGCCGTGCCATCCTGCTGGGCGAAACCGCCACGGGCCAAGAGGTGCAGCTCAAGGGTAGCGGGCGCACGCCCTATTCGCGCATGGGCGACGGCCGCGCCGTGCTGCGATCGTCGATCCGCGAATTCCTGTGCAGCGAAGCCATGCATGCGCTGGGCATACCGACCACGCGCGCGCTGTGCGTGACCGGTTCGCCCGCGCCCGTGCAGCGCGAGGAGGTGGAAACCGCCGCCGTGGTCACGCGCGTGGCTCCCAGCTTCATCCGTTTCGGCCACTTCGAGCACTTCGCGGCGCGCGGCCAGGAAGCCGAGCTGCGCGCCCTGGCCGACTACGTGATCGACCGCTACTACCCCAACTGCCGCCGCTCGCAGGAATGGGAAGGCAACGCCTACGCCGCACTGCTGCATGCCGTGAGCGAGCGCACCGCTGCACTGCTGGCGCAATGGCAGGCCGTGGGTTTTTGCCATGGCGTCATGAACACCGACAACATGAGCATCCTGGGCCTCACGATGGACTACGGGCCTTTCCAGTTCCTGGATGCTTTCGACCCCGGACACATCTGCAATCACAGCGACGTACGCGGCCGCTACACCTTCGACCGCCAGCCCAGCGTGGCGTACTGGAACCTGTTGTGTCTGGCCCAGGCGCTGCTGCCGCTGATCGGCGAGGTGGACACGGCGCGCGCCGCGCTGCAGTCGTACGAAGGCAGCTTTGGCCGGCAGTTCCTGGCGCGCATACGCGCCAAGCTCGGCCTGCAGCAGGCGCGCGAAGGCGATGCCGCATGGGTCGATGGCCTGTTGCGGCTGCTGGCCGCCGACCGCGTGGACTACCCCATCTTCTGGCGTCGGCTGTCCGGTGCAGTAGCCACGGAGGATTTCGAACCCGTGCGCGATCTGTTCCTGGACCGTGCAGCTCTGGACGCCTGGTTACTACAATATAAGGAGCTATTAGCGCTTGATGGATGGGCGCTAGCAGCCGATTTGATGCATAAAACCAATCCACGCTTCGTGCTGCGCAACCACCTGGGCGAACAGGCGATTCGCGCCGCGAAACTCGGGGACTTCTCCGAACTCCAAATATTGCAAAGGTTGCTGGCGCGCCCCTTCGACGACCACCCGGGGCACGAGGCCTACGCCGGCTTTCCGCCCGACTGGGCGTCCTCCATCTCCATCAGCTGTTCCTCATGACTTACCCCATCCAGAAAACCGAAGCCGAATGGCAGGCGCTGCTGCAGGCCAAGGGCGCCGAGCCCGCGGCTTACCAGGTCACGCGTCACGCGGCCACCGAGCGGCCCTTCAGCGGCAAGTACGAAGGCCACTGGGCCGACGGCAGCTACCACTGCGTCTGCTGCGGCGCCAAGCTGTTCGACTCCGACACCAAGTTCGACGCGGGCTGTGGCTGGCCCAGCTTCTCGCTTGCCGTGCCCGGTGCCATTCGGGAGATCGAGGACCGCAGCCACGGCATGGTGCGCACCGAGACCGTGTGTGCACAATGCGGGGCCCACCTGGGCCATGTCTTTCCCGACGGCCCGGCTCCTTCGGGTCTGCGCTATTGCATGAACTCCGCCTCGCTCGATTTCGAACCCCCGGCGCCATGAAACTGCTCATCGACTTCTTTCCAATCATCCTGTTCTTCGCCGCATTCAAGGTCTGGGGCATCTACGTGGCCACGGCCGTGGCGATTGCCGCCACCGTCGTGCAGATCGGTTACATCCGCCTCAAGCACGGCAAGGTCGAACCCCTGCAATGGCTGAGCCTGGGCGTCATCGTGCTGTTCGGCGGCGCCACCCTGCTGGCACACAGCGAAACCTTCATCAAATGGAAGCCCACCGTGCTCTACTGGCTCATGGGCGGCACCTTGCTCGTCGGCCAGTTGATGTTCCGCAAAAACTTCATCCAGTCACTCATGGGCGCTCAGATCGATCTGCCCGCGCCCGTGTGGCGCAACCTGAACTGGGGCTGGACGGGCTTTTTCGCCACCATGGGTGTACTCAATCTGTGGGTGGCCTACCACTTCGACACCGACACCTGGGTGAACTTCAAACTGTTCGGAGGCATCGGCCTGATGTTCGCCTTCGTCATTGCCCAGGCGCTGTACCTGAGCCGCCACGTCAAGGATGAGGGCGATGCCGCGCCCAAGGACCTGCAACCATGAACACCACGCCCTCCATCGCTATCACGGCAGAGGCCATGGCCGAACGCCTGCGCGCCGCACTATCGCCCACCCATCTGGAAGTGGTGGACGAAAGCTGGCAGCACGAAGGCCATGCCGGCGCCAATGGAACCGGGTTTGGCACCCATTTCCGCGTGCGCATCGCGTCACCGTTATTTACAGGCAAGCGCAAGGTTGCACAGCATCGCCTTGTGTATGATGCGCTGCAGATTTTCATTGACCGAGGCGCCCACGCCATTGCCATTGAAACTCTCTGAAACAACCCCGATCCAAGGGCGTTGCAGCCAGTCGTCTGCAGCCTATTTCCCAATCAGTGGATTCTCAATGAAGAAAAAGCTCTTGTCCGGCCTCGTGGCCGCAGCCGTGCTGGGCACGATGGCATTGCCCGTTGCCGCGCAAAACCTCGCCATCGTCAATGGCAAGGCGGTTCCCAAGGAACGTGCCGAAGTCCTGAAGCAGCAGGTGGAGCGTTCGGGCCGCCCGGTCACGCCCGAACTGGAAAACCAGATCAAGGAAGAAGTGATCGCCCGCGAGATCTTCATGCAGGAAGCGCAAAAGCGCGGCCTGGAAGGCTCTGCCGATTACAAGGCCCAGATGGAGTTGGCACGCCAGACCATTCTGATCCGTGAACTGTTCGCGGATTTCCAGAAGAACAACCCCGTGACCGATGCCGAGATCCAGGCCGAGTACGACAAGTTCGTGGCCGCCAACGCTGGCAAGGAATACAAGGCCAGCCACATCCTGGTCGAAAAGGAAGACGAGGCCAAGGCCATCATTGCTTCCATCAAGAAGGGTGGCAAGTTCGAGGACATTGCGAAGAAGCAATCCAAGGACCCCGGATCCGGCGCCCGCGGTGGCGCCCTGGACTGGGCCAGCCCGAGCAGCTACGTGGCTGAGTTCACGGAAGCGCTGGTGAAGCTGGAGAAGGGCAAGATGACCCAGACCCCCGTGAAGAGCCAGTTCGGCTGGCACGTCATCCGCCTGGACGATGTGCGCGAAGCCCAGCTGCCGAAGCTGGAAGAGGTCAAGCCCCAGATCGCCCAGCAACTGCAGCAGCAGAAACTGGCGAAGTTCCAGGAAGACCTGCGCGCCAAGGCCAAGGTGGAGTAACCACTACAGGCGCCTCGCGCACGACAACGCGGCCTTCGGGCCGCGTTTTTTTATGCCCGTCCCGCCAGCCAGCATGCCAGCAACAGTCCTCCGATCAAGACGGGCTGGTGCAGCATGTAATAGCTGAGGCTATAGCGTCCCAAACCAGCCAGGGGCGCTACCACACGCGGCAACGGGCGGGACAGCCAGCCGTCCGAACGCACAACGAGCCACTGCCCCGCCGCCATCCCCCACCACATGACGCCCAGCCACGGAAAGAGCGGCACATAGTCCTCGGTAAAGGGCTTTCGCGAAATCCAGCCCAACCAGTTAAGGCCCCGTCCATTGAATAGCGGCGCCCATTCTGAAAGAGGCCCCTGCAGCGCCCAGCCTGCGACCCAAGGCGACACCAGTGCCAGCAGCCCGGCCAACCACAGCCACCTGCCCCACCCTGCCGTCAGCCGCGTGATGACGAGCATCACTGCCATGCCGTGCAGCACACCAAAGTAAATGAAGCTGCGCGGGAACATCAGAAAAGAGCCAACCGTTACCAGCAATGCACAGGCCGTGATCTGGCTCCAGCGCCGGGCGAAACGCGCCCACCCAACCTGACGTTGCCAAGCCACCGCTTGTCCCAGCCCCGCACATCCCAGGAACAGACTGACGATGAGGGTTCGCTGCACAGTCCACAAGGGATCTGCCCGGAAGTCCTGGGGCCAGTAGCCAAAATGGCTGAGGTCGAAGCAGAAATGGAAGGCCGTCATCCACACCATGGCGAACCCGCGCAATGCGTCCAGTCGGTCATGGCGTGTCTCGGCAGTTTTTTGAGCGGTCGTCAGCAAAACGCATCCCACAAGTCCAGGAAAAAGGCTGGCGCTTCAAGCCAGCCTTCAATGATCACCCTCCCCAGTACTCGCCCGATCAGGACAACCCAGCAAGCAGGGGGAGGTGTCAAATTATGGGGTGCGTATCACGGCGACGCCGCCGCATTAAGGTTTCTTTGCAGACGTTGACTCGTTCACCAAATTCATAGCAGGCTCCCCGGCGCTGGACTGCTCTGCCTCCTGGAGTCGGCCGGCCCGGTTTGCATAGGTGGACTCATCGCCACCCGCTCCAAAGCGTCGCGCCTGGCCGCCATCCGCCGCATTTTCACCATCCACAATAGGCTCGTCCGTGGAGTCGTCCCGCATACCGTAGTTGTTGAAATGTCCACGGTCGCGTGCGCGTTGTTTCTGGTCTGCCGCCAGCCTTTCGGAAAGAGGCGCCGTACCAAATACTGCTTCTTCAGACATGCTTCTGCTCCTGCAATGAAAAAATCATCCTAGGAAGACAGGAACGGCACTGATGTAAGACGGTGCCGGGGAAGCCCAGCGGGAATTGTCTGTCACCTAGCCAGCGAACATGACAGTCCGCAAAATCAAAAACAAAAGGGGTTAGGTCAATAGACCTAACCCCTTGATTCAATTGGTCGGAGCGGCGGGATTCGAACTCGCGACCCTCTGCTCCCAAAGCAGATGCGCTACCAGGCTGCGCTACGCTCCGACAGCTGGCATTCTAACCTGCCAGATTCTGTTCACCGCCAAAAATCGGCGGTATTTGTCACACTCAGCGATTGCCAGATGACGAGCCGGTGCCCGGCCCAGGGCCGCGCCCTGCAAGGTGGCGGAAAGTGATACGGCCCTTGGTCAGGTCGTAGGGCGACATCTCCAGCGACACCTTGTCGCCGGCCAGGATGCGGATATGGTGCTTGCGCATCTTGCCGCCGGTATAGGCGATGAGTTGGTGGCCGTTGTCCAGCGTCACGCGAAAGCGCGAATCCGGCAGGACTTCGGTCACGCTACCCTGCATTTCAATCAGTTCTTCTTTGGCCATGTGTGTGGTCAGTCTCTTGATAACAATTATGTATGGCGGCGCCTGGAAAAAGCCGATGCGTCCACTAACCCAAGGGCCGCATCGGCCCTTGAGGGGCTCGAAGCAAGGTGCAATGCAGGCAGGTGAGTTGCTGCACCAAAGGCGCAGGAGGCCGTAAGGCCGGGGAAACGGCTTCAATGGACAGGCGAAGCGCTGTGCATAAGCGGCGGAATTGTACTGCGATGTCGAAGCCGGGCCTATGGCCGGGCAACCGCGGCAGCCAAGGTCTTCACAAGGTCCGTCTGCGTGATGATGCCAACCAGTTCCTGCGCATCGTTCACCACCGGAATGTGGTGGTGCCCCGCCTCGGAGAACAGAGGCACCAGATCCATCACATGCTGTTCAGACAGCACCTGCTGCACGGGAGACGACATCAGGCCTTGCACTTGCTCGGGACGTTTGGGCCGCCCCATGATGAGCGAGCGTAGACGCTGGCCCATGCCTTCATGCATGTCCAGATTGGCCAGGCGCATGAAGTCTGCCACCGTGACGATGCCGACCACCCTGCGCGCCCCGTCCACTACCGGCAACGCCTTGACGGCGTGCTTGCGCATGAGCGCCCAGGCATCCTTGAGGGGCGTCTCGGCAACCACCGCATGCACCGGTGATGACATGATCTCGCCGCATCGCAGCTCGCCAAGCGTGCGCTGGAAGGCGGCTTTGCCAGCCAAGTGCAAAAGCCCCTCCAGGTCGGCGCGACTGACATCCAGCACTTGGTTGTAGTGCGATAAGGCGGCATCCAAATCCGCCGAGATGAAAGCGCCAGATCCCTTATGCGCGGCCCCCCGCGCTCTTTGTGCATGCGGATAGCTGCGCCCGGTCAAGTGATTGAAGGCCATCCCCATCAACACCAGCGCCAGCATATTGAGCAGCACCGGAAATACCGCAAAAGCCGCGCCGTCCTGCGGATTGAGCACAGCGAACAAGGCCATCGCCCCGCCGGGGGGGTGCAGGCAGCGCAATGCCAGCATGACCGCCACGGCAAGTCCCACGGCTGCGCCGCAGGCCAGAGCGACGTGGGGAACCAGCGTGGCGCAGGCAACGCCTACCATGTACGACAGCACGCTGCCCGCCAGCACTGGCCACGGCTGGGCGAGGGGGCTGGACGGCATCGCAATGATGAGCACCGCGCTGGAGCCCAGGGAGGCCACCATCCACGGGACCGGCAGGCCAGCCCCGAACCAATGCGCAAACAGCGCCACCACGGCCACGCAAAGCGTGATACCCGACACCATGCGCAAGCGTTCGCGCTGATTGACGCCAGCGGGTGCCGGCCAGAAAAGGCGCAGCCAGCCAGCGACGCGCCGCAAGACTGACGTCGGCGGCTCTACCGCAGCGTCTGTGCGAGGGAATGGGGGTGCAGACATGAATGGGAGAAGGCGCCAAGCTGCGCAGAGAATCGGCGCGGCGGCCGTGGCTCGAGGAAGCCGGGCATTATCCGGGCAAGCCCTGAACTTGCAGGGCATGTGGTTTTTTGTACCATTACGGGCATCCACAACCGCACGGGACGCACGGCTGGGGCGCAATCCACCCTCCCCCTTAGAATCATGCGGCTCCATCACCAGGATTACCGCCACGTGTCTGATCGTATCGCCGTACTGCCTCAGTACTTGTTACCCAAACAAGCCCTGACCTCCTTTGCCGGACGGATGGCGTCTGCGCGCGCGGGCCAATTGACCACCGCGGTCATCCGCCGGTTTGTGGCGCACTACGGCGTAGACATGAGCGAGGCGGCCAATCCGGACATTGCAAGCTACGCAACCTTCAACGACTTCTTCACACGTGCGTTGCGCCCTGGACTGCGCCCGCTTGCCGATGCTGCGGTGGTATGCCCTGTGGATGGAACGGTCAGCCAGATCGGCTCCATCGAGCAGGACCAGATCTTCCAAGCCAAGGGCCACCTCTACTCCACCGCGGCTCTGCTTGGCGGCGACGCCGAAATGGCCGCGCAGTTCCAGGATGGCAGCTTCGCCACCATCTATCTCAGTCCACGCGACTACCACCGCATTCACATGCCGTGCGATGGACGACTGGTGCGTATGGACCATGTGCCTGGGGCATTGTTTTCAGTGAACCCGGCCACCGCACGCGGTGTGCCCGGACTGTTTGCGCGCAACGAACGTGTGATCTGCCTGTTCGAAACGCCCCTGGGCCCCATGGCGCTCGTGCTGGTAGGCGCCACCATTGTCGGCAGCATGGCCACGGTATGGCACGGCCAGGTCAATCCACCACGTACCGGCCAACCGCGCCGCTGGGATTATGGGGACCGAGAAGTCGTGCTTCGTCAGGGTGATGAAATGGGGCGTTTTCTGCTGGGCTCCACGGTCGTGCTGCTGTTTCCCCGCGGCGCAGTTCAGTTCATGCCGGGATGGGAAGCAGCGCGGCCCGTGCGGCTGGGTGAAGCCATGGCGCACCGCTGCGGCATCTAGTTCACCTATTGGTGCGTTGATACCCGCTGTTCAGTGCCTCTCTGGCACCCGAGCAGTGGTAAACAAGGTGGGTTCGAGCTCCAGGTCCAGGGGGTCCACGGGTTCAGCGCGCCCCACCAGGTACACAGCCAGATCCTGGCGCCGCAGTGCTACATGGCTGACAGTTTCCCAACTTCCGGCTCGCCTCACCCGGGTGCCCGGCTTGAAGACCGGCATGCGGAATTGTCTGGACCATCCCCACGGCGCCTCGGCCGGATCTTGCGCTACGAGAGAGGGACTGGAAACCTGCATGCGCGCATCTTAGCGCGTCAGCGCAATGACCGTTGCTGCGCGAACCGGAGTGCTGCCTCCACCATACGTTGCAGCGTGGGCTGAATGCGCCCGGCGCGCTCCGGCAGGTAGTTGAACGGCGGTGCCTCCTGCATATAGCTGCACTGTGTCATCTCCAGTTGGACCGCGTGGATGTTGCGCGCAGGCTCGCCGTAACGGCGCGTGATGTAGCCCCCCTTGAACCGTCCGTTGAGCACGGCCGTGTGGTCGGGCGCCGTTTCGGCAATGGCAAACAGCTCCTGCGCCAGGGCTGCATCGCAGCTCGTGCCTCCGGCGGTACCCAGGTTCAGGTCTGGCAATGTGCCGTTGAAGAAGCGCGGAAGGACCGACCGAATCGAGTGCGCATCCCACAACACCGCCACGCCATGGGTGGCGCGCATACGGTTCAACTCTTCCCGCAACTGGGCATGGTAGGGCTCCCACAATGCCTCGCGCCGCGCGGCAACCTCGGCTGCGTCCGGCACGGGCCTGCCGCTATACAACGGCGTGCTGTCAAAGGCGTCCACAGGGCACAGCGCAGTGACGCTCTGGCCTGGGTAGAGGCTGGAGTCATCAGGAGGGCGATTGAGGTCAATCACATAGCGCGAGTGCGTTGCGACCAATACTGAAGCTCCCATCGACTTCGCAAAACCGTAGAGCCGTTCCAGATGCCAATCGGTGTCCGGAACGCTCCGCGCCTCGGGATTGAGGCGCCTTGCGATGGCGTCTGGCACATGGGTGCCCACATGGGGCATGGAAACCAGCAGTGGCGCGGTGCCTCTGTGGAAGGTGAAAGGGGGGCAATCGGAAGGCACGACATTCATGGCAATGGACAAGCGGGCGAACCAACAGTTGGCGTTAGTGCGCAACCTGGGCCGCAGTATGGCGCATCATCTTGAGGCTCAAGGGATCCCGTCCCCCCTGCTGCACCGGCAACGACACACGCGCGTGTAGCCAAAGGCCAATGAGTCAGACCACTGTCCTCATGTATTGCCGAAGGGCTTTAAGGACCCGCCCGTATAATTTGTCCACCATGCCGAGATGGTTGATTGCGGTTTTCACCCTCCACTTCCTGCTGAGCGTGGGTGTCTCCGCATTTGGCAAGGTGCCACCCGTGGAACACCTGCGGCCAGCCGTCGCCTCCGTGCAACTGGCACCAGCGGGCGAGGCCGCAATGGCAATAGCCGCTGACCCTTCCGTGGCAAACGACGCGTTATCCGAAGGCGAGCACGGCCTGATGGACGCGCAGCAGGATCTCCCGGACGATCAGAACATACGCGCCTTTCGCGGCAAGCCCCTCCATGGCTTGTTCAGTTGCCCCGCTCAATGGGAGAGAGCCGCCCTCTCCCCTGTGCTGAAAAAGCAGCCTAAACCTCCCAGGTCCCTGGCTCTGCGCGTCTAAAAGGTTGCGCCCGCCGGGACGCGTTCTGCGAACGCGAAAGACAGGCGCGCCGCGCAACGCCGGCGTGCAACCCCCTTCCTCTTTTCCCTCCTGACCATCGGACCGATGGCTTCAGGCCCTTTTCCTACCCTCAGGAACAGCACCATGCGTTTGACCACCCGAGGCAAACTCGCCGTCACTGCGGTCACCGATCTGGCCTTGCGCTCCCACGGCCGGCCCATCGCGCTTCCCTCCATCAGCGCCCGCCAAGGCATCTCCCTGTCATATCTCGAAGACATCTTCAGCGCACTGCGCCGCGCCGGCCTGGTCCACAGCATTCGCGGGCCCGGCGGGGGGTACACACTGACACGGCCGCCACAGGAACTCTCCGTGGCCGATATCGTCATCGCCTCCGAAAAATACATGGGCGGCGCCGATGACAAGGGCACGGACACCGGCACCGCATCGGCACCAGGCGAGATGACGGCCGAGCTGTGGGCCAGCTTTCACTCGCGTGTCATGGAATACCTGCAGTCCATTACGGTGGCGGACCTGCTGACCCAACGGGAAGCCAGCGCCTGCCATGCCGACCATTCTGCAGCCGTGGTAGTGGCCCCGCCCGCCAGCACCACAGGCCGACGGGCAGCGAAAACCCAGCTACCGTCAGGGGATGTGCCGAACTCCGTATTTGCCTTGGGGCTTGCCGTTCCGCGCACCCGGACGAGTTGATGCGCCGGCATCCGTAGCGTCCTTCTCCGGAACGACACGGATGCCCGCCCTGGGCGACGACACCGCCGACTATTTGCCGAGCAGGACCTTCAATGCGCTCTGCAGGCGGCGCGCGCCTGCCTCGTCGCTGGCGCCTTCCAGCACGCGCGCCACATCCTGCGTCCAGGTTTGCGCCGGCGAGGGATCGTTGCGACGCGTGAGCAACTGCAGCTGCAGAGCACGCCGTGCGGCCAGTTGGTCTGCGGGCGTCGGGACCTCCGCCGCGATCTCCAGCCGCAGCAATGCTTCCGGGGCACCCCCGGCCGCAGGTGCCGCAATCGCCTGCGACCAGGCGGTGCGCGCCGTGGGGGGCACCTTGCCGCCCAGTTCCTGGACGCTGGGCAATTGCGCAGCGTCGCGGCTTTTCCAGGCCGACAACAGCTGCGTGAGCGCTTCGCCATGGGCCTGTGCCGCCAGCTTGCGCAGCGCGCCCTGCGCATGCTCCATGGCGTCGCGTTGCGCCCGGAAAGCCGCATCACCCAGACGCGGACCTCGCGCAGCAGCACCATCGCGCTCCCGCCCCCGCCCCTGCATACCGCTGTCCCGTGGGCCGCGGCCGTCACGCCGGTCGCCACCACGGCCGGCGACCGTGGGCTGCGCGGGCACCGCCTTGCGCGCCCCCGGCCGGTCATCGCCACGCACGGCCACCACCGGGCGCGCCGCAGGCACGGGTTTGGAAGTCGGCGCATCGTTTTGATCTGCTACCGAATCAGTAGCTGCTTGCGCTTGACCATCAATGGTTTGATCGGCTTTTTTATCCAAATTTTCGGAATCCCCCGATCCGCCGGCAGGCTCCTTCAGCGCGCGCTCCAGCGCGGCCATGGCACCGCGGATTTTCTGCGCATCGCCCGACGCATTGGCGGCCTCCAGCGCCTTGGATGCCTCCAGCACGGCCCGGTCGTGCGCGCTCAACTCGGAGGCACTGCGCTCACGTTCGGCCGACTTGCGGTTGAACGCCTCGTCGATGGGCTTGCGGAACGCGTCCCAGAGCTTCTGCTCATGCTTGCGATCCAGCGGCACCGCCTGCGCCTCGGCCTGCCAACGCTGCTGCAAGGCCTTGATGGCATCGATGCGCAGACTTGGGGCCGCACCCAGGGCGCCTGCCTCCTCGATCATGGCGTGGCGGCGCTCCAGGCTGGCCTTCTGCGCAGCCTCCAGCGGAGCGCTGGCAGCCGCCAGTGCCTGCTTCCACAGTGGCTGCAGTTCAGCGAACATTTTTTCGCTCACATGGCCACCGGTGCGCCAACGCTCGGCAAACTGGTGCAATGCACGACTGAAGGACTTCCAGTCCTGCGCAGCGGCAGCGGCTTGCGATTGGGCCCAGGCATTCACCTCTTCGATCAGCGCCAACCGCTGCGCACGGTGTTCGGCACCTTCGGCACGCACCTTCTCCAGCCAGCCCTCGACCACCTTGTGCGCGGCATTGCACGCATCGTCGAATTTCTTCCACAGGGCGTGGTTGGCCGGCGCCCCCTGGTCGGCCTGCTTCCACTGCTCGCGCAGCTGGCGCAGCGTTTCCTGCATCTTGCGCCCGCCGAGGGACTGTCCTTCCGGCCTGCGCAGCAGTGCCTCGGCCCGGGCCACGAGATCCTCGCGCACCTGGTCGGCGCTCCAGCGCTGCCAGCCCTCCAACTCGCCCGCGGCCACGAGGGCGGCGTGCACTTTCTGCTCCAGTTCGGCATCGATCAACTTGCCGTGCACCTTAAGCACGGCGCGCAGCGCAGTCGCGGCGCCAGCGCTGGCCTTGCCATGGCCCTGCGCGGTTTCCTGCTCCAGCTTGGCCAGGGCCTCCTGGACGGCCTGCAAGGCCTTCTCGCGCATTTCAGGAGTCGCCTGCGGCTTGGATGGGCGGGGGGCAGGCGTCTTGGCGGCGGCTCCCGCTTCTGGGGGTAGCCCGCGCGCCTGGCGCAGTTCGTCGGACCACACGGGCACGGGCGGCAGGGGAGCCGAGGGGTCTTCTGCCGCAAGGACAGCCTGCGCCAATGCCGACTGAAACGCTTCCCACACCACCAGCAGCTGGGTGCGCGAAGCATCGAGCAACGCGGGAAAGCGCGCCTCTACGCTGGGCCAGGCACTGTCGTCGGCAAGTGCCTGGGCCTGCTCCTGCCAGCGGCCGACATCGGCGTTCAGCAGTTCCAGCGCGGACTGCGCATCCTTCCACGGTTTGGTGGAGAACACTTCGATGCGCTGCGCGAGCAGAACGGCGGCTTCGCGCTGCACCTGAACACGATGCTGCAGATCTTCGATGGTTTTCACGCGCTCGTTCAGATGCTGTTTGAGCACCGACAGAGGTTCGCGGGACAGCGGCGCGCCGGCCTTGGCCGCATCGCGCTGCCAGGCGAGCGCGTCGGCAATGTTGAGCTTGGCGGCTGCGAGCAGCGCTTCGGCCTTGGCTGCCCATTCGGCGGCGATCGCCTCCTGGCCCTCCGCGCGCCGAATCTCGTCCAGTCGCTCACGCACTGCGCGCGCGGCGCCTTTGTCCCGCGCACTCAATTCCTTGAATACTTCCTGGAGCTTTTCCACGCCAGGCTGGGTGGACAACCATTCACGGATGCGTGCCGAGCGTTCACCCGACGTGGCCGCAGAGAAAGCGCCGCCCGTCAACGCATCAAGGGGATGCGGCTCGCTGGTTTTGGCAGGGACCGGGGTCGCGTCAGATGCGTCGGACATTTTGCTACGTGAAGAAAAAGGGAACATGGATTTATCAATGTGCAAGCGAGCCACCTTGCGCCAACAGCGCAAGCAGTAGGTGGGCATCGCTCACGGACAAGCGGCTATTTTCGCCCGGTTTTACACCGCCTTCCCGCTGCGCCAGATCAGGAATCTGAGGGATAGACGGGATGGCGCGGGAACCGCGCTCGCATTCGAACGGTACTGTACCGGTAGCCACACCCTGTGAGGTTACAAAATCCCGCGCGCCCCTCACTGGGCATTCAAAGAAAGCTCTGCCTTCGGCTGCCATCGCGCATCGCCCTCCCCGCCCGGCTGCAGCTTGCTTGCGCCTACGAACAAACGTTCAAGCGGGACTTGCTGTTGCGCCAGGTAGTCCCGCACGGCCACCCCTCGCGCCAGGGCTAGATCCGCCATGGCGTTGTCCGGAATTGTCAGGTTGTGCATCAGCAGGGCCTCCATCTCTGCAACGGGTACGTCCTTCGCCAAGCCGACGAAGTTGCGCGGTTTGCGGATGTCGGACCGGCGATACAACTCCTTCAGCAGCGCGGGGTATTCCTCGTCAGTGAGCGGTGCGATGCTGTCCGCAGGTTCACCCGCACGGATGGCTGCCCTGCGCTTTTGTGCCTCGGCCATGTCTCGCAAGCGCTGGCGTTTCCATGCCAGCTGCTCGGCGTCGGGCTGTGCCCAACCCACGACCGTGACCTTCAGTGCGGGGCGGTTGTTCAGTTCGTTGGCGATTTTCTCCAGTTGCTGTCGGGCCTTCTCATCCAGTTCTGCACTGCCCAGCGCGAAGAGAACCGCACCCTGCTCGCCCGCGTCGCTGAAAGCGCCAGCCAACAGGGAAAAGGGGGCGGTGATCGCTTTCATGATGAGGTTGCCGATGACCTTCAGGATGACCGCTCCCAGACGGAATTCGGGGTCGTTGAGGGAGCCGCTGATGGGCAGATCCACGTCGATGATCCCATTGCGGTCCGCCAGCAGGGCCGTCGCCAGCCGCACGGGCAGACTGGCGGACGCGCCCTCCACGGGTTCCCCAAACGCCAGTTGGTTCAATACCAGCTTGTTGGTGGCGATGAGCTGCCCATCGGGCAAGATCTTGTACGCCACGTCCATGCTGAGCTTGCCCTTCTCGATCCCATGACCCGCGTACTTGATGCTGTAAGGCGACAACGGGGGCAACTCAAGGTCACGCATGCGCCCCTGAATATCCAGCGCCAGGGGCTTGACCAGCGGGTTGATGCGGCCGGTGACTTCCAGTGACGCCGTCCCCTGGGCGCGACCGCGCAATTCCAGGTCGGCCATCTGCGGCGCTGCCCCCGCCTCCGGCGACACCGAGGAAAATGCGCTCAACCGGCCCGTGAGCGCACTCAGGTCGGCAGAGTAGTTGGGTTTGATGAAGTAATCCGTGAAGCGCACTGACCCATTGGTCAGCGCCACGGGACCAAAGCGGATCTGCGGAGCCGAAGGGGCCGCTGCCGGAGCGGCGGCCGCAGCGTTCGATGCCGCAACCGCGTCTTCCGCTGCCGAAGCCTTGCGAATATCCTGCAAATTGATGCGGCCGTCTTCCTGCACGATGATCCGTGCGAAGAAATCGCTGAGCGCCGTTTCCTTCACATCCAGAGACACAGGCTGGTCTGGCTGCAAATTCATCGCCACTCCGCGCAACGCCAGGGATTTCCAGCGCAGCAGATCCTCGCCCCGCGCGCCTACGCTCCGCTCGCCGGCCTTCGTCTCCTCAGGCATGTCCAAGCCAGCCTTGGCGCGCACGCGCACCTCGTCCAGCGACACATCCCCCTTGACCGAAACAGTGGCGCCGGCATTCCCCTGGACATAGCGCACGTCTCCGTCGAAGCCACCATCGGCGCGGAGGATGTCGACATTAAGCTGCTGCCCTACATAGGGCTCCAGCGCGTGCAACGGCAGGTGTTGGGCGCGTACCTTGCCCTGCGCCGTCAGAACGGGCGCCATCGCCACCGAGCCCTCGTAGCGCAATCGCCCGGGTTCAGTCCTCCCTGCACCCACCCGGCCTTCCAGGCGCAATGACGTGGGAGTGACCCGCCCGTCCGCATAAGCGAAATCCCGCGCGTGCAGTTGCAGGTCGAACACATTCAGCGCTACGGCGCTCTGCGCTACCGCGTCGCGCAAAGCCACTGCTGCGCCATCGATCTCCAGGGAAGCCAGCCCCATGGACCAGGGAAGACCCGCAGCCTTTGGAGCGTCCGCGTTGGGCCCCGTCACCCCCGGGTGCGACACGCCCCACTGTTCAAACATCCATTCCCCCGTGCGAGTGCGCGACAGCAGCAGGCGCGGCCTCTGCAACGAAATCCGCTCTACCGATACGGCGCGCTGGGGCCAGCGTATCCAGGCATTGCCCGCTTCCAGCCGGCTCCACGCGGCCAGTGAATCCGCAGGCGCGTCCTTGATTCCTGCGCTCTGCAGTGGAACGCATTGTTCCTTGGAGGCGCAACGCAGCGCCAACTTATCCACGGACAACGCAGCCACCTTCGCCAGCACGACATCGCCATGCCGTGCTATTCCCAGGTCCGCATCCACGGAACCTTCCACGCGGGGTTGCAGCACGCCCGCCAGATAGGGCGCAGCGATGGACAGCGGCAGGCCCTTGATGGAAAGGGCGGCCTGCGCCTGCGAGGCGCTCACCTGGCCCAGTACAGCCAATCGCGCGGATTCGCTGCTGCCGGCGACCGCAGACTGCCTGAGGGAAGCACTCGCACGCAGTTGCATGGGCTGTTCCAGCGGCAAGGCAATGGACGACGCTTCTACCTGCAGGTCTTCCACCTCCCACGCGGCGGTCCCCCGCGGCAGGCTGGCATCGGTCCATTGGATGAAGCCATCCCGCAAACCCACCCTGGCGATATAAACACGCCAGGGCTCCGCAGACTCCTTTGTCTGTGGCGCTGGGTGCTCGTCCCTCTCGGCCCGTGGCAATCCCGCAAGCTTTACTTCACCCGCCTCGTTTCGGCGTACATGTGCACGCGCGCCACGCCATTCCAGCAGATCAATGTTGATCCTGCGCCGCAGGGGCTCCGCCTCCTTGAATACGGCACGCATTTCCTCGAATTGCAGCAAAGGCTGCTCCTGCGCATCGGTGGCATGTACCCCGCTCAGTTGCACATCCCCGGAAATCAGCAGTCGAGGGGTCTCCCGTTGCTCGAACCCTAGTTGAACATCCGCGTCCAATCGCCCCGCCTTGAGCCGCACCGGCACGCTGGGCGGCAGGTAGCGACCGAAGGGGGCCAGGTCGAAATTCTCAATATGCAGGCGAACCTCGGCTTCCCTGGTGTCCGTAAAGGGAGTAGCCATCGCTGAGGTATCAAAGGTGCTGCCGTTGAGCTCAAAAGCCAGGCGCGGCGTCACCTTGACCTCGCGGTCCGCAGAAAAACTGCTCAGGAAAGGAACGTCCAGTTCCACGCGGCGCAACGTGTGCACCACCTCCACCGTACGGTCATCGAATTCGACGACACCACCCTTCAATGCGATATTGAAGAGCGCGAAATGTGCCGGCTCCGCGGCTGATTTCTCGCCCTGCGGCTTTGCCGCCATGAGCGCGAGCAGGTCGTCCACGTCATAAACCCCTGGGGCCAATTGCGTGACACGAACTACCGGGTCGTCTACCTGCAGCGCATCGATCACTGGAGCGCCCCGCCAAAGGGATTGCAATTCAGCGTCTATATAGATGCGGCCCACCCGTACCTGCTCTGAACTGCCATCCTTTGACGCCAGGGCTACGCCGTGCAAAGTGCCCTCCAAAGTCCAGGGCAAAAACTCCACCCGTTCGACCGTCAGCTTGCGCCCCAGCGCTTCACTCGCATGCCTTTCAATCTGCGACTGCGCCAACGGAGGGACCACCAGCCAACCGAGCAGCCACGCGCCGCCCCAGCACAGCACCAACCATGCAAATCGACGAATCCAGGGGTTGTTCTTGATGGCTTGCAGCACGCGGCACCTATTCTGTTGAGCTACCAACGCAATGGGACCGTTCCCGCGCTGACGCAGGCAGGTAAAAAAACGCAAAAAAAAAGAAAGCCCGGTGTCGAACTTCTTCGCACACCGGGCTTGACGGCTGACACAACGGTCTTTCGCCATCTTTTTGCGCTTGGGAGAGGATCGTCTCAAGCGCAGGAGGCAAGGGATTGCCTCCAGAGGTTGCCTTGGAGGAGATCTCATGTGATGCGGCACTGTCTGCCATTCATCGCGCTGATCGCCCCGTTTGGCGGATGCCTGAGTCGTTCAGGCGCCTCAAAGATAGCAAATCCGAGCGCGCCTTCCAACAGCTTTTAGCAATGAAAAAATTCATGCAATTGACTGTTTCATTAAGCAGTCGAATTGCTAGCGCACAGACCCTTCTTAAAAGGACATGCGCGAAAAATCTGTGCTTTCCCACAGATTGAACAGAACTTTTTGTTCTAAAAAATTCAAATGTTAGTGTTGACCTTGAATTTGGAGACCTCCTAGAATCCGCCAGCCCTCAACCAAGGCCTAGTAAAAACCCTAGCCTGTACAGATTTCGGCTACGACAGTCAACAGATTCCCCTGGGCTTAACGCGCCTAAACGGACTGAACGGCATACCCACCCAGACCCCTCCGTCTGGCAGGACCGGACTCCTGAGCAACCACGACAGTGCTCTTCGCTCAGGAGCCGACTTAGAAAGGAAAGCTATGACAGCGTCAGGAAATGTGATTGCCGGCGTCCGCACGTTTGCGGGCGATGTGATCAACGGTTTTCTGGAAGTGACACACAGCGGCTTCGCCCTGCTCGGGCTGGGCGTCGTCTTTGGCGTGATCACACTTACGGCACGCCCGGACCTGCGCCAGGCAGGAGAAGAAGAACTCATGGGCTGGCTGCAGGCCCGCCAGGAAGCCGTAGTGGGCTTCCCTATGGAGCCTGCCGCAAGCGAGCGGGCAGTAGCGCTCAACCCCAAGGAGTTGCCGCGGGAACAGGCTGCCGTGGCCTACTGGCTCAGCAAGAAGTACCGCGTGGCGCCCGAACCGCTGGCGGCACTGGTCACCGAGGCGTATGAAATCGGCGCGCGGACCAAGCTGGATCCCACCTTGATCCTGGCCGTCATGGCCGTGGAATCGAGCTTCAACCCGTTTGCACAAAGCCCGGTAGGTGCGCAAGGCTTGATGCAGGTGATGACGCGCGTGCATACCGACAAGTACGAAGGCTTTGGTGGGCACCTGGCGGCATTCGATCCCGTGGCCAACCTGCGCGTGGGCGTGAAGGTGCTGCAGGAGTGCATCGCGCGCGCCGGCTCGCTGGAAGGCGGACTGCGTTACTACGTCGGCGCAGCCAACCTGCCCGACGACGGGGGCTATGCCGCCAAGGTACTGGCGGAGCATTTCCGGCTGCGCCAGGTCGCCAATGGTCGCACGGGCGTTTCTCCCGCCGGCCCCGTGAATCCACCTCTCCTGTCCACCAAGGCTCCTGCCACACCGGAAGCCGCACCTGCAACCCCTGCCACTGGCGAGAAGGTGGCCCTGCTGAGCGGCCTCTGAAGAGCCTAATCTGGCATTGATGAAGGGCGTGCTCAGCTACACTAGCAGGGCACGCAACTGGCGATAGGCGCGGACGTCCCCCGGGGCACCGCCGCTGACGTGGACACCGGCAGGAAACAGCGTTTTTCTGCAAACCACTGGGGAGCGTGCCGCGCGGCAGGCACCAGCCCCGCAGCGATCCGTCGTTCGCCTGGGCAGCCCTTGATTGCCAAGGGACACTTAGTTCATCGGACTGCCATGTACCAACGCAATATTCTTGTCGAACAAACCGATCCCGAGGTGTGGGCCGCCATCCAGGCCGAAGACCGCCGCCAGGAAGAACACATTGAGCTGATCGCCAGCGAGAACTACGCCTCGCCCGCCGTGATGGCCGCTCAGGGCTCGCAGCTCACCAACAAGTACGCCGAAGGCTACCCTGGCAAGCGCTACTACGGCGGCTGCGAGAACGTGGACGTGATCGAGCAGTTGGCCATCGACCGCATCAAGCAACTCTTCGGCGCCGAAGCGGCCAATGTGCAGCCCAACTCGGGTTCGCAGGCCAACCAGGCTGTGCTGATGGCCTTCCTGAAGCCCGGCGACACCATTCTGGGCATGAGCCTGGCCGAGGGCGGCCACCTCACGCACGGCATGCCGCTGAACATGAGCGGCAAGTGGTTCAACGTAGTCTCCTACGGACTGAACGACAAGGAAGAGATCGACTACGACGCGCTGGAAGCCAAGGCCCGCGAGCACAAGCCCAAGCTGATCATCGCCGGCGCCTCCGCCTACGCCCTGCGCATCGACTTCGAGCGCTTCGCGAAGATCGCCAAGGAAGTCGGCGCCATCTTCTGGGTGGACATTGCCCACTATGCCGGCCTGGTCGTCGCGGGCGAGTACCCCAACCCGGTGCCGTTTGCGGACGTGGTGACCTCCACCACGCACAAGAGCCTGCGCGGCCCGCGCGGCGGCATCATTCTGATGAAGGCCGAGCACGAGAAGGCCATCAACAGCGCCATCTTCCCCGGCCTGCAGGGCGGCCCGCTGGAGCACGTCATCGCCGCCAAGGCCGTGGCCTTCAAGGAAGCCCTGTCGCCCGAGTTCAAGCAGTATCAGCAGCAGGTGACCAAGAACGCCAAGGTGTTCGCGGAAACGCTGATCCAGCGCGGACTGCGCATCGTGAGCGGTCGCACCGAAAGCCACGTGATGCTGGTGGACCTTCGCGCCAAGGGCATCACCGGCAAGGAGGCCGAGGCAGCCCTGGGCAAGGCCCATATCACGATCAACAAGAACGCGATCCCCAACGATCCCGAAAAGCCGATGGTCACCAGCGGCATTCGCGTGGGCACGCCCGCCATCACGACACGGGGTTTCAAGGAAGAGGAAACGCGCCTCACAGCCAACCTGGTGGCCGACGTGCTGGACAATCCGCATGACGAGGCGAACCTGGAAGCCGTGCGCGCCAAGGTGCACGCGCTGACCAGCCGCTTCCCGGTCTATCGCTGATCGACCGCCGCGATGAAGTGCCCCTTTTGCAGCCATCAGGAGACCCAGGTCGTCGAGACCCGCGTCTCCGAGGACGGGGACTTCATCCGCCGCAGGCGCCAGTGCGGCGCCTGCGACAAGCGCTTCACGACCTACGAACGACCGGAAGTCAACTTCCCCACGGTTGTCAAGAAGGACGGCCGCCGCGTCGAATACGACCGCGAGAAACTGCTGGGATCGTTCAAGCTGGCGCTGCGCAAGCGCCCGGTGAGCACAGTGCAGATCGACTCGGCCATCGAGCGCATCGAGGAAAAGCTGCTCAACCTGGGGCAGCGCGAGATTCTGTCCAGCCGCATCGGCGAGCTGGTCATGCGCGAGTTGAAGAAGCTCGACAAGGTGGCCTATGTGCGCTACGCCAGCGTGTACCGCAGCTTCGAGGACATCGACGAGTTCCGTGCGCTGGTGGACGAAGTCCGCAAGTAAGCCGCTGCTCTCCCATTGCTCTTCTATTGATAGCTGACAGCGCCCACTGGGCGGGCGCTACAGCCGTTTTTGACCATCACCCCTGGCGGACTGCCGGAATCGGAGCCACGGCCTGCACCACGTCGCCGCATTGCGCACGGTGGCGCAGCGCATGGTCCATGATGACCAATGCGAGCAACGCCTCGGCGATCGGCGCGGCGCGGATGCCCACGCAGGGGTCGTGGCGCCCCTTCGTGATCACCTCGGTACTCTGGCCGTGGATGTCGATGGACTCGCGTGGGCTGATGATGGAACTGGTGGGCTTGATGGCCAGCGACACCTCGATGTCCTGCCCGGTGCTGATGCCGCCCAGCACGCCACCCGCGTTGTTGCTGGCGAAGCCCGTGGGCGTGAGCGAATCGCCGTGCGTGGTACCGCGCTGCGCCACGCTGGCAAAGCCAGCTCCAATCTCCACACCCTTCACGGCGTTCAGGCCCATCATCACATGGGCGATGTCGGCGTCCAGCTTGTCGTACAGCGGCTCGCCCAGTCCCACGGGCACACCGGTAGCTTGCACACGAATGCGCGCGCCGCAGGAGTCGCCGGACTTGCGCAGCGCGTCCATGTAGTCCTCGTAGGCCTGCACGTCGGCCACCGGTGCGAAGAAGGGGTTGTGCGGCACATGCTCCCAGCTCTCGAACGGGATGGGCAGTTCGCCCAGTTGGGTCATGCAGGCACGAAAGCGGGTGCCGTATTTCTCGGCCAGCCATTTCTTGGCCACCGCGCCGGCGGCTACGGTGGGTGCCGTGAGGCGCGCAGACGAGCGGCCGCCACCGCGCGGGTCGCGCAGGCCGTACTTGTGCCAGTAGGCATAGTCGGCATGCCCCGGGCGGAAGCTCTGCGCGATGTTGCCGTAGTCCTTGCTGCGCTGGTCGGTGTTGCGGATCAGCAGCGCGATGGGCGTGCCGGTGGTCTTGCCCTCATATACGCCCGAGAGGATTTCCACCGCATCCGGCTCGTTGCGCTGCGTCACATGGCGGCTGGTGCCGGGGCGGCGGCGGTCCAGGTCGGCCTGAATGTCGGCCTCGGACAGTTCCATGCCGGGCGGGCAGCCGTCGATCACGCAGCCGATGGCGGGGCCATGGGATTCACCAAAGTTGGTGACGCAAAAAAGGGTACCGAGTGTGTTGCCGCTCATAGGGGTGCGATTATCCCCGAGCCACTGTTACTACCAAAAAAATAGCTGCCAGCGCTTGATTGACAAGCGCTGGCAGCTATTTTGATCACCAAATCAGTTGGCCGGCCGCGATTCTTCCTGCGGCCAGTCGCGGATGTAGGCCTTGAGCAGCTTGTTCTCGAAATTCTGGCTGTCCACCACGGCCTTGGCCACGTCGTAGAAGCTGACCACGCCCATCAGCATGCGCTTGTCCATCACGGGCATGTAGCGCGCGTGGCGGCCCAGCATCATGCGGCGCACCTCGTCCATGTCGGTCTCCAGCGTGCAGGTCAGCGGCGCGTCGTCCATGGCGGTACGCACCAGCATGGTGCCCACGCCGCCACCATTTTTCGTCAGCGCCTGGATCACCTCGCGGAAGGTGAGCATGCCCACCAGGTCGCCATGTTCCATCACGACCAGCGAGCCGATGTCCTTATCGGCCATGGCATCCACGGCGCGGGCCAGCGGCTCGTCGGGATGCACGGTGTAGAGGGTGTTGCCTTTGAGGCGCAGGATGTCGCTGACTTTCATGGGGAGTCTCCGAAGGGTTCTGCAGGCGCTGCATGCAGCCCGATAGCGAATAAATATAGCCCACAATGGCGCACAAATTCACCACTTTGGAGACATGAATGCCCGGATATTCCGACCCCGGCTTCGACACGCTGGCCCTGCACGCCGGCGCGCAGCCGGACCCCGCCACAGGTGCGCGCGCCGTGCCGATCCACCTGAGCACCTCGTTCGTCTTCGAGTCGAGCGACCATGCGGCGGCCCTGTTCAACCTAGAGCGCCCGGGCCATGTGTACAGCCGCCTGAGCAACCCCACCAACGCGGTGCTGGAGCAGCGCGTGGCAGCGCTGGAGGGCGGCGTGGGGGCGATTGCCGTGGCCAGCGGGCAGGCCGCGCTGCACCTGGCGATTGCCACATTGATGGGCGCAGGCAGCCACATCGTGGCCAGCACGGCGCTGTATGGCGGCAGCCAGAACCTGCTGCACTACACGCTGCGCCGCTTCGGCATTGACACCACCTTCGTGAAGCCCGGCGACATCGACGGCTGGCGCGCCGCCATCCGCCCCAACACCAAGCTGTTCTTTGGCGAAACCGTAGGCAACCCCGGGCTGGAGGTGTTGGACATCCCCACGGTCGCGGACATTGCGCATGAAGCTGGCGTGCCCCTGCTGGTGGACTCCACCCTCACCTCGCCGTGGCTCATCAAGCCCTTCGAGCATGGCGCGGACCTGGTGTACCACTCGGCCACCAAGTTCCTCTCAGGCCATGGCACGGTGATCGGCGGCGTCGTGGTCGATGGCGGCAGCTTCGACTGGGAAGGCTCCGGCCGCTTCCCCGAGCTGACCCAGCCCTACGACGGCTTTCACAACATGGTGTTCACCGAGGAGAGCACCGTGGGCGCCTTCCTGCTGCGCGCTCGCCGCGAGGGCCTGCGCGACTTCGGCGCCTGCATGAGCCCGCACACCGCCTGGCTGATCCTGCAGGGCATCGAGACCCTGCCGCTGCGCATGGAACGCCACATGCGCAATACCGAGAAGGTGGTGCAGTTCCTGGCCAGCCACCCGTTCGTCGAGCGCGTGGGCCACCCGCTGCTCGAGTCCCACCCCAGCCACCAGCTCGCGCAGCGCCTGCTGCCGCGCGGCGCGGGCTCGGTGTTCAGCTTCGACCTCAAGGGCAACCGCGAGCAGGGCAAGACGTTCATCGAGACGCTCAAGCTCTTCAGCCACCTGGCCAATGTGGGTGACTGCCGCAGCCTGGTGATCCACCCCGCCTCCACCACGCACTTCCGCATGAGCGACGAAGCGCTCGCCGCGGGCGGCATCAGCCAGGGCACGATCCGCCTGTCGATCGGGCTGGAAGATGCCGACGACCTGATCGACGACCTCAAGCGGGCGCTCAAGGCTGCGGAGAAGCAAGCGCGAAAGGCAGGTGCGTGATGTACGTGCAAGTCAACGGCGCACAGACCTACTGCTACACCGGCGGCAAGCCCTTCGATGCCGCCAAGCCCACCGTGGTGTTCATCCACGGCGTACTCAATGACCACAGCGTCTGGGCGCTGCAAAGCCGCTACATGGCCAACCATGGCTGGAACGTGCTGGCCGTCGACCTGCCCGGCCACAGCAAAAGCGCGGGCGATGCCCCTGCGAGCGTGGAGCAGGCGGCCGACTTCGTGGGCGCCCTGCTCGACGCACTGTCCATCCAGCACGCCGCGCTGGTGGGCCATAGCTGGGGCTCGTTGATCGCGCTGGAGGCCGCCGCACGCCTGGGCGGGCGCGTGAGCCATCTGGTGCTGGTGGGTACGGCCTATCCGATGAAGGTGTCGCCCGCGCTCATCGAGGCATCGCAGACCGACCCCGAGCAGGCGCTGCGCATGGTCAACGTGTTCTCGCGCAGCACCCTCGCGCCCCCCTCAGGCGCGGGCTTCTGGGTGTACGGCGCGGGCATGGCGCTGGGCCGCAAGGTGCTGCGCAGCAACCCGCAGGTCAATGTGTTCCACCGCGGCTTCGTCGCCTGCGACAGCTACTCCCATGGCGAGCAGGCCATCGCAGCGGTGCAGTGCCCCGTGCTGTTCGCCTTGGGCACGCAAGACCAAATGACCACGCCCAAGGCCGCGCAGGGGTTGATCCAGGCCGCGCGATCCGCGGGCAAGGACGTGCAGATCGTCCATCTGCCGGTGGGCCACCACCAGATGACCGAAGCACCGGACGCAACGCTGTTCGCCATCCGCGACTTCTTGGCAAGACGCATCCCCGCCTGAAATCGTTGCACTGCAGGGCCGGCGGTGCAGGGCATCCCCTGCAGCGCTCCCCTGCCCAATGGATGACGGGCGCCGCCGCCTCGGCAGAGGGATATGACTTCCCCTGCCACATGCGAAACACTGGCCCCTGCTTGCCCGCGGCGACCATTTACGGCCACGTGATGCATATCAAAAACAGCATCAAATGCCCAACCAGCAAGCGCAGTCAGCTATTGTTTATATAGCAAAAGAAGGCCAATAGCGGCCACTTTCCCCGGCCTGGCACTGGGGCATTGGCACGGTCCACGCCTGCGGACCTAGACTGGGTTCACTCGACCAGTCGCGTCGTCCGGCGTCCGCCCTGCATGCACCTGCCTCCATCCACCGATGCCCGCGACACCCCGTGGCATGCGCTTTCCGCTGGCGAAGCGCTGCAACGGCTGCAAACCGACGACCGCCACGGCCTGGCGCATGCCGAGGTGGCGCGGCGCCTGGCACGCTTCGGCCCCAACCGCCTGCCCGCGCCGCCGCGCCGACCGGCCTGGCTGCGCCTGCTGCAGCAATTTCACAACGTGCTGATCTACGTGATGCTCGCTGCCGCGACGGTCACCGCGGCACTGGCGCACTGGATCGACACCGGGGTGCTATTGGGGGCCGTGATCGTCAACGCGATCATCGGTTTCTTGCAGGAGGGCAAGGCCGAGTCGGCGCTGGACGCGATACGCCACATGCTCTCGCACCAGGCCACGGTGCTGCGCGGGGGGGAGCGCCAACTGGTGGACGCCGACCAGCTCGTGCCGGGCGACATCGTCATCCTCGCGTCCGGCGACAAGGTGCCCGCGGACCTGCGCATCCTCACGGCCCGCAGCCTGCGCGCCGACGAGGCCGTGCTGACGGGCGAGTCCGTGCCCTGCGACAAGGACGAAGCCGCCGTGGCAGCCGACGCCGCTTTGGGCGACCGCCGCAGCATGCTCTACTCCGGCACGCTGGTGGCCGCGGGCACCGCTTTGGGCACCGTGGTGGCCACGGGCACGAACAGTGAACTGGGGCGCATCAGCACGCTATTGGCCCAGGTGCAGGCGAGCACCACGCCGCTGCTGCGGCAGATCGCGCAGTTCAGCCGCTGGCTGGCGCTGGCCATCGGGCTGTTCGTGCTCGCCACGTTCGCCATCGGGGTGCTCTGGCGCGCTCAGGCACCCGCGGACATGTTCATGATGGCCGTGGCGCTGGCGGCCTCGGCCATCCCCGAGGGGCTGCCCGCCATCATGACCATCACCCTGGCCATGGGCGTGCGGCGCATGGCGCAGCACAACGCCATCATCCGCCACCTGCCGGCAGTGGAAACGCTGGGAGCCGTCACGGTGATTTGCTCCGACAAGACCGGCACCCTCACTTGCAACGAGATGACCGTGCAGCGCGTGGTGACCGCCGACCATGTCATAGAGGTGACCGGCAGCGGCTATGCGCCGCAGGGGGGCTTCCTCATCGGGGGCGTGCCCATCACTGCGCAAGAACACCCTGCCCTGCAGTCCGTGGCCCAGGTGGCGCTGCTGTGCAACGACGCCACGCTGCACGACGGACCCCAGGGCTGGAGCCTGACGGGCGACCCGACGGAGGGCGCGCTCGTCACCCTGGCGCTCAAGGCGGGGCTGGACGCCACGGCGCTGCATGCGCGCCAGCCGCGCATCGACGCCATACCGTTCGAGTCCGAGCACCGCTTCATGGCCACACTGCACCACGACCACGCGGGGCATGCGGTGATCCTGGTGAAAGGAGCGCCCGAGCGTGTGCTGGACATGTGCAACGCACAGCGCCAGTGGCCCGCCGATGGCGCGGGCACCGATGCCCCGCTGCAGCACGACTACTGGCGCCGCGCGGCCAACGACTGCGCGGCGCGGGCGCTGCGCGTGCTGGCGATCGCCATCAAGCGCGTGCCGGCGCAGCGGCACGCGCTGCAGTTCGCCGACATGGAGGGCGGCTTCACGCTGCTCGGACTGCTGGGCAGCATGGACCCGCCGCGCCCCGAGGCCGTGGCCGCCGTGGCCGAATGCCAGGCCGCGGGCGTACGCGTGAAGATGATCACCGGCGACCACGGCGAAACCGCACGTGCGATTGGCGCGCAGCTGGGCATCGGCCTGGGCCGCCCCGCCCTCACGGGCGCCGAGATCGAGCTGCTGGACGACGCCGCCTTGCGTGACGTGGTGGCCAGCGTGGACGTGTTCGCCCGTGCCAGTCCCGAACACAAGCTGCGCCTGGTGCAAGCCCTGCAGTCCCGCGGTGAAGTCGTGGCCATGACGGGCGACGGCGTGAACGACGCGCCCGCACTCAAGCGCGCCGACGTGGGAGTCGCCATGGGCAGGAACGGTACCGAGGCCGCCAAGGACGCGGCCGCCATGGTGCTGACCGACGACAACTTCGCCACGCTGGGCCATGCGGTGCGCGAGGGCCGGGGCATTTACGACAACGTGCGCAAATTCATCTTGTTCATGCTGCCCACCAATGGGGGCGAGGCGCTGATCGTGTTTTCCGCCATCGCATTTGGCCTGCTGCTGCCGCTCACCGCGGCGCAGGTGCTGTGGATCAATCTGGTCACGTCCAGCACGCTGGGCGTGGCGCTGGCATTCGAGCCTGCGGAGGACGACGTCATGCGCCGCCCTCCACGGCTTCCGCAAGAAAAGCTGCTGTCCGGCCTGTTCGCGTGGCGTGTGCTCATGGTGGCGGTTTGCATGGCGGCGGCTTCGCTCGGGCTGTTCCTGTGGGAGCTGTCCAACGGCGCTGCGATCGAAACCGCGCGCACCATGGCTGTCAGCGCGGTGGTGGTGATGGAGATGTTCTACCTGCTCAACAGCCGGCACATCGAGCGCAGCGTGCTGTCGCGCGAGGGCCTGCTGGGCAATCCCAAGGTGCCGCTGACCATCGCCCTCTGTGCGCTGCTGCAACTGGGCTTCGTGCACCTGCCCTGGATGCAGGCCGTGTTCGGCTCCACGGACCTGTCTGTGCAGGAATGGTCGCGCGTCCTGTTGGCCGGGCTGGCCGTCTTCACGCTGGCCGAACTGGAAAAGGCGGCTCTGCGGCGCTGGCGCGCACGCCGCGCCCATCGCTGACACGGACCACGCCTACCCCAGCAGACGGCACAGCGCGGCCAGGTCGCGCACGGTGGCAGGGGGCGCCACCGCGTGCGGCCACGCCGCATCGCCCCGATTGAGCCAGGCCGCCTGCATGCCGGCGCCCAGCGCGCCATGCGCATCCAGCGTGGCATCGTCGCCTATGTGCAGCACGGCCGCGGGCGGCAGGTCCAGCACCCGCGCCGCCTCATGGAAGATGCGGGGGTCGGGCTTGGCAATACCGAACTCGCGGGCGCTGATGCTGGCGCGAAAGTACTGTCCGATGCCGATGGCCTGCAGGTCCGCATTGCCATTGGACAGCGCCACCACCGGGTGGCGCGCCGAGAGGAATTCCAGCGCCGCTATCGCATCGTCGAACAGCTCCACCCGCTGGCGCTCGGCGAAGAACACGTCGAACCCCTGGTCCGTGAGCGACTCGTCCTCGCCCGCCTGGCGCAGCGCTGCGCGGATGGTCTCGCGGCGCAGCACCGTCAGGTCGTGCGATAGGTGCGCATGGGCGGACGCCACCTGCGCACGGAGCATGCGGGACGTATCGGGCGACGCCAGCAGCGCCGAGGCGCCGGGCGCTACCGTGAGCAGCCACTCGATCAGCACCTTCTCAGCCCGCGCAATGGTGGGCCAGATAGGCCATAGGGTGTCATCCAGGTCAAGAGTGATGGCGCGGATGCGGGAAATATCGAGCATGGACCGAGCATACCGCCCGGCATTTGCCACAATCACCGCATGCCCGCCTCGCCTTCTCACCATGCCGCCCAGACGGCCTCAGCCTCTTCGATCCAGACCGCCGCAGCACGCGAAAGCACCGCCATTCTGCTGTGCAACCTGGGCACGCCAGACGCCCCCACCGCACCAGCGCTGCGCCGCTATCTGGCGCAGTTCCTGGGCGACCCGCGGGTGGTGGAAATTCCGCGGGCGCTGTGGCTGCCTCTGCTGTACGGGATCATCCTGCGCACGCGGCCGGCCAAGTCGGCCGCCAAGTACGCCAGCATCTGGACGGAAGAAGGCTCCCCGCTCGCCGTATGGACGGCCAAGCAGGCGGTGATGCTGCGCGGCTGGCTGGGCGAGGCCGGCCAGCCGGTGCGGGTACTGCCCGCCATGCGCTACGGTCAGCCGGCCATTGGTGCGCAACTGCAGGTGCTGCAGGACGCCGGCGTGCGCCGCGCGCTGGTGCTGCCGCTGTACCCGCAGTACTCGGCCACGACCACCGCCAGCGTGTTCGACGACGTGGCCGCGTGGGTGCGCCGCTCGCGTTGCTTTCCCGAGCTGCGCTTCGTGAACGACTACCACGACCACCCGGACTACATTGCCGCGCTGGCCCAGTCGGTGCGCGCGCACTGGCAGCGCGAGGGCGGCCCGGCGGACAAGCTGGTGATGAGTTTTCACGGCATTCCCGAACGCAATGTGCGGTTGGGCGACCCCTACGCGGAGCAATGCCGCACCACGGCCCGGCTGCTCGCGCAGGCGCTGGGGCTGGGCGAAGACCGGTACCTGCTGACCTTCCAGTCGCGCTTTGGCAAGGCCCGCTGGCTGGAGCCCTACACCGAACCCTCGCTGGTGGCGCTGGCACAGGGCGGCACGCGCCGCGTGGACGTGATGTGCCCGGGCTTCACCAGTGACTGCCTGGAAACGCTGGAGGAGATCAACCAGGAGGCACGCGAGGCCTTCTTGCACGCAGGCGGCCAGGACTTCCGCTACATCCCCTGCCTGAACGACAACCCCGCCTGGATCACCGCCTTGAGCCGCATTGCACAACAGCACCTGGCGGGCTGGAGCCAGCCATGAGCGCGCCCTGCACGGCACTCGCACCCGGCCAGTTGCGCCTGAGCATCCGCCCCGAGAGCCTGGGCTTTGACGACACGCGCGCGCTGGTGGCCGAGCCCCTGCCGTGGATCGGCCAGCAGCGCGCGTTCGATGCGGCCCGGTTCGGGCTGACCATGCAGCAGCCCGACTACCACCTGTTCGTGCTGGGCGAGGTCGGCAGCGGCCGTGCCTCCCTGATGCGCCAGGCCATGGACGAAGCGGCCGCCAGCCGGCCCGTGCCGCCGGACCTGTGCTTTCTGCACGATTTCGACGCACCCGAACGTCCACGCGCCCTGCGCCTGCCCGCGGGCCAGGGGCGCCAGCTGCGCGACCAGATGGCGAGCTGGAGCCGCCAGCTGGAGGCGGAGATCCCCAAGCGCCTGGCTGCGCCGGACGTGAAGAACGAGCGCGAGCGTATCCACAAGCGCTACCAGAGCGACGAGGCGCGCGCCTTCAGCCAGTTGGCCGACTTCGCGCGTGCACGGCGGTTTCGCCTGTCGCGTGAACAAGGGCAGATGGTGTTCACCCTGCTGGGCCCGGGCGGCGAGCCGCTGACGGAGGCCGATGGCGCAGCGCTCGGCGCACCCGAGCGCGCCGCCATCGAGCTGGCCGAGCAGGAACTGCGCGCCGAGATCGTGCGCTTCCTGGAACAGACCCGCCCGCTGGAGCGCGCGCGCGACGATGCGCTGGCGCAGCTTCTGCGCCAGAGCGCCGGCCCGCTGGTGACGCACGGTCTGGACGACATCCGCCAGGGCCTGCGCAAGCAGATCAAGGACGCGGTCAAGCTGGGACGCTGGCTCGACCAGGTGCAGCGCGAGGTGCTCGACGACCTTGAGCTCTTCGTGCCTCACGAAGGCGAGCAGCCCGACGATCCGCAGGAAGAGGAGCGCCGCGACCAACTGGCCAACCTGCTGGCGCTGTGCCAAGTGAACTTGGCGGTGGACAACGCTTCCCTGAAGGGCGCGCCAGTGGTGGTCGAAGACAACCCGCAGCTGCGCAACCTGTTCGGCCACATCCAGTACGAATCCGGCGAAGACGCGCCGTATGCCGATTTCTCCAGCATCCACGCCGGCGGCCTGCTGCGTGCGCACGGCGGCTACCTGATGCTGTTCCTGCGCGACCTGCTGGGCGATACGCCGCTGTGGGAGCGGCTGCGCCGCTTCCTGCGCTGCAGCCGCCTGGCGGTCGAGGACACCGCCGCCAGCCATGGCGGTGGTGGGCCGACAGTGGCGCTGCAGCCCGAGGGCGTGGATGTGGACGTCAAGCTCGTGCTGATCGGCACCGCCGTCGAGTATTACGTGCTGCAGGAGGGCGACGAAGACCTGGCGCAGCGCTTTCGCGTGAAGGTGGACTTTGCCGAGCGCTTCACCGCCAGCGCCCAGACGCATTACGCCAGCGCCGTGTTCATCGCACGCGCGTGCGCCCGCCGCGGCCTGCCGCACTGCAGCGCCGCGGCCGTGGCCCGCCTGCTGGAATTCACCCACCGCGAGGCCGACGACCAGTCGCGCCAGAGCGCGCGCTTTTCCCTGCTGGAAGCCCTGCTGCTCGAAAGCGCGGCCCAGGCGCGGGCACGCGGCGCGGCGCTGACCGATGCGGCCGACGTGGAAGCCGCGCTGATCGCCAAGCGCCAGCGCCACAACGCCCCCGAGGAGGCATTGCACGAATCGATTGCCGAGGGCGAGTTGCTCATCACGCTGGATGGCACGCGCGTCGGCCAGTTGAATGCGCTCACGCAGATCGACCTGGGCGACTACCGCTTCGGCTTTCCCGTGCGCATCACCGCGCGCACGCATGCAGGCCAGGAAGGTCTGGTCAACATCGAGCGCGAGGTCGAGCTGTCCGGCCCGATCCACGACAAGGGCGTGCTCATCCTGCACAGTTATTTCAGCGCGCTGTTCGGACACCTGGCGCCGCTGGCGCTCAACGCGTCCATCGTGCTGGAGCAGGAGTACAGCGGCATTGAGGGCGACTCGGCCTCCTGCGCCGAGCTGTATACCCTGCTGTCGTCGCTGTCGGGCCTGCCGCTGCGCCAGGACATCGCGGTCACCGGCGCGCTCAACCAGCACGGTGAGGTGCTGCCCGTGGGCGGGCTGAACGAGAAGATCGAGGGCTGGTTCCGCGTGTGCGCGCACGCGGGCCTGACCGGCACGCAGGGCGTGCTGATTCCGGCACGCAACCAGCGCCACCTGATGCTCTCGCCGGCCGTGGTGGATGCGGTAGCGGCGGGGCGCTTTCACGTCTATACGGCGCAGCACGTCAGCGAGGGCATTGCGCTGCTCACTGGCACGCACGCGGGCCTCACCCCCGGCGAGCCGTGGGAAGGCAGCGTGCGGGCGCGCGCCGAAAGCACGCTGCTGGCCTACCGCCGCGCGTGGCAGGCCATGGCGCTGGGGCGGCGGCGCGTGCCGCGCAGGCTCGGCGGCGGCCTCTGAAAGCCGCCCGGCGCCGCGGTGGGCCGGGCCTGGCTTATCCATATTGGCTATAAGAACAATCCGATTCTGTCGTTGATGAGGCTCAAGGGCGCGGGACAATTACGCCCTTCCCTGAACGACTGTTTTCGAGATCGCCATGAAAAAACTGCTCGCCCTCGCGGTATTCGCCACGGCCGCCCATGTGGCCCCTGCGGCGTGGGCAGCCCAGCCACTGCTGACGCCCGCCGAACTGAAGGCCCAGACAACGCAGGCCACGCCGCCGCGCGTGATCGACATCCGCGACCCCGCCAGCTACGGCGCCCAGCACATTCCGGGTGCGGTGAATGCCCCCTACGGCAAGTGGCGCGGCCCCGCCAGCAACCCGGGTGAACTGCCCGACCTGCCCCGGCTCACCGCGCTGGTGCAGTCGCTGGGGCTCACGCCCACCACGCATGCCGTGGTGGTCTCCACGGGCGCGGACCCGACGGACTTCGGCGCGGCGGCGCGCGTGTACTGGACGCTGAAGCTGCTGGGCCTCAAGGAACTCTCCATCCTCAATGGCGGCATGAAGGCCTGGGGCCAAGCCCAGCTTCCGTTGACGGCCGAGGTGCCACAGGTCGCGGCCAGCCAGTACACGCCCACGCTGGACACCCGTCTGCTGGCCACGCGCGAGGACGTGGGCCAGCACATTCGCCTGAGCAACGCCGCACTGGTGGATTCGCGCCCCGATGCCTTCTACCAGGGCAAGGTGCGTGCGCCCGCGGCCAAGGTGTCTGGCACCCTGCCGGGCGCACAGCAGCTGGACTTCAACCAGTGGTTCGTTCCCGGCACCTCCACCTTCGTGGATGCGGCGACGGCCCGGCAGATCGCCGCCAAGGTCAAGCGCGAACAGGGCCAGGACATGGTCGCGTTCTGCAATACCGGCCACTGGGCGGCCACCGACTGGTTCGGCCTGTCCGAAGTGGCGGGCCTGCCCGGTGTGAAGCTGTATGCCGGCTCCATGGTGGACTGGACCCAGTCCCAGGAGCCGCCGCTGATGGCGAACCAGCCCACCCGCGCCGAGGCACTGGCCTACGACGCCAAGCAGTGGTGGGAACGCAAGCTCAAGTAAGCCAGCCCACTGCGCTGGGCACCTGACAGCTTCATAGTCAAATCGGCCTCTAGCGCTTGCCAGGAAAGCGCTAGCAGCTCACTTTTTTGAATCTCTGGCCCTCTTCCATGAAACGACTCCCTCTTGCGGCCCTGCTGGCCATTTTCTTGGGCTGGCTGCTGTGGACCGTGTCCGTGCGGCAAGCGGCCCTGTTCGCCGTAGGTCTGGGCCTGGGCGCGGTGCTGGCCGGCCAGCGCTTTGGCTTCACCACGGGCTGGCGCATGCTCATCGAGGACAAGGACGCCAGCGGCGTCATGGGCCAGCTGCTGATGCTGGCACTGGCCGCCGCACTGGCCATGCCGCTGCTGGGCCACTTCCCTGAACTGACGGCCGCCCTGGGCCCACCCAGCGTGAGCCTGCTGGTCGGCGCCTTCGTGTTCGGGCTGTGCATGCAGATTGCCGACGGCTGCGGCAGCGGCACGCTGTACAAGGCGGGCCTGGGCATTCCAATGAACGCGGCGATCCTGCCGCTGTTCGCGCTCGGCAGTTTCCTGGGCTCAATGCACCTGGGCTTCTGGCTGGACCTCGGCCGCGCGCAGCCCGTCGGTTTGGTCAATCGCTTCGGTTGGCAACAGGCACTGTTGATCACGCTGGCGGTGCTGGCCGTGGTCGCGGTGGGGGTGCGCTGGTATGCGCGCCGCGCCCAGGGGCCGCAAGGCACGCAGCCCCAGCCGCTGCTGGTGCGCAGGTGGATCGTGGGCGCCGTGCTGTTGGCGCTGCTGGCCACGCTGAACCTGGTGATCGCCGGCCAGCCCTGGGGTGTGGTGTACGGCTTTGGCCTGTGGGCGGCAAAACTCGCCCAGGCCAGCGGTGCCGCGGACCTGGCGGGCAACTGGTTCTGGAGCCAGCCCGGCAATGCCGCCCGTCTGCAGGAGACCGTGCTGCTGGACGTGACCAGCATCACCAACATCGGCATCCTCGGGGGCGCTCTGTGGGTGTCGGCCGGCAAGCCGGTCACGGCCAAGGCGCTGACGGGCACGCAATGGGCAGTGGCCCTGGTCGCGGGCCTGCTGCTGGGGTACAGCTCGCGCCTGGCCTTCGGCTGCAACGTCGGCGCCATGCTGTCGGGCATCTCCACGGGCAGCATCCACGGCTGGATCTGGGTGCCGCTGGCCTTCGCAGGAACGATCTTCGGCCTGCGCATCCGCCGCCATTTCGGCTTCTGAACCGGAGGAGCACAACGCCATGACACGACACACCACACTGCGCCTGACCTTCTGGGCCGTGCTCGCCGCCTTCCTGGCCTGGGACTACAGCAACTCCGCCCCGGTGGACCTGCGCTTCGAGGCGCCGCTGATCGCGGCCGGCTCGGGCAAGGCCGCCTCGGGCGGGCACTGCTCCATGCCGGACTGACGTCCTTCTCCGCGCACAACGCAACAAGGCCTCCACACGGAGGCCTTGTTGCTTGGCGCGGCGAGCGGTGTCAGGGCGTATCGGCAGACGGCTTGGCCACTCTCGAACCCTGCGTCCTGCCAGGCCTGCAGCCCGCCCAGCAGCGGGCGCACGTTGGAAAAGCCTGCGCGCTGTAGCTGGCGCGCCAACCGGGCGGCCGATATCTCTGCCGGGCAGTCGCAATAAATGACCACGCCGTGCGGATGCGCGTCGTGCGGCAATAGATGGGCGTGGGGTGCTGCCGCGTCCCGGGGGCGCAGCTCCCACGCCTGGGCGCCGGGAATATGGCCCGCGCTGTAGGCCTGACCCGTGCGCACATCGATCACCGTGGGCATGGCCCCCTGGGCCTGCATGCCGCGCAACTCTTGCACCGACACGCGAGGCATCTTCAGCGAGCGCACCGTGCGCTGGCGCTGCCACCACTTGCGCAGAATGAACACGCCCAGGCTCACCGCCAGCAATACCAATCCCCCCTGGCCCAGCGCTGTGAGCACGGCCAGCAGATCCTCGACCGTGGTGCTGAACAGCGATCCCAGCAACACTGCCGAGCCCACCCAGATCAACGCACCCAGCGTGTCGTACAGCACGAAGACCGACCGCGGCGTGCCCACCACACCCGCAAGCGCCCTGGCGATAGACGCAAAGCCCGGAACGAACTTGGCAATCAGCAGCGACTTGGGGCCCCAGCGGCCGTAGAGCGACTCCGTCTGGCGGATGCAGGCATCGGGCGACAGCGAAATGCGGCAGATGCGCCCCAGCACACGATGGCCGTAGGACTTGCCGGCCTGGTACCACAGCAGGTCGGCAATGAGCGCGGCCGCCACAGCCAACAGCACGATGCGTGCGCCATGCTGCCAGTCGTCGCCCGCCACCGCCCCCGTGACCACCAGCACCGGGTAGGCGGGAATGGGCGCACCCAGCTGCTCGATCAGCACGTTCAGGAACACGACACCCAGGCCGTATTCGCGAATCAGATCCACCAGAAAACCCATGTCGCGGTTCCCTTCATGCCGTGCCGGCGTCGCCGCTGACGCCCATGCAATGCAAGTCTCACATGCTAGCCGCAACGGCTGCGCCGAGTGAGACCTGAAATAAGGAAACTGCGTTGCGTGGATGGCAACAATGCAGGCACACCGCGCAAGCCGTGCGCCGCTTCATCCCTGCGCGGGCTGGCCCTGCAAAAAGCGCTGCACCCAGGCCAGTTGCTGCGGCACGTTGAGCGCGGGCGCGTGGCCGCAGCCCGGCACCTCGACCACCTCCAGCAGGCCGCGTGCGCCCGGGCCCCGGCGCTGCATCTCCTGCACCACCGCGGGCAGCACCAGGTCGGACTCGGCCCCGCGCAGGCACAGCACGGGAATGTCGAGCCGGTCGTAGTGCGGCCAAACGAGATAGTCGTTCTCATGCCGCGTGAACTGCTGCACCATGGCCGGGTCGTAGTGCGGGGTCACGCGCCCATCGGGCAGGCGGCGCAGCGAGGTCTCGGTAAGGCGCAGCCACTGCGCATCGCTGAGCCAGCCGAACGGCGCGTAGGTGCGGCGAAAGAAGGCCTCCAGCTCCATCACGGTATCGAACTGGGGCGGCTGGCCCGCATAGGCTTTGATGCGCTCCAGCGCGGGGCCGGCCAGCTGCGGGGCATTGTCGTTGAGCACCAGGTGCGTGATGCGCCCGTGCAGGCGCGGCGCCAGCAGGCCGGCGGCGCACACGGTGCCGATGGCGCCGCCCATCGACGTACCCACCCACTGCACCCGCTGCACACCCAGCTGGTCCAGCAGCTCCTCCACAACGCGTGCATAGAAAGCCAGCGTGTATTCGCGCTGCGGATCACGGCTCCACTGGCTCAGGCCGCGACCCAGGGTGTCGGGGCACAACACGCGCCAGCCATGGGCCGCCAGGTGTGCGGCCAGCTCGTCCATGTCGCGTCCGGTGCGTGCCAAGCCATGCCAGGCTACCACCACCGGCGCGCCGGGCGCGCCCCAGTCGGTCAGGTGGATTTCATAGCCGGCGCAGCGCACGTAGCGCGAGACGAAGGACATGGTGCAGCCTTTGTGCAGGGAGAGTGTGATCGCCGCGGGCGGCGAGACCCTGGCGCATCTGGGTGTTGGGAATCACCTCCTCCACCATGCGGCCCACGAAGTCATGGACCGAATGCACGCCCAGGTCGGGCAGGAAGCGGCGATAGCCCTCGTTGACCCACACGATGCGCCCGCTCAGGTCCACGAGGAACATGCCCTGGCTCATGGTGGAAAAGAGCTGGAACATGGAGCGCGCAGCCAGTTTCAGGATGCCCTGCGCATCCAGCGGCAAGGGCGAGGCGTCGGTATGCAGGGGCATGGTCGGATGGTAACGCCGGCGTTCGACGCGCATTGCAAATTAATAAGAACCATTCTCAACATAGAGCTATACTCCGCGCCTGTGCAAGCGTGCTCTCTGGTGGGGAGGTCCCGGGGGCGGCCGTCCCCCGGGCGCTGGCCGCGCTGCGCTTGCGCGGCGGTACCCGGCGCACTCTTTCTAGGGCGATGAACGAGGCAGCGATGCGCCTAGAAACATAAACACCAATCACTCTCGTTCTTATGACCTTTAACGTCAGCGCACAGCTTCTGCACGCCCTTAACGCCCACCGCTGTTGACCGGCCCAACCATGAACGACACCCGCCTTTCCCCGTCCACCCCGCGGCCTCCCGCGCCATCGCGGCCCTCCCTCTGGCTCTGGCCGTGCGTGCTGGGCGTGCTCACCGCCAGCGGCTTGCTGAGCGCACTGGTGTCCGACCACTGGGGCGACCGCTGGTCATGGTTCGCGCTTGGCCTGCCCGTTGCCGTGATGACCTGGTGCGCGCTGGTCCCGCGCGCCAAGCCCTGCGCCGCCCCTGACTCTGTTTCCTCCCGCCCATCACAACCATGAACCGCCCCACCCCTTTAGCCCTGGCCATCTTTGTCGCGGTGCAGTCCATGGCGCATGCGCAGGGCACGCCATCCGCGCCCGAACTCCCCACCGTTGAGGTCAACGCCAGCGCCGACGCGTCGGCCCAGGGCCTGTCGCCAACCTATGCGGGCGGCCAGGTGGCGCGCGGCGGGCGTGTCGGCATCCTGGGGACGCGCGACCCGCAGGAGACGCCCTTCAGCATCACCGCGTACACCAACGAACTCATCCAGGACAAGCAGGCCCGCAGCGTGGGCGAAGTGCTGCAAAACGACTCTGGCGTGCGCATGGCGCGGGGCTTCGGCAACTTCCAGGAGGCGTATTTCATTCGCGGCTTCGTGGTCGGCTCCGACGACGTGGCCTACAACGGCCTGTACAGCCTGCTGCCGCGCCAGTACATCGCCACCGAACTGTTCGAGCGTGTCGAGGTCCTGCGGGGCGCCGCCACCTTCCTCACGGGGGCGGCGCCCTTCGGGGGCGGCGCGGGGGGCTCCATCAACCTGCTGCCCAAGCGCGCGCCGAACGAGCCCTTGTCCCGCGTGACGCTGGGCACCGGGTCGGGAGGTTACGGGCACGCTGCGCTCGACCTGGCGCGCCGCTTCGGCCCCGAGGGCAGCACCGGCATCCGCGTGAATGCCGCGCTGCGCGATGGCGATACCGCCATTGATCACGAGGAAAGCCGCCTGGGCCTGCTTTCGGTGGGGCTGGACTGGCGCAGCCGTAACGTACGCCTGTCGGGGGACATCGGCTGGCAGGACAACAAGCTCAAGGGTACGCGCAGCAACGTGACACTAGGCCCCCTGGCCACCAGCATCCCCGCCGCGCCCGATGCCAAGGCCAACTTCTCCCAGCCCTGGTCGTATTCCAACGAGCGCGACCTCTTCGGTACGCTGCGCGGCGAAGTCGACCTCACTCCCGACATCACCGCCTGGGGTGCCTGGGGCATGCGCCGCAGCAAGGAGGCCAATTCGCTGGCGAACCTGAGGGTAACCAACTCCGACACCGGCGCGGGCAGCGTCTACCGCTTCGACAACACCCGCAAAGACCGCGTGGACACGGGCGAGCTGGGCGTGCGCGGCAAGCTGCGCACCGGCAGCGTGGGACACGAATGGGTGGCTTCCGCCTCGTATTTCGACTTCGAGAAGGACAACGCCTATGTGATGGATTACGGCAACACGCTGCCCGCCAACCTGTATGACTACACCCCCTATGCCGCTCCCGCATTCAGCGCCGGCGCGCTGTATGGCGGCGACCTGGCAAACCCCAACCTCACGGGGCGCACGCGCCTGGCCAGCTTTGCGCTGGGCGATACGCTGGCCTTCATGGACGACACGCTGCTGCTCACCGTGGGTGCGCGCCACCAGAGCATCAAGGTCCAGGACTACGCCTACGGCACCTCGGCACCGCTGGGCAGCTACGACAAGAGCCGCATCAGCCCCGCGGCCGGGGTGGTGTTCAAGGCCAGCTCCCGCCTGTCGCTGTACGCCAACTACATCGAGAGCCTGAGCCAGGGCGAAACGGCCCCGGCCACGGCCAACGGCGTTCCGGTCGTCAACCACGGGCAGCAGCTCGCGCCCTACGTTTCCAAACAGAAGGAAATCGGCGTCAAGTACGACGCGGGCCGCATCGGCGGCTCGGTGGCGCTCTTCAGCACCACGCGCCCGCGTGCGCTGGTGAATGCCGACAACGTCTTCACCGCCGCCGGCAAAGACCGCCACCAGGGTGTGGAGTTCAACGTCTATGGCGAAGCCGCGCGCGGCCTGCGCCTGCTGGGTGGCGCCACCTGGCTGCAGGCCAAGCAGCGCGCCACGGGCACCGCATCGCTGGATGGCAACCGCGTGATCGGCGTACCGCGCCTGCAGGCCAATGCCGGAGTGGAATGGGATGTGCCGGGCGTGCGGGGCCTCGTCCTGGACACGCGCGTGGTCCACACCGGCGCGAGCTACGCCGACGATGCCAACACCCTGCGCCTGCCCGCCTGGACGCGCCTGGACCTGGGCGTGCGCTATCTGACCGAGGTCGGCGGCCGGCTGCTGACACTGCGCGCCCGCGTGGACAACGCCACCAACCGCAACTACTGGGCCTCGGCGGGCGGCTACCCCGGATCAGGCTACCTGGTGGTAGGCGCACCGCGCACCTTCACGCTAAGCGCCAGCGTGGATTTCTGACCCCCTACGGACGCACCAACGCCATGCTGACACCCAACACCCTCAAGACCTGGACCTGGCTGCACAAGTGGAGCAGCCTCGTCTGCACGGTCTTCATGCTGCTGCTGTGCCTGACCGGCCTGCCGCTGATCTTTCACCACGAGATCGGGCACCTGCTCGGCACCGAGGTGGAGGCCCCCGCCATGCCGGCGGACACGCCCCGCGCCAGCCTGGACCGCATCCTGGCGGTGGCCCAGGCGCAGCACCCGGACCGCGTGGTGCAGTACGCCTCGCAGCCCGATGACAGCACCGACCTGTGGTTTGTGACGCTCACGCCCACGCCGGCTCCCACGGACGACTTCCGCTCCGTGGCCGTGGACGCGCGCACGGCCGAAGTGCTGGCCCAGCCGCGCTTCGACGAGGGCTTTATGTGGGTCATGCTCAAGCTCCACGTGGACCTGTTCGCGGGCCTGCCAGGCAAGCTGTTCCTTGGGTTCATGGGCCTGCTGCTGGTGGTCGCCATCATCAGCGGCGTGGTGCTCTACGCGCCCTTCATGCGCAAGCTGCAGTTCGGCGAGGTGCGCCGCGACCGCTCCACGCGCGTGAAATGGCTGGACCTGCACAACCTGCTGGGCATCGTGACACTGGTGTGGGCCTGCGTGGTCGGCGCCACGGGTGTGGTCAACACCTGGGCCGACCTGATCGTCAAATACTGGCAGCATGACGAGCTGACCGCGCTGCTGGCGCCCTACCAAGGCCAGCCGCTGACGCCCGTCGCCGAGCGCGGCTCCCTGCAGCAGTCACTGGACGCAGCGCTGGCCCAGGCGCCGGGCACGCGGCTGTCGTTCATTGCGTTCCCGGGCACGGCCTTCTCCAGCCCGCACCACAACACCTTCTTCCTGCGCGGTGATGCGCCGCTCACCTCGCGCCTGCTCGAGCCCGTGCTGGTCGACGCGCGCACCGCCAAGGTCACCGCCGCGCCGGAGCTACCGTGGTACCTGACGGCCCTGCTGGTGTCGCAGCCGCTGCACTTTGGCGACTACGCGGGCATGCCCATGCAGATCCTCTGGGCCGTGCTCGACATCGCCACCATCATCGTGCTGGGCAGCGGCCTGTACCTGTGGGTGGCGCGGCGCCGCACGCAGCCGCAGGGCGCGGCCGCTGCGGCCCGGCAGGAAGGCCCCGGCAGCGGGCCTGCACCCCAGTCAGGCCCGGTGGCGGCCCGGGTGCTGCGCTAGGGCCGCGCGCGCGCCGGCGCAGGTAGCGCCGACGCGCAGCGCTCCATCAACTCACATCGTCCACGCTCTGGCGCGCATGGGCCAGGTTGCGCTCGGCCCAGCGGCGCAGCACGCGCGGCACGATGAGCACGGCCAGCACGATCACCAGCAGCGTCACGGCCATGGGGCGCTGCAGGAAGATCATCCAGCTGCCCTCGCCGATGGAAATCGCGTTGCGCAGCTGCGCCTCGGCCAGCGGCCCGAGGATCATGCCCACCACCACGGGCGCCGTAGGGAAGTCGAAGCGCCGCATCAGCACGCCCAGCAAGCCGATGCCGTACAGCAGGAACAGGTCGAACGTGCTCTGGCGCATGCCGTAGGCGCCCACCGTGGCAAAGATCAGGATGCCGGCGTAGAGCTGTGGACGCGGAATCTTCAGCAGCTTCACCCACAGCCCCACCATGGGCAGGTTCAGCACCAGCAGCATGATGTTGCCGATGTACAGCGACGCGATCAGCGCCCACACCAGCGTGGCCGATGTGGTGAACAGCTGCGGGCCGGGGTTCAGCCCATAGTTCTGGAAGGCCCCCAGCAGCACGGCCGTGGTGTTGCTGGTCGGGATGCCCAGTGTCAGCAGCGGGATGAGCGCCGCGGTCACCGTGGCGTTGTTGGCCGCCTCGGGGCCCGCAACCCCTTCGATCGCGCCACGGGTGCCGAACTCGGCCTTGTCCTCGCCCTTGGCCAGACGCTTTTCGGTCGCGTAGCTCAAGAAGGTGGGAATCTCCGTCCCCCCCGCCGGGATGCAGCCGAAGGGCGTGCCGATCACGGTACCGCGCAGCCATGCGGGAATGGACCGGCGCCAGTCGCGCCGCGTCATGTGCACACGGCCCATTTGGTTCTGCGACTCTTCCACCCGGCCCTCGTACAGCGCCGCATACAGCACCTCGGCCACGGCGAACAGGCCCACGGCCACCAGCACGATGTCGATGCCGTCCAGCAGTTCCATCTTGCCCACGGTGTAGCGGGCGGCCCCCGAGATCTGGTCCATGCCCACACAGCCCAGCGCCAGGCCCAGGAACAGCGCCGTCATGCCGCGCAGACTGCTCTGGCCCAGCACCGCGCTCACCGTGGTGAAGGCCAGCACCATCAGCATGAAGTATTCGGGCGGGCCGAGCTTGACCGCGAACTCGGCCACGCCCGGCGCGAACAGCGTCACCACCACCGTGGCGATGGTGCCGGCGACGAACGAGCCGATGGCCGACGTGGCCAGCGCCGCGCCCGCGCGCCCGCTCTTGGCCATCTTGTTGCCCTCCATGGCCGTGACCATGCTGGCGGTCTCGCCCGGCGTGTTCAGCAGGATGGACGCCGTGGAGCCGCCATACATGGCGCCGTAATAGATGCCCGCGAAGAAGATCATCGAGGCGGTCATATCCACCTTGGCCGTGATGGGCAGCAGCATGGCCACCGCCACCGCCGGCCCGATGCCCGGCAGCACACCCACGGCCGTTCCCAGCGCGCAGCCCACCAGGGCCCACAGCAGGTTTGCCGGCGTGATCGCCGTGGCAAAGCCTGCGAGCAATGCGTCAAAGATTTCCATAGCACTCAATCCCTGTTTGGAACGCGGCCTGCGCCGGCGCCATCGAAGCAGCCAAAGTCAGCATGCATGTGCACTCTCCCGCGCCCTGGCCTACAGCCACCCGCTGGCGGTCAGGCCCGGCAGGTTGATCGCCAGGAACTGCGTGAACAGCCAGAACACCGGCGCGGCGATGGCCAGCCCGGTCGCTACATCCACGGCCAGCACGCGCGGCGACAGCAGGCCCGTCTGCCCGCCCGCGCGGCGCAGCCCCTGCACGGCCAGCGCATAGCACAGCGTGCAGCCCACGATGAAGCCCAGCTCCACGATCAGCGCCGCATTCAGCAGAAGCCCCGCCGACACCCATGCAAAGGGCCCCCACGCCGCGCGCGGCGCGCCGCCCGGGTCGGCCGCCTGGCGGTAGCCGCCCGTGGCAGCCTCCCAGATCAGCCAGCCGCCGCACACAGCCAACACCAGGGCGCAGGCCCACGGTAGAAAGTTGGGGCCCACGCCGCCATAGCCGGCGTTGCCCGGGATCTCCAGCGCGCCCCAGGCCATGGCCGCGGCCACCAGGATCACGCCCGCACCCACGGCCGCCTGCCAGCCGGGTGAAGGCACGGCGCTTGTGGGTGGAGTGGAGGGAGGGGAAGAGGAAAGCTCAGACATGGCTGCGGCCTCCGGGAAGGCGCCGCACCGCGGCGGCGCAGGTTTCAAACAAAAAACGGCCCTAGCGCTTATCCATCAAGCGCTGACAGCTCTCAAAAAAGGAGCGCCGCAGCACACTGCGGCGCCGCCGGGCTTAGACCATGCCCGACTTCACCATGGTGGCGCGCAGGCTGGCGAACTCGCTGTCCACGAAGTTGGCGAAGTCGTCGCCGGCCAGCCACGCGGGCGTCCAGCCGTTCTTCTCCAGCGCCTCGGCCCACGCCTTGCTCTTGACGGCCTTCTCCACCATTGCCACCAGCGCCTTGCGCTGCTCGGCCGTGATGCCGGGCGCGCCGTACACACCGCGCCAGTTGCCGATCTCGACGTTGATGCCCTGCTCCTTGAGCGTGGGCACGTTCACGCCCTTCAGGCGCTGGCCCGAGGTCACGCCGATGGGCTTCATCTTGCCCGCGGCGATGTACTCGGAGAACTCGCTGTAGCCGCTGCCGCCCACGGTGACGTTGCCGCCCAGGATGGCCGCCGTCGCCTCCCCGCCCCCACGGAAAGCCACGTAGTTGATGCGCGCCGGGTCCACCCCCACTTCACGGGCGATCATGGCCGCCGCGATGTGCTCGGTGGAGCCGCGCGAGCCACCGCCCCACTTCACGCTGCCGGGGTCCTTCTTGAGCTGCGCCACCACCTCGGCCATGCTCTTGAAGGGCGAGTTGGCGGGCAGCACGAAGACGTTGTATTCGCTGGTCAGCCGCGCGATCGGCGTGGCCTGGCTCAGGTTGACCGGCGGCTTGCCGGTGATGATGCCGCCCAGCATCACGGCGCCCATCACCATCAGCGCGTTCGGGTCGCCCTTGGAGCCGTTCACGAACTGCGCCAGGCCGATGGCGCCGGCCGCGCCGCCCTTGTTGTCATAGGTCACGCTGGAGGCCACGCCCGCATCCTGCAGGGCCTTGCCCAGGGCGCGGCCCGTGGTGTCCCAACCGCCGCCGGGGTTGGCGGGCAGCATCATCTTGACGGCCACGGCGGCCTGGGCCGACAGCGGCAGGCTGCCCGCGGCGGCCAGTGCCGCCAGCGACTTCAGAAAGGTATCGCGACGCATGTTGTCTCCTTGCTTGTTAGAAAAAGGGAACGCTGACCGGCGCGATGATGCGCGCGCAAGCTGTCAAACGGCTGTCCACGGCACCAGGGTTAACACCGAGATTTGCGCGCCAACCGCCACCCGCCGCAAACGCGTTCTAATCCGCGGATGCAACTGCTTCTCGTCGAAGACGACGCCACCATGCAGGCCACGCTGCAGCGCTCGCTGGCGCGCCGCGGCATGGCTGTCACCGCCCTTGCGGACGGGCGCGCCGCGCTGGCCGAATGGCGCGCGCGCCCGCCCGACGCCGTGGTGCTGGACCTCACCCTGCCCGGCCTGGACGGCCTGCAGGTGCTGCAACAGGCACGCGCCGGCGGCCTGCGCACCCCCGTGCTGCTGCTGACCGCGCGCGGCACCGTGGGCGACCGCGTGCTGGGCCTGAACGCGGGGGCCGACGACTACCTGCCCAAACCTTTTGACCTGGACGAGCTGGAGGCCCGGCTGCGCGCCCTGCTGCGCCGCAGCGGCGATGCGGCAGATGACAAACAGGCCTCCAACGCCCTGGTGATGGGCGCCTTGCGCTATGAAAAAGAAAGCGGCGCCATCTATCTGCACGATGCGCCCATGGACCTCACCCCGCGCGAGTTGGCGCTGCTGCGCACCCTGCTGGCCCAGCCGGGGCGCGCAGTCGCCAAGGAGCGGCTGTATGAGCTGGTCTTCCCCGGCCAGAGCGAGGTGCAGTACGAGGCTATCGAAGTGGTGGTGTACCGCGTGCGCAAAAAACTCGCAGGCACCGGCGTGGCCCTGATGACGCTGCGCGGCCTGGGCTACCTGCTCAAGCCAGAGACATGAAACAGCCCGTGAGTCGCTGCGCGCCTTCCCCCCCCAGGCGGGCGATGCCGCAGGCCCGGCCGGGCCCGCTGCGCGGCGCGCGCTGGCATGGTTTGCGCCACCGCCACCGTACAGGAGCGGGCGCGCCTGTGCGCCAGGCTCCCCACCACGCGCAACGCAGCCGGGTGGCGGCATGACGCGCCCGCAGTCGCTGCGCCGCCAATTGCTCGTGGGCATCCTGCTGCCCACGCTGCTCTTCGTGGGCGTGAACACCTACAGCCTGCACCGCCAGGCACTGGCCGCGCTGCACACTGCCTATGACCGCACGCTGCTGGCTTCGGCCAAGACCATCAGCGAGCAGCTGGACGTGCGCGGCTGGGACGACATGGCCGAGCTGCGCGCCATCGTGCCCTACGCGGCGCTGGAGGCCTTCGAGGCCGACAACCAGAGCCGCATGTTCTACCGCGTGTCCAACCTGCGCGGCGACTTGATTTCCGGCTTTGCCGAACTACCCGCCTGGCACGGCACCATCCCGCAGCGCCCGCCCTATGCGGCGCTCGTGGACTTCTATGACGACCGTTTTCGCGATCAGCCCGTGCGCGTGGCCGTGCTGCTGCAGCCCGTGGCCAGCAGCGAAGGCCGCGGCATGGCCGTGATCCAGGTGGCGGAAACACTGGAGCTGCGCGAAGCGGCGGCCCTGCAGATCCTGCACACCACGCTGGCGCGCCAGGCGCTGCTGCTGGCGCTCATCGCGGGCATCGTGGTGCTGGTGGTGCAGCGCGCCACGCAACCGGTGCGCCAACTGAGCAGCGACCTGCAGGCCCGTACCGAAGGCGACCTGGCCCCCCTTGCCGCCCCCACCGCGCCGCGCGAGTTGCAGCCGCTGATCGACGCCACCAACGCGGTCATGCAGCGCCTGTCGCGCCTGCTCGCCCACCAGCAGCGCTTCGTGCGCGACGCGTCGCACCAGTTGCGCACGCCGCTGGCCGTGCTCAAGACGCAGGTGCAGTCCGCCCTGCGCGGCGACCTGCCGCCCACGCAGGCGCTGCAGGAAATCGGCCACACCGTGGACCGCGCCACGCAGCTGGCCAACCAGATGCTGGCGCTGGCCAAAGTGGAGCAGCTGCGCCAGCAGGGCGAGGTGCCCGTGACGCGGCTGGACACAGTGCTACGCGAGATGGCGCTGGAACTGTCGCCGCTGATCGCACAGGGCGACCTGGACTTCGGCATCACCACCGACGCCGCGCCCATTCGCGCGCATGAATGGATGCTGCGCGAGCTGTGCCGCAACCTGCTGCACAACGCCATACGCCATGCGCCACCCGGCACCGAACTCGCCGTCACGCTGCACCGCGAGGACGGTGAGGCGGTCCTCACCCTGGCCGACGCCGGCCCCGGCATCGACGACGAACTGGCGGCGCGGCTGTTCCAACCGTTTTCGGCCGGCGACGTGCGCACGGGTTCGGGCCTGGGCCTGGCAATTTGCCAGGAGATCGTGCACGCGCTGGGTGGCAGCATCGCCCTCGCCAATCGCCAGGCGGACGGCCGCGTGCTGGGCCTGGACGCCGTGGTGCGGCTGCCACTGGCCGGCGCCTGAACCGTTTTTCACGCACGCCGCCCCAGGCAAAATCACGCAGATGACGACACCACCCGATGCAATGCGCCTGGACAAATGGCTGTGGTGCGCGCGCTTCTACAAGACCCGCAGCCTCGCCGTGGAAGAGATCGGCAAAGGCCGCGTAACCGTCAACGGCCAGGCGGCCAAAGCCGCGCGTGAACTGCGCGCGGGCGACACCGTCGCGCTGCGCCAGGGCGCGGTCGCCCGCACGGTCGTGGTGCGTGCCTTGAGCAACTTCCGCGGCCCGGCGCCCGTGGCGCAGCAGCTCTATGAGGAAACGCCCGAGAGCCTCGCCGCGCGCGCGCAGGCCGCCGAAGCGCGCCGCCTGGCGCCCGAGCCAGCCGCCGCGCTGCGCGAGGGCCGCCCCACCAAGCGCGACCGCCGCTCCATGGACCACCTGCGCCATGACTGGGACCACCGCTGGAGCGCCTCCATCGACGATTGAGATGGGCATGGCTTGGGCACAGCGCCGCAGCCTGTGGCAGCCAACCGCCAAAGCCCCACGACGCGAAAGCACAGCGCGCCCACACGGGCCGTGCGCGCTATGCCCGAAGCGCTATGCCCAAAGATCAGGCCGCCAGGCGCTCATCCTGCGCCGCGTCATGCCATGCGTCACCCTCTCCCGCCAGCAGCACCAGGTCCTGCGCGGGCCGGTCACACGGCGATGCGCGAAAGCGCACGGCAATGTCCGCGGCCGCGGGCGAGAAGAACAGCACCACGCGGTCCTCGGCCGCATCGAAGTGCGAGAACAGCGCCCGCCCCGTGCCGGGCTGCGCCATGAGGAACCTTGCCATGAAAACCTGCTGAATCTGCCGCAGGGGCTCGAAGGCCTGTTGCTCGTTGCCCAGTTGCAGCGTGTACCAATGGCTCACATCCCACCTCGTTTGCCGAAAAAAGATGCACGCATGGTAGACACGCCCGCTGCGGCGGGGCGTTTCGCCAGGGGCGCATCACGGTGTAGGACACAGCCGGCCTGACGGCGTTGCGCCGGCGCCTGGTCCCGCGCTGTCAGGCGCCTTTGGCCGCCCCGCTGACCCGGTACGGCGTAAAGCCCGCCATGTCCTCGTTCACCTCCAGCGGCCGGCCCACCGGCGGAAACGCGCGCTGCGGGCATGCGGTGCGCTCGCACACCTTGCAGCCCATGCCGATGGGCACCGGCGCCTCGGGGTCGGCCAGGTCCAGCCCGCGCGCATAGACCAGTTGGCCCGCGTGCTGCACGTCGCAGCCCAGCGCCACCGAGAAGGTCTTGCCCGGCGCGCCCCAACCGCCGGTGCTGCGCGTGACGGTGCGCGCGATCCACAGGTACACACGCCCATCGGGCATGCGCGCCAGCTGCCGCACGATGCGCCCGGGCTGGGCAAAGGCCTCGTACACGTTCCACAGCGGGCAGGTGCCGCCGATCTTGCTGAAGTGAAAGTGCGTGGCCGACTGGCGCTTGCTGATGTTGCCCGCCCGGTCCACGCGGATGAAGAAGAACGGCACGCCGCGCGCGCCGGGACGCTGCAGGGTGGACAGGCGGTGGCACACCGTCTCGAAGCCCACGCCCCAGTGCTGGCCCAGGCGCTCGATGTCGTAGTGCAGCGCCTCGGCCGTCCGCAAGAAGGCGCCGTAGGGCAGCAGCAGCGCGCCCGCGAAGTAGTTGGCCAGGCCGATGCGCGCCAGCGTGCGCGCCGCCTCGCCCGACAGCGCCGCGCCCTGCACGCTGTGCTGCAGCAGGTGCGGCACTTCCAGAAAGGCCAGTTGCGTCGCCATCTGGAAAGCGCGCTGCGCGCCCTGCAGCGTGGGCGACAGGTACAGCACGCGTGCGGCGGCATCGAAGCGCCGCTGCACGGCGGCGCCCTCGCCTGCCTCGTCGCCGTCGCCGCCCTGCAGCAGCGCCACACGCACACCGTGGGCCTGCTCCAGCCGCGCCTGCAGCGCGGCGCCGGCCGCGCCAGGCACCAGCCGCCACTGGGCGGCCAGGTGCTCGGCCGCGTCATCCAGCTCGGCGATGTGGTTGTGGCGCGCGAAGAAGAAGTCGCGCACCTCCTCATACGCCATGGGCGGGGTCTGCGCCGTGCTGGCCGCGCCGCCGCGCTCGTCGCCGTAGTGCGCGGCCAGCGCCTCCAGGCGCTCGCGCGCCTCGGCGCGGCCGCGGTGCAGCGCCAGCAGCACACGCGCCACGGCGGGCATGTTGGCGGCCAGCTCGCGCACCTCGGCCAGCGAGACGGCATCGGCCGGCGCGCCGGGCGGCAGATCGGCCAGCACGTCGCGCAGGCCGGCGATCAGGCGCGCCTCGTCGCCCTCTGAAAAGTGCTGCACGTCCACGCCGAACACGGCGTTGATCTTGAGCAGCACCGGCACCGTCAGCGGGCGCTGGTTCTGCTCGATCTGGTTCAGGTAGCTGGCGGAAATCTCCAGCGCCCGCGCCAGCGCCACCTGGGTCAGGCCCCTCTCCTCGCGCAGGCGGCGCAAGCGCACACCCATGAAGGTTTTTTTCATTCCAACCTTTCGCAAACTTTGCAAAACACCCCGCAAGCCTTCGCAATCGTTCGCCAATTCAGGGCTTACGGGGGGCATCCATTGTGCGTAGATTGCGAAGCATGACAAGCCCCGCAGGCACCCTCGAAACCCGCGACATGGTCTTCCCCGCCCATGCCAACCACCACGGCACGCTGTTCGCCGGCCAGGGGCTGGAGCGCATGGCGCGCGCCGCCTTCCTGGCCGCGCGCGACGCCGCCGGCAGCGACGTGGTGATGGCCGCCGTCACCGGCGTGCAGTTCTGCGCCCCCGTGCCCGTGGGGCGGGCGCTGGCGCTGCGCGCCTGGGTCAGCCGCGTGGGGCGCAGCTCGCTCACCGTGTGCGTGCACGGCCTGGCCCAGGCCCCGGGCTGCCCGGACGAGCTGGCCCTGCAGGGCGTCTTCGAGATGGTGGCCGTGAACGCCCACGGGCGGCCCACGGCCATCGCGCATACCTACCTGAACACCCCGCCACACCCCTTCCGACAGGAGACTCCATGAGCACCACCGACACCGCAACCGCCCTCCCGCGGGCCAAGAAATCCGTCGCCCTCTCGGGCGTGGCCGCCGGCAACACCGCGCTGTGCACCGTGGGCAGGAGCGGCAACGATCTGCACTACCGCGGCTACGACATCCTGGACATCGCCGAGGTCTGCGAGTTCGAGGAGATCGCCCACCTGCTGGTGCACGGCAAGCTGCCCACGCGCGCCGAACTGCGCGCCTACAAGGCCCGGCTGCGCGCGCTGCGCGGCCTGCCCGGCAGCGTGAAGGCCGCTCTGGAGCAACTGCCCGCGGCCAGCCACCCCATGGACGTGATGCGCACCGGCGTATCCGCCCTGGGCTGCGCCCTGCCCGAGAAAGACGACCACAACCTGGCCGGCAGCCGCGACATCGCGGACCGGCTGCTGGCATCGCTGGGCAGCATGCTGCTGTACTGGTACCACTTCAGCAACTCGGGCCGGCGCATCGCGGTGGAGACACAGGACGACTCCATCGGCGGGCATTTCCTGCACCTGCTGCACGGCGACAAGCCCTCGGACGGCTGGGTGCGCGCCATGCACACGTCGCTGAACCTGTATGCCGAGCACGAGTTCAACGCCAGCACCTTCGCCGCGCGCGTGATCGCCGGCACGGGCAGCGACCTGTATTCCTGCATCGCCGGCGCCATCGGTGCGCTGCGCGGGCCCAAGCACGGCGGCGCGAACGAAGTGGCCTTCGAGATCCAGAAGCGCTACGACACGCCCGACGCGGCCGAGGCCGACATCCGCCGCCGCGTGCAGGCCAAGGAGGTGGTGATCGGCTTCGGCCACCCGGTCTACACCGTGAGCGACCCGCGCAACGGGGTCATCAAGGCCGTGGCCAAGCGCCTGTCGGATGCCGCCGGCTCGACCAAGATGTACGACATCGCCGAGCGGCTGGAGCGCGTGATGTGGCAGGAAAAGCAGATGTTCCCCAACCTGGACTGGTTCAGCGCCGTGAGCTACCACATGATGCAGGTGCCCACCGCCATGTTCACGCCGCTGTTCGTCATCGCCCGCACCAGCGGCTGGGCGGCGCACGTGATCGAGCAGCGCGCGGACAACAAGATCATCCGCCCCAGCGCCCACTACACCGGCCCCGACGACCAGAAGTTCGTGCCCATCGAGGAACGCGTTTGACAAAAACCATAGCTGGCAGCGCTTGCCGTTAGTGGATTTCTAGCACTTTTTGCATGAGATTTGTTGACAGGTAAGCGCTAGCAGCTATCACAACAAGAGCACCACGATGACCACGAACACCGCCCACCGCAAACCCCTGCCCGGCACGGCGCTGCAGTTCTACGACGCGCGCGAGGCCGTCGAGCAGCTCCGCCCCGGCGCCTGGGCCACGCTGCCCTACACCGCCCGCGTGCACGCCGAGAACCTGGTGCGCCGCGCCGACCCGGCGCAGTTGCCGGACTACCTGCGCCAGCTGATCGAACGCCGGCGCGACCTGGACTTTCCCTGGTACCCCGTGCGCGTGGTGTGCCACGACATCCTGGGCCAGACCGCGCTGGTCGATCTGGCGGGCCTGCGCGACGCCATCGCCCAGCAGGGCGGCGACCCCGCCGCCGTGAACCCGGTGGTGCCGGTACAGCTCATCGTGGACCACTCGCTGGCCGTGGAGTGCGGCGGCCATGACCCCGAGGCGTTCAACAAGAACCGCGCCATCGAGGACCGCCGCAACGAGGACCGCTTTCACTTCATCGAGTGGACGAAGAAGGCCTTCGCCAACGTGCAGGTCATCCCGGCGGGCAACGGGATCATGCACCAGATCAATCTGGAAAAAATGTCGCCCGTCGTGCACGTGCAGGACGATGGACAGGGCAAGGTCGCCTTTCCCGACACCTGCGTGGGCACCGACAGCCACACGCCCCATGTGGATGCGCTGGGCGTGATCGCCGTGGGCGTGGGCGGGCTGGAGGCCGAGGCCGTGATGCTGGGCCGCGCCAGCTGGATGCGCCTGCCCGACATCGTAGGCGTGCAACTGCGCGGCAAACACCAGCCGGGGATTACCGCGACCGACATCGCGCTGGCGCTGACCGAGTTCCTGCGCCAGCAAAAGGTGGTGGGCGCCTATGTGGAATTCTTCGGCGAGGGCGCGGACAGCCTCTCGATCGGCGACCGCGCCACCATCAGCAACATGTGCCCCGAATACGGCGCCACCGCCGCGCTGTTCTACATCGACGCGCAGACCACCGATTACCTGCGCCTGACGGACCGCGCGGAAGACCAGGTGCGGCTGGTGGAGACCTACGCCCGCGCCGCCGGCCTGTGGGCCGATATCCTGCGCGAGGTGCGGTACGAGCGCACGCTGCACTTCGACCTGTCCAGCGTGGTGCGCAACATGGCCGGCCCCAGCAACCCGCACCGGCGCCTGCCCACCACCGCGCTGGTGGAGCGCGGCATTGCCGATGCCAGCATGCTGGAGAGGGCCCGCGCCGAGGAAGCCAGGGGCCTGCTGCCCGACGGCGCCGTCGTCATCGCCGCCATCACCAGTTGCACCAACACCAGCAACCCGCGCAACGTGATCGCCGCCGGCCTGCTGGCGCGCAACGCCCGCCGCCTGGGCCTGCGGCGCAAGCCCTGGGTCAAGACCTCGCTCGCGCCCGGCTCCAAGGCGGTGGAGCTGTACCTGCAGGAGGCCGGCCTGCTCCCTGATCTGCAGGCGCTGGGCTTTGGCATCGTGGGCTTTGCCTGCACCACCTGCAACGGCATGAGCGGCGCGCTGGACCCGCGCATCCAGCAGGAGATCCTTGACCGCAAGCTCTACGCCACCGCCGTGCTCTCGGGCAACCGCAACTTCGACGGGCGCATCCACCCCTATGCGAGCCAAGCCTTCCTGGCATCGCCGCCGCTGGTGGTGGCCTACGCGATCGCGGGCACGGTGCGCTTCGACATCGAGCGCGACGTGCTGGCCGTGGTGGAGGGCCGCGAAATCCGCCTGAACGACCTGTGGCCCAGCGACGAGGAGATCGACGCCATCGTCGCCAGCGCCGTGAAGCCCGCACAGTTCCGCGCCGTGTACCAACCCATGTTCGCCCTGCGCAAGGGCCATGGCGAGCGCGCCGCGCCGCAGTACGACTGGCGCCCGCAGTCCACCTACATCCGCCGCCCGCCCTACTGGGACGCCGAAGGCGTGGGCGCGCTGGCCGCCTACCCGCGCACCCTCCAGGGCATGCGCACGCTGGCGCTGCTGGGCGACAACATCACCACCGATCACCTCTCGCCGTCCAACGCCATCCTGCCCGCCAGCGCGGCGGGCGAATACCTGGCCCGCATGGGCGTGCCCGAGGAGGACTTCAACTCCTACGCCACGCACCGGGGCGACCACCTCACGGCGATGCGCGCCACGTTCGCCAACCCGCAACTCGTCAACGAGATGGCGGTGGTGAACGGCCAGGTGCAAAAGGGCTCGCTCGCCCGCATCGAGCCCGAGGGCCGCGTGACGCGCATGTGGGAGGCCATCGAGACCTACCTGCACCGCCGCCAGCCGCTCATCATCATCGCCGGCGCCGACTACGGCCAGGGGTCGAGCCGCGACTGGGCCGCCAAGGGCGTGCGGCTGGCGGGGGTGGAGGCGGTGGTGGCCGAGGGCTTCGAGCGCATCCACCGCACCAACCTCATCGGCATGGGGGTGCTGCCGCTGGAGTTCCTGCCCGGCACCAACCGCCACACGCTGCAGTTGGACGGCACCGAAACCTACGACGTGGCCGGTGCCCTCACGCCGCGCGCCACCGTCATCCTTGCCATCCGCCGCGCGCAGGGCGAGACGCAGCAGGTGCCCGTCACCTGCCGGCTCGACACGGCCGAGGAAGTCTCCGTCTACGAAGCGGGGGGCGTGCTGCAGCGCTTCGCCCAGGACTTTCTGGCCCAATCAGCTTCCAGCGCCCGTCTGGAAAGCGCAACCAGCTATTGAAACAAGAGCAAACATGGCACCACAGATCAGGATCCCCGCCACCTACCTGCGCGGCGGCACCAGCAAGGGCGTGTTCTTTCGCCTGCAGGATTTGCCCGCGGCGGCGCAGCAGCCCGGCGCAGCGCGCGACGCGCTGCTACTGCGCGTGACCGGCAGCCCCGACCCCTACGGCAAACAGATCGACGGCATGGGCGGCGCCACCTCGTCCACGTCCAAGGCGGTGATCGTCTCGCCCTCCACCCGGCCCGGGCATGACGTGGACTATCTGTTCGGCCAGGTCGCCATCGACAGCCCCTTCGTGGACTGGAGCGGCAACTGCGGGAACCTGTCGGCCGCCGTGGGGCCGTTCGCCATCGCCAGCGGCCTGGTCGCGCCCGGGCGCATTCCGCACGACGGCGTGTGCACCGTACGCATCTGGCAGGCCAACATCGGCAAGACCATCGTCGCCCACGTACCCGTCGCAGGTGGCCAGGTGCAGGAGGCGGGCGACTTTGCGCTGGACGGCGTGGCCTTCCCCGCCGCCGAGGTGTTGCTCGAATTCCTCGACCCGGCCGATGGCGGTGAAGGAGGCGAAGGCGGCGGCAGTGCCCTGTTCCCCACCGGCCAGCTGGTCGATACGCTGGACGTGCCAGGCGTGGGCCGCTTGCAGGCCACGCTCATCAACGCGGGCATCCCGACCATCTTCCTGAACGCCAGGGACATCGGCTGCACCGGCACCGAGCTGCAGGACGCGATCAATGGCGATGCCGCGGCCCTGGCCCGCTTCGAGGCCATCCGCGCCTGGGGCGCAGTCAAGATGGGCCTGGTCCACGACGTGGCAGAGGCCGCCACGCGCCAGCACACGCCCAAACTCGCCTTCGTCGCGCCGCCGGCGGACTACGTCGCCTCCAGCGGCACGGCAGTGCGCGCGGCCGACATCGACCTGCTGGTGCGCGCACTGTCCATGGGCAAGCTGCACCACGCCATGATGGGCACGGCGGCCGTGGCCATCGGCGCCGCTGCCGCCGTCCCCGGCACGCTGGTCCACCAGGCGGCCCGCGGGGGCCCGCGCACCGCCGTGCCGGGATCGGTGCGGTTCGGCCACCCCTCGGGCACGCTGCGCGTGGGGGCCGAGGCCGCGCTGGTGAACGGCCAGTGGCGCGTCACCAAGGCCCTCATGAGCCGCAGCGCCCGCACCCTGATGGAAGGCTGGGTGAGAGTGCCGCCAACCCCGTGAGCAACTTCGTCATGTCCCCCTTCTCCCACGCTTCGCGCGGCATGGGGGACGCCGCCAGCGCGGCAGCGCGGCGCGGCCGGCACAGGCCCCCGCACCGCGGCCGCTAGCCCCGGCCGGGGGCGCACCCGATTTCAGCAATGCGTTCCATGCGCGCGCAGAGCACCCTCCCTGAAGGAAACAGCCATGCAGTCCACCAAGCAACAACTCAAGGCCCTGGCCGAAGCCCGGCGCGGCGTCATCGTGCCGGGCGCGTTCAACGCACTGTCGGCCAAGGTCATCGAAGATCTGGGCTACGAGGCCCTCTACGTCACCGGCGCGGGCGTCACCAACATGGGGTTCGGCCTGCCCGACCAGGGCTTCGTGGGACTGACCGACATCGCCGACCACACGGCCCGCATCCGCGACGCGGTGGAGCTGCCGCTGATCGTGGACGCGGACACGGGCTTCGGCAACGCCCTCAACACCTACCACGCCGTGCGCACGCTGGAGCGCGCCGGCGCCGACTGCATCCAGCTCGAAGACCAGGTGAGCCCCAAGCGCTGCGGCCACTTCAGCGGCAAGGCCGTGATCGAGACCAGCGAGATGGTGGGCAAGATCCGCGCCGCTGTGGATGCGCGGCGCGACGGCCTGCTGGTCATGGCGCGCACCGACGCCGCCGCCGTGCAGGGCTTCGACGCCGCCGTGGAGCGCGCGCAGGCGTACGCCGAGGCGGGCGCCGACATCCTCTTCGTCGAGGCCGTCACCACGGCCGAGCATGTGCGCACCCTGCCCCAGCGCCTGCAAGTGCCCCAGCTCATGAACATGGTCATCGGCGGCAAGACGCCCATCGTGGGCGCCGACGAACTGGGTCGCCTGGGCTACGGCTTCGTGCTGTACGCCAACGCCGCGCTGCAAGGCGCCGTGGCCGGCATGCAAAAAGTGCTGGCCCAGTTGCGCGACGCGCGCGAGGTGCGCGAAGACCCCACGCTGGTCGCCCCGTTCGCCGAGCGCCAGCGGCTGGTGGGCAAACCATTCTGGGATGCGCTCGAAAAGAAATACGCATGAAATCAGGCGCTAGCGCTTACCTGACAAGCGCAATCAGCTATCAAAACTACAGCAACTCCACCCCCTTGAGCGTGACGAAACTCGTCTCGCGCGTCACGCGCACGAAGTCCTGCAGGAAGGGCCTGGGCGAGAGCTGCGGCAGGCAGGCCGCGTGCAGTTCGCCGCGCAGGCCCCGCGCGCCGATGGGGCGCGCGGCCACGTAGCCCCGGTCTAGGTAGCCTTGCACCGCCCACAGTGGCAGGGCGGCCACGCCCCGGCCGCTGGCCACGAGCTGCAGCATGGCCACCGTCAGCTCGGTGGTGCGCCGGGGCGGGCGCACGCCGGCGGGCTCCAGCACCTGGCGCACGAGGTCCAGCATCTCGTCGGGTACCGGATAGGTGATGAGGGTCTGGTCCGCGAAGTCCTGGGCCTGCAGAAAGGGCTTGTCCAGCAACGGGTGGCCGTGGGCCAGCAACGCGCGGATCTCGAAGCCGAACAGGGGGTGGTAGTCCACGGCGCCCGCCTCCCCGGCGTCCAGCTCGGAGACGATGGCCAGGTCCGCCCGGCTCTGGTGCAGCAGGCCCACGGGGTCGGCGTGGAAGCCGCTCACGATGTCCAGTTCCACCTCGGGCCAGCGTGCGCGGAAGGCGTCCATGGCGGGCATCAGCCAGTCAAAACAGGTATGGCATTCCACGGCGATGCGCATCTGCCCACCCTGCCCTTGGGACAGGCGTGCCACGTCACGCTCAGCCGTTTCCACCTGCGGCAGCACGGCGTCGGCCAGTTGCAGCAGCCGCGCGCCGGTGGCGCTGAACTGCGGCGGCACGGACTTGCGCTCGAACAGCGGCGTGCCGTAGCGGTCCTCCAGCAGCTTGATTTGGTGCGACAGCGCCGATTGCGTGAGGTTGAGCAGCTGCGCCGCCCGCACCAGGCTGCCGCTATCACGCAGGGCCTGCAGCGTGCGCAGATGGCGGATCTCCAGGATGGATTGCATCATTAAAACTATTCAAGTTGAAAAGACAAAACTTTCGTTTGAATCATAAACACACTTGGCCGACCATCGCGGTTTTCTCTTGCACAAGGACTTCCGCACCATGGCCGCTTCCCCCATCCTCACCCATACGCTGGGCTTTCCCCGCATGGGCGCGCAGCGCGAACTGAAACTGGCGCTGGAGCGCCATTGGCGCGGCGAGATCGACGCCGCCGCGCTCGAAGCCGTGGGCGCCCAACTGCGCGCACGCCACTGGCAGGCCCAGCGCGACGCGGGCCTGGCGTTCGCGACCGTGGGCGACTTCGCCTACTACGACCACATGGCCCACCACATCCAACTGCTGGGTTGCGAAAGCCCGCGGTTTGGCTTCACCCCCGGCACGCCGGAGCTGGCACGCTACTTCGCCATGGCGCGGGGCGTGCAGACGCTGTCGGGCCATGGCGACCACGCCCCCGGTAGCACCTGCGGCGCAGGCTGTGCGCACGCGCCGCATCCCGGCGAAGGCCAGCCCGCGCTGGAGATGACGAAGTGGTTCGACACCAACTACCACTACCTCGTGCCCGAACTGCACGCCGACACTGCGTTCCGCCTGGGCAGCGAGCGCCTGTTCGCCGAAGTGGCCGAAGCCCAGGCGCTGGGCCACCGCGTAAAGGCGCAGCTTGTGGGGCCGCTCACTTTCCTCTGGCTGTCCAAGGAGAAAGGCGAAGCCCCATTCGACCGGTTGGACCTGCTGGACCGCCTGCTGCCCGTGTACGCGCAGATACTCGCGCGCCTGAAGGCCGAGGGCGTGGAGTGGGTGCAGATCGACGAGCCCATCCTGGGCCTGGACCTGCCCGCCACCTGGACGCAGGCCTTCGAGCCTGCGTACTGGCAGCTCGGCAAGGCCGGCCCACAGGTGCTGCTGGCCACCTACTTCTCGCCACTGGAGAACCATCTGCGCCTGGCCTGCCAGTTGCCCGTGGCCGGCCTGCACGTGGACGCCGTGCGCGCCCCACAGGAGCTGACGGGCGTGGCCGACTGGTTGCCGGCCTACAAGGTGCTGTCAGTGGGCGTGGTGGACGGTCGCAACATCTGGCGTACCGACCCCGACGCGGCCCTGGCCCTGCTGCGCCCCGTGGCCGCCAAACACACCGGACCGCTGTGGGTGGCGCCCTCGTGCTCGCTGCTGCATGTGCCCGTCAGCCTGGCGGGCGAGGATGCGCTGGACCCCGAGCTGCGCGGCTGGCTCGCCTTCGCCACAGAGAAGCTGGACGAGGTGGCCCTGATCGCCGGCCTGCTGGACAGCCGCGTAGCCGACAGCGACCCGCGCCTGGCCGCCGCGCGCGCCGCCATCGCCAGTCGCCGTGCCAGCCCGCGCGTGCACCGCCCCGCCGTGGCCGCCCGCCTGGAGGCGGCACCCGAGGGCTGCGACCAGCGCCGCTCGCCCTTCCCCACACGCCAGCAGGCGCAGCGCGCGCGCCTGCGTCTGCCGCCGCTGCCCACCACCACCATCGGATCCTTCCCGCAGACCCCGGCCATCCGCGCCGCACGTGCAGCCCACCGCCGTGGCGTACTGGGTGAGGCCGCATACCAGGCACAGATGCGCGCCGAGATCGAACACGCCGTGCGCAAGCAGGAGGAACTGGGCCTGGACGTGCTGGTGCACGGCGAGGCGGAGCGCAACGACATGGTGGAGTACTTCGGCGAGCAGCTGGACGGCTTCGCCTTCACGGCCAATGGCTGGGTGCAGAGCTACGGCTCGCGCTGCGTCAAGCCCCCTGTGCTTTACGGCGACGTGGCCCGCCCGCATGCCATGACGGTCGACTGGACCGTCTACGCCCAAAGCCTCACGGACAAACCCCTGAAAGGCATGCTCACGGGGCCGGTGACCATCCTGCAGTGGTCCTTCGTGCGCGACGACCAGCCGCGCAGCCGCACCTGCGAGCAGATTGCCTGGGCCATTCGGGACGAGGTGGTGGATCTGGAAGCCGCCGGGATCGCCATCGTGCAGATTGACGAGCCCGCCATCCGCGAAGGCCTGCCGTTGCGCCGCACAGGCTGGAAACCGTACCTGGACTGGGCCACGCGGGCCTTCCGCATCAGCGCCTGCGGCGTGCAGGACACGACGCAGATCCACACCCACATGTGCTACAGCGAGTTCAACGACATCCTGCCCGAGATCGCCGCCATGGACGCCGACGTCATCACCATCGAGACCAGCCGCTCCGACATGGAACTGCTGCGGGGCTTCGGCAGTTTCAAATACCCCAACGAGATCGGCCCCGGCGTCTACGACATCCATTCGCCACGCATACCCGGCTCGCAGGAGATGGCGCGCCTGCTGCGCAAGGCGGCCGAGGTGGTGCCCGCACACAACCTCTGGGTCAATCCTGACTGCGGCCTCAAGACCCGCAACTGGCCCGAGACCGAGGCCGCGCTGCGCCACATGGTGCAGGCCGCGCGGGCACTGCGCTCCGCCATGGCCTCCGCTTGACGGCGGGCAACCATCAACCCTGCGCCGCGTCAGTGCATGGCCCGCATCGGCTGGCATGGCGGCACAATGCGCCGCCATGCTCTATAACGCCCTCAAGCTCACCCACGTGCTGTCGATCATCGTCTGGATCGGCGGCATGGTCTTCGCCCATTTCTTCCTGCGCCCCGCCGTACAGATGCTGGAGCCGCCGCAGCGCGTGGCGCTGATGCACGGCGTCCTGCAGCGCTTCCTGGGCGCGGTCGCCATCGCCATCGTGGCCGTGCTGACGAGCGGACTGGGCATGATCGGCGCGGTGAGCATCGGCGCGGGCGGCGCCTTCTCGATGCCGCTGGACTGGACCATCATGGCGACCCTCGGCATCGTGATGATGGGCATCTTCGCCTACATCTACTTCGCGCTGCTCAGCCGCCTGGAGCAGGCCGTCGCCGCCTCCGACTGGCCGGCAGGCGGCCTGGCGCTGGCAAGCATCCGCACCTGGGTTGGCGTAAACCTGCTCATCGGCGTAGTGATTGTGGTGCTGACGCTGCTGATGTGAGACGCGCGGCGGCACCACATCGCCGCCGGCATAAAAAAAACGCGCCGTGAAGGCGCGTTTTTTATTTGGCGGAAACGGAGGGATTCGAACCCTCGATGAGGCTCTACACCCCATACTCCCTTAGCAGGGGAGCACCTTCGGCCACTCGGTCACGTTTCCAATCCCGCTATTGTAGCCTCATTTCAAGGCCATTTCGGCGAAACTTCAGGCGGCAGCCTGGTCCAGCTCGAACGCCTTGTGCAGCGTACGCACGGCCAGTTCCACGTACTTCTCGTCGATCACCACGGAGGTCTTGATTTCCGACGTGGAGATCATCTTGATGTTGATGCCCTCTTCGCTCAGCGCGCGGAACATCTTGCTGGCCACGCCCACATGGCTGCGCATGCCGATGCCAACGATGCTGACCTTCGCGATCTTGGCATCGCCCACGATTTCCTCGGCGCCCAGTTGGGGCAGCACCTTGTCTTTCAACAGATCGATGGTGCGTTGGTAGTCATTCCGATTCACCGTGAAGCTGAAGTCGGTCTTACCTTCCTTGCCCATGTTCTGGATGATGACATCCACATCGATATTGGCATCGGCCACCGCGCCCAGGATCTGGTAGGCGATACCGGGGGTGTCGGGCACGCCGATCACGGAGATCTTGGCTTCGTCGCGGGTGAAAGCGATGCCGGATACGACGGCTTTTTCCATTTGTTCGTCTTCCTCAAAGGTGATCAGGGTGCCGGACTTGGCTTCCTCGTTGATGTCGATGTCCCAGGACGTGAAGCTGGAGAGCACGCGCAGCGGCACCTTGTACTTGCCGGCAAATTCCACCGAACGGATCTGCAGCACCTTGCTGCCCAGGCTGGCCATCTCCAGCATTTCCTCGAAGCTCAGCGTCGTCAGGCGCCGCGCCTCGGGCACCACGCGCGGGTCGGTGGTGTACACGCCATCCACGTCGGTGTAGATCAGGCATTCGTGCGCCTTCATCGCGGCGGCGATGGCGACGGCCGAGGTGTCGGAGCCGCCGCGGCCCAGCGTGGTGATGTTGCCGCCCTCGTCGATGCCCTGGAAGCCCGTGACGATGACGACCTTGCCCGCGTCCAGGTCGGCGCGCACGCGCTTGTCGTCGATGGACTCGATGCGCGCCTTGGTGTAGCTGCTGTCGGTGCGCACGGGCACCTGCCAGCCGGCGTAGCTCACCGACTCCATGCCTTCGGCCTGCAGCGCGATGGCCAGCAGGGCCGACGAGGCCTGCTCACCCGTGGCGGCCAGCATGTCGAGCTCGCGATGGTAGGCGGAGGTAATGCGCGAGGGCGTGAGCTCCTTGGCCAAGCCCAGCAGGCGGTTGGTCTCGCCACTCATGGCGCTGGGTACCACCACCATCTGGTGGCCGGCCCGCGCCCACTTGGCCACGCGCTTGGCGACATTGCGGATGCGCTCGGTGGAGCCCATCGAGGTGCCGCCGTATTTATGAACGATCAGTGCCATGGAATTTCTGGAATGGCAGGGACGCAGATGCGCGGCGCTATTGCAAAAGCTGTTCTGGCGCGCCGCCGTCCCGTGCGGAAATGGGGACCAAAACCTGTTGATTGTACCAACCGAGCACCTCCGCCTCGCGGACCACATAGCCCCCGCCCACCTTCAGGTGAATGCGGTGCCCGCGCGTGGCACATGCGGCCAACTGGTCCAGCAATTCGTTCAGCTGTGCGGCCGTAGGCGTGGTGGCGTGGTGCACGCGCAGCCAGTGGCGCAGCACGTTCGCCTGGCGCGCCCTTCCCAATGCACGCAGCGCCGCAATGCGGGGCGGCTGGCCGATGGCCGCTGCATCGGCGGCGGCCAGTTCCTGCAGCAGCTCGCTGGCCTGCGCCGCGTGTTCACAACTGCGCGCAAAGGTGTCACGAAACTGCGGGAACGCCTGCTGCAGCGCCGGCAGCAACTGGCGGCGGATGCGGTTGCGCGTGAAGCGCTCGTCGGCGTTGGTCGGGTCTTCCACCCAGCGTTCGCCACGCGCGACCAGCCAGGCGCGCACGTCGGCGCCTGCCACGCGCAGCAGCGGCCTGCACCAGTCCAGGCCCGCGCGCTGCCACCGCGCCGGCATGGCGGCAAGCCCGGCTACGCCCGCGCCCCGCGATAGGGCGAGCAGCAATGTCTCGACCTGGTCGTCCGCATGCTGCGCCAACGCTATTGTTTTTATAGCCATCTGCGCTTGACAGTCAAGCGCCAACGCCTCAAAAGCCTTGTAGCGCACCTGGCGTGCCGCCTCCTCGGGGCTTTGTCCGGCAGCATGGCGCGCATCCACGCGGCGCACCCACAGCGGTATGCCCAGCCGCTCACACAAGGCCACGCAATGCTGCTCAAACCCGTCGGCCGCCGCCTGCAGTCCATGGTGCACGTGGAAAGCCACCACCTGCCCCGGCCAGCGCGCTGCGCAGGCCAACAGCAGTGCCGTCGAATCTGCGCCGCCGCTGAGGGCCACGGCCAGGGGCGGACGGGGCCGGAAGGCCGCGACTGCGGCGTCGAACGACTGGGTCAAGCGTCCCTCCTGCTGCGGCAGTGCGGGCGCGGTGGCGTATGGGCAGGCATGGCGGCCCGATTATCGGCGCGCGCCAGCGCCCCGCCACGCTAGCGCTGCAGTGCCAGCGGCGCCGCCCGACCGGCGCTTGCGGCCTCGTCGTGCAGCCGGAAGGTGCCCACCACGTCGGACAGGCGCACAGACTGGTCTTTGAGGCTGGCCGCCGCTGCGGCGCTTTCTTCCACCAGTGCGGCGTTCTGCTGGGTCATCTGATCCAAGTGCGCCACGGCCTGGCCCACCTCGCCAATGCTGGTGCTTTGCTCGTTCGTGGAGGCGGTGATCTCGGCCATGATGTCCGTGACGCGCTGCACCGACTGCACGATGTCTGCCATGGTGGTGCCCGCATCGTTGACCAGCCGCGAGCCCTGTTCCACCTGTGCCACCGACGAGCCGATCAGCGCCTTGATCTCGCGCGCGGCCACGGCGCTGCGCTGCGCCAGGTTGCGCACCTCGCCCGCCACCACGGCGAAGCCCCGGCCCTGCTCGCCCGCGCGCGCGGCCTCGACGGCCGCATTCAGCGCGAGGATGTTGGTCTGGAAGGCAATGCCATCGATCACGCCAATGATGTCGTTGATCTTGCGCGACGCCGCATTGATCTGCTCCATGGTGCTGACCACGTTGCCCACCACGGTGCCGCCGTGCTGGGCCACCCCCGCCGCCTGCGCCACCAGTTGGTTGGCCTGGCGGGCCGCGTCGGCGTTGTGGCGCACCGTCTCGGTGAGCTGCTGCATCGAGGCGGCTGTCTGCTGCAGGCTGGAGGCCGTCAGCTCGGTGCGGCTGGACAGGTCCTGGTTGCCCGTGGCGATCTCTTCCGACGCCAGGCGCACCGACTGGCTCGCATCCCGGATCTGCGCCAGCACACCCGAGAGCTTGGTGGCAAAGTTGTTGAAACTGCCCGCGATCTGCGCGAGTTCGTTCTCGCCCTGCGCGTCGATGCGGCGCGACAGGTCGCCGTCGCCCTCGCCAATCTGGTGCATGGCGTCGCGCACCTGGGTGAGTTGGCGCAGGCGCCGTGCCAGTACGCCGGCCAGCAGCAGGGTGGCGATCACCAGTACCGCAATGCCGGCCACCAGCGAAACGCGCAGCATGCTGGAGATGGCGGCCAGCGCCTCGTCACGGTCCTGGGCAATCACCAGCATCCAAGGGGTGTCCGGAACCTTGGAGACAGGCAGCAGCATGGGCCGGCCCTGCAGTTCCATGGCCTGCAGCGCGCCGCTTTGCGCAATGCCGGCCAGGCCCTGCGCCGACAGCGCGGGGGCGATGTCGGTCGCCGGCTTCAGCGCCAGCTTGGCGTCGGGGTGGGCGATGATGGCGCCGTCGCCTCCGACGAGAAAGGCGTAGCTGGACGGCGTGGGCTTGATGGAGGTGACGTTGGCAATCACCGCAGCCAGCGAAACGTCGCCGGCCATCACGGCCTTGACGCTGCCCCCTTCGCGGGCGGCGCGCGCGAAAGTCACCACCAGGCCGTTGCCGCCCGCGTCCGCATACGGGGCGGTGAGAACGCTCCCGCTGGCCTGAGCGGCTTGCTGGTACCAGGGCCGCGTGGTGGGGTCGTAATCGGGCGGCAGGTTCTGGGGCGACGAAAACGCCGTCCGCTTGTCGGCGTAGCCAAAGTAGCTGACCAGGAAGTCCCCCGCCTTGGACAGCATCAGCAGCGCCTTGGGAGGCTGCTCGTCATCCAGCGCCGCGCCTGCAGCTTCCACGATGGCCGCCTTGGCGTTGGCCCAGGTGCGCAGCGTTTCCACATGGCTGTGCGCGAGCAGTTGCGTTTCGGACGCCAGCGACGCATGGGCGTGCGAGCGGGCGGTCCACAGATTCGCCGCCGAGAGCGCGACCAGCGCCACCACGAGTCAGGCCAGCGATACCAGCAGAATCTGGCCCTTGAGAGACTTCCACAGAGACATACGTAACCCTTCTTCCTGCAGCGATGCGCGTCCGCACGAGGAAAGATAATACGTTTTGATACAAGTAAGTGACAAAAAAAGGCGGGGATTCCCCTCACCTTTTTTCAAGGATCGGCGCGACGCTGAGCGCGTGCGCCTCCCTCTTTAGCGGCTGTCCGCCTTGGTGTCCGTGAAACGGCCGTAGCTCTGCAGGCGCTCGTAGCGGCGGTCCTGCAGTTCCTTGGGCTTGAGGTCCGACAGCTGGCGGTAGGCATCGCCCAGGGCACGCTTGAGGAAGGCGGCCATCTGCTTGTGGTCGCGGTGCGCGCCCCCCACGGGCTCGTTCACGATCTTGTCCACCAGACCCAGGGCCTTCAGGCGGTGCGCCGTGATGCCCATGGCCTCGGCGGCGTCCTGCGCGCGGTCGCTGGTCTTCCAGAGGATGGACGCGCAGCCCTCGGGGCTGATGACCGAGTAAATCGAGTACTGCAGCATGATGACCTGGTCGGCCACGCTGATGGCCAGCGCGCCGCCGGATCCGCCTTCGCCGATCACCGTGGTGATGATCGGCACTTCCAGCTGGGCCATCTCGTAGATGTTGCGGCCGATGGCTTCGGACTGGCCGCGCTCCTCGGCGTCGATGCCGGGGTAAGCACCGGGCGTATCGACGAAAGTGAACACGGGCAGCTTGAACTTCTCGGCCGTCTTCATCAGGCGCAGGGCCTTGCGGTAGCCCTCGGGCCGGCTCATGCCGAAGTTGCGCGCGGTGCGCTCCTTGGTGTCGCGGCCCTTCTGGTGGCCCAGCACCATGCAAGCGTGGCCGTTGAAGCGCGCGAGGCCCCCCACGATGGACTGGTCGTCCGCGAAGTGCCGGTCGCCGTGCATTTCCACGAAATCCGTGAAGATCTCGCGCACGTAGTCCATGGTGTACGGGCGCTCCGGATGGCGCGCGATCTTCGTGATCTGCCAGGGGGTCAGGTCACTGTAGATGTCCTTGGTGAGCTGCAGGCTCTTCTTGCTGAGCTGGTCAATCTCCTCGGAGATGTCCACCGCGCTCTCGTTCTGCACATAGCGCAGTTCTTCGATTTTGGATTCCAGCTCGCCAATGGGCTGCTCGAAGTCCAGAAAGGTCTTTTTCGCCAACTTGTTTTCTCCTCGGGGCGGTGCCCGGTACCGGCCGCCCTGCGTTGTTCAGTAGTCCACCGGCAGGGGGGCGAGCGACCGCCAAATATACCAACTCGCCACGCTGCACCAGGGTTTCCACGCATCAGCCACTTCGCGCGCATCGCTGCGGCTGACCGGGTCGCCCGAAAAATAATGCTGGCTGATGCCCTGGATCAGCGTGGCATCGTCCAGCGGCAGCACGTTCGGCCGCGCCAGATGGAAGATGAGGAACATATCCGCCGTCCAGCGGCTGATGCCGCGGATCGCCACCAGCTCTGCAACGATGGCCTGGTCGTCCATCTGGTCCCACTGCTTCACGTGCAGCCGGCCGCTGTCGAAGTGCAGCGCCAGGTCCACCAGGTACTCCACCTTGCGGGCCGACAGGCCGGCCGCACGCATGTCGTCCACCTTGAGCTTGAGCACGCTGCGCGGCGTCATGCTGCGCGACAGCGCGGCGAACTGGTCCCACACGCGCTGCGCCGACGCCACCGACACCTGCTGGCCCACGATGGAGCGCGCCAGCGTGGTGAAGGCGTCGCCGCGCTGGCTCAGGGCCACGTTGCCCACCTGGGGAATCAGGCGACGCATCACGCGGTCCTTCTTGGTCAGATGCCGGCAGGCCTCTTCCCAATAGCTGGGGCGCGTGAGGGACGGATGTGTATCCGCTATTTTTTTAGTAGCTGCCACCGCTTACCCCACAAGCCCTACATGCCAATTTGAATCGAAACCCATTTACTGAGCCGCCTCCCAGGTCGTACCCGCGGCGGAGTCCTTGAGCACGATACCCTGCGCCAGCAGATCATTGCGGATGCGGTCGGCCTCGGCGAAGTTCTTGGCTGCCTTGGCGGCGGCGCGCGCGGCGATCTGCGCCTGGATGGCCGCCTCGTCCAGCCCGGCGCCTGCTTTCAGAAAGTCCTGCGGGTCCGCCTGCAGCAGCCCTAGGTGGCCGCCCAGCGCCTTCAGCAAGCCCGCCGCGGCGGGCGACTTGCTGCGGTTCACCTCACCGGCCAGGTCGAACAGCACGGCCACCGCTTCGGGGGTGCCGAAGTCCTCGTCCATGGCCGCCTTGAAGCGGGCGGCGTAGCCTTCGGCCCAGTCCACCTCGACCGGGGCCGGTGCCACCAGGCTCAGCGCGGTGTACAGGCGCTTGAGCGCGGCACGCGCATCGTCCAGGTGCACGTTGCTGTAGTTCAGCGGGCTGCGGTAGTGGCTGCGGACCACGAAGAAGCGCACAGTCTCCGCGTCGTATTCCTTGAGCACGTCACGGATGGTGAAGAAGTTGCCCAGGCTCTTGGACATCTTCTCGTTGTCCACGTTGATGAAGCCGTTGTGCATCCACAGCCGCGCGAACGGTTTGCCCGTGGCGCCCTCGCTCTGGGCGATCTCGTTCTCATGGTGCGGAAACTGCAGATCGGCGCCGCCACCGTGGATGTCGAAGCTCTCGCCCAGCAGCGCGCAGCCCATGGCGGAGCATTCGATATGCCAGCCCGGGCGCCCCTCGCCGAAGGGGCTGCGCCACTTCACATCGGCCGGCTCCTCGGGCTTGGCGGACTTCCACAGCACGAAGTCCAGCGGGTCGTGCTTGCCGTCCTGCACGGCCACACGCTCGCCGGCATTCAGCTCGTCCAGCGACTTGCCCGACAGCTTGCCGTAGCCGGGGAACTTGCGCACCGCATAGTTCACGTCGCCGTTGCCCGCCTGGTAGGCCAGGCCCTTGCCCTGCAGCGTGCCGATCATGTCCAGCATCTGCGGCACATAGGCGGTGGCGCGGGGCTCGTGCGTGGGACGCTCGATGCCCAGCGCGTCGGCGTCCTGGTGCAGCGCGTCGATCATGCGGTCGGTCAGGCTGCGAATGGTCTCGCCGTTCTCCACCGCGCGCTTGATGATCTTGTCGTCGATGTCGGTGATGTTGCGCACGTAGGTCACCGCCAGGCCGGATGCGCGCAGCCAGCGCTGCACTACGTCAAAGGCGATCATGGAGCGCGCATGGCCCAGGTGGCACAGGTCGTACACGGTCATGCCGCACACGTACATGCGCACATGGCCGGGTTCGAGCGGGGAAAACTCCTCCAATGCACGCGACAGCGTGTTGTAGATACGCAAGCTCATGGATGACGGGTCCAGGGAATCGGTGGGGGCGGATGGGTACGGTGCGCGCCCGGTGCGGCGCGCGACTCAGGGCGGGTGCGCGCGATGGGCGGTGCCGCGGGGCGTGCAGGCGGTCTGCCGCAAGGGCGGCGGGCCCGCCATCAGGAGCGGCAACAGCGTACCGGCATGACAAAACCCCTCCGCTACAATCGGCCGCAGTATAAGCCCGCACCGCGGCCCGACCGCGCTGCTCCGTCTCTCCAGCCCCTCCTCCATGACTCCTGCACGCCGACCCGCCCTCCGCTGCCTGCATCTGCTTGCCGCCACTGTGGCCCTGCTCGCAGCTTCATGGGCCCAGGCGGACGAGTACGCCGACATTTCCCGCCTGCTCCAGCTGGGCAAGCCCGCCGAAGCCATCGTGAAGCTGGACCAGCGCCTGGCCGCCACCCCGCGCGATCCGCAGTTGCGCTTCCTGCGCGCCGTGGCGCTGGCCGATTCCGGCAAGCCGGCCGAAGCCATCGATGCCTTCGTGCAGCTGACCGAGGACTACCCCGAGCTGCCCGAGCCCTACAACAACCTGGCCGTGCTCTACGCCAGCCAGAACCAGTTGGAAAAAGCCCGCGCAGCGCTGGAGACGGCGATCCGCACCAAGCCCGACTACGCCACCGCCCACGAGAACCTGGGCGACATCCACGCCAAGCTGGCCAGCCAGTCGTATCTGCGGGCGCAACAGCTGGACCGTGCCACGGCCGCCTCGGTGGCGCCCAAGCTCAAGCTGCTGCGCGAGCTGTTCGCCACCGAATCGAAGCCCGCCGCACCCCAGGCCGCCACCCCGGCCAGCCGCTGAGGTGCGCCGTCTTGGGCGCCGGCCCCGACCCCGCATAGCCGGGCGCCGCGGGCCCCCTAACCCTTTCGATCAAGGAGCAACCATGATTTTCAGAAGAAATATCACGCAAACGCTTGCTGGATGTGCGCTAGCAGCTATTGTTACAGTAGCAAATGCCCAGACCGCCGGTGCCGCAGCACCCCAGGTCAAGCTCGCCACCAGCCTGGGTGACATCGTGGTGCAACTGGATCCGGCCAAGGCGCCCAAGACGGTGGAGAACTTCCTGGCCTACGTGGCCGACAAACACTATGACGGCACGGTCTTTCACCGCGTGATCGATGGCTTCATGATCCAGGGTGGCGGCTTCACGGCCGACATGCAGCAAAAGCCCACCAAGGCCCCGATCCCGCTGGAAGCCACCACCGGGCTGAAGAACGACAAGTACACGATCGCCATGGCCCGCACGGCCAACCCCAATTCGGCGACCAGCCAGTTCTTCATCAACGTGGCGAACAACGCCATGCTCAACGCGCCCCAACCCGACGGCCACGGCTACGCCGTGTTCGGCAAGGTGGTGAGCGGTACCGAGGTGGTGGACAAGATCAAGGCCGTGGCCACCGGCAACCGCGGCATGCACCAGAACGTGCCCACGACCCCCGTGGTCATCCAATCCGCAACCCTGGTCAAGTAACCTGAAAGGACACCCGCCATGAGCAACCCACAAGTCGAACTGCACGTCACCATCAACGGTGCCGAAACGGCCACCCAAGGCGTCATCACGCTGGAACTGGACGCCGTGAACGCCCCCAAGTCCACCGCCAACTTCCTAAACTACGTGAACAAGGGCTTCTACGACGGCACGATCTTTCACCGCGTGATCAAGAACTTCATGGCCCAGGGCGGCGGCTTCACGGCCGATATGAAGCAAAAGCCGACCGATGCGCCCATCGAGAACGAGGCCGCCAACGGCCTGAAGAACGACAAGTACACCATCGCCATGGCCCGCACCGGCGACCCGCACAGCGCCACGGCACAGTTCTTCATCAACGTGGTGGACAACGCCTTCCTGAACCACACCTCCCCCACACCACAGGGCTGGGGCTACGCCGTGTTCGGCAAGGTGGTCAAGGGCGAGGACGTGGTCGACGCCATCAAGAAGGTGCGCACCACGCGCAAGGGCTTCCACGACGACGTGCCCTTCGACGCCGTGGTGATCGACAAGGCTGTGGCGCTGTAAGCCCTGCGATGACACCATCCGTGCCGCCGATGGACGAGCTGGCCGCGCCAGCCGCGTGGCGCACGGTGGACTTCATCTCCGACCTGCACCTGGAACCAGCCCAGCCCTCCACGGTGCAGACCTTGCGGCAGTACCTGCACAGCACGCCCGCCGACGCGGTGTTCCTGCTGGGCGACCTGTTCGAGGTCTGGGTGGGCGACGACGGCATCGACGAGCCGGGCAGCTTCGAAGGCGCCTGCTGCGCCCTGCTCGCCCAGGCCACGCACGCGAGGCCGTTGTATTTCATGCACGGCAACCGCGACTTCCTCGTGGGTAAGGGCTTCACGCGCCACACGGGTATACCCGTGCTGGCCGATCCCACGGTGCTCACGTTCGCTGGCCGACGCTGGCTGCTGTCGCATGGCGATGCGCTGTGCCTGAACGATGTGGAATACCAGCGCTTTCGCATCCTGGCACGCAACCCGCAATGGCAGGCCCAGTTGCTGGCGCGCCCGCTGCACGAGCGCCGCGCACAGGGCCGCAGCGCCCGCAGCGAGAGCGAGGCGCGCAAGCAGGCCGGCGCCGCGGTCTATGCCGATGTGGACAGCCCGGCCGCCATCGAGTGGCTGCGCGCCGCGGGGGCCCAGGCGCTCATCCACGGCCACACCCATCTGCCTGCGGACCATGTACTGGCCCCCGGCCTGGCGCGCCACGTGCTCACGGACTGGGACCTGGACGCCCACCCGCCGCGCGCCGGCGTGCTGCGCCTGACGGCCGAGGGCTTGCAGCGCCTGCCGCTCGTCCCCACGTAGCGGCATGGCACGTACCCGCGGACCCCTGCACTTCCTTCGCCAACTGGCCCTGCGCGTACGCGCCACCGTGGCCCCCCTCCCCGACATCTCCGCGCAACTGTGGTTGCAGACCCTGCGGCGCTACCCATTCCTGCAGGCGCTGCCACTGCATGACCAAGGCAAGCTGCGCGCCCTGAGTGCGCTGTTCCTGGACCGCAAGGAGTTCACCGGCGCCCATGGGCTGGTGGTGACCGATGCCATGGCGGTCTCGATTGCGGCCCAGGCCTGCCTGCCGCTGCTGCACTGGGGCGCTCCCGAGCGTGCGCTGGCCTGGTACGACGACTTCGTGGGTATCGTGGTGCATCCGGCCGAGGCCGTGGCGCGCCGCCAGGCCGTGGATGCCGCCGGCGTGGTGCACCACTACGACGAGGTGCTGTTGGGCGAAGCCATGGAGCGCGGCCCCGTCATGCTGAGCTGGCCCGCCGTGGACGGGGCCGGCCAGGGCGGACCGGATCGGCAGCCGGTCGCCACCAGCGTGGTGATCCACGAGTTCGTGCACAAGATCGACATGCGCAACGGCCCGGCCGACGGCTGCCCACCCTTGCCTCCGGGATTCATGGGCACGCGGGACGCGCGCGCCGCGCACGCGGCCTGGCGCGACGCCTGGGAGCCCGCGTACGAGCAGTTCCGCGAGCAGGTCATCATCGCCGAGCGTTTCGGCGGTGCATGGCCGTGGCTGGATGCGTACGGCGCCACCGCGCCCGCGGAGTTCTTCGCCGTGGCCTGCGAGGCGTACTTTGTGCACCGTGAACGTTTCGGGCAGGAATTCCCCACCCTGCTGCCCGCGCTGGATGCGTTCTTCGGCCGGCCCCTGCCCGGCTGAGGCGGCTTCGTTCCCGCCCCTCAACCGCCCGTCAGCGCGGCCCGCGCCGCCTGCGCAATGCTGGCGGCATCGACCCCAAAGTACGCACGCAGCGCCGCCCGCGTGTCGCTGCGGCCAAAGCCATCCGTGCCCAGCGCGCGGTAGCGGCGCCCCGCGGGCACATAGGCGCGCACCGATTCGGGCACGGCCCGCACATAGTCCGTGGCGGCAATGACCGGGCCGCTCGTTACCTCCAGTACCTGCGTAAGCCAGGGCTTGGCATCGCCTGCATCCCCCCTGTCACGCCCGGCCTCACAGGCCATGCCGTCGCGCGCCAGCTCGCTCCAGCTCGTCACGCTGACCACGGTGGCCGCGATGCCCTCATCGGCCAGCCGTTGCGCCGCCTTCACGACCTCGGTGAGGATCGCGCCGGAGCCCAGCAGGGTCACCGATTTTTGAGATGGAATCGGCTCCTCACGTCCTTCCGACGGGCGCAAATAGCTATTAAATACATAGCATCCACGCAGCACCCCTGCATGCGCCTCGGCCGGCAGGTCCGGCTGGGCGTAGTTCTCGTTCATGAGCGTGACGTAATAGAAAACGTCGCGCTGCTCGGTGACCATCTCGCGCATGCCGGCGTCCACGATCACGGCCAACTCGCCCGCGAAGGCCGGGTCGTAGGCCTTGCAGTTGGGGATGGTGGCGGCCACGAGGTGGCTGGAGCCGTCCTGGTGCTGCAGGCCCTCGCCGCCCAGCGTGGTACGACCCGAGGTAGCGCCCAGCAGGAAGCCGCGCGCGCGCTGGTCGGCGGCGGCCCAGATGGCGTCGCCCACGCGCTGAAAGCCGAACATCGAGTAGTAGATATAGAACGGCAGCATGGCCAGGCCGTGCACGCTGTAGCTGGTGGCGGCGGCCGTCCAGCTGGCGATGGCACCGGCCTCGCTGATGCCTTCCTCCAGGATCTGCCCATCCAGCGCCTCGCGGTACGAAAGCACCGAGCCGATGTCCTCGGGCGCGTAGCGCTGGCCCACGCTGCTGTAGATGCCCACCTGCTTGAACAGGTTGGCCATGCCGAAGGTGCGTGCCTCGTCGGCCACGATGGGGACGATGCGCGGGCCCAATGTGGCGTCCTTGAGCAGCGTGCCGAGCATGCGCACGAAGGCCATGGTGGTGCTCATTTCCTTGCCATCGGCCGCCAGCGCGAACTGCGCATAGCTGGCGAGGGGCGGCACGGGCAGCACGTCGCACACCGTTTCGCGCCGGGGCAGGTAGCCGCCCAGGGCCTGGCGTTGGCGGCGCAGGTACTGCATCTCGGGGCTGTCGTCCCCCGGCTTGTAGAACGCCAGTCCGGTGGCCTGCGCGTCGCTCAAAGGCAGGTTGAAGCGGTTGCGGAATTCGATGAGGTCGGCGTCGTCGAGCTTCTTCTGGCTGTGCGTGGTCATCTTGCCCTGGCCGGCCTGGCCCATGCCGTAGCCCTTCTTGGTGTGCGCGAGGATCACCGTGGGTTGGCCGCGGTGGCGCGCGGCGGCAGCATAGGCCGCGTGGATCTTCACCAGGTCATGCCCGCCGCGCTTCAAGCGGTCGATCTGCTCGTCGGTCATGCCTTGCGCCAGCGCGGCCAGTTCAGGGTTCTGGCCGAAGAAGTGGTCGCGGTTGTAGCGCCCATCCTTGGCGGCAAAGGTCTGCATCTGGCCGTCCACCGTGCCTTCGAGCGTGCGCACCAGCGCGCCGGTCAGGTCGCGGGCGAGCAGGCCGTCCCAGTCGCTGCCCCAGACGAGCTTGACCACGTTCCAGCCCGCGCCGGCAAACAGGCGCTCCAGCTCGTCGATGATGCGGCCGTTGCCGCGCACCGGGCCGTCCAGGCGCTGCAGGTTGCAGTTGACCACCCAGACGAGGTTGTCCAGACCCTCGCGCGCGGCCAGGGTGAGCGCGCTCATGCTCTCGGGCTCGTCCATCTCGCCGTCGCCGAACACGCCCCACACCTTGCGTGCGGAGCAATCCAGCAGGTTGCGGTGCGTGAGGTAGCGCATGAAGCGCGCGTGGTAGATGCTGCTGATGGGGCCGATGCCCATGGAGCCGGTGGGGAACTGCCAAAAGTCCGGCATGAGCCAGGGGTGCGGGTAGCTGCTGAGGCCGCGCGCGCCCTGCGCTGGGGCGGTGATCTCCTGGCGGTAGTGCATCAGGTCCTGCTCGCTCAAACGCCCTTCGAGGAAGGCGCGCGCGTACACGCCGGGCGCGCTGTGCGGCTGGAAAAACACCAGGTCGCCCCGGTGCTGGCCTTCGCCCAGACCCTCGCGGGCGCGGAAGAAGTGGTTGAAGCCGCTCTCGAACAGGTCGGCCGCACTGGCGTAGCTGGCAATGTGGCCGCCGAGTTCGCCGTACGCCTGGTTGGCGCGCACCACCATGGCCAGCGCGTTCCAGCGCATGATGGACGCCAGACGCTCCTCGATCGCCAGGTCGCCGGGGAACACCCCCTGCTCCTGCACGGACACGGTGTTCACGTAGGGCGTGTTCAGGCCGGGGCGCCAGTCCACGCGCAGTTGGCCGGCCAGCCGGTTCAGCTCGTCCAGCAGAAAGCGCGCGCGCTTGTATCTTTAAACCAGACCAGCGCGGTAGAGTCTGAACGCCGTTGAGGCGGCCAGACCGGCCCGTGCAGTTTGGTAGGCGCTGGGGTGATAGAGCCCGTGACTGAGTACAGAACGCATGGCCGCCGCGCTGGTCTTCGTGAAGCCCGAACGGTTACGCGCGCCTTGATTGAGCGCGCATGCACAAGCAAGGGATCTGAAGATCATGTCTGTTACCTCTGTGACGGTGGGCATCGACGTGGCCAAGGCGCACGTGGATGTCTGTGTGCTGGGTGCCAAGAGCAGCGCCCAGCGGTTTGACAACGATGCCGAAGGCCACTCGGCGCTGGCGGCTGCCCTGCAGCCCCTGGACGTGGGTCTGGTGGTGATGGAGGCCACCGGCGGCTACGAGGCCGCGTTAGCGTGTGCCCTGCAGGCCACAGGCCTGCCCGTGGCGGTCATCAACCCGCGCCAGGCGCGCGACTTCGCCAAATCCATGGGACGCCTGGCCAAGACCGACGCGGTGGATGCGCGCACGCTGGCCGAGCTGGCAGCGGTGCTGCTGCGCCGCGACGATCTGCAGCGCTTCTTGCGCCCCCTGGCCGATGAGCGCCAGCAGTGGCTCGCGGCCCTGGTCACGCGCAGGCGCCAGTTGCTGACCATGCTCCATTCGGAGCGCCAACGGCTGCAGATCACGCCCAAGAAGCTGCACGCCAGCATCGAGGCCATCGAGGCGGCGATCAAGGCGCAGCTCGATGAGATCGAAGAGCAGATGGTCACGCATGTGCGCGAGCACTTTGGGGAGCTCGACACGCTGCTGCAGTCGGCTGCGGGAGTCGGCCCGGTGGCCAGTGCCACGATGATTGCCGAGCTGCCAGAGCTGGGCCGGCTGAACCGGCGCGAGATCGCTGCATTGGTGGGCGTGGCGCCCATGGCCAATGACTCCGGCGGCAGCAAGGGCAGGCGGCGCGTACAAGGCGGGCGCTTCGAGATCCGCCGCGTGCTGTACATGGCAACGCTCACGGCCACCCGCTACAACCCGGCCATCAAGGCCTTCTACGAGCGTCTGAAGGCCGCTGGCAAGTTGCCCAAGGTCGCCCTGGTCGCTTGCATGCGCAAGTTGCTCACCACGCTCAACGCCATGGTGCGCACTGGAAAACCTTGGGACAAGTCGCTTCATTGCGCTTGACTTCGAAGACGGTTACTCAGGCCCTCCCGAGGCCACCAGGGCCTGCAGGGCGTCGCGCCATTCGGCGGTTTCCTGGGGGTCGGTATCGGGGCTGGCCGCGGCAGCGAGGGTAGCCAGTGTTGCGAGGGGTGTGGGGGCGTTCATCGCGCCACTGTAGGCCCCGCATACCGAAATAGGATGCCGATTCACACGATGTTTCACCCTTCATCGGCACAATATGCCGCTCATGGAATGATTTTCAGCATATGAAGCTTGACGCTACCGATTTGCGCATCCTGGCCGAACTGCAGGCCGATGGCGCGCTGTCCAATGTGGAGCTGGCGCGGCGCGTGCACCTGTCGCCCTCACCCTGCCTGGCCCGGGTCAAGGCACTGGAGGCCGCTGGCGTCATCAGCCGTTACGTGGCGCTGGCCAACGCCACGGCGCTGGGGCTGGGGCTCAATGTGTTCATCAACATCAGCCTGAAAAGCCAGAGCAAGGAGGCGCTCTCGGCCTTCGAACAGCGCATCGCCGAGCATGACCAGGTGATGGAGTGCTACCTGATGACGGGCGACAGCGACTACCTGATCCGCGTGGCGCTGCCCGACATCGCGGCGCTGGAACGTTTCATTCTCGAGCAGCTCACGCCCATCCCGGGCATCGAGAAGATCCGCACCAGCTTCACGCTCAAGCAGGTGCGCTACAAGACGGCGTTGCCTCTGCCAACGCCGTAGCGGTCAGCGGCTGGCAGGCGGCGTCGCCTGCGCCGGTATGCGCGCGACGTTGCCCGCCGCCATGTCTCCAGTGGCCACGCGGCGGCGCAGCTCGGCCAGCACGGCCTTCAGGCGGCGCGCATTCTCAGGGCCCATGCGCACCAGCATCTTCTGACCGCTGGAGAGTGCCTGCAGTTGGGGGTCCACGAATTCGTAGCGCACCCAAGGCCGGGTGGACGGCACCTCGCCCACCACGGGCACCAGCCGCACCTGCAAGGGCCCCGCGGGCTCGGGCGCGGCGCGCAGGTGGTCGAGTACCGCCACCAGGCGGTCGTTGAAGTAGCGCCCGGGAAAGCCCAGTTCTTCATAGGCCGCCTGGAACAGCGGATACATGCGGGCATAGAGCTTCACCGCAGCGTCCACGGGCACGGCTTCGGCCAGCGTGACGAAGGCTTGGTAACGCGCCGCGTTGGCCGGTGCGATGGCCTGCGCAGGCGCATCCTGCGCCCCTTCCACCGTGAAACGGCCGGGCGTGGGCTGCACGGGCCACATGCGCGAGGGTGCCTGGGCGCGTGCCAGGTTGTCGATGGTCGCCACCATGCGGCGCACCAGCCCCTCGGGCTGCAGCAGCGCCGCCGCCTGCGGCCCCAGCAGTTCCGCCAGCGCGCGGGCCACGTAGGCGTCGGAATCGGCCAGCGCGGGCAGCGCGTCGGCCGGGGGTTCCAGCACTTCCACCGGGTTCTGGGGGCCCGACGCGGGTACCTGCGGCGCGGCGGCGGGGGGGGCGGCCTCGACGGCGGGGGCCGCGGGCGCGGGTTCGGGGGCCTGGGTGTGGCGCCACCCGAACCACCAGGCGGCGCCCGCGGCGGCGATCGCCACCAGGGCAATGACGGTCCAGACAGAGACCGAGGACTCCTGCCGGGGATGGAATTCGGCGGGGTCTCGTACAGGCATGGCGGTCCTTTCTCCACGAGGCCCCTCGCACCGTACAAGAGGCACCTTCGCTTCAATATTGATAGCTATTAGCGCTTGACCCGCCTATGCTACAGCCCTGTTTCATATAAAACCACGTTAAACCACCAGAGGTTACGAGGCTTACCACCGGGGTCAACCGGCGGCGCCTGCGGCCAGGCCGTGCAGCCAGGCCATGGAATCGCGCAGTTCCTCCGGGCGGATTTCGTGCATGCCCGGGTACTCGCGGTAGCTCAGCGCCAGCGGCAGCGTCCGGACATGGTCGCGTATGGCCTGGGCACTGGCCAGCGGAATGACGTTGTCCTGCACGCCATGGCTCACCCAGAGCTGGCGCCCCGCCAGCGCGGCCGGCTGCGCCGCATGGGGCAGCGCCTGCGGCAGCAGCCGGCTGTGCCAGACCATCGCGCCGTGCAGCAGTTCAGGCCGCGTGAGCAGCAGGGTCAGCGCCATGATGCCGCCCTGGCTGAAGCCGCCCGCCACCACGCGCGCGGCGGGAATGCCCAGCTGGCGCGCCGCGGCGTCCACGGTCTGCGCCACCAGCGCGCGGCTGGCGGCCTCCTGCGGCTCGTTGATGCTGCGCGCGCCATCCGCTGCCACGGTGAATTCGAACCAGGCATTGGCCGTCGGCCCCATGCGGTACGGTGCGCGCAGGCTCAGCACGTGGTATTGCGGGGGTACATACGGGGCCAGGCCGAACAGGTCCTGTTCGTTACTGCCCACGCCGTGCATGAGCACCAGCAGCCACGGCTCGGAGCCGGGCGTCGCGGGGCGGTGAAGGAAGGAAAGGGGTAGGTCGAGCATGGGCAACGTCGTGATGGGGGAAGTGTCAGGCAGCCTGCAGCGCGAAGGCGTCCATGGCCAGCATGCCATACATGACTTCGCGGCTCAGATAGTGCGCCTCGGCGCCTTCGCCGGCAGCGCCCAGCGCAAAGAAGATGGGCAGGAAGTGGTCTTCCGTGGGATGCGCACGCCGGGCATGCGGCGCACGGGTGCGGTAGTCCAGCAGGGCCGCGGTGTCGCCCTGCTCCAGCTGCGCCTCGATCCAGCGGCTGAATTCCACCACATAGGGCGCGGGCTGGTCGGCGCCGCCAAAGAACTCGGCCAGGTTGTGCGTCATGCTGCCGGAGCCCACGACCAGCACGCCCTGCTCGCGCAGGCCGCGCAGCGCCGCACCCATCGCATACACCTCTGCCGGACCGGCACCCACGGGCAGCGCGACCTGCACCACGGGCACGTCGGCCTGCGGGAACAGATGCATCAGCGGCACCCAGGCGCCATGGTCGAAGGGGCGCGCCGCGTCGCCCCGCGCGTCGATGCCAGCCTGCTCCAGCAGGGCCAACACCTCCTGTGCCAGGGCGGGTGCTCCGGCAGCCGGGTACTGGAGCGCATAGAGCGGACGAGGAAAACCGCCGAAGTCGTGCCAGGTCTCGGGCTGCGCCCCGGTCATGACGGTGGCGCCGCGCGCCACCCAGTGCGGCGACATGATGACCACGCCGCGCAAGCGGGGGTACTGCGCCTTCAGTTCGGCGCCCCAGCGGGTGAGCGCCGGGCCGGTACTGCCGGGCTCCAGCGCAAACAGCGGCGCGCCGTGCGAGACGAACAGCACGGGCAGCGCGGCAGCGGTCGTCGAAGAGGTGACAGAAGGGGTATGGGGGGTGTTCATGGCAAAACCTCAGTCCAGATTGCAATCATGTGGGAGCGACATGCTTGATGCCAAGCGCCATAGACCCCATCACAGCGTCCCATCCATCGCACCAATGCGATGTGAAAGCAGCGTCACTCCCCCAGATGGGGCCGCCCGCGCAATGCCTTGACACCTCCGCGCCGGCTTTTGGACTCCAGCCGCCGCTGCTGCGATCCCAGCGTGGGCCGCGTGGCACGTCGCACGCGCGGCGGCCGCGCCACGCTGTCCACCAGCGCCTGCAGGCGCGCCAACGCATCCAGGCGGTTGGCCTCCTGGGTGCGGTATTGCTGGGCCTTGATGACCAATACCCCCTGCTGGGTGATGCGGCTGTCGCGCAGGGCCAGCAGGCGCTGTTTCACATCTTCAGGCAATGAAGAGGCCGCGATGTCGAAGCGCAGGTGCACGGCGCTGGACACCTTGTTCACGTTCTGCCCGCCCGCCCCCTGGGCGCGCATGGCGGTAAGTTCGACCTCGGCCGGGTCCACGCGCACGCCGGAAGAAGGATTGCCGGAGGCCATGCCCGTCCGTCAGGCGGCCCCGGCGCGCAGGGCGTCGTCCAGCGCCTGCAGGAAGCGCTGCGGGCGCTCAAACTGCACCCAGTGGCCGGCTTCCTCGATCAGCGCCATGCCGCGAAAGTCCGGAGCCGCCGCCGCGTAAGCGCCCTCCAATGCACCAATCCACTCTTTATACAGAGCGTCGCTGCGGCCATAGATCGCATGCACGGGGCACGGCACCAGCGGCAGAGCGCGCGCCAACGCATCGGTGTGCGCCAGGCGGCGGCGGGGCATGCGGTCGCGCACTACATTGGCCACGTGCGTTTTCAACGCCAGGCCGCCCAAACCGTCGATGAGCGAAGTGTCCTGGAGCATCAGCGCCGCCAGGTTGTAGCGGTGCGCCGCAATCTGCCCCTCCTGCGGCAGGTGGCGCCAGGCCTTGAGCTCGAATTGCCGTTGGGGCACCACCCCCATCGCCGGGGCTCCTACCAATACGAGCTGGCGGGCCAGTTCGGGGTGGGCTGCGAGCAGCAGGCCCGCCGTCAATCCACCAAAGGAAAATCCCACCAGGTCACACGGCCGTGGCCCGAACAGCGTACGCAGGCCTTCGGCCAGCGGCTCCACCAGCGCGTCCGCATCGCCCCCCACGGGTGGTGCGGCCGAATCTCCGAATCCTGGCAGATCGGGGACCCAGACCTCGCGACCACTGTCCTCCAGATCGTGGATGTTGCGCACCCAATGCGTCCAGCTGCCGCTGCCGCCATGCAGCAGTACCAGAGGCAGCGCACCCTCCTGGGATGCCCCCCAGACATGCCAGACGATGTCGCCGGTACCGCAGGGGGTGGACTCGCGCCGTGCGCGTTGCTGCAACGCAGTGACTTCAGGAGGCAGGGGCAGCGTGGCGAGCGATGGCTCCTTCACCATTGGGCCAGCCCATCAATGGCAAGGGCGTAGCCCTGCACCCCAAACCCGCACATCACCGCGCGGGCCGCGCCGGCCAGATAGGAGTGGTGGCGAAAGCTCTCGCGCGCATGCACGTTGCTGATGTGCAGCTCTACCACGGGCACTCCCGTGCCCTTGACGGCATCCAGGAGTGCCACGCTGGTATGGGTGTAGGCGGCAGCATTGAGCACGACGCCGGCCAGTTGGCCCGCCGCATGCAGCCGGCCGGCCTCGTGGATCCAGTCCACCAGAGCGCCTTCATGGTTGCTCTGGCGAAATACCAGCGCCAACCCGTGGCGTGCACATGCGGCCGTGCAGAGCTGCTCGACATCCGCCAGAGTCTGGGAGCCATACACCTGCGGCTCGCGCGTGCCCAGCAGGTTGAGATTGGGGCCGTTGAGAACGTAAACGGTTTTCGTCATGGAGTGCTAGCGCGGTTCTACCCGCCGCAACGGACCCGCGAATGCGCATTATCGCGGCCAGCACTCCGACTGGCGTGTCCGTGTCAGCGCCAATCGCGATGGCCGCGATGGTGCCGATGGCCGTGGCGGTACCCGTGCCCGTATCCGCGGTAATACCCCACGGGCGGTGCCACGACCACGGGTGGCGCGTAATAGACCGGGCGCGGAGCCCTGTATACGGGCGGTGCGTACACCACGGGCGGCGGGGCGTAATACACGGGTGGAGGCGAGTAATACACAGGAGCGGCGTTGCCCACCCCCACGACGGCGCCGGGCACGCCCACGCCGACAGACCAGTACACGTCGCTGCGTGCCTGGGCGGTGCCTGTGCCCACCAACAGGGCCAGCGCCACACCGGCCGAAGCGGCGGCGGCAAACCAAGAGCGATGTTGGATCATGAAAATCTCCTATGTAGGGGTGCCGCGGCACCCGGATGCCTGAACACAAGGCGTTTGGACGTCTAACGCGCCAGCACCGTGAAAGGATGGCATAAACAGATGTTCAGGTTGTTTCCGAACGTACCCCGCGCCGTTTCCATGCGTAACCGCAGCGGCCGCTCAACAAGCGCTCGCGCCGGTAGTACGCATCTATGCCGCCTAAAATCCCCCGCATGAGCACCCCCGTCCATCACGACACTTCTGCGGAAGCCGCAAAACCCAGCAACTTCCTGCGCCAGATCATCGAATCCGACCTGTCGCACGGTGTGCATGCCCAAAAACACTGGGCGGGCAGCCCAGGCGACGCAGCCCACCACGCCGCCGCAGCGGTTGACCCTGCCAAGATCCGCACGCGCTTTCCGCCTGAACCCAACGGCTACCTGCACGTGGGCCATGCCAAGAGCATCTGCCTGAATTTCGGCCTGGCGCGCGACTACGGCGGCGTCTGCCACCTGCGCTTTGACGACACCAACCCCGAGAAGGAAGATCAGGAGTACGTAGACAGCATCATCGATGCCGTGCGCTGGCTGGGCTTCGACTGGAAAGACCCCGACGGCCACGAGAACCTGTACTACGCCAGCAATTACTTTGGCTTCATGTACCGCGCGGCCGAGTACCTGATCGAGACCGGCAACGCCTACGTGGACGAGCAAACGCCCGAAGAGATGCGCGCCAACCGCGGCGACTTCGGCAAGCCCGGGGTAGACAGCCCCTATCGCAACCGTACCCCTGCGGAGAACCTGGCGCGCTTTCGCGAGATGCGTGACGGCAAGCTCCCCGATGGCGCCGCCGTGCTGCGCGCCAGGATCGACATGGGGCACCCCAACATCAACCTGCGCGACCCGGCCATCTACCGCATCAAGCACGCCGAGCACCACAACACCGGCAACCAATGGTGCATCTACCCCATGTACACCTTCGCGCACCCGATCGAGGATGCGCTGGAGTGCATCACCCACAGCATCTGTACGCTGGAGTTCGAGGACCAGCGCCCCTTCTACGACTGGCTGCTGGACCGTCTGGGGGAAGGCGGCCTGATCGCCCGCCCCCAGCCGCGCCAGTATGAGTTCGCGCGTCTGAACCTCACCTACGTCATCACCAGCAAGCGCAAGCTCAAGCACCTGGTGGACAGCGGCATCGTGAGCGGCTGGGACGATCCGCGCATGCCCACCATCGTGGGCCTGCGCCGGCGCGGCTATACGCCGGCCTCCATCCAGATGTTCTGCGAGCGCATTGGCGTGACCAAGGACTACAGCTGGATCGACTACGGCACGCTGGAGGGTTGCCTACGCGAGGACCTGGAATCCAAGGCACACCGCGCCATGGCCGTGCTCGACCCGCTCCCGCTCACGCTGACCAACTGGGCCGAAGTCTTCGGCAGCGACGGCCACGTCGAGGCCTGCAGCCTACCCGCCCTGCCGCACGCGCACGAAGGCCAGGCTGTTCCCGAGCGCCACTTCACCCTGGGCCGCGAGGTCTGGATCGAACGCGAAGACTTCGCCGAAGTGCCACCCAAGGGCTACAAGCGTCTTTATCCTCCCCGGCTCGGGGCGGACGGGCAAATGCTTCCAGGCAACACCGTGCGCCTGAAGGGCGGCTACGTCATCGAATGCACCGGCTGCGAGAAAGATGCGGGCGGCCACGTCACCCGCGTGCTCGCCACCGTGGTGCCCGACACCAAGAGCGGCACGCCCGGCGCCGATAGCGTGAAGGTAAAAGCCGCCATCACCTGGGTGGGGGTGCAGGACGGCGTGCAGGCCGAGGTGCGCCTCTACGACCGCCTGTTCACCGACGCCCAACCCGACGCGGGTGGTAAAGACTTTCTGGCCCTGCTCAATCCCGACAGCCTGAAGGTGGTGACTGCCTATGTGGAGCCATCACTGGCGGCCGCCCAGCCCGACGATAAGTTCCAGTTCGAGCGCTTCGGTTACTTCGTGGCCGACCGGGTGGACCACAGCGCTAGCCGCCCGGTGTTCAACAAGATCACCGGACTGAAGGACAGTTGGGCGAAATAGCCAGCCGCTGCTCGACAAGCAAATGCCCGCGTCCGCGGGCATTTTTTTCGTCTCAAACCGAACGCCTGCGCATTACTGAGGGTGCACGACGGAAATTCTCCCGGCGCAAAGATGGATTTTTAATAACGATTCTCGTTTGCTTTATCATCCCACCACCTTATTGCCGAGAAAGACTTGAGCCTCATGTCCATGCCTATGAAATCCTTGGTTGTTGCATGTGTTCTGGCCGCTGCAGGCGCCGCAAGTGCGCAGGACCAGGTGGTCAACCTGTATTCCGCCCGCCACTACGCCACCGATGAAGCGCTGTACAGCGGCTTTACCAAGGCCACGGGCATCAAGATCAATCGCGTGGATTCTGATGATGCCGGGATCATGGCCCGTCTCAAGGCAGAAGGAGCCGCATCCCCTGCCGACGTGATCCTCCTGGTGGACGCCGCCCGCCTCTACCGTGGCGAGGCCGACGGCCTGTTCCTGCCCGTGCGCTCGAAGGTGCTGGAGGACGCCATTCCCGCGAACCTGCGCGCAACACCGGTCGCCGACGGTGGTATTCCCTGGTTTGGCCTGTCCACGCGGGCGCGTGTGGTTGTCTACAACAAGACCAAGGTCAACAAGGACGATGTGGACACCTACGAAGAGTTGGGCGACCCCAAAAACAAAGGCAAGGTCTGCATCCGCTCCGGCTCCCACCCCTACAACCTGAGCCTGTTCGGCGCCGTGATGGAACACGTGGGTGAACAGAAAGCCGAAGCATGGCTCAAGGGCGTGGTGAACAACCTCGCCCGCGCGCCCAAGGGGGGCGACACCGATCAAATCAAGGCCGTCGCAGCAGGCGAATGCGATATCGCCGTGACCAACAGCTATTACCTCGCCCGCCTGATGCGCTCGGACAAGCCCGAGGACAAGGCCGTGGTGGACAAGGTGGCGGTGGTGTTCCCCAACCAGCAATCGTGGGGCACGCACATGAACATCGCAGGCGGCGCAGTGGCCCGCCACACCAAGAACCAAGCCAACGCCATCAAGTTCCTGGAATACCTGGCCAGCCCTGAGGCTCAGAACTACTTTGCCAACGGCAACAACGAATGGCCCGCCGCCAAAGGCGTGGATCCGGGCAACCCGGCCCTCAAGGCCATGACGGGCGGCCAACCGTTCAAGAGTGAAACCATCCCCATTAGCGCGGTCGGCGCCAACACCGTCAAGGTACAGCAGATGCTGGACCGCGTCGGTTTCCGGTAAGCCCTCTGCCCCTTGCGCACAGCCCGGCCCTGCCGGGCTGTTGCTTTTCTAGGAGTGCCGGATCGCTCGGTGATAATTAACGTTTACGTTAACGTAACTTTGGAGACAGACCATGGAAATCAAGGGCAAGGTGTTCATCGTCACCGGCGGCGCGTCAGGCCTGGGTGAAGGCACGGCACGCATGCTGGCTTCAGCGGGCGGCTTGGTGGTGATTGCCGACATGCAGGCCGACAAGGGCGAAGCCGTCGCGCGCGAGATCGGCGGGCGCTTCGTGCGCTGCGACGTGAGCAGCGAGGCCGATGGCCAAGCCGTGGTGGCCGCAGCGGTATCGATGGGCAAGCTCATGGGCCTGGTGAACTGCGCCGGCATCGCCCCTGCGGAAAAGACCGTTGGCAAGAACGGCGCGCATGCGCTGGCTTCGTTCACCAAGACCATCACGGTGAACCTGATCGGCAGCTTCAACATGATCCGCCTGGCCGCCGAGGCCATGTGCAAGAACGAACCCGAAGCCACCGGCGAGCGCGGGGTGATGATCTCCACCGCCAGTGTGGCGGCCTATGACGGGCAGATCGGGCAGGCGGCGTACTCTGCTTCCAAGGGCGGAATCGTGGGCATGACACTGCCCATCGCCCGCGACCTGGCACGCAACGGCATCCGCAACATGACCATTGCCCCCGGCATCTTCGGCACCCCCATGCTGTTCGGCATGCCCCAGGAGGTACAGGACGCGCTGGCCGCCGGCGTCCCCTTCCCCAGCCGCCTCGGCACCCCGCAGGATTACGCCAAGCTGGTGCGCCACATCTTCGAGAACGACATGCTCAATGGCGAAGTGATTCGTCTGGATGGCGCGATCCGCCTTCCACCGAAGTGATTTTTTGATAGCGCCTTGCGCTTGTCTGTATTGGGTTCGAGCCCGATTCCGTATATTTTCCTAACGAAACCAACGCGGACGCAGTCGATGAGTAACTGCGGTTAGGGCTGGCGGCGCACGGACGCAGGCAAGCGCTGCAGTTCAGCCTCCAAGGCGCGGATGTTGCTCTGGTGGCGGTTCACCGCCAGCTGCGCATCCGCACCGCCCGCCCCCTCCTGCGCCTGCAGGCGCCGCAAGGCGTCGCGCTCCTTGTCCAGTTCATGGTTCTGGATCGCGCGGCGCCCATCACCATCGGGCTGCACGATCACGGGCGTGTGTCCTGGCGAAGCGGCGTACGCGCGGCCGAAGCACAAAAACCGCTAGTACGTGCAAACAACGTAGGGTTTAGCGCTTTTATTGATGCGAATGGACAGATTCTCAGTAGCCCAATGGGGCATGCCGGGAAGGGATCCATAAACATTCAGCCACGTCGCGGAGCGACGCCCTATATCCGCATAGCCGCTTGGCTGTCGCAATAAATTCTGAAAACACAAAAAAAGCCGCTGCAAATAATTTTGCAGTGGCTTTTTTGATATTGGCGGAGTGGACGGGACTCGAACCCGCGACCCCCGGCGTGACAGGCCGGTATTCTAACCGACTGAACTACCACTCCGCGTCGGTGTGACTTTTGCCCTGCTGCTAATGCAACCGAGCCAAGTGCCACAAAACTTGGCGACCCTACGGGGATTCGAACCCCGGTACTCACCGTGAAAGGGTGATGTCCTAGGCCTCTAGACGATAGGGTCAAAACCTAGAAACTTGTAAACCAACAAATCTTGGTGGAGGTAAGCGGGATCGAACCGCTGACCTCTTGCATGCCATGCAAGCGCTCTCCCAGCTGAGCTATACCCCCAAGATGGCGGAGTGGACGGGACTCGAACCCGCGACCCCCGGCGTGACAGGCCGGTATTCTAACCGACTGAACTACCACTCCGCGTCGGTAGCTGCTTGCATTCTTGCGAATCAAGTGCAGCCAAACTTGGCGACCCTACGGGGATTCGAACCCCGGTACTCACCGTGAAAGGGTGATGTCCTAGGCCTCTAGACGATAGGGTCAAAACCTAAGAACTTCCGTTCAAATCATCAGGTGGTGGAGGTAAGCGGGATCGAACCGCTGACCTCTTGCATGCCATGCAAGCGCTCTCCCAGCTGAGCTATACCCCCTTTGACTTCGACATTTAATTTCTTATCTGTCGTCATCACCTGAGCCTTGAATTATAGACAGGTTTTTAACGACTTTTCAATCGCGCGAGGATTTTTTCGCGACCCAGCAGTTCGAGCACGGCATCCACCGACGGCGTATGCGCGGTACCCATGGTCAGCACCCGCACGGGCATTGCGAGTTGCGGCATCTTCAAACCCAGCTGCTTGAGGACATCCTTGATCGCAGCGTTGATTGCGTCCTTGTTCCACGCCACGGTCTCCATGGCGGCGGCAAACGCGTCGAGCGCCGGTGTGGCGGTTTCAGTCACGTGCTTCGCGAAGTCGTCTGCATCGGGCTCGATGGCGTCCACATAGAACACGCGCGCCCAGCGTGCCAGGTCCACCAGCGTTTCGCAGCGGTCTTTGAACAGCGCGCAGATGCGCGGCAAGCGGTCATCAGCATCCAACTGCGCCTCTGGAACACCCGCCTGCACGACGAAGGGCCGCACGAGTGCTGCCAACTGCGCATCTTCCATGGCCTTGAGATGCTGTGCGTTCACCCAGCGCAGCTTGGCCTCGTCGAACTGGCCGGCGCTGCGGCCCAGGTGATCCAGGTTGAACCATTCCAGGAATTGCGCGCGGCTGAAGATCTCGTCATCGCCATGGCTCCAGCCCAATCGGGCCAGGTAGTTGACCATGGCGTCGGGCAGATAGCCCTCGTCGCGGTACTGCGTCACGGCCTTGGCACCGTTGCGCTTGCTCATCTTCTCACCCTGCTCGTTGAGCACGGTGGGCAGATGAGCGAACACGGGCACCGTGGCGCCCAGGGCCTCGAAGATGTGGATCTGGCGCGGTGTGTTGTTCACATGGTCGTCTCCGCGAATCACGTGGGTGATGCGCATGTCCATGTCGTCCACGCAAACGCAGAAGTTGTAGGTGGGCGTGCCGTCCGGGCGCGCGATGACCAGGTCGTCCAGCTCGCTGTTCTGGAACTCGATGCGACCCTTGCACTTGTCGTCCCAGCCAACCACACCGCCCTGGGGCGTCTTGAAGCGCAGCACAGGCTTCACGCCTTCCGGCACGGGCGGCAGCACCTTGCCGGGCTCGGGGCGCCAAGTGCCGTCATAGCGGGGCTTTTCCTTCGCGGCCATCTGGCGTTCACGCAAGGCATCGAGCTCTTCCACGCTCATGTAGCAGGGATAGACATGGCCTGCAGCCTGCAGTTGGGCCAGGACTTCCTTGTAGCGCTCCATGCGCTGCATCTGGTAGTACGGGCCCTCGTCATGGTCGAGCTGCAGCCAGGACATGCCCTCCAGAATGACGTCGACCGAGGCCTGGGTGGAACGCTCCAGATCAGTGTCCTCAATGCGCAGGATGAACACGCCGTCGTTGGCACGCGCGAAGGCCCAGGGATAGAGAGCGGAGCGGATGTTGCCCAGGTGGATGAAGCCCGTGGGCGACGGGGCGAAACGGGTGCGTACTTGTTGTTGTGTCATGGCAGGGTGTCCAGGCCTCGGCAGAGGTCGGTCTTCAGATCGTCGATATGTTCCAGGCCTACGGAGACGCGGATCAGCCCCTGGCCGATGCCGGCCGCCTGGCGCTGCTCTTCCGTGAGGCGCCCGTGCGAGGTGCTGGCCGGATGGGTGATGGTGGTCTTCACGTCGCCCAGGTTGGCGGTGATGGAGCACACGCGCGTGCTGTCGATGACGTGGAAGGCATTCGCGCGCAGCTGCGCCGCGCCTTGCCCCACCACGTCGAACGCCAGCACCGGGCCGCCCATGCCGCCCTGCTGGCGCATGGCCAATGCATGCTGCGGATGGCTGGCCAGGCCCGAATAGTGCACGCGCGCCACCTTGGGATGTGTGGCCAGCCAGGTCGCCAGTTCCAAAGCCGCGGCGCTTTGCGCGCGCACGCGCAGCGACAGCGTCTCCAGCCCCTTGAGCACGACCCATGCATTGAACGGCGACAGGTTCAGCCCCGCGCTGCGCATGAAGGTGCCCATGACCTTGTCCACCAGCGCGGTGGTGCCGCACACGGCGCCCGCCATCACGCGGCCCTGGCCGTCCAGCAGTTTGGTGCCCGAGTAGACCACCAGGTCAGCGCCCAATTGCGCCGGGCGCTGCAGCGCGGGCGAGCAGAAGCTGTTGTCCACCGCCAACAGCAGGCCGCGCGCATGCGCGATCTGCGCCAGTGCGGCGATGTCGCACAGATCGCCCAGCGGGTTGGTCGGTGTCTCGGCAAACAGCAAGCGGGTATTCGGGCGGATGGCCGCCTCCCACGACTGCAGGTCGGTCTGCGAGACAAAGGTCGTCTCTACGCCGAAGCGCGCCATCTCCGACCCGAGCAGCTTGAGCGTGGAGCCGAACATGGACTGCGACGCCACCACGTGGTCGCCGCTCTTGAGCACGGTAAGCGCCATCAGCAGGATGGCCGACATGCCGGTGCTGGTGGCCACCGCGCATTCCGTGCCCTCCATGGCCGCCAGGCGGCGCTCGAAGCTGCTGACCGTGGGGTTGGCGGTGCGGGTGTAGGTGTAGCCCGGCTCTTCGTTGGCGAAGCGGCGTGCGGCGCTTTCGCAGTCGCTCTGCACGAAGCTGCTGGTCATGTACAGCGCCTCGCTGTGCTCGCCCCACTGGCTGCGCGCGAGGGCCTCGCGAACGGCGAGGGTCTCAGGGCGCAGCCCCTCGGGCAGGGGTTGATCGGTCACGGTGGCGGTCCTTGTTCTAAAAAATAGGAGCTGATAGCGCTTGCTGCACCTGGACTTCAGGCATTTTTTACACTGAAACCCAGTACCAAAAAGCGCAGGGCGCTCATCTTTTTGATGAGCGCGAGTGTACTCACGCCTCCTGGGCGTTGGGCAGGGACAGCCGGGAGGTGTCTTCCTGCTCCTCTTCACCACCCCGGTTGCGGCCCTCGTTGAGCGCGGTCACTTCCTCGTCGGAGATGTCGCCGGTGATGTACACGCCGTCGAAGCACGAGGCCTCGAACCCCTCCACCTTGCGGTTGATCTTGCCCACGGCCTGCTTCATGGCCTCGACGTCTTGGTAAATCAGTGCATCGGCGCCGATCAGCTGGCGGATCTCCTCCACCGTGCGGCCGTGCGCGACCAGCTCGGAGCGCGTGGGCATGTCGATGCCATAGACATTGGGGTGGCGCACCGGCGGCGCGGCAGAAGCCAGGTAGACCTTTACCGCGCCGGCGTCGCGCGCCATCTGCACGATCTCCTTGGAGGTGGTGCCGCGCACGATGGAGTCGTCTACCAGCAGCACCTTGCGGCCCTTGAACTCGCTGCCGATAGCGTTGAGCTTCTGGCGCACCGACTTCTTGCGCACGCCCTGCCCCGGCATGATGAAGGTGCGGCCCACGTAGCGGTTCTTGACGAAGCCCTCGCGGTACGGAATGCCCAGCAGCTGCGCGAGCTGCATAGCGCTGGGGCGGCTGGATTCGGGGATGGGGATGATGGCGTCGATCTCGCTGGGAGGCACGGTGGAGATCACGCGCTTGGCCAGCGTCTCGCCCATGTTCAGCCGCGCCTGGTAGACCGAGATGCCGTCCATCACCGAGTCGGGACGCGCCAAATACACGTACTCGAACACGCAGGGGTTGAGGTGCGGGTTCTCGGCGCACTGCTGGGTTTCCACGCGGCCGTCGGCGTGCACGAACACGGCCTCGCCGGGCGCGACGTCACGGTCCAGCACCTGGGTCGTGCCCTCCAGCGCCACGGATTCGCTCGCCAGCATCACGGTGCCGTCCGCGCCGCGGCCCATGCACAGCGGGCGGATGCCGAACGGGTCGCGGAACGCCAGCAGGCCATAGCCCGCGATCAGCGCGATCACGGCATAGGAGCCCTTGACGCGCTTGTGCACCGCGCGCACGGCCTTGAATACGTCCTCGGACTGCAGCGGCGCGCCGCTGGTGGCGCGCGCCAGCTCATGCGCCAGCACGTTGAGCAGCACTTCGGAGTCGCTCTCGGTGTTGGTGTGGCGGTGGTCGGTGTCGGCCAGTTCGCCGCGCAGCTGCTTGGCGTTGGTGAGGTTGCCGTTGTGCACCATCACGATGCCGAACGGCGCGTTCACGTAGAACGGCTGGGCCTCCTCCTCGCTGGAGGCATTGCCCGCCGTGGGATAGCGCACCTGCCCCAGGCCGATGGTGCCGGGCAGTGCGCGCATGTTGCGCGTGCGAAACACGTCGCGCACCATGCCCTTGGCCTTGTGCATGAAGAACTTGCGCCCTTCCTGCGTGACGATGCCCGCGGCGTCCTGTCCCCGGTGCTGCAGCAGCAGCAAGGCGTCATAGATCAGCTGATTCACGGGGGCCGTGCTGACCACGCCGACAATTCCACACATAGTTTCGTTCCAGTTTTGGCGGCGGGGTTTCCCGCCGATCACACACATCACTCACCGCGGCCGCGCCGCCAGGCCCGCTAGGAAGGCAGATGGCGGCCCAGTTCATCCGGCAGCGCGGGCCTCAACCCCTTGAGCGCCCCCTGCAACAGGGGGGCGGCTTGCGATTCCTTCCACCACGGCGCATCCTGCATCGGCGTCCAGCCGGCCACCAGCACCACGGCCAGCAGCAGCACCAGGCCGCGCAGCACGCCAAACAGTGCCCCTAGCGCCCGGTCCGCGGGCCGCAGGCCCACCGCCTCGACCAGTTTCTTGAGCAGCCACGCCACCAGCCCACACGCAAACACCGCACCGACGAACACCACCGCGAAGCCCGCCACATGGCGCCAGGTGGCATCCGCCTGCCCCATGGGCAGCAGCGCGCCCATATCGTCCGCGAACCATTGCGCGGCAAAGAACGCCACCACCCAGCCGGCCAGCGACAGCAACTCGAACACCAGCCCGCGCCATGCACCGATCAGCAGCGACGCGCACAGCACCACCAGGAAGATCCAGTCCAGCGCCGCCATGCGCAACCTCTGAAACGCCGTCCCGGGCCGCCAGCCGGCCTACAGCGCCAACACCGACGCGGACAGCCCCGCGCCCTTGACGCGGCCGGCCGCCTTGTCGGCGTCCGCACGGCTGGTGAACGGACCCACTCGCACGCGCGTGCGCTTGCCATCCTTGGTGTCCACCACCTGGGTATAGGTCTTGAGGCCGGAGCGCTCCAACCGATCGCGCACCTCGCGCGCCTTGTCGGCGTCCGCGAAGGCGCCTACCTGCACGATGAAGCGGCCCTGCTCCTCGCGCGCAGCGGCGGGCGCGGCGCTGGGCTGCGGGTTGCGGCCTTCGAGCAGTGCGCGGGCGCGCGCGGCATCGTCCTGGCGCGCAGGCTTGGGATCGGGCCGGGGTTCTGGTTTGGATTCCGTTTTGGCCTCTGCCTTGGGCGCGGGCTTGGGTTCCGGTTTGGGCTCGGGCTTGGATTCCGCCGGGGTTTCCGCCTTAGCCGGCACTTTGGGTTCCGCACGCGCAGCGGGCTGCGAGGCCGCTGGCGCACTGCGTGGGCGGGACGCCACCACTTCCTCGCCCGCATCCAGGCCGGAAGTCGCCGGCTCCGCGGCGCGGGGTGTATTGGCCTCTTGCTGCGGCACCACCAGCGGAGCCACCTTGTGGCGATCGGGAATGTCCATCGCCACATTCACCGGGACCGGCCGCGGCTGGGTGTCGAACAGCAGGGGGAAGCCCACCACGCCCACCAGCACCAGTACTGCAGCGCCCAGCAGGCGGTGGCGCGCGCGTCGGCGCATTTCCTCGATGCTCTCGGCCTGCGGAGTGCGTGAGCGCTTGGCGGGTTTGTTGGTGTCGCCCGACGGCTCCTGCCGGCCAGGCCAACGAAACTTGAAAAAAGCCATGGAGTGCGGACTCGTTATGCGCCCAGATGCTTGGCCTGCAGGCGCGGCACCCCATGCTGGAGCACGCCACCCACCGTGTAGAACGAGCCAAAGACCACAATTCTATCAGCGGGGTCCGCGGCCTCCACGGCCGCGCGCAGCGCCTCCTCGGGGTTGGCGTGCAGGCTGGTGGCGACCTCACGGCGCCCTCCGGCCACCATCTGCAGCGCATTCCATTTCTGCTGCAGGCTGGCGGCCGTCTCGGCGCGCGGCGTGGGCAGGTCGGTGAAATACCAGCGGTCGATCACCGGCCCCACCTTGGCCAGCATGGGCGCCAGATCCTTGTCGGCCATGGCGCCAAACACCGCGTGCGTGGTCGGGAAGTAGCCCATGGCGTCCAGATTGGCCGTGAGCGCCGCCACCGAGTGCGGGTTGTGCGCCACGTCCAGCACCAGCGTGGGCTGGCCCGGCACGATCTGGAAGCGCCCAGGCAGTTCCACCAGCGCCAGGCCGGCGCGCACCGCCTGCGCGGTGATGGGCAGGCGTTCACGCACTGCCTCCAGCGCAGCGAGTGCGCCCGAGGCATTGACCAGTTGGTTGGCGCCCCGCAGCGCCGGATACGCCAGGCCCGCGTAGCGGCGCCCGCGCCCGGCCCACGCCCACTGCTGCTTGTCGCCCGAGAAGTTGAAGTCCTGCCCGAAGCGCCACAGGTCGGCGCCGATCTCGCGCGCATGGTCGATCACGCTCTGCGGCGGCATGGGGTCGCTCACCACCACGGGGCGGCCGGTGCGCATGATGCCGGCCTTCTCGCGGCCGATGGTCTCGCGGTCAGGCCCGAGGAACTCCACATGGTCGATGTCCACGCTGGTGATCACCGCGCAGTCGGCGTCGATGATGTTGGTGGCATCCAACCGCCCGCCCAGCCCCACCTCCAGGATGGCCACGTCCAGCAGCGACAGGCTCATGTGCCGCAGGATGGCGAGCGTGGTGAATTCGAAGTAGGTCAGCGTGACCTCGTTGCCGTTCTGCGTGCGCGCCCGCTCCACCGCCTCAAAGCTGGCCACCAACGATGCGGCATCGACGATCTCGCCACGGATGCGGCAACGCTCCTCAAAATGCACCAGATGGGGCGATGTATAGACCCCCGTACGGTAGCCGGCCTGCAGGGCCACGGCCTCCAGCATGGCGCAGGTCGAGCCCTTGCCGTTGGTGCCCGCCACGGTGATCACGGGGCAGTTGAAGCGCAGCCCCAGGCGGCGCGCCACCTCGCCCACGCGCTCCAGGCCCATGTCGATGTTCTTGGGGTGCAGCTGCTCGCAGTGGCGAAGCCAGCCTTCCAGTGTCTGCGGAGGAATGTGCATAGCCCGTGAATTGTCGCCGAGCCGGGCTTGCGCGATGATCCCGGGCCATGAGTACCCCCACGATCATCGTCTACGGCATTCCCAACTGCGACACCGTCAAGAAGGCCCGCGCCTGGCTGCAGGAGCAAGGCTTGGCCTACCAGTTCCACGACTTCAAGAAGCAAGGCGTGCCCGCCGAGCGCCTGCCCGCGTGGATGGCCGCCGTGGGCTGGGAGAAGCTGCTCAACCGCCAGGGCACGACCTGGCGCAAGCTGGACGCGGCCGCGCAGGCCGGCGTGACGGACGCCCGCAGCGCGGCCGCGCTGATGTGCGAGCAGCCCTCGGTCATCAAGCGGCCCGTGGTCGAGTGGCAGGGCGGCCCCGCGGGTGAAGTGACGGTGGGCTTCAGCCCCGAGGCATGGAACGCACGCGCGGCCAGCCACTCCAAGGCATGAGGCAACACATCTTTACGCAGATTTACGGGTCGGCGCGGGTGTGTTGACGCGCCGGGCTGAAACTTCCCGCAGGTTCGGCGCGTTGTAGGCCGACCGAAAGGAGCTTTTTGCCCATGAACAAGATTTTTGTCCTCGCGGCCCTGGCCACGGCCGCGCTGGCCGCCCAGGCGCAGGAACAAGGCCGCGTGCTGTCGGCCACGCCCATCACCGAGCAGATCGCGATTCCGCAGCAGGTCTGCGGCAACGAAACCATCTACAGCGGCGCCCGCCCCACCTCCGGCGCGGGCGCGGTGCTGGGCGCGATTGCCGGCGGCGCCGCGGGCAACGCCATCGGTGGCGGCAGCGGCCGCGCCGCGGCCACGGCCCTGGGTGTGATTGGTGGCGCGGTGCTGGGCAACCAGATCGAGGGCGGTCGCCCCGGCTACCAGAACGTGCAGCGCTGCACGACCGAAACCTACTACGACAACCAGATCGTCGGCTACGACGTGGTCTACGAATACGCCGGCCGGCACTACAACACGCGCACGCAGACGGACCCAGGCGCGTGGATTCCACTCACCGTGCAGCCGGCGGTGCCGGGAGTGTCGCGCGCTCCCGCCGGATACCCGCCCACCTACGGCCCCACCTACTCTCCTACCTATTCCGGCGGCTATGCGCAGCCGGGCGTGGTGGTGTCCACCCAGCCGGGCCCGCCGGCCTACATCGTGGAGCCGCCCGTCACCGTGATCGAATACCGCGACAACTATGGCCATCCCTACCGTCCGCCCCGCTACCACGACCGTTACTGGCGCTGAGCAGAGCGCCACGGCCTGGCGGCCAGCACGCAGACGGCACATGCCAGAGGGCTCTTCGGAGCCCTTTTTCGTTGCTGCGGGGCAAACGCCGCCCCGCGCCCGCACGGGGTGCGCCGGCACGCGCAGGCTCTAGAATCGATGTTTGTCCCATCCTCTGCGTCCCCATCCATGACCACCGAAAAAATCGACGGTGTTTCCGTCACCACCCAGGCCAATGTGTACTTTGACGGCAAGTGCGTGAGCCACAACCTCACGTACCCCGATGGCACGAAGAAGTCGGTGGGTGTGGTGCTGCCGGCCACGTTGACCTTCGGCACGGGCGCACCCGAGATCATGGAATGCGTGGGCGGATCCTGCGAATACCAGCTGGACGGCACCGACGCCTGGGTCAAGGTGGGCGCGGGCGAGAAGTTCAGCGTGCCGGGCAATTCCAAATTCAACATCCGCGTGACCGAGGCTTTCCACTACATCTGCCACTACGGCTGAGCATGTTTTAAGCCTCCAACGCTTATCACACAAGCGCGGGCAGCTATCAATTTTCAAGAGAATCCCATGGCAACCATCCTGCAACACCTCCCCGTCGGCCAGAAGGTCGGCATCGCCTTCTCGGGCGGCCTCGACACCAGCGCCGCGCTGCGCTGGATGAAGAACAAGGGCGCCCTGCCCTACGCCTACACCGCCAACCTGGGCCAGCCTGACGAAGCCGACTACGATGAGATTCCCCGCAAGGCCATGGAGTACGGCGCCGAGAAGGCCCGCCTGATCGACTGCCGCACGCAACTGGCGCACGAGGGCATTGCCGCCATCCAGGCCGGAGCCTTCCACATCAGCACCGGTGGCATCACCTACTTCAACACCACGCCGCTGGGCCGCGCCGTGACGGGCACCATGCTGGTGGCCGCGATGAAGGAGGACGACGTCCACATCTGGGGCGACGGCTCCACCTTCAAGGGCAACGACATCGAGCGCTTCTACCGCTACGGCCTGCTCACCAACCCCGCGCTGAAGATCTACAAGCCCTGGCTGGACCAGAAGTTCATCGACGAGCTGGGCGGGCGCGCCGAGATGTCGGCCTTCATGACCAAGGAAGGCTTCGGCTACAAGATGAGCGCCGAGAAGGCCTACAGCACCGACAGCAACATGCTGGGCGCCACGCACGAGGCGAAGGACCTGGAGTTCCTCAGCAGCGGCATTCGCATCGTCAACCCCATCATGGGCGTGGCGTTCTGGAAGCCCGAAGTCGACGTGCCGGCCGAAGAAGTGTCGGTCACCTTCGACGAGGGGCAACCCGTGGCCGTGAACGGCAAGGAGATCGCCGACCCTGTGGAGCTGTTCCTGGAATTGAACCGCATCGGCGGCCGCCACGGCTTAGGGATGAGCGACCAGATCGAGAACCGCATCATCGAAGCCAAGAGCCGCGGCATCTACGAAGCCCCCGGCATGGCGCTGCTGCACATCGCCTACGAGCGCCTGGTCACCGGCATCCACAACGAAGACACCATCGAGCAGTACCGCCTGAACGGCCTGAAGCTCGGCCGCCTGCTGTACCAGGGCCGCTGGTTCGACCCCCAGGCCATCATGCTGCGCGAGACGGCCCAGCGCTGGGTGGCGCGCGCCGTGACCGGCACCGTGACGCTCGAGCTGCGTCGCGGCAACGACTACTCCATCCTGAACACCGAGTCGCCCAACCTGACCTACGCGCCCGAGCGCCTGTCGATGGAAAAGGTGGAAGACGCGCCGTTCAGCCCGCTGGACCGCATCGGCCAGTTGACCATGCGCAACCTGGACATCTCCGACACGCGCGGCAAGCTGGGCGTGTATGCGCGCGCCGGCCTGCTGTCGCTGGGCGGCAATGCCGCGCTGGCGCAGCTGGAAGACGGCGGCGCGAAGAAAAAATAAGTATCAAACAGGCCTCTAGCGCTTGATGGACGGGCGCTAGCAACTATAAAAACAGAAGCAACCACCCGGCAGGCATGCCGGGTGGTTTTTTTATGCGCCGTTCAAAGAGCGCTGCGCGGTCCACTGCTCCCACCCCTGTGCGCGCAGTTCGCAGGCGGGGCAGCCGCCGCAGCCGTGGCCCCAGGCGTGCAGGTCGCCGCGCTGGCCCAGGTAGCAGGTGTGTGACTCACACCGGATCAGTTCGACCAGGGCGTCGCCGCCCAGCCGCTGCGCCAGGGCCCAGGTGTCGGCCTTGCTGCGCCACATCAGCGGAGTTTCCAGCGTCAGCGGGCGGTCCACGCCCAGACTCAGCGCCACCTGCAGCGCCTTCAGCGTGCTGTCGCGGCAGTCGGGGTAGCCGGAATAGTCGGTCTCGGACATGCCGCCCACCAGCACATCCAGCCCGCGCCGATAGGCCAGCGCCGCCGCCAGGGTGAAGAACAGCAGGTTGCGCCCCGGCACAAAGGTGTTGGGCAAACCGTCCGCCTGCATGGCGATGGCCACGTCTTCGGTCATGGCGCTGCCGCCCAACTGCGCGAGCACGTCCACCGTCAGCATGTGGTCCGGCCCCAACTGTCCCGGCCACGGCAGGGCGCGCACACCGTCGATCAGCCGCTGCCGGCAGTCCAGCTCGACGCGGTGGCGCTGCCCGTAGTCAAAGCCCAGGGTTTCCACATGCCCATAGCGCGCCAGCGCCCAGGCCAGGCAGGTCGCGGAGTCCTGCCCGCCCGACAGCAGCACCAGCGCGCGCCGCTGCGGCAGGCGGCTCATGGCGCGGTCGCGAGCGGGGCCGCGCCCTCGCGCATGCTGCGCACGATGGCGGCCAGCGCCACGCCGTAGGCCGGCACGAAGAACAACAGGCTCACGGCCAGCTTGATGACATAGTCCACCACGGCGATTTCGCCCCAGTGGGCGGCCATAAATGCGTCGGGGCTGCGCCAGAAGGCGATGGAGAAGAACGCCGCCGTATCCAGCGCCTGGCCGAACACCGACGCCGCCGCAGGCGCCAGCCACCACGAGCGGCTGCTCTGGCGGATACGGTCGAACACCTGGATGTCCAGCAGTTGCCCCAGCACGTAGGCGGCAAAGCTGGCAAAGGCGATGCGGAACACGAAGGTGTTGAAGTCACCCAGCGCCGCCCAGCCGTTGAAGCGGCCTTCATGGAACAGCACACCCACCACATACGACGCCACCAGCGCCGGCAGCATGGCGCGGGTGATGACGCGGCGCGCCTCGGCCTTGCCAATGAGCCGCACCGTCAGGTCGGTGGCCAGAAAGATGAACGGGAAGCTGAACGCCCCCCAGGTGCTGTGAAAGCCCAGCAAATTGATGGGCAGTTGCACCAGGTAGTTGCTGGCGATGACGATGGCGATGTGAAACGCCACCAGGAGGGAGAGGTACAACGGCACGCGCGATGGTGCCTTCAGCGAGGTCATGGCAGTCCTTTTTGGATGGGACCTCTGCAATACCTGTAGGGATCAGCACGCTGCGAATCGGGATGGGACGCGAAGCGCAAACCACAGCGGTGGCAGGGCCACCCCGAGGATTTGCATCGACGCAGACCACCGAGCCCACAGATGCGTGCGGCGCTACAGGTGTTGCGGAGGTTCCTGGATGGGGGCGAGGGAACCCATGGTGGCAACAGAGCCGGGGCGCGATTGTAGGCACATTTGCGCATCCCACCCGCGCACAGGGTTGCGCCGCGTATTTTTTCAAGGCACCCGTCACACAATGCATGCGCCGCACGTCTTAGGGGCATGAACGCGACAACCTCACTCGCCATGGACCAGCACCTCGCCGCCTTTCAGCAGCACCGCCCACGCCTGGCGGGCGTGGCCTATCGCATGCTGGGCAGCCGCACCGATGCCGAGGACGTGCTGCAGGACGCCTGGCTGCGTTGGCAGGCGACGGCCCTGGAGCGCGTGCAGACGGCCGAGGCCTGGCTGATCACCACCGTCACCCGGCTGTGCGTGGACCGGCTGCGCGCCGCGCGCATCGAACGCACGGCCTATGACGGGCCCTGGCTGCCGGAACCGTGGATCGCCGGCGACAGCGCCCCGGCCGCCGATGCACGCGCCGAACTGGCCAGCGACCTGTCCGTGGCGCTGCTCGTGGTGCTGGAGCGCCTCACGCCCGACGAGCGCGCCGCCTTCCTGCTGCACGACGTGTTCGACAGCGACTACCCCGAGGTGGCGAGCGTGCTGGGCAAGAGCGAGGCCGCCTGCCGCCAGCTGGTGCACCGCGCGCGCACCCAGGTGCGCCAGCGCAGGGCGCGCTTCACGGCCACACCCGAGGCGTCGCGTGCGCTGGTGGAGCGCTTCGTGCAGGCCATGCGCACGCAGGACCATGCGGCGCTGCTGGCGCTGTTCGCCAAGGATGCGCAGTGGACCGCCGACGGCGGCGGCAAGGTGCGCGCGGCCGCCAAGCTGCTGCACGGGCCGCGTGCGATCGCACGCCTGGCCGCGTCGGTGTGGCGCCTCTACCTGAGCCACCAGACCATGGAGGCGGTGGACGTCAACGGCGGCCCCGGGCTGCTGCTGCGTGACGCGGGCGACGTGCGCGCCGTCATGGCCTTCGAGACCGACGGCGTACACATCCACGCGGTGTATTCCGTCCTCAACCCCGACAAGCTGCGCGGCCTGTAGGCCTGCGCGCTTCGCCCGGCACCGTCTGCGCGGCGGCGCCGCGTTCACCCCTTTTTTCTCACCCCCCTGCAAGGAGCCTTCCATGTCCTCAGCCCCCCGCATCAACCTCCCTCGCCACGCCGCAAGCTATGCCGCCATGTACGGCCTACAAAAGCACGTCGATGCGGGGCAACTACCCGTGCAGTTGCACGAGCTGGTGAAGATGCGCGCCTCGCAAATCAATGGCTGCGCGTTCTGCATCGACATGCACGCCCGCGAGGCGCGCGAGCATGGCGAAAGCGACCGGCGGCTGCACCTGCTCAGCGCCTGGCGCGAGAGCGGCGTGTTCGATGCGCGCGAATGTGCCGCACTGGCCTGGACCGAGGCCCTCACGCGCCTGGAGCAGTCGCAGGTGCCCGACGCCGTGTACGACGAGGTGCGCGCGCAGTTCAGCGAAGCGGAGATCGTGGAGCTGTCGATGGCCATCGTCACGATCAACGGGTGGAACCGACTCAGCGTCGCCTTTCGCACCCCGCCCGGGATCCACACGCCAGCCTGAGCATGCGAGCGGAAACCCTGACAACGCGCCAGGGCAAGCATGGGGGCGCCGCCGCCTAAGGACCCGAAAATCTTGACGCATGTCATGCTTCCGCCACAGACCCGCGAACTGTCATCAGCAGCCTGGCAACAGCGGCGCACAATGACCGCGAGCCTCGGCCCGGCCGGGGCCTAACAAAGAGAAAGGAAGCTGCCATGCCATCGTCCCCGGCCTCATCCCCCCCCGCTCCTGCACCCGCTGCTGGGGGCTTCACGTTCACGCAGCGCATAGGTCTATGGGCCGCCATCGCGGTGCTGCTGGCCATCGCGTTCATGCCCGCCCTGCCGGGCCTGCCGCAGGCCGGGCAGATGATGCTGGCCATCCTCGCGTTCGCGGTGATCCTGTGGATGACGGAAGCTCTCGACTATGCGGTGAGCGCCGTCGTCATCGGCGCGCTGATGATCGTCCTGCTGGCCATCAGCCCCGTGCCAGGCAAGGAGGCGGCGGGGGCCATGATGGGCACGCGCGCCGCACTGCCCTACGCGCTAGGCGGCTTCAGCAACAGCGCTGTGGTGCTGGTGGCGGCCGCCTGCTTCATCGCTGCGGCCATGACGGCCACGCAGTTGGACAAACGCATCGCGCTGCAGGTGCTGTCGTACGTGCCCGCGCGCGCCAACCACGTGGCGATGGGCGCGATCCTGGTGGGCTTTCTGCTGTCGTTCATCGTGCCCAGCGCCACGGCACGTGTGGCCTGCCTCATGCCGATCATGCTGGGCTTTCTGTCTGCCTTCGGCGCGGACCGGCGCAGTAAGTTCGCAGCCCTGGTGGTGATCACCGCCGCGCAAACCGCCAGCGTATGGAACATCGGCATCAAGACGGCCGCCGCACAGAACATGGTGGCCATCGGCTTCATCGAAAAGCAGTTCGGCCAGACCATCACCTGGGGCGAGTGGTTCGTGGCTGGCGCGCCGTATTCCCTCGTGCTGACCTTTGCGCTGTACTTCATCATGACGCGCATGCTCAAGCCCGAGATGGACCACATCGCCGGTGGGCGCGAGGCCATCCAGCGCCAGTTGACAGAACTGGGCGCCATGACCGCCAACCAGTGGAAGCTGCTGGGCATCATGCTGGTGCTGCTGGGCTTCTGGGCGACCGAGGGCGTGCTGCACGACGTGGACACCACCACCTCCACCATCGTAGCCATCGCACTGATGCTGCTGCCGCGCCTGGGCGTGATGGGCTGGAAGGAGTCGCAAAGGGGCTTTCCCTGGGGCACGGTGCTGCTGTTCGCCGTGGGCATCGCCATGGGTGCGGCCCTGCTCAAGACCGAGGCCGCGCCCTGGCTGGCCCGCCTGATCGTGGACAACCTGGGCCTGGCCAACGCCACGGCATTTGCCATCTTCATGCTGCTGGCCCTGTTCCTGATCGTGATCCACCTGGGTTTTGCCAGCGCCACAGGCCTGGCCTCCACCATGATCCCGATCATCATCAGCGTGCTGCAGGCGGTGCAGACGCCGGGCATCAACCCCATCGGCATGACCATGCTGCTGCAGTTCGTGGTCAGCATCGGCTTCATCCTGCCGGTGAACTCGCCCCAGGGCATGCTGGCCTACGGCACCGACACCTTCGACATCAAGGACTATGTGCGCACGGGCCTGGTGCTCACCGCCGTGGCCATCGCGCTGCTGGTGGTGTTTGCGCTGACCTACTGGCCCTGGATGGGCTACATGACCCTGCCGGCGCGCTGAGGCCCCATCGCCGGCCTGTGGCCCATGCGATTACAGGCATTTTTGGCCTGCAGCCCTTTACTGATAAGCGGTAGCAGCTATCAAAAGGTTAGCAGCTACCGGCTGCTAGACCACCACCGGCTCCGGCTCCAGCCGGATGCCGAAGCGCTCGTACACGCTGGTCTGGATGGCGCGCGCCAGCGTCATCACCTCGCCGCCGGTCACGCTGTCGTCGGGCGTGCCGCGGTTGACCAGCACCAGCGCCTGCTTGTCGTACACGCCGGCCTTGCCCACCGTCTTGCCCTTCCAACCGCAGGCGTCGATGAGCCAGCCCGCCGCCAGCTTGATGGTGCCGTCGGGCATGGGGTAGTGCACGATCTTCGGGTCGCGCGCGATGATGTCCTGGCACTGCTCGGGCGTGACCGTGGGGTTCTTGAAGAAGCTGCCGGCGTTGCCGATCACGGCCGGGTCGGGCAGCTTGGCACGGCGGATCTCGCACACCCAGTCAAAGATCTGCTGCGCCGTGGGCCGCTCCACGCCCGCCTCCTGGCGCTTGCGCTCCAGGTCCAGGTAGCCCAGCTCAGGCGCCCAGTCCTTGCGCAGCAGAAAGCGCACATGCGTGATGACCGCGCGCCCGGCCAGCCCCATGCCACGGTGCAGCCCCCCGCCCTCGTGGGGCGCCTGGGGCGCGGCATGCTTGAACACCGAGTCGCGGTAGCCGAAGGCGCACTGGGCTGCGTCCAGCGTGAAGGGGCGGCCCGTGGCCAGGTCGATGGCCACCAGGGAATGAAAGCGGTCCTGCAGTTCCACGCCGTAGGCGCCGATGTTCTGCACGGGCGCCGCGCCCACGGTGCCGGGAATCAGCGCCAGGTTCTCCAGGCCGGGGTAGCCCTGGGCCAGCGTCCAGGCCACGGCCTCGTGCCAGACCTCGCCCGCGCCGGCCTCAACGATCCAGGCCTTGTCGGTCTCTTCCAGCAGGCGCAGGCCCTTGATCTCCATCTTCAGCACGAGGGGCTTGACGTCGCCGGTCAGCACGATGTTGCTGCCGCCCCCCAGCACGAACACCGGCTGGCGCTCCAAGCGGTGGTCGCCCAGCAGGTCATGCACGTCCTTGGCCGAGCGCACGCGCACCAGGGTGTGCGCACGTGCGGCGATGCCGAAGGTGTTGTATGTCTGCAGGGGAACATTTTTCTCGACTAACATCGACCGGATTGTCGCACCCGCCCCCAAACGGGCGCGGGTTTGTACCGAGTTAGCCGCGAGTGATGCCATGCCTTCTTTTGATACCGTCTGTGAAGCCAACTTCGTTGAAGTGAAAAATGCCGTGGAGAACACCGCCAAGGAGATCGGCACGCGCTTCGACTTCAAGGGCACCTCTGCCGCCGTCGAGCTGAAAGACAAGGAAATCACGCTGTACGGCGACGCCGACTTCCAGCTGCAGCAGGTCGAGGACATCCTGCGCAACAAGCTCACCAAGCGCAACGTGGACGTGCGCTTCCTGGACGTGCAAAAGCCCCAGAAGATCGGCGGCGACAAGCTCAAGCAGGTGGTGAAGGTCAAGAACGGCATTGACAGCGAGCAGGCCAAGAAGATCCAGCGCCTGATCAAGGACAGCAAGCTCAAGCTGCAGGCGGCCATCCAGGAGGACAAGGTGCGCGTCACCGGCGCCAAGCGCGACGACCTGCAGGCCGCCATGGCGCTGATCCGCAAGGACATCGCCGACCTGCCGCTCACGTTCGACAACTTCCGCGACTGATGACTGCCCGCCGCCCATGCACCGCCTGACCCTGCGCCTGGCCGTCGCCCTGCTGGCGGTCACCGGCCTGCCCGCCGCCTACGCGCAAAGCGTGGCGCTGGCCGGCATCCTGGGCGGCAAGGCCCTGCTGGTGGTGGACGGCAGCGCGCCGCGCAGCGTGGCACCGGGCGGCTCCCACATGGGCGTGCGCGTGGTCTCGGTGGGCCGCGACGGCGTGGTGCTGGAGGTCGCGGGCGCGCAGCGCGCGATTCAGCTGGGCGAGTCGCCCGTGAGCATTGGCGGCAGCGCGGCCGGCCAGCGTATCGTGCTCAAGGCCGACGCGCGTGGGCATTTCATCAACAGCGGCTTCATCAACGGTCGCGTGATGCAGTACATGGTGGACACGGGCGCCACCACCGTGGCCATCGGCCGGCCCGACGCGCAGCGCATGGGCCTGAAGTTCGAACAGGGCCAGCCCGTGATGATGAACACCGCCAACGGCACGGCGCAGGGCTGGCGCATGCGGCTGGAGTCCGTGCGGGTGGGCGATGTGGAACTGCGCAGCGTGGACGCCATCGTCACCGCGGAGGCCATGCCCTATGTGCTGCTGGGCAACAGCTTCCTGCGCGAATTCCACATGAACCGCAGCGGCGACGAGATGGTGCTGCAACGCCGCCGCTGACGCGCGTCGCCCTCAGGCCCCCATGTCCGCACAGCCCCAACCCAGTGGCACCGATCCGTCGGGCAGCGACTACGAAGACCTGCTGGGCCAGTGGTCCGACCTGGAGTCCGCCCTGTCGGCGCTGCTCGCGCGGCCACGGCAGGCGCGCGACTTCGTGGCCAAGGTGCGCCAGTGCGACCGCTGGCTTCAGGACCTGGTGGCGCACGACATCGACGCCGCGCTGTACCTCATGTTCCAGCTCGCGGCCACCTCCACCGTGGGCTACAGCGCATCGCATGCCCTGGTGTGCGGCACGCTGTGCCACATCCTGGCGCAGGAGTTGCAGTTGCCGCCGCAGGAGCGCGACAGCCTGGTGCGCGCGGCGTTCACCATGAACATCGGCATGACGGCGCTGCAGGATGCGCTGGCCGTGCAGCGCGAGCCGCTCACGGCCGAGCAGCAGCAGGTCGTGGCCAGCCACCCTCGGCTTGGACTGGACATGCTGGAAGATCTGCAGGTCACCAACGACCTGTGGCTGGAGATCGTGGCGACGCACCATGCGCCCTCGTCCGACGCGGCCGTCCCCCTGGCGAGCCTGCCCGTACGGGAGCGGCTCACGCGCATCCTGAGCACCATCGACCGCTACGCGGCGTTGATCAGCCCGCGCAAGTCCCGCGCCGGCCGCAGCGCCACCGATTCGGTGCGCGCCATCGTGGGCCAGGACAGCGACGCGCGCGACGAAGCCAGCCTCATGCTGGTGCGCACCGTGGGCCTGTGCCCGCCGGGCACGTTCGTGCGCCTGGACAATGGCGAGACGGCCGTCGTGCTGCGCCGCAGCGAGAGGGCGAACTTCCCGCTGGTGGCCAGCGTGCTGGATGCCAAGGGCGAGCCGCTGGCCTCGCCCGCGCTCTACCACACGGTGCGCGGACAGCCGCGCATCCAGTCGGCGCTGGCGCGGTCGGCGGTGACGGTGGAACTGCACAACCGCACCATGGTGCGCCTGGGGCTTTATGCGGCCCAGCGCACACAGACCCTGTCCCGCTGAAAAACCGGGCCTGCCGCATCAGGAAACACACGGCACTGCGTGCCGCCTGCCGGGTACGGCCAGGCGCGTATCCGGCTTTTAGGCTTTCTTCTTGGAACCCAGGCGCGATTCCTTGCCCTGCAGCAGGCGCTGGATGTTTTCCTTGTGGCGCCAGGCCAGCAGGCCCGACATCACGGCGATGGCCATGCCCACGCGCGCATCGGTGTACCACGCCACGCCACCGCCCAGCACGTAGAAGAACGGCGCGAACACCGCGGCCACCAGCGAGGCCAGCGACGAGTAGCGGAAGAAGAACGCAATGATCACCCAGGTGAGCAGCGTGGCCAGCCCCAGCCAGCCGCTGATGCCCAGGAGCACTCCCAGCGCCGTGGCCACGCCCTTGCCGCCTTCAAAGCGGAAGAACACCGGCCACAGGTGGCCGAGGAACGCCGCCAAGCCGACCAGCGCCATCGTGCCCTCCTCCAGCCCGTAGGGCGCGCCGAACCAGCGCACCAGCACCACGGGCAGCCAGCCCTTGAGCGCATCGAACAGCAGCGTGACGGCCGCCGCCGCCTTGGAGCCCGAGCGCAGCACGTTGGTGGCGCCGGGGTTCTTGCTGCCGTAGGTGCGCGGGTCGGACAGCCCCATCACGCGGCTGACGATGACGGCAAACGACAGGGAGCCCAGCAGGTAGGCGGCCACGGCAGCGGCAAGGGGCAGAAGGACAGTGCTCACGACAAGGGGCGCTCAGGGAAGGTGAATGACAAAAGCAAAACCGCCCTATTCTGCCAGCGCGCACTGCACCGGCCGCGCACCCAGCAGCTGCACGCAGACCTGCGGGTCCAGCTGCACCAGGAAGCCGCGGCGCCCGCCGTTGATGGCGATGCGCGGCAGCTGCAGGATGCTCTCCTCGATGAACACCGGCATCTGCTTGCGCGTGCCGAACGGCGAAGTGCCGCCCACCAGGTAGCCGCTGTGGCGGTTGGCCACCTCGGGCTTGCAGGGCTCCACGCTCTTGGCGCCGATCTGGCGCGCAAGGTTCTTGGTGGACACCTTGCAGTCGCCGTGCATGAGGACGATCAACGGCTTGGCGTCCTGGTCCTGCATCACCAGCGTCTTGACCACCACGTGTTCGTCCAATCCCAGCTGGCGCGCCGACTCCTCGGTGCCGCCATGCTCCACGTAGTCGTACGGGTGCTCCGTGAAGGCGACCTTGTGCGCGCGCAGCAGTTGCGTGGCAGGGGTTTCGCTCACGTGGGCGGTCTTGTCCTTCTTGGCCATAAACTCAAAAACAATAGCTGCCCGCGCTTACCAGTCAAGCGTTACAGGCCGATTCGATCTAAAACTCATTGCGCCGGATCGCGCATCTCCCAGCGCACCGCATCGATGGCAGCCAGCAGTTCGGGCGACAGGCGGGTGTCCCACGCATCCAGGTCTTCGTCCAGTTGCGCAAGGGATGTCACGCCGATGATGGTGCTGCTCACGCGCCATTGGTGGTAGCAGAAGGCCAGCGCCATCTGCGTGGGCGACAGGCCGTGGTCACGCGCGAGCTGGTTGTAGCGGCGCGCCGCAGCCAGCGCCTCGGGACGGCCCCAGCGCTGCTTGCGCACCGACTCATAGCGCGCGATGCGCGCCTGTTGCGGCGCACCCGCGTCGGTGGGCGCGTACTGGTCGAACTTGCCGGTGAGCAGGCCGAACGCCAGCGGCGAATACGCAAGCAGCGACACGCCCAGGCGGTGGCACGTCTCATCCATGGCGTTTTCCCAGCTGCGGTTGAGCAGGCAGTACGGGTTCTGGACCGACGCCACGCGCGGCAGCCCGTGCTGCTCCGCCAGGCGCACGAACTCGTGCACGCCGTAGGGCGTCTCATTGGACAGGCCGACATAGCGCACCTTGCCCGCACGCACCAGGCCGGCCAGTGCCTCCAACTGGTCGTGGATGGGCGTGGTGCTGACTTCCTTGGACGGGTCGTAGTACAGCGTGCCGAACGCGGGCACGTGCCGCTCGGGCCAGTGGATCTGGTACAGGTCGATCACGTCGGTCTGCAGCCGGCGCAGGCTGCCCTCACACGAGGCGACGATGTCCGCCGCCGTCATGCCCTGGCCCTTGCGGATCCACGGCATGCCGCGCGACGGGCCCGCCACCTTGGTGGCCAGCACCACCTTGCCGCGCATGCCCGGGCGGCTGGCGAACCAGCGGCCGATGATGGATTCGGTGGCGCCACAGGTGGCCTCGCGCGCGGGCACGGCATACATCTCGGCCGTGTCGATGAAGTTCACGCCGCGCTCCAGCGCGCGGTCGAGGATGGCGTGCGCCGCCGGCTCCGCCACTTGCTCGCCAAAGGTCATGGTGCCCAGGCAGATCGGCGTGACGTGCAGGTCGCTGTGGCCAAGGGGAAGGGTATGCATGCAGGCTCCGAAAGACAGTTGCGCACGAGTTTACGGATTCGCGTCACATCGCGCAGGCCGCACCCACTCCGCCGCGTTGTCGCGGCCACGACGCGCCGCGGACGGTTCACCGCGAAATAATCCACCCATGTACCAAGCCCAACGCCCTTGCCGCACCGAGACCGTTCCCGTTCGCACGCTGCACTACCACGTGCGGGTCTGGGGCGAGCGCCCCGCCGATGCGCCGCCCCTCGTGCTGCTGCATGGCTGGATGGACGTGGGCGCGTCCTACCAGTTCGTGGTGGACGCCTTCAGCGCGGCCTTTGCCGCGGGCCGCCAGATCATCGCGCCGGACTGGCGCGGCTTCGGCCACACGCGCACGCCCGCACCGAGCGACAGCTACCACTTCGTGGACTACCTGGCCGACCTGGACCAGCTGCTGGACCACTATGCCGGCGAGCAGCCGGTGGACCTGGTGGGCCACAGCATGGGCGGCAACGTGGCCATGCTGTATGCCGGCGCGCGGCCCTCGCGCATCCGCCGCCTGGTGAACCTGGAGGGCTTCGGCCTGCCCGCCACCCAGCCGGCGCAGGCCCCCCAACGGCTGGCGCAGTGGATGGACGAGATCCGCCAGTTCGAGCGCGGCGACCTGGCCCTGAAGCACTACGACAGCGCCGATGGCGTGGCCCTGCGGCTGATGAAGACCAACCCGCGCCTGCCCTCGGACAAGGCCGCATGGCTAGCCCACCATTGGGCGGCGCAAGATGCCCAGGGCCGCTGGCACATCCAGGGCGACGCGGCGCACAAGATCGTGAACCCGCAGCTGTACCGGGTGGACGAGGTGCTGGCGCTGTACCAGGCCATCACCGCGCCGGTGCTCTCGGTGCATGCCAGCGACGACAGCCTGGGCCAGTGGTGGAAGGGCCGCTACACGCTGCAGGAATACCACCAGCGCCTGACCCAGGTGCGCGACGTGCGGCATGCCGTCGTCGAGGACGCAGGCCACATGCTGCACCACGACCAGCCGCAGGCCGTGGCGGCGCTGATCGAGGCGTTCGTGGCCGGGCCGGCGCCCGCAGCCTGAGCCGACGCCTTGCGCACGCGGCGCTCGCGCTGCCCACGCTCGCCTGAGCGTCGTGCAACGGGCGCGGCCGCTGCCCACGCGGCGGCCCCACTGCAGATATCCCCGCCGCGCAGCGCGGTGTCGTGGCAGGCGCTGCCGCCCGTGGCCGACAATCGGGCAACCGCGCTTTGCCGCTTTGTTGTCAACCCTCGAAAGGTAGCCCCACCGCATGGACCAGAACCGCGACGCCCACCCTCCCGCCACCCGCATCGGCATCGTCGGCTACGGCAATCTGGGGCGCGGCGTCGAGGCCGCAATCGCCAAGAACCCCGACATGGCGATCGCCGGCATCTTCACGCGCCGCGACCCCGCGCAGCTCCAGCCGCTGGGCGCAAGCGTTCCGGTGCACGGCATGGACAGCCTGTTGCGCCACAAGGGCGCTATCGACGTGCTGGTGCTGTGCGGCGGCTCCAAGGACGACCTGCCCCGGCAAAGCCCCGAGCTGGCCGCGCATTTCAATCTGGTGGACAGCTTCGACACCCATGCGCGCATCCCCGGGCATTTCGCCGCCGTGGACGCAGCGGCCCAGGGTGGCCAGACCACCGCACTGATCTCGGCCGGCTGGGACCCGGGCCTGTTCTCCATCAACCGCGTGGTGGGCGAGGCCCTGCTGCCCGACGGGGCCACCTACACTTTTTGGGGCAAGGGCCTGAGCCAGGGCCACTCCGACGCGGTGCGCCGCGTGCCCGGCGTGGCGGGTGGCGTGCAGTACACCATCCCCGTGCCCGAGGCAGTGGACAAGGTGCGCAGCGGCGTGCGGCCCGAGCTGTCCACGCGCGAGAAGCACCGGCGCGAGTGCTTCGTGGTGCTGCAGGACGGTGCCGACGCTGAAGCGGTGCGCCAGGCCATCGTCGGCATGCCGCACTACTTTGACCAGTACGACACCACGGTGCAGTTCATCAGCGCCGAGGAACTGGCGCGCGACCATGGCGCCATGCCGCACGGCGGGTTCGTGATCCGCAGCGGCAACACCTCGGCGCCCAGCAAGCAGGTCATCGAATACCGACTGCAGCTGGACAGCAACCCCGAGTTCACCGCCAGCGTGCTGGTGGCCTATGCACGCGCGGTGCACCGCATGCACGCGGCGGGTCAGTTCGGTTGCAAGACCGTGCTGGACGTGGCGCCCGCCCTGCTGTCGGCCAGGAGCGCGGCGGAACTGCGCGAGCAGTTCCTGTAAGCCCCGCGGGCATCAGGCAAAACAGCCTCTAGCGCCCACCCATCAAGCGCAGGTAGCTATCATAAATATAGCAACCGCATATAACCCCAGCCGGTTCCCGGCGCTGCAGGGTGCGTTAGCGGGGGCATCAGCCCGCCATGAGAAAATCGCGCGTTATTCACAAGACACCACCAGGACACCCGCACCATGGAAGCAGAACGCATCAACCTCATCGGCACCACCCTCGAAGACCTGACCGAGCGGACCCAAGAGCTACGGAGGTATCTTTGACTACGATGCCAAGTTCGAACGCCTGCGCACGGTCAACGCATCGCTAGAAGACCCGGCTGTCTGGAACGACCCCAAGAAGGCCCAGGAGCTCGGCAAGGAAAAGAAGTCGCTCGACGCCGTGGTGCTGACGCTGCAAAAGCTCACCACCGAGCTGGCCGACAACGCCGAGCTCTACGAAATGAGCAAGGAAGAAGGCGACGAGGCCGGCCTGACGACCATCGAGGCCGAGGCCGAGAAGCTGCGCCCGCTCATCGAGGAGCTGGAATTCCGCCGCATGTTCAGCAATGAGGCCGACCCGCTGAACTGCTTCGTGGACATCCAGGCCGGCGCCGGCGGCACCGAGGCCTGCGACTGGGCCAGCATGCTGCTGCGCCAGTACCTGAAGTACGCCGAGCGCAAGGGCTTCAAGGCCACGGTGGAAGAAGAAACCCCGGGCGACGTGGCCGGCATCAAGAGCGCCACGATCAAGATCGAGGGCGAGTACGCCTACGGCCTGCTGCGCACCGAGACCGGCGTGCACCGCCTGGTGCGCAAGTCGCCGTTCGACTCGTCGGGCGGGCGCCACACATCGTTCGCCTCGCTGTTCGTCTACCCCGAGATCGATGACTCCATCGAGATCAACATCAACCCGTCCGACGTGCGCACCGACACCTACCGTGCCTCGGGCGCGGGCGGCCAGCACATCAACAAGACCGATTCGGCCGTCCGTCTGACACACATCCCCACGGGGATCGTGGTGCAGTGCCAGGATGGCCGCAGCCAGCACAGCAACCGCGACGTGGCCTGGCAGCGCCTGCGTTCGCGCCTGTACGACCATGAGATGCGCAAGCGCATGGAAGAGCAGCAGAAGCTGGAAGACACCAAGACCGACGTGGGCTGGGGCCACCAGATCCGCAGCTACGTGCTGGACAACAGCCGCATCAAGGACCTGCGCACCAACGTCGAAGTCTCCGCCACGCAGAAGGTGCTGGACGGCGACCTGGACGTGTTCATCGAAGCCTCGCTCAAGCAGGGTGTCTAAACAGGGCGTGCAAACGCGCCCGCACAGATTGGAAAGCCCATCGCCATGATGAGAGAAGGACAAGCCATCGCCATCCACCGTGCCGACTACGCGGCCCCCGCGTACTGGATCGACACGGTGGATCTCACCTTTGACCTGGACCCGGCCAAGACCCGCGTGCTGAGCCGCCTGCGCGTGCGCCGCAATGCCGACGTACCCGCGCAGCCGCTGCGCCTGGATGGCGACGAGCTGAACCTGGCGCGCGTGATGGTCAACGGCGCCGGCACCTCGTTCAAGCTGGACGGCGGCCAGCTGGTGCTGGAAAACCTGCCGGAGGGCACCGAGCCCTTCGAGCTGGAGATTTTCACCACCTGCGCGCCCGCCAAGAACACCCAGCTGTCGGGCCTGTACGTGAGCCAGGGCACCTTCTTCACGCAGTGCGAGGCCGAGGGCTTTCGGCGCATCACCTACTTCCTGGACCGCCCAGACGTCATGGCCAGCTACAGCGTGCTGCTGCGCGCCAGCAAGGCCGACTACCCCGTGCTGCTGTCCAACGGCAACCTGGTGGACAGCGGCGAGCTGGAAGACGGCCGCCACTTCGCCAAGTGGGTGGACCCGCACAAGAAGCCCAGCTACCTGTTCGCCCTGGTGGCCGGCAAGCTGGTCGCGCGCGAGCAGAAGATCAAGAGCCGCGCGGGGCGCGAGCATCTGCTGCAGGTGTACGTGCGCCCGGGCGACCTGGAGAAGACCGAGCACGCCATGAACTCCCTCATGGCCAGCATCGCGTGGGACGAGGCGCGCTTCGGCCTGAGCCTGGACTTGGACCGCTTCATGATCGTCGCCACCAGCGACTTCAACATGGGCGCCATGGAAAACAAGGGCCTGAACATCTTCAACACGAAGTACGTTCTGGCCAGCCAGGCCACGGCGACGGACGTGGACTTCGCCAACATCGAGTCCGTAGTGGGCCACGAGTACTTCCACAACTGGACAGGCAACCGCGTCACCTGCCGCGACTGGTTCCAGCTGTCGCTCAAGGAAGGCCTCACCGTCTTTCGCGACCAGGAATTCAGCATGGACATGGCGGGCAGCCCGTCCGCGCGCGCCGTCAAGCGCATCGAGGACGTGCGCGTGCTGCGCACCGTGCAGTTCCCCGAGGATGCGGGCCCCATGGCCCACCCCGTGCGGCCCGACAGCTATGTCGAGATCAACAACTTCTACACCGTCACAATCTATGAGAAGGGCTCCGAGGTCGTGCGCATGCAGCACAACCTGGTCGGGCGCGACGGCTTTGCCAAGGGGCTGAAGCTGTACTTCGAGCGCCACGACGGCCAGGCCGTGACCTGCGACGACTTCGCCCAGGCCATGGCCGACGCCAACCCCGGCAGCCCGCTGGCCCAGCACCTGGAGCAATTCAAGCGCTGGTACTCCCAGGCAGGCACGCCGCGCGTGAAGGCCGTTGGCCAGTACGACGCCGACGCACGCCGCTACACGCTCACGCTGTCCCAAAGCTGCCCCCCCACCCCGGGCCAGCCGGAAAAGCTGCCCTTCGTGATCCCCGTCGCGCTGGGCCTCGTCGGTGCGGACGGCACACCGCTGCCGCTGCAACTGCAGGGCGAGGCCGCACCCGGCGAGCCCGACCGCACCGTGGTGCTGACCGAGTCCACCATGACGCTCACCTTCGTCAACGTGGCGAGCGAACCCGTGCCCTCGCTGCTGCGCGGCTTCAGCGCGCCGGTGATTCTGGAATGTGACTACACGGACGCGCAGCTGCTCACGCTGCTGGCCCACGACACCGACGCGTTCAACCGCTGGGAGGCCGGCCAGCGCCTGCTGCTGCGCATTGCTATCAATGCAATAGCTGCCAGCGCTGACCTGGCAAGCGCTGGAGGCCAAAATCTCTTGAATCCCCGGGTCGTGCAGGCCATGCGCGACGTGCTGCGCCATCCGCAGTTGGACGCTGCCTTCAAGGACCTGGTGCTCACGCTGCCATCGGAGAGCTACATCGCCGAGCAGCTCGACGTGGTCGATCCGCAGCGCGTGCACGCCGTACGCGAAGCGCTGCGCATGGAGCTGGCTACCGCGCTACGCGAGGACTGGATCTGGGCCTGGGAAACGCACCACGCCACTGGAGCCTACCGTCCCGACGTCGCCAGCAGCGCCCGGCGTGCCCTGGCCGGCACGGCGCTGTCCATGCTGTGCCTGGCCGCGCGACAAATTGGCGACACGGTCTGGCCCGGCAAGACCTACCAGCGCTTCAAGGACGCAGGCAACATGACGGACCGCTTCAACGCGCTGTCCGCCCTGGTCAGCAGCGGCCACGAGCTTGCCAAGCCCGCGCTGGCACGCTTCCATCAGCTCTTCAGGGACGACGCGCTGGTCATCGACAAGTGGTTCGCCCTGCAGGCCAGCGCCCCGGACCGTGGCGGCGACGTGCTGCCCGCCGTGCGCCAGCTCATGAAGCACCCGGACTTCCAGCTCAAGAACCCCAACCGCGCGCGCAGCGTGATCTTCAGTTACTGCAATGGCAACCCCGGGGGCTTTCACCGCACCGACGCCGCCGGCTACGTCTTCTGGGCCGACCGCGTGCTGGAGCTGGACAGTCTCAACCCCCAGGTGGCCGCCCGCCTGGCGCGTGCGCTGGACCGCTGGAAGAAGCTCGCCGAGCCTTACCGCACGGCCGCCCACGAAGCCATCTCCCGCGTGGCCGCCAAGTCCGACCTCTCCAACGACGTGCGCGAAGTCGTCACCCGCGCCCTTGCCGATTAAGAAAGGCCTCCATGACCGAACGTATCAGCCTCACCCGCTACCTTGTCGAGCAGCAGCGCGTCCATGGCCGCATCCCCCCGCAGCTGCGCCTGCTGGTGGAGGTGGTTGCGCGCGCCTGCAAGCGCATCAGCTTCGCCGTGAACAAGGGCGATCTCGGCGACGTGATGGGCACCGCCGGAACCGAGAACGTTCAGGGTGAGGTGCAGAAGAAGCTGGACATCATTGCGAACGAGGTGTTGATCGAAGCCAACGAATGGGGCGGGCATCTGGCTGCGATGGCGTCTGAGGAAATGGATGGGATCTATGTGGTGCCCAACCGCTTTCCCCAGGGCGAGTACCTGCTGATGTTCGACCCCCTGGACGGTTCGTCCAACATCGACGTCAACGTGAGCATTGGCACCATTTTCTCGGTGCTGCACAAGCACCATGACGATCCCACCACCGACGAACCCGTCACCGAAGCCGACTTCTTGCAACCCGGCCACCAGCAGGTCGCCGCGGGCTACTGCATCTATGGTCCGCAGACCACGCTGGTACTCACCGTGGGCGACGGCGTGGCCATGTTCACGCTGGACCGCGAACAGGGCTCCTTCGTGCTCACGCGCGAGAACATCCGCATTCCTGAGGACACCAAGGAATTCGCGATCAACATGAGCAATATGCGCCACTGGGATGCACCCGTGCGCCGCTACATCGACGAATGCCTGCAGGGCAAGGAAGGCCCGCGCGGCAAGGACTTCAACATGCGCTGGATCGCCAGCATGGTCGCCGACGTGCACCGCATCCTGATGCGCGGCGGCATCTTCATGTACCCCTGGGACAAGCGCGAGCCAAACAAGCCCGGCAAGCTGCGCCTGATGTATGAGGCCAACCCCATGGGCTGGCTGGTCGAGCAGGCCGGCGGCGCCGCCACCAACGGCCGCCAACGCATCCTGGACATCCAGCCCGCCCAGTTGCACGAACGCGTGAGCGTGATCCTGGGCTCAAAGAATGAGGTCGATCGCGTGACAAGTTACCACTCCGGTATATAATTTGAGTCTTCGCCGGAGTAGCTCAGTCGGTAGAGCAGCTCATTCGTAATCGGAACGTTGCTCTAGGCAGTCTGTACTAAAAGGCAAGCAGTACAAGGCTTCGGGAGTCCCAGCGGCGCAGCCGCAGTGACGAACGAACACGGTTTGAACAAGTTTCGGTTTTAGCCGGCATAGCTCAGTTGGTAGAGCAGCGCATTCGTAATGCGAAGGTCGGGGGTTCGACTCCTCTTGCCGGCACCACTTGAAGTAGAAAGGCCACCCCTCACCGGGTGGCCTTTTTGCTTTGGGCTCGGGTCAGACGTGCTGCGCCTCAGCGACGGCTCTTCGTCTTCTTGTCCCTCGGGAACAGTCCCCGGTTCCGCTGCTCCAGGTACTCGCCCATGAGTTCCAGCGGCTGGACGCCAAGCGCTTCGGCGAACTCCACCAACTCGACGGCATCGATCCGACGCTCCCCGCGCTCGCACTTGGAAACGAAGGTCTGGGTGTTTTCAAGGCGCTCGGCCAGCTCGACCTGCGACACGCCCACGCGCTTACGGACCGCCTTGAGGACGGACAGCAAGAGTTGGTAGGCTTTCGTCCAGCAGGAGCCGAAGCTCCAAGATGGCAACTTCGTCCTGCCGGTAGACCATCTCGTCGCGGATGCTCAAGATCAGGCGATCGGCCTCGCTTCCAACGCGAACGCGCTTGCCGACCGCTTGGCTCAGGCGGTCCTCAACGCGCCTGCGCACCCTGTCGCGAGGATCAGCGAGCCCCCTCATGCAGCCACCTCTTCAGGGACTTCTTCCTCACGCAGCAGCCCGTGGTAATCAACGTTGGCGGTCGGGTTCGCGGGCAGTTCAGGATGCTCCCGCAGACCACGGTTGTAGACGGCGCGGAAGATGCGGAAGACGGTGTCTGCGGTCGAAGCTCCGTGCTTCTCGGTGATCCTGCGGTGGCGCTCGCGCACGCCCGCGCGGTCAGTGCCGAGTTCGGCCAGTGCCTTGTCTAGCCAATCGGGCAGGTACTGATCGCAGCAGTAGCGGTAGTCTTCCTTGGTCCGAGGGGATAGCGGCTTGGCGGCAAGGTGCAGGTCGAGCGCTTCGCGAAGGGTGATGCCGCGCGCCTTGGCCTTGCGGCGCTCCTCGTTCGGGTTAGCGCCGCCGCGCATCTCGACCAGCGTCTTGCGGGCGAGGTCGCGCGCCTGCTTAGCGTCCATTGATGGGTGGTCGCCCAGCTTCGTGCGGACCTGCTTGCCGTTAACGAGGGACTGAACGTAGAAGCTGCGCTTCGTGGGGGTGACGATCAGGTAGAACCCGCGCATCTCGGTGTCGGCGTGAAGTACCGACTTGCCGCGCTCAGGTGTAGGGCCACGCTCGACGAGCGCTTGGGTGATTTTCGACTTCATGTGTTGGCTCCAGGTGACGGGGCCACGGCGCGAACACGGTTTTGCGCCACAACGTGCTGTGTTCAGTCACGTCGTTTCTGCCCCTGTAGAGCCATTAAGTCGTGTATTTCCCTTGTTGTAAGCGCCCCTGAACCATCTGATTCCAAATCATGGCATCATGTGCGCGTGCCGATTCGTAATGCGAAGGTCGTAGGTTCGACTCCTATCTCCGGCACCACTTGAAGTAGAAGGGCCGCCCACTCGGGCGGCCCTTTTGCTATGGAGGCTCGGCAGCGATGGCAGATAACGGGAACGGTAACCTGACCTTAGACCCCCAGCTCACGGGCAACGTGGGGCTGTACTACTGCTGCTACCGCCTGTCCCTGCTCGGGTGGAACGTCATGCCCACCGCGCGCAACGCCCGCGGCGTGGACATCATCGCCTACAGCCGCGACGCCTCCCGCTTCGTCGGCGTCCAGGTCAAGGCGCTGAGCAAGCGCAACCCCGTTCCGCTCGGCACGAGTCTCGACAAGATCATGGGCGACTTCTGGGTCATCGTGAACAAGGTCGCCACGCCCACGCCATCCGCTTTCATCCTTCTGCCATCCGAGGTGCGCGAGCGCGCCCACCGGGGCGAGAAGGACGGCCGGGTATCCTTCTGGCTGCAACCGGCCGACTACGAGCAGGACCCGTTCCGCGAGGCTTGGGAGCGCATCGGCCACGGCGGCGTCTGAGAAGGTCTCGCGTCAGCGGCGACTTCTCGTCTTCTTGTCCCTCGGGAGCAGTCCTCTGCTCCGCTTCTCCAGATACTCGCCAAAAAGCTCCAGCGGCGGGACACCAAGCGCTTCGGCGAATTCCACCAACTCGACGGCATCGATCCGACGCTCCCCACGCTCACACTTGGACACGAAGATCTGGGTGTTCTCAAGGCGCTCAGCCAGTTCGACCTGTGACACGCCCATGCGCTTGCGAGCCGCCTTGAGGACGGACAGCAAGAGCTGGTAGTCAGTATTGTGGGTCGATTGGGACATAGCGTAGTGACTCGAAGGTCAGTGCACGCTAAAGTCCGTGTTGGATTAGGGTCTGTTGAGAATCAATCTGAGAGGCGTGAATGGATGTGATGCAATAGGAGCATGGACTCCCAGCGCTGGCGGGCTGGCTTGGTGAAAGTGGGCAGTGATTCGATGGTCATAGTTCAGCGGACCCAGCGACGGGCGTCCTTCAAGAGCAGTAGCAATTGCTGATCGCGCAGCGGTGACGCGATGAATCCGAACCGGGTGTAGAACCTCGCCGCTTCCTCATCGATGGGGTGGGTCAGCATGGCACGGATGCCGGCCTGCTCGGCAATCAGCATCGTGCGGCGAATCGCGTCCTGCAGCAAACCGAAGCCGATGCCTCGTCCCTGATCCGCTACCGAGACAGCGAGCCTTGCCAGAATCACAACTGGCAATGGGTACTGCCCCATCCCCTTGCGGATGCGCTCCGGCGCCTCCAGCGTGTCGACTTGTCCCACGGTCAGACTGAAGTAGCCCGCCACGCGGCCATCGTCCTCGGCAACGACAAAGGTCTTGGCCGAGCCGCTGCCCTGCGCCTGGCGGGCGTGGCGCAACAGCCAGTCATTCAACGCGGGCTTGCCGCAATCAAAACCTTCCAGCCGATGCTGCGCGGCCAGCGGCTCCGGTGCGCGCAACGTCACTTCGTGTCCCAGGGCGCCTTACGGGCAAACAGGTCGCGCAAATCCTCGTTGGCCTGTTCGGGGCGATCCAGCAGATCCATCAGGGCCTGGTACTGGCTACCCGAGACCATGAACAATCGTTGGTCCAGCAGGGTTTGCTCGGCGGCCAGGCACGCGCTGTCGAGGATGAAGTCGGTCAGCGACTTGTGGGCCACCTCGGCGGCACGGCGCAGCACCACCTCCTGTTCGGGGGTGGCGCGCAGCCCAAGTCGGGCCGAGCGGGCGGAAGGCGACGATGCGACGGCAGTCATGGCAGCACCTCTTTTGTTAGATCAATTGCCGCAATGTTAGTACAAATGACTAACGCTGTCTAGTTACACTGGTGACCGGTCGCCTTGGTTGACGATGAACCACCGCGCGTAAGTTGTTGATTTTGCAAGAGACAGAACTGCGCCTACCCGCAGGCCAAACGGAGAATAGAGACGGCTCTGGTGGAGAAAGTGGCCGATTTCCAGCGTTTCGGCTGATGGCCACCCGCAGCACGGATGGCCCGAACCCCGCGTGGCGCGGGGATTTCAGGCAAGAAAAAGGGCCCGGAGACTATCCGGGCCCTTGTATATGGTGGAGCTGGCGGGAATTGAACCCGCGTCCGCAAGCCTTCTTCGGGCAGATCTACATGTTTAGTGCTCTGTTTTCATTCTTGCATCTCACGTCGCGCAGGCACACGCTACGCAAGATGCCAGCACCCTTGAATCTCGTGCCACGCCAAGGTGCCCGGCATGCCACCAGCTGATGTAAATTCCCTTGCAGCCGGGAGGCCTTGCGGCCCCCTTGCCCAGCCCATCAGCGTGCTGTTGCAAGGCTCACCGGTATTTAAGCGGCGAGTGCGAAACGTTCGTCGTTTGCAGTTAGTTTAGTGAATGGAGATTTACGAGCGTCACTCAAGCTCGACATGCACCGCTCCGATTCCGAACCCACGTCGAAACCGGGACAGCCCCTTGGATGACTATTTTAGTCCAGGCCCACCAATTTCAAGAGGTCAAGGGGGGAATAAATCTCTGCATCCGCGCCCCAACTCTTCGGGGAGGCGCCCGAGCCAAGATAGCCGTACATGGCCACCACGGTTTTCATGCCTGCAGCTTGCCCTGCCTGAATATCTCTTTCGTCGTCACCGACGTAAATGCACTCGTGCGGCTCCAGCCCCAGGCGCCGTGCAGCCTCCCACAAAGGCTCTGGGTGGGGCTTGGAATACGCAGTGGTGTCTCCACTGACGATGGCCCCCGCATTGGCGAAAAGCGCCACGCGCTGGGCGATGAGCGAGGTAAAACGCTCCACTTTATTGGTCACCACACCCCATTTCAACGGACGATGCTCAAGAGTAGCCACCAATTCCTGGATGCCAGGAAACAATGCCGTTTGGTCGTGGATGCATTGCTCGTAGTTGGTGAAAAACTCTTCCCTCAAGCGGGGAAAGTCCGGATGGTCCGGCGTGATACCGAATGCCACCGACAGCATACCCCTCGCGCCCGCGCCGGCCAGGGGACGATAGGCCTGCAGCGGCAGCGAAGGGAGCCCGCGGACGGACCGCAACTGGTCCGCAGCAAAGCCCAGGTCAGGCGCACTGTCAATCAAGGTACCATCCAGGTCGAACAACACCCCGCGCACCGCCGTGAAAGACACCTCGCTCATGCAGTTGGCCGCCTGGTAGCGAACAGGTAATTCACATCGGTATCCCCGCTCAGCCAATAGCGGCCGGTTACGGGGTTGTACTGCATGCCGCGCGTATGCAACACATCAAGGCCCGCCTGGCGGCATGCGGATGCCAGCTCACTAGGGCGGATGAATTTGGCGTAATCATGCGTTCCCTGGGGCAGCATCTTGAGCAGGTATTCCGCCCCCACGATCGCCAACGCAAAGGCCTTCGCATTCCGGTTGATCGTAGAGAAGAACACCCACCCGCCTGGCTTGACAAGGCGCGCGCATGCGGCCACGACCGACTGGGGATCGGGCACATGCTCCAGCATCTCCATGCAGGTGACCGTGTCGAACGACCCGGGACACTCGTTTGCCAACTCCTCGACGCTGATCTCCCGATACTGTACGCGCGGCGTTTCCGCCTCCAGGGCATGGAGCCGCGCCACGCGCAATGCCTTGGACGCCAGGTCGATCCCCGTGACCTCTGCCCCCTTGCGGGCCATGGAGTCCGACAGAATTCCCCCGCCGCACCCCACGTCGAGAACCTTGCGCCCTTCCAGAGGCGATAGTTGATTGATCCAGTCCAGCCGCAACGGATTGATTTGGTGCAGCGGACGGAATTCGCTGTCGGGGTCCCACCAGCGATGGGCCAGTTCCGAAAACTTGGCCAACTCAGCGGGATCGGCGTTTACAGAAACAGTCATGTTTTCATTGTCCCATCTGCAACGAGTAAGGCATAAAAAAAGCCCCGTTGCCGGGGCTTTTTTGTGACCGATGGATCGATCAGTTGGCGCGGGTACCAACCACTTCGATTTCCACGCGGCGGTTCTTGGCGCGACCTTCCTTGGTCTTGTTGTCCGCCACGGGCTGCTTTTCGCCCTTGCCTTCGGTGTAGACGCGGTTCTTTTCGATGCCCTTGGACACCAAGTAAGCCTTCACGGCTTCAGCGCGACGCACGGACAGCTTCTGGTTGTAGGCGTCGGTACCGATGGAGTCGGTGTGACCCACGGCAATGATCACTTCCAGGTTGATGCCCTTGACCTTGGAAACCAGGTCGTCCAACTTGGCCTTGCCTTCGGGCTTGAGGACGGACTTGTCGAAGTCGAAGAAAGCGTCGGCTGCATAGGTCACCTTGCTAGCGATAGCAGGTGCGGGGGCAGGAGCGGCAGGAGCTGCGGCTGCGGGAGCGGGTGCAGCTGCGGGAGCAGGAGCAGCAGCCTTCACCAGAGCGCCGTCGCAACCTTCGGCAGCGGTTGCAGGGGTCCAGTTGGCGTCGCGCCAGCACAGTTCATTCGTGCCGTTCTTCCAGACCAGCTCGCCCGAGCCGTTTTGCCAGTTATCGATGACCTTACCGCCGTCTGCCGCCTTCACTTGAGCAACAGCCGAGGTAGCAAGCACAGCAGAGGCCAACAACATCGCCACTTTGTTCAGTTTCTTCATGGTTCTCCTCTTGGGGAAAAAGCCGCAGCCGCGCTGCGAATCAGGGACGTCGTCAGTGACCATCACCAAAAACGTTGAAATGATTGTGCCATACGTAACAAGGCCGGAGCTGCTTTGACGAGGTGCAAACCGTAGGACAAAAGCGCAATCCCAGGGATGTGTTGCTCAGCTACTACAGGGCGTTGCACCTAAAATGGCCGCTTCCTGCCGCCACCCCTCCGTCGACATGACCCAGTTTGCCAAAGAAACCCTGCCCATCAGTCTCGAAGAGGAGATGCGGCGCAGTTACCTGGATTACGCGATGAGCGTGATCGTCGGGCGCGCCCTGCCCGACGCGCGGGATGGCCTGAAGCCTGTGCACCGGCGCGTGCTGTTTGCCATGCACGAGCTCAACAACGATTGGAACCGGCCTTATAAGAAGTCCGCCCGTATCGTCGGTGACGTGATCGGTAAGTACCACCCCCACGGCGACAGCGCGGTATACGACACGATCGTGCGCATGGCGCAAGACTTCTCTCTGCGCCACATGCTGGTGGACGGCCAAGGCAACTTCGGCTCAGTGGACGGCGACAGCGCCGCGGCAATGCGCTATACCGAAATCCGCCTGTCAAAAATAGCGCACGAGATGCTGGCGGACATCGACAAGGAAACGGTCGATTTCGGCCCGAACTACGACGGCAGCGAGAAGGAACCGCTGGTGCTGCCGAGCAAGCTGCCCAACCTGCTGGTCAACGGATCGGCCGGCATCGCGGTGGGCATGGCAACCAACATCCCGCCGCACAACCTCAATGAGGTGGTGGATGCCTGCTTGCACCTGCTGCGCCAGCCTGACGCGACGGTGGACGAACTCATGGAGATCATCCCCGCGCCCGACTTCCCCACGGCCGGCATCATCTACGGCATCAACGGGGTCAAGGAAGGCTACCGCACGGGCCGCGGCAAGGTGGTGATGCGCGCCAAGTGCCACTTCGAGGACATCGACAAGGGCCAGCGCCAGGCCATCATCGTTGACGAGCTGCCCTACCAGGTCAACAAGAAGACGCTACAGGAGCGCATGGCCGAGCTGGTGCACGAGAAGAAGCTCGAAGGCATCAGCCACATCCAGGACGAGTCGGACAAGTCCGGCATGCGCCTGGTGATCGAGCTCAAGCGCGGCGAAGTACCCGAGGTGGTGCTCAACAACCTGTACAAGCAGACCCAGCTGCAAGACACCTTTGGCATGAACATGGTGGCGCTGGTGGACGGCCAGCCCAAGCTGTGCAACCTGAAGGACCTGATCGAGGTTTTCCTGCAGCACCGCCGTGAAGTGGTCACGCGCCGCACGGTGTTCGAGCTGCGCAAGGCCCGCGAGCGCGGCCACGTGCTGGAAGGCCTGGCCGTGGCGCTGGCCAACATCGACGAGTTCATCCGCATCATCCGTGAGTCGCCCACGCCGCCCGTGGCCAAGGCCGAACTGATGGCGCGTTCCTGGGACAGCCAGTTGGTGCGCGAGATGCTCACGCGCACGCGCGCCGATGGCGGCGTGGTCAACGCGGACGACTACCGCCCCGAAGGGCTGGAACGCGAGTTCGGCATGCAGGAAGGCGGCCTGTACCGCCTGTCGGACACGCAGGCCCAGGAAATCCTGCAGATGCGCCTGCAGCGCCTGACGGGCCTGGAGCAGGACAAGATCGTGGCCGAGTACAAGGACGTCATGTCGGTCATCGAGGACCTGCTGGACATCCTGGCCAAGCCCGCGCGCGTGTCCACGATCATCGGCGAAGAGCTTTCCACGCTGCGCCAGGAGTTCGGCCAGTCCAAGGTGGGTGCGCGCCGCAGCACCATCGAGCACAGCGCCCAGGACCTGTCCACCGAGGACCTGATCACGCCCACCGACATGGTGGTCACGCTGTCGCACACCGGCTATATCAAGAGCCAGCCGCTGTCCGAGTACCGCGCGCAAAAGCGCGGCGGGCGCGGCAAGCAGGCGGCGGCGACCAAGGAAGACGACTGGATCGACCAGCTCTTCATTGCCAATACGCACGACTACATCTTGTGCTTTTCCAACCGCGGCCGGCTGTATTGGCTCAAGGTGTGGGAAGTGCCCTCCGGCTCGCGCAACTCGCGCGGGCGCCCCATCGTCAACATGTTCCCGCTGGCCGAGGGCGAAAAAATCAACGTCGTTCTGCCCCTGACGGGCGGCATGCGTACCTTCCCCGCCGACCACTATGTGTTCATGGCGACCAGCATGGGCACGGTGAAGAAGACCGCACTGGACGAGTTCAGCAACCCCCGCAAGGGCGGCATCATCGCGGTGAACCTGGATGATGGCGACTACCTCATCGGCGCGGCGCTGACCGACGGCCAGCACGACGTGATGCTGTTCTCCGACGGCGGCAAGGCCGTGCGCTTCGACGAGAACGACGTGCGGCCGCTGGGCCGCCAGGCGCGCGGCGTGCGCGGCATGATGCTGGAGGACGGCCAGAGCGTGATCGCCATGCTGGTGGCTGAGGATGAGAACCAGAGCGTGCTCACCGCCACCGAGAACGGCTACGGCAAGCGCACGAGCATCGTCGAGTACACCCGCCATGGGCGCGGCACCAAGGGCATGATCGCCATCCAGCAAAGCGAGCGCAACGGCAAGGTCGTGGCCGCCACGCTGGTGCATGCCGACGACGAGATCATGCTGATCACCGATACCGGCGTGCTGGTGCGCACCCGCGTGTCCGAGATCCGCGAACTGGGCCGCGCCACGCAGGGCGTGACGCTGATCTCGCTGGACGAAGGCGCCAAGCTCAGCGGACTGCAGCGCATCGTGGAAAACGACGCGAACGCCGCCGATCTCGATGCAGCCGACGCCCCGCCGCCCGCTGACGCCTGAAACCGCTTCCAAAACGATAGCTGCCAGCGCTTGACCGACAAGCGCTGGCAGCACATTTGACCCATGACCATGAATCGCCCTTACAACTTCTCGGCCGGTCCGGCCGCCATCCCTGAGGAAGTGCTGCAGCAGGCCGCCGCCGAGATGCTGGACTGGCACGGCAGCGGCATGGGCGTGATGGAGATGAGTCACCGCGGCAAGGAGTTCATCGCGATCTACGAGCAGGCCGAAGCCGACCTGCGCGAGCTGCTGGCGGTGCCGCCGGAGTTCAAGATCCTGTTCATGCAGGGCGGCGGCCTGGCGGAGAACGCCATCGTGCCGCTGAACCTCTCGCGCGCAGCCACCGTGGACTTCGTGGTCACCGGCAGCTGGAGCCAGAAGTCGCGCAAGGAAGCGGCCAAATACGCCGCCGAGGTGCGCACCGCGGCCTCCGGCGAGGATGGCCAGTTCACCACCCTGCCCGACCCGGCCGGCTGGCAGCTGAGCCGCGGCGCCAGCTACGTGCACATCTGCAGCAACGAGACCATCCACGGCGTGGAATTCCAGGAGCTGCCCGACCTGCGCGCCCTGGGCAGCGATGCGCCACTGGTGATCGATTTCTCCTCTCACGTGGCGTCGCGCCCCGTCGACTGGAGCCGCGTGGGCCTGGCCTTCGGCGGCGCGCAGAAGAATCTGGGCCCGGCAGGCCTGACGCTGGTGGTGGTGCGCGAGGACCTGCTGGGCCACGCCCTGCCCGCCTGCCCTAGCGCCTTCGATTACAAGATCGTGGCCGAGAACCACTCCATGTTCAACACGCCCCCCACCTGGGGCATCTACATGGCCGGCCTCACCTTCCAGTGGCTCAAGCGTCAGCGCGAGGGCGCGGCCAGCGGCGTGGCCGCGATGGAGCAGCGCAACATCGCCAAGGCGCGGCTGCTGTACGACTTCATCGACCAGTCGCAGTTCTACGTGAACAAGGTGGCGGCCAACTGCCGCTCGCGCATGAACATCCCCTTCTTCCTGCGCGATGAGTCGCGCAACGACGCCTTCCTGGCCGGCGCCAAGGAGCGCGGCCTGCTGCAGCTCAAGGGCCACAAGTCCGTGGGCGGCATGCGCGCCAGCATCTACAACGCCATGCCTCTGGCGGGCGTGCAGGCGCTGGTGGACTATCTGCAGGACTTCGAACGCACCGCTGCCTGAAGCCACGGCACGGCCCTTTCATAAAAATGTGAGCTGTTCGCGCTTGACGTATCTGGGTTTGAGATAGTTTCTCCACTCAAACACAGAACAGACAAGCGCGGGCAGCTATCAAATCCATGGCAGACAACGCTTCAAGCCCCACACCCCAGGCCAGCCCCGCGCTGGCCGATCTGCGCGTGCAGATCGATTCGCTGGACCACCAGCTGCTGCAGCTTCTCAACCAGCGCGCCCGCGTGGCCGAGCAGGTGGGCGAGCTGAAGAAGCGCGAGGGCACGCCCTACTTCCGCCCCGACCGCGTCGCCCAGGTGATCGAGAAGATCACCAACGCCAACCCCGGCCCGCTCAAGGGCGCACACGTGTCCGCCATCTGGCGCGAGATCATGTCGGCCTGCCTGGCGCTGGAATCGCCCCAGCGCGTGGCCGTGCTGGGCCCCGAGGGCACGTTCTGCGAGCAGGCAGCCATCGAGTACTTCGGCGGCGCGGCCGACCTGATGTACTGCAACAGCTTCGACGAGGTGTTTCACGCCACGGCCGCGGGCAGCGCGCAGTACGGCGTGGTGGGCGTGGAGAACTCCAACGAGGGCGTGGTCACGCGCTCGCTGGACATGTTCCTGCACACCCCCTGCCATGTGGTCGGCGAGGTCAGCCTACTGGTGCGCCACAACCTGCTGCGCTCCACCAACAGCGCCGAGCACATCGAGGCCGTGTTGGCCCATCCCCAGGCGCTGGCACAGTGCCAGGGCTGGCTGTCCAAGCACCTGCCCCACGCCGAGCGCCGGCCCGTGTCCAGCAATGCCGAAGGCGCACGCCTGGCCGCCACCAACCCGGCGTGGGCCGGCATCTCCAGCGAGCGCGCCGCGCAGCAGTTCGGCCTGCATGTGGTGGCCCACGCCATCCAGGACGACGCCTACAACCGCACGCGCTTTGCCGTGATCTGCCTGCCGCACACGCTGGCCACGCCCGCGCCCACGGGGCGGGACTGCACCAGCCTCATCATCTCGGTGCCCAACCGTCCCGGTGCGGTGCACGACCTGCTGGTGCCCTTGAAGAAACACGGCGTGTCCATGACGCGCTTTGAATCCCGCCCCGCGCGCACCGGCCAGTGGGAGTACTACTTCTACATCGACATCGAAGGCCACCCCGCCCAGCCCAACGTGGCCGCCGCGCTGGCCGAGCTGCAGCAGCTGTGCGCCTTCTATAAGGTGCTGGGCACCTACCCCGTTCCGGCGTGAGGGGGCAGCATGTTTGAACAACTGGGACTGATCGGCTGCGGCCTCATGGGCGGCTCCTTCGCCCTGGCATTGAAGAAGGCGGGGCTGGTCAAGCGCGTCGTGGGCTACAGCAAGTCGCCCTCCACCACCGATCGGGCGCGCCAGCTCGGCGTGATCGACATTGAGGCGCCCTCCGCGCTGCTGGCTGCCGCGGGTGCAGACATCGTGCTGCTGGCCGTTCCCGTGGCCGCGACCGAATCCACCCTGAAGGCTATCAAGCACCTGGTCACGCCGCAGATGCTGCTCATGGACGTGGGCTCCACCAAGGCCGACGTGGTGCAGGCCGCGCGCCGCGCGTTGCGTGACCAGATCGGCTCGTTCGTGCCGGCGCACCCGATCACGGGGCGCGAGGTGTCGGGCGTGGAACATGCCGACGTCGACCTGTACACCGGCCGCCAGGTGATCCTGACCCCCACCGAGCGCACCCTCACCGCCCAGCTGCACCGCGCGGAGGAAGTGTGGCGCGCCCTGGGCTGCCACGTGAGCAGCATGTCGCCCGAGGCGCACGACGCCAGCTTCGCGGCAGTGAGCCATCTGCCGCACATGCTCGCGTTCGCCATGATCTCGGGCATCACCGCGCAGCCCAACGCGGACGAACTGCTCGCACTGGCCGGACCCGGCTTTCGCGACTTCACCCGCATCGCGGCCAGCGATCCCAAGATGTGGCGTGACATCCTGCGCGCCAACCGCGACGAGGTGCTGGCCCAGTCGCGCGTGTTCAAGCAGGCACTGCAGACGCTAGAGGAGGCCATACAGGCCGACAACGACCAGGCGCTGGAAGACCTCATCACGCTCGCCAGTCACACCCGCGCGCACTGGCGCATGGGCGCGCCCCGCAAGCACAAGGACCACTGATGTTCTCCACCGCGTTCCTCGACCTGCCGCCCCTGGCCAGCGTGCAGGGCAGCGTGCAGCTGCCGGGCTCCAAGAGCATCTCCAACCGCGTGCTGCTGCTGGCCGCGTTGAGCCAGGGCACGACCGAGGTGCGCGACCTGCTGGCCTCCGACGACACGCGCGTGATGCTGGACGCGCTGCGCCAGCTCGGCTGCACGGTCGACGAAGCCGGAGGCGGCACCGTGCGCATCACGGGTTTGGGATCGTCCACGCCGCCCTCGCCCACGCAGCTCTTCATGGGCAACGCCGGCACGGCCATGCGCCCGCTCACCGCGGCACTGGCGCTGCTGGGCGGCGAGTACGAACTGTCGGGCGTGCCGCGCATGCACGAGCGTCCCATTGGCGACCTGGTGGACGCCCTGCGCCAGCTCGGCTGCCGCATCGACTACCTGGGCAACCAAGGCTTTCCGCCGCTGCGCATCGCCCACGCGGGCGGCCTGCCGCCGCTGCAGCTGCAGGCGCCGATCCGCGTGCGCGGCGACGTGTCCAGCCAGTTCCTCACCGCGCTGCTGATGGCGCTGCCGCTGGTGGCCCGGCAGCAGGACGTGGTGATCGAAGTCGTGGGCGAGCTGATCTCCAAGCCCTACATCCACATCACGCTGGAGCTGCTGGCGCGCTTTGGCATCGCCGTGCGGCATGAGCAGTGGCAGCGCTTCACCATTCCCGCGGGCAGCCGCTACCAATCGCCGGGGCTGATCCATGTGGAGGCGGATGCATCATCTGCTAGCTATTTCATAGCTGCTGGCGCAATCGCTGCGGGCGCTAACGGCCAAAAAGGCATCAAGATCCTGGGCGTCGGACTGGACTCGATCCAGGGCGACATCCGCTTCGTCGAGGCCGCACAAGCCATGGGCGCACGCGTCACCGGCGGCCCCAATTGGCTGGAGGTGGCCCGCGACACCTGGCCGCTCAAGGCGATCGACCTGGACTGCAACCACATCCCCGATGCAGCGATGACCCTCGCCGTCATGGCGCTGTATGCGCGGGGCACGACCGTATTGCGCAACATCGCAAGCTGGCGCGTCAAGGAAACCGATCGCATTGCCGCCATGACCTGCGAGCTGCGCAAGCTGGGCGCCACGGTGGAGGAAGGCGCGGACTACCTGCGCGTCACGCCACCCGCCCAGTCCGGCGACTGGCGCGCCGCCAGCATCCACACCTACGACGACCACCGCGTGGCCATGTGCTTTTCGCTGGCGGCCTTCAACCCGGCCGGGCTGCCCGTGCGCATCGAAGACCCCAAGTGCGTCGCCAAGACCTTCCCGGATTACTTCGAGGCCCTGTTCCAGGTGGCGCAGACGGACACGGACCGCATCCCCGTGATCTGCATCGACGGCCCCACGGCCTCGGGCAAGGGCACGGTGGCCGCTGCCGTGGCGCGTGCGCTGGGCTACCACTTCCTGGATTCGGGGGCGCTGTACCGCATCACCGCCCTCGCGGCGACCCGTGCGGGCCTGGAGATCAGCCCCGACAACGAGCCGCGCATCGCCGAACTGGCGCGGCAACTGCCCGTGCGCTTCGCGGGCAACCGCATCTGGCTGGGCGAGGAAGACGTTACCGACGCCATCCGCACCGAGCAGGCCGGCATGAACGCCTCGCGCGTGTCGGCGCTGCCGGCGGTGCGCGGCGCCCTGGTCGCGCTGCAGCATGGCTTTCGCCGCCTGCCGGGCCTGGTGGCCGACGGGCGCGACATGGGCACGGTGATCTTCCCGCAGGCACCGCTCAAGGTCTTCCTCACGGCCAGCGCCGCCTGCCGGGCCGAGCGCCGCCATAAGCAGTTGATTTCCAAGGGAATTTCGGCTAATATCGCCGACCTTCGCGCAGACTTGGAAGCGCGGGACGCGCGGGACGCAAACCGCAGCGCCTCGCCCCTGAAGCCCGCGCAGGACGCCCTGGTACTGGACAACTCCGAGCACACGATCGACGAGGCCGTGATGCAGGTGATTGACTGGTGGCAGGCTCGCCAGCCGTTCGGCGCGTAAGTGCTGACGGCCGGTACATGGCCCACACGGCTCCCGCCGCGCCCTGACTGCGCACTGGCCGTGTGGTTCTTACAACCTCAACCCCGCGGTGTGATGCCGCACAACCTCCGCAAGCAGTCTTAGAAACGAAGGCAATGGTGCCGTCGGAAACCTGCATGCGGGCAAGGAACTACATGTCTGAATCTTTTGCCGCCCTTTTTGAAGAGTCGTTGACACGCACCGAAATGCGTCCCGGCGAAGTCATCACCGCTGAAGTCGTGCGCGTGGAGCACAACTTCGTCGTGGTGAACGCTGGCCTGAAGTCGGAAGCCTATGTGCCGATCGACGAATTCAAGAACGACCAGGGCGAGATCGAAGTCCAAGTGGGCGACTTCGTGTCCGTGGCCATCGGCTCGATCGAAAACGGCTACGGCGACACCATCCTGTCGCGCGACACCGCCAAGCGTCTGGCCTCCTGGCTGTCGCTGGAGAAGGCGCTGGAATCCGGCGAATTCGTGACCGGCACGACCTCCGGCAAGGTCAAGGGCGGCCTGACGGTGCTGGTCAACGGCATCCGCGCCTTCCTGCCCGGTTCGCTGATCGACACCCGTCCCGTCAAGGATCTGACTCCTTACGAGAACAAGACCATGGAATTCAAGGTCATCAAGCTGGACCGCAAGCGCAACAACGTTGTGCTGTCGCGTCGCGCTGTGGTGGAAGCCTCCATGGGCGAAGAGCGCGCCAAGCTGATGGAAACCCTGAAGGAAGGCGCCATCGTCAACGGCGTGGTCAAGAACATCACCGAATACGGTGCGTTCGTGGACCTGGGCGGCATCGACGGCCTGCTGCACATCACCGACATGGCATGGCGCCGCGTGCGCCATCCCTCCGAGGTGGTCACCGCCGGCCAGGAAATCACGGCCAAGATCCTCAAGTTCGACACCGAGAAGAACCGCGTCTCGCTGGGCCTCAAGCAAATGGGCGACGACCCGTGGCTGGGCGTATCGCGCCGCTACCCCTCGGGCACCCGCCTGTTCGGCAAGGTCACGAACATCGCCGACTACGGTGCGTTCGTCGAGCTGGAGCCCGGCATCGAAGGCCTGGTGCACGTCTCCGAAATGGACTGGACCAACAAGAACGTGGCTCCTTCCAAGCTCGTGTCGCTGGGTGACGAAGTCGAAGTCATGGTCCTGGAGATCGACGAAGACAAGCGCCGCATCAGCCTGGGCATGAAGCAGTGCAAGGCCAACCCCTGGCAAGAATTCGCGCAGGACACCAAGCGCGGCGACCGCGTCAAGGGCCCGATCAAGTCGATCACCGACTTCGGCGTGTTCGTGGGCCTAGCTGCCGGCATCGACGGCCTGGTGCACCTGTCCGACCTGTCCTGGAACGAGCCCGGCGAATCCGCCGTGCGCAACTACAAGAAGGGCCAGGAAGTCGAGGCGATCGTGCTGGCCGTGGACGTGGACCGCGAGCGTATCTCCCTGGGCATCAAGCAGCTCGACGGCGACCCGTTCACCACCTTCGTGACGGTGAACGACAAGGGCCAGACGGTGACCGGCAAGGTCAAGACCGTGGACGCCCGTGGCGCCGAGATCGATCTGGGCGAAGACATCGTGGGCTACCTGCGCGCTTCGGAAATCTCCCGCGACCGCGTGGAAGATGCCCGCAACGTGCTGAAGGAAGGCGACGAGGTCACGGCCGTGGTGGTGAACGTGGATCGCAAGACCCGCAACATCCAGCTGTCCATCAAGCAAAAGGACATGGTTGACCAGCAGGAAGCCATGGCGCACCTGTCGGCCCAGTCCGCGAAGGAAAACGCCGGTACCACCAGCCTGGGCGCCCTGCTGCGCGCCAAGCTGGACAACTCCGACAAGTAATCCGTCGCGGCCTGCCCTGCAGGCGCCGGTGTGCCTCCACCTGCGGGTGGCGGCACACCACACACAGCGGGCGCTCTGGTAGCGCCCGCTGTCACATCAACCTCTGCCCGAATGCCGTCCCATGACCCGATCTGACCTCGTCGAAGAACTGGCTGCCCGCTTTGGGCAGCTCACCCAGCGCGACGCCGAATACGCCGTCAAGACCATTCTGGACGCCGTGAGCGATGCACTGGTGCGCGGGCACCGCATCGAGATCCGCGGCTTTGGCAGCTTCTCGGTCAACCGCCGCCCCCCGCGCATGGGCCGCAATCCGCGCAGCGGCGAGGCGGTGCATATCCCCGAAAAGCGCGTTCCCCACTTCAAGCCCGGCAAGGCCCTGCGCGAAACCGTGGACCAGCGCACCGCTGAACTGCAGGGCGTGCAGGCGCAATAAACCATAGCTGTTCACGCTTGCTGGGCAGGCGCTAGAGCCATTTTTGGCTTGAGGCCAACGGATGGCCTGCCGCTCAGGCCGCTACGCTGCCCGTAGAATCTCGCCACCACTGGGGAGATGCATGAAATACCTCCTGTGGCTGCTCAAGGCAGCCATTTTTTTTACCCTGTTCGCGTTCGCGCTGAACAACCAGCAGGACGCCACGGTGTACTTTTTCTTCGGCACGCAGTGGACGGCACCGGCCGTGCTGATCGTGCTGACGGCCTTCGCGCTTGGCGTGGCCGTAGGCGTGCTGGGCATGGTGCCGCGCTGGTGGCGCCACCGCAGCGCCGCGCGCCGCGCGCACCAGGCCTTGCCGCACCCCGCCGCGCCCGCCCCCGCGTCCTCTGCCGCATCTCCGGCGGCGGTCGACCCCGCCCTGCCGCAGCCACCCGTCCATGGAATTTGACCTGAGCTGGATCTTCCTGGGGCTGCCGCTGGCCTTCGGGCTGGGGTGGTTCGCCTCGCGTTTCGACCTGCGGCAGATGCGCGAGGAGAACCGCCGCGCACCCAAGGCTTACTTCAAGGGCCTGAACTACCTTCTCAACGAGCAGCAAGACCAGGCCATCGATGCCTTCATCGAGGCGGTGCAGAACGACCCTGACACCACCGAACTGCACTTCGCCCTGGGCAACCTGTTTCGCCGCCGCGGCGAGTACAACCGCGCCGTGCGGGTGCACGAGCACCTGCTGTCGCGCGGCGACCTGAGCCGCGCCGACCGCGAGCGCGCACAGCATGCGCTGGCGCTGGACTTCCTCAAGGCAGGCCTGCTCGACCGCGCGGAAGACGCACTGCGCCGCCTGGAGGGCAGCGCCTTCGAGGGCCAGGCACGCATGGCCCTGCTGGCCATTTACGAGCGTTCGCGCGACTGGCCACAGGCGTCGGACATTGCACGGCGCATGCACGATGCGCAGCAGGGCGACTTCAGCACCCGGCTGGCGCACTACCTGTGCGAGCAGGCGCTGGCGCTGGCAGCCCATGGCGAACTGCCCGCCGCCCAGGCGCTGCTGGAGCAGGCCCTGGCCACGGCGCCCCAGGCGCCGCGCGCGCGCATCGAGCTGGCGCGGCTGCAGCAGCGCCAGGGCCAGCCCGAAGCGGCCTTCGACACCCTGCAAGCGCTCGCCCAGGCCGCACCCGCCGCGCTGCCGCTGGCCGCACCGCTGCTGGTGGAGACCGCCACCGCCACGGGACAAGCGCCGCAGGCCCAGGCGCTGCTGCAGCACCACTACGAGGTCATGCCATCCCTGGATCTGCTGGAAGCCGTGGTGGCGCTGGAGGCTGCCAACGCGAACACTGCGGCCGTTGGGCGCGAGTGGTACGTGCGCCACCTGGAGCGCGAGCCCTCCCTGGTCGCCGCGACGAAGTGGCTGGCAGGCGAGACGCTGACCCATGAGCAGTTCCACCCGCAAATCCAGCGCGCGCTGGAGCAGGCGGCAAAGCCGCTCACGCGCTACCGCTGCGCAGCCTGCGGGTTCGAGGCACGCCAGCACTTCTGGCAATGCCCGGGCTGCCAGACCTGGGACAGTTATCCGGCACGGCGCGTCGAGGAGCTGTAGCCGTGCGCATGCCCCCGGCCCTGAGGCATGCGAGCGTAGCGCTCGTGCTGCTGCATGCTGCCGTCGCGCTGGCCGGCGTGGACGTGAACCACGCACGCGAAGCGGAACTGGATGGAGTCAGGGGCATTGGGCCGGCAATGTCGTCGCGCATCCTGGCAGAGCGGGCACGCGGGCCCTTCCAGGACTGGAGCGACCTGATCGCACGCGTGAAGGGCATCGGCCCCGCGGCCGCCGCTCGGCTGTCGGCGCAGGGGCTCACCGTCAATGGCGCCGCCTATCCAACCGTAGCAACGCCCGCGGGCGCGACTGCAGCCTCCGGCGCGGGGGTCGGCGACAGCCCCTCCTCACGCTGACACACACCGGTAGCCGCGCGCCATAACGCGCTGGACGGCAGCGTATTCGCCGCCACTTGCTCGGGTTTTCATAGCACGCGGGAAAGGGCGACGCCCTAGAATCAGACGCTGATGCCTCTGACCCTCCTCATTCTTCTTCCCTTTGTGGGCAGCTTGCTGGCGGCCGTGCTGCCCGCAAATGCGCGCAATACCGAGTCCACGCTCGCGGGCCTGGTCGCGCTGTTTTGCACGGTGCAAACGGCGCTGTACTTCCCCCAGATCGCCGAAGCGGGCGTGTTGCGCGAGGAGATCACCTGGTTGCCTGCCCTGGGCCTGAACCTGGTCATCCGCATGGACGGGTTCGCCTGGATGTTCAGCATGCTGGTGTTCGGCATCGGTACGCTGGTGGTGCTATATGCGCGCTACTACATGTCGCCGGCGGACCCGGTGCCGCGCTTTTTCTCGTTCTTTCTGGCTTTCATGGGCGCCATGGCCGGCGTGGTGCTGTCGGGCAACATCATCCAGCTGGTGTTCTTCTGGGAACTCACCAGCCTGTTCTCGTTCCTGCTCATCGGCTACTGGCACCACCGTGAAGACGCCCGCCGGGGCGCGCGCATGGCCCTCACCGTGACGGGCGCGGGCGGACTGTGCCTGCTGGCCGGCATGCTGGTGCTGGGCCACATCGTGGGCAGCTATGACCTGGACCGCGTGCTGGGCGCAGCCGAGCTGGTGCGCGACCACCCCATGTACCTCACGGCGCTGGTACTGGTGCTGCTGGGGGCGTTCACCAAGAGTGCGCAGTTTCCGTTCCACTTCTGGCTGCCCAACGCCATGGCTGCGCCCACGCCCGTGTCGTCGTACCTGCACTCGGCCACCATGGTGAAGGCGGGCGTCTTCCTGCTGGCACGGCTGTGGCCCGTCATGGGCGGCACCGAGCCGTGGTTCTGGCTGGTGGGCGGCGCGGGCCTGGCCACGCTGCTCATCGGCGGCTACGCGGCCATGTTTCAGAACGACCTCAAGGGCCTGCTGGCGTATTCCACGATCTCGCATCTGGGTCTGATCACGCTGCTGCTGGGCCTCAACAGCCCTATGGCCGCCGTGGCCGCCGTGTTCCACATCATGAACCACGCCACGTTCAAGGCGTCGCTGTTCATGGCCGCGGGCATCATCGACCACGAAAGCGGCACGCGGGACATACGGCGCCTCTCGGGCCTGCGGCGCATGATGCCCGTCACCGCCACGCTGGCCACGGTCGCCAGCGCCGCCATGGCGGGCGTGCCGCTGCTCAACGGCTTCCTGTCCAAGGAGATGTTCTTCGCGGAGACGGTGTTCTTCGACGCTGCGCCGGCCGTGGCCCAGATACTGCCGATCGCGGCCACCGTCGCGGGCATGTTCAGCGTGGCCTATTCGCTGCGCTTCATCGTCGATGTGTTCTGGGGCCCCCCCGCCACCGATCTGCCGCATGAGCCCCATGAGCCGCCGCACTGGATGCGCGTGCCGGTGGAGCTGCTGGTCTGCGCCTGCCTGGTGGTGGGCGTGCTGCCCGCGTGGTCGATCGGCCAGTACCTGAATGCCGCGGCGCTGCCGGTGGTGGGGGGCGAACTGCCGGCCTTCAGCCTGGCGGTCTGGCACGGCTTCAACACGCCCTTCATGATGAGCCTGGTGGCACTGGTCGGCGGCACCGCCTTGTACATGGTGTTGCGCTGGGAGCGCAAGCAAGGCCGCATCAACGCCGCCCCACTGATGCACCGCGTCAGCGGACGCGGCGTGTTCGAGGCAGTGCTGGTGCAGATCACGCGCTGGGGGCACAGCGGGCGGCGCCTGCTGTCCACGCGCCGCCTGCAGTGGCAGATGCTGTGGCTGGTGCTCGTCACGCTCGTGGGCGCCGCCATGCCGCTGTACACACGCGGCTTGCAGTTGGGAGATCGGGGCACGCTGCCGCTGTCGCCCGCTTTCGTGCTGATCTGGGCGTTGGGCATGGTCTGCGCCGTGGCCTCGGCCTGGCAGGCCAAGTACCACCGCCTGGCGGCGCTGACCCTCATGGGCGGTGCAGGGCTGTGCGTCTGCATCACCTTCCTGTGGTTCTCTGCGCCAGACCTCGCACTCACCCAACTGGCCGTGGAACTGGTCACCACCATCCTGATCCTGCTGGGCCTGCGCTGGCTGCCCAAGCGCGACGAAAGCCTGCCCGCCTCGCCCGCCAGCGCCGCGCTGGCGCGCACGCGGCGCGTGCGCGACCTGCTGCTGGCCGTCGCCGCGGGCGGCGGCATGGCGTGGCTGGCATTTGCCATGATGAGCCGGCCCTTCGCGCAGAGCACCTCCACGTTCTTCCTGGAGCGCGCCCTCACCGAGGGCGGCGGCACCAACGTGGTCAACGTCGTGCTGGTGGACTTCCGCGGGTTCGACACGTTCGGCGAGATCGTGGTGCTGGGCATCGTGGCGCTTGCGGTGTATGCGCTGTTGCGGCGCTTTCGCCCCGCAGTGGAGACCATGGACCTGCCCGAGCAGCAGCGCTACCTGCCGGCCGATCTACAGACCGACCTGCTGAACCCGCGCAACGCAACCGACACGGCCGTCGGTTACCTGATGGTGCCCGCGGTGCTGGTGCGGCTGCTGCTGCCGTTCTCGGCCCTGGTGGCCTTCTACCTCTTCATGCGCGGGCACAACCAGCCGGGCGGCGGCTTCGTGGCGGGCCTGGTGTTCTCGGTGGGGCTGGTGCTGCAGTACATCATTTCGGGCACATCGTGGGTCGAGGCGCACCTGCCCCTGTATCCGCGGCGCTGGATTGCCTCCGGCCTGCTGCTGGCGCTGGGCACCGGACTGGGCGCCGTGGCGCTGGGCTATCCGTTCCTTACCAGCCACACCGCGCACCTGCACCTGCCGCTGATCGGGGACCTCCACGTGGCCAGCGCCATGTTCTTCGACATGGGCGTCTTCGCGCTCGTCGTCGGCTCCACGCTGCTCATCCTTACGGCCATCGCCCACCAGTCGGTGCGCAGCCACCGTTACCACGCCCGTCTCATGGAAGAAGAACAACAAGCGGCCAGCGAGCAAGCAGCCGTCCCGGCCACACAAGGAGTCGTCTGATGGAAATCGTGCTGGCTCTGTCCATCGGCGTGCTCACGGGCTCGGGCGTCTGGCTGCTGCTGCGCCCCCGCACCTTCCAGGTCATCATGGGCCTGTCGCTGCTGTCGTATGCCGTGAACCTGTTCATCTTCAGCATGGGTCGCCTGGGCCTGGCCGTGGGCAAGGAGCCCGTGCTCGTGCCCGGCGTGCCGCAGGATCTGCAGCATTACGCGGACCCCATGCCCCAGGCGCTGGTGCTCACCGCCATCGTGATCGGCTTTGCCATGACCGCACTGTTCCTCGTCGTGCTGCTGGCTTCGCGGGGCATGTCGGGCACCGACCACGTGGACGGCTCGCACTCGCGTGAAACGCAGGAGATGCCATGAGCCGCATCGCGGAGCTGACCTCCCTGCTCATGCCGCACCTGATGCTGGCGCCCATCGGGCTGCCGATGCTCACGGCCGCTTTGCTGCTCACCATGAAGGAAGAGCAGCAGCGCCTGAAGCTGGGCCTGAACATCCTGTCCACCCTGCTCGGGCTGCTGGTGGCCGTGGCGCTGCTGCTGTGGTCGCACGAATCCAGAGCGCCCGCGACCATGGGTGTGTACCTGCCGGGCAACTGGCCGGCGCCGTTCGGCATCGTGCTGGTGCTGGACCGGCTCTCGGCCATGATGCTGCTGCTGACGGGCTTCGTGGCGCTGTGCTCCATTGTGTTCGCCGGTGCGCGCTGGCACCGCGCCGGCGTGCACTACCACACGCTGTTCCAGTTGCAGCTCATGGGGCTGGGGGGCGCCTTCCTCACGGGCGACCTGTTCAACCTGTTCGTCTTCTTCGAGATCCTGCTGGCAGCCTCGTACGGCCTGCTGCTGCACGGCGCCGGCCGCACGCGCGTGCAGGCCGGCCTACACTACATCGCCATCAACCTGGCGGCGTCCTCGCTGTTCCTGATCGGCGCGTCCATGCTGTACGGCATCACGGGCACGCTCAACATGGCCGACCTGGCGCAGGCCATCCCGCAGGTGTCGGCCGCCGACCGGGGATTGTTGCACTCGGCGGCCGCCATCCTGGCCACGGCGTTTCTCATCAAGGCGGCTGTGTGGCCCCTGAACTTCTGGCTGGTGCCGGCCTACAGCGCGGCCACGGCGCCCGTGGGTGCGCTGTTCGCCCTGATGACCAAGGTGGGCATCTACACGCTGCTGCGCCTGTGGACGCTGATGTTCAGCAGCGAGGCCGGCCCATCCTCCCTGTTCGGCAGCCTGTGGCTGATCGGCGGCGGCATGGTCACCATGGCCTTCGGCGCCATCGGCATGATGGCCTCGCAGCGCCTCACCCACCTGGCCGGCCATGCGGCCGTGCTGTCGTCGGGCACGCTGCTGGCGGCAGCAGGCTTCGGACAGAACGCGCTCACTGCCGGGCTGCTGTACTACCTGCCCAGCTCCACGCTGGCCGTGAGCGCGCTGTTCCTGCTGGCCGACCTCATCGACCGCTGGCGCAACGATGGCGCGTCGCTGGCGCCTTACGAACTGGACGACGTGGCCCCCTTCCTCACCCCCGAGCTGATGCCCACCACCGGCCTGAACCTGGACGAGGACGAGGAAGTGCTGGTCGGCCGCGTCATCCCCGCCGCGGCCGCGTTTCTGGGTCTGTCCTACATGGCCTGCACGCTGGTGATTGCGGGCCTACCGCCGCTGTCCGGCTTCATCGGCAAGTTCGCGATGCTGACGGCGCTGGTAAACCCGCTGGGGCTCGGCTCTTCGGCCGGCACACAGCCCGGCCTGCCGGGCTGGACGTTGATCGCGCTGATGATCGCCACGGGTCTGCTGGCGCTGCTGGCGCTCACGCGCTCGGGCATACGCCACTTCTGGGCCGCGCACGACCGCCCCACGCCCCAGTTGCGCGTGATGGAGGGGCTACCCATCGCCATACTGCTGGGGGCCTGCGTGGCGCTCACCCTGCAGGCCAACGGCGTGATGCGTTTCACCGAGGCAACGGCCAACGGGCTGCATGCGCCGGGCACGTATGTACGCGCCGTGATGACGGCCGCGCCCATTCCCAGCCCCACCACGACGCCGACGCCTGAGCGCGCGGAAAGCTCTGCCACCACGAAGGCCGCGCCATGATGAAGAAGCTGCTGCCCGCCCCGCTGGTCTCCCTGGGTTTGTTCGTGATGTGGCTGCTGCTCAACCACACCACCAGCATCGGCCACGTCCTGCTGGCACTGGTACTCGCATGGGGCCTGCCGGTGCTGTTCAGCGAATTGCGCCCGCAGAAGGTGCGCGTGCGCCACCTCGGCACGATCATCCGGCTGTGCTTCACGGTGATGGTGGACACCACGCGGTCCAACCTTGCCGTGCTGCGCTTTCTGCTGCTGCCGTCACAGCGCCGCCACCCGCCGGACTTCGTCAAGATTCCGCTGGAACTGCGCGACCCCAACGCCCTCGCCGTACTGGCCATGATCGTGTGCATAACCCCTGGCACCTCCTGGGCCGAGCTGTCGCTGGACCGCAGCCTGCTGATGCTGCATGTGCTGGAGGTGGGCGATGCGCAGGCCATCATCGACCACGTCAAGGCGAGCTACGAGCGCCCGCTGATGGAGATTTTCGAATGACCGGTTCCGTACTGTCCTGGGCGCTGCCCATCGCCATGTTCCTGCTGGCCGCGGCCATGGTGCTGTGCCTGGTGCGCCTGCTCAAGGGCCCCGCCGCGCAGGACCGCGTGCTGGCGCTGGACTGCATGTACCTCAACGGCATGCTGCTCATACTGGTACTGGGCATCTACTACGGCAGCACCAACTACTTCGAGGCCGCCATGTTGATCGCACTGCTGGGCTTCGTCAGCTCCACGGCCATGGCCAAGTTCCTCTTGCGCGGCGAGGTGATCGAATGAGCGACGCACTGCCGCTGTGGCTGGACATCGTGCTGTCCGCGCTGGTGCTGTGCGGCGCGGCCATCGCGTTCATGGGGTCACTGGGGCTGCTGCGCCTGGCCACCTACTTCGAGCGCGTGCACGCACCGTCCATCATCGCCACCATGGGCTGCTGGTGCATCATGCATGCCACGCTGGTGTACTTCTCCGTGACGGGCAACGGCCTGGCGCTGCATGCGTTGCTGATTGCCCTGTTCATCGCCATCACCGTGCCCGTGACCAACATCTTCCTGATGCGCGCCGCGCTGTTTCGCGCGCGCCGCGCGGGCGAGAAGGTGCCGCCCAGCCTCAGCCGCGTGGCGGACAGCAGCACGCTCGACTCGTGATTTGCTATTGAAAATATAGCTACTAGCGCTTGACCAACAAGCGCTAGAGCCTTATTTCATTCAAACGCACTCAGCGGCCACCAAAGCCACCACCGCCCGGCGTTTGGATCTCGAACACATCCCCCGCTTCCATTTGCGCCTGCCCGATGTGCTGCAGCGGCTCCGCCCGGCCGTCCGCACGCACGACGCGGTTGACGCCGGGCATGCCCGGCTGCCCACCCGCCATGCCGAAGGCGCCGTGCACCCGGCCGTTGGACAGAATGCTCGCGGTCATGGGCTCCAGGAAGCGGATGCGGCGCACGCCGCCGTCGCCGCCCTTCCAGCGGCCGCCGCCGCCCGAACCGGCGCGGATGGCGTAACTCTCCAGCCGCACGGGGAAGCGGAACTCCAGCACCTCCGGATCGGTCAGGCGTGAATTGGTCATGTGCGTTTGCACCACGCTCGTGCCATCAAAGCCCCCCACCAGCGCGCCCGCGTCGTCGAACTGGCCGCCCGCCCCGCTGCCGCCCGAGATGGTCTCGTAATACTGGTAGCGCGCGTTGCCGAAGGTGAAGTTGTTCATCGTGCACTGGCTGGCCGCAGACACGCCCAAGGCGCCCAGCAGCGCATTGGTGATGCAGCTGGAGGTCTCCACGTTGCCCGCCACCACCGATGCCGGCGGGTTGGGGTTGAGCATGGAGCCCGGCGGAATGATGACCTGCAGGGGCTTGAGACACCCGGCGTTGAGCGGAATGTCGTCCTCCACCAGCGAGCGGAAGACGTAGAGCACCGCGGCCATGCACACCGCCGTGGGCGCATTGAAGTTGTTGGACTGCTGCGCGCTGGTGCCGGTGAAGTCGATCACCGCACTGCGCGTGGCCGCGTCAATGCGCACGGCCACGGTGATCTGCGCGCCGTTGTCCAGCGGCAGGGTGAAATGCCCGTCCTGCACGCGCGCGGCCAACCGCGTGATGGCGCGGCGCACGGACTCCTCGGCGTTGTCCTGCACATGCTGCATATAGGCCTGCACCACGCTCAGGCCGAAGTGCTCCACCATGCGGCGCAGCTCCTGCACGCCCTTCTCGTTGGCGGCGATCTGCGCCTTCAGGTCGGCCAGGTTCTGCTGCGGGTTGCGGCTGGGGTACTCGCCACTCTCCAGCAGCGCAATCATCTCGGCCTCGCGCAGCACGCCGGCATCCACCAGCTTCACGTTGTCGATCTGCACGCCCTCTTCCTCGATGCGCGTGGAAAACGGCGGCATCGACCCCGGCGTGGTGCCCCCCACGTCCGCATGGTGGCCGCGGCTGCCCACGTAGAAAGTGGGCTCGGCCGCTTCACCGTGGTCGTCGCCGATGTAGACCGGCGTGATCACGGTGATGTCCGGCAGGTGCGTGCCGCCGTGGTATGGGTCGTTCAGCACAAACACGTCGCCGCGCCGCATGTGGCCGCGGTTGCGCGCGATCACGGTGCGGATGCTCTCGCCCATGGACCCCAGGTGCACCGGCATGTGCGGCGCGTTGGCAATCAGCTGGCCCTCGGCGTCGAACAGCGCGCAGCTGAAGTCCAGCCGCTCCTTGATATTCACGGAGTACGCGGTGTTCTGCAGCTGCAGCCCCATCTGCTCGGCAATGTTCATGAACAGGTTGTTGAACACCTCCAGCAGCACCGGGTCCACCTGCGTGCCCGCGGCATGGCGCTGGGCGCGCGGCAGGTGGCGGTGCAGCACCAGATGGTCCAGGGACGTGAGCCGTGCCTGCCAGCCCGGCTCTACCACCGTGGTAGCGTTCTTCTCGGCAATGATGGCCGGGCCCTGCAGCAGGTCGCCGGGGCGCATGTCTTCGCGCACCACCAGCGCGGCGTCGTGCCAGGCCGGTGTGCCGTCCGTGCCCACGGTGAACATGCGCACGGTGTCGCGCCGCGGCACTTCGCGCTCGGGCTGCAGATCCTGCGCATGCTCGACCGGCGCATCGCCCGCCACCACGGCTTCCACCGACACCGCCTCCACCATCAGTGCCTTGCCCTGCATGAGGAAGGCAAACCGCTGGCGGTACGCGGCCTCGAAGCCCCGCGTGATCGCCTGCAGGTCGCCAAAGGGCACGGCCAGCGCCGAATCGGTACCCTCGTAGCGCACATGCACGCGCCGACGCACCACGATGTCGCCGCCCGAGAGGCGCTCTTGCGCCATCTCGGCCTCGGCGGCCTGGGCCAGTGCATCCAGCGTGGCCGTGATGCCGGGCAGCGCCTCGGGTGTGAGGCGTGCCTCCACCGCCTTCTCACGCATCACGTTCTGGTCGGCCAGCCCCATGCCGTAGGCCGACAGCACGCCCGCCAGCGGATGCACCAGCACCTGCTGCATGCCCAGCGCATCGGCCACCAGGCAGGCGTGCTGGCCGCCCGCGCCGCCAAAGCACTGCAGCGTGTAGCGCGTGACGTCGTAGCCGCGCGCCACGGAGATCTTCTTGATGGCGTTGGCCATCTGCTGCACCGCGATCTGGATGAAGCCATGCGCGCAGGCCTCGGGCGTCAGCGCGGCTGCGCCATCCGCCGCGCCTGCGGTCTGGCCCGCCAGCGCCGCAAAACGCTCGCGCACCACGGCCGCATCCAGCGGCTCGTCGGCACCATGGCCGAACACGCGCGGGAAGTACGCGGGCTGGATCTTGCCCACCATCACGTTGGCATCGGTCACGGCCAGCGGGCCGCCGCGGCGGTAACTGGCGGGGCCGGGGTTGGCGCCGGCGCTTTGGGGACCTACGCGGAAACGGGCGCCGTCGAACTCCAGGATGGAACCGCCGCCCGCGGCCACCGTGTGAATGCTCATCATGGGCGCACGCATGCGCACGCCCGCCACCTGGGTCTCGAACTCGCGCTCGAACTCACCCGCAAAATGGCTCACGTCGGTGGACGTGCCGCCCATGTCGAAACCGATCACGCGCACCGGCGGCTGCGTGGCGGCCGCACCGGCCCCTGGCGCTGCCTCTGCCTGCGCCGCAATCTGCGCCGTGCGCGCCATGCCCACGATGCCGCCGGCCGGCCCGGAGAGGATCGCGTCCTTGCCCTGGAAGCGGTGCGCATCCGTGAGCCCCCCCGACGACTGCATGAAATACAGCGGCACGCCCGGCATCTCGGCCTCCACCTGCTGCACGTAGCGCCGCAGGATGGGCGACAGATACGCGTCCACCACGGTGGTGTCGCCCCGGCTCACGAACTTCATCAGCGGGCTGGTGCCGTGCGAAGTGCTGACCTGCGTGAACCCGGCAGCCAGCGCCAGGCGGGCGGCCGCCTCCTCATGCGCGGGATAGCGGTAGCCGTGCATGAACACGATGGCCACGCTGCGCAGGCCCGCGTCATAAGCGGCCCACAGGCGTTCCTTCAGGTGGTCTTCCTCCAGCGGCTGTACCACCTCGCCGTGCGCGCCCACGCGCTCCTGCGCCTCGATGACGCGGCTGTACAGCAGTTGCGGCAGCACGATGTGCCGGTCGAAGATGCGCGGGCGGTTCTGGTAGGCGATGCGCAGCGCGTCCTTGAAGCCACGCGTGGTAACCAGCAGCGTGGGCTCCCCCTTGCGCTCCAACAGCGCGTTGGTGGCCACGGTGGTGCCCATCTTCACGCACTCCACCAATTCAGGCGTCACGGCCTCGCCCGGCGCCAGCCCCAGCAGGTGGCGGATGCCCGCCACCGCCGCATCGCGGTACTGCTCGGGGTTCTCGGAGAGCAGCTTGTGCGTCACCAGGCTGCCGTCGGGGCGCCGACCCACGATATCGGTGAACGTACCCCCCCGATCCACCCAGAACTGCCAGAGTTTCTTTGCCATACCCGTTTCCTTTGTGTGCCGCGTGTGAAACATTGCGGAGAAAGAACCCACAATTTACCGATAATTTATCTGCAAGCCTGCATGATCCATACCGGATATTCACCACCCCGCCCACGCATATGACCCAACCGCCCGCCGCCACAGGTTCCCGGCTGCTTGACCTGCCACTGGAGCGCACGCTGCACGCCTGGGTACAGCGCTTTGGCGAGCCGCGCTGGCGCGGCTGCCACGTGGAAGGCTGGGTGTTCGAAAGCCAGGCCGCGCGCCTTGCTGCGGCGCAGCAGCTGGCGGCCGCAGGCGTGCATGCCCGCTTTCACAGTGCCTACAAGCCGCTGGTACAGCATTTCATGGACCACGTGGATTGCACCCAAGTGGTGCAGGCCCGCGTGCGCTACCCGCTGGCGGCGCACGGGCCTGCACAGCGCTTTCGGTTGGAGGCCTATCCGCTCGCCGCCCTGCTGGGGGGCGGCATCTTGCACATGGAGCCCCACGACGACGCCAGTGGCGGCTACCACGTGGAACTGGAACTGCGCGACGGCACCCGCACCGTGCAGCACGTGCACGCACCCAACCGCGTACACACCGACATGACGGGCGCCACGGTGCTCTCGCCCACCGGCTGGCTGCGCGTGGGCACACAGGAAGGCGCTGCCGACCTGATCGACACCGCCGTATGCACCGACTACGAGCAGGCCTTCGCCGCGGCGGTGCAGGCGGTGCGCGGTCACGCGTGGCCGGACCATGAGCCGTACTTCGACCGCCTGCTGCTGCGCGTGGACCTGCCGGGCTACGAGCAGCCCGTGGGCGCCACCGGCGAGACCATAAGCACCCTGGAGGCGCTGCACGAGGACCTGTACTTCACGCTGCTGGAGTTCTTCCAACAGCACAGCGGCCGCCCCGTGGGCGACCGCCGGTTGCAGCCCGGGCAGATCGTGCCCGACGTGCGCGTGGGCGACGGCGCTCCGCACGTACAGGTGGACCTGCTGCCCTTCGCGGCGTGCGCCGACGACCTGCCAGCCCACCCAACGGCCCACGCCCCGGACAGTTTGGCGACGCTGGACGAGTCCCCTGCCCCTGATCGCATCACCCAGACCCTGCACGCCTGGCCCGCGCAACGTTTCAGTGCACGCTCACGCCAGGGACGCACCGTATGGGGGCAGTACCACGCGGGCACGCAGGCACCGGTGTTCATCAGTGCGGGCCAGCATGCCAACGAGACATCGGGCATCGTGGGCGCGTTGCGCGCCGCCGAAGTGCTGCAGGCGCAACCCGGCGCGCACTACGCGCTGATCGCGCTGGAGAACCCCGACGGCTACGCTCTGCACCGCGCGCTGTGCGCCCGCCACCCGGGCCACATGCACCATGCCGCGCGCTACACCGCGCTGGGCGACGATGTGGAATACCGCGACCACGCGCCGCTCTACGAGCGCGAGGCCCGCCAGTCCGCGCTGGCGCTGTCGGGCGCGCAACTGCATGTGAACCTGCATGGCTACCCCGCGCATGAGTGGACGCGACCGCTGTCGGGCTATGTGCCGCGTGGATTCGAGCAGTGGATGCTGCCCAAGGGGTTCTTCCTCATCCTGCGCTACCACGCCGGCTGGCAGCAGCCCGCGCGTGCGCTGCTGGAGGCCGTGTGCGCGCGCCTGCGGCAAGTGCCGGGGCTGGCAGATTTCAACGCACGCCAGCGGGCCCTCTACGAGCACCACGCAGGCCCGCTGCCCTTCGAGGTGCTGGATGGCATCGCCTGCATGCAGTCGCAGACGTCGCACGATGCGCCGGTGACGCTGATCACCGAGTTCCCCGACGAGACGGTGCACGGCGACGCCTTCCGCTTTGCGCACACGGTGCAGATGCACACCGCCCTGGCCGCCGTGCAGGCCTGGCAGGACATTGCCACGCATCTGCCATCGCCCGTCGGCACTTCAAGCCAAATAGGCCTCTAGCGCTTTACCGACAAGCGCTAACAGCTATTAAATATATAGCACGTCTCACATGGACGCCGCGGCACGGGCCGCCTGGTCGTACATGCCGGACAGCACGCGCAGCAGGCGCGCCAGCTCGCCAATGTCGCGGTTCAGGCCGTCGTCGGCATTCAGCGCATCGATCAGGCAGCTCTCGCGGATCTCACGGTAGCGCTGCACATGGGCGCGCCCCGCCTCGGTGGCGGCGTAGGTCACGTCCTTGCCGTTCTTGCTGGAGGCCACCACGCCCAGCGCCAGCAGCTTCTTGAGCGAGTAGTTCACCACGTGCGTGTCTTCCACGTTCATGATGAAGCAGATGTCGGCCAGCCGCTTGTCGCGTGCGCGGTGCGTCACATGGTGCAGCACCACCACGTCCAGCGGCGTGAGGTCGCGCAGACCGGCCGCGGCCATGCAGTGCACCACCCAGCGGTGGAACGCATTGCCCGCGACGATGAGGCCGAACTCGAACTCGCTCATCTCCGCACTGCGGTCCGACACCAGATGCGCGGACGACACGATGGGCCCGCGCGCCTTGGCGGCCTTGCCCACCTTGGCAGTGGCAGCGGGGGCCGGGGACTTGGGTCTGGCGGCTGCGGTCATGGTTTCACTCCGAGGACTGCGCCAAAAGCGACAGATGGCATTGGCATGGGATGTGCATGTCGATTGATTGTAGGGAGCAGCCCGATGATTTGCCGGCAATTTATCGACATTCAGGTGAATCACCTAGGCCGTTTCCCTGTGGCCCCCGCTACAGTGAACGCGCTGAGCCCCCTCTCTTCTCAACCCTTGCGGAGACCCCCGAGATGAAGCGTCGAAACCTTGTCGCCGTTGCACTGGCTGCCCTCACCGGCCTGTGCGCCCCCGCCCTGCATGCCCAGACCAAGTGGGACCTGGCCGCCGCCTACCCGGCCACCAATTTCCACACGGAGAACCTGGCGCAGTTCATCAGCGACGTGGACAAGGCGTCGGGAGGCAAGCTCAAGATCACGCTGCATGCCAACGCCGCACTGTTCAAGGCGCCCGAGATCAAGCGCGCCGTGCAGGGCGCGCAGGCGCAGCTCGGCGAGATCCTGCTCGCCAACTTCCAGAACGAATGGCAGATCTTCGGCGTGGACGGCCTGCCCTTCCTGGCTGACAGCTACGACGCGTCGATGAAGCTGTACAAGGCGCAAAAGCCGTTCCTGGAGAAGAAGCTGGCCGAGCAAGGCATGGTGCTGCTGTACGCCGTGGCCTGGCCGCCACAGGGCATCTACACCAAGAAGCCCGTGAACAACGCCGCCGACCTGAAGGGCATCAAGTGGCGCGCCTACAGCCCCGCCACCGCGCGCATCGCCGAGCTGGTGGGCGCGCAGCCGGTGACGGTGCAGGCCGCCGAGTTCTCGCAAGCGCTCGCCACCGGCGTGGTGGAGTCCACCATGACCTCGGGCGCGACGGGCGTGGACAGCAAGCTCTACGAGCACCTCAAGTATTACTACGACACCCAGGCCTGGCTGCCCAAGAACGCGCTCATCATGAACAAGAAGGCGTTCGATGCGCTGGACAAGCCCGTGCAGGAAGCCGTGCTCAAGGCCGCCGCCGACGCGGAGACCCGCGGCTGGGCCGCCAGCCGCCGCGTGAACGAGGACACGTTGGCCAAGCTCAAGGCCGAGGGCATGCAGGTAGTGCCGCCCAGCAGCCAGCTGAAGGCCGACATGGCCAAGGTGGGCGACACCATGCTCAAGGAATGGCTGGACAAGGCCGGGCCCGACGGCAAGGCGCTGATCGACGCCTACCGCAAGTAACACCTCCCCGCCCAGAGCCTCCACGCGCCAGACCACGATGCGACGCCTGTTGAACTTCCTCTATGACGGCGCCGCCGCGCTGGCGGCGCTGTGCATGGTGGCGCTTCTGTGCGCCGTGCTGCTGTCCATCGTGAGCCGGCAGCTCAGCTTCCATGTACCGGGCATCGACGCCTATGCGGGCTACCTCATGGCGGCTGCGGGCTTTCTGGCGCTGGCGCATACCCTCAAGCGCGGCGAGCACATCCGCGTGACGCTGGTGCTGAGCGCCCTCAAGGGGCGCGCGCACCAGGCGCTGGAGCTGTTCGCGCTGGCCCTGGGCACGCTGCTGGCCGTGCTGTTCGCGTACTACAGCGTGCGGCTGGCCTGGCAGTCGCATGCGTTCAACGACATCTCCACCAGCAGCGACGCCACGCCGCTGTGGCTGCCGCAGCTGTCCATGGGCGTAGGCGCGATGGTGATGGCGATAGCCTTCGTGGACGAACTGGTGCTGCAGCTCCTGGGCCGGCGCGCGGGCGCCAGGCCGGGCGAAGCCCTGCGCAACGAATGACCGGAAGACGCCTTCATGAGTGACCTTGCCATCACCGGCCTGTTGATCCTGTCGCTGTTCCTGATCCTGGGCAGCGGCGTGTGGATCGGGCTCACGCTCTCGGGCGTGGCCTGGATCGGCATGCAATTGTTTTCCTCGCGCCCCGCGGGCGACGCCATGGCGGTGACCATCTGGGGCTCCTCGTCGAGCTGGACGCTCACCGCCCTGCCCCTCTTCATCTGGATGGGCGAGATCCTGTTTCGCACGCGGCTGTCGCAAGACATGTTCAAGGGCCTGGCCCCGTGGGTGCAGGGCCTGCCCGGGCGGCTGCTGCACACCAACGTGGTGGGCTGCACCATCTTTGCCGCCGTGTCGGGGTCCAGCGCCGCCACCTGCGCCACCATCGGCAAGATGACGCTGCCCGAGCTCACGCGCCGCGGCTACCCCGAGAAGATGGTCATCGGCACGCTGGCCGGCGCCAGCACGCTGGGCCTGCTGATCCCGCCCTCGATCATCATGATCGTCTACGGCGTGACGGCCGAGGTATCGATCTCCAAGCTGTTCATTGCCGGCGTGCTGCCCGGGGTGCTGCTGGCCGCGCTGTTCTCGGGCTACATCATGTTCTGGGCATTGCGCCACCCCGACCAGGTCCCAGCGGCAGACCGGCAGATGGGCCTGCTGGACAAGCTGCGCGAATCGCGCGCGCTGATTCCCGTGGTGCTGCTCATCGCCGCGGTGCTGGGCTCCATCTACACGGGCATCGCCACCGCCACCGAAGCCGCGGCCGTGGGCGTGGTGGGCTCGCTGGTGCTGTCCGCGGCGCAGGGGTCGCTGAACTGGGCGAGCTTTCGCGACGCGCTCATGGGCGCCACGCGGCTGTACTGCATGATCGCGCTGATCCTCGCGGGCGCGGCCTTCCTCACGCTGGCCATGGGCTACATCGGCCTGCCACGGCACCTGGCGGAATGGATCTCTTCGCTGGGGCTGAGCCAGGCGCAACTGGTGGTGGCGCTGGCCGTGTTCTACATCGTGCTGGGCTGCTTCCTGGACGGCATCTCCATGGTGGTGCTCACCATGGGCGTGCTGATGCCCACGGTGAACGCAGCGGGCATCGACCCGATCTGGTTCGGCGTCTTCGTCGTGCTGGTGGTGGAGATGGCGCAGATCACCCCGCCCGTGGGCTTCAACCTGTTCGTGCTGCAGGGCATGACGGGCAAGCAGCTGCCGTGGATCGCCCGCGTGGCCGCTCCCATGTTCCTGCTGATGTGCGCGGCCGTCACGCTGATCTATGTGTTTCCGGGCATCGTGACCTGGCTCCCGCAGCAAATGACGGCGCGTTGACGAGGCCGCCGCCGCTCGGCAGCGCCTCCCTACAATGCGCCGATGTTCCACGTTCTTGCCATCTGCGCCGGTGCCTGCGCCGGCGCGCTCGCGCGCTGGCGGCTGGGCCTGTGGCTCAACACGCACGGCGCGCTGCTGCCATGGGGCACGCTAGCGGCCAACCTCATCGGCGGCTACCTCATCGGCCTGTGCCTGGCGCTGTTCCAGGCACTGCCGCAGTTGGACCCGGTCTGGCGCGCGCTGCTCATCACGGGCTTTTTGGGGGCGCTGACCACCTTCTCCACCTTCTCGGCCGAAGTGGTCGGGCTGCTGCAGCAGCAGCGCCTGGCGCAGGCCCTGGGCCTGTGTGCGCTGCATGTGGCCGGCTCGCTGTGCATGACCTGGGCCGGGCTGCACAGCCTGCCCTGGCTGTGGGCGGGCGCGCGGCAAGGCGTTTGACCACTATCGATTTAATAGCTGCTAGGGCTTGATACATAAGCGCTACAGGCCATTTTCATTAAAATCCCCTCGCTACACTGCGCACCCCGGCGACTGCCCCACAGACAGCCGCCTCCACTGAAAAATCTTCCATGCAAGCCAATACCGACCTTCAAGACAGCCGCCTGGCCCATGCCTGGGCCGAGCTGCACAACTACGCCGTTGCCGGCAATCCGCTGCACGCCGATTCCTACCGCCTCGCCTTCGCCGACCCCGAGTTCATGCTGCGCCGCGAGACGCGCGGCATCCGTTTTCAACTGGAGCTGATGAAGCCCGACCTGGGCCTGACGGCGCAGGGCATCGAGCACACCGTCGTGGTGTACGGCAGCGCACGCTTCATCTCGCCCGAAGCGGCCGAGCAGCAACTGGCCGATGCACGTGCCAGCGGCGATACCGAGCGCATTGCGCGCGCCGAGCGTGCGGTGAAGAACGCCTATTACTACGACCAGGCCCGCCAGTTCGCGCGCCTGGTGGCCGAGTACAGCGAGAGCCGCCCGCCCGCCGAGCGCCTGTACATCTGCACCGGCGGCGGCCCGGGCATCATGGAGGCGGCCAACCGCGGCGCGCACGACGCAGGGGCGCTCAACGTGGGCCTCAACATCTCGTTGCCGCACGAGCAAAGCGGCAACCGTTTCATCTCGCCCTCGCTGTCGTTCAAGTTCCACTATTTCGCTCTGCGCAAAATGCACTTCATGATGCGCGCCAAGGCCCTGGTGCTGTTCCCTGGCGGCTTCGGCACGCTGGACGAACTGTTCGAGGTGCTCACGCTGGTGCAGACCGGCAAGGCCAAGCCCGTGCCCATCGTGTTGTTCGGCGTGGCCTTCTGGAAGAAGCTGATCAACTTCGAGGCGCTCGTGGAGCAAGGCACGATCTCGCCCGAGGACCTCCAGCTGTTCCACTACACCGACGACCCAGCCGAGGCCTGGAGCATCATCCGCACGTTCTACGAACTCTGACCGCGCACCAGCGGCGCGGCACACCCTGCGGACCGCCTTGCCAATCCAGGCCTGTCAGGGATGCGGCGGAGGGGCCGGCGCCTCGCCGCGCAACCGCCAGGCCACGCGCGCACCCAGCCCCACGGTGGCGCCCACGGCCCAGAACAGGCCACTCAGCCCCACCAGCGCGCTCGCGGTGCCAAACAGCAGCGGCATCACCACGCTGGAGCCGTTGATCGCCATCAGCCGCAGACCCAGTGCCTCGCCATGGCGGTGCGCGGGCGTGAGTTGGTGCAGCATGCTCATGATCATGGGCTGCACCGAGCCCAGCGCGAACCCCAGCAGCACCGAGCACGCTCCCAGCGTCACGGCCGTCGGCAGCAGCGGATAGACCGCGAACAGCAGTGCCGTCGCCACCATGGCGCCGGTGACCACGGTGGATTCGCGCAGCCGGTCGGCCACCAGCGGCATGAGCACGCGGATCACCGCGGCGGCAATCGCGAACGCGCCGAGGATGGAGCCGATCACCGAGGCCGACAGCCCCCGCTCATGCCCCAGCAGCGGCACCACGAAGGTGTGCACGTCCCAGCACGACGACAGCAGCCAGTTCACGATGAGCAGCCGCCGAAAGCCGGGCTCGGCCAGCAGGTCCCAGGCCCGCGCGCGCGTGCCGTCCTCCGCGGCCACCACTGGCGGCATCTCCTGCGTGCCGCGCACCCAGAACCAGGTGGCCAACGGCAATACCGCCATGAGCGCGAAGGCCGCGCGAAAGCCCATGGTCGCGCCCGCCTGCGCACCCGCGTGATCGATCAGCAGCCCCGCGCAGAACGGGCCCAGGAAGTTGGACACCGCCGGCCCGATGGCCAGCCAGCTGAAGACCTGGCGCAGCTGCGTGCCGCCGTGCGCGGCGCGGCCCACGTGGCGTTGCAAGGCGATCGTGGCAGCCCCCGTGGCGCCACCGGTGAGCAGTGCCGCAACGCACAGCACCGCAAACGTCGGCCACACCAGCGCCGCGCCGGCACCCAGGACGGCCGCGACGACCGCGTGGCGCACCGGGCGCTTGAGCCCATGGCGGTCGGCATAGCGCCCCGCGGGCAGCGCCAGGAACACCTGCGTGAGCGCGAACAGCGCCAGCAACACGCCCACGGCCGCCGCGCTGTAGCCCTCGCGCAGCGCCAGCAGCGGCGCGGCCATGCGCATGCCCGCCATGCTGGCGTGGATGCAGATCTGGCCGGCGATCAGCCGCGCGAGCGCCAGGTTCAAGTCACTCGCCTTCGTCTTCGATCAGCAGGTCCGGCAAGGGTGCACCCTCTGCATCGCCCTGCCCCGCCGCCGGCTCCGGCGCGGGCAGCTCCTGCACGCCGCGCAGCTTGCGCTGGATGGCACGTGTGCGCACATCCACCTGCTCGAATTTCTTGGCCGCCGCGTCGATGGACTTGCGCGTGGCCTCCACCACGTCGCCGAACTTGGCGAACTCGGTCTTCACCTGGCCCAGCACGCTCCACACCTCGGACGAGCGCTTCTCGATGGCCAGCGTCTTGAAGCCCATCTGCAAGCTGCTGAGCATGGCCGCCAGATTGGCAGGCCCGGTGATCATCACGCGGCAGTCGTTCTGCACCGCCTCGACCAGCCCGGGGCGGCGCATGACTTCGGCAAACAGCCCTTCGGTGGGCAGGTAGAGCACCGCGAAGTCGGTGGTGTACGGAGGCGCCACATATTTGCTGAAGATCTTCTTGGCTTCCAGGCGGATGGAGGATTCGAAGGCGTTGCCCGCCGCCGTGATCGCGAGCTTGTCCGCCGTGTCCTGCGCGTCCAGCAGGCGCTGGTAGTGCTCCACGGGGTACTTGGAGTCGATGGGCAGCCACACGGGCTGCTCGTCGCTCTTGCCCGGCAGGCGGATGGCAAACTCCACCAGATCGTCGCTGCCCGGCATGGTCTTGACGTTGCGGGCGAACTGCTCGGGCGTGAGCACGTTGTCGATGATCGCGCCCAGCTGCATTTCGCCCCAGGTGCCGCGCGTCTTCACGTTGGTCATCACGCGCTTCAGGTCGCCGACGCTGCCGGCCAGCGTCTGCATCTCGCCCAGGCCCTTGTGCACCTGCTCCAGCCGGTCGCTCACCAGCTTGAAGGACTCGCCCAGGCGCTGCTCCAGCGTGGCGTGCAGCTTTTCGTCCACGGTGCGGCGCATCTCCTCCAGCTTGGCGGCGTTGTCGCCCTGGATGGCGGCCAGGCGCTCGTTGAGCGCGCCCCGCAGCGCCTCGGCATTGTTCTGGCTGCTGGCGACCAGGCCGGACAGCTGCTGCCCCATGGACTCCTGCAGGGCGGAGAACTGGCTGCGCAACTGGTGCGTGGTGCCTTCCAGCTGGTCGCGCAGCGCGCCCGACATGGTGCCCAGCTGGCCCTGGATGTCGCCCTTGAGCGAGTCCAGCGTGCCGCGCGTGGTGCCGCTCAGCGCCTCGAAGCGCTCCTGGATGCGCTGGCCGAAGAGCTGCGTGCTCTCGGCCATGGCGTCGCGCGACTTCAAGCTGTCGGCCGCCAGCGCCTGCGCTGTCTGGCTCAGCTCGGCACGAAAGGCGGACAGCGCATCCGCCTGCTCCTTGCGGGCCACGGCGGCATCGGCGCGCGCCTGCGCCAGGTGCTGCTCCAGACGCGACTGCAGCGCGGCAAAGGACGCCTGCAGCTCGCCGCGGCTGGTGCGCGACTCCTGCGCGGCCAGCGCCAGTCGCTCGTCCAGCAGGGCCTGCGTGGTCTGGGTGAACCCGCGCAGTTGCTGGGCCATGGCATCCAGCGCTCCGTCATTCTTGGCCACGGCCAGCTGCGTGGCCTGCACCGCAGATTCCAGCGACTGCAGGCGCGCCAGCCACTCGGGCGGCAGGTCCATGCGCGGGCGGCGCAGTAGCAGCACCGCCAGCAACACCACGGTAAGCACCAGCAACGCCAGTGCGGCGGTCATTTCGAATGTCATTCTTTAACTATCAAAACAATAGCTGTTAGCGCTTGTCCATCAAGCGCCAGAAGCCAATTTCATTCACACCTTGGTGGGCGTGTTCACGGGAGTGAGGGCGCCGCGCCCGTCGAAGAACGCCACCAGGTTGTCCGCCGCCAGTTGCGCCATGGCGAGCCGCGTGGGCACGGTGGCGCTGGCGATGTGCGGGGTGAGCACCACGTTGGGCACCTCCAGCAACGCGGGGTGCACCGCGGGCTCGCCTTCGAATACGTCCAGCCCCGCGGCAGCGATGCGGCGCTCCTTGAGCGCCTGGGCCAGCGCCGCGTCATCCACGATGCCGCCGCGCGCGATGTTGATCAGCGTGGCCGTGGGCTTCATGCGCGCGATCTCGGCCGCGCCGATGGCATGGTGCGACTCGGGCGTGTAGGGCAGCACCAGCACCAGGTGGTCGGCCTGGGCCAGCAGCTCGTCCTTGCCCACGTAGCGCGCCTTGCATTCTGCCTCCAGCGCGGGCGACAGGCGCGAGCGGTTGTGGTAGATCACGTTCATGCCGAAGCCGTGCGCCCCGCGCTTGGCAATGCCCTGTCCGATGCGGCCCATCCCAAGGATGCCCAGCGTGCTGCCATGCACCTCGCAGCCGGCGAACATGTCGTAGCTCCAGCGCGTCCACTGGCCGGCGCGCAGGTAATGCTCGCTCTCCGTGATGCGCCGCGCCGTGGCCATGAGCAGCGCAAAGCCGAAATCGGCCGTGGTCTCGGTCAGCACGTCGGGCGTGTTGGTGCCCTGCACGCCGGCGGCGGTCATCGCGGCGATGTCGAAGTTGTTGTAGCCCACCGTCATGTTGGCCGCGATGCGCAGCTGCGGGCAGGCGGCCAGCAGCTCGGCGTTCACCGGCTGGGTGCCGGTGAGCAACGCGCCGTCCTTGCCCTGCAGCCGCTCAATGAGCTCGGCCTGCGTCCACAGGTTGTCGTCCTGGTTGGCATACACCTCGAAATGCTGCGTCAGGCGCTCAATGACCTCGGGGAAGATCTTGCGCGCGACGAGGATGTGGGGCTTGGACATGGGAAGTGCTCCTTTCGGTCAGGTGTCGGCAGCCTGAACGCAGGGCCGTGCCGAGGCACCCCGCGGTTCAGGCCCGGGCTCATTGCAACCAGATGAAGGTCATCACGACGAACAGCGGCAACAGGATGCCGCACGACCACAGCATGTAGCCGAAGAAGCTGGGCATCTTCACGCCGCGGTCCTCCGCAATCGCCTTGACCATGAGGTTGGGCGCGTTGCCGATGTAGGTGTTGGCGCCCATGAACACGGCGCCCGCCGAGATGGCGGCCAGCGTGGCGGCATGCGTGGTCATCAGCGTGGCCGCTTCGCCGCCGGCCGTGTTGAAGAACACCAGGTAGGTGGGCGCGTTGTCCAGGAACGAGCTGAGCAGGCCGGTGGCCCAGAAGTACATCGCAGGATCGGGCGAACCGTCGGGCCGCGTGACGGCGGAGACGATGGCGCCGAAAGGCCCATTCACGCCGGCCTTGAGCATGGCAATGACGGGAATGATGGTCAGGAAGATGCCCGCGAACAGCTTGGCCACCTCCTGCATCGGGCCCCAGCCGAACTGGTTGTCTGCATGCACTTGCCGCGGCGTCAGCGCCAGCGATGCCACGGTCACCGCGATCAGCCCCGCATCGCGCACCAGGCCGGGCAGGCCCAGCGGCGTGCCGGCGATCACCCATTCCACGGGCGACTTCCAAATGCCGCTGAGCAGCACCAGCCCCACCACGGCCAGCAGCAGCACGAAATTGATCTTGCCGTCAAAACCCAGCGCGGCCGGTGCCGAATCGGGGGTGGGATCGGTACGGCTGACTTCACCCGCCTGGCGGTAGTACCAGCTGTCCAGCGCATAGAACAGCACCAGCAGCACGCCGATGAGGAACAGCGTTTCCGGAAACACGTGCCGCGCCGTCCAGGAGAAATCCACGCCCTTGAGGAAGCCCAGGAACAGCGGCGGATCGCCCAGCGGCGTGAGCGAGCCGCCGGCGTTGGAGACGATGAAGATGAAGAACACCACCACGTGCGCCACATGCTTGCGGTTGTCGTTGGCGCGGATCAACGGACGGATGAGCAGCATGGACGCGCCCGTGGTGCCCATGAAGCTGGCCAGCACCGCGCCCACGGCGAGAAAGCCGGCATTCAGGGCCGGGCTGCCGTGCAGATTGCCACGGATATAGATACCACCGGCCACGGTGAACAGCGCCGTGAGCAGGATCACGAAGGGCAGGTATTCCGCGACCAGCGCATGCGCGAAGCCCGCCGCCGCCACGCCGGGGCCAAAGACCACGGCAAACGGCACCAGAAACGCCAGCGCCCACGCGGCGGTGACCTTGCCGAAGTGGTGGTGCCAAAACAGCGGCGCCAGCAACGGCAGCAGCGCAATGCTCAACAGCACGCCGGCAAACGGGACACCCCACAGCACCGACAGCTGGCTGCCGTCGATCTCCGCCGCCCCCGCCAGCGCGGGTGCCAGGCACAGCAGCCCAAGGGCCAGGGTGCGGATGGGGTTCATGGACAGGTCTCCTCGGGTCATTCTTGGGAAAGTTGAAATGCCGCCGGCGGCGCCAGGCGCGCGCTCACTGCGGCGAGGGAATCTCGAACACCTGGCGCAGGTAAGCCAGGTATTTCTCGTCGTTGCACATGTTCTTGCCGGGTGCGTCCGACAGCTTGGCCACGGGCTGGCCGTTGCAGCGCGTCATCTTGATCACGATCTGCAATGGCTCGTAGCCCAGATCGTTGGTCAGGTTGGTGCCGATGCCGAACGCCAGCTGACAGCGGCCGTTGAAGCGCTGGTACAGCTCGATGATGCGAGGCACGGTCAGCGCGTCGCTGAAGATCAGCGTCTTGGTCAATGGGTCCACGCGGTTGTCGCGGTAGTGCTGCAGCAGCCGCTCGCCCCATGCGAAGGGATCGCCGCTGTCGTGGCGCGCGCCATCGAACAGCTTGCAGAAGTACAGGTCGAAGTCGCGCAGGAAGGCGCTCATGCCGTACACGTCGGACAGCGCGATCCCCAGGTCGCCGCGGTATTCCTTGGCCCACATCTCGAAGCCGAACACCTGGCTGTCGCGCAGCCGCGGGCCGAGGGACTGGCAGGCCTGCAGGTATTCGTGCGCCATGGTGCCCAGCGGCGTCACGCCCAGCTTCATTGCGTACAACACGTTGCTCGTGCCCGCAAACTGCCCCGGCGCGCCGCGCCGGTCGTCAGAGCCCAGGCGCACGCACAGAACGCGCAGCACCTCCTCGTGCCAGGCGCGCGAAAAGCGCCGACGCGTGCCGTAGTCGGCAATCTTGAGACTGTCCAACCCCGGCTGCTGCAGCTGGCCGATCTTGGCTTCGAGCCGGCGGCGCCCCTCGGGAAAGTCGGGCACCTTCTGCGTGTTGCGGAAGTACACCTCGTTCACGATCGCCAGCACCGGGATCTCGAACAGGATGGTGTGCAGCCAGGGCCCGGTGATGGTGATGTCGATCTCGCCCGAGGGCAGCGCGCTCACGCGGATGTACTTCTCGTTGAGGCGAAACAGCCCCAGGAAGTCGACGAAGTCGCTCTTGATGAAGCGCAGCGAGCGCAGGTAGGCCAGCTCCGCGTCCTGGAACTGCAGGCTGCACAACGCGCGGATCTCGTCGCGGATCTCGCTGACGAAGGGTGCCAGCTCCACACCCGGGTTGCGGCACTTGAAGCGGTACTCCACCTGCGCGCCCGGAAACTGGTGCAGCACCACCTGCATCATGGTGAACTTGTACAGGTCGGTGTCGAGCAGGCTGGTGATGATCATGGATGCGCGCGGGGCAGACTGTCCCGCTACTGGACATGGCGATGGGGATCCGCCGCGCCGCCACACACGCGTGGCCGGGCCGGCGAGCCCCTGATTCTGGCATCAACCCACCCGGGCCGCCGCGAACCGGCGCGCAGCCCCGGCAGCCCTCAGGGAAAGCCGGCGCGCCGCGCCCGCGATCAACGCGCCACGCACAAGGGCTGCAGTGCCTGGCGCAGCCGATCGGGCAGCGCACGCGGACGGCGGTCGTCCCGTCCCACGTACACATGCACGAAGTGGCCGCAAGCCGCACTCATGGCCTCGCCCTGGGCGAATAGGCCGACCTCGTAGCGCACGCTCGTGTCACCCAGCCGCGCCACACGGATGCCGGCGTCGATGGTTTGCGGGAACGCCAGCGACGCGAAATAGTTGCACTGCGTCTCGATGACCAGCCCGATGGTGTCGCCGTGATGGATGTCCAGCACGCCCTGCTCGATCAGGTAGGCATTCACCGCGGTGTCGAACCAGCTGTAGTACACGACGTTGTTCACATGGCCATAGACGTCGTTGTCCATCCAGCGCGTACCGATGGAGCGAAACACCGCGTAGGCCTCGCGCGGCTGCGGCCGGGGCCGCTGGGCCGTGCCTGCAGCGCCTGCCGCACCTGAGGGAGAGAGGGACGTGTTCATGAGGCGCTGATTCTGCCAGCGGCCAGCGGCGGCCTCCCCTTGTCCCCTGTCTTCGTTCGTAATAGGCAGCGCGCAGTCCACCGCCGGTCCAGATGTAACCAACAGAACTTTGGGAGTTGCCCCTAAAAATGCTGCATTGCAACAAAAAAGCTTGCGCCTATCGACAGGATCCCTAAAATTCGGCTCATGCTGCACTGCAACATGACGCACTGGTCAGTCAGGGCAGATGTCTCAACCCGCCCATCCCGGGCATCCAATGGAGATATGACATGTCGCTGACCCCTGAGCAAATCCTCGCTTCCCACAAGGCCAACCTGGAGACCCTGTTCGGCCTGACGAACAAGGCCTTCGAGGGCGTGGAGAAGCTCGTCGAGCTGAACGTGACCGCCTCGCGCGCTGCCCTGGCCGAAGCCGCCAGCCACACCCAGGCCGTGCTGTCCACCAAGGACGCACAAGAGCTGCTCGCACTGCAAGCCAGCCTGTTCCAGCCCCTGGCCGAAAAGGCCTTGGCTTACAGCCGCCACCTGTACGACATCGCTTCCGGCACGGGCGCCGAATTCGGCAAGACCTTCGAAGCACAGGCCGCAGAAGTGCAGCGCAACTTCACCAACCTGGTGGACAGCGCCGCCAAGAACGCCCCCGCTGGTTCCGAGACCACCGTCGCCGTCTTCAAGAGCGCTGTGTCTGCCGCCAACAACGCCTTCGAGTCGGTGCAAAAGGCCGTGAAGCAGGCCAGCGATGTGGCCGAAGCCAACTTCAACGCCGTGGCCAGCTCTGCCGCCACCGCTGCCAAGACGGCGACCGCCGCAACCGCTGCTCCCCGCAAGCGTTGAGTGAATCGCTGCCACGTCGCTGGCAGATTACAGGGTTTACCCCTATAATTCACTCACTGGCCCGTCGATGGGAATGAATGTCGCAGGGCCCTCCAGTTGTCTCCTTGGATCCTCTCGAAACTCTGGTTTCCTGGATCCCTTCAAGCCCAGTCCCTGACTGGGCTTTTTTTTGGGCGGATGACCGCCGCGGCCTACCGGCGCCTTCGGCAGCAGCCGAGGCCCCGGCAGCGCCCGTCAATCAGCGGCCTGGATGGCGCCCGCCTGCGTGAGGCGCTCGGCTACCAGCAGCTTGTGCATCTCGGCCTGGGTCATGATGCCCAGGTCCTCGGCCACCACGGCAATCGGCTTGCCCGTGGCAATGGCCGACTTGGCGATGGCGGCCGCCTTCTCGTAACCGATCAGCGGGTTGAGCGCGGTCACCAGCGTCACCGACGCGGCGATGCGTTCCGTCAGCAGCCCCTGGTTGGCCGCGATGCCCTCCACGCAGTTCACCTGCAGGGTGTGGCAGGCCCTGGCCAGGTGGTGCAGGCTCTTGTGCAGCGCCCAGCCCATCAGCGGCTCGAAGGCGTTGAGCTGCAGTTGGCCCGCTTGGGCAGCCATGGTGATGGCGGCGTCGTTGCCGATCACCTCGAAGCACACCTGGTTCATCACCTCGGGGATCACGGGGTTGACCTTGCCGGGCATGATGGACGAGCCCGCCTGGCGCGCGGGCAGCTGGATATCGCCCACGCCGGCCTGCGGGCCCGAGGACAGCAGGCGCAGGTCGTTGCTGATCTTGGAAAGCTTGGCGGCGATGCGCTTGAGCACGCCCGAGATGTCAACGAAGGCCCCCGTGTCCGACGTGGCGGCGATCAGGTTGGCCGCGGCCTTGACCGGCACGCCCGACAGCCGCGCCAGCTCAGGGATGACCACGTCCACGTAGCCGACGGGCGCGTTGATGCCGGTGCCGATGGCGGTGCCGCCCATGTTCACCTCGGTCATCAGGTAGGCAGACTCGCGCAGGCGGCGCTCATCGTCGGCAATCATGGCGGCGAAGGCGGCAAACTCCTGGCCCAGCGTCATGGGCACGGCATCCTGCAACTGGGTGCGGCCGATCTTCAGGATGCCCTTGAATTCCTCGGCCTTGGCCTCGAACGCGCCGCGCAGGGCCGACAGGGCCTTGAGCAGCGTCTCGATACCGAAATAGGTGGCGATCTTCAGCGCCGTGGGATAGGCATCGTTGGTGCTTTGCGATGCGTTGACGTGATCGTTCGGGTGGATCGTGTCATAGCGGCCTTTGGGCAATCCCAGGTGCTCCAGGGCACGGTTGGCGATCACCTCATTGGCGTTCATGTTCGTGGAGGTGCCGGCACCGCCCTGGATCACGTCCACGACGAACTGGTCGTGCAACTGTCCGGCGATCAGGTCGTCGCAGGCTTGGGCAATGGCGCGGGCTTGGGTTGCGTTGATCGCGCCCAGCTGCAGATTGGCGTGGGCGGCGGCCTTCTTGACGAAGGCAAAGGCCCGGATCAACTCGGGCATGTGGGCCACGGTGTGGCCGGTGATGGGAAAGTTTTCTACGGCACGAGCGGTGTGGACGCCCCAATACGCGTCCGGGGGAATGGTCTTGATACCGATGAAGTCATGTTCTGTTCTTGACGCATGGTCGATCTGCTTTCTAGCGAAATGGAATAAACAAAAGGGGAACAAAGCCAGGCCCCAAGTGAAAACACCGCCTGAGGTGCAGGCGGTGCTTGGTGGGTGCAGCCGTGGAGCGCCCTGGAGCCGGGCGCGCACCTTGTGGGCGCAAGTGCCGTGCCAGACGTGGCAATGCCCCGGGCACCATGGCGCCCAGGGCATTGGGTGCGGATTATGGACCACTGCCTCGCACGCGCATGAGAACCTTAGCTTTGCGCATAACCATGCCCACGCGGCGGGCAGGCGCCGGCCACGAGCGCTCTACACTGCGGCCGTGCCATTTCCTTGCGACCCCACTTTTCCGCCCCTTTCCCCCTCAGGCGCACGGCGCCGCACGCTGCTGCAGGCGCTGGGCCTCGCCCTGGCGCCCGGCATGCCCGCGCTGGTCCTGGCGGGCACCGCCCAGCAATGGCCGCAGGCCCTGGCCGTGCCCGGGGGCGTGGCCCGGCTGTCGCTGGGCCCCGCGGCCGATCGGCCGGTGGTACACGCGGGCGACGTCCCGGTGCTGGTGCTGGGCGATGCGATCGAGTGGACGGCCATCGTCGGCATCCCGCTGGCCGCGCCTACGGGCGAGGCCGAGGTGACGGTACAGGCCACGCCGACCGCACCGGCGCGGCGCGTGGCTTACCGCGTGGCAGCCAAGCAGTACCGCGAGCAGCGCCTGACCGTGGCACCGCGCACGGTGGACCTGGCACCCGAAGACCTGGCCCGCCACGAGCGTGAGCGCGCCCACCAGCAGCACGTCATGGCTACCTTTTCAACGCCCCTGCCAGAGGGGCTGCAGATGCGCCAGCCCGTGCCGGGACGGCGCTCCAGCAGCTTCGGTCTGCGGCGCGTGTTCAACGGCCAGGCGCGCAATCCGCACAGCGGCATGGACATTGCCGCCGCCACGGGCACCCCTGTCGCCGCGCCGCTGGCGGGCCGGGTGATCGATGTGGGCGACTATTTCTTCAACGGCGGCACCGTTTGGCTGGACCATGGCGGCGGCCTGCTCAGCATGTACTGCCACCTCAGCCGCATGGACTGCCAGGTGGGTGACGTACTGCGCACGGGCGATGCGTTCTGCAGGGTAGGGGCCACCGGCCGCGTGACCGGCCCGCACCTGCACTGGGGCGTGATGCTCAACCGCACCATGGTAGACCCGGCCCTGTTCCTGCCCGCATGAGCACGCCCCCTGCCCCACGCCCGCGCCTGGCGCTGCGCCGCCCCGCGGCCGCGGCAGCACCCGCCCCCCAGCGCGCGGCGCGGCTGCTGCGCTTCAACAAGCCCTATGGCGTGCTGAGCCAGTTCACGCCCGAGGGGCGCTGGCGCGGGCTCCAGGACTTCATCGACGTGCCCGGCGTCTATGTGGCGGGGCGGCTCGATGCCGACAGCGAGGGACTGCTTCTGCTCACCGACGACGGGGCGCTGCAGGCACGCATCAGCGATCCGCGCCACAAGATGGAGAAGACCTACTGGGTGCAGGTGGAGGGCATTCCTGACGAGGCCGCGCTGCAGGCCCTGCGCCAGGGCGTGCAGCTCGGCGACGGCCCCACCCTGCCCGCACGCGTGCGCCGGCTGGAGCCGCCCCCCGCCCTCTGGGAGCGCGATCCGCCCATCCGCGTGCGCCAGAACATTCCCGACTGCTGGATCGAACTCATCATCCGCGAAGGCCGCAACCGCCAGGTGCGCCGCATGACCGCCGCCGTGGGCCACCCCACGCTGCGGTTGGTGCGCGCGGCCATCGGCCCCTACGCCCTGGACGGGCTGGAGCCGGGCTGCTGGCAGCCCGCCAGCCCGCCCTCGCCGGTGCCGCACCACCGCAAAAAGTAGAGCTGCTGGCGCTTTCCTGCATTGGCTTTGCGCCGGATTCTTCACTTACGCTCAGCACCCTCCACCCAGCAGCGACAATCGCGACGGGAGGAACTGAACACCATGACCACGAACCCTGGCGACGGCCTGTCCCTCGCCCCGCTCGACCCCGCGCCCACGCAACCCGCGCCTGCTGCGGCCTCATCGCACGTCGCACGCACCTGCCCACGCTGCCATTACACGCGCCAGGCCAGCGACACCGCCCCCGCCTGGCAATGCCCGCGCTGCGCGGTGGTCTACGACAAGGCCACGCCGCGCCCACGCGCACGCGCGGGCCACGATGAAGAGGACGATACCCAGCCCGTCCCGCTGGACCCGCGCCGCGCCCGGGCCAGCGCGGGTCTGCCCTGGGCCTGGATCGCCCTGGGCAGCGCCGTGCTGGCCGGGGCCGCGCTGCTGGGCTGGAAGTGGAACGGCGAGCGCCAGCGCAGCGCCCAGCAGGAGCAACGCGCCGCCAGCGACAGCCGCGCCGCCGATGTCAGCCAGGCCCGCGCCGTGCAGGACGGGCGGGCGCGCATCGATGCACTGGAACACCAGTGGCGCATGGGCGAAGGCGCCCAGGCGCTGCCTGCCGTGCGCGCGCTGGCCGACGAGGGCGAGCCGCGGGCCATGGTGCTGCTGGGCTCCATGCTGCTGGGTGGCAGCAGCTACCGCAACGCCATCGGCCAGCCGCTGGACCCGGCCGAGGCGCTGCAATGGCTGGAGCGCGCCGCCCGCGCGGGCGATGCCACCGCCGCCGTGCGCCTGGGGGGTCTGTATGAGCGCGGTGAACATGTGCCGCGCCAGCCCTCACTGGCCGAGAACTGGTACCTGCGTGCCGCGCGCCAGGGCGACGGCGCGGGCCTGTACAGCCTGGGCATGCTCTACGCGCGGGGCGCCGATCCCGTAAGCCAACGCCCCGTCCCCGCGTGGATGCTGCTCACGCTGGCCGAACGCGCCTCGCGCGCCACGCCGGAGCGCGACGCGCTGCTGACCGAGCAGCACTACCCGTCCAGCGCCCGTGCAGGCCTGGTCCGCCTCAAGGACAAGCTGCATCCCAGCGACATTGCCGAGGCCGAGCGCCTCGCCGACGCCTGGAAGCCCGGCCAGCCGCTGGGCTTCTAGCGCGGCACGCGCCCGCCAGCGCCACGGGCGGCCTGCACGGTGTGCAGTGCGCCGCGCGGCGCTAGCGCTTGCGCCACCAGACGACCAGCGCAAGGAACACCACACCCGTGAGCAGCGGCACGGCGGACATGAGCAGCTCGACGAACGAGCTGCGCCGCATGCCGGACCACACCTCCACGCGCACGCCGTCCAGCCGCAGGTTGCTCGCGCCTGCGAACTCCAGCGCCGGCGCCACCTTGCGGTCCTCCTTGAAGCTCACCGGCCCGGCCGTGCCCGCCAGCTGCAGCACCTGGCCCGCGCGCGTGCCCGTCCCGAACGAAGCGCCCTGCACCATCGACAGGCGCGTGCCGTTGTCCGTGTCCCAGCCGGCCATCCAGCGCGTGAGACCCTCGCCGTCGGCCTGGGCCACGCCGGCCACGTGCACCACCAGCGTGTAGGGGTTGCCGCTGGCGGGCAGGTCCAGCGCGCGCGGCGCCTTCCAGGCCACCGTTTCGGAGAAAAAGCCCGCGGGCTTGCTGCCGGCCGTCTTGTCCTGGTGTCGCGCCAGCCGCGCCAGGTCTTCGGGCGTCAATTCGAACGACTCCACCAGGCGCTTGCCCCAGGCGGTGGACGCATCGCGCGCGCCCGCGGGCGTGGCGGGCAGCGCCAGCAGGCCAGCGGTGGCCAGGGCGAAGCACACGCCCGCCGCAGAAAAGGCGCGCAAACGCTGGCGCGGATGGGACACGGTGGCGTGCATGTGGGGGCTCCCTCGGGTGGCTGTGCGGCGCTGCGAATGGCACCGTTTGCATCGATTTTAATAGCTGCCAGCGCTTTAGGGACGCGCGCTAGAGCGGTTTTTTGTCTTGAACCTGCACGGCCGGGCGGCGCAGGCGCAGTGCGCCGTCCAGCACCAGCAGCGCCACGGCGGCGAAGATGGGGCCATAGGAAGGCCACTGCGCCGCGCCGATGCTCTCGCCCAGCGCCAGCGCCACCAGCGCCAGCAGCACCGGCTCCACATAGCTCAAGAGACCAAACAACCCCAGCGGCAGCAGGCGGCTGGCGGCCATGTACAACGCCAGCGCCACGGCGCTGAGCACGCCCAGGACGGGCACCATCGCCCATAGGTGCGCATGCTCCAGCACCAGCGGAAGGGACGACGGCGCGCGCACCACGAACCACAGCGCCGCGGGCACCAGCAGCAGCATGTCCAGCCAATGGCCGCCCAGGTGGTCGGTGCCCAGGCGCCGGCGCATCACGAAATACGCGGTGTAGCCCAGTGCGACCAGCCAGGTCTCCCACGACATGCCGCCGGCGCGCAGCACCTCGTGCAGCACACCCGCGCCCGCCAGTGCCGTGGCCAGCCACTGCAGGTGCGACAGCCGCTCGCGGTACAGCACCCGCCCGGCCAGCACCATCACCAACGGCAGCAGGAAGTAGCCCAGCGACACCGGCAGCGCCCGCCCGTGCAGCGGCGCCCATAAAAACAGCCACAGCTGCACGCCCAGCATGGCGGCGCTGGCCAGCAGCCCCAGCGCCAGCAGCGGCTGCCGCCACGCGCGCGCAGCCAGCAGGCGCACACCCGGCCACTGCCCGCGCGCCAGCAGCAGCGCCGTGGTGAACGGCAGCGTGCACAGCACGCGCCAGCCGAAGATCTGCTCGCCATCCAGCGGCGCCAGCGCCGGTGCCAGGTAATACATGGCGCCGAACAGAACGGACGCGACGATGGACGCAACAAGACCTTGGATCACAACGGCAGCAGGTGGACAAGAAACGATGCGGGAAACCCGGCGACAACGCAACGTCGCCGCCTCGGGCAAGACAACAACAGGCACGCATCCGGATGAGAACAGCAGGCATGTACCCGAACGAGGAAAGGGCAGGCCTTTGCCCGCGTGCGACCCGCGATTGTCGGCCATTGGCGCGCGCCCCGCCGCCGCACCACTTATGCCCACCGCCTGTGGGCGGCCCTGTGGACAACCGCCGGGACAACCCCGCGCAGGCCGCGCCGGCATTGGGCTGCAGCGCATCGCCCATTTTTTAGGCAATCGGCATGGGCAAGGCCGCGATGCCGCGCGGACCTGCAAGCGCGCATCTGACACGGTTATAGTGCGCGCCCTTGCGGCGTCACCGTGCGACACCTGCGCGGCCGCATGCCGGCCCACGCCCACGCCTCGCCGCGCTTTTATCCGCTCTTCACCTCTGCCCCACCCGTGTCCGCTGCCGCCCTCCTCTGCCTTGTAATTGCCATCAGCGATGGCGACACGCTCACCGTGCGATGCGGCACGCCAGGGGCCTGGCGCCCGCAGCGCGTGCGCGTGGTGGGAATCGACGCGCCCGAGAGCCGCCAGGCCTTCGGCCAACGCGCGCGCCAGAACCTGGCGCGCCTGTGCTTTCGCCAGCAGGCTGCCCTGCGCACGCTGGGCCACGACGACTACGGCCGCACGCTGGCGCACGTGCGCTGCCAGGGACAGGACGTGGGCACGGCCCAGGTGCGCGCCGGCCTGGCCTGGGTTTATGCACCGCAGGCCCAGCGCTATCCGCACCTGGTGGCGCTGCAGCGCCAGGCACGCGCCAGCCAGACCGGGCTGTGGTCGCAGCCGCGCCCGCAGGCGCCCTGGGACTACCGGCGCCGGCATCGGCAAGCACTATCTTTTCAATAGCTGTGCGCGCTTATATATCCAGCGCTACAGGCCATTTCGGCTAGGAATCCACACCCGTTCCATCGGCCTGGAACACGCCGGACAGCAACTGCGCCAGCCGCTCGCCAGGCAGGCGAAAGCCGCAGGCCTGGGCATGGCCGCCGCCGCCCATGCTCACGGCCAGGGGCGAGCAGTCGTAGCCGCGCTGCGAGCGCAGGCCCACCTTGACCTGCCCGTCCTTGCCCACCACCCACATCAGCGCGAAGGTGCCGCTCTGGCGCGACAGCAACTCGCCCACCAGGCTGTGGAAGGCGCCGGGCGCATTCACCATCAGCCCGGCCTCGCCGTTGAACACCAGCGGCTGCGCACCGCCCGCCACGTCCTGCGCCAGGTGGCGGAACTTCTCGTCCATGGCCTGACCGCGCGCGACGAAGGCCGCCGTCTCGGCGGGCGTGAAGTCGGCGATCTGCTGCCAACGGGCGAAGTCGAACGGCTCCATGTCCAGCGCCGCCACATAGCCCGCGGTGTCGGGGTACTGCCAGGCCCACAGGTCGCGGTCTTCCACGTGGCGCACCAAGGCGGGCAGTGGTGCGTCACGGTGGAAAAACTCCCACGCCAGGCGCGCACCAGACTTGCCCATGTCGAAGTGCAGGCCACCGCAGCGGCAGGCAAAGCCCTCCAACTGCTCGGCCGCGCTCTTGTGGTGGTCCAGCAGCACCAGCCGGGCGGCACGCGCGTCGATGGCGGCGAGCAGGTCGGGCGCAAACGCAAAGTCCAGCACGTACACGGCCCGCCCCTGCAGCGGCGGCAGGTCGTCCACGGTGGCCACCTGCCCGTGGGTCAGCCCCAGGCATTCGACCTGGCCGCCATAAAAGCGCCAGGCGGCCAACGCGGCGGCAAAACCGTCGGCGCAGCGGCCGTGGTACAGCACCAGCGGGTGCGGGTCGTCCCGCTGCGGCGCGGCCAGCAGCGACAGGGGCAGGAAGGTGGAGCGCGAAGACACAGTCATGGCGGGATTGTCGGTCAGCGCACGGCGCCGAACTGCCCACTTGAGAACGGGGCCTTTGTTGTACCGGCCTCGCCCCAGGGGCCACAATAACCCCCTCCGCCGCACCGTTTGCGCGGCGCAGCACCGGGAGCCAGTCACATGCCCATGGAACTTCTCCGTCAACTTGCGCAGCGGGACCAGTTTCCCGCCCCCGTCGTCGGTGAGGCAGAGGTGGACAAGTTGCGTGTCCTGCGCGCCGCGGGCATGGTGCAGGCTGAACTGCCCGGCGAAGGCGAATCCGTACGCTCGGCACGCGTCATCACCATCACCGGGCTGGGCCGGGCCACCCTACGCGCCCAGGCGGCCCGCGAATTCATCGCCCGGCGCGACCGGCTCCCCGGCACGCCCCTCTCCACCGCCAAGGCGTAGCGCGCCCGCGTCGCCTGCGGGAGCTCCTGGCCGCTGCAGCCCCCGCCACTGTTATCATGGCTGTACAAACATAAGGGGTATCTATTTAGCTCCAGCAGCCCCATTGATACTGTGATTTCATCCAGCAATGGTATCCGATTGGCTCTCCCCGGTGTTCTTGCTCACGACATCCCCATACGTCACTGGCGGCGTAACCACCGCTTGCTGCAGCAAGCGGTAAAACAGCATCCCGCGTGAGCTGGATGTGCGCCGGTTGAAACGGAACACGAATTCATCGAGATAGGCGTCCAGGTGGTCTGGCTGTACAGAGCCATGATGTGTTCCCAGCACCCAGCGCTGTACCAGTGAGGCGACCCGGTGCACTCCCGCCATGGAGACATGGGCAGGTACGCCTGAGCCGAGCATGACGGTGCGCTGGTGGGTGTAACCCAGTTCTCCCAGAGCGCGGTATGCCGCCGAACCATCCGTGCGTACCTGGGCTCCAGGCTCGACCACCTCCTGCACAAAGGGGATTACGTGGGTGGCGGCGTCTCGGTCAATGCGGCGTAACCGGATGCGCCCAAACCCCTTGGGCTCCACGATCTCCACCGCCATGACCATCAACACTTTGGTGGTGCTGCTCTTGCGCCCTGCAGGGGTGGCGGGATTCTTGCGATCCGTGATGGACAGGTACGTTTCATCCACCTCCACAAGCCCCTTGAGCTTGTCCCGGCCCGGGCGGACCATGGCACGTCGAAACCGGTGCAGCATGGTCCAGGCGGTCTGGTAGCTCCCCAAACCCAATACGCGCTGCAGCCCCAGGGCGCTCACGCCTTGTTTCTGATTGGTCAGGTACCAAGCTGCAGCCAGCCAGACACGCAGCGGTGTGCGCGTCTTGTCAAAGATGGTTCCAGATGTCACTGTGCCTTGGTACTGGCATGAGCGGCACATCAGGCGGGTGCGGCTGGCGCGGTACACATCGCCAGCGTTGCCGCAACGCGGGCAGACGAAGCCTTGGGGCCACCGAAGCTTCTCCAGGAACGCCTGGCAAGCCTCTTCGGTGGCAAACCAGTCAAGAAATTCGTTCCAGGTGCGGGGGTAGTCCCCTCCAGGAGTTGGCGTTAGCATCTGGGTTTCCATCCAGCTATTCTCACGTCACTGGAGCTAAATAGATACCCCTTACAAACATCCAGTTAACACCCTATCGCCACGCAACGGCCACATCACCATGGGACTTGACCAGATCGCCATCGCCCTGCTGGGTGCCACCGCCGCCTGGCTGTCGCAGGCGCGCAGAACGGCGCTGCGCCGCTGGGCCTGCATCTTCGGGCTGCTGGGGCAGCCGTTCTGGTTCTACGCCTCGTGGAAGGCCGAGCAGTGGGGCATCTTTGCCGTGTCCATCATCTACATGGGCGCGTGGCTGCGCGGCCTGTGGGTGTACTGGCTCACCTCGCAGCAGGACCCGCCCCATTCGGGCCTGAGTACCATCCAGCTCACCCCGGGGCGCAACCCCTGACGCCCGCGCACCCTCCGCTGCGCCTGCTGTGGCAGGACGCGCACATGGTGGCCGTTTTCAAGCCGGCGGGCTGGCTGGTGCACCGCACAGGACTGGATGCGGGCGAAACGCGCTTCGTGATGCAGGCGCTGCGCGACCAGATCGGCCAGCACGTCTACCCCGTGCACCGGCTGGACAAGGGCACCTGCGGCGTGCTCGTCATGGCCCTGCACCCCGCCGCCGCGCGGGCCCTGGCCGACGCCTTCGCCCGGCATGCCGTGCGCAAGCAATACCTGGCGCTGGTACGCGGCTGGGCGCCGGCGCAGGCCGAAGTGAACCACCCGCTGCGCCCCGACGACGCGCCGCCCGACGCCCCCACCCAGCCCGCCCACACGCGCCTCACACGCCTGGCGCGGCTGGAGCTGCCCGAATGCAGCGACCCCCGCTTCGCCACCACGCGCGCATCGCTGGTGCTGGCCGAGCCGACCACGGGGCGCCGCCACCAGATCCGCCGCCACCTCAAGCATCTGGCCCACCCCATCCTGGGCGACGCCACCCACGGCAAGGGGCCGCTCAACCGTTGGTGGGCACAGCGCCTCGGCCTGCACCGCCTGTGGCTGCATGCGTGGCAGCTCAGCCTGCCCCACCCCGCAGACGGCCGCCTGGTCACGCTGCACAGTGGATTGCAGTGGCCCGCTGCCAGAACATCCACCACCGACAGCGCACCCCCGCAGCCAAACGCGGACGCAGCGCCCGATTGGCAGCAACACATCTGGACCCTGCCCTGGCAGCAGGACATCGAAGACGCGCTACCAAAAGAGTAGCTTGTAGCGCTTACCTAGCAAGCGCTAAGGAAGGTCTGAACAACCCGCTCTGCCGCCCGGATTGCGGCATCGTGGCGCCGGCCTGGCGTCGCTTTCGAGCCGGATTTCGCCCGTGCAGGGCGGTTTTTGGCGGGTTTCCCCGCCTTACGGACGCACTGCTCCCGTCGTCGGCAACAAACGCCGGCGCGCCATCCACAGGTTCGACAGCGCGAACAGCGTCAGCACCTGCGCCGCGTTCTTCGCCAGGCCGCGGTAGCGCACCTTCGTGTAGCCGAACTGGCGCTTGATCACCCGGAACGGGTGCTCCACCTTCGCCCGCAGACTGGCCTTGTAGCGCTCCCACCGCTCGGCGTAGCGCCGCTCGCGCTCGTTCTTCATCGCACGCAGCTTCGACGGCTTCTCCGCGATCAGGAATCCGGCGTCCACGTCCTGCAGCTCCTCGCGCTTCTCGGCACCCGTGTAGCCGCTGTCGCCGCACACCGTGTCTTCCCGGCCGTGCAGCAGCTTGTACACCTGCGTCACGTCGGCCACGTTCGCCGCCGTGCATTCCACGTGGTGCACCAGACCGGACGCGTCATCCACGCCGATGTGCGCCTTCATCCCGAAGAACCACTGGTTGCCCTTCTTGGTCTGGTGCATCGCCGGATCGCGCTCGCCCGCCTTGTTCTTGGTCGAGCTCGGCGCACTGATGATCGTGGCATCCACGATCGTGCCACTGCGCAGGCTCAGGCCCTTGCGCTGAAGATGGGCGTTGACCTGCTCGAAGAGCTTCTCGGCCAGCCCGTGCGTCTCCAACAGCCGGCGGAAGTTGAGGATCGTCGTCTCGTCCGGGATGTCGGCAAGCCCGCCCAACTGCGCGAAGCGGCGCATCACCGGCGTGTCGTACAAGGCTTCTTCCATCGCCGGGTCGCTGAGCGCATACCACTGCTGCAGGAAGTGGATGCGCAGCATCGTCGCCAACGGATAGGGCTGGCGACCGGGACGGCCCATCTTCGGGTAGTGCGGCTCGATCAGACCCAGCAGCGCCTGCCACGGCACCACCTGCTCCATCTCCGCCAAAAACACCTCGCGCCGCGTGCGCTTGCGGCTCCCCAGACCCTCGGCATCACCGAACGACAGCTGCATCGCACTCACCCCGATCACGGTGAGGCATTGTCGCGCAATCGGGCGGAGTTGTTCAGACCTTCCTTAAATAGGCCGCCAACTCGTCGAGCGCGAAGACGTCTCGCTGGGCGGTTTTCACAGCCCACCGCACACTACCGTTAGTTCGCTGCTCAATCGTTGCAGGTGCTTGGAAACAATTGCGATGTGGTGCCCTGGTGTGTAGATTTCAAGGGGACGCCACAAGTACTCTTGATTAGCAATGTCCCTCAGCCCACCTGATCATCTGCAACGGGCAAGCGCACGTACGCGCCGCTGCGATGATCAGGCGCGGGAGGGTGGTTTTAAGATCGAATCGGCGATTGAAGCAATAAGCCACTTCGGCAGTCGTCGCTGCGGATCGCGTTCCGCGAATCGCTGCCGTCAGAGCCACTCGCCGAACTTTTCCACCTTGTCGTCGCCGGCCTGCGGTCGGTCAGGCAAGACCAAGTGCTCGTATCCCTGCCTGACGGCCTGGTCTCGGATCGCGTGCACCCGGGAAACGGCATCTACGAACTCCTGCTCGGTCAGCTTGTGAATGCGATCTGGTGCCAGTAACTCGCGCAGCTCAGACGACTACTCCTGAAGGCAACGACAGCAGAGCGGCCCGCTCGCGCCCGGTCAGTGCGCGAGCGGGCGCGCCAGCGCCTCACGCCAGGCCAGCACCAGCGGCGACGGCGGACGGCCCTTCAGTTCCACGCGCCACAGGAGCCGGACCAGCTTGGGTGCGCCTGATAGCTTGAGGGCAGCCACTTCACGCAGCGCCAGCAGCTCGCGCACCACGCGCATCGGCAGCAGTGCCACCCCCAGGCCGGCCGCGACGGCGCGGGCGATGCCTTCGTTGCTGCCGATCTCTATGCATCGCTGTGGCCGGATCGCGAGTTCGTGCAGCAGCCGGTCGGCCACGTCGCGGGTGCCGGAGCCCGGCTCGCGCAGCAGCCAGATCTCGCTGCTCAGTGTGGCGGCGGTGAGGCGTCGGCTGCGCGCCAGCGGCGAGTGCACGCCAGCGACGACGCACAGCGGCTCCTCGCGCCACGTGTGCGCTGCAAGACGCGGGTCGTGCACATCGCCCTCGACCAGACCGATGTCGATGCGGCAGTCGAGCAGGGCCTCGCAGACCATCTGCGTGTTGCCCTGAACCACTTGCACATCGACGGCTGGATGGCGATGCACAAAGTCCGCCAGCAGTTGGGGCAGCCAGTAGGCACCCACGGTGGTGCTGGCCCCCACCCGCAGGCGACCGCGCTGCAGCCCCACGCGCGCCTGCACGTCTTCGATCGCGGCCCGCTCCAGCGCAAAGATGCCCCGTGCATGCTCGAACACCGCCGCACCGTCCGGCGTCAGTTGCACGCCCCGGGCGCTCTTGGGGCCGCCCGCGCCACGTTCGAGCAAGGGTAGGCCGATCTGGCATTCCAGCTCGCGCACGGCTTTGGAGACAGCGGGCTGGCTGATGAACAGGGCCTCGGCCGCGCGCGAGAAGCTTCGCAGCTCAGCCACAGTGAAGAACACGCGCAGCAGGTGAAGATTCAGTCGCATAACTTAAAGTTACGTTTTCTTGAAAAGAATGTATTGGACTCATGGTACCAGATGCAGGAAGCTGACGTGCATCGCGGCGCTCATAGCGGTCTCTAAGCGCCAGCCAACGTTTTCCGTGAAGGAGTCCGACCATGTCCACCTCGTTGTCCGCCACGACCTCTGCGCCTCCGACCTGGAGGACGCGTGCCTGGTGGCAAGGCCTGGCGCTGGCGGGGCTACTTGCCGCCGCCGCCATGGTGGCGGCGCAGACGCCTTGGGCGGGGCGCTGGGGCCTGTCGGCGCTGACGCTGGCCATCGTGCTGGGCATCGTGGCCGGCAACACGTTCTTTCCGGCCATCGCCGCGCACACGGCTGCCGGGGTCGATTTCTCCAAGAACCGGCTGCTGCGCGCGGGCATCGTGCTGTACGGTTTTCGCATCACCTTCCAGCAGATCGGCGCCATCGGCTGGGCCGGCGTGGTGATCGATGCGCTGATGGTGGCGCTGACCTTTGTTCTCGCGCTGCAGCTGGGCACGCGCGTGTTCAAGCTGGACCGGCAGACCTCAATGCTGATCGGCGCGGGCAGCGCGATCTGCGGCGCCGCCGCCGTGATGGCCGCCGAGCCGGTGGTGCGCGCGCAGGCGCACAAGGTGTCGGTGGCCGTGGCCACGGTGGTCGTGTTCGGCACGCTGGCGATGTTCGCCTACCCGCTGCTGTACCCGTACCTGCACCTGTCCGAGCAGGCCTATGGCGTGTACGCGGGCTCGACGATCCACGAGGTGGCGCAGGTGGTGGCCGCCGGGCGCAGCGTCAGCGAGCCGGCCGCCGCCACGGCCGTCATCGTCAAGATGCTGCGCGTGATGATGCTTGCGCCGTTCCTGCTGGCGCTGTCAAGGGCCGTCCGGGCCGACGGACAGGGTGGCGCGGCCCGCATCACCATTCCCTGGTTCGCGCTGGTGTTCATCGCCGCCGCCGGCGTGAATTCGCTGGGGTGGCTGCCGCCGCAATGGGTCGCGGCCCTGGTGCAGCTCGACACCGTGCTGCTGGCCATGGCGATGGCCGCGCTCGGGCTGCGTACCCACGTGGGAGCCATCCGCCAAGCGGGCCTTAAGCCCTTGCTGCTGGCGGCCACGCTGTTCGGTTTTCTGATGGTCGGCGGCTATGGTGTGAACCGGGCCGTCAGCCACTGGCTGGGGTGAAGCATGCCGCGATGAGGCGATGAGTTTTGCGCCCAGGCGGGAATAAACCGGCCGACGCTCCCGTATACCTCAATGTCAACCTCATTTCTTCCACCCACGTACTAAGGACTACCGATCATGAAACGACTCACCGCCACCGCCACCGCCACCGCTTTCGCTCTCGCGACCCTGTTCAGCGGCACGGCGTTCGCCGGACCCGCCGACGACGCCCGCACGCACTTCCAGGCCATCGGCTCGGGCGATCTGGCCGCGCTGATGCGCGGCTATGCCGACAACGCCCACCTCACCTGGGTTGGGGGGCCGCTGGACGGCAGCTACGCGGGCGCCGATGCGATCCGCGGCGTGTGGGAAAAGTTCACCAAGTCCCAAGGGGCCTTGAAGGTGTCGGTCGACAAGGTCGAGGAAGCCGCCAACCCCAGGGGCGCGACCGTGACGGCCAACGTGCAGTTCGAGGGCAAGCAGCCGATCAAGGTGCGCTACGTTCTGACCTATCGCGACGCCAAGATCGTCAACGAAACCTGGCAGATCGATCCGAAACTGTCAGTGGCCAGTTACTGAGCAGCCACGGGCGACGGCAGCGAACGGCGTCGGTGCGCGATGAAGGCCCAGGACGTGGCGTTGACCGAGGCGGGCGCGCTGATGGTGGCGGCCCTGCCGCGCCTGCGGCGCTACGCTCGCGCGCTGGTCGGCGACCACGCCGCTGCCGACGATCTGGTGCAGGACGCTCTGGAGCGGGCCTGGGCCCGCATCGACAACTGGCGGCCGGACGGCGACATGCGCGCTTGGCTGTTCAGCATTCTGCACAACCTGCATGTGGACCAGCGCCGCCGGCCCGCCGTGGTAGCCGTGCCGCTGGACGAAGAAGCGCTGGCGTCGCCGGTCAGGGCTTCACAGACCGACGGCCTCGAAATGAGAGATCTCGAAATTGCACTGCGGCAGCTCCCGCCCGAGCAGCGCGAGGTGCTGCTGCTGGTGGCGCTGGAGGACATGAGCTACGACGAGATCGCGCGCACGCTCGGTGTGCCGCTGGGCACCGTGATGTCGCGGCTGTCGCGTGGCCGCGCGCGCCTGCGCGGCGTGATGGAGGGACACATCCAACCCACGGCATTGAAGGTGGTGAAATGAACCCGTTGCCCATCACTGAAGCGGATCTGCATGCCTTTGTCGACGGCCTGTTGCCCGAATCCCGGCGCGCCGAGATCGAAACCTACCTGGCCGAGCGCCCGCAGGAGGCGCAGCGCTTGCAGGCCTACCGGCAAGACAAACAGGCGATCAAGGCGCTGTACGGCGCGGTGCTGGACGAAGCCGTCCCCGACACCTTGCTGCACGCGGCCCGGGCGCCGCGTACGCGCGCCGCTGCACGCCACGCGGGTGCACGCCTGCCGCGCTGGTCGCTCGAACGCGTGGCGGCAGGCTTTGCGTTGGTGTTCTTCGGCGCAGGCGCCGGCTGGGTGGGGCGCGGCGCATGGCAAACCGCGGAGATGCTCGCGCAGTCGTCCCGTGGGCCGGCGGTCATCGTCAACGCGGCGGCCGGCAGCCTGCCGCGGCAAGCGGCCATCGCGCACGTGGTCTACAGCCCCGACGTGCGGCGACCGGTGGAGATCGGCGCCGACCAGGAAGACCAGTTGGTCGCCTGGCTGTCCAAGCGCTTGGGCGCGAAGATCCGCCCCCCGAAGCTGGGTGCACTGGGCTACGAACTGATCGGCGGGCGCCTGTTGCCCGGATCGAGCGGCCCGGTGGCGCAGTTCATGTACCACGACACCACGGGGCAGCGCCTGACGCTGTACGTCACGAACGAGCAAGCATCCAATCAGGATACCGGCTTCCGCTTCGCGCAGGAGGGGCCGGTCAATGTGTTCTATTGGATCGACGGCAAGTTCGGTTACGCCTTATCGGCCGGCATCGACAAAGGCGAGCTGGCGCGCATCGCCACGGCCGTCTACGCCCAACTTCAACCGAGCTGATCCATGCAGCCTCTCGCTTTCAAGATGACATCACCGAGACCCGCCCGCCAGTGGGCGATGGCGGCGCTGGCCATGCTGGCGAGCCTGCCGGCCCTGGCGCAGCATGCTCATTCCCCAGCGGCCGAAGCGCAGACACCGCCCCCGCCGAGCTTCGTGGCCAGCACCGCCAAGTCCTTCGCCCAGTTGATGGACGACGCGATGGCGGTCATGGACCACGGCATGCGTACCGCCCCGATGAACGGCAACCCCGACCACGACTTCGTCGTGATGATGATCCCGCACCATCAAGGCGCCATCGACATGGCCAAGGCTGTGCTGCTGTCCACCAAGGACCCGGAACTGCGCAACCTTGCACTGTCCATCATTGTCGAGCAGCGCAACGAGATTCGACTGATGCAGGCCTGGATTGCACGGCATGCCGACGATGCCGCCGCCAAGGCCGCAGCGGCGCACCCATCCCACTCAACCGAAACGACACAAGGAACCCGATGATGAAACGACTCTTCCTCGCCCTGCAACTGGTGATGTGCAGCGGCATCGCGCTGGCCGCGCCGGCCCCCGCTGATCGCGTCTACACCGCCGATCAGAACACCAACACGGTGTCGGTGATCGATCCTTCGTCCAACACGCTGCTGGGTCAGATTCGCCTCGGCAACGTGCGGCCGGACGTGCTGTCGCCGCTGTACAAGGGTGAGCTCAACGTCCACGGCCTGGGGTTCTCGCCCGACCACAAGACGCTGATCGCGATCTCCAACGGCTCCAACTCGGTGGCCTTCATCGACACCGCCACCAACCAGGTCAAAGGCATCGCCTACATCGGCCGCTCGCCGCACGAAGCCTTCTTCACGCCGGACGGCAAGCAAGTGTGGGCGGTCGTGCGCGGCGAGAACTATGTGTCCGTGATCGACGCCGCCACCTTCAAGGAAGTCGGCCGCATCGAAACCGCGCCCGGGCCGGGCATGGTGCTGTTCCATCCGCAGAAGAACATCGCCTTCGTGGTGCACAGCTTCACGCCGGAGGTGGACGTGATCGACGTGCCCACGCGCAAGGTGATCAAGCGCATCCCGGTGGTCAGCCCGTTCTCGCCCTTCCTGCAGTTAACCCCGGACTTCAAGGAAGTGTGGATGACGCACAAGGACGTGGGCAAGGTGACCCGCATCGACACCGATACGCTTCAGGTCAAGGGCGTGATCGAGACCGGATTCATCACCAACCACCTCGGGTTCGCCAAGACCGCACGCGGCACGCTGGCCTACGTGACCATCGGCGGCGAGAACGTGGTGAAGGTCTACACCACCGACGCCACGCCCAAGCTGCTGGCCACCATCCCGGTGGGCGCGCTACCGCACGGCATCTGGCCATCCGACGATGGCACGCGCATGTACGTGGGGCTGGAAAACGGTGACGCGGTGGACGTGATCGACACCGCCACCGACCGGGTGATCGCTCGCGCACCCGTGGGGCAGGCCCCGCAGGCGCTGGTCTATGTGTCGAACGCCGTGCCCAGCGGCACGGGCACAGCCCACCTCGTGCCCCGCGTCAACGACGAGCCAGTCAACATTACGCTCAAAGCCACGCAGGGAGAGGCCCGCGGCTTCGTCGTGGCGCGCAACCTGGGGCTGGTGGACGCTCTGGAAGTCTTCCTCTTCAAGCTCAAGCCGCAAACGGTGTACAACGTGTATGTGAGCAGCCAGCGTTCGCCGATCGCGAGTTTCAAGACCAACCCCGCCGGGGCGGCCAACGGCACGGTGATCGGCCCGCTGCGAGACGCGGTGACCACCATGTCGTCGAAAACGCCTTCCGTCGCGCAGATTCTCGTGGTCGAAGGTGATGCGGCGGCGCAGGCGTCGAATGCAGTTCTGGTGAGCGCCCGATAGGGCGCGGTTTCCCATCTACTCGAAGAAGGAGACAAACATGGAGCGTGACGACACCCCCCCCCTGGCCTGCGCGCCGCCGTGTGCTGAAGACCTTGGGCGCCATCGGCGCCGGTGCCGGCCTGATGGGTCCGACCGCCGAGGCGCTTGCGGCGACTGCGGGTCGCGTCGTGTTGCCGTTCGACAATGGCGAGCGCGAGTTGGTGGCCTTTCCGCAGAAGCGCCCGCTGATCCTGCTGACCAGCCGGCCGCCGCAGCTGGAGACGCCGTTTTCGGTCTTCAACGAAGGCGTCATCACGCCCAACGACGCGTTCTTCGTGCGCTACCACTGGAGCGGCATTCCCACCTCGATCGATCCGCAAAGCTATCGGCTGCGCGTGGGCGGCAAGGTCAACACGCCGCTGGAGCTGTCGCTGGACGACCTGAAGCGTCTGGCCGACCCGGTGGAGCTGGTGGCGGTCAACCAGTGCTCCGGCAACAGCCGCGGGCATTTCACGCCGCGCGCCAACGGCGGCCAGCTGTCCAATGGCGCGATGGGCAACGCACGCTGGACAGGGGTGCCGCTGAAGAAAGTGTTGGAGAAGGCCGGCGTGCAGGCCGGTGCCGTGCAGGTGAGCTTCAATGGCCTGGACCATCCGCCGCTGCAAGGCGAGAGCCCGGACTTCGTCAAGGCGCTCGCGGTCGACCACGCGCTCGACGGCGAGGTGATGCTGGCCTGGGCGATGAATGGCGAGGACCTGCCGATGCTCAACGGCTATCCGGTCCGGCTGATCGTTCCCGGCCATTACGGCACCTACTGGGTCAAGCACCTGTCCGACATTCAAGTGCTGGACAAGGCGTTCGACGGGTTCTGGATGAGTACGGCCTACCGCATTCCCGACAACGCCTGCGCCTGCGTGGAGCCGGGCAAGGCGCCAGCCAAGACCGTGCCTATCAACCGGTTCAACGTGCGCTCGTTCATCACCAGCCTGCGCGACGGCGACAAGGTGCGCGTTGGGCGCGAGACGGTGGTGCGCGGCATTGCCTTCGACGGCGGCTTCGGCATCACCGAAGTCGCCTTCTCCGCCGATGGTGGACACACCTGGACGGAAGCCCGGCTCGGCAAGGATTTGGGCAAGTATTCCTTCCGCGAGTGGAGTGTGGCCTTCAAGCCGAGCAAGCGAGGCGCTCATGAACTGAAGGTGCGCGCGGTCAACCGCATCGGTCAAAGCCAGCCGCTGTCCGCGTTGTGGAACCCGGCCGGCTACATGCGCAACGTCGTCGAGACCACGCGCGTCGTCGCGGCATGAGGAGAACAGGCATGAGCACAAAACAACGTTACTGCCTGCGCGTTCTCGTGGGGATCATATCGGCGACGGCCGCGCTGCCTGCCGCTTTCGCGCTGGACATCACGCTGCCCGCTGAGACGGCCGCATACAAGCCCAGCGAGCTGCCGGGCTACCGGCTGGTGCAGCAGAACTGCATGACCTGTCATTCGGCGCAATATGTGCAGTACCAGCCGTCCACCTCCCCGCGCAGCTACTGGGAAGCCACGGTGAAGAAGATGAAACACCCGTTCGGTGCGCCCTTCTCCGACGAGGACATTCCGGCAATGGTCGACTACCTCGTCAAGACCTACGGCGCCGAGCAGACCACCGCTGCCACACCGGCACCCGCCATGGTGGCCGCCGCGCCGCCCCCGAAGACCGCTGCACCGGCAACCCCCACTACCGCTGCGTCGCTGCAGCCCGAAGCGCTGCTGAAGGCCAACAATTGCACCGCTTGTCACGCCGTCGAGCAGAAGGTCGTGGGCCCTGCGTTCAAGGAGGTCGCGGCGAAATACGCCGGCAAGGCCGATGCGCTGCAGCAGGTGGCCGCCAACATCCGCGCGGGCGGCGCCGGCAAGTGGGGCACGGTGCCGATGCCGCCGTACCCGGGACTGACGCCGGCCGAGCTGGATACGCTGGCGAAGTGGGTGCTGAGCCGCTGACGCCGGTCCGCGTTCCTCATCCCGCCGCCAGGCGTTCGCGCACGCGAGCCAGCCGCGCCGCGGCGTCATCGGCCACCTCGCGCACCTGTGGGTTGCCGCTCAACGCGACCATGGTTTGCGGATCGATGAACGCGACGGTGCTCAGCCCCGGCGTGTCCTCCCGCACCACCACGTTGCAGGGCCTGCCCAACCGGGCGTTGTTCCTGGATCGGCTCAAGCAAGCGCTGGCGAGCGCCCAGCGCCACGGACAGCGGGTGGCGCTTCTGTTTTTGGATCTCGACCGCTTCAAGGAGATCAACGACACCCAGGGGCACGCCATCGGCGACCGGGCGCTCATCGAGATCGCCCGGCGGTTTCAGGCCGCATTGCGAGAGGAGGAAACCCTGGCGCGCCTGGCAGGCGACGAGTTCGTCGTGATTGCAATGGGGGCCAACCAGTCGGCCGCGGCCCTCATCGCCGAACGTATCCAAAAAGCGCTCGCCGAACCTCTCGCAATCAATGGACGGTTTTTTGCGCTCAAGGCAAGTATCGGCATTGCTTTCTATCCAGAAGATGGACGCTCGGCCGAGGAGCTGCTCAAACACGCCGACATCGCCATGTACCGGGCCAAGGCCAGCGGCGGGGGCTATCGCTTCTACCGTTCGGAGATGGGTACGGATTTGGCGAGGAAGCTGGAAATCGTCCATCGCCTGGAAACCGCGCTTGCCGCCGGACGGTTGCAACTCCACTATCATCTCCAGGTGCATTTGCCCAGCGGCAAAATCGTAGGCGCCGAGGCACTGTCGAGATGGCATGATGCGGATTGGGGCATGGTTTCCCCAGCCGAATTCATCCCGATCGCGGAAGAACGGGGATTGATCGGTACATTGGGCGAATGGGCGCTCGCCGGGGCATGCCGCCAGGTGCGGCATTGGCAGGAACGAGGGTGTCCGCTGCCCGGAAGGGTCGCGGTGAATGTGGCCGCGAAACAATTTGAGGACGACGATTTCGTTGACCGGTGTCTTAGGATCGCTCGCGAATCCGGTGCAGCGTCTTCTGCAATCGAGCTCGAGCTGACCGAGTCGGGCATGATGCGCGACCCGGAACGTGCCGTGGAGGTCACGCGCGCCCTGACCTCGGCCGGGTTTGCGCTGTCCATCGATGATTTCGGCACCGGGTATTCCTCACTGGCTTACCTCAAGCGATTTCCCGTTCATAAACTGAAGATCGACATCTCGTTCGTGCGGGACATGCTGACCGATCGCAACGATCTCGCCATTGTGTCCGCCATCGTTGCCATGGCGAAGAGCCTCGGCCTCAAGACCCTGGCCGAAGGTGTGGAAGAGGCAGCGCAGGCGGAACACTTGCTGGCGTAAGCTCCCCCGCCATCCAGACATCTCATAACTAGAACTTTCTGGCATCGTTTCCGAGCCAGGAGGTTCCATGCGCACATCGAAGTTCACCGAGACGCAGATCGTCGCGACGCTCAAGCAGGCCGACGCCGGTGTTCCGGTCAAGGACATCTGCCGCCAGGCCGGCATCAGCACGGCGACGTACTACCAGTGGAAGAGCAAGTACGGGGGCCTGGAGGCGTCCGAACTGCGAAGGGTCAAGGAGCTCGAAGCGGAGAACGCCAAGCTCAAGCGCATGTATGCGGAGCTCGCGCTGGACAACATCGCGCTGAAGGACCTGATCGCAAAAAAACTGTAGGGCCGTCGCAGAAGCGCGAGGCGGTGCGCTTTCTCACCGAAGTGCATGCGCGGCCGCTGAGTCGGTCCTGTGGCTACCTGAAGCTGTCGCGGGCGGCGTGGTACGCCCCGCCACTGGACTGGACGGTGCGCGATGCCGAACTGATCGCGGCACTGGCCAAGCTCGTGGAGGAGCGTCCCAGCCGGGGCTTCTGGAAGTGCAACGACCAGCTGCGCAGGATCCGGCCCGACTGGAACCCCAAGCGGATCTATCGGGTGTACAAGGCGATGCGACTGAACCTGAGGCGTGCCGCGAAACGCCGCCTGCCCAAGCGCGAGCGGGTCGCGCTGTACGTGCCGAAGCTGCCCGACACGGTCTGGTCGGTCGACTTCATGAGCGACGCGCTGGCCTGCGGACGGCGCTTTCGCACCTTCAACGTAGTCGATGACTTCAATCGTGAGGCCCTGCACATAGAGGTCGACACCTCGATCAACTCCAACCGCCTGGTGCGCGTGTTCGAGCAACTCAAGCGCGACCACGGCCTGCCACAGGTGCTGCGCTCGGACAACGGCCCGGAGTTCCTGGGCGAGGCATTCACTGCGTGGGCCAAGAGCAACGGGGTGGCGATCCAGTACATCCAGCCCGGCAAGCCCAACCAGAACGCCTACATCGAACGTTTCAACCGCACGTTCCGTGAGGAAGTGCTGGACCAGCACCTGTTCGCCCGGCTCGAGGACGTGCGCGAAGCCGCGCACTGGTGGATGATCGATTACAACGAAGAACGACCCCACGACTCGCTCGGCGGAATGACACCTGCCGAGTACCGAACCCACCACGCCGAAAGTTCTACTTTTGAAGTGTCTGCTTGACGGGGGAGCTTAGGAAGGTCTGAACAACGCACTCTGACACTTGGATTTCAGCGTCAGAGCGCCGGACCAGGGTCGATTTGATCAATTTCCCGCCCTTTCAGGCGGTTTCTGGCGGGTTTTCCCGCCTTACAGGCGCACCACCCCCATCGCCGGCAACAGGCGCCGGCGCGCCATCCACAGGTTCGACAGCGCGAACAGCGTCAGCACCTGCGCCGCGTTCTTCGCCAGGCCGCGGTAGCGCACCTTCGTGTAGCCGAACTGGCGCTTGATCACCCGGAACGGATGCTCGACCTTCGCGCGCAGGCTCGCCTTGTACCGCTCCCAGCGCTCGGTGTAACGCCGCTCGCGCGGGTTCTTCATCGCCCGCAACTTCGACGGCTTCTCCGCGATCAGGAAGCCGGCCTCCACATCCTTCAACTCTTCACGCTTGTCGGCACCGGTATAGCCGCTGTCGCCACAGATCGTGTCTTCCCGGCCGTGCAGCAGCCTGTGTACCCGGGTCACGTCGGCCACGTTCGCCGCCGTGCACTCGACGTGGTGCACCAGGCCGGATTCATCATCGACGCCGATGTGCGCCTTCATGCCGAAGTGCCACTGGTTGCCCTTCTTCGTCTGGCACATTTCCGGATCGCGCTTGCCTTCGGCGTTCTTCGTCGAGCTCGGCGCGGCGATGATCGTCGCGTCCACGATCGTGCCCGCGTGCAGGCTCAGGCCCTTGCGCGCCAGATGCGCATTCACCCGCTCGAAGATCCGCCCGGCCAGGCCGTGGGTTTCCAGCAACCGGCGGAAGTGGAGAATCGTGGTCTCGTCGGGAATCGCGTCCACGCCGCCCAACCGCGCGAACCGGCGCATCACCGGCGTGTCGTACAAGGACTCTTCCATCGCCGGGTCGCTGAGCGCGTACCACTGCTGCAGGAAATGGATGCGCAGCATCGTCGCCAGCGGGTACGGCTGGCGGCCGGGACGGCCCAGCTTCGGGTAGTGCGGCTCGATCAGCGCCAGCAGCGCCTGCCACGGCACCACCTGCTCCATCTCGGCCAGGAAGATCTCCCGCCGCGTGCGCTTGCGCTGGCCCAGGGTCTCGGCATCACCGAACGTCAGCTGCATCGATCGTCACCCCAATCTGGTGCGCTATTGTCGCCTGCAGCAGCGGAGTTGTTCAGACCTTCCCTTACGCTGGCATTGGGTTGCGACGAAGCACAGGGGTATTACTTCGCCCGTCCGGAGCCGGCCGAGGTTTTCGCGCGCAGGTGGTTGCAAAGCGCATGTCCGAGTCATGATCTCGGTCAGGACGTGGATCGCCAAGAGCAAGGCCACCTCGGTACATAACGGCAAAGCCGCTCCATGGCGCCGGGCCCCGGCGCATGATCACGCCCCCGAGTTCTCTCAAACTCTTCGTAGCGTTCACGCTGATCCGTGATCGGGAGCCGTCAGCCCGGTCGGTTCAACAGCGATCGGGGCCGTTGCCTCTGCGAAAGCGCACAGACCAAAGGCACTTGGGCTGGTTCGCCCCAAGGGTTCTACCCCGTTTCCAGGACGGTTTGATTAAGGCCTGAAACTCCCGGTCACGCCGGGCAACTCTACGACGCATTCTCGGGTTGTGGAACCGCTCGAGGTAACCGAACACATCAGCCCGGGCCTCGTCGCGCCTGGCAGCCCTTGGCAGAACGGATTCGTCGAGAGCTTTAACGGCAAGCTGCGGGACGAGCTGCTCAACCGAGAGTGGTTCCGCAGCCGCGCCGAGGCGAAGGTCCTGATCGAACGCTGGCGGCAGTTCTGACCTGAGTATGGAACTTGTAGCCAATCAGGCAGTGAGTCCGGGGTGGATGGTATCGCGCCGATGAAGGCGGTGAGCAGCGGGCCGCCACCCCGGATGGTGTCCTGCGCGTTCATCTGAATGGCGAGCACGCCGTTCAGGTGCACCGACAGCACGCCATTTCCGCTGCGAGGCGCGAGCGCAGATCGCGGTAGCTGCGGGCAATGGCCGCCTGCCGGTCGGCATCGGTCGCCGTGCCGGTGATCTGCGCCAGTTCCTCACGCGCCTGCGCCAGGGCATCGGCCAGTTCCCGTTCGGCCTGCGCGGCTTTGCGGGCATTGGCCTGCTCGATGTCGCTGCGCCGATTGTTGAGCACGATCAGCTCGGCTTCCGCCTTGGCGACCTCCGCTTTAGGGAAGGTCTGAACAACCCGCTCTGCCGCCCGGATTGCGGCATCGTGGCGCCGGCCTGGCGTCGCTTTCGAGCCGGATTTCGCCCGTGCAGGGCGGTTTTTGGCGGGTTTCCCCGCCTTACGGACGCACTGCTCCCGTCGTCGGCAACAAACGCCGGCGCGCCATCCACAGGTTCGACAGCGCGAACAGCGTCAGCACCTGCGCCGCGTTCTTCGCCAGGCCGCGGTAGCGCACCTTCGTGTAGCCGAACTGGCGCTTGATCACCCGGAACGGGTGCTCCACCTTCGCCCGCAGACTGGCCTTGTAGCGCTCCCACCGCTCGGCGTAGCGCCGCTCGCGCTCGTTCTTCATCGCACGCAGCTTCGACGGCTTCTCCGCGATCAGGAATCCGGCGTCCACGTCCTGCAGCTCCTCGCGCTTCTCGGCACCCGTGTAGCCGCTGTCGCCGCACACCGTGTCTTCCCGGCCGTGCAGCAGCTTGTACACCTGCGTCACGTCGGCCACGTTCGCCGCCGTGCATTCCACGTGGTGCACCAGACCGGACGCGTCATCCACGCCGATGTGCGCCTTCATCCCGAAGAACCACTGGTTGCCCTTCTTGGTCTGGTGCATCGCCGGATCGCGCTCGCCCGCCTTGTTCTTGGTCGAGCTCGGCGCACTGATGATCGTGGCATCCACGATCGTGCCACTGCGCAGGCTCAGGCCCTTGCGCTGAAGATGGGCGTTGACCTGCTCGAAGAGCTTCTCGGCCAGCCCGTGCGTCTCCAACAGCCGGCGGAAGTTGAGGATCGTCGTCTCGTCCGGGATGTCGGCAAGCCCGCCCAACTGCGCGAAGCGGCGCATCACCGGCGTGTCGTACAAGGCTTCTTCCATCGCCGGGTCGCTGAGCGCATACCACTGCTGCAGGAAGTGGATGCGCAGCATCGTCGCCAACGGATAGGGCTGGCGACCGGGACGGCCCATCTTCGGGTAGTGCGGCTCGATCAGACCCAGCAGCGCCTGCCACGGCACCACCTGCTCCATCTCCGCCAAAAACACCTCGCGCCGCGTGCGCTTGCGGCTCCCCAGACCCTCGGCATCACCGAACGACAGCTGCATCGCACTCACCCCGATCACGGTGAGGCATTGTCGCGCAATCGGGCGGAGTTGTTCAGACCTTCCCTAACGGCCAATTTTTATCTAACGCCCTGCAGCTTTTCGGAGCATCCCGCCACCCGGCCGTGTCCTACCCGCAGGAGCGGCGGCCGCCGCTGCCCACCCCGGTCTACGCGCTTCACACTGGCGGCCATGCACCGTGCAGCGCCCCACGCTTTCCTCCCCGCTTTGCCCCTTTCTCGCCTGGTCTTCAGGCCTGGCACGCCATGACCGGCTGGTGGGCTGACGCCCTGGCCGTGGCCGCCCACGAGTTCTCGGACATTGGCGACCCCCAGCAAACCACGCGGGTGGTCTTGCGCATGGGCGTGGCCGCGCTGCTGGGCGGCCTGCTGGGGTGGGAGCGCGAGCAGGCCGGCAAGGCCGCAGGCATGCGCACCCACATGCTGGTGGCCATGGGCGCCGCGTTGTTCGTGCTCGTCGCGCAGCAGGCGGGCATTGCCCCGGCGGACAACAGCCGTGTGCTGCAAGGGGTGATCGCCGGCATCGGCTTCCTGGGCGCAGGCACCATCCTGAAGGGCGACGCGGAAGGCCAGGTCAAGGGCCTGACCACCGCGGCCGGCATCTGGCTCACGGCCGCCATCGGCGTGGCCGCGGGCCTGGGGCGTGAGAGCACGGCCATCCTGGGCACGCTGCTGGCAGTGGTGGTGCTGTGGGTGATTCCTCTGGCACAGCGCGCCGCACCGACGGACCCGGGCCAGCCCGCGGCTCGACGCAAACGCCTGCGGCGCAAAACGCGCGCTGGTCTGACAGCCGACACTCCGCAGGATGGCCTGTAATGCGGTAGGGGGCACCCGTCCCCCTTTTGACCGCAACGACCCAGGAGCACGCACATGCCCCAGCAAGCCACCATCCAAGGCCACGTCACCTACCGGGAAGGAGACGGCATGCACATTGCCATTCCGGAAGGACCTGTGGAACTCACCTTCGCCACCGACAGCGTCACGCTGAGCTGGCGCGACGACAACAACACCGCAGGCCTCACCGCCCTGCCGCGCGACCAGTACGAGCTGTATGTCGCCGACGGCAAGATCGTGCTGTAGTCCCTCCCGCGTGCGGGCCCCGGTCGGCAAGGCCCGCGCTACCCGCCGCAGCGGCAAAACCCAAGCCAAGCCATGGCCGACGCCCCGCTACCCATGGCCCGTAGGGGCCCACGGGCCGCACATTGATGGCGCAGCGGTGTCGGCGCTACCATGCGCCACACAACCGTGCGCCTTTGCCATGCCCAGCCCCTCTTCATTCGTGCCTCCGCCTACCAGCGCGGTCGAGCCGGCTCTGTCCAAAGAGCCCGGGCTGCCGGTGGACCACGGACTGTGCGCAGGCGATGCGATGGACGCGGCGCAACTACGGCGGCTGCTCCAGGCGGCCCTGCCCGACAAGAGCCAGCACAAGGCAGCCGGCTGGTTCGGGCAGACGGACTTTCTGCTCACGCGCAGCCACGTGGATGAAGACCAGGACGCCTACCACGACGCCCTGTTCATCACTCTCTGGAAGCGCTGGGACTTCTGGCTCGCCCTGCCCCCGGCCGAGAGCGCACCTACCCACGCGCTGGCGCAGGCCTGGGCGCGGTTGCGCTCTGGCATCCCGCCTCCGCCCCCCGGCGCGGACGGCCTGGTGCGCCAATACCGCGCCTACGACAGCGCCGGCCAGCCCGGCGCATGGCAACCGCTCGCCGCACAGGCTGGTCCGGACGACGCGGCAGCCGGCGCGCTGGCCGCCTGCGGAGAGGGTTGGCGCGAGGTGCTGGCCTACTGGCGCCTGGCCGAGGGCCAGCGCCGCGCCGGCCGGCCCGTGCGCGAGCGGCTGCATGCCACGCTCACCCCCGCGCGCATCGAGGCGCTGACGCTGCTGCCCGTATTCACCACCCGTTACAACACATGGAGCGACCCAGAGCGCAACGGCTGGTGGGAGGGCGACGTGTGGATCGGCGCGCGCCAGCCCGGCCAGCAGGGGGGCCATTCATGGGGGCGGGCGCTCAAGTTCAGCTGGCGCAACGGCAGCGAGCGCGCCGGCGACCCCGAGGACGACGCACATGCCTGCTACCAGATCGACTTGACGCCCGGCGATGCCCTGCCGGAGGGCACGGCCCACCCGAACGGCCTGCGCATCAGCTACAGCCAGCGCCAGAGCGATCCGCGCACGCCGCTGCCCAACCACGCCGTGCAGCACATGCAGCACCTGCTGGAGCTGTTCACCACGCTGGAGCAGCGCCTGCACGCCGCCCATGCACAAGAGCAACAGGCGCTGCACACCAGCGGCTTGTCCGGCGATGCCCCGCCCCTGCCCCGCCTGCCGCCCTTCGCGCCGCACGAGGCCGACACCGAGGTGTTCGGGCCCGTCCTCATGGCGCTGTCGCACGACTGGCAGGCCCACGGCCGGGCCCACGCCGCCCGCGTGCGGGAGCACTGGCTGCGGCAGGCCGACGCCGCTGATGCCGCGGCGGCCCTGGAGCACGGCACGGAACCCGCGGCGTCATCCGCTGCGGCGGCCGCTGCCGTGGCGGCCGCAGCGGTAGGCGATGCTGTACCCGCCCGTGGTGTGGCGCCCGGTGCCGCGGCAGCCGGCACGCCCCCGGCGACCGTACCGCTGCCCGCCCCTGTGCATTTCATGCCTGCGCAGCCCACCGACCCGCGCGGCCCCCAGGCTGGCGCCGTGCTGCAACTGGCACGCGCTGTACACGCGCTGGCCGACGGCGACCTGTCCGCACGCTTTCACCGGCGCTTTGCCTTCGCGCCCCATGTCTATGCCCACCACGCCGCGCGCACCGGCCACGCCGTGGACGCCCTGCAGTGGCTGGAAGATGGCCGTCTGCTGGCCCGCACGGAGCCCGTGCACCCCACGCAAGCACCCGCGTGGTGGCGGGTCAGTGTCGATGCGTGGGCGCTGAGCCCCACGGCCGCACCGCCAAACCTGCCTGCATCGTGCCCCGCCGCCACCGCCCATGGCCTGCGTGTGGAGGGCGACGCACAGGGCGATCTGCACGGCCTGGCCGAGGACGGCACGGCCCTCTGGCGCCACCACATCGGCGGCGCCATCCTGGCGATCGCCGCAGCGCCCGACGGCCACACCCTGGCCGTGGGCAGCGACAGCGGCTACCTGGTGCTGCTGCGCAAGGGCAGCGGCACCGACCCGGCCCTGCTCAGCACGTCGCGCTATGCGGAGCTGCGGCGCTTCATCTTCTGGGCGGATGCATCCAGCCCGCTGGCCTGGTAGGGGCAGCGCGTGCATTGCTTCAATATCCATAGCTGCTCGCGCTTGACAGGTGGGCGCTAGAGGCATTTTTCATTCAAACACCACCATGGCCACTTACCACGCCGAAATCACCTGGACGCGCGACGCCACGCCGCAGGACTTCCTCAAGAACCGCTACAGCCGCCGCCACCTGCTGCGCTTTGACGGTGGCGCGCAGTTGGCCGGCTCCTCGTCGCCCCACGTCGTGCCGCTGCCCTGGTCCGACGCGGCCGCCGTGGACCCGGAGGAAGCCTTCGTCGCCGCACTGTCGAGCTGCCACATGCTGTGGTTCCTCTCCATCGCCGCGCGGCAGGGTTTTTGCGTGGACGACTACCGCGACGCGGCCGAGGGTGTGATGGCCCGCAACGCCCAGGGCCGCATGGCCATGACCGTGGTCACGCTGCGCCCGGCGGTGCGCTTTGGCGGCAACCCGCAGCCCACGCACGAACAGTTGCACGCCCTGCACCATGAGGCGCATGAACAGTGCTTCATCGCCAACTCGGTCACCACCGAGGTGCGCTGCGATCCGGTGCTGGCCTAGGGCCTGTGAACTGCGCAGATCCTGCGAGCGGACCTGGCCCTGATCAGTCCTCGTCCCGCGGGGCGTTGCGCGCGCGGCGCTCGTTGCGGCGCAGCTGCTCGGCCTTGCGCGCGGCGCGTTCCTTTTCCTGCACCTCGGCGGCGGCCAGCCAGGCCTCGAACTCGGCCGGCGTCTCCAGCGTCACACGGCCCAGCGCTGCGCTGCGCAGGTCGGTGAGCACGATCTCGGCGGCCTTTTGCAGGTTGAGGCGCCCGCCGCTCATCACCGCGCCGCGCTTCCTGGCAATCAGCTCCAGCAGTTCGTCGTCGTGCTTGGCGGCGATGGCCGCCGCGTCCAGCCCCAGCTTGTAGCGCGCATCCAGCAGCGGTGCGTAGTGCTGCTTGAGGTAGGCCAACAGTTCCAGCGCCACTTCTTCCTCGTCGTACGCATTGCGGCCCACGGCGCCGCTGGCGGCGAGCTTGTAGCCGCTTTCGGGCACGGTGATGCGCGGCCACAGCATGCCAGGCGTGTCCCACAGGTAAAAGTCATCGTCCAGCACGATGCGTTGCTCCTGCTTGGTCACGCCGGCCTCGTCGCCCGTCTTGGCTTCGCGCTTGGCGGACAGGGTGTTGATCAGCGTGGACTTGCCCACATTGGGAATGCCGCAGATCAGTACCCGCATGGGCTTGGAGAGGCCGCGCCGGTTGGGCGCAAGCTGCCGGCACGCGTCGATGAGCCGGCGCGCGGGCGCGGCGTCGGACGCATCCAGCGCAATCGCGCTCGTGCCGGGCCGCGCGTTGTACCAGGCCAGCCACGCCGGCGTGCGCGCCGGGTCGGCCACGTCCTGCTTGTTGAGCACCTTCAGCGCGGGCTTATGGCCGGTCAGCTCGGCCAGTAGCGGATTGCTGCTGGAGCCCGGCAAGCGCGCGTCCAGCAGCTCGATCACCACATCGATGTCCTTGATGCGCTCGCCGATCGCCTTGCGCGTCAGGTGCATGTGACCGGGAAACCACTGGATGGCCATGGACTGTGTACTTTCACGAATGGGGCTTGCGAAGCCGCCAAGGATAATCGCCGCCATGCCCTCTTTCTCCCAGCGCAAACAAGATTCCGAGCTGCTGCTCAAGGGCGCGGTGTGCGCGCTCATTGGCGTGATCATCCTGCTGGCTCCCTACATTGCCCGCTCGCCCGACGTGCGCGAGATGATGGCCCAGGGCCACGTGGTGGGGTGGTTCGCGCTGGTGCTGGGCTGCGCCTTCCTGGCACGCTACGGCCTGATCCGTTGGCGCGGGCGCCGGTAAGGCCCCGTCACCTTCATGCTGCAAGCCACCCGCCAGCGCTTCGCCGCCCTGCAGGCGCAGGCCGCCCGCGCCGGCGTAGCGCTGCGCCCACCGCCGCCTGAGCCCACCACCTGCTGCGGACGCGGGTGCAACGGATGCGTGTGGGAGGGCTTTTATGCGGCGGCGCAGTGGTGGTGCGAAGATGCGCAGGGCGCGCTGGCGCAGCCCGGCGGGGGCTCCTGCTGACGCTGCACCGGGGCTGAATGTGTGCAGCGGCCCGCGAGGCTCTTGCATGCCAGGAAGGGCAGCCTCTGCAGCTCAAGGCTCCAGCAGATCCCCCAGCGCCTTTGCGCCCACGGGCGGGGTCGCCGCCCAGGGAATCAGATAGAACCGGCCTTGCGCCAATGCTTGAACCCGCTCCATCTGCCGCCTCTCGCTGTTCAACCGGGCCTGAAGAAGGGGATCGCGGGTGTTGCTGGCCAACAGTGACTTGTTGACCACCCAGGCGAAGGTGCCGATCCGGGCCCGCTGCAGGTCCTCCTTCAGCGCAGCGGCCTGCGACACCGGGGTGGCCTCGGGCAACGTCACCAGAATGATCTTGGTGTAGTCAGGGTCCTGCAGCCGCATCAGGGGCGTGGTGATGCGCCCCGACGCCTTGCCTTCGAACTCCCGCACCATCTGGCGGTGGTAGGCGCCCGTGGCATCCATGAGCAGCAGCGAGTGGCCCGTGGGCGCGGTGTCGAGCACCACGAACGCGCTTCGGGCCTGAGACACCACATGCGAGAACGCATGGAAGACCGCCACTTCCTCCGTGCATGGAGAACGCAGATCTTCCATCAACAGGTCCTTCTCCGCCGGGGTCATGCCGGCCGATTTGGCGGCAACGACCTTGTCCACGTATTTCTGGGTCTCTGCTTTGGGGTCAATGCGCCCGACGGTCAGGCCCGGGATCTCGCCGTCCAGCGTCACCGCCAGGTGGGCGGCGGGGTCCGTGGTGCTCAGGTGCACGGACTTGCCGAGCTTGACCAGTCCCAGGGCGATCGCCGCGGCAATCGTGGTCTTGCCCACGCCACCCTTGCCCATCACCATGATCAATCCACGCTCACCCCGCGCCAGCTCCGCCACCAGCGCGGACAGTGTCTGGTGCGCGAAGTCGGGTGCTTCCAGGGCAGCCGCAGGCACCTCGGTCGGTGATGGCGACAGCAGCGCCCGCAGCGCCTGCAGCCCCACGGAATCGACGGGCCGCATGGGAATCACGTCGGCCGCCAGACGTTTCAGCGCCTGCGGCATCTCCTGCATGGCCTCCTGTCCCAGAGCCTCGATGGCCAGGGCGACGGCATCGCAAGGGTCTTGCGCCTTGAAAACCGCGTTGATCACCAGGCGCTGGTGGGAAAGGCCCAACTCACGCAGTTCGTCTGAAGACCTGGCGGCTTCGTTGAGCGCTCCCGCCTCAGGCCGCGCCACCAGAACAATGGTCGTGAGCGAAGCTTCGTTCAGGGATGCCAGCGCCCGGTTGAAAAGCTGCTCCTGCATCTTCAACCCCGAATGCGGCCCCAGGCAGGATGCTCCGCGGTCATTGCCCTTGAGGAACCCGCTCCATGCCTTGGGCAGGCTGAGAAGCCTCAAGGTATGGCCCGTGGGGGCGGTATCGAACACGACATGGTCGAAATCCCGCCCTCCTTCCGACAGAAGTTGAGAGAACTCATCGAAGGTGGCGATCTCGGTGGTGCAGGCACCCGAGAGCTGCTCGCGCACGAGGTCCACCTCCTCAGCCGTAGCCTGTGTGCCCATCTGTTCAATGACGCGGGCACGGTAGTTCTGCGACGCGGCTTCCGGATCGATGTTCAGGACCATCAGACCCGGAACCCCCGGCACAGGAACAGGATGGTTGCACAGCGCAATGCCGAGCATTTCATCGAGGTTCGACGCCGCATCGGTACTGACCAATAGAACCTTCTTGCCCGCGTCTGCCAAGGCGATGGAGACGGCCGTGGACACCGAGGTCTTGCCGACACCACCCTTGCCGGTGAAGAACAAATACTTGGTGGGCGCGTCCAGAAGGGTGAAGTGAGATGGCATAGGCGTTCGTGGTCAATGCACCGAATGGGCGGGGATAAGGGCGTGCCTCAGGCATGCGCAATGTTGCGCCAAAGAAATTTACAACACTTCCAATATCGTTGTATAGTTGTTTTATGCAAGAAATCGATGTCATCCGCTCCCTCGCTGCGTTGGCTCAAGAAGTACGCCTGCGGGTGTTTCGCGCACTGGTCGTGGCCGGCGCAGAGGGGCTCACACCAGGCTCGTTGTGCGAGCAACTGGCGGTGGCACCCAACACCTTGTCCTTTCACCTCAAGGAGCTCGTGCACTCCGGCCTCGTCAGCCAGGAGCGTCAGGGGCGCAACCTGATCTACCGGGCCTCCTTCGACACGATGGACGATCTGCTCGGCTACCTCACGGAGAACTGCTGCCAGGGCGCGTCCTGCCTGGCGGAGACAGCAAAGAGCTGCGACTGTTGACCCACTTTTGAAGGAGAACCCATGAAGCGATTCCATGTCCACCTGCATGTGGAAGACCTGGCCCAGAGCATCCGTTTCTACTCCCAACTCTTCGCGGCCGAGCCCGCTCGCGTGGAGGCCGATTACGCGAAGTGGATGCTCGACGATCCGCGGGTCAACTTCGCGATCTCCACGCGGGGCACCTCCCCAGGCCTGGATCACCTGGGCTTTCAGGTGGACGACGCGGCCGAACTGTCAGAACTGAAGGCCAGGGCCGCATCGGCCGACATGGCCCTGCTCGACGAAGGCGCCACCACCTGCTGCTATGCGCGCAGCGAGAAGCACTGGGTTACCGACCCGCAGGGCATCGCGTGGGAGCACTTTCACACGCTCGGCGACATTCCCGTGTTCAACGAGTCCAGCCCAACGGCTGCCGCCGGCGCGTGCTGCGCGCCAAAGGCGCCTGCGGCCCCGGCATCCAAGCCCCCCTGCTGCGGGCCCGCCACTTCCTCATCCACCTGCTGCTGATGCGCTGAAGGTCCTTCATGACGACGCACTTGAACGTTCTTTTTCTCTGCACGCACAACTCCGCGCGCAGCATCCTGGCCGAGGCCTTGCTCAATGCCATGGCGGGCGGGCGCTTCAAGGCATGGTCTGCCGGCAGCAGCCCGCGCGACAACCAGCAGCCGCATCCCCTGGGCCTGCAGGTCCTGCAAAAGGCAGGCGTCTCCACCGAGGGCTTGCGCAGCAAGAGCTGGGATGAGTTTGCCGCCCCAGGCGCTCCCACGATGGATCTGATCATCACCGTGTGCGACAACGCCGCGGGAGAGGTCTGCCCGATCTGGCCGGGGCACCCCGCAACGGCGCACTGGGGCTTCGCCGATCCTTCCGAAGGCGACGCGCCTGATTCAGAAAAGCTGGAAGCCTTCCGCCAGACGCTGCACCTGATCAAGCGCCGCCTGGACCTGCTGATCAACCTGCCCGCCGACAAGCTGGAGAAAGCGGTATTGCAGACCAGCGCCCGCGAACTCGCAGGGAAATGACATGAGTGCCCAGTGCGAAACCACTGCCCAACGCGCGGCAGGCGCTCCCATGAGCGTGTTCGAGCGCTATCTCACCGTGTGGGTGCTGCTGTGCATCGTGGTGGGCATCGGACTGGGCCAGGCGTTTCCCGGTGCAGCGCGGACCATTGGGTCGTGGGAAGTGGCCCGCGTGAACCTGCCGGTGGGGCTGCTCATCTGGGTGATGATCATCCCGATGCTGCTCAAGGTGGACTTCTCCGCCCTGGGCGAGGTGCGGCACCACGTGCGCGGCATCGGGGTCACCCTGTTTGTGAACTGGTTGGTCAAGCCATTCTCCATGGCCTTTCTCGGCTGGCTGTTCATCCGCCAGTGGTTTGCCCCCTACCTGCCTGCGGACCAACTCGACAGCTACATCGCTGGCCTGATCCTGCTGGCCGCCGCCCCCTGCACGGCCATGGTGTTCGTATGGAGCCGCCTGACCGGCGGCGACCCCCTGTTCACGCTGTCCCAGGTCGCGTTGAACGACAGCATCATGATCGTGGCGTTCGCGCCGCTGGTGGCCTTCCTGCTCGGCCTGTCGGCCATCACGGTGCCATGGGACACCCTGCTCACCTCGGTGGTGCTGTACATCGTCATTCCGGTGGTGCTGGCCCAGTGGTGGCGGCGCGCCTTGCTGGCACGGGGACAGGCCGCGTTCGATGCGGCACTCCAGCGCATCGGGCCGTGGTCCATTGCGGCGCTGCTGCTCACGCTGGTGCTGCTGTTCGCCTTCCAGGGCGAGGCCATCCTGCGCCAGCCCCTGGTCATCGCACTGCTGGCCGTGCCCATCCTGATCCAGGTGTTCTTCAACTCGGCGCTGGCCTACTGGCTCAACCGCGCGGCGGGTGAAAAGCACGCGGTCGCCTGCCCGTCCGCCCTGATTGGCGCATCCAACTTTTTTGAACTGGCCGTGGCCACCGCCATCAGTCTGTTTGGCTTCGAGTCGGGCGCGGCACTGGCCACGGTGGTGGGCGTGCTCATCGAAGTGCCGGTGATGCTGCTGGTCGTCAAAGTCGTGAATTCATCCAAGGGCTGGTACGACGCGGGTGCAAAGCGTGCAGCGTAGAACCACCACCACGCTGATGCTGGGCGTAGCCCAGACACTGGCGTGGGCGTCGTCGTACTACCTGCCGGCCGTGGTGGCCGCGCCGATGGGGCGAGACGTCGGCATGTCCTCGTCGGCGGTGTTTGGGGCGTTCTCGATGGCGCTGCTGTTTGCCGCAGCAACCGGCCCCTGGGCGGGGCGCGCCATTGACCGGGCTGGTGGGCGGCGGGTACTGGTCGTCAGCAACCTGGTGTTTGCCGCAGGGCTCGCGGCGCTCAGCCTGGCCTCACAGCCCGCCCATGTCTTTGCTGCCTGGACCTTGATGGGCCTGGCCATGGGCAGCGGCCTCTACGAGGCCGCGTTCGCCACCGTGGTCCGCCTGCATGGCCAGGACGCCCGGCGGGCGATCACCGGCATCACCTTGCTGGCAGGCTTTGCAAGCACGATCGGCTGGCCATTGACGGCCTCCCTGGAGTCGGCGTTCGGCTGGCGGCAGGCCTGCCTGACATGGGCGGCGCTGCATCTGCTCATCGGCCTGCCGCTGAACGCGATGCTGCCCACGGCCGCGCCGGCCGCTTCGGCCGGTGCGCAGGCCGCTGCGGCAGGGAGCCCTCATGCACAGGCAGCGGCAAGCCTGGCACCGGCCCGGCGGCGTGCGGCCGTGCTCATGGCCTGCGTGTTTGCCATTGCGTGGTTCAACAGCACCGCGATGGCGGCGCATCTGCCGCAGGTCCTGCAGGCTTCGGGCGTGGCCTTGGCTGGCGCGATCGGCATTGCGGCGCTGGTGGGGCCGGCCCAGGTCGCGGGGCGATTGGTCGAATTCACCGTGCTCAAGCGGTCGCATCCGCTGTTGTCGGCGCGGCTGGCCACGCTGGCGCATCCGCTGGGCGTCGTACTGCTGATGCTGCTGGGCAGCCACGCGGCGCCCGCGTTCGCCGTGCTGCACGGGCTCGGCAACGGCATCCTGACCATTGCCATCGGCACCCTGCCGCTGCTGATCTTCGGCGCACAAGGCTATGGGCAGCGGCAGGGGTTCCTGATGGTGCCCGCGCGCATCGTGCAGGCCGGGGCGCCATTCCTGTTCGGGCTGGCCGTGGAGCGCTGGGGCGGCGCGGCGCTCTGGCTCTCCGCCACACTGGCGGTCCTGGCTTTTTTGGCACTGGCCGCCCTGGCCGCAGGCATGAAACGGTCCGGCGACGCTTGACCACTATTGCCAGGGAGGGTGTCCGCCCGCAATGCGCACCATGCGCTCATCCACCAACGCGGCCCAGCTCCCGCTGGCCCGCCACCTCCCGCAGCCACGCCCTGAAGGCCTTCACCCCCGCCGACTCTGCACGCGCCAGCGGCACCACGAGGTAGTACGCATCGCTGCTGGTCAGCACGCCACCGGGCAGCTCCACCAGCGCGCCGCTCGCCAATTCCTCCTCCATCAGAAACCGCGGCAGCAGGGCCACGCCCAGGGCGGAGATGGCGGCCTGGGCGATCATGGCGAACTGCTCGAAGCGCGGGCCGCGCAGGGCCTGGGGCGCGGGCACGCCCTCCTGCTCGAACCAATCGGCCCACAGCATGGGGCGCGTGGTCTGGTGCAGCAGGGTCAGGCCGGCCACGTCGGCAGGGGTCTCGATGCGGTGGCGGGTGCGCAGCGCGGGGCTGCACACCGGCACCACTTCTTCGTGCATCAGGTAGTCGCACACGGCGCCGGCCCAGTGGGGCGCACCGTAGTGGATAGCGGCATCGAACGGCTCCTGGGCGAAGTCAAAAGGCTCGCCACGGGCAGAAAGATTCACCGTCAGCTCCGGGTGCAGCGCGGCAAACGCAGGCAGGCGCGGCACCAGCCAGCGCGCGCCCAACGTGGGCAGCACCGCCAGGTGCAGGAGTCCGCCGCCATCGGCCAGGGCCATGGCCTTCTGCGTGGCGGCACCGAGCTGCTGCAGCACGGCGCGTACGTCGGCGGCGTACAGGCGCCCCGCATCCGTCAACACCACGCGCTGGCGCACCCGGGTGAACAGGGCCTGACCGAGCTGTGCCTCCAGTTGGCGCACCTGGCGCGAGACGGCGCTTTGCGTGAGGTGCAGCTCCTCCGCCGCACGTGAGATGCTGGCGTGGCGCGCGGCGGCCTCGAAGGCGAGCAGGTCGGCCACGGGCGGCAGGAAAAGTTTGCGAAACATGGCGTTAATTCATGCAGTCAAAGAATGAACCCTACCAAGGCTTGTGGTAACGCATAAGGCGCCAGCGCTTGATCCATAAGCGCTGGCGCCAGGCAGGGCTGAGACGGGATATTGCCACTTGATGCGATTTAAGCAACAAGTCGTTCCGCTTTTTTGCTATGCAAGCGCGCATGGCTGGGCGATATTTGCAGCTTCGCCTTCTCTTGGACCTCCATGCCGCACACCGCTACCTCCACCGCCGCATCCCGCACGGGCGGGCAGATCCTCGTCCAGCAGCTCATCGTGCACGGCGTGCAGCAGCTCTTTTGCGTGCCGGGCGAGAGCTACCTGGCCGTGCTGGACGCCCTGCACGACGCCAACATCGCCGTCACCGTGTGCCGCCAGGAGGGCGGCGCGGCCATGATGGCCGAGGCGCAGGGCAAGCTGACCGGCCGCCCGGGCATCTGCTTCGTGACGCGCGGGCCGGGGGTTACCAACGCATCGGCGGGCATCCACATCGCGCACCAGGATTCGACGCCGTTGATCGTCTTCGTAGGCCAGGTGGCGCGCGGTGCGCTGGGGCGCGAGGCGTTCCAGGAGCTGGACTACGGCGCCGTGTTCGGCACCATGGCCAAGTGGGTGGTGCAGATCGACGATGCGCGACGCGTGCCGGAGCTGGTCTCGCGCGCATTCCACGTCGCCACCTCGGGCCGCCCCGGCCCCGTGGTGGTGGCCCTGCCCGAGGACATGCTGACCGATGCCGTGCAGGTGGCCGATGCCCTGCCCTACTCCGTGCCCGAGACCTACCCCGGCGCGCCCGCACTGCAGGCACTGGCGGCGCGGCTGCAGGCGGCCGAGCGGCCGGTGGTCATCGTGGGCGGCAGCCGCTGGTCCGACCAGGCGGTGCGCGACATGCAGGCCTTTGCCAGCGCCTGGCGGCTGCCGGTGTATTGCTCGTTCCGCCGGCAGATGCTATTCCCGGCCAGCCACGCCAGCTACGCGGGCGACCTGGGCCTGGGCGTCAACCCCCAACTGCTGGCGCGCATCCGCGCGAGCGACCTGGTGCTGGTGCTGGGCGGGCGGCTGTCGGAGATCCCCTCGCAGGGCTACGAGCTGTTCGACATTCCCGTGCCGGCGCAGCCGCTGGTGCATGTGCATGCCGACGCCGACGAGCTCGGCCGGCTCTACCGCCCGGTGCAGGCCATCCACGCCACGCCGCAGGCCATGGCCGCCGCCCTGGCCGGCCTGCGCCCCGCGGCCGAGCCGCGCTGGACCGCGCACACCGAGGCTGCGCGCGCCGAGTACCTGGCCTGGAGCGACCCGGCGCCCATCCGCATCCCCGGCAAGCTGCAGATGGGCGAGGTGATGCAGCACCTGCGCGAAGTGCTGCCCGCCGACACCATCTTCTGCAACGGCGCGGGCAACTTCGCCACCTGGGTGCACCGCTTCTGGCCGTTCACCACCTATGCCAGCCAACTGGCCCCCACCAGCGGCTCGATGGGCTACGGCCTGCCGGCCGGCGTGGGCGCCAAGCGCCTGTGGCGCGAGCGCGAGGTGGTGGTGTTTGCGGGCGACGGCGACTTTCTGATGCATGGCCAGGAGTTCGCCACCGCCGTGCAGTACGGCCTGCCGCTGATAGTGGTGCTGTTGGACAACGCCATGTACGGCACCATCCGCATGCACCAGGAGCGCGAGTACCCTGGGCGCATTAGCGCCACACAGCTCAAGAACCCCGATTTCAAGGCCTATGCCCAGGCCTTCGGCGGGCACGGCGAGCGCGTGGAGCGCACCGAAGACTTCGCCCCGGCACTGGCACGCGCACGGGCGAGCGGGCTGCCCAGCGTGCTGCACTGCCTGATCGATCCGCAGGCGATCACACCCACGGGAACGCTGGATGGCATCCGGTCGGCGGCGATGGCGCGCAAGGGGTGATCTGAAGGGCTAGGGCCTGTTCACACTATTTTTGCCAGATGCGTTGCGATCAAAAAGGGCCAGGCGCAAGGCGCCAAACGAAGCTGGGGTGCTACCCCAGCGAGGCTTGGCAACGCCGCGAATGGCCCTTTTTGATCGCAACCCGGAGGGAACGGAGTGAAAACCGCGCCATTCGTCGTTGCCCTCCTAGCCAAGGCCCCGGCCTTGGCGTCGTCACGCGCCTAGATTGGCGCGGTTTTCACGCCATTCGCACTGGCAAAAATAGTGTGAACAGGCCCTAAATGGGGCTCTGCGCTTGTGGGGCAAGCGCGGACAGCTATCGTTTTTGAGTTTTTGCTGCCGAATGCTTGGGTGCCGACCGGGTTATGCGCCCCCGCGCAGCAACATCAAAAAGAATAGCTGGCGGCGCTTACGCCATAAGCGCCACCCTCAAAAACTACCCCAACTGCTCGACCGCCATGAACCGCTCGCGCCACGCCTCGAACGGCAGGTCATCTGCCACTTCAATGGCCCGCTGCTCCTCCAGCGACCGCTCGGCCAGCGCCTGGTAGCGCGCCTGCTGCGACTCGCTCCAGGGCTGTCCCATCAGGATGTCCCGCGCCGACTGGGAATGCGCAAGTGCGAAGGCGATGAAGTCGTTGTCATGCTGCTGTTGCAGCTCGGCCAGCACGCGCGCGGACGGTGTGGAGTGCGGGGCCGCCAGTGTCGCCTGGGCCGCCGTCAGCGCGTGCGCATAAGCCTCGCCGCCGTGGGCGGCATCCAGCGTGGCGGCAATGGGCGCGCATTCGGCCAGCACCTCGGCGGCCCAATCGGTCAGCAGCACACGCTGGCCGCGGCGCATGAGCTGCAGGCCGGCCTCGCGCCCGCGCTCGGCCGCCAGGTGCTGGTTGTTCTTGAGTTCGGCGATCTCGGCCGGCGTGTCGGGCGGGCTGTCCGACAGCAGGCAGTGCAGCAAAAACACGTCCAGCAGGCGCATGGTGTCGGCGGTGATGCCCACGGGCACGAACGGGTCCAGGTCCATCAGGCGCACCTCGACATACTCCACGCCGCGCTCGCGCAGCGCGTGCAGGGGGCGCTCGCCGCTGTGGACGGTGCGCTTGGGCCGGATGGTGCCGTAGAACTCGTTCTCGATCTGCAGCAGGCTGGTGCCCAGCTGGTTGTAGTCGCCGCCGGGGTTGCGCACGCCAATCGCCTCGTAGGCCGGATAAGGCCGCGTGAGCGCCTCGTGCAGCGAATCGGCATAGCCCTGCAAGCCGTTGTAGCTGACGGCCAGCGTGGCCTGGGCGTCGCTCTGGTAGCCCAGGCGCCCCATGCGCAGCGAAGTGGCATGCGGCAGGTACAGCGCGCGCTTGCCGTCGCCCAGCGGCTGCAGGCTGTGTTGCCGCCCTTCGACGAAGCACGGGCACAGCGCAGGCGATGCACCAAACAGGTACAGAAGCACGAACGCGTGCCGGCGGAAGTTGCGGATCAGCGCAAAGTACTCGTCGCTGCCCACGCCGGGCAGCGACCAGTTGTAATGAATGCCCGAGATGGTCTGCATGCGCCGGCCGTAGCGGTGGCCCAGGCCCATGCGGTACACGCTCTTGGCACGCCCCGGGTTGGACGAGCCATAGCGCGCCAGCGGAATGGTCTCGTCCGTAGGCAACATGCAGGGCATGCTGGACACCCAGAGCATCTCGCCGCCCGGCTGCTGCTGGAGCACGCGGTGCACGAACTGGTGGATCTCGGTCAGTTCATCCTGGCATTCCTGCACCGTGCGGTGGGCACCGGTGATGAGCTCGATCTGCGATTCGCTGTAGTCCGTGGTGATGCAGGGGTGCGTGAGGGCCGAGCCCAGCGCCACCGGATGGGGTGTGAGCGCCAGGGCGCCCGTGGGCAGCACGCGCAGCCCCTCCTTCTCGATGCCGCGGCGCATGCCTGCCAACCGGTCGGCGGACAGGGCTGCGATTCGCTGTGGGAGTGTGCTCATGGTGGTGGTTGTTCCATCTTTTTTGATGTGGGGCCGAAACTTAGCACGCCGCGCTGCGGCCTGCCCGCGCCCACATCAAGCGCCGGCCTGACACCGGGGAACTGCCGCCGGCCTCTGCACGGTCGCTCTTGGTACCGTAGCAGCGGGGCAGCACCGCCCCGGACAGGCCGTGTCAGCGGTGCGCAGCCAGGGCCTGCGCCACCTCGTTCGTCCCCTGTGCGGCGCCGCTTTGCGGTACCTGCTCACCCGCTCCGCGGGCCGTCACCTCGGCCAGGCGCGCGGCCAATTGCTCCGGCACATCGGCACCTTGTCCCAGGTGGATGCCCTGGGTGAGCGTAATGTGCGCGGCCTCGAATGTGCCCGCGCCTGCACACAGAATGGTGCGCGTGGGCGCGCTCTCATGCGCCAACACCAGCATGGCGGGTACCACCGCCTCGGGCCGGAGGGCAGCCAGCACGTCCTCGGGCATCAAGCCCTCGGTCATGCGGGTGGCGGCCGTGGGTGCCAAGGCGTTCACATGGATGCCGTACTTGGCCCCTTCGATCGCCAGCGTCTGCATCAACCCCACCTGCGCCAGCTTGGCCGCGCCGTAGTTGGCCTGGCCGAAGTTGCCGTACAGGCCCGTGGAGGACGTCGTCATCACGATGCGCCCATAGTTCTGCGCCTGCATGTGCGGCCACACCGCCTTGCAGCAATGGGCCGCGCCCATGAGGTGGACCTGGACCACGAGGGCAAAGTCCGCCATGTCCATCTTGGCAAACGACTTGTCGCGCAGGATGCCGGCGTTGTTGACCAGGATGTCCACGCGACCCCACGCGTCCATGGCCTGCTGCACCATGGCCTGCACAGCCGCGAAATCGGTCACCGACGCACCGTTGGCCAGCGCCTCGCCGCCTGCGGCGCGGATCTCATCCACCACGGCCTGCGCGGCGGACACCGAGCCACCGCTGCCGTCCACGGCGCCGCCAAGGTCATTGACCAGCACCTTGGCGCCACGCGCTGCCAGCGCCAAAGCATGCTGACGGCCCAGGCCGCCACCTGCACCCGTCACGATGGCCACACGGCCGTGGAAATCAAGGGACATGTTGAAGTCTTTGAACGAAGGATTGCCACCAGACACGCAGGCCCGCAACCACCGGTGGCCGGGCACACGCGCAGCGAGAAGAAATCGCCCCGGCCGATGACCGGGGCGCTTCAAAGGATACAGGAAGCAACCAGGTTCAATGAGGGCCGCCTAGACCGCTTGTATGCCTTCGCCCCACCATGAGTGCTTGCAGGGCACCAGGGCTATGTGTGGCGTTTTTCCCCGAGCGCCTTGATCGCCGGCCCGATGGACACGGCAGCCTCGTCATAGCCTGACCAGGGGCCGTTGCCGGTCTTCAAGCGCCGGTCCACGGTCTGCACCGTCCAGTGGGCGCCACCCGTGAGCGCGTCCAGTTCCTGCCAGGCGACGGGCACAGACACGCCCATGCCCGGCCGCGCGCGCGCCGTCCATGCACAGGCCGTGGTGGCGCCAAAGCCATTGCGCAGGTAATCCACAAAGATCTTTCCCACACGGTTGCGGGGTCCGCTCTTGGCCACGAAACGCTGCGGCAGGGTGCGCGCCAGATGCTGCACCACGGCTTGGCTGAAGTCTTTCACGGCATCCCAGCCGTGCAGCCGCTTGATGGGCACCACCACATGCAGCCCCTTGCCGCCGCTGGTCTTGAGGAACGATGGCAGGCCCAGCTCGGTGAGCATCAAGCGCACAAGCGCCGCGCCCTCCTGCACGTGCGCCCACGGCACGCCCTCGCCCGGATCCAAGTCGAAGGTGATGCGGTTGGGCCGCTCGATCCGGTCCTTGCGAGCATTCCAGGTGTGAAACTCGACGGTGTTCATCTGCGCGGCCGACAGCAGGCCCTGCGCCGTGGCCACTTCCAGCAGCGGCGGGTGCCCAGGATCCAGGTCGGGTGACAACGCACTCACCCCGTCCAATGCCCCCGTGTCCAGGTGCTTTTGAAAGAAAAGCTCGCCCTCCAGACCTTGCGGCGCCCGCAGCAGGGATACGGGCCGCCCCTGCAGGTGGGGCAGCATGAGGGGCGCTACCGTGGCGTAGTACCGCACCAGATCAAGCTTGGTGAACCCGGTGGAGGGATCCACCACGCGCGCCGGGCTTGTCACCTGCAGCCCCCCCACGCGCGCGGCGCGGCTGGGCGCAGCCCCCTGCAGGTGCGCAGGCTCCTCGTGGACGATGGCGGCGGCGGGCTTGTCGTCGCGCAACCCGCGGAACACGGCGTGGCGCACCTTGCCCTCCTTCGTCCATTCGGCGAAGGAAACCTCCGCCACCAGCGTGGGCCTCACCCAATGCACCTTGCGGGGGATGGAGCGCGGCTGGGCAAACGGGCTGTCCTGGGTGCGCAAAGCGCCCAGCCGCCGGGCCAGGTCCGCGAGGACGCGCTCGCTGAAACCCGTGCCCACATTGCCGGCATAGCGCAGGGCACCGCCCTCGTCATGCACGCCCAGCAGCAGTGAACCGATCCCTGTGCGTGAGCCCTGCGGGTCGGTGTATCCGCCGATGACGAACTCTTGCCGATGGCTGCACTTGAGCTTGATCCAGTCCGTGCTGCGGCGGGAGGCATACACGCTGTCCTTGCGCTTGCCGATCACCCCTTCAAATCCCAGCCGGCAGGCCGAGGCCACCAGGTCCGCCGGCCGGGCTTCGAACGCTTCGCTGAACCGCACACGGTCTGAGGAGGCTGGCTGCAGCACGCTGCGCAGCAGCGCGCGCCGTTCAGTGAGGGGCATCTGCCTCAGATCGCGCCCGTGCGCATAAGGCAAGTCGAAGGCGTAAAAGACCAGCGCGTCGGTCGAACGCCCGTCAAACGCGTTCTGCAGCGCCTGGAAGTCGGGGACACCCTGGGCGTCCAGCACCAGCACCTCGCCGTCGATCCATGCAGAGGACAGCGGCAAGGCGGCCAGCGCTTGCGCCAGGGCGGGCATCTTGGCGGTCCAGTCGTTGCCGTTACGGGTGTACAGCCGTGCCTTGTCGCGCTGAACCCGGGCCAGCATGCGATAACCGTCGAACTTCAGCTCCCACAGCCACTGCGAGAGGTCGGCCGGCGGTCCATCCACCAGCGTGGCGAGTTGCGGGGATAGCTGGTCAGGCAGCGGTGCCGTGGGTGCGGATGTCCACGGCACCGCCGCTGCCGTGGGAGGCTGAATCTGCGCGGGCCCAGCCCGCTGCGCGACTGCGCGCGTCGGTGGCGCAACGGGCGGCTGGTCTGCCACGGTGTCGGGCATCTCGTCGACCACGCTGAACTCCCCGGCCGCACGCTCCAGCCCGTCGCGCTCCTTGATCAGCAGCCAGGGTGGCTGCTTATCGTCGTCTCGGCCATGCATACGCACCAGGGTCCAGTGACCATGCAATTTGTGGCCGTGGATCTCGAACTTCAGCTTTCCCTTGCGGTAGCCTTCGCGCGGATTGCCCTGCGGCACCCAATAGCCGCGGTCCCAGATGATGACCCGCCCCGCGCCGTATTGGCGCGGCGGGATCTGCCCTTCGAATTGGTTGTAGGAAATCGGGTGGTCTTCCACCTGCACGGCCATGCGTTTGTCCGCCGGGTCGTAACTGGGGCCCTTGGGTACGGCCCAGCTCTTCATTGTGCCGTCCAGTTCCAGGCGCAGGTCGTAGTGCAAGCGGCTGGCCCAGTGCTTCTGAATCACGTACTGCAGCGCCTGCGACTGCGCTCCGCCGTCCGCGGGCTCTGGCGTCACGGCAAAGTTGCGCTTTTGCTTGTAGGTCGCCAGCGGGTCTTTGCGGGGCATGGTCCGTCGCCTTATCCGGTGTACGCACGGCTATCCGTGCGCGCGGCGAGGCTTCTTGGCCGCAGTGGGCTTGGCAGGCGCCGCCTTGGCCGCCGTCTTGCGGGCCGGTGACTTTTTGGCGGCGGTGGATTTGGCCGCTGCCTTACCCGACGGTGCAAGGCGGGTCACGGAGGCGGGTTTGTCCTTGCGCGGCGGGGTGGCCGAGGCGCCCTCCAGGCTGCGCTTGAGCAACGCGGTGAGGTCCAGCACCTCCGCCCCCGCAGCCACCGCCGGTCCTTCATCCGGCTGAGCGACATGGGCAATCTCTCCCGCAGAGGCCTTGGCCTCGACCAGCCTGTGGATCTCCTCAGAGAAGGAATTGCGGAAGCGGTCCGCGTTCCACTCCTGCGTCATGTCCTCGATGAGCTGCATGGCCATGGCCAGCTCCGCGTCCTTGATACCCGCGGCTTTCGCATCCAGCGGCGGCAGGGCCAGTTGCTCGAATGAGCGGATCTCCCCTCCCCAGCGCAGCAGGTTGAGGATCAGCGCTCGGCCGCACGGAATGAGCACGGCCAAGTGCTGCTTGGACTGGATCACCACTTTGGCCACGCCCACGCGGTTGCTCTGGCGCAGGGCCTCGCGCAGCAGCGCGTACACCTTTTCGCCACGCTTGAGAGGCGCCGTGTAATAGGGACGCTCCAGGTAGACAAAGGGGATCTCGTCGGCGTCAAGAAACGCCTCGATCTCGATCGTCTGCGTGACCTTAGGAAAGGCGGCCGCGATTTCCTCGGGCGTCAGAATGACGTAGCGGCCTTCTTCATACTCCACACCCTTGACGATATCGGCCGTGGCGATTTCCTTGCCCGTGATTTTGTTCACACGCTTGTACCCCACCGGCTCCATCGACCGGCGGTCCAGCCAGTCAAAGTCGATGCCCGAGCTGACGGTCGCCGAGTACAAGCCCACGGGAATATGGACGAGGCCAAAGCTGATCGCCCCCTTCCACAGGGTGCGTGTCGAGGTGGGGGCCTTGCCCTGCCCCTGCTTCGCGCCAGATGGGAGGGCGTCGCTCGCGGTGGGTTGCTTAGATCGCATGTGCAAACGCTATCCATGACGCAGGGGCGCAGATGTAGGACGGCGGTTGCTTCTATCGTGGTGGAATCTCCGATCATCCTGGGGCGTCGGACTATGTGCGGAGGCTTCTTGCCGTCGGCCTGATGTGCGGACGCTGTCGCATCCCCATCGCCGCGCCCCCCGGTGCATCGCCCTGCACCCGACAACTGCACTGCCCGCACACGGACCAGCGGCTCGCTCTGCTTGTTCAGGCAGCCTGGCAGGCACCAGCACTAAGCCACACGTTCATAGGCAGCCCCGTGTGCGCCCCGTTCGGCGCACGCCCTCTTCCCCACTGCAATCCATATTCACACAAAAAGGCTGCAACCCCTACCTAGCAAGCGCCAGCAGCTCCTATTTTTAGAGCAAAAAAAACAACGCCCGGTGTTCAGACCGGGCGTTGTGCAAAAGTTGACGGGGTTACAGGAGCAGCACCTACTGCCTGCTAGACGCCGGTAAGCGTCACTCCCACTCGATGGTGGCAGGCGGCTTGCTCGACACGTCGTAGGTCACGCGGTTGATGCCGCGCACCTCATTGATGATGCGGCTGGAGACCTTCTTCAACAGCGCGTAGGGCAACTCCGCCCAGTCGGCTGTCATGAAGTCGCTGGTCTGCACCGCGCGCAATGCCACCACATAGTCGTAGGTGCGGCCATCGCCCATCACGCCCACGCTCTTGACGGGCAGGAACACGGTGAAGGCCTGGCTGGTGAGGTCGTACCAGGTCTTGCCCGTGGCTTCGTCGGTGAAGTTGCGCAGCTCTTCGATGAAGATGGCATCGGCGCGGCGCAGCAGGTCGGCGTATTCCTTCTTCACCTCGCCCAGAATGCGCACGCCCAGGCCCGGGCCAGGGAACGGATGGCGGTAGACCATTTCGCGCGGCAGTCCCAGGGCCACGCCGAGCTCACGCACCTCGTCCTTGAACAGGTCGCGCAGCGGCTCCAGCAGTTTGAGGCCGAGTTGCTCGGGCAGCCCGCCCACGTTGTGGTGGCTCTTGATGGTGACGGCCTTCTTGCTCTTGGCACCGCCGGACTCGATCACGTCGGGGTAGATAGTGCCTTGCGCCAGGAAGGTCGCGCCCTTGTGGCCCTGGCCGCTGGCCTTGAGCTTTTCGGCTTCGGCCTTGAACACGTCCACGAACAGGCGGCCGATGATCTTGCGCTTTTGCTCGGGCTCGGACACACCGGCCAGCTCACCCAGGAACAGGTCCGAGGCATCCACGCGCACCACCTTCGCGTGCAGCTTGCCTGCGAACATGTCCATGACCATATCGCCTTCGTTGAGGCGCAGCAGGCCGTGGTCCACGAACACGCAAGTGAGCTGGTCGCCAATCGCACGGTGGATCAGGGCCGCAGCCACCGACGAATCCACACCGCCAGACAGGCCCAGGATCACTTCCTCGTCGCCCACCTGCTCGCGGATCTTCTGCACGGCTTCCTCGATGTGGTCGCGCATGATCCAGTCCGCCTGGGCGCCACAGATCTCGCGCACGAAGCGGTTGAGCAGCGCGGCGCCCTGCACCGTGTGCGTGACCTCGGGGTGGAATTGCACGGCGTAGAAGCGCCGCGTTTCGTCCGCCATGCCGGCGATGGGGCAGCTGCCGGTGGAGCACATCAGCTTGAAACCGGGAGGCAGCTCGGTGACCTTGTCGCCGTGGCTCATCCACACCTTCAGCATGCCGTGGCCCTCGGGCGTGGAGAAATCCTCGATGCCCTTGAGCAGCGCGGTATGGCCATGGGCGCGGACTTCGGCATAGCCGAACTCGCGGCTGTGCGAGCCCTCGACCTTGCCGCCCAGCTGAGCGGCCATGGTCTGCATGCCGTAGCATATGCCCAGCACGGGCACGCCCAACTCGAACACGGCGTCAGGGGCGCGGTCGTCCACTTCGTAAACGCTGGCGTGGCTGCCCGACAGGATCACACCCTTGAGCTTGCCGTCTGCGGCGAACTGGCGCACCCAGTCGCTGCTCACGTCGCAGGGGTGGACCTCGCAGTAGACATGCGTCTCGCGCACGCGGCGCGCGATGAGTTGGGTGACCTGGGAGCCGAAGTCGAGGATGAGGATCTTGTCGTGTTGCATGGAGAGCGACAGGGTCGGTAAAAGACAAAAGGCCCGAACACCTGGAGACGGGTTCGGGCCTGCGGAATGGCGAAAACTCAGTCCGCCCGGTAGTTGGGGGCTTCCTTGGTGATCTGCACGTCGTGCACGTGCGACTCGCGGATGCCAGCCGCCGTGATCTCCACGAATTCGGCCTTGTTGTTCATCTCTTCGATGGTTGCGCAACCACAGTAGCCCATGGCCGCACGCACGCCGCCGGCCATCTGGAACACGATGGACACCATGGAGCCCTTGTAGGGCACGCGGCCTTCGATGCCCTCGGGCACCAGCTTGTCAGCGTTGGGATTGCCCGTGGTGGCTTCCTGGAAGTAGCGGTCGGCCGAGCCCTGCTGCATGGCGCCGATCGAGCCCATGCCACGGTAGCTTTTGTAGGACCGGCCCTGGTACAGGATGACTTCGCCCGGCGCTTCCTCGGTGCCAGCGAACATGCCGCCCATCATGATGGTCGACGCGCCTGCGGCCAGCGCCTTGGCAATATCCCCCGAGAAGCGGATGCCGCCGTCGGCGATCAGCGGCACACCTGTGCCCTGAAGCGCGGTGGCGACGCTGTCGATGGCCATGATCTGGGGCACACCCACGCCAGCCACGATGCGTGTGGTGCAGATGGAGCCGGGACCGATGCCGACCTTGACCGCATCGGCGCCTGCCTCGGCCAGGGCCAGCGCGGCAGCGCCGGTGGCGATGTTGCCGCCGATCACGTCCACCTGCGGGTAGTTCTGTTTGACCCAGCGCACGCGGTCGATCACACCTTTGCTGTGGCCATGGGCTGTATCCACCACGATGGCATCCACACCGGCCTTGACCAGCAACGCCACGCGCTCTTCGGTGCCCGCGCCGACGCCCACGGCAGCGGCCACGCGCAGGCGGCCTGCCGCATCGCGCGCGGCGTTGGGGAACGTGGTCTGCTTGTTGATGTCCTTGACCGTGATGAGGCCCTTGAGCTCAAAGGCGTCGTTCACCACCAGCAGGCGCTCCAGCTTGTGGCGGTTGAGCAGTGCCTTGGCCTGCGCCGGGGTGGTGCCGTCTTTTTCGTTGACGGTGATCAGCTTCTCGCGCGGCGTCATGATCTCACGTACCTTGACGTCGTAGCGCGTCTCGAAGCGCACGTCGCGGCTGGTGACGATGCCCACCACCTTGCCACCATCACAGACCGGGAAGCCCGAGATGCCCAGGTTCTCGGACAGTTCCAGCACCTGCAGCACCGTGTGTTCGGGCGTGATGACCACGGGATCGTGCACCACGCCGGACTCATGCCGCTTGACCTTTGACACCTCGGCCGCCTGCTGCTCGGCCGTCATGTTCTTGTGGATGACGCCAATCCCCCCTTCTTGCGCGATGGCGATGGCCAGACGCGCTTCGGTCACGGTGTCCATGGCGGCGGACACGAGCGGGAGGTTCAGGGTGATGTTGCGCGTGAAGCGCGTGACGAGGGAGGTGTCCTTGGGCAGGACCTGGGAGTACGCCGGCACCAACAACACATCGTCGAAGGTGAGCGCTTTTCCAAGAAGGCGCATGTGAAAGCTCCAAAAAAAGGATTGTACCCGCCGCGCGACAAATCGCACACACCCCGCGTGAGCGCCCCTTGGTGGGTGCAGCCGCTCACCGCTACACTCGCCCGCATGAAACCGCACAAGCTTCTTCTGCTGGCGCTGGGCTGCTCCTGGGCCATGGGCGCAACGGCCCAATGGCAATGGGTGGACAAGGATGGGCGCAAGGTGTTCAGCGACCGCCCGCCGCCACAGGACATTCCTGACAAGAGCATCCTCAAGCAACCGCAGCGCGCCCTGCCGCGTACAGCGATGGCAGCGCCCGCTTCGCCAGCGTCGGCCCCCGCATCCGAAGCCGCCGCGCCTGCCAGCGGCAAGGACAAGCAGCTGGAGGAGAACAAGGCCAAGGCTGACGCCGCCGAAGCCGCCAAGAAGAAAGCGGAGGAGGACCGCGTGGCCAAGGCCCGTGCCGACAACTGCGCGCGCGCCAAACGCGCAAAGGAGCAGTTGGCGCCCGGCCAGTTGGTGAGCAATGTCAATGCCAAGGGGGAGCGGGGCTTCATGGACGACGCAACCCGCGCAGCAGAATTACGCCGAGCGGAAGCAACCATCGCTTCCGACTGCAAGTAGCAGCTACCCCATAACCGCCGCCACCGGCCGCCCTTCCGCATGGATGAGGCGGCCGTTTTGTTTTCAGCGCATGCTGGGAAGCACTCTCAATAACCGGACTTGGCCCCCGGCCGGCGTTTGGCGAACAATCCCGCTGCACGAGCGCCCTGGCGCGCAAAGCGCTGGCGGCGCGCCAGCTTCGGGTCAACCCGCAAGGGGCGGCAGCCTTCCACGCGGTCACCATCGTGCAGCAAATCGTCCAGTCTGCCTTCCCTGCCCCAAATGCCCCAGACAAGCCCCTCAGCCTGCGCATCCAGTCCGCAGGCGCTCAGAGCATCGACCACCGTAGCACCGGCCGGAAGCAGCACCACCCACTCGTGCACATCGCCCGGTTGCCGCGAGATGGCCACCGCGATGCGCAGCCGCCCCGGCGGGGGCAAGGTTTCAGCCATAGACCTGCTCGGCCCGTTTGATGAAGGCATCAATGAACGTGGCGGCGATGCGGTCAAACACGGGGCCGACCAACGCCGCCAACGCCCGGTTGTCAAAGCCGTAGCTCAGCTGCAGTTCGACCTTGCATGCGCGCTGCGTACCGTCCCCCACAGGATGAAAGTGCCAGTCGCCGTCGAGCTGTGAAAAGGGGCCCTCCACCAGTTCCATCTTGACGCGGCGCCCGGGCTCATGCGTATTGCGCGTGACAAACGACTTGCGTATGCCGCCCAACGCAATGCCCACTTCCGCCTTCATGCCATTTGCATGGGTTTCCAGGACGGTGGCGTGGTCGCACCAGGGCAGGAACTGCGGATACTTGGCCACGTCCGTCACGAGGGCGAACATTTCTTCGGGGCTGTACCAGATGAGGACGGACTTGTTGACAGTTTTCATGCAGGCGAAGGCTGGATGGGCCTGATGGCACAGCCGGCCTAGAATCGATGGTGCGAGACGACAACAATTGTAGGGAGACCCTTGATCTCCCGGTTTGCGCCGCATCTATTCACCATGGCCAAGAAACCTGACACATCGTCCCGCATCGCCGACAACAAGAAGGCGGCATACAACTATTTCTTTGAAGAGCGCTACGAGGCGGGGCTGGTGCTGCACGGCTGGGAGGTCAAGGCACTGCGCGAGGGCAAGGTGCAACTTACCGACGGCTACGTGATCATCAAAGATGGGGAACTGTTTCTCATCGGCTGCCAGATCAACCCGCTCAAGACCGCGTCCACGCACGTCAGCCCCGACGCGGCGCGCATCAAAAAGCTGCTGATGCACAAGGACGAGATCCGGCGCCTGATCGGCAAGGTCGAGCAAAAAGGCTACACCCTGGTGCCGCTGAATCTCCACTGGAAGGACGGCCGCGCCAAATGCGAGATTGCCTTGGCCAAGGGCAAGGCCGAGCACGACAAGCGCGACACCATCAAGGAGCGCGAAGGTAAGCGCGAGGTGGAACGCGTCATGAAGAGCCGCCACCGCTGATCTTTTTTTGGCGGAGGGTGGAATAAACGCACCGCCCCCGGTGTTCATGCCAGCGTCCGGCCACAATTCCTCTGGCCGGCACCCTTCCGGAGAACACCATGACCAAGCTCAGTTCCCTGCTCGCCGCGCTGGCACTCGCCGGCTGTTATTCCCTCGCGCCCGCGCAAGTCAGCACCCAGGACGGCGTGCTCGTCGGCCCGAACGGCATGACGCTCTACACCTTCGACAAGGACGTAGCGGGCGATGGCCAGTCGGCCTGCAACGGCGCCTGCGCCACCAACTGGCCACCCCTGACCGCCACCAGCGCCCCCGCGGGTGAAGGCTACAGTCTGATCCAGCGCGCCGACGGCGCCAAGCAGGTGGCCTACAAGGGCAAGCCGCTGTACTACTGGATCAAGGACGGCAAGCCCGGCGACAAGACGGGGGACGGCGTGAACAACCTGTGGCGCACCGCCAAGCCATGAGCCCCACAATGCGCCCATGAACCGCGTCCAGATCGTGGAGCAACTGCCGGGGTTGCGCCGCTATGCGCGCGCGCTCACCGGCGACGCATGGGCAGCCGACGATCTGGTGCAGGACACGCTGGAGCGCGCCTGCCGCAAGTGGCTGCTGTGGCGCGGCGGCAGCAATCTGCGCGCCTGGCTTTTCACGCTGATGCACAACCTGTACCTCAACCAGCGCCGCGGCCTGGTGCCCGTGCAGGCGCTGGATGTGGATGCCCTGGCGGCCATCGCGGACGCGGCTGACGCCTCCCACGAAACAGCCATGGACCTGGACCGCTGCCTGCAACGCCTGCCCGTCGATCAACGGGCCGTGCTGCTCCTGGTGACACTGGAAGACATGGCCTATGCCGACGTGGCGCGTGTGCTGGGTATACCGGAAGGCACGGTGATGTCGCGGTTGTCCCGCGCTCGCGCACGCATGCGCGAGTTGATGGAGCCCTCAGTCCACGCCCAGCCGTCATCCACCCCGACTGCCTTGCGCCGCATGAAATGAAGCGCCCTTTCCGCCCGTAGTGAGCCCGCCATGAAGCCCGACCCTTTCAGCCCTTCGGACGAGACGCATCTGCATGCTTTGGCGGACGACCGGCTGCCGCGCGCCCAGGCAGAGTCGCTGCACTCCCGCATGGACTCCTCGCAGAGGCAGCGTGCCGAAGCGTGGGCGCAACAGCGTGCGCAGCTGCAGACCCTGCACGCTGACTGGTTGCGGCAGCCTGTGCCCAATGTGCTGGTACAGGCGGCAGAGCGCCTGCAAGACGCACACGACACGCAACAGCACTGGGCCCGTTGGGGCGGCTTTGCCGCGGGCTGGGTGCTGGCGTTCGGGCTGGGCTGGAGCCTGCATGCGACGGACGGCAAACAAACCACACTGGCCACGGCCCCCCCGCAACGGTTCGTGCAGCAGGCGGCCGTGGCGCACGCGGTCTACCAACCCGAACAGCGCCATCCTGTGGAAGTGGCGGCCGCGCAGCAGGACCACCTGGTGCAGTGGCTGTCCAAGCGGCTGGCGCGCCCGCTCACCGTGCCGCGGCTGCAGGCCGAGGGGTTCGAATTGATGGGCGGGCGCCTGCTGCCCGGCGGCAGCGGGGCGCGCGCGCAATTCATGTACCAGAACGCCGCGGGCGCGCGAATCACGCTGTACCTGGGCGCACTCGACGGCCTACAGGCTGCGGCCGCACCGACCACCGCGTTCCAGTTCCACGACGAAGGGACCGTGTCCAGTTTCTACTGGGTGGACCGGGGTTTTGGCTACGCCCTCAGCGGCGAACTGCCGCGGCCCACGCTGCAGGCGCTGGCCACGGCGGTGTACCAGCAGATCAGCGCAGCGCCGCCAGCGGGTGCGCGTGCGCCGGCCAAGGGCTCTTGAAGAACGCTTGCACCAGCGCGGGCTCCACATCCTCCACGCGCGCGGGGTTCCAGCGCGGGCTGTGGTCCTTGTCCACCGCCAGGGCGCGAATGCCCTCCACCGTCTCGCTCTGGCCGGGACGCAGGTAGAAGCAGTGCCGAACCATGTCGCGCTCCATGCGCAAGTCGTCGGCCAGGCCCATGCTGCGCGCACGGCGGACCTGCTCCAGCACGACATGCAGCATCAGTGGAGAGCGCTTGCGCAACGTGGCAGCCGTGGCGCGTGCCCACTCGTCGTCAGACTGCTCCAGCGCAGCCACGATGGCCGCCGCATCATCCAACGCGAAGTAGTGATCAATTTGGCCTCTAGCACTTACAGCGCAAGCGCCAGCAGCTACAAATTTTGATGCAACCCACTGCTGAACGGCAGCGCCGTCGGCAAACGTCTGCAACGCCAGACCGTCCCACACCGCCGCTTGCTGGTCCGCCGGCAGGAAGCCGTCCGCCAGGCCGAAGTCAATGGCATCGGCTGCGCCGATGGCGTCGCCCGTCAGTGCCAGCCACTCGCCCACGCGGCCAGGGCAGCGCGAGAGGAAGTAGCCGCCGCCCACATCGGGGAACAGGCCGATCGCCGTCTCCGGCATGGCCATCTTGGTGCGCTCGGTCACGATGCGCAGCGTGCCGCCCTGGCTGATGCCCATGCCGCCCCCCATGACGATGCCGTCCATGAAGGCGATGTAGGGCTTGCCGAAGGTGTGGATCAGATGGTTGAGGGCGTATTCCTCGGTGAAGAAGTCCTCCAGTTGCGGATTGCCCGTGCTGCCCGCGGCGTGCAAGAAGCGGATGTCGCCGCCCGCGCAGAAGGCACCGAAGGGCCCTTCGCGGCCGTTGCCGCGGATCGCCACGGCCAGTACCTTGTCGTCATGCTGCCAGGCCAGCAGCGCCGCCATCAGGTCGCGCACCATGCCCAGCGACAAGGCATTCAGCGCCTTCGGGCGGTTCAGCGTGATGCAGCCCACCTGGCCGCGCACCTCGGTCACGACTTCCGCCGTCATCTCCGTCATTGTTGTTCCTTCCATCCAAGCAGTTCATTGAAAACGAGCGCGCCGATCACCAGCGCGCCTCCCATCAGCACGGCCGGGGCTGGGCGCTCTCCAGCGCCCACCCAGGCCAGCAGAATGCCAAAGATCACTTCCAGCAGGCCCAGCAGCGCAATCTCAGGCGCCTTGAGCACGCGCGCGCAGTACACCACCAGCACGCAGGGGATCGCCAATTGGACCAGACCCAGCAGGGCCAGAAGGGACAAATCACGCGCCGTGGCCTGGAACGGCCAGGCGAGCGGCAGCGTGGCCAGGGCGGACAGCGCCGCCCCCAGCAGCACGGCGGGCACCAGGTCCACCGCATGGCCCTGGCGCTGCGAGTGCTGCACCACCACCCAGTTCACGGCCGCCGCGACCGGCACGCACAAGGCAACAAGCACGCCCACCACGGACAGGCCGGAGATGCCCGAGCCATACATCCACCCGATGCCTGCGCCCGCCAATGCAATCGCGCACCAGGTGCGCGGCGCGATGTGGTGGCCAATGAAGGCGCGCGCCAGCAATGCCGTGAGCAACGGTCCGATGGCCATGGTGACCAATACGCTGGCCACTGGGATGAGCAATATGGCGATCATGAAGGCCGTGAACATCACGCTCCAGCACACGCCAGAGATCCACACCGCCCGCCCCCCGCGCCGCAGATTGGCCAGCAACGCCCTGCCCTGCAGCACCGGCAGGATCACGCACAGCGACAGCAGCATGAAGAAGCTGCGCCAGAAGGTCACTTCAAAGCTGCGCGCCTGGTCCAGATGGCGCGTGACGACGCCCGCGATGGACCACATGAAGGTGACGGCCACCATCAGCCAGACCGCCCGCGCGTGGCCGGGCAAGGCATTCGCGGTCATCGCTGTCTCCTCCCTGTGGATTTCTTGTGTCGTCGGCATGTGCTACCCACGCATGCCGTGAGGCCCGCATGTTAGCGGCTGGCGCCATACCGCGCTGCCTCAGATGCGCGAAGGGCGAACCCTCCTTGCGGATGGGCTCACCCTTCGTCGGCTCGCAGCGCCTTGGCTGCCGCAGCCAAGCCGGTTCAGGCAGAACAGGCCTTGCCGATCACGCGCCTTCGCGGCTGGCGCGCTTGCGCTCGTGCTCCTTGAGGTGGCGCTTGCGCAGGCGAATGCTCTTGGGCGTGATCTCCACCAGTTCATCGTCCTCGATGAACTCCACACCGTACTCCAGCGTGAGGTCGATCGGGGGCGTGATCTTGATCGCGTCTTCCTTGCCGCTCACGCGGAAGTTGGTGAGCTGCTTGGTACGCGTGGCGTTCACCACCAGGTCGTTGTCGCGGTTGTGCACGCCGACGATCATGCCTTCGTACACCGGGTCGCCTGCCTTCACGAACATGCGGCCACGGTCGTCGAGCTTACCCAGGGCGTAGGTGAAAATTTCACCATCGTCCATGGAAATCAGAACGCCGTTCTTGCGGCCGCCAATGTCGCCCTTATGCGGCTCATAGCTGTCGAAGATGTTGCTGATGAGGCCCGAGCCGCGCGTCAGGTTCAGAAATTCGTTGGTGAAACCGATCAGGCCACGGGCCGGGATGCGGTACTCCAGGCGCACGCGGCCACGGCCGTCGGGCTCCATGTTCACCAGTTCACCCTTGCGCTCGCCGAGGGCCTGCATCACACCGCCTTGGTGGCCTTCCTCGATATCAGCGGTCACCAGTTCGATAGGCTCGCAGCGCTCGCCGTCGATGTCGCGGTACACCACACGCGGCTTGGAGACGGCCAACTCGTAGCCTTCACGGCGCATTTCTTCCAACAGGATGGTCAGGTGCAGTTCGCCGCGGCCGGACACCTCGAAGATGCCGTCCTCGTCGGTTTCCTTGACGCGCAGGGCCACGTTGGAACGCAGCTCCTTCTGCAGACGGTCCCAGATCTGGCGGCTGGTCACGAACTTGCCTTCACGGCCCGCCAGCGGCGAGGTGTTCACGCAGAAGTTCATCGTCAGCGTGGGCTCGTCGATCTTCAGCATGGGCAGCGGCTGGGGGTTGGCGGGGTCGGTGAGGGTCTCGCCGATACCCACGTTCTCGATGCCGTTGATGAGCACGATCTCGCTGGGGCCGGCTTCGCTCACCTGCACGCGGTCCAGGCCCTGGAACTGGTGGATCTGGTTCACGCGGCCCTTGTAGCTGGCGCCATCGGGGCCAGCCATGACCAGCACGTCCTGCCCGGCCTTGAGCGTACCCTGGGTGATGCGACCCACGCCAATGCGGCCCACGAAGGTGGAATAGTCCAGCGCCGATACCTGCATCTGCAGGGGTGCCGTGGCGTCACCCTTCACGGAGGGCACATGCTTGAGGATGGTCTCGAACAGCGCCGACATGTCGGGGCCCCATTGCTCGCCGGGGTTGCCCTGCTCCAGGGAGCTCCAGCCGTTGATGCCCGAGGCGTAGACCACGGGAAAGTCCAGTTGCTCGTCGGTGGCGCCCAGCTTGTCGAACAGATCGAAAGCGGCGTTCACCACGTAGTCGGGGCGCGCGCCGGGCTTGTCCACCTTGTTGACCACCACGATGGGCTTGAGGCCCAGCGCCAACGCCTTCTTGGTCACGAAGCGCGTCTGGGGCATGGGGCCTTCCTGCGCGTCGATCAGCAGCACCACGCCGTCCACCATCGACAGTGCACGCTCCACCTCGCCGCCGAAGTCCGCGTGGCCGGGCGTGTCCAGGATGTTGATGTGCGTGCCGTTCCAGCTCACGGCGCAGTTCTTCGCCAGGATGGTGATGCCGCGCTCGCGCTCGATGGCGTTGCTGTCCATCACGGTGTCCACGACCTTCTCGTGCTCGGCGAAGGTGCCGGACTGGCGCAGCAGTTGGTCCACCATCGTGGTCTTGCCATGGTCGACGTGGGCGATGATGGCGATGTTGCGGATTTGTTTGCTCATAGCGTAGTTGCTTCCAATGTGCCGCGTTCAGCCCGCGGCGAGCTCTCCAGAATCTGTTGAATTTCAAGGGGGCTGAGCAGCCGGTCTGGAATCAGCTCTCCTCCCCGCACATGCCCGACCCCCAGCAGCACGCGCGGGCGCGCCCCGAACACGGCCACGGCGGGCGCGTCGGGCCAGGGGCCGCGCCGGCGCATGCCCGAGAGGAAACGCCCGGCATTGTCATCGTCCAGCGTGACAGCCGTGTGCTGCGCCAGCAAGGTCTCCACCGGGTGCACGCAGGCCATGCGCGCATCCTCGTCCATGGCCTGCAGCGCCTCCAGCGTCACGCATCGCTCCACGCCGATACCGCCCGTGTCGATACGGCGCAGGAACGTGAGATGCGCGCCGCAGCCCAGCGCCTGGCCGATGTCTTCGCCCAGGGTGCGGATGTAGGTACCTTTGCTGCAGGTCACTACTATTTTAATAGCTGGTTGCGCTTGCTCCGTATGCGTTAGCGCCAGTTTCAATGCATGGATCGTGACATCACGCGCCTCGCGCTCCACGGCAATGCCGGCACGCGCGTACTCGTACAGCGCCTTGCCGTCTTTCTTGAGCGCGCTGTGCATGGGCGGCACCTGGCGGATGGGGCCAGTGAACTGCGCCTGTACCGCCGCCAGCCGCTCGGGTGTGAGCATGGCCGGATCGACCGCGCACTGCGCCAGCACCTGACCCTCGGCGTCACCGGTGGTTGTGGTGGTACCCAACAGTGCGACGGCTTCATAGGTCTTGGGCGCTTCCAGCTGCAACTGGCTGAACTTGGTGGCGGCACCAAAGCACAGCGGCAGCACACCACTGGCCAGCGGGTCCAGCGTGCCCGTGTGGCCAGCCTTCTCGGCGCGCAGCAGCCACTTCACCTTCTGCAAGGCGTCATTGCTGGACAGGCCCAGGGGTTTGTCGAGCAGCAGCACTCCGTGCACCGGGCGCCGCTGCACCCGGATGCGGGGAGCGCGTTCGGTCATGCTGCGTCGTCGTCTTTGGAACGAGAGGCCACCGCGCGCGCGATCAGCGCATTCATGTCGGCCGCCTTCTCGGTGGTGCGGTCGTACACGAAGTGCAGCGTGGGCACGGTGTGGATGTGCAGGCGCTTGAACAGGCCGTTGCGTAGAAAGCCAGCCGCCTGGTTCAAGGCCTCCTCGGAGGCCTCACCATCACCGATGAGCACACTGAAGAACACCTTGGCGTGCGCATAGTCCGGCGTCACCTCGACCCCTTGCAGCGTCACCATGCCGATCCGCGGATCCTTGAGATCGCGGATCAGCTCGGTGAGGTCGCGCTGGATCTGATCCGCGACCTTGAAGCCGCGGTTGGGGGAAGAGGATTTCTTGGCAGCCATGTCGTACGGCCCTTACAGCGTGCGTGCGATTTCCTTGATCTCGAAGAACTCCAGCTGATCACCTTCCTTGATGTCGTTGTAGTTCTTGAGCTTGATACCGCACTCGAAGCCTTCCTTGACTTCCTTGACGTCGTCCTTCATGCGGCGCACCGATTCCACATCGCCCGTGTAGATGACGATGTTGTCGCGCAGCAGGCGGAACTTGCAGTTGCGCGTGACCTGGCCCGACGTGATGTACGAACCCGCCACGGTACCGATCTTGGAGGCCACGAACACGGTACGGATCTCGGCCGTGCCGATGGCTTCCTCGCGCTGTTCGGGCGCCAGCATGCCGGACATCGCTGCCTTCACTTCATCCACGGCGTCGTAGATGATGTTGTAGTAGCGGATGTCCACGTCGTTGCCTTCGGCCGTTTTGCGGGCCTGCGCATCGGCGCGCACGTTGAAGCCAATAACGATGGCCTTGGAGGCGATCGCCAGGTTGACGTCCGACTCGCTGATGCCGCCCACGCCGGAGTACACGATCTGCACGCGGATCTCTTCGGTGGAGAGCTTGAGCAGCGAAGCCGCCAGCGCCTCCTGGGAGCCCTGCACGTCCGCCTTGATGATCAGCGGCAGGGTCTGCACCTCGCCCGCCCCCATCTCGGCAAACATGTTCTCCAGCTTGGCCGCTTGCTGCTTGGCCAGCTTGGTGTTGCGGAACTTGCCAGCGCGGTACGTCGCGATCTCGCGGGCGCGGCGTTCGTCCTGCAGCACCATGAAGTCGTCGCCCGCCTGGGGCACTTCGTTCAGGCCTTGGATCTCCACCGGGATCGACGGGCCGGCTTCCTTGGTCTGCTTGCCGTCTTCGTCCAGCATGGCGCGCACGCGGCCGAAAGTCTGGCCTGCAAGCACCACATCGCCCACCTTGAGCGTACCGGACTGCACCAGCACGGTGGCCACGGACCCGCGGCCCTTGTCCAGCTGGGCCTCGATGACGATACCCTTGGCAGCCGCATCGACGGGAGCCTTGAGTTCCAGCACCTCGGCCTGCAGCAGAACCTGCTCCAGCAGAGCATCAATGCCCATTCCCGTCTTGGACGACACGGCCACGAATGGCGAATCGCCGCCATATTCTTCAGGCACCACCTGCTCGCCCACCAGTTCCTGCTTGACGCGCTCGATGTTGGCCTCGGGCTTGTCTGCCTTGGTAAGCGCCACCACGATGGGAACACCAGCCGCCTTCGCGTGCTTGATGGCTTCCTTGGTCTGGGGCATCACGCCGTCGTCTGCCGCACACACCAGAATCACGATGTCGGTGGCCTGGGCGCCGCGCGCACGCATGGCCGTGAAGGCCTCGTGGCCCGGCGTGTCCAGGAACGTGACGATGCCGCGTGGCGTCTCCACATGGTAGGCGCCGATGTGCTGGGTAATGCCGCCAGCTTCGCCGGAGGCTACCTTGCTGCGCCGGATGTAGTCCAGCAGCGAGGTCTTGCCGTGGTCCACGTGGCCCATCACCGTCACCACGGGGGCGCGGGACAGTTGTTCGGCATCCTGGCTGGACACTTCCTCGGCGGTGAAGGCTTCCGGATCATCCAGAGCGGCCACCTTCGCGGTGTGGCCCATTTCCTCCACCACGATCATGGCGGTGTCCTGGTCCAGCGGCTGGTTGATGGTGACCATCTGGCCCATCTTCATGAGCGACTTGATCACTTCGGAAGCCTTGATGGCCATCTTGTGCGCCAACTCGGCCACGGTGATGGTCTCGGGCACATAGACCTCGAGCACGCGGAACTCTGTGGCTGCCTGCTGCTGGCGCTGGTCGTCGCGGTCATTGCCGCGGCGGCCGCGGGGGCCGCCACGCCAGTTGTTGCGCCCCACGCCGCCACTGCTGTCGCCGCGGGTCTTGATTTCCTTCTTCTTGGTTGTGTCGTTGGCCCAGCTGGACGACAGCTTGGCCGACTTGACCTCCTTGCCCGCCCCGCCTGGCGCCGATGGCGCAGCGGTGCGCGCGCCCGTGCCGGAACCGGTGGCGGGTTTGTGCAGCGTACCCTTCTTGGCATCCCCGGAAGCTCCCGCCTTGGCGGCAGGCTTGGGTTCCTCGGGCTTCTTCGCCACGAGCACCTTCTTGGGGGCAGCCATCATTGCGCGAATGGCCTCGGCCTCGGCAAGCGCCTTGCGGCGGCGCTCGTCCAGGTCGGCCGCACGCGCGGTTTCTTCCGCCGCGCGTGCCTTGGATTCTTCATCGGCCTTTGCCCGGGCATCGGCCTGTGCCTTCGCACGTTCTTCGGCCTCCACGGCAGCTTCGCGCTGCGCCTCGGCACGCTCCGCAGACTCCTGCGCCTTCTTTTCCGCCTGCTGGGCGGCATAGGCGGCAGCGCGTTCTTCGGCTTCGCGCTCGCGGCGCTCGCGCTCTTCACGCTCGCGGCGTGTCAAGGCCAACTCTTCCTCCTGGCGGCGAATCAGCTCTGCCTGACGGCGCGCCTCTTCCTCGCGGCGCACGAGCTCGAGATCCTCCGCCGAAGGAACGGATTCAGTCGCATCGGAAGGCGCGTCGACACTGTCGTCACGCTTGATGAAAGTACGCTTCTTACGCACTTCGACCTGGATCGTGCGTGCCTTGCCAGAAGCGTCGGCCTGCTTGATCTCGCTGGTGGACTTCTTGACCAGGGTGATCTTTTTGCGGTCACCCCCCGCAGTGCCATGACTGGCCTGCAGGTGGGCCAGCAGCTTTTGCTTGTCGGCTTCGTTTAGAACGTCCGACGGCGACGCCTTGACCACACCGGCGGACTTCAGCTGGTCCAGCAAGGTTTCAGGCGATTTCTTGAGCTCTGCAGCGAACTCAGCAACAGTGTTACTCGACATATTGTGTTCGAACCTCCCTGACCCTTACTCTTGCCCCGTGAACCAGTGCTCGCGCGCCTTCATGATCAAGGCGGTCGCATCTTCGGCAGACTGGCCGGTCAGCTCGGTCAGTTCGTCAATGGCCAAATCGGCCAGGTCGTCACGCGTATGCACGCCGCCTTCCGCCAACTTGGCGATCAGTTCGGGCGTTAAACCTTCGAGGTCACGCAGGTCTTGCGATACGCTTTCCACGCTTTCTTCACGAACGATTTCCATGGTGAGCAGCGCATCCTTGGCACGTGCGCGCAGTTCGTTCACCGTGTCCTCGTCGAAGCTCTCGATCTCCAGCATTTCCTGCAGCGGCACATAGGCCACTTCCTCGAGGCTGGCAAAGCCCTCCTCGATCAGGATGTTGGCGATCTCCTCATCCACATCCAGCTTCTCCATGAACAGGCGACGCGCGGCATCGGTTTCATTGGCCTGCTTCTGCGCGGATTCGGCCGCATCCATGATGTTGATCTTCCAGCCCGTGAGGTCGGACGCCAGGCGCACGTTCTGGCCGCCGCGTCCGATGGCGATGGCGAGGTTTTCCTCGTCCACCACGACGTCCATGGCATGCTTCTCTTCGTCGACCACGATGGAGGTCACGTTGGCCGGAGCAAGCGCGCCGATCACGAACTGCGCAGGGTCGTCGGACCACAGCACGATGTCCACGCGCTCCCCCGCCAGTTCGTTGGTCACGGCGTTCACACGCGTTCCGCGCACGCCCACGCAGGTGCCGATGGGGTCCACGCGCTTGTCATGGCTGAGCACAGCGATCTTCGCGCGGCTGCCGGGGTCACGGGCACAGCTTTTGATCTCCAGCAGGCCCTGCTCGATCTCGGGCACCTCGTTGCGGAACAACTCGATCATGAACTCCGGCGCGGAGCGCGAGAGGATGATGGGTGCTCCGCGCAGCGTGAGGTCCACATCCATGATCAGGGCGCGCACACGGTCTCCATTGCGCAGGTTTTCCTTCGGGATCATCTCGCCGCGACGCAGGCGCCCTTCCACCCGGCCGCTCTCGACGATGATGTCGCCCTTGTCCATGCGTTTCACCGTGCCGGTGAAAATTTTCTCGCCGCGTGACATGAAATCGTTGAGCAGCATCTCGCGTTCGGCATCGCGGATCTTCTGCAAGATCACCTGCTTGGCCGCCATGGCCCCGATGCGGCCGATCGGTACCGACTCGACGGCTTCCTCGATGTACTCCCCCACCTCGATATCGGCCACCCGTTCGCGGGCATCCATCAGCAGCTCTTCGGCGTCGGGGTTCTGCAATCCGGCATCGTCGGGCACCACCAGCCAACGACGGAAAGTCTCGTATTCGCCGCTGTCGCGATCAATCGACACGCGGATGTCCACTTCACCCTGGTAGAGCTTCTTCGTGGCCTGTGCCAGAGCAGACTCCACAGCGCCCAGGACCACATCGCGCTCCACGTTCTTTTCGCGCGAAATGGCTTCTACCAACATCAACAACTCGCGATTCATGCGACGGCTCTCCTGTTTCTCAATTCCTGACGAACTGCCCGTTCAGAGGACAGTCCGGTTATGCAACCTTCAGCCCGGCTCTCCGGGCTTGATCCCTCGTCCTTTGAAATCCACGATCGGCGCAAGCCGCGCCTCGCGCAACTCATCCAAAGTGAAACCAAGGGCCTGCAAAGGCGCTGGCACGCGCTTCTTGCTGATGCGCTGCCCCGGCTTCACGGGCGGCTCATCGCTCCAGACAATCTGCCAACCGCCCGAATCGGCATGCTCGAGCGTTCCCCGGAATTTCTTGCGGTTGGCATGCACTTGCCCTCCCGCCGCAGCGCCCATGGGCTGCTTGAGGGTGATGTCGATCACCTCGCCCTCGAAACGCTTGAAGTCCGCCTCGTTGCGCAACAAGCGATCGATCCCAGGGGATGAGACTTCCAACCGCGTGTAGTCCACCCCCTCCACCTCCAGCGCGAACTGCAGCTGACGGGTGACCTTTTCACAATCCTCTACGGTAATGAATTGCTCGACGCCTACGGCAGCGGACACCTCATCCGTGGGCGGCACCCAAACCAGGTCAATGGTAATGCGCAGCAACCCTCCGGCGGAGCGCTCAATCTCCACCAGGTCATAACCCAGCCCGGCCACGGTTTGTTCAACGATTTGCTGCAATGCCACGTGCGTGCGCTCTATCCAATTCCAAGTGATGGCCCCACCGGGGCCGGCAAGGCTGCAAAAACCAAAATCAAACGCCCAAAAAAAAAGGGCGGTAAGTACCCGCCCGTTTTGGTCGTGAAGCCAGTATTGTAGCCAATATGCGAGCCACCTGCAAAGATCAAAGGCACGTATCTTGCATTCGGGCGGGAATCAACCCTGGCGGCTTGACCGTATCCTCTCAAAAAGGTCCTGCGCTGTGCTGTCCATCGTGGCTACTTGGGAAGCCTGCTGCAAGCTTTGAAGCATGCGCCCCAACACTGTGGCCTGAGGCAATAGGGGTCCCAGAAACCGTGCAGCCCTCCCATCGGCAATCAAGACAGTAGGAAAAGTCTCTACATCCAGGTCGCCGACCACTTCTTCCTGATCCTCCACATCCACCCATTCAAAGCGCATTTGCGGCCAAGCGCGCGCAGTTTGCTCGAAGGCTTGACGGTATTCACGGCATACACCGCACCATTGTGCGCACAGGCACACGACCCACCACTGCGGCGTTGCGCTGGCATGTGAAGCAGCATCCGGCAAAAAGGCTTCGGAGCCCATGAGAAGTTCCTTAAGAATCACGCCCCTCACGGGCCCGATGGACATCGATCGTATCGACCCTGGAAGCCGCATTACCCCAGGCGTTGCGAATATATGAAAGCACATCCGCCACTTCTGCGTCACTCAAACGCTGCAGGAATGGCGGCATGCCATGGGGTTGCGGATTACCCCCGGTGGCTGGCAGATACCCGCCCTGCAGCACCATATGCACCAGATTGACAGGATTTTCCAGCATCACCGCCCGATTGCCTGCCAGCGGAGGAAAGGCCTCAGGATCGCCCTGGCCCTCGCCTCCATGGCACTGCACGCATTGACGCTCGTACGTGGCCCGCCCACGCTGCATCGATGCAGGTGAAGGGGGCCGCCGAGGCGCGGCGACCTTGTCCGTTGGCGGCAGCGCTTGCAGATAGTCCGCCATCGCTTGCAGATCGGCATCGCTCAAATACTGAAGGCTGTGGTAGACCACCTCCGCCATGGGGCCGGATACCGCGGCCCGGGGTGAGCGCCCCGCCCCCAGGAGCATGACCACATCCTGCCTGGGCCATTCCGCCACACCTCCTTCATTCGAGGTGTTGAGCGCTGGGGCGTACCAGCCTGCCGCCATCCCCCCGCTCAAACGCCCGTCTGTAGATACCGCCCCCATCGCGTTGCGCGGCGAATGGCATGCAGCACAGTGCCCGAGCCCCTGCACGAGATAGGCGCCTCGATTCCATTCCGCAGAGCGGGACGGTACGGGCTCGAATACACCAGGCCGAAAATACAACGCTCGCCACACTGCCAATGCCGCTTGGGTATTGAACGGGAAGCGCACGCGCGACGGCACGCCGGGTTGCACCACCGGCGGCAAGCTTTGCAAGAAGGCAAAGATGGCATCCGAGTCTTCACGGGTGATGCGCGTATAGCTGGGATAAGGAAAGGCCGGCGAAAGCAGCCTGCCATCGCGCGAACGGCCATTGTGCAGGGCTCGCCAGAATTCTGATGCGGACCACGCTCCGATACCCGTTTCCCGGTCGGGTGTCAGGTTGGGGGCGTAAATCACGCCAAAAGGCGTCTCTATCCCACGGCCCCCTGCGAATGCCACGCCTCCTTGTCGGGTGTGGCAGGCGAGGCAGTTACCGGCACGTGCCAAGTACTGGCCTCTGGCAATGTCGAGAGAGGCCGTGGTGGTCACGCGTTCGGCGTGCGGCAACGGAGCTTCATCCAGCCGGTTCAATACCCAGATCCCTCCCGCAACCAGCGCTACGGAAAGCCCCGCCGTCGCAAGCCTTTTGCGCCAAGCACTCATTGCACCTGCTCCGCGCCAGCCCGCAACGCCGGAGAATCCATGCCGCCACAGGGTATTGGCAGCGACGCCTTGATTGCCGGCGCCGGTGTGAACCTTGAGGGAACAGGACGGGAGGACAGCCACGCCGCGATGGAACTTACATCGGCAGCGGTCAGTTTGCTGGCGATGCGCGCCATGCAATCTGGCGCATGGGCGCGCCGCAGACCGGTCTGCCAGGCCCCCAATTGGCTGCTCACATAATCGCGAGACAGCCCCAGCAACCCTGGAATGAAAGGCGCGACGCCCGCCAGAGCATCGCCATGGCACTGCACGCAGGCCGGCAATTGGCGGCTCGCATCCCCCCACCGCACAAGCCTCTCTCCCTGCGCCAGTGTGGCTGCTGATACAGCTGCAGCCACCGGTGGCGCATAGGGCAGGTCCAGTCTTGCGAAGTGGTCCGCCATCTCCTGGAGATAGTCATCCGTCAGATGCTGCAGCAAGTACGCCATCTGCGGATAGCTGCGCCGGCCATCCCGGAAATTGAGCAGTTGGTTGTGCAGATATCCCGACGGCTTTCCCGCGATGCGAGGGAAATAACCGTCAGGAGTGGCACGCCCCTGCTTGCCATGGCACGCGGTGCAGGCCTGCACACGCGGCGCCATATCCACGGCCGGCGCGGCGGCCACCGAGGCAGCGAGCAGCATGCACAGCGCCCCTGCGGCGTGCAGCAAGGCGCGTATGAATTTCTCAACCACGTCCGACAAAAGGCATTTTGGTCGCCATGACGGTATGGAACAACACATTGGCCTCCAGCGGAAGATTGGCCATGTAAAGCACGGACTGCCCCACGATGTCCACGTCCATCAGAGGTTCCGCCGCAATCTGGCCATTGGCCTGTTGCACGCCCTGCGTCATGCGCTGTGCCAGCTCGGTCTGGGCGTTCCCGACATCGATTTGTCCCACCGCAATATCGTACTTGCGCCCATCGAGAGCCGCTGTCTTTGTCAGGCCCATCACCGCATGCTTGGTGGCGGTGTAGGCGATGGAGTTGGGCCGCGGGGCGTGCGCTGAAATCGAGCCGTTATTGATGATGCGCCCGCCCCGTGGCGACTGCGTCTTCATGACCCGAAAAGCGTTCTGCATGCAAAAGAACATGCCATTGAGGTTGACGTCGACCACCTGCCGCCACTGCTCCACCGCCAGATCCTCCAGCGGCACGGCGGGAGCACTCACGCCCGCATTGTTAAACAACAGATCCACGCGCCCGAACTGAAGCACAGCCCGGTCAAACAGCGTGCGCACCGCAGCGGGGTCGGACACATCGGTGGGAACGGCGAGCGCACGCACCCCACCCTCGGATTCGCCCACGACCTCCTGCAATAGCGACTCACGCCGCCCAGCGAGAACAACGCTCCATCCATCGCGCAGCAGCGCCAAAGCCGCCGCCTTGCCAATCCCTGACCCAGCCCCCGTAACGATGGCCACCTTCGATGCTTTAACCATATGCGACGCTTGTCTCCTGTCCTTCTTACCCATCAATCTACTCAACCGCGGGATTTGCGGCCCTTAGAAGGGTTCTTGCCACCTGCCGCTTTTTTGCCGGCCAAGGCCTGCTTATGCGGGCGCCGCCGGCTCCCCTCCTCGCTGCTTTCCCGGGCCGTGGGCACCGAGGCGGAACGACCATCCAAGGCCGCTGCCGAGGAACCGCGTTTCGCGCCATCCCTGGACTTGGGGCCTTTGGTGGAGAAACCGTCGCCGGCTTCGTGCACCAGCCGGAAGTCGATCTTGCGGCCATCGAGGTCGACGCGGCTGACCTGAACACGCACGCGTGCACCAATCGCATAGCGGATACCCGTGCGCTCCCCCCGCAGTTCTTGCCGCGCCTCATCGAACTTGAAGTACTCCCCACCCAGTTCCGTGATGTGCACCAGCCCTTCCACATAGAGGGCATCAAGCGTCACGAAGATGCCGAAGCTCGTCACCGCGCTGACGACACCGCTGTATTCCTCACCCAGATGCTCACGCATGTACTGGCACTTGAGCCATGCTTCCACATCACGACTGGCCTCGTCCGCACGGCGTTCGTTCGCACTGCAGTGCAGTCCCGCGGCCTCCCACGCCTGCGTCTCCCGGACGCTGATAACGCCACCCGTCTTGGAAGGGCGTGCAGAGGATTCCCCCCCCTTGGAAGCCAGACGCTTGGCCAGCTTGAACTGAGCCTCCCCCGGCGTCGGCAGCGCGGGCAGCACATATTTTGTGCCGCTCAAGATGGACTTGATCACGCGATGCACCAGCAGATCCGGGTAGCGGCGAATAGGACTGGTGAAGTGTGTATAGGCTTCGAATGCCAAACCGAAGTGACCGCTGTTGACAGGCGTGTAGATCGCCTGCTGCATCGAACGCAGCAGCATGGTGTGGATTTGCTGCGCATCCACCCGGTCCTTGGTGGCCTCGGCAATCGCCTGGAAATCTGCCGGCCGCGGGTCGTCCCCGATCGACATGCCAACACCCATGGCTTTGAGATATGCACGCAGGATCTCTTGCTTCTCCGGCGCAGGCCCCTCATGAACGCGATACAGCCCCGCCCGGCCGGCATGACCGATGAAATCGGCGCTGCAGACGTTGGCGGCGAGCATCGCCTCCTCAATCAGGCGGTGCGCCTCGGTGCGTACACGCGGGACGATTTTCTCGATACGGCCATTGTCATCACAGACGATTTGCGTCTCGGTCGTCTCGAAGTCCACGGCGCCGCGCGCCTGCCGCGCGGCCAGCAATGCGCGGTAGACCTCGTAGAGGTTGAGCAGGTTGCCCACGCGCTCTTGATGCTTCAGCGCTTCCGGGCCGCGCGTATTGGCCAGCACCGCAGCCACCTCGGTATAGGTAAGCCGCGCGTGGCTGAGCATGACCGCAGGATAGAACTGATAGGCGTGAATTTCACCCTTGGCGGTAACCATCATGTCGCACACCATGCACAGGCGCTCGACATGGGGGTTCAGCGAGCACAGCCCGTTGGAGAGCTTCTCCGGCAGCATGGGGATAACGCGCCGCGGGAAATAAACGCTGGTCGCCCGGTCGTAGGCGTCAATATCGATGGCGCTGCCCGTCTCCACATAGTGGCTCACGTCCGCGATGGCCACGAGCAGGCGCCACCCCTTGGCGCGCCCGATCTTGGCGGGCTCGCAATACACCGCGTCGTCGAAGTCGCGCGCGTCTTCACCATCGATGGTGACCAGGGGGACATCTGTCAGATCAACGCGTCGACGCTTGTCCTGAGCGCGCACCTTGTCCGGCAGCGCCTTCGCCTGGTCAAGGCACGCTTCGGAGAATTCGTGCGGAACCCCGTATTTGCGCACGGCAATTTCCACCTCCATCCCGGGGTCATCTACCTCCCCCAGCACTTCGACCACCCGCCCCACGGGTTGCCCAAACAAAGCCGGCGGCTCGGTCAGTTCCACCACCACGACCTGTCCCGTCGCAGCAGCCCCCGTGGCACCCTTGGGAATCAGCACGTCCTGGCCGTACCGTTTGTCCTCAGGAGCGACCAGCCAGACACCGCTCTCCTGAAGAAGGCGCCCGATGATGGGTTGGGGCGGGCGCTCCAGAATCTCAACCACGCGGCCTTCAGGCCGGCCGCGCCGGTCCTGGCGCGCGATGCGCACGCGCACCCGGTCCTTGTGCAATACCGCCCGCATCTCATTGGCAGGAAGGTAGATGTCAGGCTGGCCGTCATCGCGCAGGACGAAGCCATGCCCGTCGCGGTGTCCCTGGACGGTGCCTTCGATCTCGTCCAGTGAAACTTTGGCGACGGATGATTCAGAGTGATTTTTTTTGATATACAATCTATGACTTTCCTGAAATGCCCAGGTGGCGGAATTGGTAGACGCACTAGTTTCAGGTACTAGCGAGTAACATCGTGGAGGTTCGAGTCCTCTCCTGGGCACCAAGTTTAACGAGAACCCGCCAGGGTTCTGACAGCAAAGGCCACTTCATTTGAAGTGGCCTTTTTTGTTACCCGCGTCTCAACAATGTGGGCGTGTTGGAGCAGCGCGAGGGATACATAAAATTTTTTGAAATGCCGTTCAGGCGAACAAAAAGGCTCCTATAATCTGAGCTTCCCTGAAATGCCCAGGTGGCGGAATTGGTAGACGCACTAGTTTCAGGTACTAGCGAGTAACATCGTGGAGGTTCGAGTCCTCTCCTGGGCACCAAAGACAAGCAAAAGCCGCTGTTTTTTTCAGCGGCTTTTTTGTTTGTAACGCCCCTGCAGGCCCGAGATTCACTGCTGGCGCAGCGAGCCACACAATAAACATTACCGGAGGAGGATCATGAAGCGGCCCACTTTCGCCCTGCTGGGACTGATGCTCACACTAAGCGCCCCGCATGCCCTGGCCCAAGATGCCGTGATCGGCCAGTATGGCCATCATGTGTATGTGATGGTGCCGACCGACAAGGCAGGCAACCGCGCCTATGTGCAGCGCGCCGCGGCCAATGCCTGCGAAGGCAAGAGCCTGTGCCATGCCTCCGTGTGGGCCGAGAGCCTGGACCGCCCCGAAGGCGCGCCGCCCCATCCGCGCTACGAAGAGAACAAGCTGGCGGCATTCCAACGCAACCGCAACGCCGGCGTGGAAGCAAGCCACTCGATCAATTGCCGGCTGTTCGCGCGCGACATCAATGTGCCCTGTCTCGCGGGCACTGAGTAGGCTTTCCCACCGATTCGCCCTACCGCCGGCGGACGCGCGGCCAGGGCCGTGAACGCCTCAGCCAGCCGAGTCGCGCGCCGCAGCGCTGGCATGGAGGCAGATGGCCGCGGCGGCCCCCACGTTGAGCGACTCCTCGCCCCCAGGCTGCGCAATGCGGATGTGGCGCCGCGCACGCTGCTGCAGGGCGGGCGAGACGCCCTGCCCTTCGTGGCCCATGATCCAGCCACACGGCCAGGGCAAGGCTGCGCGATGGAGGAAGTCGCCCTCGTGCGAGCTGGTTGCCAGCAACGGGACCTCCAGCCGGTCGATGTCTGCGGGCGCCAACCCCTCGACCAGCCGCAAGGCGAAATGGGCGCCCATGCCCGCGCGCAGCACCTTGCCACTCCAGAGCGCAGCGGTGCCTTTCAGCGCCGCCACTTGCGTGAACCCGAATGCTGATGCGCTGCGCAGGATGGAGCCCACGTTACCTGCATCCTGCAGGCGGTCGAGCACGACAGTCGGCATCCTTCCGTCCAACCCCTCCGCTTCAGGCAGCGGCAACACAAACCCCATGGGCGCCGGAGACTCCAGAGCGCAGATGTCACTCCAGAGCGCATCAGCGATCACTACATTTTTTATAGCTGCTCGCGCATATTCAGCAGGCGCTTGGGGCCAAAATGACTCCGAGAACACCGCTATCGCTGGCTTTTGTCCACGCGCCAGCGCGGCGCTGCACAGATGATCTCCCTCCAGCCACACACGGCCCTGCTTGCGGTATGCGGAACTGTCCTGCGACAGGCGGCGCAACTCCTTGAGCAGTGCGTTGTCGCGCGATTGGATGAAAGCAGGCGTGGCGTGCATAGGAAACGCAAAGGGGGATAGCGATCAGACTCAGGCGGCGACGGGCGCCTGCAAGGCGCGCGCCACCGGCGCGAACGAGCGCCGGTGCTGGGGACAGGCCCCATGCACTTCCAGCGCGGCCAGGTGCTCTGCCGTGCCGTAGCCCTTATGGCCGGCAAAGCCATACACCGGGTATTGCTGGTGCAATTGCGCGCACCAGCGGTCGCGCGTGACCTTTGCAAGGATGGAGGCGGCTGAGATCGACGCGACCAGCGCATCGCCCTTGACGATGGCCTCCGCCGGAACGTCCAGCGGCGGCAAGCGATTGCCATCCACCAACACCCGCACCGGCTTCAGCCGCAGCCCCAGCACCGCACGGCGCATGGCCAGCATCGTGGCTTGCAGGATGTTGTGTTGATCGATCTCCTCCACCGATGCTTCCGCAATGCTGCAGCACAGCGCCTTAGCGCGGATCTCGTCGTAGAGCTTCTCGCGCCGTGCGGCCGTAAGCACCTTGGAGTCGGCCAGGCCAGCGATGGGCTGCAGGTCGTCCAGGATCACCGCAGCCGCCACCACGGGGCCGGCCAACGGCCCACGCCCGGCCTCATCCACGCCGGCGACGAGGCCGGGCGGATGCCAGTCCAGGGCGGCCTGTTCAAGCAAGGAGGTTCTGGATCGCATGGGCAGCCAGTCGCGGGGTATCGCGCTGCAGATCGTCGTGCAATGCCGTGAAGCGCTGTTCCAGCCGTTGGATACGGGCCGGATCCTGCAACCGCGCGTCCAGCCAGTCCTGGACCGCGGTGGCCAGTGCGTCGGGCGTGGCGGCGTCCTGCAACAGCTCGGGCACCACGAACTCCCTGCACAGGATGTTGGGCAAGCCCACCCAGGGCTGCAACTGCTTGCGGCGCATGAGGCGCCAACTGATCGGATGCATGTGGTAGGAGATGACCATCGGCCGCTTGAACAGCGCGGCCTCCAGCGTGGCGGTGCCACTGGCAATCAGCGTCACGTCGCAGGCCGCGAGCACCGAGTGCGATTGGCCCGTGACGATGGTCAGCGCATCCAGCACCCCGCATTCGCGCGCGATCTGCTCGATACGAGCCCTCAGGGCAGGCACCGCGGGTACTACTATTTTTATAGCTGGTCGCGCTTTTTTGATAAGCGCTGCAGCCTGAAAGAACGGCTTGGCAATGTAGGCCACCTCCGCCGAGCGACTGCCCGGCAGGATGGCCAGCACTTCATCGTGTACCGCCAGGCCCAGCTGTGCGCGCGCAGCCGCCTTGTCGGGCACCCGGGGGATGACACTGGCCAATGGGTGGCCGACATAGGTGGCGGCGATGCCCTGGCGCGCGAGCAGTTCCGGTTCAAACGGAAAGATGCACAGGACATGGTCCGCGCTGGCACGAATCTTCTCGACCCGATCGGCGCGCCACGCCCAGATCGAAGGGCAGACGAAGTGCACCGTCTTTATGCCCGCGGCACGCAGGTCCGCCTCCAACCCCAGGTTGAAATCGGGCGCATCCACGCCGATGAAGACGTCGGGCTTGTCCGCCAGCAATCTGGCACGCAGCTGCCGGCGGATCCGCAGGATGCCCAGCAGGCGCCGCACCAGCTCGACGCTGTAGCCGTGCACGGCCAGCCGTTCGCTGGGCCACCAGGCATGAAAGCCCCGTTCCTGCATGCGCGGCCCGCCGATGCCCATACTGGCCACGGCGGGCCACCGCGCACGCAGGCCGTCCAGTAGCAGGCCGGCCAGCAGGTCGCCGGAGGTTTCGCCAGCCACCATTGCGACGCGGGGAGACTCAGCCACCATGGCGCCAGTGGCGTCTCAGCGCGCGATACCGCGCTGCGACGCGATCACGAAATCACGCAGCAGGGCGATATCGCCTTCCGCCTCGGGATACGAATGCGGCACGTCGGCCATGGCCGACAGCGCGGCCTCCAGCGTGAGGCCCTGGCGGTACAGCAGGCGGTAGGCCTGCTTGATGCCCGCCATGCGCTGCGCGGAAAAACCCCTCCGGCGCAGCCCTTCCAGGTTCAGCCCGCGCACGGCCAGCGGATTGCCGTCCACCATCATGAAGGGCGGAACATCTTGCGAGATGCGGCTGGCAAAGCCCGCCATGACGTGGGCGCCGATGCGTGAAAACTGGTGCACGCCGGTCAAGCCGCCGATGATGGCCTGGTCACCCACCTGCACATGTCCGGCCAGCGTGGCGTTGTTAGCCAGGATGGTCTGGTTGCCCACCACGCAGTCGTGCGCGATGTGTACATAGGCCATGATCCAGTTGTCGTCCCCGATGGTGGTGACGCCCCGGTCCTGCACGGTGCCGACGTTGAAGGTGCAGAACTCGCGGATCGTGTTGCGGTGGCCGATCTCCAAACGCGTGGGCTCGCCCGCGTATTTTTTGTCCTGCGGAGCTGCTCCCAGCGAACTGAACTGGAAGATGCGGTTGTCTTCGCCAATGCGCGTATGGCCCTCGATCACGCAGTGCGCGCCAATCGACGTGCGCGCGCCGATTTGCACGTGGGGGCCGATAACCGCATACGGCCCCACCGTAACAGTAGGGTCCAACTGCGCGGCCGCATCAACGAGGGCCGTGGAATGGATGTTGGGCGCCAAGCGAAATCCTCGGCCTGTCAGGCCACCGTGCGCATGGTGCACATGATCTCGGCCTCGCACGCGACGCTGTCGCCCACGCGCGCGACACCCTTGAACTTGTAGATGCCGCCCTTGATGCGGTCCAGTTCCACGTCGAGGATGAGCTGATCGCCTGGCTCCACGGGGCGCTTGAAGCGCGCACCATCGATACCGACGAAGTAAAAGACCTTGTCGTCGCCCGGCGCCTCACCCATCATGTCGAACGACAGCAAGCCCGCCGCCTGCGCGAGTGCTTCGAGAATCAACACCCCCGGCATCACCGGGCGTGCGGGGAAGTGCCCCGTGAAAAACGGCTCGTTGATGGTCACGTTCTTGATGGCCAGGATGCGCTTGCCGCGTTCGAGCTCATTCACCCGATCCACCAGCAGGAACGGATAGCGGTGGGGCAGGAGTTTGAGAATTTGGTGGATATCCATCATTTTTCTGTGAGCGGCCTAGCCGTCTTTTCGTGTTTGTTCGAGAGCCTTGATGCGTTCACGCAGCCGGTACAGCTGCCGCAGCGTGGCCGCGTTCTTTTCCCACTTCGCATTGTCGTCCATGGGAAACACCCCGGTGTACTGCCCCGGTTGCGTGATCGAGTGCGTCACCACCGTGTTGGTGGAGATGTGCACATTGTCCGCCAACTGCAGGTGCCCCACGATGGACGCGGCCCCTGCAATCGTGCAGTGCGCGCCGATGCGGGTGCTGCCCGCCACCGCGGAACAGCCCGCCATGGCGGTGTGGCGGCCGATGTGCACGTTGTGCGCGATCTGGATCAGGTTGTCGAGCTTGACGCCGTCTTCGATGACCGTGTCGTCGAGCGCTCCGCGGTCGATGCAGGTGTTCGCACCGATCTCCACATCGTTGCCGATGCGCACCGCGCCCAGTTGCTCGATCTTGATCCATTCGCCGCGCTGCTGCGCAAAGCCGAAGCCGTCGGCCCCGATGACCACGCCAGGGTGCAGGATGCAGCGCTCGCCAACCGTGCAACGCTCGCCGACCGTCACCCGCGACTTGAGCACCGTGTGCGCTCCAATCACTGCGCCGCGCTCGACCACGCACAGGGGACCGATGGAGGCCGTCGGGGCCACCTGGGCTTGAGGATCAACCACGGCGCTGGGGTGAATGCCCGCAGGCGCACCTTGGCCATGCGCGCGCACCCACAGCTGCGTCACGTGTGCAAAGTACGTGTAGGGCTGCTCCACAACGATGCAAGCGCCGCGCTCCAAGGCTGCATTGCGCATCGCGGGGGCCACAATGACACAGGCCGCCTGGGAGGCGGCCAGTTGTGACTGGTAGCGCGGATTGCTCAGGAAGGACAGGTCACCCGGGCCGGAGGATTCCAGCGGGGCGATGCGGAGGATTTCGGTATCCCTGTCCCCTCCTTCCAGGCTGCCCCCAAGTGCATCGACGATCTGCCCGAGTCGCAAGCTCACGCGCTACTGCCTCGTGCCGGTGCTTTACTTGCCGCCGTTGGCAGCGTTCATCGCCTTGATCACCTTGTCGGTGATGTCGTGCTTGGGATTGATGTAGACGGCCTCCTGCAGGATCACGTCGTACTTCTCCTGCTCGGCCACCTGCTTGACGACGCGGTTCGCACGCTCGAGCACCTGGCCCAGTTCCTCGTTCTTGCGCGCGCCCAGGTCCTCCTGGAATTCGCGGCGCTTGCGCTGGAATTCGCGGTCCTGGTCCACCAACTGGCGTTGCCGTGCGGTGCGCTGGCTCTCGGCCATCGTGGGCGCCTCACGCTCGAACTTCTCGGTGGCGGACTTGAGCGAATTGCCCATGTCCACCAGTTCTTTCTCCCGGCGGGAGAATTCCTGCTCCAGCTTGGCCTGCGCCGCCTTGGCGGTGTTGGCTTCGCGGAAGATGCGGTCGGTATTCACAAAGCCGGCCTTGAACTCCTGTGCCTGTGCAGGCACGGCGGCAGCCAGGGAGCCCAACAGGACGACCAGGGGAATGTGGCGGGAAAGGGATTTCATTAGAAAGACGTTCCGATCTGGAATTGCAGTTTCTGGATTTTATCGCCGGCGAACTTGCGCACCGGTTGCGCGATGGCGATACGTAGCGGGCCCAGCGGGGAAATCCAGCTCAGGCCCAGACCAGCCGAGACGCGCATGTCGCCCAGCTCCCAGCTCTCATCCTCGCCGTACACGTTGCCCGCGTCCACGAAAGTGAACCAGCGCAGCGTGCGGTCGTTGCCGGCGCCGGGGAACGGCGCGATGAGTTCGGCATTCAGCGTGATCTTCTTGGGGCCGCCCAGCGACGCACCGGTCACGTCCCGCGGACCCAGTGTACCCTGGTCGAAGCCGCGCACCGAGCCCAGGCCGCCGGAGTAGAAATTCTTGAACACCGGGAAGGGACGGCCATTCATGCCCTTGCCTAAGCCCAACTCGCCGTTGAAGGCGATGGTGAACTGCTTGTTCAAGGGAATGTACTGCTGGTATTGGTAGTTGGCTCGCACATAGCGCGCATCGCCGGCTACGGACCATTCGGAGTTCAGGCGCTGGTACCGCCCGGAGTTCGGTGCCAACGCACTGTCACGGTCATCGCGCGACCAGCCAATGGTGAGCGGCACGGATAGGCTGTTTTCACCAAACTGCTGCGCATAGGCGAGGTAGGCGGCGGGGATATTGGTACCGGCCTTGATGCGCGTCTGCTCCACTCCCCCCCCGAAGAACACGGTGTCGGTCTCGCTGAAGGGTACGCCCAAGCGCACACTGGTGCCCGCGGTGACCAACTCATAGTTGCCGCCCTGGTCTTCATAGGGCTTGGCCGTGCGGTAGTAAACGTCGAAGGTACGGGAGATGCCATCCTGCGTGAAGTACGGATCGGTGGTGGAAAACACCAGCGTGCGACGGTACTTGCTGGTGTTGACGTCCACGCCAAGGTAGTTGCCTGAACCGAAGACGTTCTCCTGCTTGATGGCAAACGACACCGAGACCTTCTCGGCGCTGGAAAAGCCCGCCCCCAGTTGCAGCGAGCCCGTAGGCTTCTCGGCCACGTTCACCACCAGGTCCACCTGGTCGGGCGCGCCCGGCACCTCCTGGGTTTCCACATTCACCTCAGTGAAATAGCCCAGGCGGTCCACGCGGTCGCGCGACAGCTTGATCTTGTCGCCGTCGTACCAGGAGGCTTCAAACTGGCGGAATTCGCGGCGGATGACTTCGTCGCGCGTGCGGTTGTTGCCGCTCACGTTGATCCGGCGCACATAGGCGCGGCGCGAGGGCTCTGCGCGCAGCACCAGGGCCACGCGGTTGTTCTCGCGATCGATCTCGGGCACAGCCTCCACACGCGCGAAGGCAAAGCCGAAGTTGCCGAAGTGGTCAGTGAAAGCCTTGGTGGTTTCGGCCACCTTATCGGCGTTGTAGGGCTCGCCGGGGCGGATGGTGATGAGCGACTTGAACTCGTCATCGCGGTCCAGGTAGTTGCCTTCCAACTTCACCCCTGAAACCACATAGCTCTGGCCTTCGTTCACGTTGACGGTGATCGAGATGTCCTGCTTGTCGGGCGAGATTGCCACCTGCGTGGACTCGATGCGGAACTCCAGGAAGCCGCGCGCCAGATAGTACGAGCGCAGCGTCTCCAGGTCTGCATTGAGCTTGGCGCGCGAATAGCGGTTGGATTTGGTGTACCAGCTCATCCAGCCGCCCGTGTCCTGGTCGAACAGCCCCTTGAGCGTGGATTCGCTGAAGGCCTTGTTGCCGACGATGCGGATTTCCTTGATCTTGGCGGGCTCGCCCTCGGTGACGGTGAAGGTGAGGTTGACACGGTTGCGCTCGATCGGCGTGACGGTGGTCACCACCTCCGCGCCGTACAGGCTGCGGTTGATGTACTGGCGCTTGAGTTCCTGCTCGGCGCGGTCGGCCAGGGCCTTGTCGAAGGGGCGCCCCTCGGTCAAACCCACGTCGCGCATGGCCTTCTTGAGGGTGTCCTTGTCGAACTCCTTGGTGCCGGCGAAATCCACGTCGGCGATGGTCGGGCGCTCTTCCACCACCACCACCAGCACGTTGCCGGAAGCCTCCAGGCGCACGTCCTTGAACAGGCCAAGGGCAAACAGCGCGCGGATGGCTGCTGCACCCTTGTCGTCGTTGTACTCGTCACCCACGCGCAGCGGCAACGACGCGAAGATGGTGCCCGGCTCCACACGTTGCAGGCCTTCCACACGGATGTCCTGCACCTTGAACGGCGCCAGCGCCCATGCGGCTTGGGAGGCAAAAACCATGGCTGCGAGGGCGGATGCCGTACGCACGCCCAGGCGATTGATATGTTTTCTCATGGATGAAGCTGGAGCCGACAGTGCAGCGCAACGGCGGCGAAAAGGTTAGCCAAAAAGCCGGGTGAGGTCGTTGAACAGGGCGATGGACATCATGAGGAGAAGCACCGCGACGCCTGTGCGCTGCAGCCGCTCCATCCAGGCTTCGGACACGCCCCGTCCCGTCACCCCCTCCCAAAGATAATACATCAGGTGCCCACCATCCAATACGGGCAGCGGAAGCAGGTTCAGCACTCCCAGGCTCACGCTGATGAGTGCGAGGAAGCTGAGGTACTGGGTCAGCCCCATGCTGGCGGAACGGCCTGCGTAATCGGCGATGGTCAGCGGCCCGCTGAGGTTCTTGAGCGAAGCCTCACCGATCACCATGCGGCCCATCATGCGCAGCGTGAGGACCGACACCTCCCATGTGCGCACCGTGCCTTTCCAGAGCCCTTCCAAGGGGCCGTAATGCACGTTCACCATCTCGGGCGGCGCGCCCACATAGGCGCCGACGCGTCCCACGGCGCCGCCAGCCTCCTGTGCCACTTCGGGCGTGACTTCCAGGTCGCGCGGCTGACCGTCGCGCTCGATGCGCCAGACCTGCGTGAGCGGCTGGCCCGCCTGCACGGACGCGCGTATCAGCTCGCGCAGTTGCGCGCCATCCACCACCGCCGCACTGCCCAGGCGCAGAACCACATCGCCAGCGCGCAGCCCCGCACGCGCAGCCGCGCCGCCTGGCACGACCTCACCCAGCACGGGTCGCGTCCAGGGCGCGGTGATGCCGATGCGGCGATACAGCTGCACATCGGCCTCGCGCACGTCCAGCTGATCTATGCGCAACAGCACCTCGCGCGGCGTCGAGCCGCGCTCAGGCTGCAGCAGCAGCCGCACGTTCTGCCCGTCCAGCGCGCCGCGCGTGAGCGTCCAGCGCAGGTCTTCGAACGAGCGCACGGGCTCGAAATCGCCCTCGCCCAGCCCGGCGGACACCACCAGTTCGCCGCCGCGCAGGCCCGCCTGCTCGGCCACCGAGCCCGCTACAGGGCTGGCCAGGTAGGCCTTGGGCTCGTCCACGCCGCCCCAGTTGACGGCGGCATACAACAACACCGCCAGGAGCAGATTGGCCAGCGGCCCCGCGGCAACGATGGCGGCGCGCGAACGCAGGGGCTGGGTATTGAAGGCCAGGTGGCGTTCATGCGGCTCGACGGGCGCCTCGCGCTCGTCCAGCATGCGCACGTACCCTCCCAGCGGAAAGGCGCCGATGACGAATTCCGTGGGTGAACCCTTGGGCTGCCAACGCAGCAAAGGCTTGCCAAAGCCGACCGAGAAGCGGAGGACCTTGACACCGCAGGCCACCGCCACGCGGTAATGGCCGTACTCGTGCACGGCGATCAGCACGCCCAACGCGACGATGAAGGCAACGACAGTCAGCAGCATGCCTGGGGTTTCCTACAAAAATCAGAGCGCCTTGCGCTTATCCAGCAATGGTTTGAATATAAAACGCACCTGCAACCCTTATGTGACAATCGCAAAAAGCTCACCTTTTAAGAGCATCCTCACAAGCGCGCCATCAACTCCGCGGACCGCGCACGCGTGCGCGCATCCAGCGCCAGCAGTGCATCCAGCGAGTCCGGGTTGGACGGTTCGACGGCTTCCAAAGTTGCAAGGTTGAGCGCATGGATCTGGTCGAAACGTATGCGCTGCTCCAGGAAAGCCGCCACTGCCACCTCGTTGGCTGCATTGAGCACGGCCGTGGTGCCGGGCGCCGCGCGCAACGCCTGCCAGGACAGGTGCAGGCCGGGAAAGCGCGTGGGATCCGCTTCTTCGAAGGTCAGCGCTGCCAGTTGCGTGAAATCCAGGGGGGCCGCGCCGCTTTCCACCCGCTCGGGCCAGGCCAGGCCACAGGCGATGGGCACGCGCATATCGGGCGTGCCCAACTGGGCAATGATGGACGCGTCCACGAACTGCACCATGGAGTGGATGATCTGCTGCGGGTGGATGACCACCTTGATCTGCTCGGGGGCCAGGTTGAACAGCCAGCGCGCCTCGATCACCTCCAGCGCCTTGTTCATCATCGTGGCCGAGTCGATGGAAATCTTGCGGCCCATCGAGAAGTTGGGATGCGCGCAGGCCTGCGCCGGTGTCACGTCGCGCAGCGTGGCCGGGTCGCGCGTGCGAAACGGCCCGCCCGATGCAGTGAGCAGCACGTGGTCCACGCGCCGCGGCCAGGTGGCGGGGTCTTCGGGCAGGCTCTGGAAGATGGCGGAATGCTCGCTGTCGATGGGCAGCAGCGTGGCGCCGCCTTCGCGCACCGCAGCCATGAACACCTCGCCCCCGACGACCAGCGCCTCCTTGTTGGCCAGCAGCAGGCGCTTGCCCGCACGCGCGGCCGCCAGGCACGGGGCCAGGCCCGCCGCGCCCACGATGGCCGCCATGACCGCGTCCACCTCTTCGTGGGAGGCAATGGCTTGCAGCGCATCGGGTGTTTGCAGCACCTCGGTGGGCAAGCCGCTCTGCTGCAGTTTGTCTGCCAGCTGGCGCGCGTGTGCACTGCTGGCCATCACCGCATAGCGCGGACGGAACTGCGCGCACTGCGCCAGCATCAGGTCCACCTGCGTGGCCGCGCTCAGCGCAAAGACTTCGTAGCGATCGGGGTGGCGTGCCACCACGTCGAGGGTGCTGGTGCCGATGGATCCCGTGGAACCCAGCACCGTGAGACGTTGTTTCATGGGGATGCGAAATGAGAAAGCATCATGGCCAGGGGCAGCGTGGGCAACAGCGCATCAATGCGGTCCAGTACGCCGCCGTGGCCGGGCAGCAGGCCGCTGCTGTCCTTGACACCGGCGCTGCGCTTGATGAGCGACTCCACCAGGTCGCCTACCACGCTCATGGCGGCCATGAACAATGCGCCAACGACCAGCAGCCATACGCCCTGGGCTGCCAGGCGTGAGTACAGGCTGGGCACGCTGGCCTGCCAGGCCCCATCGGCCGCGGTCCAGGCCGCGGCCAGCACCAGCACACCCAGCATGCCACCCCACACCCCTTCCCAGCTCTTGCCGGGGCTGATAGAGGGAGCCAGCTTGTTGCGCGTGAAGCGCAGGCCAAAAGCGCGGCCGGCAAAGTAGGCAAAGATGTCGGCCGCCCACACCAGGGTCAGAACCGACAGAAGGAAATTGACCCCCACCACGCGCGCCTGGGCCACGGCCAGCCAGGCCATCCACAGCGCCAGCACGCCGCCAGCCACGCGCAGCCCGCGCGGCAGCTGCGGCCAGCCGGCCACGCCGACGCGCAGCAAGGCGGCCCCGCCCAGCACCCAGGCAGCGCCGCCCACCAGCCACAGCCAGGGCAGCGGCTGGTGCAGCCAGCCCGCGGCCCACCCGAGGCCGCACAGCACTACACACGCCGCCCCCAGGCCGATGCTGGCGCCGCCGCCGAGGCCGTTGAGCCGACCCCATTCCCACGCCGCCGCAGCCATCATGACCAGCGTCACCACGGCAAAGGGCACGAACGAGGGATAGAACAATGCCGGCAGCAGAATGGCCAGCAGGACCAACGCGGTGATGACACGTTGCTTGAGCATCCAGGCCCCTTCAGCGATGTGCGGTGGACGGAATCAGGCACGCAGCGAACCGGGCTGCTGCGCTTGTACCTGGTCGGAGGTTTGGCCAAAGCGGCGCTCGCGCGCCGCGAAGTCCGAGATGGCTTCATCCAGTGCGGCCTCGTCGAAATCGGGCCACAGGCGGTCACTGAAATACAGTTCGGTATAGGCGGCCTGCCACAGCAGGAAGTTGCTGATGCGCCGCTCGCCACCGGTTCGGATCAGCAGATCCGGATCGGGCACATGGGCCATGCCCATGGCGGCATGCAGGCTGGCCTCGGTGATGGGCTCGCCCCGCGCTGCAAGCGCAGCTGCGGCCTGCGTGATGTCCCAGCGGCCGCCGTAGTTGAAGCAGACATTGAGCACCAGGCGCTGGTTGCCTGCGGTGGCCGCCTCGGCACGCTGAAGCCCTTCGCGCACCTGCGCCGAAATGCCCGATTTTTCCCCCACGAAGTGCACCTGCACGCCATCCCGGGCCAGTTGCGGCACCTCACGTGTCAGCGCCTTGGCAAGCAGATCCATGAGACCGGACACCTCGTCCGCCGGACGGTTCCAGTTCTCGGAGGAAAACGCGAACACGGTAAGCACGCCCACGCCGCGTTGGACGCAAGCATGCACGCAGCGCCGCAGCGATTCCACGCCCTGCCGATGCCCCGCCAGGCGCGGCAGGAAGCGGCGCGTCGCCCAGCGGCCGTTGCCATCCATGACGATGGCAATGTGGTGGGGAATGGCTCCCTGCACGGTGGGCATGAATCCAGGATCTATCCGCAAAACCGGATCAGATCGCCATGATTTCCTGCTCCTTGGCCGCCACCAAGGCATCGATCTCTGCAATGTGCTTGTCGGTGGTTTTCTGCACATCGGCCTCGGCGCGCTTTTGGTCGTCCTCGGAGGCGAGCTTGTCCTTGACCAGCTTCTTGACGCCCTCATTGGCATCGCGGCGCAGGTTGCGGATGGCCACCTTGGCGCCCTCGCCTTCGCTGCGCGCCAGCTTGGTCATCTCCTTGCGGCGCTCTTCACTCATCGGCGGCATGGGCACGCGGATCAGGTCGCCCATGGAGGCCGGGTTCAGCCCCAGATCGCTTTCACGGATCGCCTTCTCGATCTTGGCACCCATGTTCTTTTCCCAGGGCTGCACACTGATGGTGCGCGCGTCGAGCAAGGCCACGTTGGCCACCTGGGACAACGGCACCATGGATCCGTAGTACTCGACATGGATCGTGTCGAGCAGCTGCGGGTTGGCGCGGCCGGTGCGGATCTTGGCCAGGTTGTTCTTGAAGGCGGCGATGGACTGGTCCATCTTCGCCTCGGTCGTCTTCTTGATGTCGGCAATCGTCATGTGTGGTTCCTCTGCAAGCGGGCAATCAGGCCAGGCGCGGCAAAGGCATCAAGCGTACACCAACGTGCCTTCGTCTTCGCCCATCACCACGCGCTTCAGCGCGCCATGTTTCACGATGGAGAACACGCGGATCGGCAGCTTCTGGTCGCGACACAGGGCAAAGGCCGTCGCGTCCAGGATGCCCAGGTTGCGGCTCATGGCCTCGTCGAACGTGAGCTTGGCATAGCGGGTGGCCGACGGGTCCTTCATCGGATCGGCCGTGTACACGCCGTCGACCTTGGTCGCCTTAAGCACCACCTCGGCGCCGATCTCGGCGCCGCGCAGCGCGGCGGCCGTGTCGGTGGTGAAGAAGGGGTTGCCGGTTCCGGCGGCGAACACCACCACTTTGCCCTCTTCGAGGTACTGCAGCGCCTTGGGACGCACGTAGGGCTCCACCACCTGCTCGATGCCGATGGCGGACATCACGCGGGCCGTCAGCCCCTGCTTGTCCATGGCGTCCGCCAGGGCCAGCGCGTTCATCACGGTGGCCAGCATGCCCATGTAGTCGGCCGTGGCGCGGTCCATGCCCACGGACCCGCCCGCCACACCGCGGAAGATGTTGCCCCCGCCGATCACCACCGCCACTTGCACGCCCAGGCGGGTGACCTCGGCGATCTCCTCGACCATGCGCACGATCGTGGCACGGTTGATGCCGAATGCGTCATCGCCCATCAGCGCCTCACCAGACAACTTGAGCAGGATGCGCTTGTGGGCTGGCGTGGCGAGGGTCATGGGCAATTCTCCGTAAGGCTGGACTGGGGGGATGAAGGGCGTGGGCGGCAGGCGCTATCAGGCGCCCGACTTGGCGGCAGCGACTTGCGCAGCCACCTCGGCGGCGAAATCGTCCACCTTCTTCTCGATGCCCTCGCCCACCACGTACAGGGTGAAGCCCTTCACCGTAGTGTTGGCGGCCTTGAGCATCTGGGCCACGGTCTGCTTGCCATCGGCGGCCTTCACGAAGACCTGGTCGGCCAGCGAGACTTCCTTGAGGTACTTCTGCACCGAGCCTTCGACCATCTTGGCGGCGATATCGGCCGGCTTGCCGGACTCGGCGGCCTTGCCCTCGGCCACGGCACGCTCCTTGGCGATCAGGTCGGCAGGCACGTCGGCGCTGGTCAGCGCCACGGGCTTCATGGCGGCCACATGCATGGCCACGTCCTTGGCGGCCACGGCATCGCCGTCGAACTCCACCACCACGCCGATGCGCGAGCCGTGCAGGTAGGCGGCCAGGTTGGAGCCGCTGAAACGCTTGAAACGACGGAAAGACATGTTCTCGCCGATCTTGCCGATCAGGCCCTTGCGCACATCTTCCAGGGTGGGGCCGAAGCCATCCTGCTCATAGGCCAATTGGCCCAGGGCTTCGATGTCCGCGGGGTTGTGCTCAGCGACCAGCTTGGCGGCGGCGTTGGCCATGGCGATGAAGCTGTCGTTCTTGGACACGAAGTCGGTTTCGCTGTTCACTTCGATCAGCGCACCCACGTTGCCGTTGATGAACGATGCCACCACGCCTTCGGCCGTCACGCGGGAAGCGGCCTTGCCGGCCTTGGTACCCAGCTTGACGCGCAGAAGCTCTTCGGCCTTGGCCATGTCGCCGTCGGCCTCGGTCAGGGCCTTCTTGCATTCCATCATGGGGGCATCGGTCTTGCCACGCAGTTCGGCAACCATGCTTGCGGTAATTGCAGCCATCGTGTTTCTCCAGTTCTTGAGTTCAGTTCGTTACAGGATCAGAAGCTAAAAAAAAGGGGGCTCACCAGGGGCCCCGCTTTTTTTGCGACGCATCGCGCGGCCCTTGACTCAGGCGGCGTTCTCGTCCACTTCCACGAATTCGTCGGAGCCTTCGGCAGCCACAGCCTTGGCCACTTCCGTCACGGCGTTGGCACGGCCTTCAAGGATAGCGTCGGCGATGCCGCGGGCGTACAGAGCCACAGCCTTGGCCGAGTCGTCGTTACCCGGGATCACGTAGTCAATGCCTTCGGGCGAGTGGTTGGAGTCCACCACACCGATCAGCGGGATGCCCAGCTTCTTGGCTTCGGACACGGCGATCTTGTGGTAGCCCACGTCGATCACGAAGATGGCGTCGGGCAGCGCAGCCATGTCCTGAATGCCCCCGATGTCCTTCTCGAGCTTTTCCAGCTCGCGCGAGAACATCAGCTGCTCCTTCTTGCTCATGGACTCCAGGCCGGCTTCCTGCTGTGCCTTCATGTCCTTCAGGCGCTTGATGGAGGTCTTGACGGTCTTGAAGTTGGTCAGCATGCCGCCCAGCCAGCGCTGGTCGACATAGGGCACGCCAGCGCGCTGGGCCTGCTCGGCCACCAGTTCGCGGGCCTGGCGCTTGGTGCCGACCATCAGGATCGTGCCGCGGTTGGCAGCCAACTGCTTGGCGAACTTCTGCGCCTCCTGGAACATCGGCAGCGACTTTTCCAGGTTGATGATGTGAATCTTGTTGCGATGGCCGAAGATGAAGGGGGCCATCTTGGGGTTCCAGAAGCGCGTTTGGTGACCAAAGTGGACACCGGCTTCCAGCATTTCACGCATGGTGACGGACATGAGGTTTCTCCGAAGGTTGGGTCTAAAATCCAGCCTCAATACTTGCCCACTGAATTGCTCTTGCGTGGAACTTGCAGTCCCACGAGAGGGCAGAGGGCAACACCTTGAGAGGGCTGGTTTGCGATTAAGTTCTGCATGATGCCTGGCAGCACGGCGGCGGCGCAGCTCTCAGCAAAACCCAAAGATTCTAGCATATCCCCATGTTGGCTGACCTCGTCTCCACCCGCAGCCACGTAGCTGCCGGGCATAGCAGCGCACGCGATGAAATCGAGCGCTGCATCGCCGCCGCCGAAGGGCCCACCTGCGCCCATGTGTTCCGCCAGACCAGCGTCGACCAGGCCCGCGCAGCAGCCGCCGTGCCCGGCGTGGAGCGTCTGCCGCTGGCGGGCCTTGCCGTCTCGGTCAAGGATCTGTTCGACATCCAGGGCATGACCACCGCCGCAGGCTCCACCGTGTTGCGGGATGCGCCACCCGCGCCGGCCGACAGCCCGGCCGTGGCGCGCCTGCGCCGCGCGGGCGCAGCGTTCATCGGCCGCACGCACATGGTGGAGTTCGCCTTCTCCGGCGTGGGTGTGAATCCGCACTTCGGCACGCCCGCCGCATTTGACGCCCGCCACGGCGCGCTGCCCGGCCCCGCGCGGGTGTGCGGGGGCTCGTCGTCGGGCGCCGGGGTGTCGGTGGCCACGGGCGCGGCCTTCATTGGCCTGGGCTCCGACACGGGCGGCTCGATCCGTATCCCGGCCGCGCTGAACGGCATCGTGGGTTTCAAGAACACCGCGCGCCTCGTGCCCACCGAAGGCGCCGTCCCCTTGTCCACGACGCTGGACACGGCCTGCGCACTCACCCGCACGGTGCGCGATGCCGTCGTGGCGCACGAGATCCTGGCGGCACGGCGCGTCACGCGCAGCCCCGCACCGCTGTCGGCCTGGCGGCTGGCCGTACCCGCCACACTGTTCCTGGACGGACTGGACGCCACCGTGGCCCGCGCCTTCGCGCGCACGCTGTCCCGCCTGCGCGCGGCCGGCGCGCAGATCACCGAGATTGCCCTGGCAGAAACCGCCCAGTTGGCCGATGTGAACGCCACCGGCGGGTTTTCCGCCGCCGAAAGCTACGCCTGGCACCGCACGCTGCTGGCACGGCACGGCAACGCCTACGATCCGCGCGTGAAGAGCCGCATCGAGCGCGGCGCTGGCATGTCCGCGGCCGACTACATCGATCTGTTGCACGCGCGGCGCACCTGGATCGCACGCATGCAGACCGCCATGGCCGACTTCGACGCCCTGCTCTCGCCCACCGTGCCCATCGTGGCGCCACCCATCGCATCGGTCGCGCCGGGCAGCGAGCGCGACGCGGAGTTCTTTCGCGTCAACGGATTGCTGCTGCGCAACACCAGCGTGGTCAACATGCTGGACGGCTGCGCCCTGTCCCTGCCCTGCCACGAAGCGGGCGAACTGCCCGTGGGCCTGATGGTGTGGCACGGCGCACTGCGCGACGACCCGGTGCTGAACATCGGCCTGCTGATCGAACAAGAACTACAAAAACAATAGCTACTAGCGCTTATCCTACGGGCGCTAGAGGCATATTTCGCTTCAATTTTCATGCACATCATCATAGTGGGCGCCGGTATCGTCGGCGCGGCCACTGCTTATGAACTGGCCGCGGACGGCCATCAGGTCACCGTGGTCGAGCAGCGCGGCGCCGCGGCAGAGGAGGCGAGCTTCGGCAGCTCCGGCCTGCTGGCGCCCTCGCTACTCATGCCGTGGGCGGCGCCGGGCCTGGGCGGGTCGCTCGGCCGCTGGCCTTGGAGCCGCGATGCCACGCTGCGCCTGGTACGCGGCGCCGGCATGGCAGGCCGGCGCTGGCGCTGGCGCTGGTCCCAGGCGGGTCGCCGGCCCGAGACGGCGGCGCGGCTGGCCGCGCTGGAAGGGCTGGGCCGCTACAGCCTGGCACGCACGCGCGAACTCATCCACCAATTGGACGTGGACCTGGAAACCAGCCGCGGCACTCTGGTGCTGCTGCGCCGCCCCGAAGATGTGGAGCGCCTGCAGCCCGCGCTGAAGGTGCTGCGCGACGCGGGCGTGGGCCTGCGCGATGTGGATGCCGACACCGCGCGGCTCATCGAGCCCGGCCTGTCCACCGACGTGCCGCTGGCGGGCGCCGTGCATGTACCGGATGGCGAGTCCGGCAACTGCCGGCTGTTTGCGCAGATCCTGCGCCACGCGGCGCAGGAGCGCGGCGCACAGTTCGTGTTCGGCGCGCATGTCCGCTCTCTCAGCGCATCGCCGCCCGGCGTCCACGTCGTAGGCGAAGCCGCCCCGCGCCAGGCCGACGCCGTGGTGCTGTGCGCCGGCGTGGCCAGCGCCGCGCTGCTGCGCCCGCTGGGGCGCCACCTGCCCCTGGAGGCCGTACATGGCTACACCGTCAGCGCGCCGGTGCGCGAGGACAGCCATGCACCGCAGGGCTCGGTGATCGATCCGCTGCACCGCATCACCATCACCCGCCAGGGTCAGCGCGTGCGTGTGTCCGGCGGCGCCGAGATCGGGCACGGCAACGGCAGCCACCACGCGCCCACGCTGCAGACGCTCTACCTCGCGCTGTCGGGCTGGTTCCCGGGCGGCGCACTCACCTCGTCCCCGCAGGTGCAGGTCTGGCGCGGCGCGCGCCCCACGCTGACCGATGGCGCCCCCGCCATCGGCGCGAGCGGTGTGTCCGGCCTGTGGATCAACACCGGCCACGGCGCTTGCGGCTGGGCCCAGGCCTGTGGCAGTGCCCGCGCCCTGGCGGACCTGATCGCCCAGCGCAGTCCCGCGATTGACCTGCAGCCCTTTGCGCCGCAGCGCTTCTAGCGCGCTTCGCACGGCCCCCGCCCGGCGCCACAATGCCGGGCATGCAGCGCATCGCACCTGACCGGCCCCATCCCCTGTTCGACACCGCGGCCACGCGCCGCCTGGAGGCCTGCGCCGCCGCTGCCCTCGCGCCCCACACGCTGATGCAGCGCGCCGGCCAGGCCACGGCCCGGTTGGCGCTCGCGCTGGCTCCGCATGCGCGCACCTTCTGGTTCGCCTGCGGCGGCGGCAACAACGGCGGCGATGGGCTGGAGGCCGCCCTGCTGCTGCACCGCGGCGGCCACCCGGTCGTGGTGACCTGGCTGGGAACGCCCGAGACGGCGCCTGCCGACGCGCGCCAGTCCTGGCAGCGCGCACAAGAGGCCGGCGTACCGTTCGCGGCTGAGCCGCCCTCCCTCGGTCCGCAGGACCTGTGCGTGGATGCGCTGCTGGGCATCGGCCTGCGCGCCGATCCGCGCCCCCGCAGGCCCGACGCGCGGCTGCTGCAATGGCTGGCCCGCATGCACGCCTGCGCGGCACCCACGCTGTGTGTGGACCTGCCCTCCGGCCTGGTAGCGGAATCAGGCCAGTACATCCCGGGGCTGGCGCCGGCCCATCCAGGTGCCACGGCGGCGCGCCACACGCTGAGCCTGCTCACGCTCAAGCCAGGCCTGTTCACCGGCCAGGGCCGCGACGCAGCGGGCAGCGTGTGGTTTGATGACCTGGGCGTGCCGGCATCAACCGAAACCCCTTGCGCCTGGCTCGCCGGCCCCCCCGCCCCGGCCGTGCGCGCCCATGCCAGCCACAAGGGCAGCTACGGCGACGTGGCCGTCATCGGCGGCGAAGGCCTGCAGGCGCGCGGCATGGGCATGACCGGTGCCGCCCTTTTAGCCGCCAGCGCGGCGTTGCACGCCGGCGCGGGCCGCGTGATGGTGGCGCTGCTGGACGCCGGCGCACTCCCCGCCCTGCCGCAGCAGCCTGAACTGATGCTGCGCCGTTGTGACGCGCTGGCGCTGGACCACGCCACCGTGGTCTGCGGCTGTGGCGGCGGCGCGGCCGTGGCGGCCGTGCTACCAGACGTCCTGCAGCAATCGACACGCCTGGTGCTGGACGCAGACGCGCTGAACGCCGTGGCCGCCGACCCCCATCTGCAGCATCTGCTGCGCGAGCGTGGCCGGCAGGGCCGCCCCACCGTGCTGACTCCGCACCCCCTGGAGGCCGCGCGGCTGCTGGCCGGCACCACGGCCGCCGTGCAGGCCGACCGCCTGGCCGCGGCGCGCACGCTGGCCGATCAGTACGGCTGCACCGTGCTGCTCAAGGGCTCGGGCAGCGTGATTGCCGCACCGGGGCACACGCCCCTCATCAACCCCACGGGCAACGCACGCCTGGCCACGGGAGGCACCGGTGACGTGCTGGCCGGCCTGTTGGGGGCGCGCTTGGCCGCGGTGCCTGCACAGGCCGGTGCGGCATTTGCGGCGGCGGGCCACGCCTGCTGGGAGCACGGCGCTACCGCCGACCGCTGGCCCGCCGGGAGGTCCCTCACCGCGGGAGCGCTCGCACGCGCCCTGAACGGTGGTTGACCGCGCAGCACGCCGCGCGGCCCAGCCGCCGGAGGGGATTGCATCCAACGGTAACGGTGGTTTCCAAGCTGCGCATATCTACCTTGTCTTACAGACGGTGCGAGGACTGAAGCGCTCTAATCGCTCCATGTCTTGGTATGCATGCATACCGTGTGTTCCACCCACCTGAGGTACTGCCATGAAACGCCATTTCCGCCCCGGATCGCGCGCCTACACGGCCTTTGTGGTCACCGTGGTCCTGGCCTTCGCGGCCAGTGTCATGACCCTGGTGCCCCACCAGACGACCCAGGTGGCCGACTCGCAGGTGCACAGCCAGCTGGAGCAACTCGTTCCCGCTGGCGTCTTCGACTGAGCTCCCTCTCACTCCTCCCCTCCAGCCGCCTTCGGGCGGCTTTTTTGCGGGTCGCCCGGGCCGGGCTTCAGGGCACGGCGCTGGCGGGTGCGCCGCCGCTTTCCACCACAGCGACGCGCCGCCGCAGCGCGGCCTCCAACGCGGTATCGCCCGCCGCACCCGCCCGTTCGGCGCGCAGCAGCAGCCAGGCCATCAACGGGCGGCGCCAGCCCTGCGCCGAGGCGGTGTCGGTGGCCACCACCATGACTTCCGGCGTAGCGCGCCCGGCGCGCACGGACGCACCCGCTGCCACCAGGCGCGCCAAGGGGTCGGCAATGCCGGCAATGGACTGGGGGCTGGCTGCTGCGGCGCGTTGTGCCTCGGGCAGCAGCGCCGCCTGCGCGGGCGTGGCGCGGCCTGCCAGGTAGTCGGCATAGGCCTGCTCCGGCGGCGCCGCATCGGCGCGCAACGGCTCGAAAGCCGTGCAGGGCTGCAGTTGCAGGCTAGCCACCTGCGCGGCGCAGCGCATCAGCTCCACGCGCGCCAGCAACTCGGGTCGGCCGGTGCGTGCCACCTCGGCGCGTGCACGGGTCCATTCCTGGTCGGCCACGCGGGTGTTGCCGGACAGGTAGGCCTCGGTCGCCCGCTCGGCCGCGCCGTGGGCATTCATCTGCCAGTCGGGCACCGGCGCCTTGCCGGCGCAGGCCGACAGCACCACGGCCAGCGCGGGTGCCAAGCCCCGCCACAAAAGAAGCTGCAGGGAGGTCATGGCAGTTTCAGCTCCGTTTCGCGGGCAAAGGGCCACTTGCGGTTGATCTCGTTCACCAGCGCATCCACCTTGCGCAGGCTGCCTTCCACCTCGGCGCGCAACGTGCCCAGGTCGGTCGTGGCCTCGCGCGCGTTGGCGCCCACGGCCTGGGCCTCGGCCAGCACGGCGTCCACCTTGGTGAGGCTCTGGCGCGCGTCGGCCAGCAAACCGTTGAGCTGCACCACGGCGGCCCGCACCTCGGGCACCAGGCCGGGGTCGCCCTGTGCACCGAAGACCTGCCTGTCCGCCTTGGCGGCCATGCCGTCGATGCGCGCGAGCAACTGGTTGGTGCGCTCCAGCGTGGTGAGGATCTTCTTCGCGTCCGCATCGTTGCCCATGAGCACGCCCAGGGCGCCGCCAGGCGCGTTGAGCCGCTCGGTGAGCGTGCGCACCTGGGCCATGGCGCCGCCCAGGGCGGACTCTGCGCCGGTCATGGCGTTCAGGTTGTCCAGCAGCTGGCGCGCCGATGACATGAGCTGCGGAATCTCCGCCGTGGCGTCGCCGCGCAGCACGGGTCGCTCGGCGCCGTCCTCCAGCGGCGGGTCGGCCAGCATGCCGCTGTAGGCCTTGATGGTGGTGCCGCCCACCAGCCCGCTGACCAGGGTGAACACGCTGGAGGTGCGCAGCCAGTGCGCGTCGCGCTGGGCCACGTCGATGAGGATGCGCACGTTGCCGGTCTCCGCCAGTTCGATGCGCCGCACCCGGCCGATGGGAAAGCCCGAGAACGTCATGTCCATGCCCACGACCACGCCCTCGGAATCTTCGGCCGTGAGCACCAGCCGCTGCGTGGGCTCGAACGCGCCGCGCGCGTACAGCAGGTACAGGCCGGCACCCAGCACGAGCACCAGCGTGAACAGCAGCAGCGCCGCGGCCTTGCGCTCCAAATGGGCCACGGGCCGCAGCAGCTCGACCGGCGCGTTCGCCGGCGGTTCGGACAGCGGGGGTTGGGGACGTTGCGGATCGGTCATCGCGTGGCCATGAAATCAGTAGTAATTGCCCATCAGCGAGATCACCTCGATGAGCAGCAGCACAGCGAACATGCGCGCCAAGCCGCCCAGCTCGGAGTCGGGCTGCTGGGCCTGGCGTGCGTCGCCGCTCTCGTAGAGCCCCGAAGCCATGGGAATCAGCGCCACGGCCAGGCTGAAGAACACGGTCTTGAGCACGAACACCAGCGTGATCTGCGGCGCGAACACATGGCCGAACATGCGCGTGTACACCGGCAGCCCCGCCGTGTTGAGCCCATACACGCCCAGGTAGGCCATGACCAGCGCCACTACGCACGACAGCGCCGCCAGCGTGATGCTGGCATACACGCCGGCCACCACGCGCGGCAGCAGCTCCATGCGCACGGGGTCGGCGCCGCGTTGGCGCAGAGCCTGAAAGTGGCCCGACTGGCGCATCAGCGCCAGCTGCGTGCCGTTGGGGATGGTGGCGCGCATCGCCACGAACAGCGCGGCGGTCAGCGGGATCAGCTCCAGCACCAGCACGCGGATCACCATCTCCAGCGCATAGCGCGACAGGCCGTAGCTGAGCGCCGTCACGACCACGATGCGCGTGATGACCAGACTGATGAGTGCCGCCAGCACCGTGAAGCCCAGCAGGATGGGCGCGGTGTCCTGGTACATGTGGCGCGCCAGCCGCCAGCGCGTGGCGCGGCCGTAGCTGGACGGCGAGAGCATCAGCACCATGACCACGGCGCCCAGGTAGATGATGCGCCACCACGCCACGACCCAACGCCGCGCCTGGGCCCACAGGCGCCGGGGCACGATGGAAGGGTGCAGGCTGGCGTTCATGCGCGGATCATAGGCGAAGGCCGCATTCGATAAGTAACAAATTAGCCGCTAGCGCTTATGCAGCAAGCGCTAGCAGCTATTAACACCATAGCAACCTGTGCCATGGGCCTCATACATGCCTGCGGGCCGCCGGCCCTGCGGGCGGCACGGGATCGGCATCGGCGCGTGCGTGCAACGCCTCGATCACGTGGCACTGCCCTCCCGTGCCGTCGCAACGGCTGCGCAGCGACAGCAGTTCCTGCTCCAGCGTCGCCAGCTCGGCCATGCGCGTGCGCACGTGCGCCAGGTGCTCGTCCAGCGTGACGCAGGCGGCATGGCCGTCGGTGGTACTGCAGGCGTCCAATGCCAGCAGGCCGCGCACCTCCTGCAGCGACATGTCCATGGCGCGGCACAGCCGCACGAAGCGCATGCGGTGGACCTCCTCGTCGCTGTAGAGGCGGTAGCGGTTGTCCGCGCGGGTCTGCGCGGGCAGCAGGCCTTCCTTTTCGTAATAGCGGATGTTGGCCGGTGGCACGCCCGAGAGCCGGGCGGCATCACCGATACGGTGGCGGGGGCTTTGTCGCAGCATGGCTTGACCTTGGAGTGGCTTCAAGGTTTCCAATCATGGCATGAGCCAAAGCCATTCCTCCCATTCCGCGTCCCATTCCCATGGCCCGGGCGCGGCAAACCTGCCTCCTCCGCCCGCATCCGCATGCAGCGGCTGCGCCTGCAGCACATCGGCGGGCGACGGCCACGACCACGGCACCCTGCCCGGTTGGCCGCGCATCGCCGCGGCGCTGGCCCTGGCCACGGGCGCCGAGGCGGCGCACTGGATGCAGCAGGACTACGCCGGCATGGCCCTGGCCGTGGTGGCGATTGCACTGTCGGGCCTGGGCGTGTACCGGGTGGGCCTCAAAGACCTTGCGCGCCTGCGCCTGGGCATCCACGCGCTCATGGCCGTGGCGGTGACGGGCGCCTTCCTCATCGGCCAGTGGCCCGAGGCAGCGATGGTCATGGCGCTGTACGTGGCGGCCGAGCGCATCGAGGACGGCGCCATGGACCGCGCGCGCCATGCCATACGCCAGTTGCTGCAACTGGCGCCCGCCACGGCCGACGTGCAGCAGCCGAATGGCAGCACCCTGAGCCTGCCCGTGGACCAGGTGCCGCTGCGTGCCACCGTGCGCATCGCCCCGGGCGCGCATGTGCCGCTGGACGGCACCGTCACCCACGGCAGCAGCAGCGTGAACCAGGCCCCCATCACCGGCGAGAGCCAACTGGCCGACAAGGCCGCCGGCGACCCGCTGTACGCGGGCAGCGTGAACCAGCAGGGCGAGCTGCTGATGCAGGTGAACACCCCGCCCGGCGACACGCTGATTGCGCGCGTCGTGCGCGCGGTGGAGCAAGCGCAGGCCAGCAAGGCCCCCATCCAGCGCTTCGTGGACCGCTTTGCCGCCATCTACACACCCATCGTGTTTGCACTGGCCGTGCTGCTGGCGCTGCTGGCCCCCCCGCTGATGGGCTGGACCTGGACGCAGTCCACCTACCAGGCGCTGGCGCTGCTGGTCATCGCCTGCCCCTGCGCGCTGGTCATCTCCACGCCGGTCACGGTGGTCAGCGCGCTCACGGCCGCCGCGCGGCGCGGCATCCTCATCAAGGGCGGCAGCGCGCTGGAGGCCGCGCGCGGCCTGCGCGTGGTGGCGCTGGACAAGACCGGCACGCTGACCACCGGCAGCCCCGCCCTGGTGCAGTGGCGTGCCCTGAACGGCGCCGATGCTGACGCCGTGGCAGATGTGGCCTGGCAGCTGGCCAGCCGGTCTGAGCACCCCGTCTCGCGCGCCATCGCCGCCGGCCTGCCCGCGGCCCCCCACAACGGCGTGCAGAACCTGCAGGCCCTGCCCGGTCGCGGCGTGCAGGCCGAGGTGGGCGGCCAGCGCTGGTGGCTGGGCAACCTGCGCCTGATGCGCGAACAAGGCCTGGCCGACGCTGCGCTCGAAGACGCCCTGGCCCAACAGGAGCGGCAGGGCCGCACCGTCACCTTGCTGGCCGACGCGCAAGCCGTGCGCGCGCTGTTCGCCGTGGCCGACCCGCTGCGCGGCCACGCGCGCCAGGCCATCGCCGAACTGCGCGCGCTGGGCGTGCACCCGGTGGTGTTGAGCGGCGACAACCCGGCCACCGCACAGGCCATCGCGGCCGAGGCGGGCATTACCGACGCGCAGGACGCGCTCGGCGGCCTGCTGCCGCAGGACAAGCTCGACACCCTGGCCGCGCTGCAGCGCACGCGCGGCCCCACCGCCATGGCGGGCGACGGCATCAACGATGCGCCCGCGCTGGCCCAGGCCGACGTGGGCTTCGCCATGGGCGGCGCACACAGCACCGGCATGGCCATGGAGACGGCCGACGTGGTGCTCATGAACGACGACCTGCGCCGCATTCCCGACACCGTGCGGCTGGCACGCCGCGCACACGCCGTGCTGTGGCAGAACATCACCCTGGCGCTGGGCATCAAGGCCGCGTTCTTCACCCTGGCGCTGCTGGGCTTGGCCAGCATGTGGATGGCCGTGGCAGCCGACATGGGCGTGAGCCTGCTGGTGGTGGCCAACGGGCTGCGCCTGCGCCGCGGTGCCTCTATCGCGGCGAAGGAGGCCGCATGACCATGACCCAATCACCACAAAGCCGCCAGCGCGCCGCCTACGACTACCTGCTGCAGCGCTGGCGCACCAGCGTGGATGCGCCCACCGAACAGCGTTGGCGCTACCTGGAGGCCGCCCATGTGCTGGGCCAGAACCGCCTCGGCCTGCACTGGCGCGCGCACTGGCAGATGCTGCGCTTTGCGCGCCAGTTGGGCGACGCGCCGGAGGCTCGGGGCCAATGGGCGCGGCTGGGCCTCACGCTGGTGGGCCACCTGGTGCGCCGGCTGCCGCAGGGCAACATCGGTCGTGCCAGCGTGCCCGCACTGCGGCCCATGGTGCCCAGCGTGGCCGTGCGCGCATGTATCACCGAAGCCATGCAGGCCACCCAGCCCCCCGGCACGCCGGGTGCGCAAGAGATGAGTCAAATCGACCTCTAACGCCCGACTGACAAGCGCAAACAGCTCATCTTTTAGGAGCATCACACTACCCAGACACGGGAATTTGACCCAGCGCAAGACACACCGACCGATGCCGTGGTGCAATCGCGCCCCCGCCGGTCACCACGGCGACTGCCGATCCCGCCCATGTCCACCACCACCGCCAACGCCGCTCCCGCCATGGTCCCGCACACCCGCACCGAAGACGCCGTGGCGATTGGCGTGGGCGTGACGCTGATCTCCGTGGGCGTGGCCTTCCTCGCCAGCGCCGGGCTGCTCACCGGCGGCATGGCGGGGCTGGCCTTCGTGCTGCACTACGCCACGGGCATCGGCTTCGGCAAGCTGTTCTTCGCGCTCAACCTGCCGTTCTACTGGCTGGCGCTGCGCAAGCTGGGCCTGGCCTTCACGCTCAAGACCTTCGCGGCCGTGGCGCTGCTGTCGGTGCTGTCGGAGCTGCAGTCGCAGTTCCTGCAGATCAGCGAACTGCAGCCGCTGTATGCGGCCATCACCGGCGGGCTGATCATGGGTATGGGCTTTTTGGTGCTGTTCCGCCACCGCTGCAGCCTGGGGGGCGTGGGCATCATGGCGCTGTACCTGCAGGACCGCTTCGGCTGGCGCGCCGGCAAGGTGCAGATGGCCGTGGACTGCTGCATCGTGCTGGCGGCGCTGGTCACAGTGGAGCCGCTGCGCGTGCTGTGGTCGGTCATCGGCGCCGTGGCGCTCAACCTGGTGCTGGCCATGAACCACCGGCCAGGGCGCTACATGGCGGTCTGACGGCACGCGGCCGGGCCATCGCCGGGCGCTCGCTCTGGCGGGAACTTCCTGCACCGCGCCGGTATCATTCGCTGCATGCGCCACGCCGTTGCCATGATCCTGGGTCTGCTGCTGGTCCTGCGGGGCCTGCTGGGCGACGCCATGGCCATGGGCGTTGCACCGGCCACGCCCGCGCAGCCCACCATCGCGGCAGCTGCTACCCACCACGCTATGGCAAGCGACACGCACGACCACGGTGGTCATGACGGCGACCATGCCAGCGCATCAGCACAGCCGCACTGCTGCGATACCGGCGGGGCGGTCCACGCGGAACACCCCGCCGGCTGTTCGGCCTGCGGCGCCTGCCATTCGGCCTTCTACGCGCCGGTCTGGGCGCCCGCCTTTCATGGACGGCACGACAGCACGTTGCAACCGCACCATGGCACCCCCTTTGCCAGCGCCACGGCTGCGCAAGCCATCAAGCCACCCATCTCCTGAGCACTGACGCCCGAAGTGCGTCCGCAATCGGCTGCATGTCCCTCGACGGGGCCGCGGCCGAGTGTCGCGGACGCGGTTGTGTCATGTTTGACGGGAGACTCCCATGCGCTTCGCGCACCCCACCAGCCCTGCGGCCATGATGGCCCTGGCGGCACTGGCCGGCATCGCACCGCCGACCTGGGCGCAGGTTGACAATGTTCCTGCCGCCCCATCGCAGACCACCACCGCCGACTCGGCACAGGCCCCCAGTCTGCCCTTGCGCCACCAGCCCCTGCCCCCCAGCGGCGACGTGGCCGAGGCCGACATCGGCTGGAAGGCCGCCAACACCGCCGTGGGCGCCTTTCCCGGTGGCCACTCCGACATCGTGCGTTGGGAAGCCGAGCAGGCACGCGCTGCGCCGCCCAGCCCTGGCATGCCCACCCCGAAACACCACTACGGAGGCCGGCCATGAGGCGCCCTCCGCTCGCCCTGGCTGCGCTGGCCGCTGCACTGGTGTTGGCCGGCTGCGCCAGCGTCGCCCCCGATGGGCTGCGCGGCGACGTGCAAAGCCATGTCCAGCCCCGCCTGCCCGACGGCGCGCAACTGCCCGCGCCCGATGCGCAAAGCCGCAGCGACGCGCAGGCCCAGATCACCGAATGGCTGCGCCTTCCCGTGGATGCGGACACCGCCGTGCGCGTGGCGCTCTTAAACAGCCCCGCGCTGCAGGCCCGCCTGGCCAATCTGGCCGCGCAGGATGCGCAGCGTGCACAGGCGCTGACCTTGTTCAACCCCACGCTGACGCTGGGGCGATTCACCAGCGGGCATGAGCGCGAGATCGAGCGCCAGCTCGGCTTCAGCCTGGTCAACGTGATCACCCTGCCCTGGCGCACGCGCTGGCAAGGCTGGCAGATGGAGCAGGCCACGCTGGCCGCTGCACAGGACGTGCTGCGCCTGGCCGCGGACACACGCCGCGCCTGGCTGCGCGCCGTGGCCGCCCGGCAGGTGCTGGCCGCGCGCGAACGCATGCACGAGGCGGCCGAGGCCGGTGGCGAGCTGGCGCGGCGCATGGCGCGCGTGGGCAACTTCAGCCGGCTGCAGCAGGCACGCGAAATCGCCATCACACAGGACGCGGCAGCACAGCTGGCCCGCGCGCGGCTGAATGCCGCGCTGGAGCGCGAGCAACTGGCGCGGCTGATGGGGCTGTGGGGCGCGCAGGCCGACTTCACGCTGCCCGATGCGCTACCCGCCTTGCCCATGGCGGATGCACTGCGCAGCGGCGACGACGCCGAAGCCACGGCCCTGCGCGAGCGGCTGGACCTGCGCGCGCTGCGCCGCGACCTGGACACCACCGCCGACCGCAGCGGCTGGGCCGGTGTTGGATCCGTGTTCGGCGACATCGGCCTGAGCTACAGCCGCAACACTGCGACCGAGCGCGCCTCCGGCCACCGCGAGACCACACGCGGCTGGGAGGTAGAGCTGCCTCTGCCGCTGTTCGACTGGGGCGGAACTGCCACGGGCCGCGCGCGGGCCGAGTTGCAGCACAGCGCCGCGCAACTGCAGGATGCCGCCATCCGCGCGCGCAGCGAGGCACGCAGCCACTGGCTGCGCTACCGCACCGCCTGGGACCTGGCGCACCAGCAGCAGGCCGAGGCGCTACCACTGGCGCGCTTCATGCAGGACGAGGCCGTGCTGCGCTACAACGGCATGTTCATCAGCGTGTGGGAGCTGCTGGCCGAGGCGCGCCGCGCCAGCCAGGCCGTGGCTGCCGCCACCGAGGCGCAGCGCGACTTCTGGCTCGCCCAGACCGACCTGCAACTGGCTCTCACGGGCACATCGCCCGGCGCGCCCACCGGCCTGCCGTCCGCTCCCACCACCCCCAACGCCCCTTCGGAAGGCCACTGACATGCAGCGCCGCCATTTCTTCTCCGGCGCCGCCACGGCCGTGGTCGCCGCCTCCGCCGCATCGGTGAGCCGCGTGGCCTTGGCCGCGCTGCCCGAGGCGCCCTCGCAATCCTCTGCCGACACGGCCGCGCCGCTAACCCCGTCCAGCGGCCGGCCCTACCAGCCCGTGGTCACGCTCAACGGCTGGACGCTGCCATGGCGCATGAACGCCGGCGTCAAGGAATTCCACCTGGTGGCCGAGCCGGTAGTGCGCGAGGTGGCGCCCGGCTTCATGGTCAACATGTGGGGCTACAACGGCCAGAGCCCGGGCCCGACCATCGAGGTGGTGGAAGGCGACCGCGTGCGCATCTTCGTCACCAACCGCCTGCCCGAGCACACCAGCGTGCACTGGCACGGCCAGCGCTTGCCGAGCGGCATGGACGGCGTGGCCGGGCTTACCCAGCCGCACATCCCCGCGGGCAAGACCTTCGTGTACGAGTTCACGGCGCGCCGCCCCGGCACCTTCATGTACCACCCGCATGCGGACGAAATGGTGCAGCTGGCCATGGGCATGATGGGCCTGTGGATCACGCACCCGAAGGCGCGCCACCCCCTGATCGCGGAGGTGCAACGTGACTACGCCTTCCTGCTCAGCGCCTACGACGTGGAGCCGGGCAGCCTCACGCCCAAGGTCAACACCATGACCGACTTCAACATCTGGACCTTCAACAGCCGGGTGTTCCCCGCCATCGACCCGCTGGTGGCACGACAGGGCGACCGCGTGCGCATCCGCGTGGGCAACCTGACCATGACCAACCACCCCATCCACATCCATGGGCATGAGTTCGAGATCACGGGCACCGACGGCGGGCCGACCCCGAAGGCCGCGCGCTGGCCCGAGGTGACCACCGACGTGGCCGTGGGCCAGATGCGGCAGCTGGAGTTCATCGCCGACGAGCCCGGCGACTGGGCGCTGCATTGCCACAAGAGCCACCACACCATGGGCGCCATGGGCCACGGCGTGCCCACCATGATCGGCGTGGACCATCGCGGCCTGGTCGGGAAGATCCAGAAGATCATTCCCGACTACATGGTTATGGGCGAGCGCGGCATGGCCGACATGGGCGCGATGGAAATGCCGCTGCCCGACAACACCTATCCCATGATGACCGGCACCGGCCCCTTCGGCCCGCTGGAGATGGGCGGCATGTTCACGACCCTGAAGGTCCGCCAGGGCCTGGCCGCTCAGGACTGGCGCGACCCGGGCTGGTACCGGCACCCGGCGGGCACGGTGGCGCACGAATGGGCCGGTGCGCCCTTGGACGCCACTGCCCCGCGCCCGACCCCGCCCGGCCGGGCCCCCGGCGCCCCCAGTGTGCGCAAGCCGGGTGCCAGCCACGAACACCATTGAACTCTCGGAGAAACCCATGAAATCTATCAAATTCATAGCTGCTTGCGCTTTATTGGCGGGCGCTACAGCCAGTTTTGGTCATGAGAACATGCACAACAGCCACCCTGCCGTCGCACCCCAGCAGCAGGAATGGGGGATTGCGGGAGAGGCCAAGGGCGCAAAGCGCACCATCACCTTGCGCATGACAGACGACATGCGCTTTACCCCCTCGCACTTCACCGTCAAGCAAGGCGAGACCGTGCGCCTGCGCGTGGAGAACAAGGGCCAGGTCATGCATGAGGTGGTGCTGGGCACACAGGGCACGCTGGACCAGCATGCGGCCATGATGCGCCAGTACCCCGACATGGAGCATGCCGAACCCCACATGGCCCACGTGGCCCCGCGCGCCAAGGAAGACCTGGTCTGGCACTTCAACCGGCCCGGCCGCTTCGACTTCGCCTGCCTGATCCCCGGCCACTACGAAGCAGGCATGCGCGGCACCTTCACCGTCACGCCCTGAACAACACCACCATCCGCATCATCAGGAGTCCACCATGCGAATCACGCAACCCACCCGCCGCCAATGGATGACGGCCCTCGCCGCCAGCATGGCCGGTGCCGCCCTGCCCGCCCTGGCCCGTGCCGCCGCCCCGCAGACCGCCGTGGAGGTCTGGAAAGACCCCAACTGCGGCTGCTGCAAGGATTGGGTGAGCCACATGCAGGCCAACGGCTTCACGGTCACCGTGCACGAAACGGGCAACGCCGCCGTACGCGCCAAGCTCGGCCTGCCCACGCGCCTGGGCTCATGCCACACCGCGCTGGTGGGCGGATATCTGCTCGAAGGCCATGTGCCCGCTGCCGACGTGCGCAAGCTGCTCAAGGACAAACCCAAGGCCCTGGGCCTCACCGTCCCGGGCATGCCGGTGGGCAGCCCCGGCATGGACGGGCCCGAGTACAACGGCCGCAAGGACCCGTACGACGTGCTGCTGGTCACCAAGAACCTGATGAACAGCGACGTCTCCACGCGCGTATTCACCAGCTACCGTTGATGCACACCATGAAAGGCCACGCCATGCCATCGCACACCCTGCCTGCGCGCGCGCCGCGCATCGCCCTCGCACCCGTGGCCGCTCTGGCACTGCTGGGCCTGCCCGGCAGCTGGGCACATGCCCAGGGCTCGGACCACGACGCCCATCACACCGAAACGCCCGCCGCGTCCGGCGACAGCACGCAGGATCTCAGCGAGGGTGAAGTCACGCGTTGGGATGCACGCAGCGGCAAGATCACGCTGCGCCACGGCGAGCTCAAGAACCTTGCCATGCCGCCCATGACCATGGTGTTCACGTTGCGCGACCCGGCACAGGCGGCCACCTTCAAGCCCGGCGACAAGGTGCGCTTTCGGGCCGAACGGGTGAAGGGCGTATTCGTCGTCACCCATATCGAACCATTGCGCTGACGCCCCACGGACCGGGCGGCAGTTGCCCGGCCCCTTGCCGCACCAAGGAGCCCTCATGCATTCCCACAGCACGCCGCCCGCAGCTGCCCCACACGGGCAGCACCTACACCACAGCCCCCACGTGCCCCGGCCATCGGCCGCTCCACCCGCCCCACCAACCGCCGACACGGTCTATACCTGCCCCATGCACCCGGAGGTGCGACAGAGCGGCTCCGGCCACTGCCCCAAGTGCGGCATGGCGCTGGAGCCGGTACTGCCCAGCCTGGACGCAGCCGATGACAACCCCGAACTGCGCGACTTCTCGCGCCGCTTCTGGTGGACGCTGCCGCTCACCATGGTCGTCACCACGCTGGCCATGGCCGGGCACCGGCTGGGTTGGGTCGGCATGGCCACGCAAAGCGGGGTAGAGCTGGTGCTGACGCTGCCCATCGTGCTGTGGGCCGGCGCACCGTTCTTCGTGCGCGGTTGGCAATCCGTGGTGCAGCGCAGCCCCAACATGTGGACTCTGATCAGTCTGGGCACGGGCGCGGCCTTCCTCTACAGCGTGGTGGCCACCGTGGCGCCGGGCGTGTTCCCGGCCTCATTCCAGTCCATGGGCCGCGTGGGCGTGTACTTCGAGGCGGCCGCGGTCATCATTTCGCTGACGTTGCTGGGCCAGATGCTGGAGCTCAAGGCGCGCTCGCAGACCTCGGCCGCCATCCAGTCGCTGCTGGGCCTGGCACCCAAGACCGCGCGCCGCATCGCCGCCGACGGCAGCGAGGAGGACGTGCCGCTAGCCCACGTGCATGTGGGCGACCTGCTGCGCGTGCGTCCCGGCGAGAAGGTGCCGGTGGACGGCGTGGTCGTCGAAGGCAGCAGCGCCGTGGACGAGTCCATGCTCACGGGCGAGCCGCTGCCAGTGAGCAAGCGCACGGGCGACAAGCTGATCGGCGCCACGCTCAACACCAGCGGGGCGCTGGTCATGCGCTCCGAACTCGTGGGTGCGGCCACGATGCTGTCGCAGATCGTGCAACTGGTGGCGCAGGCCCAGCGGTCGCGCGCGCCCATGCAGCGCATGGCCGACCGCGTTGCGGGCTGGTTCGTACTGGCCGTGGTCGGCGTGTCTGTGCTCACGCTGCTGGGCTGGGGCCTGTTCGGGCCCGAGCCCAGGTGGGTCTACGGCCTGATCAACGCTGTGGCGGTTCTCATCATCGCCTGCCCCTGCGCGCTGGGCCTGGCTACGCCGATGTCCATCATGGTGGCCACGGGGCGCGGCGCCACGCAGGGCGTGCTGTTCCGCGATGCGGCCGCCATCGAGCATATGTGCCGCGTGGACACGTTGATCGTGGACAAGACCGGCACCCTGACCGAGGGCCGGCCGCGCTTTGAGCGCACCGTGGCCGCGCCCGGATGGGGCGAGGCAGAGGTGCTGCGCCTGGCCGCCAGCCTGGACCAGGGCAGCGAGCATCCGCTAGCGGCGGCCATCGTCGCCGCGGCACGCCAGCAGGGGCTGGCGCTGGACGCGGCCGAACAGTTCGACTCGGCCTCGGGCATCGGCGTGCGCGGCCGGATCGCGGGCCGCACCTTGGCGCTGGGTAACACGGTGCTGATGCAGCAGTCCAACGTGAATACGGGACCGCTGGCGCAGACCGCCGAGGCATTGCGCGGCGAAGGCGCCAGTGTGATGTTCCTGGCCGTGGATGGGCAACTGGCGGGCCTGCTGGCTGTCTCCGACCCCATCAAGGCCAGCACGCCCGACGCGCTGGCCGCCCTGCATGCGGCCGGCCTGCGCATCATCATGGCCACCGGCGACGGGCTGACCACGGCAGGTGCCGTGGGACGGCGCCTGGGCATCGACGAGGTGCACGGCGAGGTATTGCCCGCCGATAAGCTGGCCCTGGTCGAACGCCTGCAGGCCGAGGGACGCACCGTGGCCATGGCCGGCGACGGCATCAACGACGCGCCGGCACTGGCGCGCGCCGACGTGGGCATCGCCATGGGAACCGGGACGGACGTGGCCATGAACAGCGCCCAGCTCACCCTGGTCAAGGGCGACCTGCGCGGCATCGCCACGGCGCGCGCACTGTCGCAGGCCACGGTGGCCAACATGCGCCAAAACCTGGGCTTTGCCTTCGTCTACAACGCGCTGGGCGTGCCGCTGGCCGCCGGCCTGCTCTACCCATTCACGGGCTGGCTGCTGTCGCCGATGATCGCGGCGCTGGCCATGAGCCTGAGCTCGGCCTCGGTGATCACGAATGCCCTGCGGCTGCGCCGCACCCGGCTTTGAGAGCACCCCGCAAGACGCGGGGACAGGTGCCGGCGCGGCACCATAATCGGCGCCCATGCAAGCTTGCTCCCTGCACAGCGCCTGCGGCGCCATCACCGACGTTGCCGGCATCGAGGTCGGCCACTTCACCGACCCACGCCGCCCCACCGGCTGCAGCGTGGTGATTGCGCGCGAGGGTGCCGTGGCAGGCGTGGATGTGCGCGGCGCCGCCCCCGGCACGCGCGAGACCGACCTGCTGGCCCCGGGCAACCTGGTGGAGCAGGTGCACGCCATCATGCTGGCGGGTGGCAGCGCCTGGGGGCTGGAGGCCGCCACGGGGGCCGTGCGCTGGCTGGAGGAGCACGGCGTAGGGCTGGACGTGGGCGTGGGCCGCCTGCCACTGGTGCCAGCGGCCGTGCTGTTCGACCTGCACGTGGGCGACATGAAGGTGCGGCCCGATGCGGTGGCCGGCTATGCGGCCTGCAATGCCGCCACATGCGAGCCGCCAGCCGAGGGCAACGTAGGCGCCGGCGCTGGCGCCGTGGTGGGCAAGATGTTCGGCCTGCAGCACGCCATGAAGGGCGGCGTAGGCACAGCCTCGGTCACCGTCGCGGGCGTCACGGTGGGTGCGCTCATTGCCTGCAACGCCGTGGGCGACGTGGTCGACCCGGACACCGGGCGCCCACTGGCGGGCGCCCGCGCTGCCAACGGGCTGACGCTGCGCGATACACGGCACGCGCTGCTGCGCGGCGAGCCCCCTCATCCCCTGCTGGCCGGCAGCAACACCACGATCGGCGTGATCGCCACCGACGCGCGGCTGACCAAGGTTCAGGCTCAGCGACTGGCCGTCGCCGGCCATGACGGCCTGGCCCGCAGCATCAACCCCGTGCACACCATGAGCGACGGAGACACGCTGTTCACGCTGGCGACGGGCCACGTGCCGCACCACCCCGGCATGATGGTGTTGGCCACGATGGCGGCCGAGGCGGTGGCCCGCGCCACCGTGCGCGCCGTGCTCGCCGCGCGCACCCTGCGCACTGCCGATGGCCTGGCACTTCCGTGCCATGCCGATCTATCTGCCGGGAGCTAACCATGGGACAGATGTCACGCCGCCTGCGCACGGCGCTGCTGTCGCTGCGCGACCTGTTGGTGTCTGCCGGGCCGCTGGCGCTACTGGGCGCGGGCCTGGTGCTCTTGGCCTATTGGTGGCTCAACCCCACGCCGCCGCGCACGGTGACGCTGGCCACCGGCCCCGCGCAGAGCGCCTACGAGGCCTTCGGCCAGCGCTATCGCGACGCACTGGCGGCAAGCGGGATCAACGTGGTCTTGCTGCCCAGCGATGGCTCGTCATCCAACCTGCAGCTGCTGCGCGATGGCCACGCCGACCTCGCCTTCGTGCAAGGTGGCACGGGTGAGTTGCGTCCCGAGGACAGTGATGAGCTGGTCTCGCTGGGCAGCCTCTTCGTGGAGCCCATTTGGCTGTTCTACCGCGGCGATGTGGCGCGCCGCATCCACCGATCGGCCCGGCTGGAGGGGCTGCACCAGCTGCGCGGGCTGCGCGTGAACGTCGGCTCGCCCGGCAGCGGCGTACCAACGCTCATGGAGCGCCTGCTGGACGCCAACCACATTCCGCTGGATGCCCTCACGCTCACCCGTCTGGAGCAGACGCCCGCCACGGTGGCGTTCCTGGCGGGGCGGTTGGACGCCCTGGTGTTCGCCTCCGCCCCCGAGTCATTGATGGTGCAGATGCTGCTGCAAACGCCCGGCGTGCAGCTCATGCACTTCCCGCAGAACGAGGCCTACAGCCGCCGTTTTCCGTTCCTCACGCCGGTAGTGCTGCCACGCGGCGTGGTGGACCTGGCGGCCAACGTACCCCCGCGCGACGTACGGTTGGTGGCATCCACCACATCCCTGCTGGCGCGTGAAGGCACCCACCCTGCCCTGCTGCAGTTATTTGCCCAGAGCGCGCAGGGCATCCATGGCAATGCGGGCTGGTTCAACCGTGCGCGCGAATTCCCCAGCACCCGGCACGCGGAACTGCCCATTGCCAAGGAGGGCGAGCGTGCCATCAACGAGCCGGCGCCGCTGATGCAGCGCTATCTGCCATTCTGGATCGCCAACCTCGTCGAGCGCATGTGGCTGGTACTGGGTATCTTGATTGCGGTCATGCTGCCGCTGTCGCGCGTGGTGCCGCCGCTGTACCAGTTCCGCGTGCGCTCGCGCGTGTTCCGCTGGTATGGGCATCTGCGCGACATCGAAGACGACATGGAACGAGGAGAGGCCACCCCCGACGCGCTGCGCGAACGGCTGGACCGCATGGAGGCGCAGGTGGAAAAAGTGAGCGTGCCACTGTCCTATGCCGACGAGCTCTACGCCCTGCGCAACCACATCCAACTGGTGCGCCGGCGCCTGCCACGCGCGGCAGGCTGAACGGCAGTCCCCGCGACCGGCGGAGCGCCCTAGCGCAGCTTGGCCGGCTTGGTGCGCACGGCGCGCAAAGCGCGGTCCACCACCGGCTGGTCGGAAATCAGGCGGAATGCCCCGTCAGAGGACAGTTTGTCGATCATGCGCCGCGTCATGGACTGCGTGCTCGCGTCGGCTCCGGTGAACAAAAACAGTGTGTTGTGCGGGCTGCACCAGGTGAGCTGGGTTCGCACCGCACGCTGGTTGGTGATGATTTCCACCCACTGGCCGATGCGCAATGCGGGCTGAGCCACTGCTCCGGCCATCGACGGGTCCGCCGCGGCGGCCGTATCGGAGGACAGCACATCGTCAGCGCGGGTTTCAGGGCTGACCTCTTCCGCCGGCGTGTCGCCGAAGACGCTCGCCGCTGCGTAGTTCAGCGCTTCACCCTGAAGCTGCGCCAAGCGCTGCGTCACTTCGGCAATACGCTCGATCGGGTGGTCAATGCTCTCCAGCCCACGCACCAACACCGGCACCATGTCGGCAATGGCCTGGCCCAGGCGCTCCGGGTCCGAGCGCAACTGCTCGGGCTGCGCGCAGCACAGCAGCAGCGGCACCAACGCCAAATAGCCTCCGGGGTCTCCGCCGGTTTCCTGGGGCTGGCTGCTTTGCGCCTGCGCCACCACATCCGCCCACGGGCCGGTCACGAAGGCCAGCAGGTCGGCCGGCACCTTGTCCGCATCGGGCAGGCGGCGGAAGTCGGCGGCAATCTTCTCGGCCAGCAATTCCCGCTGCTCCCGCTGGAGCAGTTCACGCTGCTGCGCTTCATGGCGTTCAAGCTGGCGACGCTCCTGCGCGGTCCAGGCCTTTTCCAGCGCCTTGAGCACTTGGGCGAACGGTGCGGCATCCCGGATCTCGATGGAAGCCAGGTGGCCTACGGCTTCGTTCACCAGCCGCATGAAGCGGCTGAAGGCGGGCCCATCCTCGGCGTTGAATGCCAGGCTGCGCTGGGTCAACTCGTCCAGCAGGCGCCGGGCGGGGTGCTGTTCATCCGTGAAGAACCGCGTGTCGTGCTGCACCAACTCCTTCAGCGCGGGCTCCAGGCTTTGCACGGCACGTTGCATGGGAGGCAGCAGCCGCGAATCCTGCGCAATGTTGTCCATCATGCGGCTCACGACCTCATGCGCCGTCCGCGTGGGGGATGCCGCCACCGGCGCATGTGCAGAGGTGCCGTTCCAGCCCGTCACCGGGACCGCAGCCCCCCCCGACAGACGGCCCACGATGCGTTCCAGCTGCGCAATGTCTTCCATTGCTTCCGCCGCGGCCGGCGTGACGTACGCGTTGGCCGGAGTGGCTGCCACTGCCATATAGCCGCCGCGTGCATCGTAGGCGAAAGGGTCACCACCACCGGCCAGCATCTGGCGCAGGATACCCACCGTCAGCAGCGCTTCTTCGGCCTGCGGCGCCAAGGCCACGTTGCCCGAGGCGCCTCCCCAGCCTGCCCCGTAACCTTGGCCATAGGCGCTCGCGGCACCATATTCGCTGGCCGGCGCACCATAGGCCGAGGGCGGCGCGTAGCCCACGCCCATCTGGGAACTGTGGGCATATCCACCACCATGCCCGCTGCGCACACCCGGGGCTCCCGCCACCGCATAGCCCACGGGCTCGACGCCATGCTCGCGCAGGCTCTGGGCGGCGCGCTTATAGGCGCTTACCAGTTGCATGCCCAGCAGTTCGCGCATCTGGCTCATCCACAGCTGCCGCACTTCCCCGCTTACACCGGTATCGCTCACCACTTGCTGCAGCGCGCGGATGTAGTTCTCGGGGCGAAAAGGGTTGCTCTCGGGTTGCACGCTGTGCAGGCCCTGCGCCGAACTGACGAGCGTGTTGAGTTCCGCCAGCGTTGCCTCTGTCGCCAGAGCGGCGATCTGCTGCGCCCGCGACAGTTCCACCTGGACCAGCACGTCGGCATCGTCCATGAGGGCGAGCTCGCCCAGGTCCATTCCGCCGGGCTGCCCGGCCCTCGTCTTCGCGGCCGAGGGGCCTTCGGCAAAAATCTCCAGCAAGGCCATGGGGTAGGCCTTGGGCAACGACGCCTCGTGCTGCTTGAGCAGGCGCAAGGCGTCGCTGATCTGGATGCGCTTGTGAAGGTCGCGGGTGGAGGATTCCTGCGCCGTGAGCGCTTCGCGCGTACCAGTCACCAGCGCCTCCATCAGGGCCTCGCTGTCCCTGACGGCGTTGACAACGCAGGCGCGAAAAACCGTACGGGCGCGGGACGCGGAAAGGGACATGGTGGAGACGGACGAAGAATGGGCGGCGGTCCGCCCGATGCTACTACCTGTAAGTGCTTATTTGAGGGCCTTGTAGCGCATACGCTTCGGTTTCGCACCCTCTTCACCCAATCGTTTTTTCTTATCAGCTTCGTATTCTTGGTAATTGCCGTCAAAGAATACCCATTGGCTGTCGCCCTCGGCTGCCAGGATGTGCGTCGCGATTCGGTCGAGGAACCAACGATCGTGGCTGATGACCAGCACGGTGCCAGCGTATTCCAGCAACGCGTCTTCCAGCGCACGCAGGGTTTCCACGTCCAGGTCGTTGGACGGTTCGTCCAGCAGCAGCACGTTGCCGCCCTGGATCAGCGTCTTGGCCAGGTGCAGGCGGCCGCGCTCGCCCCCGGACAGGTTGCCCACCTTCTTCTGCTGGTCCTGGCCGTTGAAGTTGAAGCGCCCGGCATAGGCGCGCGACGCCATTTGGAACTTGCCCACGTTGATGATGTCCAGCCCGCCGGAGATGTCCTCCCACACGGTCTTGTCATCGGCCAGTGCGTCGCGGTGCTGATCGACAAAGGCCATCTTCACGGTCTGACCGATTTCCACGGTACCGGAATCAGGTTGCTCCTTGCCCGCGATCAGCTTGAACAGGGTCGACTTGCCGGCACCGTTCGGGCCGATGATGCCGACGATGGCGCCGGCAGGGATGTTCATGCTCAGGTTGTCGATCAGCAGGCGGTCACCAAAGGCCTTGGAGACATTCTTGAATTCGATGACCTTAGAGCCCAGGCGATCCGCTACAGGAATGAAGATTTCCTGCGTTTCGTTGCGGCGCTGGTATTCGTAATCGCTCAGCTCTTCGAAGCGGGCAATACGCGCCTTGGACTTGGCCTGGCGGCCCTTGGCGTTCTGGCGCACCCACTCCAGTTCCTTCTTCAAAGCCTTGGCGCGAGCCTCCTCGCCTTTTTGCTCGGCTTCCAGACGGTTGCCCTTCTGGATCAGCCAGTCAGAGTAGTTGCCCTTGTAGGGGATGCCGTGGCCTCGGTCCAGTTCCAGAATCCACTCAGCGGCGTTGTCCAGGAAGTAGCGGTCGTGGGTGATCGCCACCACGGTACCGCTGAAGCGGTGCAGGAATTGCTCCAGCCAGTCCACGGATTCGGCGTCCAAGTGGTTGGTGGGTTCGTCCAGCAGCAGCATGTCGGGCTTGGACAGCAGCAGCTTGCACAGGGCCACGCGACGCTTTTCGCCACCCGATAGCTTGCCGATCACCGCATCCCACGCCGGCAGACGCAGCGCGTCGGCCGCAATTTCCAACTGGTGTTCGGAATCGGTACCGGCCGCGGCGATGATCGCCTCCAATTCACCCTGCTCTTTGGCCAGCGCGTCAAAGTCGGCATTCTCTTCCGCGTAAGCAGCGTATACCTCTTCCAGGCGGGCTTTGGCGTTGTTCACCTCGGCCATGGCTTCTTCCACAGCCTGGCGCACGGTGTGCTCGGGATTGAGTTGGGGCTCCTGGGGCAGGTAGCCGATCGACAGCCCGGGCATGGGCAGTGCCTCGCCTTCGAATTCCTTGTCCACGCCCGCCATGATCTTGAGCAGAGAGGACTTGCCGGAGCCGTTCAGGCCCAGCACGCCGATCTTGGCGCCCGGAAAGAAGCTAAGGGAAATGTCCTTCAAGATCTGCCGCTTGGGCGGCACGGTCTTGGTGACGTGGTTCATCGAGAAAACGTATTGGGCCATGGATTTATTCAGGAAACGGGCAGAAGAAGGCGCCAAAATTTTTTGCGCACAAACGCGGATTATCGGCGCATGCGACAATAGACCCCGTCTTGGGCTCCAGTTGCCCACGGCATCAGCCTAGACAAGCTGGGGACGAAGGAAGAATTTTCCGGGCTCCCACCCTTGCAATCATCTGCCTAACAAACTGGCTCGGCGGCCCGTAAAGTCGCCTGCGACAGGCCGATACCCAGCGCCCCGGATGGGCGCATCCAATTACATGACATTTGAAGAACTGAAGCTGGCGCCGGCCATTTTGCGGGCCGTGCAAGAACAAGGCTACGACAACCCGACCCCTATCCAGGCCCAGGCCATCCCAGCCGTCCTCGCTGGACACGACCTTCTCGCCGGCGCACAGACCGGCACCGGCAAGACCGCCGCGTTCACGCTGCCCATGCTGCACCGCCTGGCCGAAGGCCAAGCCCCACGCAGCCAGTTTGGCGGCAAGGGTGTGCGCGCCCTGGTGCTCACGCCCACGCGGGAGCTGGCAGCGCAGGTCGAAGAATCCGTGCGCGGCTACGGCAAATACCTGGATCTGAACTCCACCGTGATCTTCGGCGGCGTCGGTATGAACCCGCAGATCGAACGCATCAAGCGCGGCGTGGACGTGCTGGTGGCCACCCCTGGCCGCCTGCTGGACCTGCAGCAGCAAGGCTTCATGGACCTGTCCACCGTCGAGATCCTGGTGCTGGACGAAGCCGACCGCATGCTCGACATGGGCTTCATCCACGACGTGAAGAAGGTGCTGGCGCTGCTGCCCCAGTCCAAGCAAAGCCTGCTGTTCTCGGCCACGTTCAGCGACGACATCCGTGAACTGGCCAACTCACTGCTCAAGAACCCGCAGAGCATCCAGGTCACCCCGCGCAACACCACGGTGCAACGCATCAGCCAGGTGATCCACCCCGTGGGGCGCGGCAAGAAGAAGCAGGTGCTGCTGCACATCATCCAGGAACACGACTGGAGCCAGGTGCTGGTGTTCACGCGCACCAAGTTCGGCGCCAACAACGTGGCCGAGTACCTGACCAAGAACGGCGTTTCGGCCATGGCGCTGCATGGCAACAAGAGCCAGAGCGCCCGCACCCAGGCGCTGGAGGGCTTCAAGACGGGCCAGATTCGCGCCCTGGTGGCCACTGACATCGCGGCACGCGGCATCGACATCGACGACCTGCCGCACGTCGTGAACTACGAAATCCCCAACGTGCCCGAGGACTACGTGCACCGCATCGGCCGCACGGGCCGCGCCGGCCGCGAGGGCCATGCCGTGAGCCTCGTCTGCATGGACGAGGAAGGTTTCATGATGGAGATCGAGCGCTTCACCAAGCAGGAAATCCCCGTGCAGGTGATCGACGGCTTTGGCCCGGACGAGGGAGAGAAGGCCGAGCCCATCGCCATGGGCCGCCAGACCATCTGGGGCGGCGCGGGCAAGCCGCCCAGCCGCGAAGTCATGCAGGCAGCGGCCAAGGCGGCACGCCAGGAGATGATGGAGCGCATCCGCACCAACAAGGCGGCCACTGGCGGCCAGCGCGGTTCGCGCCAGGGCGGGGGCCAGGGCGAAGGCCAGCAGCGCGCCGGGGGTCAGAACGGCAGCGGGGGCCGCGGCGGCAACGCAGGCAATGCAGGCCGTACTGCCGGCCCACGTGATCAGCAACGTCCGCAGAACACGGCCGGTGGCCGCCGCCGCGGCGGTCCCGCTGGTGCAGGCAGTGGCGGGGGTAATGGCGGTAATGGCGGAAATCGCCGTTTCGACGACAGCCAGCCTCGCAGCGAGAACGCCCACCTGGGCACGCAGCTCGGCAACATTGGCATCGGCCCACGCCATGGCAGCGGCCGTGCCAGCCAGCCGGACCCCATGCGCACCAGCGTGGACAGCATGGCGGACCGCGGGCGTCGGGGCGGCTTCGGCCGTGGCAACGGCGGCGGCGGTGGTGGCCGCGGCCCACGCGGCGGCGGCTTCGGCCGCTGAGACCTTCACGACAACAGAAAGCCCGGCACAGCCGGGCTTTTTTCCATGGCCCCTGGGCCAACCACCCCGCCGCACGCGCAGGACATCAAAGCTGCCGGGTAACATCCGCCCCAGCACCACTTCCGCCACGCCCACCATGACGCCGAAGAATCTGCTCTCCCACACATACGCGCTGCCAATCGCCGCAATCGCAGCACGGCACCGCGCTACCGCGCTGCTGGGCGCATTCCTGCTGTCCGCCTGCTCCAGCACGCCCCTGCCTCCGTGGCCCGCGCAGTCCTCCCCCCCCGCGCCCGCTGGTCCGCAAACGTCCCGCGCCGTACCGCCGCCGCTGGGAACAGTGCAGCGTGGCGAAGTCGTGCCCAGCCCAGTCACGGTAACGCCCGTCGCCCCGGCCACCGAGCCGGCCTCCACCGCGCTCCCCTACAGCGCCGCTGTCGCAGCACGCTTTCCCGCGCCTTCCGTGCGGTACGAAACGCCGGGGCTCGCCGAGGGGCGCCAGGCTTTCACCACCAACGCCGAACTCACCCAATGGCTGCGTAATCTGGCCACGGCGCAGCGCGGCACGACCCGTGTGCAAATGCTGGACCTGGGGGTATCGCAGCGCGGCACACCCTTGCACGGCCTGGTGCTGACCCGCGCGGCTGGCACCAACGTGGCCGCGCTGGACGCCAGCCGCCGCCCCACGGTGCTGCTGCTTGGGCAGCAACATGGCGACGAACCCGCCGGCAGCGAGGCATTGCTCGTACTGGCGCGCGAACTGGCACAGGGTCTGCTGGAGCCCATGCTGGAGCGCATCAACGTGATCGTCGTTCCCCGCGCGAATCCCGACGGAGCCGAGGCCGGCACACGAGCCACGTCCAACGGCATCGACATGAACCGGGACCACCTGCTTTTGCAAACTCCGGAGGCCCAGGCACTCGCCAAACTAGTGCGCAACTATCGCCCGATCGCCATTTTCGATGCGCATGAATACACCGTCACCGGACGGTTCCTCGAGAAATTCCATGCCATCCAACGCTACGACGTGCTGCTGCAGCACGCAACGACGGCTAACCTGCCGGAATTCATGACCAAGGCAGCTCTGGAATGGTTCCACCACCCCATGATCAGGGCCCTGGAAGCGGAAGGCCTGAGCCAGGAGTGGTACTACACCACCTCGACCCGCGCCGAAGACCTTCGCCTGTCCATGGGAGGGACGCAACCCGATACCGGCCGCAACGTGAATGGTCTGAAGAACGCCGTCAGCATGCTCGTGGAAACGCGCGGCGTGGGCATTGGCCGCACCCACATCCAGCGGCGCGTGCACTCGCAGGTGACGGCCCTCACCAGTGCACTGCGCAGCACCGTGGACCGCGCCGCCGACCTGGAGCAGGTGCGCTCCTATGAAGCGCGGGACATTGCCTCCCAGGCATGCCGCGGCGAGATCGTGGTGGAAGCCACGCAAACCCCCGGCCAGCGCGACCTGGTCATGCTGGACCCACAGACCGGCGCAGACCGGACCCTGCGCGTGGATTGGAATTCCTCGCTGCAACTCAAGCCGGTCAAAAAACGCCACCGCCCCTGCGGCTATTGGTTAGCAAGCGGCGCAACGGATGCAGTGGAGCGCCTGAAGCTGCTGGGCATCCAGGTGATGCACGTCGCCGAGGCGGGCTCCGTACTGGCCGACATCTATGAGGAAACCAGCCGGGAGAGCTCCGAGCGAGAGGACGTGCGCGGAGCCATCCCTGGCGCCCGCCCGATCATCCGCGCCACCGTGACCCCCATGCGCAGCGCCATCGACGTGCCGGGGGGCAGCTATTACGTGTCTCTCAACCAGCCCTTGGCCAATCTGGCCGTGGCAGCGCTGGAGCCCGATACGCAGAACAGCTATTTCGCCAACCATGTCATCGGCCAGCTCGGCGATGTGGCACGGGTCATGGCACCTCCATCGCTGGTGTTTGAGGAGATGGACTGAAGAGCACGCCGGACTGCGGCCACTCTTCAAATGATAGCTGCTTGCGCTTGCTGGATAAGCGCTAAAGGCATATTTAGCATCATACACAGCACCCGCATGCCGTCTTCTATTTCATGGGCTGCGCAGGCTGGTGCGGAAGCGCTCCGGGCGCCTGTATGATCCTGCACTCCGAGCGCACACATCACCGCGCGCACCGCATACCTGCATCATCTGCCCGTAGCTCAACCGGATAGAGCAATTGCCTTCTAAGCAATAGGTCGGGGGTTCGAGTCCCTCCGGGCAGGCCAAAACAGACCTCCACACAATCTCACGGCCTCTTAGAACCCGCATGCTTCCTAGCGTTGCGGGTTTTTTGTTGTCTCAAGCCGTCTCACCGCGTACCGTGACATACCAACAAAAAGTTGGTACTTTTGCCGGCATCTCCACATACTGTATTGACCCAGCAGAAACTGCACAGGTCATGGGTCATGCCGCTAATGCGAATGCCTCAGCGGGGGTTCTCATGTTCAGCGCCTGGTGCGGGCACCGGTGGTTGTAGAAATGAATCCAGTCCCCGATCAGGCGACTGGCATGCTGCAGCAAGTCGAAGCGATGCCGATGCACGCACTTGAGCGTGCGGATCACCCGCTCGACCAGACCGTTCTGCTCAGGGCTGTGCGGCGTGATGAATTCTTGACGCAGTCCGTAGCTTCCCAGGGCCGTGAAGCTGCGGCTGGTGAAGACCAACCCATTGTCCGAACGCAGCAGGAACGGCTCGGGTACTCGGCCCAGCGTGGCGAAGCGCGCGATCAGGGCCTGCTCCAGCGCTGACTCGGCCGTCTTCGATTTCCCGCTGCGCGACAGGTGCGCAAGCTCTACTGGCCAGCCTGATCGAGAGGCTCTGCCGCAGGCGTTGCGGCCTGGGACGCAGTGACGGTGTCTGGCCGCGCCAACAAACCCTGCCCACCATGCCATATAGCCTGACGCCACGGCGAATCGTGCTGGGGAGGTGGGTTCACCAGATCGGTGGGATACCAACTGCCCCGCGTGCGCTGCAGCAGTTCCGGCACCACCGCTTGGCCTTCTTGCAGGCGCACCAGGTCAGGCGCCCTCAACTCCTTGCCCACCACCAGCACACCCGCCTGCTGCGCCACATGCACCACGGCCGCCAGGTTTTCCACACAGGGGGCATGGCCCATGGTCCATCCATCGGCCAACAACCAGTAACGCGACCGCTCCATGCCGTCCAGCCCTGCGATGGTTTCCTCATAGACCAGACACAGTGGACCATCCGCACCCGGCCCTACCGGGGTCCCGTAGGCTTTCCAGACGGACAAATAGCGTTGCACGTCCGCCGCTTCCGCCTTGCGCGCCTGCAGCCAAGTTCCGTATCGGGAGGGGTGCTTGTAATGGTCTACAACCAAGTGCGGCGGCACATCCTCCCTGCCGTCCAACCAATCCCTGCGCAGATTCAAATAACCTGCCGCCCAATCCAGCAATGCCGGGGTCAGCTTGGGTTTGAGTTGCTCAGGCGACGAGCAATCGGCCATACCCAGCCCAGGCTTGGCCTGGGCGATAGCGGCGGGCACCAGGCGAATGATCTGCTGCCGAGGCACGCCATGCGCCTCAAAGGCACGGATCAGGCGCTGAGCCGCACGACGGGCCGGGTCGCGCCTGCCCCGCCACCAGTCCCAGCCCTTGCTGAGCACACCCCACAGGCCCGTGGCTTCGCCTACCCAAGACATGGTCAGGCGACCTCTTGCACCAGCGCCTCGGCCAGACGGGCCTGCACGGACTGGCGTTCGGCCAGGCGCTGGCGCAGGTCGGCGCACAGGCGGCGCAAGGCGGTGACGCGGGTGACGATGCGGGATTGTTCGGGGAGGGGAGGCAATCCAAACTCTGCGTGGGTAACGTCTTCGCGACCAATTCCAGGAATAGCGATGCCAATCGACTTCGCTTGGAAGTAAAGAGACATCGTCTGCAAAAAGATCATCAGAAATTCCGGATTCAAAAGAATCGGTCGAATAGCCATCAACTGCCGACTGATAGCATTTCATCGTGTTTCACCACGTTCAGCTTCCCAACTCCTGATCCTTTCACCGTGATCAGAATGTCATCGCAGATTGCTACCGCACGTCGTTCGTGCGTTGATCGTGTCGGGTCAGGTGATAGCGCACCAAACTCTGCTGGACCTGTCAAATAAGGCAAGCTCGCAGTAAGACCGTCTACGTATTCACTTGGCCCTAGATGCTGACCGGATACCAACTCAATTAAGGCGCCCATCCGTACCCATTCCCACCCCACCGGCAACTCAAATGGCTTTTCCTCGTCGGTGATGGGTGGCAGGGGTTTGTCGCGCTTGATCTGGCCGGTGGCGATGAGGCGGTCTTTTTCGGCGCGGATTTTTTGCAGCAGGGCGCTGGCGGGTTCGTCGGTGGGGTCTTGGGGCACGAGCAGGCCGCGCACGGCCAGTTGCAGCAGGGTTTGCTCCAGGGCATCGATGGCTTCGGGGCGGTCCAGCAGCAGGTCGAAGTGCTGGGCCACGCGCTGCCAGTGGGCGGCCAGCTCTTCGGGCGTGGTGCTGGCGGTGAGCGTGCCCAGCAGGGTGCTGACCAGTTGGGCGTGTTGCGCGGCCTCCATGTGGCCCTTGGCCTCCAGCGCATCGCACAGGCGCATGAGGGCTTCGACGCGGGTGACGATGCGGGATTGTTCGGCGAGGGGTGGGAGCGGGACAGGCAAGGCCAACACCACTTCACGCGATACGTTTTTCATCGAGCTGCTGGTCCCTGACGCATTCGCCGCGTAGTGCTCACGCGAGTAGCTTGCGTTGTTCACCATGTTGAGAAAGGCACGATTCATCTGGCTGGAAACCGCTAACCGAATGATCTTGTCGCTCAACATGAGCTGTGGTTCAGCTACTCCGACCACCACCGAGCGCGCAACGAGTTCAGCAGTGTTCGCGCGAGACAAAAGGAAGTCGCCATCCTTGACCTCGTATTCAGGCTTGGGTGTCAGCTCTGAGGGAAGCTCCTTGTTGGCTGTCGGGTCAAACCTTCCCCAAGATACTGCGCTGACCTTCAAAACGCCCCAATGGCCGGGGCGACGGGGAGAGCCAATGCAGGTGGGACTCCAGCCCGCTTCACTGGCGTTTACCACCACTCCAAGCCGCACCCATTCCCACCCCTGTGGCAACTCAAACGGCTTTTCCTCCTCCGCAATCTCCGCCAACGGCTTGTCCCGCTTGATCTTGCCTTCCGCAACCAGCCGATCTTTCTCCGCCCGAATCTTCTGCAGCAGGACGCCCGCCGGTTCATCGGCCGGGTCTTGCGGCACCAGCTTGCCTTGCACGGCCAGGGTGAGGATGAGTTCGCGCAGTTTGGCGACGCCACCGGGGGCGGTGGCGATTAGCTCCATATTTGATAGCAGCATGCGCTTATTCCTCAAGCGCTAGCGGCTGTTTTAGCCAAAGACTGGGCGAGGATGCCTTTCAGCTCGTCGCGCAGGGCCTGGGCCTCGGCCTGCAGGCGGGCGTAGTCGGCCAGCAGCGCGTCGGGGTCGTGGCTTTGCTGTTCGCCGATGTGGGGGTTCTTCTGGTCCAGGTTGTAGCCAGCGGCCTTGATCTGGTCGATGCCGACTTTCCAGGCCCGTTCGTTTTCCACGCGGGTGGCAAAGCCATCGGCCTCGGTGCCCCACCAGGCCTTTTCGGCATCGAACTCGTCGATGCGGATGGGCTTGGTTTTGTTGTAGGTTTTGACGCCCTGGGGGTAGGGGTGTTCGTAGTACCAGATGTGCTGGGTGGGCTGGCCTTTGGTGAAGAACAGCAGGTTGGTCTTGATGCCGGTGTAGGGCGCAAACACGCCGTTGGGCAGGCGCACGATGGTGTGCAGGTTGCAGTGCTGCAGCAGTTGTTCTTTGATGCGGGCCTTGACGCCTTCGCCAAACAAAAAGCCGTCGGGCAGCACCACGGCGGCGCGGCCACCGGGTTTGAGCAGGTGCTGGATGAGCACCAGGAACAGGTCGGCGGTTTCCTTGGTGCGCACGTCGGCCGGAAAGCCTGCCTCGATGCCCGGCTCTTCAATGCCGCCAAAGGGCGGGTTGGTGAGGATGACGTTGACGCGGTCTGCAGCGGTGTAGTCGCGCAGCGGGCGGGCCAGGGTGTTGTCGTGCACGATCTGGCTGGGCACCTCGATGCCGTGCAGCAGCAAGTTGGTAACGCACAGCATGTGCGGGAGCTGCTTTTTCTCGACGCCGCGAATGCTGTTTTGCAGCACGGCCTCTTGGCTTTCGTTATGCACCTGTTTGCGCAGGTGCTCAATGGCGCAGACAAGGAAGCCGCCGGTGCCGGTGGCCGGGTCCATGACGCTTTCGCCCAGCTGCGGGTTGGTCATGTCCACCATGAACTGGGTGACGGCGCGGGGGGTGTAGAACTCGCCCGCGTTGCCCGCGCTTTGCAGGTCGCGCAATATCTTCTCGTACAGGTCGTTGAACTGGTGGCGTTCGGCCTGGCGGTTGAAGTCGATGGCGTTGAGTTTGTTGACCACCTGGCGCAGCAGGTGGCCGCTTTTCATGTAGTTGTAGGCGTCTTCAAACACGCCGCGCACCACGTAGCCGCGCGGGTTGCGCTGGGGGTCGGCGCTCAGGCCCTTGAGGGCGGGGAAGAGTTGCTTGTCCACAAAGTCAAGCAGGGCGTCGCCCGTCATGCCCTCGGCATCGGCCGCCCAGTGGCGCCAGCGCAGGTGCTCGGCGATGGGGCTTTGGTAGTCGTCGCGGGTGAGTTCGAGTTCTTCTTCCAGCGCGTCAAACACCTTGAGGAACAGCAGCCAGGTGAGCTGGCTGATGCGCTGGGCGTCGCCATCCACGCCAGAGTCCTGGCGCATGATGTCCTGGATGGATTTGATGACGGGGGTGAGGTTGGACATGGGGTGCAAAATTTAAGTCAAAACAGGCTCTAGCGCTTATGGGATAAGCGCTAGTAGCTATCATTTTATGAGCTACTGCGCCACTGTTTCTGGCGGCATCCGGGGCAACAGGCGGTCGCGATAAAGCGTCCCCTGGGCACGGCAGGCGGCGAGTTGCTCTTTGAAGCTGCTCCGGTAGTTTGGCCCCAGCCAGGCGCCAAAGCTCACCAGCCCGTCGCAGATGACCTGCCCTTGAAACACCAGCAGACCGCAGGAGATGACGGCACCGCTGCTGCCAAGCATTTCTTTGAGGGGCGTGGTCAGCGTCTTGATGGCATACGCCGCATTCGTCTCATGGGGCTCCAGAAAGTGGCTGTGTATGGCGGTGTCGTTGACATAGATCCATTTGTCAACGCGCAGCGTGTGCACGGCTTGCAGCACGTCGTCGGCACAGAAGCGGCCCTGGTCCTGCAGGTGTGCCAGCGCTGGCTGCAAAAGCGCAGGGTTGGCATACAGGGCATCGCGTGCCGCGGTCAGTTGCGCCACCAGGTTCGCCTTGCGCTTGGTGGTGGGGATGGTTTCGAGCAGGCTTTGGTAGTTGGCAATGAAGTGCCGTGCCGCTGCGGGGTCGATGCATTTTTTGTTCGTCATAAGGGATTCCAGCGCGGCTCTTGAGAGGCTGGCGTTTGTCTGAATTTCGGCGGGCAGCAGTCAGCGAGGAGCGTACAGCTCGCGCTCCAGGGTTTGCAGCGCGCTCAGGTACTGCGGGCGGCCGCCAAAGCTGCGCACCAACTCCACTGGGCTTCCCAGGTCGGAGAAGGGCTGGAGCTTGAAGATGTCGTTGCTCTCGATAGTGGCGATGCCTTCGTCGGCGTATTTGTCGAGCAATGCCTCCAGCACCTTGCGGGCCACAGGGCCGTAGTGGGTGAAGACGTTGCGCTTTTGCACGCGGCGGGCGCGTTCGCGGCGGGTAAGGGGCGGCTGGTCGTAGGCGACGTGCAGCAGCAGGTCGAAGGGGTCGAGGTCTTTGCCAACCTCGTCGGCCAGCGCATCGAGCAGCACGCCCTGCGCTTCCAGTTCTTGCAGCAGGGCGGCCTTGCGGTCGGCCTGTTGCCAGGCTTGCAGGAACTGGTCGAGCGAGTCGTATTGCTTACGCACGTTGATGCGGGTGTAGTCGCGCAGGCTCTCGGTGATGAGCTTGCCTTCGGCGTTGAGGTACTGCACGCGCTCACGGGCCACGGCCACGGTGACGTTGTTGCCGAGGACGTATTTTTTGGGGCCATCTGATTCGCCACTGCCGCCAGCAAAGGGGCCTAAAGTGCTCAAAGGATCCAGAGGGTCTGGCGCACCTGGGTCGCCAGGAGTGGAGCCAGGCAGTGCCGGTTCGGGCGGGGCCACAGGTTCACCACCGCCGGGTTCGTAGATTTGCACGGGCTCGCCGTCAAAGTCCTTATCGGCAAACAGTTCGGTGGCGCGCTTGAAGTCGAGGATGGTGAACCAGGTTTTGCCGTGGTGCTCATTGATGCGCGTGCCACGGCCGATGATCTGTTTGAACAGCGTCATGGACTTGATGCCCTGGTCCAGCACGATGAGCTTGCAGGTTTGCGCATCGACCCCGGTGCTCATGAGCTTGGAGGTGGTGGCGATGACCGGGTAGGTTTTCTCGGGGTCGATGAAGTTGTCGAGCTCCAGCTTGCCCTCGGCGTTGTCGCCGGTGATCTGCACCACATATTTGGGCTGGGTAGCGCACAGGTCAGCATTGGCGTTGGCGAGCGCCTGGCGCATGCGCGCGGCGTGGTCGATGTCTTCGCAAAACACGATGGTCTTGGCGTAGCGGTCGGTGGCGTTGAGGTATTCGGTGATCTTGGCAGCCACCACGGCGTCGCGCTGCTCCAGCACGAGCTTACGGTTCATGTCGGCGCCGGTGTAGATGCGGTCTTCGATGGCGTGGCCGTGTTTGTCGGTCATGCCCGCCGTGGGGCGCCAGCCAAAGGTGTCTTTGTCCAGATCGACGCGGATGACCTTGTACGGGGCGAGGTAGCCGTCTTCGATGCCTTGCTTCAAGCTGTAGGTGTAGACGGGCTCGCCAAAGTAGTCGGTGTTGGAGACGTCCTTGGTTTCTTTGGGCGTGGCCGTGAGGCCGATCTGCGTGGCGCTGGCGAAGTAGGTGAGGATGTCGCGCCAGGCGGAGTCTTCAGCCGCGCTGCCCCGGTGGCATTCGTCCACCACGATGAGGTTAAAAAAATCGGGGCTGAACTGCTTGTAGATGTTGCGCTCTTCCTCGGTGCCCGTGACGGCTTGGTAGAGCGAAAGGTAAATCTCGTAGCTCTTGTCCACCAGCTTGGTGGTTTTGTTGACGGCCAGTTCCACATCTTCGACCGACACAGTGCCCTGCGCATCCACCCGCTCCACGCCCTTGGCATTGGGGCTGAGCTTGGCCATGGCGCCCTTGAAGGGGCGAAAGTCGTTGACCATGGTCTGGTCGATGAGGATGTTGCGGTCGGCCAGGAACAAGATGCGCTTCTTGGCGCCGCTCTTCCACAGGCGCCAGATGATCTGAAAGGCGGTGTAGGTCTTGCCGGTGCCAGTGGCCATGACCAGCAACACGCGGTCTCGTCCGGCGGCGATGGCCTCAACCGCGCGGTTCACCGCATTGAGCTGGTAGTAGCGCGGGGTCTTGTTGGGGGCGTAGTCAAAACCGGCGACGCGGCTTTCTTCGTCAGACCAGCCCTTCCAGGCGCAGTAGCGACTCCACAGCTCGGCAGGTGACGGAAATTCCTCCAGAGTCAGGTTGCGCTCCAGCACACCATCGGCCAGCGTGGCATCACGGAACACGAAGCCATCGCCATTGCTGGCGAAACTGAACGGCACGCCCAGCAGCTCGGCATATTGGATGGCCTGCCCCATGCCTGCGCCCACGGCATGCTGGTTGTCCTTGGCCTCCACCACGGCCAGGGGGATGTTGGCCTTGAAGAACAGGGCGTAGTCGGCACGCAGCACGGTGCTTTTGTCGCGCTGGGCCTGCCTGCCGCGCACCACCACACGGCCCGCGCGCAACGGGTACTCCCGGTAGATCTGGTCCATGCCGTCCCAGCCCGCCTGCTCCATGGCCGGCCGGATGAACTTTTCGCAAATGTCGCTTTCGGAGAGTTTGGTTTTATCCATTCGGCAGTTCGCACCATCCCCAGTGCATGCAAAGGCGGCGTGTGGTTGTTACCGGATACTACCGCCCCTGCCCGAGACCACCGAAAGAATCACTACCATTAAAGCCGTCTCATAGCATGTCCTAAGCGCCACAAAGGAGACGCACCGAAAAATGATGGTACTTTTCAAAATCGAAAGTACCAAACGTAGCACCTGTGCGGCTTTCAGGGCGTTATGTGAACTCCTCCGGGCTTCGAGTGTGCCTCGGCATCCTGGAGAAGACGTCTCTCTGCGGCCGAAGTGCCACTGTCGGGCGGAAATGCGGGACGCCGTCCGACACTCTACAGCGCGTTGCGCGCTCTATGGTCTTGCTACCCCTTCACAGGAGAAGACCATGCTCAAGCGCCTCTTTGATCCCGCTGCCATGTATGCCCACCGTCTCGAGACCAGCCTGAATGAAGCGCGAATGGCGGCATTCGAACACGAAAACGCTGCCGAACACCATGCTGCACTGGCACGGATGTACCGGCAGCGCATTGCACGGCTGGAAGCCGAGCTGGCTCCCGCAACTGCGGGTATACCTTCGCGGTTGATCCTCGACCCTGCGGGGCCCATTCCACGTGTGACACCGCTCAAGAAGCCTCGGGAGCCCCACCAACGCATGCCAGCTTATCTGCCTCAAGGGGCGGGAGGATAGTGTGCGGTGCGACTGTGCAGAGCAACCTTTGGTACCCCCGCCCCTTCCCAGGATTCACGCCATGACGCCCCACGACCCGACAGAACACCCGCTGCACACTGTGCCAGACGAATTACCGCGCCCGCCCGGTGATCTGCCACCGGCCCCACCACCGACCTCGCCACCGCGGCAGCCCGACGAGGAAATACCAGCCAACTTGCCGGGTTAAACCACCTGCAGGCTCCACTAGCTTGGTTCTTGCATAGGGTCACCGGGCAATTCGATGGGCGGCGTATTGTCGGGCGGATCAATAGGAATGGGTCGCGGCGACACCTCACCGGGATTCGGCGGGACGGGCGGGACCGGTTGAGGGGCGGGGGTTGCTGGCATGGGGCATCCTTTGTCTTGGTTGTAGTGCCTTTGCACTCGGCACTCCGTCGGACAAAACCGTATGCAGGCGAACGGCTTCCGGCACGATCAGTCTGCTGTTCGGGAGTGCCTCTTCAGTCAGGCACCGGTCACACCAACCTTGTTGAATGCAAAAGGCCCCCGCAGCTTGCGCTGCGGGGGCCTTTGTTATTTGGGGTGGCTGATGGGACTCGAACCCACGACGACAGGAATCACAATCCTGGACTCTACCAACTGAGCTACAGCCACCGTAGCCTTGAATTATAGCCTGATAAATCTACCCTCTGAGGTAACCGGCTTAGTTTTGTAGCTCTGCCTGGGCCACCGGTCGGGGGGCCTTGATCTGGACCTTGAAACGCTGCTTGAGCAAATCGTAATACGCTAGCGCCTCGGCCGACGCCCACGATTGCAAGTATTGCTCTCGCTCCATACGCGCACGAGCGTCGTCCACACCGTCCCGGGGAACGACGCGGTTGATTTTCACCACGGCATAGCCCTGCGCACCAAGGTCCACACCTGTCCAGGCCGGGAGTTGGTCCACATTGGCACGCAAGGCGGCATCCACCACGGAACGAGGCTGATCCTGCAGCCGGTCCCGCGACACCGTCAACGCAGCAGTCAACCCGGAGGCTGCATCCGGCGCGGCCTTCCAAGCGGTCAGTTTGGCTTGGCCTTCCTGCCGCGCAAGTTCAGCGGACTTCTCGGCGATATAGATCGCGCGCACCTGGTCGCGCGCCTTGTCCAGCGGCAGCGTCATGGCGGGCTGGTATGCCGTAACGCGGCCGGCTGCCAGCACACTTGTACCGATCTCGATGGCCTCGGTATTGCGCTTGTTCTGCAGCGAGTCCGACTGGAACAGCGCCTCCAGGAAGCGTGCGTTGGCAAGCGGCCCCGCGCCGCCGGCAGCCGGAGTACGGGTAACCCCGTCGGCCGTCTGAATCTTGAGCTTGAGCTTGTCGGCAACGGGCTGCAGGCTGTCCGCCTGTTCATACACACCATTGGCAAACGCCTCGGCCACTTCTGCGAACTTGCGTTGAGCCTGTTGCTGCTTGAGTTCTGCCTCGAGCGAGGGGCGCAGCTCCTCGAAACTGGGCTGGCGCGGAGTCTTGATATCGGAAAGCAGGATGATGTGGAAGCCGAAGTCGGTTTCCACTACGTCGCTAATCTCCCCCTTCTTCATGGAAAAAACGGCGTCTTCAAAGGGTTTGACCATGGCTCCCCGGCCAAAAAAACCGAGGTCACCGCCGGACGGTGCTGAGCCCGGGTCCTGCGACTCCTTTTTGGCAATCTCCGCGAAGCTGCCCGGCGCTTTGCGTACCTGCGCGAGCAGTTCCTCCGCCTTGGCCTTGGCCTGGGTGCGCGCATCCGCAGGGGCGTCCTTGCTGGCGTTGATCAGTATGTGACTTGCGCGGCGCTCCTCCTTGCCCGCGAGGCGATTCAGGTTTTCCTTGTAATAGGTGCGCAGGTCATCTTCGCTGAGCGTGATTCCCGCTTTCACGGCATCAAGGTCAAGCACCACATACTCCACTGACGCTTGTTCAGCCTGCTGGAATTTCGCAGGATGGGCGGTGTAATAGGCCTCCAGGTCGGCATCCGTCACCACGACCTTGGACACAAACGCCGAAGCATTGAAACGAGCGATTTGGATTTCACGGCGCTGGAACAGTGCATCCAGTGCCAAACGTGCTTCCGCCGGGCCGCTGAATGCTGAACCCATGACACCGCCCATGACCTGGTTGACCGACAAGTCCTGCCGGATGCGTGCTTCAAGCCCCTCAGGGGTGAGTCCCTGCGCACCAGCCAGGGCGCGATAGGCTTCGGCATCCAGCGTGCCGTCAGCTCGTTTCAACGCCGCTATCTGCGGAATGCTCTGCAGCTCGCGTGCCAACCGCGCATCGCTGGTCAGCATGTGCATGTCCTGCGCCGCGACTTGCAGCACGCGGTCACGCACCAGCCGCTCCAACGTGGCATAGCGTGCCTGCGGTGAATCCAGCAGCTTGGCGTCGATACCTGGCGACTGAGCGCGGATTCGATCACTCTCCATACGGTGAGCGTTGTCCCAGTCGGCTTGGGTGATGTCCTTGCCATCGACCCGCGCTACCACCGGGCTTCCTCCGCTGAAATAGTTGCTGTCGATACCCACGAGGATGAACGACGGGATGATCAGCAAGAACAACAAGAACATGACGATCTTGGAGTGCTTGCGGATGGATTCGAACATGGTCAATCTTTCAACAGCTGCAAAAGAAAAGGCGAACTTGCGTTCGCCTTTGAATGGGGTGGTGGGTGCTAACGGGGTCGAACCGCTGACCTACGCCTTGTAAGGGATTAGAACTTGCTTATAAATCAATGCATTACAAGCTCCGCCAACCGCCTTCGCCAACTGGCATCTGAACAGTATCGAATTTTACCCTGCCGCACCTCGCCCACAGCTCAGGCTGATGCTTAAGCTCCGCGCGCAATCTCGTCGCGCAACCGGAAACCCAGCAGCGGCCACACCTTGTTGATGGCGTTTTCTCGCGCGATCTTGCGGCCGATCTCGGCGTTGAAGTTCTCAGGGCTGGCGCAGGCCGATTCGCCGGTGACGGTGAAGCCGTTGCGCAGCACCAGAACGCAGAAGGTCAGGAGTTCAAGGGGCGCGGCGACTTCGACATCCCACGCGTCCTCGATGGTGCTGCGCGCGACGGCACCGACTTGCCCATCGGCTGCCGTGAAATAGTGCTCGCTGGCAATCTCGGCCTCGATGTCGGCCGGCGTCACGCGCGGAGCGGCGCTGGCCTTGGCCTGAATCTCGCGCTCCAGGGAGTCCGGGCCAGGGTCGATGATGGGGAGTGCCGTGGTCGCGGCTTCGTAGGTGGCCGCGAAGATGTCAGGCTTGCAGGGGTAGAACTCGCCCGCTACGCCCTTGATGATCCAATCGCCGGGGGACACCCAGTGGGCACCTTCCAGGGTGCTGATACTCAGGCACTTGCCGCGCTCGGGGTGATCGTCCATGCTGGCCGGGGTGGCGCTGCCGCGCGTCCAGTCGATGATTTCGCGGTTGCTCTCCGGCGTGCCGGTGGCTTGCTTCGCCTCGATGACGACGGGCTTCTTGCGGAATTGGGTCATGGGTTGCTTTCAGTGGTGCCGCCATCCGGGCGGCGCGGGCTTTTGGGCCAGGCTTCCCGGATCAGCGCGGCGTCAGCGGAATGGCCGTCAGCCGCGCGCGCGATCTCTCCACCACGCTCCGCCATTCGTCCACCTCGATCTGCCAACTCTTGGAGTACGGCTGTGCAGGTGCTGGCGTACTTCGGTACACTTGCCAGCAAAGCAACGGAGGACTTATGCCAGTAATTGACTTGACCGGGCGGCGCTTCGGCAGGCTCGTAGTTGTGCGCCGAAGTGAGGGCGGAGCCACTCGACATGCCCGATGGGTTTGTGCGTGCGACTGCGGAAGGGAGACATGCTCTCTTGGCCAAAGTCTTCGATCTGGAGAATCTTTGTCCTGCGGATGCTTGAGATCGGAACTGACCGCCGCTCGGCAAACCACCCACGGACTCAGGGCGTCGCGCGAATACAGAAGCTGGAACAACATGATCCAACGCGTGACGAACCCCAAGAACACCAACTTTCACCATTATGGTGGACGCGGCATTGTTATTTGCGCCGAATGGCGGGAGTTCTCTCGGTTTTATGCCGACATGGGGGCGTGCCCGCCTGGACACACACTTGAGCGCGTCGATAACAATGGCAGCTATGTAAAAGCGAATTGCGTTTGGGCTCCGCGCACAACCCAAGCGCGAAACACTCGACGCACCTCTCCGGAGAACGTCGGTATCTACGAAAACGCCGCAGGCACTTTTGAGGTGCGCATCCGCGCTGATGGCCACAGGCTTCACGTCGGCACCTACGGCTCCTTGGCAGACGCGAGAGATGCCCGCCGCGCCGCTGAAGCAGCGCATTGGGGGCGGCGCTGAACTCACTTACTTTCCTGATAGCTTGGGCCACGACTCGAAGATGAGTCGTTCATTAGCCGCGTGTTCATCAGCTTTTCTCGCGAGCTCCGCACCTCGTTCAGCCAGTTGTCCACCTGCGCTTGCCATTGACTGGAATACGGCAACGCACTGCTCCGAGAAGTCAGCGAGGGCGGGTTGGGCAGCTCCGGCGATGCGCTCGGGCAGGTCGGCAAAGTCGCCCCGCAGCCCTGCAGTAGTGCCGCGCAGATCACGCAGGCTGCGATCAAGGTCTTGCTGGGCCGCGGCATTCCGCCGCCCTGTGGCTTGAAAATTGGCGAGGGCATCGTTCAATCCTTTCTGGAATGCGGCCATGTCCTGCACGGCCTGGCGGGTGCCGGCCAGCTCGGCGCTGGTTTGCTGGTGCTGCAGCTTCTCGATCTCCAGGCCGTAGCGCTGGGCCTGCGCCCACCAAGCGCCGGATGCGCCGATAGCCAGGGCGGCGCCGGCCGCGATCAGGTGGGTGTAGATGGCCGGTATCACGTCGCGCCTCGAGCCGTCTGCTCGGAATAGCTGTACATCAGGCGCTGAGCGCAGTACCACCACATGGCCAGGGCAACGGCATTCATTGCAGGGCCTCACATTCCTTGCTATCGCGGTAGCCGTTGCGCGCCGATGCGTAACAGGCCTTTGCCTCAGCCTCGGCGCGGGCATCAGGCCTGCCGCACCGCTCCAGCAGGGCCCCGGCATCGAGATACCAAGCCGGCGCCAAGTCGGCTTCGTTCGATGCGGTCTGCAGCAACTCGCAGGCGCTCTGGGCAGTGCTTTCCGGCACGATGGTGCAGCCAGCCAGCGTCGCCGCCATCAACGCGATCAGAATGGGTTTCACAGCAGACCTCCCGAGCACTTGACCGTTTCATCCGCGCGCCGGTTCGCCAGGCCCTGGCGGAACGTGTAAACCTTCTGGCCCGTGCGCTGGTCGATATGGCTGGTGAAGCTCCACACCAGGCGGCCATCGTCGCCGCGGCTGATGCGCTGGCAGCCGCGCTCCCACTCACCGCGATTCCAAGCCTGCATGGCGCCGCTGCCGCATGTAGCGCTGGCGCCCAGGTTCCAGGCGTGGCTGCTGGCCATGTCCAGCACACTCGGCGGCGGAAGGCGCTTGAAGCACGGCAGCAGCGCGCGCTGCACGCGCTCGATGGCGGCAGCTTCCTCGGCAATGCACCTGGCCTCAGTCCAGCGCTCACCCACGACGATGGGCGTCTTGGTGACATGGCGCGTCAGGCCGTTGCAAACGGTGGGGATGTTGCCCGCCAGCTTGTCCTCATAGACCACCAGCGCCCTGCTCTTTCCGCTTTCCCACTTCTGCAGGTGCTCGATCAAGGCCGGGGAAAGCAGCGTGACGAAGCCGCCAAGGGCTGCTACCCACACTACCTTGGGCTGGACGCCGCGTGCTGCGGTGCTCACTCGTCAGCCTCCAGCGCGCCGAGGTCCGTGTCATGACGCACGGGCCGCCCGGTAGCGCGCATCAGGTCGATGCGGATCTGTCGCTCCTGCTGGCGCAACGCATGTTCTGCTGCGAGCCTGCGGTTCGCCTCGCGCTTGTAGTACCAGGTGATCAGCAGACCGATGATGGCGACCGCGGCGCCGACGTAGGTGGCAATGTCTGTGGCGGTCATCTTCCCAGCAACAGCCACCGAACCGCCGGCGATGGTCGCCTTGTTACCGGCCGCGCCGATGGCTTCGAGGGTTTCGGTTTTCATGGACCCGGATGATTCCGGGAGCCGGTTTCCCCGTCGAACCCTATACGGGGGCGACGCCCATTGCTCAGCTCTGTGCTGACTTCGACACGTAGCGCGGCTGATTCGGCGGGTGGTACTCGCTGGGGTAGTTCTTCCGCTCAAACTCCTTGACGTAGGCTTTCTTGCAGTGGTCAGGACCTTGCCAATAGAACAGCAGGTTGATGACGGGCATGCTGATGCGACCAAGGATCTTGCCGTCGCGCCAGGCCCTGTAGCTGCGCGCGCTGAGGGTCTCGTCGGCGTAGCTGATCGTGCCGTCCAGCGGGGGGATCAAAGCGTTGACCAGTTGATCAGCCGCGATGAATACCTGCTCACCGTAGGCGCGAAGCAGCGAGAGGATGCGCTTAAACCGCACTGCCGTTGAATTGGATGCCTGCGTCATGTGCTTCGTCCTCGATAGATGCGGGCCAGCCGCCCGTGAAGTCGTAGGCGCCGGGGTCTGCCTGCGCTTCCATGGTCATGCGGTGGATTTCCGCGGCCGTGAAGATGGCTGTGTCGCTCTCTGCGGTGGCTTGTACGATCTGGATCGCCAGCTCGCGCGTCATCGTCACGAACACGGGCGGTGGCGTGAATGTGAGGGTTTTCCACTGCAGGTCGGCCGGAATGGTGAGGGTGGTTGATGTCAGCGCGAGTTGCTGCGTGCGGCTCTTTTGGTCGCTGTGAAACCAATGCGCGCCGACCTTAACGCCCAGGGCCGCGCGGCGATCCCGCTCCGCCTTGATGCGCTCCCACACCTCTGCCGCCGGAGTGGGAGGCGGCGGGGTGTAGGTTGCTTCTACCTCAGCGATCAGCCCTTCATGCTCGGCGGCGTTGGCCCCAAGATCCGCGCGGAGCATTGCAATTTGCTCGGGGTGGTTGCTGTAGGCGTGGCACTTGAGCACTGTTTCGATGACTTCACCGGGCCTTGTGTGCGCTTCTACAGCAACCTGCACTTCATTTCCGTCTTTATCGTATAGCGCAGGAGATGCTGGCACTTCCACGTCAGGCATTTGGTCGTATCGCACCCATGTGGCTTCAATAGCAGGGGCATTTGTGTAGCGGATTACTTGTTTGAGAATCATGAAGCACTCCCGGCAAATACGGCAAAACGGATGGTCACGCCGTCAGTAGGTATGGTCCCGGCGTAATTGTTTTTAATCTGGACAACGGCAATACCTGCCTGAACATAATTCACTTGAGGTGTAAACTGAGAGATAGCAGAACCAGAACCAGTACCAGTATCAATGTAACTACCGTGAACAACAACGATGGAGTTTGCCGTAATGAAGGTGTTTTGTAGTTCAAACACAATAATCCCAGAGCCGGGGATACTGCCGTTGGCTAGATAAATAACTCCGTTTTGCTTGTTAATGGGAACTGGCGTTGTATTGCTCTTAGCCTGTACCGCAGTTCCTCCATTGCCTACCCCGTAGCCAATTGGGCCAACGTTGGACAAAATTCCGCCTGATGCGTAGAAAGCCACAGGGCTAGTCCCGTTCTGGAAAATACTCAGCTCACCATTAGGCCCACCATTACGAATGATGCGCGCGGAATAATCGACTTCTAGGGGGGCTCCGTATGCGTGCAAATCGATATATGCGGGTCGGTCCCCGCTGCCATATATGCCGACCTCTACAGCGCCGGGATTAATATCGCTGTCTGCTACTCTGCCGCCGGTTTTTGGCAAAAAGATATTCGACAACGCCGTCTTGAGATTGGCCCATGTGAGCTTTACCAGCCCCCAGCCTGCCGCGCTATCGACATAGCCGAGTTCGTCGGCGTCTGCTGGGGTGGGTTTCGCGGGGGCTGCGTGGATGTTGGGTGCCGTCACCTCCGGGATGTTGGCTGCGGGCAAGGCATCCCCGGACGGCATCTCCTTCAGGACGCCGCCCACCAGCACGACCGGTTTGCGCTCTGCCACGTCAGCCCTTTACGCCAGCACCACGGGAGCGTTGCGCTCGAAGTTCACAGCAGTGGCGCTCACGGCCACGCCGATCTGCTGCACCACGTTGCCGGCGGCGCTCGGCACCGTCGCGCCGCCCTTGCCTGCTGTGGTCTGCAGGAACACCGGACCCGGGGTCTGGCCCGTCACCTGGGTGTTGGTGCCTTCAAAGTAAACAGTGGCTGGGTTGCCGCTGGTGAACGCCGCCATGACGAAGCCGTGCACATCCTTGCCTGCCACGGTGGCGTCGGCCTTGCGCACCTTGAAGGCGCCGGCATCGTTCCACACGTTCACCCAGTCGCCGGCCGCCAGGGCCTCGGAGGCCACGATTGACGCGGTATCAGCGCCAATGCCCACCGGCATCATGGATCCGTCGATTCGACCGGTATCGTCCAACGCCACAAGGTCGCCGGCATTGGCCGCGCCCGCGCTGGTCTGGATGCCGAAGATCTCGGTGAAAACGCCGTTCACGAGGCGCAGGAATTTCTTGGCGGGCATGGTGCCTCCTTATGCGATGTTGATGGGGGGTTGAACGTCGATGAGCACGCGCGTCGCAGAGACGGCATGGCCCACGACCTGGGAAAACTTGGCCCCGACTGGCAGAGCCTGGGTGAGTACGCCAGCGGCGCCGAGGAACACCGGGCCCACGGCCCAGGTCCAGCCGGCGTGCTCCAGCGGAATGTTGTTGGAGACCACGGCGTCCGCGCCTGCGGCGTAGGCGTTGGCCACGACGCCCAGCACAGCGCCGCGGTGCGCGGCCAGCGTGCAGTCGGCAGGCTGCAGCTTGCCGTCGCCGCCCAGAGCGACAGCGCTGTGCCCGCTCAACGGCGTTGCGCCCACCGGGATCAACGTGGCGCCGCCGGCGGGCCCGGGAACGCCCTGGATGCCCTGCGGCCCCTGCTCCGCCACCGCCAGGATCTCCACCGACTCCACGACCTCCTGCAGCACCGAGTCGTCGGGCTGCTGGGCCAGGATCTGAATTTCCTCGACGACGACCAGATCAGTCACGGGTTACCTCCGGCGATACGGCGATGGAGCCCTGGGCCAGGCGCGTGACCTCCCCGCTGGGGTGCACGATCTCCAGATCCCAAACGCCGGCATCCCAGGTGATGGCTCCCGCATCCTCATCGCTGACGTACAGGTCCACCGTGCCTGCCGCGCCACCCAAGGTCAGGCCGCCGTTCTCCGTGGTCAGCGACAGCAGCACCGTGGGGGACTCGACCTCGGCGCGCACCTGCATGCGCGCGGTGCAGCCCGACAGGTCGATGGGCGTACCGTCGGGCGCCTTCCACATCAGGCGCTTGCGAAATGTCGCGCCCTGGTAGATGGTGAACTTGAGCTTGGCCGGGGTGGTCATGCCCGGCAGTGTTCCAACCGCCGGGCGAAGGGTCCAACCCTATACGGGGGTCAAGGGGTCACATCTGGTACGAGTAGCTCATTTGCGACCCGACTTGCGCCGATGCCGACACCATCGCCCATGCGCTGGCGACCTGTTGCGAACTGGTAGCGAGGGAAATCTTGCCGGCTTCCAACTTCATGTTGTTGGCGTGCATCACGGCGTTGGCGTTGGCCTGGGCCACGCGGAATGCCAGTTCCTTGCCCGCCTCGTACTGCTTGACGTCGGCTTCCCAGCGGCGCATGTAGGAGGTGGCTTGTGCCTCGGCCGCAGCAGCGCCTGCCCGGTAGCCATCCACCATGATGGACGCACGGCGCGCGGCCGCTTCGATGCGTGCGGTGGCTGCGGACAGACGGGCCTTCCAGCCATCCCACTCCAGACCCTTGGCCGCCACTTGCGCCTGGAACTTGGCCACTTCCGCACGAGCACGCTCGGCCTGCGCGCCAACCTTGGAGCCATAGGCGCGCGCCAAGGCGCCCACTGCCTCCACCTTCGTGGCCTCGGCGCCCACGCGGGCCTTGTACATGTCAGCCTTCGCCGTCTCGGCATTCACCGTGGCGACAAAGGCGCGGACCTGCTCGCCGCCGGCCTGGATGCGCGCACGCTCCAGTTCCACCAGCGTCTGCGCGGCGCCGACACGGGCCTTGTAGATCTCGACCGCGGCCATGCTGCCCTCGATCTGCGCCTTGTAGCGGTCCACCAGGCTCTTGTTGATGTTGGCCTTGGTTTCCTCCGCCGACAGCAGGGCCTTGAATACCTCGACCTTGTTGAGTTCGGCCTTGATGACCGTCTCATAGGCGCTGGCGTAGGCCTGGTAGCCCAGCAGCAGCGCCTTGAAATGCTCGATGGCCGCGTTGTGGGCCGCAATGGCGTTGTCCGCCGTGGTCTTCGCCGCCTCGAAGGCCAGCATCTCCAGCTTGTAGCAGTCGTCCAGCAGCGTCGATTCCAACTGCAACGCGGACTGGATGGCATCCCGCGCATTCTGCTGCTCCAGCTCGGCCTGCTTGATGGCGATGTCGCGGTTCAGGCCCGACAGCTTGTCGTGGTACTCGCGGCGCGCGTCGGCCAGTTGCCCGGCCAGAACGCCCGAGGGCAACGGGAAGCCCAACGCCTCCGCGCCGCGCAGCACCTCCTGCTCGCGCGCCAGCGCAATTTGCGTCTCGCGGTCGCGGCTGCGGTCCCACATCTGCTGCTCCACTGCTGGGGCGATGCCGGTACCACCCTGGATGCGCGCGTTCAGCGTGGCCTTGAGGTTGTCCAGCAGCTGCGATGCGTAGCGCGCGCCCGGAGAGTACGCGAACGGTGCAGGTTGGAGGATGGACAGCTCCGGGATCTCATCGAGCTTGTCCAGCCAGTCCTCGTGCAGGTTCACGCCGCCGAAGCTGTGCGTCTGCAGCTGCAGGAACTGCGGCGCGTCGGGCAGCGTAATGTCGGGAGCGTCGGGGATGGCAACATCGCGCACCTGAGGCAGCACGGGCGCCTGCCCGATGGTCAGCTCCGGCGCCTGGCCGAAGTCCAGCGCCGGCAACGGGATGTCGAAGTCATCGATCTGCACGTCGTCCATGGTCGCCGTCAGCGGCCCCGGCAGCCCGCCGGGCTCCACGAAATTCTCCGTAGGCAGCGTGGGCATGTTCGGGATCGGCGGAAGGCTCGGCGCAGCCAGCGTCTGCCACTGCACGCTGATCTGCGGCGGCGCGTAGATGGAAGCGTTGAATGCAGTCGCCGCATCCGACGCGCGCCGCGCTGCCGCGTCCGCCAGTTCGACCGACTTGGCGTACTTGTCGTTGACGATGAGGACGGCTGGATCTGTGATGGCCATGGTCATACCCTCCGGGTCTTGGATGTGCTGGTCAAGATCTCCACGCGATCCAGCGTGAAGGCCTGGCCTGCGGGGTTGGTGAGGCCGAAGCCCAGGTAGTTCTCCCGGATGCCGCGGCCCACGGGGCAGCGGGTCTGGCCGCTGGCGCGCAGCGGGAACTGGTAACGCCAGCTCTCGCGCGCACCGTGCACGGTGAAGCAAGCGCTGCCGGCGCCGTGCATCGACAGGTACGCCATCTGGATAGACTGCTTCAGCGTGGATTCGCGCAGCGTGGGAGGCAAGCGAATGTCCGCCACGATGGGCTGGCCGGCATCCGTTTCACCGCCCAGCGAGAACAGGCCCGTGGCGCTGCCCGCGTGGCTGGGTGTGAGGCTCTGCCAGGTGGGCCAGGTGTACTCTGATACCGCGCCGGTGAGTGTGTTGCAAACGATGGTGTTCATACGGATACCACGGCCTCCACGATGGCCCCGGGGGAATAGGGATTGCCTTTGCGGCCCGCAAGATGAGCCGACAGTGGGGTGCGCGCGCCGCCCGGTGCAATGGCCCATGCGCCGTGCAGTACCACGCCTTTCTTCACGAAGACCACGCCACCGCCGCTTTGTGGGTCCAGGGCGGACTCCACGGTGTATTCCGAGGCGGTGTACGGGGCGATTGTGTCCAGGGACCCGTAAGCCGCCTCTTCAAGAGTCGTCCTGTAGGTCTGTGTGTCCTTCTGCAGCAGTTCTGCGGACCAGTTCACGTCGGTCTGCCCTGCGACCCCGAAACTGATGCGTTCGCCAAGCCGCGAGACTTCCAAGAAGTAGGGAGCATCGAAGGCGCCGGAGACACTTTGGTTCAACTGATCATGGCGATAGTCGATGGGAGCCCCTTCAACACCAAAGGTCAGGATCTGCCGGCGAGGTATCGTCCCGACTGAGGTGCCTTCAGCCACGGTGAGGATGAACTCGTCCCGGTGCCAGACAGTGAGAAAGTGCTTGGTCTCCAACTCGATATAGTTGAGGTCGTCGGCATTCCTGACTGACGTACGCGCTTCCCCAAACACGATCACGCCCAGCACGACGTCGATATAGCGCACAGAGCGCCGCACGACGGTGCCGCTGGCCGCGGTGAGCGCGATGGTGTAGTCCGAGTCCAACAAATCCACATGTCCCCAAGGCGTGTGCATACGCTGGCGGTGGGCGGACTTGACTTGCGAGGTTCCCGTAAGGTCGGCCGGACGCCCGACCAACGGAGGGTCATAACTCCCAATGCTGCCGACCGGGGGGTCTGGCATCGACGCCGTGTAGTCGTAGAAAAGCCCCGCGGACTCATAGCTTTGCGGCACGCTGGACGTGTCATTCGTGAAATCACAGTCGGCGTGGATCTGTGATCCGCGCAGAATCGACACGAACCCAACGCCAGTGCCCGCGGTCTTTACCTTCCAGTAGAGACCCAGGTCCGTGTTTTGTTCTGTTGCCTGCTCGAACTCGACTCCCCCAGTGATTTCGACCCACAGATTGACCAGCTCATCCTTCCATCCGTAGCCAGTAAACACAGTCCCCTGGGCTTTGAAGGGGCGATGTGCTTTGTACCTGTCTGTGCGCCGGCACCACACCCCGATTGCGCGAGTTGCCATGGCGATGCCGTTCACATTTTGGCTGTGTTGCGTGATGCTCCGGACCTCGATCTCCACCGCCTTTGTAATCGTGTAGATGCGATCCTTCAGGCCATCATCAATCACTTCCTTGCCGACGGCGTTGACAGACACGATGGGCTGCACACCCGTCGTGTTTATGCTGATCTCGTGGGTGATGGCGTAGGCAGAAATCAGGTGGTAGGGCTCCTGGTCGAGCAGCTTGTACCGCATATCAATAAGCGGCGTGGCCATGCGCGCGCCGCTGCGCAACATCGATACATCAAAGGGCGTGAACGGCTTGCTGATGTTCGGCGGAAGCACCGGGTCCACGGGCACATAACCCGTCGTCTGCTGCGCGGCGACAAGCGGGGTCTCCTTGATAGCGTCTCGATCAGCGTAGCCGGCCAAGTAGATGCCGGGGCCAATCAGCACATAGCTGGAAACCGTTGGCTGCACGAATCCGCCGGACACGGCAACCATGCCCCCTTGCGAGGGATCCGCTGACCCAACGGGCCGCGCGCCGGTTTCATAGGCGATGCCGCCCGGTCCAGCGACGGTCCCAGCGGGGTACTGGGGGCGCTGCTGCACTTCGGCATCATGCGCCGGCCAGTACAGGTTGTCATCCTCCGCGCCCCTGGGGACATAGGTCAGGTAATAACGGCTGTCCTCCTTGGAGGCCCACAGGCCACGGCCCCCGTAAAAGGCCTTCGGCGTGGTGACGTGCCACTGCCCGCCATGGTGGGACAGGACAAACAGGTAGCGCAGGTAGCCGCCCGGTGGGTCGGAAGGGACCAGGACAGGGATGCCAACACCCGACAGGAACGGTCCGCCCTCCCCTCGAGCCGGCCACAGGTTCATGACCGAGGATGGCCCGACCACCACGATCTGGTACCGGCTTCCATCGGGCAGCGAGCCAATCTCCGTTGGGTTAGGCACTGGTGAAGTGCGCGCCAGGGCGCAGAACCGGGAGAACACCATGCGCGCGGCGGCCAACTGCTCTGGCGTGGCGGTACCGCCCATGATCCGCAGCGCTGGCGGCGCCGCGCCCAGCAGCGCAGGCGCGCCGCCAATGCCGAAGGTGTACGGGTTCCACAGGCTCATTGCGGTACCGCCAGGTACTGTGGGATGCCGCCCACCTCACGGAATGTCGCGCAGACCTCCGCGGGCGTTGCGCGGTAGCGGTTGCCCGTCAGGCTGGTGGTCTGGCCGCCGCTGAACCCGGCGACGATCTCACCGCCGGCGATGCACAGCATGGCCGTGCCCGCGCCGGAGCCATCGCCCAGCTTGAGCCGATCCCCCGGCGCCGCCACACCAGAGCCCCGCACCACGGGGCCGTGGCGCGTGGGCACGAATGCCAATCCGTCCCAGGTGGTGCCTGCCAGAAAGACGAGATCCTGCGTGGTGCCCACGTAAACGCCATCATCCACCGGCTGGATCGCAGTGATCGCCGCGCCCAGCGGCTTGAAGTCGCGCCAGTCGGCCAGATGCGGCGCACTCGGGCGGCTGGCCCACAGCACCTCGCCCTGCGCCACGAGAACGCGCCCGCGCCAGAAGGCCGTGATCGTGCCCACCGGGAAGGCCAGCGCGCCCAGCGTGCGGCACGGCAGCACCAAGGCTGCGTTGTTGCCCGCGTACTCAAAGCTGCTTCCCGTGGCCACACCGGCCAAATAGGCGCCCTCCCCGTCCTGGCCGCTCAGGTACACATGGATGGCATGGCCTTCCAGCTCTGGCAGGCCGTCCAGGTGAAGCCCGCCCTGGGCGATGGTGATGGGCTCAGAACTAACCGCCGGCCCCTCCAGCCGGTCGGCCAGCCGCACATGCGTCAGGTGGTAGCGGTACCGGCCAGGCTGCAGCGCACCAAACGCGGCATCCGGGGCGCCGAGGGATGCCGGCAGGGGCACGCTGCGCTCCACGCCCGTGACGCCATCCGTGACGCCGTGGATCAAGCCATTGGTGTATGTGGTGCGCCCATCCGGCAGGTCGCAGTACCACACGCGCTCGGGGCCCATGGCGGGGTGAATGACATGCCGAGCGCCGTCCAGGTGGATGGCCGTAAGCGCACTGCCGCAGGTGGCCAGCATGAAGCCCGAGGCCTCGTGCACATTCTTGTGGCACAGCGCGGATACCTCAGCGTATCCGCCGCGGCGCACGATCTCGCCCGTCAGGCCGATGTCTACGTTCTGGGCCTGCACCAAGTCCTTGCCGCTCATGCGGTGCTCGGGGAGCACGTTGTTGATGCCCGTGAAGCTCTCAAAGGTCAGCATGCGGTCCCCCGATCAATCCAGGGCTGGCCCACCGCCAAAGGGAAAGCCTGGCGGGCCTGCAGCATGACGGTCGGCATACCTGGTTCGCCCAGTTCCAGCGGCCAGGCACCAGCAACCGACAACGCGCCCACACCCAGCCCAATGCTGGGCGCGCCAGCGCGCACCAGATCCAAACCCTCCATCTGAATGCCGAAGGCCAGCGATGGGGTGCCCATTTCCAGGGGGCGCGACGAGGCCGCCCCAAGAACTACTGCCGAGCCGGGTGAGCCCAGCTCCAGGGGTTGCGCACCGGCGGCGCCCAGCGTCACCACCGCCGCTGGAACGCCCAGCTCCAACGGAGCCGCGCCCGATGCCTGCAGCGCAATGGTCCCCGCCGCCACCTCGGGCTCGCCCACCTCCAACGGGTAGGCGCCGTCGGCCTGCAGCGTGACGTTGGGCGCCGGCTGCGCCACGATCATGCTGTGGAACTCCGTGCGCACCAGATCAAGTCCGGACACCTTCACGGCCACGTCCGTACCACTGCGCACGCGGTGCTGCCCAATCTCCAGCGGCACCGCTCCATCGACCGCGAGCTGCTGAGACATGGAGGCTTGGCCAGGCTGCACCAAATCAATGCCTGCGGGCTGCAGCGCCTGGTTGTAGCGAAGCTGGGCCTGCCCGGCGGCCACGAGGTCAACGCCTGATGGCTGAATGGCCACCTTGACCGCTACCACCCCCATCTCCAGCGGCGTCGCGTCGCCGACCAACAACAAGCTGACCGCCAAGGCCTGCCCGCCAGACACCAGATCAATGCCTTCGGTGCCGGCGGTATCAGCTCCGTTGATGGTGCTGCCGTTGATCAGCGGGTAGCTCATATCCCCCACGTCTCCGCGAAGAACCCGCGCCAGTAAAAGCGCCCAAGGAACTGCCCGCCCGTTGCCGCCGTATCAACCTTGTAGTGCAGATCCCGCGTCATCACGCCGCCCGCAGTGATGGGGATGCGGTGAACGCATCCATCGCCGGTGATCTGGCTCAGGGCCACATTTGCCGCAAACTTGGTGGGGTTGGCCGCCGTGCCGATGGAGATGCTGGGCGTCGTGGTGGCCGTGACCTTGTGGGCGATGAACCCCACCTCAGTGACCACGAGCGGGTAGAACAGGCTCTGCCCGAAGTTGATGGGCATGGCTGTCGCACGCCAGCGCCCCCGATTGATGTTCGGGTCAAATCCATCCTCCACGCCGTTTGTTACCGGGTCGGGAACCCAGCTGGGCTCGGTCCCAGCTGTCCAGAGGCTACCCTCGTCCACCCGGTCAAGCTCTGCCCAATACTGGTTGCCATCGGGCGTGGTGGGCACGATCACCATGCCGCGCGGGTAGTAGGTGCTTGGGGCCCAGGCGGGCGGCACGCCGAGATCGACCGGGAACGTCCCGCCGACAGATGGCGAGGACATATTGAAGTCCTGATCGGCGGGGTAGTACAGGTCCTTGATGCGTGCGTTCTCCAACAAGAGCATGCGGTATGCAGACAGCTGGACCACAAAGCTGTGGCTAGTCCGGCCCCTAAACGTCATCGACCGCTCAACCGCCGCTGCCTGGCTCTGGTAGTCCGGGACCGTCACGTCCAAGACGATGGAGTCTGGCCGCGTGATCATGCCGTCGCCGCCAGCCAGCAACGTGTTCAACGTTCCAGCAGTGATGCGGGCACTCAGTTTTGTTCCGGCCGGCCAGAGCCTTGCCTCGCCCTGCCGTCGCATGTTTTCGGGGTTGGGGTCTTCCGAATTAATGAACACGACCTCAACCGCGCGCTCCACTGTGAAAACGTTGCCTGTGCGCGCGGTGATGCGCACGATCTCGTAGTCACCCGGGACGCTGGGGTGGGTCAGCGTCGCGAGTTGAAACCCTGTCGGCATGGCGCTCTGCGGGGACCGGAACATGTCTGCCGACCCGTCCGAGACTGCCACGAGGCTCGTCTGCGAGAGGGCCGTGACCGCACTTGCCAGCGTGGTTTCGGCGTTGTTGGAGAACAGCAGGCTCATGTGTCGCCCCTACGCCTTACGCCGGCACCAGGTTGAAGATCTTTGCCGCGCCGTTGGACCAGCCCAGCATCACGCCGCTGCCATTGGTGGACAGCGGCACGCCCACCACATCTGTGATGTGCAGCAGCAGCGGCGACGTTGCCGGGCTGCCGGTGTCCTTGTAGATCGCCGCCGACCCGATGGTGGAGCCCGAGGCGAGCGCGCCAAAGTTCGCGTCATCGGCATCGAACACGCCGCCCGTAACTGTCTTGCCCGCCAGCGTCTGCGCCGTGCCGATGGTGGCGCCCACATCCGCCAGAAACTCGTGCGCCGCGTCGTAGACGTAGGTGCTGGGCAGCAGTGCCACCTTGACCGTGTCGCCCATGAAGTTCACGGCGCCACTCCACACCTTCTCAGCGCCTTTGGGAAAGAACGGCAGGTTCAGTCGGGCGATCTTCTTCACGCCAGCGTCCCAGGGGATCGTGATCGAGCCGCCATTCGTCGCCATGGGCAGGCCAGTGGCAGTGTCGATGTAGAGCAGGACGGGCGAAGTGGCGGCGTTGCCGGTGTCCTTGTAGACCGCGATGGCCTTCAGGTTGTTGCCCGGCGCCAGCGCGCCAAAGTCCAGATCGTCGGCGTCGAACACACCGCCCGTGATGACCTTGTTCGCCAGCGTCTGGTCCGTGCCCACGCGCGTGCCCAGCTGCGACAGAAACTCGTGCGCGGCGCTGTAGGTGTAGGCGTCGGGCAGCAGCGCCGCCTTGATGGTGTCGGTGGGGATGTTGATCGAGCCGGAGAGCAGTTTCTCCATGCCCTTCGGGAAGCTCGTGTTGGCCATGCGGAACTCCTGCAGGTTGATGGCCTGCAGTGTTCCGGCTCCCCGCCCGAGCGTCGAACCCTATACAGGGTCAGCCTGCTGCGCGCGCCATGTCCCGCATCTGCTGGCGCAGCGCCTTGGGCGCGGTCTCCGCGATGCGCTGCGTGCGGTCCTTGCCTTTAGTTGGCACGATTGGTAACATGAAAAAATGAAAGAACGCCCTACACGCGGCAGGCTTCTTGAACTGCTTCACTTCGACCCTGAAGCCGGAACATTTCGCTGGAAGGCCACTATTGGTAGCCGCGCAAAAGAGGGTTGTATTGCCGGCTCCCTCACATCGCAGGGTTATGCGGTCATTCGCATGGATGGAGAGCTATGGCGAGCTCATCATCTGGCGTGGCTCGCGCATTACGGACACTGGCCGGATGGTTTGGTGATCCATCGCAATCACCACCGTTCCGACAATCGCATCGCAAACTTGGAACTTGCGACGAAGCAAGAGGCACACGCTCACACAAAAGCCGAGTGCATCGGCCCCCACAATGTCCACGCCATCTTCCACTACGACAATGGCATCCTTCGGTGGCGGGAATCCCTCACTGGGAAAAATCGCGTTGCCGGCGCGGTCGCGGGCTATGTCAACGATGGTGGGTACATCGTGGTTGAGACGGGTGGGAAAGCCATAGGAGCTCATCGCATCATCTGGCTCATGCACAACGGTGTATGGCCATCTGGCGAGATTGACCATCTGAATGGCGTTCGCGATGACAACCGAATCGAGAACTTGAGGGATGTTGTGCACATCACGAACACCGAGAACCGGCGATCGGCCTCGAGCCACTCTCGTTCTGGAGCTCTTGGCGTAGAGCAACGTAGTGCCGGCAGGTTCAGAGCCCGAATCAGAAGCAAAGGCAAGCTGCACGAACTTGGCATCTTTGAATCGGCAGATGCTGCGCATAAGGCGTATGTCGCTGCCAAACGCAAGCTGCACGTCGGCAACACGCTTTAATCAGCCACCACAAACCTCCCCTGCTCCATCGCATCCCTGCGCTTAGCCGGCAGATACACCCCCTCCTGCGCCTCCCGAATCCGCTTCTGACGCGCGGCCACACTCTGCGCCAGCTGCATCGGCAGGATGCGCCGGCTCGGGTTCTTCTCGTTGAACCGGGCCACCGCCTCCCGCGCCTCGGCCTTGCCCTCTTCGTCTCCGGCCATGGCCGCCATGGCGAACTGCTCCACCAGGGCGCTGCGCCGCGCCATGAGGGCCCTGTCGTGGCCCGCGATGGCTGCTTTGCCCTCGTAGGCGTTGCGCACGCTCGACGGCGAGAACCCGGCCGCCTGGCCCCACAGCGCCGCGGCGTCCACCTCGTCCTGCACCACGATGCCGGTCTTGTCCTTGACGCCCTCAGTCTCGTAGCGCCAGGCCTTGAGCGGCCCGCGCAGCACGCTGGGCGCCATGGCTTCCAGCCCGCGCGCATATCGGCCCTCGCTCATCTCCTGCGCGCCCTTGAGCACGTTGATGCCGATACCGGCCACCGGGCCCAAGGCCGCGGTCATGGCCGACTCGCCGAGACGCTGGCCCTCCAGCCCTTCCTGCACATCCGGAAAGATCAGCTTGTCCAGGCCCACGCGCCCTGAGATGTCCCAGGGCGTGAGGCGCGACAGGCCGTGGGCCAGCACCTCGCCGGCCTTCTGGCCGAAGGTGTCGGCCAGCATGTTCCGCAGGGCCACCTCCGCATCCCATGGCTCGTCGTCGTCACCGCCCAGCATCGAGGCCGCGGCCAGAAGCGTGGTCACCATGGGCAGGCCCAGCACGCCGGCGGCCATGCCGTGCATGGCCAGCAGTCCGCCCAGGGCCTTGCGGGCCTCGGCGCGCGCCTCAGGCGTGGCGCCCTTGAGCGACTGCTGGGCGTTGCGCGCCAGGGTGTAGACCATGTTCTGGCTGTACTGCTTGAACAGCAGCACCACCCGAGCCACGTTGCCCTGCATCACCCGCGGGCGGTTGTTGGCGCTGTAGTCGAAGTGCCCGTCGTAGGTGGCCTGCACGGCCTGCTGGTAGGCCTGCTTGCTGTCGGCGCCGGCCTCGCGCGCCAGCCGGTAAGCGGCCACGAAGGTGACCTGGCGGTTGAACTTCTCGGCGTGGTGGAACAGAAAGCTGGCCGCGCGCATCACCGGCTGCAGCTTGTAGGAGACGTTGCGGTCCTCGCCCTGGGCGATGCCGGCCAGGTCGTGGGCCATGGTCACGTCCACCACGCCCGAGCGCACCGCCTCGTCGAAGGCGGCCTTCTCGTCCTGGCTCAGGCTGGCGGTGATGTCGTTCCGGCCGCGCGCCGCCTCCTGGCTGGCCTTGAGCAGCGCGGCGCTGGACTTGGCGAAGCCCCAGCGCGCGCCCATAACGGGGAAGGCCACCAGGGCGGTCTGGGTCAGGTTGACCATGGCCGAGGCCGGCGACAGGCCCAAGTGGAACATGAAGCCCAGGCTGGTCAACGCGGTGGAGAGGGCGTTGGTCTTGGGGTTCATGGCCGCGTCGTGGCGCTTGACCATCTCGTCGACCACCTGCTGCGCCTTCACCGAGTCGAAGTCGGCCTGGGTGCTGCCGGCGTCCACGCGGCGCTGCATCTCGCCCAGCTCGTCCTGCAGCTGGTCGCCGTAGCGCAGCTTGGCCAAGTAGCTGGCGCCGTGGAACACGTTCTGGGCAAAGGCCCGGCGCGCGTCCTGGCTAAACCCGGGCGTGCCCTTGCGGTGGATGCCATGCTTGGCCCACGAGAGATCCGGCAGCGACGACAGGTAGAGCTGGCCCAGGGCGTCCTCGAGCTCGGCGCGCTGCTTGGCATCCATGCCCTGCTTGTCCAGCACGCCGTAGAGTTGCTCCATGAAGCCGCGGCCCACGCTGTCGCGCTCGGCCACGAAGTCCTTGGCCTTGAGCACCTTCCCCACGGTGAAGCCCTTGGCCTGCGGGAAGGCGGACAGCAGTTGGCGGCGCGTGGCGTCCGCCTCGGCCATGGTCTCCGCGCGGCTCACGTTGGCCACCTTTCCCTCGGCGTCCTTGACCACCACCACGTACTGGCCGAAGCGCGCCAGCGGGAAGTACACCCCCTTGATGTGCCCGAAGAACTCATCGTCCATGCGCTGGAGCAGGGCTGCGCGGCGCTCGCTGCTCATCTCGGCGCGCTCGATGCGCTCCTTGATGGCGGCGCGCACGCTCTCCATGTGTGCGCTGTAGGTATCTCGCGCTCTTGCGTACACAGCCTTTGCCTGCGCCGATAGGCCGTCATACCGGCCTCGCAACATTGTGAAGCGGACGCGATCATCGCCGGCGACATACTCCTTAGCTGGGTCAATCTGCGCCAGTGTGGCGTCGTGCATCAGTTCCGCCAACTGACGCTCGTCGGTCAACTTGGCCCAGTCCTTGGCCAGCTGATCCGCTCCGGCGCCGGCTTCGTTCTTGTCGGCATCCATGCGCGCCATCAGGTCGCTGTAGCGGCGCAGCTCGGGAAGCATGCCGCCGTACACGTCGACCAGCTGGCGACGCCCCAGGAACTGCAGGCCAAGAGGGCGCAGGTCAGTAGCCTTGAAGGCGGTCTGCTGCTTGAGGTTGGTGACTGTCACGCTTCGCAGGATCTCGCCAACGTGGCGTGCAGCAGGCGTTTCGCGCGAACGGCTGAACATCGCCCCGTCGCCGCCGCCCTGTTCCTGCTGCGCATTCGCCCTGCGCCACCCTGCCAGGTGCTTCTCGGTTAGAATTTTCGTGCGCCCGGTTGAAACGTCGTCGTGCTTGGGGAATTGGACCCCTCCACCTCGGCCGATCAACTGGGCGTTCTGTTTGTTCAGGTACAGAAGGCGCCCCTGGCGTGCCGCGACTGCGGCAGGCACAACGCCTGTCGTCTTGGCGAAGACCGTCACCAGCAGTTGCTCGGTGGATGCCTGGCCGGGCTTCCCGCCCACCACACCCGGGCTAGGCTCAATGGCCATGACCACCGGATACCCCGCCAGCAACTCCGGCGCGACCATCACGATGCGCCCCGGATGCTTGGCATCCAGCGATCGATAGACCATGGCGGGGTTCTCGATCCACTCCGGCACCTTCTTCCAGGCCGCTGCCGTCATTTCTGGGTGGTTGGTCAGCCCATCACGCAGGTGGGATTCATTGAGCATCAGGGGCACATCTGGATAGCCCAGCAGTCCCATCACGTCAGAGCGATCCAGCACGCGGGTTCCCACTTGGGCTTTCCCGCCGCCAAACAGCGCGTCGATGCGAGCCTCGTAGCCAGCCTGCGTGGATTCCGAGCGGCTGTACGCGGGTGCCACCACGCCCTGCGCTGGCAATCGGGCCGGATTGTCCATCCTGCGCTCCACCCAGCCGCGCGCCGGCAGGATGTAGGCCTGGATGATGTCGTCATCCGTCAAGCGCAGGTTCTTGAACCCGGGTACATGCGTGCGCAGCCAGTTGCGAATGGCAGCAACCGCGCGCCGCACAAAGAGCAACTGCGGGTTCTTCTCCGCCATCTCGGCCAGCACTTCCTCGGCGGCCGTGCGCCGGTCCAGATTGCTCACCCCGCGCAGGCCGTAATCCTTGATCTTGGCGTCCACCTCTGCCTTGCGCATGGTGGCCACCTGGTTGAGCACCGCGTCCAGATCCTTGCCGAACTTGCCGCGCAGGCCATGGTGGCCCAGCACCTCATGGAACAGCACGCGGGTGGCGTCGGCCGGCGTGTTCAGCCGGGAGGCCATGAGGTAGGCCTTGCCCCGGTAGTAGAAGCCCTCCGGCGCGCCACGCGCACCGCCGCTGCGCTGGCGCAGATCCGCTTGGCGCGCGGACTCGGGCACCGCTGCATCCTGCATGTCGAACGCCACCACCACCTCGGGCGCATTGGCCCCCCAGGCGGCGCGGATGGCGTCCACGGTCTGCCGCACTGAAGAAACCGCCTGCTCGCGCGCCGCTGCCGAGAATCCGGCTGGCTTGCCCAGCACCACGCGCTGCATCGCCTCGTAGTCGAATGGTTCTGCTGTGTCGCGGCGGAACAGCACCGTCGTCCCGCCCTCCTCCCGCGTCTCCACCGTCTGGAAGAACGCATCGAACGCTTCGCGGATCTGCGCCATCTCGCCCGCCGTGGGGTATGGGTAGGCCCCCTCCAGCGCAAACGCAGCATCGCCCACCACGTTCGCCAGGTAGTCATTGCCCGCGCTCTGGTCCTGCAACTTGGCGATCGCGTAGCTCTCGAAGGCGCGCGCCGACATTTCCGGCTTGGTGGACCAGTATTCCTTGGTGCGCCGCTCGTCCAGCTTGCGGCTGCGCTCAAGCATGGCGGTACGGTGGATGGCGGACATCACGTCGCGGAAGGCGGCGCGCATCTCCTCGCGCACGCCGTCGCCACGGCGCGATTCCTCGGTCATCATCGCGGCGCCGTCGCCGCGCTGGCGCGAGAAGTAGTTGTCCAGGGCGTGCCACCACTCATGGGCCAGGCTGCCGGCGCCTTCGCGCTTGGTCAGGTTAATGACCACGGTGTCGGGCTCATAGTGCGCCGCGGCCGCGTTGGCGCCGCCACCGCCGCGCGCACCGAAGGCCAGGCCCAGGCGACCGCCCAGGGACAGCGAGCGCGGCGGCAGGTTCAGCACGCCGGCCAGGTCCATCAGCGCATCGTAGGCGCGGTTCAGATCCTGCTGGCGGCGCGAACCTTCCACATAGTTGCCGAACTGCACGCCCCGGAACCCGAAGGCCTCCTGGAACTGCTCGGGCGTCACGTCGGCGCCCTGGCGGTAGTCCTCCCCGATGCGCGGAGCATTCTGGGCGTTGCGCACGGGCGGCACGGCCTTGTACTTGGCCAGCAGGTCTTCCAGCTCCGCCTGGTGGTCACCCTTGTACTGGCGCGCGGCCTTGAGGTCCGAGAAGCCGGCCTTGAGCTCGGCCACATGGCGGCCGATCTTCTTGCCGATGAAGAACTCGCGGGCGCCGCCGGCGCGCTTGCTGTAGATCTCGAAGGTCGCCCCCTTGGTGGGCGCCTGCTCCTCGGCCAGCAGCTCGGCGGCGCGCCGCTTGAAGGCCGCGATGGCCTGCTCGCGCGTGTCGCCATTGGCAAGTTCGCGCGGCCAGCTCCCGAACGCGCTGCCCTTGGCCTCGCGCTCTACCGTCCAGATGGTGCGCGGCGGGTCGTAGTCCACACCCTCGTACATCGAATACCGGGCGGACGACAGGCTCACGCCCTTCAGCGAGCGCTCGTGGCCCACGGCCTCGTACAGCGCAGCCTGGTTGGACACGTCCCGGATGCCTGCGCGCTCCAGCTCACGCAGCACGGCGGATGCGTCGCTGCGGCCGGCCAGGATGTCGTCCGCGAAGCCGCGCAGGGCCTGCAGCCTCTGGGCCCAGGCCTTGAGCTTCCAAGCGGTCTGCGGCTTCGTGGGCACGGCGTCGCGCAGCGCGCGCACCAGGGCTACAGCCTGCGGCGTGGCGCCGCCCTCCAGCAGCCGGCCGTAGTCGGGCTCGGGCCAGGTCTTGGACAGCGGGTGCGCTTGCACGTCCAGCTCACGCGCCTGGGCCATGCCGTCGGCGTAGGCCTTGGCGTAGAGCATCTTGCGCGCACCGCGCAGCTCCTCGCCGAAGTCCTCGATGCGGGCTGCGGCACGGCTGCCCGGCGCGGGCGTCGCAGAGGTGGCCGGCGTGTTTGCCGTGTCTCGGGGATCAGACACATTGGCGGCCGCCAGCACTGACCGCGTATCAGCCGTCTGCCAGTCATCGCCGAGCTTGTAGGTGACAGAGCCCACCTGGGCCTCTGTTAGCCCGAGGGGGCGCAGGCGTTCGATTAGCGCGGCCTTGTCGAGGGTCCCGGCGACATGCTCACGCACCGCCTCGATGGCCGGATTGATCTTGTCGGCATCCTTGCCCTGAAAGCGAGCCGGCGCGGCGCTGGGCGAGTTCTTCACCGCCTCCAGCGCCTGCTCCACCGGCACATCCAACACGATGGCCTTGACTGGCTTGCCATCCTCGGCTGCCGCCATGGCCTGATGGTGCCCGTCGATGATGTGGCCATCGCTGGACACAATCACCGCGCGGTCGCCGCCCGCCGTCTTGGCCGCCTCCACCTTGGCCGGCGAGTATTCCGCCTGGGTGGGCTTGAGCGCCGCCGCATCCACGGTCGTGGTTTCATGCGCGATGCCCTGGGCGTTCAGGTGCTTGACCAGTCCGCCATGGGACTGGGTGGGCACCTGGGGCATGTCGGCGCGCGCAATGCCCAGCGTGCCTGTTTCTGGAGCAAAGGTCTTCACCTCTGCGTCCCGCGCAGCGCGCACCTGGTCCAACAGCTCCTTGCGCTGCGCCTTGAGCGTCACCGGCACCTTGCGGCTCTTCATGGCCGCCTCGATGTCGCCGCCGCCCGCGCCCATGGCGCTGGGAACTACGGCCAGAATCCGGGCCTCTACATCGCGCAGCTGCTGGCGCAAGACTTCGACCTCGCCGCCCTGCGCTTGAGCCGGCGCGCTTGCCGCTGGCGTTGCTTGCGCTCCAGCGTCCGCAGTCGGGGCGCCGCCACCGGTCAGTCCAGCCGCTTGTAGGCCGCTTCCTCCAGCCGGCGCGGCGGCTGCTCCTGTGGCCGCGTCTGCTCGTGCAGGGCCTTCTTGAGTTCCTGCTTGCGGTTGTTGCGCGCCTGCTTGCTGGGCTTGGGTGGACGTAGGGCCATCTGCTGGTGCTCCTGTGGTGGTGGCCGTGCTGGCCGGGGGTGCGCCGGCGTCCTCTGTGACGCTGGCGAAGGTGGTGTCTGCGCGCTCCGCGCCCGGGGAGGTCCCGTCCTGCTCGGCGGCGAGTTCTGCCTGAAGGGCCTGCTGCTCGCGCGCGGCGCGGCGGCGCTGCAGTTCCTTGGCGAGCCCCAGGCGCACCTCGCGCGACTGGGCGCCGCGGAAGGCGGTGGAGAGATCCGTATCCGACCAGGCGGCCATGCCGGTTGCAATCTCGCCGGTTTGCGGGTCCACATCAGGCTGGGCCTGCGGACCCCGCTCCTTTTTTTGCAGCGGATTGGCGGCCTTGGCCTGCTCTGCCGCCTGGGCAAGCGTTTCGGCCTGCCGCATCTGCTCGTGGGCGCCAGAATCCACTGCCTGCACCGCCGCGGCGGACAGCGCCCCCGCGTTGGCATCCAGGCCCATCGCCTCGGAAGGCTTCGGCGCCGGTTCGGCGGCGGGCCCATCGGCAGGCGGTGCGGTCTCGGTCGAATCCTCGGCCGGCATGGGCGATGCGACACCCAAGGCCCGATCCAATGCCTCGGCGTTCAGTTGGGTGGCAGGCGTCACGCCCTGCTCACGCAGGCGTGCCTCATCCAGCACCGGTGCCTGTCGCACGCCAAGGCTCGCCTGGAATTGCTCGCGGTCCGCGTCCTGCTGCTCCGGAGCGGCCGCGGTTGTTCCTTCGCCGTGGGCTACGCTGCTGCCCACATCCTGGCCGGCCGATTGCTGTGCGGCTACGGCTTGAGAAAACGGGTCACTGGCCTGCTGGCGTCGCGCCTCCTGGATGCCATCGAAGGCACCCATGCCTGCGCCCGTGATGCCGCCCAGTGCCGCGCCCATCGCCGCTGCGCCGGCCACACCCTTGCTCGGGTCGATGTTGGGGTCATAGGGCACAGCCGCGCGCTGGCCCTCATACTGGGTCACACCCTCCTCGATGCCTTCCTGCAGCGCCTCGGACGCGCCAGTTTTGAGCGCGCGCGCCGCAGTGCCACCGGCAAAACCCTTGGCGCCTGCCAGGAGCTTCTCGGCACCGAAGGCGCCGCCCACGCCGCCCACGATGGCCGGGATCACGCTCGCCTGCCGGCCCGCGGTCACCGCCTGTTCGTCTGTGGCGCCGGCCTGCGTCGCTAGATCATGCGCCGTACCTGCAGCATCGCCACCTGCCATTGCAGCGCCCGCGGCGACGCCGCCAGCACGCCCGGCGCGCTCCACCGCCTTGGCGCCAGCACCTACGGCGCGCGCGGCCGTCGTCGCGCCCTTCACAGCCAGGCCGGGCCCCACGAAGGAGCCGGCCGCCTGCGCTGCGGACAGCACCGGGTTGTTTACGATGTACCGCCCAACGGCGGCCACCTCGTCGCCCACGCCATCGGCCGCGGCCAGATCGGAGTTCAGCCGCTGCTTCTCGGCCTTCACCACATCGGACTGCTTGGCCTCGCCCGCCTCGATGATGTTCTTGTCGATCCACTTGGAAACCGCGTTGCCGGGTTTCACGAAGTTTGCGGCCGAAGACACGCCGCCAGCGGCCGCGTTGGCCACCTCGATTACGGTGTCATTGAGGGCGGCGCCGATGGTGCGTGCAGGCGGCGCGAACCCGGCCTCAGCATCAGTCAGATATTTAGGTTCAACATTGGCGCCGCTCCCGCTCGCCGCAGGAGAGCTAAACCCAACGTCCTCGTCTGTGAGATGCTGCTTGTCCATCCCCCCAGTCTTCCCGGAGGGTGGCTAGCAGTCGAACCCTATACACGGGCGTCTGTTAGTCCTAAGAACAATTCCACATGTTGCCAGACCGATGGCACGCCCGCCCATTCGGACCAGTCATGAAATCTGGACTAACTCGGTGGTAGACGCCGCCCTGGTTGTCATAACAAAAGCCCGGGGCGCAATTCGTGAAGGTGGTTGGCCCAGCATGTGCAGCGCGTTTCCTAGCCTCCTCGCGCCTGGCTTCATCTCGTCTCGCCTCGGCGGGCTTATCCCAGCGACTGCCATTGTTGGTGATGCTGCTAGCAGAGGTCTCGAGGTTCTGGAGTTCTTTGCGTTTTGCCCAGTCGTTGCCCGAATGTCTCACCACTGGTGCAGCCATCGGCTGAGCTGGGCGCTGACTCTGCGCCGCCCAGTCGCGCTCCTGTTCGGCCATGCGCCGATTCTGCTTGCGCGCCTCCGCTTCGAAGGCCTGCTCGCGTTCGCTCATCTTTTCTTCGAAGGTGCGTTCACGCTGAACCAGGCCGCCGGTAGAACCAGTGTCGCACGGCCTGTCAGAGAATGTCGGCTTGCCACCCGGCCCCGTGCACTTGAAAACCTGGGCTTGCACAGCCGGCGCCATTCCGGCAAGCGCAATGATGAGGCCGAAGAGTGCGTAATGCATAAATCCTCCTGACGGCACTCTAGCAGAGGGAGTAGACGTGAAAAAGTACACCGAGGCGGCACGAGCTTGTGCGTCGAGCCCTATGGGGGGGCATGAAAAAGCCCGCCGTAGCGGGCTTTTTTTGCTGCTGAGGCTATCAATTATCGCCTTGAGGGGAAAAATCCCGAATATCTGCGAACACTGATTCCTTCCCCATTGCCGCCAGAGGTCGGGCCGATGCATCGGCAAAGCCAGCCCCAAGCTCAAATTGACTGGGAAAAGGGCGTGCTGACGCCGCCGCCGGCGTCGAAGGCAAGACCAGAAGCGCAACCATCTGAACCCGCCCGATACTTAACCGATGAAGAGGTTGGCTTCCAGCCGGCGAAACGCTAGCTGACCAGCAGCCACCCTTTTTCAGTCCAACGCCCGGTCTTCCCGTTCGGCAGCAGGTACGTCATGCCAACCTGCCTCTGAGCCGCATCTTGCGGGGCTTGTGCTTGACCACCCTGCCCCGGCTGTTCCACAAACTGCCCCGACTGGTTGTTGAGCACGCGCGCCGGCACGTTGCGCATGGCTCCGGCCTGAGCGTCCCACTCCTGGCCGCCGGGCACCACCGTGAAGCGGTTTTCCTCGGTCTTGCCAGCCATGGCGCGTAGCGTGCGCTGAGCTTCCAGCTTCCGCGAGACGGAGGCTTGCGGGTCTGCGAGGACGGCGAGCAACTGCTCTTGCTGCTGGGCTTGGCGGTTGGCAATGCCTTGGGCCTCAATCTGTCCCGCAGCCTTCTGGCCCTCAATACCGACGCGTTGCTGGTCGATGCCGGCGGAGATGGCAGAACGCGTCGTGGCGCCCTGCTGCTGCATGCCCTCGCGCTGGATGGCCGCGTTTTCTCGTGCCGCCGCCATGTCAAAGGCCGGCTGTGCACCCCGCGCAGCAGTATCCGCCCCGAGTGCCGCCTGATAGGCTGCGACGTTGCCATATTGGTCCGCTGTACCGCTGATCTGGCGGCCTCGGTCATTCGATACAGCGCCGCGACTCCATGTCGGTGAGTTGGTGATGCTGCTGGCGCCGACCTGCAGGTTACGCAGGTCGTTGCGCGCCTGCCAACTGTTGCCGCTGTGCAGCACGGTGGGGGCCTGGACGCGCGCCATCTCGGATCCCGGGCCAAAGCCCAACGCTGGTCCGGGATCTGCAGGGCGGGCGCTGGAGTTAAAGCCGCGCGCCAGGTTGTCGGCTGCGGCCAGGTTCTGCGCGCTGGGCTGCCCGGTGAATCCCGGCTTGAACCCCATGCCTTGCGCGCTGTCGCTGTACTGGCCAGGGCCATGGGAATACACGCCGGGCATGACCTGTTTGCCTGCGGACGCGTCGGGTGTTGGAGCCGGCGCAGGATTGGGCGTGCTGGCGGGCGCCGTCTGCGTGCCCACTGCCAGGCGGGTATCGGTGGGGTTCGTCGCTGCTGTTGCAGGCTTCGCTGCAGGAGTGGCCGCGGGAGTCGACGCCGCAGGCGCAGGCGCCGCGTTGGCATCGGAGCCAAACAAGCCCCGTCCGAAACCGCGGGCGGCATCAATGACCGGAGTGGCCACCTTATCCGCAGCCTCCAGGCCGTACATGCCAAGGCCCTGTACCGCGGTACGCGCCGCCGTGCCGGCCGCCTGGGCATAGTTGCCCGCGCCCACCTGCTGACGCAACTCCTGGGTGCGGTCATTCATGAACAACTCGGACGGGCCAGGATTGCGGGTGGGCATGCCCCGGGCCGCCGCAGGCGCCGTCGCTGGAGCGTCTGCTTGCCCGACCGGTGCACCACTGAACCCGCTTGCCCCCTGCGTCCTATTTCCGGGGAAGGTGTTGCTCGGAGAGTTTGGCGCGGGTTGAACCTGGCGAACGGCGGGATCGGCTGCGGCCGCAGAGGCGTCGCCAAAACTGTTCGCCTTCTGCCGGCTCACTTCGTCGTCCACACTGCCGCCCTGCGCGAAGAACACCTGCGGCTGGAACCCGCGCGGCACTGCGGCGGTGTCAGGCGCCGGGGTGTGTGTCGCGTCCACCACGCCCTGCAGCGCTTCGGGGCCGCCCATGGCGTGCACCGTGTCGGGCGGCAGCACGAACTCTCCGGGTTTGAACATACCGGGAATGGTGTCGGGCGCCTGATTGAGCGCTTGCGCTTGGGCCGCGCTGCGCGGCTTGAATCCAAGGCCAGGACCTTCGGCCTTTGCCTGTTTCTTCATCTTCTCGGGGTTGAAACCGTACATGGCGATTCCTCAGAGCACGTAGCTCACATTGGCCTGCACTTCGTCGTGGCGCGTGGATCGGCGCAGATCTGCGTCCGGGCGCAGGCCGAAATACCGTTCAAACTCGTCCAGCGCCTGCTTGGATCGCTGCGGATCGTGTGCATCGGAGTCAGGCTTGCCGAAGGCTCGGTAAAGCACCCACTGCACGAGGTGCAGGTGGTGGGCTTCGTGGATCTCGGGTTTGTCGGTGTCCAGGCTGAGCGCCTTGAGCGGCAGCCGGTAGGCCTCCAGCCGGAGCGTCCCTGCAGTCGCTGGAGCTGGAACCAGCCGCAGACGTGTGTCCGTCTGGATGGCCCAGCGCGGTGCGCCCTCGGGCAGGTAACGCCAGCCAGGCTCGATGCGGTCCAGCTTCTCGCGCGTCACCAGCACGGGCTCGCACGGCCGGTCGGCAGACTCAAGGCGCAGACTCGCGATCTCGTACAGCTTCGCGTGCAGCGGGTAGCTCGCTGTCCCAGGCGCAACGGCGATGGTGCACAACTCAGGCGTGTAGTCATCCAGCAGCAGTCGCGCGCGCACCGCCGCCTCGTCCTGTGCCTCGCTGAACCAACCGGGTAGCCAATCAGGCTCCCACAGGTAAGGCTCCAGCAGATCGCCGGCCTCGACGCGGAAGCGCTCGATCAGCTGCTCCAGTCTCATGTCAGCGCACCCCGAACTGCTCGATGAGCGTGGACACCTCGGCGCGCAGCTTGACTACGCTCAGGCGCTTGTCCAGCTCCACCTCGTACTTGCGCGCGTATTCCTCCAGCGCGCCCTTGTCCATGGACTCCACGGTCAGCAGCATGGCCTCGAGTTGCTGGCGCTCTTGGTCCTGGGCGCGTGCTGTCTCCTGCTCGCGCAGCCGCGCGGCTTCCACCTCAGGGTCGATGGGTTCCTGGAGATCCTTGGCGGGCTCGGCGTTGGCCTTCTTGCCCTTGGACTCCTTGGCCGGCGCGGCTTTCTTGGCGGGCTCGGCCTCCTGCTCGGCAGGCGTGAACTCAGCAAAACGCAGCAGCTTCTTGGCTGTCTCGGGCGTCACCAGGTTGGAGTCGCCCGGCTCCCAGGTGATGCGCATGATCTTGTCGCGGTAGGTCTTGCGGCCGTGGTAGGCGATGCGGGTGAGGTTCATAGCAATGGTCCTGTAGAGAGTTCATGCGAAACAAGCCGGGCGGGCCGGCTTGTCTCATGAGCGCACGGCGCCGGTTATGCGGTGCCTTCGGACGCCACCGTCAGAACCACGTCCACGCGGGAGGCCTTGGCGTTTGCCGCGCCGCCAGTGGTGAGTACGAGCCAGGCATCCTTGGGCAGCGTGACGGGCGGGTTGGTGGTCGCGTTGCGCAGGCGGCCCGTGGCGTTCAGCACCAGCGCGGCTCCGAAGTAGTCAGCGTCTTGCGGCACTGCCGTGCTGTCCACACCGTCCACGTACTCAAAGCCGAGGTCGCCCACCACAGCCGCCGTCATGGCTGTGGAAACGATGGTCTGGCTGTCCAGCAGCGTGGACCCTGCAGGGATGACACCCAGGCGCACCTTGTCGCCCGAAGCGATGGCTGCGCCCGTGTCGGCGCCGAATGCGCCGCCGTTGGACGCGGTCTGCAGCGTGTACTGCAGGCCATGGGCATTACCCCAGGGAGTCGCACCCACGTTGATGCGGGGATTGCTTTTCTTGGTGATCGTGGCCATGTCAGCCTCCGTAATCAAAATTGAGACGTTGGGATGAGACTAGGCCGCGCGGGGCGGCCCGGGTCTCACGGCTTATTGGCGGGCGCCGATGATCGGCACGGCCGTGTCGATGGCGATGACGCCGTGGTCGGTGAAGTGCTTGGTGCCACCGCCCTGGTCCACCAGCCAGCGAACCTTGGCCAGGCCCTGGATGGCGCCGATCAGCAGTTCCATCTTGTCGTCGTGGTCGAAGCTCTTCTCCTTCCAGAAGAAGGGCATGCCGCCGTGACGGCTCGATGCGAAGGCCTGCGCCAGCGCCTGGCCGCCCAGCAGGAGGGCACGGTCCACGGCGTGTGTCGTTCCGAAGCCGGCGGGCACCACGCAGGTGGATTCCGTCTCGCTGGTGTTCGACGCGCAGTAGCGGATCGTGTCGCCAGCGTAGAAACGGATCGGCTTGGGCATCTTGCAGATCAGCACGCCATTCCAAAGGCCCACTTCGCCCAGGAACAGGGGATGGTTCTCCGCCTTCGAGGCGCGCGCGATGGCGTTGGCCTGGAATTGGCGGAAATTCGTGTCTTGCGCGAAGCTGTGGTACTGGGCCGGCGACACCAGCAGGCAGCGCAGTGGCGAGTCCTCGGCCACCTTGTCGCCCGGGATCTTGATCGCCGGCGGGGGCAGCGCAATGGACTCGATCACCGTGCGGACGCTGTCCACCACATCCATGTCCAGCAGGTCGGTCGTGGCCAGGTCCACCTCACCGGCATTCACGGCGAATGGCTTGATGGCCGTGGCGTCAGCGACGAAGTGCCGGTTCTTGGTAGGCGCCTTCACCTCGTTGATGGCCATCTCCGCAAAATCGGCGTGATCGGCCGTGGGCAGGCGCCACTCAATGTTGTCGTGGTAGCCGCGGGCGCCAGCCAGGTGCACCAGCATGGACTGGTCCTGGTAGGAATCCATCAAAGACTGGGCAATCGGGCGACCGATCTTGCGAAAGTCCACGGGCGAACGCAGGTCGGTCATGGTGTCACCCACGTCCACGGGGAAACGCGCCTGGTTCACGCGTACCCGTGCCTTGTCCAGCGACACGCCAGTGCCTTTGCCCTCGGCCTGGCGGCCACCCATGATCGGGTAGGCGCCCACGGGCTGCACGAAGTGGAATTCCACCTCGTCACCCTTTCCGCGCGACAGATCCACCGTGCGCACGATGGGCATGTCGGTGCTGGTCTGCTTGCGCAGCACCTGGTTCACCTCGCCCTCGCTGGAAGGCATCTTGCCGACCATGCGGTTGAGCGTCGAATTGCGCTGCATGGACTGCGCGAACAGGCCTGCGGCTTGCACAAACTGGGCATTCGGGGAACCCGTGCCCACATTGGTCTTGGACATGATCGTCCTCCTTCGATGGGATGGGGCTGCCTCATCACGAGGTGGCCCGGTTACTTAATCACGCGCGGCTGTCACACCACGCTATTCATCAGCCGGTTCTGCTTCTCAGGGCTCAAACCGGCCATGAAGTCCAGCAATGCCGCAGGATCGCCGGCCAGAGCGGCGACCCGCTCCGCATCACCAGCGCCCGATGCCGCGGCGCCTGGCAGGTCCGACAGGCTCGTCGGAGGCTGCTGCTGCGCCTTGGCCAAAGCCTTCGTCACGGTTTCGGCGGGATTGCCTTTACCGGACGTGGCCTTAAACGTCGAGAACACCTCGATCACCTGCTCTGTCGTTCCATTGCTCAGCGCATGCTCGATGGCGGCACGGGCATAGCCCGGCTGACCACCGACCCACGTCTTGAACTCGGCGGATTCGTGAATCTCTGCCGCGTCCGGGTGGGCTGCGAAGATGGCCTGTTGATGGGCTTCGACCGCGGTCTTGGCTTCCCGCTGCTGAATCGGGCCCAGCGCCTCCTTCAGCTTTGCGTCCACCATCGCCGCGGCGCGCTGCTCAACCATCTGCGCTATGCCCTTGGCCAGCGCTTCCTCGGAAAAGTCCCCAAACAGGGACGCATCCTCGCCTCGCTCGACGGCTGCCTGAGCGGCTGCGAGATTGGCGTCTGCCTGAGTCGGTGCCTGCCCGGCGTCCGCACGGGCCTGCGCCTGAGCCTGGGCCGCGGCGAGGTTCTGCTGCTGCGCAGCGGTCAACTGCTCAACCTGGCTCTTCAAGGCTTCGTTTTCGGCCTTCAAGGTGTCGCGCTGCTGGCGTGCCTCGGTGAGCTTTTCATAGGGGATCGTGTAGGCCCCGGACTTGCTGGCAATCGGAGCGCCTGCGTGCTCGTCTTCCTGAGCTGCGGCGCCCGATGCCTGTGCATCGGCGGGCTGGGTGGTCTCGGTCGGTTGACCTGCCTTGCTGTCCTCGGCGGTCGTGGCAGTGGCCTGGCTTGCATCCGCATCCAGGTCCAGCTTGCCGGCGAAGGCCGCATCCAGCAGTTGCTGTGCTTCGGTTGTCACTTGTGCTCCATATGCCAGACATCCATCTGGCGGTTGGTTGGCACACCGTTTCGAGGATCGGGCCAGGGCCGAAGCCCCGGCCTTCACACTCTCCAGCGGTGGGAGGGACCGGCTCTCACGAGCAGGTGAGCACAGTGTTGCTGCAGCACCTGAAAACACTCAGCCCTATACCGGGCAGCGCATTCAGGCGGGCAAGTTGTCCCCGGTTGCTGGGGTTTCGATGCCGTGCTGTCCAGTGCTGGGCTCCTGGGGCACAGGCGGGAAAGTCGGGCTGGTGTTCTCGTGAACTTCTGCCGCGGCGGGCCCCGCAACCTCCGGGCCTGCTCCCTGGATGTAAGGGCTCTTGATATTCATGGCCGCGGTCTGCTCGGCTGTGGGGAAATTTGGGTCATCTCCGCCGGAGCTGGGCTTCTGGTAGCCGGCCCTCTGCATGATGGTGTCGGCCACCGGAGCGATCATGGGCATTTGCGCAACCTGAGCCGCAGCCTGCATGGCTGAGAACGCAGACTGCACCCCTACTTGCACTGCCTCACGGACCATCTTTTCGATCTGCGCGTCACCGACGCGCTCCTTCACCGCCAGCTCGCGCTCCTTGAGGTCGTGCATCAGTTCGTGCTTCACCTGCTCACGGATGGCTTCTGGATCGGCCTGCCCTCCAGCCTGGGCCATTCGAATGGCCTCCACCACCTGCTTCTTGCGCGGCAGGTCCATGAGGTCAATCAGGAACGGGAGTACCACCTTCTGCAAGTCTGGCGGCATGGCCTTGGCGGATTCCGACAGCGCATTGAGTTGCTGCGCGCGGAAGCTGCTGGACGTGGGCACATCCTCCAACGCCACCATGAGGCGCGTGCGCTGCACGTCGTTGCTCAGGTAGGGCATGCCGGTTTCCGGGTCGACCTCGGGATGGTTGATCAACACGGTGCGCGGCGGGTTGAGCGTATCGCCCTCGATCACGATGGTCTGCTCATCGCTTCCCATGTCCTCGATGATGAGGGCCATCAGCAGTTCACCGACCTGCGTGCGCGCCTCCTTGAAGTTGTCCATCAAGTCAGCAATAGATACTTGAGACTGCTCCAGCTGCGTCTGCTCCTGCAGGCCAGAACGTGCCGTCCCCTGCCGGCCCTGCATCGCAGCGGTGACGCCAGAAACACGTTCCAGCGCCGCGCGGCTATCTGCCATCAGCTGGAATTGCTGGTTGTTGAGCTGGAAGTCGCGTTTGACCTCGAAGCGCGCCCCCTGGTTGCCGCGAAAGTGATCGGCGTCGAGGATGATGTCCGCATCGGGCCGCGCGATCTGCCGGCGGAACTGTTCATCAGACATGGCCACTGCACCCTTTGTGCGCTCCGTGCGCGTGGCCGCCATGCCCCAGCGCAGCTTGGCGATGGTCGAATTCAGGTTGTCCTGGGGGAAAATCATGTCCCGCACCAGCCCGAACGGAATGCCGGTCATATCCTCGCGGTAGCCCCAGAACGGCACGTAAGGGAAATGTCTGTGCGGGTACGGGCTCCCGCTGTCGTACAGGCAGTGCGGGCCCATCCAGTAGCTGCGGCGCACGCGCGCCACGGTTGCACGCTCCAGAATGCCGTGGCCTCCTGCCACTGCCGCCTGGTGGTTCGGGTTCGCCATGTCGAACTCCACCACCCGGCCGCCGCGCATCTTGAGCACCACCGTGCTGACCCAACGCCGATACCAGAGCTCAACCAGGCACACCTCGTCCGATTCCTTCCGGTACCAAGCTTGCTCCCGTGTCGTCCACGCCCGGCTGGTGTCCATGCCGGCTTGCAGCCCGGTCGATACACCACCCTCCACCACGTAACCGCCGTAGCCGCCCATGCCGCTGGCGGCATCGGCCTGAGCGATCAGATCTTTGTGCGTCGGGAATGCCGCCGCTACCTGCTGCTTCTTGATGAAGCGCTCGCGCAGCAGCCATGCTGCATCACTCAGGTCCTTTTCACGGGCGCGCATGTCCCAAAAGATCTCGTTGCGGTGCACTGCGCGGCAGCGGTACGGGTGCGCAAAGGGATCGCTGGAGCGCGCGACCTCCACCCAGCCAAGCCCCACGCTGGCCTGGGGCCGGAAGGCTTCGCTCATGGCATCATCAGCCTTGCTGAGCCGCTCGGCCTGGTTGATTCGGTAGTTCAGGGCGTCCGCCACGTCCTGGCCACCAGGATCGCCGTCCGGCGTCACGCGCCAGTCGGTGCGCGTCTTGGCCTCGTAGCCACACACCGCCGCGATGGCCGGGCCGATGATGTTCTCCTTGGCCGGCGGGATGCCGATGGCCTTCAGGCGCTGAAGCAGCTTGGAGTCCAGTTGGTTGCCATCCACGTAATCCGCTTCAATGTCGGCCTGGCCGCGCCATGGCGGCTGGTCGATGGCTTGGTCGATGATGTCTGCATACTCGCGCAGGGTCAGGGTCTGGCCAAGGTCTGCGGTCGCTGGGGGTTTGAGGTATTTCATGGTCGGCCTCTGTCACATGCGCCAGTCGGGCGCCTCGGGTTCTTGGTAGTCCTGGACTGCAGTGCTGCCAGCCATCTCGGGCACCCACAGCGCGATGTACCGGTAGTTGTCCGCGCCATGGCTGTACTCGTCATGCAGTGGCTCCATGGGCTCGTTTGTGACGGAGTGGATGCGCCGCTGGTAACGCCGCAAGCACTCCAGCAGCCGGGCGCACTTCGTCTGGTCGATGTAGGTGCGGGGGAAGAGCATGCGGGCACTCTTAATGCCCTCCTCCACATCCGTGGCGCGCTGCTGAACCCTCACGGACTTGCGTCCCATCTCCCGCAGCAACTGCTCCGTGCTCTTGCCTGTCTGGAAATTCTTGGTCCTGCCGTCGTGCGGTAGGAAGTCCGTGCCCCATCGGTATGGTCGCTTCTCCATCTGTGCGACATACCAGTCCAGCGTGCGATGGTTGTCCTCGATGTAGTCGATGATGCGCACGTCGTGCGGGCCGCGCTGCACCATGGAGATCGTCATCGAATCGTTCCAGCCCAGATCCCATATCGTGTGCACAGGCAGCGTCGGGTCATAGGGCACATCGCGGGCGCGGCCATCCAGGTACAGCGCCTCCATCTCGTGACGATAGATGGCGCCAGCGGCCACGCGCCGGGCCTTGCCTTCCCAGATATGGGCGTAATCGTCGGCCAGCATTGAGCGTTTGGCCTTCTTGCGCTCCTCGTCCAGCACGCGCGGAAACCATGGGTTGTCGCGCCAGTTGATCTCGCACACCCAGGTGTCAGGAGATGGCGAGGCGATGAAGCGCTGGTAGGTCTCATCCGTCTCCATGTCAGGGTTGAGCGTCAGCCAAATTTCCGACCCCTCTTTGCGAATGGTCGGGATCAACACATCCCAGGACTTCTTGCTGACGCCGTGGGCTTCTTCCACCCAGACGATGTCGCAGCCCTCGAAAGACTTGATGGTGTCCACCGTGTGGCTCTGCAGACCCGAGAACAGGAACAGGCTGCCATTGATGCCCCGGATCTCGGTTTCAAGCACCTCAAAAAAGGCGCTCAGGCCCAGCCGTGCAATTTGGTCCTGCAGCAGCTGGTGCACCGATTGCTTGATGGACTTCTGGATCTCGCGCGCGCACAGGATGCGCATGGGACGCTGGGCGGCCATGACCAGCAGCACACCGGCCACTGACCATGACTTTCCGCCGCCGCGGCCGCCATGCATTACCTTGTAGCGGCGGGGTTGCCAAATGGCCTCCAGCGCCTGCGGTAGAGCCAGGCGAGGGAGAGCGTCTAGGTCTTGAGGTTGCAGCAACACCGCTCAGTCCTCGTCGTCAACGGGGCGCGGCGGTGGCGAAACATGGTAGATCGCGACCGCCGCAGGCACATGGCCAGGGGTTCCTGGCTGTGGCTTGTCTGCGTCTTTGGCATCCATTCCAAATGCCACGCGCTCCATGTCCACCAGCTTCTGCAGGCTCTCGGCCAGCGTCTTCATGGTCTTGGAGCGCTCGGGCAGGCTGATGACCTTCTGGTATAGGTCGTTCAGCTTGTCCATGCCGTTTTCGTCGGGGGCGCGCAGCAGGTCGCCCAGCTCGGCCAGCATCACAAGCGTGTCGGGGTCGGTCTGCTTCTCCAGTTCGTCCAGAAGGGAATTCGTCAGCTTGCGAGCACGGTGAATGTCTCGGCGGTGCGCGAGCCGGACATCGGCCACCGCCTGCGCGTTGGCGTCCACCACCTGCTTTTCCGCAATCCTGGCTTCTTTGGATACCTGGCTGGATACCGCAGCCTTGGATACCAGCACATCGGCCTTGACGTGGATCTTCTCGGAAAGGTCACGCTCCCATCCGTCACGCTTGGCGCGCTTGTTGATGGCGCCGTGGGTGATGCCGTTCTCGTCGGCAATCTGGCGCAGCGTCTTGATGCCGGCCCGGTAATCCAGCTCAATGCGCTCCCAATCTGCCGCAGCTTTAGCCGGCGCAGGAACGGAAGCACCTGCAGCCTTCTCAGAGGCGGCAGGCTTGGGTATGGGCGTCTTGCGGGGCGCGGGCTTCTTGCCCTTGGGGGGAGTTGCCATGGCCGGGAGTGTTCCGGCCTATGGCTTTGGCGTCGAACCCTATACGGGGGAAGGCTCTTGGATACTGGCCGCAGAATGAAAGCCGATACTCGTCATCCGCTCAAATGAGATTCGCCCGTGCCAATGCGGAGAAAAGAGCTGCCGCAACTGTCCAGGCGGCAAACAGGAGCGGCGACAACAAGATGAGGGCTGCTGTCCATGCCAAGAAGCCCTTTGCCTTTATGCGCCTTCTGAGGCGTACAGCCCAGCGTGGGGGCAAAAGTGCTCCGATGAATCCGATGAGGGCAACCAGTGCGATTGCCCAAGTCTGCAAGGCGACAAGAAACAAAAGCACGAGGACAACAACCCCAAGTAGCGCGGACGCTATGTATGAGATTGTGGTTCCGTCTGCATAAAGAACACGAACGCCGATCCACAGAAAACCCAGCACAGGGTAATAACGGAGATTGTCAAAAATCTCCTTGAGGTGTGGTGGCCTGGCTCTCCCGCCTTCGGGCATTATTGCGTCTGTATCGATCATATGGTCGGCGAGCCGATCCAGACGAGCAATGAGTTTTCTCACAAGCACTCTCCCTATTTTTTGGGCGAGTGTGCCATCTCTCTGCTGATGCCGCGACGGGATCCACGAGTAGAAGCGCCGACAGCAGCGGAAGGGGTAGCGCTCTCCGCATGAGCGCGTTCAAACGCCCAGGCCAAGCTGCCGGGCGTCTTCCTTGTGGGCCTTGAGTGCGGTGTTCTCCCGCTTGATGCGCTGCAACTCGGCAGCCATCTCAGCGACCAGGATTGAGGTCTGACGGGAAGACTCGATGGCCACGGCCTGGGTGGCAGCTCCTGACTGCACGAGGGCCAGCGCCCGATCTTCCCGTGGCGTGAGGTGGAGCACTTCGTCCCCGATTTCGATCATCACCATCCCATCGGGAAGAACCGATTTGCTGATGGCGCGCGCCGGCGGGTGCTGCTCCACGGGCACATAGACACCGCGAAGCACGCGCTTGATCTTCTCGTCATCCACCAGGGCGCCGAGGCGGTCATCCACCACGGTCAACTTCAGGCCCGTCAACTCAGCTACGGTTTCCCGAGTGACAACCTGCTCCAATGCGTGCAGCTCGCACACGGCGTCGTAGATGCGCTGAGTGCTGGTGATGGCTTTCGTTGGGACTTCAGTGGTCACGATTGCTCCCTTGGTTTTCATGCGGATACGGAACTCCTTTGGGCCATAGGCCCATGGCGTGGATGCGGCGCTGGGTGTCGGCGGCCCACACGGGCTCCAGCTCGCGGCGCGCGGCCTTGGTGAACAACGCGCCCTGGTCGAGCGCAGCGTGGCAGCCCTGAATGCCTGGGCGTGGGCCGCAGGCGGGGAAGCACGTCAGGTCGCAGGCCTTCATGCCCATGCCCTTGCCGGTGTTGGCGTGCGCGGCTTGGGAATAGCCTGGCACCCCGCAGATTGCGCATGGCAGGCTGGCCACCAGCCGGCGGTAACGCTCGCTGCGCACGGGCGCGGCCTTGGCCACAGGCGCGGCCTGGGCGGAATTGACCACCACCGCTGCGCGCGGCCGGACCTCGGCCATCGTGCGGGCGGCGCGCTCGGCCAGGCGCTGCTCGCGCATCAGGCTGGCCAGCTCGTTCTGGCGCTGGGGCGGGTTGCTGCGGGAGAAACCGGTGCGCTTCATCGGGGTGCTGCGCTTCATTCGCCGAACTCCGACAGCACGGACTCGATCATCTCCGTCCGCTGAGCCGGGCCCAGGTGCTTCCAAAGCGTGCGGCCGGCATGCTCCGTGCGCAGGAAGGCCACCGCGGCGTCGTGGAACTCGCGCATCTCGCCCTCCTCCATCTCGCTGTAGCTGATGGATTTCGGCACGGGGAACACGCCGCCCTTCGGCCCGGGGTGCCAGTCGCAATGCCCGGCGCCGACCTTGAGCCAGTCGCGGAATCCGCGCTCGAAGTCCTCGAACCGCTCTTGCGCGTCGAACACGCGCTGCTCCAGAGCCATGTGCCGGCGATGGAAGGGCCCCGAGCGGGCCTTGTGGGTCTTGATCGTGGCCATCTCGCCAGGCTCCATGCGGAACAGCATGGCCATGAAGCGGCGCCACTTGCGGCGGTTGGGCTCGCCCAGTCCGTCCACGGTGCCGAACAACACCCTGCGCGCGGCGTCCTTGTCGGCCTCGGTCACGGTTATGTCCTCCTGGCGCACCAAAACGATCTCAGGCATTGGACACCTCCGCGAACAGATCCAGGGTCTGCGAATCCTCCCGGCGTGCGGCCGGTACATGGCCACGCCCTAGGCGCAGCGCGCCGGACTTCTTGCGCGCCAACTCCACCAGCCCGGCGCGCCGTGCACACACGGGCCCCACCGGCATACCGGCGATGAACACCAGGGCAGTGAACAAAGGGCGGTTGCACATCACGCAGCGCACTCAATCACCTCCACACGCACCTTGACGTACCCGCCGACCTGCTCCGATCGGTCGATACTCAGGCTCCAGTGCTTGTCGTCCACCCCCAGCACATCGGCCAGGCCATCGAGGCCCGACTTCATGCGCGCCAGGGTGTTGTCCAGGTCGTAGGCCCGGCGGCTGGGCGGGTAGAACACCAGCGACAGGTGCAGCTTGGCGGCCTCGATGCGGCGGGCGCCCTGCTCCTTGGCGGTCCAGGCGCAGGCGGCACGGTAGGCCTTCTTGGCCTTGGCCAGTTGCGCCCAGTGCGAGCGGGCGTTGGGGCTCAGTCCCTTGGGCGGCCAGGGCAGCGTCAGGTGCAGCGTCATGCGGCCACCGCCTTCCCGCCGCGCGCAAAGCGCATCTTGCCGACCACGTTCCGCTCCAGAAGCCCGTGGCGCTGCAGCGCTTGGGTGTGCCAGTGCGCGCTGCTCAGCGGCATATCGAAGCTCTTGGCTACCCATGCCACCGGCGGCAGCTGGGCCTGGCGTCCTGCCACGCGGCGGTCATCCAGGCACTGGCGCACCCACTCGCGGCCGCGCTCGCGGGCGGCGCGGATGAGAAAACGCACCTCGCAGCGGTGGCGGTGCTGCTCGCTGGTAGCCGTCATGCCATCACCTCTTGCGGAACTGGCGCCCATTGCGGGCTCTCGTCCTCTCCGTCGTTTTCACGGATGGGGCGAAGTGCGGAGTCGTGAATATCCCGGCCCATCCCACCGCTCCAGTCAGGCAATTGGCTGTCAATTTCCCAAATCCAATCGGCAAACGTGTCCCCTAATGGGCCAACGGTTACACCCCGCCCTAGCAGCCGGATGCACCTGACGATCTTTCCCTCGTTCCCGGCGGCGCTTTTCACCACTACCGCCAAATCCCCAGGCTTGCAGTTCATGCCGCTTCCCTCCACAGAGCCGCGAACGGGTTGCTGTAGTCCTTCCACAAACGACCGGACTTGATCGCACCAACAGTGCTCACGGGCATGCCGGTTTCCATGGCGATTTGTGCATAGCTCTTGTCGCTCGTCTTGACGGACTCGATCAGTTCCACGCTGTACTTGGATCTCGCGCGCTGGGCATCCGCCAGGCGCTGCTTGGTCATGACGTTGTGCTTTTTCCCGGTCTGGCCCTTGCGCTCAACCAGCATCTGGCATGCGGGGGCCATGCAGTTCTCGTTCCTGCAGCGCGAGCGCAGCGTCTGAGACGGCACCAGTTGCACGCCGAACTTGATTTCGTAGAGCGTGCGGCGCATGTCGTAGCGCTTGCCGTTGATGTGCAGCAGGCAGCGCCTGTAGCGGTCAACTTCACCATCCCACAGCAGATGCTTTCCATCGCGCGTGCACAGCGAGGCGAAATAGACCTGCAGGAACTCGCCAGACGGCTCCCAATCGGCCGCAGTGAATGCGCGCATTTGACGCAGACTTACGGGCTTGAGCTTCTTTTCGGCCAGCAGCGCATCCACCGCCTGGCGGATGGGCTTGCGCACGCTATGGGACAAGGAACCGCCGGCCAGGGTAGTGATGGTCTGCGGGCCATCGGCCACAGCCTTCAGCACGCGGCGCTTGATGACGGCTAGGCTTTTCTTCTTGCTCATTGGGTGGGGCTCATCGACAGGTCGCCTGTGATCCACAAGGCGAACAGCACCTTTGATTCAGGCGCATATCCCCCAGCGCGCACGAGATCCAGCAGGCGGTTGGCTTGGGCGCGGGTCATGCGTGCTGCTCCTTCACTCCAGAGCCCGCCAGCAGCCGCATGGCTTGGCTAGTGAGGGTGGTAATCGAGGTCTTGCCGGCCACGTTGCCGTTCTGCAGCACCAGCATGGCGCGCTCGGCATCGCCAACAAGACGCGGCCGGGGCAGCGGAATGCCGCGGCTTGCGTACTCGTGGTCAGGGCTGCGGTCGCCCATCAGGCGGCGCGGGTAGTCGAACTGGCCGCGCCCGGTGTACGCGCGGTGCGCCTCGCAAAAGCGGTGCTGCAGATAGGACAGCTCGGCCGTTTCGGTGCGGCACACCTTCGGCCAGCCGCCAAGGTCTTCCACCACGGCATGGATAGCCGGGTCATCAAAGACCACATCCACATAGCCGCCCACGCTGCTCATGGCCTCGTGCACCTTTCCCCAGGCCAGCGCAGCACGGTCAGTGCTGGTGCCCTGCAGAATGCGAGCGAGGTCGGCCACCTTCGGGGCGAATTGCCCACGCTCCGGGTCGGTGCAATGGCGCTGGACAGCGACGCGCACCTGCTCCAGGTCGAACGGCTGACAGGCGTTCCACCACAAATCCAGCACGAAGCGGCTGGCATCCTGGCGGTAGTACGCCAGCACTTCGGTGATGAGCTGCGCGAATGGCGCGCGGTCAGACGGCTGCATGGCTGGCTCCTTGTGCGGCCCACTCGTCGGCCACATTGCGGTTGCGCTGCTCCAGCGCCTCCTGCTTGTTGAGGGGTTGGCGCTTGCCTGCAGCTGTCTCGCACAGGCCGATCAGGTAGGTGTGGGCATCCACGGGGTTGGCGCGCTCCATGGCACGCACGGCATCCTGGAAAACATCGCTGCCGTACTTCGCGGCCATGGCGCCGGCCAGCACCCCGGCGGCCTTTGCGTCCTTGCACGTCTTCTGCTCCACGAGGGTGCTTTTGACGACGCGCCACAGGCGGGCCTTCTCCGGGTCAGCGGGGGGCTTTGGTGCTGCCGGGACGCTGGCCGGCGGTGCAGGCGGTGCAGGCGGTGCAGGCGGCTCGCCGCCCGTAGCGTTAGCTACGGAACTAGAGTCTCCCTGTCCCTGTCCCTGTCCCTGTCCCTGTCCCTCTCCCTGTCTCTTGGAAGGTGTTTCGCTAGGGACACTGCCTGCCTGTCCCTTTGTGTTGGTGGGTATGTCCCTGGGGACAAACAGAGGCTGTCCCGTGGGACATCCAGCCTCCATCCATTCATCGAATGAGGGGCGCTGGACGTTGGCGCCTTCATGCCGGTCGTTGTGCTTCTTGATGCGGGCGCATTCGGTGCGCCAGCGCTGCTCCAGCTTCGCCTGCCACGCATCGCGCGCCTTCTCGGCAACAACGGGGTGATACAGGCGGCCGTCGCTGCACTTCACCCATCCGCGCAGCGCCCCGGCGCGCACTTGCGCCCAGGCCTTGTCGATCTTCCCGCGCAGTTGGTAGCCCGCCTGCTTGGCGATCCACATATCGTCGTCCGGAATGGAGGCCGCCGGCACTTGGTGCCAGGACGCAGACCACAGCAGTACTGCCGCCCAGCACGCCTCTGGCGTCTCATTCGACGCGAGCTCTGAATCGCGCAGCCGCGCGACATCGAGCGGCATGAAAGGAAAGTCCTGCAGATCGCAGTCCGCGGACGTGAGCGGTGCCGGCGTCATGTGATGCCCACCCCCCGCGCATACACGCGCCCACCGGCCGTGCCGTGGCCCTTGGTGCGCGGCGCATACCCCACTGGCTCAATCAGCCCGTCGCGAATGGCCTTCGCGAAGATGGCACCAAAAGCTCTATCGTCGGGCGGGCGAATGCCGGCGATCTTGGCCGAGTTCACGATGTCCTCGCCACGCAGCCGCGCATCCGCGGGTGCGGCAACCATGGTCTGGCGGATGTGCTCAAGCGCGCGCTCCGAAAAGCCCGGCGCATCTTCGTTGGCCCGGTCCTCGGCGCGTACCGCTGCCTCCTGGCCAAGTTTGCGCGCCATGCGGGTGCGCGTGATGAAAGGAATGGGCGGCATCAAGACACCTCCTGCTCTTCGGCGCTCGGTGCCTGTGCGTGCACCGCGGCGGGCGTGATGGGGCGAATTTGGTCAACCATGGTGGCCGCCGAATTCAGTGGCACAAAACGGGCCTATGAGCTTCCCAAGCACGTCGATACGCTTGGCGTCATGGTTGATCTTCTCCACCACCATCTGCTGATAGGTCTTGCCGTGCACCAGCGCGTAAACACAGTCGCGCACCGCGCTCGAGGCGTCGGTGCCCCGCATGGCGCACTGCTGCAGGAACAGCGTGTGGGTGTGCTCATCAATGCGAGCCTTGATCTCGCAATTGAGCTTTCCGAGAGGACCAGCGATGCCCCGGGCGAAAGCGGGCGCTTCATTGGCATGAGCATCGAAATTCGCTTGGACGTGGGAGAGCACGCGCTGGACCTGCCCATCGTCCAATGCGCTGAGGATGTCCAGGATCTTGTGCGCGGCGTCTGCCTCAATGGCAGATAAGTTTGGGAGGTGATCAGCCATGGCTCGCCTCCGCTGTTTTGGCGGGCTCCGCTACCGATGGGAGCGTCGCGGCAACGGTGTCGATGCCCTGGAGCTTGTCCGCGTGCGCGGCCTCCAAATACATCATTCGAGGCCGCGGAATTCCCGACTTCTTCCAGTTGCTCACGCTGGGCATGGAAAGGCCGAACATGCGCGACACGGCAGCAGTACCGCCGAGCGCGTCAATGATTTGAGTGGCTTGGGCATTCATAGCGCCCAAATCTTAGCCTGAGCTAACCGTATACACAAGCCCAGGCTAACTATTTAATTGTTAGGCTGGGCTAATGACTACCTTGCAGAACCGACTTGCCGAGGTTTTTCCAGAGCCGCGTCACCGAGGACTTAAAGCGGAAATCGCAGAGGTCTGCGGGGTTAAGCCTGCAAGCGTGTCAAACTGGTTTGGCAATCCTGAGAAGGTCGCCACGATCAGCAGAGAGAACGCCGAAAAGTTGATCGCGCACTACAAGTTGAAGGTTGCTGCGGCGTGGCTGGCTGAGGGAAAGCCGCCAAAGCAACCCAGCGATATCGGCCCAGGTACGGACACAACATCGGCCCCTGCCCCTCACGCTGCGCCATCTCCTGAAGGCGGCGAGCCCGATCTGGTCATTACCCAGTACGACGAAACCGGCGGCTCCATGGGCCATGGCTTCAACCTCACCGACAACCCGCCTGGCCACATCCGCAGCTGGCGAGTCACCCACGAGTGGCTACGCCTGAATGTGCCCGTGCACACGGGGGTCAAGAACCTCGCCATCGTTACTGGCTTCGGCCCATCGATGAAGCCCATGTTCAACCCGGGCGATCCGCTGCTGGTGGACACCGGAGTGAAGGTGGTGGACCACGAGGGGGTCTACTTTTTCCGGGTGGGCGATGAGGGGTTCATCAAGCTGATACAGCGCGTGCCCGAATTCGATGGACCTGGCGTGCGCTTGCGCGTGATTTCCAAGAACCCGGACTTCCCGCCTTACGACCTGTCACCCAAGAACCCGCACTTCGAGGTGCTGGGAAAGGTGCTGACGGTGTGGCGCAGCGAGCAGTTTTAGGAGCGAGGGATGAAAGACGCAGCCAAACGACTTACCGAAGAAGCGCTTTATGAGCAGGTCGCTTCGGAAATATCCTCTGGCGTCCGGCGTGAAGGGTTATGGGCAAAAGCTCTAGTTCAAGCCCATGGATCACCGGAAATTGCGCGCGCCGCATACATCAAACTCAGGGTGCAATCTCTAATAGATGAGGCGGAGTTGCAGGAGAGCGTTCGCCGAGCGGCAGAGGTGCAGGAACAGAAGCTGAGCCAGCAGCGTGAGCAAGCCGCAATTCAAGCGCGGGTCGATGAAATAGCGAAAGAACAACGTCTTGCGCGCAATTATGAGACGGACAGAATCACGCATGCGGCTGGGAAAGTTGTGTTTACCTTCCTGGCCGTGCTGATGGTTATTGGGCTGTTGAATGTGATGCCTCAGGTTTTCCAAGGCGACATGTTTATGGCTCCGGTCGCTGTTATTTACGGCGTTGTACTTTGGTGGGTGGTACGAAAGCTGCGTCAGGTTCCGCGTTAAATAGCTGCCCAACAACGTGGGACTGCCATCTCTCATCCTCTGCCTCGTCGTCGGCATCAGCGACGGTGACACCCTAACCGCCCGATGCGGCGAGCCTGGCCAGTACGAACAGGTCAAGGTGCGCCTGGCCGGCATTGACGCACCGGAGAGAAAGCAGCCCTACGGGACGCGCGCTCGGCAAGCGCTGGCAGAGCTGACGTTCCAGAAGCAGGCCAAGCTGGACTGCCCCAAGACCGACCGTTACCTGCGCAAGGTGTGCACGGTGTGGGTCGCGCCGACTTCAGTGCCCGATGGCCCACAAACGCTGGATGCCGGGCTGGCCATGGTCGCCCAGGGCATGGCCTGGTGGTATCGGGCCTACTCGCGGGATCAGACGCCTGAGGCGCGAGGGCAGTATGAGTTCGCGGAACAGGAGGCCAGGGCCAAGCGCGTAGGGCTGTGGGCGGATCGAGAGGCGGTCGCGCCGTGGGAGTGGCGGAAGCTTGCTCGCCCCTCTTAATTACCCTTGCATTGTGTGGGGCGGAACTTACGCACAGCGTAGCACTCTGTATATACAATGCATAAATGCGAATGTTCATCTCACCAGCGATGCGCCAGAAGCTCGCAAGGCCTGACCACAGTGTTACCGAGCAAGAAATCCTTCAGTGCTTCGCCAACAGGGATCGAACATTCCTTACCGATAGCAGGCCGGAACACCAAACTCCCGTGCCAACCCAGTGGTTTGTCTCTGAGACCGACTATGGAAGGAGGCTGAAAGTTGTCTTCATTTTGGACCCCCAGTCACAAATCGTAGACATCAAAAGCGCTTACCCTGCTGCGCCTGATGTGGAACGAGTTTATGCCAAGTACTCAAGTTTACTGACCTAGGAGAATCAAATGAATGAAGAAAGCCAGATCGACTATGACAGCGTGGGCGTCAATGAGTCCCATGTCGCCGTCGCTCCGGCCCAGTTGTCGGCGGCATTGGATGACGCGCTAGACCTGCAACCAATCTCCATCCGTCTGCAAAAGGATCTGCTGGAAAACCTCAAGGCGTTGGCAAAACTGAACGGTCTTGGCTATCAGCCACTGATCCGCCAAGTGCTGACACGCTGGGTGGACTGCGAACTGAAAAGTATGCTTCGCGAGAAGGCCTCTAGCGCACGTATTGAAGCGCCGGAAGCAGACAAATCCGCAGAAATGGAGTTACGCAAGGCGGCCTGAGGCATTCACCGTGCTACACAAAAAGCCCGCCCCGCGCGGGCTTTTTTTCGTCCAGGCTCTGGCATCCATGCCAAAATAACTGTACAAAAATAAGGGGTATCTATTTAGCTCCAGCAGCCCCATTGATACTGTGATTTCATCCAGCAATGGTATCCGATTGGCTCTCCCCGGTGTTCTTGCTCACGACATCCCCATACGTCACTGGCGGCGTAACCACCGCTTGCTGCAGCAAGCGGTAAAACAGCATCCCGCGTGAGCTGGATGTGCGCCGGTTGAAACGGAACACGAATTCATCGAGATAGGCGTCCAGGTGGTCTGGCTGTACAGAGCCATGATGTGTTCCCAGCACCCAGCGCTGTACCAGTGAGGCGACCCGGTGCACTCCCGCCATGGAGACATGGGCAGGTACGCCTGAGCCGAGCATGACGGTGCGCTGGTGGGTGTAACCCAGTTCTCCCAGAGCGCGGTATGCCGCCGAACCATCCGTGCGTACCTGGGCTCCAGGCTCGACCACCTCCTGCACAAAGGGGATTACGTGGGTGGCGGCGTCTCGGTCAATGCGGCGTAACCGGATGCGCCCAAACCCCTTGGGCTCCACGATCTCCACCGCCATGACCATCAACACTTTGGTGGTGCTGCTCTTGCGCCCTGCAGGGGTGGCGGGATTCTTGCGATCCGTGATGGACAGGTACGTTTCATCCACCTCCACAAGCCCCTTGAGCTTGTCCCGGCCCGGGCGGACCATGGCACGTCGAAACCGGTGCAGCATGGTCCAGGCGGTCTGGTAGCTCCCCAAACCCAATACGCGCTGCAGCCCCAGGGCGCTCACGCCTTGTTTCTGATTGGTCAGGTACCAAGCTGCAGCCAGCCAGACACGCAGCGGTGTGCGCGTCTTGTCAAAGATGGTTCCAGATGTCACTGTGCCTTGGTACTGGCATGAGCGGCACATCAGGCGGGTGCGGCTGGCGCGGTACACATCGCCAGCGTTGCCGCAACGCGGGCAGACGAAGCCTTGGGGCCACCGAAGCTTCTCCAGGAACGCCTGGCAAGCCTCTTCGGTGGCAAACCAGTCAAGAAATTCGTTCCAGGTGCGGGGGTAGTCCCCTCCAGGAGTTGGCGTTAGCATCTGGGTTTCCATCCAGCTATTCTCACGTCACTGGAGCTAAATAGATACCCCTTACAAAAATACAGTCATGGACGCCAAAGTCACCGTCATCCGCGAAGCAGGCCAGTTGCGCGTGCCCATTGGCATGGCCCGCCGCATGCATGGCTCACTGTTGCTCAAGCATGAGCCGCTCCCAGACGGCCAGAGAACGATTGCAGTCCTGCGCGTTCTTGGCGACGCCAAGCACGTCCTCTACGACCCAAAGGTGACCTACCTCTGCGCTGGCGTCATCAAGTTCATGGGGATGGAGTACGTTGACCGCGCCTGGTACGTTCAAGAGTGGGCTTGCGAAGTCGGCTGATGTTGCGCAACGATCCACCAGACCACCCTACCCTCCTGCGCATGCCGCGCTGGCTCGGGTGGACTGAGGAGCGCATTCTTCCGCTCCCGGCCGACGCCTACCGCATTGACCAGATCGGCCGGGACTGGTTTGCCGTCGTTGAGCTGCCCACCGCCCGGTGCGTGTATTCAGGCATCGGGCCGGTCGAGGTCACTGTGTCCCGCGCACCGTTCTGAGCCGCCTGCGCACAAACCCGTAAGGCAGGCGAAACAAAATTGTTGCAACATGTGTTCTCCAGACAGGCGGCCTGGCTTCTTGCCGCCACTCCAGAGAGGGACACCATGAAAGCCATCATCGCCATCATCGTCACCGTAGCCAGCCTGAGTGCCTTTGCCCACTCCGGCGGAACCAACAGCATGGGCTGCCACAACGACCACCGCACTGGTGGGTACCACTGCCATTGAGTCAAGAGAAACTTCAAGCCAGCCGCCCATGAGGCGGCTTTTTTTCGCCCGCAGGTGGTGGCGCTACCAAATGACATCCGTCTCATTGGCCGGATCGCGTCGCACAATCACATAGTCCGCATCTGGCCGCGCGTAATGCCCATGAACCTTGACCCCACCATCATCAACGGCTTGTTTGCCCTTGGCGGCGTAATCGCAGGCGCCGTCCCTGCGATCGCCGCAGTGTGGCTGAAAGAGCGCTCCGACAGCCGCCGCCACCTGCGTGACCAAGCGCTTCAAATGGCTCTTGAGGGTTGGCGGCTGAGGGCGCAGCACACAGGACAGGTACAGCCACTGGAGCATTGGGTTATCCACGCCAATCTGCTGTGCCAGCTTGCTTCCGAAGATCGCCTGACCCCAAGCCGAATCAAGGTCCGGCTTGAAGAGATTGCGGCCATCGTGGATGTGATGGCCGAGCACTCTTCCAAGCGAATGCGGGACGACTGACGCCTCGCCGTTCTCTTCGACAGCGCCACAACCCGCCATGAGCGGGTTTTCTTTTGTCTGCGTGATGGCGGGCATGGGGGGAGTGTAGCCAAATTTGTTAGCCTAGGCTATTGACTTAAAATTAGCTTGGGCTAACAATATCTCCAACGCGCAACCAACGCACACCACCCAACCCTGAGCGACACGCAGGGCCCAGCCAGACAGGAAGCAAAAGGCGGGATGGGGTCAGTGACCAGTGCAGCGCGGTGGGGTCGGATCGGCGGCACCTGGCGGCTCATTCACAACGTGCATGCCCATGTTGCTGCGCCACCTGAGGCGCTTCGTCGGGCACAAGAGCACCAGCGGGCACGGGCCGCCGAGGTGCGCCGCCACTCCGGGCGGTCTCCAGTCCGCCAAAGCGCGGTACACGGGGCAGGGAAGGGACTGCTGCTATCAATTGTGTAGCGTAGGCGGGAGGCAATGACAGCGCGGGCGCCAGCCCGGCCCGAGCCAACAAATGAAACACCGCCCTCTTGATAGATGCCACGGCAGGAGGATGACACCACGGAGCGAATACACGGTGCTGCATGTTGATGCAGCGACACGGCTACCAGATGCCGACCGGCCTTCGCAAGAGGGCCGAAACCAGAGCCTTGCGTGCAGGGCTGTGGTTTTCAACAGGAGAACGACAATGCACTACATAAACCCGCGTCAGGCCAGCACGGAAGCCGCCTCCCCGATCCGCGAGCGCTCCTACGAGGCGGAATCCTCACGCCTCTCAGAGAGCCTGGGCCGCCTACACCACGAGCTGCAGGCGCTTGAGAGCGACTTGGCACCAGCGCTGGAGCCTGCGCCAGGAATTGACGCAGCTTCTGAGGGGGCGCGGATCAGTGCGCCAATGGCACCGCTCGTGGAAATGCTCGAAACCTACGCAGCCATGGCGAACTCGATGGCGGTGCGCGTGTCCGAGCTTCGCTCGCGGCTGTGCTTCAGCTGACCTATTGCCACACACAGGAGAGAGACATGGCAACACACACACTGGTCGTGGAGTTCGACGGCGACGGGCCAACCTACGCAGCCGGAGACACCGCGCCGCAATAGCCAAGGCCACCCAGTAACCCAACCGCCCTGCACGGGGCAAAGGACTCGTGATGCTATGCATTGACGGCAAAGAATCAATCTGGTGGGTCGTCGGCCTGAAGGGCGGCTCCATCACTTTCGATAGTGAACTGCACACGTTTCGCCACCACGCTGAACGGAAGATCAAGGAAATCCGCAATGAGGCCCCTGACATCAACGCGAAGCTGGAGCCCGTCGCCGTCAAGGTGTGCATATCGCCATGCAGCGAAAACGAGGCTAAGGAATTCCACGCAGAGCAGCAAGAGTTCCTGGCGCAACGCAGGAATGGCCGCTCCGACCTTTCCAGGGCCACCCAGTAACCCCCACCCCCCGGCAGTGCCGGGGCCATCAAGCGAGCACGCACCAAAACGATGCCGGAAACCGTCTGCAGCGGCGAAAAGGCGGGCTGAGTAGGGGTGCTCCCTTGATGGTGAAGGCGAAAGCCTGACGGAGTTCCTGCTCAAGCGAGCCTAGTGCTCCTGACCGATACGGCAACGATATGCCAGCGGGCGTGGCCATGTAGTGCGGCAGGCACCATCAACCAATACGGGCGAACGCGACCTTTTCCAACCTCGGGATGGGTGCGAAATCTCATCGTCAGTAGCCCACCATTCATCACCGCCTGGCTTCGGCCGGGCTTTTCTCTTTCAGGAGCAGCGATGCAAACCCATGACTTCTTCACGCGGATCGTTGCCTTGAACTGCATGGGGCCGAACATGGAAACAGGCTCTGGAGAGAGAAATGCAGAGCCTCCCAAGAAGGTCTATATCTGCGGGATCTGTGACTCCGCGCATGACAGCCACTACAAGGCTGAAAACTGCTGCCCGACGGAGATTTACACAGAGTACGAATGCCAAGTCTGCCGCGTCTCGTATGGCGCACTCAAAGATGCCGAGGCGTGCTGCACAGGCAAATCCGTGATCCAGCCGAAGCAGTGCCCGGTTTGCATGGGCGGCGCGGATAGCTACCAGGATGCGGCCGACTGCTGCCTGCACACCCACCCGACCATGACTGCGCTGGGGCGCGAGCGCGTTGCCAATGACGTTGAGCGCGGAACGTCATGGCCGGATGCGATCCGGGCTCACGCTTTCCACTGATTTCCACCGCCGCCGGGGCGCGCAACTCCCCTCTCTCCTCCCCTTCCCCCTCCACGCCCGAAAGGCAGGCGGTTTTTCTTCACCTACGGCCCACCAGTGAGCGGGCTTTTTCTTTGGAGCACCTATGGCCCGCAATCAATCGTGCACCGAGGAGCGATTCCTCAAAGACGCGGCACGGCACCAGATGGAAGTGCTGCGCGATGAAGGGGTGAATCGCCATCTTCGGTTCAAGAACCCAGAGTCAAGCGCCTACTGGTTCGACATCATCACTTGGCCCGGGACTCTGTGCATTGACGGCGACATGGGCACGTTCGTGTTCCGCCGCCTGCACGACATGTTTGTGTTCTTCCGCACAGATCAGGAGCACTACGACAGAACGGGCCGCGCAGACAAGTTGGCGATCAACCCCAGCTACTGGGACGAGAAGCTGCGTGCACCGGCACCACGCGACGCCCAGGAGTTCTGCGCTGACAGCTTCCGCCAGCATGTGCAAGAGGCATTCGACAGTTGGAAACAGAGCAATCAACCCGACGACGACGAATGGACCACCGATGCCGACCGCAGCCAGTTTGAAGAGCAGCGGGATGCGCTCTGGGCCGCGCTGAAAGATGAGGTGCTCGCACTTGCCGATGACGGTTCGATTCGCGCCTACGACGCGGCCCGCGACTTCCATTGTGATGAAGTGCCGGGTTTCAACCTGGAGGACTGCTGGGAGTGGGACTGCCGCGTCTTCAAGTTCGATTTCCTGTGGAACTGCTACGCCATCGCGTGGGGCATCAAGGCCTACGACAAGGCGAAGCAGCCAGCAGCAACCACCTAACCCCACAGCCCGCCTAGCGGGCTTTTTTATGCCTGGAGGCTTCCATGAAAGACATCAACCCCGTCATCGCCGGGGTGCTGTGCAGCCACTTCCCAGCGCTCGCACGGCAGCCCGATAGCAACGCAGACGCACCCGAGCGCGCTCGGGTGTACGCCGAGGCCGAGGCCCGCGAACGCCAGCGCGAAGCCCATGCGCTGGATCTGCAACTGCGGCACCAGCGAGGCTCGCAATGAACGTCGCCGCCATCAGCGAACAACAGCAGGCGCGCATCCGGCGCGAGAACGAGAACGCAACCCTGGCAGACCTGCTGCGCTGGCTCAACGACCAGGGCGTGGGGTTCATCGAACTGAAAAACGGGGGCGGCATCGACGTGGCGAACGCGGGCGGCCTGATTCAAGCACTCATCGAAGCACGAGAGGACCAGCGCAAATGCTGAAAGCCGACACCTTCATCATTCTGGCCGTGATCCTCGCGGCCTTTTTTTATGCCGCGCACAGCGACGCGGAAGCCACAGCCGCACAGCAGGACGCCGAGGCCATGACCAGCCGCGAGTGGGCGGGCCAGCAGGTATGCGGGCCGCACCGCACTGCGGTGTGGGAGGACGACAAAACGCTGACGTGCCTGCGCACCCTGGACCAACCCACGCATGTATCCGGAGGCCGGCAATGACACGCCTGCGCGAATTCCTCCAGCTCTACCGCATCTACCGCCAGTGCCATGGCCGCCTCGCGGCCGCGCGCTACGCCTGGATCGTCTCGGGAGGCTGACATGCGCACTGCAGCAGCAATCGCAATCTGGTTCGGCTGCATCGCCATGTGCACGGCGCTGGCGGCCCTACAGATCTACCACCCATGACGCGCCGCACACAGGCCCCGGGCGAATGCCTCAAGCCCACCCTGGAGCGCAAGCACGCGCTGCAGGCCGCGCGCCGGCTGCGCAACCGCGACAAGTCCGTGCAGGCCTACCGCTGCGAAGCCTGCGGCGGCTGGCATGTCGGAACCAGCGGAACGCAGCGCAAGGCGCGCCGTATCCGCACCCTTTACACCAACCACACACCACACCTGGAGCGAGCATGAACCACGCCCTTACCACCACCGAGAACACCGCCGTCGCCATCACTATGGGCTTTGGCGACCTGGCCAGTTTCGAGTTCCTGCAGCGCACCGCCAAAGCCTTTTCCAGCAGCACGATGGTGCCCACCGCTTACCAGGCGATGGTGACGAAAGGCTACGGCGACCGCGCCACCGTAGAGCCCAACCCGGCCGCCCTGTCCAACTGCATGATCGCGTTGGACATGGCGACGCGCATGAACGCCAACCCGCTGATGATCATGCAGAACCTGCACATCATCGAAGGCCGCCCGAGCTGGTCCAGCCAATTCATCATTGCCGCCATCAACAACTGCGGCAAGTTCAGCCCCCTGCGCTTCGACCTGCAGTGGCTTGATGAAATCGACGCGACCTATTCGACCTTCGAATGGGAAGACCGCAGGAAGGTCGAGAAGAAACACAAGGTCCGCATCAAGAACGCGCGCTGCGTGGCCTGGGCCATCGAGAAAGCCACCGGCGAGCGGTTGGAGTCGGCCCCGGTGACGATGGAAATGGCCGTCAACGAAGGTTGGTTCGGCAAGAACGGCAGCAAGTGGAAAAGCATGCCGGACCTGATGATGCGCTACCGCAGCGCCGCCTTCTTCGGCCGGATCTACGCCCCTGAGTTGCTGATGGGCCTGCCAACGGCCGAGGAAGTGCACGACGTTTTTAGCGTGGACAGCGACGGCGCCGTGACTGATGCCGGCAAGCGCGCCGTTCCGCCTGCAACCGGCAACATCGATCCGACCACCGGCGAGGTCCGCACCGCTGAACTGCCGCCCTACGCGCAGGAGCAGTTTGACAAGCTGCTGCCATCCTGGCGCGCCGCCATCGCTGCCGGCAAAACCACGGCCAAAGCGGTGATCGCCAAAGCCAAGACCAAGGGCACGCTGACGCAGGAGCAGGAGGCCGCCATTCGCGCGCCCATCGAGCAGCCAGCACCGCAACCCATGCAGCAGCAGGCCGAAGCCGTGACCGATGTGCAGCCCAAAGGTGAGCCGCAGGTGATGCTTGAAAAGACCGTGGGAGACCAGCTGCAGGCCGCGGCGACGCTGGACGCGCTGTATGAGGCTGCCGACCTGATTGGAGAAGTGCCCGACCCAGAGCAGCGCGCAGCACTCACGGCCGTGTTTGAAGAACGCCAGTTCGCGCTGGAATCGGCCTAAACCACTATCAATTTAATAGCTGCTCGCGCTTATCGGCAAAGCGCTGGCAGCGAATTTAGAAGGAATTCTCATGATTACCCACAACCTCGTCCAAGGGACTTCCGAGTGGCACGCCTACCGCGCAGCCCACGACAACGCCAGCGATGCGCCCGCCATGATGGGCGTGAGCAGCTACAAGACCCGCGACCAGCTGATTGCCGAGCGCGCCACGGGCATCGTGCCCGATGTGGACGCCGCCACGCAGCGCCTGTTTGACAGTGGCCACCGCTTTGAGGCCCTGGCCCGCCCGCTGGCCGAAAAAATCATCGGTGAGGATTTGTACCCCTGCACCGGTTCGCAGGAAGGATCGCGCTTGTCGGCCAGCTTTGACGGGCTGACCATGTTGGAGGACGTGGCCTTTGAGCACAAGCGCATGAACAGCCGGTTGCGCGATGTCCTGTCAACCCCCGGCTGCACTGGCGCTGACCTGCCGATGGAATACCAGATCCAGATGGAACAGCAATGCGCCGTGTCGGGCTGTGAGCGGGTGCTTTTCATGGCCAGCGACTGGGACGACCAGGACCAGCTGATCGAAGAAATGCACTGCTGGTACACACCGAACCTGGAGCTGCGCGCCCAGATCATTGCCGGGTGGGAGCAGTTCCACAAGGATGTAGCGGCCTACGTTGCTCCCGAGGCCAAGCCCGCGCCCGTGGTAGGCAAGACCCCCGACAACCTGCCCGCGCTGCTGATCCAGGTGACCGGCGCTGTGACGGCCAGCAACCTGCCAGAGTTCAAGGCCCGCGCGCTGGAGGTGTTCAAGGGCATCAACCGCACCCTGACCACCGACCAGGACTTTGCGACGGCTGAGAGCACAGTGAAGTGGTGCGCCGATGTGGAAAGCCGCCTGGCTGCAGCCAAGGAGCACGCCCTCAGTCAAACGGCCACCATTGACGAGCTGTTCCGCACCATTGACGACATCAGCGCCGAGGCCCGCCGCACGCGGCTGGAGCTGGACAAGCTGGTGAAGGCCCGCAAGGAAGAAATTCGGGGCGAAATCGTGGCCGGTGGCATCGCGGCGCTGCGCGAGCACATCGCCCAGCTGAACGCGGCCATGCCCGCACCGTACATGCCCCAGGTGCCCGCCGACTTCGCCGGGGCAATCAAGGGGAAACGAACGGTCGAAAGCCTGCGCGGCGCAGTGAACGACGAGCTGGCCCGAGCCAAGATCGAGGCCAGCAACATCGCCACCCGCATCCATGCCAACGTCAAGACGCTGAAGGCCAGTGGCCTGGTGGTGCCCGATGCTGCCACCCTGGTGCTGAAAGCGCCCGACGACCTGGCCGCCACCATCGCTACCCGCAAGGCGGCCGAGCAGCAGCGCCTGGAAGCCGAGCGCGAGCGCATCCGCCAGGAAGAAGCAGCACGCGCAGACCGCGAAGCACGGGCGAAGCTGGAAGCCGAGCAGCGCGCCGCCCAGGCCGAGATTGCCCAGGCCGCCCAAACCGGCATGCTGGCCGCGCCCGTGGCGGCAGACCTGGGGACGCTGGTGCAGGAGAAGCACGCCGAAGCCGTGGCCGGGCTGGATGCCCAGCAGGTGATTGGCACGGCGCAGCGCGCGGCAGCAGCAGGCCCGGCAGTGGTTCCGCTGCGCACCGCTGCACCAGCAGAGCGCACAGGCACGCCGACGCTCAAGCTGGGCACGATCAACGAGCGACTTGGCGGTGTGCTCACCATCAGCGCGGACGGCCTGCGCAGCCTTGGCTTTGAGATCGTGGCCCGTGAACGCGGGGCATGCCTGTACCACGAGGCAGATTTCCCCCTGATGCTGGCCGCGCTGGTGCGGCACATCGAGGGGGTGCAGGCGAAAGCGGCAGCCTGACCGGCCAGCAACCCAACCCAAGCCCTCTACGCGAGGGCTTTTTTATTACCCACCCCATGACAAATGGACACGCCACCCCGCCCGAGGTCATCGAGCAAATCAGAGAACTGGCAGAGCAAGGGCTTGGCATGAGCGCCATCGCCCGAAAGCTGGAAAGGCCCAAGTCAACAGTACACCGCGTCATCACCGTAGTGCTGAAACGCAAGTCGTCAGCACCCGCAAAACCGGCCAGCGTGTCGATGGTCAACCGCAAGCAAAAGGGGTTGACGCTGAAAGCCGATGCGCCCGTGGACGCCAGCCAGGCCGCCGTCACACGCATTGAACTACCCACAGATTACGGGCGGTTTTGCAATGCAGCCCAGCGTGAGCCCTACGTGCCGCGCGAATTGAGCTACCGGGGGCGGGCATGAGGGGACCGTTTGCATCCCCGCCTTCTGCGCGTGAACTTCGCCGCGCTGCCGCCCGCACCAAGCCACGAACCGTTCACAAGAGCCGCCGCGCCAGCAGCCTGATCGAGGGCGTGGTGTTCAAGATGCGTATTGCCAAAGACGTGGCCAGGCTGCGAACCGGGGCAGGCCTGCACGCTTTCATGGGGGCCGATGCCGCTGCGCTGTGCAACCTAACGGGGCGGCTGATCTACATCACCGCGTTCGCCGTGGGCAGGCAGTGGGGCGCAACCGACCGCCCTGATGCCCGAATCCTTCTTGGCGCTGCCAGTGCCCTTGGCGACCTGATGGAGCACCCAGGCGACCTGGAGCGCCACCGGGGCGCGATTCAGTCAGGGCTTGGCGCGATTGACCGGCTGATGCCCGAGCTTTCCGAGTGGGCGCTGGCCGAGGGCGCATTGCGGCTTGAGCAGCTCTTACAGTCCTCTGATGGGCTGACCACGGGTCATGTGCGCGCTGCGCTGCAAATGGCAGCGTAGCACTATCAAAAACATAGCTGCTGGCGCTTGCTGAATAAGCGCTGGCGGCGTTTTACCTGGAATTACCCATGACAGACAACACACAACCAGAAGCGCGCGAGTTCACCATGAGCCAGTACGCCAGCAAGGACGACATGATCGGCGCCATGCGCAAGCGCATTGCAGAGCTTGAGTCTGAACTGGAAGCCATCGGCGCAGGCGGGGTGAGCGGCCCGCTGATGGGCATCGCCGCCCCACCTACAGCACAAGCGGAAGGGTGGGTGAGCGTGGAGGAGCGGCTGCCCGCAAAGAACACAGAAGTTTTAATTTGCTTCGCGGAGTCCCCGCTGCCGTCAACAGGCCAATACACAGGGCACGCCGCAGACCCTGCCGGATGGTGCTACCCAAAGGAATCGTATCTTTGGCCGGGTGAAAGCGAAAAACTACCTGACGGCGGCGCTCCCACGGTAACGCACTGGATGCCCCTGCCGCTACCTCCCACATCAGCCGAGGGGGTGGAGCATGGTTGACCGAGTGCGCAACCTGCCCATCGGCGCGCATTTCATTCTCAAGCGCACTGGCGACCGGTACGAGCTGCTGGGCCACAAGCGCGACACGCCGGGCGGAACGCAATACGTCGTGCGGCGCTCAGGGTTCGCCAAGCCCACAACGTTGCATCACTCCTGCCACGTTGAAATCATCAAGGACACCCCATGACGAACACCACCACACACGGGCAAGTCCCCGCCCTCCATCAGTACACGTCCGATCTTGCGTCCAAGTGTCAGGGCGTGGCTCGGTGCATCTCCTACAACGCCAGCGCCCATGAGGCTCAGGCAAAGCACACCCTGCTGGAAGCCAGCCATGCGCTTGATGCCCACTCGATCCGCGTCCACCGCAAGCGAGATGGCCTGCTCATGGTCAACGCTCGCGGCAAGTCCCGCTTTATGACCCTGCGAGAGCGCATCGCCTACTGGCTGCTCGGAAACACCACGGATATTCGCCCATGACCACCACCCCACACGGGCAAGTGCCCGAGGCGCTGCAGCCAGACACCGCCCTTCTGGTGGCGCGCAATTGCAGGGAAACAGGAAGCGATCCGTCGTGCCAATTCTTCGCGCGCGTGCAACTCATGGATGCCGCCTATGTGCTGGAGCGCCTGCACGCTGAGAACGCCACGCTCCAGTCCGGCTACGACGCAGCGCGGCTGGAGATTGAGAGCCTGAATGAGCGCATCGCCATGCTGGTGCGTCAGCGTGATGCGGCACAGGCAGCACCTGCCGCTGTGGCGGTGCCGAGCGATGCTGTCGCATACATCGACATTGGAGCAGGGGGCTACTTAGACCTCGGGTCGGATTTGTCCGACGAAGCCCTGAGGAAACTGCCCAAAGGAAGGCACATGCTTGCGATTGTTGGCACCTACGGCGTGGATGGGTATGCGCCTGTAGCCGCGCCCACTACCCAGCCTGAGCAAGTAGCGCAGGGGGATGCGCTGAACAATACAGTGCGTGTTCCGCTGGACAGCCTGCATGCCGATGCGGCTTACCTCATCGGTCGCCTGCAGCTCGACACCATGGACGGAGCCCGCGTTGTCGAAATCATCCGCGAGCGCATCGAAGCAGCCAAGGCCGCCCTCGCCGCCCAGGCTCAGGAAGCAGCGCCAGTAGCGCAGGAGCCTGTGGCGTGGCAAGGCGTACACGATCAGACCGATCTTTACTACACCAAGCCTCTACAAGCTGATGTGCGACCGCTCTGCGCAGCACCCCAGCCAGCGCCAGTAGCGCAGGGGGGTGTGCTGACCGAGATCGTCGGCTGCCTCGACGCGGCAAACGTGGAGGGCCTTGACGATGCCCTGGTCAACAACACCGACGCGCGCCTTGCCAACCTGGTGCAACGCAGGCTGCTGCCAGCCTTCTACGTTGCCATTGCCGCCCAGGCCAGGGAAGGAGGAAAGTAATGGTCGAAATCGCTATCACCTTCGCCCTGCTCGCTATTGCAAGCGCCGTCAGGGACGCCGGTGTCCGAATCTCCGACGCCATTGCCCAGGCCAAGGAAGGAGGTGCGTGATGGCGAGCATCAACACCACCGAAGTGCGCGAGTTCAGCCCGCGCGTCGAGGTCATCACGGCCCACATCGAAACCAGCCTGCAGACGGGGGAGCGCTTCTGCGGCCCGCTCGTCACCGGCTTCTACCCGCCAGGCGACGAAGGAGAAGACCCCGAACTGTGGATTGAGTGGGAGGGCAACCGCATCCACTTCAACGCCTCCGCGATCCCGGCGCTATTCAAGCAGGTGCGGCGCGCCGCGAAGCTGGCGCAGGAGCACGGCCGCGACTGAGCCCCACCGACACCAACCAACCAGCCCCGCACTCGCGGGGCTTTTTCATTTCTGGAGCCCGAATGCTTACCCCCCAGTTCATCCTTCCACTGGCAGCCAAGCTGGTGATCGACCTGTTTGCCGGCGGTGGCGGCGCAAGCACAGGCATCGAGCAGGCCATTGGCCGGCATGTGGACGTGGCGATCAACCACGACGCCGATGCCATCGGCATGCACGAGATCAACCACCCACAGACGCGCCACTACCGCGCCGACGTGTGGGAGGTGGACCCGCTGATGGTCACACGCGGCATGCAAGTCGGCCTGCTGCACGCCTCGCCGGACTGCACGCATCACAGCCAGGCCCTGGGCGGCCAACCGCGCAGCCAGGAGATCCGCTCGCTGGCCTGGGTGGTGCACCGCTGGGCAGGCAAGACGAAACCCGATGTCATCACGCTGGAGAACGTCGAGCAGATGCTGCAGTGGTCCCCGCTGGTGGCGAAGCGCGATCCGGCCACCGGCCGCGTCATCACGCTGGACAAAGTGACCGACCCGGCCACCGGCAAGGTTACCTATCGCGTGGCCGACCCAGGCGAAGTTGTACCGCGGAACAACCAGTTCCTGGTGCCTTGCAAGAAGCGCATGGGCCACAACTGGCGCCGGTTCGTGGATGGCCTGCGCGCCATGGGCTACAAGGTCGAGTGGCGCGTGATCTGCAATGCGGACCTGGGCGCGCATAGCACGCGCACCCGCCTCTACATGGTGGCCCGCTGCGACGGCCTGCCGATCACCTGGCCGAAGCAGACCCACGCGAAGAAGCCGAAGGCTGGGCAGCAGCGCCACCGGCCCGCCGCCGACTGCATTGACTGGAGCATCCAGGGCGCCAGCATTTTCGGCCGCAAGAAGGAGCTGGCCGAAGCCACGAAGCGCCGCATCGCCCACGGCATGCGCAAGTTCGTGCTGGACAGCCCCGAGCCGTTCATCGTCAACAACATGGCGAACAACGTCCCGCGGCCGGTGTCCGAGGCGATCCCGCCCGTGCTCACCGGCGGACACAAGATGCTGCTGACGCCGGCCCTGGTGCCCGTCACCCACACCCGCGACACGGCGTTCGATGTGGCGGACCCGCTGCGCACCATCACGACCGCCAAGGGCGGCGAGACGGCGATGATGGCAGCGCACCTGGTGCAGATGGGCTACGGCGAGCGCCCCGGGCAGCAGCCGCGCGCCCTCGATCCGCGCGCCGCGCTGGGAACCATCACCGCCGGCGGGCAGAAGTTCGCGGCCGCAGGCGCCTACCTCGTCCAGGCCGGCCACGGCGAGGGCAAGAGCGGCGGGAAGCGCTGGAGCCACGGCGCCAACGACATCACCGGGCCGCTGGGCACGGTGACGGCCAGCGGTGGCGGCCAGAGCTTGGCGGCGGCGTACATGGTGCAGGCGAACGGCGGGCACAACACGGTGCACGCGCGCGACCTGCGGGATGGTGTGTCCACGGTCACGACCTCGGGCAGTCAGCAGCAGCTTGCCGCTGCCCACCTGGTCACGCTGCGCCGCAACTGCAACGGCCGCGGGATGGATGAGCCAGTGCCCACCCTGACGGCCGGCGCCGAGCATCACGCCCTGGTCGAGTACCAGTTGAGCAAGGAGCATGAGGAAGGGGCGCTGCGCTGCGCGGCGTTCCTGATGCGGTACCACGCCAACGGCGGCCAGTGGGCAGACCTGCGCGATCCGATGACCACCATCACGACGCACGACCGACTGGCGCTGGTGACCGTGTGGCTCAAGGGTGAGCCATGGGTGATCGTGGACATCACGCTGCGCATGCTGGTGCCGCGCGAGCTCTACAACGCCCAGGACTTCCCGGCCTCCTACGTGATCGACCGCACCGCCAGCGGGAAGGCGCTCACGAAGACCGCCCAGGTGCGCATGGCTGGCAACAGCGTGAGCCCGTTGCCTATGCGGTTGATCGTCGCGGCCAATTACTCCGAAGCGGCCAACAGCGCATTGCGCATGGCTGCATAGCGCTACACAAAACATAGCTGCTAGCGCTTTACCAACAGGCGCTGGCAGTGATTTTTATTGGAACAATCATGGCTGAAAACACCAAAATCGAATGGACAGATCACACATTCAATCCATGGGAAGGGTGCCAGAAAGTAGGCCCCGGATGCGACCATTGCTATGCCGAGACACGCAACGCGCGCTTTGCTGGTGGCACGGCGGCGAACTGGGGCCCCGGCGCACCGCGCCGCCGCACCAGCACCAGCAACTGGAACAAGCCCAAGGCCTGGAACGCCAACGCTGAGGCCTTCATGGCCGTGCACGGCCGCCGCCAGCGCGTGTTCTGCGCCAGCCTGGCCGACGTGTTTGACAACGCGGTGGATCCGCAGTGGCGCGCCGACCTGTTCGAACTGATCCGGGCTACGCCCAATCTTGACTGGCTGCTGCTGACCAAGCGCATCGGCAATGCCGCGGCGATGATCCAGACCGCGCTGGCCAACATGGATATCGGCTACTCGGTGCCCTTTGCGGCCTGGCCGTGGCCCAACGTGTGGATCGGCGCCACCATCGTGAACCAGGAGGAAGCAGACCGCGACATTCCGAAGCTGCTGGCCGTGCCCGCCGCGAAGCGGTTTCTGAGCATGGAGCCGCTACTGGAGCCGGTGTCGTTGCGCTGGCTGTCCGCCTGGCCAGAAAACGCACCAGCCACCGCCCAAAGTCCGACAGGCAGCACCAACCACCTCGACGGCCTGCGTCGCCTAGATTGGGTCATCGTCGGCGGCGAGAGCGGCCCCGGCGCGCGCCCCATGCATCCCGATTGGGCACGCTCGCTGCGGGATCAGTGCAATGCTGCCGGCGTGCCGTTCCTGTTCAAGCAGTGGGGCGAGTGGCTGCCCGGAGAGAACGAGCCACACCCGGATGTAAAGGAACGCGATGGATCGCCGCGTCGAGTGGCTCACCATCAAGATGGTCGCTGGGGCACCAGCACCACGAAGATCACGGATACCAACTACGTCACCTGGGACGCGGAAGGAACTATGAGGCCCGGCAAGGTGGACTATCGCTGGCGCGTGATGTCCTGGGCTGAGAAAGTAGGCAAGAAGGCCGCAGGCCGCCTACTGGATGGGCGCACTTGGGACGGATTCCCCGCCCCATGACCACCGCCACCGACTGGCAGGCCGCCGACAAGGCCTACCAGCACCACCACTCCGGCTGTGCGCAGTGCCGCGCGGCCGGAACCAACCCCGCCCTGCTGCGCTGCCCAGTTGGGGCAGAGCTGTGGGCAACCTATCAAGCCGCGGGCATGCCCCCGCATTTCACCTGGCTGAAACGCCGGACAGGACAACTCCATGAACACAACGAATCCCAGCGTCCTCGACCCATGCTGCGGCAGCCGCATGATGTGGCTGGACAAAGCCGACCCTCGCGCGATCTTCGGCGACCGGCGCCGTGAAGTGCTCACCGTCACCGACCGCTCCCACCGTGAAGACGGAACGCGCACCCTTCGCGTTGAACCGGACACCCTGCTGGACTTCCGCGCGCTTCCATACCCAACCGACAGCTTTAAGCTGATCGCCTTCGATCCGCCTCATGTCGTCCGCGCCGGCCCGCGCTCGTGGCTGGCCGCCAAATACGGCAAGCTGGGCCAGGATTGGCGCGAGGATCTGCGGCAGGGGTTTTCCGAATGCTTCCGGGTGCTGGAGCCAGGGGGCGTGCTGGTGTTCAAGTGGAACGAAACCCAGGTGAAGCTTGCCGAGGTTCTGGAGCTCACGCCAGAGAAACCGCTGTTCGGCCAGGTCAGCGGGCGCCGCGGCATGACCCACTGGCTTGTCTTCATGAAGCCTGTGGCGCAGGAAGGCAGCCCAGCATGACCAGTCCCACCATGGACCTCCAGGAAGCCGCGAACACCCTCAAGGTGCATCCGCACACGCTGGAGAAAATGATCCGCGCCGGCGACATCCCAGCCGGCAAGCTCGGCCGCAGCTACCTGCTGCTGACCAGGGATGTGCTGGCCTATGCTGAAAAAATCATCCTGAAGCAGACGGCCGACCGCCTGAACCAGCGCAGGCCAGCTACCAAAGCTGCGCGGAGAGGTCCGAGCCGCGCAGGTTTGCGTAGCGCATCAGCATCCGGTGGCTTTTGTGCCCTGTGATTTTCATGATCTGCGTCTCGGAGAGCGTTGTTCGATCAAACAGGCGGCTGGTGGCCTCGTGCCGGCAGTCGTGAAACTTCAAGTCCACCGCGCCAGCCTGCGCAAAAATGTCGATGAACAGTTTGCTCAGGTAGTCGCTGGTGGCGTCCATATCCCCCGCTTCCCCGCTCCACCAGGGGAACACCCGCGTGGCCGGCGCAGGCGCAGCGCCGTGCTCCACCTTCATGAACGTCTGCAACTCGGCCAGCGCCACCGATGACAGCGGCACCTGCCGCTTGTCCCCGTTCTTGGTCTTTTCCAGGAACACCGTGCGCCTGGCCATGTCCACCTGCGCCACCGTCAGCGTGAACATCTCGCGCAGGCGCATGGCCGACTCCACGGCCAGGACGAACAGGCATTTCAGCGCCATCTTGTGCTCCAGCACCAGGGGCCGCTGCTTTCGTGCCAACACCCCCCCATCAATCACGGCCAGAATGGCCTCGTACTCACCCGGCTCCAGCCTGCGATCCCGCTCCACGTCCTCGCGCTTCACGCCCGCCATGGCCTCGTCAGCCTTCGTGTACTGCGCATAGCCATCGGGCAGCGTGCGCAGTGGATGGTCAGGCATCACCAAAAAGCCCTTTCGCATCCCCCAGTCGCAACACCGGGCCAGCGCGCCCACTTTCGCGCGAATGGTGGCGGGCGCCAGCTTCTCCAGGCGCTTCATGGCCGAGATCCAGTCATCCACCCAGTTCGCGGTGATGGCCGTCAGCGGCGTGGCGCCCAGCGGGTCCAGCAGAGTGCCGAGCGCGCCGCGGTCCTTCTTGGAAGGATGGGCCTCACGCTCGTACTGGTTCACCAGCTGCTGGATGTTCAGGGGCCGCTCATTCGCGCGCAGCTCTGTTGGAACGATGCCACGGTCAAGCAGCGCATCCAGGCGCTTGGCGAAGGCATCCCCTTCCGCCTCATCGGCGAAGGTCATGTAGATGGGCTTATCCAGCACCCCCGCGCGCTTGAAAACATACTCCCAGCCGGAATCACGCTTTCGCTTGCCTGCCATAGGCGCCCCCGTTTCGTACCGTTTAAGGCAACGATTCTATGCCGTTAACGGTAATAGGCCGGTTGGCAAACGCCGCTTTGTGGTTGGCACAGGCGTCTTGTGGCGTCCTATCGAGTTGGCAGCGCGGGCAAAGAAAAAGGGCCTGGATTTCTCCAAGCCCTTGATTTCATTAGCTTTTTTGTGGGGGATAGTGGTGGGTGCTAACGGGGTCGAACCGCTGACCTACGCCTTGTAAGGGCGCCGCTCTACCAACTGAGCTAAGCACCCCCCATATTTCACAATCAGTTCAAAGCATCTTTCAGTGCTTTGCCTGGACGGAACTTTGGAACTTTAGCAGCCTTGATTTTAATCGTAGCGCCCGTGCGGGGATTACGACCAGTGCGCGCAGCGCGCTTGCCGACGGCGAATGTGCCGAAACCGACGAGCGACACCGTGCCGCCCTTCTTGAGAGTCTTCTTAACCGCTTCGATCGTGGACTCCAGTGCGCGCGCAGCTGCAGCCTTGGAGATATCAGCGTTGTTGGCGATGTGCTCAATCAATTCGGTTTTATTCACAAGAAGCCTCTCGGGAAAAGAGTGGATGAATGTCTTTATGCAAATCTGGCCTCCGCGCCCCCTGCAACGGAAGCGGTCCGAAAGGCAGAGGCGGAGGGAACTGAAGCAGCGTCAGAAATTGCTGTGTCAGATTAAAGCCATCGCACTGTAGGGTGTCAATAAGACGTACCGCGTGGGCGACAGCATGGGAGCGAATTCTAGTCGTATTTGATCCCCGTCCCGGATTCGAGCACCGCTTTTGTTTCGACCTTGCGCGCTAGGCGCATTCCGTATTGACAAGCACTTTCGCCCTGCGGTGCCGAGTTGCCGCCACCAGCCGTCTCCATGTGGGCGCGGATTGCCTTGCTATGTCATATATAGCAATGAACCCTTTTGACACAAGGCTCTCCCAGCAGTAGCAAGAAACTTAACGGACTCTCGCTCGAATTTCTGGCAGTGCTTTTTGCAGGTAATAAACCATGGACCACACCGTCAGCACTGCGGCGCCCCAGATCAGCCAGGTACCCCACACACCCGTGTCAATGACGCCAAACAACTGCCCGTCATACAACAGGAAAGGAATGGCAATCATCTGCACCGTGGTCTTGAGCTTGCCGATCATGTGCACGGCCACACTCTTGCTCGCCCCGATCTGCGCCATCCATTCCCGCAAGGCACTGATAGCGATTTCGCGGCCGATGATGATGAGTGCCACGAACACATCGGCACGTTGCATATGCACGAGTACCAATAGCGACGCACATACCAAGAACTTGTCAGCCACGGGATCCAGAAACGCCCCGAACGCGGAGGTCTGGTTGAGCTTGCGTGCAAGAAACCCATCGAGCCAATCGGTGGCCGCAAAAACGATGAACATCACCGTGGCGATGAGGTTGCGCATCGCAGGGTCCAGCGGCGCATAGAACACTCCCACGATCAAGGGTATCGCGACAATGCGCGTCCAAGTCATGATGGTGGGAATAGTGAAAAACATGGGTGCCAATTGTGGCACGCGCGGCAATGCCCCGGGCCGTCAACCGGGTCAGCGCAGCGCGCGATAGATCTCTTCTGCCAAGTCGTGAGATATGCCCTCGACCGTGGCGAGGTCGTCCACGCTGGCATCTGCCACGCCGCGCACGCCGCCAAAGCGCTGAAGCAGCCTTGCCCGTTTTTTAGGCCCCACACCGGGTATATCTTCCAATCGGCTGCCGCCTACGCGTACTTTTGCACGAGCGGCGCGCATTCCGGTGATGGCGAAGCGGTGGGCCTCGTCACGGATCTGCGCCACGAGCATCAGCGCAGCCGAGTCTCGCCCCAGATAGACTTTGTCGCGTCCATCCGCAAAGACCAGTTCTTCCAGCCCCACCTTGCGGCCCTCCCCCTTTTCGACACCAACGATGCGTGAGATATCCAGGCCCAGTTCCTGGAACACATCGCGCGCCATGCTTACTTGCCCCTTGCCACCGTCCACCAGCACCAGGTCCGGCAAGCGCGGGGCATTTGTCACCTCCGCTCCCCCTGCCTCAAGCTGTGCTTCGGCAACCTTGCTGTAGCGACGCATGAGTACCTGACGCATAGCTGCATAGTCATCGCCCGGGGTAATGCCCTCGATTTTGAAACGGCGGTACTCGCCACTTTGCATTTTGTGGTGATGAAAAACCACGCAGGAAGCCTGGGTCGCCTCCCCTGCAGTGTGCGAAATGTCGAAACACTCGATGGTGAGGTCATCCAAGCTCTCTGCCTCCAGATCCAGCGCTTCCGCCAGGGCACGCGTGCGCGCCCGCTGGGAACCCTCCTCCGCCAGCAACCGTGCCAACTGAATCTGTGCGTTCTGCTCCGCCATTTCCAGCCAGATTCGCCGTTGTTCGCGCGGCTGGTGGACGACTGACGCTCGCACCCCCGTCTGCTGTGCCAGCAACCAAACCAATGCGGGGTCGACTGGCTCGCTCGTAATCAGTGTCGGTGGCAAGGGTACCCCCAGGTAGTGCTGCGCAATGAACGCAGCAAGGATCTGCGCCGGCACCGACTGCTCGAGTCCGCCAGCCTCCTCTACCATTAGGTTATCCGGGGCATCCTCGCGCGTTTCCACTTGGAAGACAACTGTCGCTTCCTCTACGTGAACCGGAAAGTAAGGCCTGTCGCCAAGGTGCCGGCCACCGCGCACCATCGCCAGGTTGACGCAGGCACGGCCGCCAGCCACTTTAACGGCGAGTATGTCCACGTCCTTGTCCGATGCCGTCTCCACCGCTTGTTGGTGCAACACACGTGCGAGTGCCGTGATCTGGTTGCGGACCTCGGCCGCCTGTTCAAACTCCAGCTTCTCGGCGTACGCGAGCATGCGCTGTTCCAGCGTTTGAAGCAGTTCCTGGGTTTCACCCAGCAGCAGCGCCTCCGCACTGCGGACATCTGCGGCATAGGCCGTTGGGGAAATCAAACCCACACACGGAGCGGAGCAGCGTTTGATCTGGTACAGCAAGCAGGGACGCGTGCGATTCGCAAACACCGTATCTTCACAAGTACGCAACCGAAAAACCTTCTGCAGTAGCTGAATGCTTTCTTTGACGGCCCATGCGCCAGGGTAAGGACCGAAGTATCGGTGACGTTTATCCACTGCCCCCCGGTAATACGCCATGCGCGGGTAGCACTGTCCCGGAGCATCCCCCGTACCGTCCTTTGCCGAGACACCGGTGATCTTGAGATAAGGGTAGCTTTTGTCGTCCCGAAAAAGAATGTTGTACTTCGGGCCCAGGGACTTGATGAGATTGTTTTCCAGCAGGAGCGCCTCGGCCTCGGAGCGCACCACCGTCGTTTCCAGCCGCGCAATTCTGCCCACCATATGGCCAATGCGCGTGCCTCCGTGCTGCTTGCTGAAGTAGCTGCTGACCCGCTTTTTCAGGTTGCGCGCCTTGCCGACATATAGCAAGACATTCTGTGCATCGAAGTAGCGGTACACCCCGGGCAAAGGTGGCAGCGCCGCCACCTGTGCCAGAAGCTCATCCGAATAGGTTGTGGTCATGACGCTATTGTGGGCACGCGTCGAAAGCCTCTTCTATACCGTGCGAGGGGAGCACTGCAACTCACGCCATGGTGCTCGACACAGAGATTTGTCGAGCACGTTAGTGAAGGTGACGCGGCCGGCGTCCGCCGCCATGCCCGCTGCCACCCAGACCTCGTGGCGGTTTACCAATTTCAAGCGAACTCACCAGCGCATCAAAACGTTGAGAGAAGAGCTTGTCAATCTCTGAGACAACGCCACCGAGCTCCGAGCCGTCGAAGTGCCGCTCCATCAGATTGACCACGTCTTGCACAAGAAGGTCACGTTGTACTTGCATGATGGCGGCGGGAGTGGGGCCCACAAACAGCATCACGAAATCATCACGCGCCTCTTCGTCCTCGGGTGCCTCATCCTCATCGAACTCGGCATCATAGAACGTCACCTCGATGGCTGCGCCCTGCTCAGCCAATTCATTGAGACTCATGCACATTTCATCCAGAGACTGGCGGAAGTCTTCGTCGCCACGCACTGTCCAGCACATCTGCAGGATGTGCTCCTTGGCATCGAACTGTATGCCCGGCTCCTCCTCATAGGCGCTCGAAGCTCCATCCGCGAGAGAACGCGCACCAGCGTACTTCCACAATGGCTTGAGTGCTTCCTGAAGCTGACTGAAGTCCACATCAGCACGCAATTGCACTTGACCATGGACGTGGATTTCAAAGGGAGCGTTGTAATGTGACATAGCGAATCCAGATGGTGCCCCGAGCCGGGGTCGAACCGGCACGCCCCTTCTCAGGAAGCGGCGGATTTTAAGCCAGAGCATGGCATCCGCACCGGGCTAACGATGGACTTGGATGAGGCTTGCTGTAGCAGGTTTTCCCCGAGGCCAGTGCCTTCGATCATATCCCGGTGCGCGATGCAAACCGCCCCGGTTCCCCTCCGCCTGGCTCCTAGCCGGCCCCTGGAATCGGGGCCTTTCAGGAGCACCTCATGGCGAAGATCAAACTCACCAAGTCCGTCGTTGACACGGCGCAGGCGCAAACCTGCGATGTGGAACTCCGGGATACGCTCGTTCCGGGCTTCTTGTGCAAGATAACACCAACGGGCCGCAAGGTCTTCATGGTTCAGTACCGCACGAACTCCGGCGTGCGGCGCAAGCCGGCACTCGGCCAGTTCGGCGAGCTGACGGTCGAACAGGCCCGGTCGCTGGCCCAAGACTGGCTGGCCGAAGTCCGGCGCGGGGGCGATCCCGGACTCGACAAGGCCGAAGCCCGCAAGGCGCCGACGGTCAAGGAACTGTGCGGCCGGTTCATGGATGACCACTCCAAGCCGCACAACAAGCCCAGCACCCAGGCCAGCTACCAGTACCAGATCGACAACTTCGTCATCCCAGCCTTCGGCAGCAAGAAGGTTCACGAGGTCACGCGCCACGACATCACCGCGCTGATGAAGCGCATGGAGAGGTCCCCCACGCAGGCCAACCGCGTACTGTCGCTCGTCCGCAAGATGTTCAACCTGGCCGAACTGTGGGGCTACCGGCCCGATGGCTCCAATCCTTGCCGTCACGTACCCAAGTACCCGGAGAAAGGCTCGACCCGCCTTATCACCGACGAGCAGATGGTCAGCCTGTTCGCCTACTTGGACAAAGCCGAGGCCGAGGGCCTGGAACATCCCATCTATCTGCTGGCCGTCCGGCTGCAATTCGAGTTCGCGGCCCGCATGTCGGAGATCCTGCTGTTGCAGTGGGATTGGCTCGACTTGCCCAATGGCCGGGTTGTCTGGCCGGACAGCAAGACGGGCGATATGTCCAAGCCGTTGAGCGAGGAAGCCCGCCGGTTGCTGACGAATGCACCTCGCTACGGCAATTCGCCCTACGTATGCCCGGCCATCCTCGACCATGACAAGCCGCTCGGCCCCCATTCCTACTATCAGGCGTGGCGCCGAATCCTTGATCGCGCCGGCGTGCCGAAGGTTGGCACCCACGGCATACGCCACCGCTCAGCGACCGACATTGCCAATTCCGGCATCCCCGTCAAGGTCGGCATGGCGCTAACCGCGCACAAGACCGTGGCGATGTTCATGCGCTACGTCCACACCGAGGACGACCCGGTGCGTAAGGCAGCCGAGTTGGTAGCCAGCCGGCGCAAGTCGGTCGTCGGCACGCGGCAAGAACCCAAAGAGGTGACCGCATGATCGGTGACCAGTGCCTCGGCATGTCGGCCCTGATTGCCGTGTCGCCGTTACGCCAATCGGCTCGGCAGCCCTCCCCGCCTGTGCATCGCACTGGGGACTGGAAAAGTATGCCCGTTACGGGTATAGTTTGGAGGTCAAGATGACCCACGTCCTCAAGCGGAAGGACTTTGCACGGTGGCAGGCGGGCGAAAAGCTGCCTGATGCTGCCTTGTGCAAGGCGGTTCAAGAGATGGAAAGCGGTCTGATTGACGCGGACTTGGGCGGCTTCCTCTACAAGAAGCGGGTTGCCCGATCCGGCGGCGGCAAGAGCGGCGGCTACCGCACGCTGCTGTCGGCCCGGATCGGCAGCCGCTACGTATTCCTGCATGGGTTCCCCAAGAGCGACAAGGCGAATATCACGCAGGACGAGAAGAAGGCGCTGCAATTCGCCGGCAAGGTGTTCCTGGAACTGTCCGCCGAGGCTTTGTCGAAGGCGTTGCACTCGGGCGTGTTATTGGAGGTGCATTGTGAGCAAGATCATTGAATCCCTGCGTGGCGACCTGGCTGCGCTCCACGAAGCGGGAGCGATCGGCAAGGTGACGATGCGCGAGTTCGACGCGATCTGCCCGCCGCCGGTGCGGGAGTTCAGTGCTGCCGACATCAAACACCTGCGCGAACGGTTGAAGTTCAGCCAGCCGGTGTTCGCACTTCACCTGCACACCACCGCGTCGACCGTGCGAAAGTGGGAGCAAGGCGAAACCCATCCCACCGGGCCGGCCCTCAAGCTGCTCAACGTCATCGCCGACAAGGGTTTGCAGGCAATTATTTGATCAAGGCAAACGGGTCAGCATTTCCTGCCACAGCGGCCGAAAACACAGTTACGATCTTCAAACCATGTAAGAACAATGGAGGTGACAGGTGGCAGAGAAAAGGAACGTGTTCATCAGCCATGTCCATAAGGACGATCACGGACTCCAGAAGCTGAAGGATCTGTTAGCTCCAAAAGGGATCGAGGTCAGGGATTCCTCCATCCATACAGGGAAGTTCAACAATGCCACCGATGAGCACTACATAAAGACGCAGATCCTTGCCCCTGCCATCAACTGGGCTGGAGTGTTCATTTGCTACGTTTCGCCCCAGACCAAGAATAGCGATTGGGTGAACTGGGAAATCGAATATGCGGCCAAACAGGGCAAGCGCATTGTCGGTGTTTGGGAGCATGGCGAGAAGGAATGCGACCTTCCAGAGGCCCTGAAAGAATATGCCGACGCCTTGGTTGGGTGGAACGGCGATGCGATCATTGACGCGATCAACGGGAAGGACTCGTGGGAAAAGCCAGACGGTGGTGCCTGCGACCCGGTTCCACTCAAGCGGCATCCCTGCTGATGGCTCGCATTCACTCCTATGTGGTGCGATACGACAGTGGTTTCGCGCCCAACCCTTTCTATGGCTACTGCACGCTTGCGACCTGCAAACCCAATATCCGCCGATCCGCTGACATCGGTGATTGGGTGGTCGGCAGTGGCAGCAATGATAGAACTGTCCGACGTGGCGGGCGTCTCGTGTACGCGATGCGCGTTACCGAGGCGATGACATTCGACGAATATGGCGCAGATCCACGGTTTGAATACAAGATGCCGTACCGCAATGGGAGTCGGAAACAAAGTTGCGGGGACAACATCTACTTCAGGGCCGCGCCTGGAGCCGCTTGGCAGCAGCGAGACTCATTTCATTCCCGCCCCAATGGCACGCTCAACCCGGACCATGTTGCCCGTGATACGGGCGTCAACAGGGTCCTGATCAGTAATGATTTTGTGTACTTCGGGGGCGAGGGTCCGGAATTTCCCGAGGAACTGAAAGACCAGCAAGATCGGCCCTTATGCAAAACGGGAATAGGTCTAACCACCTTTGACGATGCGCAACTGATTGCGAACCTTGAGAAATGGATTCGCAGCTTTGACGTGAGCGGTTATCAGGGCGCTCCATTCGAATGGCTGACTCTTCGCAGGTGACCGATGAAAAAGGAAGGCTCCCTCTTGCTCTCGGATTACGCTGCGGAAATTGCAGCCACAGACGTACTCAACCCGAATGACTTCAATCCTGTCCTCCAAGGTCTATACGGAGAAGTCGGCGGAATAATGGCTACGGCCAAGAAAAGTGTTCGAGAGAGAACGGCTTACCCGGGTTTCAAGAAGGCGGCAGAAGAAGAGTTTGGCGACACCCTCTGGTATTTGGCTGCAATCTGCAGGCGCCTGCAGATTCCTCTCGAAGAGATATTCTCGGAAGCTGCGAACCACGGAAACTTCAAGAATGTGGGCGCTGCAAGTGACATCACCGAAGGTGCGTTAGCCTATATCGCTGTGCCTGTCGCCGCGACTGCTTCGTTGGATGCCACCTTGGTGCGTTTGGGGCAGTCAGCGGCAGCGCTACTTGGAAGTACGCCTGCACGCGCAGACTTGATTGCTTTCGCACGGGCTTACCTGGATGCAATTCATGCGGCCGAACTTGCGTTCTCTGAGGTGGCTCGCGGAAATCTCCGGAAAGCTCGCGGCGCGTTCTTGGAGCCGCAGGCAGAAGACCTGGCTGGCCTTGATTTCGACAGTGAGTTTGGAATTGAGGAACAGCTACCCAGGGATTTCAAAATCCGGGTCAATCAGCGAGGCAGTGGCAAGAGTTACCTCCAATGGAAGGGCGTATTCATTGGAGACCCTCTGACGGACAACATTGCCGATCGCGATGGCTACCGGTTCCATGATGTCTTCCACTTTGCTTATGCAGCAATCCTGCACTGGTCACCTGTGATGCGGGCATTGATCAAGCACAAGCGAAAGAGCAATCCGAAATACGATGAAGAGCAGGACAGTGGTCGGGCCATCGTCGTGGAAGAAGGGCTTTCAGCGTGGATTTTCTCCAGAGCCAAGGAGCTGAATTTCTTCGAGAATCAGGAAAAGGTCTCACTTGGGGTTCTCAAGACCATTGGTGAGTTCGTGAGTGGTTACGAAGTGGAGAAATGTCCGCTAAAGCTCTGGGAAAAGGCAATCCTGGATGGCTATGCTGTCTTTCGCCAGCTCAAGGAAAATCAAGGCGGCTGGATCATTGGAAACCGAGAACAACGCACCATCAAATACATGCCACTTGAGTCTGAAAAATGAAGATCCACCCGTTCGTTGATGCAGTTGCTTCTCTGCAGTTCGAAGACTGCTTCAATCCGTATTCGGATCGTTGTGAAGTTCATGATCGACGCGATGCACCACGTCGCCGTGCTGCTGCACTGTCCGCCATGTTGCGTCGTGCAACCGAGGAACCCGTAGACGCGATATGGATTGGACGAGACCTCGGATATCGCGGAGGACGCCGCACTGGATTAGCCCTGACCGACGACCTTCACATAAGCCAGCACGCTAGGCGTTGGAATCTCGACCAGGTCGCCGAACGGCCGACGATAGGCAGTGCTGTGGCCGAACGAACCGCCGCGGTCATATGGGGCATGCTGGAACATATTGATGCCCGCATCTTCCTCTGGAACGTTTTCCCTCTGCATCCGCACGAATCAGGAGATCCGTTCACCAACCGGCAGCACAACGCGCGTGAGAGGCGAGCCGGCGAAGAACTGCTCCAACAGCTCATTGTCTTGCTACGTCCCTCTCGCATCGTCGCCATCGGCAACGATGCCGCCGCTGCGGCCCATCGCATCACGGATTCCGTACCCGTGATTTGCGTGAGGCATCCTAGCTATGGAGGACAGACCCAGTTCCAGAGGCAAATCTCGGAGCTCTATGGGCGCCCCATGAGCACTGGGTCGTTGTTTTGACGAGAGGCTTGGCTTCTTAGCGCGCAGCGATCGCCGCTTCAATCCAGCCCGACAGGTTGTCACTGATGTGGTTATAGGCCGCACTGCTCGTGGCCCCTGGTGGATCGTACATGCGGACGACGGTGGATAGCTTTCTACCGTCGTTCAAGGTAAATGAGTCAAATGGATTGGCCCCGGCAACTGATGGTTGCTGGTTGTGGTCCAGCAGCTTATGGACTCGTATCCCTAAGAGTCCCTTGCCACTATTCCATGACTGCTCAATCTCATATCGAATCCAGGGGCGATTCGCCGTTTCGGCTCCGACCAGAACAATTGTGCATGTCCGTCCTTGCAGCTGATCGTCGATCCAGCGCTTGATTGCGGCCTCGCCGCCTCGCTTCACTTCTTCCCATTTGTTATCGCTTGCTGGTTGGTTGCCCTCAACAACACCAATATTCCGTATCTTGGAGGCGCGCCAACTGTCGCGTTGATAGTGGAAGCTATAGAAGATTTTCCGTGGCATGGCGAGTCCTTTGTTGGATCATGTAAATCTGCAGAGGAGACTCAACTCGCTGCACCTTGAATGTTCAATGCGAGGTGCGTGTGAAAGAGTTGCGCGAAGTCCACATCACCAAGATCCGCATCGGCGAAATAACCTTGATCTTTGGCCAAGTTCAAGGCCGCCCCGCCTGGCGACGGTACGGGCAAAACTTTGGCGGCGGGGTGGAATTGCCTGAAGAGTTCATGCTCGGCTTCCACTCCTTCCATGCCGCCGATGAAAACAGCGGCAACGAGATCATCGCGCGACAGCATTTCTTCCCGCATTAGCAGCAGGCTCGCCTCTCTGTCACCGGCAACTGCATTGGTGAATACTACATTGTGAAAACGGTCGTTTTCTTCCGGGTAACGATCCTTGAAGAACGTGCTCTGATACAGAACCACGGCCCCAGAATAATCGACACCCAAATCCTCACAAATGCTCCAGATCATAGGCGTGATAGCGGGATGGCCTCCCCACACGATCTTGTGCTGACGAATGACGGCCATGACCAGTTCCCTCACAGCGCATTGGATGAGGAATGGATTGGCGGTCTCGTGATACGAGCCGCGGCCGACAAGTGGGACACTGGCTGAAAGGAAGATTGCGCTCACGATTCAGGCCTCCCAGTCCGCAAATTGCCATCCAGCTTCGCTGGCTTTGACCCACCGCGCAGAGTGGATATGCTGGCCCAGCCAGTCCAAATGCCCCAGCCACCGGGGATGCAAGCCAACATGATCGTAAACGACGGCAACCGATTGATCTGGCGAATTGGTGGATGCGTCATGCAACGTGGTCGACGTGGGGACACCAACTGTTGGGTAGACGACGACATTCCGGCCATCCGGCAGTCGGATATAGACCGCCTTGTTCGGTCCAACGCCGACAAGTTGACCGCCAATCGTTTGAATAGCGTTGCGCAAATTGCTCACTAGATTGACGGAACGGACCGCATGGCTTTGGCTGCGAACTTCTTCGAGCTGTAGACAGATTCGCTCCACAGCGCTGTCCGCGAGGCGTCCTGTGGCCGCATCCACTTCGTCGGGCAACAATTCTGCGCGACTGGCGGTGGCTGTTCGCGCAGATGGCGTGCAGTCTGGCCAGCCAACCCGTAAGACGCTTATGCCTTTCGCCAGAGCGCGTCCGAACTCTGCGCTTGTCCAGCGGCTTTCAAAGTAGCCTGGCGTGTCAAGCATCACAAGAACGTCGGAATCGCAAAGGCGATGCCATAGCATCGTCTGAAAATCTTCCGCAGGTGGAATCCCATGCGTATCGAGAAACACATCGAATAGCCGAGCAGATAAGGCGTCAAAGAGCTGCAAGGCTGCCTCACGGGCTTCGCCCCGGCGGTAACTTACGAACACTCGACGCTGGCGAGGTAGCAACCCCGCACACTCAAGTAAAGCGGTCGCGACACGCTGTGACCCGTTGGCGGCATAGGCTAAGCAGTTGAGAGGTCGCAGTAATTCAGGAATCTCTGCGTTAACTCGATTGACGTCGGATGCTATCGGCAGTAGCGGGATGCCTCGCTCCAGCAACTTCGCCACGTTGGCGAGAGGTGGATTGTCGCCCCCGAAAAATACTGCAGCGGATGAGCGCTGTTGGTCGGGGTTAAACGCTTCCGGGCGCACCTCCCATCCAACTTCATGTCCTAGTCGCAAGTTGAACATGCCTACGGCAGTTCCGACGATTTCTTCAAGCTCAGAAATCTGGGCGTCGGTTGGCGAACCAAGCACTGCAAGTTGATAGAGGACGGCCATGCTCTTCCTTGTGATTTCAGTGTTCTCGCCTATCTGACCTTACGAAACCCAATGCGGGAATCTCCTTCAAAGATAGCCGATTTCGGGCGTCCCCGGTCGGGCCGCGCTGTCGTGCTACGCATCAAGCCCCGCTGCGCGAGTCTCGCCCCTGCGGGCTTCCATCGTTCCCTCGCGACGCTCGGCTGACGCCTCCGGCCCTGCTGGGCCTGCGCGCTCCGCTTGCCAGGGTTCGTGTATGGCATGGGGCGGTCTTGCTGTTTCCCTTCACCGTACCACGGCGTTCTCGCCGTCAAGGGCGGCGCGCGCCCTGCGCGCTTGCGTCCTCGCGGCCGTCTGCAACCCCTGACTGCTTGCGCTGCGCCGTGCTGGCGCCGGTTCCGGGCAATTCCGCCCGAGCAACCGGAGCACGATCATGTCGCAACTGACCCTCTCTCTCGATACCCCGCTGATGGTGCGCGATGGCCGTGGGCGGTATCGGCCGGCAGACGCCGACCAGATTCTGGAAGCCGCGCGCAAGGTCATCGAACAGAAGATGCAGCGTGGCGCCGAGTTCACTTCGCCGGTGGTGGTCAAGAAATACCTGCGCACCAAGCTGGCCGGCTTCGAGCACGAAGTCTTCGCGGTGTTGTTCCTCGACACGCGCCATCGGCTGATCGACTACGTGGAGATGTTCCACGGCACGATCGACTCGGCTGAGGTGCATCCGCGCGAAGTAGTGAAGCAGGCGCTGCGGCTCAACGCGGCGGCGGTCGTCGTTTCGCACAACCATCCGAGCGGAAGCCCCGAGCCAAGCGCGGCTGACCGGGCGCTGACCCAGCGGCTCAGGGAAGCGCTGGGTCTGGTGGACGTGCGCGTGCTCGATCACATCATCGTCGCTGGCAACGCAACGGCATCATTCGCCGAGCGTGGGCTGATCTAGCCCAAGGGGCTTCGTCCCCTTTTTGCTGCGCCTGCTGGCACAACTCCGGCCCTCACGGGCCTGGCGCTCAGGCAGTCGCAACCTGAATCATCTCGTCGTAATGTTTCTTGTCAACTTCTTCCAGCCACTGAAAGATGTGCCCGATGACGCTATGACTCTCGCCCGCCAAGTTTTCTGCCGACTCCTCGGTTATTTCAATTACATCGCTATGCGAATACTTGTTGATAAAACGGTAGATCTTCTCCTTGAGTTCCGGTGTTGTGATGGTGCAGTCTTTCAGGCCAACATCCATTAATTGACTTATGTCGCTTCTCCGCTTTGGATATTTGAAGGTAAAGAACGATTCAACGAGCTTGCGTGCGAGGTTCGCCGTCAAGAATGCTTCGTCCCGGTTAAGAGTCGTGTGCGCCCTGTATTCATAGAGCTTCTTGAAAATATAGTGGTACTCTGAACCGTAATTCTTCAGAGAGTCATCGGCATCCACAAGTAGGGAGTGGCGGGGGGAGCCAGGCGGTGCATCCAAGCGATAAAAGAAGCAATTCTCGGCCTTGCCTTTGGCAACTCGGTTCCTATTTGTTCCGGTGAACCAGTCTCTCACTAGCTTGAAGTACGTGAAGTTGTGGGTCAGTACAAAAAGTTGTTTGGCTTCAGTGCATTGAGTTCTCAGAAACGAATAGGCATGAAACAGGTGATTTGAATCAAAGCTTGAGACCGGATCATCAACGACGACAATTGTGTCCTTGATATTGTTTCCGTTTTCTTTGAGCTTCGTGATGAAGTAGACAAAAGCAATGGCGGTCTTCTCACCTTCGCTCAAATTCCCATCATGCTCACCCACACCGTTTCTGATGATCTCATAGCCTTTCTTCTTCTGATTAAAGCTCAGGCAAAGCTCAGATCGGCCGATGAAGCGATGCAAGATGTCATTGAACTCCTTCGCCCCAACCGTTTCATTTGAGAGCAGCGCCTCTATGGCTCCCACCTCTTGACCAAGTTTTTCAACTTCCTTGTAGTCATTCTTTGCTTCTGACTCAAGATCATTGCATTTCTTCTCACTTCCCGCATAGTCAAATTCCTGCACCTCAGCCGCCGCAAAGTGGAGCTCCAGTGCTACCTTGCTTTTTGAGGTCTCGGATTTGAAGTTTGAAGTCTTATTGTTGTGCTTTCCGACGAGCGCAACAATCGACTTCAGGATCGCATTAAAATTCGTGACATCGTGTTCAACCACATCTGTGATCTGAATATCTGTCTTTCCGGGGTCTGTAATTTTGGCTTTCAGAGCTTCCCGCCATCCTTCCATTTGCTGGTCGATTTTCTCAGCAGCAGATGCGTATTCATTCTGGAGCTTCTCTGCCTCGGCCGATAGTTCTTTATAGAACTCAGCCGCTGCGGGCAACTGATTGGCTGGCGCGCCTTGAGATTCAATCCAAGTTGCGGCGTTCTGAAGCCGATTTTGGAACTCTGTGAACTCTTTACTGAAGTGGGCAGCAAGTGCCTCGGCACGAAGCTGGGTGAACGGAGAGCCGCAGAACTCGCAGGATTGCGAGTCATGGTGTTTATGGATTTCCAAGCCGGTTTGAACCCAGTCGCGGATATCCGGGTTGTCAGTCAGCCGCTGGACAGCTTGATTGGCCGCTGTAGTCCCAATCAAGTCCCTGATGCGACCCGCCGCCTTCTTAAAGTAATCCGGCTCAATGGCCGTTGAGGCGAAATTGATGCTTGGAAGCTGATCTGGCTTGGCGGCATTCGTAAGGTCGATAACCTTCTCATCTGGAAGAACCGACTCAGCTTTGACAATCGCTTCGCAGTTATTATGAATAAAATTAGCGAGCTTACGGCGGTCGTAATTCAAGTAGTAGCTGTCGCTCGTATCAATCGCCTGAAGTCCTAGCTTCATTTTCTTGGCAGCATTGGTCAGAAATTTCTCCAATGCCTCACGCTGCTTTTTGATCTCGCTTTGCTTGTCGTCGTGAGCTTTCTTTTTCGACTGAAGCTCGCCTTTTAGCTTCTCCAGCTTCTGCAAGTCATCAATCTTCTCTTTCGCAATGAGAAGGATGCTTTTTACAGATTTGTCCCAATCAATATTCTCGTGCACGAAGCGTTGATTAAAAACGTGAATATTCAATTGGGATGAATGGAGAGTCGCTTCCGTGATCGTTGAGCCGTCCTCCAAAGCGACTGAAAACTGGCCCGCACTAAAGCGAGGAACCATCGAACGAAGCTCAAAGCAAGAGAATAGGTTCGATAGGGTTGACTTGCCCGTTCCATTCCAGCCATAGACAAGGTTGTACCGGCCGAATTTCTGGATCTTCGTTCCATTGAAGTCGTTAAAGATGCCGAACTGTTTGAGACGGTTAATGCAGACGATCATTTCGAGGACCTCCGTGTTCTTGCTTTGGCAGCATTTGCTTGCGAAACAAATGGTAAACGAAGAGTCCTTTTGCGTCTCCGCTTCGCGGATCGCGCTGCTCCAGGTTCGCTAGTCGCTCATCCCTGGCGGGACTGGCTTTGCCAGCCTTCCGCATCGCTGACGCCTCCGCCCCGGCTTCCAGCTTCGGGCCTGCGCGCTTCGCTTGCCGTGCGGTCGGCGTGTGGGGAAGGCCGTTGCCTTGTTCAGCCGTCTTCCCTGACTCCATCACCTTGTCCGCGACTGTAGCCCGCGGCCGTGTGCCGTCAAGGCGCGCAGGGCCGTGTCCTCGGCTGCGCCTGCGGGCCGCACCAACCCTGCGCTTGTCTCCTTGACGGCCCCCGTCCGCGCGCTCCTGACCGTCGCGGGCGATGAACTCAGGAAAGACGGTGGCAACAGGGCCAACCGGGTTCCTCGTGCCGACCGCACCGAACAGCCGAAAGGCTGGGCTCCGAATCTAGGAATCCGGTGTGCGGTGTGAACAGCAAACCTTTTTTTCTTTGTCAGGAGAAATGCCATGCAACTCGCATCCCGCTTCGCTTCCCGTTCCCCGGTGCTGCGTTCGGAACGTCCCTTGTCGGATGACCAAATCCGGGCCGTGGCCCCGTCCATCTTCGCGGACGCCCCGCACGAAAGCCGCTCTGAGCGGTACAGCTACATCCCCACCGCGACCGTGCTGCAAGAACTGCGCGGGGAAGGCTTCGAGCCCTTCATGGTGACGCAAACCCGCGTGCGCCACGACGACCGCCGCGACTACACCAAGCACATGATCCGGCTGCGCCACGCCAGCCAGATCAACGGCCGCGAGGCCAACGAAATCATCCTGCTGAACTCCCATGACGGCACCAGCAGCTATCAGATGCTGGCCGGGATGTTCCGCTTCGTTTGCAGCAATGGCCTTGTCTGCGGCGACACCGTGGCCGACGTGCGCGTGCCGCACAAGGGCGACGTGGCGGCGCAGGTCATCGAAGGCGCTTACGAAGTCCTGCACGGCTTCGACCGGGCGCAGGAATCGCGCGATGCCATGCGCGCCATCACGCTGGACGCAGGGGAATCGGAAGTGTTCGCCCGCGCTGCGCTGGCGTTGAAGTACGACGAGGACAAGCCCGCACCCATCACGGAATCGCAAATCCTGATGCCGCGCCGCCATGACGACGACCGCCGCGACCTGTGGAGCGTGTTCAACCGCACGCAGGAGAACTTGACCAAAGGCGGCCTGTCCGCCCGCGCCGCGAATGGCCGCCGCCAGACCACCCGGCCCGTGCAGGGCATCGACCAAAGCGTGCGCCTGAACCGCGCCCTGTGGCTGCTGGCCGATGGCCTGCGCCAGTTGAAAGCCTGAATCCCCACGCGGCAGGGGCAGGCAGCAGCCCTTGCCGCTTCTCTCGCTGCTGCATCCCAACCGCTAGGAGAAATCACCATGAACGCTGTACTCAAAACCGAAGCCGTCGCCATCGAAGCCGCCGCACCGCTGGAAGTGGCCGACCCGACCAAGAACCTGATCTTGGTTCCGCTGTCGCAGTTGCTGCCGCGCCGATCCAAGCGCAACGTCCGCACGACCCCGCGCCAGTCCATCCCCGAACTGGCGTCCTCCATTGCCCGCATCGGCCTGCTGCAAAACCTGATCGTCATCCTTTCCGCCGATGGCGAGGCTTACGAAGTGGTGGCCGGTGATCGTCGCTTGACCGCCTTGAAGCTGCTGGCGAAGAAGAAGCGCATCCCCGCCGACGTTGAGGTGCCGTGCCTGCTGGTGGCCGATGCGTCCGCCCGCACCGTCAGCCTCGCGGAGAACGTGCAGCGCGAGAACATGCACCCCGCCGACCAGTTCGCGGCTTTCGCCGCGCTGGTCAAGGAAGGCCGGCCCGTCGAAGACATTGCTGCCGACTTCGGCGTGTCCCCGCTGGTGGTGCAGCGCCGCTTGAAGCTGGCGAACGTCTCGCCGCGCCTGATGGCCGATTACCGGGCCGGTGGCGTGACGCTGGAACAGTTGATGGCCCTGACCATCACCGACGACCACGCTGCGCAGGAAGCCGCGTTCTATGGTGCGCCGGAATGGCAGCGCAGCCCGTCCAAGCTGCGCGAGCGCCTGACCGAGCGCGAAATCGACGCCACGCACGCGCTGGTGCGCTTCGTCGGGCTGGACGCCTACCGGCAGGCAGGCGGCGGCATCCGCCGCGACCTGTTCGCGGAAGGCGATGCCGGAACCTACCTCACCGATACCGCAGTGCTGGAAACGCTGGTGCGCGACAAGCTGGCAACGCTGGCCGAGGACGTGCGTGCCGAGGGCTGGGCATGGGTGGAGGCCGTGCCGCATCTGGCCTACGAGGAACGGCAGGCGTTCCAGAACGCCCCGCGCCACCGCCGCGAGCCGACCACCCGCGAGGCCCGCCGCATCGCCTCGCTGGAAACCCGCCTCGAAAAGATCGACGCCGAACTGGAAGAGGCCTGCCAAGGTGAAAGCAGCGAGGACGAGGCCAAGGCCGAGAAGCTGGAACAGCGGCGCGATCAGGTAGTCGAGGAACTGCAAGACGCGGAGGACGCCTTACAAGGCTATGCGCCCGAGGTGCGCGACGTGGCCGGTGCCATCGTCACCATCGACCGCAACGGCGAGGCCGTCATTCATCGCGGTCTGCTGCGCGAAGCCGAGGCCAAGGCGCTGCGCACGCTGGAAAAGCTGCGGCGCGGTTTCGGCAGTGCCGAAGGCGAAGCCGCCAACGACGAGCACGAGGACGCCGACGACGCGCCCAAGGCCGCGAGCCTGTCCGACCGGCTGGCGCAGCGGTTGAGCGCCCACCGCACGGCGGCGCTGCAAATCGAAGTCGCCCGGCATCCGCACGTTGCGCTGGCCGCGCTGGTGCATGGCATGGCGCAGACCGTCTTGCAGCCTGACGCCTATGGTGACGGCCTGCCGCTCGGCGTGCGCCTCACGGCGCAAGACCGGCTGGAAGGCATGGCACCGGACTGGCCGGAATCGCCCGCCGCCGTGGCGCTGCGCGAACTGCAACAGGTGGCAGGTGTTGCCTTGCCGGAGGACAGCGCCGAACTGTTCGCCGCGCTGCTGGCGAAGTCGCAAGACGAACTGGTGCGGCTGCTGGCCGTGTGCGTGGCTTCCACGGTGGACGTGGTGACGCCTCGCGCCACGACGCACCGGCCCGGCGAGGAACTGGCGCAGGCCGTGGGCCTCGACATGGCCGCATGGTGGAAGCCGACCGCAGAAGGCTACTTCAAGCACGTTTCCAAGGCCGTGATTCTGGATGCCGTGGGCGCATTTGCACCGGAATCCGTCACCCGACTGGCGAAACGCAAGAAGGCCGACATTGCCAGCGAAGCCGAGCGGCTGGCCGATGGTACGGGCTGGATGCCCGCCATCTTCAAGGCCGAAGGCCCGCAGCAGGCAGTACGGGAAAGCGCGCAGGAGGCAGGCCCGGAGCAGGACGCACCGGAGGATGCCGAAGCAAGGGCGGATGAACCCGCCGAGGCGCTGGCCGCTTGACCCGCGCCGAAGGCAAGCGCCCCGGCCTCGACCGGGGCGCTTCGCTGGAAGGAGAGGCCCCATGACCCACATCACCAACAGCCGCCCGCGCATGGCGGCGATCTACGCCCCCGGCAAGGCACGCGCCCGCCGCTGGCACGGCGCAGGCGACGTGCGCGGCTAACGCCCGCCCTCGGGTTGGTCGGCCCGCGCCGGCCTCACCGACATTCATCCCATCACGGGCCGCGCCTTGCCGCGTGCCGTGTGGTGGCTTATCGAAACGAAGGAATAGCCACGATCGGCACCGCGCCTAGGCCGTTCCACCCTGGGCGCGGTGGACGCAAAAATCCGAGCGCGGCAGTAGCCGCGCCCGGTGTTCCAAGCCAACAGCCAAATCAGAACTCCGCCGCCTTCGCAGCAGCTCAGACGGCGGAGTTAGAAGCGCCGCAGTCCAGTACGAGGCCCTCAAAAACTGGTGGCGACAACCAATCTCCGATCAGCTACGAATCACATCCACGACTACCTTACCTGTCACCCCACCGGCCTGTAGCAACGCATGGGCTTCAGCAGCATGGGCCAAATCAAAACATGCATCATCCAAGATAGGACGTAGCTAGCCCGCATCACACAAGGCTGCGACTTCCTTGAGAATCCGACCGTGCTCGGCTCGGCCCTCGCCGGTCAGCATTGGCAGCAGCATGAAGATCACATGCAGGCTCAGGGCCTTGGCATGCAATGGCGAGTCCAGTCCAGTTTTCCAGCTTGATGTTACAGCGGACATAGCACCCTTCTCGATTCAATATTTTGTTTTTGGCGTGTCGGCGCAATGCGCCGCCGGACTTTCGGGCTGCGCCCCGTGCCGACTTCGCTGTCACGGCCATTCGGCTTCAATCCCTCACGCCTTCGCGCCTGCGGCGCTGCGCTTGCCTCCAAGGGGAAGCCCTGCGGGCTATCCCCGCCGCGCGCAGCTTGGCGCCTCTCGATGCGGCCAAACCGGCTGCGCCGGATCGGCCCGGCCAGCGCCCCGCCGCGATGGACGGGACGCTGGCGAACACGCTGGCGCTTGCTGCGGCAGGTTGTGCAGGTGCGTGCCGTCCTCAACGCTGGCGGTTCCTGCCCATCACGTCACGAAGGACGGTTCACGGACAACCCGCCCGGTATCGCTATGGAGCTTCCACGCCACGCCTCAAGACCGGCGCCGCAAGGTGCGGCAGGGGCGTTCTCGCCCATCGTTGGATGGTTGACCTGGCCCGCGTCAGGAAGCGCACCTGGGAAGCCTTCGGGCGGGGATGCCGAGCCGGCCATGTCTCCTTTCGGAGCGGTTCGGCCCAAGGCGTCCTTGTCTCGTTGTGAATCCTGGCGGGGCGCGGCTGCGCCTCGGGCTTCATGGCTGCAACCGTCCGGCGAAAACAATTTCCCCGCCGCTGCGCGGCTTCCTCGCGCAGCAAATTCTTTTCGCCTCCAGGCTCTCCACTGCGTTTCGACCGCAAGCGGTGCAGCCAGCCCGTCCCCCGCCGGCCGGATCACAACAAGGACGCGATGGGCGCGAACCTTGTTCAACCGAAAGGAGAAATCATCATGGCCAACATCGGCACCTTCACCGCAGACAAAGACGGCTTCACCGGCACGCTGCGCACCCTGACGCTCAACGTCAAGGTCAAGCTGGTTCCCAACGACAAGGGCAGCAGCGAGAACGCCCCCGACTTCCGCCTCCAAGCCGCCGGCCACGACATCGGCGCGGCGTGGAACAAGACCAGCGAGGCCGGGCGGGAATACAAGTCCGTGACCCTCGACGATCCTTCGTTCCCGGCTCCGGTCTATGCCCGCCTGATCGAAGGCGAGGACGGTACGCACGACCTGATCTGGTCGCGCAGCAAGCCCCAGGCGGCGTGACCGCCGCAGCGCCCCGCCCATCGCGGCGGGGCGCTGTGCTGCTGTTCGCAGCACATCACCACGTCACGCGCGCGGCTTCGCCGCGCCGCGCTCCTTCAGCACCGCCTCCAGCTCCCGGCGCACCTGCGCCAGCAGCTCGTCGGCCTTGTGCGGGCTGTCGCCCGCGTAGGCCAGCGTCAGCAGCGTGAGCGGGTGGATCTCCATCACCTCGCACAGCTCGGCCAGCTTATGCAGGGTCGGGCTTTTCAGGTCGCGTTCGAGGGTGCTCATATAGGTGCGGCTGGACACGTCAGAGAAGGCTTCCTGGCTCAAGCCACGCGCCTTCCTGACTGTCTTCAACGCCTTCGCCAATGAGTTCCCAGCCGCCACCTATGGTTTCCCTCGAAAAACCAAGATGACAGCCCATTGCGCCCTATAGGGCTACAATCTATAGTGTTCATTTGGTGTTCTACGTTTTCGTGCCTTTACGGAAATCCGCATTTGCTGGTTCCAGCAAAGCCACGCAAGCGCATCCGTGCTTGCACACGAAGGCGTAAATCCGGTTTGGCGGTTCTGCGCTTGGGCGTGAAACCGCATCCGTGCATCATTGGATTTGTGGGATTGCCAACCATGCCCCAGCCACTCGCCACCGTCCCGGAGCGCGCGCAACTGCTCGCCAACGGCGAGGCTCGTGCCGCCGGCCAGGCCATCGACCCGGTGCCCGTGGTGCGGCTGTTCACGCCGGACGCGCATGTGACCTGGCTGCTGGCCGCACTCGATCCCGCCGATGGCGACACCGCCTGGGGCCTCATCGACCTGGGAATCGGAATGCCGGCGCAAGGAACCGTCAAGCTGTCCGAGCTGGCTGGCATCGTCGGGCCGCATCAGCAGCCCGTGATGCGCGACCGCTACTTCCGGCCCACGCGCACGCTGTCGGAATACACCCGGCTGGCCGAGCGCGACGGGGCTATCCCGGACTGAACACAGCCTACTGTGACTTTTTCAGTCTGGTGTCATACCGGGCAGGTCTCAATCGAGATTCTTGCGGCGTAGCCGCGCCAGTCTGATCCAAACGGACATGATGCCTGACGCGGACTGCGGCAGGCTGGCCTGTACGGCGTCCCACGGGAGGGACGCTGCCGCCGCAGCATTGAGACGAATACCGCAACGCATCGGAGCCAGTCGGACTTGACAGCCCAACTATTCCCTTAACCCATTTCGTTCTGATGACACCGATGTAGCACGTAGTTCTTCCGTCGCGGCCAGTCCTGTTCGCAGGGAGGTTGCGTCATGGTCGATCGCAGCGCCGAGCACTGGTATCCGACTGCCGCGTATCTGTACGTGCTGCACTTGGACGACCTTGGGACGGCCTGGGAATATCTGCGCAGAAACCCCGATTACCGGCTCGACTGGCTGCGCCATCATCGCCGGCCGAAAGCCGCGCAGCAGGCGGCGCATCGCTGGGGCTTGCGCCTGCTGGAAGATCCGGCGTTGGATGCGCGCGACGCGCATCCAGCCTGGTTGCCCGGCCATGTGGCCGTGGTGCAGCTCTATCCCGACGCCGATCCGCCGCAGTATGCTCCCGCGTTCACGTTTTGGCGCATTGCCGGGCACAAGCAACTGCTCCATGACGGCAAAGGGCTGGCGCTGATGGCGCACAGCCCAGGTCATTGCCTGCGCTTCGCGCTGGCGCCCGGCCTGGAAGACGGGATGGCTGTCGCCTATGCCCGCCGCGGCGGCGCCGCCGCACCTGCGCGCAACCATGCGCTCGGCGCGGCCCTGGCTTCTGCGAAGCCCAGGCCGGCACCCGCCGCGCTGCTTGAGCTACACACCTTGCAGGCGCTCGACGCAACCCTAGCGGGTGCGTCCTTGCGCGAGGTGGCCGAAGGCTTGTTCGGCGGCGATGCCGCAGCCGATTGGTACAGCGACGGCGGCCTGCGCTCCAAGGTACGCCGCTTGGTACGGCGCGGCGATGCGCTGATGCGCGGCGGCTATCGCCGCCTAGCACAGCTTCCGCCGCTTGAGAAGGGTCGTTTTGAGGACGACGCAAAACGGCCCTGAGCAGGACAGCTTGGTTTTCTGAGACTGCCTCCATCCGGTTGCGCTGTGTGGCCGGAGCTTTGAAAGCTATGGAGGTTCACACCATGCGTCCCGCTCCTTTGCGGCCTGCCGCCACTGTCTCGACCGCTGCCGCGCAGCCCCAACGCTATCTCACCAACGACGAAGCCGCCGAGTACCTGCGGCTGTCGCCGCGCACGCTGGAAAAGCAGCGCGTGATCGGTGGTGGTCCGCGCTTTCGCAAGTTCGGCCGGCGCGTCATGTACGCCGTGGCCGACCTCGATGCCTGGGCCGCCGATCGCAGCTTCGAGACGACTTCCGATCCCGAGTACGCCGAGCACCACTCGGCCGACAGCCGTGCGCGCTGATCGGCGGCGCGCGGCAGGCCATCACCATGTCCAGCTCCGCGCTGCCGTTCCGGCAGCGGTCGTTGCAGGAGCGCGAACAGCTCGACCTGTTCCGCGCCTTGCCCGGCGACATGGCGCCGCGCGACAGCCAGGACTTGATGGCCTATCCGTTCTTCTCGCTCGGCAAGTCCAAGCGGGTCAAGCCCATCGACTTCCGCGCGGGCAACGTGACGATCCGCGTAGAGGGCACGCAGGAGCACGGCATCGCCACGATTTGGGATGCGGACGTGCTGATATGGGCGGCCTCGCAGATCGTGGAAGCGAAGGACGCGGGCCTGCGCCCGTCGCGGCTGATGCGCGCGACGCCCTACGAGATCCTGCGCTTCATCGGGCGCGGCAAGTCGCTGCGAGACTACCAGCGCCTCAAGGCCGCGCTGGATCGCCTGCAATCGACCACGGTGGCCACGTCCATCCGCGAGACGACCGGACGGCGCCTGCACCGCTTCTCGTGGATCAACGAATGGAAGGAGCTGGCCGACGCCAGCGGCACGCCGCTGGGCATCGAGCTGATCCTGCCGGACTGGTTCTACGCCGGCGTGCTCGACGCCGCTCTGGTGCTGACCATCGACCCGGCGTATTTCCGGCTCACCGGCGGCATCGAGCGGTGGCTGTACCGCCTGGTGCGCAAGCATGGCGGGCGGCAGGAGCACGGCTGGCAGTTCGACTTCCGCTATCTGCACCAGAAATCCGGCAGCACCGCCAAGCCCTACGACTTCGCCTGCGACCTGCGCGCGCTGGTCGCGCGGCAGTCGCTGCCCGGCTACGTCCTGGGCATCGAGCGGATGCCGGACGACGGAACGGAGCTGCTGACCTTCCGGCCCGTGCCGCAGACGGCACGGGGATAACTCCGGGAAAGCCTGTGAATGGTGTCGTGCTATCAGGCGTGCGGGGTATCGTGCTATCAGGCGTGGCCCTATCGTGCTATCAGGCGTGCCGATCGTCCGCAAACCCGCGCCAGCACTGGGTTTTATCGCCCTCTAACTTCCCTAACTTAATTTCTCTAACTTTTGGTAGAGAAGCGCCGCTGTGGTGGACAACCGCCACGCGGCCACAAACGCGGCAGCAACAGCCCGGCTTTCCAGCATGGAGGGCCAGGCCATGATCTTCGCGTTTCTCAACCAGAAAGGCGGCGTCGGCAAGACCACGCTCGCCACCCACATCGCCGGCGAACTGGCGATGCGCGGCCAGCACGTCGTCCTGCTGGATGCCGACCCGCAGGGTTCATCGCTGGACTGGACGCAGCGCAGAAGCCAGCAGGGTTTGCCAAGGCTGTTCAGCGCCGTGGGCCTCGCCCGCGAGACGCTGCACCAGGAAGCGCCGGAGCTGGCGCGCCGCGCCGATCACGTCATCATCGACGGCCCGCCGCGCATCGCCGCCCTGGCGCGTTCCGCGCTGCTGGCGGCCGAGCGCGTGCTGATTCCCGTGCAGCCCAGCCCGTATGACCTGTGGGCCAGCGCCGAGATGGTGGCGATGATCCGCGAGGCACAAGTCTTTCGGCCTGCGCTGCGCGCGGCCTTCGTCATCAACCGGCGCGTCAGTACCACGATCATCGGCCGCGAGGCGCGGCAATCGCTGGCCGAACAGCCGCTGCCGGCGCTGCGTAGCGAAGTGCGCCAGCGCATCGTCTTCGCCGACAGCGTGGCCGCTGGCCGGCTCGCCCGCGAGACGGCGCCGGATAGCGCCGCCGCACGCGAGATCGCCGCGCTGGTCGATGAACTGTTGCGGTGGCCGGCATGAGCAGCAATAGCACCACCCGCAACGGTTCGCGTGCCAGCAAGCGCGTCGGCATCGGCGCACGTCCGCCCGCGAATCCACACGCCGAGGCGTGGATTCGCCAGGGCGATGCCGATGCGCTCAACAAGGGCGACCTCTACACCGCACGCCTCACGCTCGACGTGACGCCCGCGATGCGTGCTCGCATCAAGGTTTCGGCCTTCACGCGAGGCGTGACCGTGGCCGAACTGCTGCGTGACCTGCTGGAGCGGGAGTTTCCCGACAACCGCACGGAGAACCTGCCATGAACGCATCCATCGCGCCTGCCGCGAACGCGGCCACGGCGGCTGCATCGACCACGCCATCGCCGTCACTTTCAGCACTCGCGGGCCAAGCCAGCAACGTGCTGCTGACGCGCGTATCGCTCGCCTACATCGAACCGCGCTTCAAGCTCTACCTGCGTTTCGGCGAACCGGCGCGCACGCTGCGGCTCGACCGCTGGCGGCGCTGCGCGGTGTTCCTGCCGCGTGCCATGTTCTGCCGCGTGCGCTGGGAAGCCAACGACTACGGCACGATCCGCTGGCAGCTCATGGTGATGCAGGCCGGCGCGCCGCCGGACGACGTGCAGCGCATCCCCGGCGTGCGGCCCGGCGCACGCCTGCTGCTGCACGCCGAAGGCGAGAACGCGGTGCGCGCCGTGCTGGAACGCATCGACGGCATCGACGCGCAGGGCATCGCCGCCATCGACGTGTCGCCCGCGTACTGGCGCACTCTCGCCAACCGCTTGGCGGCCCGCCTGGCGCTGCCCGAATACACCGCCGAGCGGCACACCGCCTGGCTGGCCGGGAGGACGCTGCCATGACGGCCCAATCCACCACCGCGCGCACGCCCGGAGCCGCGCCGCATCCTCGCTCGCGCCCGCGCGCTCGCCTCGTGCTGGCGGGCTTCGCCGCCGTCGGCCTCGCTGCGCTGGCCTGGGCGGCGTTCGTGCAGCCGCTGCCGCGCCTGATCTACAACCCGTCCGACAGCGTTCCGGTCGGCTGGTATCGCGTTGATCCGATCCAACACCGGGCCGGCTCGCTGGCACGTTCGTTGTCCGTGGGCAGCATCGTCCTGACCCAATTGCCTGCCGACGGTGCCGCGCTCGCTGCGCAGCGCGGTTACCTGCCGGCACACGTTCCGTTGCTCAAACGTGTGGGCGCGGTCGCGCCGCAACACGTCTGCATCGTCGCCGGGCAGGTACGCATCGACGGCGTGCCGGTGGCCGCCGCGCTGCCTGCCGACCGACTGGGCCGGCCGCTGCCATCCTTGCAGCTTTGCCGCTGCCTCGAACCGGGCGAGCTGTTCCTGTTGAGCGTGACCAATCCGGCATCGTTCGACAGCCGCTATTTCGGCCCGGTCAGCGCATCCGCCGTGATCGGCATCGCGCATCCGGTCTGGCTGGAGACACGCCCATGACGGCCGCCGATTCGCTGCATGTCGCCGTGCATCTCATCGTGCCATCGGGCGTGTCGTCCTGCTGTTCGTCGCCGTGTCGTCGCGCGTGCAGTGCGGGTGCATTCGCACCGCACTTCGCGCTGCCTTCGGCGCAGCCGTCCAACGTGCAGGCGTCTTGCCTCGAACGCGCCCGGCCTGCGGTCGTCGTTGCGTTCGCCGGCGGGCTGGCTGCAAGCAGCACGGCGCCGCCGGGCCGCCGACGCCCGGAGCGACAGCGAAGGGCAAAGGCGGAAGGCAAGACAAAAGGGGGCGGCACTTCGTCGCCCGCAAAGCCAGCCTGCACGTGGGGGTGGCGCGGCACGCAGCGGCTTCGCCGCCGTGCCGCGTGGGGCGCGAGGCTCGCGCCAATGCAGGCTTGTCCGCGTGCTTCGCACGACCGGACATGCCAGAGCTTGCAGGGAGCACAGCCATGACCGACCGCCGCGACGACGATTTCCGCATCCGCCCCGGCGCCCCAAAGAACCACGGCCAGGGCTTCGTTTCCAAGGTGCTCAAGCAGGCGGGCAAGGCCAGCAGCGGCAAGTCCGTTGTGCGCCGTCCTGGCACTGCCAGCGGCACCGGCCAGCGGCCCGGCTCGCGCCTGGGGCGCGGCCACACAGCGGCGCGCTTCGCCGGCGCCAAGCTGACGCCCATGTCGCGGCGCGTGACCATCAAGACGTTGCTGGTCAACCAGCGCCAGGCCAGCCCGCAGTCGCTCGCCAAGCACCTGCGCTACATCGAGCGCGACGGTGTGGGCCGCGATGGCGAGCCGGGCCAAGCCTACGTGTTGCATCCCGGACGATCATATGGCCGCTTATGAAACAGATCCGGCCTCTCCAGGTACCACTGCTTCATGGCCTGCATCGGCGTCTTGCTGCCCAGTGCTGACTGCGGCAGCTGGTGGTTGTACAAGGCCACATAGCGCTGCAAGGTCTGCTCCATATCTTCACGGCTGTTGAACCGGTGGGTCTTCAGAACGTCCGCAATGCGGCCATTGAACCGCTCCACCATGCCATTGGTTCTGGGTGTCCTGGGCTTGGTCAGCCGGTGCTCTATGCCCAGTTCCCGGCACAGTTGGTCGAACTCATGGTTGCCGCTGGGTTCGCGTTCCTTGCTGGCAAACAGGCGGTCCGTGAACTCCTTGCCGTTGTCTGTCAGCAGCTTGTTGATCCTGATCGGACAGGCCTTGTGCAGTGCCTTCAGGAAGGCCTGTGCACTGGCCGCCGTCTTGTTGGCCTTGAACTGCACAAACACCCAGCGCGTGGCCCGGTCAATGGCCACGAACAGATAGCGTCTGCTGCTCTCGTCCTGCATCTGGGGCAGGTACTTCACGTCCATGTGCACATAGCCTGGCTCGTAGGTCTTGAACGCCTTGTGCACAGGCTGTGGCTCCTGGGGCTTGAGGGCGTTGAGGTTGCCGGCCCCATGGCGGCGCAGGCAGCGGTCCAGGCCTGAGCGCGAGACATGGGGGCAAATGAACTCGCGCGTGACCGCCAACAGGTCATCCAGGGGCAACAGCAAGGTGCGCCGCAGGTGGACCACCACGGTCTCTTGCGCTGGCGTGAGCACAGTCTGCAAATGGTGCGCCGTGTGCGAGCGATCTCCAAAGACTTCACGCTTCTTCCACTTGTAGACCGTCTGCTCGGTGATGCCATAGCGTTGGGCCAGCACAGGGGCGGTCTCACTGCTGGCCGCAATCTCGGCACGCACTGCAGGCGTGGTGCGGGCGTTCTTGTGCAGGGCAATCAACATAACTTCACTCCCCGGGTGGATTGCAAGGACTCTATCAACTCTTGCAGGACGGCTCTGGCCATGAAGAGTGGATAGCGCTTTGGATCGATGCAATCATCCGGGATGCGACACCTACGGACCGCAAACCGATGCCGCCGACCTCGACGCCTTCAAGGAACGCTGCGCCGACGACCGGCACCATTTCCGTTTCATCCTCTCGCCCGAGGACGGCGCGGAGCTGGAAGACCTGCGCACCTACACGCGGCACCTGATGGGCCGCATGGAGGCAGACCTGGGCACGCGGCTGGATTGGGTGGCCGTCGATCACTGGAACACCGACAGTCCGCACACGCACATCGTCGTGCGCGGGCGCGACGACACTGGCAAAGACCTCATCATCGCGGGCGACTACATCGCCGATGGTTTCCGCCATCGTGCCGCCGAGTTGGCGACCGAATGGCTGGGGCCACGTACCGAGCTGGAGATCCAGCAGACCTTGCAGCGCGAGGTGGAGCAAGAGCGGTGGACGAGCCTGGATCGCACGCTGAAACGCGAGACTGGCGACGATGGCCGTGTGCGGGTCGGACGCTTCAACGAACCGAAGCTGCAACGTCAGCGCCTGCTGCTGATCGGCCGCCTGCAACGCTTGCTGCGCCTGGGCCTGGCCGACGAGGTACAACCCGGCACCTGGGCCATCCATGCCGATGCCGAGAAAACCTTGCGCGCCCTGGGTGAGCGCGACGACATTATCCGAACGATGCAGCGGGCGATGAGCGGCCAGCCGCGAGAACTGGCGGTGTTTGAGCCGGGCGACGACGGCCGCACCATCATTGGCCGCGTGGCCGCCAAGGGGCTGGCCGACGAGCTGCGAGACCGGAGCTATCTGGTCATCGACGGCGTGGACGGCAAGGCGCACTATGTCGGGCTCAATGCCCGCGACGAACCCGGCAACTACCCGACCGGCGCGGTGGTGGAACTACGCGGTTCCGCCAAGGTGCGGACGGCGGATCACAACATCGCTGCGCTGGCAAGCGATGGCCTGTACCGCACCGACCATCATCTGGCGATTGCACAGGGCCAGACCCAAGCTGGGCGCGACCCGCAGGAGGTAGTCGCGGCCCATGTCCGAAGGCTGGAAGCCCTGCGCCGCGCCGGCATCGTGGAGCGCGTGGCCGAGGGGCTATGGAAGGTGCCCGACGATCTGCCCGAGCGTGGACGGCAGTACGACGCACAGCGCCTGGGCGGCGTGGCGGTGGAACTGAAGTCGCACCTGCCCATCGAGCGGCAGGCCCGCGTGATCGGCGCCACCTGGCTGGACCAGCAGTTGATCGGTGGGGGCAAGGGATTGGGCGATTTGGGATTTGGCAGCGAGGTCAAGGAGGCGCTACAGAAACGTGCCGACTTCCTGGCCGAACAAGGACTGGCCGAGAAGCGCGGCCAGCGTGTGATTCTGGTGCGCAATCTGCTGACGACGCTGCGTAATCGGGAAGTGGTGCAGGCCGCGCAGGACATAGCGGCTGATACCGGCCTGGAGCATCGCCCCGTGGCCGATGGCCACCGAGTGGCCGGCATCTATCGGCGCAACGTCATGCTCGCCAGTGGGCGCTACGCCATGCTCGATGACGGCATGGGATTCAGCCTGGTGCCGTGGAAGCCAGTGATCGAGCAGCGGCTGGGACAGCAGCTCGCCGCGACGGTGCGCGGCGGCGGGGTGTCATGGGAAATTGGACGGCGGCCTGGGCTGTCCCGAGGTTAGTCAGGCCGACGTCAACAATCCCACAGAATGGATTCCAAGCAATTTTCCGCACCCCAAACGTGGGCAATCAACCCGGGTAGTAGAGACGCAGACGCGCGTCGCGTTCGGCAGGTGACTCGTTCCGCAACTCGTTGACTACTTGCTCACGCGTCTTGCCTGGACCTGCCGCATCAGGTGTGCGGATAGGGTAGTTGCTTTCGCCGTAAGAAAGGAGGCCTTGCCGCATGGCAGCCTCGGCTTCTGTTTTGACTTGAGCACGGGTTTTATCGCTCTTGAAGTGTTCCGGGTGAACGATGACGCCCTTTTCGTTGTTGGCGGGATGCTCGTACGCTGCCGAAGCAATCCCTGGAAGGCCCAGGGTAACCACTGCGGCCGCGGCGGCAATCATGGAAGAAAGGGAGAGGCGTTTTTGGATCATGGTTGAAGCTCCTAGCGATAGTGAATAAAACTTGCATCTCTCATGCCTTGCTTGGGCGTTGAGGAGATGTGTTCATCGTAGGGAGCGCACCCCAACAGAATCTAGACAGCCCGATGATATTTTTGTCAGGGAGCGGCGCGAACTGGAGCGCAAGTTGGTGGACCTGCGCGGGGGGGCCAATGCGGAGGATGTAGGACCGACCACACGAGTAGACAGAAGTCACCAGCGGATCGGCGCGAACCTGCCGAAAGTGCCTTCTGGTTTGTCATCGTTGCGATGCTGATATCTGGTGCCGTTGAGGGTGTGCAGAATTTTGTGTAAACGGACAATCCACCGCCGGCGTAAGCCGGCCTGTCCGTAAGCACAATGAACACCAAGAAACACGACGTACCCGAAGAACTGCTGTCTGGCCTGCTGGCCAACTACAAGAAGCCCGAAGACCTCATCGGCGAGAACGGTCTGCTCAAGCAACTTACCAAGCTGCTGGTCGAGCGAGCCCTGGACGCTGAGCTGACTGAGCACCTGGGCCATGAACGCAACGAGGCGGTGGCCAACCCCGCTGGCAACACCCGCAACGGCAAGAGCAAGAAGACCCTCAAGGGCGAGTTCGGCGAATTGCCCATCGAAGTGCCACGCGACCGCCATGGCAGCTTCGAGCCTCAGCTCATCCCCAAGCACCAGACCCGCTGGGCCGGCTTCGACGACAAAATCATCTCGCTGTACGCCCGTGGCATGACGGTGCGCGAGATACAGGCCCACCTCGAAGAGATGTACGGCACCGAGGTCTCACCCAGCCTGATTTCCTCGGTGACAGATGCCGTGGCCGACGAGGTCAAGGCCTGGCAGGCCCGACCGCTGGAGCCGATTTATCCCATCGTCTATCTGGACTGCATCCATGTGAAGGTGCGCGAGGGCGCGGTGCGGGTCAAGGCGGTGTACCTGGCCATCGGCATCACCATGACGGGCGACAAGGAGGTGCTGGGCCTGTGGCTGGCCCAGACCGAGGGCGCCAAGTTCTGGCTGCAGGTGGTCACCGAGTTGCGCAACCGGGGCGTGCAGGACATCTTCATCGCCTGCGTCGATGGGCTCAAGGGCTTCCCTGACGCCATCGAGGCAGTCTTCCCCAAGGCGGTGGTGCAACTGTGCATCGTTCACATGGTGCGTCACAGCCTGAACTACGTCTCATGGAAGCGCCGCAAGGAAGTGGCGGCCGACCTGCGCCGTATCTACACGGCCGCCACCGCCGAGGAGGCCGAACTGATGCTCGCAGAGTTCGAGGCCCGATGGGATGCCGAGTACCTGCCCATCGGCCAGTCCTGGCGCAGGAACTGGAGCCGCTTGACCCCGTTCTTTGACTACCCGCCGGAAATCCGCAAGGTCATCTACACCACCAATGCCATCGAGTCGGTGAACATGAGCCTGAGGAAGCTGACCAAGAACCGGGGCTCGTTCCCCAGCGACGAGGCGCTGACCAAGCTGTTCTACCTGGCGCTGCGCAACATCAGCCAGAAGTGGACCATGCCCATCCGGGATTGGAAGGCCGCGCTGACCCGCTTTACCATTCAGTTCGGAGACCGCATCTCCGTCAATTGAAGTCCGACCCGTTTACACAAAAATTCGGACACGCCCGTGCCGTTTTGTTCCTCTGGTGGGAGGAGCAGCATCCGAGGCTCAACCCCGCCATCTAACGCTCTCGCCATATGACAGACTTCTTGACGTCCTGATCCATTGCATCACGAGATGCCACTCTATAACCGACATTACTGGGCGCGGATCTCCACTCCCACACTTGTCACCCCGCACTCTGACCATGCGACTGGCTTGCCATGGTGCATGCGGGCGATCGCACCGACGATGGCCAAGCCTAGGCCATGGTTGCTTTGCCCATGGCTGCGAGCGGGATCGGCGCGAAAGAATCGATCGAAAAAATGGGGAAGTATTTCCGGATCAATGGTGTCGCCGCAATTGGTGACGGTGATGAGCACGCGGTCCTCGCCAATGGTCTTGAAACCAACCTGAACGATCGAACCCTCTCTCGCGTACTGCGTGGCGTTTCCCAGCAAGTTTGACAACGCACGACGCAGCAGTGGTGAGTCGAAGGCACCTTGCGCGTCACCAACCACTTCGGCCGTGAGTCTTGCCTCGGCCAGAGACGCCTCGTGGTAGTCCAACACGTCTGCAGCTACAGACGCAAGGCTCGGTACTGGTGCGCGGCGTGCACCCACGCCTCGATCCGCCTGGGACAGAAACAACATGTCCTTGACGATGCCGGTCAGGCGATGCAGTTCCTCTAGATTAGATGCAATGACCTCCTGCATGTCAGCTTGGTGGAGGTGCCTGAGTGCCAGTTCATTGTTGGCAATCAGCGTGGCCAACGGCGTGCACAACTCGTGCGCCACATCTGCGTTGAAGCCCTCCATCTGCGAATATGCCTTCTCTATGCGTGCCAGAAGCGCATTGAACTGGTCGATCAGTGGCACGAGTCAAGGGGTTGCTCCCCGCCATCGAGCCGCTGATGCAGGCTGCCCGCAGACAGTGCGCGTGTTTGACTGGCCAGCCTTCGCACCGGCGCCAGCCCGAGGTTGACCAGAGAAACCCCCCCAAGCGAAACCACGATCGCGCCTCCGATCGCAGCTACGAGCAAAGTGACTGCGAGCCGATGCAGCAATTGGTTGTCAGTTTGTATGTCCAGCGACAGTTGCACGCGCAATACCCTTGACGCCAAGCCATCGACTCGCTCTACCTCGAATTGCCGATGGCGCAGCACCGTATGCGCGTTCTGATTCCGAGTGTGTATGAAAAGCACGACTCCGTCGGACTGCAATACTTCGAGTGAAAGATCTCCGTGCCCTACCAGAAAGTCGTCGAGCTTGTGAGTAAGGTCCTCCGCATCTCGGTGCTCCTTGCCACCCGCCAGAAGATGCCGGATGACGTTCTCCTTTTGCGCCAGCGTTTCCTCTTGGCGGTCGCGAAAGTTGAACTCCGTCACTAGGTAGACGGCCAGACAGACCAACCCCAATCCGGCAAAACTCTGCAGCGCCAGCCACCAGGATAGCCGCTGACGCAACGAGCGATGTTGGTCCAATACCTTCATCCGTTGCGTTCTTCCATGATGTAGCCCATACCCCGGATAGTGTGAAGCAGCGCAGTGTTAAAGGGCTTATCTATTTTGCCTCGCAAGCGACGAATTGCGACCTCCACTACGTTGGTTTCGCTGTCGAAGTGCATGTCCCACACCTGCTCGGCAATCTCGGTGCGAGACAACACTTCGCTTTTCCTTCGCAGAAAGAGCGTGAGTAGCAGAAACTCCTTGGCAGTCAGATCCAGCCGCTGACCGCCGCGGGATGCCTTGCGCCGCACTAGGTCGAGTTCGAGATCGGAAAGGCGCAGTTGTGTAGGTGTCGCATCCCGGATGATTGCATCGATCCAAAGCGCTATCCACTCTTCATGGCCAGAGCCGTCCTGCAAGAGTTGATAGAGTCCTTGCAATCCACCCGGGGAGTGAAGTTATGTTGATTGCCCTGCACAAGAACGCCCGCACCACGCCTGCAGTGCGTGCCGAGATTGCGGCCAGCAGTGAGACCGCCCCTGTGCTGGCCCAACGCTATGGCATCACCGAGCAGACGGTCTACAAGTGGAAGAAGCGTGAAGTCTTTGGAGATCGCTCGCACACGGCGCACCATTTGCAGACTGTGCTCACGCCAGCGCAAGAGACCGTGGTGGTCCACCTGCGGCGCACCTTGCTGTTGCCCCTGGATGACCTGTTGGCGGTCACGCGCGAGTTCATTTGCCCCCATGTCTCGCGCTCAGGCCTGGACCGCTGCCTGCGCCGCCATGGGGCCGGCAACCTCAACGCCCTCAAGCCCCAGGAGCCACAGCCTGTGCACAAGGCGTTCAAGACCTACGAGCCAGGCTATGTGCACATGGACGTGAAGTACCTGCCCCAGATGCAGGACGAGAGCAGCAGACGCTATCTGTTCGTGGCCATTGACCGGGCCACGCGCTGGGTGTTTGTGCAGTTCAAGGCCAACAAGACGGCGGCCAGTGCACAGGCCTTCCTGAAGGCACTGCACAAGGCCTGTCCGATCAGGATCAACAAGCTGCTGACAGACAACGGCAAGGAGTTCACGGACCGCCTGTTTGCCAGCAAGGAACGCGAACCCAGCGGCAACCATGAGTTCGACCAACTGTGCCGGGAACTGGGCATAGAGCACCGGCTGACCAAGCCCAGGACACCCAGAACCAATGGCATGGTGGAGCGGTTCAATGGCCGCATTGCGGACGTTCTGAAGACCCACCGGTTCAACAGCCGTGAAGATATGGAGCAGACCTTGCAGCGCTATGTGGCCTTGTACAACCACCAGCTGCCGCAGTCAGCACTGGGCAGCAAGACGCCGATGCAGGCCATGAAGCAGTGGTACCTGGAGAGGCCGGATCTGTTTCATAAGCGGCCATATGATCGTCCGGGATGCAACACCAACTCACCGTTTCCGGTGATTTGGTTCCGTAGACCAATTCCCAATGGAAGAGTTTCCCCTCCAGCGGGCAAGCCAGGATACGACCAGTTTTAATTTATAAGCTTTTTCTTATTAAGAGTAAGTTTTTTATTTCAAAATGACGCTAATCGCCAAGACCTGCGTAGCGTCATCAACCGTCAATGGCTGGGCGCTATTCATTGACCTTCTGGCGCCTCGTTGGCCCGCTTTCGGCGAGCGGACTTCTGCGGTGGCCTGAACTGTGCGACCAACGTGCGCAGAGTTTCCGCTTCAGCCTTGTGCTGCGCCACCGCCTGAAGGACTTGCTGCAGCTCAGCACCTTGCGCCTGGTTGACCCTGGCGCTTTCGGCCATAGCGGCCCATGCACCGTCCAGTTCCGCCGCCAACCGGGTCTGGGCAGCATTGGCCTCCAAGAGCTCTCTGCGTGGTGATCCCTTTCGGTTTCAGCAAGCCTGGTCCTTGTGCTCGTCGGAGCCGTGCGCCAGCACGCCCACGGAGGCGGCGGCGACACAGAGGCCGATCAGGGTATGGCGAATGTGAAACATGATGCATCCTCCTTGTGGTGGAGGGGCTGACTAGGGCTGCCGCGCCCGACGAGATGGCGCGGTTGTGAGTTTTCTCAGCGCACGAGCTGGATGTCGGTGACGATCATCTTCCCGCCTTCCTGGACGACCATGAATTGCACCTTGTCGCCGGGCTTGAGGTTGGTGAGTTGACCCTTGTCACGGATGGTAAAGACCATGGTCATTCCGGGCATGTCCAGGTTCTTGATGTCCCCGTGCTTGAGGGTGATCTTGCCATTGTCCAAATCGACCTTCTTGACCTCGCCATCGGTCATGGATGCGGGTGCGGGCGCCGAGGTCTGGCCTGAATTGGGACTGACCTGGGCATGGCCCGCCAGCGGCAGGGCAGCGCCCATGGCGAGAGCGGAGATGGTAAGCAGACGTTGGATGGTGTTCATGGTGACCTCTGGGTAAATGGATGGATCTATGGGCTGACCCGGCCATGGCTGGGCCAGCTGTGGTGGGCGCTTCAGGCCATCACTTGCGGCCCACCTGGATGGCGCCCTTCATGCCGGCCTCATAGTGGCCAGGCATCAGGCAGGCGAAGTTCACGGCGCCCGCCTTGGTGAACTGCCAGACGATTTCACCCTGCTTGCCCGGTGCGAGCGTGACCTTGCCGGGTTCGTCGTGCTCCATGTCCGGGAACTTCTTCATCTGCTCCAAATGCTCCAGCAGTTCCTTCTCGGTGCCCAGGCTGAGTTCGTGCTTGACCTGGCCGACGTTCTTGACAACGAAGCGCACGGTTTCGCCCTGTTTGACCTGAATGTTCGACGGCGTGTAACGCATGTTGTCGCTCATTTCGATGGTAATGATGCGACCGGCCTTGGCGGCAACGCCGGGTTTGCCAATGGCTGTTTCACCCCCGTCACCGTGGCCACCTGCATGAGTGCCGCTGGCGAAGGCTACCCCGGACGTGGCCAGTGCAGCCATAGCGAAGAATTGAGAAATAGTGGATCGCGTGAATTTCATGGATGGACTCTCGTTGATAACTGAAGGGAAACCTCAATGCTCGCCATGCGAAGTGGGCTTGCGCACCTTGACTTCGGTCGGCGTTGCTGGCTTGCGCACACGCGGCATGGACTGGCCGCCCTCGGCGCTGAAGCGTGCGGGCTCGGCCATGGGGCCGGTGTACTCATGCGCCACCGTGCCTGCGGGATGCTTGTACCAGCCCGGATCCTTGTAGTCGCCCGGCTTCTGGTCGCGGCGCACCTTGAGCACGCTGAACATGCCACCCATCTCCACCGAGCCGAACGGCCCCTGGCCGGTCATCATCGGGATGGTGTTGTCGGGAATCGGCATTTCCATCTCCGTCATGTCGGCCATGCCGCGCTCGCCCATGACCATGTAGTCCGGGATCAGCTTGTTGACTTTCTTGGCAAGGCCGCTGTGATCCACGCCAATCATGGTGGGAATGTCGTGCCCCATTGCGTTCATGGTGTGGTGGCTCTTGTGGCAGTGGAAGGCCCAGTCGCCCTCCTCGTCGGCGACGAATTCGATCTGGCGCATCTGCCCCACGGCCACGTCGGTGGTTACTTCATGCCAGCGCGTGCTTTTGGGCGTCGGGCCGCCATCGGTGCCAGTGACCACGAATTCGTGGCCATGCACGTGCATCGGGTGATTGGTCATGGTGAGGTTGCCCATGCGGATGCGCACCTTGTCGTTGAGACGCACGTTCAGAGAGTCGATACCAGGAAAGACACGGCTGTTCCAGGTCCACAGGTTGAAGTTCGTCATCTCCGCGACCTTGGGTGTAGCGGCCCCGGGCTCAATGTCATATGCACTGAGCAGGAAGCAAAAGTCCCGTTGCACCTCGTCGATCAGCGGGTGCCTAGCTTTCGGGTGCGTGACCCAGAAGCCCATCATGCCCATGGCCATTTGCACCATCTCGTCGCCGTGCGGGTGATACATAAAGGTGCCCGGGCGGCGCGCCACGAACTCGTAGACAAAGGTCTTGCCGGACGGAATCGCCGGCTGCGTCAGACCGGTCACGCCATCCATCCCGCTGGGCAGGCGCTGGCCGTGCCAGTGAACACTGGTGTGCTCGGGCAGCCTATTGGTCACGAAGATGCGCACACGGTCGCCCTCGACGACCTCGATGGTCGGGCCGGGGCTCTGTCCGTTGTAGCCCCACAGGTGGGCCTTCATCCCTGGTGCCACTTCGCGAACCACCGGTTCGGCGACCAGGTGGAACTCCTTGATGCCCTGATTCATGCGCCAGGGCAGCGTCCAGCCGTTGAGCGTCACCACTGGGTTGTACGGTCGTCCCGAATTGGGCATCAGCGGGGCCATGGTGTTCGGGCTGGTCTGAATGACGGGCTCGGGCAAGGCCGCCATGGCGACACGGCTCACCGCGCCGGCCGCAACGGCGCCGCCAGCAATACCGGCGAACTTGAAAAAATCTCTTCTGGATGTCATGGCAATCGTCTCTGCATCAGTGACCGGCACCCGCGTCGCTGGAAGCGCTGGTGGTGACCGACAAGGTGGTGTTGGTGGGGCGTCCGATTACGGATGCCTGCAATGCGGCATCGGCCAGCCAGAACTGCTGCTGTGAGTCCAAGGCCGCCGTGACGGCACCGACCTGGTCGCGCGCATCGGCCAGCAGTTCGAACGCGCTGATCAGCATGCCGTTGTAGCGAAGCTGGTTCTCCTCCGCGATCACCTTGCGCACCGGAACCACTTCGTCGCGGTAGTGCCGCGCCACGTCGTAGGCCGTTCGATAGGCCGAATAGCTTTCGCGCAGGCTGGAGCCCGCGGAACGCACCGTGCCTTCAAGCTGGTTGGCGGCCGCCAGCGTTCGAGCGTTCATCGCATCGCGCTGCATTCCGCCCCAGTCAAAGAGGGGTAGGCGCACATCGATTTCCCAGCCGCGTGCGGTGGAGCGGGTGCCCTCGGCATTGTCAAATGTCGTGTTGCGACGCCCAGTGAGCTCGATATCGGTGAAGCTGGTCACCATGTTCAGGCCTTGGGCCTTGGCCGCGCCATCCAGCGCGGTCTGCGCCAGGCGGATGTCCAGGCGTGCCTTGGTAGCGAGCGAGCCAACCGCCTGCGGATCCAGTGCTTGCATGGGGAGATCAGGTAGACGTTCCGGAAGCTTGAGCGCCTGCGCCTGGCTTTCATCCAGCCCCAGCAAACGTACCAGTTCTTCCCGGCTGGCCGTGACCTGGTGCTGGGCCGTGCTCAGGCGGGTGGCGGCATCGGCATAAAAAGCCTGCTCGCGTGCGCGGGTGATGCGGTTGAAGTTCCCCACGCTCTGCATGCGTTTGGCCAGTTCGGCTCCGGCCTCTGCACTGTCATAGACCTGCTTGGCATACTTGAGCGATTGCTGCGCCGCTACGGCGCGCACCCAGGCCTGGCGCACGCGCGTGACTTGGTCCACCACGTCGCTGGTCAAACGCAGCTGAGACTGCTCGATTCTCCGGGTGGCAACGCCGTAGCGGGACGGCAGGGTCAGCAGATCCAACAGGCCAAAGGAGAGCGCACGCCCTAAGTCCAGCTCGGTGCCGGCCGTCATGCGCTCAAAACTGAAGATGGGGTTGGCAATCCGGCCTACCTGCGCGGCATCGGCCGACTCCGCCCAGCCTCGCGCCAGCAAGGCCTGCAGGGACGGGCTGTTCACCAAGGCCAATTGAACGGCTTCTTTCTGACCCAGAGGCTGTGCCAGCAAGGCTTGAGCGGCCTGCGCTCGCTGGTCGCGCTCCTCCTGGGTACGAGCCAGGGCGAGTTTCCCATCGGTGAAGCTACCAGCTTCTTCGTTGACACGGCCGATGTTCTGCTCCAGGCTGACGCTGGCACAGCCGGTCAGCACCGCCAGTCCGAGTGCAGATAGAGCGAGTTTGGCGTGAGTGGCACGCAAACGCATCATGGTTTTTCTCCCCCGTGATGGCCAGAATGCGGATCGCTGACGGGAGCAGCGTCCTTGGCGGACCCGGGCTCGCCGGACTTGATTTCCTTCGCATAGGCGCGCCAGCCGCCGATTTCACCCACCTTGTCGTTCGCCGCCTTCCAGGGCTGGACGGACTGCTCCTTGTAGGCCTCGTAACCCGAGAGGGCTGATCGGTACGAGAGCAGGTAGCCCACCTTCGCGGTTTCGACCTCTGGCATCTGTGCGAATGCCAGGGATGGCACCATTAGTGCGGCGCCCAGCCAGAGGCTTGAGGTAGGTCGTGAAAGCCAGAGATTGTTCATGGATTTGTGATGCATTTTTGACGTATGTCATTGTGCAAACGACTAGCTGTCAAAGGCATAACGGCTTCATTACATCTTTGTCATGATCGAGCGGGGTGAGGGGTAACCCCTCACCCCTCTTACACCACCGTACGTGCGGTTCCGCCTACGGCGGTTCACGTGGACCGCTGGAGGTGTTGGTGGATGGTCAACTACCGATACAAGCCCCACGCCTGTGAAGTATTTGGGCGGCAGTGCGGCGACCATGTGCCTGGCCCCGAGGTTCCACCAGGGGCCGCGCCAGTTGACGCTGGAGCGCCATGCGCGCAGGGCATCAAGCCCGTAGCGTCGCATCTGCGCTTCTCGCGTCCGTGGCCGCTTCCACTGCGCTCCCGGTTGTCAGAGCTGCCGATCCGTTATCTGCCCGACAGCCAACTGGAGCAGAACCACGCGTCCATGAGCCGCTATGGCTCCAGCACCAAACTGGTGTTCGAGATTTCGCAACTGCCGTAGACCACGCTCCCTTTGCGTGGTTCCTGCCAACCTTCATGCTTTGCGGTGCACACCACTGCGCGTACCGGCAACTCACGGCAATGTCGGCAAGATGACGTTTCTGTTATCCATAGCCGTGCAATTGAACGGCTTACGCACCAGTTGCAGGGCTTCTTGATCGGCTGGCGAAACTTACTATTTCGTATCGATCGCTGGTCTATTTCTCCCGCAAAAAAGGGCCCCTCATAACCTCCGTCAGTTCGACAATGGACACACCATGAACGTCATCACAAACCCGCTTGGCGCACTACTGCCAGTCATTCCGGTGGACAAGTTGGTGTCCAAAGCACCCATAGTTCAGGACGGTGGATTTTTGGACGCGATGAAGCAAGCGTTAGCGACCACGAGCCAATTGCAAAGTGAATCTGGGCGCCTGAGCCGCGAGGTCACGTTCGGCAACCCTACTGTCAGTCTTGAAGAAACGATGCTTGCAGGAGTCAAGTCGAACATTGCATTTCAGGCCACGCTGCAGAGCCGAAACCGAATTGTTCAGGCTTACACCGATGTAATGAACATGCAGGTCTGATGCGCCGAAGGCGAAGCAGTAAAAATGCAGGTAATGAGCGCACTCGTTGCTGAAATCGCCGGCTCACGTGGCGAACAAGCTGGAGTTGGAGCCTTTTTGACAAAGGCCCCTCCAGCTTTAACTGCTGACCGCCTGAAGAGCCGTTTTAGTACCGGGGTGTTGGAGCACCGAGCCCATGAACTGGGCTGGTGGCTCCATGCGCTGCTCGCACTGTGTGTTGTCCTGTTGTACTGGCTGGCTCATACTGCCGAGGCCGGAAGTCGCGACGTCGATGTGCACTGACGGCGACCAAGACATGCACATCCTAGCCATCAACGCCGGCAGTGCGACCCTCAAGTTCGGGGTTTTCGACCCGGCATCGGCCATGCCCGTGATCGAGTCGACGATCGACCATCCCGCAGTTGATGCCGCGGCGTTTGACGAGATCAAGCAGCAAGTACGAAGTTCCGGCGTGACGTCGCTCAATGCCATCGGCCACCGTGTCGCACACGGTGGCCCCTTCTTGCGCGAGGCGGCTTTCGTGGACGCGAAAGTCGAGCACGAGATCGACCAGGCTGCTGCGCTGGCGCCGCAGCACAACCCCGTTGCACTGGCCGGCATCCGCATCGCGCGCGAGCGTTGGCCAGGCGTGCGCCACGTGGCGGTCTTCGACACCGCTTTTCATGCCGGCATGCCAGAACACGCCTCATGCTATGCCGTTCCGCAGTCATGGCGCGCAGTTGGGGTGCGGCGATTCGGGTTTCATGGCCTGTCGCACCAGAGCGTACTGGCGGCTGTCAGTTCCGCGTTGATGCGGCCTCCATCCGAACTGCGCATCGTGAGCTGCCACATCGGCAATGGGGCAAGTGTCTGCGCGATCGACCGTGGCCGCTCTGTCGACACCTCGATGGGGATGACGGCCCTGGAAGGTCTGGTGATGGGCACACGCAGCGGGGACCTCGACCCCGGCGTGCCAGGCTATGTCGCGCGTACCCTGGGCTTGTCACTGGTGCAAATCGAAGCGGCGCTTTACAGCGACAGTGGACTGAAGGCGTTGTCGGGTGTGGGCTCGGACCTGCGCGAGATCGAGAGTCGCGCGCGGGATGGTCATGCTGCTGCCCAAATGGCGTTGCAGGTCCATGCCTACCGCGTGCGCAAGTACATCGGTGCCTACGCCGCGGCGATGGGCGGCTGCGATGCGGTGGCTTTCACGGGCGGAGCAGGGGAAAACTCCCCGACGCTGCGTTGCCGCATTCTGGACGGCCTGGAATTCCTTGGCCTGCATCTGGACGAGGAGCGCAATCGCGCCTTCAGTCCGGCATCCGAAGTCTCCCAGCTTCAGGCGTCACGGTCCTCGGTCGCGGTGCTGGCCGTGCGTGCGCGCGAACAGTGGGTGATCGCGCACGAGACTGCCAGGTTGTTGAATGGTTCGGTAAGTGCCGAACACGAAATCGATGGATAGGGAGAGCACCGTGGTCAACAACAGCCCCGTTCTCGGCGTCGCCCACAAGCCGGTCCATCCCTGTCACCGCGTTCTGCCGGTTGTACTTCCGAAAGCGCATGGACAATGGGATCACAGCCGCTCAAACACCCACGCTCTTGACCTATGTGCGGCACCTGGGTTCAAACTCTTGCCATGCGTTTCGACGCGAGACTACCCCGCTGGAGAACGGTGATGCAACTCATTGAATGCGCCCGGGAGGCAGGTGTGACCCCAGACACGCTGCGCCATTACCTGCGGGTTGGCCTCCTGGTGCCGGATGGTCGCGGCGCGAACGGCTATCGCGCGTTCTCCGAGCGCAGCGTGGCGCGGGTGCGGTTCATCCGCAACGCATTGGCGCTCGGCTTCACGCTCAAGGACGCCGCGGAGTTCGTTGAGATGAGTCAACGCGGAACATCTCCTTGTCCGCGCGCTCGGGCGCTGCTGAGCGAGCGGCTTGACGAACAGGCTCGACGACTGAAGGAAGCGACGGAGCTGCATCTGCGCATGCAGCAGGCAGACCGCGACTGGACGCGACTCCCTGACGGAGTACCGGATGGCCATTCCGTCTGCAGTCTGATCGAAGGAGCGGCAGCGGACGTTCAGCGCAAATCTGTGCGAGCGAAGTCTAGTCGTGTACGCGCATGACCGACTTTGATCGATTTTGATAGTCCCAGACATCATGAGGCTCTACGGACATGCAAAAAAGTGGCGTTGGTCATGTCGATCGTGCCGGCGCGAAAAAGAGTCGTCTGCTACATCGCAGCTTGCGCTGCACGCGAGCAACTGAGGTGCCCCAGATGAACCATTCCAAGACACTTGCGCAATCCCCGTCACCAGACATGAATGCCGCCGCGCTGCGCATCCTGCGCCGGTTGCTGGCCGGCATCGAGCGCCAGCCGGCGTTGCGTCTGGGCGATGTGCTCCTGCACGAGTTCGAGGCGCATCCAGAGTACACCCTGATCATCCGCGACCCGGGTCTGCTTCGACGCCTTGTCCTGCGGCCGGATCCTCTGCTGCTGGCGGAGGCCTACTTCCGCGGCACCATCGACATCGAAGGGGACCTGTACACCGCGCTTGGGCTCAAGGCGCACTTCGAGAAGTTCTCGCTCTCCTGGCGCGACAAGCTGGCCCTGTTGCGCGACGCTCTGATACTGCGCGTGTCTGACCAGGATGGTTTGAAACCATCGCGTAGTCTGGCCTCGCGCGTTGCGCGCCGCTTCTCCCATCGACATTCGCGCCAAACCGACCGAGCAGCAATTTCATTCCACTACGACGTTTCAAACGTGTTCTATGGTCTCTGGCTCGATGCCGAGAGAGTCTATTCCTGCGCCTACTTCGAGACGCCGGACGACACGCTGGACCAGGCGCAGCGCAACAAGCTGGAGCACATCTGCCGCAAGCTGCGGCTGCAGCCGGGCGAACGTCTGCTCGACATCGGCTGCGGCTGGGGCGCACTCGTGTGCTGGGCGGCACGAGAACATGGCGTGCGCGCGTACGGCATCACTCTCAGCCAGCAGCAGCTCGAATACGCGCGCGAGCGCATCCGATCAGAAGGCTTGCAGGACCTCGTCACGGTTGAGCTGCGCGACTACCGCGACCTCGATGGCACTGCCGTATTCGACAAGGTGTCCAGCATCGGCATGTTCGAGCATGTGGGCCTCGCTCATCTGCCGGCCTACTACGCCGTGGTGCAGCGTGTTTTGCGGCCGGGCGGGCTCTTTCTCAACCATGGAATCACCCATGACGAAGAGGGCTGGAACCGAACTGTCGCGACCGATTTCATCAACCGCTATGTCTTCCCTGACGGCGAATTGGACTGCGTCAGCAACATCCAGCTCGGGATGGAGCGGTCCGGCTTCGAAATCCATGATGTCGAAGGTCTTCGATCACACTACGCGCTGACGTTGCGTCATTGGGTTCAGCGACTCGAAGCGCGCCGAGAGGAGGCCCTGCAGGAAGTCGATGAGGTGACCTTCCGCGTCTGGCGCCTGTACATGGCGGCTTGCGCGCTGGAATTCGAGGCGGGCGGCACAGGGATCTACCAGATCGTAGCGTCCAAACGAGACGACGGAAGATGGCCCGTTCCTTTGACGCGCCGCGATCTTTACTCGGGTACTACCCCATCAAAGCCAATGACGGTGCGCGAAAAATGAGCAGGCCCGCTGACCGGGTTGCGCGAGTTGTATTCTTCTGTCCGATGCAGGTCAATGTGAGGGCGTGGAGGTGGACGGTCAGCAGACCCGCGTTCGCCCTATCCGCAGTTCGGCTTCGCGTGGTCGCAGTGAAGCGGTCGCCGCAGCGATGGTACGCCGTGAGCCGCCGACAAGCACGCCGAGACGCCCGCCGACACAGCGCCGTGGCGCCTCTGCGCACGCAGGCGCCGCGCACCTCCATGTCGCTGTTCATGGCCTGCGGCGTCTGGCTCGTCGGGCTGGGCGCCTACTTCGTGTTCCTGCGGCCGGCGCTGCTGCCCGAGGATCCGCGCTTCATCAGCGTGCCGCTGGATCGGCTTCGTGGATTGGCACCCGGTCTGGAGGCATGGCGGCGAATCGTGTTCACGGTGATGGGCGGCTTCATGACGGGCGCGTGCGTACTGATCGTCCACCTGGCGCGCATGGCCATGCGCGAGCGGCAAGGCGGTACCGGCTGGGCCGTCGCGTTCTCCGGGCTTGTGACGGTCGGGCTGATGAGTGCGATGGACTTCGTCCTCCACTCGGACTTCCGCTGGGTGCTATTGCTGCCTGCCTTGCTGTGGGCCGTGGCCGCGGTGCTATATGCGAGGCAGGTCTGACGTGCCCAGCGCCATGCCATTCGTTTCTGCGCCGGCGATCCGAGACGCCGGCGTTCCCAACCCCACCGACGCTCGTCATTGCGGGTCGGTTCCAAGGACCTTCAAAATGAATCACAACCTCCCCTGGGTCGCCGAGCGGGTGCGACTGTTCCGCGAATTCGATCCCGAGTTCGCGCGCTGGGCGCGCGGGCATGGCCCCATCGCCCACAACGACCTCACGCAGCTGCGAATCCACGACCTCGCACAGGTGCTGGTCGCCGAAGGCAAGGCGAGCGACACATCCGCGATCTACCGCACGCTGTGGGCCGCAGACCGATTGGCCGTGGCCGGGATGTGGCTAACGGTTCACATGACCTATGCCGATCGGGTCTATACCGACGGCCGGGAAATGGCGGCCGAGGACTTCAAGGAGACGCCTGAAGGCCACACCGGCGGATCACTGAACATCGTGCCGGCCTATGTCGGCTACCTTGCCGCGAACGCGCTCAGCGGCCTGACACGCGGCTGGCTGATGGGTCAAGGCCATTGCGTGGCGGGCATCGACGCCTGCAACCTGCTTGTTGGCAACATGACGCCGCGCCACGCCGAGCGGTACGACCGAAGCGAGAACGGCCTTACGCGCTTCGCTCGGGACTTCTACAGCTACGCGATCGACGCGCAGGGGCGCCCGGCCTCGCCGCTGGGCAGCCACGTCGGCCCGAACACGGCAGGCGGCCTGTCCGAGGGGGGCTATCTCGGCTTTGCCGAACTGCAGTACGTGCACATGCCCCTGCCCGGCGAACGGCTGGTGGTGTTCCTCAGCGACGGTGCATTCGAGGAGCAGCGCGGCAGCGACTGGGCGCCGCGCTGGTGGCGCGCCGAGGACAGTGGATTCGTGGCTCCGTTCATGATCCTCAACGGCCGTCGCATTGAGCAGCGCAGCACCATGCAGCAGCAGGGCGGCCTCGAATGGTTCCAGCAGCATCTGCGCCTGAACGGCTTCGACCCTATGGAGATCGACGGCACCGACCCCGCCGCATTCGCCTGGGCCATCCACGCGATGGAGGAACGGCTGGCGGCCTGCGCTACGGGGGTTTCGCGTGGAACCGTTCAGTACCCGGTGCCACTTCACTACACCATCGCCGAAGCGCCCAAAGGATTCGGTTTTCCCGGTGCCGGAACCAACGCCGCGCACAACCTGCCGCTGGCGGGCAATCCCCGTCTCGACCCGTCAGCACGGCAGCAGTTCAACGAGGGCGCGCGCGCGTTGTTTGTACCGCCGGGTGAAATCGACCAAGCGGTGGCCCTGCTCTGCAGGCATGAGGTGCAGCGCCGTCCCCTTGAGCGGGACCATGCCCTAGCGCATCGCCAGGTCGCAGCGCCGAGGCTTCCGGAGCCGCAGTGGCACGACAACGATGTCTCGCCGATGGGCGCGCTCGACGGGGCCTTCGCCGCAATCATCAAGGCCAATACTCAACTGCGCCCGCGCGTCGGCAATCCCGACGAGCTGCGCAGCAACCGCATGGGCCAGACCTTGGACCTGCTCAAACACCGCGTCTTCACGCCCGAACCGGGCTTGGCTGAAGCCGTGGATGGTGCCGTGATCACGGCCCTCAACGAAGAGGCTGTGGTCAGTGCGGCGCTGGGTAACAAGGGCGGCATCAACCTCGTTGTTTCTTACGAGGCCTTTGCCGTGAAGATGCTGGGTGCACTGCGGCAGGAAATCCTGTTCGCGCGCCACCAGGCGGAGGCCGGCATGCCTCCGGGCTGGCTGTCGGTAGTGACGGTGGCGACATCCCACACCTGGGAGAACGGCAAAAACGAGCAGTCCCATCAGGACCCGACACTGGCCGAAGCGCTGCTGGGCGAGATGTCCGACACCGCACGTGTGTTGTTCCCGGTGGATGCCAACAGTGCCGTCGCGGCGCTGCGAGCCGCCTACACCTCGCATGGCCAGTTCTGGACACTGGTCGTTCCAAAGCGGGCCATGGCCAGCCAACTGAGCGGCGAACAGGCCCAGCGTCTGGCCGATGAGGGTGCCTGCGTGGTGAAGCCCTGCGACGCACCCGATGTCTTGCTGGTCGCCATCGGTGCGTACCAGCTACAGCAGGCGCTGCTCGCGGCGCGGCGGCTGGACGACGCCGGGCATCGGACGGCAGTCACCTGCGTCATCGAGCCGGGCCGCTTCCGGCTGCCACGCGACGAGCGCGAGCGGGCTTTCGTGGCGGGCGACGCGGCATTGCGCTCGCTGTTCCCGGACACCGCTGCGGTGCGCGTCATCGTCTCGCACATGCGGCCGGAGCCGACGCTGGGCCTGTTGCGCCGCATCGATACAGGGCCTCGGCAGACCCGTGCACTGGGCTACCAGGCGCGCGGTGGGACGCTCGACGTTGCCGGCATGCTGTTCGCGAACCGCTGCACGTGGGCGCACGTCGCGACCGAGGCAGCGCAGGCGCTCGGCGTCGATCCCGCGAGCATATTGACCGCCGAGGAGTTGGCCGCGGTGGGAGGCCACGGCGACCCGCGGGCGGTGATGGTCTCGGCATGATTCCCCTGTTCTCCCCATAGGGACAAGAATAACGTCGTTTCCGGCGCCGATCGGTACGAGGCCGTGGTCCAATTGGAACCCTGTGCCCGCCCATTTATCGAGACCATGTCCCACGCGCTTGAAACTCTCATCGGTCACTGGAAAGCCGATCCGCTGAGCACCTACAACACCTGGTTCCTTTGGGAAGAACGGCTGAAGAACTTCCGCTCGATTCGCCGCGGCCTGGCGCAGGTGGTCAAGGACATCGATGCGGGCACCTTCGGTAGCGCATTCCGCGGTTCCTCGCTCGAAACGGTGGTCGGCTCGGTGGCAGAGCAGCGCCAGATCTTCAAGGGGGCAGACCATGCATTCCTGTGGAAGCCCAAGCTGCGCATTCCCGACATCTACGAGAACGCGACCAACCAACAGGCCTTTGCCCGGTTGTTGCACACCTGCGACTGCTGCAACAGCGCAGAGGAAGTGATCGAAGCAATACGGCGGATCGACGCTCGTCAGATCAAGGGTCTGGGCCCCGCCGTGGCGAATCTCCTGTACTTCGTTCACCCCACGATCGTGATGCCGTTCAACACCGCGATCGTGAAGGGCTACAACGCGGTCACGGGCAGCAGCGTCAAGCTCGGCAAGTGGGAGCACTACCTCTCGATGCGCGAAGGCGGCCTTCGCCTCAATGCCCAGCACCGCAACGCGTTGTCGAACGACATGGGGGCACTGGCTGGGCTGCTGTTCGACATCGGCTCGGGCCGGTACGCGGCGCCACCGCGCGATGACGATGCGGCCGCCCTCCAGGGCTGGGAGGCCGATCTCGAAAAGGTGCGCGAGGAATCGGCCGCGGCCCACAAACGCTGGGCCGCGGAGCGCGAGAGCGACGCGACCCACACCGAAATTCAGGGATGGCTGCGCGACCTGGGCAAGTCGCTCGGCTACGGTGTCTGGATTGCGTCCAACGATCAGGGGCGCAGTTATCAGGGAGGTCGCCTTGGAGACGGCTGTCTGACGCAGCTCCCCGCGCAGGCCCGGGCCGGTCTGGACTCTGTTCGCCTGATCGACGTCATTTGGGTGGAGGCCGACGGCTCGAAGGTCGCCGCTGCCTTCGAGGTCGAGCACTCGACCTCGATCTATTCCGGCATCGTGCGCATGCTCGACCTGGCCTTGGGAACGGAACTGGGAGCGGGCGTATCGATGTTCCTGGTGGCGCCGGACGCTCGCCGCGAGGATGTCCGCAGCCAGTTGCGTCGGCCGGCATTCACGCGGGTGGCGGAGCTGGGAATTCGCTACCTCCCCTACAGCGAGCTTGGCGCGCATCGCGATGCGATCGGCAGATTCGGCTCAGGCCTAAAGCCGTTGAACGAGATATCGCACCTGCTGTGATGCACGGTCGTCGAGGCACCAGCGGCACCAGCGGCAGAATGTACCGCCCAAGCGTGAATCGACGCCTAGTCGCGGTCGTGGATGAAGTCGTGCCGCAAGCCGAGTGCGGCATCCGTCCGAGCGATTGACGCTGACGGATCGGACTCGATGCCGCTCAGCGCGCGGATCGCATCGATGGTTTCGGGAATCACGATCGCCTGGTTGAAGACCTGGTAGGTGTAGTACGCTTGGTCGCCATCTACCGCGAGGACGTCCTCCCACAGGGCGACCTCCCACATGTCGCCGCGCGGGCGGCCAAGATCGGACATCAGCTCCACCGTACTGTTGAGTGCCACGAGGCCATCCGAGGAACGCACGAACGCGATCCGTGGTGCCGCACGGAAGGCCGCCAGCACCTCGTCGCGCGTTGCCGGCCTCGTCAGTTCGACCCACCAGGTGTGCAGGTGACTGCTGTTGTGGGACGCCTTGACCGCGATCGTTACCACATCCAGGTCCGGGATCACGGTCCTCGCGTCCGGTCCCTGGTGGCTGGGGATCGCCTTCTCCGGCACGAGGGTGTTAATGATGCCCTCAGCATGCGCTTCCCAGGGGTCGGATGCGCGGCGGATGAGCGTGCCGCGTGCACGCTTGAGCAGGCCGGCCGTCCGCAGCGCCCCCAGCGTTCGCACGATGGACGTGGTGTTGCAGGAGACCACGCGAGTGGACTCGCGGCCGATGGCCGACGCATAGTTCGCTTGCGCGACGAATGAGTGCCCCGTCAGCGCATGAGACTCACCACCGTGGAAGATCGACTTCACGCCGGCCGCGGCGTACACCTCTTTGTTGACCGCAGCGACTTTCTTGGGCGTGCAGTCGACCACGACATCGGCCTTCGCGAGCAGTTCTGCCAGATTGCCCGCCAAAGCAAGACCTGCGGCGCGCATCGCTCCTTCAGCTTCAAAGGTTGCCGCGTGGATGGCGAAGCCGCGCTGCGCGGCGACCTGTAGTCGATAGTCGTGCACCACGTCTGCGACGCCGGCAAGTGCCATGTCCTCCTGGAGCGCGACCGCGTCTGCCACCCGCTTGCCGATCACACCGTACCCGTTCACCGCCACTCTGACCTTGTTCATTCCTTGCTCCTGACTTGATGAGACGCGTCAGCCACGGCTGCGCGCAATGAAAAACGTGAGCCGGATCGCCAGCGCATAGCCCAGCAGCGCGAGCACCGGCATGTCACCCCAGCGAGGGCCTACGGCGTGCTGCATCAGCAAGCTTGACGCGATGTACAGGCCCAGCGTCACGAGCGCGAGGGCGATGCGGCGGCCGAGGCGGTCGATACCGCTCAGCATCCGGACGTCGGGCTTGATCGACAGTTGCAGCAACTCACGCTGCCGCAGTACGCTGTGCAGGCGCCGCGCCAGCAGCGTGGGCAGCGCGTTGGCTGCATTTCCCAGCTCGTAGGGCAGACGTTGTGACGCCGCGGATTTGCGCTCATCGAATATGCCGGTTGCCGTGTGGCGCGAGATGGCCTCGATGATGGAGAAGTCCGGCGCGAGCAGGCGTACCGTCCCTTCGAGCAGCAGCAGTGTGCGGGTGAGTACCAGCAGGTCTCTGGGAAGCCGGACATCCTGGGTCCGGCCGGCCGCCACGAGCTGCGCGAGCGCATCGGAAAGCGACCAGTCTTTCAGCGGGTGCTCTGCGCAGTCCGCGACCAGCGTGCGCACCACGGGCACGAAGACGGCCCTATCCGTGCCCTCGCCGACCAGTCCCAAGTCCAGCCAGGCGTCGACCACCCAGTCGGCATCCTGCTCGACGAAGGCCAGCGCGAACGCCACCAAAGCGCGCCGCATGCTGCGGTCGACCCGGCCCACGATGCCGAAATCGTGCAGGCAAATGCGGCCATCGTCCATCACGAAGACGTTGCCGGGGTGTGGATCGCCATGGAAGAAGCCATCGCGGAAGATCTGCACGATGTAGCTGTCCACGAGCTTGCCCGCAGCGGCCGCGCCCATGGCAGGCGGCAGACCGTGCAGGTGGGCCCCGCGGCTGAACTGCTGGACCATCACCGTCGATGTGCACAGCCCGTCCACCACGTCGGGCAGCACGATGTCGGGAGAATCTCGCCAGGCGTCGGCGAAACGTCGCACGGAACTCGCCTCCCGGGACAGGTCCATTTCGTAGCGGAAGTTCGCCGCAACCTCGTCCACGATGGCCGCCAGACCCCAGCGGCGCAGCGAGGGGACGAACCACTGGATGGTCAGGACCAGCCGGCGCAGGATGCGCATGTCGGTCTCGGCTTGCTCGGCCGCACCAGGGCGGCGGATCTTCACCACGACCTCCGTCCCGTCGGGTAGCGCCGCACGATGGATCTGCGCGATCGAGGCCGCGGCCAGCGCCTGCATGTCGAAGCGTGCGAAGACCTCTTGCCAAGGGCGGCCCAGGGCCGCCTCGACCTCCTGGACAGCCTGTTCCGAAGAAAACGGGGCCACATGCGCCTGCAGGCTGGCCAGGGCCCGTTGCGCATCGGGAGGCAGGACGTCCGCGCGCAGGCTGAGGTGCTGGCCCAGCTTCACGAAGGTCGTTCCCAATCGCTCCAGCACTTGGGCAAAGCGCTCGGCCGCCCGGTGCGTGTCGCAGCGCATGAGTCCCCGGTGCCAGGCCACCCAGAGCAGGAACCCGGTCAGCGCCATTGCGATCTGCGTCGCCCGGCGCAGCGCCGAGCGTTGCGGTGGACGGTCCGGAAGGCGCGCGGCAGAAACGGAGCGGTCAGGGCGCATCACGGCTCATCCACCCTGTTGCGCAGCCGGCCCGCATGCCAGGCTGCGATGTTCGAGATGGTCTCGTCGAAGATGCGCGCGATCGCCTCTGTCGTGTTGAAACCGACGTGGGGAGTCACGAGCACGCGCGGATGGGTCAGCAGCGGGCTGGACGCCATCCAGCCGGTATCGCAACCGAGCCCCCCGCAGCCCGTGGGCACCTCGGGAGACAGCGCGCCTTCTTGCTCCAGCACGTCCAGGCCGGCGGCTGCGACACTGCCGTCGTCCAGCGCGCGCAGCAAGGCGGCCTCGTCGATCAGCGCTCCACGTGCCGTATTGATCACTACCACGCCAGGCTTCATGCGCGCGAAGGCCCGGGCGTCGATGAGGTGGCGCGTGGCCTCGGTGGCCGGAACATGCAGGCTCAGGATGTCGCTGCCTTGCAGGACCTGCTCCCATGTCACGAGGGACACGCCAGCTGGGCGCGCAGCCGAAGCAGCGAAGGCGGGGTCGTAGGCGAGAACGTCCATGCCGAACCCCACGGCGATACGCGCCACGTGGCGTCCGATGCGGCCCAGGCCGACGATGCCCAGCGTCCTGCCTTCCAGCTCGAAGCCGGTGAGTCCGCGGTAGGCGAACGAGCCCTGGCGCGCCCGCTCGTGGGCCTGCGTCAGATGGCGTGTCACGCCCAGCAACAGTGCAAAGGCATGCTCTGCGACGCTGGCCGACCCGTAGTCCGGCACATGGCAGACGGCAATGCCTCGTTTTCGACACGCCTCCAGGTCAATGTGGTCGAAGCCCGCGGAGCGGGTGGCGACGAGCCGCAAGCGCGGCAGCATGCGAAGCACCGATTCGTCCACCCGCGTGCGCACGAACACGCAAAGGACCTCGATCGCCCCATCTTCGGTGTCGGACGCCACCAGGTGCTCGCGCTGGACGAAGTGCGCGTGCCAGTGGGCCGGAAGCCGTTGCTGCATCGCCGCTTGGTCCGTTGGTGCGAAGTCGGTGAACAGAACGGTGAGACGATGGTCCTCGGTCATGGCTCAACCTTGATGGCGCTGTACAGGGACAGGATGTGGAAGATGGCAACGAATTGCCGTGTCTCGGCAACCTGCGCAAACCCTGCTTGCGCGAGCACCGACGGCAAGTGACCGGCGACCGCGTCGCGCGTGGTCTCGAAGCCATCGAGCAGTTGAACGGCGAAGAACGCCGTACGGCTGATCGGTCGGCGCGAGCGCTCCCGGTCCGCGAAGTGCAGTTGAACGCCAACGCGCAGAACGCGATGCATCTGGCGGGCCGTTTTCAGTTTGTCCGCGTGCGCCAGGTGACGGAAGAAGACGCTCGACACGACCCGATCGAACGAGCCATCGCCGTAAGGCAGGTCTGTCGACAGGCCTTCGTCGAATCGGATCGGCGCCGCCACGCTCGCCGCCTTCCGGCGGGCCAGCGACAGGATGGCGGGGTCGGCATCCACCCCGGTGACACGGGCCTGCGGGCATGCGGTGGCCGCAAGGAGGGCGAGCGTCCCCGTTCCGCATCCGGCGTCCGATACGTCGTGGCCATGCTGGATCGACGCCTGCGCCACGAGGGCCGGCTTGAACGCTTGCTCGCGCGTGGTCAGCACCACCACCCGGTCGTACAGAGGCGTGAGCACGTGGTGGGCAAGTGCGGGCCTGAAGCCGGCCGGACGATCCGTCATTGCACGGCGAGCCTCGCTCGGGGTTCACGGAACTGCCACAGCACGATGATGCTGAGGACGCCGGCGAAGAAGCACCACACCGAGATGAACCAGGTCGCATAAAAAAAATAGGCGGCGACCGCGGACACGAAGGCCGCATTTCCGAAAGCCGCTACGCGCCGGTGGCTGGAGACCATTAGACCTGCGCAGGTGCCGATCAGGTACAAGGCCATCGTGGTCAGGACGTAGAAGTGCGGGGAGTCGTAGAAGATGTGCTGGCCGACCACGCGCGCGGTGATGGGCAGTCGCACCAGCATCACCAAAAGGTACACCCCGACGAGCGCGCCTGCGAGCGCGATGCCCGCGAGAACCCGACGGCGCCACGGAACGGTCTCCAGCGCCAGGGCGGCCAGCGGCACGTAGATCGGCCACAGGACGTGCGAGAAGAACGAATAAAGATGCGTCAGCACCACCTTCAGCAAGGGCGCGCGGTCGGGGAATGTCAGCCACAACATGCCTTCGAGTAGCTGCTGAATCCCAAAGAGCAACGGGATGGCCGCGTAAGGCACTTCGCGCCACGCGCGGACCCGGCGCACGGTGACGATCCCCGTCCCCAGAAGTACCGCGGCTGCCGTGAAACTGGCTGGTGCAGAAAAACACATCGCTGTCATTTCCTCTTGAATGTGGGTGTCATGGCGTTCATGGCTGTGGCCGATCTGTCGGTCCTGGCGGAGATGTTCCCGGTGCGGCTCGATGCTGCGAACCCGGATCGAGCGCCTGGGCGCGGCTCAGCGCGGCGTGCAGGGTCGCCGTCCGGTCCTGGACCCTGCGGATCCAGGGCGATGGGAAAGCAGATGCAAGCCACGCATAGAGCGTGTACTTCACCAGCTTGCCCAACCAGAGCGCCAGAAGAACCTCGGCCACCGGCAGCCGGGAGATTGCCGCGAACATGAGGGCAGGCGTCAGCGGTACCGGGAGCGCTGCAATGACCAGCAGCGCGGGCACGCCGTACCCGCCGAGCCAGGACGTGGCGTCACGCCAGGCCGTCGATCGCACCACGTCGGGGTAGGCGACGAAGAAACGGTTCCAGCCCAAGTGATGAAACACGAGATAGAGGACCAGTGCGCCAATGGCCGCGCCGATGCTGGAGGTCGCGGCGATGCTCCGCCAGCGCCGCGGGGCGAGTAGCACGGCAGCGACGAGCAACGTTCCGAACGGAATCGTCATCGACAGCGTGGTGGCCATGGCCACGGCCGCCACGATGAGGGGAAAGGCACGCGTCTCCGCCCCGCGGGTCAGCGCGCGCAGCAGGCCGGTCTCAACGGTTTCGTGCAGCATCGTCATCGGCGCTCAGGGCTTGCGGACCGCGGGCCGCTGCCCGAGTTCGACTTGTACGGTCACCGTCTCGCGGCCGCGCAGGATCTTGAATTGGGCGTTGCTGCCCGGTGCGACCGCGGCTGTTTCGCCGATCAGGCCGGCGGTGTCCGGGATCTCCTTGCCGTTGATCGCAAGCACCGTGTCACCGGGCCTCAGCCCGGCGCGATCGGCAGGCCCGCCGCGCTGCACCGCCACCAGTGCGGCGCCCCCGGTGGCACCGGTGGCCTCGTGGATCACGTCGCGGGCGCTCACCCCCAGCCAGCCCCGGCGCACGCGGCCGGTGGCAATGATCTGCTCCATCACCTGCCGTGCCAAGCTGACCGGGATCGCGAAGCCGATCCCCTGGGAGCCGCCGCTGCGCGAGTAGATGGCGGTGTTGATGCCGACGAGATGGCCGTTTCCATCGACGAGCGCGCCGCCCGAATTGCCGGGGTTGATCGCGGCGTCGGTCTGGATGAAGTTCTCGAAGGTGTTGATGCCCAGGCGGTTGCGCCCCGTGGCACTCACAATGCCTTGCGTGACGGTCTGGCCGACCCCGAACGGATCGCCGACGGCCAACACGATGTCGCCGACCTGCACCGATGCTGGATCAGCGAAGGTGATGGGCTGCAGCCCCGTGGCCTCGACGCGCAGCACGGCAAGGTCCGACTCCGGATCGATACCGACGACGCGCGCCGTGGCAACCTTCTCGCCTGGCAGCATCACGGCGATCTCGTCGGCGCCCTCCACGACATGGTTGTTCGTGAGGATATAGCCCTGGGCCGCGACGATGACGCCTGACCCAAGACTCGACGCGCCTTGGGCGGCGTCCTCATCGCCGCCATCGGGCCGCAACCAGTTCTGCATCCTGCGCGGAGGTGTCTTGCGGGTGTAGATGTTCACAACCGAAGCGGACGCCTTGGCGGCGGCGGCGCGAAACCCCGCCTCCAGGCGGGCTGTGATCGCGCTCGGTGTGGCAGGCGCCGAGCCGGTAGTGGCGCCCGCATGCGGCGCCTCCTGTACCGCCACGACGTCGGGCGTCACAGGGACAGGCGCCGGCCCGAAGGCCCGCCAAGCAATGATGACACCCGCGCCAATCGCGATTGCCTGGGCCAGCAGGAGCCAGAGCCGCCGCAGCGCGGAGGGGCGGCGTACAAGGTCGTCGCTCATGTGACGCTGGCCTCGATCAGGTCCTGAACCGCGGCCGCCAGCGGTTCCACCACGCTGATGCCATTGGAGGCATGCGGCACGGTGTCGCAGGTCAGCACCCGCTGGGGGCCCGCCGCGAGGAGCGCGTCATAGGCATCGGCGGCAAAGAGCGCATGCACACCGATGCACACCGGCGGCGGCAATCCGACGCGGCGCACGCTCGCGATGGCCTGGATCATCGTGCGCGCGCTGGACACGATGTCGTCGATGAGCACGGGCTGGCGGCCTGCCAAGGCCGAGGTGTCGGGCAGGCTGACCTCCACGTCCTTGTCGCCCCGGCGAATCTTCTGCAGCACGGTAAACGGTGCATCGGCCCCCCGCGCGACTTCCTGGACCCATTGCTCGCTTTCGGCGTCGGGGCCGATCAGCACTGGGCGCTCCACGTTCGCCGCGACCCAGGCCGCGATGACGGGCGCGGACTGCACGGCGCGCGTGGGCACACGGTAAATCTCGCCGAGCGAGTGGTAGCGGTGCAGATGGGGGTCGACGGTGACGACGCCATCGAACACCGTCGATACCAGCGCAGCGAACGTTCGGGACGTGATCGCTTCGCCCGTGTTGAAGCGCCGGTCCTGGCGCAGGTACGCCAGGTAGGGCGCTGCCAGCAGTACGCGTGTGGCACCGAGGTCGCGTGCAGCGTCTGCCGCGAACAGCAGGGGCAGCGCCTTGGCGTCGGGCTGTGCCAGGCTGGCCATGAGCACGACGGTGCGGCCCGTCACGTCGGCGTCCAGCCGCACCAGCGACTCGCCGTCCGGAAACCGGTGCAATTGCAGGGTGGCCCGCTCCGCACGCAACGCGCGGACGAGGCCTTCGGCGAAGGCCTCGTCGCCTGACAGGTGAAAAATGAGTGGTTTCATACGTTCTCTGAAATCTGGAAGATCGGTGGGCGCGCGCGGACGAACTCCAGGGCATAGGCCAGTTCGCCTGGTGCCTGGGCATGCAGCGTGAACAGCGGCTGTCCGGCTTCGACGCGATCGCCAAGGCGCGCGTGCACATCGATGCCGGCGGCCGGGGCGGTCGGCGCACCGGCGAGCTTGGCCGCCCGCGCGAGCAGGCGGTTGTCGATGCGGGTGACACGGCCCGTGCCCGGCGATTCGACGGTGTGCAGATGCGCCGCCATCGGGAGGCTGCGAAGGCCGCCCTGCTCAGAGCAGATTGCCTGGAACTTGGCCCAGGCCCGGCCATCGGCCAGCACCTCGGTGGCGAGCTTCAGGCCGCCGCCGGCCGGCGCCGCGCCGCCCATTTCGAGGATGTCCGCCGCCAGCCGCAGCGCCCGCTCTCGCAGGTCGGCCGGGGCCTCGCGCGTCCCTTGCAGGACGGCCAGCACGTCGCGGGCTTCCAGTGCGGGACCGATCCCGCGGCCAACCGGCTGTTCGCCGTCGGTGACGCGCAAGAACACCTGCAGGCCTATGGCGCCACCCACCTCCTGCAGGCGCCGGCCGAGCGACGCCGCGGCGTGTGCGCTGCGCACTTTCGCGGTGGCGCCCACGGGCAGATCGATCAGCACATGGGTCGAACCCGCAGCGGCCTTCTTGGACAGAACCGAGGCCACGAGCTGCCCTTCGCTGTCGAGATCGAGTGGCCGCTCGACGCGGATAAGGATGTCGTCGGCGGGGCTGAGCCGGACCGAGCCGCCCCACACGATGCAGCCGCCCGTGCGCTCGACCACGCGTCGCATGCTCGGCACATCCAGGTTGACCGGTGCCAGCACCTCCATCGTGTCGGCCGTCCCGGCCGGTGAGGTGATGGCGCGCGAGGAGGTCTTTGGCATCATGAGGCCGCAGGCGGTCACGATGGGCACCACGAGCAGGGTCGTGCGATTCCCCGGCAGGCCGCCGACGCAGTGCTTGTCCACGACCAGCGGACGACCCCAATCGATGCGGTCGCCGACGGCGATCATGGCTTTCGTGAGCGACAGCGTCTCCGCCAGGTCAAGGCGATCACCCGCGCAGGCGGTGATGAAGGTGGCGAGGTGCAGGTCCGAGTAACGGCCCGCCGCGACGTCGGAGATGATCGCGCCGAACTGGGCGTCGCCAAGGGAGTTGCCGTAGACCTTGGCCCGGACATGGCTGAGCGAATCCAGCGGTGGCGCATGGGTGACCGCGACCGGCTCACCCGGCTGCGCACCCAGCGATGCCCACGCGGACTCGGACAGACCGGCGACGTTCTCGGCCAGCCAATCACCGTCGACGACACTGAGCGTCGCCACGATGCTTCGGCCGCCGGCCGTCAATTGCACGCGCGCCTGGGTCGTGAAACCCTCCGATCGACAGACCGGGCAATCGCGCCGCATGTAGACCACCGGCTCCTGATAGGTGTCGATGCCCGTGCGCCACGCCTGCAGCCTGTTCCCGGCCTCCTTGGTGCGGCCGGCTTCATGCATTTGCGCTGTCATGCGAGCTCCACGGTCTGCAGGTAGTCGGGCACCGAAACCGCCCAGCCGAGTTCATGGTCGATCCGCGAGCGCAGCGCATCGGCCGCTTCGGGCTCGCCGTGCGTCACGAACGTGCGGCGCGGCGTTTGCGTGAAGCCGCGCAGCCACGCGATGATCTCGTCGGCATCGGCATGGGCGGAGAGGTTGTCGAGCGAGGCCACCTCGGCGCGAATCGGCACGTCTTCGCCATGGATGCGAACGGTGGACGCACCATGCAGGATCGCCGCGCCGCGGGTTCCACCCGCCTGGTAGCCGGCGAACAGGATCGTGTTGCGCCGATCGGGTGCGAAGGACTTCAGGTGGTGAACCACCCGGCCACCCGTGGCCATGCCGCTGGCGGAGATGATCACCATCGGGCCGCGGCTGGCACTGAGCGCCTTGGACTCCTCGACCTTGTTGACGATCTTCGCGGCGTGGCACATGCCCTCGCACTCCTCGGGCGAGAGCCGATGCTCGTCACGGTGGGCGTGATACAGCTGCGTCGCATCGATGGCCATCGGGCTGTCGAGGTACACCGGCAGGTGGTGGATGCGGCCCTGCTTCTTGAGCTGGTAGATGCCATACATCAGGCTTTGGGCGCGGCCGACCGCGAACGCGGGGATGACCACGACACCGCCGCGGGCGGCGGTCTGATTGATCACGGTCTCCAGTTTTTCCAGCGCGTCAGTCTCTTCATGCTTGCGGTTGCCGTAGGTAGACTCCACCAGCAGGTAGTCTGCGCCCGGAACCTGCACCGGCGGGCGCAGCACCGGGTCGTTCGGGCGGCCGATGTCGCCGGAGAAGAGCACCGACCGCTGCCCATCGCTGAGGTGCACGAAGGCGGAGCCGAGCATGTGCCCCGAGGGCTCCAGCCGGGCTGTGAGTCCGGGCAGAGCTTCGAAGGCCTCGGCGAACGGACGCGGTGAGAAAAGCTTCAGGCAGCGCTCGGCATCCTCCCGCGTGTACAGCGGCAGCGCGGGCTTGTGCTTGGAGAAGCCGTAGCGGTTGGCGAACTTCGCCTCTTCTTCCTGCAAATGACCACTGTCGGTGAGCAGTATCTTGCATAGCTCATGCGTCGCGGACGTGCAATAGACCCGCCCGCGAAAACCCTGCCGCGCCAGCAGCGGCAGGTAGCCGCTGTGATCGATGTGGGCGTGGGTGAGCACGACAGCATCGATCGTCTTGGGCGCGACCGGCAGCGGCTCCCAATTGCGCAGCCGCAGCTGCTTAAAGCCCTGGAACAGGCCGCTGTCCACCAGGATGGTCGAGTCGCCATGGCGCAGGAGGTATTTCGAACCGGTCACGGTGCCCGTGGCACCCAAAAACTGAAGTTGCATGGAAAGTCTCCAAGGATGTTGTCGTTCAAAAAAGGACTGGCCGATCGGGCAACTCGTTTCCGTCGCCCGAGTCGCGCGGAAAGTGCTGCATCAACAGATGGCTGACGGCGGCGATGCCTTCCATGGAACCGGCCTCGAAGTGCCCCTGCGCGAACTGGGCTTCCATGCGCTGGCACACACCTGACCACATGTCGGCGCCGCAACAGGCATGGATGCCGCGATCGGCCACGATCTCCACCGCCCGATCGGCCAGCAGCACGTAGATGAGCACGCCGCTGTTATGTGCCGTGTCCCATACGCCCATACGGGCGAACAGATCCAGCGCTCGCTCGCGCGGCGACTGGTCTCGCCACAGCGGCGATCCATCCAGCGCGCCCTCGACCACGAAGCGCAACTGGCCGCCATGCTGGGACTCTCCCGCACGGATGGCTTGCTCGATGGCGTCCAGAGTGCGCGACGGGAAGGCGCGGCGTACCGCGCCGCCGGTGGTGGCGAGGTGGCGAAGAAGTCGTTGAATGTTCATCTCACCACCGTCCTGAGGCGCCACCGCCACCAAAGCCACCGCCACCGCCGCGGAATCCTCCTCCGCCGCCGCCGAATCCGCCACCAGGCCACCCACCACCCCGATGGTGCCCATGCATGCCGCCGTGGCCGCCCATGCCGATGCCTAGCAGCGTGACGAAGAACCCCGCCAATCCGGCCATCGCGGCTACCGCGAGCGTGCCCACCACCAGCCACGCCGCAGCACCCAATACCCCGGCTGTGACCACGGCGCCAGGGACCCGGCCGAGCGCGTTGCGCAGCAATCCGCCCAGCATCAAAGCCACGATGAACAGGAAGGGCCAGGCCTGGCCGATGTCGTTGGTCCGGCCTTGCCGCCGTGGATCCGCCGCAGGCAGGGCTTCGCCGTCGACGACGCGCATGATCTGTTCGGCGCCTGCCGCGATGCCACCGTCGAAATCGCCCTGGCGAAAGCGCGGCGTGATTACTTCGTCGATGATGCGCCGCGCCACCAAGTCGCTCAGCGCGCCCTCGATGCCGTAGCCAACCTCGATGCGCACGGCACGATCTTCCTTGGCAACCAGCAGCAGTGCGCCATCGTCCACCTTGCGGCGGCCGAGCTTCCACTGTTCGACCACCCGCATGGCGTACTGCTCGACCGGTTCTGGCCGCGTAGAGCCGACCATCAGCACCGCGATCTGCACGCCCTTGCGTTCCTCGAAGGCACGAAGCTGCGCATCCAGCGAGGCGATCCGATCGGCGGCGAGCGTCCCCGTGAGGTCGGTGACACGCGCCTGCAGCGGCGGAATAGCTACCAGTTCCTGCGCGGACGCGACCACCAGGAACAGGCTCAGCAACAGCCAGGCCAACATGCGGGCCAGGCGCAGGTGGGCGGCCGGGTACGGCACCGCTGTTCTCAGCGTGCTCATGTCAGGGGCGCGCCGCCGGTGCCGAGGCGCCGAAGTCGACCTGGGGCGGCGTGGCCATCGCCTTCTCGTCGGCGACGGAGAAGTTCGGCTTGACGTCGTAGCTGAACACCTTGGCCGTGATGTTGGTCGGGAAGCTGCGCGTGAGGACGTTGTAGTCCTGCACCACCTTCACATAGCGCCCGCGGGCCACGGTGATGCGGTTCTCGGTGCCTTCAAGCTGCGCGCGCAGTTCCTGGAAGGCCTGGTTGGCTTTGAGCTGCGGGTAGTTCTCGCTCACGACCAGCAGCCTGCTCAGCGCGCCGGACAGCTCGCCCTGCACCGCCTGGAACTTCTGGAACGCCTCGGGGTTGTTGACGAGTTCCGGAGTAGCCTGAATCGAGGTGGCCTTGGCGCGCGCTTCGACGACCCGGGTCAGCGTCTCTTGTTCGAAGTTGGTCTCTCCTTTCACCGTCGCGACGATGTTCGGTATCAGATCTGCGCGCCGCTGGTACTGGTTCAGCACCTCGGACCAGGCAGACTTGGTCTGTTCGTCCAACCGCTGGAAGTCGTTGTAGCCGCATCCGCTCAGCGACAGGGCAAGCGCTGCGAGCAGGGTCGTCAGGATAAGTCTCATGGTTCGGTCTCCGTGGAGGAAGGTGAAGCTGTCAGCAGGGCCGGGTTCGCTGGCCACCACTGCCGGGGAATCAGCAAGAATGCGAGGGTGGCCACGAGCGGGATGGAGAGCCATGCGAAGCTGCTCTGCATGACGGTGCCGAACAGCCAGCCGGCGACTGCCGATCCAAGCGTCTGCCCGAAGCCGGCTGCTGCCGCTAGGCCGCCCATCGCGGTTCCGAGCCGCCGACGTGCGGAGCCTGCGGCGAGGTAGGCAACGGTCGGCAGCACGATACCGGTGCCCGCCGCTGTGAAACTGACGCCAACGTACATCCAGGTCTCGCTGCCATGGCGAGCCAGCACCGCGAGTCCCGCGATACCCAGGACCATGCCGGCAGCCAACATGCGACGGGGATCAGCGCGCTCAAGCAAGCCGGTGAAAAACAGGACCGCGTTGACGCCCAACATCACCAGGCTGCATGCGGCGAACATCCACGACACCTCGCGCGACGTGAGTTCGGGATGACGCTGGCCCTGCAGCACGATGCCGAGTTCAAAGCCGGCGAGCACGAACATGACCACGCCATTGAGCAGCCAGAGCGTGAAGGACCGGCTCTCGGGCGGGCCGTCGTCATCGCTCGGGCCCGCATCCAGAGTGCTGGACGGCGCGGGAAGCGTGGCGGCCAGGCCCAGCATCATCAACGCACCCAGCGCGGCCGAGAGTCCGATCACGAGCTTGGTCGATGACCCCTGCACGAGGGCGGCGAAGACGCCCAAGCCGGCAAGGCGATCCGCGACGGCGTTGAGGCCGGGTCCGAACAGGAACCCGAGCAGCGACATCGCGCCCAACCATGCGAAGCGCTTGGCGCGTATCGCCTGCGGCGTGTACTGCGCGACGAGCGCCGGCACCACGGGCACGACTGCGGCGACAAAGAAGCCCGCAGCGCCGCGCAGCGCATAGATGCCGACCACGCCCACAGATTCGGGGCGCAGCAGCGGAAGCAGGCTCGCCACATAGCCGACCAGCCCGACCAACAGCACGCGGGCGCGTCCCAGCCTGTCCGCCAGCACGCCCCACAGTGGCGCCCCCACAAGTATCCCGGCCGTGTAGATGCCGCTGAGGTAGCCGACATGGCGCGCGAGCACCGCTGGGTCGGCGTCACCCATCAGAGGGCGCAGCCAGTCGGGAATCAAGGGCATCAACGCGCCGTACCCGGCCGAGACAACGAACACGGCCGCCGCTAGCCAGCCCAGCTGAACGACGCCCAGATCGTCCTGACGGGCCAGCCTGGCTTTGGACGGCGGCGATCTCATCGGGCGGCTCTCGACCATGGTGGCTCGCAGCACGGGCTCACGCGACCGCTTGAGCGGAGGTGCGCGACGTGACGCGCTTGATGCCCGGTAAGCGCGTGCGTTTGAGCATTAGTGCATTGATGGCCACTATCGCAGAACTGCCGGACATCGACAACGCGGCAACCTCCGGCGACAGCGTGAAGGGGTACAACACCCCAGCCGCAAGCGGGAAGGCGACCACGTTGTAGCCCACGGCCCACCATAGGTTCTGGTGCATCTTGCGCAGCGTTGCGCGAGAGAGCTCGATGGCCCCGACGACGTCGTACGGGTCGCTTTTCATCAACACCACCTGGGCGCTTTCCATGGCGACATCCGTCCCGGCGCCGATCGCAAAACCGACGTCGGCCTGGGTCAGCGCTGGAGCGTCGTTGATGCCGTCGCCGACCATGCCCACCTTGTGGCCCTGCTGCTGCAACTCCTTGATCTTGGATGCCTTCTGGCCGGGCAGCACGTCCGCAAGGACGATGTCGATGCCCAGTTCCTTGCCGATGCGCTCGGCGGTCGCCTGGTTGTCGCCGGTCAGCATCGCGACCTTCACGCCCCGCGCCTGCAGCTTGGAGATCGTCTCGCGCGAGGTCGGCCGGACGGCGTCCGCGATTGCGATGAGGCCGATCAGCCGGCCGCCGCGCGCGACATAGACCACCGTGCGCCCGCCGCCTTGCAGCCGCGTTGCCTCGCTGGCGAGGACGGTCAGGTCTACCTGCTCCGACTGCATCAGCAGCCGGTTCCCGAGCAGCACCCTCTCGCCCCCGATGGTGGCCCGTGCACCTTGCCCATCGATGTTGGTGAAGTTCTCGGTGACCTCCGTCGGCATGTCCCCCGCACGCTTGAGCACTGCGAGTGCAAGGGGGTGCTCGGAGAACTTCTCCACCGCGGCGGCCGTCGCCAGAAGCCGCGCCTCTTCGACACCGGGCGCGGCCACGATCTCGACGACATCGGGCTGCCCGAGTGTCAAGGTGCCGGTTTTGTCGAACACCACCACTGTCAGCTTGGTAGCGTTCTCCAGCGCGGCCGCGTTCTTGAAGAGGATGCCGTTCATCGCACCCAGGCCGGTCCCGACCATGATGGCCATCGGCGTGGCCAGGCCCAGCGCATCAGGGCATGCGATCACGAATACCGTGATGGTCAAGGTGAGTGCGAATAGCAGCGTCTGGCCCATCACCCAGTACCAGACGCTGAAGGTCAACAGGCCAATCACGATCGCCGCCAGCACCAGCCACTGCGACGCCTGGTCGGCCAGCAGCTGGCCGGGTGCCTTCGAGTTCTGGGCCTCCTGGACCAGCTTGACGATCTGGGCCAATGCCGTGTCCGCACCGACCTTCGTGGCCTTGTAGCGGAAGCTCCCGCTCTTGTTGATGCTGGCGCCCACGACGGTGCTGCCTACCACCTTCTTGACCGGCATCGACTCGCCGGTCAGCATCGACTCGTCTACCTGCGAGGCTCCTTCGACGATCTCGCCATCCACCGGGATTTTGTCGCCGGGCTTGATCACCACCAGTTCACCGGCCACGACCTCGGCGGTTGGCACCTTGGTCTCGACACCGTTGCGCACGACGGTGGCCATCGGTGGCGCGAGATCCATCAGCGCGCGAATCGCGTCGGACGCACCCGCGCGGGCGCGCATCTCTAACCAGTGGCCCAGCAGGATGAAAACCAGCAGCACTGACGCCGCTTCATAGAACACCTCACCCTCGTAGAAGAAGGTCGCTCCGACGCTGAACAGGTATCCCACGCCCACCGACAGCACGACCAGCGTGGCCATGTTGGCGACACCGTTGCGCAAAGCGCGCCACGCAGCGATGCAGAAAGGCCACCCGGGATAGAGGATTGCCGCGCTCGCAAAGATGAAAAGAAAGAGCTTGTTGTCCAGCCCGAACGGCGTCTGGAAGTCGCCGAACATCTTCCCCATCGGCGAATAGAGAAACACCGGAATCGAAAAGATCAGGGACACGAAGAACCGATTGCGCATGTCCCGGGCCATGTCCTGCATCGACCCAGACCCGTGCCCCATGTCGTGCATCATGTCGGCCATGGCGGGCTCGCCTGCGTGGCCCTGGTGCCCGACATGGGAGGCCGGCGAGGCGGCCGTCGTCGCAGTCGCTCCGGCTGCATGGGCGTGCCCCGAATGCACCGCGTGATCCTCCTGCTTCGCAGACACGGCGTGATCGGCGTGTCCGTCATGGCTCTGGCCCGCCGTACTGCCCGTGGCGGGATCACACACATGCTTAGGCGTCTGCTCGCCACTGCAGTGATAGCCGCACTCCACGATCCGGCGGCGCAGATCCTCGACACTGAGCTGCCGTTCGTCGAGATGGACCGTTGCGCTTCCCGCAACGTAGTTGACATCCGCGTGATGGACGCCGGGAAGCTGCAGCAACTTGCGACGTACTCCCTCCGCGCTCAGGCTCGATATGAGCCCTCCGACTTCAACGTTGATTGCCTTCATGGATGGTTCTTACTGTTGGTTCTGTTCGATGTGTCAACGTGCGAGTCGGCCGGAATCCAGGCAGTCCTGCGAGAACTCGAAGACGATCTCCCGGTCGGGCGCGATGAGCTTGTGCTTCTTGCCCGCGTAGTGGAGCCGCGAGAGGACGTCCCTGATCAGGTTGAGCCTGGCGACTCGCTTGTTGTCGGCGAGCACGACGGACCAGGGAGCGGCAGCGGTGTGCGTGCGTATGAACATCTCGTCGCGCGCACGCGTGTAGCCGTCCCAGTGCTTCAGCGCCACGGCGTCGACCGGACTTGATTTCCATTGCTTGAGCGGGTCTCGGCGGCGTTCACCGAGCCGGCGGGTCTGCTCTTTCTTCCCGATGTCGAGGTAATACTTCAGCAGCTTGATGCCGGAGTTGACCAGCATCTCCTCGAACTTCGGCACTGAGTTCATGAACTCCTCGTGCTGCTCAGCCGTGCAGAAACCCATCACCGGCTCCACGCCGGCGCGGTTGTACCAGCTACGGTTGAACACAACGAGTTCTTCGCCGACCGGTAGGTGCGGCACGTAGCGCTGGAAGTACCAACTGGTGCGGTCCCGATCGGAGGGTTTGCCGAGCGCGACGACCCGGGTTTCCCGCGGACTCAGGTGTTCGACGAGCCGCTTGATGCTGCCATCCTTGCCCGCACTGTCCCGTCCCTCCAAGAGGATGAGGATCCGGTCGCTGCACTTGATGAAATGGCGCTGCAGCTTCACGAGTTCTATCTGCAGCATGTGCAACTGCGCCTCATAGTCCTCGCGGCCGATCGAGCGTTCCGTTGCCTCGTCGCGCGACGGGTTGTGCGCGACATCGGTCACGTCCGCATGAGCCTTTTTCGTCGCGCCTGTCGCGGCCTTCTTGTTCTTTGCCATGGGGTTCTCCGTTACGCCTGCTCGTTCCAGGCAGCATTGATCCGCGAGTGCTCCGGCATGCCCTCGAAGCTCGGCGCCACTAGAGCCGAAGTCCCAGGGGCGCTCGAACCCGCAGGATGATGGGCCTGATGGTCGTCTTGCGCGAATGAAAACAAACTGACGAGGGCGGCGCCGAAGACGACCGCGATGGAGCGCACGAATGTCATTTCTTTCTCCTTTAGCCGCTGGCTTTTGTCGTCTGGTCGAGCCAAGTGGCGCTTCCAGAAGACAAATCCCATATGAGAACTCCGTAGCCGGGTACAGAGTCAAGGCGTACGAGACGCGTGCGGGACATAGCCGGCACAGCGCTCACAGGAGGGGCTATAACGCGAGACGTGCAAACAGCAGCCAAGCAGGCGGCTGTGGGTGAGCCCGCTGGGGGCTCCTCAATAGGATGGCTCGCAGAGCCAGCGCCGGGGCCGGTTCCCAGGCAGTATAGGAAGGGGGCGGAAGCCCAATAAGGTCGAACGCAAAGGTCGGCGTCTTCTGAATTGCCGACTGGTTGACCTCTCCGCAAAGTTTCAGGCAAGGTGCCTTCGACGGGTCCTGGCTCCCCTCTTCATGCTTTTCGTGGGCGCCCTCATGACCCCCATGGGAGTGGCCATTGCCGTGTTCATACCCTGACGCATAGTGGTGCGGCTCCGGGGACTCCAACAGGCAGGCATTCGCCATCCCGGCCGCAAGCGCAAACAACCATACCCCCAGCACCATCCACGCGATGGCACGAATCCTACGAGGGTTGAGATGTGTGCGCATGTGCGGCCTATATAGCCAATAACAGCAATCCTATGCTTAGGCAAGCTGCGAGATCTTGATCTTAATCAAATGGAGACAGGGGTCAACTACGCGGTACAGCGTTATCCTGCCATGGCTATGAAGAAAACGGTAGATCCCTCGATGAACGAAGGCCCGGGCGATTGGATGACGGTCGGCAGACTGGCCAAAGTCGCTGGCGTCGGTGTAGAGACGATTCGCTACTACCAGGGTCGCGGGCTTTTGCCGGTCCCGAAAGCCGCAGGCAGTTTCCGGCGTTACCCCGCTTCAATGGTTCAGCGGATCGGCTTTATCAAGCGGGCGCAGAGCCTGGGCTTCTCGTTGGATGAGGTGGGATCGCTGCTAGACCTGGAGGACGGACGGAATCGCCGGGCCATCCAGACGGTGACGCAGCGACGCCTTGAGCAAATCGATGAGAAGGTCGGGGATCTGGAGCGCATGCGAGGTGCACTGCGTGACATGCTCGCGCGGTGCGAGGAGACGGGGCAGGCGTTTCCCTGCCCCATCATCGCCGCACTTGTTGGCACGCCTGCGGACCCACAACCACCTATCAATCGCTTGCGATAGCTCGCTGGAGCCACATCGCTGGAGGGTGCGCGTAAGCCAGGGGCTGCCCAATGGCACCCGGACTGCTGCCGTGATAGGCGCGTATCCTTGAGGTAGATTCTCCGTCCTCCGTGTTTACCCCCCGCGCAGGTCCACCAACTTGCGCTCCAGTTCGCGCCGCTCCCTGACAAAAATATCATCGGGCTGTCTAGATTCTGTTGGGGTGCGCTCCCTACGATGAACACATCTCCTCAACGCCCAAGCAAGGCATGAGAGATGCAAGTTTTATTCACTATCGCTAGGAGCTTCAACCATGATCCAAAAACGCCTCTCCCTTTCTTCCATGATTGCCGCCGCGGCCGCAGTGGTTACCCTGGGCCTTCCAGGGATTGCTTCGGCAGCGTACGAGCATCCCGCCAACAACGAAAAGGGCGTCATCGTTCACCCGGAACACTTCAAGAGCGAGAAGACGCGAGAGCAAGTCATCGCCGAAACTAAGGCTGCTATGCAGCAAGGACGACTTTCTTACGGCCAAAGCAACTTCCCGATCCGCACTCCTGATGCGGCAGGTCCAGGCAAGACGCGTGAGCAAGTAATCAACGAATTGCGGAGCGAGTCCCCTGAAGAACGCGACGCGCGTCTGCGTCTCTACTACCGGGGTTGATTGCCAGTTGGGGTTGCAGCGGGTTTCCGGGGAGGCCGAGGAATCTAAACAGGCGGCGTGGCAACTGCGGAAAAAACCTTCGACGTTGGCACAGAAACCCCGGGATCTGTCAAAAACAGAAAAAAGCGTGCCCTTGCGCTTCGCGTACCGCTGTTGGCGCAGTCAGCCGGCAGCCCTGTGCCTCGCTGATTCATACGTTCGGTTTTCCTATCCAAGGAGTTCATCATGAAATACTTGCTCATCGCTCTCGTTGGCGCCACGACCCTTGGCTTCAGTCTCTCGGCCAGTGCCGCTCCAGACCAAGAAAAGGTCTGCCCTCCCAAGAAACTCGTATTGCAGCTCGACCATGGCCCGCGCGCACAGACGACGCCATACCTGAACCAATTGCGCAAGGCGCGTTATGAGGCCGAAGTCAAGGCCTGCAAAGATGGCGCAAAAGCCGCCAAAGAAACCTGTGCCCCGTAACTTTTGAGATGGGATTGGTCGCTGCGTGCATCTGGTGGGAGTTGGTCCTCGCCCATGCGACGTGACCATCTGCATTTTGCCAGGCCAGAAGCCACGCATCATCGTCTGACCATTCTTGCAGCAACCCAAATGATTCACTTCGTTGGGCGGCCCACCCTCCTACCGGCTCCTATGATCAGGCGCCGTTGGGCTCCAAGTCTATGGAGAATAGCAGCTCCTGCATCCGTCGGCGCTCCTCAGGAGTAGGCCATGCTGCATCTCCTGGCGCAGCCTCCAATTTGAACCGCCCCTCTCGGTCGAAGCGAACAAACCCATAGGTCTCGTTGACCACAGCACCCGGCACCCCATCGGCCCGAAGCCGTACATACCAGTCCGCTAGGCGCAGAGTTTGGTCCGCAAATATCGGTGCCAAGGCCTGGCCCCTGGCAAGCGCCACATACAGCACATGCGGCAACGCGTGCACCTCGCCCGCCTCGTCGAGCAGGAACACATAGGACGCGTGTTCACCATCCGAGTCGCACATTCCGCGGCCGGAGCCATCCACGGTGGTGTAGACGGGGGCAAAGCCACTGCCCGGCTGGCGGAAGTTCGTGGTTTGTCCCTGATACACGCGTGCAGCAACCCACTGAACGTCGCCGGCATAGGCGTAGGCGCGCAAATCGAATTTCATGGACTGCAGTCCCTCCGTATTCGCAATGACGCGTTCGCCCGGAGGCACGAGGGCCTGTGCTACATAGGCTCCCGTCATGATCTCCTGCCAGACCCGGCGCGTGAGTTTGTCACCTCGGTACGCGGCGCGGCTACCGAAGCCCGCCGCGGGTTTGAAGAACAGGCTACGACGAGCCGCCCACAGCCGGTCACCATGTGCCTCATCGACCACTTCGGTGCGCGGCACGTTCGCCAGCAGCACCTTCCTGTCGTCGTCAGCAACGCCCAGCTCCCGCAGCGCACCATCGTCACTGAACAAGGCCAGTCGCCGCTTGTCGGCGTATAGCGCGTGCGCCGTCGGATGGGGCGTGAGAACCGCTACCTGTTCCAGCCAAGCCTGTCGCAGCACGGCGTTGGCAGGCAGATCCAGATAAAAATCTGTGACACGATTGTAAACCACGTCGATGGCGAGTTCGCCGTGCCAGAGCCTGCCGTGACGGCACGCCAGCTCGGAGGGATCGACAATGATGGCCTGCAGTCCATGGCGCTCAAACAGCTGCCGGAACAGCAGGAACTCTGGATACAGGTATTGCTGCTGCGGCGCTTCGTCCACGATAGCGATCGAGACCAACGGCCGTGAGTGACCGGCCAGCCGCCACTCACGGCGGAACATGTCCACCAGCCGCTGCTCGAACGTTGTGACTCCTGCTCGGCCGGGCACCATTGCATGCACAGCCTGACAGCAGCTGCGCTGAGCACGGGCCAGCACCGCATTCAGCATCGCACCACCAGCGTTCGTGTTGATTTCGATCAAACCGAGACGGTCTTGGTCCAGATGGAAGTCATAGCCGAAGAACACGCCCTGGGAGCCACCGGTGCCGTCCCGCGCAATGGCGGGGGCATCCGCCAAGACCTGCTCCCGGTAGGCCGGGAGTGCCACCACTGCCTCGATGGCTTGCACGACGCGGGCCATTCGTTCGAGAGGAGGCCGCGCCACGAAGACCGGCTGCGCAGCAAACAGGTAGGGGCATCGGTCGCGCACTAGCTGCGACAAGCTCGGAGAGCCCAACTCGGCATCGAGCGCAGCCGCCAGCGCCGCAGGATCCAGGCTCAGACAGAAGCAGTCGCGGTTGAGCCGCTCAAAGGAGGTCAACTCGCAGTTTGATGTGTTGTGCATTGAGAGAGGGGTCAGAGCAGTTGGTGAAACAAGTAAAGCGCCTCCTTTTAGACCCTGTCCCACGCTCCGCGTCGACGCCAAGGGCCAGCGTCCATGGCTCAAACTTCACGGCTCCAGACTGGGTCGGATGGATGCGAATCCGTTCCCGAAGCACGCTGCCTTCGAAGTTCAAACTGTTTGACCAGCGCGTAGAGCGCCGGAATCACAGCCAGCGTGAGCACGGTCGAAGAAATCATGCCACCGACCATCGGTGCGGCAATGCGACTCATCACTTCCGAGCCGGTGCCGGTCCCCCACATAATGGGTAGCAGGCCCGCCATAATGGCAACGACCGTCATCATCTTGGGACGAACCCGTTCGACGGCTCCATCCATGACTGCCTCGTAAAGGTCACCAACTCCTGGCTCTTTCCCTTCAGAGCGGCGTTTTTCCTTGATCTCTTCCCAGGCGTGGTCCAGGTAGATCAGCATGACGACCCCGGTTTCAGCGGCCACACCCGCCAGGGCAATGAAGCCCACAGCAACTGCGACAGAGAGGTTGTAGCCAAGCCACCACATCAGCCAGACGCCGCCAACCAACGCGAACGGCACCGACAGCATGACGATCAAAGTCTCCGTCAGTCGCCTGAAGTTCAGGTACAGCAGCAGGAAAATGAGCAACAGCGTTACTGGCACAACGAGTTTCATTTTCTCGATGGCACGCTCCATGGACTCAAACTGACCGCTCCATGTGGCGTAGTAGCCGGGCGGGAACTTGACCTGGTCATTCACTGCTTTGCGCGCCTCGGCGACGTAGCCACCGATGTCACGCTCACGGATGTCCACAAAAATGTAGGCAGATAGCAGCGCATTTTCGGTACGGATACCCGGGGCGCCCTTGGCCACCTCCACGCGGGCAACCTGGCCCAGCAGAACCATGGCTCCATCCATCGTCGGCACCAGCACTTCACGGGCGATCTGCTGCGGGTCAGACCGCAATTCGCGTGGGTAGCGAACCGTCACGCCAAAACGCTCTCGCCCTTCCACCGTGGTGGTCACCATGTCACCGCCGAGCGCCGTACCAATGACCTCCTGCAGATCACCCACCGCCAGACCGTAGCGTGCCAGTTGGGCGCGGTCGGGCTCGATGTTCAGGTAGAAGCCGCCTGTGATCCGCTCCGCGAATGCCGAGGTGGTGCCGGGCACAGATTTCACTACGGTCTCGATCTCCCGCGCCAGGCGTTCCATTTCGTTCAAGTCCTTGCCGAAGACCTTGATACCAATGGGTGTGCGGATACCGGTGGACAGCATGTCGATGCGCGCCTTGATGGGCATGGTCCAGGCATTGGAGACGCCAGGAAATTGCAGTGCCTTGTCCATCTCGGCGATCAATTTGTCGGTGGTCATGCCAGATCGCCACGCTGACTCCGGCTTGAGGTTGATGACCGTCTCGAACATCTCGGTCGGTGCCGGGTCGGTGGCCGTGTTGGCCCGTCCTGCCTTACCGTAGACCGATTCAACCTCTGGAAAACTCTTGATGATCTTGTTTTGCGTCTGAAGCAACTCGGCGGCCTTGGTGATCGACATGCCCGGCAGCGAAGCAGGCATGTAGAGCAAAGTGCCTTCATTGAGTGTCGGCATGAATTCGGACCCCAGCTTGCTGGCCGGGTAGAACGACACCCCAAGCACGACCAGGGCAATAGCAATAGTCACTTTCTTCCAGCGCATCACGCCAGCGATGATGGGTCGGTAGACCCAGATCAGGAACCGGTTCACCGGGTTACGGGACTCCGGCATGATGCGTCCGCGAATGAAAATCATCATGAGCACCGGCACCAGCGTCACCGACAGCAGCGCCGCTCCTGCCATAGAAAACGTCTTGGTGAACGCCAGCGGTGAGAACATGCGCCCCTCCTGTGATTCGAGCGTGAACACGGGCAGAAACGACACGGTGATGATCAGCAGCGAGAAGAACAGTGCCGGGCCAACCTCCTTGCACGCGGCGATCATGGCCTCGACCCGCTGCTTGCTGTTGTGCTCGGGTGGGAGCCGCTCCAGGTGTTTATGGGCGTTCTCGATCATGACGATGGCCGCATCCACCATGGCACCGATCGCAATGGCGATACCACCCAGACTCATCAGGTTGGAATTCATGCCCAGCAAGCGCATCGCGATGAATGAGATCAGCACCCCTACGGGCAACATCAAGATAGCCACGAGGGCTGAACGGATGTGCATGAGAAAGACCATGCAGACCAGGGCAACGATCAGGCTCTCCTCAATCAGCGTTCGCTTGAGCGTATCGATGGCCCGATGAATCAGGTCAGATCGGTCGTAAACAGCCTGGATGCTGACGCCCTGCGGCAGCCCTGCCGAAACTTCGGTAATTTTCTCCTTCAGGTTGTGAATGACTTCCAGGGCGTTTTGGCCATAGCGGGCCATGGCGATGCCCGAGACCACCTCCCCCTCCCCGTTGAGTTCGGTCAGGCCGCGCCGTTCATCGGGAGCGAGTTCAACGCGAGCGATGTCTCGAATCAATACTGGTGTGCCTTTTTCGGTCTTGACGACCAGGTTCTCGATGTCCGCCGCGCCGCGCAGATAGCCCTTTCCGCGCACCATGTACTCTGTCTCGGCCATCTCCACCACACGGCCGCCGACGTCACGATTGGAGTCGCGCACGACCTGCGACACCTTGGCCAACGGAATGCCGTAGGCCCGCAGCTTCACCGGGTCGACGGTAATCTGGTAGGTCTGGACAAAGCCACCGACGGATGCCACCTCAGCGACGCCATGCGCCTTGGTCAGCTGGTAGCGCAGGTACCAATCCTGCAAAGTTCTCAACTCGGCCAGCGTCCGGTCCTTGGCGATCAAAGCGTACTGGTAGACCCAACCCACACCGGTGGCATCAGGGCCAATTTGCGGCGTGACCCCCTTGGGCATTCGGCTGGATGCGAAATTGAGGTATTCCAGCACGCGCGAACGCGCCCAATAGATGTCTGTGTCATCCTCAAAGATGATGTAGACGAAGGACGCTCCAAAGAACGAAAAGCCGCGCACCACCTTGGACTTGGGTACCGACAGCATGGCGGTGGTCAAGGGATAGGTGACCTGATCCTCAACCACCTGGGGCGCTTGTCCAGGGTATTCGGTGTAGACGATGACCTGCACGTCGGACAAGTCCGGCAGGGCGTCCAAAGGCGTTCGCAACACCGCGAATACCCCTGCGACAATGACAAACAGCGTGGCCAGGAGCACCAGGAAGCTGTTTCTTCCTGACCAGTCAATGATCTTCGCGAGCATGTTGTTCCCTTAAGATCAGTTATGGTCGGCGTGCGGAGTGGCCGCCGCTTTGCCCATGGGTTTCACGGAGGTGACCACCCATTCACCCTGTCCACGCTCAACGAACTCGAAGACCACCGCTGCGCCAGGTTGCAAGCCCGCCATCAGCCCATTGTTGGAGACCTTGAACTCCATGGACATTGCAGGCCATTTGAGGGAGGGTATGGGACCATGGGCAATGGTCACCGTGCCGGCCTTCGCATCAGACTCCTCCACCCTGCCCTCACCTTGGTGCCCGACGGAGGCAGCGGGCTTGCTCGCATCAGGGGTGCCTTGTGCTTCCGACTTAGCTCCATGTGAGGAGTGCCCAAAGCCGCCCACGGCCGCCTTGAGGTTGGCTTCTGCATCGATCAGGAAATTGGCAGCGATGACCACCTGCTCACCCTCGCGAACGCCCTCGGTGACTTCAATGCGGTCGTCGCTGCGTGCGCCCACTTTGACATCGCGGGGTTCGAATCGTCCCTCCTTGAGCTGCACCAGGACGATCTGGCGCGTGCCGCTGTCAATCACGGCCGAAGTCGGCACCGTCAAAACCGCCCCCTTGCTGGCGGTCGGAAGTTCCACCTGGGCAAACATGCCAGGCTTGAGCAAGCCACCCGTGTTTGACAAGTCCACGCGCACCTGCACCGTTCGGGTTTCAGGCTTCAGGGTGGGATACACATAGCTGACTGTCCCCTGGAACACCTTGTCTGGGTAGGCATTGATTTGCACCTTGGCCTTGCCCCCCGACTTGACCAAGCCGATGTCTTGCTCGAAGACATCGGCGATGACCCAGACCGAGGACAGGTTGGCGACTTGGTAGAGCATTTCGCCCGGCATGAATCGCATACCTTGGATGGCCTTCTTGTCGGTGATGATCCCTGCCACTGGTGAGCGAAATGTCAGCGTGCGGCGTGCGTCGCCGGATTTGGCCAAGGTCTTGACCTGCTCGTCCGAGATATCCCAATTGCGAAGCCGCGCCAGGCTGGAGTCGGCCAGCTCACGCATGTCACGCTGTGTCTCACCAGAGGCATCCTTCAACGCATCGACACCCTGTGCCGCGATGGCGTACTCGCGCTGGGCAGACACCAGTTCGGGGCTATAGACCTCGAAGAGAGGCTGCCCCTTGCTCACCGCCTGTCCGGTGACGTTGGCATGCAGACGCTCAACATAGCCCTCGAATTTGGCAGCGATGGTGAAGGTCTGGCGCTCGTCTGGTTCGATGCGTCCGGCGGCACGCACCACCTTGTCCAGAGAGCGCAGACTCACCGCCTCGGTGCGAACGCCGAGTTTCTGAATCTTTTCGGTGCTGATGCGAATTTGATTGGAGTTGGTTTCTGCTTCTTCCTGCTCGCCCTCGTAGACCGCGATGTAGTCCATCCCCATTGGATCTTTTTTCGGTGTGGGAGATGTGTCGGGCAGCCCCATCGGGTTACGGTAAAAAAGTACCTTGCGCTCCTTCTTGGTAGGACCGGCAGAGGCGCCCTGCGACGCAGTCTGGTCACCACTGCGGGCTTCTGATTGGCGCTGTCCCATCCAATAGCCACCACCCGCCGCCAACCCTGCGGCGACGATAGCCAGGAATACGCCGGCCTTGAAACCTGTTGTCATTGTTCTTCTCCCACGATGCGTTCAATTTCGGTAAGCCGCTTCTGCGCTTCCACGCCGGCTTTGATCTGATTCAGTTTGGACTGACGAATCTGGCGCTGCGCGTCCAGCAAGGTCGCAAAATCCACCTTGCCCGTCTGGTACCCAGCCAGCGCAGAGCGGAAGGTCAACTCCGACTGCGGCAAGAGACTTTCGGTCGTTAACGCCAGAGAGCGCCGGGCGGACTCAAAACCTGCCACGTTGGCGTAAAGGTCTGCCAGGACTTGATTCGTGACGACTTCCTGGCGTGAGCGTGCAGCGGCCAACATGGCCTCGGACTCCCGCTCCTGGGCGCGCCGCGAGTCTTGCTGCAGGGGAATATTCAACTCGACCATCAGCTCCCACTCTTTGATCGAGCCTCGGTACTGAATCGGAGAGATACCGACGTTGAAGTCGGGATAGCGGTTCTTGTAGGTCAGCTCGCGGTTCTTCTCGGCCGCCCTGATCTGGGACTCTTCCGTGCGCAGCAGCGGATTGTTCATCCGGGCGCGCCCTTCCAGCGCTGCGAAGCTGACTTGCTCCGGCGACGGCAAGGCGCGGATCTGCTCGGGTGCAGCCAAAATCTCCGAGGTCGGACGCCCCACGAGCGCATTCAACTTGGACTGGAGTTGGCGACGCTCAGCGTCCAGTGCAATCAGTTCGTTGCGCATGGTGGACTGCTCCACCTGCGCACGGATCACATCCTGTTGCGCAGCAAGCCCGCCCGCATAGCGGACCTGCGCGACTTTTTCCAATCGCGCCATCAGGTCGAGAATTTCCCGCGACAAGCGTTCGTTCTGGTCCAGATAATAGAGCTCGGCATAAGTCGTCTTGATCTTGGCAGCCAGTTCAACCCAGGCGCCTGCTGCACGGCTTCTCGCAGCTTGTGCTTGTGACTCAGCCACCTCACGCTTCAGACCGCGTTTGCCCATCCAGGGAAAATCCTGCATCAGCACGTAGCGGGTGCTTCCGACGCGCCCTGGCAATAGCGTGGGGTTTTGTTCTCCCATGCGCGTGATGTCACGCAATTCGGTTCGAATTTTCGGATCCGGCAAGGCGCCCGCAGGCGCGACGCGCTCTGCTGCCGCATCCGCATCAAAACGCATGCTGGCGATTTCTGGGTTTCTATCCCTGGCCGCTTGCAGCAACCCTTCGACACTCGATCCCAGCTTGGCCTCCTGCGCGTGAACCATCGAGCTCAGCGCCAGAGACACCACGACTACCCCCAACGACAGACGATTCCTCATAGGCATCATGACCGCCCCTTGGGTGCACGCAAGGCGGCATTCAACCGGTCAATTACTTCGGCCCAGTCCGCATCTTCCAGAAGCTCTTCGCGCAACAGAGTCGCCTGAGCTGGCGTCCAGAATGGGGCATCGGCCAGCAGCACATCGGCCGGCAGTGGAGAGTGGGCCTCCAAGAACTCCCCAATGCCTGCTGCATCCATGCGCAGGCCGAGCTGGGCAAACAGTTCAGAGAATCGATGAAATGACTTTTCCATAGCGGTGATCCCTATTGTTCAAACACAAAAAATTCTGAAGACGTGGCCAGTGGACGCTCACGAAAACGTCACGCTCAGCGCCAATACGGCAGCTCCGGACGCCATCGCACCCAGGTAGCCGAAAACAACCGATTTACCGACCTGCGCGCCGCCTGTCGTCCAGGCGATGCCGACCTTTGCCACCATGTTTGCCAATGTCGCGAGACCGAGCGCCGTGACGGTGGCGCCCGTGGACAATCCACCGGCACCATGCAGCCGAGCGACCGAGATCAAGATCGCATCCACGTCGGCAAGGCCTGAAACCGCCGACAGCACATAGAGGCCGCTGGTGTCCAGCCACTGCTTTGCCGCGGGCACCAGGACGCTCATGACAGCGAGCAGCACACCAAAACCGAGCGCGGTGCCAAGGTCGAATGGCGCCATCGCGCCGACAGCGCCCTCCCCCACTACAGTGCGGTCCAACTTGCGCCACCCCCATAGCGCAATACACAGCAGTGCCACGCCAGTGACCACCAGGGCGCTGCCGAAGGTGGACAGCAGCGCCGGCTGGATGACACCCAGCAGAACGACCATGCGAAAAAACATGACGCCACAGGATGCCAACGTGCCGGCTACCGCCGCGCCTGTCAGCGAAGGCTGCTCGCGTGCGTAGCGAGCCAAAGCCAACGTGGTTGCGGTGGAAGATGCCAGTCCTCCCAGGATACCGGTCCACAGCACACCCCTTTGCGCGCCGGTGATCCGCATGGCAAAGTGACCCGTCAACGACAGGCCCGCAATCAGGATGACTGCCCACCACAGCTGGTACGGATTGAGCGCGGCATAGGGCCCGAGGCCCGTATTGGGCAGATAAGGCAGGATGACCATGGACAACACCAGCAGTTGCAGCGATGCAGTCAATTCGCGGTGATCGATCAAACGCAACCAACCGTGCAAGGTCGGCTTGAGGTCCAGCAACACAGCGCCAACCACTGCTGCCGACAACGCCAAGGTGATGTTGCCGTGTGCCGCAAAGGCACCTAGGACCATAGTGAGCAGCATTGCCACCGGGGTAGTGGCACTCAGGTTGCCCGACAGTTTGGCGTTACGGGCGTAGGACACCGTCAGCAGCAGGGCGAGTCCGAGCAGCGCACCCAGCAAAGGCCACGCGCCGAACTCTGGCTGCAAATGCCCAAGCACGCCACCGAGCAGTCCGGTCAGCGCAAAGGTGCGCAGGCCTGCGACACGTCCACCCTCCGGCAATTCGCGGTCGTGCCAGCCGCGCTCCAGGCCAATCACCAGACCGACAGCAAGCGCGGCAACCAAGCCCGCGGCACCCGGGGGGAGTTCGTAGCTGTTCATCGGTTCTCTACGTTGATGGCCTGCGTAGCCGCATGCACGATCTTGCGCATGCCAGGCACCAGGACCGCACTACCGATATAACGCGAGTCGCCATTGAACAGCACCACCTCTTCGGTCCAATCCAGGCTCAGCATAAGTTCCTCACGCAGCATCGCACCCTCGGTCACTGATTTTCAGGTTGTTGAACTTCGCATTGGTATCCACCTACCTTGTGTGAATGCACGTTATGCATTTTGCGAGACCAAGGCTGACCGGAATATGTTTCAAAGATTACATCTTTGTCATGTGCTTCTTGGGGCTTGGCATATCAGCCACCGATGAACGTTGGCGTGTTTGATGGCCACATGGGCCCGCACAACGGTGTTGCGGAAGTTCAACTCGGATGTGGTGATGGCGTCCCTGGCGCCCGAATTGATCTCGTGACGCTTGACTCATTTCCGATCGGGCGATCCGGCCGGCGCGAACCCAAGATTGGCTGCGTGCCCCCGTTCCTGGATTGGAGGACAAGGCACTGAGCCGTAAGAACAGTACACACAGCAGTCACCCGACTTGGGCTTTAGCACGGTGTGACATTGCTCGCACTCGTAGAACCACTGGCAGGCGTCCGTGGGCATCGTCTCTGTCTTGGCGTGGCCGCACTCGGGGCAGGTCAGCGTCGATTCCAGTATCACCGCAGTCACTTGGCGTCTCCCAACACGGTCGCGGGATACCCTGCGTTCCTGGTGGCGCGTGTGAGGACCTCGACATTCGCCTTCGTATCGTCGAACGTCACCTTGGCCTCGCGCCGATCCAGATTCACGTCGATCTTGCTGACGCCGGATACCTTGGTAAGCGCCTTCTTGACTGTGATCGGGCAGGTGGCGCAGTTCATGTCGGGCACGGACAGCGTGACACTCTGCGTGGTAGCCCAGAGGGGCGAAGCAGAAGCGGCCAGCATGGCCAGAGCAACGAGTTTTTTCATAGCAATCTCCATTCAGTAAAACCAGGGAGCGATCAGCGGGAATCCGAGCGCGACGATGACTAGCGCCACCACGGTCCAGAACAACGACTTGTGGCTTCGGTTGACTTGCGGTAGCGCGCAAGCCTGCCCGGCCTCACAGGCTGCTGGCGCTCGCCATATCCGCCTGTACGCAAAAAACAGTGCCACAAGCGCGGCACCGATGAACATGGGCCGATAGGGTTCGAGCAGGGTCAAATTGCTAATCCATGCCCCGGAGACGCCAAGCGTAATCAACACCAAAGGCCCGAGGCAGCAAGTGGAGGCGAGGATGGCCGCCAGACCGCCGGTTAACAGCGCACCACGCCCGCCGCCGCTTCGAGTTTCAGTTGGGGAATCGGGTTTCATCGTTTAAGCTTACTTCCGTAGTTAAGTACGGAGTCAAGTGCCATGAATGAACCAACCGAAACCCTGACCATCGGTGGCTTAGCCGAGGCCGCTGGGGTCAATGTTGAGACGATCCGCTTCTACCAGCGCAAGGGCTTAGTGCAAGAGCCCGACCGCCCCCTGGGCGGCATCCGCCGCTACGGCGAGGCAAATCTGGCCCGGGTACGCTTTATTAAATCGGCGCAACGGCTGGGTTTCAGCCTTGACGAAGTCGGGGACTTGCTGAAGCTCGAGGACGGGTCGCATTGCCCCGAGGCCCGCGAACAAGCCGAACGCAAGCTCAGGGATGTGCGCGCCAAGCTCGCCGATCTCCACCGCATTGAGGCAGTCCTGGAAGCACTGGTGCAGCGCTGCTGCGCCGCAAGGGGACAGGTGCGTTGCCCGATGATCCAGGCGCTGCAGGAAGCGTGACGATGGAACTCTTGAAAGTTGCCATTCTGTTTGCGGTGACGGCAGTAGCTGAAATCGTTGGCTGCTACTTGCCCTGGCTGGTCGTAAAGCAGGGCAAGTCGGCATGGCTGCTCTTGCCGGCTGCCGTTTCCTTGTCGTTGTTCGCTTGGCTGCTGACCTTGCACCCGACAGCTGCCGGGCGAACCTATGCGGCTTACGGCGGGATGTACATCGCCGTGGCGCTGGTCTGGTTGCACGTCGTCGACGGTGTTGCCTTGACCCGTTGGGACTTCGTGGGAGCGGCCATCGCGCTGGCCGGCATGTCGGTGATCGCCCTGCAACCTGCGACGGATACTTGACGTTCCCGGAGCTCTCCGTTCTCGGTCGTCTCCGCTAATCCAGATGAAAAACGCAACCGTCTGCCCTCAAACTCGCGAAAACAGCAGACCTCGGACCTCGCACGGTCAAGAGACAAACAGAGGATCCGAATTTCCGCGGCTCCGGCCGCCTAGAGTCGAAACTCTCAATGGAAAAGAGGACTTACGGTGCTGGCTTGTCTAACAACGCCACCTTTTGTTGGGTTCTCCAAGTATTCTCGCCGTCAAGGCAACAAAGCCGGTGCCCGCAGGTCGTTTGTCTCACCACTTTTCTCCCCTGGGTCCACCGCAGTCTCTTCAAGGGCGAACTCCACGTCGATTTGGGAAAGACGCTCAAGAAGCGCCATGTTTTGGTGGTTCTCTGCACGCTCGAATAAGAGGACCTCTATCGGGCGCCACATTGCCACCCAACCAATAATCAACAAGCCTTCGCTAATCCCAACATGCACTTTGCTGTTGCCCGGATCAACCAATAAGGCTCGTGCAAGCAGTGTCGTCGTCAGAACGGCGAGTCCTATGAACAGAAAGCGCATGCCCTGTCGCATCCTTCGGCGATATCGGCGCCTGCACTGTGCATGCTGCGCCTGAAAGTGCGCGTGAATCGCTCGTGTGATTTCGACTTCGTACTCTCTGATCGGAGTCGGGACGTGCACCATAAGCCGAAGCGGTTCTTCTCGACCATCTTCACCAGCACAGTCAACGATATAGGTTTCAACAGCATGGCTCAGTGTTTTCTCATGGAGCGGTGAAGGGTCCAGAGAATCGTAAAGCTGCGTGATTCGTTGAATTCGAATATCGATGACCGTCATTTGGACATACGCCAGGGTTGACGCTGGCTGGTTCTACTTTTTTGTGTACCGTACGTACCGGTGTAGGCGACGGGCCCCACTCAAGGCGTTACGCTGATGCCGTTGGGTGCCTTACCGACAGGAACGGTCTTCGTTACCTTGCGATCTTTCACGTCAAGCACGGAAACCGAATTGGCGTAAATGTTCGTCACATAGGCGTACCGCCCGTCACGATCAACAACCACTCCATGAGCACCAGCGCCAGTTACGACTGTCTTGACGACCTTGAAAGTCTCCAGGTCAATCATGCTGACGGTCTTGCCCGGCATCTTGCGCGTACCCTGGTTGGCCACCAGGAGCGTGCGCGAGTCAGGTGTGGCGTACAACTGGATCGGCACCGTTCCTACCGCAACCTTGCGAATCACCTTGCGCGTTGCTGGGTCGATCACGGCAATGGCGTTTTCGCCGGACAACGAGGCAAAGGCCAAGCGGCCGTCCGGCGTGAAGCCAGTCTGGGCCGGACCTTTGCCGGTCGGCACCTGCGCAACCTCCTTCTGGCTGGCGGTGTCGATGACCGATACCGTGCCACCCTTGAGATTGGCGACGTAGACCTCCTTGCCATCCGGGCTGAACCGAAGACCATGGGGAAACTGACCAACCGTAATCGTCGCCACGTGGCTCCGCGCTGCTGTGTCGATCACTGTGACCGTGTTGTCACCCCCATTGGTGACATAGGCCAGGCGACCGTCTGGTGAAACCACCACATGGGCCGGGTGCAAACCCACCGGCACCTTGGCGACGACCGTGTTGGTCACGGTGTCGATGGCCCAGATCGCGCCCGGTTTTCCCATCGCATCGTGGTCGCCTTGGGCCATGCCCTTGTGCGCAGAAACGTCGGCTGCCTGATCAGGCTCGCCGTTATTGGTCAACCATGCGAGCTTGCCGTCGGGCGACACTTGCACGTTGTGAGGCATCTTGCCGACGCGCACGTTCGTCAGCGTTTTCAACGATGCCGCATCGAGGACGCTGACCGTGTCAGCGCCTTCATTGGCCACATATACCTGGTCGGCAGCCAAAGTGGTTCCAGACCAGGCCAGCAGACCGATCTGGACCGCTGCCGAAAGCCAGTTGATTTTTCTTATCATCATGATCAATCCTTGTTGAGAAATGGCCCCTAGAACAGGGTTATGTCTGCTTTGGGCGTCCAGTATTGCCGTCACCGTTTTTTCCATCATGTCCAGGACGCATAAAAACTAGTCAGGGCGTTGAAAAATCAGACGAAACGCTTGCTCAACCGCAGCGTCGCGGCCTTCACGCAGTCGTGCCAGCGCATGAGTTACTTGTTCTGCAGCTTCACGCTCACGCTCGATCAATGGGTGATGCTGCGCAAGCGGCTGTCGGCTCCTAGCGAGGGGTTCGGCCAACAGACTGACCCCTTTCATCCACGGACTAAATGCTTCTGAAAACAAATACCTGCTGCTGCGCATTGGATGGAGCCACTTGAGCACTTCGGCTGTCCAGGGCGTGGACAGCGCTTGCGCCCAGGGGCTGACGAATGCCCGGTAAAGCGCCTCGTTGAATGTCGAGACCTGTTTCACCCGCTCAAAAGCTTCTTCCGGGTAATCTGCTTTCAGGTCTTCCACCTCACGGGGTTCGTAGCGGATGCTGAAGGAGGGCTTATGGCAGTCCGGGTCACCTGACGGGTTGTCGATCTTCATTTCATAAAGACCCGGGGCCAGCGCTTCAATGTCAGCCAGGCTCTCCAGGATGGCTCGATGCTCCAGACGAGCCACTCCTGCGGAGACAAAAATGCCGAGATGGCCGACATGCGGGTTGGTGAGGTAGACGATTCGCTGCCCTGCCCGCTTGAGATCATCGGTGTCGCTATAGACAGCGGGGATCCATCCAAGCGCCTGGTGCGGTGGCGTGATGTTGTCGCCGTAAGATGCAAAGATGACGATTGGATTCTTAATTCGCCTCAGGTCAGCAGTGCAACCCTGGCAAATCTGGAAAACACCCTGCTCAAGCTGGTTGCCGATGAACAAATTCTCAACGATCGCGAGGATCTCTTCTCGGCTCAGGAAATAAAAACCGTTCCACCATCGTTCGAACTCCAGAAACCGCGCCTGCTCACTGTCAACGTTGGTGAAGAGTTGGGCGTACTTCTCCCAAATGGCCTTTTCGGGCTTGAGGTTCTCGAAATTCTGCGCCAGCCAGGCTCCATCGAAGCGGCCATTGCCCAGGTCGGCCGTCAGATGCGCCAACCAGCTGCCGCCAAGGAGCCCTCCGGAAAGACGCATCGGATTGACACCGGACTCGCCAGCCCAATATGACAAGGGTGAGCCATTGAGCACCACCGGTCCGACCAGACCGGCGCAGTCTGCGGACAGCAGCGTCAGCGCCCACCCGGCCTGGCAGTTGCCATAAAGCACAGGAGGATTGCCAGGATGGCGTTGCGCAACTTCTTCGGCGAAACGCCGCAGCACATGCAACACGTCTGCCAGGGTCTGCCCCAGAGTCGGCTCGGGAAAGAAGATCACGAAATAAACCGGATGGCCCTCGCGCATGGCCATCCCGACTTCGGAGTCGCGCTTGAAGCCGCCAATGCCGGGGCCGTGGCCAGCGCGTGGATCGACGATGATGACTGGCGGTTTGTCAGAGTCGACGCAGTCGTCCCAGCAATGCCCGTCGATTTCCGTGATGCGCAGCAGTGCATAGTTGACGGACCGTTCGAAGCTGCGCGCGTCCAACAGCGTTTCATACTTGAAGTCCAGAAGCGGCGGCAATCCGGCTCGCTCGTGCTCCAGCATGTTGTTCGCGCGCTGGCGAAGCGTGTCCCAGAACAGAACGGTGCGTTCGAAGAAGTCGCGCTGGTAATCGAAATAGTCCTGCGCCGAAGGTGCTTCAGCTGCTCTTTTCATGCCACTAGACGCATCCTGTGGCGCAGGCTTCAACAACTCCTCGGAATGATCCAAGACGGTCGGTGGTAGATCCTTTGTCTGGCGGTGCGTCCATTGCACCGCTGCTTCCTTACCCACCGCCGTGGTGCGTTGAGAGGTCCGAGGCTTTTGTGGTGACGTGGGGATTTTCATCATTCCTCCGAACTACGGGGTCATTTTTTTCCGCGCCGTAAACGCAGAGCATTGAAAATCACCGAGGCCGAGCTCAGACTCATGGCCAGCGCCGCGATCAGCGGGGACAACAACCACCCAGTGAATGGGTACAGCACGCCTGCCGCAATCGGCACCCCAATGCCGTTGTAAACGAATGCGAACAGGAGGTTCTGGCGCATGTTTCGGACGGTGTCGATAGAGATGTCGCGTGCGGCGGTGATGCCGCGCAAATCGCCTTTGACCAGCGTGATCTGGCCGCTGTTCATGGCCACATCGGTCCCCGTGCCCATGGCCACGCCGACATCGGCCTTTGCCAACGCAGGCGCATCGTTGATGCCATCGCCGGCCATGGCGACAATGTGGCCCTCTTTCTGGAGCCGTTCCACGAGCGCCAGCTTGTCTGCGGGCTTGACTTCGCCATGCACCTCGTCGATGCCCAGTTTTGCACCCACTGCCTTGGCGGTGGTCAGACCATCGCCAGTTGCCATCACGATGCGCAAGCCGCTGGCGTGCAAAGTCCTAATGGCTTCCAGCGTGGTGGCCTTGATGGGATCGGTCACAGCCAGGATGCCAGCCAGTTGTCTGTCCACGGCCAGATGCATCACGCTGGCGCCTTCACTGCGCAGACGCTCGCCATCGATCTTGAGCGCATCAGTGGCCACGCCCTCCTGCTGCATCAATGCGGTGTTGCCCAGCACCAGATGCTTCCCATCGACCATGCCGCGCACGCCAATACCGCTGCCAGATTCGAAATCTAGCGGTTTGATCAGTTCCAGGCCCTTGGCACGTGCTGCACTAACGATGGCCTCGGCCAGGGGATGTTCGCTGCCTTGGTCCAGGCTGGCGGCCAAGCGCAACACTTCGTCCGCGGTATAGCCGGGGGCGGCAACTGCGGTGTCGAAGGCGGGTTTACCTTCGGTCAGTGTTCCTGTCTTGTCCACAATCAGCGTGTCGACCTCGCGCATTTTTTCGATGGCGCCAGCATCACGGAACAGCACCCCCTGTGTCGCGGCACGCCCTGTGGCCACCATCACCGACATCGGCGTGGCCAGCCCCAGCGCACAGGGGCAAGCGATGATCAGGACGGCCACTGCGTTAATCAAGCCAAACACCCAGCTAGGTTCCGGACCGAACCAACCCCAGACAAAGAAGGTGGCAATGGCGATGAGCACCACCACGACCACGAATTGGCCTGCGACCACGTCCGCCATGCGCTGCATGGGCGCCTTCGAGCGCTGGGCATTGGCCACCATCTGAACAATCTGCGACAGCATGGTGGCCGCACCGACCTTCTCGGCGCGCATTACCAGGGCGCCACTGGTGTTCATCGTGGCGCCAATCACCTTGTCACCAAGGCGTTTGGTCACCGGCACAGGCTCACCGGTCAGCATGGATTCATCGACCGCACTGCTGCCTTCAGTCACAACGCCGTCGACCGGCACTTTCTCGCCGGGGCGGATGCGCAACAGGTCACCGACGTGAACATGGTTCAGCGGTACGTCTTCTTCGTTGCCATCCGCATTGATCCGACGTGCCGTCTTGGGTGCCAAACCGAGCAGCGCCTTGATGGCCGCAGAAGTTTGCGAACGGGCCTTCAACTCGATGATCTGGCCCAGCATGGTCAGCGAGATGATGACCACTGCCGCCTCGTAGTAGACCGCCACGCGCCCCATGGAAATGAATGAATCCGGGAACACGCCCGGCGCCACGGTAGCCACGAGGCTGTAGAGAAAGGCCGCGCCCGTACCCAAACCGATCAAGGTCCACATGTTGGGGCTGCGGAGGACGAGAGACTGCCAGCCGCGTACGAAGAAGGGCCACCCCGTCCACAACACGACGGGTAAGGAAAGCACCAGCTCAACCCAGGTTTGCACCTTCATGTCAAACCATCCAAGACGATGGCCGAACATTGCAAGAACGGTGACAATGACTGTGAATGGCAGCGTCCACCAGAAGCGATGCTGAAAATCCTTTAACTCATGGTTGTCTTCCTCGTCCAGTGGAATGATGGGCTCCAATGTCATGCCGCACTTGGGACAGACTCCAGGATGATCCTGCCGCACCTCGGGGTGCATAGGGCAGGTGTAGATGGTGCCGGCCGGCTCTGGCGCGGTGTCCTCGGGTGCAGTAGATACAAGGTATTGCAGTGGGTTCGCTGCGAACTTGCCTTGGCACTTGGCGCTACAGAAATAGTAGGGCCGCCCTTCGTGCGTCAATTTGTGTTCAGACTGCTCCGTAACGGTCATGCCGCACACCGGATCCTTTAGATCCTTTGGCGAGGCTGGCTCGGCAGGGGGGTGACTGCCGTGATGGTGGTGTGCATGCATGTCCATTGCTTATTCCTTGTCGTTGTTGGTGCGCCGGGGCGTCTGCGCATGGTTGCCGTGCCCACCATGGCCGCCGTGGCCGTGCATCAGGTGCATTAGCGGACAGGCGAGGAGCAGCAGGTAGGGCCAATAACCCAGAACATGGCCCCAGTGCTCTCGCAGCAGATAAAAACCAGCGATCACGGCAGCCGTTGCCAGCGCCATGCCGGCTGGGCGGCGCCAGAACGATGGCGCATGGGAGTCGTTGTCAGGCTGATCCATGGCGTTGCTCCTTCAAAGTTGCCAGCAAAAGGTGCGGGCGCGGACGCGCCCAGCCGGTCGACCCGGAATCAAATACCGTGGCCGTCATCGGCAACCACAGCCCCCCGCACCGCCGCTGTGGCAGCCCGAGGCTTTAGGCTGCGAGGTCGCAGCGGGAATGGGCGCGTCTGTGGCCAGCTTTGCGGGGTAACCCGCATCCGTCAATGCCATCAACAATGGGGCGCTGCCCTGCGCCAGTTCCCCGCTCACCCGGACATGCCCAGACTGGAGATCGACCTCCACCCCACTGACACCCGGCAGCGGTTGCAATGCGTGCGTGACGTGCTTGACGCATGAGCCGCAGCTCATGCCCTCGACTTGCAGATCAATCGTTTTCATATATCCAACTCCTAAAAATTGAAACGTATACCGCCGGGGAAATATTCCAGATCATCTTTTTGACACCGAGTCAGTCGTCGACTGGGCCTTGCCCATGCGAGGGATAAACCGGGGTGTGCGCTGGGCGTATGTGTCGTACGTTGCACCGAACTGTTTGTGCATTTCGTTCTCTTCGGTGATTGCCAGACGTCCGTACATCAGGAGCAAGACAGGGAACATGGCCAAGGTCAGCAAGGTGGGCCACTGCAGCAGGAAGCCCAGCAGAATCATCACAAAAGCCACGTACTGCGGATGGCGAATGCGCGCGTAGGGGCCTGTTGTTGCAAGCGATTGGCCACGCTGAGCGTGGTAGAGCACATTCCACGCTGTGGACAACAGGTAGAAACCAAAGCCCAGAAAAACGTAGCTGGCGATGTGCAGTACGCCGAAATGCGGGTCGCCCTTTTCGCCCAAGAGGGTAGACCACAGGTGACCCGATGTGTGAGAGAGCAGATCCAGATTAGGGAACTTGGTTTGCAGCCAGCCCGACAGCAGATAAATCGTCAACGGGAAGCCATACATCTCCACGAACAAAGCAACGATGAAGGCTGCAAATGCGCCAAACGTCCTCCAGTCACGTGCCGTCGCAGGCTTGAAAAAGCTGAACGCAAACATGATGAAGATCGCTGAATTGATGATGACCAGCGACCACAGGCCATAAGCGGATTCGGTATGGTTCATCGTGAATCCCCTTCATTGCGTGATTCGGTAGTTTTCTTGGCATCAGGCTTGCTCTGGCCATGTCCGCCATGTCCGCCATGTCCGCCATGTCCGCCGTGCATGAAGATATGCATCAGCGGGCAGGCTAGGAGCAAGAGAAAAGGCAGTGCCCCGACGACATGCGCGAGGTGTTCGGTCAACAGGAAATATGCCGCCACGCCGCCTATCACCACGAGGCCGATGGCATAGCGAGAACTCCAGAAGCTGGGGGGCGACTCGTGCCCGTCGTGTTGATGGTTCATGGTGACTTCCAATTCGGTGGATGCGTTACTTGGTCATCGAGGCAGGCAGACGGTCCAGCATCATCTGCATCATGGACTCCATCATTTCCATGCGCTTTTCCATCATCTGTTGACGCTCGGCCATGTTGGTGGGCATGCCCTTGCCACCTTGCATGCCACCCATGCCCTGCATGCCTGCGCCCATCTGCTGCATCATTCCCATGCCGTCCTGCATCAGCTTCATGTGCTCGTCCATGAGCGCCTGCCGCTCTTCTGGTGTTTTGGCCGCCATCATCTTTTCGTGCATCGCTTGCATGGCTTTCATGTGCTCGTCCATCTTGGCCATTCCGGCCATCTGCCCCGCACCCGTTGGCGTCGCGGCCGCCTTCATTTGGGTGGACGCAGGCGATGTGCTTCCTGCAGGGTGATGGGCCTTGTGCTCATCGGCGGTTTGCGCCATCACGCTCAGTGAGAGCGAAGCGACACAGATACCAACCAGGGTATGGCGAATTTTTGACATAGTGTTCTCCTTCTTCCGGTGAAAAACCGTCGCAGTCAGCATTCAACCCATACGTCCGCGACGACACAGCACGCCCGAGCAGCGTGTTCTTACTGAGCGGGCTGAATGTCAGTGACAACCATCTTCCCGCCCTCGTTGACGACCATGAACTTGACCTTGTCGCCGGGCTTCACCTTGCCCAGCAGGCTCTTGTCTTTTGCGGTGAACACCATAGTCATGCCGGGCATGTCCATGTGCTTGATTTCTGCGTGCTTGATGGTGATCTTGCCAGTTTCCTGATCGACCTTCTTGATTTCGCCGTCCGTCAGGGATGCCGATGCTTGGGACATATCCATCTTGCCGTGATCCATCATGGTCTGGGCGAAACTGCCCATGGGCGTGAATGTGCCCATGGCAAGAGCGGAGATGGCCAGAATGTTCTTGATGGTTTTCATGATTTCCTCACGATTGAGAGTAAAAAAAGTGGGTTATTTCATAGCCACTTTGACAGCGCCTTTCATACCGGCCTCGAATGACCAGACATCAGGCACGCGAACTCGGCAGTGCCCGCCTTCTTGGCGAATTGCCAGACGATCTCACCTTGCTTGCCAAGGGCCCGCGTGACCTTGCTGGGCACATCACAAAAAATGACCGATCTCATGGAGGTGATTCTGAAGCGCGGTCATGTCAGAAAGCTGTGCGCCGGATTACAAATTTGTTATCTACGTGTCAGGCACGCAGAAACTCGTCAAACTCACGTCTACGCCAGATAGCGGAGAGTGACCATGAAGATATTGATCGTCGAAGATGAACCTAAAACCGGCGAATACCTTCGCCAGGGATTGAGCGAGGCCGGATTTGTGGCCGACCTGGCGCAAAACGGTAGTGATGGCCTGCACCTGGCACTCCAAGGTGAATACGACCTCGTGATCCTGGATGTCATGCTGCCCGGACTGGATGGCTGGCAGGTGCTGCAGTCGCTGCGCAATCGCGGATTGCAGATGCCTGTGTTGTTCCTCACGGCGCGGGACCAGGTGGAAGATCGGGTCAAAGGGTTGGAATTGGGCGCTGACGACTATCTTGTCAAGCCCTTTTCATTCGCCGAGTTGCTGGCCCGTGTACGGACAATCTTGCGCCGGGGCCGAGGAGGCACCGAAACCAACACATTGCGCGTGGCTGACCTGGAACTTGATCTGCTGCGCCGACGGGTCTCGCGGGGTGGCCGTCGCATTGACCTGACAGCCAAAGAATTTGGTTTGCTGGAGTTGCTGTTGCGCAGGCATGGAGAAGTGCTTCCTCGCTCGCTGATTGCCTCCCAGGTGTGGGACATGAACTTCGACAGCGACACCAACGTGATCGAAGTGGCGATGCGCCGCTTGCGCCTGAAGATTGACGAAGGCCAGGACGTCAAGTTGATCCAGACCGTGCGGGGCATGGGCTACGTGCTGGAAGCACCGGAGAACGCTTGAATGTTTCGGTTCTTCTCGCTCACCCATCGTTTGGCCATCTTTTTCACGACGGTGGCCGCAGCCGTCGTGCTGGGGCTTGGAATGTTGTTCCTGGTTGCGACCGAACGCCACTTCCTGGAACTGGATCGAATCACGCTGCAAGACAAGCAGCACCTGATCGAGAACATAGTAGTCAATGCCAACTCCACCGATGACATCCCATCGCGCTTACGCGAATCTTTGAACAATCACCACGGCTTGTCTGTCATTGTCAAAAACGCTAATGGGGATGTTCTTTTCAGGACTGAAGGGTTTCAACCTCCAGCCACTTTGGACGCGCCAAAACCAGAGCATCGGATTTCCGAGATTCAGAGTTGGAAAAATCAAGGCCGTGAATTTCGCGCGTTGAACTTGCGTTTCAACCCTGCCAATAGTGCGGCGCCACCACTGGATGTCCTGATCGCCATTGACATGGAAGATCACATGCAATTCATGGCGCAATTACAGCGTACGCTTGTGCTCTATGCTATTTGTGCCATCTTTGTCAGCGGGATGCTGGGATGGTTCGCAGCCTACAAAGGGATGGCACCGTTGCGCGCCATGAAGACCCAAGCCACAACGGTCAGTTCCCATCGTCTCGATGAGCGAATGCCCATCGAAGCAGTTCCTGTGGAAATGGCTGACTTGGCACAGGAACTCAACAAAATGTTGGACAGGCTGCAAAATGACTTTCAACGACTGTCCGAGTTCTCCTCGGACTTGGCGCATGAAATTCGCACGCCCATCAGCAACCTGCTGACGCAAACCCAGGTGGCACTCGCCAACAAGCGAGACGCTGACACATATCGAGACATACTGGCGTCGAACGCGGAGGAGTTCCAACGCTTGGCGCGCATGGTGTCGGATATGTTGTTCCTGGCCAAGACGGATCGTGGAGTTGACTTGCCGAACAAGGAGCAGTTTTCCGCGGCGAAAGAAGCCCAGGCGTTACTGGAATTTTACGAAGCCGTCGCTGAAGAAAAGAATGTCACGCTACGCCAGTTCGGTGATGGAAACATCCTGGGTGACCGATTGATGTTTCGAAGAGCGCTGAGCAATCTGTTGTCGAACGCATTGCGCCATACCAATGACCATAGCGATGTAACGATTGATATCAGCGAGACAGCAAAGGCCGTTGTAGTGACGGTCGAGAACACGGGGGAGGACATTGACCCTCAAATCATTCCTCGCCTTTTTGACCGCTTCTACCGTGCCGACCCGTCTCGGTCCCACCCACAATCCGATGGTGCTGGCCTCGGACTATCAATTACCCGGGCCATTGCACAAGCGCATGGAGGACGTGTGACGGTTGTATCTGGCGCGGGGAGAACAAAGTTCAGTCTGGAATTTCCTAGCAAGTTGGCGTAATAGGAACAACTAACGCCAACAGAACTTCCACCAGCGTAACAGCACCTTATTGACCTGCCCCCAATACCCGTACCAGTCGTTTTGAGAAAATCCGCTGGTTAAAGGAGATTACTCCTGGGTTTGAAGCGGCGCCGTTACGGCGCCGCCAGTTGATTGTCGATGTCGCGCTGCGAACTTTGCTGGGGGAATCCGGCCGCAGCTGCTGTGCGGTCTGATCTCGTTGTAGTCAGCCCGCCAGCGCGCAATCTCGGCACGGGCCTGTTTCAGGCTCTGGAACCAGTGCTCGTTCAGACACTCGTCGCGGAACTTGCCGTTGAAGCTCTCGATGTAGGCATTCTGCGTGGGCTTGCCGGGCTGGTTGAGGATATGGCGCACGCCCCTGGCCTGCGCCCACGCCATGAAGGCTCGGCTGGTGAATTCGGGCCCCTGGTCTGTGCGCACGGCCTGCGGGTAACCGCGAAACCGCGCCACCTGCTCCAGCACGCGCACTACGTACTCGCCGCCGATGCCGTGGTCGACGGCGATATCCACGCACTCGTGGCTGAAGTCATCGGTGATGGTCAGGCACTTGATGCGCCGGCCACTGGCCAAGCTGTCGCTGACGAAATCCATGCTCCAAACCTCGTTGACGCTCTGGCATTGGTGCAGCGGCACGCGTTCGAGCTTCAGGCGCTGCTTGCCGCGGCGCTTGCGCACCGACAGCTCAGCCAGCCTGTAGAGCCTATAGACGCGTTTGTCGTTGACCTTCGTGCCTTCAGCCCGCAGCAGGTCGGCAATGCGCCGGTAGCCGAAGCGACGCCGCTCGTGCGCGAGCTCGACGATGCGCTGACTCGTGGCCTGGTCGTGCTGTGCGCGCTGGGGCGGGTGCCGCCAGCTGTCGCGCGACAGTCCCACCAAAGCGCAGGCGCGCCGTTCACTGATCGAGGTCTCTTCCAACATCTTGCCCACCGCGCGTCGCTTCGCCGGTGGGCTCAGCGCTTTACGCCGAAGGCCACCCTCAGCGCCTCGTTGTCCAACACCGCTTCGGCCAGTAGCTTCTTGAGCCGGTTGTTCTCGGCTTCGAGGTCGCGCAGCCGTTTGGCGTCGCTGGCTTCCATGCCGCCGAACTTGGCTCGCCACTTGTAGAACGTGGCCGAGCTGAAACCCTCTCGGCGGCACAGGTCCGCAACGCTCATGCCAGCGTCGGCCTGCTTGATGAACCCAATGATCTGTTCGTCCGTGTACCTGCTCTTGCGCATCGCGCTTCCTCTCGGTTGCGCGGATTCTCTATTGCCTTGGTACGGGTGGCGGGTTGCAGGTCAATCGCGACTTGGTGCTTCGTCCCTACCAGCCCTTGTTCTATCAGCGAGGAGGTGCCCGATGAGCACGACCAGAAAATTGCGGCTTGGGCCGCTCCCGAAACTGGAGTCCACGAAGGTGACCTTCACATGCCCGGCCAGCTTGAAAGCAGACCTCGACCGCTACGCCGCGATGCACGCGCAAACCTATGGCAAAGCGGTCGATGTGGCGACGTTGATCCCGCACATGCTCGAAGCATTCATGGCTGGGGATCGGGGGTTCAGGAAAGCCAATGCAATCGAGTTAATCGGACGCAAGCCTTCTGGAGTGAATCAAAGAGGATCGAATACGGGTCAACCATCCAGCTAAAAACCCGTTCCCGCTTTCGCAGGAACGGTTTTTGAGTTGGTGCCCGGGGCCGGAATCGAACCGGCATGACCGTGAGGTCGAGGGATTTTCTTACCACTTCGACTTTCGCCGCCAGCGTGAGCGCTGTTCGTGGTCTGGAGCACGCCTTCACCATAGCCTTGCGGCCGTAGGTGCCCGCCGTCTGCTCTCTACACCTTCCCACGAACCTTTCGATTCAGGGCTTGGCTCGGCGTTGGCTCGGACGTTTGCACATCCAGGGCGTTCACCGAATTTGACGGGCTTCACCTTCGGAGTTTCCTCCGGAGGGCTCAAATTTTTCAAGTCCCTTGTGTCTACCAATTTCACCACTCGGGCTGGCTTGCCTCGTTACCGAGTCCATTTTCGCACGGCTACTGCCGAGCTTGCTCTAACTGTACCGCTCGCTTGGCCCCTAGCTGGCTCCTAGCCGTCCAAGGGACCAACTCGGAAGCAATGCCTGAAGGCTTGAAACCCGCGCCATTGCTAGCTTTTCGGCCTATTCTCTCGTGATGGAAAAAACTTGACAAAGGAGGTTTTAAGTCCGCAGTGTCTACCAATTTCACCATCGGGGCGCCGGTCGGTATGCAAGCGATGAAGACAGAGTAGCGGGGCCGGCATTGTTGCGCAACACCACAGACGAACCGACTTCTTGCACCAGCACTTCGACCAATAAAAAAGGGAAGCCGTAGCTTCCCTTTCAAATTTTGGAGCGGGAAATCGGTCTCGAACCGACGACCTCAACCTTGGCAAGGTTGCGCTCTACCAACTGAGCTATTCCCGCATTTTCCGCCGCCAACTGGCACCGGAAAGACTTTTATTGTAGCATCAATTTTCCACCATTAGGCTTCCAATTGACCCTTTGAAGAAGCTTGCGCCTCCTCTACATAACACCATCTGGAGGCGCGGCCCGGAGTCGAACCGGGCTAAACGGATTTGCAATCCGGTGCATAACCGCTTTGCTACCGCGCCAGGTCTTGCGCCTTGATGAAAAGCGGAAGCACTGCCTCCTCTTTTCCTGGATATGGAGCGGGAAACGAGTCATGCACTAGAGCGCTAAGTCTCTGTTTCCCAATCACTTTCTCCACTGTGGTGATCAGCGAAGAACTCAATTATAGCCTTGTTTTTCGCCCTCGGCAACAAAGTTCATCCAACCACTTCCACCAGCGTCCAAGGATGATCCATCCACCCGTCGTTACGCCTGATGCGTCCAGCTGCTGAGCGGGTTCGCTATCGAACTCCAACTTGCGACGATCATGACTTGCGCTCGCTCCGCAGGCAGCGCGGGGTGGTGTCGCGTGGACTGCCTGGCACCTGGACGGCTGTAGGACACAACCGCCGGCATCGGAACACCGCAAGTACTCATCTTTACATCGCTGCGGCTAACTTCGCCGGAGCGCAACGCGGCGCCAGTGTAGTGGCAGCCGGGGTAGTCGTACTTTTCGTGCAGATTGGTGCGCTTTGCTCCGAAAACCCGTTGCACGACAAGCACTTACGTTTCCCGCACTTTCGGGCGCTTCGCATTTTTCGTGCAGATTGGTGCGCTTCGTCCCAGGCACCCTATGAGGCCGCACCCTGCGGTTTCCCGCGATCTGCCGGGTCAGACCTCGTCGCTTCGGTCGCGAAACTCCAGCTTGAACTGCCAGCCCTCGAAGGCCGCCACCATGCGGCCGAGTTCGTCCCAGGAGATCTCGCGACCATCGATGACGACCATCGGCACTCGGTGGTCCTCGTCGGGATCGCTGTCGACGGTGCCGCGCAGGATCAGGCGATCGTTCACCTGCGGCCCGTGGTCGGTGTCCTCAAGATGCGTGAGAGCCAGGGCCCGGCGCATCTTGCCAATGAGCTTGCCCAGCAACTCCAGAGGGTCGTCGTCAGGCTCGCCGATCACCTGAAACCGATACCCGGCCGGGCAGCCATCGCGCAGCTCGAACGCGTCGATCGCCATACCGGGCCCGAACAGTCGGGTGCGAAACCGGAACTCGTGCTCGACGCCACGCCCGTCGATCATGCGCACGGGCTCGAAGACCACGTGCTCAAACCCATGCAGACCGAGGCGGCTGGCGGCGGCCTCGTTGAAGCATCGGCCGCAAAGCTGCCGGTAGCCGCCCTCCGTCGACCCGTAGTTCACGACATCGTGGCTGAGCGCGGGCTGACGGCAGGCGTCGCAGGTGATTGGCTGCATGGGTGATGCGGTGTGCGTGTAGGCGAGACAACTTTAGGCTACGAACGCGGCACCGCGAACCGATCAGCCACCTGCTTGGCCCGTCGGGCATCGTCGGTGTGCAGGTACATCGAGGTCGTGGCGAGCGAGGCGTGCCGCAGGTTGTCGCGCACCGTGGTCAGCTCGGCGCCGCCTTCGAGCAGGTGGGTGGCATGCGTGTGCCTCGTCCAGTGCGGCGTGGCCAGGCGCAACTTCTCGGCAAGGGCCGGGGTGGCTTCCTCCACGACTTCGGCCGCCGTGGCGAAGAACCGCTTCATCACTCGCCATAGCCGCCACGAGGAGATCCCACTTCCATCCTCTCCAAGGCTGCCAATCAGCGGGGTCGATGGACGCCACTTCGAAGGCGTCACGGGCAGCCCCCGTTGAACGAGGTAGCGATCAAGGGCGGCCCGGGCCAGCGGCGGGAGCACGACCTTGCCGGCCTTGTGTCCCTTGCCGACGACCCCGATCCACGTGTCGCCGTGTGCGTCCGAGTCGACCGCGCCGAGTCGTGCGCCCACGAATTCGCTGATTCGCAGGCCCGTGGCGTATGCGAAGTCCAGCATGAAACGCAGCCGCTGCGCTGCCGGCTCGCTCCAGCCGTAGGACCATTCCAGGCCGTCGGCGACGACCCGGAGGAGCTTCCACTCGTGCTCGGTGAACGCGTGTGACGTGTCGAGCTGCGCCGGCCGGCTCCCTCGCACCTTGACGCCGGCGAAAGGGTTGGCCAGCACGTAGCGCTGCTCGATGAGCCAGCGGTACAGGGCGTTGAGTACCGACAGCGCGTAAGCCGCGGAGCGCGCCGAGAGCTCTCCCGCGAAGGGGCGCCACGCGGGCGACAACCGCGGCTGTGGTGCGCCGACCCAGCGCGCGCGAGGGCCCGGGTGACGCAGGAAGGCGCGGTAGGCAATGGCGTCCTCGGTGGTCAGCGATGAAAGGGCCCGCCCTCGCTCGACGATCGCCCACAGGATCAGCCGTTCGGCTTCCTTGCGGTAGGCCCGCTGGGTCGCCGCCGACTCGTGCAGCGACAGCCAGGCGTTCACGGCCTGGTAATCGTTGCTGGCGTCGAGCGCACAGCTGGCTTGCGGCGCTCGGAAGGTACCCCGTGAGCCATCGACGTCGTCGGGGACGACCAGTCGCTCCCAGGGGATCAGTTCCTGCGCCTGGTTCACTGTGATCAGCGCGCGAGCGCGTTCGGTGAGCGCAGGATGTTGGGCAAAGAATGCCTCGATGTGGCGGGCGCCGGCCGGCCCGAGCCCCGCGATGCCGGCCCACCAGCGCCGGCGCCTGGGCACGCGCAGGGTCAGGTCGGCCAGCGTGCGAATGCCCGCCGCGTGCAGTACGTCCACGAGCCGCACGGGTAGCCAGCGCTCGACGGCGTCGCCGATGAGGGGCTGCGGCCGCGGCATCCCTCGCAGCGTCTCGATGGCGGCTGTCGCTGCCCTGGCGAGTTTCCGATCCGATGGACTGGCCGCCGCGAGTGTGGAAGCCAGTTCCGCCTGCGCACGGCTCGTCGCGAAGGCCACGAGCTGGCGCTTCACCCGCCCGATCACGGAGCGCGCCGATGCGCCGGCAGTCCGGCGATCAGGCAAATAGCGATCCACCGCGGCGCGGGTCGGCACCCCTTGAAGCCAGGCGCGGAATGCGGCCAACGAAGCCTCGTCCGGCCAGGTCGGGGCTGTGAGCATGCTGGGCGGCGCTGACAGCGCGTTTTCCATCCGCGCCAGTTTAGACCCGCGGCATGCATGCCACGCTAATGTTGTTTATCTTGGCATCACTGCTGATGAATATGCTCGCCAGCGAACTCTCACCGCGGTGAGAGTCTTGGCAGACTCAGCACGGGGTGCCGTTGCACGCCGAGGTGATCACGATAGACCCCAAGTTCGATGCCCGGGAGGTGGGTGCAGCCCCAACTGAGGCTCCAGGAAGCTGCCGCTCGCGGAGACCAGCCATCGGCCACAAGCGGTCGGCCCCGCCAGCACCAGAAACCCGTCGCTCACCGACCCCAGGCAATGCTCAGTGAGCGCCGCGCACATGGCGCTTGGAAGCCGCCGCAGGTTTCGCACCTGCGTGATCGATGCCCTGGAGGATGCCGCAGTCGGCAGAGGCATGAGGCACGGGGCAGGCCGCCCGCAGCGCCCTCAGCTCCTTCTCAAGGGCGCGCAGGGCCTTGATCCGCTCGGCCACATGGCCGATGTGCTCGTCCAGCAGGCTGTTCACCTCGCCGCAATCGGCCAAGGGTTGGTCCTTGAAACGCAGCAGCACCCGCACCTCGTCAAGCGTCATGTCCAGGCTGCGGCACTGGCGGATGAACCCCAGCCGATCCGCATGCTGCGGGGTGTAGATGCAGTAGTTGCCCTCCGTGCGCGCGGCGGCCGGCAGCAGCCCCTCTCGTTCATAGAAGCGGATCGTCTCGATGGGCGTTCCGCTGGCCTGGGCCAGTTCGCCGATGCGCATGTGCGGTTCCCCTTGTGCCGGTGACAGTTCGCGACGCACCTTGACTCTATACCCACTTCAGGGTTTTCAATGTCGGCATGGCCCACGATCACCCCCACGACATCAAGCCGGATCCGGCCGGCGCACTGCAACCGGCTGGCTGCGGCGCCTGCTGCGGCGCTTCCGACCACGCACCTGCTGCCTCTGCCTCGGTCCCCCTGGGTGGTGGCCAGCGCTTCCGCATTCCGGCGATGGACTGCGCCAGCGAGGAGTCCGAGATCCGTCGCGCTGTCGAGGGCATCCCCGGCGTCCTGGGGCTACGCTTCCAGCTGGGCGAGCGCAGCCTGCGCATAGCCGGCGAGCCGCAGGCAGCGCTGGCGGCAGTGGAAGCCATCCGGAACTCCGGATTCGAGGTTCACGCCTGGCCCGACGCGACGGAGTCGTCCAACGCCGGTGATGGATCGGATCACGGCCACGACGCAGCAACCGGGTCCGGCCTGCCCCGCCTGCTGGCTGCCCTCGCTCTTGCGACGGCTGCCGAGGCCCTGTCCTTCCTGGCACCGGACGCGCCCTGGTCCAAGTGGGCTGGCCTGGCCGTTGCAGCCGCGGCCATCGGGCTGGCCGGCTTCGGCACGTTCCGCAAGGGCCTGTCCGCCCTGCGGCACGGCCGCCTGAACATCAATGCACTGATGTCAGTGGCGGTCGCGGGAGCCTTCGTGATCGGCCAGTGGCCTGAGGCGGCCATGGTCATGGCGCTGTACGCGATCGCCGAACTGATCGAGGCGCGGGCCGTCGACCGCGCGCGCAATGCAATCAGCGGCCTGCTGGCGCTGTCGCCCGACACCGCCGACCTGCGGCAGCCCGACGGCACCTGGAGATCCGCGCCCGTCGGCAGCGTACCTATCGGCGCCACGGTCCGGGTCAAGCCGGGCGAACGCGTGGCCATGGATGCCATCGTCACCGACGGCAGCACCGCCGTGGACCAGGCGCCCGTCACCGGCGAGAGCCTGCCGGTCGACAAGGGGCCGGGCGATGCGGTCTTCGCCGGCACCATCAACCAGACCGGCACCATCGAGTGCCGTGTCACCGCCGCGGCGTCGCAATCGACGCTGGCCCGCATCATCCACGCGGTCGAACAGGCCCAGGGCAGCCGTGCGCCCACGCAGCGCTTCGTCGACCGGTTCGCGGCCGTGTACACACCGGCGGTGTTCGTGCTGGCACTGGCCGTTGCCATCGCCGGCCCGTGGCTCTTCGGCTGGACGGTGCTGGCCGCGGTCTACAAGGCGCTGGTGCTGCTGGTCATCGCCTGCCCGTGCGCCCTCGTGATCTCGACGCCCGTCACCGTCGTCAGCGGGCTGGCGTCGGCGGCCAGGCGGGGCATTCTGATCAAGGGCGGCGTCCACCTCGAACAGGCGCGCCTGCTCAAGGCGGTCGCGCTCGACAAGACCGGCACCATCACCGAAGGCAGGCCGCGCCTCGTCGAGTGGGAGATGCTGTCCACCAGCCTGCCCAAGCCGCAGGCCGAACACATCGCAGCCGCGCTGGCGGCGCACTCGGACCACCCGGTGTCGCGCGCCATCGCCGCGGGGCTGACGCCGAACAGCGTCGAGGCCCGCAACTTTGCCGCGCTGTCCGGGCGCGGCATCGAAGCCGACATCGGCGGCCAGCGCTACGTGCTGGGCAACCACCGCCTGATCGAGGAGCGCGGCCAGTGCTCCGCCGAGATCGAGGCCGTGCTCCACCGTCACGAGGAAGCGGGCCGCACGGTCAGCCTGCTGGCCACCGCGTCCGGGGTGCTGGCGCTCTTCGCGGTGGCCGACACGATCAAGCCCTCGTCGGCCGCCGCCATCGGCGAGCTGAAGGCGATGGGCATCACGCCGGTGATGCTGACCGGTGACAACCAGGCCACCGCCGAGGCCATCGGCCGCGAGGCCGGTCTGACGGACATCCGCGGCAACCTGCTGCCCGAGGACAAGCTCGCCGCGATCCAGGCCATGCAGAAGCAGTATGGGGCGACGGCGATGACCGGCGACGGCATCAACGACGCACCCGCGCTGGCGCAGGCCGACATCGGCGTGGCGATGGGCGCTGCCGGCACCGACATCGCGATGGAAGCGGCCGACGTGGTGGTGATGAACGACGATCTGCGGCGCATTGCCGAGACGGTGCGCCTGTCGCAACGCACGCACGCCGTGCTGTGGCAAAACATCGCGCTGGCTCTCGGCATCAAGGCCGTCTTCCTGGTGCTCGCGCTGTTCGACAACGCCAGCATGTGGATGGCCGTGTTCGCCGACATGGGGGCCAGCCTGTTGGTGGTCTTCAACGGCCTGCGCCTGTTGCGAAACCCCGAACGAAGCTGAGGCGACCATGGAGGCCAAAGCCCAACTGCTACAGCCCACGCGGCTGCTCGATTTCACGCACCCCGCCATCGAAGCGCTGGTCGAGAAGCGGGGGTGGCGGCCGTTGCCGATGTATGACCGTATCGGCGCCGTCTACGACTTCGTGCGCAACGAGATCGCCTTCGGCTACAACGCTGGCGACGAGTTGCCGGCATCGGCGGTGCTGGCCGATGGCATCGGCCAGTGCAACACCAAGGGCACGCTGCTGATGGCCTTGCTGCGCGCCGTGGGCATTGCCTGCCGCTTCCACGGTTTCACCATCGACAAGCCGCTGCAGAAGGGTGCGATCACGGGGCTCGCCTATGTGCTGGCACCGCGACGCATCATCCACAGTTGGGTCGAAGTGGCCTTCGAGGGACGGTGGGTGAACCTGGAAGGCTTCATCCTCGATGCACCCTACCTGACCAGCCTGCAGCGGCGCTTCCCGGTCCGACAGCGGTTCTGCGGCTACGGCGCGGCCACGCCCGACCTGTCGGCGCCTGGCGTTGAATGGCGCGGCCAGGACACGTACATCCAGAAGGACGGGATCGCTGACGACTTCGGCGTGTTCGACAGCCCGGACGAGTTCTATGCGCGCCACGGCTCGAACCTCTCCGGCCTCAAGCGTTGGCTCTTCACGCAGGTCATCCGGCACCGCATGAACGCCCAGGTCCGACGCATCCGCGCCGAAAAGTGGTGATGCCGGTCACGGCGATCAGCCCGGCGAACCCGTCTCAAACTCTGTAGCTGCTAGACTCTTTTCATGCGCCGTTGGCTCGCGATCCTCATGCTCGCCCTGCTGCCGCTCCAGTTCAGCTGGGCGGCAGTGGCGGCGTATTGCGGGCACGAAACCGGCCAGCATGTTCAGCACCTGGGCCATCACGAGCACCAGCACACGGATGAGGCCACGGCCGACCAGGGCAGCGCGCCGGCAGATCAGAGCGCGCCGGCTGGGTTCGATTTCGACTGCGGCCATTGCCACGGCACCTGCGCCAGCATGCCCGCGCCCATGGGCGACATTTCGCCGCTGGCTCTGGCCTCCCACCCGGTAACGCCTGTCGAAGGCACCGTGCGAACCCTCGCGCAAAGCCCGCCCGAACGCCCTCAGTGGCTGCCCCTCGCCTGATCGGCGAGGCGGGTTCCTTCTCCTTCTGAAGCCCGTTCGCGCCTGCGTGCGCGCCGCCCGACACATGGGTCAGCGGCGCCGCTCGAGGCCCGATCCGACCCTGAGTTCCTCAGCGTCGACTCTCGCCGATCTCCTGTGGGTTGTTTTCAACACTGGAGCATCGGATGCACCGAAGAAGAATCATGCCGGCCGGGCGCTGGCATCACGCCGCCCGCGCCACCCTGGCGACCGTAGCCAGTACGGCACTCACCGCAGCGCTGATGGGCGTCGCGATCGAAGCGCGTGCGCAGACCCCTGCTGCACCCAGCGAGCCGACCCCGCCCACGCTGCGAGCAGCCTTCGAAACCGCCTGGGCGCGGCAGCCCGAAGCGCAAGCGCTGGCAGCGCGGCGCGACGCGGCACGCGCGCAGCGGGACGCGGCCCAAGCATGGACGCCCGAGCCAGTGGCGATGGAGCTGTCCACCAAGACGGACCGCCTGAACCGAAACCTCGGCACCCGTGAGGTCGAGGTCGGCGTGGCCATCCCATTGTGGCTGCCGGGCGAACGTGGCCGCAGCCAGGCCCTGGCCGACGCCGAGGGCCGTGCCATCGAGAGCCGTACCACGGCGGCACAGCTGCGCGTGGCTGCCGCTGTGCGCGAAGCGTGGTGGGCGTGGCAGCGGGCCCGTGTGGAGCTCGATGCCGCACGCGGCCAGCTCGACAACGTTCAACGCATTGCCGCCGATGTCGGCAAGCGGCTCAGAGCCGGTGACCTGGCCCGTGCCGACCAGCACCAGGCCGACGGCGCCGTCGCGGCGGCCGAAGCGGCCGTGGCGCAGGCCGAAGGCGCGCTCACGGCCGCCTGGCAGCAGCTTCGTCCCCTCGTCGCCATGCCAGCGGCTGCCGCACCCAGCGCCGCGCCCGGCGCCGACGCCGAACCCGAGCCGTCCACGGCGACCGGTCCTGCAGACGGCCTGGACACGCATGCCGAACTGCTCTCGTTGAAGGACCGCTCCGCCGTCGCCGACGGCGTGGCTGCACTCGCGGCCACGCAGTCTCGCGCCAGCCCGGAACTCACCATCGCCGCCACCCGCGATCGGGGCACTTACGGAGAGTCCTACCAGCAGACCTTCACGGTCGGTGTGCGCATCCCCTTCGGCGCCGGTCCCCGGCACGATGCCCGCGTGGCCTCTGCGCGCGCCGAGGCGGTCGAACTGCAGGCGCAGATGGCATTGGAACGTGCCCGCCTGGCGGGCGAGCGCGAAGCCGCTCGCGCGCGCACCGACGCGGCGCGGGCGCAGCTGGCCGCTGCCGATCGTCGCGCCCAACTGGCGCGCGAATCGCGCGGCTTCTTCGACAAGTCCTTCCGCCTGGGCGAATCCGACCTGCCCACGCGCTTGCGCATCGAGGCCGAGGCCGCCGACGCCGAGCGACAGGCCGTGCGCGCCCGCATCGAACTCGCCGCAGCCATCTCGGCGTGGCGGCAGGCCCTGGGCCTGCTGCCGCAGTGAGCCGACGGCACACGCCCCCACGAACACGCTCAGCGAACCCCATCAGGAATCCCATCCCATGAAGTCTTCCCACTCCCTGGCTGCGCTCTGCCTTGCATCCGTGCTGCTCGGCAACGCCCTGCCGGTCATCGCCGGCGATGGCCATGACCACGGCGACACCGCCCCGGCCGCCACGGGCACCGCGCTGCCCCGCTTTGCGGCGGTGTCCGAGACCTTCGAGCTCGTCGGCGTGCTCGATGGCAAGCAGGTCACGCTCTACCTCGACCGATTCGTCGACAACACCCCGGTGCGTGGCGCGCAGATCGAACTCGAGATCGACGGGACCAAGTTCAAGGCCGAGGCCCATGGCGACGACGCGTATGAAGTGGTGCTCAAGGAAGCGCCCAAGCCCGGCGTGCTGCCGATCACCGCGACCGTGACCGCTGGGGCGGAGGTCGATCTGCTGGCCGGCGAACTCGACTTGCACGAGGCCGCCCACACCGACGAGCCTGCGCATGAACTTTCATGGAAGGAGGTCGGCGGATGGGCCTCCGGCGGCCTGGCCGTCCTTGCCGTGCTGGTATTTGGCGGGAGACGCCTGATGGCCGCCCGCCAGGTTCGCGCCGGAGGTGCAGCATGAAGCGCGCTTCTTTGCATCGCCTGGCCTGGCTCGGCGTGGTGCTGGCACTCGTGGGCCCACTGACCGCGCAGGCCGGGGAAGGCCATGACCACGGCGACGCACCCGCTGCGCCGAGCGCAAACGGCCCCCAACGCCAGCCCGACGGCAGCGTGTTCCTGCCCAAGCCGGCCCAGCGCCAGCTGGGAGTACGTACGATGGTGGCTGCTGAGGCCGAGCTGCCGCGCTCGGTCGAGCTGAACGGCAAGGTGCTGATGGATCCCAACGCCGGCGGCAAGGTGCAGCCGCTGAACGCCGGCCGCATCGAGCCCGGTCCACGCGGCCTGCCCAACCCGGGACAGGTGGTGCGCAAGGGCGAGGTGCTGGCCTACGTGGTGCCCTCGACCGCGCCCATCGAGAGATCGAATCAATCCGCGCAATTGGCCGAGTTGCGCGCGGCCAAGTCGCTCGCCGACAAGCGCGTGACGCGGCTGAAGGAGTTGTCGGATACCGTGCCGCGCAAGGACATCGAGGCGGCCGAAAGCGAGGCAGCCAGCCTGGCCGAGCGCATGGCGGCCGTTGGCGGCGGCCTGGCAACGCGGGAAGCGCTGGTGGCCCCGGTGTCGGGCGTGATCGCCTCGGCCCATGTGGTGGCCGGTCAGGTGGTCGATGCCCGCGAACTGCTGTTCGAGATCATCGACCCGAGCCGCTTGCGCATCGAGGCACTGGCCTTCGAGCCCTCGCTCGCGGCCAATGTCGGCAGTGCCACGCTGGCAGTCGGTGACCAGCGTGTGCCGCTGGAGTACCTGGGTGCGGCGCGCAGCCTGCGCGAGCAAGCGCTGCCGCTGGGCTTCCGCGCTCAGGGTGCGGCCCTGAACGGCTTGGCCGTAGGACAACCCGTGCGCGTCTTCGTGCAGACGAAGCAGAAGGTCAAGGGCATCGCGGTCCCGGTCGCGTCGCTGATGAAGAACCCGGCCAACCAGACCGTCGTCTGGGTCAAGACTTCGCCCGAGCGCTTCGAGCCTCGCAGCATCACGACCGAGGCCCTCGATGGTGTGAACGTCGCGGTCACATCGGGCCTGAAGGCCGGGGACCGCATCGCCACCCAAGGCGCCACCCTGATCAACCAGGTGCGCTGACATGTTCAAGTGGCTACTCGACAACAGCCTGACGAACCGGCTGCTGGTGATCATCGCCAGCGTCGTTCTGATGGCCTACGGCGCGTTCACGCTCTCGCGCACCCCGGTGGACGTGTTCCCCGACCTCAACAAGCCGACCGTCACCATCATGACCGAGGCCGGCGGCATGGCCGCCGAGGAGGTGGAGCAGCTCATCACCTTCCCGCTGGAGACGACCATGAACGGTCTGCCCGGCGTCGAAAGCGTGCGCTCGACCTCGTCGGCCGGCCTGTCCTTCCTCTACGTCACCTTCGACTGGAGCACCGACATCTTCCGCGCCCGGCAGCTGGTGTCGGAGCGGCTGTCCTCGATGGAGGAAGGCATCGCCGAAGGCGTGGTGCCGCGCATGGGCCCGATCAGCTCGATCATGGGCGAGATCATGCAGATCGCCATTCCGGTCGATCCGAGCAAGATCAGCCCGATGGCGGTGCGCGAGTACGCCGACTGGGTGCTTCGACCGCGCCTGCTCTCGGTGCCAGGCGTCGCGCAGGTCATCCCGATCGGCGGCGAGGTGCGGCAGTTCCAGGTGCAGCCGAACACCGCGCGCATGGCCGAGCTGGGCATCACGCACGACCAGCTCGAAAGCGCGCTCAAGGGCTACTCGTCGAACACCTCGGGTGGCTTCCTGGAGCTGAACGGCCGCGAGTACCTGATCCGCAACCTCGGCCGCACGTCCCGGCTCGACGACCTGAAGAACCTCGCGCTCGCGGCCAAGGGCGGCCAACCCATCCTCCTGCGCCAGATCGCCGAGGTCACGTTCGCCGCGGCACTCAAGCGCGGTGACGCAGGATTTGAGGGCAAGCCGGCGGTGATCCTGGGCATCCAGAAGCAGCCGACTGCCGACACCATCGCGCTCACCAAGTCCATCGAAGACGCCCTCGTCGGACTGAAGGCTTCGCTGCCGGCCGGCATGGAGGCGCCTCGCGTCACCTTCCGTCAGGCCAGCTTCATCGAGGCCTCGATCACGACGCTGCAGGGCAAGCTGATCGGCGCCTCGATCTTCGTCGCGGTGATCCTGTTCTTCTTCCTCGGCACCTTGCGGCCGACCGTCATCGCGCTGACGGCCATTCCGGTATCGATCTTCATCACCGCTCTGGTCTTCAAGTACTTCGGCCTGTCGATCAACACGATGACGCTGGGCGGCCTGGCCATCGCCATCGGCGGTCTCGTCGACGATGCGGTGGTGGGTGTCGAGAACGTGCTGCGGCGGCTGAAGGCCGACCGGGCCAACCATCCGCACAGCCGGCTGCACCTGATCGAGATCGTCGCGCACGCGACGATGGAAGTGCGATCGGCCATCCTCTATGCGACGGTCATCATCGTGCTCGTCTTCATCCCGCTGTTTGCACTGCCGGGGCTGGAGGGCAAGCTGTTCGTGCCGCTGGGCATCGCCTTCATCGTCTCGACGCTGGCTTCGCTGATCGTCTCGGTGACGGTGACGCCGGTGCTCAGCTTCTACCTGCTGCCGCGGATGAAGAACCTGGACCACGGTGACACCAAGGTCCTGGCCTGGCTGAAGGCACGCTACCGCAGCGGCCTGCAGGGCGTGCTGGACCGGCCCAAGGCCGCCATGGCGGCGGCCGGTGCGGCCGTGCTGGTGGCCGCAGTGGCGGTGCCGTTCTTCCCGACGACCTTCCTGCCGCCGTTCAACGAGGGCACGCTGCTGATCGGCCTGCGCCTGAACCCGGGTGTCACCTTGACGGAGTCGTCGGCCTTGGCACGCCAGGCCGAGGTACTGGTCAAGCAGGTGCCCGAGGTGACGCACGTCGGTCGCCGCAGCGGCCGGGCCGAGCTGGACGAACACGCGGAAGGCGTGCACGTCAGCGAGCTCGACGTGGGCCTCAAGCCCACCGCCGAGCTGACGCGCAGCATGGACGAGATCAAGGCCGACATCCGCAAGCGCCTGATCAACCTGCCGGCTGCGCTGGAGATCGGCCAGCCCATCTCGCACCGCATCGACCACATGCTCTCGGGCGTGCGCTCGCAGATCGCGATCAAGATCTTCGGCGAGGACCTCGACGCGCTGCGAGGCCAGGCAGATGCCCTGCGGGCCAAGCTGGCCACGATCCCAGGCATCGCCGACCTGCAGATCGAGAAGCAGGTGCTGGCGCCGCAGATCAAGGTGCGCATCGACTACGCCGCCGCGGCGCAGTACGGCGTGCCGGCGCCGCAGGTGCTCTCCGCATTGCAGGCGCTGGTCGAGGGGGAGAAGGTCACCCAGATCGTCGAGGGAGGCCGGCGCTTCGCACTCGTGGTCAAGCTGCCCGAGTCGGCGCGTTCGGTCGAAGGCCTGGGCCAGATCCTGATCGAGACGCCGAACGGGCGCATCCCGCTGTCGAAGATTGCGGCGATCGAGGACGGCGACGGCCCCAACCAGATCAGCCGTGACGACGGCAAGCGGCGCATCGTGCTGTCGGCCAATGCGTCCGGGCGCGCGCTGTCGGAGATCGTGGCCGACATCCGCAAGGTGGTGGCCGAGACGAAACTGCCCGAGGGCTACTTCATCACCCTGGGCGGCCAGTTCCAGGCCCAGGAGGAGGCCTCGCGGCTCGTCGGCCTGCTGTCCATCGTGTCGCTGACGCTGATGTTCGTGGTGCTCTACAGCCGCTACAAGTCGGCTGCGCTGTCGGCGCTGATCATGGTGAACATCCCGCTGGCGCTGGTGGGCGCAGTCATCGGCCTGTGGCTGTCGGGCCAGCCACTGAGCGTCGCCGCTCTCGTCGGCTTCATCACGCTGGCCGGCATCTCGGTACGCAACGGCATCCTGAAGGTCAGCCACTACATCAACCTGATGCGCTTCGAGGGCGAGTCCTTCGACCAGAAGATGATCCTGCGCGGCTCGCTGGAGCGGCTGAGCCCAGTGCTGATGACCGCGCTGGTCACCGCCTTTGCGCTGGCCCCGCTGCTGTTCGAGGCCGAGCAACCCGGCACCGAGGTGCTGCACCCGGTGGCCGTAGTGATCTTCTCCGGCCTCATCAGCTCGACCCTGCTCGACACCTTCCTCACGCCCGCGATGTTCTGGCTCTTCGGGCGCAAGCCGGCCGAAGCGCTGATGGACGACAAGGACGCCGAGGCGCTTTGAGCGGCTTCCTGTTCACCCCCAAACCCTGAAAGGACTCTCATGAAGACGCAATCCATCCTCGCCTCCATCACCCTCGCCCTGGCTGGTTCTGCCTTTGCCGCCGGCGACAAGCACAACCACGCCCACGAGCACAAGCCGCTGCATGGCGGCGTCGTGGTCGAGGTCAAGGACATGGACTACGAACTGGTGGCCAAAGCCACCGTGATCCAGCTCTACCTGCGCGACCACGGCAAGCCGGCCGACGTGTCCAAGGCCAGCGCGAAAGTGACGCTGCTGACCGGCACCGAGAAGCAGGAGGTCGAGCTGAAGCCCGCGGGCGACAAGCTCGAAGCCTCCGGCAGCTTCAAGGTCGGCCCCGGCACCAAGGCCGTCGCTGTCGTGATCGTCGGCGGCAAGCCCGCCACCGCACGCTTCACAGTGAAGTGAACGCCATGACTGCCGACCGATTGACCTGTGCCTCGGTGGTCTTGGTGGCTGGGCTGCTGGCGGGCTGCGCCACGCCGCCCGCACCCGATCCCACCGTCGAGATCCCGTACTGCCACAAAACCAACAAGGGCCGGGTGATCGCCTGCACCACGGCTCCGGCGCCGAGCCTGAACGCCGATGCGCAGGCCAAACAGTTCGCGCCTGACCCGAACGCCCTCACCGTGTACGTCGTGCGGCGCAACTGGGGCGACGGCCGGAACTTCGTGAAGGTTCAGGCCGACGGCGGAGCCGCCGTCGAGACCCTGCCGAACACGATGGTGCGCTACCGGCTGAAGCCGGGTTCGCACTCGATCGCCTTCGACTTCGAGGGGCAGCGTCCAGCGACGACGGTCGCGGGCAAGGCGGGCGAAGTGCGGTTCGTCCGGCTCGACGGCATGGTCTGGGCCTGGAAGAGCACGTTCACCTGGGCGACCGAATCCGAGGACGCGATCCGCGAACGAGCGCTGAAGGCAAGGCTGGTGGCCGACTTGGCGGTACGCTGACCCCATGAGGACATTTGCCCTGTTCATCGCCACGGCCCTGGCCGAGATCGTTGGCTGCTATCTGCCCTACCTGTGGCTGAAGCAGGGCAGGTCCGCGTGGTTGCTCGTTCCGGCGGCGGCGAGCCTGGCCCTCTTCGCCTGGCTGCTCACGCTGCACGAGACGGCGGCGGGGCGGGTGTATGCGGCGTACGGCGGGGTCTACATCGGCGTCGCGCTGCTTTGGCTGTGGATCGTGGACGGCATCAGGCCGACGGCATGGGACGTGGCGGGCGTCGCCGTCGCGCTGACGGGCATGGGCCTCATCATGTTTCAGCCGCGCTGATGATCAGTTCGATGCCGTAGCGTGCAGCTTCTTTGCCGGTCTGCGCGCGGCCGACCCCGGCTTGAGTGACTCCGCCGCTGTCAATCGACAGGTACATGTGATGCGCGAGCTAACGACTTGCGAACGTCTGCTTAGACGCGATACGACTGACTACAACGGGTCGATTTCGGCCAGCCAACTCGACGAACAGTCTGCCGTAGACCGGTCATTGAGCTCCGGCCCTGCGCCCGCCGCGACGTGAGTAACGTTAGTTCGAAGCGAACTCATCGCCCAAGATCGCTGCGAGGTCCTGGCGCTCGCCCAGCAGCCGGACGACATCCAGGTCATCTCCGCGTTCGAAGTAGCACCACAGCAGCGGGAACTTTGCGACCCGCCAGGTCCGAAGCCCTGGAATGCCAAGAAGCTTTCCGAGCGTCGGTGAGCCGATGCCAGGGTCGAGTTCGATCTGGTCAAGCGCGGCGTTGGTGGCCTTGGCCACCTTCACCGCCACGCGGGTGCCACCCTCCTTGCGGTAGTAGCGGACTTCGCCCTGCTGGTCGCGCAGCGCCTGCGGGCGCAGAACCGCCGGCTTCAATCGATCTCGCCGCGAGCGATCGCCAGCAGTTCCTTCTCGTCCGCCTTGGTGCGACGCCGGCCGGGCCCGGATGCCAGCCCTTCTTCGATGAGGTCGCGAAGCCGCTTCTTGGCCTGCTCTTCCTGGTCGCGCCGGACCAAGTCGCGGATGTACTCGCTGGTGTTGCCATAGTTGCCGGCGGCGACCCGGTTGTCGATGTACTCGCGCATCGACTCGGGCAAGGCGAAACTCATGGTTTGTCGGCTCATGTGGGCATCTTGGGCGGTTTGACAACCGTTGTCAACTCCGCCGGCTGACCTTCTTCCAGTTCTGCGTGTGCGGGAGCGGGTCCCGTCACGAAGCAGACCGAGTTGCCTGGCCCGGCACGCGTTGGATCAGCGCCGCCGCGAACTTCTCGATGCCGAATCTCATCGTGCCGCGGAAATTGATGTGCGAGAAGTGCGCCGGGCCGATGCGGCGCAGCCAGTAGTCCTCGACTGGGATCCCGTCTCGCTTGAGCCTCTCGACCACCTCGTGCATACGGGCAGTGTTCCAGGCCAGCACGATGTTCGTCAGCAGGGCGTGTGAGCCGGAGATCGCCTTCATCTCGTCCCGCCGCCGGCCGCGTTCGGGCGCCACCTTGCCTGAGTACACGGCGCGCTGCAGCTGATGCACCGACTCGCCACGGTTCAGCAAGGTATGGATCTCGCGGCGGAAGTCCTCGATGGCGATGTAGTCGCACAGGAACACCGTTCGCAGCAGCCGGCCCAGGTGCTCCGCCGCCCGGTGCAGTGGATCCCCCTGGGCAGCCGACCCGAAGCGCTGCAATGCCAGCGTGGCGGAGACACGTCCCGAGCGGATTGACGCCGCCAGGCGAAGCAATTCATCCCAACCGCGCTCGATGGCGGCCAAAGACACGCGCCGAACGGTGACGACTTCCAAGCCATCGGGCACGGTGAATCCACGAGGCAGGTAGAGCTTTCGTTCGGCCAGGTCCCGCAGGCGGGGGCACAAGTCAAATCCCAGCAGCTTGGAGATGGCCATCGCCGGATTCGTGTAGCCGTGCGTGTCGACCGCCAGCAGCGAGATCCGAATCCGATCCGCCGCGCTGTTGTGCTGCTCGATGCCCTCGATGGCGACGCCGGCCTGTCGTTCGTTGAGCACGATGGGTTGGTCGTAGACGATGCCCCAGCGGTCGCGCACATGGGTGTAGAGGCCTGCGGCGTAGGTGCGCCGGCGTGGGTCCACACGGGCGTTCCACAGGTGGCGCGAAACGTCCAGCGACATCATGTCGGCTGATGCCTTGTCCCCGTTGCCCCACAGTGCCGCGATGGGGATCCGGCTCTGGAACTCGGCCACGCGCTCGTTGGCGCGGCGCAGGCGGCCACTTCCTTCCAAGGCGCGCATGGCCACAGTGACTTGTGTGGGCTCCAGACCAGGGATCATCGACGCCACGCCCTTGGCGTCCGCATCGGTACCGTGCGCCAGCAACGCGCCGTACAGGGCCACGAGTTCGCCGGTGGACTGCGCGCGGTGGCCGAGCAGCGCTTCGCTGTACCCGGTGGCGGCATCCACCTCCAACAGCATGTCCGGAAACTGTACGCTGCCAATCAAGTTGTAGATGGTCTCGCGTGTGCGCACCGGCTCGCCTTGATCCGGCAGTGCCGTGATCGCAGGCAGGTGGAGCATGCCGTCGGCGCCGATCTCGACCTTGCCGCGCCGCTGGGCCTCTGCCACCGCAGACATAGCGGCCATCAAGTTGGCCAGCAGGGGCTCCAGGAATTCGGCCGCCGACTTGGGCATGCCCAGCAACTCAACCTGCTCGTCCCGTTGCAAGACCCAATCCGCCGGCGGGATGAGCATCTGGTCTCGCTCCCGAAAACTCAGCGAGTGGTCCAGCCAGACACTGCCTCGGCGAAGGCTCTTGCGCAGCGACATCATCGTGCAGGCCTCAAACGCCCGAAACCCTGAGCGGGGGTCCAGATCGCGGACCAGGCCGTGCCAGGCTGTGCCAACATCTGGCAGCGGTACGCCCTCCTTCAGCTCGGTCACACCCTTGCGCTGCAGATCCGTCCAGGACTTCCACTGTTCGAAGCCCGGATCGCCGGGGCGGCCACCGAGGTCCAGATCTTTCAGCGCTCCCAGGCAAGCGCGCACGCGCTGGCTGTCTTCCGCCAAGGCCTTGCGAACCAAGGACACGAAGCTGCCGCTGGCGGCTTCGCCGAGCTCGGCGAGCAGTTCTCTGGCTTCCAGGACTCTCGCCTGCCAGGTCTTCGTTTCGTCGTACAGGACGGATCGCGCCTTGGCCGCCTGCTGGATCAGGCCTGTCGTGCCCCGGATACGGTTTGATTGCGCCTTGTCCGCCGCCTCGCGGAACAGTTGCTGGCTGCGCCGGCTGGTTTGCAAGAGGGCGACATCGGTGAGTTCGAGCAGCGTCACCCGCAGGAAGCACACCAACTCGATCAGCTGGCGCGATGGCTTGATCTCCCGCGTCTTCACGGGGCGCCTGGCCTGGACCTGACGGGCATAGGCCTGCTGCTTTGCCAGCGACACGGCATTCAGGTTCCAGTCGTGGGCACCGAGCTCTTTCAGGTAGCGGACCTTGTCGATGGTCTCCGCAAGGGTGCTCGGGCCGTGACGCTTGGACGGCGTCTTGAGCCACTCCAGGCACGTCGTGTCGGTGCCCGGCCGCGTGCTGTATGCGGCGTCGACAACCTTCTGCGCCGCTGCCGGTGGTACGGCGGCATTCACCGCGCTGAGGATCTGCGCCTCCACCGCGGCGAATGCATCTCGGGCCCAGTCCTGCAGGCGGCGCGCTCCTGGGATCAGGATGCGCCGCGTGAACAGCCAGTGGCTGGCCGACTGGACCAGGTCATCGGCGTGGGAGGCGTCGGCTGCTTGGGCCAGCAGGGCCGCGGTCAGCGCGACTTCGTCGTCGATTGCAAGTTCGCGCAGGCCGAGATAGGTCTTGGCCCAGAGCTGGTGCTTGAAGAGGGTCTGCCGGCGCTTGTAGATCGACCGCAGGCTGGCGATGGACGGCGGCGACACGGCCAGGACCTGGGCGGTGTGCCGGAGGAGGTTTCGGGGCAGCACGTTGAAACCGTCGAGCGGTCGGCCGGCCACGCGCATGAACATGAGCATCAGCGCGGCGGGCAGGCGGCGGTCGCTGCGGAACTGCTCCCGGAGGGCCGCCACGTCCGCCGACGTGAGCGAAAAGAACTGCTCCCGATCAAACTCACTCAGGCGAGGCGGCAAGGCCTCTTGGCCGACGAAGCGCAGGGCGAAGGCGGGCATGGGGTTGGGCAGCGGCAGGTGGGCGGTCAATGTACCGCCGCGGCTTCCGTCAACCCAACTGAGTGATCAGCTTGCGGGGGTGGCGACCCGCGGGAACCCGCATGGATGTTGGGCTTCAGGCGAAAGCGCACCAATCTGCACGAAAAGTACGACCACCCCCAGCCAGCCTCAACGAAGGCGTGCAGCAATCCGGTTCATCTGCTCGATCTCCGCGCGCTGGCCATCGGAAAGGCGCTGTTCGCGTTACGTATTGATTTCGTCCATACTGTTGTCCAGCAAGGGAGGCAGTGATGCGACTCGACCACTTCCAGCGCGTTCTAGGCAAGATAGGAAACATGACCCTTGACCAGCTCAAAGAGTTGGCTCAGGCCATTGAACAACGACAAGCGGCCCTGGAGTCCTTCCGTGCGCTGGACGAGGCTCGCGGCCTCGTATGCTGCCGCCACTGCGGCAGTCTCTCGGTCGTCAAAAACGGTCGAGCTCATGGGTTACAGCGGTATCTCTGCCGCGATTGCAACCGCACATCCGGCGTAACAACGAATACGCCCTTGGCTCGCCTGCGTCGCAAGGAACGGCTGGCCGCTAATGCCGCCTGCATGGCGTCTGGAATGACGGTTCGCGATACCGCTGCCGACACCGGTGTGGCGGTCTCCACCGCCTTCCGGTGGCGCCATCGCTTCCTTACTGCCGTCGTTCCGCAGCAGCCCAAGGCTCTGGAGGGCTTATTGGAGGTGGACGAGACCTACTTTTTGCACTCCCGCAAAGGCGAGCGGAATCTACCGCGCGAAGCCCGCAAGCGCGGGGGCAAAGCATCAAAGCGGGGACTCTCCAAGGAGCAGGTTCCCGTCCTCATAGCCCGGGCCCGTGGCCAGCAGCACACAGCTGACCGGGTTATGCCTGCCATGAACGGCAAAGAACTGGTGGCCACGCTCCGACCGCTGGTGCGTCCTGACACCGTAGTGTGTTCCGACGGTAACTCGGCCTATTACGCGCTGCCGCGCGAACTGGGCGTCACGCTGAAGATGTTCAGCGCGTCCAAGCATGGCTCACCACAGAACCCCTCATTCCACGTCCAGACTGTCAACGGCTATCACTCACGCCTCAAGGGCTGGCTGAATTGCGAGTTGCGTGGCGTCGCCACCAAGTACCTGCCCAACTATTTGGCCTGGCAGCGGCTCCTGACATGGTTCAAAGACGGGATTTTGCCTGCGCAGTTCATCGCATCGGCCCTTGGTCGACAGCTCATCAATACTTAACGCGAACAGCGCCATCGGAAATCGCTTGGCATAGGTTGACGAGTTCCGGATCTGAGAGCTGCGCCTCGCGGCACATGAGGATCGCTCCCGAATGGTGCGGGACCATAGACGCGATGAACTGTCGATCGCCGATTCCGGTTTGAGCACGGGTCGCGGCAAAAGAACCGAGTGTGAGAACGGCAAACAAGCCGTACAGCACGAGATTGAGCCGCCGGTTTGGAAACATGCCGGGCATTGTCGCTAGCATGAAGATGCCCATTGGCGCCCACATAGTGACCGCCATGTAGAGCATGTTGAGATTGTTTCTGAAGTCCCTGGCGCCGTCGATCATGCTGAACATTACGAAGTACATGACGACGAGGCCCAACACCATGTTCACCCAGAACTTGGCGTATGGTCGGCCGTGCTTACCCATCTGACCGGATGTGTGATGTTGATGTTCATGGGAATGTTCAGCCATCTCCGTCTCCTATGTGCTGGGGCAACCTGGCAGGGTCACTGGTACTGCGGCAGATACTTTGTCGATATATCAGCATGTGGAGCGATGCATCACTAACCGCTGATTTCCAGTCACCAACTGGACGTAGGGGCGTCGAACGCTTCAACTCGCTGGTCTTGAACCGTCTGGATATCAGACCATACCAAATCGGTCTTGATGGGCTTTGCGCCACCTATGACGCTGGTACCGTGAGCGCCAATATCGAGCTTGCGTCCTCATCGCTCGATGGGCCGGCAACTGATCGATTCTTGCATATCAAGCAAGACAAGGCCACCTGCGGCGGACGCCAATGGCCTCCTCCGCCTTCGCTTAGGGCATCGCCTCAAGCGTCCGTCGCAGGCCATAACGACACAACAGCCCTTGGGCAAGAAAGGAGCCGGTGATGTAGCGCACCTGAAAGGAGACGAAGCCATGCACAAGGACATTTCAACATCAAAGGTGTTCTATCGTCCCATCGAGGCGGCCATCCGATGGGCTGGGTTGCTGCGGTATCTCCCGATGATCCTGGCCACGATCGCGTCACCGCGTGTCCTGCCTCGGTCGCTGAACTGCCCTCGATGGAATGAGTGCCGGCTGCACTCGGAACGTATCTATGACGGCATCCTCAACGGAGAGCTGCCCTACGGCAAGAACGGGATCACGCTCAATGATCCGAAGCTGCTCAATTCTCTGGATCTGACTGTTCGCCATGTCGATCTAAAACGCTGGATGCGCACCCACTATCCCGAGCACCGGCCAGGATTTCTGTTCAGCCGTGGCGAACGCATGGCGCATCCTTTCATCACCATGGAAACAGGACAGGCGATCCTCGTGGAGCGGCTGGCCCTTCAGGCCGCGCTTGAACAAGCCCGACGTGAGATGCGAGAACTGCAGGAGCAGCACGACACGCTACTCAAGCAATCCTCGGTGCTGTTGGCATCCAAGCAATGCGAGATCAGCGAACGGGCGGAAACGACCTATCTCAACATCATTGGAGGGATGTTGACGCTGATGCTGAGCCAGTCGCCTTCAGGCGTGCCCTATTCCAGCTTCAAAACGCAGGAGGCCCTTGTCTCTGCATTGGTCGCCCACTACGGCGGCACCATGGGCATCACTGAGCGCACCTTAAACGGAAAGTTCGCCAACGCTAAGAGGTACGTTCGTAGCGCAAGCGCATGAGGTTATCCAGCTTGTATGTGCAATCGCGGAGATTGCATTTGCAATGTCTTTCCGCAGCCAGGTCTATTGAATAGAGGTCACGCCAACAAACGCCACCGAGCGTTCAGGAGTGACCGCCATGTCGCAGACCCCTGTACTCCCTCCGAACGAGCGCCGCATCCTGCGGCTCGATGAAGTCGAAGCGAAGTCCGGCTTCAAACGCGCCCACATCTACAACCTGATGAAGAAGCGCCAGTTCCCTCAGGCGCTGCGCCTGGGCGTGCGCGCTGTCGGCTGGGATTCGATCGAAATCGACCAGTGGATCGCCGAGCGCCTCAACCACCGGACCTGAGCCGCTCTCCCGCGGACTTCCCATTCCCAGCCGGAGAGCGCCATGCAGGTCGTGTCCATCATTTCAACGAAGGGCGGCGTCGGCAAGACCACGACGGCCGCCAACCTGGGCGGGCTCGCCGCGGACGCGGGCCTGCGCGTGCTGCTGCTCGATCTCGACGTGCAGCCCACCTTGTCCTCCTACTACGAACTGACCCAGCGCGCGCCGGGCGGCATCTATGAGCTGTTGGCCTTCAACGAGCGCGACCTTGGCCAGCTCGTGTCCCGCACGATCATCGCGGGCCTGGACCTGGTGCTGTCCAACGACCACCGGGGCGAGCTGAACACGTTGTTGCTGCATGCGCCGGATGGCCGCCTGCGGTTGCGGCATCTGCTGCCAGCACTTGCTCCCCTCTACGACCTGGTGCTGATCGACACCCAGGGCGCGCGTTCCGTGCTGCTGGAGATGGCGGTGCTCGCCTCCGATCTCGCGCTGTCGCCCGTCACGCCGGAAATCCTCGCGGCACGCGAGCTGCGGCGCGGCACCATGCAGTTGCTCGAAGACATTGCGCCGTACCGGCACCTGGGTATCGAACCGCCGCCGCTGCACTTGCTCATCAACCGCGTCCACCCGGTGTCCGCCAACGCACGGCTGATCCAGCAGGCCCTGCGCGACCTGTTCCAGGACAGCGCCGGCATCCGCGTGCTCGCCACCGACGTGCCGGCCATAGAAGCGTATCCACGTGCCGCAACGCGCGGCCTGCCGGTGCATCGGGTCGAGCACCGCCAGCCGCCCGGCAGAGTCGCCCCTGCCGCGCTCGACACGATGCGCGCGCTCGCCAGCGAGTTGTTCCCGCAATGGCAGGACCGACTGGCTCAAGTATCCGGCCGCCCGCAGCGACCTCTTGATCCTGGGAGGCCCCATGGCGAACGCACATGAGCTGGCCCGCGGCCACAAGCGGCTGCGCGCCCTGATCGAGTTCGCGGTCGGTGAGGGCTGGCACGTCAAGCGCACGCCGGGCGGGCACCTCAAGTTCACCAAGGCCGGCTGCGCGGCGATCTACACGAGTTCGACAGCGAGTGACCACCGGGCCGAATTGAACGCCCGTGCGCAGATCCGCCGCGCCGAGCGAGAGGCCCGCATGGCGCCGGCCGGCGGTCGTGGGGACTGCGAGGGGTGCGGCCATGGCTGACATGACCTCGCAGGACATGGCAGGCAAGCTGCTCGCGGCCGGCTTCGAGCGCAGCGGCCCAGCGGCTACGGCCTTGAGCGACCCGATCGCGGACACGCCCATGGTCGTGACGCTGGACCAGTTGCGGCCCTACGACCATGACCCGCGCATGAAGCGCAACCCGGCTTACGAGGAAATCAAGGCGTCCATCCGCGAGCGCGGCCTGGACGCGGCGCCGGCTATCACGCGCCGGCCCGGCGGGGACCACTACATCATCCGCAACGGCGGCAACACGCGGCTGGCGATCCTGCGCGAACTCTGGTCGGAGACCAAGGAAGAACGCTTCTTCCGCATATCGTGTCTGTTCCGACCATGGCCGGAGCGCGGTGAAATCGTCGCGCTGACCGGGCATCTTGCCGAGAACGAACTGCGCGGCGGCCTCACGTTCATCGAGCGCGCGCTCGGCGTCGAGAAAGCACGGGAGTTCTACGAGCAGGAGAGCGGCGCCGCCCTGAGCCAGTCGGAACTGGCCCGCCGCCTGGCGGCCGATGGCTTCCCCGTCCAGCGGTCGCACATCACCCGCATGGCCGACGCGGTGCGCTACCTGCTGCCCGCCATTCCCACCGTGCTTTATGGCGGCCTTGGGCGCCACCAGGTCGAGCGGCTGTCGGTCATGCGCACGGCCTGCAAACGCACCTGGGAGCACTACGCCAAGGACCGCTCGCTGCCGCTGGACTTCGACAGCTTTTTTCAGGAGGTGCTGGCGCAGTTCGACACGCAGGGCGACGAGTTCGCGCCGCAGCGCGTGCAAGACGAGCTGATCGGCCAGATGTCCGAGCTGCTGGGCATCGGCTACGACGTGCTGGCGCTGGACCTGACCGAATCGGAAAGCCGCCACCGGGCGCTGGTCAGTGACCCGACGCCACCTGCGGCGCAGCCGGCGTTGCCTTCGCCCACCGCCGGCACGCCGACTCCGCCGGGCGCAGCATCGTCCATCGCCACGCCTGCAGCGGCGGCCGGTCCTCCACCCGCCAGCCCTCCGGCGTCCGAGCCCACCTTGCGCCACGACGACACGGCGGCTGGCGAAGCGGCCACGGGAAGCCCGGCGGCTGCACCGAGCGATCTGCTTCGTGAGCACATCGTCTCGCCGGCACCGACGACCGAACGGCTGCAGTCGATCCAGCGCATGGTCGCCGACCAGTTGGGCGATGCGCTGCCGCCCGACTTCTCGGCGAGCGTGTTGCAGTCCATCCCGGTGCAAGCCGGCGGACTCTATCCGATCTCCGATGTCTGGTACATCGACGCCGGCCTGGACACGCCCGATCGGCTGCGCATCCACATCGCGCAGTTCGCGCGCGAGATCGCCGGGGAGGCAGGCCTGGACGAGTACATCGAGGATCGCGCCGATGGCATCGGGTTTGCGTGCCGCGCCCGCGGCCAAGCCCCGTCGCCGCTCGGCCGCGCGGTGCTGACGCTCCTCACTTCGCTGACGGGTCAGCCCGTCGCCGAAGCGGGCCTGGACGGCGCGCAGCTCGCCGCCGACCTGCCGACCCTGTTGCACGGCCAGAGCCAAGGCCATGGCAGCGGCGCAAGGCGCTTGAGCGACACCGCGTTGGTCAAGCTCTTTCGGCTGCTGCGCTTGGCCCGGCGTCTGCTGGACCTGGAAGCCGGCACCACGGCGCCCGGGACGTGAGCGAGGGAGGTCGCATGTCCACATCGCATCCGCTCAACCAGGCCGTGATCGCCCAGGCGCTGTATGACCTTCGCAACGGCCAACTGCGCCGCTGCAAGGCCATGGGCTTCGGCGAGGCCGAGCTGGATGCGCTCAAGCACCCCGCGCTGATCAGCGTGCTGGCCAACGCCAGCGTCTCGTGGTGCTCGGTCACGGTCAACCGCGAAGTGCTGCAGCGCCTGCTCAACCAGGCACAGGACGTGGAGAAGGAAATCGCCACGGTCGATCGCATGCTGCGGCTGGGGGCCAGCACGGAGATGGTCAGCCGCTTCTATGGCCTGACCCATCAGGAAGTCGCCCTGCGGCGGGAGATCCTCGGCCTGCCCAAGCGCAAGGGGCGCCACCCCGTCCTGGACGAGACCCAGGACACCGAACTGTGGCGGCAATGGAAAGCCGTGACCAGCAGCAGGAACGTCGATCTGGAGGACGAGACCTCGATTCTCGATGCGGCCATGGACCTGGCCGAGGGTATGTCACTGCCGCTCTCGGTGGTCTGGGCCGCGATCAGGAACTGGGTCGATCAGGGATTGGGCTAGGCCATGGCCGTGGACGACACCGCCCCACGAGCCCCGCGTCAAGGCCCCGTCGCACTCGCCGACCTGTTCGACGCTGCGCTGAAGGACCTCACGCCCAAGCCACATCCCAGCGCGCCAGCGCCCATGGCAGTGCCCACGCCTGCCGCGTCCGGCGACGCCTTCCTGTTCAGTGGCAATCGGCACGAGAGCGTGCCGCGGCGGCTGTTCCTCGACCGCCGCCTGACACCGCTGGAGCGCAACGCCTGGCAGGTGTTCCGGCTGATGCTCAACGACGACGGCGTCACGGCGTTCCCGACCTATGAGCAGTTGCGCCCCTGGCTGGCGTCCATGCCCTGCGCGGGACAAGCCTCCCACGAGACCGTCGCGCGGGCGCTGACGCTGCTGCGCCTGACGCGCTGGCTGAGCCTCGTGCGACGACGGCGCGACCCCAAGACCGGCCGCATCCTCGGAAACCTCTACGTCCTGCATGACGAACCCCTGACACCGTTCGAGGCCATGCAGCTCGACGCCGACTACCTGGCCCTGGTCAGCCAGTCGCTGGGGCATTCGGCCAAGGCCGTTCAGGTGGTGGGACTCAACACCCTCCAGGAGATCGCGGACGACCCGATGTTGTCCGGACGCACCTTGCCGTCGCGGCTGCAAGTGCTCGCCGAGCGCCTGGCCGACCAGGGCATCACCGCCACTCAAAGTTATCCACAGGAGGATGCGATCCACGATTCCGAAGAAGGGCCCGCGAGCCTTCTTCGGAATGGCGAACGCCCCTCTTCGGAATCCGAAGCAGGGCCGAAACCCGCGCCAGACGGCGCTCTTCGGAATCCGAAGCAGGACCGTACAGTACGTAGTAGTCGTATTAATGAAGTACGTACTACCGCGCAGGCGCGTGCGCTGGGCGACCTGCAATGGCCCAAGCGCTTCGCGGAACTGAAGGCGGAACAGCAGGCCGGAGCCAGGATGGCGTTGCAGCAGGTGGACGCTGCCCTGGGGCAGGCCGTGCTGGACGAATGGGCCGCACGGTGCGGCAAGCATGGCATCCGCAACCCCGCCGGATATCTGTTCGGCATCATCCAGCGCGCCATGCGCGGCGAGTTCAATGCGTGGGCCAAGCAGACCGGCCCGGCACCGCCAACACCATCGGCGGCGCGAGCGCCACCATCCGAGCCGCCGCGCAACGTCGTGCCGCCCGAGGTGGCCCGGCAGCACATCGAGCGCCTGCGCGACCTGCTGCGCAAGACCTGAGCACAGGGCTCGTCAAAGCCGTGAAGTAGATCTCCATGGCGGTCGGCAGAAACGGTCCCCTGGGGACGGCTGTGCGGTGAAGCGCCGGGTGACGGCGCGACCTGCTGCGCGAAACCTGGGCAAAGCGCCTGGCAAGGCCATGAAGCAAACCTCCATGGCGCTCAGCGGAACGGTCCCCTGGGGACGGCCGTGCTGCGAAGGATGGTGTCGAACGACAGCGCGACGTGCGGTGCAGCACGCAACCCGTCGACGACCGAGGCCCGGAGCGCCAACGTGAATGCCCATCTGCGGAGCGGTCCCCAGGGGACCGTTGCGCGCTGCGCCGCCAGCGCGCACAGAACCGGGGGCCGGCTCATTTCGGTTTGTTGACTGACTGCCTTCCGCCGCATGCGGATGCTGGCGGCTCCCTGTCCACCAGCGAGCGATCACCATGGCAACCAGCAACGAACCATTGCAACTCAACCTCGGCTCCCTGCGCAGCGCAATGTCGCTGACGCTGCACACCCACCACGCCTCGCGCATCTGGCATGGCCGCGCCGCCGCCGAGGGGCGACCGGGCATCGTCGGCCTGAACGGCTACATCGCCGTCATGAACAAAATGAAGCGCGGCTCGGAGCAGGACGACCCGTACAGCGACTGGTGGATGCTGCGCATCGAGGACAAGCTCGACCAGACCAAGACCACGCTGCAGACGCTGCGCGAACAGGTGGACCAGGCCCTGGCCGGCGTGCCCGCCGCGTTGACCCTGGGCGAGAACCTCAACGTGCAGCCCGTCAAGCTGCCGCTGTTCGTCAATGCGCAGTTGGGCTTTGCCGCTGTCTATCTCCTGGCCGACTACGACGACATCGCGCGCAAGCTGATCCTCGCCCACCACACCGCGCTGATCGACCGCAGCACCTTAGAGCGCTGGCTCAACGAGGGCGCGCACGCGCTGCGCAGCCTGTTCTCGCTGGCCCAGCAGTATCGCTATTCGGGCTGCACCCGCGACGATTTCGCGGCGAAGAATGCGGCAGCGCGGGCCGCGCTGGAGAAGTTCGGCGAGTTGCCGCAGGACGTGCTCGAAGGCACGCGCCGCTCGAAATTTGCGCCACCCATCGTGCGCCGTGGTCTGCAACAGCGCGGTGAGAGTCCTGCCGCAGCCGCTACCAGCGTCGATGGTGATGCGGCCGCTGCTGCCGACCCGTCCGAAAACGCAGCCACTGCCGGCGAGGACGAATCCGCATGAGCGATCTGAACCAGCCGACCCGCTACTTCCGGGGCCTGCAACCGGGAGCCTTCATGCGCCTGGAACACGCGGCCTCTCTAAAAGGCCTTTTAAAGCCTTTTAAAGGTAAAGGGGACTTGGAGGCCTGGGCCGGCCAGTGCTTCGCCATGCGCGACGAGTTGATCGGCTTGGCGCAGCGACAAGTGCTGCAACAGGCCAGTGGGCATCCCTTCCACCTGCTGCCCGTGGAACTGGCCCAGCAGACCACTGGCGCGGGAACGACGTTCCTGCGCTGGCGCAGGCACGACCGCTCGGCCATGGGCGTGGCCCTGTGGCAGGAGCTGATGGCGAGCACCAGCACGCCGGTCAACCTGCTGGCCGACCTGCACGCGATCGAGCTGCAGCGCATCACGCTGAACATGCAGATCAGCCTGTTGCACACCCTGGGCAGGCAGGCGCAGGAGTGCGCCAGCAAGGCCGCCGAGGCGGAAGACGCCTACCTGCGCCGGCTCACGTCCTTTCCCGCCGCAATGCGCGATCGGTGATTGCGCCGGGCATCCCAGCACGCGCCCGGCGCCGACCAGGTGCGGGTATTTCAACCACCAAGGAGATTGCAACATGAGCACGCATTTTTCGGGCGAAGGCAACATCGGCTCGCCCCCCGAGTACCGGGAGTTCCCCAACGGCAACGACGAACCGCGGCGCTTGTTGCGGCTGAACGTGTATTTCGACAACCCCGTTCCCACCAAGGGCGGCGACTATGAGGATCGCGGCGGCTTCTGGGCGCCGGTGGAAATCTGGCACCGCGACGCCGCGCACTGGAAGGACCTCTACCAGAAGGGCATGCGCGTGCTGGTCGTCGGCCGCATGGAGCGCGAACCCTGGACCGACAACGAGGATCAGCCACGTGAGACTTGGCAGATCAACGCGCGCAGCGTCGGCATCCTGCCGTTCCGCATCGAGTCCGTCGTCCTGAGCCCCAAATCGCAGGAGACCGCACAGGACGCGCAGCCCAAGCCCCAGGCCGCCCAGGAACCGGCTGCGCCGAAGGAGCCCAAGCGCAGGAAGTGATCCGACGGGGGGGCGGCCGCAGTACGTTGCCGCCCCCCATGTCCTCGCGAGCTATCCCCAGGGGACAGCGCCACCAGCGTCCACCGGCTTCCACGCGCTCCCGAACATCGCGGCTCCCGACTCGCACATCGCCGGCCGCACGCCATCCCCGCCTCAGCCATCCCATCTCGTGAAAGCGGTCGCTGCCGCATGCAGCTTGTTTGCTGCTGCCCCAACAGGCGCTCGGCATCCTCGATCCCAGCAACTCCATGAACAACGGGAAGCGGATGGACGGACATGCGGCTGTTTCTGTGCGAGAAGCCCTCCCAGGGCAAAGACATCGGCCGGATTCTCGGCGCCACGCAGCGCGGTGAAGGCTGCCTCAACGGCTCCGGCGTCACGGTCACCTGGTGCATCGGCCATCTCGTCGAAGCGGCAGCACCCGAGGTCTATGACGCGGCGCTCAAGCGCTGGTCGTTGGAGCAGTTGCCCATCATCCCTCAGCAGTGGCGGGTCGAGGTCAAACCGCAGACCGCCACGCAATTCAAGGTCGTCAAAACGCTTCTGGCGAAGGCGACCCATCTCGTCATTGCCACCGATGCCGACCGCGAGGGTGAACTGATCGCCCGCGAGATCATCGACCTGTGCGGATACCGCGGCCCCATAGCACGCCTGTGGCTGTCGGCGCTCAACGATGCGTCCATCCGCACCGCGCTCGCCAAGCTGCGGCCCTCGGCCGAGACGCTGCCGATGTATTACTCGGCGCTGGCGCGCTCGCGCGCCGACTGGCTCGTCGGCATGAACCTCAGCCGGCTGTTCACCGTGCTCGGGCGGCAGGCCGGCTACGACGGCGTGCTGTCGGTCGGGCGTGTACAGACCCCGACGCTCAAACTCGTGGTGGACCGCGACCGAGAGATCGCGGCCTTCGTGTCCGTGCCGTACTGGGCCATCGACGTGTCCCTGTCCGCAGGCGGTCAGACGTTCACCGCGCAGTGGGTGGCACCCGACGCCAGCACCGACGACGCCGGCCGCTGCCTGCAGCAGCCCGTCGCACAGCAGGCCGCGCAACAGATCCGCGCCGCGGGCAGTGCCCAGGTGGTGTCGGTCGAGACCGAGCGCGTGCGCGAAGGCCCGCCGCTGCTGTTCGACCTGGGCACCTTGCAGGAAGTCTGTTCCAAGCAGCTTGGGCTGGACGTGCAGGAAACCTTGGAGATCGCCCAGGCTCTGTACGAGACGCACAAGGCCACGACGTACCCGCGCTCGGATTCGGGCTACCTGCCCGAAAGCATGTTCGCCGAGGTGCCCACGGTCCTGGACAGCCTGCTCAAGACCGATCCCACGCTGGCCCCGATCATGGGCCAGCTCGACCGCGCCCAGCGCTCGCGCGCCTGGAACGACAGCAAGGTGACGGCGCACCACGGCATCATCCCGACGCTCGAACCCGCGAACCTCTCCGCCATGAGCGAGAAGGAGCAGGCGGTGTACCGGCTGATCCGGGCGCATTACCTGGCCCAGTTCCTCCCGCACCACGAGTTCGACCGCACCGTGGCGGACCTCTCCTGCGGCCAGCAGAAGCTGGTGGCCACGGGCAAGCAGGTCGTCGTCAAGCGCTGGCTCCTGGTGCTGGCCGAGCCAGAACGTGAAGGCAGCGCCGACGAGGACGGCGATGCCCCGCGCAGCCAGGTGCTGCCCGCATTGCGCGACGGGATGGCATGTCAGGTCGCCGGGGCCGACATCAAGGCCCTCAAGACGATGCCGCCCAAGCCCTATACCCAGGGCGAACTGGTCAAGGCGATGAAGGGCGTTGCGCGTTTCGTGACCGACCCGCGCCTGAAGCAGAAGCTCAAGGACACGACGGGCATCGGCACCGAGGCGACCCGGGCCAACATCATCAGCGGGCTGATCGCCCGCGGCTACATCGTGAAGAAGGGACGCTCCATCCGCGCATCGGATGCGGCGCTCACGCTGATAGACGCCGTGCCCGCGGCGATTGCCGACCCCGGCACCACCGCCGTCTGGGAACAGGCGCTGGACATGATCGAGGCCGGACAACTCACCCTGGATGTGTTCATCGGCAAGCAGGCTGCATGGATTTCGCAGTTGATCGCGCAGTACGGCAGCACGTCCCTGTCCATCAAGGTGCCCCAAGGACCGGCTTGTCCGCAGTGTGGCGCGCCCACGCGCCAACGCACCGGCAAGAGCGGCCCGTTCTGGTCGTGCAGTCGCTATCCCGACTGCAAAGGCACGCTGCCGGTCGAAACCGGCACGTCCAAGCGTGGTGCCTCGCGCCCACGCAAGAGCGGCCGCAAAGGCTCCTGACCGACCCCCGTTCCCCGTGAGCCGTGCCCGCCATCGGCGGCGTGGCCCGTGTTCCGCATGCCCTGCGGGACGCCCAGCGCGCAACGCCTTCTTGTCCGTGTGCGCGTCCCGTTCAGCCGCCCCCGGCCGCGGGACCTGAAGGTAGCTTCTCCGCGAACCGCACCCCGCGCGTTCTCCCCGTCCGCATCTCTTCCGCACGCTGCGAAGGGTCCCCCGATGGCTTGCCTGTGCGAGCCACCCGGAGACCCTTCGTGGTCAGCGGTATTCGGTGCCGGTGCCCGCCGGCGCAAAAACGGGCTCCCTTTGTGCGCGGATGTGCGCCAGACGATGCCGGCCCCAGCCACGACATGGGCCGGGTGTGATTGCTGGATGAGCAGACGGTTCTAGCGACGACCGGGCCTGCCAATCAGCCCACGGGTGGTTCTTCTTTCCTCCCGAGCCGAAGGCCCCTGGGGCCTTCGGCGCCTTTCTCCTGCCTTTCAACGCCCCGGCCAGGGCGATGGCCCTGCGCCATACGAACAGGAGACCGACATGCACCCGAAACTTTGCGCACCGCCACGCAACACGCCGCTGCTCTACGGCAGCGTCTGCAGCGGCATCGAGGCCGTGAGCCTCGCTTGGCAACCGCTCGGCCTCGAAGCCGCGTGGTTCGCCGAGATCGAGCCGTTCCCGAGCGCCGTGCTCGCCCACCGTAACCCCCTCGTGCCCAACCTGGGCGACATGACCACGATCGCCCGCCAGGTCCGCGCCGGCACCGTGCCCGCGCCAGACCTCCTGGTCGGCGGCACGCCGTGCCAGTCGTTCAGCGTGGCCGGCGCCCGCCGTGGCCTGGCTGACCCGCGCGGCGCCCTGACCCTTGCCTATGTGGAGCTTGCAAATGCCATCGACCAAACCCGCCGCCAAGACCGCCGCCCGCCGGCAACGCTCGTCTGGGAAAACGTCCCCGGCGTCCTCAGCGACTGCAGCAACGCCTTCGGACACTTCCTGGGCGCACTGGCCGGCGAAAGCCGTGCGCTCGAACCGCCAGGGCAAAAATGGGCGCACGCAGGTTGTGTGTCTGGACCCCGGCGCCGCATCGCCTGGCGCTTGCTCGATGCTCAATATTTCGGCGTCGCCCAACGGCGCCGTCGCGTGTTTCTTGTGGCAAGTGGTGGAGGTGGCGTCGATCCCGCCGAGGTACTTTTTGAGCGCCCAGGCCTGCGCGGGGATTCTTCGCCGGGCTTCGCGCCGTGGCAAGACGCTGCCGGCGCTGCTGGATCGGGCGCTGCGGCAGCAGGCTGGTACTCGGGATATGCAGGACTGAAGCAGCCCTACGGCAAGGCCACGGTGACGTTCGGATTCGGCGGGGGCAACACCGCAGGACCCATCGACGTCGCGGCCTGCCTGACCGCGGCGCCCGGCCCGAAGAACGACTTCGAGGTCGAGACCTTCGTGGCGCAGTCCATCGCGGGCAGCATCAGCCACACGCTCAGCACCGCCAACGGCGGCAAGGGCTGCAGCGAGGACGGCACCGGCAAGGGTGTGCCGATCATTGCCTTCACCGCACAGGGCTGCGGGGCGGATGCGACGACGAACCATGCACCGACGCTGCGTGCCGGCAGACATCGCCTCAGCCACGCGAACGCCGGCGTGGTGCCGGCCATCGCGTTCGCGCAGAACTCGCGCGGCGAGCTGCGGCTGGAATCCGGCCACGGCCAGCTTGCCGGGACGCTCTCCACGGGTGGCGGCAAGCCGGGCCAAGGCCGGCCGATGGTGATCGGCGTGGCGCTGCGCGGTCGCACCGAAGGCCTGGCCGCTGAACTGGGCGATGGCGTCTCGACCGCGCTGCGCACCAGCAGCGGCGGTGCCGACAAGCCCCATGTGCTGGCACCGGACTTCGAGGCACATTTCCGCTACGACTGGAATAACCCCGGTCCGGGCGACTGGTCGCAGTGGCGGGTGCGTCGGCTGATGCCGGTCGAATGCGAGCGGCTTCAAGGCATGCCCGACGACTACACGCTGGTGCCGTACCGCGGCAGGCCCTCCGCCGACGCGCCGCGCTACAAGGCGATCGGCAACTCCATGGCCGTGCCGTGCGTCGCGTGGCTGGGCCAGCGGCTGGTGCAGTGCCTGCACAAGACGGGATCGAGCGCTTCGGATTGATGCACGACGCGGCCGGCGGGCCGCGTGATCCTCCCTCCTGCATTGCCGACGCATCGGCAACAGCCAGCAGCCAGGGTGTCAAGGCTGCCGTGGGTTCCTCCCACGCCACCCGCCAGTTCGCCCCGGCATCTCTCCGGCGAACGCTGCCCACCGGGCATCGATGCCACCTTCCTCCAACCCACGGGATGTATGCCGCGTCCCGTCAGGGGCGTGTCGTCAACCCGGTCGATATCAGGACTTTCCATGGACACCATCACCCGACAAGACCGCATCACGCTCAAGAACCTCAAGGTCGCGGATTTCGCGAGCGAGGAAACGCTGTGCTTCACCGCCACCGTCATGTTCGACGGCAGGCCCATCGCCGAAGCCCGCAATGACGGACACGGCGGCTCGACGTTCGTGCGCGCGTTGCAAGGCCAGGCCGCGCTGCTGGCCCAAGCCGAGGAATTTGCCAAGAGCCTGCCGCCGGCATCGCTCGACGTCGAGCGCGAGGACGACGAGCCACTTCTCATCGACATGACGCTCGACTTCCTCGTGGACCAGTTGGCCGATGCCATGCACGCAGAGCGCAAGCTGCGCACCGCGTTCAACCGCGACATCGGCAACAAGGTGCTGTTCATCAAGGACGGCCGGCTGCTGTTCCTCAAGGGCATCAAGCTCAAGGCCATTGCCGAACGCGCGGCATATTTCGCAAAGCTGCGCAGCCGACAGGACCAGCCCATCGTCATCCTGGCCGAGCTGCCAGCGGACGAGGCATTCGCCATCTGGAAGCAGCATGTCCTGGGCGACAAGCCCCGCTGATCCAGCCTCACCGCACCGTCATGACCGCCCCGCACTCGTTGCGGGGCTTTTCTTTGTCCCTGCGCACATCAATCGGGGCTGGACCAGATGCCGATTTCCAACTGACGTGGCGCGGCACCCTCACGAAGCTGTCCGCATGTTCGCTGATTCGTCAGCACATGCCAGCAGCCAGGGTTTCAGGCTGCCGCGGGGTTCTCTCCGCGCAACCCACCAGTCCGCATCGCATCCATTGCGCGGACGCGCGTCCCCAAGACGCTGATGCTTTTTTTCAACCGCGTGCGGGAGCTGCCATCCCGTGAGGGACAGGGCCCCGCTTTTCCAAGGAGCCCATCCATGTCCCAGCAAGCCTCTTTCGGCCGATTCGGTCAATTGGCCTTGACCTACTGCGGCAAGTTCCTGCCGCTCGAAGTCCTGCACAGCGCCGCCGGCCACTACATCGGCACGCGCGATACCGAAGGTCCCGTCTCGCGGGAATCTCGTGAGTACTTCCGCAGCCATGCCGCGGCTCAACGTGCCCTCGAAAGAGGCGGCTGGTCCCAGCTCGCCATTCCCTGATCCAACTGGAGGAATCACGTCATGAACCAGCTACTGCCACAGGAAGTCGTCGATCAGATCGTTCGGGAAGAACGGCATTTCAGCGCCGCGCCCCAAGCCTTTTTCGAGGCATGGAAGCGTGGTGTCGAGATCGCCGGCCCGCAATGGTTTGGCGATGGCACCCGTGAAGGTCTGAACCAGGCCAAGAGCAAGTGGGATCTGCGTCCCGACATGCTGCGCCTCAACGACGCCCTCGGCGTCCTGAGCAGCGGGGAACGCATGTTCCTGTCCGCGATGGTCAGCTTCTACAACGCGCGCGAGGGCGGTGCCATGCTCAAGCGCTGCCACTTCAACGGGTTGTCGGACTTCGACGGCCTCGATCTGCCACGTCGCCAGGTGATCGCCGACCTGCTGCTGAACTACAGCGGTTGGTGAGCCGGTCCCTGGCACACCTTCATCACTGCGTTCACGGGACCCCATGAGGGACATGCGCCTCGTTCGAGGCCATGTCCCTCGCGTTTTCTCCCCGCCCAGCGCCATCCGGCATCAGGCGGTTTCCCCTGCGGATGCCATCGTCCGCAAGAGCTGGCTCCGTTCATTCATCGAAAGGAGCCTTCATGGCCAACAACTACTACGAAGCCACCGGCGTTCTCGTGCTCGACCGTGTGACGCCCGTCATCCAGGCGCTGTTCGGCGCCTTCGCGCTGGACGAGAGCCACCCCGGCAACGGGCAGGCCTACATCGCCCAGATCGCCGAGACCACCAATCCGCAATGGCCGGACGTGCTCGATGGCCTGGAAGACCTGGCCACGCAACTCGGTATTCCGATGCCGGACGACGAAGGGCTGTCGATCCCGCCGCTGCTCGAACTGCTCGCCGTGCACTTCCGTGCCGATGAGGACGAAGAGCTGGGGAACTTGATCGACCGTCATTCGTTCGAGGACACCGCCGATCTCGACGCATTGTTTCTGATCGCCACCCGGTTCGATGACGGGCACCACCTGACCGCCATCCAGTTCGAGGGCTGCTGGTACTGCAGCAAGCCGCGGCTGTTCGAGTTCGGCGGCAACGGCTGCTACCTGAGCCGCGAGGTCCGCTTCATCAGCTCCTCCTCCCAGGCCCTCCAGCTCGGCGACCAATTGCGCAAGACCATTGTGGCCGCCGACATCGAAGAGGCTTCGGCCCTGATCGCGCTGGAGACCATCAATCTGCTGGCGGGCGTCAGCGACGAGCCATTCCGCATGAATTTGCGCCGGCGCGTCGCCGAGCGATTGGCCCAAACGCCAACGATCAGCGTCACCTGACGCTGTTTCCTTTCTTTCCACCCACCGGGGTCAATTCCCGGTGGCGGGGATTTGCTCCATCATTATTCTGTTGGAGAAATCCCATGTCCCAGAATCCCAATCCCTTTCTACGCGGCTACTGGAATCTGAAAATCGTCCGCACGCTGTCCATCAGCTACGAGGACGGAAGCCCGCATGTCTGGCGAAACATCCACCCGAGCCAGCAGCACCTCTGCGACGCGGCGCTGGTTTCTTCTCCTTGCATCATCACCAGCGACTTCGCGGTGGTCAGGACTGGCACCGAACCTGTCGGCGCCGCACTGATCGCCGAATGCGACGCGGCTGAAGGGGGCAGCGGCGAAGGCATGGTGGGTGCCGTGGTGTACGCGATCCACGGCGACGACTTCGACGGCCGCCCCGTCCACATTGGCGACACCTATTCGGCCGAGGCCGCACGGGAAGTCGTGCAGCGGTTGAGCTTCGAGACCGGCTACTACAGCCGGTGCTGGGAAATCAGCAGCGCGCACATCAGCCGCGAAACCGGCCAGTACCTGGCCAACCTGGCTGACCTCGCGACGCCGGAGGCCTTTTTGTTCATCGCGTTCCGGATTCCCTACAGCCCGGCGATCGGCGTCAAGCTGATCTCCACGCCCTGGACGGACCAGCACCTGCAGGACGTCGAGGGGATCGCCGCCGAGCAGCTTCGGCAGGAGCACCGCAGCAAGGGCATGCCGGACGAGCTGGCACAGATCCTTGAACTGGCCGGCCAGGCCGACGTGCGCATCCTCATCCTCGATGCCGACGCACCCGTGTTGCCGGGCCTATCGCTGGCCGGCGAATAGCTGCCACACACATCCCCGGCCTTCCTTGTCCTCACCGCATGCCGGCCCGGTCTCCCGCCAGAGAGCCGGGCCGGCGCACTTTCACAGGAGCGATCCCATGTTCCCCGACCTCATCACACCCGCATCCGACTTCGAGCACCAACTCGGAGCCTGCGTCAACGCCATGAGCCAGGAAGATGCCATCGGCCAGATCCTGGTATTCGAGCGCATGAGCGGCACGCTGCACATGCGCCATATCGCCAGCGCCGACCTGGTGGACACCGACGTGGACGACTACGAAATGGTCGTCTTCGACGGTGGCAACACAAGCGGCGACACGTGGAAACACGTGTTCTTTCCGCGTCAGCGCGAGCACTACTTCGTGTACCAAGCCTGATTCCTCCAGCCCCTTTCGAGGGGCTTTTTCTTGCCCGCAGCACAGGAAAACGGTTGTGGTGCGGTGCCGTTTCCTGCGGGCAGGCAGACCGCCCCAGGGCCATGCTTGCCCCATGTTCGTCGGCGTTGCCGGCACATGCCCAGGCAGTCGAGACCTTCGAGGCTGCAAGCGCGGGAAACCGTGCTGGTCGTTTCTTCCTACGGACCTACCGCGTCCATCCACGCCACCCACAAGGGACCTCTCCCTTGCGGGCGGGGAATCCCTTGTTTTTCCTCAAGGAGTTTCCCCATGGATCGTTCCCTCATCAAATCCATGATGCCTTCGCTGGTCGCAGGCCATGTGCCCCGCAACGTGCGGTCGTTCAAGTACCGCGTGTTCGATGATCAGCCGCTGTCCTCAACGCTGGGCTTCGCCATCGACCCCCAACCCTTCGACGGCAAGGTGGTCGCCGCGACCGACGATGCCATCGTCGTCAAGCTCAAGCCTTCCGAGTTCGCGGTGCTCGATCCCAGCCTGGTGACCACGGTTCCTGCCGAAGGCGCCAAGGTGCATGTCCAACCCTATGCCCGTCGTCGCTTCGACGGACTGCGCGCGGACACGCCGGAGGTCATCACCGAGGAGACTTCGGACGGCACGCCGTACACCATCACGAGGCACATCCTCGGCTCGGCGCCGGCCAAGCTGCCCATTCCCACGCCGCAGTGCATGGAGTTGGGCCAGCTCATCGAGCAGTTGGAGGAGATGCCGGCCCCCGATCGCTTCCGGCGCATCACCCACATGCTGGTGGATGCCGGTGCCCGCGACTTCACCTGGGTCGATCCCACGCCCTCCAAGATCATCGAGACCCCGCCGGCGATCAGCTTCACGGTCTCGACCGCGAAGTTCGAGGGCCGGGTGACGATCCTCTACGACCGCGGCGGAGACACCTACGTGGTGGAACTGCACCGTCAGAACGGTGAATCGGTCGAACTGGTCGATCGGCACGACGAGGTGTATTTCGACATGCTCGGCGAAGTGCTGGAGAGGCTCATCGACGACGGGCGCTGGCGCCAGATCGACGTGAGCATCCTCGACGCGAAAGCGGCCCGCAAGCGCCAGGCCGTCCCGGCATGACGCCCCGCAGCGAAACCAGGCGGTCCTGCGGCTGACCCGAGGCATCCGCCACGGCGTTCCAGCCGTTCCGGCCGCGTGCACTACAGGCCCTTCATCCCATCGGATGGAGGCCTTTCTCATTCTTCCACACAGGAGATTTCATCCATGTCACTGCGATTCAAAGGCGCTGACCTGCGCCCCGTGCTGACCGAAGCCATCGCCAATCAGGGGTCGTCTCAGAAAACGGAAAAAAATCGTACGCTAAGAGCCGAAGTGGGCCCTTTAGCAGCAATGCAAAGCTGCGATCAACGGGCAGGAAACATTGCCATGGTGCGCGTTGCACTCTCTCACTAGCGTCGACAGGGCCTCTTCCATCCGCGTGAGGTCCGCCATGCGTGCGCGCACATCGGCCAGCCGGTGAGCAGCCAGTTCGGCCGCCTCGCTGCAATGGGTGCCGTCCTCCAGTTTCAGGAGCTGGCCGACTTCATCCAGGCTGAATCCCAGGCGCTGGGCTGACTTCACGAACTTCACCCGCGCCACGTCCGCCTGCCCGTAGCGGCGGATGCGACCGTAGGGCCGCTCCGGCTGGGGTAGCAAGCCCTTGAGCTGATAGAAGCGGATCGTCTCCACGTTGACCCGGGCTGCCTTGGCGAAGGCCCCGATGGTCAGATTCTCTTGAGCGTTCTCCATGGCGCTTGACTCCGTAGTTGACTACGGAAGTAACGTTACAGCATCAAGCGAAGTCCCGGAAGGAGAACCTTATGTCGGAACCCAAGAACGGCCGCGGCGCACTGGCGACCGGCGGCGTCGCGGCCGTCCTCGCCTCGGCCTGCTGCCTCGGCCCCCTTGTCCTGGTCGCGCTCGGCTTCTCTGGCGCGTGGATCGGCAACCTGACCGTGCTGGAGCCGTATCGGCCGATCTTCATCGGCGCAGCGCTCATCGCGCTGTTCTTCGCCTGGCGCAGCATCTTCCGACCAGCCCATGCCTGCAAGCCCGGCGACGTTTGCGCTGTGCCCCAAGTGCGGACTGCCTACAAGGTGATCTTCTGGATCGTGGCCGCCCTGGTTCTGGTTGCCCTCGCGTTTCCCTACGTCCTGCCGCTGTTCTACTGAAAGGAGATCACCATGAAGAAACTTACCACCCTCACCACCCTCATCGCCCTGGCCGCCGCTCTAAGCGCGCCCGCCTGGGCTGCCACCAAGACCGTCACCCTGTCGGTGCCCGGCATGACCTGCGCCGCGTGCCCGATCACGGTCAAGACGGCTCTGTCCAAGGTCGCCGGCGTCGAGAAGGCCGAAGTCAGCTTCGAGAAGCGGGAGGCCGTCGTCACCTTCGACGAGGCCAAGACCAATGCCGACGCCTTGACCAAGGCCACCGCAAACGCGGGTTACCCGTCCAGCGTCAAGCAGTGAGGGCGTAATCATGGCCGAGGCGATCACCCTCCACATCGAAGGCATGACCTGCACGTCGTGCGCCGAGCACGTCCAGCAGGCTTTGACGAACGTGCCCGGCGTGCGCGCGGCCTCGGTGTCCTATCCGCAGCGGCAGGCCGAAATCGAGGCGGATGCAGGCGTGAGCGTGGCCCCGCTGGTTGCCGCAGTGGCCACGCTCGGCTATCGCGCACGGCTTACCGACACGCCGAACAAGCCTGCCGGCCTGCTAGACAAGGCGCTGGGCTGGCTCGGTGGCGAAACGAAGCATGTTGGCGGTGAACAAGCGCTGCACGTGGCTGTGATAGGCAGCGGCGGCGCGGCGATGGCGGCTGCCTTGAAGGCCGTGGAGCAAGGCGCCCGCGTCACGCTGATCGAGCGCGGCACCATCGGCGGCACCTGCGTCAATGTCGGCTGCGTGCCGTCCAAGATCATGATCCGCGCCGCGCACATCGTCCACCTGCGCCGCGAAAGCCCGTTCGATGCTGGCCTGCCGGCCGCAGCGCCCGCTGTACTGCGCGAGCGGCTGCTGGCCCAGCAACAAGGCCGCGTCGAGGAGCTGCGCCATGCCAAGTACGAAGGCATCCTGGCAAGCACTCCGGCCATCACCGTGCTGCGCGGCGAGGCCCGGTTCAGGGACACGCGCACGCTGACCGTGGCGACCGCTGACGGCGGCACGCACGAGGTGAACTTCGACCGCTGCCTGATTGCCACCGGCGCGAGCCCGGCGCTTCCGCCAATCCCGGGCCTTGCGGACACACCCCACTGGACCTCCACCGAGGCGCTGGAAAGCAGCTCGCTCCCCGAGCGGCTGGCCGTGATTGGTTCCTCCGTGGTGGCGGTCGAGTTGGCGCAAGCCTTCGCCCGGCTGGGCAGCCAGGTCACGATCCTGGCGCGCAGCACGCTGTTCTTCCGAGAAGACCCGGCCATCGGGGAAGCCGTAACAGACGCCTTCCGCGCCGAGGGCATCGAGGTGCTGGACCACACCCAGGCGAGCCACGTTGCCTATGCGGGCGGGGAATTCGTGCTCACCACCGGGCAGGGGGAAGTGCGCGCCGACAAGCTGCTGGTCGCCACCGGTCGCGCGCCGAACACGCGCAGCCTGAACCTTGAAGCGGCAGGCGTCGAAGTCAATGCGCAGGGAGCCATCGTCATCGACCGCGCCATGCGCACGAGCGCACCGCACATCTTTGCTGCCGGCGACTGCACCGACCAGCCGCAGTTCGTCTATGTGGCGGCGGCGGCCGGCACGCGCGCCGCGATCAACATGACCGGCGGCGACGCGGCGCTGGACCTGACGGCGATGCCGGCGGTGGTGTTCACCGATCCGCAGGTGGCGACCGTGGGCTACAGCGAGGCGGAAGCGCACCACGACGGCATCGAGACCGACAGCCGGCTGCTGACGCTCGACAACGTGCCGAGGGCGCTCGCCAACTTCGACACGCGCGGCTTCATCAAGCTGGTGGCGGAAGCTGGCTCAGGGCGGCTGATCGGCGTACAGGCGGTCGCGCCGGAAGCGGGCGAACTGATCCAGACGGCCGCGCTGGCGATCCGCCACCGGATGACCGTGCAGGAGCTGGCCGACCAGTTGTTCCCCTACCTGACCATGGTCGAGGGACTGAAGCTCGCGGCGCAGACCTTCAACAAGGACGTGAAGCAACTGTCCTGTTGCGCCGGATGAGGAAAAGGGAGGTGTTCGATGAACGCCTACAGCCGCGCCAACCGCCGCATCTACGCGGCCTTGTCCGATCCCCTGTCGGCCACCCACCGGCACCGCCTCGACGATCTGCTCAAGCGCCACGACAACGGCAAGACGACCTGGCTGGCCTGGCTGCGCCAGTCGCCCGTCAAGCCGAACTCGCGCCACATACTCGAACACATCGAGCGCCTCAAAGCCTGGCAGGCGCTCGACCTGCCTTCCGGCATCGAGCGGTCGGTGCACCAGAACCGCCTGCTCAAGATCGCCCGCGAAGGCGGCCAGATGACGCCCGCCGATCTGGCCAAGTTCGAGGCACAGCGCCGCTACGCGACCCTGGTGCGCTCGCCATCGAGGGCATGGCCACCGTCACCGACGAAATCATCGACCTGCACGACCGCATCCTGGGCAAGCTGTTCAACGCTGCCAAGCACAAGCATCAGCAGCAGTTCCAGGCGTCCGGCAAGGCGATCAACGCCAAGGTGCGGCTGGCCACCTCGATCAAGCAGGGCACGGTGACGGCCTCGCTGATGCTCAGGAAACTCGGCAGCTACCCGCGCCAGAACGGCCTGGCCGTGGCGCTGCGCGAGCTGGGCCGCATCGAGCGAACGCTGTTCATCCTGGACTGGCTGCAAAGCGTCGAGCTGCGCCGCCGCGTGCATGCCGGACTGAACAAGGGCGAAGCCCGCAACGCGCTAGCCCGCGCCGTGTTCTTCAACCGGCTGGGCGAAATCCGCGACCGCAGTTTCGAGCAGCAGCGCTACCGGGCCAGCGGCCTCAACCTGGTGACGGCGGCCATAGTGTTGTGGAACACGGTCTATCTGGAACGGGCCTCAAACGCCTTACGCGGTCACGGCCAGACTGTCGATGACGCCCTGTTGCAGTACCTGTCGCCGCTGGGCTGGGAGCACATCAACCTGACCGGCGATTACCTCTGGCGCAGCAGCGCCAAGATCGGCGCGGGCAAGTTCAGGCCGCTACGACCGCTGCAACCGGCTTAGCGTACGATTTTTTCCGTTTTCTGAGACGTCCCCAATCAGTGCCGCATTGTCCTGGTCAAGGATCAGGGCGTGTACTTCCTCGCCGAGCGTGGGGAGCGTCGCCCGGATGGGCGCCAGGCACTGCTCGCCTACGCCGTCGGATGCAACCCGGACACCGACCCGTTCGATGACTGGTGGCACCTCGCCGGCCGCGAGCTGGGCGGCGATGACTTCGCGGAGTATTTCGACCCGAAGGACGGCCTGTTCACGCGCCTCCAGCACTCGGCGGACGATCTCGTGCTTTCCGCCACCGCCACGCACCTGTCCTTAGCAGTGGTGCCTCCCGCCTGACGCGGCAACCGCCTCGCAGCCCCCGCATCGGGGGCCTTCTTTTGTTCGCACCGCCGCCATCGCCGCGCGTGCGCGTTTGTCTCCAGCCGCCGAGGCACGCCCCGCCGGCCACAACGCCGGCATGCCACCGGAGACAACCGCATGAACACGCCATCGACCTCGCCGAGGCTGCACCTCCTACCGGTGTCGCTGCGCACGGCCAATGCATTCGTTCTGTCGCACCATCGCCACCACCGCCCGGTCCAGGGCGCGAAGTTCGCCCTGGCCGTCACGCTGAGCGACAGCGACCTGATCCACGGCGTGGCCATTGTCGGCCGCCCGGTCGCGCGGCACCTGGACGCTGGAAGTCACGCGGCTGTGCACCGACGGCACACCCAGCGCCTGCAGCAAGCTCTACGGCGCGGCCTGGCAGGCGGCAAGGGCGCTGGGCTACATACGCCTGCTCACCTACACCATGCCCGACGAAGGTGGCGCCAGCCTGCGCGCCGCCGGCTGGCGGCTGATCGGCGCGCGCGGTGGCGGCGCCTGGAGCCGTCCCGGCCGTCCGCGCGCCGATACCCCCGAGCACCTGCGCGGCGCCAAGTGCCTGTGACAGGCGCCGGGTGGCGCGGACAAAGGGAAGCGCCCGGGTGCCGATTGATTGCTGCCGCGCGCGCGAGGCCCCGCCATGCTGGCCCCATGCCTGCTGACGTCGTCAGCGACATGCCAGGCAACCATCGGTCTTCGAGGTTGCGGCGCAGTTCCCACTGCGTGACCGAGCCAGCTCGCACCGCATCCTTCCGCGAGCGGCCACCAGCCTCTGGTGGCGGATGCTTTCGCCTTATCAACCCACCGCGGGGTCACGCACCTTCCCCGCATGCGTGGGCCGGTGTGTCTCCGCTTCATCCCAATGGAGATTCACCATGAACACCACGTCCAACGAGAAATCGTATTTCGACCTCCACACCTCGGGCATCGGCTACATCCAGCGTGTCCGTGAAGTGCCCGTCCGGGGCGGCCGCCGTGCGCAGCCTTTCCTGGCTTGCACCATCGCCGCGCTGGTCGGCCCCGCCCGGGACCCCAGCTACCGCTACTTCGACGTCAAGGTCTCGGGAGCCGAGGCCAAGAAGCTCGTTCAGCGCTACATCGGCGTTGACGATCCCAAGCAGCGCCCGCTGGTGCGCTTTCGCCTCGGTGACCTGTGGGGCGATGCGTACATCCGCGACAAGGGTGAGCAGAAGGGTCAGGCCGCCGCGTCCCTCAAGGCGCGACTGCTCAAGGCCGAACTGATCGACCGGGCCGAACTGGCTTCGATCGAGCAGCACGAGCTGATCACCCGCGGCATCGGCTATCTCAATCGTGTGAAGGACGTCACCCCGAAGGCTGGCGACTCGTTCCTCTCTTGCACGGTCGCAGCACTGGCCGGGCCTGTCGATGAACCGGAGTATCGGTACTTCGACATCATCGTCGCCACCCCGGAAGCCGAGCATCTGGCTCGCCGGTGCGTCCAGGCCATCGAGGGGGACCGTAAGGTCCTGATCGCCTTCCGTCTGAACGACATGAAGATCGATCCGTACATCCGCACCAAGGGCGAGCACGCCGGGGAACCGGCCGCAAGCCTGGAATCGACGCTGGTCCACATCGGTCTCATCAAGATCGACGGTACCCAGGTCTATCCGACGAGCCAGGCGCAAGCCGAGGCGTCGCCGGCCGAAGACGCATCCGCGTCCGAAGCCGACGAAGCCATCGACACTGCTGCCGACCCCGCTGCAGACCAGCCTGCCGAGCCCGCCGAGCGCGAGCCCGAGGCGCAAGTCGAGGAGCAGGAGCCGGCATTGGCTGCTTCGTTCTGATCCGGCATGGCCCCTCACGGGGCCTTGCTTTTTCCTATTCTTCAAGGAGAACCATCATGGCAGCCACACCGGCACCCGAGAAATCGGTCGCGCCCATCGTCGTCCCCGGCCAGCTCACGCTGCGCACCATTCGCGGCAAGAACGGCCCGTTCACGGTCGGCCGCCTCGCGACGCACCTCGGTACGTTCGAGGTCAAAGACCCGGAACTGGAGCAGTACCCCGAAGGGAAATACGACGGGGAGTTTGTGATCCGCTACATCTTTCCGAAGTCCTACCCGGTCGGGGGCGGCATGCGGTTCGAGATCCGCGCCAGCCTCGACGGGATGACGCTCAATGGCATCGACAAACTGAGCCGCGACGAAGCCCGCAGCTTCGCCACCCAGGACGTCGATCCGCTCGATGAAGAGCAAGGGGCGCAGCCTGCGGCAACGCCGGCCAAGCCCGCCAAGGCATCCAGGCCTGCCAAGCCCGCACCCGTGCAGGCGTCCGCGGACCCGCTGGTCGATACCACGCCCTTCGGCGTGGATGCGCCACCGCCTGCTGCGGCCGCTGCCCCCGGCAGCACCGAAGACGGTGACGCCGCGCTGTTCGGCCTGCTGTGGCCGCTGGGCGAGTCCGTGAAACTGGATTCGACCATCGACCGCCGCACCCTGCGCGCGCAGATCGCCCGCCTGGGCGAGCTGGGCTACGCGCTGGACTTCAAGACGCAGGAGTGGAGCCGCCAGGCCGAACCACAAGCTGCGTGAGCAGACGCCGCATGCGCGGTGTTCTTCATCCACCTGCCGGGGTTCCTTCCCCATGCGGGGGAGGCCCTGGCCATTTTCTGGAGGTCCCCATTATGTTCACCATCGCTTGCGATACCCCGCGTTCAACGTTGGATGAACCCGCGTGGCGGGAACTCTGCAAGGCGGCCGCCGCACACGCCCAGCGCGGTTGCGGCTTGTCCTACGACCACTACGTGACGCTCTTCAGTTCGGCGATCGACGCACAGGCCAATCGTTTGCCGGATGAGCAACGTGCTCAGGCTCTCGAAATCGCGGCCCAGGAATGGGACTACGCAACACCTGCCGAACGGCAGGAAACCCAGGACTGGAATGCGGAGCATGGCTATTGCTCGCATGGGATCGAGTTCGGCTGCTGCCCGGCCGGTTGTGATCGCGACGATGACGACTGGGACTAAGGCCAAGGCATAGGTTTTCCTTCGCTGCACCTGCGGCATTCCATCACCCACTGGGGGTTCTTCCCCACGGGGAGGCCTCCAGCTCAACTTTTCGAGGAGGCCTCTCATGGGCTGGTATTTCTCTCCCCAATCGCGGTCTGAACTGATCGCGGAACTGATCGCACCACAGCAGACCGAGCGCGTCAGCGCGAAGGTTATCGCTCACGCATTGCGCGGCAACGTGCTGTGGTCCGTGGTCGAACTGACCGCCAAGGTCGAAGGTGTGCATCGTGATCTCGCGCCGGGCCAGTCCCTGCGCTACATCCGCTGCGATCTGCTGGAACGCAGCGGCAACCAGTGGGGCTACAAGCCGCTGGAAGAGTCCATGCATCCGTACTATTACTCGTGCCCGCTGTCCTATCTGGACCTCGCACCGGAGCAGTCCGCCGACTGGCGTGCAGGCGTTCGCGCCTACCACGCCCGGCGGCGCACACCCACGGCTGTCACGGCACCCGCCGCGGCGCTGTTGGCCTGAGCCAGGAGGAACCGACATGGACCCGATCCTGGCTGCACTCCCGCTCTCGCTGTTGAAGCTCGTTGAAGGCAGTTTGTCCAACGACGAAGTTTCCTCCGACGAGGAAATGCTGGGGTACTTCATCGACAACGGCCTCACCGAGGAGCAGGCACGGCAGGCGCTGACCTACCGCGACCAGTACCTCAACAACATCTACCTGGACGGCTTCACGCCGATCACCGCGGTGGACGAGGCGCTTCACTTCAATCCGCACACCCAACAGTTCGAGCCGGACTGAGCGGTTTTCTTCCACCCCCTGGGGCAGTACTTGCCCCAGCGGGCGGTGCTGTTCCCGTTCATCCGAGGACACCACCATGCCCGCAAACACTTCTTCCACGCTGTACCGCATCGACGAATGCCCGGACGTGATGGCCGACGCCTGCGTCGGCGATGACCAGGGCAACCTGATCTTCCTGTCCATCTGGGCGCGGGACACCGCCGTCCAGCAGTTCCTTGCACGCCTGACCCTCGGGCGCGACGAGCAGGGACTGGACCAGTTCCACGTCATCACCGACCAGGGCGGCAGCGTCCCGGTATTCATCGGCAACGTCGATCGCCTGGAAAAGCGCATCACGCGCGCCTACCGGCGAACGCTGTTCGGTTCGCTGTCCAACGTGTGGCTGTTCGACCGGCGCTGCGTCAAGCCCGACAAGGCCAACGCCAGCGCATTGGCACTGCTGCCACGTGACAGCGCCCACCGGCTTGACCGCCTGTGGATGCTGGTGCGGGACACCTGCCCGTTGCCGCTGCTCGACCACTGGCGCGAGACCGTGCTGGAACTGCTGCAAAGCCGCGAGATGCTGGCCCGCCTTCCGTTCGCCCTCGGGCCGCTGGAAGGCCATCGGCTCGCCATCGACGTGCCGGCGCTGAGCTTGGCGCTGGGCTCCCTGATCCGCAGTGACGCGCTCACCGCCTATCCCTATCCGGCCAAGATTTGGACGCCGGAAGCGGTAGCGGCTTGACCCACCCTCGGAGGCACGCCTTGGCGTGCTTCCGTCATTCATCCCCGCCAACCAGGAGACTTCCATGGCTCTCATGTTCCCGCGGCTCGCCCGCAATTTCGCCAAAAATGGGTACTACCCGACCGACGAACCCACGCTCGAAAGAGCCCTCAACGCACTGATGCCCAGCGACGGGCCGATGTGCATCCTCGATCCCTGCGCCGGTGAAGGCGTGGCAATCGCCGAAGCCTCTCATGCCCTCGGGCGCGAACAGACCAAGGCGTTCGCCGTCGAATTCGACGCCGAGCGGGCGCGCCATGCCCGCGGCCTGGTCGATCACTGCCTGCACGCGGACCTGATGGACACGATGATCTCCAAGCAGTCCTTCGGACTACTGTGGCTGAATCCACCGTATGGCGACCTGTCCAAGGACGTCAACGGCAACATCGGCTATCAGGGCCAGGGCCGTGCCCGCCTCGAAAAGCTGTTCTATCAGCGTTCGCTGTCGCTGTTGCAATACGGCGGCGTGCTGGTCTTCATCGTCCCCGGCTACGTGCTCGACGCGGAGCTGGTCGGCTGGTTGACGCGCCACTACACCGATCTGCGTATCTACCGAGCGGTGGAAACGCAGTTCAAGCAGGTGGTGATCTTCGGCCGCCGGGTCCGTCAGCGGGAGCTGGCACCCGATGGCGTCAAGGCCGTGCGCAATCTGCTGCTGCAGGTTGGGCTTGGCGAAGTCGAAGCCGAGGAACTGCCGAGCGAATGGCCGTTCCTGCCGTACATCGTCCCCGCCAGTCCGGCCGAGCCGGAGCATTTCTTCCGCGTGACGATGGAGCCCGAACAGTTCGCCGACGAGGTTGGCCGGCTGCAAGGCCTTTGGCCGTCGCTGGACACGCACTTGGGGACCGCGCAGCAGTCGCTGCGTCCACCGGCGCGGGCCTTGTCCCACTGGCATCTCGCCCTGGCTCTGGCCGCGGGCGCGATCTCCGGCGTCGTGCGCTCCCAGACGGGGCGCGTGCTCGTCGTCAAAGGTGACACCCACAAGGACAAGACGCTCCAGCGGGAATTCACCGAACGCGAAGACGGCTCCATCGCCGAGACACGCATCCTCACCGACAAGTTCGTGCCTGTCATCCGCGCGTGGGACATGACGCCTGGCTCCCCGACACGGGGCGAGGTGTTGACCATCCGCTGATCCACCGGACGCGCTGCCGTCCTGCTGTACCACCTCGAAGGAGAAACACCATGTTCCCCAATCCATTCAAGCGGCCTGCGCCGCGCAAGCAACCCTTGTTCGCACCGAGTACGTTGAAGTTGAGCGAGAAGGTGCATTGGCTGGCTCGGCGAGGCCTGATCGACCCCTTGGCCTATGTCCAGCGCCATGTGCGCGGGGACTGGGGCGAGATCGATGAGGCCACCCGCCAAGCCAACGACGTCGCAATCCAACAGGACAACCTGATGATCTCCCAGTACCGGATCACGCCGGAACTGGTGTTGCTCGTGAAGACCAGCGAAGACCACCAGACCACGGTGGTCCAGCTTCCCGAAGAGCGCGACCTGATCTGAAGGCGCCGCCTCGTCATCCCATCCACTTGACGGAGCCACTTCACTCCGCCAGGGGTGTCGTGGCTCAATAGCCTTTCAAGGAGGAGCCCATGGCATCGCATCGCATCGAAACCTACTGCCAGAGGCTGGCGTTCCCCATCGGGGCGCTCATCTTCAGCCGAGGCATTGATCGCCTTGTCCGCGCGGGTCGCCTGGACCCGATTCCGTACTTCAGGCGCCACACCCGTGGCGACTGGGGTGACGTCAACGTCTACCAATGGCACGCCAACGGCGTTGCACTTCAATCGGGCGCGTCGCTGGAATCGCACTATGTGATCCACCCGGGACTCGCCATTCGCATCATCACCGATGCGGGGCGCAGTGTCACCGCCATCGTGCTGCCGTCCGAAGACTGAGCACGGTTCACCCGCAGGCCACTCAGGCCAGCATCTTCAACCACCTTCGGCCGCGCGCCGATGTACTTCCCATCACGGGGCGTGCCATTGCCCCGCTGGGGGTGGTGCATGCCCCATTTTTCATTGGAGCATCACCATGTCCCTCGATCTCGAAACCACTGCCGCTGACGCCGCGCCCGTACAGGGCGAACTGCTCGACGCGGAATCATCCCCTCTGACCCTGAGCCTTCAGGATTTCGTCGGTGAGTTCGGCGACGAACTGCTCGACTCGCTCAACCGCGCCAACCCGCCGGTCTATACCGGCCAACCGCAGGCGCATCGCCAACTCGTCGTCGCCAGCCTCAAGCGCAAGCTGTTCCAGGCTCAGGCCGAAGTCGTCCATGCCGCCGCCGAGCTGCTGATCGACCGTGGCGAACGCGCCGCGATCGTCAATGGCGAAATGGGCTGCGGCAAGACGACCGTTGGCATCGCCACGGCCGCCGTTCTCAACGCCGAAGGCTACTGCCGCACCCTGGTACTTTCGCCGCCGCACCTTGTTTACAAGTGGCGGCGTGAGATCCAGGAGACGGTGGCAGGCGCCAAGGTCTGGGTGCTCAACGGCCCGGATACGCTGGTCAAACTCATCAAGCTGCGCGAGCAGTTGGGTGTGCAGCCCACGGGCCAGGAGTTCTTTGTCCTGGGGCGCGTGCGGATGCGGATGGGATTCCACTGGAAGCCCGTCTTCACCACGCGGCGCACCCGCCATGGCGACGTGGCAGCGTGCCCTGACTGCGGCACGGTCATCACCGACCTCGACGGCGAGCCGGTCAACCCGGTCGCGCTCGAAGCCGAGGAGTACCGCAGGAAGTGCAGCCATTGCGCCGCGCCCCTGTGGACGCTGATCCGCCCGCGCAGCCTGTCCGGCAGCGACCAGTCCTCGGCCGTGCTGAAAGCCTTGAAGCGCATCCCGACCATCGGGCAAGTCACTGCGCAGAAGCTGATGCAGAAGTTCGGTGACGGGTTCCTGGCGTCGATGCTGGGCGACAACATCCATGAGTTCATCAACCTCATGGACGGCAACGGCGAGCTGGTGTTTTCCGACCGCCAGGCTACGCGCATGGAACGCGCTATGGCCAATATGGAGTTTGGCTTTGGCGAGGGCGGCTACCAGCCGTCCGAGTTCATCAAACGCTACCTGCCGCAAGGCACGTTCGACCTGCTCATCGCCGACGAGGCCCACGAGTACAAGAACGGTGGCAGTGCCCAAGGCCAGGCCATGGGCGTGCTGGCAGCGAAGGCTCGCAAGACCTTGCTGCTGACCGGCACGCTGATGGGCGGCTACGGCGACGATCTGTTCTACCTGCTGTTCCGAGCCCTTCCCGGGCGGATGATCGAAGACGGCTACCGCCCGACCACGAGCGGCAGCATGACCTCGGCCGCGATGGCGTTCATGCGCGATCACGGTGTCTTGAAGGACATTTATTCCGAGAGCACCGGCACGGCGCACAAGACCGCGAAAGGCACGAAAGTCAGTGTCAGAACGGTCAAGGCCCCAGGCTTCGGCCCCAAGGGCGTGTTGCGCTGCATCCTGCCGTTCACGATCTTCCTGAAGCTCAGAGACATCGGCGGCAACGTGCTTCCGCCGTATGACGAAGAGTTCCGTGAGGTCGCAATGGACACGGCGCAAGCCGCGGCCTACCGCGATCTGGCGGGTCGGCTGACCGCGGAGTTGAAACAGGCTCTGGCGCGACGCGATACGACCTTGCTGGGGGTGGTGCTCAACGTGCTGCTGGCCTGGCCGGATTGCTGCTTCCGGTCGGAAACCGTGGTGCATCCGCGCACGCGCAACACCTTGGCGTTCGTCCCGGCTCAGTTCAACGAGTTCGAGATCAGCCCCAAGGAGCGTGAGCTGATCGAGATCTGCAAGGAAGAGAAGGCCCAGGGCCGCAAGGTCCTGGCCTACACGGTCTATACCGGCACACGCGACACGACCAGCCGGTTGAAGGTGCTGCTGGAGCAGGAAGGTTTTCGGGTGGCGGTGCTGCGCGCAAGCGTGGATGCCAGCCGTCGCGAAGACTGGATTGCGGAGCAACTGGATCGTGGCATCGACGTGCTCATCACCAATCCCGAATTGGTCAAGACGGGGTTGGACCTGTTGGACTTCCCGACGATCGTATTCATGCAGTCGGGCTACAACGTGTACTCGCTCCAGCAGGCGGCACGCCGCTCCTGGCGCATCGGGCAGAAGCAGCCGGTGCGCGTGATCTACCTCGGCTACTCCGGTTCCTCGCAGATGACCTGCCTGGAGCTGATGGCCAAGAAGATCATGGTCTCGCAGTCCACCTCGGGCGACGTGCCCGAATCCGGGCTGGATGTACTCAACCAGGACGGTGATTCCGTCGAGGTCGCACTGGCCCGGCAATTGGTCGCCGCCTGAACTTCACGCAATGCCGACGACCGAGAGGTCGTCGGCTTTTTTTCAGCGCCTCGCAGCGTCAAATTGCACCTTGCCGTACACGCCTGGACAGTGATTCAGCGCTCTCCTTGCGCTCGCTGTACCGATCCACCAGATAGGGGACCGCGTCGCGCGTGAGCAGCGTGAACTTCATCAGTTCTTCCATTACGTCCACGATGCGGTCGTAATAGTCCGAGGGCTTCATGCGCCCGGCCTCGTCGAACTCCTGGTACGCCTTGGCGACCGAGGACTGGTTCGGGATGGTCAGCATCCGCATCCAGCGGCCCAGCACGCGCATCTGGTTGACGGCGTTGAAGGACTGCGAGCCGCCCGATACCTGCATCACTGCCAGCGTCTTGCCCTGGGTCGGGCGCACCGCGCCGACCGACAGCGGAATCCAGTCGATTTGCGTCTTCATCAGGCCGGTCATCGCGCCGTGGCGCTCCGGCGAACTCCACACCATGCCTTCGGCCCATTGCACCAGTTCGTGCAGTTCCTTCACCTTGGGGTGATCGGCTGGCGCATCGTCCACCAGCGGCAGGCCGGACGGATTGAACAATCGGGTCTCGCCGCCCAGCGCCCGCAGGATGCGCGCCGCTTCTTCGGCGGCGAGGCGGCTGAACGAGCGTTCTCGCAGCGAGCCGTAGAGCAGCAGGAAGCGCGGCGCGTGCGTGACCCGTGCCGGCGCGAACAGGTGTTCGGTGTCCGATTGCTGGAACAGCGCCGCGTCGATGTTCGGCAGGTCGAGACGGGATTCAGACACGGCGGCCATCCTGATCGACCACCGGTTCGCCGTCTTCCTTGCTGAACGCGCCGCGCTGCGGCTGCGGCAGCAGGTCGAGCACGGCTTCCGAAGGCCGGCACAGGCGCGTGCCTAGCGGCGTGACCACGATAGGCCGGTTGATGAGGATGGGATGCTGGAGCATGAAGCCGATCAGGTCGTCGTCGCTCCACTTCGGGTTGCCCAGGTCGAGTTCGGCATAGGGCGTGCCTTTCTCGCGCAGCACGTCTCGCACCGGAACGCCCATCGCCGCGATCAGCGCCTGGAGCGTGTCGCGGTCGGGCGGCGTTTTCAGGTACTCGATGATGGTCGGTTCCTCGCCGCTGTTGCGGATCAGGCCCAGCACGTTGCGCGAGGTGCCGCAGGCTGGGTTGTGGTAGATCGTGATGGTGCTCATGGATGCCTCTTGGAGATTACGAAGTGGTCGCGCGGCGTTCGTACCAGCCGCGTGAGCGATTGACCACGCGCACCACCAGCAGCATGACCGGCACCTCGATGAGCACGCCGACCACTGTTGCGAGTGCTGCGCCGGAATGGAAGCCGAACAGGCTGATGGCGGCGGCCACGGCCAGCTCGAAGAAGTTGCTGGCACCAATCAACGCGGATGGCCCCGCGACGCAGTGCTTTTCGCCCGCCTGGCGGTTGAGCCAGTACGCCAGACCGGAATTGAAGAACACCTGGATCAGGATCGGCACCGCCAGCATGGCGATCACCAGCGGCTGCCGGATGATGGCCTCGCCCTGGAAGGCGAACAGCAGCACCAGCGTCAGCAACAGCGCGGCGATGGACAACGGGCCGATGCGTTCCAGTGTTCGATCGAACACGGCCTGCCCCTTGCTCAGCAGCGCCCGGCGCCAGAGCTGGGCCAGGATGACCGGAATGACGATGTACAAACCCACCGACACCAGCAAGGTGTCCCACGGCACCGTGATCGACGACAGGCCCAGCAGCAGGCCGACGATGGGTGCGAAGGCGAACACCATGATGGTGTCGTTCAAGGCCACTTGCGACAGCGTAAATACCGGATCACCGCCAGTCAGCCGACTCCAAACGAAAACCATTGCGGTACACGGTGCAGCAGCCAACAGGATCAGGCCGGCGATATAGTTGTCGAGCTGATCGGCGGGCAGCCAGTCGGCAAAGACGTGGCGGATGAAGATCCACGCCAGCAGCGCCATTGAGAACGGCTTGACGGCCCAATTGATGAACAGGGTGACCCCCATGCCCCGCCAATGCTGGCGCACCTGGCCGAGCGCGGCGAAGTCCACCTTCAGCAGCATGGGGATGATCATTACCCAGATCAGCAGGCCGACCGGCAGGTTGACCTGGGCAATCTCCATGCGGCCGATGGCCTGGAATGCGGCGGGCGCGAACTGGCCGAGCGCGATGCCGGCGACGATGCACACCGCCACCCATAGCGTCAGGTAACGCTCAAAACCGCTCATCGCGGAGTTTGCGGGCGCGGTGCCGGCGGTATTGGTTGCACTCATCGCGCGGGCCTCACTGACGGCCGATGTCGCGCAATTCGCGCTGCAACGACATGGCATCGAGACTTTTGATCGGCAGCGACAGGAACAACTCGATGCGTCGGCGCAGCGTCATGGCGGTGTCGAAGAATGCTTTGCTTTGTCGTTCCTGGGTGCCTTCCACCGCGGCCGGGTCAGGCACGCCCCAATGCGCCGAAACCGGCTTGCCCGGCCACAGCGGACAGGCCTCGCCGGCGGCGTTGTCGCAGACAGTGAAGATGAAATCGAACACCGGCGCATCGGGCTTCAAGAATTCGTCCCAGCTCTTGCTGCGGTAGCCCGTTGTCGGCAGGTGCAGCCGCTCTAGCGTAGCGAGCGCCAGCGGGTGAACCTCGCCTTTCGGATGGCTGCCTGCCGACCAGGCGTGAAACCGCCCCTGGCCTATGTCGTTGAGGATGCCTTCGGCGAGGATGGAGCGGGCCGAATTGCCCGTACAGATGAACAAGGCGTTGTAAGTGGTATCGGTCATGGTCAGCAGCAGGTCTTGGATGGAGAAACCTCGCATACGCCACCTTGGCAGCAATGCTCGGTCAGGTAACCGATCAGACCGTCCATGCGGCCGTACTCGGCGCGATAAATCAGGTTGCGACCCTGCTGCTCGATGCTGACGAGGCCAGCATGGGCCAGCTCCTTCAAGTGGAACGACAAGGTGTTGCGGGCCACGTCGAGCTGGTCGGCTAGCGTGCTCGGGGTCAGTCCGCCCGGCCCAGCAACGACCAAGGCGCGGAACACGCGCAGGCGCTGGGTGTGAGCCAGGGCGTTTAAGGCGGAAATGGCTTGATCTTCTTGCATTATTCGATAATACAACAAGTATTGAATCAATGTGCAAACCACGGTTGGGTTTGCGGGTTGCGCTATGTGTTGGACTGCAAAAGCGGGTAGCTCCGAGTTCGCATTCCTGACTGACCGCGCCGCCGCGCGCGGCCAAGGTATCGGCATCGCAACAGAAGAGCCGATGCCATGCCCGCAATCCATGTATCCCGGCACCTGGTCGGCGCCGGCCTCCTGGCCGCATCCTTGGCCAGCGGCTGCGCGACCACCACGGCGCCGCTCGCACCCGATGCCATCGAGGAAGTCTCGGCCGCGCCCGAACCCGAGGCGCCCGAGTACATCCCGGTCGTGCGCTACGGCCGCTACACCCTGGTCGAGTTGGCACCCACGGCGGCGCAGCGCGACCTGCTGTTGCAGACCATCGACGTGTCCATGCCCGAGGATGCCCGCGCCACGGTTGGCGACGGGCTGCGGCATGTGCTCAAGCGCAGCGGCTATGGCCTTTGCGAGACCGCGCATGCCGTGATCGAGCTGTACGCGCTGCCGTTGCCTGCGGCACATCTGCACCTCGGCCCTATGACCTTGCGCGATGCGCTACTCACCCTTGCCGGCCCGGCCTGGGACCTGCACGCCGATGACCGGACGCGACAGGTCTGCTTCGAGCGGCACGGCCGCGATGCAGATGCCGATCCGGTTCCCGAACCACTCGCCACCGAGGCGGTGCAGACGTTCCCGCTCGCGGGAGGTCAGCCATGAACAACGCACCACGGCCTTCCCAGCGCTCGACCGCCGCCGTGATCGTGCAGAGCCTGCTCTGGCTTTGGCTGATCGGCCTGAGCGTCTTCGTTGCCCTGAACCACCAGGCGATGAATGGCCTGGCCGACCAGGAACGGGTGGATTCCGGCCTGCAGCAGCTCGAAGCACAGGTGGTCGGGCTGACCGAGACCGTACAGCAGCGGCCGGCTACCGCAACCGCGGCGGAATTGCAGCACATCCGGCAGGCGCTGGAAGCCCGCATCGCGCAGGTTGAACAGGCGCTGGGCGGCCATGCCTCCAACGACGACCTTCAGGCCCTGCGCGCCGAGGTCGAGCAGGCCAAGGCTCGCCAAGCGACGGTTCGTGCCGCTGTGCCTGCGCAGCCGCGCTCACCAAGCAAGGCCGCCGCCAAACCTGAGCCTTTCCCGTTGCCGCTCCGCATCGTGGGTGCCGAACTGCGAGCCGGCCAGCGCAGCCTTTCCGTTGCACCAGCGACGGGCGAGTTCACTGCCGACCAGGTTCACGTGCTGCTGCCCGGCGATGCGGTCGGCCCGTGGCGCTTGCAGGCGATCGAGGGCAACACCGCCGTCTTCCAGGCCGGCGAGCAGACCCGCCGTTTGGCGATTCCCTGACGGAGACCGTCCCGCCATGAAGCCCTCGATCTTGCTCACCCTGTTCCTGCTGGCCGCAGCGCAGTTGCCCGTCTGGGCGCAGCAGCCCGCCACGGCCCAGTCCCGCAATGCCCAGAGCCAGGAGCGTCCCGTGATCGGCCGCATCCTGGACGACCGCGTGGCGAGCGACTGGGGACTGCAACCGCAGGAGTGGGCGCGCTACCGCGAACTGATGGAGGGGCCGCTGGGCATCTACTCGCCCAACCTGGACCCGCTTTCCGCGCTGGGCGTCGAGGCTCGCTCCGATGAAGAGCGGCGCCGCTACGCCGAAATGCAGGTGAAAGCCGAGGCAAGGCGCGTCGAGAAGTTGCTTGCCTACCAGCGCGCCTACGACGAAGCGTGGCAGCGCCTGAACCCCGGCATGCAGCGAGTGAACCTCCCCGATGATCTGCCGACCGCCGCAGGCGTGCGCGGCAGTAGCCGCACGGCGGTGTTCGTCAAGGACGGCTGCGCGGCCTGCGGGCAACTCGTGCAGCGCCTGCAATCCTCGGGCGCCGAGTTCGACCTCTACATGGTCGGCAGCCGCCAGGACGATGCGCGCATCCGCGACTGGGCCAAGCGCGCGAACGTCGATCCGGCGCGCGTGCGCGCCGGCAGCATCACGCTCAACCACGACGGCGGCCGCTGGCTGTCGCTGGGCCTGCCCGGCGATCTGCCCGCCGCCGTGCGCGAAGTGAATGGCCAATGGCAGCGCCAGCCGTAGCCATGCCCCTGCGCGCACTGGTGCTCACTGCCGGCCTGTATGCCGTTGCCGCCCTGGCCCAGGAGGTTCCGCCACCGGCTTACCAGCTTGCCGCCCAGCGCGCAGGCATCCCCTCGACCGTGCTCTACGCCGTGGCCTTGCAGGAGAGCGGCATCCGGCGCAACGGGCGCCTGGTGCCGTGGCCGTGGTCCCTCAACGTCGCCGGCCAGTCGCGCCGCTTCGCCACGCGCGCCGACGCCTGCGCTGACCTGCAGCAGGCGATGCGCGCCACGCCGCACACGCGCATTGATGCGGGCCTGGGCCAGATCAACCTCGGCTACCACAAGCACCGCTTTACCGGCGCGTGCGACCTGCTGGATCCGTATCGCAACCTGGCCGTTGCCGCCGAGATCCTGAAGGAGCAGCACACCCCCGGCGAGGACTGGCTGCTGGCGATCGGCCGCTACCACCGCCCCGCAGGCGGCGAGCCCGCCGCCCGCTATCGGCGCAGCGTGTCGCGCCACCTTGCCCGCGTGCAGGGCACGCGACCAGCCGCCGCGGTCCTCGCGGCGCGCCAGGAGACCTCCCCATGACGAAACCCCATCCCGCCCATCTCGCGTTCACGGGCCTGCTCATGCTGCTGTCAGGCCTGCCGCTGGCCTCGCGTGCCGGCGAGCCACTGATCGTTGTCGAGGACCGCGGCGGCACGTCGGCGCTGCCGTACTACGAAGCCCTGAACCTGCAGCCGCGCGCCAACGCACCGGCGCGGCCGCCCATCCCGACGCCCCGGGTTCCCGCCACGCCAGCGGACGAAGCCGCGATGCTGCCGGTGCGCAGCGCCAAGCTCACGCCCGGCACCGTCGCGCGACGGGTGATCGAAGCGCCCGGCCTGCGGCCGTTCGTGGTCATCGGCGACGACGAGGCTTCCCGGGCCTGGTTGCAGCGCCGCGCCGCCGCTTTGCGTGAACGCGGCGTGGTCGGCCTGGTGGTCAACGTCGAGACCGCGCAGGGCCTGGCGCGGCTGCGCGCCCTGGTGCCTGGCGTACCGCTCGCGCCCGTGGCCGGCGACGACCTGGCCGATCGCCTGGGCCTGCGGCACTACCCGGCGCTGATCACGGCCACCGGCATCGAGCAATGAAGCCATGTCAGGCAAACAGCCGGTCGAGGTTCTGCTACGCCCAGCGGTGGAGCTATACACCGTCGCGGCGTGTGCAGGCGCCGCGTTTCTGTGCCTGGTGGCCCCATGGTCGCTCGCGCTGAGCCCGGCCATGGGCATCGGCAGCGCCTTGGCGTTCGGCGCCTACGGCGCGATCCGCTACCGCGATGCCCGCATCATCCTGCGCTACCGGCGCAACATCCGCCGTCTGCCGCGGTACGTGATGACCAGCAAGGACGTGCCGGTCAGCCAGCAGCGCCTATTCGTGGGGCGCGGCTTTCTCTGGGAGCAGAAGCACACGCATCGGCTGATGCAGACGTACCGGCCCGAGTTCCGCCGCTACGTCGAGCCGACGCCGGCCTACCGCCTGGCCAGGCGCCTGGAGGAACGGCTGGAATTCGCGCCATTGCCGCTCTCGCGCCTGCCGAAGCTCACCGGCTGGGACGTGCCTTTCAACGCCGTGCGCCCGTTGCCGCCTGTCGGTGGCCTGCCGCGCCTGCACGGCATCGAACCCGACGAGGTGGATGTCAGCCTGCCGCTGGGCGAGCGCGTCGGCCACTCGCTGGTGCTGGGCACCACGCGGGTGGGCAAAACGCGCCTGGCCGAGTTGTTCGTCACGCAGGACATCCGCCGCAGGAATGCTGCCGGCGAGCATGAGGTCGTCATCGTCATCGATCCCAAGGGGGATGCCGATCTCTTGAAGCGGATGTACGTCGAAGCCCAGCGCGCTGGCCGCGAAGGCGAGTTCTACGTCTTCCACTTGGGCTGGCCGGACATTTCGGCACGCTACAACGCGGTGGGCCGCTTCGGCCGCATCAGCGAAGTGGCGACCCGGGTGGCGGGGCAGCTCTCCGGCGAAGGCAACAGCGCGGCGTTCCGCGAGTTCGCATGGCGCTTCGTGAACATCATCGCCCGCGCCCTGGTGGAACTGGGGCAGCGCCCGGACTACATGCTGATCCAGCGCCACGTCATCAACATCGACGCGCTGTTCATCGAGTACGCCCAGCACTACTTCGCCAAGACGGAGCCCAAGGCCTGGGAGGTGATCGTCCAGATCGAGGCCAAGCTCAACGAGAAGAACATCCCAAGGAACATGATCGGGCGCGAGAAGCGCGTGGTGGCGCTGGAGCAGTACCTCTCCCAGGCGCGCAACTACGACCCGGTGCTCGACGGGCTGCGCTCGGCGGTCCGCTACGACAAGACCTACTTCGACAAGATCGTTGCATCGCTTCTGCCGCTGCTGGAAAAGCTCACCAGCGGCAAGATCGCCCAGCTCCTGGCGCCGAACTACTCCGACCTGGCCGACCCACGGCCGATCTTCGACTGGATGCAGGTGATCAGGAAGCGAGCCGTCGTCTATGTGGGCCTGGATGCGCTGTCCGATGCCGAGGTCGCCGCGGCGGTCGGCAATTCGATGTTCTCCGACCTGGTTTCGGTCGCAGGCCACATCTACAAGCACGGGATCGACGATGGACTGCCGGGTGCATCGGCTGGTGCGCGCGTGCCGATCAACGTGCATGCGGACGAGTTCAATGAATTGATGGGTGACGAGTTCATTCCGCTCATCAACAAGGGCGGTGGCGCGGGCCTGCAAGTCACCGCCTACACGCAAACGCTCTCGGACATCGAGGCCCGCATCGGCAATCGCGCGAAGGCCGGCCAAGTGATCGGGAATTTCAACAACCTGTTCATGTTGCGCGTGCGCGAGACGGCCACCGCGGAACTGCTGACGAGGCAGTTGCCGAAGGTCGAGGTCTATACGACTACCATCGTCTCGGGCGCGACGGACAGCTCAGACATCCGCGGCGCGACGGATTTCACGTCGAACACCCAGGACCGCATCAGCATGTCCAGCGTGCCGATGATCGAGCCGTCACACGTCGTCGGCCTGCCCAAGGGCCAGTGCTTCGCGCTGCTGCAGGGCGGCCAGCTTTGGAAGGTACGCATGCCGCTGCCGGCGCCGGACGCGGATGAAGTGATGCCGGCGGACCTGCAGCAACTGGCCGGGTACATGCGCCAGAGCTACAGCGAGGCCACGCAGTGGTGGGAGTTCACCAGCTCGTCGGCCTTGCAGGATCCGGCCTTGCCCGACGACCTGCTTGACGATGCCGCTGCGGCCGAGCCCGGCGCGGTGGCCACCGGCGCCGACGATGGCGCGGACAACGAGGCCGTGCCATGAAGGATGCCGCCTCGACCGCGCAGCGGGAGCAGAACAAACGCCAAGGCTTGATCGTCGGCACCATCACCTTACCGTTCCGGCTGCTCGGGGTGCTCATTGGCTCGCTGCTGTTCTCGATCGCGGTGGAGTGCGTCGGCATGCACCTGTTCTGGAAGGACCAGGGCTGGCGCCACTCCCAGCAGATGCTGCAGTACGAACTCGGGCACCTGTCCGACCACTTCACGCGCAGCGTGGTCGTGCAGGAGCCGGGGCGCACGGCGCACGAGCTGGTGGATACCGGGTACGAGTGGGTGTTCGTGCGCTCGGGGTTGCTGGAGCGCATGAGCCAGACCGCCGAGCGCGTCCGCTCGGCCAGCCACGGGCAGAGCCGCAACTTCCGCTACTACATCAGCCAAGTCTATGTCTGGGCCGAAAGCTACCTGATCGCTGCGGCCTTCACGACGCTCACCTTCCTGGTGCGCCTGCTGGTCCTGGTGCTCACGCTGCCCCTGATCCTCACGGCGGCATTCGTCGGCCTGATTGACGGCCTGGTGCGACGGGATGTGCGCCGGTTCGGCGCCGGCCGCGAATCCGGCTTCATCTACCACCGCGCGAAGGCCAGCCTGATGCCGTTGGCCGTGCTGCCTTGGGTCACCTATCTCGCTCTGCCCATATCGGTGCATCCTCTGGTCATCCTGCTGCCCAGCGCGGCGTTGCTGGGGATGGCAGTCAGCCTGACCGCAGGCAGCTTCAAGAAGTACTTATGAGGTGACACGGGCGGCACTGCTCTGCAAAGCCGTGTGCCGTTCATCGGTTCTGCAGGGTATCAAGAGCAGCATCCAACGCCGTAACCGCCTCGACGACCGTTCTTACCGTCGCCCGATCGAACTCATGATCGCGCTGAGCGTCGTGCACACCGCTATTGAGGTAACCCCATTCAATACTCGTACCGCTGACATTGAGCAGCCTGACCAACGCCCCTACGGCATCCGGCGCACCCGCATGTTGCGCCGCGATACGCTCGACGGCCGACCGCAACTTGGTGCATTTATTGTTCAGCTCCCAAGGCGCGCGGGGCCCGCTCAGCTTGATGTCGATCCGGCCGTCCGCCCGCCGACCCAGCCACGTCCACAGGCGGTCCGTCAGACTCTCCAGCGCCGGCCGGGCCTGGCGCAGTGCCTCGCGTTTCTCGTCAGCCGCCAACGCCTGCTGGGCCAGAAGAACATAGTTCTTCGCTGGCGGGTCGCTGTCGACCCGCAGTTCGTGCTCTCCCTGATGCGGGAGAAACTTGTAGCGCTTGATGGCCGCGGCGCGGCGCACGCCCAACTCCTGCTGGATGCGGTGCAGGAACTCCTCTGCGTGCGAGGTGAGGATAACCTGCTTGCCGTGGAGCAAACCGTCCTCGAAGAAGGTACGCCAGATGCCATCGCGATGGTCGTCGTCTATCGCATTGACGACGTCATCGAAGATGACCACGGGGCAGCCCTGCGCGAGGTTCTTGGCAAGCAGAATCGCCAGACCCAAGCATTTGATGTGCCCTTCGCTGAAGACGATCAACGCGTCGTAGCGCACGCCCGGCTCGCCGGCGAACTCCACCTCGATCTTGCCGTTCTCGGCCACGGGCAACCACAGCGCGTGCAGCAGATCGCCGGGCGGATCGGCCCGGTTGAATGCGTTGTAGAGATGGCGGGCTTGGTCTCCCAGCCCCTGTAGCAGAACCCCCGGCAGAGCGGTCAGGTATGCCTGAATCTCGGGTAGGAAGCCGTCGTAGGCGGCCTTGACCCGCTGATGGTGCACCACCACCGGCATTTCGTCCGTGGCCGCCTGGATTAGGCCGCGGTTCGCGTCGTCGAACTGGGCCACGGTTTGGCGGGCGGCCGCCAGCTCCTGATCCGCAGTCGTGCGCATGGTCCGCAGCCGTTCGATCTCCAGCTGATGCTGTTGCAGGCGGTCCCGCTCCTGGGCCATCGCGCCGCGCTGGGCATTCACGTCGCGCGCCTGCGCGTCGAAGCCTTCGATGATCTGTGCGATCCGTAAGAGGGCTTGCCAGGCGCGCTGGTCCCCATTCACCCAGCCGCCGAGCCAATTGCCCGCCGACGTGGGAGGCAGCAGTGGCAGGCCCGCGGCCTGCGATTCGGCAGGACAAGCGACCCCAGCCGCCGCCACCACGCGGCGCATTTCGTCCCACAGCGCTCGGACCGCCTCGCTCAACTGCGTCCGATGCCCGGCCTCTTGCTGCTGCAGGACGGCCAGTTGCGCGAGCTGCTCCAGGCCCATTCGCGCCCTGGCGAACGGGTCCTGCGCCACGGCGGCCAGTCCGGTTCCACATGCCGGACACGCGGTCGCCCCGTCCGCTAACGCTTGCACGGCCTCGTAGAGCTTCGCGTACGACACCTCGCCGGCGCGGGCCGCGAGTTGCGCGGAAGACGCTTGCCACAGTCCCTGGACGCGGTAGGCCTCTGCCAGCAACGCTTGCAGGCGGGCCTGGGTCACCTCGTGAATGGCAGGCGGGTTGGCGTCCAGCTGAGCCTGGACATACGGTAGCCGTCCTTGCTGCTGCGGCGTACCCAGCAGCCAGTCCACGCAGGTTTGATAGGTCGCGCCAGGTGACATGCGCTGCGCCAAAGCTTGTTCCAGGCCCTCGACCGCTGCGATCTTCTGCGGGTAGGCGGCGATGGTCTGTTCGGAGTTCGCCAACTGCAGGCGACGCTGCGCCAGCTGCGCCGCCTGCACGCCGGCAAGCATCAGGTCCTGATCGAGCGAGGGGTTGAAGCCGCGCACGAACTCGCTGAACTGGTCCACGCCGAACAGGGTGGCGATGAGCTGGCGCTGATCGCTCGGGGTCCGCGCGGCGATTCGGGCGAAATCGTCGAGGCGGTTCTTCTCGATGAAGCAGAAGCGATACTCAGCTTCGTCGGGCTGGACGGCCTGCGCTTCGCCCGCCGCCGTAGACGACAGGACTGGCGCGATGTGGCGGCGCAGGCGAGCGTTGTTGCAGTACGTCCGCTGGTCGACCCGCTTGGCCTGCGCTTCGCTGATCGAACCGAGCATCGCCACTTCCAAGGCTTCGCAGAAGCTGCTCTTGCCGGTGCCGTTGGCACCGTAGACCAAGGTGATGTCATGGCTGAGGTCGAACGTCTCCTGCCGCATGAATCCTCGAAACGGCCCGACTTCGAGCTGGTGCAGTCGCCCGAGCGCCGGCCCGTTTTCGGGGCCGCGCGCGTCCCCGTCGTAGGCGACAGGCATCTGCGCCAGATGCGCGATGGCCAGCGGCGCCAAGCGCGTGGAGCGCCCCCGGCGTGCAGCACCGACCTCGGCCAGTGGCTGCAGGTGATCGAGCACCAGGTGCGCCAGCCGGCGCACGTCGTCGTGCACGTGCCGCTGCGTCAAGTGCGCCAGGAACCGGTGGTACTCCGAACGTATGCTTGCCACAGCGACCCCTCACTTGGTCAACCACTGACCGTAAGCCTCCACATCGATCATGGGGACCGTTCCACTGAACTGAAGCTGCGCGATCAGCTTGAAAAGAAACGCGGTCGCCGGCTTGTTTTCGTTGGTGTAGCTGTACGCGCCGCTGGCTTGGTCATAGAAAAAGTGCCCGTGGGCGGCAACGCATCCGATGTCCAGACGCCCCTCGGTGAGGTTTGCATTCAGCGCCTTGTCCATGGATGGGCCCAATGCAGGACTCCATTCGCTCTCGAAGGTGAGCAAGCCACCCAGAATCGGAATCAACGGCTTCGCTGGGTAGGTCCCGCCAGCGTGCGGGATCGGCAGGCTCGTGCGGTGCAGCCTGCGCACACTGGCGACCTTCTCCTGGGCATAGGCCACAAGCCCCGCGTCAGCCGTCTGCTTGGCCTCGAACACGGCGTACACGCTTTCGGCTGGAATGATCGTCTCGTTCTCGTAGGTGAAGATAAAAGGCGAATATTGCCGATCAAACACCACCACATCGATCTGCTGGCTGAAGTTCCCCAGGCTGTCCACCACATGCGCCTTCGCCGCCTGGTACCGTTTGGGCAGATAGGTATCCAGCATGTCGATCCAGACATTCTCGCTCGCATCCCCCTTCGTACCCGGGTGACCGAAGGTCTTGCGTACTACGGACAAGCGCTGCTGGATGTCTTCATGCAGGGACGACAGGAGCTGGGAAAGCGACCACTGGGACATGCTGTACCTCGATGGGACGTGTATGGAAGCCGATGGAATCAGGACAGTGGGAACTTGGGGCCAAACAGTGCGCGCCAGGCGCGAAGCGCTTCGATATTGCGACCACGACGCGCGTGGTCGATGGCGATGCTTGCGTCCTGGCTCGCCTGGAACAGCAGCTGCTGCGCGCGCTGCTTGCGCGCGGCATCCATATCGTTGCTGATCGCCGGGCCAAGTCCGGCGGGATCCGGCCACTCGTCATGAACACGATCGGCAAGCGTGGCAAAGAACGACTGGATCTCGCGATCGAACGATCCTCCCCAGCCGCCGTAAAGACACTCAAGGGCCATTACCTCGATCAGGAACGAGGGCTTCACCGGCTTCTGATCGCCGTGCTTGGGATTGTTGTTCCAGTACTTCACCATGCGCACGAGACCTTTCCACTCATTGGCATAGGCTTGGTGCGCTGCGGTCGCCTTGTCCTTATGGATCTCCGGGTCCGTCTTGATCCACTTTCCGGACGCCGTATCGGGGATCTCATACTGGTCGCCGGTGTCGAATGCGGGCACCGCATCCACGCTGACCACCCGGTAGTCCGTGTTGTCCTCCGCGTCGATGTGAACACCGAAATCCACGTTGATCGAGCGCGCCTGTTTGCGCACGGCCGCCGAACCGTATTTCTCCACCAATGCAGAGTGGAAATCATCCAGCACTACCGATGCGGCCTTGCCGTGGTAATGCTTCTCCGAGTCCTTCAGCACGAAGAAGATGTCGATATCCTTGAGCGGCTTCGTCTTCGTGTATCGAGCATAGGACCCGGTCAGGAAGCTGCGCGCAATGCCGAACTTGGTCTGCAGGTAGTCCCGCCCTTCGTTCTGACGTTGCGAGGCATTCTTCTGTTCGCGTTCGTTGAGTTCCAGACGCGACTTGAACTTGCGAAAAGCTTCATCGATCGACAGCATCAGCGTTGCCTCCAATATCCGGCCTGACCCGCCAGGCCGCTGTGTTCGACAGTCGAGCCTAGGCTCTGCTTGACCATTCCATCCGTCGAGCGATAACTTCCTTTGCTCCACCCCTCCACATCAGGCCGCCCTGGCTTTGTATCGAGCATTAACTTGTACTTGGCCTGCGATGGCAGCAGCCCAGCTTTCTTGATCGCGTACTTCAACTGCTCGGTATCTGTCCAGAAGCTGCCGTCGCCATCGGACCACCCATACACGATGTCGATATCCCATCGGGTCACGAGTTTGTCGGCTGCCGGGTTGTAGATCTCCAGAATCACCTTGCGCAGATCACCGGTCCCGAGCCACGTCTTGATGGCTCGGGTATTGCTCTCCCAGCGATCCGCGAAGTGCTCGGGGTCCAGCCCACTGAGCAGGATGATGTCTTTCAAGCTCTTGAGGATGTTGTCGGTCACATAGGTAACCGAGTGCGTGTACGAGTAGGTGGCGACGGTGCTCATGACTTGAGGAAACCTCCGAGGTCGAGCGACAGCGCTTGCCCAGCATCGGCCTGCGCCTGCGTGGCAATTCCTTGGCTCAAGTCCCGTGCAATGATGCGAGAACTGTGCTTTTTGAGCGCGGTTTGCACCCAGCCGAGCTGCTCCTTCGGACACGGCAGCGAGACTCCCCAGTCTCCCTTCAACGGCTCGAACCCCAAGACATCTTCGTTGGCATCATCACCATCGATCGCGTCTTCGTCGAAGAGGCAGTAGATCCTGGTCCGTGGTCCATCGCATGTCGCAACGATGGGCGCGCTCTTGGGTGCCTGGTCGGCGATCAAGCTGGCGGCCACGCCCGCCACGGCCCTGAGTTCAGAGCGAGCCGTGCCGTCCTTGCCCTGAGTGAGCAGTTCGACAATGGCATCCCACGTCTGCAACGCATCGCGGTGCGGCGAGCTGCGAAACGTCCGGCTGACAACGGTGGTCATTTTTGCTTCCCTCCTTGAAGGCGCATTTGCTTTGCCTGTCGTATCGCACTGCGCAGGTGCTCTACGGAAAGCTTGTTCGGATCGATAGCCACTTGCGGGTCGGCCGCGAGGGCGTTGGCTACGACCTTGCGAATGGCCCGACCATCCAATCCGACGCACTCGCCAGCGCACGCGTCGAACTGGTGAGCCGAGGAAAGCTTGCCAATCCCCGGAAATGTCTTTGCCAGGCCATTCAGGCAGTCCACCAGGATCTGCTTGCAGGCATCCTTGCCTGGCAGTGGCACCTCCATCACCATGTCGCAACGAGATAGGAAGGCACTGTCGACGGCCTGTGGGAAGTTGCTGGTGGCCACGAACAGCAGATGCGGGTTGCGTTCGGCCAACATGTCCAACTGCACCAACACCGCGTCGGTGGCCCGGTGCACATCAACCGGGTTGGCTTCCAGGCTGAGCTTGGCTCGATCAGCCGCAAGCGTTTCGACCTCGTCCAGAAGGACGATCGTCGGGCCCGCCGCTGCGGATTCTGCGATCGATTGCGAGAACAGGTCTGCCACGGCGCGTTGAGTCTTTCCCATTGCAGAGCTCGTCAGCGTGTGAGGCTCCACTTCCAGCAATCGAAACTTCGCAGAAGAAAAAGATTCGGCCACACGATGCGCCAAGCCCCGTGCCAAGGAGGTCTTCCCAGTCCCCGGCGGGCCGACCAACAAGATCACGCCGTGCAGGGGGAGTACCGTGCGCTCCACCTTGGGGCGCACCGTGAAGTTGACGATCGCTTGTGACAGCAACTGTTTTTTGATGGCTTCGTCCATCACGATCGAATCCCACAAGTCACCCAGCGACTTATCCGGCAGCTTCCAGCTTCGATGGATGCCTTTCGGCAAAGTGGCGTCTGATGAAGGATTCTTGGTCATCCGTGGCTCTCGGCGGGTCAGAGAATGGTGCGATAGGTCGCCAGCACCTTGGTCGTTTGCACAAGGCCTTGGCGCAGCAGGATTTCGAGATAGCGGTCCACATCGATCGGCGGATGCTTGAGTTGGGCACGCTGGCGCTGCGCAGCCGACACTACGGCGGCCGCATCCAGATCCAGCAGGTTGTCCACAAACTCATCGGGGTGCTGCGATTCGATGCCGTACGGAGCCAGCAGATCGTTCGGGAAATCACGTTCGTTGAACGTCACAATCACGCTCGCACCGCAGCGAATCGCCGCAGCCAGGACGTGCCGATCGTTCGGATCGGGTAATGTCAGGCCTGCCACGAGCGCTTCGTAGCCCTCCACCAAGCCGTCCGGAATGGCCCTGTCCATGAGATCCGACGTCCTGTCGACCTGAACCCGGGTGAGATCGGGGCGGTTGATCAACAGATTGCGTTTCCACTCCTCATGAATGGCTTGGCTCCACCGCGCCCGGAAGCGGCCAGACAGGCCGAGCCACATCAGGAAATCCCGCAGTGGCGCGGGATATAGAACGCACGCGTCGTAGACGGCGGTGAATGGGGAATGCCTCATTCGTATCCCATTCCCAACTCTTGCGACTGCTGAGCGAGTTCGGCCATCGCCTGCTCACTGGCGCGCTCGCGCGCTTCCTTGTACTGCATCAGATCGGCGAACCTCACCCTGCGGTGCTTGCCGGTGCGATGAAATGCCAACACCCCATCTTCTAGCAGCTTGACGAAATGGGGACGGGACACGTTGAGCAAGTCCGCCGCCTCTTGGGTCGTCAGCTCTGCATGGACGGGCACCACCTTTACTGCATTGCCATCGGCCAACTCGGCCAGGATGTCGACCAGCAGGCGTAAAGCCGAGGTAGGCAGTTCCACCTGATGAGCCTGTTTGTGGTCATCAAAGATCTGGATGTGCTGCGTCTCGAACTGGGTTGCGAGGTAAGCCGCCAAGGCACGTTGACCCTGGACGGCTGCCTTAACCTCTCCCGCGGCGGGAAGGGTCATCTTGGATTGGGCAGTGGCGGTGGTCATGGGTAGCTCCTAAGCGAAAACGGTTGCAGAGCCGATCATATTCGAAACACTCGAAAAACGCAATAATCGAAACTCGACCCGGGCTTTTGTAGGTTCGCTCGCGGTATGCCCAATCCGGTCGTCCGCCAGTTCCTATTGTTTGCGGCCTAAAACAGCCCTGATCTCCACGATCACCCCATTGCTGATCACACAGGAATGGCGCGATGGTGGCTTCGATCTGGCTGCGCGCCGCGCATCGCGGCGTGCCCACTTTTCTCGTGACGGCCCTCCTGCTGGGTCTGTCCCAGATGGCCTTGGCCGAGTCTCCGGCACAGCGCCAGAAGCTGGTCGCCGCACTGCGCCAGCTCGACGCGCTGGAGCGCACCGTCGCGGACAGCGCCGCGCATGCCCCCATCCAGCCGGGCGAGCGCTACCACTTCGACTACCCGCGGCTGCTGGCTGACCTGGCGCGCGTTCGCGCCGGCATCCAGTTTCACCTGACGCCATCGCGCGCTCAGCCGCGCGACCCCTCCGAACTGGCCGGCGACTACCGCACCGAGCGGGCGGCCGAGCCGCTGCCGGCGACGACTGCGGGGGGCAAGCAATGAACGGCGCCCAGGTCTCGGCATTTCAAGCCAACAGCGGCATCGCGCCTTCCGCAATGGCGACCGTCCTGGTCGGCGTCGTGTTCGCGGTCCTGCTCGTGTGGGGCGTCTGGGCCATCCGAACGGCCTACGTGGGGTGGTCCGAGAGCCGCCTCAACCAGCGCCAGTTCCTCGGCGTCTGCATCCGCTTCGTCGCGATGTACCTCGTCCTGAGTTTCTTGCTTCTGTCCTGACCTGAAAGGCCCGACCATGCACAACCGCAACCTCACTTCCCGTTTTGCCCAGCGCGCCGCCGTGGCCCTGGGCGCCGCCGCGCTGCCCGCGCTGTCGTTCGCGCAAGGTCTGCCGCAATTGGAGAACCCCACGCGCGGCACCGGCAACGGCATCATGGAGACCATCCGCAACTACGGCTACGACATCATCATGCTCGTGGCCCTGCTGGTGGTGGCGTCGATGTTCATCGGCGTCTGCTACCACGCCTACGGGACCTACGCGGAGATCCACACCGGCCGCAAGACGTGGGGCCAGTTCGGCCTCACGGTCGCCATCGGCGCCGTGCTGCTGGTGATCGGCATCTGGCTGCTCACCGAAGCTACCGGCATCCTGTAAGCGAGGCCGGTATGTCCGAGCAGCAGCACGTCCGTGCGGACGGGACCGTGACGTTCCTTCCGCACCGGCTCAACCGCCATCCCGTTGTCGTGCGCGGCCTCACCGCCGATGAACTCTGGATTTGCTGCGGCCTGTCCGGCGCCGCCGGCCTGCTGGTCGGCGCGCCCCTGTCCTGGGTGTTCCGCACGATCGCGCTGGCGCCGACGTTCGTCGTCCTGGGTGTGGCGCTCGGCGTCTTCATCGGCGGCGGCATCCTGCGCCGCCTCAAGCGTGGGCGTCCCGACACTTGGCTGTATCGACAACTGCAATGGCGCATCGTCACGCGCCATCCGCTGATGGCAGGCTGGGTTGGTGGCCATGTGCTGATCTCGCGCTCGGGCTTCTGGTCCACCCGCAGGAGCATGCGATGAGCCGCTTCAAGAACGAGATCGCCCACCTGCAGGCGCACATCAAGACCTTGCGGCTGGGCGCGGGCGCGCTGGTCGTCGTTGCCCTGGTCATGGGCGGCGGCTGGTGGAGCGCGCCGCGCGACCTGACCATCCACGTCCCGCCCGACCTGCGCTCTGGCAGTACCCGCAAGTGGTGGGAGGTGCCGCCCGAATCGGTCTATGCGTTCACGTTCTACGTGTTCCAGACGTTGAACCGCTGGCCGACCAATGGCGAAGAGGACTACCCGCGCAACCTCCACACGCTCTCGCCGTACCTCACCCCATCCTGCCAGGCCTTCCTGCGGGCGGACTACGACTACCGCCGCTCCACCGGCGAGCTGCGCCAGCGCGTGCGCGGCATCTACGAGATTCCCGGCCGCGGCTATGGCGACGACCCCACGGCACGCGTGCGCACCGTGTCCGACCGCGACTGGGTGGTGACGCTGGACATCACGGCGGACGAGTACTACGGCGCCGAGCAGGTCAAGCGCGCCCTGGTGCGCTATCCGATCAAGGTCACGCGGGTGGATGTCGATCCCGCCCGCAACCCGTTCGGCCTGGCGCTGGACTGCTACGACGGCGCGCCCCAGCGCATCAGTGCACCGGAGCCGACGCGCCCGGCGCCGAGTGGCCTGTCTCCGCAAGCGCCTCAAGGAGGAAACACCCCATGAAGCACCCTGTACTCGCGCTGCTGGGACTGCTGGCCGTGGCCGCGGCACCCGTCGCCCATGCAGTGGAAATCCTGCGCTGGGAGCGCATGCCGCTGGCAGTGCCGCTGAAGGTCGGTCAGGAACGCATCGTGTTCATCGACCGGGACGTGCGCGTGGGCGTGCCCGCGGGCGTGGGCGAGCGCCTCCGCGTACAGAGCGCGGGCGGCGCGGTGTACCTGCGCGCCAGCGAGCCGATCGAGCCCACGCGGTTGCAACTGCAGGACGCCGACACGGGCGCGCTGATCCTGCTGGACATCGCGGCCGAACCACCCAAGGACGGCGAGGCCGAGCTGGAGCCGGTGCGCATCGTCGAGGGCAGCAGCACTCCAGCGCGCTACGGCGATCAGGCAGGCGGCGCCGACGATGCCCCAGCACGTGCCCAGGCAGGTGCTCGGACCGCGCGGCGCGAAACCCCGGTCCCTGTCGTCCTGACGCGCTTCGCCGCGCAGAACCTCTACGCGCCGTTGCGCACCGTGGAGCCGCTGCCGGGCGTCATGCGGGTCAACCTGCCCCGCGACCTCGACCTGGACACACTGATGCCAACGCTGCCCGTGCGCGCGGTCGCGCTCGCGTCGTGGCGCCTGGAGGACCAGTGGGTCACAGCCGTGCGCCTGACCAACGGCAGCGGCGGCTGGATCACGCTCGACCCGCGCGTGCTGCAAGGCGATTTCCTCACCGCCACCTTCCAGCACGAGGCGCTGGGCCCGCGCGGCACGCCCGAGGACACGACCGTCCTGTACCTGGTCACGCGCGGCCGCGGCCTCGCGCAGTCGCTGCTGCCGGCGATTCACCGCTTCGACCCTGCCCTGCATCTGCCGCAGCCGGACGGCGACGAGAACACCAAGGAGGCCCGCCATGCGCAGTAACGGCCTGCTCAAGTGGCTGATGATCCCTGTCGCCATCCTGGTGCTGTTCGTCGGTATCCGGCTGTTCTCGGGTGGAGGCAGCACGGCGCCACCCGCGGAGGACAACGGCGCCCAGCTCACGCCCGATGAAATGAAGGCTCTCGGCATCGAGGGCGATACCCCGCGCGACACCGTGGCGACCTTGGTGGCGCAGGTGAAGCAGTTGCGCACCGAGCTTCAGACCGCGCTCTCGGACAACAAGTCCCAGCGTGAAGAGAACCAGCGGCTGCGTCAGCGCGAAAACTCCATCGACCAGCGCATCAACTCGGCGCTCGAATCCGAGCGGTCCAACCTGCGCCGCGACCAGGAGCAGGCGGCCAGCGCGCGCCAGCAGACCGAAGGGCTGCTCGCCGACCTGCAGCGGCGCCTGGACAGCATCGGCGGGCGCGGCGGCGGCCATGCGGACCTGCCCGTGGGCTTGGGGCTGCAGGGCGGCGACGAGGCCGGCATGGAGGGCGGCGTGCGGTGGGTCGAGCCGGACGACGCAAAGCCCGCCGAGGGGCGCAACGGGGGGCGTGGCGCGAGCGGCGGCATGAGCTTCCCCACGAGCTTCGGCCCGGCGCAGAGCACGCTCGAAACCACCGCGGAAACCGTGGCCAACGCGGGCGCCCGCGCCGCCGGGGTCAAGAGTGCCAAGCCGGTCTATACCGTGCCGACCAACTCGACGCTGATGGGATCGGTGGCGATGACGGCCCTGATCGGCCGCGTGCCGATCGACGGCACGGTCAACGATCCCTATCCGTTCAAAGTCCTGGTCGGGCCGGACAACCTGACCGCCAATGGCATCGACATTCCCGACGTGGCCGGCGCCGTGTTCAGCGGCACCGCCTCGGGCGACTGGACGCTGTCGTGCGTGCGCGGTCAGGTGCGCAGCATCACGTTCGTCTTCCACGACGGCACGATCCGCACGATCCCCGAAGACCGCGAGGGCAACCAGCAGGACAACCAACAGCAGAACTCTCAAAGTGGGGGCTTGGGCTGGATCAGCGATCCCCACGGCATCCCGTGCGTCAGCGGCGAGCGGCGCAGCAACGCCCAGCAATACCTCGGCTCGCAGGCCCTGATCACCGCGGCCGGTGCCGGTGTGGCCTCGCTCATCGAGAGCGACAGCGGCCGCATGTCCTATGTCGGCTCGGACGGCTCCATCGGCACCGTGGGCATCACCGGCCAGGAAGCGGTCGGCCAGATTCTGGCGGGCGGCGTGCGGGACATGTCGGCCTGGGTCAACAAGTTGTACGGCCAGGCATTCGCCGCCGTCTATGTTCAGCCCGGCGCCAAGGTGGCCGTCCACCTCGAAAAGCCGCTCGCCATCGACTTCGATCCCGAAGGCCGCAAGGTCGATCACCGCGCAGGAAAAAGCCATGCACTCGAACTTGACTAACCTGGCCCGTGGCCTGGCACTGGCCCTCGCCGTCGCGGTGCTTGGCGGCTGCGCCACCAGCAAGGAAAAGCTGCTGACCCACGGTGACCGCACGATGATGGACATCTGGCAGCAGGAGGCCGGCGACGGCGGTGGCGCAGCCGGACGGAACGCCGGCCGCCAGCTGCTCGACGCGCGCCAGAGCCTGCGTCGGCCCCTGACCGACGCCGACGTGCAGGCCGCACCTGTCGAGCAGATGCGCTACACGCGCACCGCGCGCAATGAGGTCCACCGCCAGTTCCAGCGCCTGCCCAATCCCGATCTCGTGATGTACGTGTACCCGCACCTGGCCGGCACCGATCCCGTGCCGGTGCCCGGCTACACGACCGTCTTCCCGCTCTACCAGCGCATCCAGTACGCGATGCCGGGCGAGCGCGTGGAGGACTACTGATGCGGTGGAAACTCCCATGGCCGAAGCTGGCCGGCGCCGGCTCCAGTAGCCCGGCCAGCGATGAGCAGCCGGACAGCTGGCAGCGCCACGTCGAGGCCTTGCGCCAGGCCGGCATCCCCGAACCCGGTTCGGCAGTCCACGGCCGCAAGCCAGCGACCGTGGCCGACGAGCAGGCGCTGTACGACGTTGCGCCGTCCTTCGTGGAACTGCTGCCCTGGGTGGAGTTCATGCCCGAGTCGAAATCGATGCTCCTGGAGGACGGCCAATCGGTGGCGGCGTTCTACGAGCTGGTGCCGCTGGGCACCGAAGGCCGGGAACCCGGCTGGCTCGCGCATGCCCGCGACGCCCTGGAAAACGCGCTTCAGGACAGTTTCGATGAACTGGACGAGAACCCGTGGGTGCTCCAGCTCTATGCCCAGGACGAACCGAGCTTCGACCAGTACATGCAGACCTTGCGCGATTACGTGCAGCCACGTGCGCGCGGCTCGGCGTTCACCGAGTTCTACCTGCGCTTCTTCGGCCACCACCTGCGCGCTGTGGCCAAGCCCGGCGGCCTGTTCGAGGACACGGTGGTCACGCGGCTGCGCTGGCGCGGCCAGACGCGGCGCGTGCGCATGGTGGTGTACCGCCGCGCGAGCGGACAGGGACAGGCAAACCGCCGCGGCCAGACACCCGAGCAGATGCTGGGCATCGTCTGCGACCGCCTGTGCGGCGGCCTGGCGAACGCCGGCATCCAGGCCCGGCGCATGGTCGCGGCCGACGTCCACGACTGGCTGCTGCGGTGGTTCAACCCGCGCCCCACGCTGCTCGGGCCTGGGGTGGAGGACCGGGAGCGCTTCTACGCGTTGGCGCGCTATCCGGACAGTACCGAGGAAAGCGAGGCCGGCGAGATCGAGCTGGCGAGCGGGCGGGATTTCAGCCAGCGGCTGTTCTTTGGGCAGCCGCGCTCGGACGTGGCGCAAGGGGCCTGGTACTTCGACGGCATGCCGCACCGCGTGCTGATCACCGACCGGCTGCGCATGCCGCCCGGCACCGGGCACCTGACCGGCGAGACCCGCAAGGGGGACGCGATCAACACGCTGTTCGACCAGATGCCCGAGGACACCTTGATGTGTCTCACGATGGTCGCCACGCCGCAGGACGTCCTCGAATCGGACCTCAACCATCTGGCGAAGAAAGCTGTGGGCGAGACGCTGGCGTCGGAGCAGACGCTCAAGGACGTGCATGAAGCCCGCTCCCTGATCGGCAGCGCGCACAAGCTCTACCGGGGCACTCTGGCGTTCTACCTACGCGGGCGCGACGAGGCGGAACTGGATCGGCGCGGCCTGGACCTCGCGAACGTGATGCTCAACGCCGGCCTGCAGCCGGTGCGCGAGGACGACGAGGTGGCGCCGCTCAACAGCTACCTGCGCTGGCTGCCGTGCTGCTACAACCCCGGCCAGGATCGGCGCCGGTGGTACACGCAACTGATGTTCGCCCAGCATGCGGCGAACCTGTCGCCGGTGTGGGGCCGCGCCCAGGGCACGGGGCATCCCGGCATCACGATGTTCAATCGCGGCGGCGGCCCGATTACGTTCGACCCCTTGAACAGGTTGGATCGGCAGATGAATGCCCATCTGTTTCTATTTGGCCCCACCGGCTCGGGGAAGTCCGCCACACTCAACAACCTGCTGAACCAGGTGACGGCCATCTACCGGCCGCGGCTTTTCATCGTGGAAGCCGGCAACAGCTTCGGCCTGTTCAGCGACTTCGCGCGGCGCCTGGGCCTGACCGTGAACCGGGTCAAGCTGGCCCCCGGATCGGGCATCAGCCTGGCGCCGTTCGCCGACGCACGCCGGCTGATCGAAACGCCCAGCGACGTGCAGACGCTCGATGCCGATGCCCTGGACGAAGACCTGCCACCGGATGCCTCGGCCATGGAGGCGGATGAGCAGCGCGACGTGCTCGGCGAACTGGAGATCACGGCACGGCTGATGATCACGGGCGGCGAAGACAAGGAAGAAGCGCGGATGACGCGGGCCGACCGCTCGCTGATCCGCCAGTGCATCCTCGACGCCGCCGAACATTGCGTGGCGGAGAAGCGCACCGTGCTCACGCGCGATGTGCGCAATGCACTGCGCACCCGTGGCCAGGACCCGACGTTGCCCGAGATGCGCCGTGCGCGGCTGCTGGAGATGGCGGACGCGATGGACATGTTCTGCCAAGGCACGGACGGCGAGATGTTCGACCGCGACGGCACGCCGTGGCCCGAGGCCGACATCACGCTGGTCGATCTGGCGACCTATGCCCGCGAGGGCTACAACGCGCAGCTCTCCATCGCCTACATCAGCCTGATCAGCACGGTGAACAACATCGCCGAGCGCGACCAGTACCTGGGACGGCCGATCGTCAACGTGACCGACGAAGGTCACATCATCACCAAGAACCCGCTGCTCGCGCCCTATGTCGTGAAAATTACAAAAATGTGGCGCAAGTTGGGCGCCTGGTTCTGGCTGGCGACGCAGAACATCGACGACCTGCCACGTGCAGCGGAGCCGATGCTCAACATGATCGAGTGGTGGGTGTGCCTGTCGATGCCGCCGGACGAGGTGGAGAAGATCGCGCGCTTCCGCGAACTCTCGCCGGCGCAGAAGGCGCTGATGCTCTCCGCACGCAAGGAAGCGGGCAAGTTCACCGAGGGCGTCATCCTCTCCAAGAGCATGGAAGTGCTGTTCCGCGCCGTGCCGCCAAGTCTCTACCTCGCGCTCGCGCAAACCGAGCCCGAGGAGAAGGCAGAACGCTACCAACTCATGCAGCAGCACGGCGTCAGCGAGCTGGATGCCGCCTTCAAGGTGGCTGAGAAGATCGACCGGGCACGTGGCATCGAGTCGCCGACCCTGGACCTGCCCTGAATCTGCCGTACACCGGAGAACGCCATGGAACAGAAACGTCCTTCCATTCCGATGCAGGTGCAGGCGTTCCGCCGTCGGCACTGGCGGCCCAGCTGGCCTTGGACAGTGGCCGCAGCGCTGGTTGCACTGCTGCTGATCTGGCTCGTGTCCCGTTGGCCCGGGCAGTCCACGCCTCAGACTTCAGCGCCAGTCAGCGAGACGCAGGTGGCTGGGCCTCCGTGGCAGATGGGCAATCCGGAAGGACGCTTCACGCTGACGCTCTACGCGGACCTCGAATGCCCGTTCTGCCGGTCCTATTTCCCACTGCTCAAGCGTTGGGTGGCTGGCAATGCGGACGTGACCTTGCAATGGCACCACCTGCCGTTGGCCGCACACGAGCCGGCCGCTTCGGCCGAAGCGCGTCTGGCGGAATGCGCGGGCGAAGCCGGCGGCCGCGCCGCCTTTTGGCAAGCCGTCGAGTGGGTCTATGCCCACACGCGCAGCGACGGCCAGGGCTTGCCCGAGGACCTGCACTACCCCGACCTTACGCCAGCCATCGAGCAGTGCATTGCGAGCGAGCGGCCCGACGCGGCGATCCGCACCCAAGCTGCGGAAGCCACGAACAGCGGCGTGACCGCCACGCCGTCGCTGCGGTTGCACGATCGTGGAACCGGCAAGGCGATCCTGCTGCAGGGTCCGATCGAGGGCGATGCCTTGCTGTCGGCCATGGACATGCTCGCCGCCGGCGATCCCGCCGCCACACCCACATCGGAAATGCCTGCCGACGTTGTCGGCGACATGCCCAGGTAGCCCCGGTCTTCAAGGCTACGGCGCAGTCCACTGCGCTGACCGAAACCCGTTCGCCTCGCATCCTGGCCGCGAACGGTCACTGCAATCGCGGTGATGGATGCATCTTTTCATTCTCATCCCCAGGAGGGCTTGCCCTCCCAGGGCGCGCGCCCTCCGATCTCACCGTCTGGAGGTTCGCCATGTCTTTCGTCGTCAATGACTCCTGCCTGGAGTCGCTTTCCGCCATCGCTGCCCAACACGAGGACTGGATCATCCAGCAAGCCATCGTGCTGCTGGAGAGACGGATTTTCAAAGCTGGGCCGTGCCTCAGCCGACCGGCCGCTGTGCGGGACTACCTGCGTCTGAAACTGGTCGCCGAGCCCAATGAGATATTCGCCGCTGTGTTCCTGGACAGCATGCACCAGGTGCTGGCCTACGAGCCGTTGTTCAGGGGCACGATCAACTCGACTTCGGTCTATCCGCGTGTCGTCGTACAGCGTGTGCTGGAGTTGAATGCCGCCGCGGTGGTCTTCGCCCACCAGCACCCCTCGGGTATCACCGAGCCGTCAAGCGCGGATCGCATGCTGACCCAGCAACTGCAAGCCGCACTCGCGCTCATCGATGTGCGGGTACTGGATCACATCATCATCGGCCAGGGCGCCCCGTTCTCCTTTGCGGAGTCCGGCCTGCTGTAAAGGTTGCACTGCTTCGTTGATCAGCGCGGAGGCTTCGGCCTCCGCTTTTTCTTCGTGGCGACACAAGCAGCTATGCGGGGTGGCCGCGATGCGCATTGTTTGTTGGGCCCGCATGGGGTTCGGCGTTTGACTATGGCCCTGATCAACTTCCGGGGCGCATGACATGCCAGCAGCTTTTATCCGGTTCGCACCAAGCTGGCGAACCCTTGGCCTGGCCGTAGCGCTGCCGGTGTCTCTGGCGGTGTTCAGCCCGGCCACCTTCGCCGCCGACGTGGTGGTCGTCACCGACAGCCGCCACCCGGTCAAGACCATGGGTGGCGAGCGACTGATCGAGTTGGACGAAACGCCCCGGATGGAGGCCGAGCTTTCCGCGAATCTTCCAGCCGACCCTGAGCGGGCAGCAGCCATCGTCCGGCAAGGCCTGAACCAGGGAGGCGCCGACCTTCAGCGCCGCATCGCGATGGCCTACCAAGGCGTGACCGACGCATGGAGTTTGGGTGTCACGACCATCCCGGCCGTGGTGGTGGACCAGCGCTATGTGGTCTATGGCGAGCCGGACGTCGCCCGCGCCATCGCGCGCATCAAGCAGCACCGGAGGGCGCAGCCATGACGCGCCCATTCGATCTGCTGCGCCGCCTGCGCGTGCCCGTGGCCTCGCTGCTGCTGGCCACCGCCACAGGCAGCTACGCCTTGAACACCGCCACGATCGTCTCGTCCGTCATGTCGCCGGACTGCCTGGAGTACCGGGTGGTGGGCATCTGCTACTGGCTGTACTGCACCTATGGCGGCTGCTCGGTGCGCACGTCGGTCAAGGTCAGGCACTACGTGCCCGATGCGGTCGTCTCCAGCTACAGCAACACCGGCGAGAACCCCTGGGTCGAGGTGCAGGCGATGAGCACGCCCAATCCCTCCGCACAGGCCGGCGGCGATGGGACCACTAACGAAGACCACGAAAACAACCTCGCCAAATTCAAGAACAGCGATGTCATCGGCCATCCTGGCGGGGAGGTGTTCAACCAGTTCGCGTCGTCCTCCGGCTACTTCTGCCAAGGCGCGGGCACGGCCTTCATGCCGTATCTGCTCAGCACCCTGGACACGCTGGCCTGGCGCTACAACGTGCCCGAGATGGCCTACCCGGAGGCGTTGATTCCGGGCATGCGTGAGGTCGGTGCGCGCACCACGATGAACCTCTGGGGCAATGTCTATCCACGCGGTGGCTTCCTGCACCAGACCGACGACCACAAATCCGGGGCGGTGGTGGCCCAGCGCGCGGGCGATGTCGTCACGCGCCGCGGGCAGTTGCACGTGTACCAGCCACTGCTCGCCAACGCCCGTGACGGCTACTGGCCGGCCGGGGCGCTGGTCGAAGGCGATACCTCCACCGGGAAGTGGCAGGAGCTGACCCCTCGTCTGTCGAACACCTGCGTGGTCTTCCCCCACAGCGGCACGCTGACCCAGGCCCAGCAAGGCGACTACGCCTGGGCGCTGTGGCGGCCGTATGCCTGCTGCGAACGCCGCGGGCAGGTGTTCCTGGGCAGCGTCGATTTCCTCTGAGGTGCCACGATGAAGCGTCCTGAACCGATGAACCTTTCCGCCAAGGCGTGCTACTTGCTGCGCCCGACGGCGCTGGCCGGCACGCTCGCTCTGGTCTGCGGCCTGGCGTGGGCGCAGGTCGGATACCAGAACAGCGGCCCCGTCATTGGCGATGACGTCATGTACTCGATCGGAGGCGGCAGCGCGGTGTCCATGGGCCGCGCGGCTGGCATGCGCTCCATCGGGGTCGGCTTGGGGTGGAACAGCAACCTGATCTGCGGCGACATGAGCATCCAGACCACGCTGCGCAACCAGCTCAACGGCATCACGAACGGCTTCCAGCAGATCATGAGCAACGTGATCCAGAGCGCCACCAGCGCGGTGGCGTCCCTGCCGGCGCTGATCATTCAGCGCGCCGATCCCGGCCTGTACAACCTGCTGACCAACGGCGTGCTGCAGGCGCGGCTGGACTTCGACCGCTCCAAGCTGACGTGCCGCGCGATGGCCGAGAAGATGGCCGAGACGGCGGGCGGCCAGCTTGGCTGGAGCCAGATGGCCGAAGGCATGGCCCTGCGTGACGCGGTTGGCAGCAACGATGCCGTTTCGGCCGTCGAGCAGGCTGAGACGCGCCGCGGCAACGACGGCGTTCCCTGGGTGGGCGGCAGCAATGCCGGTGGCGCAGGCCAGTCCGCCATTCGGGTGGTCGGCGACGTCACCCGCGCGGGCTACAACCTGGTCAACGGGCGCGGCGTGACGGACACATCCTCCATCGCGCCCGCCAGTTGCGCGAGCCTGTCCTGCCAGACCTGGACGTCGCCGCAGCAGGCGACCGAATGGGCCACCCGGGTCCTCGGGGAACAGGTGCAGCGCACGTGCGATTCCTGCACCAAGACCGAGACGGTGCCCGGCGTCGGGCTGACGCCGCTGATCCAGGAGGAGTACGAAGCCAAACTGGAAGTCTTGCAGGAACTGGTTTCCGGCGTGCGCAACACCACCTTCGAGAACTTGCGCGAGGCCGGCAGCACGTCGCTGCCGATCACGCGCGGCGTCATCGAGGCGCTGCGCGACGAGCCGGACCAGGACCTGCTGGCGCGGCGCCTTGCGTCCGAGGTGGCGCTGTCGTCGGTGCTGGAGAAGGCCTTGTTGCTCCAGCGCACGCTGCTCACGGGAAAGAAGGAGCCCAACGTGGCGGCCAACGAGTTGGCGGTCGAGGCTGTGAACCACGAGAGCGACACGCTCGACCGGGAGATCCGCAACCTGAAAACGGAGCTGGAGCTGCGCCGCGAGCTGGCGAACAACTCGCCGATGGCGATCATCCAGCGCCATGGTACGCGCGCGGCCGGCTCGCGCGGCATCTACGAGGGCGATCCGGTGCCCGACCGCCTCGACCAGTTGCAGAAGGGCAATCCGGGAGTCAGGCCATGAGCGCAATGCGCATGACCTGGCGCCCCTTGCGCTGGCTGTTCAGCCGGCGCGCGGCGAAAGCACTGCTGTGGGCGGTGGTGATCGTCGCCGCTGCGGTGGGGGCCAACGTCGCCGGCATCTACCTGGTCGGGAGCGTGGCCGGCTGGGAGCGGTGGCTCGCGGCCGCATCGGGCTACTTCTTCGTGTGGCGGTTGTGCCTGTACGGGGCGACGGCCTATGGCTGGGTCTGGATGCGGCGCCGGCTGCTGGTACGTGAGGACGACGCCCAGGCGCGGCGCCGCCTGGTGCGCACCGAGGTCGCGGGCGTCGTCGCCATCGTGGCGCTGGAAGCCAGCCTGCTGATGCAGGCCGGTTGAGGGGAGATGGCGCGATGACGCTTTTCACGACCGACTACCTGGAGTACTACCTGACGCTGGTGTCCTGGATCGTCAACAACGGCATCTGGGCGGTGCTGGTATCCAGCGGGGTATTCGCGCTGCCTTTCGTCGCCATCATCGTGCAGGAGTGGTTGAAGGCCCGTGCGGAAGGTGCCGACGAGGGCAATAAAGGCGTGCTGAGCGCCGCCCGCATCGAGAACCGGGTCTTCGTCGCCATCGTGGTGGTGATGTTCGCCGGCATTCCGTTCATCGACGTGGACCTGAACACCATCCAGTACGACAGCTCGCGCTCGGCCCAGTGCCAGGTCAGCGTGCCGCAGCCCACGGATACCGGCTGGTCGCAGTCCTTCAGCACCATCAACAACCAGTCGGCGAAGGTGCCCGTCTGGTGGGCGTTCATGCATGCACTCTCGCGCGCCGTCACGAGCGCCTCGGTGGCGGCGATCCCGTGTGGCACGGACCTGCGGCAGATGCGCATGGAGATCGACGCCACGCGCATCGATGACCCGGTGCTGGCTCAGGAAGTAGCGGATTTCTCGCGGGATTGCTATGGGCCTGCACGGGCCAAATTGTTCATGCAGCGCCCTCAGCTCGATGAGCAGCAGATGCACGACGTGACCTGGATCGGATCGCGGTTCTTCACCGACACGAACGGCTACTACGACACGTACCGTTCCAGCACGCCGCGCGATGACTGGCCCTATGACAGCAACCGCGACGCCGGGCTGGCTCAGGTATCCAGTGGCGGTGGCTACCCGACCTGCAGGCAATGGTGGGCTGATGGCAGCAATGGCCTGCGGGCACGCCTGCTGGGACAGGTGGACCCGAGCCTGCTCAATCGGCTGGCGGGCTGGGCCGGGTTCCTGAGCCGGGCCGAGGTGGACGACTCGGTGATCCGCACCATCGCGTCGCCGAGGCAGCAGAAGTTGAACCAGGGCAGCGTCTATACGGACTACGGCGGCCAGATCGACAAGACCTTGCCGAACATCGTGACGCGGGCCACGGGAGACGTTGGGATGGCAGTCGGCGCGCTTGCGGCATTTCCCGCCATGGACGTTGTGAGACAGGCCCTGCCCATGGTGCTCGCCTTGCTCAAGATGGCGCTGGTCATCTGCATCCCGCTCGTGCTGGTTGTGGGCACCTATGACCTGAAGACGGTCGTCACGGTCAGCGTCGTGCAGTTCGCGCTGTTCTTCACGGACTTCTGGTTTCAGCTTGCGCGCTGGATCGATTCGACGATCCTGGACGCACTTTATGGCTGGGGGTTCGGCTGGAACCGGCCGCACACCAATTTCGACCCGTTGGTAGGACTGAACAACGCCTTCGGTGACATGCTCCTGATGTTCGTCACGGGCACGATGTTTCTGGTCCTGCCGACGTTTTGGGTCGCTGCCTTGGGGTGGGTCGGAGTTAAGGCTGGGGTGATTGCTCAGAACCTTGCTGTCGGCTCCAAGGAAGCGCGTGATAGCGCCGGGTCAGGTGCAAACAAGGTAGCCGGCAAGGTTCTGTGACGGACAGGCCAAATCTCAGTCATCGAACGGATCGTTCGGGTCGTGAGGGTCGAGCCGCTGGCCATTGGAAGAATACAGGCCAAAGCCCGCCTCGCCATTGCGCAGTTCATCCTGTTGCGCCCAGCGGTCGTCATCTCTAGCCGAATTGCCAGCCATCCATGCCGCCGCAACGCCCAGCAGTAGTAACACCGCCAGCCAGAAGGTGGTGTACAGCAGCACCCCGAGCGCAACCAGCTTGACCACCCACACGAGCGCGGTGGCACCGGCCGCCGGCATCCCCTTGGACACCAACCAGCTCGATACCCGGCGTTCGCCGCGCACGTAGGCACGCCATCCGCGACCCAAGGCGCGGCCGAGTCGTTCTGCGGTACTGATGCGGGTCGTGGTGGTCATGGTCGTCTCCTGCTACTGAGGGATGCCTATTCCAGTTTGCTCCAATCCTGCTTGCTTGCCTGTATCAGCGCGTGCCAGTCGTCTGGCGGGTTCCCGCGTCCGAGCATCTTCTCGAAGACGACATACGGGTCCGACTTGCTACCCGAAGACCGCAGGGTCTGTTCATCGTTGACCCAGGCGTACACGATGACCTTCGCCTTCGAGTCGTACCGGAAGAACAGCCGGAACCGCCTTCCGATTTTGGCCCTTCGCCAGTGGCGGTGGGCCGATCCCAAGGTATTGCCCTGACGGTACTCGTCGCGTGCCGGATCGCCTGGCACTACTTCCAACATCAACTGGCTCAAGGCCCGGAACAGCTTGACGTTGGCATTGGACTCGAAGCCTTTCGGGTCGTTCTCCTGCGCGCGCCTCGCGGCCGCTTGCAGTTTCTGCAACGGCTCAATCACGCAGTCGTGGAAGAGCAGCGTCCAGCCATGCCGTTGCATCAGAGTTCCACTTCCCCGTCGATCTCCTCGTCCAGGTTCACGCCATGGCCAGCATGCTCCAGCATGGCGCGGGCCAGATCCTCGGGCAGGCCTTGGACGTTCCGGCCAGCTTCGATGTCGCGGGCCAGCAGGCTCAGGAACGCGCCGATGGCGGGGTCCTCGTGCTCGGCATCGACACGGGTGACGACGACTTCGCTGCCCCGCAGATCGAACGCGAGCTTGCCGCCGGCATCAACGCCCAGCGCCTGCCGGATAGGCTTGGGCAGCGTGACCTGGCCCTTGGAGGTCAACGTGGCGACTTCGTGGATGGCAGGCATGGCGGCTCTCCTGATTGCGATACCCGCATGGTAAGGAAATTTCCTTACTTTGTCAATGTGAAGCCTCATGGCGCTCTCCCGGTCCAAGAATTGGCCCATCGTAGGGCGTGAACAGCCAGCCTTCCTGCATCAATCCGGCCCTGCCGCAACCCACATTGGCGATGGACGATCAGGACCCGTTGCTCTATACCCAAAGGCCGCAAAGGGTCGAAATGGCAAGGGAATGGAGTGCAAGGGGAAAGGCTCTATCCCCAAAAGGCAAAAAGGCCTCCCGCTCGGCCCCCGACAGGACACCCGCATGCTTTCTCTGTTCCAGCGAAAACGGCCCGCGGTCGCTGCCGCTCCGACGCCACCATCGGTCACCGACCTCCCGAAAGGGTTGATGCGGCCCGAGTCGGCCGCATCGCTGCTGGCCACCCCGCGCCGGCAGAAGCTGCTGGAGCACATCTGGCAGCGCACGTCGCTCTCACGTAAGCAGTTCGCCACCTTGTACCGGGCGCCCCTGGAGCGCTACGCCGAGCTGGTCCAGGCCTTCCCGGCCTCCGAGGCGCATCACCATGCCTACCCGGGCGGCATGCTGGACCACGGCCTGGAAATCGTCGCCTACAGCCTGAAACTGCGGCAGTCCCATCTGCTGCCGATTGGCGCCAGTCCCGAAGACCAGGCGGCGCAGTCTGAAGCCTGGACTGCCGCGGTCGCCTATGCCGCGCTGCTGCACGACATCGGCAAGATCGCCGTCGATCTGCACGTCGAACTGGCCGACGGCTCGCTGTGGCACCCCTGGCACGGCCCGCTGCACCAGCCATACCGCTTCCGCTACCGCGACGATCGGGAATATCGGCTTCACAGCGCCGCGACAGGTTTGCTCTACCGCCAACTCCTCGACCGTGATGCCCTGGACTGGCTCAGTGGCTATCCCGACCTGTGGGGACCGCTGCTCTACGTCCTGGCCGGCCAGTACGAGCACGCCGGCGTGCTGGGCGAACTTGTCGTGCAGGCCGACCGGGCTTCGGTGGCCCAGGAACTGGGCGGCGATCCGGCCCGCGCCATGGCTGCGCCCAAGCACGCGCTGCAGCGCAAGCTGCTCGACGGGTTGCGCTACCTGCTCAAGGAACAGTTGAAACTGAACCAGCCGGAAGCCTCCGATGGCTGGCTCACCGAGGATGCCCTGTGGCTGGTGAGCAAGACAGTCTCGGACAAGCTGCGTGCGCACCTGCTGTCTCAGGGTATCGACGGCATTCCAGCGAACAACACCGCGGTGTTCAACGTCCTGCAGGATCACGGCATGTTGCAGCCGACGTCCGACGGCAAGGCGGTCTGGCGCGCGACTGTGACCAGCACGACTGGCTGGTCCCACTCGTTCACCTTGTTGCGTCTAACGCCCACGCTGATCTGGGAGCCGCGTGAGCGGCCGGCACCGTTCCCCGGCACGGTGGCGATCGACGTGGCGCCCACGGACAAAGAGGCTGACGTGTTCACCACCATTTCGACGGCCGGCCCGCTGGCCGCCCCGGAAGGCCAAGAAGATCCACCAGGGGAAGGAGGTCGTTCATCTTCAGCTCCTTCGTCCAAGTTCCAAACCTTGCCGGACGTGATGGAAGACATGCTTTCGATGGTGGGTATCGGCGACTTACCCGCGATCGGGCAGGACGCGGCAGTGCTCTCAGAGCAGGTGCCTGCCGCACGTCCCGAAATACCAACCTTGCCCGCGTCACTGCCGTCGTCGCCTGCGCCAGCGCCCTCGATAGCGCATCCATCCGGGGAGCACTTCATGGCGTGGCTGAAACAGGGCATCTTGTCCCGCCGACTCATCATCAACGACGCAAAAGCGCTCGTGCATACGGTGAGCGGCACGACCTACCTGGTCAGTCCCGGGGTCTTCCAGCGCTATGCGCAAGAGCACCCGCAAGTCGGCGCGCAGGCTAAGCAGGAGAGCCAGCAAGACTGGCAGTGGATACAAAAGCGCTTCGAGAGGCTGCAACTGCATCGCAAGCAGCCGAACGGCCTGAATATCTGGACCTGTAAAGTCACCGGGCCTAGAAAGTCCCGTCACCTGCACGGATACCTTTTGGAAGATTCAAGCCTGCTTTTCTTAGAAACGCCGCCGAATAATCCCTACTTATCCCTGTTGTGTGAGACCACAGGAAGCGGACTTCATGAAAGCAATGAGGGTCAACATTGAAGTCCCCTCAAATACCTGAGCCACTCAGAAGTAGAGATTGGGGAACAGTTTGACACGGTACTCGACCGGTGGGATTCGGCCGAGGGCTTCATGGGGTCGATGGTGGTTGTATCGGTGTAGCCAGTCGGCCGTCATGTCACGCACCTCCTGCAGTGAATCGAAGACGTAGCGGCGAAAGCTGTCAGCGCCCTTCGAAATCGGCAGGAGCGGACAGTCCTTAATGTAGCGGATACTCACCCTCCTCTTATGGAGACCAACTGCTGGCTCCGACGTTGGCTCAGCAAGCGATCCCATCGAAAGGTCACCAGCGGCATTCTCCAAATCAGTCTTTCTGGCTCCTGAGTTATGTGTCGATCACACCCGATACGCGCCTCATATTCCTTGACTTGTATCCGACTATGGAGTTTTCATAGGAATTTGTCCGCTTACGGCGACATCCCGTTTTCCTTGGTGCATGGTGGCCGAAAGCAAGCAGATCGCGCCAAGGGATATTGCAACGTCAGCCAAATTGAAAGCGGGCCAATGCGCTCCGTGCCAATGGAAATCGAGGAAATCGACTACAGCCCCTCGCAACAGGCGGTCAACTGCGTTACCCAGCGCGCCACCTAAGATCAGGCTATAACCCACGCCTTCCCATTTAGATACTCCTTGACGCAATAGGCGGATCAGCCAGATTGAGACTCCCAGCGCAAGCGCGGCAAAACCGAAACGCGCCCAGCTACCAGCACCAGCCAGCAGGCTGAATGCGGCGCCGTTGTTCTTCAAGTGGACGAGATTGAAGAAAGGGGTTACAGCGACTTGATCGCCATAGCCGAAAAAAAGCGAGACGGCGGCCTTTGCGACCTGATCGCCAAATAGCACTGCGGCAGCCAAGCCGTACCAGATTCCGATTGCCCGCAGCCTCGTCAGCCTCCAGGCACTCGCCAGCATCGTCAACAGCGAACCAGCAAGCGCAAGGCTGCCGGAGGCGATGCCCCAGCCGGCCAGCACGTCGGCGGGAAAGTGCATGCCCGCAGCAATGCGCGACCAGCCGACCAGAACGACATAAGCAACTAACGCCAATCGGTGGCGTACACCTGTCAGCGGCCACAACGCCCCGGCAACAAGTGCGGCGTAAGTGGAATGACCGCTCGGCAGGCTATAGTGCTCCTCCACTGTGCCAAGCACGTGATTCAAATGGCCAAATACCGCTGCCGGTCGCGGAAAATCGAGCCAAAATTTCAAGATGGAGGCTATTGCGATCGCGATGCCGAAGCCGATCACGAATTGAAGAAGCTGCCGCCGAATTGCCAAGGCGTGATCGGCTGCTGCCGTTGATCTTGACCATGCCCACAGTCCGAGCATCACTAGGGGCGCAGTCCAGTAGTTGCCCAGGACGTTGCTGAAGATCCAGGCCAGCGGTATCAAAATCGGCGGCGTGGCCTCGTAGACGAGCTGAAACAGAGCGCTATTCAAGCCACCCCAATCGTAAAGAATGGCTTTCCAGTTCATCGGCGCAACAGCCTCAACCCGTTGCCGACCACCAGCAGACTGGCCCCCATGTCGGCAAACACCGCCATCCACATCGTGGCTTGCCCGGTGAAAGTCAGAATCAGGAACACCGCCTTGATGCCCAGCGCGAGGGCGATGTTCTGCTTCAAAACGCTAGCTGTTGCACTGGACAGTCGCACGAATGTCGGCAGCTTGCGCAGGTCGTCATCCATCAACGCAACGTCGGCGGTTTCGATGGCCGTATCGGTTCCCGCCGCCCCCATTGCAAAGCCGATGTCCGCACGCGCGAGCGCCGGGGCATCGTTGATGCCATCGCCCACCATGCCAGTTTTCCCGTCCGCCGACAGTCGCTCCACTTCATGCAGTTTGTCTTCGGGCAGCAGATTGCCACGACTGCGGTCAATGCCGACCTGACTGGCAATGGCAGCGGCAGTGTGCGGGTTGTCACCGGTCAACATAATGGCTTTGATGCCCAGTCGGTGCAGTTCGGCAATGGCCTGGCGGCTGCTGTCCTTCACCGTGTCAGCCACTGCGAAGAGCGCCCGCACTCCTTCCTGTCCCGTCAACATCACTACGGTTTTGCCCTCGGCTTCAAGCGCAGACACCCTGGACTCCAGATCTGGCGAACACATGCCCAGTTCCTCGACCAGGCGGTGGTTACCCAGGTGATAGATCTGCCCGTTGATGTCGCCACGAACCCCGCGCCCAGGCAGCGCTGCGAAATCGGCTACATCACGCGGTGTCAACCCATCGTTGACGGCTGCACGGGCCACTGCCAAGGACACTGGGTGGTCTGAACGGGCTGCGAGGCTGGCGGCCAGCAATCTGGACGCATCAGGATCGGCGTTGCCCCATGCAGCGAAATCAGTCTGCGCTGGCTTGCCGTGTGTGATCGTGCCCGTTTTGTCCAGGGCCAGCCATTTGAGCTTGTGCCCCTCTTCCAGATAGACGCCACCCTTGATCAGGATGCCGTGCCGTGCGGCAGCAGCCAGACCGCTCACAATGCTCACCGGCGTGGAGATCACCAGAGCACAAGGACAAGCGATGACCAATAGAACCAGCGCCTTGTAGATCCAGTCCAGCCACGGCACGCCGAATACCAGCGGAGGCACAAGCGCCACGGCAAGGGCTACCGCAAATACGATAGGCGTATACAGCCGCGCAAACTGATCGACGAAACGCTGCGTCGGCGCGCGGCTTCCCTGAGCCGCTTCAACGGCATGAATGATGCGGGCCAATGTCGATGCGCTGGCGGCAGCGGTGACGCGGAATTCAAACGAACCCTCCCCATTGATCGTGCCTGCAAACACGGAATCGCCCTCAGCCTTGTCTACCGGAAGGCTCTCACCAGTGATCGGCGCCTGATTGACGGAGGAGCGGCCTTCGACGATCAGCCCATCGAGGGCAATGCGCTCACCAGGTTTGACGCGAACACGGCTGCCCACGGGCACGGCGTTGGCGTCCACCGCAGCCCAACTGCCGTCCGCTTGTTGAACCAATGCGGTATCCGGCGCGAGGTCCATCAAGCCACGGATGGCATTGCGAGCCCGATCCAAGGACTTGGCCTCGATCACCTCGGCTAGTGCGAACAGCACCATCACCATAGCCGCCTCGGGCCAATGGCCTATGAGCATGGCCCCAGTGACCGCAATGGACATCAACGCATTCATGTTCAGGTTGCGGTTCCTGAGCGCAATCCAGCCCTTCTTGTAAGTCGTGAGGCCGCCAGTGAGGATGGCCACCACGGCCAGCGCGACCACGACCCAGTGGTTGCCGCCGTTGAGCCAGTACACAACCTCGGCCAGCGTTGCGGTGACGCCTGACACTGCCAGCGGCCACCAGTTTGTGCGTGCAGGCGCTTGCGCCTCGGCTGCCGAAGGGGCCGAAGAAGTGCGCACCTCGGCGTCGAAGCCGAGCGATTTCAGGGCTGCAAGCACATTGGGAAGTGCGTCGGGTGTATGTGCGACGTGCAGCCTGCGCTGGACGAGGTTGAATTCAAGATTCGCAACGCCTGGCACGCCGGCAAGCTTGCCGCGGATCAATGCCTCCTCGGTGGGGCAGTCCATCTGCTGGATGGATAACCAGGTACTTTGCTGGGCTGCCTTCTCATCCATCCGAACCGCTCGCATCCCGATGGCCGATAACGCGTCTTCGATAGGGCGCAACGAGGCAAGCTGATGGCTGACTCCCAGTGTTCTCTGCACCAGATTGAATTCAAGGCTGCTCACGCCCTGCACCTTTCCGAGTTTGTCGCGAATCAACGCTTCCTCGGTCGGGCAATCCATGTTCTCGATGCGGTAGCGCACCTGCGGCAACGCTGCTTCGACGATGTTCGGTTTCGGGTTGGGCACCACAACGGTAGAGCAGCCACATCCCTTGGAGCCACATTCACTCATGGCAACTCCTCTTGTGTAGATCTGAGGTTGATGATTTAACACTCTATAGTTACTATAGAGTCAAGTCCTTTTTCCTTTTATCCCAATCCGCACCATGAACCTCCAGATCGGAGAACTTGCCAAACGCACTGCCTGTCCGGTGGTGACGATCCGCTATTACGAGCGAGAGGGGCTGCTGCCGCAGGCTCGCCGCAGCCAGGGGAACTTCCGCTTGTATGGAGAGGCGCATGTGGAGCGCTTGCAATTCATACTTCGCTGCCGTTCGCTGGACATGCCATTGAGCGACGTGCGAACTTTGCTGAGCTACCGGGATCGGCCTGCGCAGGATTGCGGTGAAGTCAACCTTCTTCTCGATGAGCGCATCCGGGAGGTGAAATCACGGATTGAAGCGCTGCGCGAGCTGGAACACCAGCTGGCCGATTTGCGCGATGCATGTTCCGGTGCCAGACCTGTCGAAGCGTGCGGAATTCTGCAAGGGCTGTCGGGATGCGCATGTGATGCGCAGGAAGCAACTGCTCCCGTCAAGTGACCAGTGGGCCGAGCCGATCATGCCATAACAACAGGCCCCGCCAGCTCCCTGATGCTGGCGGCCCGCAAGAACAATGAATTATAATCATTCGCATTTGTGATGCGAACTTTCTGCCGGTAAGGCCCTCATGCAAGCCCTGCGCATACTCTCAGCCGTTCTGTTCTCTTGGTTCATGGTCATCTCTGTCGCGCATGCCGATCCTCTGGCTACGCAAGACAAGGCTAAGCAAACCTGGCAATTGCTGGACTACCTAGCGGTCGATTACGGCGGCGCTGTGCGGGATGGCAAGGTTCAAAGTGCCAGCGAATACGAAGAAATGAAGGAGTTCGCCGCGACAGCGGGGCAGCAGATCGCCACATTGCCGAGCACGCCTGCACTTCCCGAACTGAAACGCCAGGCCACGGCACTGAGCGAACTCATCGCAGCCAAGGCCGACGCGAAGACAGTGGCCGACAGTGCCCATTCACTGGCGGCGGCACTGGTCAAGGCGTACCCGTTCCCGCTTTCCCCCTCCACGCCGCCGGATCTCACGCGCGCCAAGGTGCTGTTTGAAGCCAACTGCGCGGCATGCCACGGGGCGACTGGCCGGGGCGATGGCCCGCTCGGCGCAAAGCTGACCCCGCCGCCGATCGCGTTCACCGATCGCGGCCGGGCACGCTCGCGCAGCGTGCTCGCGCTCTACCAAGTCATTTCTCAAGGCGTCGCCGGCACGTCGATGCCCAGTTTCGCCACGCTCTCCGACGAGGATCGGTGGGCATTGGCATTTTTCGCCGGAACGCTGTCGCACGACGACGCCATGCGGGCGCGCGGTGAAGAATCCTGGGGCCGAGACGCCACCGCCAAAGCCGTCTTTCCCGACCTGGCGGCCGCTGCCACATTGACCGAGGCCGCCTTGTCCGAACGGATGCCACCCGACGCGGCGCGCGACCTGACCGCCTACGTCCGCAGCCATCCAGAAGTGACCGTCACCGCCAACGGCACGGGCGGGCTGGGGTTGGCCCGCGCACGGCTTCAGGAGAGCCTTGCCGCAGCGCGCGCAGGCGACCAGGCCAACGCGACGCGCTTGGGTTTGTCCGCCTACCTGGATGGTTTTGAACCACTGGAACCGGCATTGCGCGCGCGCAACCAGGCGCTTCTCACTGAAGTGGAAAACGCCATGCTGGCCTACCGCGGCGCACTTGCCAGTGGCAAGCTGGAGCAAGCCGACGCCACGGCCCAAAAGCTGGACTACCTTTTTGCCCAAGTCGATACCGAATTGGGGGCGGACAAAGCCGAGCCACTGACCACCTTCATTGCCTCGATCACCATCCTGCTGCGCGAAGGCGTGGAGGCGCTGTTGATCGTCGTCGGCATGCTCGCATTCCTGAAGAAAGCCGAACGGCGCGATGTTCTGGCCTACGTCCATGGAGGTTGGCTTACGGCGCTCGCGTGCGGAGGCTTGACCTGGGCCATGGCAACCTACTTCGTGAGCATCAGCGGCGCCAGCCGCGAGGTGACCGAAGGGGTGTCATCACTCTTCGCTGCTATTGTTCTGCTGAGTGTCGGCCTCTGGATGCACCAGAAGAGCACCGCCGGTAAATGGCAGGCATATCTGAAGGAGAAGCTCTCCGCAGCCATGACGCGCCGCTCGGCATGGGCGTTGTTCGCGCTGGCGTTCATCGCCGTCTACCGCGAGGTTTTCGAGACGGTGCTCTTCTACTCGGCCTTGGCCGGTGACGGCAATAACGGTGCATTGCTCGGCGGACTGCTGAGCGGGGTGGCCGCCCTGACTATCCTCGCATGGCTCATGCTGCGCACCAGCGCCCGTATGCCGATTGGAAAGTTCTTCAGCCTCAGCTCGATTCTGGTCGCTGTCCTCGCTGTAGTGCTTGCGGGCAAGGGAGTTGCGGGTCTTCAAGAAGCCGGTTGGCTGAGCGCCAGCCCGATCCATTGGCCACGCATCGAAGTGCTTGGGATTTATCCGTCGGCAGAGACCACCTTAGCGCAAGCCGTGATCCTCATCATTGCATTGGTCGGTTTTGCGCTGAATGCCCAGACTGCTCGCCGGTCGCAGGCGGCGTGATGTTCGGTGCTCCTGAATCGTTGGGCTCGAAACCATCGCACTGATTACCCCAAGGATGCTCTCCGCGTTGACGTCCACTTCCCATGATGCAATTCCGTCGCGTGCCAGCTGGCACGCCAAACAGCGTGACCCATTACCTAGTCCGCCCTGAACAATTCCGTTTTCAGGCAGCCGCAGTTGTTGGCATGCGAAGTTGGCGGGCAAGGGCGTCCAGGCGATGTTTGCTGTCCGTGGTCACCACGAACTTCCTGCGCCCCTTGGCCCGGATACCGTGGCGCTGCATCAACTGCCGAACCCGCTCCTTGCCCACCCGATGGCCTCGCGACAGCAGTTCCTTGCGCATGCGCGGCCAGCCGTATTCGCCACGCAACTGCGCGTGGATGGCCCGGATGTGCGCCAGCACTGCCTCATCGCCAAGACTGCGCCTGGGGCCTTGTCCAGGCCCGCGCCCAGATGCTTGCCAGCTGAAGTACCCGCTGGGGCTGACCTCCAGAACCTCGCACATCAGCGTGATCGGCCAACGTCTCTTCATCGACCTGATCCAGGCGTACCTTGCAACACGTCCTGTGCAAAGTACGCCGCCTTGGATTCAACCCGTCGCTGCAACACCTTTGGTACAAGGATGCAGCGAGGTAAAAATTCATGGCGAGATTGGGACGTCCCGGACTGTCGGATGCGCAGAGGCGCGAGTTGTGGGAGCGCTGGAAGGCAGGGGATTCCATCAGCGACATCGGTCGTGCGTTGTTCAAGTACCCTGGGTCTGTGCATGGGGTTCTCGCGCTAGGCGGAGGCATCTATAGACCAGCGCGGAAACGGGCAGCCTCGGCGTTGACAGCAGATGATCGTGAGCAGGTCTCTCGCGGCTTGGCGGCGGGGCACTCTTGCAGGCAGATCGCCGCGGAACTTGGTCGTTCGCCTTCAACGATCAGCCGAGAGGTACATCGCAATGGTGGTGCCGCGCGATATCGTGCGGCTGTGGCCGATGAGCGAGCCTGGGAGCAAGCACGCCGCACCAAACCTTGTGCGTTGGCACTGAATCCTGAGCTGACCAGCCTTGTGGCCCAGAAGTTGGCACTTCAGTGGTCTCCACAGCAAATCGCTGGATGGCTGCGACGAGAACACCCGGATACTGCCTGCATGCAGGTGTCGCACGAGACGATCTATCGCAGTCTCTTCGTACAGGCGCGCGGCGTGCTGAAGAAGGAGCTGATGGCGCATCTTCGTACTCGTCGCTCAATGCGGCGAGCGCGAGCAGGCCTGGGCAAGGAGTCTCCTCGTGGGCAGATCACTGACGCCGTATCCATCCACAGCCGTCCCGCGCAGATCGAAGACCGGGCGGTTCCTGGTCATTGGGAAGGTGACTTGGTCACGGGAGCAAAGAATAGCCACATTGCGACGCTGGTGGAGCGTCATTCACGTTTCGCGCTACTGGTCCAGGTCGATGGCAAGGACACGGCCAGCGTGGTGCAGGCTTTGACGCGTGAAGTCAAGCGACTCCCAGGAGGCTTGATGAAATCATTGACCTGGGATCGGGGCATGGAGCTGGCCCTGCACCGAACGTTCTCCATGGCCACTGAAGTCGATGTGTTCTTCTGCGATCCACGAAGCCCGTGGCAGCGAGGAACGAACGAGAACACCAATGGGTTGGTGCGTCAGTACCTTCCCAAGGGTGCGGACCTATCGGTCTACAGCCAGGAAGACCTGGACGCGATCTCCATGCGTTTGAACATGAGGCCTCGAAAAACGCTGGACTATGAAACTCCTGCCAGTAGACTTCAGCGAGCCGTTGCAGCGACGGGTTGAATCCAAGGCGGCTTTTTTTGCGATGTCGCGCTCCATCTTTACCCGTGCCAGTTCCGCTCGCAGCCGAGCGATCTCCCCCTGCTCGGGGGTCACCATCGCCACGGGTTTACCTTCTGCGGACATCCCCAACTGGCCTTTGGCATCGGCCCTGACCCAGTTCGTCAGACTGGCCTTGGGCATCCTCAGCGTCTTGGCCACCACCGACGCTGCCCGTCCACCCTTCACCTGCCTGACGGCCTCCTGCTTGAACTCCAGGGTGTACTTCCCTCTGCTTTTCACTTCATTCATCTCATGCTCCATACCGGCATTCTCCGGGTTGAGCTATGAACTCCGAAATTCGGGGGCAACCTCAGTATCCCATTCCACGCACGGTGTGAATGAGCTTCGGATTGAACGCATCGTCTATCTTCGCGCGGAGACGGCGGATGGCTACATCGATGACGTTGCTATCGCTGTCGAAATTCATGTCCCATACCTGCGACGCGATCAGAGAACGTGGAAGGACCTCCCCGTGGCGACGGGCCAGGAGCTCAAGCAACGCGAACTCCTTGCTGGTGAGATTGATGCGTTGGCCAGCGCGCGTTGCGCGCCGGCGCGCCAAGTCCAGCACCAAATCGGCAACCTGGATGCGATCAGGCTGGCTCGGAGCGCTTCCGCGTCGCAGCAGCGTCCGCACCCGCGCCAGCAACTCAGAGAACGCGAATGGCTTGACGAGGTAGTCGTCCGCTCCCAGTTCCAATCCCTTGACACGGTCGTCTACACCGCCACGCGCCGTCAGAAAGAGCACAGGGACCTGTTTACCGGCATCTCGAAGGGCACGCACGATGCGCCAGCCATCGACATCCGGCAGCATGACATCCAAGACCACCAGATCGTATGTCTCGCCCATGGCCAGGTGGTGTCCGTCCAATCCGTTGCGCGCCAGATCCACGACGAATCCCGCCTCCATGAGACCTTGGCGGACGTAATCCGCCGTCTTGTTCTCGTCTTCAACGACCAGCAGTTTCATCGCATGTCCCATGAAATCGCTACGGCGCGGAAAAATAGCCGCTCACGATGTACGCATTCATCCACTTTCAATCAGCAATTTACTGGTTGCCAGCTTCCACGAACATTACATGAATGTAATTCAGGGGTCATTCGATGGAAAGTGCCCAACCCATAGCATGACCTGCATTGCGTCGAACTGTGCCGCTCAGGATGGGGTGGCGTTTAGAACGACTTCCGAGTCATCTATGGAGGATTTCAGGCCATGCCGCCTCGTTCACCCTTTTTTATCGTGCCCACACAGGGCCTTTCTCGTCGGCGTTTCGTCCAAGGGTTAGCCGCCGGCGGCGTTCTCGCTGGGCTGTCCACGCCGGCGTTCAAGGCATTTGCCCAGCAAGGCTCCGCGACGCGCGGTGCCGCCCCTGTGCTGAAGGGCACCGAGTTCGACTTGGTGATCGCCGAATCGCCCGTGAACTTCACGGGCAAGCCAGGCGTGGCTACGACCATCAACGGCTCGCTGCCGGCACCGACATTGCGTTGGCGCGAGGGTGACACCGTCACAATCCGTGTAACCAACAAGCTGCGTGAAGCCACATCCATTCACTGGCACGGGATCATCCTGCCGTATCAGATGGATGGCGTGCCGGGCATCAGCTTCAATGGCATCGCTCCCGGCGAGACCTTCACGTACCGCTTCAAGGTTCAGCAGAGCGGCTCCTACTGGTACCACTCGCACTCCGGCTTTCAGGAACTCACGGGCATGTACGGGGCGATCATCATCGACCCCGCTGGCGCCGAGACCATCCACGCCGACCGTGACCACGTGCTGCTGTTCTCGGATTGGACCGACGAAGACCCGATGCGGGTGTTCACCAAGCTCAAGTCCCAAAGCGACTATTACAACTACAACCAACCTACCGTCTTCGACTTCTTCCGGGACGCCTCGCGCGAAGGCACGGCCGCTGCGATCGACAAGCGCAAGATGTGGAACGAGATGCGGATGAATCCGACGGATCTCGCAGATCTGTCTGCCGCCACGCTGACCTATCTGGCCAACGGCGTCACCCCCGCCGGCAATTGGACGGCGCTGTTCCGACCGGGTGAGCGCGTGCGGCTGCGCATGGTCAACGGTGCGGGCAACACCTTCTACGACGTACGCATTCCAGGACTGAAACTCACGGTGGTGCACGTCGATGGTGTTGACGTGGAGCCGGTGACCGTCGATGAGTTCCGATTCGGTCCTGGCGAAACCGTCGACGTGATCGTCCAGCCACGGGATGACGCTTACACGATCTTCGCCCAGGCGATGGACCGGACAGGCTACGCGCGTGCCACGCTGGCCGTGCGTGAAGGTCTTCAAGCTCCCGTGCCTGCCCTCGATCCGGTCGAATGGCTGACCATGAACGACATGATGGGCGGCATGATGGGGGGCATGGACCATGGCGGGTCCGGCCAGGCCATGGAGATGACCGGGATGACGGGCATGACCGGGATGACCGGGATGGGCTCGGGTTCGATGTCCGGGATGGATCATGGGGCGATGGCAGGCATGAATCACGGCGCCATGAACCACGGTGGCATGGCGATGGATCACAGCCAACACGCCGCGGCGGCGGGGGGACTGGCCGTGCCCAGCACTACTGCTCGCCACGCTCGCACCGAGTATGGTGCCAGCACGGACATGCGCGTTGACATGGCGCGCACCAACCTCGATGACCCCGGCATCGGACTGCGCAACAACGGTCGGCGCGTGTTGACCCTCGCGGATCTGCATACCCCGTCGGGGCCGCTGGACAAGAGAGGCCCCGGCCGGGAGGTCGAACTGCACCTCACGGGCAACATGGAACGCTACGCATGGTCCCTGGACGGGCTGGAGTTCGGAAAGTCCACGCCGGTGCACTTCAAACACGGCGAGCGGCTGCGGGTCATTCTGCACAACGACACCATGATGACCCATCCCATGCACCTGCACGGCATGTGGAGCGAGCTGGAAAGCCCCGACGGTCGCTTCCTTGCGCGCCGCCACACCCTGCCGGTGCAGCCGGCACAACGCATCAGCTTCCTGGTGACAGCCGACGCGCTCGGCCGCTGGGCGTGGCACTGCCACCTGATGTTCCACATGGATGCCGGCATGTTCCGCGAAGTCGTGGTGTCTTGAACCCAGCGCACAAGGAAGACCAAGAATGTCCAAAGCACTCCCCACTCGCGCACTGGCCACGACGCTTCTGGCCCTGGTAAGCGTCGCCGCCCAGGCACAAGCACAGAACGACCATGCAGCGCACGGCCAGGCCGACGCTCAAACGGCCGCGCCATCCACTCAGACCGTGGCTCCTGCCGCCGACCCGCACGCGGGTCACGCGACGTCGGCGAGCGGCTCGACCGCGGCCCCGGCCATGGATCACGGCAACATGCAGATGCAGGGCGGGTCGGCGCCTCCTGACGCCCGCGATCCGCATGGCTACTCCAATGGCCTGACATTGGGATCGGGCGACTACGCCGTACCCGGTGTGCCGCGGCTGATGCTGGCCGACGAACACAGGTTCTTTTCGTTGCGCGGCGAAACTCTGGAACGCCGCTTCACGCGCAAAGGAGACGACTCCACGGCCTACGACCTCCAGGCGTGGTATGGGACGACCTACAACAAGGCCGTCGTGAAGGCCGAAGGCGATATCGCCAAAGGAAAGCTCGAAGAATCGCGTACCGAGCTTCTCTGGGGGCACGCCGTCGCACCGTACTGGGACACCCAGCTCGGCGTTCGGGTGGATAACGGGGAAGGCCCGAGCCGTCAATGGTTGGCTTTCGGCATCCAGGGCCTCGCCCCCTACTGGTTCGAGCTGGAGGCGACGGGCTACCTGGGAAGTGGTGGACGTACGGCGCTGCGTGTCGAAGGCAGCTACGAGCTGCTGCTGACCCAGCGACTGATTCTGGAGCCTCGCGCCGAGTTGCAGTTTTATGGCAAGGACGACCCGGAACGCGGTATCGGCAAGGGCCTGGCCGAAGCGTCTGCTGGCTTGCGCCTGCGCTATGAATTCAGTCGCCAGTTCGCCCCCTATATCGGCGTGGAACGGGCGGGCAGCTTCGGACGCACCGCGGACTATGTGCGTGCCGAAGGCGGCCGTGCGCAGCAGACGCGCTGGGTGGCTGGCGTGCGATTCTGGTTCTAGAACCTAGCGGGTTTGAGGCGGGTCAGTTTTGCGTGGAAATTAACAATCGAGGAGATGTCGCCCACCGAGCTGACGCTGGCGCACGAGGCCGTGCCGGCCCTCCAATGGCCGGCCATGACCATGGGCTTCAAGCTGAGCAGCCCGCAGCTCGCCGCGGGTCTTTCGGTTCGGCAGCAGGTGCGATTCACCTTCTCCAAGCAAGGTGAGGACTACGTGATCACGGCCATCGAAAAGGTGCAGCCATGATCGCCAAGCTGATTCGATGGTCGGTGGCCAATCGCTTCCTGGTGCTGCTGGCCACCGCCATGCTCACGGCATGGGGCGTGTGGGGCGTTCGCAGCACGCCCGTGGATGCGCTGCCGGACTTGTCAGACGTGCAGGTCATCATTCGCACCAACTACCCAGGACAGGCGCCGCAGATCGTCGAGAACCAGGTCACCTACCCGTTGGCCACCACCATGCTGTCGGTGCCAGGGGCCAAGACCGTGCGCGGCTTCTCGTTCTTTGGCGACTCGTTCGTCTATGTCTTGTTCGAGGACGGAACCGACCTGTACTGGGCCCGCTCACGGGTACTGGAATACCTGAACCAGGTCCAGGGCCGATTGCCCGCCACGGCGAAGCCGGCCCTGGGTCCGGACGCCACAGGCGTCGGCTGGATCTTCCAGTACGCGCTCGTGGATCGCACGGGCAAGAACGATCTGGCGCAACTGCGTGCGTTGCAGGACTGGTTCCTGAAGTTCGAACTCAAGAGCCTGCCCAACGTGGCCGAGGTGGCATCGGTGGGGGGCATGGTCAAGCAGTACCAGGTCGTGCTCGACCCGATCAAGTTGGCGTCCTATGGCCTCAGTCAGGCTCAAGTCCGCGATGCCCTGATGGCGGCCAACCAGGAGACCGGCGGCTCCGTCCTGGAATTGTCAGGCGCGGAGTACATGGTCCGCGCGAGCGGATACCTCAAGACCCTGGACGAGTTCCGGGAGATCCCCTTGACGGCACGCGGCGGTGTGCCGGTGCGGCTGGGGGATGTGGCGATGCTCCAGATAGGCCCGGAGATGCGGCGTGGCATTGCGGAACTCGACGGAGAAGGCGAGGTCGCCGGCGGCGTGGTGGTGCTGCGCTCCGGCAAGAATGCCCAGGAGACGATCGCTGCCGTCAAGGCCAAGCTGGCGGAGCTGCAGGGCAGCCTGCCGCCGGGCGTCGAGATCGTCACCACCTACGACCGCAGCGCGCTGATCGAGCGGGCCATTCGCAATCTCACGACCAAGCTGGGCGAAGAGTTTCTGGTGGTGGCGCTGGTCTGCGCACTGTTCCTTTGGCATCTTCGTTCTGCGCTGGTGGCCATCATCTCGCTACCTCTGGGCGTGATGACGGCGTTCCTGGTCATGCGCTACCAGGGCATCAACGCCAACATCATGTCGCTGGGGGGGATTGCCATCGCCGTGGGGGCGATGGTGGATGCAGCGGTGGTGATGATCGAGAACGCCCACAAGAAGCTGGAGGCTTGGCAGCACGCGCACCCGAATCAACGACTGCAGGGCAAGGAACGGTGGGACGTGATCACACAGGCCGCGGAGGAAGTCGGTCCTGCGCTCTTCTTCTCGCTGCTCATCATCACGCTCTCGTTCATCCCGGTCTTCACCCTAGAAGCGCAGGAAGGCCGGCTGTTCGGCCCGCTGGCATTCACCAAGACCTACGCGATGGCTGCGGCCGCAGGGCTGTCGGTGACGCTGATTCCCGTACTCATGGGCTACTGGATTCGCGGGCGTATCCCAGATGAGCAGAAGAACCCCATTACCCGCATCCTGATTGCAGCCTACCGGCCAGCACTGGAGTGGGTACTGCGCCGGCCCAAGGCGACGCTGCTGATCGCCGTGCTGGCCTTGGCGACCACGGCCTGGCCCTTGGCGCGGCTCGGCGGTGAGTTTCTGCCGAGGTTGGACGAAGGGGACCTGCTCTACATGCCCTCGGCCCTGCCGGGACTCTCGGCGCAGCGCGCCACGGAGTTGCTGCAGCTGAGCAACCGCATGATCAAGACCGTACCTGAAGTGGACAAGGTGTTCGGCAAGGCAGGACGGGCCGAAACTGCGACCGATCCGGCGCCCCTGGAGATGTTCGAGACCACGGTGAAGCTCAAGCCCAGGGAACAATGGCGTCCAGGCATGACGCCCGAGAAGCTCGTGGAAGAGCTGGATCGTGCCGTGAAGATCCCGGGCCTGTCCAATATATGGATTCCCCCTATCCGCAATCGCATCGATATGCTGGCTACCGGCATCAAGAGCCCGATCGGGGTGAAGGTGACTGGCAACGACCTGGGCGTGATCGATCGCATCGCTGCAGAGGTCGAGCAGGTCGCCAAGGGCATTCCCGGCGTGACGTCATCACTCGCGGAGCGCTTGACGGGCGGGCGCTACGTGGATGTTCAGATCGATCGCGTAGCCGCCGGTCGCTACGGCCTGAACATCGCCGATATCCAGGCGGTCATCGCCGGCGCGGTGGGTGGCGAAAACGTCTCGGAGACGGTCGAGGGGCTTGCCCGCTTTCCGATCAATCTGCGCTACGCGCGAGAATGGCGTGATTCACCACAACGGCTGGCAGAACTCCCCATCTTCACGCCGATGGGTCAGCAGATTACGTTGGGGACCGTGGCACGCATCGCGATCACCGATGGGCCGCCCATGCTCAAGAGCGAGAACGCACGGCCCTCCGGTTGGGTCTATGTCGATGTGCGCGGCCGTGATCTAGCCTCGGTGGCCAATGAACTGCGCGATGCCATCGGGCAGCAGGTCAAGCTGGAGCCGGGTGTGAGCATCACCTACTCCGGGCAGTTCGAATACATGGAGCGGGCCAATGCACGCCTGAAGGTTGTGGTGCCTGCCACCCTGTTGATCATCTTCGTTCTGTTGTACCTGACCTTCGCGCGTGTGGACGAAGCGGGCTTGATCATGGCGACTTTGCCCTTCGCGCTCACGGGGGGCATCTGGTTCCTGTACCTGCTGAATTACAACCTGTCCATCGCCACCGGCGTGGGATTCATCGCGCTGGCAGGTGTGGCGGCGGAGTTCGGCGTGGTGATGCTCATCTATCTGAAGCAGGCCTTGGCGGAACGTTGCCCCGATGGACGCGAACCGACGCGAGAAGAACTGCTCGATGCGATCCGGGAAGGGGCGGTGCTGCGCGTGCGCCCAAAAGCGATGACCGTTGCGGTCATCCTGGCGGGCCTGGTACCCATTGTTTGGAGCAGCGGCACGGGCTCTGAAGTCATGAGCCGCATAGCAGCCCCGATGCTCGGCGGGATGGTGACCGCACCGTTGCTGTCGCTGTTCGTGATTCCGGCTGCCTACCTGCTGATGCGTAAGCCACGCTAACGTTGCAACGCGGCAGGGCCTCACGACGAGGCCCTGCTGGACGCGAGGGATCAAGCCGCCCGCGCAGAAGCCGGGAGCATTTCTCTCTGGCAAGGACTTCCTATTGCATTGATCTTTACAAGAAAATAATCATCTGCTCATCACTCTGTCAGGGGTGACCTGAACAATGGTTAAGCAATTCATGCATTCAATCTTGGGGCACTGATCCATGGAATTGCGACACCTTCGTTGTTTTGTAGCCCTAGCAGAAGAGTTGCATTTCACCCGAGCGGCGGAGCGCCTGCATATCGAGCAACCCCCGCTGTCCCGAGCCATCAAGGAACTTGAGGATGAGTTAGGAGTGGTGCTCTTCGATCGAAATCGACGTGGAACTCTGCTGACCTCCGCGGGCGTCGCCTTTCTGCAGGACGTTCGCAGATTGTTTACCGTATTGGAACAAGCACGGGAGAACGTCAAAGCGGTAGCAGCGGGCTCACAAGGGAGCCTGCGCATCGCCGTATCCGAAGGCGCGATTGATCCTCGGCTGTCGGCGTTCCTGGCCCATTGTCGCGAGGAAGAGCCGGAGATCGAGATTCGCCTGTCCGAAGTGCCCTTGGCCGAGCAAGTGCGAGGACTCCGATCAGGCGACTTCACCATCGGATTTGCGCACGCTGCCGATGTGGGCGAAGGCATCGTGGCCGAAACAATCTGGCAGGATCCATTGGTGGTCGCGATGCCTCCTAGGCACCCGCTGTTGTCGCACAAGAAGATTCCCCTGCACGAACTCGCCTGCCATCCTCTGGTGCTGTGCAACCCACAGGTATGCGAAGGCTACTGCCGTGAACTGGCCCGGCTCTTGCGGCCGCTGGAACGTGAACCCAACGTCGCTGAGCAGGTGTCTTCGCTCGACATGATGCTCACCTTGGTTGGCGCAGGCTATGGTGTCGGCTTCACAACCGCGGCCAGGATCGCAGTCAGCCAGCGTCCTGATGTCGTAGTCCGTCCCCTGGCCGTTGATTCGGCGGTGATCACCACCTATCTGCTTCGGCCCGATAGCGACGACTTGCCGGAGGCGCTGGAGCGATTTATCGTGCGCCTGCGCGAACACTCGGGTGACTGAGGGAAGGTGCTGCCCTTCGGAACGCTCGATCTCAGGCCTCGGTTGGATTGCGAAGATTGCTTTCCGTTGCCGCGATCAATTCGGCCGCACTGATCTTGAGCGCCATGGAAATTTTAAGTATGAGGGGGAGCGTGGGTACATGCTCGCCACGCTCGATCTTGCCCATGTGCGAGCGCGAAATGCCTGCCAGGGCTGCGAACTCGTCTTGAGCGATTGCTTGAGCGACACGCGCTGCGCGTACGGCCTGCCCAAACGCCATTGCTGGAGCGGACTCATACGTAGATGTGCCAGCGGGACGACCTGGCTGAATAGTGGGCTTCTGCATCAGCAGAAGCGTCGAATAATCCGCAAAAATTAACCACGTTAAAGTTATAGACGTTAAACTTCACTCTATTAATTCATGTTGGCTGAACCTGATCTGCTTTTTCGCTTTTATAGGCTCACATGCCCACCGTCATCAGCCAACCTCCCCATCTCAGGCTTGCGATAGCGCCAGGCGTAACGTCATCGAGGCTTTCGGACCTGCTTGCGCTCCAACGCGCCGAAGAGCCAGAGGTCACCATAGCGCTCCTTGAGGTCAGAGGTGACGAGATTCTTGCGGGACTGAAGGATGGCCATTACGACGCAGCGATGTCGCTTCAAGGAGCGACCGATTCGGCTCTCCATACACAACCCTTGTGGATCGAGCACATGGCAGTTGCTATGCCGTTGCGATCCTCTTTGATGGATCACGCCAAGCTCGCGATCGCCGATTTGCTGGATCACCCTGTCTTCCGCTGGCAGGCAGAGAGTTGCCCTTTGCTGGATCAGCGGTTGTCTTCACTTCCTGCGGTGAGGCAGCAGAGCACGCAGTACGTGGCTTCCTTCGAGATGCTGGCGCTCAAGGTCGCCGCAGGCTATGGCGTGGGAATCTCTACGCAATCGCGCATCGAGCGCGCTCACGGATGGGGACTCAGTATGCGATCGCTCGCCGACGGCCCCTACGAGGTCGTGACGTACCTCCAGCGGCCCTACGTACAAGCCACTCCGGCGACCGAGCGGTTCGAGCGCAGAGCGCTGCAGGTTGCAGTTACGATCTGATAGTGACAGGCGAGGCGGGCGCGATCAGCACACTGTCCTGAACCGGCTGCGGTACTCGGCCGGCGTGGTGCCCAGGGTCCTGCGGAATGCGCGGTTGAGCGCGTCAGTGGTATTGAAGCCGCAGGTTGTGGCAATCCGTTCAAGCGGTTCGTCGGTGGTTTCCAACCGATTGCGCGCCATCTCCACGCGCACCGATTCAATGTAAGCGGCCGGCGTCATGTTCAATTCCGTCTTGAAGATGCGGGTCAGTTGCCGATCGCTTACATGTGCCTGTTCGGCCAGTTCCGCGATGCTCATGGGCTTACCGATGCAGCGCATGATGTAGTGGCGCAGCGCATCCATGCGCCGGGTCTTGGACGCCGGTTCCAGCGAGGCACTGAATTGGCTTTGCCCACTCGGGCGCTTTAGGAACATCACCAGTTGGCGCGCCACGCGCAGCGCCAACCGCTCGCCGAAGTCATCGGCGACCAAAGCCAACGCCAGGTCCAGACAGGCGGTCAGGCCGGCGCCGGTCCAGACATCACGGTCGCGGATGAAGATCGGGTCGGCATCCACCTTGACCTCCGGGTGCTCGTCAGCGAGTTGTTGCGCGGTGGACCAATGTGTGGTGACACGACGGCCTTCGAGCAGGCCTGCCGCAGCCAGGACATGCGCGCCCACGCACACGGACGCGAGGCGTCGGGTATGGCCTGCAAGCGCCCTCACAGATACCACCACCGAAGGCGCTACGACGGCGCGCACGCGTCGCTGCGCATCGACCTCGACCGCGCCCGGCACCACGAGGGTGTCGATCCTACGGGGGGCGAGGTCGGCGAATGTCGTATCGGGCAGTACACGCACACCGGCCGAAGTCATGACGGGCGCAAGCGTCGCAGCCGCCAACACCACCTCGTAGCCCGTCGGCTCGTCCATCTCGCGCTGAAGAAGTGAGAACACCTCGGCCGGACCGGTCACGTCCAGCAGATAGACGTGCTCGAACAGCACCATGACGATGAGGCGCTTGATGTTTGCCATGCTGCAAGCTCCGTGGGTGCCCGCGCACCGCAATGTCTGAATCTACATGTTAGATGACATTGCCGACATTCCGCTGCGCTTCTAGCATGACGAGGCGGTCATTTCTGATGGCCGGATCCTCCATTTCCCATTCAAGGAAGTACAACCATGAACTCCTCGACCACGCTGCGCCAGCTCAACGGACTGGACCCCACACCGGCCACGTTAGACGGTGCCACCTTGATCCTCGTGGACTACCAGAACACCTACACGCGCGGCGTCATGGAACTGGCCGGCTGGCAGCCGGCGCTGGCTTCGGCATCTGAACTGTTGACCCGGGCGCGCGCCGCCGGCACCAACAGCATCCATGTCGTTCACGATGGTGGAGAGGGCTCGCCCTACGACCTCGCCGCCAAGATCGGCAGATTCATCCCGCCGTCGCGCCGCTGTCCAACGAGCCCGTGGTCGTCAAGACGGCGCCCAATGCATTCGTCGGCACCGATTTGGGCGAGCGCGTTGAGGCGGCCGGTAACAAACAGGTCATCGTCATGGGATTAATGACTCACATGTGCGTGACGTTCACCGCCGAGGGTGCGTTTCTACGCGGCAACCAGCCCACCATGGTGGCCGATGCATGCGCGACGCGGCCCATCCGAAGGGGCGTGGTGAATGTGTCGGCCGAGGTGCTGCATGAGGGCGCGTTGGCGACGATTGCCGATCTGTACGCCGTCGTGGTGCGCTCGGGCACATCGTTGCAATAAGGCGAAATGCAGTGGTCAGCGACAGGAATGGTGCCGCTGGCCACGGTACCGTCGAACCTCGGATTACGCCGTCTCAAGCATCGCAGCGCTGTCCACCAGCCGACGAACGCTCTGCTGGACGTCCTCGGGGATGAGCCTCGGCGGCAAGCCAGCCTCAGACGCACCTGTCTGCTGGTGGGTGGCCGCGATGACCCGGACGACCATGCCCAGATTGCTTGGCGTCACGATGTCGATGGCGGCACGATCACCCAGGTCCGGATGTGGCCGGGTGAGCATGCGATACAGATCCCACGAGTCCGCCCGCGGACATTGATTCATGAGCACCTGAGCCAGCTTGTGCTTGAGCGGCACCAGTTGCCAGTCGGGAACCCGCTGCCCCCGATTGCCCAGGCTGATGGACAGTAGCTTGCCGGCTTTCAGCTCCCGGTTGATCTGGTCCTTGGACTTTCCGGCCAGCTTGCCGAACAGCGGCACCGGCAGATTGTTCGGCGACTCGTACATGGCCAGCATTTCCTCGCGCTCCCGCTGGATTGCGGAGACTTCCGGCTCCGGAGCATGCGTCGGCGGTGGCGGCACCTGCGACAGCCGCTGGAACGTGATCTCGCCACTGTTCGGGGTCACGACGATGGGCGTGGCCACCATCGGCGGGACGCCAGGGGAAGCGGGCTCGGCCACCATGGGGACCGCGTCCACCACGTCCTCAGTTTCCGCCATCGCCGGCACCCCGTCGATACGCATCGTCAGATGCGCGCTGGCCGCTTCCACTTGGCCCTGTTCGAGCAGATCGAGACGATCCGCCCAGTCCTGCATCATCCGGCGGCGCGGCTCAACATACTTGGCGTGGTTGTAGGCCGAACTCACCTTGTTCGGGTCCGAGTGCGAAAGCTGCGCGTCCACCCAAATCTTGGGATAGCCGATCTCGTTGAGCGCCGTCGAGATGGTTCCGCGGATGCCGTGACCGGTCAGTTGATCCTTGTAGCCCATTCGTTTCAAGGCCGCGTTGAGGGTGTTCTCGCTGATGCGCTTCTTGAGTTCGCTGCGGTGCGTGAGCAGATGGACCTGAGCCGGCCTCATCACACCCAACAGGTAGCGCACGATCTCGATGGCCTGCACGGACAACGGCACGATGTAGGGCGGAACGTCCTGCGGGCGCTTGCCGGCCTTGCGCATCTCGTCCTGGAGTTGCTTGACGATCTGCGGCGGGATGATCCACAGGCCACGGTCGAGATCGAACTGGTCCGGGGTCGCCAGCCGCAGCTCGCCGGTACGCACGCCGGTCAGGAACAGCAGCCGGATGCCGAGTTGGGTCTGCCAACCACGAGGGTTGTAGAGCCTGAGCTTGTGCAGGAACTCGGGAAGCTCCGGAAGATGCAGGTAGGGGTTGTGGTTCACCGGGGGCTTGGGCTCGGCCACCACGTCCAGGTCGGAGGCCGGATTGGCTTCCAGCCCCTCCACGATGACGAGGGCATAGCGGAACAACTGCCCCAGCCAGGTGCGGACCTTCTCGGCAGTGGTGAACGCCTTGCGCTCCTCGATCCTCGCCAGGACGCCCAGGAGTTGGGGCCGGCGAATGTCGTAGATCGACATCTGCTTGAGGCTAGGCAGCACGTCCTTGTTGAAGATCCGCAGGATCTGCGACAGCGTGCTGTTCCTGCCCTCCTTGATTTCCTTGCGGCGATGCTCGACCCACGCATCGAAGACGGCCTTGAAGGTGTAGTCGGCCGCAAGCTTGACCGCGTGTCGCTTCTGTTTCCGATCGGTATGGGGGTTGACGCCCTTTGCCAGAAGCGCCCGGGCTTCGTCGCGCAAGGTGCGCGCTTCGCGCAAACCGATCTCGGGGTAGTTCCCCAGGGAGATGCGCTTTTGCTTGCCGAGCCAGTAATAGCGCAAATGCCACGACTTGCCGCCGGTGCGGGCGACCACCAGGCCGAGGCCATCGGTGTCGGGGATGCTGTAGGTTTTCTCGGCGGCCTTGGCTTGCCGCACGGTCAGATCAGAGAGTGTCATCATCAAGCTCCTAAGTCTTGGACTTAGGCCCGATGCTGCTTGTCATCCCGATCCAACCCCAGCAACAACCCGGAACCGGCACGACCCGCATTCTTTGGCCTTGTTTTTGGCCTCAAAAATGGTGGCTGTCAGTGGACTTCCGTGGCTTTCGCTGGAATGAAAAAAGGAGCCGAAGCTCCTCTTTTCAATGACTTACAGACGTCAGTGGAAGTCTGTAGATCATAAATTGGAGCGGGAAATCGGTCTCGAACCGACGACCTCAACCTTGGCAAGGTTGCGCTCTACCAACTGAGCTATTCCCGCATTTATCTAAGCCTCACACTGTAGCATGTTTAGCGTCGACAAGTGAAATTATAGAGTACTTTTCGCGGGCTCCAAGAATAGTGCAAAGTTTTTTCCATCAATGTTTCACGGAGCCCCGTGACACATCGGCGGGGGCAGGCACCGTCACGGTTTGGGCACCGTCCTCCTCTGCCAATGCAACAGGCTTGCGCTCGAGTGCTATCTCCAGCACCTTGTCGATCCACTTCACAGCAATGATCTCCAGCCCCATCTTGACGTTGTCTGGAATTTCCTGGAGGTCTTTTACGTTTTCTTCAGGAATCAACACCGTCTTGATCCCTCCACGCAATGCCGCCAAAAGTTTCTCCTTGAGCCCACCAATTGCTGTGACCTCTCCGCGCAATGTGATCTCCCCCGTCATCGCAACATCTGCGCGGACCGGTATTCCGGTCAGCGCAGAAACGATCGCCGTCGTCATCGCAATGCCGGCGCTAGGACCATCTTTAGGGGTCGCACCATCGGGCACGTGGATATGGAGATCTCGCTTCTCGAACGCCTCATCGCGAATACCAAGTAAGCGCGCACGGCTACGTACTACTGTGCGGGCCGCTTCGACCGACTCCTTCATGACATCGCCCAGCGATCCTGTGCGAAGGATGTTGCCTTTGCCGGGCATGGTCGCGACCTCGATCGTGAGCAGATCCCCGCCGACTTCGGTCCATGCCAGGCCAACCACTTGTCCCACTTGGTTCTGCTGTTCCGCGCGACCGTAGGTGTACTTGCGCACTCCCAAGTATTCAGGCAAGTTGTCCGCCGACACCTCCACGGGGGCCGTCAGCTTCTTGAGCTGGATTGCCTTGACCACTTTTCGGCAGATTTTGGAGAGTTCGCGCTCTAGGGAACGGACGCCCGCTTCACGCGTGTAGTAGCGCACAATGTCCCGTACGGCGGATTCCGTGACCTGCAACTCGGCGTCTTTCACGCCATTGTTTTGCATCTGCTTGGGGAGCAAATACTTGATGGCAATGTTGGTTTTTTCGTCCTCGGTATATCCGGAAAGACGTATCACCTCCATGCGATCAAGTAGCGCCGGCGGGATGTTCATCGAGTTGGAAGTCGCGACAAACATGACATCGGAAAGGTCGAAGTCGACCTCCACATAGTGGTCGCCGAACTTGTGGTTCTGCTCAGGATCGAGGACTTCCAATAACGCGCTCGAGGGGTCACCTCGAAAGTCCATGCCTAGTTTGTCAATTTCATCGAGCAGGAACAACGGATTGCGCGCCCCCACCTTGCCCAGGCTCTGCAACACCTTGCCTGGCATCGCCCCAATGTAGGTACGACGGTGACCCCGGATCTCTGCTTCGTCACGCATCCCCCCCAGCGCCATACGCACGTACTTGCGCCCCGTTGCCTTTGCAATGGACTGACCGAGCGAAGTCTTGCCCACACCCGGTGGGCCGACCAGGCACAGGATGGGCGCCTTCACCTTGTCCACCCGCTGCTGCACGGCGAGATATTCCAGGATTCGGTCTTTCACCTTTTCCAGGCCATAGTGGTCCTCGTTTAACACAGCCTCTGCATGGGCAAGATCGTGCTTGACCTTGGACTTCTTGCTCCAGGGCAGTCCCGTGAGCACATCAATGTAGTTGCGAACCACAGTGGCTTCGGCAGACATAGGAGACATGAGCTTGAGCTTTTTCAGCTCACCTTCCGCCTTCTTGCGCGCTTCGACCGGCATGCGCGCGGCCTTGATCTTTTTCTCGATCTCCTCAAGATCCGCGCCTTCTTCGCCTTCGCCCAGTTCCTTCTGGATCGCCTTGACCTGTTCGTTGAGATAGAAGTCCCGCTGGTTTTTCTCCATCTGGCGCTTCACGCGACCGCGAATGCGCTTATCCACATTGAGGATATCCACTTCGCGGTCCAACTGCTCGAACAGATTCTCCAGACGCTGCTTGACGCCTGCCAAGTCGAGAACAACCTGCTTGTTCTCCAGCTTGAGCGGCAAGTGCGCGGCAATGGTGTCAGCCAGCCGCCCCGGATCATCGATAGCCGAAATGGAAGTCAGAATCTCAGGGGGAATCTTCTTGTTCAGTTTGACGTACTGATCAAACTGCTGCATTACCGCCCGGCGCAGCGCTTCAATTTCACTCGAAGCGGCGTCCTCGGCGGACGCCTGCATGGGCTCAACCGTCGCCGTGACGTGAACGTCCGATTCATGCACCATGCGAACGTGGGCGCGCTGCTGCCCCTCCACCAGCACCTTCACCGTGCCATCGGGAAGCTTCAGCATCTGAAGGATGGTGGATATGCACCCGACTTCGAACATATCCGAAACCTGCGGTTCATCCTTGGCGGCTGCTTTTTGCGCAACCAGCATGATTCGTCGATCGGCATCCATGGCGGCTTCCAGCGCCTTGATGCTCTTGGGACGCCCCACAAACAGGGGAATCACCATGTGAGGAAAGACCACCACATCGCGCAAAGGCAACAGTGGTAGATCCAGGGGCGTATCGGGCAGGGGTGTGTGTCCGGACATGGGGCAATCCTCTAGTAGTTCCATGGAATATGGTCCATGGACCACATTTTTCAACCCGGCAGCATCTGCACCCAGGTGTTAGCAACATGGCTCGCCGGGCGCATCACTAACGCGCGCGACTCCCGGCGACACACGGCTTTCAGGCGGTCTTGGCGGCCTCGCGATAAACCAGCAAAGGGGCCTTGTTCTCTTCGATGGTGGCCTCGTCCACCACCACCTTTTCCACGTTGGAGACGTTGGGCAAGTCAAACATGGTGCCAATCAACGCTTGCTCAAGAATGGAGCGCAAGCCGCGGGCACCCGTCTTGCGTGCGATGGCTTTTCGCGCGATCGACTTCAACGCAGCGGGACGAATTTCCAGCTCAACGCCTTCCATCGCCAGCAACTTGCTGTACTGCTTGACCAAGGCGTTTTTGGGCTCGGTGAGGATTTGCACCAGCGCGTCCTCGCTCAGTTCGGCCAGCGCTGTGACCACGGGCATGCGACCCACCAACTCTGGAATCAGGCCGAATTTGATGAGGTCCTCAGGCTCGATATCCTGAAACACCTCGGTCAAAGAACGCTGCTTTTTGCTACGCACTGCCGCGCCAAAGCCAATACCGGAAGCTTCAGTACGGTTCTCAATGACCTTTTCCAGCCCAGCAAACGCACCACCACAAATGAACAGAATGTTGGTGGTATCGATCTGCAGAAAATCCTGATTGGGATGCTTGCGTCCACCTTGTGGAGGCACGCTCGCCATGGTCCCCTCGATGAGCTTGAGCAGCGCTTGCTGCACACCTTCACCTGAGACATCCCGCGTAATACTGGGGTTGTCGGATTTGCGCGAAATTTTGTCGATTTCGTCGATGTAGACAATGCCCCGCTGGGCACGTTCCACATCGTAGTTGCAGCTTTGCAGGAGTTTCTGGACGATGTTCTCCACGTCCTCTCCAACATAGCCGGCTTCCGTCAGCGTGGTGGCGTCAGCCATCACGAAAGGCACATCGAGCTGCCGCGCCAAGGTCTGCGCAAGCAACGTCTTGCCCGACCCCGTAGGGCCGATCAACAGGATGTTGCTCTTGGACAGTTCCACCTCGTCCTTACCGGCCTTGTCCTTGTGGCGCAGGCGCTTGTAGTGGTTGTACACGGCGACGGCCAGCGTACGTTTGGCCTTTTCCTGGCCAATCACGTAATGATCGAGGTTGGTCTTGATTTCCGCAGGCGTAGGCAGATCTCCGCGGCCTTCGCGTCCGGCATCGCCGGTGGGCAGCTCATCACGGATGATCTCGTTGCACAGGTCAATGCACTCGTCGCAGATAAAGACCGACGGACCGGCGATCAGCTTCTTTACTTCATGCTGGCTTTTACCGCAAAAAGAGCAGTAAAGGGTTTTTTCGCTGGAGGAGCCTTTTTTCTCGGCCATGGGGGCAATGCCTTATGACTGGGGATGTTGTCAAGATGATAACGAAATAAAAACGGCGTTTCCCACAGGGGGAAACGCCGCGCGCGCCGGCCAAAACTCAGGGGCGCTTGGCAATGACCTGGTCCACGATGCCGTAATCCTTGGCTTCGTCCGCGGTCATGAAATAGTCCCGCTCGGTATCCGCCTTCACCTTCTCGATGGGCTGTCCCGTGCGCTCCGCCAGGATGCGGTTCATCTGATCCTTGGTACGCAGAATGTCGCGGGCGTGAATCTCGATATCCGTCGCCTGTCCGCGGGCACCGCCCAGCACCTGGTGGATCATGATTTTGGAGTTGGGCAGCGAATAGCGCTTGCCCTTGGCCCCTGCAGCCAGCAGGAAAGCCCCCATGCTCGCCGCAAAGCCGCAGCACAGCGTGGACACATCCGGCTTGATGAACTGCATGGTGTCATAGATGGCCATGCCCGCCGTCACGCTGCCACCCGGGGAGTTGATGTAGAACGAAATATCCTTGTCCGGGTTCTCGCTCTCAAGGAACAGCAGCTGCGCAACCACCAGGTTGGCAGTCTGGTCATTGACCTCACCCACCAGGAAGATCACGCGCTCCTTCAACAGGCGCGAATAAATGTCGTAGGACCGCTCGCCGCGGCCGGACTGCTCAATGACCATGGGGATCATGCCCAGGGCTTGCGTTTCCAATGCGCTCATACGTTTCTCCAGTCAGGCGGATACTGTACCCAGAAAATGAATTGGGGCTTGTGCCGCAAAGCACAAGCCCCGCCGGGTTTCGTCCTCACCCCTGGGTCAAAGCCCGGGGCAAGGGCCAGCTACTCAGGCCTGGCCCATCAGTTCATCGAAGGATACGGCCTTGTCGTTCACCTTGGCCTGGCCCAGCACGAAGTCGGTCACATTGTTCTCGATGACCACGGCTTCCACCTCAGCCAGGCGATTGCGGTCGCTGAAGTACCAGCGCACCACGTCCTCAGGCTTCTCGTAGCTGGCAGCCAGCTCGTCCACGTGGGCCTTCAACTGCTCCGGCTTGGCCTGCAGGTTATTGGCACGCACGAGTTCGGCGACCACCAGGCCCAGGCGCACGCGGCGCTCGGCCTGAGGGCGGAACACGTCCTCGGGGATTTCGGCCTTGTCGGCGTCCTTGATGCCGCGCTGCTTGAGGTCGGCGCGTGCAGCTTCCAGCAGGCGGGCAATTTCAGCCTGCACGCTGGCGTTGGGCAGATCCAGTTCCGCTTTGGACACCAGAGCGTCCATCACGGCTTGCTTGTTGCGGGCCAGCAGGCGGAATTTGACTTCGCGCTCCAGGTTCTTCTTGATGTCGGCGCGCAAGCCTTCCACCGTGCCGTCGGCAATGCCGAGCGACTTGGCCAGTTGCTCATTCACCTCGGGCAGGTGGGCCGCTTCGATCTTCTTGACGGTCACCATGAAGTCGGCCGTCTTGCCAGCCACGTCCTTGCCGTGGTAGTCCTCGGGGAAGGCCAGGGGGAAGGTCTTGCTCTCGCCCGACTTCATGCCGCGCACTGCGTCTTCGAATTCCTTGAGCATCTGGCCCTCGCCCACCAGGAACTGGAAGTCCTCGGCCTTGCCGCCCTGGAAGGGCTCGCCGTCGATCTTGCCCTCGAAATCCACCGTCACGCGATCGCCGTCTTCTGCAGCAGCGGCCAGGGCACGCTGTGCAAAGGTACGGCGCTGCTTGCGCAGGATGTCCAAGGTCTTGTCGATGGCGCTGTCGGTCACTTCGGCGGAGAGCTTCTCGACTTCCGCGGTGGACAGATCGCCGATCTTGACCTCGGGGAACACCTCGAACACGGCCTCGAAAGTCACTTCGCCTTCAGGCGCGCCGTCCTTCTCCGTGATGCGGGGCTGGCCTGCCACGCGCAGGTTGGCTTCATTGGCGGCCTGTGCAAACGCCTCGCCCACCTTGTCGTTCAGCACTTCGTATTGCACCGAATAGCCGTAACGCTGAGCCACTACGCTCATAGGGACCTTGCCGGGACGGAAACCATCCATCTTCACCGTACGGGCCAGGCGCTTGAGGCGCGCGTCCACTTCGGTCTGGATCGTGGTCAGGGGCAAGCTCAGCGTGATCTTGCGCTCAAGCTTTTCAAGGGTTTCAACAGTTACGGCCATGGTTGTTCCTAGTGTCTGGATGCGGACCGTGCCGACTTGCAGTGCAAGCCTGCACCACGTTCCCGCCAAAGTCTCACGTTGGTGCGCGGGGGGGGACTCGAACCCCCACACCATTGCTGGCGTCAGGACCTAAACCTGGTGCGTCTACCAATTTCGCCACCCGCGCAGTTCTGAAAGCCACCCGGATGGCAGGCACAGCAGGCCACCCCGGTGGAATAGGTCAAACGGCAGATTTTACCCTGTTGCGGCCCGCCTTTAAATGGAATCGTTTATCGGCGCTCCGGGATCGGGCCGCCGCACACGAAACCACGCGGCGTACATCGCGGGCAGTGCCAGCAGCGTGAGCACCGTGGCCACGACCAGTCCACCCATGATGGCCACGGCCATAGGCCCCCAGAACACGCTGCGCGACAGCGGGATCATGGCGAGCACCGCCGCCGCCGCCGTCAGCACGATGGGCCGCAGGCGCCACACGGCCGCCGCCACGATCGCGTCCCACGCCGGCACGCCGGCCGCACGGTTGAGCTCGATCTGGTCGATCAGGATCACCGAATTGCGCTGGATCATGCCCATGAGAGCGATAACCCCCAGTAGCGCCACAAAGCCGAAGGGCCGGTTCAGCAGCAGCAGCGCCGCCGCCACTCCCGCAATCCCCAACGGGCCGGTGAGGAACACCAGCACGGAGCGGCTGAAGCTGTGCAGCTGCAGCATCAGCAGCGTGAACACGATGAACAGCATGACGGGCACGCCCGCCACGATGGAGGCCGAGCCCTTGCTGCTCTCCTCCACCGCACCCGCGACCTCGATGCGCACGCCGTTCTCACCGGCCTCCTGCCAGCGGGCCTCCAGCGCGCGCAACTCGGGCAGCAGTTGCGCCGTGACGGTGGCGCCCTGCAGCCCCTCCACCAGGTCGCCCTGTACGGTGATGGCGTAGTTGCGGTTCCAGCGCCACATCACCCCCGGCTCCCAGGTGAACACGGGCCTGGCGATCTGCGTGAGCGGAATGGAGCGGCCCGAAGCCGTGGGCAGGTAGGCGTTGCCGATGTCGGAGATCGCCTCGCGCTCGTCCTGCGCCTGGCGCAGCACGATCTCGATGAGCTTGTCTCCCTCGCGGTACTGCCCCACCGTGGAGCCGCTGAACATGATGCGCGAAGCCTGGGCGATGGACTGGCTGGTCACTCCCAGCGCGCGCGCCTTGTCCTGGTCCACCTCCAGGCGAACCACCTTGACCGACTCGTTCCAGTTGTCGTTCACGCCGATCAGGTTGGCGTTGCCGCGCATCAGCGCCTTCACCTCGTCGGCGCGCTCGCGCAGCACGGCCGGGTCGCTGCCCACCACGCGGAACTGCACCGGGTAGGGCACGGGCGGGCCGTTGGGCAGCAGCTTCACGCGGCCGCGTGCCTCGGGGACCTCCTCGGCCAACAACCGGGGCAGGCGCAGGCGCAGCGACTCGCGCTCGGGCAGGCTCTTGGCCAGCACGATGAACTGCGATACGTTGGGCTGGGGGAACACCTGGTCCAGCGGCAGGTAAAAACGCGGGGTGCCCGAACCCACCCACGCGGCCACGCTGGCCACGCCTTCCTGCTCCATCAGCCGCTGCTCTACACGGCGCACCACGGCCTCGTTGGCTGCGAAGGAGGTGCCCTCGGGGAACCACAGGTCCACCATGATTTCCGGCCGGCTGGAGTCGGGAAAGAACTGCTGCTGCACGCGCCCCATGCCCACCAGCCCCAGCGCAAAGATGCCGATGGTGGCGCCGATGGTGATCCACCGGTGCGCCACGCACCAGTCCACCATGTGCCGGAAGCGGTGGTAGAACGGCGTGTCGAACACCTCGGGCGGCGACGCATCGGGCGCATGCGGCTTCACCTTCAGCAGCAGCGTGCCCAGGTAGGGCACGAAATAGACCGACACGATCCACGACAGCACCAGCGAAATCACCGTCACCGCGAAGATCGCGAAGGTGTATTCACCCGTGACCGATTTGGCGATGCCGATGGGCAAGAAACCCGCGGCCGTGATGAGCGTGCCGGTGAGCATGGGCTTGGCCGTCACGTCATACGCAAACGTGGCCGCGCGCACCTTGTCGTAGCCCTCCTCCATCTTGCGCACCATCATCTCCACGGCAATGATGGCGTCGTCCACCAGCAGCCCCAGCGCGATGATGAGCGACCCCAGCGACACCTTGTGCAGCCCTATTCCCAAATAGTGCATGGCCAGGAAGGTCACGGCCAGCACCAGCGGGATGGTGATCGCCACCACCAGGCCCGGCCGGTAGTCCACGTGCCAGCCAAAACGCCCGCCCTTGTGCAGCCCCAGCGAAATGAAGCTCACGGCGAGCACGATCACCACGGCCTCGATCAGCACCTTGATGAACTCGCCCACCGAATCGGCCACGGCCGCTGGCTGATCCTGCACCTGGTGCAATTGCACGCCGGCCGGCAGCCGCGCCTGGATGTCGGCCGCTGCAGCGCGCAGCGCCTTGCCCAGCCGGATGATGTCGCCACCCTTGGCCATGGAGATGCCCAGGCCGATGACCTCGTGCCCCTGGAAGCGCACCTTCACCCCCGGCGGATCGACATAGCCCCTTCGCACCTCGGCGATGTCGCCCAGGCGCAGCTGGGCTCCAGAGCCGCCGCGGATCGGCATGTCGCGCAGCTGCTCCACGCTGGTGAACTGCCCGCCCACGCGCACCTGCACCACGTCCTGCGGCGACTGGATCGCGCCCGCGCTCTCCACCGCATTCTGCGCACCCAGCTGCTGCAACACCGCGTTGAAGTCCAGCCCCAGCTGCGCCAGACGCTTTTGCGAGACCTCGACCCAGACGCGCTCGTCCTGCACGCCGAACTGCTCGACCTTGGCCACGTCCCTCACGCGCAGCAACTGCTGGCGCACGTCGTCGGCGAAGTCCTTCAGCTCGGCATAGCTGAAGCCCTCACCCTGCAGGGCGTAGATCACGCCGTACACGTCGCCGAACTCGTCGTTGAAGAACGGCCCCTGGATATTGCCCGGCAGCTGGTAGCGCATGTCACCCACCTTCTTGCGCACCTGGTACCAGATGTTGGCCACCTCCGCCGGCTTGGACGAGTCCTTGAGCTCGAAGATGATCTGCGACTCGCCCGGCTTGCTGTAGCTGCGGATCTTGTCGGCGTAGGGCACCTCCTGCAGGGTGCGCTCGATCTTGTCCGTCACCTGCTCGGCCACCTGCTGCGCCGTGGCGCCGGGCCAGTAGGTGCGCACCACCATGGCGCGGAAGGTGAAGGGCGGGTCCTCGTCCTGCCCCAGCTGAAAGTACGCGGCGATGCCCAGCACCATCAGCACCACCATCAGGTAGCGCGTGAGCGCGGCATGTTCCAGCGCCCAGCGCGACAGGTTAAAGCCCTGCTTGGGCTGCGTCTGCTGCATGGGGCGGCTCCTCAGCGAGCGGCAGCGGAGGCCGCTGGCGCTTCATTATTAATAGCTGGTAGCGCTTGCCCTTCGGGCGTTGGAGCCGTTTTTGGCTTGTAAACCGTCACCACCTGTCCCGGCGCCAGCACATGCACGCCCGTGGCCACCACCTGCATGCCGGGGGTGAGGCCGGCGGCGATCACGGCCTCGTTGCCGTCGGCCGTGGCGATCTGCACCGGCTGCAGGCGCACGGTGCCGGTGGCACTGCCGTTCTTGGCCTCATAGACCCACACCACCGTCTGACCGCCCTCCTGGCGCAGGGCGCTGGTGGGCAGCTTGATCGCCTGCACGCCGCCCCGCGCCAGCACCTGCGGCGCCACATACACGGTGGCGCCCAGCGGCGGCACGTCCGCGCCCTCCACCGCCACTTTCACGAGGAAGGTGCGCGTCACCGGATCGGCGCTGGCCGCCACCTCGCGCACCCGGCCCAGCAGCAGCGCGTCGCCCGACCAGGCGCGCACCTGCACGGCCTGCCCTGCGCGCAACTGGCCCACCTTGTCCTCCGGCACCGAGAACACCGCGTCGCGCGGGCCGTCGCGTGCAATGCGCACCACCGGCGCGCCCGCAGACACCACTTGGCCGGGCTCGGCGTCAACCGACGTCACCACCCCCGGCGCATCCGCCACCAGGCGTGTGTACTCGGTCTGGTTGCCCTGGGAAGCGAGCTGCGCGCGCGCCTGGTCCAGCGAAGCCTGCGCGGCCTTCAGCTGAGCCTGGCGGCGGTCCAGCTCCGCCCCGCTGATGAAGTTCTGCGCGCGCAGCTTGGAAAAGCGCTCGAAATCCGCCGCGGCCAAATCACGCTGCGCGGTGGCGGACGCCACCTGGGCGCGCGCGGCCTGCGCGGCCAGCTCATAGTCGCGCGGATCCAGTTGCGCCAACACCTGGCCGGTCTGCACGCGCTGGCCCAGCTCGGCCTGGCGCTGCACGATCTTGCCGGCCACGCGAAAACCCAGGCGCGATTCCACGCGCGCGCGCACTTCGCCCGCGTATTCCAGGTGCATCTGCAGGGGCGCCACGCCGACGGTGAGCAGTTTCACCGCGCGCACCGGCTCTGGCGCCGGCTCGCGGCGCGAACATCCCGCCAGCGCCAAGGCAGCCACGGCCAGCACCAGTGCAGCACCCGCCACGCCGCCACGCGGCGGCCACAAAAAAACCCCGCGGCGGGGTTGCAATGAAGACGGGCCCGGCAGGCCCGCGGCGCGCTGTGCGACAGGGTGGGTCATGGAAACATCCGGTATGCCAAATTACTGACTGACTGGTTAGTAATCTATGAGAGGCCGGTCGCTCTTGTCAAGCACGACAATGGCCGCGTGAAGCATCCCGAGTCCCCCGCCCCCCTGCGCGATCCGCGCACCGCGCCCGCCGAGGCGCCGCCGGTCACGCACTACGAGAACTTTCCCGTGGCTTCGCTGCTGTGCCCGCCACGGCTGCGCCCGCCGATCGCCGCGATCTACGCGTTTGCGCGCACGGCCGACGACATTGCCGACGAGGGCTCGGCCACCGCCGACGAGCGCCTGGCCGACCTGCGTGCCTACCGCGCCGAGCTTCAATCCGTGGCGGCCGGGCACTCCCCCCAGACGCGCTGGGCCGCCGTGTTTGGGCCGCTGCAGGCGGTGTTGCGCAGCCACCAGCTGCCCGTGCCGCTGCTGGACGACCTGCTGGACGCCTTCATGCAGGACGTCACCCTGACCGAGGCCGGCGCCACCTACCCCGACCGCGCCGCGCTGCTGGACTACTGCCGCCGCTCGGCCAATCCCGTGGGGCGTCTGCTGCTGCACCTGTACGGCGTGCAGAGCGACGATGCTTTGCGCGAGAGCGACGCCATCTGCAGCGCGCTGCAGCTCATCAACTTCTGGCAGGACCTGAGCGTGGACCTGCCCCGCGGGCGCCACTACCTCACCGATGCCGACTGCGCCGCCCATGGCGTGGCGCGCGCGGACCTCGCAGCGCAGCGCCGCTCCGCCGCCAGCGACCGGCTGGTGCTGGACTGCGCCGCCTGGGCCCGCGCTCTCATGCTCGAAGGCAGCCCCCTGGTACACCGGCTGAGCGGCAGCATCGGGTGGGAGCTGCGCCTGGTCGTGCAGGGCGGTCTGCGCATTCTGGACAAGGTGCAGGCGCTGGATGGCGCCAGCCTGCTCACGCGGCCGCGGCTGGGCACGCTCGACTGGCCCCGCATGCTGGCGCGCGCCGCGCGCATGTAAGGGCCGCCCCACCGGCTGCAGCAGCGCGAGCACGCGGGGGTCAATGGGGCCCCATCACCGCATCGCGCGGCGCGCGTGCAACCCTCAGGCTACCCAGCGCCCGGCCCATTCGGCGCGGGCCTGCGCATGGCGCAGGATCTGCGCCAGCGCCTGCGGCACTTCGGCCGCCGCACGGTTGTGCATGCGCCGCGTCGCGGCCTGGTAGCGCGGCAGGTCGGCCAGCAGGGCCTGCACGCCCGATGCGATGGACCGGAAGCTCGGCAACACCAGTCCCAGGCCCTGCTCACCCACCCATTCCGTGCAGTAACGCTCCTGCGGCATGGTCCACGCATTGCGCGTGACGATGGGCGGCAGCCCCATGTGCACCGCCTCGCTCAGGCTGCCGCTGCCCGGCTTGCCGATGAAGAAGTCCGCCAGCTGCATGACGCGCGCCATCTCGCGCGTGTATTCGAGCACCACGGTAGGCGCGTTGCGGCGCAGTGCCCGCAGAGCCTGCGCCAGGGCCGCGTTGCGCCCGCAGGCCAGGATCAGCGGGGTGTCCGTCAAGCGGCGGGCTATCGTCACCATCTCCCTGGAACCCTCGGAGCCAAACAGCACCAGCCCCACGGGGCGCTCGTCCAGCCCCAGCCGCGCCCGCTCGGCGGCACGATCCTGGTCCACCGGCGCATGGAACTGCGCACTCAGCACCATCCCCGAGGTTTCCCAGATGCGGTGGGGCGGAAAGTCCGCAGCGCGCGCCTGGTCCACGGCATAAGGCGAGCCACAGACCACGATCTGCTGGGTTTGCGGCTCCATCCAGAAGCTGGGCGGGCAATCGGCCAGATCGGTCATCACCGTGACGTAGGGCACGCCTGGCAGGGCCTGCTCCAGCGCGTCGGCCATGGCGCGGTTGAAGTTGGGCACCAGCGACACCACCATCGCCGGCCGGCGTGCCGCCCAGTGCCGGCGCAGCGACTGCATGAGCCGCTGGTGGCTCCAGCGGATCATGCCCTGCAGCAGGCGCAACTCGTGCGTCAGCCCCAGCGTCCAGCCCCGGGCCAGGCGCTTGTTGTAGACGTCTTCCGGCTCCATGCCCGTCCACTGGCGAAAGCGCGCGTTCGGGTCCAGCACCTCGAAGAGATTGGTGCGGCACACCTGCCACGGCAGCCCAGCGCGGGCGATGGCCGCTTCCAGCGCCAGCGCGGAGGTGCGGTGTCCGCCCCCGGCATTGAAATAGATCAGCTCGACCAACGGGGCAGCTTCAGGCGCCATGGACTTCAATCGGTAGTGACAGGAATGGGTTGCGGTAGTTCTGCGCCGCTCTTGCGCTGCACGGGCATGTGCTGCGCCCAGTGCAGGATCTCCAGGCGCCCATCGGCGTGCTCGGCCAGCGCGCTGAGGCTTTCCACCCAGTCGCCATCGTTGGCATACAGGATGCCGTCGATGTCTCGCAGCTCCGCATGGTGGATGTGCCCGCACACCACGCCGTGCAGGCCGCGCTTGCGCGCTTCGCGCGCCACCGCGTTCTCGAAGTCGCCCACGTAGCTCACGGCGCGCTTGACCTTGAGCTTGAGATATTTGGACAGCGACCAGTACGGCAGCCCCAGGCGCGCGCGCAGGGTGTTCAGGTGCCGGTTGAGCTTGAGCGTGAATTCGTAGAGCGAGTCGCCCACATGGGCCAGCCACTTGGCGCACTGGATCACGCCGTCGAACAGGTCGCCATGGATCACCCACAGCGCGCGGCCGTCGGCCGTCTCGTGCACCCAGTCCTCGGCGACGGCAACACCGCCGAAGTTGAGCTGCACATAACGGCGCGCAAACTCGTCATGGTTGCCGGGGATGAAGATCACGCGCGTGCCCTTGCGGGCCTTGCGCAACAGCTTCTGCACCACGTCGTTGTGCGCCTGCGGCCAGTACCACTGGCGGCGCAGTTGCCAGCCGTCGATGATGTCGCCCACCAGAAACAGCGTCTCGCACTCGGTGTGCTTGAGAAAGTCCAGCAGCGCCTGCGCCTGGCAGCCGGGCGTGCCCAGGTGCAGATCGGAAATCCAGAGCGTGCGGTAGCGCAGCGGGGGGCGCGCCGGGTCGCATGCATCATCCGCCGGGTCGTCCGGGGGCCGGGCCGCGGAGGATTTCCAGGCGTTCAGGAAGGCATCGTCGCGCATCATGAACAGGCATGGTGGGCCGGCGCCACGACAGCGGCATGACATTTCCACGTCTGCCCAGTGACGTTGCGGCGGCGCAGCGCTCAGGCCCTGCGCCGCGCATGTTTCCCCCGCGAGCCCCGCCCAGGGCCATGGGAGAATCACGCCCCCATGAGTCCTGAACAGTACGTCCAGCAAAAGGCCGCCGCCTCCGGCAGCAGCTTCTACTACGCCTTCCTCTTCCTGCCGCGCGAGCGGCGTACGGCCATCACGGCCTTCTACGCCTTTTGCCGCGAGGTGGACGACGTGGTGGACGAAGTCTCCGAAGCCAGCGTGGCCCAGGCCAAGCTGGCCTGGTGGCAGGGCGAGGTGGCCAAGGCCTTTGCCGGGCAACCCAGCCACCCGGTGATGCAGGCGCTGATGCCGCATGCGGCCGCCTACGGCATCGAACAGCGCCACCTGCTGGCCGTGATCGAGGGCTGCCAGATGGACCTGGAGCAGACGCGCTACCTGGACTTCGCGGGCCTGGCGCGCTACTGCCACCTGGTGGCCGGCGTGGTGGGCGAGGTGGCCGCGCGCATCTTCGGCCAGCAAGATGAGCGCACCACGCAGTACGCGCACAAGCTGGGCCTGGCGTTCCAGCTCACCAACATCATCCGCGACGTGGGCGAGGACGCCATGCGCGGGCGCATCTACCTGCCCATTTCCGAGCTGCAGCAGTTCGATGTGAAGGCGCACGAGATCACCAAACGCGAGTATTCGGAGCGCTTCACCGCGCTGATGCGCTTTCAGGCCGAGCGCGCGCACCTCTTCTACGACCAGGCGCTGGCGCTGCTGCCCGACGTGGATCGGCGCGCGCAGAAGCCCGGCCTGATGATGGCCAGCATCTACCGCACGCTGCTGCGCGAGATCGAGGCCGACAACTTCCAGGTACTGCACCAGCGCACGAGCCTCACGCCGCTGCGCAAGTTCTGGCTGGCCTGGAAGGTGCAGGCGCTGGGGATGATGTGAAGGTTGCCATCGTCGGCGCCGGCTGGGCCGGCATGGCCGCGGCCGTGCACGCGGTCCAGGCGGGCCACACGGTCAGCGTGTTCGAGGCCAGCCGCACCCTGGGCGGGCGCGCGCGCGCCGTGGCCGCCCAGCGCGCGGACGGCTCGCCCCTGGTGCTGGACAACGGCCAGCACATCCTCATCGGCGCCTATGCCGAATGCCTGCGCCTGATGCGCACCGTGGGCGTCACGCCCGACTCCGCCCTGCTGCGCCTACCCCTGGCGCTGGTGTTCCCCGACGGCAGCGGCCTGGCCCTGCCCGATGCCCCGCCGCCCTGGGATGCTCTGGCCGGCATCGCCCGCGCACGCGGCTGGAGCCTGCGCGAGCGTGCGGCCCTGCTGGCGCGCGCCGCACGCTGGCGGCTGGCGGGGTTCCGGTGCGCACCGGGCACCAGCGTGTCGGACTTGTGCGCAGGCCTGCCACAGCGGCTGGTGGACGAGTTCATCGCGCCGCTGTGCGTGTCGGCGTTGAACACGCCCGTGCAAGATTCCTGCGGCCAGGTGTTCCTGCGCGTGCTGCACGACAGCCTGTTCGCCGGCCGGGGCGGCTCCCACCTGCTGCTGCCGCGCACCGACCTGGGCGCGCTGTTCCCCGAGCCCGCGGCGCACTGGCTGCAGCAGCGCGGCCACGCGGTGCACCGCGGCCAACGCGTGCAGGCACTCGCACGCGACGAGGCCGGCTGGCGCGTGGACGGCTGCGCGTTCGACGCCGTGCTGCTGGCCACCAGCAGCACCGAGTCCGCCCGCCTGGTGGCCGACGCCGCCGTGCCCGCAGCCGAGCGCCCCGCCCTGCAGACCTGGGCCGCCGGTGCGCAGGCACTGCGCTTTGGCGCCATCGCCACCGTGTATGCCGAACTGCCGGGAGCGCGCACCCCGCTGCTGCCCCGCCCCATGCTGGCGCTGCGCGCGCGGGCACAACGGCCCGCGCAGTTCGTCTTCGACCGCGCGCTGCTGGGCGGCCCGGCCGGGCTGCTGGCGTTCGTGGTCAGCGCCTTCGAGGGCGAGCGCACCGCGCTGGAGCGCGACGTGCTGGCCCAGGCGGCCGAGGACCTGGCCCTGCCCGGCCTGCGCGCGGTGCAGACGGTGGTGGAAAAGCGCGCCACCTTTGCCTGCACGCCCGCCCTGGCGCGCCCGCCGCGCGTGATTGCGCCAGGACTGCAGGCCTGCGGCGACTACGTGGCAGGGCCCTACCCCGCCACGTTGGAGGGTGCGGTACTGCACGGCGCGGCGGCCGCGCATGATTTAGGCCAAAACAGCCTCTAGCGCTTACCCATCAAGCGCTAACAGCTATCGTTTAAGGAGCATCTCAGGCGACCGCTGCACGGACTCGCGCGGCAGCACGTCGGCCAGCGTGAGCACCTCCAGCCCCGTGTGCGCCCACAGGCGCTCCAGCGGCGGGGTGCGCGCCAGCAGCAGGCGCTGCACCAGCGGCTCCATGTGCGTGGTGGCTGGCTCGGCCAGCAGCACGTAGCGTGCGTCGGCTGCGTCGGACCCATCGGCGGCCGTCTCGTCCACCCGCACCACCCAATCCAGCGCCGCCAGCACCGGCAGCACGGACCCCACCTGCAGCACATCCACGCGCAGCCGCTGGGCCAGCTCCAACACGCTCAGCCCGTGGGGCGGTTGCTGGCGCGCGCGGTGCAGCTGCTGCAGCACCTCCACGGCCAGCAAGAAGGCCCAGCCCTCGCCCGTGGCGCAGCGCGCCACGCCGGCGAGCAGGCTCGGCAGATAGGCGGCCACCACCGCACCCAGCAGCACGATGACCCAGGCCACGTACACCCACAGCAGCAAGATGGGCAGCGTGGCGAACGTGCCGTACAGCACCGAATAGGTGGGTACCGACGCCAGGTACAGCGACAGCACTTTCTTGGCCAGCTCAATGCCCACGGCGACGAACACCCCGCCCGCCCAGGCGTGGCGCCAGTGCACCTGGGTGTTGGGCACATAGCGGTACAGCGCCGCCATGCCGGCGGCCAGCACGAAGAACTCGATCGCATCGAACAGCAGGCGCGCTCCGCCCGGCAGCGTGTCGCCGATACCGCGCGACGCGGCGCTGGCGACCGAGGTGGTCAGCGCCAGGCTGGCCGCCAGCACCAGCGGACCGAGCGTGAGCGCGGCCCAGTAGATCAGCACGCGCTGGCCCAGCGGGCGCAGGCGCTGCACGCGCCAGATGTTGTTGAGCGTGCGATCGATGGTGAGGATCAGCGCCAGCGCCGTCACCATGAGGATGGACAAGCCCGCCGCGCCCAGGCCATGCGCCTTGGCGGCGAACTGTGTGAGGTAGCCCAGCACCGGGCGCGAGATGCTGTCGGGCACCAGGCTGTCCACCAGCCAGCGCTGCAGCACGAGCTGCATCTCGGCAAACATGGGGAACACGGTGAACATGGCCAGCGCCACCGTCACGAACGGCACCAGCGACAGCAGCGTGGTGAAGGTGAGGCTGCTGGCCGTCAGCCCCAGGCGGTCCTCGCGAAAGCGCTCGCGCAGCGTCTGCGCGGTGGTGCGCCAGGGGAAGTGGGAAAGCTCCACCAGCCACTCCTCGGCACGCACTGCAATGGACTGTAGGGACAACGACATGACCGATATGATGCCAGCCCCATGCATCGCGAAACCCTGCCCCCCGCCCCCGCCCTGCACATCGCCACCGACGTGGCGGCCACGCGCTGGCTGGCCGTGGGCAGCCTGGCGGCGCTGATCGTGCTGTGCCTGGCCTGGGAGCTGTGGCTGGCGCCGGTGCGCCCGGGCGGCTCGTGGCTGGCGATCAAGGCCCTGCCGCTGGCGGTGCCGCTGGCCGGGCTGCTCAAGCGGCGCATGTACACCTACCGCTGGGTCAGCCTGCTGGTGTGGCTGTATTTCACCGAAGGGGTGGTGCGCGCCTGGAGCGACCCGGCGCCCGGCAACTGGCTGGCGGGCCTGGAGATCGTGCTGTGCCTGCTGCTGTTCACCGCCTGCGCGCTGCATGTGCGGCTGCGCCAGCGTGCCGCCAAGGCGGCACGCGCCGCCGCGCCTGCATGAGCGTGCTGAGCCTTTGCCTGACATCGACTGGATTGACCGCCATGACCACTGCCCTGCTCGACACCCTGCGCCAGATCGTTGGCGCCGCCCATGTACTGACCGAGGGCGACCTTGCCGCCTATGAACAGGACTGGCGCAAGCGCTCCCATGGCAAGTCCCTGGCCGTGGTGCGCCCGGGCTGCACGGCCGAGGTGGCAGCAGTGGTGCGCGCCTGTGCCGATGCCGGCGCGGCGATCGTGCCGCAGGGCGGCAACACCGGCCTGTCGGTGGGCAGCACGCCCGACGGCAGCGGCACGCAGGTGGTGCTGAGCCTCACGCGCATGAATGCGGTGCGCGCCATCGACCGCGACAACCTCACCATGACGGTGGAGGCCGGCTGCATATTGCAGGCCCTGCAGGAGACGGCCGAGAAAGCCGATCTGCTGTTCCCGCTGTCGCTTGCCGCAGAAGGCAGTTGCACCATCGGCGGCAACCTGTCCACCAATGCCGGCGGCACGCAGGTGGTGCGCTACGGCAACACGCGCGAGCTGTGCCTGGGCCTGGAGGTGGTCACGCCCCAGGGCGAAGTGTGGAACGGCCTCTCGGGCCTGCGCAAGGACAACACCGGCTACGACCTGCGCGACCTGTACATCGGCAGCGAAGGCACGCTCGGCATCATCACCGCGGCCACCATGAAGCTCTTCCCCCAGCCCGCCGCGCAGCTCACCGCCTGGGCCGCCGTGCCGTCGATGGGGGCGGCCGTGCGCCTGCTGGGCCTGTCGCATCAGCACCTGGGGGCCGGGCTCACGGGTTTCGAGGTGATGGGGCAGTTCGCGCTGTCGCTGGTCATCAAGCACATGCCGCAGTTGCGCGTGCCGTTCGCCGGGCTGGACGGCGCGCCGCCCTACTACGTGCTGCTGGAAAACAGCGACAGCGAATCCGAAGAACACGCGCGCCAGCGCTTCGAGGCGCTGCTGGAACTGGCCTTCGAGGACGGCTGCGTGCTGGACGCCGTGGTCGCCGAGAGCCTGTCGCAAGCGCATGAGCTGTGGCATATCCGCGAGAGCATTCCGCTGGCCCAGGCCGAAGAAGGCCTGAACATCAAGCACGACATTTCGATCGCCGCGTCGCGCATCCCCGCGTTCGTGGAGCACACCGATGCGCTGCTGCAGCGCGAGATTCCCGGCGTGCGCCTGGTCAACTTCGGCCACCTGGGCGACGGCAATCTGCACTACAACGTACAGGCGCCGGCGGGCGGCGATGCGCGGGAGTTCCTGCGCACGCAGGAGGACCGCGTCAACGCCCTGGTGTACGACGCGGTGGCGCAGTTCGACGGCTCGTTCTCGGCCGAGCACGGCGTGGGCGTGCTCAAGGCCGACAAGCTGGCGCAGTACAAGTCGCCCGTGGCCTTGGGGCTGATGCGCGCCATCAAGCAGGCCCTGGACCCGCAAGGCATCATGAACCCGGGCTGCATTCTTCAAAAATGAGAGCTGTTGGCGCTTGTCTAGCAAGCGCTGGAGCCACTTTTCATTCAAGACCATGACCCCACGCCCCATCCGCCACCAATACGAAGACCTGATGCGCCATGTGTTCGAGCACGGCACGGCCAAGGGCGACCGCACGGGCACGGGCACCAGGAGCGTGTTCGGCCACCAGATGCGCTTTGACCTGGCCGAAGGCTTTCCCCTGGTGACCACCAAGAAGGTGCACCTCAAGTCCATCATCCTGGAGCTGCTGTGGTTCCTGCGCGGCGACAGCAACGTGCGCTGGCTGCAGGAGCGCGGCTGCACCATCTGGGACGAGTGGGCGCGCGACGACGGCAGCCTGGGCCCCGTGTACGGCGTGCAGTGGCGCAGCTGGCCCACGCCGGACGGAGGCCACATCGACCAGATCCAGCAAGTGATCGACACCCTCAAGACCCACCCCGACAGCCGCCGCATCATCGTGAGCGCCTGGAACGTAGCCGAGCTGGACCAGATGGCGCTCATGCCCTGCCACGCGTTCTTCCAGTTCTACGTGGCGCCATCGCAGGTGGCTGGTGAGCCGGGCAAACTGAGCTGCCAGCTCTACCAGCGCAGCGCAGACATCTTCCTGGGCGTGCCGTTCAACATCGCGTCGTACGCGCTGCTCACGCACATGGTGGCGCAGCAGTGCGACCTGCAGGTGGGTGACTTCATCTGGACCGGCGGCGACTGCCATATCTACAGCAACCATTTCGAGCAGGTGCAGACCCAACTGGCGCGCCAGCCCTATGCCTACCCGACGCTGCAGATCAAGCGCCGGCCCGCATCCATCTTTGATTACGCCTACGAAGACTTCGAAGTGGTGGGCTACGAACACCACCCCGCCATCAAGGCGCCGGTGGCGGTGTAGCCAGTCTTTTCATTAACTTAAATACCAAGCAATATCAATGGCTAAGTTTTTGAACACTAGCGCAACCAATTATTTTCTAGAAGAACTAATCAAAGATGCGAAAGATCGCCTAGTTTTAATCAGTCCTTTTTTAAAACTTAACGATCGAATCAAGGAGCTTCTAGCAGACAAAAACAGGCTTAAAATTGATGTAAGAATCGTTTACGGAAAAAGCGAACTCCAGCCTGAGGAAATTTCCTGGCTAAATGACCTCACTTACATCCGCACAAGCTTTTGTAAAAATTTGCACGCAAAATGCTACATAAACGAATCGTTCTGCATTGTAACAAGCCTGAATCTCTATGAATTCAGTCAAGTCAATAATAACGAAATGGGAGTTTTATTTAATCGCACCGATGATCCAGAACTTTATCGCGACGCCTACGAAGAGGCTCAACGTATTATCCGGATCAGCGAAGAGGTAAGAATATCTTTAGAGCGGATAAATTCAAAAGATTCCGAAGAAACCACAGAGGAAGAACAGGGAAGTAAATTAACTTCATCCAAAATAGCAGCCAAACACGGCCTTAAAACAGCTCAGTTCATTGAACGTCTGATTGGCACAGGGCATCTAGAACTCAAAGATGGGAAGCCCCACCTCACGGCTAAGGGTAAAGATGCAGGTGGCGAGTACAAATTCAGTAAAAAATTTGGCTCTTACTTTATCTGGCCCGACGATTTGCAATTCGAATAGCAATGCAAACTGCCCTCATCTACGCGCGCGCCGCCAACGGCGTGATCGGCAAGGACGGCACCATGCCCTGGCATTTGCCCGAAGACCTGGCGCATTTCAAGGCGCTCACCCAGGGCCACCCGGTGATCATGGGCCGCAAGACCTGGGACTCGCTGCCCCCGCGCTTTCGGCCGCTGCCGGGCCGCGCCAACATCGTCGTGACTCGCCAGGCCGACTGGCAGGAAAGCGGCGCCCAGCGCGCGTCCAGCCTGCCTGAGGCACTCGCCTTGGCCCAGCAGTCCGGCAGCACCACGGCATGGGTCATCGGCGGCGCGCAGATCTACACCCAGGCACTGCCCCTGGCGGCGCGCGTCGAGGTGACCGAGATCGCGCAGGACTACGAGGGCGATGCCTGCGCGCCGGCCCTGGGACCTGAATGGGTGGAAACGGCTCGCAGCAGCCATGTGGGCGCGGGCGGCCTGCCCTACGCCTTCGTGACCTTCGAGCGCCGCGGCTGACGCCCCGCCTTTATCACTCTATTTTTGATAGCTGCTTGCGCTTGCTGGACAAGCGCTGGAGGCCAAAAAAATGCAAATCGCCACCTGGAACATCAATTCCCTTTCCGTGCGCCTGCCGCAGGTGTTGGCCTGGCTGGAGGCCAACCCCGTGGACGCCATTGGCCTGCAAGAGCTCAAGCTGGTGGACGAGAAATTCCCGCACGACGCCTTCGAAGCAGCGGGCTACCACGCGGTGTGCTTCGGCCAGAAGACCTATAACGGCGTGGCCATCCTCAGCCGCACGCCGCTGCGCGACGTGGTGCGCAATATCCCGGGCCATGGCGACGAGCAGGCCCGCGTCATCGCCGCTACGCTGGATACGCCTGAAGGCCCGCTGCGCCTGGTGAACTGCTACTTTGTGAATGGCCAGGCGCCAGGGACCGAGAAGTTCAGCTACAAGCTGCTGTGGCTGGAGGCGCTGCGCGACTGGCTGCGCACCGAGCTGGCCGCGCATCCACGGCTGGTGCTGGTGGGCGACTTCAATGTCGCCCCCGAGGACCGCGACTCCTTCGATCCCGTGGGCTTGAAGGACACCATCCACCACACGGTAGAGGAGCGCCAGCACTTCCAGGACTTGCTGGGGCTGGGTCTGACCGACGCCTTCCGCCTGTTCGATCAGCCCGAGAAGAGCTACTCGTGGTGGGACTACCGCATGCTGGGGTTTCAGAAGAACCGCGGGCTGCGCATCGACCACATCCTGGTCAGCGCTGCGCTGCGGCCCTCCGTGACGGCCTGCCGCATCGACCGCGCGCCGCGCAAAAATCCGCAGCCCAGCGACCACGCGCCGGTCGTGGTGTCGCTGGGCTGAGGTGGCCAACGCGGGTGACAGGCGCCCGCGCTGAAGGCCATCAGGACGCAGCCTGGTAACGGTTGCGCAGCGCGCGCACTTCGTTGTGGTTGCGCTTCACGCCCTGGGCCTGGCGCTCGACCAGGGCGCGCACGGCGGGTGGCAGTGCGTTCTCCAGCGCCTTGTTGTAGCGGGCCACGGCCACGTCCTCGCCGCGCTCGCACTCTTCCAGCACGGCCTTGTCGTCATAGGTACTCAGCGCCGCCTTCACCGACACCCAGCCGCGGTGCAGCGCGCCGGCCATGGTGCCGCCGCTGGAGGGCTCGCCGCCGTGGCTGCGGATCGCGCTCTCCAGCTCCGTGGCGGCGGTTGCGCATTCCTGGGCGCGGCGCTCCAGCAGGCTCTTGAGTTCGGGCGATTCCGCACGCTCGGCCGAGGTGCGAAACCCGTACTCGCCGTCGCGGCTGCATTCCAGCAGATCGTCCAGCACGTCCACCACGTCCTCGTTGTCCATCAGCGTGGCGCCTGCCGCGGTGCCCGACGCGGTCACCGTGGGGTTGCGGCGCACGCGGTCCCACGCGGCGCGCGCGGCGGGCTGGGCCTGCGCCCATTCCAGCGAGCTTTGGGCACGGGCGCGGCCCCAGTCGCGCGACAGTTCGGGCTCTACCGTTTCAAAATCACCGGGGTAGCGGCTGGCGGCACTCCAGCCCATCTCATAGGCGGGGCGGTATTCTTCGTAGGCCCGGCCGGTCACGTAGTACGGTTCGCGCTGGTAGGTTTCACGCCAGTAGGCGTCCTCGGCCGTGGGGTTGACCGCCTCGGCCGCCGCCTTGCCGGCCAGACCGCCGACAACGGCTCCCGCCACACCGCCCACGGCAGCACCGATGGGGCCGCCGATAGCGCCGGTGGCGGCGCCCGCAACGGCTCCGCCCGCGGCGCCTACGCCCGTGCCGATGGGGTGGGCCCCCGGTTCGTTGGTCAGGGGGTCACGATTGGCATCCTTGAAATCCGACATGTATCGACTCCGGTTGGTTGAACAATGAATTCATTGTTGAAGCCCCCCCGGGCACCATCGGGTCGGTGACGGCAGCCCCTGCCTGTAGGACTCACGCGCACGCTGTGCATGCGCGCCACCAGGTCTTATGCTATCGAATCAATAGCTACTAGCGCTTTTCCTCAAAGCGCCAGCGCCTTGTTTCACTCATCATCGTGCGCATCCAGGCCCAGTTCCTGGATCTTGCGCGTGATGGTGTTGCGGCCGATGCCCAGGCGCTGCGCTGCTTCCATGCGCCGCCCGTGCGTGGCCTGCAGCGCCGTGCGGATCAGGCGCGACTCGAAACGCCGCGTGAGCACGTCCCACACGTCGGCCTGGCCGCTGCGCAGCAGCTGCTGGGCCTCGCTCACCAGCGCGGGCTCCCAGCCCATGCCATCCAGGGCCGCAGCCTGGTCGGTGCGCGTGCCCGCCGGCGCAGGCGGCAGCGCGGGGGCCGACGCGCTCGTCGCGCCAGCGGCGACCTCGTCCGCCACGCCCTGCAACGGCGCGGCGGGATGCGGCGTGGCCTCCAGCACCTCGGGCGGCAGATCCTGCGCCGAGATGACCTGCGCGGGCGCCATCACCGTCAGCCAGTGGCAGATGTTCTCCAGCTGGCGCACGTTGCCGGGGAAGGCAAAGCGTGTGAGCAGGGCCAGCGCCGCGTCGGAGATGCGCTTGGGCTCCACGCCCAGTTGCCGTGCGCTGCGCTGCAGGAAGTAGCGCGTCAGCATGGCCACGTCTTCGCTGCGCTCGCGCAGCGCCGGCAGGCGCAGGCGGATCACGTTGAGGCGGTGAAAGAGGTCCTCGCGGAAGGCCCCATCCTTCACGCGCTGCTCCAGGTTCTGGTGCGTAGCGGCGATCACGCGCACATTGGCCTTCACGGCGGCATGGCCACCCACGCGGTAGAACTGCCCGTCCGACAGCACACGCAGCAGGCGCGTCTGCAGGTCGAAGGGCATGTCGCCGATTTCGTCGAGGAACAGCGTGCCGCCCTCGGCCTGCTCGAAGCGCCCGCGCCGCTGCGTCTGCGCGCCCGTGAAGGCGCCGCGCTCATGGCCGAAGAGTTCACTCTCCAGCAGGTCCTTCGGGATGGCCGCAGTGTTGATGGCCACGAAGGGCCCACCCGCCACGGGCGAGTGCTTGTGCAGCGCGCGTGCCACGAGTTCCTTGCCCGAGCCGGATTCGCCCGTGATCAGCACCGTGACCACGCTCTGGCTCAGCCGGCCGATGGCGCGGAACACGTCCTGCATGGCGGGTGCCTGGCCCAGCATCTCGGGCATGGCGGTGAGCTGCTGCTCGGCGACCTCCTCGCGCTGGCTCTCCTCCACGGCGCGGCGGATCAGCTCCACCGCCTTGGGCAGGTCGAACGGCTTGGGCAGGTATTCGAAGGCGCCGCCCTGGAAGGCGGACACGGCGCTGTCCAGGTCGGAATACGCCGTCATCACGATGACCGGCAGACCAGGTTGCAGGCCGCGCACCTTCTCCAGCAATTGCAGGCCGGAGCCACCCGGCATGCGGATATCGCTCACCAGGACCTGCGGTCCCTGGTGGGTGGGGTCGCCCGCGGCCACATCGGCCAGCGCGTCCAGTACATCGCGCGCCTGCGTGAAGCTGCGCGTGGGCAGGTTTTCGCGCGCCAGCGCCTTTTCGAGGACGAAGCGGATCGAAGGGTCGTCGTCTACTATCCAGATCGGCTTCATGTGTTCCAGCTCCCTTTACCTTTACCCGTTGGGGTCGTGCGTGTCAGGGACTCAAGGCAGTGGTATGAGGATGCGGAAGTCGGTGCGGCCCGGCTGGCTCTCGCACTCAATGAGCCCATGGTGTCGCTGCACAAAGGTTTGCGCCAGCGTCAAGCCCAGTCCCGATCCCCCGTCCCGCCCCGTCACCAGCGGATAGAAGATCCGCTCCTTGATGGCTTCGGGCACGCCCGGTCCGTTGTCGATGACATGCAATTCCAATGCCAGCCGGTAGCGTTGGCGCCCGAACGTGACCTGCCGCGCCACGCGCGTGCGCAGCGTGATGACCGCGTCGCCCGCGGCAATGCGCTCGTGCAACGCCTGCGCCGCGTTCTGCACGATGTTCAGCACGGCCTGGATGAGCTGCGCGCGGTCGCCGCGAAACTCAGGGATGGAGGTGTCATAGTCGCGCAGCACGGCCAGGCCCTGCGGATGCTCAACCAGTACCAGGGAGCGCACGCGCTCGCAGACTTCGTGGATATTCACATCGCCGACGAGGTGCGGGTGGCGGTGCGGCGCCAGCAGCCGATCCACCAGGCTTTGCAGGCGGTCGGCCTCGTGGATGATGACCTGGGTGTACTCGGTCAGGTCGCGGCTTTCCAGCTCCATCTCCAGCAGCTGCGCCGCCCCTCGGATGCCGCCCAGCGGGTTCTTGATCTCGTGCGCCAGATTGCGGATCAGCTCCTTGTTGGCCTGCGCCTGCTCGCGCAGCCGCTCCTCGCGGTCCTGGCGCGCCTGCGCCTCCAGGGGCCACAGCTCCACGATCACGTCGCCGCTGTGCTCCACCACCGCCACGCTGGCGTGCACCGGCAAAGGCTCCTGCGGCGAGCGGCGCAGCACGGCTTCGAAGCGCAGCGCCGCGAAGTCGCGCCCGCGCGCGCCGGCCAGCGCCGTCTGCAGGATGGTCGGATCGGTGAACAGGCCGGCGAAGTCCACGCCTTCCAGCGTGCGGCGCGACAGGCCCAGGGCGTTTTCCAGCGCTGCGTTGACGAAGAGGACCGCCCCGCCGGGGTGCAGCACGGCAATCAGCGTGGAGACGAGGTCCAGCGCCTGGTAGCGGTCCGTTGGGGTGGGCTCTTGGATGATCGCGCCTTTGTGCCGCACGCAGGGACCGCGGCGCTTACTTGTTCAGGCGCGAGAGTTCGCGCTTGATGCCGGCCACATCGGCCTCGGCCCGGGCCACACTGGCCTTGAGCTCGGCCGTGCGCTCGATGTAGCCCTGCGGGTTGCGCAGCTCCAGCGCCGTGCGCTGGGGCGAGCCGTCGTTGTACTCCTTGCGCAACTCGGCCAGGCGGGTTTCCGCCTTGCTCAGTTCAGACTCCAGGATGGCGCGCGCATCGGCGTCGCGCGCACGTTGGTCGGCCGCGCCCACGCGCGGAGCGTTCGCGGGCGAACTGCTGGCGCTGGCACCGGAAGCGCCGGCGCTGCCGCCCGAGGAGGCCGCCGCCGGGCGCGAACCCTGCAGCACCGTCACATTGCCACCTTCCACGAGCTTGCAGCCGCGCTCCTTGGCCTGCGTGGCGTTGTTGGTGTATTCGTTGCCGCAGCGGTAAATGCGGTCCTGCGCCCAAGCGGGCTGCAGCACGGCGGCGATAACGGTCAGGGCGAACAAAGTGCTTTTCATCGAATTCCTCACATGGCATGCGTCGGGCATGCGCGGTGCCGGTGAGTATCCCCCAATCACTCCAACCCGCCAATTGCGACGGCCCAACGCTGCGGTTTTGGTGCGACGGGCTGCCGTGTTCCGTCAACCACGCATGCAGCCCATCCATAGAAAAAGGCGGCCGGAGCCGCCTTGTTGACAACAGCCGGGGGCCTGAGCCCCTGCCATCACAGCGAGTAGTACATGTCGTACTCGACGGGATGCACGGCCATGCGGAAGCGCGTGACTTCCTGCATCTTCAGCTCGATGTAGGCGTCGAGCATGGAGTCGGTGAACACGCCGCCCTTGGTCAGGAACGCGCGGTCCTTGTCCAGCGCTTCCAGCGCCTGGTCCAGGCTGTGGCACACGGTGGGCACCAGCTTGTCTTCCTCCGGCGGCAGGTGGTACAGGTCCTTGGTAGCGGCTTCGCCCGGGTGGATCTTGTTTTCCACGCCGTCCAGACCCGCCATCAGCAGGGCCGCAAAGCCCAGGTAGGGGTTCATCAGCGGATCGGGGAAGCGCGCTTCCACGCGGCGGCCCTTCGGGTTGGCCACGAACGGGATGCGGATGGAGGCCGAGCGGTTCTTGGCCGAGTAGGCCAGCTTCACCGGCGCCTCGAAGTGCGGCACCAGGCGCTTGTAGCTATTGGTGCCCGGGTTCGTGATGGCGTTCAGTGCGCGAGCGTGCTTGATGATGCCGCCAATGTAGTACAGCGCGAAGTCCGACAGACCCGCATAGCCGTCGCCGGCGAACAGGTTCTTGCCGTCCTTCCAGACCGACTGGTGCACGTGCATGCCCGAGCCGTTGTCGCCGTGGTAGGGCTTGGGCATGAAGGTGGCGGTCTTGCCGTAGGCATTGGCCACGTTGTGGATCACGTACTTCTGCAGCATGGTCCAGTCGGCACGCTCCACCAGCGTGCTGAACCGGGTGCCGATCTCGTTCTGGCCGGCACCGGCCACTTCGTGGTGGAACACCTCGACCGGAATGCCCAGGGATTCAAGGATCAGGGACATCTCTGCGCGCATGTCCTGCGTGCTGTCGACCGGGGGCACGGGGAAGTAGCCGCCCTTGGTGGTGGGACGGTGGCCGCGGTTGCCACCTTCGAGCTTGGCGCCGGTGTTCCAGGGGGCTTCGTACTCTTCGATCTCGTAGAAGGTGTGGTTGGGATCGGTGCTCCAGCGCACGCCGTCGAAGATGAAGAACTCGGGCTCCGGGCCGAAGTAGGCCGTGTCGCCCATGCCGGAGGCCTTCAGGTACGCCTCGGCACGCTTGGCGATGGAGCGCGGGTCGCGGTCGTAGGCCTTGCCGTCGGCCGGCTCCACCACGTCGCACGCCATGATCATGGTGGTTTCTTCGAAGAACGGGTCGATGTTGGCGGTGTTCGGATCGGGCATGAGCAGCATGTCCGACGCCTCGATACCCTTCCAGCCGGCGACCGACGAGCCGTCGAACGCATGGCCCGAGGCGAACTTGTCTTCGTCAAAGTGCGAGATCGGCACGGTGACGTGCTGTTCCTTGCCGCGGGTATCCGTGAAGCGGAAGTCCACGAACTTGACTTCGTTTTCCTTCACCATCTTCATCACGTCTGCAACGGTCTTGGCCATCAGGGTTCTCCAGGGATAGAAGTGCTCATCAACAATGATGCGCACAGAAAAGCAGTTTGCGTGCCAGCGAATGGGGACACCCGTACGGGGCAAGCCGGGCGCAGAGCCCTGCGACGGCGCACCAAACGCGTGCAGGATTTTAAGTGGTCCGCCTTCTTACCATTTGCGCACCATTTCAGGGCCCATGGATGCACCTGTTTGGTGCAAACCTTCCTGCAGTGCCTGCCACGCGGCAGGCACCAAGGCAGCGGCCCCCTTGACGCCCAATTCCACATGGCGCCCGTGCACCGGATGGTCCACGCTCGGCAGGCTGAACACCTTGATCCCCGGGTGTCCGGCCTCGATCCGCTCCATGAGCGGCGTCAGCGCGGCTTCCATTGCGCCATAAAGCACGACGGAGCGCTCCATCTGCGGCTGCTGGTTGAACCACGGGGCACAGTAATGCTGGAGTGCCCAGTCCACCATAGGCCAGGCCATGACCGGGAACCCCGGCACGAAATGCACCATGCCGCCCCCAGGGCCGTCACACGAGAAGCCGGGGATCTTGTTGTAAGGGTTGGGAATGATGCGCGCGCCCTCAGGAAAAACGCCCATGTTCAGCCGATGCAGATTGTCGGCGCGGTCGGGGTCGAACGCCTCGCCCTGCTCCCGTGCCACATCCTGCATGCGCTCGGTGATCAGGCGCTTGGCCTCGGGGTGCAGGACCAACGGGCGCTGCAGCGCGGCCGCCGCGCACTGGCGTGTGTGGTCGTCGGGAGTGGCACCAATGCCGCCGCAGCTGAACACGATGTCCGACGAGGCAAAGGCCCGCTGCAGCGCCGCCGTGATGCGCGGACGGTCGTCGCCTACGTAGTCCGCATAGGACAGCGCAAGCCCGCGTGCCGCAAGCAGTTCGATGACCTTGGCGAGGTGCTTGTCCGCCCGCTTGCCCGAGAGGATTTCATCGCCAACGATGATGAGGCCGAAAGCCGGTGTCATGGGTTGTCCTGCAGGTGAGACGAGGATGGCAAAGAAGGCGCTGGCGTTGCGGGCGCGGCGGTTGCAGGCGTATCGCCCGGCGGGCGTTCGCCTCGCTGCTCGCGCAGCTGTTGCAGCGCGGCCAGACAGAAATGCGTGAACCACAGCGATGAGAAGGCGAACACCAGCGTGTAGATCCAGATGGCGATCGGCACTAGGACGAGGAACGCCGCTGCGAACACCACTCCCGACGCCCAGACAATGCCGGGCGCGGCCCCTAGAAATCCGCTCAGCACGCCAATGCTCAGCAGGCTGAGCTGATGGCGCTTGAAAATCTCCTGCCGCTCCGGCTTGCTCGCGTGTTCGGCCAGTGCGTCAAAGGCCATGACACGGTAGGTGAGCCATCCCCAGATGAGCGGAGGCAGGATCAACACCAGCGGCGGGACCAGCCACAGCGGCATGGACAGCACCAGCGCAATGAGCGCCGCGATGGTCGACCCCAGAGACCACAGCACGCTGGCAAGGAATGAACCGCCCCGCTTGCGCTGCAGTTGCGCAAAACGCCGCTGCGCCACCAGAGTCACGATGGCAGGGGCCATCAATACGGCCACCGCGAGCACGCAGACAATGACGATCAGTGGCGTGGCGCCCATGAGCACCAGCAGCGGCGCTAGCGCCACGGGCAGGTTATCCACGCCAAAGTTGTGCAGCCACCCCCACAGCAGGCCCAGCCAGGTGGAGCTTTCCAGCGCCGTCTGCGTCCAGGCCACGGCAGTTGTCCAGAACAGGTAGCCGCCGCCCAGCGCCACCACCGTGATCAGCACCAGCGGCAACAGCGACAGCGCAATGACGCGCGGCATCAGGCAATAGCCCACTGCGCGCCAGAAGGAATCGATGAAAAGCCCCATGCGCGCGAGCATAGCGCGATCGGCTCTCTACGCCCGCCCCACCAGCCGCAGCAGGCCGCGCCACTGCTGCGCCCAGAACCCCCGCCCGTAATCACGCACGCGGCCGTCCGCGTCCGCCTCCACCTGGTCGCGCACGCCCGTGGGCTCGTAGCGATGCTCGAAGTTGGCCGTACCGAACAACATGTCCCACCACGGCAACAACACGCCGAAGTTGTTGCCCCCGGGCACTGCCGCATGCAGGTGCTGATCGGTTCCCTGCCCAGGTGCAGCTTCAGGGCCCACGCTCATGGCGTGGTGCATGCGGTGGAAACGCGGGCTGACCCACAGGCGCTCGCCCACTTGGCCGAACCACAGGCGCAGGTTGGCGTGGTGCAGGTTCTCGCTGAGCTGAGTGAGGGCCACGATGGCGACAAACTGCCCCGGCGCCACACCGATGCACTGCGCGACGAACACGATGATGGCATCGCGCAGCAGATCGTCCAGCAGATGGTTGCGGTTGTCGCTCCACATCGTCATCTGCCGCTGCGAATGGTGGAGCGCATGCAGCCTCCACCACCATTCAAAGCGGTGCTGGCCGCGGTGGATCCCATAGTCCACGAAGTCGAACACCAGCAGGTACAGCAGCAGGCTCACGACGGGCAAGTCGGAGACACCCGGCCAGAGCGCATCAAGCTGCAGGGTCTTCCAGCCATGGGCGCGCAGGGCGCCAAACAGTGCATTCCACAGAGGCTCCGTGGTGAAGAACAGTGCCAGGCGAAAAAGACCCAGGCGATGGATCAGCGTGTAAAGCATGTCCACGTGCACGGCACCACGGTCGCGCAACGGCTCCACCGGGCGCCAACGCTCCAAAGGCCCGATCACCGCGACCATCACCCCCAGTTGCAGCAGTCCCACCAGCAGCCACCCGGTGGCGGCATAACCGTCCTCCAGCACATTGGCCTGGCCCAGCATGAAGAGCGCGGGCTGTACCAGCGTCTCGAACAGCCATTGCTGCGCGGTATCGAATAAATAGGTCAGCCCTGACATGAGTCACCGTGGCGTTGCGTGGGTGCGCGGCAGCATAGCCGGGCGTTGTGTCATTTTCTCTGCGCTTGTGCTCCGTACACAGGATGCTCGCGCAGCGTGCGAAAGCACATGCCCCGCGCCTTCAGGCCTTTGACGAGAGGTTCCAGCACAGCGGGTGCCCATGGATCCTTGCGAGACCAGATGCCCAGATGCGCCAGCAGGATGTCGCCGTCACGAACGGTGCGCAACGCACGCTCCAGCAGGGCCGTATTGCTGTAGTGGTCGCTGGGCAGCTCGTCCCCGAGGAACCCTGCAGCACTCCATCCCACATGCGTATAACCGCAGGACTTGGCAGCCTCCAGCAGGCGCTGAGAGGTCTTGCCGCCCGGCGCGCGGAATAGCGGGAGCGGCTCCCGGCCCGTCAGGACACGCAACCGGCTCGCAGCGCCATCGATCTGTGCGCAGTATTGCGCCCCCGTCATCGTCAGGTCCTGACCTGCCTGAGGACCGGCCGATGGCCTGACCTTGAACCGCGGCTGCAGCGGCGTCCCCTGGTCGGCACGCCAGTACACATGGTGCAGCGTGTGCGATGCGTAAGCGCGCGGTAATCCCATGTTGACCGTTGTCGGTCACCCGGTTATTGATCAGACGATCAGAGCTTGCCAGCGGTGCGGCAAGAGCTCGTCGATACGGCTGGCCTTGTGCGTGGGCAGCCTTGTGAGCACATCCTTGAGGTAGGCATAGGGGTCATGCCCGTTCATTCGGGCCGACTGCACCAGGCTCATCACAGCAGCCGCACGCTGGCCCGCGCGCAGGCTGCCGGCGAACAGCCAGTTGCTCCTGCCAATGGCAATCGGCCGGATCTGGTTCTCGATCCAGTTGTTGTCCACGGGCAGTTGCCCGTCATCAACGAAGCGCGTCAGCGCAGTCCAGCGCCGCAGGCTGTAATCCAGGGCCCTGGCAGTCGCCGAGCTGTCTGGCAGCTTTTGCCGCTGCAATGTCATCCACTGGTGTAACGCATCCAGGATCGGCCTGGTGTGCTGCTGACGAATGGCTTTGCGTTGATCGGCGTTCAGTTCCTTGACCTCGCGCTCGATGTCATAGACCTTGGCGAACTGCTCCAGCGCGAACCCGGCAAGCTGGCTTTTGTTCGCCGCATGCAAGTCAAAGAATTTGCGCCGGGCGTGCGCCAGGCAGCCCACCTCGGTCACGCCGTTGGCGATCGTGACTTTGTAACCAGCAAAGTCGTCGCAGACCAGTGCCCCCTTCCAATCGCCCAGGAAGTGGCGCGCATGCTCGCCCGCTCTTGACTCGCAGAAGTCGTACACCACGGCCTTCATGTCTTCGAACGCGCCTGGCACGTAGGCCCAAAGGTAAGCCCGATGCGTCGCCCCTTTGCCGGGTTGGAGCATCTGCACCGGCGTTTCATCGGCGTGCAGCACACGGTGGCCGAGTATTTCCGCCTTGAGCGCATCCACTAGCGGCTGCAGCCGCACGCCGCAGGTGCCCACCCATTGCGCCAGGGTCGAGCGAGGGATGGCCAGACCGGCGCGCGCAAAGATGGTTTCCTGGCGGTACAGGGGCAGGTGGTCGGCGTACTTGGCCACCAGCACCTGGGCCAGCAGGCCCGCAGTCGGGATGCCCTTGTCGATCACATGCGCGTCGACTGGCACCTGGGTGATGGTCTCGCACTGGGCGCAGGCCCACTTGCCACGCACGTGGCGCTCCACCGTGAACACGCCGGGCACGTAGTCGAGCTTCTCGGCCACGTCTTCACCGATGCGTTTCATCGCACAGCCGCACTGGCAGGTGGTCGAATCGGGCTCGTGGCGGATCTCGCGGCGCGGCAGATGGGCCGGCAGGGGGTGGCGTTTGGGTTGCTGCTTGGCTTGGGGGGCTGGCGCCGCAGGCGGCTGCAGTTGCTCTATCTCGATGGCGACCGCCGCCAGGTCGGCCTCGATCTCGTCTTCGAGCAGGCTGCGCTGCTCGGCGTTGAAGCGTTCGGACTGGGCCGCGAACTTCATGCGCTTGAGCAGCGCGTTCTCGTGGGTGAGCTTGGCGTTGAGGGCCTGGCTGTGGCGCAGTTCGGTGAGCAGCCGCGTGGTCATCTCGCGCAGTTGCTCTGCGCTCAGATCATCCAGGGATTGCGGCTGCATCAACATGACAGGCAGTGTGCCAAGGAAGGCACTGCACTGTCATGCGCAGATCCACGGATTGCGCGCCGGCAGACCTGCCGCTCAGACTTCAAACCACGGTGATGATGCCCGCGTCCCCCATGCGTTGCCAGGGCAGGCCCAGCACCAGGGCATCGAGCTGATTGGACTCCAACTGCCACTGTTCATCGCCTGGTGCCGGCCAGATGAACTTGCCCTGGTGCAGACGGCGCGCGGCCAGCCAGATGCCGATGCCGTCGTGCACCAGCACCTTGATGCGGTTGGCGCGCTTGTTGGCGAACAGATAGGCGTGGTGGGGGTGGACGGCACCGAACACGGTGACCACCCGGGCCAGCGCCGTGTCGGTGCCGGCGCGCATGTCCAGCGGTGCCGTGGCCAGCCAGGCGGCGTCGATGCGGATCATTGCCGCAGCACCCGCAGCAAACCCTGCAATGCGCGGGAACACTCGGCAGCAGCGCCCACAGGCCAGTTGACCGTCACGAGGGTGCCGTGATGGCAGCACTCGATGCGGATGTCTGAGGAGGCAGCTGCCGATGCAGCACTGGTGGGGGCCGCCTGTGCACCCGCTGCCTGGGGAACCATCACTGGCGAGCCCAGTGTCATGGCGATGAAGGCGGGTGCGGGGTTGGCAAGCGCCGGATGAACCTGATGCGCTGGGGCACGAACAGGCTGTGCATTGGCCATTGGCTCAGCCGCTGCATCGTCGCAGTGTGGGGCGATGCCGGACGCATCGGCATGCGCGGTATCGCAGGCGCTCTGGTGCTGGCCCAGACGATGCTCCTTGAGCCAGCGATGCAGCACGTTGGCATTCATGCCATGTTCACGCGCCGTGGCGGCAATGGATGCGCCGGGCTGCTGGCACGCGGCGATCAGTTCAGCCTTGAATTGCGCGCTGTAGACCCGGCGAGTGCGGGGGACACAGGAGCGCGAGTTGGGAATCTCTTGAGACATGGTGTGCACGATGGTTTACGTGGACACGATGGTGCTTGCAATTGCTCATTCGGGGTAGATGGGGTGGCTGGACGGATACTGCGATGCGAACTCGTGCCCTTCTACAGCGCGCGCGCGCCACCAGGGCGCCCAGTAGCCATCCAGGCTGCTGCCGCCCGTCTGAGTCGGTTCGTCTGCGGCAAAGAAGGTCGCCTTGACCTGCTGGCGCTGCAGCACCTCGGCCACCAGATGCGCAACGCCCATGTGGCCAGTGTCAAAAGTCAGGTACACCGCGCCTTTGCAGTCATTTTGGCCTGTAGCGCTTGCTGGATAAGCGCAAGCAGCTATCAAAATTGAAGCACAACAAGTATGCCACGTCCGCCGTGCTCCGGGGGAGCGGCCGCGTGGCTCAGCGCTTGGCATGTCGGAGTGTCCAAACGCCGTGGGGAGACTTGCCCACTTGAACGGCCCGTGCCACCTTGCGCTCCACCGTGTCGATCACGAGCATCTTGCGCGCCCAGCGGGCGCTGACGTAGAGCCAGCGACCATCCGCCGAGACATCCATGCAGTCCGGCCCGCCGGGCGCCGGATAGCTATCCACCACGCGCAGCGCCTGCATGTCGATCTTGCTGATGGTATTGGCCACTCGGTTGCTCACGAACAGATGGCGACCGTCGCCCGCAGCGCGAAAGGCATGGGCGCCATCTCCCGTCTTGATGCGTTGCACGCTGCGCGGCTGCTCACCGGCAATATCGAAGACCTCCACCCTATCGCTGCCGGTAAGGCCGACAAAAAGATGCTTGCCGTCGGGACTGCCGTACACATCCGCCGGCATGGCACCTGTCTTCGTGCGCCACTTGATCTTTTGCGTCGATATATCGATGGCCACCAGCTCATCGCTGTCCTGCATGGTCGAATACACCGTGCGGCTGCCGGCATCGATCCACAGGTGGCTTGGCGTCTTGCCAGTGGACACGCGCTGCACGAGCGTGAGCTCCTTGCCGTCCCAACGGTAGAAGTCCACATGGTTGAGGCGGTTGGCGGCCGTGACCAGCCATTTCATGTCAGGTGAAAACCGCAAGTGGTAAGGATCCACGATCCCCCGCACCGTACGCTGCACTTGCGCTGTGGCCGGGTCCACGAAGGTCAGGCTATCGCCGAGCGCGTTGGCAACAATCAGCGATTTCTCGTCAGGCGTGAGGTACAGGTGGTGCGGCTCCTTGCCAGTGGCAATACGGCCGATTTCGGTCCAGGTCGCGGGGTCGATGACGCTGATGTCCGCCTGCAGCGAATTGAGAACGAACACCGGTGGCTCACTCGCACCAGCGGATGTTCCCCACACCAGCCAAGCAGCCCACCACGCGCATGCCACGCGCCTCATCATCTGATTGACCACCCTGCTCCCCTTCCTACTGGGCACCCGCCTGCGAACATTCGGACATCACTCACAGAAGTGACTTGCAGACAACGGACGCGATGTGCGCGACGTTGACGCAATCGCCTATTGGATCGCGACGGGCGCAGACCACTTGTCTGTCTTTCGCTACCGCAGCAGGGCGAGTTCCTCTTCGCCGAGCCAACGCCACTCCCCCGGCTGCATATCCGCCGGCAATGCCAAACGGCCGATGTGCGACCGATGCAAGGCTTCCACCCGATTGCCTACCGCGGCGATCATGCGCTTCACTTGGTGGTACTTTCCTTCCGTCAGGGTCAGGTCAAGCACATGCGCGTCGACTAGCGCGCAGGCAGCCGCCCGCACAGGGCGTGGGTCATCATCGAGCACCACACCTGCCAGCAAGCGGTCGACCTGCTCCTTGGTCAGCGGATGCTTGGCAGTCACACGGTACACCTTTGGCACATGCTTTTTGGGCGAACTCATGCGGTGGATGAATTGCCCATCGTCACTGAGTAACAGCAAACCGGTGGTGTCCTGGTCCAAGCGCCCCACGGCCTGCACACCATCTACAGAACCCTTGCTGGGCCTCTGCCTAAGCGGAGCGGGCAACAACGTGTAGATGCTGGGATAGGCCGATGGCTTTTGCGAACACTCGGTTCCTGCAGGCTTATGGAGCATGACATAGGCCCTGGGTTGGTATGGCCAATCCACTCCTTGAACGCGCAACACCAAACCTTCGACATCAATATCCTGCGTCGCGTCTTGGCAGATCGTGGGCTCTAGGGTGCCTGTCGCATGAATGGCAACTCTGCCCTGCTGAATCAAGCCGGCGCAAATGCGGCGCGTGCCGAATCCTTGCGAATAGAGAATGTCCTGAAGCTGCATGAAATACGGCGTTATCGCTGCAAAGCAAAACGCCCTCCCACTATGTTAGTGGGAGGGCGGTTTGGGCTGTAAGAGCCTGACGATGACCTACTTTCACACGGGAACCCGCACTATCATCGGCGCGAAGTCGTTTCACTGTCCTGTTCGGGATGGGAAGGAGTGGGACCAACTTGCTATGGTCATCAGGCATAAAGGGTTGCTGAGCAGTGAGGACTGCACAGCGAATTCATAGAGTCTGTGAATCAGCGTGGATTTGATTGCGTACTTGGCATAACAGTCTTGAACTGCGATTGGCAGTCAAAGTTATAGGGTCAAGCCGCACGGGCAATTAGTACTGGTTAGCTTAATGCATTGCTGCACTTCCACACCCAGCCTATCAACGTCGTGGTCTACAACGACCCTTCAGGGGGCTCAAGGCCCCGGCAGATCTCATCTTGAAACGAGTTTCCCGCTTAGATGCTTTCAGCGGTTATCTCTTCCACACTTAGCTACTCGGCAATGCCACTGGCGTGACAACCGATACACCAGAGGTGTGTCCACTCCGGTCCTCTCGTACTAGGAGCAGGCTTCCTCAAATCTGCAGCGCCCACGGAAGATAGGGACCAAACTGTCTCACGACGTTTTAAACCCAGCTCACGTACCTCTTTAAATGGCGAACAGCCATACCCTTGGGACCGACTACAGCCCCAGGATGAGATGAGCCGACATCGAGGTGCCAAACACCGCCGTCGATATGAACTCTTGGGCGGTATCAGCCTGTTATCCCCAGAGTACCTTTTATCCGTTGAGCGATGGCCCTTCCATACAGAACCACCGGATCACTATGTCCTGCTTTCGCATCTGCTCGACTTGTCAGTCTCGCAGTTAAGCACGCTTATGCCATTGCACTATCGTCACGATGTCCGACCGTAACTAGCGTACCTTCGAACTCCTCCGTTACGCTTTGGGAGGAGACCGCCCCAGTCAAACTGCCTACCATGCACTGTCCCCGATCCAGCTAATGGACCTAGGTTAGAACCTCAAACGCACCAGGGTGGTATTTCAACGTTGGCTCCATGAGATCTAGCGACCTCACTTCAAAGCCTCCCACCTATCCTACACAGATCCGTTCAAAGTCCAATACAAAGCTACAGTAAAGGTTCATGGGGTCTTTCCGTC